>NZ_JAEMQH010000011.1 GCF_016820575.1 Marinobacter sediminum | reverse complement strand
TGCCATCGTCGTTGATGGTGACCGTGCCGTTGGCCGCACTGGCGGCGGTTACGGACAGGGTGTCGCCATCGACGTCGGTGTCGTTACCGAGCACATTGATGTTGGCCAACGCGGTGTCTTCGTCGGTCGTGAATACACCGTCGTCGTTAGCCACCGGCGCGTCGTTCACCGCATTAACGGTGACCACCACGGTGGCGGTGTCTTCGCCGCCGTTACCGTCACTGACAGTGTAAGTGATGCTGTCGTCACCCGAATAGTTCTCGTTCGGAGTGTAATCCAGGGTGCCGTCGGCGTTGGTGGTGACCGTGCCATTGGTGGCACTGGCGGCGGTGACGGTTAGATCATCGCCATCGACATCGGTGTCGTTACCGAGCACGTTGATGTTGCTCAGCACCGTGTCTTCGTCGGTCGTGAACACGCCGTCGTCGTTCGCCACCGGCGCATCGTTTACGGCATTAACGGTGATCGCCACCGTCGCGGTGTCTTCGCCGCCGTTACCGTCACTGACGGTGTAAGTGATGCTGTCGTCACCCGAATAGTTCTCGTTCGGCGTGTAATCCAGGGTGCCGTCATCGTTGATGGTGACGGTGCCGTTGGCCGCACTGGCGGCGGTTACGGACAGGGTGTCGCCGTCCACGTCGGTGTCATTGCCCAGGACGTTGAGGTTGGTCAACGCGGTGTCTTCGTCGGTGCTGAACACACCATCGTCGTTCGCCACCGGCGCATCGTTCACCGCATTGACGGTGACCGCCA
>NZ_JAEMQH010000010.1 GCF_016820575.1 Marinobacter sediminum | reverse complement strand
CTGCTGTCTCGTCAGGTTGGCGTTCCGTTCATCGTTGTGTTCCTGAACAAAGCGGACATGGTCGATGACGAAGAGCTGCTCGAGCTGGTAGAGATGGAAGTTCGTGATCTGCTGAGCCAGTACGACTTCCCGGGCGACGACACTCCGATCGTTACCGGTTCCGCGCTGATGGCGCTGGAAGGTAAGGACGACAACGAGATGGGTACTACCGCTGTTAAGAAGCTGGTAGAAGCCCTGGACGACTACATCCCTGAGCCAGAGCGTGCTATCGATCAGCCGTTCCTGATGCCGATCGAGGACGTATTCTCCATCTCTGGTCGTGGTACCGTTGTGACCGGTCGTGTTGAGCGTGGTGTTATCAAGGTTGGTGAAGAGATCGAGATTGTTGGTATCAAAGATACCGTCAAGACGACTTGCACCGGCGTTGAGATGTTCCGCAAGCTGCTGGACGAAGGCCGTGCTGGTGAGAACGTTGGTGTTCTGCTGCGTGGTACCAAGCGTGACGACGTTGAGCGTGGTCAGGTTCTGTGTAAGCCGGGCTCCATCAAGCCGCACACCAAGTTCGAGTGCGAAGTGTACGTATTGAGCAAAGATGAAGGCGGTCGTCATACTCCGTTCTTCAAGGGCTACCGTCCTCAGTTCTACTTCCGTACCACCGACGTAACTGGTTCCTGTGAACTGCCGGAAGGCGTGGAAATGGTTATGCCGGGTGACAACGTGAAGATGAGCGTTACCCTGATCGCTCCGATCGCCATGGAAGATGGCCTGCGCTTCGCGATTCGCGAAGGTGGTCGTACCGT
>NZ_JAEMQH010000006.1:2980-63783 GCF_016820575.1 Marinobacter sediminum | reverse complement strand
CACCTCTCTGTCAACCGCTTTCTGAAGAATTTTGAAACTCAATTTCTTCAACAATTTCAAACGGTTGCCTTCCTCGGTAGCCGCTGTGTCAGTGGCTTGTCCCTCAGAAGAGATGCGCATTCTACAGGCGTCAGGAAAACTGTCAACGCGCTTTGTGAAGAAAATTCCAAAACTACGGGTTTCCACGCATTAGACCGGTCAACGATCGCACAATTTGAACAGTGTGCAACCAATATCAGCCCTTTTTCAGAGGGACCAGGCTGGACCAGCCTGACCAATAACCTCGCACCCCGAACAAAATCGCCAATAACAGGCCGTAAATCACCATTTCACCCAGATCACTTCGTGCTTGCCAGAGGAAATGAACCCAGGCAACAACCACAGCCAGATAAATCAACTTGTGCAAACGCTTCCAATAAGGCCCCAACCGGCGCATCGCACTCACTGGCGACGTTACAGCCAGCGGCACCAGACACAGGAATGCCACCGCACCGGCAATGATGTAAGGCCGCTTGGTAAAGGTGGCCCACAAATCTGACCAACCAAGAATGAATTGCAGAAAAGCCAGAACATGGAGCACCGCATAGAAGAAAGCAAACAGACCGAGCATGCGCCGGACCCGTAGCCAACCGGCCCAACCGGTCCAGCGCCTGAGCGGAGTCATCGCCAACGTTGCTAACAGGAGCTGAAAGGCGGCAAGGCCAAGCCCTTCGGTGATGGTCTGGCCGGGATCCGGCCCCACGGCTCCGCTGACCATATCCCCAGCCAGCAACAACAGCGGCAAAGAAGCCAGCGCCGCCACCAGCCAGCGAAACCCCAACAGCACCCCGGCGCTTCGACGCCACTCAATACCGAGCACCCCCGGCATTAATAGAACTTCCGCAAGTCCATGCCCTTATAGAGGTTTGCGACCTGCTCACCATAACCATTGAACTTTTCGGTCTCGATCCAGTTTGGTGAAAACAACCCCGATGGAAGGCGACGCTCCCGCTTCTGACTCCAGCGCGGGTGGTCGACCTCAGGATTCACATTGGCGTAGAAGCCATACTCACTGGGAGCAATTCGCTCCCACGTGGTTTTCGGCCGGCTTTCCTGAAACCGAATCCTGACAATAGACTTGATGCTCTTGAATCCGTATTTCCAGGGCAATACCAATCGAATCGGTGCGCCATTCTGTTTCGGCAGCGCCTTGCCATATAGGCCGACAGCCAGAAACGCCAATTCATTCATGGCCTCATCCATTCGCAAACCTTCCCGATACGGCCAATCGATGGTACTGAATATCGACTGCTGTCCCCGCATCTGTTCAGGATCCTCCAGGGTTTCAAAGTAGAGATACTTGGCTTTGGACGTAGGCTCCAGGCGCTTCACCACATCGGCAAGCGGCACCCCGACCCAGGGAATCACCATGGACCAGGCTTCCACGCACCGTAACCGGTAAACCCGCTCCTCATAGTCATGGGGCTGAAGCAGGTCTTCGAGGGCATAGGTACCCGGCTTGCCACACTCACCATCCACAATCACAGACCAGGGATCAACCGACATTGACTCGGCATACTTGGCCGGGTCGTCCTTTCCAGTTCCGAACTCATAGAAGTTGTTGTAGCGGATAACGTCTTTAAACGGGGTCTTTTCTTCCTCGGTGGAGAACTGAGGCGACCGGGTGAAATTGAGCGGCTCGCCCTGAACCGGGGCCGCCGCCGCAGACAGTAATCCGGGCATAGCGAGGCCAGCCGCGCCGGCGGCAACACCCGACATGAATCGGCGGCGGTTCAGATAGATGTGTTCGGGGGTTACATGACGGTGGGACAGCGCCCAGGAGGGGCGACTCTTGATCAACATCGAAACTCTCCGCTCAAGTCGCCCGGGCATCGGGCGCTGGTAGGGTTGACCGGAGGTTCCGCTTTTAATTCCCGGGCCACAGAGACCCGGGACTCATTACCTTACGCAGATTCCTCCGAGCTACGCTTGGGCTTGCCTCTGAACAGCGCCCGCACCGGACCTGACAGTGCATACAACAAGAACCCGGTGAATAGTACGGTCGCTGGGTCAAGCGCGATCACGACAAAGATCAGAACCACGAGCAGGATCGCCGCAAATGGCACTCGTCCACGCATATCCAGATCCTTGAAACTGCGGTACAGGATGTTGCTGACCATCATCACGCCGGTACCACCGACCACAATAATCGTCAGCAGCGTCAGCCAGGAGGACGGCTCGAATTCGTGGAAACACCACACCAGACCAGCGACGCACGCAGCCGCAGCCGGACTTGCCAGGCCGACAAAGAACTTCTTGTCGACGGAGCCAATCTGGGTGTTGAAGCGTGCCAAACGGAGGGCAGCGCCAGCCACATAGATAAAGGTTATAGCCCAGCCTACTTTACCCAGGCCATTAAGAGACCAGAAAAACGCCACCAAACCGGGTGCCACACCAAATGCCACCATGTCGGCCAAGGAATCGTATTCTTCACCGAATTTGCTTTGGGTGTTGGTCATGCGCGCGACGCGGCCATCAAGCCCGTCGAGAATCATGGACACGAAAATCGCGATAGCCGCGTTATCGAACATGCCATTGGCCGCAGACACGATGGCGTAAAAACCCGAAAACAGGGACGCTGTCGTGAGCGCGTTCGGCAAAAGGTAGATGCCCTTGCGGCGAACCGGGGCTCCCTCTACCAGCTCCTCTTCAACCACCTCACCGGCTTCCACTTCATATTCGGAAACCTGTTCGTGTTTTTTCTCCGACGACACGTTCTGGGCGTCGGTTTCGGCATTCTTTCTTTCGTCAGTCATTCCCATTACTCCGGAAAGCGTTTGGGCGGAGTATATACGAAAAACGCGGCCACCCGGGCCGCGCTTCTCAAGAACTAGTCAGAAACCCGATCAGTTCTTGTCTTTATCCACGATCTTGTTTGCAGAGATCCACGGCATCATGCCACGGAGCTTCTCACCCACGGTTTCAATCTCGTGAGCCGCGTTCTGGCGACGACGCGCCGTCATGGACGGGTAGTTGAGAGCGCCTTCAGAGATGAACATCTTGGCGTACTCACCGCTCTGGATACGCTTCAGCGCGTTGCGCATGGCTTCGCGAGACTGCTCGTTGATGACTTCCGGGCCAGTCACGTACTCACCATACTCTGCGTTGTTGGAGATGGAGTAGTTCATGTTGGCGATGCCGCCTTCGTACATCAGGTCAACAATCAGCTTCAGCTCGTGCAGGCACTCGAAGTACGCCATTTCCGGCGCGTAGCCCGCTTCGGTCAGGGTCTCGAAACCGGCCTTGACCAGTTCAACAGCACCACCACACAGCACGGCCTGCTCACCGAACAGATCGGTTTCAGTTTCGTCCTTGAAGGTGGTTTCGATGATACCGGTACGACCGCCACCGATGCCGCTGGCGTAGGACAGGGCAACGTTCTTGGCGGTGCCGGAAGCGTCCTGGAAGATGGCGATCAGGTCAGGAATACCACCACCGTTGGCGAACTCGGTGCGCACGGTGTGGCCCGGAGCCTTCGGAGCAACCATGATGACGTCCAGGTCTTTACGCGGAACGATCTGGTTGTAGTGGATGGCAAAACCGTGAGCGAAGGCCAGTGTGGCGCCCTGCTTCAGGTTCGGCTCGATCTCGGCCTTGTACAGCTGGGACTGGAACTCGTCCGGGGTCAGGACCATGACCACGTCAGCGGCAGCAACGGCGGAAGGCACGTCGCTGGTCTTCAGGCCATAGGCCTCAGCCTTGGCAATGGAAGACGAACCCGGGCGCAAGCCAACGGTGACGTCAACGCCGGATTCTTTCAGGTTGCACGCGTGAGCGTGGCCCTGGGAGCCGAAACCGATGACGGCAACTTTCTTGCCCTGAATGATGGAAAGATCGCAATCCTTATCGTAGTAAACCTGCATGACAAAACCTCTGTTATTTGTAATGGCCCTATCAGGCCATGATGTTCAATTCGTATCAATAGCCGTTACAGGCTGAGAACCTTTTCGCCGCGGGCAATGCCCGAAACACCGGTACGCACCACTTCGAGGACACCGGAGGTGCCAACCGCCTGGATAAATCCGTCGAGCTTCTCGCTGTCACCCGCCAGCTGAACGGTATAAACCGAACTGGTGACGTCAACAATCTGGCCCCGAAAGATGTCCACGGTACGCTTGATCTCAGCCCGCTGGGAACCGGTGGCCTTCAGCTTGACCAACATCAGTTCGCGCTCGATGTGGGAGCCTTCAGTCAGGTCCACCAGCTTGACCACTTCAATCAGCTTGTTGAGCTGCTTGGTGATCTGCTCGATGACCTTATCCGACCCGGTGGTGGTCACGGTCAGACGGGACAGAGTCTCGTCTTCGGTCGGCGCCACGGTCAGCGTTTCGATGTTGTAGTTCCGCTGGGAGAACAGGCCAACAACACGGGACAATGCACCCGGTTCGTTTTCAAGCAAAACAGAAATGATTCGACGCATGATTACACCCTCTCCGTTTTGCTGAGCCACATGTCCTTCATGGAACCGCGGGCTACTTGCATCGGATAGACGTGCTCAAAGCGATCAACGTAGATGTCGACAAACACCAACTCGTCTTTCATCGCCAACACTTCTTTCAGCTTGGTTTCCAGATCGGCTTTCTTGTCGATCACCACGCCCTTATGGCCATACGCCTCTGCCAGCTTGGTAAAGTCCGGCAGCGACTCCATGTAGGACTGCGAGTGACGGGACTCATAGTTCATGTCCTGCCACTGCTTGACCATGCCCAGGGCCTGGTTGTTGAGGTTGATGATCTTCACCGGGAGGTTGTACTGCTTACAGGTGGACAGCTCCTGAATATTCATCTGGATACTGCCTTCACCAGTGATGCACAGCACTTCATCGTCCGGGTGCGTCAATTTAACGCCCATCGCCGCGGGCAATCCAAAGCCCATGGTGCCCAGGCCACCGGAGTTGATCCAGCGATTGGGTTTGTCGAACTTGTAGTACTGAGCCGCAAACATCTGGTGCTGCCCCACATCGGAGGTCACGAAGGCTTCACCGTTGGTGAGCCTGCACAGCATCTCGATGACTTCTTGGGGCTTGATCACATCGTCACTGGTTTCGTAGCGCATGCCGTGGAAGGCCCGCCACTCGTCGATCTGCTTCCACCAGGCAGCAATCGCATCCGCGTCCGGCTTTTCCTTGCTTTCTTTCACCAGCGCCTGCATTTCTTTCAGCACCGCATCAACCGGCCCCACGATGGGAACGTCAGCATCCACCGTTTTGGAGATGGACGCCGGGTCAATATCGATGTGAATGATGCGGGCGCCCGGACAGAACTTCTCGGTGGCATTGGTGACCCGGTCGTCAAACCGCGCCCCGACACAGAGAATCAGGTCCGAGTGGTGCATCGCCATGTTGGCTTCGTAAGTGCCATGCATGCCCAGCCAGCCAAGGTGCTGCTTGTCGCTGGCCGGATAACAGCCGATACCCATGAGCGTGTTGGTGATCGGGTAACCAAGAGTGCGAACCAATTCGGTCAGCTGCTCAGAGGCCTTACCCAGAATGACACCGCCACCGGCATAGATGATCGGGCGGCGGGCCGCCAGCATCATGTCGACCGCTTTCTTGATCTGACCGGCGTGGCCGCGAATGGCCGGGTTGTAGGAGCGCAGCTTGACCTTTTTGGGGTACGAATACTCGTAACGCTCGTTCGGTGTGGTCATATCCTTGGGGATATCAACCACAACCGGGCCGGGGCGACCTGTGGCGGCAATATAATAGGCCTTGCGGATCACCTCGGGAATTTCTTCCGGGTGACGCACGCTGAGGTTGTGTTTAACCACCGGGCGGGAAACACCGATCATGTCGGTTTCCTGGAAGGCATCCTCGCCAATCAGTGTGGACGCAACCTGACCGCACAGCACCACCATGGGAATGGAATCCATAAAGGCGGTGGCAATGCCGGTAATAGTGTTGGTGGCTCCAGGACCCGAGGTCACCAGGACGGTACCTGGTTTTCCGGTCGCACGGGCGTAGCCGTCGGCCATATGGACCGCAGCCTGCTCATGCCTGACCAGAATATGTTTGACCTTGTCCTGCCTGAACAGCGCGTCATATATATGAAGGGCTGCACCACCCGGATAGCCGTAAACGTACTCGATCCCTTCATCTTGCAAGGAACGAATGAGCATGTCGGCGCCAGACAATAACTCCACGATTTTCTACCCTCTTCCTACGAGTGAATGAGCCGGGGTACACCCGGTTGCCTGGATTCACGGTTTCCCTGCTTCTTGTGAAAGCGGAACCGGCTGCTCCTCCACACCTTAATAAGAGGTTGTCTCATGGCCAGCCGCCCTCCTGAGGGTTGCGGAGAACGGCCAATCAACGGGTTGCAAGTAAGCAACAACCATCCCGCGACGACAGCGCGGTGCGTTCAGTGTGGTGATTAACGGGGGTTACTCGCTCGGGATTGCCTGCCGTATTGACCCCAGTCCTCAGGCAATCGGTAATTCTGACAGCGGGAAACTCCCTGTCAATAGCCGTCACGCCTTTATTGTCCCTCCATCGCACCCCGATCGCACCTCGAAAAAGACGCCGGGCGATATTGTCTTGCGAAGTTTTGAACCAAACGGAAGAAAAATACTGACACCGGTGGCATGATGTCCTTGAATACGTACTAACACCGAGACAAATCCGGGCACACAGATTTTTGATCTGCACCGGGTGCAGTAAACCTATGATGAGTGGACTCATGAATAAGAATATCCTGACGCTGAGCTTGTTACTGGCAGTATTACCAAGTGTCTCGATGGGCGCTTCTGTGTACAAATGGACTGACGAGAACGGAGTGACTCACTTTGGTGACCGCCAGCCGACCGGCGCGCAATCGGAAAAGGTGAATGTGCGGTCAGGAAGCGCCTCACCGGCATCCGCCAACCGTCCGAGCCCAACAGAACGGGTCAATGCGTTGGAAGAACGCGAACAGGAAGCAGCGGAGCAGCGACGTGAATCTGCCGCCGAGGAGGCCCGTCAAAAACAGCGCGCAGCCAACTGTTCGACCGCCCAAGCCAATCTGGACGTAATGGCCAGAAATGCTCGTATCCGGATTGAGGAAAACGGTGAGCAACGGTATTTAACGCAAGAAGAGATCGCGGAGAAGCGTGTTCAATTTGAAGAGATCGTCGCCGAGAACTGCGGGCCTGAAGAAGGCTAACAGACTGCTGACTTCAGAAAATAAATGGGGGCCGAATCAACATCGATTCGTCCCCCCCACCCTGCTTAGGCCTTCGCAAACACCAGCTCGTGATCCTGAACCGTGGCCAGGATAGTATCCCCGGGCACGAAATCTCCGCGCAGAAGTTTCTGTGCCAGTGGGTTCTCGATCATCCGCTGGATGGCACGCTTCAAGGGCCGCGCACCGTAGACCGGATCGTAGCCAACCTCCGCCAGCAACTCCATCGCGGCATCGTCCAGCTCCAGCCTCATCTCCTGATCCTTCAGGCGCTTGCCAAGCGCTTCGATCTGAATCTTGGCAATGCCCTGGATCTGATTCTCTGCCAGCGGATGGAACACCACCACTTCGTCGACCCGGTTAATGAATTCGGGCCGGAAATGGGTGCCTACCACCTCCATCACGGCCGCCTTCATGGATTCATAATTTTCTTCACCGGCTTTCTGCTGAATGATGTCCGAGCCGAGGTTTGAGGTCATCACGATGACGGTGTTCCGGAAGTCCACCGTGCGGCCCTGACCATCGGTCAGACGGCCATCCTCCAACACCTGCAACAGGATGTTGAAGACGTCCGGGTGGGCCTTTTCCACCTCATCCAGCAGCAGGACCGAATAAGGCCTGCGACGCACGGCCTCGGTCAGATAGCCACCTTCCTCATAGCCGACATAGCCCGGAGGAGCACCGATCAGCCGGGCGACGGAGTGCTTCTCCATGAACTCCGACATGTCGATGCGGACCATGGCCTCCTCGGTATCGAACAGGAACGACGCCAGCGACTTGCACAACTCGGTCTTGCCCACTCCGGTGGGACCTAAAAACAGGAACGAACCGTTCGGTCGGTTGGGGTCGGACAAACCTGCTCGGGAGCGGCGCACGGCGTTGGATACGGCTTCCACTGCCTCGTCCTGGCCAATGACCCGATCGTGCAGCGCCTCCTCCATGCGCATCAGCTTGTCGCGCTCGCCTTCCAGCATCTTCGACACCGGAATGCCGGTCCACTTAGAGACGATCTCGGCAATCTCCTCCTCGGTAACCCGGTTGCGGAGCAGCTTCATCTCCATCATTTCGGCCTGGCTGGCCATATCCAGCTGACGTTCCAGCTCCGGAATCTGGCCATACTGCAGCTCCGACATCTTGCCCAGATCGCCAGCCCGGCGGGCGTTTTCGAGATCAATCCGAGCCTGCTCCAGCCGACTCTTGATCTTCTGGGAGCCGTGCAAGGCCGCCTTCTCGGTATTCCAGACTTCTTCCAGATCAGCGTATTCGCGCTCGACACTGGTGATCACACCGGACAATTCTTCCAGCCGCTTCTTGGAGGCCGGGTCGGTTTCCTTTTTCAGCGCTTCCCGCTCGATCTTAAGCTGGATCAGACGTCGCTCGAGGCGATCCAGGGGTTCGGGCTTGGAGTCCATTTCCATGCGAATCTGGCTGGCCGCCTCATCAACGAGATCGATCGCCTTGTCCGGCAGCTGCCGATCGGCGATATACCGATGGGACAGCTTGGCAGCGGCAATGATGGCGGCGTCGGTCACCTCTACCCCATGGTGCACCTCATAGCGCTCCTTCAGCCCCCGCAGGATGGCAATGGTATCTTCCTCGTTGGGCTCACTGACCAGCACTTTCTGGAACCGGCGTTCAAGCGCGGCATCCTTCTCGATATTCTCTCGGTATTCATCGAGGGTGGTGGCACCGACACAGTGCAGCTCACCTCGGGCCAGCGCCGGCTTCAGCATATTGCCGGCGTCCATAGAGCCCTCGGCCTTGCCGGCGCCTACCATGGTGTGAATCTCATCAATAAACAGGATGATCTGCCCTTCCTGTTTGGACAGCTCATTCAGAACCGCCTTCAGGCGTTCCTCAAACTCACCCCGGAACTTGGCACCGGCAATCAGGGAGCCCATATCCAAAGACAGCACCTTTTTGTCTTTCAGGCCGTCGGGTACTTCACCGTTGACGATGCGCTGGGCCAGGCCTTCTACAATAGCGGTCTTACCAACACCGGGCTCACCAATCAGCACCGGGTTGTTCTTGCGCCGGCGCTGCAGCACTTGAATAGTGCGACGAATCTCGTCGTCCCGGCCAATCACCGGATCCAGCTTGCCCTCCTCGGCACGTTCGGTCAGGTCAATGGTGTACTTTGACAGCGCCTGCCTGTTCTCCTCGGCGCCAGCGTCGTTCACCGCGTCGCCGCCGCGGGCCTCGTCAATAGCCTTTTCCAAAGCGGCCTTGTCGACGCCCTGCTCGCGCAGCACTCGCCCCAGCGTACCGCGATCCTCCAGGGCCGCCAGCAGCATCAGTTCGCTGGAAATGAACTGGTCCTTGCGCTTTTGGGCAAGCTTGTCCGCAATGTTGAACAGACGCCCCATGTCGTTGGACATGGAGACATCCCCGGCCGAGCCCTGAACTTCCGGCAGATGCTCAAGCTCACGGGCAATGGCCTGGCGGATGCGCCCGGGCTCTGCCCCGGCCTGCTTCAGCAGCGGCTGAATGGCACTGCCGTCCTGATCCAGAAGTGCCTGCATCAGGTGCACCGGTTCAATAAAGTTGTGATCCTTGCCCACCGCAAGCGATTGAGCATCCGCAAGGGCGGTCTGCAACCGACTGGTCAGCTTATCGATTCTCATAGGTTCTGTTCCCCGATTCGTAGGTCCGGGATGTCGGCCGAGCTCTGGGCTGGGCCAACTTCCGCACTGCTTTGAGTTAAATGTAGGGGCAAGCGCGGGGACTTCAAGCGGCTAGGTCATGAAGCCATCAGGAAGTTGACCGGGATCATCCCACACGGCCACGGGTTTTCAGGGCTCGAGCCAGATCAGGGTTGCCATACGACCGGTCTGGCCGTCTCGGCGGTAGGAGTAGAATCGTTGGGGATCGGAGGCGGTGCATAGATCGCCGCCGTAAACAGCAGTGACACCCGCCTTTTCAAGCCGTTGCCGGGCCAGGCAATAAATATCAGCCATGAAATGCCCAGGGCGGGCACCGGATGCTGAAAAAGCCTCGGCGGCACGAGCGTCGGTCACCATAAACGCGTCCCGGACCTCTGGCCCCACCTCGAACTGTCTTGGGCCAATGGCCGGACCCAGCCAGGCAATTATGTCTGCTGCCGGCGCAGCGAAACTGGCAATGACCTGCTCCAGAATGCCGGCACAAAGACCACGCCATCCGGCATGGGCAGCCGCCACCTGCGTACCGGCTCGGTCACAGAGCAACACGGGCAAGCAGTCGGCGGTCAAGATGGCGCACACCTGCCCAGCCTGGGTCGTGGTGGAGGCATCCGCCTCCGGAATGCCATCAACCGGCAAGGTCACAAGGTCTGTGCCATGCACCTGGGACAACCAGCCAAAGGCACCCTGCTCAAGTGCCAATTCGCCGGCCAGCCGACTTCGATTCACGGTGACGTGTTGCGAATCGTCCTGCACATGAATTCCGAGGTTCAGCGAATGCCACGGCGGCTGGCTGACACCGCCGAGCCGGGTGGTACTGGCCGCCCGAACCCGATCAGGCGCAGGCCAGTCGGGCCGGATCAGGTCCAGCTCAGAAGTCATGGTTTTCCAGATCGTGGACATGCTTTCGCAGCGCCGTCATCAACTCCACCATGTCCTCGGGCACGGGTACCTCCCAGGACATAGTCTCTCCAGTTTCAGGGTGTTCAAGGGTGAGCTGACGGGCGTGCAAGGCTTGCCGGTTGAAAGCCGCAAGAGCTTGCCGAAGCTCTTCGGTAGTGCCTTTGGGCAAGCGCAGGCGACCGCCGTACATTGGATCGCCCACCAGGGGATGCTTCACATGGGCCATGTGAACCCGAATCTGATGAGTACGGCCACTCTCCAGCTTGCAACGAATGTGCGTGTGCGCGGCAAACCGCTCAACCAGCCGATAGTGCGTCACGGCAGACTTGCCACTGGGAACCACCGCCATTTTCTTGCGCTCACGGGGATGACGGCTAATCGGTGCGTCCACAGTTGCCCCGCCGGTCAGGGTACCAACCACCACGGCATCGTATTCTCGACCCATGGTCCGGGTCTGCAACTGGTCCACCAGGGAGGTGTGGGCAACCAGACTGCGCGCCGCCACCATGACCCCCGACGTATCTTTGTCCAGACGGTGCACGATTCCGGCCCGGGGCAGGTTCTCCACTTCCGGTGCGTAGTTAAGCAGCGCATTCACCAGGGTGCCATCGGCGTGGCCCGCGGCCGGGTGCACCACCAGGCCAGCCGGCTTGTTGATCACCAGAAGGTGTTCGTCTTCGTAGACGATATCCAGCGTGATTTCCTCGGCCTGCCAGCTCACCTGGGCCTCGGGCTCGGCATCCAGCTCCAGGCGGTCATCAAGCATGACCTTATCCCGCGGCCTGCGTTTCTCACCATTAACGGTCAGCGCGCCACTCTTGATCCAGTTTTGCAATCGCGAACGGGAATGCTCGGGCATCAGGTCAGCCGCGGCCTGATCCAAACGCCGGTCACTCAGCTCTGGCGGAACCAGAAAACTGGCGGTAATTCGATTATCAGATGACATTAAGCCCCCAGGGCCGGTGTGTGTTACGTTTTACAGAAAATTTTTAAACAATCTTTCAAACATTTTTTCAAAGAAAGAAGCACAGTCTGCACACGCGGCTTCTTCCCCGCTACAATGGCGGCTCTTTTGAACTTATCGACATTATACGGGAATCCGGCATGAGATCAGTTGTCCGTTTATTGCTACTGACCACTCTGATGGTTTTGGTCAGTGCCTGCGCCTCCAACAAGCAGGAAGAAGTACTGCCGGAAGAGACCTATTACGAGAATGCCCGGGAGGCCATGAACTCGGGCAATTTCAACGAAGCCGAGGAAAATCTCGACGCACTGGAAACCTATTATCCGTTCGGGCGCTATGCCGAGCAGGCTCAGCTGGACCTGATCTACGCCCGCTTCCAGAATCTTGATCTGGAAGGTGCCCGAGCCGCGGCCGACCGCTTCCTCCGCCTGAACCCGCAGAGCGAGCACGCCGATTATGCCTTGTTCATGCGCGGGCTGGCCTCTTACAACCTCGACCTTGGCCTGGCGGCCCGCTACTTCCCGGTCGATGTCTCTGCGCGGGATCCTGGCGAGCAAACCCAGGCCTTTCGGGACTTTTCAGAACTGCTGAACCGTTACCCGGACAGCGAGTACGTGGCCGATGCCCGCCAGCGGATGATTGCCATCCGGAACAGAATGGCGGCACTGGAACTGCACGCAGCCCGTTACTACATCAAACGTGAAGCCTACATCGCTGCCAACAACCGGGCACGCTACGTGGTTGAAAATTACCCGACGTCACCGGTGGTTGAAGAGGCCCTGATCATTCTGGCAGAGACTTTCCGCTTCCTGGATCTGAAGAAAGGTGCGCGGGATGCCATTGCCCTGTTGAAGACCAACTTCCCTGACAGCGAGGCGTTCAACGAAGACGGTGAGTTCGTGGCTGACGTTCTGAAACGGGAAGACCGGTCACTGACCAGCGTTATCACCTTCGGCCTGATGGGCGACGAGTAACCTCGCCGCCCGCCCCTGCCTCACTTGCCGCTTTTCCATCCATTGGTGATGGGATAGCGGCGATCCTTGCCAAAGCCCCGCTCAGTGATCCGCACACCAATCGGCGCCTGCCGACGCTTGTACTCGTTGATATCCACCAACCGGATTACCCGGTCCACATCGGCGCGCTCAAACCCTTCGGCGACAATGGCGTCGGCGCTGAAATCCCTCTCGACGTAGAGGTTCAGGATCTGGTCGAGTACATCGTAACCGGGCAGGCTGTCTTCATCTTTCTGGTCCGGCGCCAGTTCCGCCGATGGCGGACGGGTAATGACCCGCTCCGGAATCACCGGTGACACGGTGTTGCGATAGGTCGCCAACCGGAACACCAGGGTCTTGGGTACGTCCTTCAGCACATCGAAGCCGCCAGCCATGTCCCCATAGAGCGTGGAATACCCGACTGCCATTTCACTCTTGTTGCCGGTGGTCAAAACCAGTGAGCCAAACTTGTTGGACAACGACATCAGCAGAACGCCCCGCAAACGCGCCTGCAGATTCTCCTCGGTGGTGTCCGGGCTTGTACCTTCAAACGGCCCGGCCAGCCCAGCCATGAACGCGTCGTACATGGGCTCGATGGAGAACACGTCATACTGCACCCCGAGCGCCACCGCCTCGGCTTCGGCATCCTCCAGGCTCATGCTGGAGGTGTAGCGGAACGGCATCATCACCGCCCGAACCCGATCCTTACCCAGGGCATCGACAGCCACGGCCAGAGTCACCGCGGAATCGATACCGCCGGACAGTCCGAGCACCACCGAGCGGAAACCGTTCTTGTTCACGTAGTCCCGAACACCGGTCACCAGTGCACTGTAGACATTGGCCTCTAGAGAAGGCTCGGCCGGCAACGGCTGGGACACTGGCTGGCAATGGTGCTCACACAGGAAATCGACCGGGAACAAGCCGTTGCTGAACTGGGGTGCTTCGCAGGTGATCTGGCCGGAGTGGTCGAACACCATGGAGCCACCATCGAACACCAGCTCATCCTGGCCGCCAACCAGATTCACGTACACGATGCTGACCCGATTTTCCCGAGATTTGCGCTCCAACAGGGCCTTGCGACGCGCCTGCTTGTCGATGTCGTAGGGCGACGCGTTCAGGTTCAGGATCAGTTTGGCACCGGCGGCGGCTGCCTCTTCCACCGGGCCATCTTTCCAGATGTCCTCACAGACCGTGATGCCCACCGGGACGCCACGAATATCCAGGGTGACCACATCCCGGCCTTCGGCGAAGTAGCGCTTCTCATCAAACACCTGGTAATTGGGCGGAAAGCGTTTGAAATAGCGACCGGTTATTTTGCCTCCATCAATCACCACTGCGGCGTTGTAAAGCAGCGTTCCTTCACGCAGCGGCGCCCCGATAACAATGGCCGGTGCCAGATTCTCATTCTGCAGGCGCTCCAGCGCCTCAAACACCCGCACCTCTAGACTGGGCCGAAGCAACAGATCCTCGGGCGGGTACCCGGTCAAACACAGCTCCGGAAACACCACAATATCCGCCTCGTGCTCACTGGCGGCACGCTGAGTGGCCTCGATGATCAGGTCCGTGTTTCCGGGGATATCACCCACCAGAAAATCCAGCTGCGCCATAACCACCCGGAGTTTCTTGGGGGAAAATTGAGGGGAAGATACACTCCCGGAAACGGACATAAATCGGCTCCTGTAACTCATTGCCACGAAAAGGCTATTATAACCCCGCAAGCGCGAGGATTTCTTCCGACCACCAGCGGATTCCGGTAAATCATGGCAGCAACACAACAATCAACAGCTGAGCTCGGCCCAGTTTCCCCGTCCGATCAGCAACAGCAGAAGCTGTTCCGCATCTACAATCATTACCGCCTGGTCGTCAGCCTGATCCTGCTGGGGTTGTTGTTCGTCGATCCGGTCAATCTGGATTCCCGCTTCCGATTTCTGGATTACTATCAGGCGGGAGTGGCTGGCTATTTCGGGCTGAATGCCTTCGTCGCCCTGCTGATCATGGCAGGGTTTCAGCCCAGCCGACGCCACATCACCCTGTCGATCCTGCTCGATGTTCTGGTCATGCACTGGCTGTTGTTGACCAGCACAGGGATCACCAACGGGCTGGCCAACCTGGTGATCGTCTCGGTGGCGGCAGGCAACATCCTGGTTCCCACCCGCATGGGTTTTTTCTACGCAGCGCTGGCGGCCATCTGCTCGCTCGGCATTTCCGGGTGGGCGGTACTGGCACTGGAGGCCCCCGCGGATGACATTGTTCGAGCCGGCTCACTGGGCATTCTCTATTTCGCAGCGGCCTTTGTGCTGCAATCCATTTCCAAGCGTATGCGTAGCAGCGAAGCACTTGCCAGTAGCCGCGCCCAGAGCCTTGCGGAACTTGAACAGATCAACCAGCAGATCATCCAGCGCATGCGAACAGGGATCTTGTTGCTGGACCGGTCCGGCCAGATCCGGCTGGCAAACGCCGCGGCTGAAGAACTGCTGTTTGGCGAGCCCTCCGCTGACAGGGCGGCACAAACGGAGGGGGCACGCGCGCTCCCTCAGGCATTAAAACTGGGCCTTGAGTCCTGGCTTAGGGACCCGACCCGCCGCATCGAGCCATTCCGGCCATTCCAGACCTCGCCTATCCTGCAGGTCAACTTCACCCAGCTCGACCAGGAGCGGGGCGACCAGATCCTGGTGTTCATTGAAGACATGAGCAAGATCACCCAGCAGGCCCAGCAAATGAAGCTGGCTTCCCTGGGGCGCTTAACCGCAGGTATTGCCCACGAAATCCGCAACCCTCTGGGCGCGATTAGCCATGCCGCGCAGCTGATGGAAGAATCGCCATATCTGGATCAGGGCGACCTGCAGATGCTTGACATCATCCGGCGCCATTCGCGGCGCGTGAATGGCATCGTGGAAAATGTCCTGGACCTGTCACGTCGGCGCACCGCCAATGCCGATTTAATTGACGTTTCCGACTGGCTGACAGAGTTCAAAGCGGATTACCTGCAAACCCAGGAAGAATCAGCCGGCTCAATTATTGACCTGAGTCTCGCGCCCAACGTACCGCCCGCCCGTTTCGACAAAAGCCAAATCGAACAGGTGCTGGTTAACCTGTGCGACAACGGCCTGCGCTACAGTCAGCAACAGACCGGCCAACGCCGGATCGAAATTCGCGCAGGCGCGACCGTCGATGGTGAACGAGCCTATCTGGATGTGCGTGACTCCGGCCCGGGCATATCGCAGGAATACCAGGGATCGGTTTTTGAGCCGTTCTTTACCACCGACAAAAGCGGCACCGGCCTCGGCCTTTATCTGGCCCGGGAACTGTGCGAGGCTAATCAGGCCCACCTGTCACTGGTGGACGACAATCAGCCCGGCTGCTGCTTTCGCATCACTTTTGCGCACCCCGGGCGGCTGATTTAATACGGCGCCTGCGGATAATGCGCGCCTGCACAACAACAGGGAAACGACACACGACGATGACCACTCACACCGCGCTGATTGTTGACGACGAACCAGACATTCGGGATCTGCTGGAAATCACCCTGACCCGCATGGGTATCAAGGCACAGACCGCTTCGGACCTGACCAGCGCGCGAAAACTGCTGGATGAGCACAACTTTCACCTGTGCCTTACGGACATGAACCTTCCAGACGGAAATGGCATTGAACTGGTGCAGTGGATTCAGCAGCACGCGCCCGCCACCCCGGTTGCGGTCATTACCGCTTACGGCAATATGGATACGGCCATTCAGTCCCTGAAAGCCGGCGCGTTCGACTTCGTCTCCAAGCCGGTGGAACTTCCCCGTCTGCGGGAACTGGTAAACAGCGCCCTGCGACTATCTCAGCCCAAACGCGAACAGAACGACGGCGACGACGAACCCGGTTTGCTGCTAGGCAACTCGCCCCAGATCAAGAAATTGCGCAACCAAACCCGCAAGCTGGCCCGAAGCCAGGCGCCCGTATTCATCAGCGGTGAATCCGGCAGCGGTAAAGAGCTGGTCGCCCGAATGATTCATCTGCAGGGGCCGCGGCGTGAGGGCCCCTTTATCGCGGTCAACTGTGGTGCGATTCCATCAGAGCTGATGGAGAGTGAGTTTTTTGGGCACAAGAAGGGTAGTTTTACTGGCGCCATCGAAAACAAGGACGGTCTGTTCCGGTCCGCCAACGGGGGCACTCTATTCCTGGACGAAGTTGCAGACCTTCCCTTGGCGATGCAGGTCAAGCTGCTCCGTGCAATACAGGAAAAGGCGGTCAGACCCGTAGGTGACACCAAAGAGGTAGCGGTGGATATCCGGGTACTGAGTGCTACCCACAAAAACCTGCCAGACCTGGTGCAAGAAGGTAGCTTCCGCCAGGACCTGTATTACCGAATCAACGTTATTGAACTGGTAGTCCCGCCGCTTCGGGATCGAGCCGATGACATTGCCCTGCTTTCCAGCCACATCCTGGAGCGGATTGCTCGGGAGTACGAGTGCAGTCCCGCCAGTCTGACCAAGGCGGCGTTGCACCACCTTCAGGGCTATGACTTTCCAGGCAACGTGCGGGAACTTGAGAACATCCTGGAGCGAGCGTTCACTTTGTGTGACGGCGATGCCATCGATGCAAACGACCTGCACCTTGGCAATGGCGCTCAGCCCTCTACCCAGAGCTCGAATAACGATCCTGGATTAGTGGGCGACGGCAGCGTTTCGGTGCCGGAAGGCGAGATTGATCTGGAAGGCTATCTTGAAACGATTGAACGACAGACGATTGAGAAAGCGCTGGAGGCTACTCGCTGGAACAAGACGGCGGCAGCGAAGCGGTTGGGAATAAGCTTTCGGGCGTTGAGATATCGGTTGAAAAAATTGGGAATGGAGTAAGTCAATGGCTTGGATGGGGAGCAGGACACGGAAATAAGGGCACTGGTTTCTTATTGTAGCGCTTCAGTCCCACAGGAAGTGGGATACCTACGATAACGGCCATAAAGACAAGGATGTCATGGAAAAAGTCAAAGACTCTCTTGGCGGTTTTACCCTGCCTGAACTGATCATAACCACTGCCATTCTCGCCATCATTTTGGGTATTGCTACCCCAAGCTGGCAAAGATGGACAGAAAACTCTGCCCAACGGACCTTAATCAATGAGTACCACACCCTCTTTTCCTTCGCTCGATGGTCTGCAGCAAGTCACCGAAGATTAGTCACCGTGTGCCCACTATCCACGCAGAACAGGTGCGTTGATGATTGGCAAAGGCCCATTTCAGTATTCTTTGATTCAAACAATGACAAGCAACCCGACGACAACCGGATCTTGCGGAAAGTTGCCCTGAAGAGCGCCCTTTTCAATACGACGTCTAGAACCGGTGGTAAGGGGTATTTTCAGTTCAATCCCAACGGAATGATACACGGAGCAACGGGGAGTTTAATTTTATGCCCCAGCAGAACAGAAGGAACACGAATGAGCTACATGGCTATCAACAAAGGTGGGCGGTTCAGGGTAGAGCATGACAACGATGAGGATCGGATTATCAAGCTGCCGTGGGGACCAATGATCACCTGTAGCCCTTAGCCAAACAAAAAACGCCAGGCCCGCTAGGCCTGGCGTCATAACAACAACTAATTTAACTTTCCCAAGTATTTTCTGCGGCAGAAAACCCACCACTGTTGTCCTGATCCCATCGCCGTACACCAGTGGAATCCAACTCCAAGATACCATCACTCGCCTGCACACCCTTTGGGGTAGCGCGCAAAGTGAAGGAATCCCCATCCGCTGCCTGGATAGTTAGGTCATAATATTTTTGATTACCATCCAGCGGCGCTTCATCTGGGTAAATGGAGGGGGCACCAGTATCAGCGCCTCCAGCCCCGGCGCCTTCGTAGGAACTGTTCGCCGCGTAATGCCTTTCCATTGCCGCCGATAGCCCCATCAAAGCGCCGGTCGCATCTGAACGCCGGGCTCGATCCACATAGTCGGTATAATTCGGATAGGCTATAGCTGCAATGATTCCGATAATTGCAACAACGATCATCAACTCGATGAGAGTAAAGCCTGCCGACGTTCCATTTCTTCCCATCAAAGCATTAATCCTCGTACCAGTAGGTTTCAACGACGCCCTTCAGGGAGTTAACGGTCTTACACTCAGCCCCGACACAAACTACGTCAGTATCGTCAACGCGCATACGCTGAGGATCGGGCGGCAAACCAATCGTGCTCAAAGCAACGACCCGGTCAGGACGCGTCAATTCAGTATCTTTTCCAATACCGTCATAGTTGTAAACTGCCGCCGCGTTCAGAACATTGATGTGATAAAGCCGGGACTTACCTGCTGCTGGCACACAAACGTTCGTGCTCGGCGTCGGCTCATACGTTGTGATAAACGTTTCACCATTAATCGTTTGACTGGTCGACAGAACCTTTTCACCGTCATTGGTTAAGCGTATGTACCACCCATTTTTGGTTCCAATAGCTGCTGCCGCCTCATTTTGTTCCTCGGCTGTTCCCTGTTGCACGAGATTTTCAGTGGCGTCGTAAAGGTCGGATTCACCCATCGCGGTGTATAAGACATTGCCTTGATCATCAAGAGGCGGCTGAGTTACCTCTGGAATCCGAATCATATAGATACGATCTTCGATGTCGTCATTCAGTGGGTGGGCCTGATACCCAGAGCCGATTACCAAACCAAGATTGCGGGCACCACCAAACTTGATACCAAACAAATCAGGTGCGTGGAAAAAACGGCGTGCATTTGCAGCACTGCCATTTGAAGCAAACTCTGCAATGCGCCCCCCGGTTACCAGACCCGAGGCGCGAACTCTGGTGTTTGCATCGTTAGTGATGTCGAACCGGAAGATCTGGCCACCCATGTCGCCCACGTATATCTGGTTCGCAAAACCGTCACCAGTGATGTCCAAAACCTTCGGTGCTGACGGAATACTGTACTTCAAATCCGCCACTTCCAAGTCAGCGCCGCTGTTGGCAGGGCCAGCCCACCAAAGGCGCTCTCCAGTACTTGCATCGACCATATAGAGGGCTCGACCGATATCGTCTACGGTGCGTGTCGTTGCGTTATCCTGATCCACGTCATACCCGCCCCCGAAGATCAGGACTTCCCGGACCGTTTTTTCCAGAACGACTTTGGTTTTGACAGGCTTGGACCAGGTTTGTCCAAGCTCAGCAAAATCACCGCTACCTCCCTGAATGGACCACTGGAATTGCGGAGAGTCTGGATCGGTGACATTCAGGGCATAGTAATTGGAGCCACCGCGACGCATGCCGGTGTAGATGTAGGCAAAATCACCATCACCAGCAACAATATTGCCATCGAGGTTGTCGTCCTTCACCCAACTGACCACCGCTCCGTCTATACCATATACCTTTTCCCCTCCCGCAGCGTTAGCCTGGAGTGTGCTCTGGTTAACAAGCAGGTCTTTGGGCATGAAGGAGAAGTGGGTAGCTCCCGTTTCTCCATCAATGCCATGTATGAACCCCTGGTTATCCCCAAAGAAAACGGAGGTGTTGGGCGATTCTTCGCTGCCACCATAGACAATCAGGTGGGGTACGGAATGTAAGGGGTCCGCCAGGAACTTACGCGAGTCCGACCTTGAACCGTCAGTGTCGCCGTCGGTAAGATCCATGCCGCGAGTCCAGTTAATCAAGGCCTCCCGGGCGGCGTCACTCATACTCGCATCGCCAAGCATCGCTTTGGTGATTCCATTGTTGGAGGTCACCAAGGCATTGGAGACGTGAGTTAAGTCAGCCTTATTAGCGCTCAGATTTGAGAAAACCTTTCGATCCGCATTAGCATCCTCGTGTTGAGAGGAGACGCCACTGGCGGTTACATCTCGACCATCCTGGATGCCACCCCACCAACTTTGCGCTCCTTCTTTGAAGAAACCAGTGTCAGGATCCACCGCGGCTCTGCCAGCGGCATCTACGACCACCGCTTCTTTGATACCAGTGGATTCATTCTCCTGAATAGCCAATTTGTAGCGCTTTAGATTGCCCGACCAACGAGGGCCATTAGCGGGCTGGAACAACGAGAAGTACAGAGCATCAAGGTGATTCAAGCGGTCAAAGGTGTTCACCGCAATACCCGGAGCCGAGTAGGTAGCCGAGGTCGCGAGGATATCTGTGTAGATGTTCTTAAACGCTTCTTTAAGTGAATCAGCATCGTTCGCCAGCAGGTATTTGCCGCCCCCATTTTCGGCGGTATTCGACAATAACGTCTGGTCCGTTGCGAATCCCACCGTATACGTCCGAATCGCCTGAGGGCCTCGCTGCTCCGAACTCATGTCGTTGTTGAACATATGAAGGGAAATCTCATCAAGACAGTTCCCTGTGCAAGCTCCGACAGTCTCCTCAATAGTTTCGTTGTGGTTCGTGTCCCTGGTTGGCTGGCCGTCCGTTAACAAAACAATGTTGCTTGGCTGGCATTCGTACTCGATGGGGCTGTTATATCTGCTGCCGCTCATGACCCCGTCGACATTGGAGTCGCGAATGAACTTAGAGCCTCCTTGGAAGTACTTCATGGCCTCAAAGGTGGTTTCAGCAAGTGGCGTATTGCCCCCAGCTTCGAGGTTATTGATGCTGGTTTTGAGCGACGATCGCACTGAGTCTATGTCTTTGACAGCCGACAAAAAATAGCCGCCCTCGTTGCCGCCGAAATACATCGCGCCAACGTTAACATCCTCCATGGTGTCCAAGAGGTCGCTCATGACGTCCTGCATGACCTCCAAGCGGGACTCATCATCGCTTACCTCCGTCCCCATGCTGCCCGACTTATCCAGTATAAAGAGGATGTTGGGCTGCACTACGCCGCCTGTGTCAGTGAAAAAGATCTCGGTATCGTCGGCCGCGGCATGGAAAGTCGCCAGGCTAAAAACCATCGAAAGCAATGAGCAGCTTAATTTCCGTAGTGAAGAGTTCATTCGGCGTTCTCCTCATCCTGCGCGTAGAACATGACTGAGGTGGCGAATCCGTTGCGTGAATCGACCATAACGGTTCCGGGCTTTCCAGAGTAGTGACGGTAGCTGTTAGCACTAACCTCTTCTCGGCCAACTCGGACGCGAAAATCCCGAGCGGGGAGGAAACGGGGCGATGCACATAATTCACACCCCTCGGTTACAACCTGAACCACTTCCGCAGATGAATTCGTTACCAACTCTATTGTTGACGCTTCGAACCCATTGATCGGGCTGTCAATTACACGGGCACCTGACTCGTCTGATTGAGCCGTCATGGCCAAACCCCAGAAACCCAATATGATTGGAATTAATCGCACTAACTTAACCATTCTCGCCTCCTCAGCCAGCACTTAACTGACTCTCAGTAATACTCTATACCTGTAAAAACGGTAGATGCCGCACCGGTTCCGTCCATAGTTGCAGTACCGCGCAGTTCGTAACGAAACCCTTTCAAAAGCGTCGAGCTTTCATTTGCATCCATGGAGCTGCCACTGGTGATGATTACTTCTCCCAGGTATTCGGCCTGGTAGGTCGCAGTGATTCCGTTGGCCGCATCCGCAGTGAACGTTTTCACGCTACTTTTATCATTGGCATCTTTCATCGACTCCCTCAACAGCGTCAGGTCGTCGGCGTATAATTCGTCAGCCAATGCTCTTACCGAGCTCTCTGCCGCCTGAAACGCACGATTCGAGTTCTGAGCGTTCACGGCCATTCTTTCTTGGAGCACCGAGGTATTCATCCCAGCAATGCCGACCAGTGTCAGAACCAGCAGTATGATGAGGCTAACGATCAAGACAGCGCCCCGCTGTCGATGGGCTAGACTCGGAAATTGGATCTGATTCATTATCAATTCACCTCTCTGAAACGGCACTTAATCCCGATTCCTAAGCATCACGGTCGATGTGAACGACCGCCGCAAACGGTTGTCCTCTGGATGTGTTACAGCACCAGCGCCCGCGCCAGTTACCGCCTCAACAACCTCACCCGGCAGTGCATAATCCGCCAGGTCTGCATCATCTCTTACCGCATCAGCGTCACTCAGCAACATACCCAGGCGTATGGCAACCACATTAGCCATATTCCCAACGTTGTCCGCCGTCCGGTAGCGAATATTGTTGGTAGCTAATAACTCTCCATATTCGATTTGAAGACTCTCCACCCCTTCTACCAGTTCATCGATTTGAAATACCGGCGCTCCAGCGTTGGCCAAGGTATTGTTGGCCCGATACAGGGCCCTGATATCGTTACCTTGAGCATCGTCGCGGCCGGTATCCGCAACAAAGTAGACAGAAGAGTTAAACTGGAAGACGCGGGCTGATTCGTTGTAAGCCTGACTCAGGCGGTTGCTGGAATTAACGTTTTGGGCATGGGCCCAAGTACCCGAACTCGGGTTACTCGAAATCCTAAACAAATCCGCACTTTCGCAATCGGAAATGAGCACGATGCCATTCTGACTAAACCTGTCTGTGTCGGTTCCACTGACTTGAATGTTGGCGTTGGTGGCTGACATATTCCCAGTCACCTCAAGATCGACGGTTTCTCCGCGCTGAACAGCGACAACATCACTACCAATAAGTGCATTGGCCTCGATAGGAGTCCCATCAAACTCGGTTCCGTCCGCCCAGTTAGCCGCGGTTACCTCCCACCCTCGCAAGTTGGTCGCAAAAAAGTCATTGGTAGGAGGATTGTCGGCAATAATATTCATGGTCACGTCATCTGGATCAGCACAGCCTTGAAAACCG
Source organism: Marinobacter sediminum (assembly GCF_016820575.1). Taxonomy (GTDB): domain Bacteria; phylum Pseudomonadota; class Gammaproteobacteria; order Pseudomonadales; family Oleiphilaceae; genus Marinobacter; species Marinobacter sediminum. The sequence continues at coordinate 40,400 of NZ_JAEMQH010000006.1, read as the reverse complement.
ACCATCCTCATATCTCTTGCCATGATTTCAGTGGCAATTCGGCCGCCTTCTTGTATACGGGCAAGAGAGGAGCTCATGCGCGATGTTTGGTTCGAATCCAGATAGACAGTAAAAATGCCCAATATCAAAGACGCACTAAGCGCCAACGCAATCATCAACTCGACCAAAGACAGGCCAGCCTGAGGCGCATGATATCTATGCATGATGGATTTCTTGATTCCTATCATCGAACACCTCATAACGAGAACCGAAGCGCATAAACGCTATCACCGGCAATCTGCTCACCCGCATCACCCTCACGTTCGATCTCATCCCACTGGATTGAGACGGTAAAGGTACCAGTGGCGCCATCGAATTGAATGGTTCCAACGCCGCCTGGCAACATTGCCATGTCGCTACCGAAACTCTGAATCTGTCGAGCCCACTCCGCTTTATCGAGGTCTGCCTGTTGAGCAGAGCTACAGCCTCCTGCCTCTGTAGCGCAGGCAGGCAGATCTGTGCTCGCTCCTTCAGTTGTAAAGCCCGAGTAGGAGCCACCCACTGCCTCGTCGCGATTGGCTCTCATTCGATCAGCAATGTCATAGGCCAGTATGCTTGCTTGAGTCCTCAGGTATGCTCCCTGGTTATTGCGCATTCCCTCGACCAACAAGCCAGCCAAGCCAAGTAGACCAATTGCGAGGATAAACAGAGTGACCAAAATCTCGATCAAGGTGAAGCCACGCTGATCCCGGCCGGAGCTATTGATCAAGCCCCCTTTTCGTTGTAGATGTATGGGTCTATGCATTCGTCCAACGCCTCTCAGGGGCATGTGATGTCATCATCGTTTCCATCACCGTTCGTGTCATTTCCATTCAATGGAGCCGTTCCATCCGTATTTCTTGCCAACCGGACCTGACCGGCAACACCCACCACAATCGCACGTGCCCAATCAGCCCCCCTCGAATCGCAAATCATGATTGTTCCCGCAGCAGAGCTGCCCGCAGGAGGAACCGGGAAGCCGTTACTTGCGAATTGGATGAAATTGCCTCCGTTGCTGGTCAGTCCCCTTATCCGAAAAGTGTTGTCTCCCGCTAATGGCCCACTGACCTTCAGCAACTGATCCACGCCGGCATCAATTGTTCGGTCCGCATCGACGTCTCTAAATACGACCCAACCGGTCTCCCATGTGCCTGCCCCGCTGCAGCTTGCGCTGTCAGCACTCGCACAAACCGTAACTACACCATTCTGAAGCTTTGCCGCCTCGCCCCGTGCGTAGCTGATCAAACTTGAAGCCTCGTTGATCTGAGAAGCCAGCCGATTGTTCATGACGGTTTGCTGAAAAGACGGAACCGCATAAGCAGCCACTATTGCCAACACAACAATTGTGATTATTAATTCAAGGAGGGTGAAACCACCCGATCGCTGAACGTCAGACATAGAAATTCCCTATTTCGGCATTCTTGAAGAGTATGGCGATAAAATTCGAGAAGCGAGATGGTTACGACAAACGGCAAGAAATGATTGATGGGCGGTCTAACTATGGCTCAGAGCCAAAGATGTAGGGGGGGGGGTACGTAACCAAAAAGGGCACCGAAATCGGTGCCCTAACTTAGGAAACGTCTACCGCATCGATTCTTAATTCTTTAGGCATGGAGAACACAATATTCTCTTCACGCCCCGCAATTTCCTGGGGTACGTTGCCGCCAAGCTCACGCAATCGACTGATCACATCATTCACCAGAACCTCCGGCGCAGAGGCCCCAGCCGTAACGCCCACTGAAGTTTTGCCTTCCAACCACCGAGGGTCGATCTGGCCCGCCTCGTCAATCAGATAAGCCGGCGTACCCATACGCTCCGCCAGCTCGCGCAAGCGGTTGGAGTTGGAGCTGTTCGGTGAGCCAACCACCAGCATGAGATCACAATCCCCCGCTAGCTGCTTCACCGCATCCTGCCGGTTCTGGGTGGCGTAGCAGATGTCGTCCTTGCGCGGACCTTCAATCTGCGGAAACTTGGCGCGCAGGGAATCGATCACCCGTGCGGTGTCATCCATGGAAAGCGTGGTCTGGGTCACGTAAGACAGACGGCTGGCGTCTTTGACCTCCAGCTTGGCGACGTCGGCCTCGTCTTCCACCAGGTAGATATCACCGCCGTTGCTGTGATCGTACTGCCCCATGGTGCCCTCCACTTCCGGGTGGCCATGGTGGCCTATCAGGATGCACTCGCGGCCGTCCCGGCTATAGCGCATGACCTCCATGTGCACCTTGGTCACCAGCGGACAGGTGGCATCGAACACCTTCAGGCCGCGGCGAGCCGCTTCGTTCTGAACCGCCTGGGACACTCCGTGGGCGCTGAAAATCACCAGCTTGTCGTCCGGCACCTCATCCAGCTCGTCTACGAAGACGGCACCGCGATTACGCAGGTTATCCACCACGAATTTGTTGTGGACCACTTCGTGGCGCACGTAAATGGGTGCGCCGAACACATCAAGGGCACGATTGACGATTTCGATGGCGCGGTCCACGCCGGCGCAAAAGCCACGAGGATTGGCGAGTCGGATCTGCATGCTGGGTTCCCGCTGGTAAAGAGTGAGCCGTGCCGACGTCAGTGCGTCGGTTTCGCCGGTTCGACGTCGATGATTTCAACTTCAAAGGTCAGTGTACGCCCCGCCAGCGGATGGTTGAAGTCCACTTCGACTTCGTCACCCTCGACGCGACTCACCACCCCCGGCAACTCGCTCTGACGAGCGTCCGCGAAGGAAATCATCACGCCAGGCTCGAGCACCATGTCGGCGCTGAACTCGTGGCGCTTGAAGGTTTGCAGGTTGTTCGGGTTGTGCTGTCCAAAGGCCTTCTCGGGCGGCACTTCGTAATTAGCGCGCTCCCCTGCCTTCATCCCCATCAAGTAAGTTTCGAAATTTTCCGGCAGATTGTCATCGCCGATTTCCAGCGTGGCCGGCTCTTTTTCGAAAGTGGAATCAATCACTTCTCCGTCCGGGAACTTCAATGCAAAGTGCAGTTTGACGCGGGTTCCCTTGTCTACGGGTAATTCTTTCATGAGCGTTAGTCACTCCTGTCGGCATCGCCGCCAGAGCTGGCAGGCGAGCGAAACGTATCGATGATCATCATGGCGGCACCGACGGTAATCGCCGTGTCCGCCAGGTTGAAGGCGGGGAAATGCCAGTCCTGCCAGTAAAAATGCAGGAAATCGACAACATAGCCATGAACCACACGGTCATAGACATTGCCGAGGGCGCCGCCAAGGATCAGTACGATGGCAATGGCGGTCCAGGTTTCATGTTGCTGGAGTTTTCTCAACCAGATCACCAGCACACAACTCACCACCAGCGCCAAGCCCACAAAGAACCAGCGCTGCCAGCCAGCAGCCTGCGCCAGGAAGCTGAAGGCCGCGCCGGTGTTGTGCAGCAATGTGAGATTGAACATCGGCACAACCGGCACCGGATCGCCATAGGTCAGCATGGCGGTGGCCAGGGCTTTGGTGCCCAGATCGAGCACTATCACCAGCACCGCCAGCCACAGCCATTTCATTTTTGAGCCGGTATCTGTTTCCGCCATCACAGAGTCCATCAGGCGAACGCGCGGGCTTCGCCTGGCCCTTCCAGGTTGGTCACACAGCGACCACAGAGATCGGTGTATTGGGTATTGGAACCGACGTCTTCACGGTGGTGCCAGCAGCGCTCACACTTAGCGTGCGCGGCCGGTGCTACCGCCACCCGCAGCCCCTCATAGGCCGTTAGCTCGGCTTCGCCAGCTTCTGAAGCCGGCTTCACGGTGGCCTCAGAAGTAATCAGGACAAAGCGCAGTTCTTCGCCAAGGTGCTTCAGATTAGCGGCCAGATCGCCTTCGCAGAACAGCGTCACTTCCGCACTCAACGAGCCCTTTATTTCACCACGGGCACGGGCGTCTTCGAGGCACTTGTTGACCGCCTCTTTCACGCTGAAGATTTCGCGCCAGTATTCACGGCCCAGTTCAGCGGTTTCCGGCAGTTCGGTCAGACCGTCGTACCAGGTCTCATAGAACACCGTATCGCCACGCTTACCCGGCAGGTGCTGCCAGATTTCGTCGGCGGTGAAGCTCAGGATCGGCGCAATCCAGCGCACCAGCGCCTCGGCTACGTGATAGAGCGCGGTCTGGCAGGAGCGTCGTGCCAGGCTGTCTGCCGGTGTGGTGTACTGGCGATCCTTGATGATATCCAGATAGAAACCACCCAGGGTCGACTCACAGAAGTTGTAAACCTTCTGGTAGATGCGCAGGAAGGCATAGTTCTGGTAATCCTCCTGGAGCTCGTTCTGGAGCCGCAAGGCCCGATCCACCATCCAACGGTCAAGGGCAATCATGTCTTCCGGCGCAACGGTGTGCTGTTCCGGATCGAAGCCACTGAGATTGCTGAGCAGGAAACGTGAGGTGTTGCGAATCCGGCGATAGCCATCAGCAGTCTGACGCAGGATATCCTTGGACACCGTCATCTCACCGCTGTAATCGGTCGCAGCCACCCACAAGCGCAGGATATCGGCACCCAGCTCGTTCATCACCTCCTGAGGCGCGATTACGTTACCCAGCGACTTGGACATCTTGTGTCCCTTACCGTCCACGGTGAACCCGTGGGTCAGCACCTGGCGATACGGCGCCACGCCGTTCATGGCGATGGAGGTTTTCAGGGACGACTGGAACCAGCCGCGATGCTGATCCGAACCTTCCAGGTAGATGTCCGCCGGGAACTGACCCAGCTCGTCCCGCACTCGCAGCACGGAATCGTGGGTAACTCCGGAATCAAACCAGACGTCCAAGGTGTCAGTGACCTTGTCATACTGGTCGGCGTCGTCACCCAGCAGAGACTTGGTTTCGAGGTCGTACCAGGCATCGATGCCATCCACTTCGATGTGTTTGGCCACCTTTTCGATCAGTGCCTGGGTATCCGGGTGCAGCTCCTGGGTTTCCTTATGGATAAACAGGGTGATCGGCACGCCCCAGGTACGCTGGCGCGAGATACACCAGTCCGGGGATTGCTGGAACATGGCTTCAATACGGTTCTGACCCCAGGACGGCACCCAGCGCACGCCCTTGATCGCTTCCAGCGCATCGGCCCGAAGATTCTGCTGCTCCATACTGATAAACCACTGCGGCGTGGCGCGGTAGATCAGCGGTGTCTTGGTACGCCAGCAGTGCGGGTAGCTGTGCCGGAACTTCTCGGAGCGCACCAGCTTGCCTTCGCGCGTCAGGGCGGCGCAAACCGGTTCATCGGCTTTGTAAACGTGCACGCCCGCCAGTTCGCCAGCGGCACTGGTATAGGTCCCGTCGGCCTGAACCAGGTTGATGGTGCCGATGTTATAGGCCTTACCCACTTCAAAGTCTTCCATACCGTGGTCGGGCGCGGTGTGCACCGCACCGGTACCGGCTTCGGTAGACACATGGTCACCCAGGATGACCGGGACGTGCTTGTCGTAGAACGGATGCTGCAGCGCCAGGTGCTCGAGTTCGGAACCAGTACAGGTGCCCAGTACCTCGTACTGCGCAACTTCCCAGCGACTCATCACGCCCTCGACCATATCGGCGGAAAGGATCAGACGCTCCTGCCCCTGGCCAAGATCGGCCTGGACCAGTGCATACTGAAGCTCAGCATTGAGAGATACGGCCTGGTTGGCGGGAATGGTCCAGGGCGTGGTGGTCCAGATCACCACAGAGACATCACCCTCGCCGCTGTCCGTGCCAAACGGAGCCAGAGCCTTACCTTGATCGACGGCGGTGAAACGCACATCGATCTGTGTGGACGTCTTGTCCTGGTATTCAACCTCGGCCTCTGCCAGTGCGGACTGACCCACCACACTCCAGTAGACCGGCTTGTAACCGCGTACCAGGTGGCCCTTGGCAACAATCTTGCCGAGGGCACGAACAATGCCCGCCTCCACCTTTGGATCCATGGTCAGGTAGGGCTTGTCCCACTCCCCCATGACACCCAGGCGGATGAAATCAGCCTTCTGGCCTTCAATCTGTTTGGCCGCATAGTCACGACAGGCCTGGCGGAAGGTTTTGTAATCCACTTTCACGCCGGCCTTGCCGATCTCCTGCTCGACCTTATGTTCGATTGGCAAACCATGGCAGTCCCAGCCCGGCACATAGGGGGCGTCATAACCCATGAAGCCCTGAGACTTCACGATCATGTCTTTCAGAATCTTGTTGACCGCATGACCAATGTGAATGCTGCCGTTGGCGTATGGAGGGCCATCATGAAGAACGAACTTTTCCCGCCCTTCGCGCTGCTTGCGCAGGTTGCCGTAGACATCCAGATCCTGCCAGCGTTTGAGCATCTCCGGCTCGCGCTTGGCCAGGTTGCCGCGCATAGGAAAGGCGGTTTCCGGCAGATTCAGGGTATGCTTATAGTCGCTCATGGTCTGTGTGCGTGCTCTTTTGGTCAGTTTGGGTCAGTAATCACTAAATGTGTGGGCCGAAGCCGCCGGTTTTCAATGCGCTGTCCGACAGGATCCGTTTCTGGACAACCAGTCCCGGGCATCGTCAAAGTCGTTGGCGATCTGCTCTTTCAGCGCGTCCACGGAGCCGAATTTGATCTCCTCGCGCAGGGCCTCACGAAACACAACGTCGATTTGGCGACCGTAGAGTGTGCCAGCAAAGTCAAACAGGTGCACTTCCAGCGCCGGCTGTTTGCCATCCACCGTTGGCCTCAGGCCGATATTGGCGACGCCATCGTAGGTCGAACCGTCATCAAGCGTCGTGCTGACGACGTAAACACCCTTCAGGGGCGCCATGCGCTTAAGCAGAATATTGGCCGTTGGTGCCCCGATTTCGCGCCCGAGTTGACGTCCGTAGACCACGCGACCGGTGATCCGGTAGGCGCGGCCCAGGAGCGTCTCTGCTTCGGCCAATTTGTTCAGGGACAGCCGGTCGCGAATCCGGGTGCTGCTCACCCGCTCACCGTCGATGGTCACGGTGCGGGTATTCTCCACCGTGAAGCCCTGGCTCTCTCCGGCCTCCCGCAGCAGCATGAAATCACCGGTGCGGTCACAGCCAAACCGGAAGTCATCACCCACCACCAGATGGCGCACGCCCAGGCCATTGACCAAAACCGCGTCAATGAATTCCCGGCTGGTCAAACGGCGGAATCGGCCGTTGAAATGCAGGCACAGCACGTAATCAATACCTGCTGCGGTCAGGGCCTCAAATTTCTGCCGGAACGACATCAGCCGAGGAGGCGCCTCTTTGCCCTGAAAAAACTCTCGGGGCTGGGGCTCGAACACCATGACCACCGACGGCAGCCCCAGGCTGGCGGCTTTCTCTTTGACCTGCTCCAGGATGGTCCGGTGCCCAATGTGCACCCCGTCGAAATTTCCAATGGTCGCGACACAGCCACCAACAAGGGGAGAATCCTCCCGCCGGGACAGCAGAGTCAGGTTGGTCAGGCCTCGGATCAGACGCATGCAATGCGAACCTTCAATTACCAGCTGGCTTTCAGCTCCCCGTATCATCCAGGGCAAACACGCGTGGTTTTGCCGGACCGGGGATCACTGGTGAGAAAACGCGCGATTATACCTTACCTCTGCCGGAAATGTCTTACCCTCACCCCGGTCAGCGCCAGCATCAGGAAGTAAACCGCAACGCCAACACCAACCAGCACCGCCATATCAGAAGCTCGCTGGAAGCCACCGGCCGCCAGCCAATCGCTCACGGGCGCCTTGAGCCAGACAATGCTTGCCGCCAGCGCCAGGTTGGCACTGACAATCTGGAGCAGGAAACGCCCCCACCCGGGCTGGCTGCGCCAGGCACCCTGATTGCGCAACCCGCGCCAGAGCAGGTATCCATTCAACCAAGCCGACAAGGAAGTCGCCAGCGCAAGACCGGCATGTGCCAGCGGGATGACCAGCATGAGATTGAAGGCCATATTGGCAACCATGGCGATCACACCAATCTTGACCGGGGTTTTGGTGTCCTGCCGGGCAAAAAACCCCGGCGCCAGCACTTTGATCAGCATGAATGCCAGCAGGCCGGCGGAATAGGCACGCAGACTTTGAGCCGACATCAACACGTCGCGATCGGTCACTTCACCATAGTGAAACAGCGTGGCAATTAAAGGTTCCGCCAGCAGCGCCAGCGCCACCGCGGCCGGCAGACCAATCAACAGGACTGCTCGCACAGCCCAGTCAAGGGTGGCCGCAAACTGATCGGCAGACTCAGCCGCGTGTTTCCGGGACAGGCTTGGCAGGATGACGGTGGCAATGGCAATGCCAAACACCCCGAGAGGAAGTTCCGACAGCCGATCCGAGTAGTACAACCAGGAAACGCTACCGGTCTGTAGAAAGGACGCCAGCACCGTATCCAGTAGCAGGTTGATCTGGCTCACTGACACACCGAATAGCGCCGGCGCCATCAATCTGAGGATACGACCAACCCCTTCGTGCTTGTAGTCGATCCGGGGGCGCGGTAACAGACCCAGGCGCATCAGGAACGGTAACTGGAAAAACAGCTGCAGCGCCCCCGCAATAAGCACGCCCCAGGCCAATGCCATAACCGGCTCGGCCATGAGCGGCGCCAAGTAAATAGCGGCACCAATCATCGCCAGATTCAGCAGAACCGGGGTAAAAGCAGGCACTGCAAATCGGTCGTAGCTGTTCAGTATGCCCCCAGCAAACGCCGTCAACGAGATCAGCAAAAGATACGGAAAGGTAATCCGCAGCATGTCGCTGGCCAGGGCAAACTTTATCTCATCCTCAAGGAAGCCGGGGGCAAACACGGCGGTCAACACTGGCGCCCCTAGCATGGCCACCAGAGTAACCGCCAACAGAATCAGCCCCAGTGAACCCGCCACCGCATCCACCAGCCGTTTGACCTCCGACACCGGCTGATTTTCCCGATAGGAGGAGAGCACCGGCACAAACGCCTGGGAAAAGGCGCCTTCAGCAAACAGACGGCGGAGGAAGTTAGGAATCTTGAACGCCACAAAGAACGCGTCCGCACCGGCACCCGCGCCGAAATAGCGGGCGATGACCATGTCCCGGACCAGGCCCAACACCCGCGACAGCATGGTCATGGTACCGACAAGCCCGGAGGATCGGAGCAGCCCCGGGGCCTTTGGCAGGCTTTTTTGCTTGGTTTTGGTTTCGGGTTCCGATGACATGCAGGTACTGATCTGACGTTAGATGGCGATACGGCAAGGCGTCTCGGAAACTACTAGCTCGGCCCGGACACCCTCACCCAATGAGCGGCGAGTTTAGCACAGGCCTCTCGTGCCGGGGGATGACCGGGCGATGAAATGACCAATGGTCTTGACATTTCAGGGTTTCAGCGGCATAGTTCCGCGTCATTTATTTCGACGCGCTGGTTTTGGCGCGCCCGCGATGTAACGAATCATTCAGCAACGAATTTGAGATTTTCAGGAGTTTTACGGTGGCAAATACCCCGCAAGCCAAAAAGCGCGCACGTCAGAACGAGAAGAACCGCAAGCACAACGCAAGCCTGCGTTCTATGGCTCGTACCTACATGAAAAAGATCCAGACCAAGATTGAGTCCGGCAACTACGAAGAAGCTCAGGCTGCCTTCAAGCAGGCTCAGCCGATTCTGGACAGCATGGTCAACAAAGGCATCTTTGCTAAAAGCAAAGTCGCTCGTCATAAGAGCCGCCTGAGTGCCAAGATCAAGTCTCTGAAGGGCGCGTAAGCGGAATTCTCTTCAGAAATAAAAAACCGGCCAATTGGCCGGTTTTTTTATGCCTGCAATCGGGGTTTTAAACGAGCACCAGATTATCCCGATGAATCATCTCGTCACCTGAGACATACCCCAGCACCTCGGCAATCTGATCACTGGAGCGCCCGGCGATCGCCCTGGCCTCATCCGCATCGTAATTCACCAGACCACGGGCAACCTCTTTGCCCGACGAATCGACGCAAGACACCATCTCGCCCCGACGAAACAGACCAACGACCTCACGAACACCGACCGGCAGCAGACTTCGACCACCCAGACAAACAACCTTGACCGCACCATCGTCCAGACTCAGCTTGCCGCGAGTCTGCAGATGACTCGCCAGCCACTGCTTGCGAGCCGCGACCCTTCCCTGCTCTGGCAGCAGCAGCGTGCCAACGACATCGCCCTGACGCAGGCGGGTAATCACGCCTTCAATCCGCCCTCCGACAATCACGGTAAACGCACCGGAACGGGCCGCCAACCGGGCAGCACGAACCTTGGTCAGCATGCCACCACGCCCGAGCGCACCGGCACCACCGCCAGCCATGGCATCAAGCGCAGGATCACCGGCCTTGCTCTCAGCTACCAGCGAGGCATCAGCGTGCTTGCGCGGGTCTTTATCGAACAAGCCCAGCTGATCAGTCAGGATGATCAGGCCATCGGCCTCAATCAGGTTAGCAACCAGGGCACCGAGGGTATCGTTGTCGCCAAACCGGATCTCGTCGGTGACCACCGTGTCGTTTTCATTCACGATCGGCACCACCCCAAGGTCCAGAAGCGCCCGCAAGGTGCTGCGACCGTTCAGGTAGCGCTTGCGATCGGAGAGGTCGTCGTGGGTCAGCAAAATCTGTGCGGCGTGCAAACCATGGCGCCGGAACTGCGCTTCCCAGGTTTGCACCAACCCCATCTGCCCCACAGCAGCGGCAGCCTGGAGCTCATGCAGGTGTTGCGGCCGCGCTTTCCAGCCGAGCCGGCTCATGCCCTCGGCCACGGAACCGGAGGACACGATCACAACCTCCACACCCTCTTCAATCAAACCGGCAATCTGATCGACCCACAACCCCAACGAGGCCACATCCAGGCCTTTACCGTCGTTGGTCAGCAGGGCACTTCCGATTTTGATGACCAGGCGCTTGGCCCGACGCAGATGGGTGCGCTCACTCATGATCCGTGCGACTCTCTTCGTTTACTCGGGGGCGTAGACCACTTCGACGTCGTAATCATCGTCATCGAAGTCGTCGTCATCGTCGTCGTCCTGACGGGCCGCACGACGCGCCTGGCGCTCCGCTTCGATCCGAACACGGGCCTCCTCGTCCATCCGACGCTGGCGAGCAGCTTCGCGCTCGGCCACCTCAGGATTCTGAGTCTCTTCCTCGGCCTGCTGCTCTATCCAGCGCATAACGGCCTGGGTCAACGGCTTGGTACCTTCACCGCTGAGCGCGGAGATCCAGAACACCGGGCCCTTCCAGCCCAGCTCATCGACGATGGCCTGACAGTGGGCATCGCGATCTTCCTCGGCGACCATATCCACCTTGTTCAGCACCAGCCAGCGCTCACGCTCAGCCAGGGTTTCACTGAACTTCTCAAGCTCGTGCTCGATCGCACGCACCGCCTCGACCGGTGATGAACCGTCATAAGGAGCCACGTCCACCAGATGCAAGAGCAACCGGGTGCGAACCAGGTGCTTGAGGAAACGGATGCCAAGGCCAGCACCCTCTGCCGCACCTTCAATCAAGCCGGGAATATCGGCGATCACAAAACTCTGATGCGCCTGCACACTGACCACACCAAGATTGGGTACCAGTGTGGTAAACGGATAGTCGGCCACTTTGGGCCGCGCCGCCGAGACCGAACGAATAAACGTCGACTTGCCGGCATTGGGCATACCAAGAAGACCAACGTCCGCCAGCACTTTCAGCTCAAGACGGAGATTTCGCAGCTCACCTTCAGACCCCTTCGTAGTCTGCCGGGGCGCCCGGTTCACCGAGGACTTAAACCGAGTGTTGCCAAGGCCATGAAAGCCGGCCTGAGCCACTTTCAGACGCTCGCCGGGACGGGTCAGATCACCCAACACCTCATGGGTATCCATATCCACCACGGTGGTTCCCACCGGCACCGGCAACACCAGGTCTTCACCCTTGTTGCCTGTACAATTCCGGCCCGAACCAGGCTGGCCATTCTGAGCCTTGTGCTTACGCTGGAACCGATAGTCGATCAGCGTATTCAAGGCACTTTCGGCCTCCAGATACACGGAGCCACCGTCACCACCGTCGCCGCCGTCGGGACCGCCCTTTGGCACGTATTTCTCGCGCCGAAAACTGAGGCAACCATGTCCGCCTTTTCCAGCCTCAACGATGATGGTGGCTTCGTCTACGAATTTCATTGATAAACCCTTTGCGCTTCGCGCATAAACTAAAAAGCCCCGCAGCCTCTAGGAAGCTTTGCGGGGCTCCTGGCAACTCTGATATCTGATGATATCAGGGCCACCTAAGGTTCGACAGAACCGGATCGCCGCTGCTTACGCAGCAGGAACGATGCTCACGAACTTACGGCTCTGCGGGCCTTTGACCTCGAACTTCACCTGACCTTCCGCTTTCGCGAACAGGGTATGGTCCTTGCCAATGCCTACATTGTTACCAGCGTGGAAACGGGTTCCGCGCTGACGAACGATGATGCTGCCTGCAGATACATTTTCGCCGCCATAGCGCTTCACACCAAGTCGTTTCGACTCGGAATCGCGACCGTTACGGGTACTACCTGCTGCTTTTTTGTGAGCCATTACCAGCCTCCTTCTCTAAGGGGTAATTCGAGAGCCTCAGCCCTTGATACCCGTGATCTTGACTTCAGTAAACCACTGACGGTGGCCCTGACGCTTCATGGAATGCTTCCGACGACGGAACTTGATGATCTGAACCTTGTCGTGACGACCGTGGCTGACCACTTCGGCAGTCACTTTGGCGCCATCTACAACCGGCGCACCTACCTGAACCTTATCGCCGTCGGAAACCAGCAGAACGCGATCGAACTCAACGTTGCCACCGGTTTCAACTTCCAGCTTTTCCAGCTTCAGAGTTTCGCCTTCTTTTACACGGTGCTGTTTACCACCGCTAACAATAACTGCGTACATTAACCTTCTCCGCGATTGACCCATCCCTGCTCTTATCCACCTGGTTCTAAGGGAAGCTCTTTGGCAACCCTATAGCAGGGAGCGCAGGTTGGGATGAGTTGGGCGCGTGATTGTACGAAAAGGTGCCGCGCAATACAAGCCAAGTTGACACTGTAGGCAGCAATACCTAGCATTGCCGCGACCTGCCCTAAATATCACTGACCGCTTTCATCAAACAGCAGCCATCAAATAGAAGAAGGGATCAACAAGCCGCATGACAGCCCAGCGCATTTACGACACCGTGGCCGACGACTTCAGCCGCGTCAACGACCTGATCATCCAGCGGCTGTCATCAGACGTTCCCTTGGTGGAAAAAATTGCCCAGTACATTATTGAGAGCGGTGGCAAGCGCCTGCGCCCCCTGTTGGTGCTGCTTTCCAGCCAGGCCGCCGGCTACAACGGCAATAACCACCTGAAGCTGGCCGCAGTGATCGAATTCCTGCACACCGCCACCCTGCTCCATGACGACGTTGTCGACACCTCAGACATGCGCCGGGGCCGAAGCACTGCCAATGCCCGCTGGGGCAACGCTCCCAGCGTTCTGGTAGGGGATTTCCTTTACGCCCGAGCGTTCGAGATGATGGTGGAGCTGGAAAGCCTGCCGATCATGAATGTGCTTTCACACGCCACCGCCGTAATTGCCGAAGGCGAAGTGATGCAGCTGATGAACGTCAAGAATCCGGATCTGACGGAAGAGCAGTACATGAAGGTCATTCACAACAAGACCGCCATGCTGTTTGAAGCCGCATCCCACTCCGGCGCCCTGCTGGCCGGCGCTAGCGAACCGCAGGAGAAGGCGCTGCAGGACTACGGCAAACACCTGGGCCTGGCATTCCAACTGGTGGACGACGTACTGGATTACCGGGGCGATGCCGAAACCATGGGTAAGAATGTCGGCGACGACCTGGCGGAAGGCAAAGCTACGCTGCCACTGATCCATGCCATGGCCAACGGCAGTGACGAAGAGCGCCAGCTCATTCGTCACGCCATTCGCAAAGGTGGTCTGGACGATCTGTCCCAAATTGTTACCGTTGTCGAAAGCTCTGGCGCCCTGGAATACACCATGGCGCGAGCCCGGGCCGAGGCAGCGCAGGCCGCCGAATGCCTGTCCGGACTTGGGGAGTCCAGCCATAAGACCGCACTCACCCTGCTTACCGAAGTAGCTGTGGCCCGGGTTAGCTAAGCGCTTCCCGGCCATGAGGAGCATCCAGCTCGACCTCGGGCCCGACCGGAACCACCTGGGTCGGGTTAATGGTGCGCTGGCTAACGTAGTAATGGCGCTTGATTTGGTCCAGATCCACGGTTTCAGCCACACCGGGCACCTGATACAGATCCCGCACGTAGGCTGACAAAGCCGGGAAGTCGGCAATCCGCTGGCGATTGCATTTAAAGTGACTGAAGTAAACCGCATCAAACCGAATCAAGGTCGTGAACAACCGCCAATCGGCTTCGGTCAGCTGGTGCCCGACCAGATAGCGCTGGGTCGACAACCGGTCCTCCAGCCAATCCAGCGACCGGAACAGCTCAGCATAAGCCTCTTCGTATTTATCTTGCGCAGTCGCAAAGCCAGCCTTATACACCCCATTGTTAACGGTGTGATAAATCCGCTCATTGACGGCCTCAATGCCTGAAACAAGCTCAGCCGGATAGAAGTCCAGCTCCGCCTTGACCCCATCCAGGCCGTCGAAAGCAGAATTCAGCATTCTGATGATGTCCGCCGACTCATTACTGACAATGGTCTGCTTCTGGGCATCCCAAAGCACCGGCACCGTCACCCGGCCAGAATAGCTGGGCGCAGCCCGGGTGTAGAGCTGATGCATGAACCGGTAGTTATACAGGTCATCCTGATGCGCCTCATCGTCCGGTCGGAATTCCCAGCCGTTCTCCACCATGTCCGGGTGCACGACGGACACCGCGATGTGCGGCTCCAGCCCCTTCAGCTTCCGAAAAATCAGGGTCCGGTGAGCCCAGGGACAGGCCATGGACACATACAAATGGTAGCGACCGGACTCGGCCTGAAAGCCACCTTCACCCTGGGCTCCCGGTGTTCCGTCTGCGGTGACCCAGTTACGGAAGCGCGCGGCTTCTCGCTCGAATTTGCCTCCAGTCTTATCGGTGTCGTACCACTTGTCGTGCCATTTGCCGTCTACAAGAAGGCCCATCTGTACACTCCCGTTAAAATTTCTGATTGTGACCGCCCGTTCGCAATTAATCGGCAACGGGCCCATCCACATTTAACGGGAAGAATAACGAGTACCCTGCTACCCTCTCAAACAAGCATTTCTGGCCAACAACTTCAGATATTTCGAACATGCACACAGCCATCACCATTGACGCCCTGAAAGTCCTTGACGCCATTGACCGCAAAGGCAGTTTTGCCGGCGCCGCCAATGAACTGTTCCGGGTACCCTCGGCCATCAGCTACACCGTGCAAAAGTTGGAAGAAGACCTCAACGTTGCCATTTTCGACCGCAGCGGACACCGTGCCAGCCTGACACCGGCCGGTCGTTACCTGCTCGAGGAAGGCCGCACGCTTTTGGAGGCGGCGGAGAATCTTGCCCATACCACCAAACAGGTCGCCCAGGGCTGGGAAACGCGCCTGCGCATCGGCTTCAACTCGCTGTTGCCGGCATCGTGCCTGTTTCCGGCGGTTCGCGAGTTCTACGCGCTGGGCGTGCCGGTTGATGTGCAGATTGTCGAAGAGGTTTTTGCCGGCTCCTGGGATGCCCTGCAAGACCGCCGCGTCGACCTCATCCTCGGCGCCGACCAATCCAGCAAACCCGCCGGCAATTTCACCACCCAAGCCCTGGGTACCATACCCTTCGTATTTGCAGTCGCCCCCGACCACCCGTTGGCGGAAACCAGCGACGCCCTGACGGAAGACGATATCACCCAATACCCGGCGGCGGTGGCAGCGGATACCTCGCGCTCCCTCCCACCCGGTCATGCCGGCATTTTTCGGCGCCAACGCACACTGACTGTTGCCAATATCGACCAGAAAATCGCTATCCAGGAATCCGGCCTTGGGGTCGGATGGCTGCCGCTACCCCGCATTCGTGAGCAACTCGCGCGAGGAAGCCTCATCACCAAGGAGGTGCACGAGCCCAGGGCCCCAATCATGCTGCATGCAGCCCGGCATGCGGACGATCAGGGCAAGGCACTGATGTGGTTCTGGGATCGACTGACCACCGATGCCTCTCTCAAGGAATGGCTCGCTAACTGAATCGGGGCAAGATAACGTGGCCGAGGTAGAGTCCGGTTTCTGGCGGCAGAGCCAACAGGAAAACTCGCTGTTCGCGTATACTAAGCGAACTTTAGCGCCAAGGGAGTTTATTGATGCGGCAGTTGTCGGAACTGGATGCCTCGTTCCTGTACCTGGAATCAGAGACCACGCCCATGCACATTGGGGGCATCTATCTGTTCGACGCCAGCGAGCAG
The DNA here is from genome assembly GCF_016820575.1 of Marinobacter sediminum. Classification (GTDB taxonomy): domain Bacteria; phylum Pseudomonadota; class Gammaproteobacteria; order Pseudomonadales; family Oleiphilaceae; genus Marinobacter; species Marinobacter sediminum. Next base: position 24,110 of record NZ_JAEMQH010000006.1, on the reverse strand, counting down.
AAAACGCCCCTGGCGTTCAGCACTTTTGTTGCTTACCTCCGAAGCCGGCTGCATGTGGTCCCGGTCTTCCGCCAGCGCTTAAAGGAAATCCCCATTCGCCTGGGCCGCCCTTACTGGATTGACGATCCTGATTTCAGCATTGAGCGCCACCTGGCCTACGTCAATCTGGGGGAGCATGGCCAAAGGGATACGTTGATAACTCTGGCGTCGAAGATTCTGGAAGAGCCCCTGAAACGGGACCGACCACTATGGCATATTACCTTTGTGGACGGCTTCCGGTTGGACGACGACGATGCCGACAGTCAGGGGTTTGCACTCATCGTGCGGCTGCACCATGCGGCCATCGACGCTTTCAGCGGCGAGGACATCCTGAGTAATCTTCTGGAATATACCCCGGAACCCCGTCCGATCCATGCTCCACGCCCCTGGCACCCGCGCCCTGCCCCGTCAGAAGAACGCGTCATGCTCCAGGCCGGCGCCAACATCCTGAGAACACCGGTGCAATTTACCGCCCTGGCCGTTAATGCCGCCCAGGCCACCGCACGGGGCCTGATCCAGAAGCAGTTGCGCAAGCTGCCCGTGCCCTTCCCGCTGTTCTCCGCGCCACACAGCCCGTTCAACCGACAGATCACAGCCAATCGGCAAATCGTCTCTGCCAATGTCGACCTGGCCCGGCTCAAAGCGATCAAAGCCACACTGGGGGACGTCACGCTCAATGATGTGGTTTTGGGGCTGTGTGCCGAAACCCTTCGCCGGTACAGCGTTGATCACAAGGCCGACACCCGGAAATCGCTGATCGCCATGACCCCAATTTCGGTGCGCTCCAACAGCCTGCGCAGGGCTACCGGCAACCAGATGTCGGCGATGCTTCTGGACTTGTCCACCTGTGAGCCGGACCCGGCCTTGCGGATACGCCGGATTCACTGGAATGCGGTCGCCTCGGAACCCTACCGGGAAGCCATTGCGGCCGATCGACTGACCGAACTGCTGCCCTCGACCATGCTGGCGTTGTCCGCCCGGTTGTACTCAGAGCTGCAGATTGCGCAACGCTACCAGCCGGCATTCAATCTCCCGATCACCAATGTTCCGGGCCCCCAGGTTCCGCTGTACCTGCAGGGCGCAAGACTGGTCCAGCAATACAACACGGCGCCACTGTTCGACAGCATGGGACTGGTGATCGTCGCCGTCAGCTACCAGGGCAGTCTCACGTTGAATTTTACACTGTGCCCGGATGTGGTCGCCGATGGCGTCTCCCTGGCCGGCTATGTTGAGGAAAGCCTGGCCGCTATCGAGACAGCAGCGAACTCACTGGAACCGGAGGAAGACTCGGAAGGGGGCTCGACGTCGTCACACCACACCTTGACCGACGATGTGCTGACCGCACTGGAAGGTGTTCTGAAAAAGGCGCTGCACCGCTTTCGCGCCTGAGGAGGCTACCGGCCCACCCCAGGGCAGGCCGGCGCCTTGCTATGGGTCGTTATTCAAAGGCCCAGCGCAGGAAAGCTTTCTTCTCGTCTTCGGTGGCCGTTGCCCAAACCGCCTTGAGTCTCTCCAGCGCATTCTCATCGGCTGAATCGACCGCACGGCTTGCGGGAATAGGTGTGCGGTCAGAGGCAGGCTCAGGCGCCCATACCTGAGAGGTCGCTACCGCCTGACCCTCTTCGTTGACTACCGTGGCCATAAACGTCTCCGCCATTTGCTCGGCCTCGGCGCGCGATTCCGGCTCAGGGAAACTAAAGCGATACACCTCGTCCTGATTGGCGTTGAAACGGACAACTTGGGGTTCACTCAGGTACACATGCACCTTTGATTCGCCATTCTCAACCACACCGGACTTTGCCCAGATAGTCTTGTGCGTGAACACCACTTCGTTCTCACCGGGCAACAGGGCGTAGTCCAGCGCCAGATCGTCCATCAGGAAGCTGCTCATATTACGGCCGTTAACCTGGGTTACCTTAATCGCGCCGGGCGCCTTCAGCGTAGAAGCCTGGCTTGCTTCTTCCGGCTCCCCTTCCCAAGTCTCTACCCGCGTCATAGACGTCGAACAGCCGGCCAGCGCGACCACCAGAACACTCGCCACCAGTGAACGCGAAACGCGCTTGATTGAACGACCAAACTTCGGCTGAAACGATGAAGCTTGCGTGATACCCATGAAATCTCCTTGATGTGAAGGGAAAAGGTCCTGAGGTTAGCACCCGTTTGATGGCATTCTGACGAGTGCGCCCAGCCAGGGCAAGCCATCCCGCCCGATCAGCCACGCCGGAACCGTTGGCGATTATGCCGATCTTTATAGCAACCGATAACGTGGAATTGTAAAAAAGTGTTGAATTCCGGCGGAATTGGATTAATTTTATACAGATTGGCCAAAGAAACGCTGCGAACGATGCAAATCAGTCGGCAGCGGGCACAGGAGACGTTATGGATACCCAAATCAGATCGGGAGAAGCCGGGCCCGTTCCCTTTAGAAGTAGCCGGTTCTTCTGCGTCGGCAGCAAATGGTACTTCACCACTCGGGAAGGCTTCGACAGTGGTCCTTTCGCATCGAGAGAGCGCGCGGAAACCGGGCTGCGCCGATTTCTGCACGTCGTAAGACTGCTACCAGAGGAGCAACAGCTGCACTGAACTGCCCCTCAGGGCCAACGCCGGCTCAGACAATGACCGGCAACAACCATCGATCAATGGCGAGCATGGACAGCATCGCCATCAGCCCTGCCACCACGTCATCCACCATGATCCCCAGCCCCCCCGGCAGACGATCGTCCAGCCAGTTAATCGGCCACGGCTTCAAGACATCAAACAGCCTGAACAGGGTGAATGCCAGCAAAACCCCGACTATCTGTTCCGGGAAAAGGCCCAGGGCGATCCACATGCCCACGAACTCGTCCCAGACTATGCCACCGTGATCATGAACCTTCAGGTCCCGCGCGGTTTGGCCACACAGCCAGATACCAATCAGGAAGGCTACCAGAACGATACCCCAGTAAACCGGCCCTGGCAGCCACGCGAAGGTGTACCACAAGGGAATAGCGGCCAGACTGCCCCAGGTTCCCGGCGCCCTCGCCGCCGCCCCGCTGCCAAAACCAAACGCCAGGAGGTGCACCGGATTCTTCAAAAAGCCCGGCGGCAACAACGCCTGCGGCAAATCCGGTTCGGGAAAATCGTCCTGACTCATGCCTTGCTCCTGAAATGGTCGAAACCTGCACCCGGTCTGTCGGTCAGGCCGGGGCTATCCTTGATATGCAACCCGGCATCCTGATTCACGGTGCCGATAACCGTCATCTGGTTGCGAATTGCGTCCGACGCGCCCTGCCAGAGTATCTCGGGGATGGTAACGCAGAGCTCGTAATCGTCTCCGGCGTTTAAAGCGTAGTCTACCGCGCGTGCGCCCTTCAGCCCGGACAGCGCAGGCGACAGCGGGATCAAGGCCGGATCGATGGTGGCACCGGCCCCAGAGGCCTCCAGAATGTGCCCCAGATCAGCCATCAAACCATCGGATATATCAATGGCGGAAGTTGCCAGCCCGATTAACGACTCACCGAGTTCCAGGCGCGGGTGCGGATGGTGGTAACGCTCAAGCACCTGAGCCATGTTGTCGGTGGGCTGCGTTTCCTCAAGGTAGTCCAGAGCCGCGCCCGCGTCGCCCAATGTGCCGGACACACAAATCAAATCCCCTGGCCTGGCTCCGGAACGTCTCAAGCCACGACCTTCTGCCACAGTCCCATGAACCTGAACACTCAATGACAATGGCCCGCGAGTGGTATCGCCACCTGCCAGGGCCAGTCGAAAAGTGTGGCTGGCATCGGCAAGTCCACGAGCAAAGCCTGTAAGCCAGTGATCGTCAGCCTCCGGCAGCGTCAGCGCCAGGGTAAAGCAGGCCGGCTCAGCGCCCATAGCGGCCAGGTCGCTGGCAGCTGCGGCGAGGGCCCGCCAACCAAGGTATTCGGGAGGATAGGATTCGGGGAAGTGGATGCCCTCCACCATGGTATCGATGGAGAACACCAGATCACGGCCGGTGGGAATACGCTGAATCGCACAGTCATCTCCTGGCCCCAGCACCAACGCATCGTTGGACACGGAGCAAGCCAGGGGCAGGAAATGCTTTTGAATCAGCTCAAACTCGCCCATGCCCTAGCGGGGACGTGTCTCTGCCAGACGCAAGCGACGGCTGAGCTTGTCCAGAACACTGTTGACGAACTTATGGCCTTCCGTACCGCCGAAGCGCTTTGCCATTTCAATGCCTTCGTTGATCACCACCTTGTACGGCACATCCAGGCGATGCTTCAACTCGTAGGCGCCAAGGCGAACGATGGCCAGTTCAATGGCATCCACTTCCTGCAGCGGGCGATCCAGGTACGGCTCCAATAGCTGGTCCAGATCGGCCTGCTCCCGGTGCACGCCCCGCAACAGGTCGCGAAAATACAGCAGATCGACCTTGGCCATGTCGTTATCAACCATGAACTCGGCCTCAATGTCCGAAATCGAGCTCTTGCTGAAGTGGCGCTGGTACAGTCCCTGCAGAGCCAGGGCCCGGGCGCGGCGACGATCGCCGGCTTTGGGCTGGCCGCTCGGGGCTGGCTGTGGGGTGTTATCGTCAATTGCGCTCATTACTCACCCAGCTTCTTGAACAGGCTGACCATTTCCAGCGCGGTAATGGCCGCTTCCGCGCCCTTGTTACCGGCTTTGGTGCCAGAACGTTCGATAGCCTGCTCGATAGAATCCACGGTCAGCACACCAAAGGTAACCGGTACGTCGGTTTCCAGGCTGACTGCGCCCAGACCACTGGAGGCTTCACCGGCGACGTACTCGAAGTGAGGCGTACCACCACGAATCACAGCGCCCAGAGCAATGATTGCGTCGTAGTTGGAGGTCTCGGCAACGCGTTTTACCGCCAGCGGCATCTCGTACGCGCCCGGCACACGGATAATGGTAATGTCATCGTCTGAAATGCCGTGGCGACGCAGGGTATCCACCGCTCCGTCCACCAGGCTTTCAACTACGAAGCCGTTAAATCGGCCAACGACCAGCGCGTACCGTCCGCTGCACTCGGTAAAATCACCTTCAATTACTTTGATATCTGCCATGCATGGCTCCTTCACAGGTCACGACGCGCTGGTCATGACCGGGTTAATCAATTAGGGGTATAGGGAACGTATTCAACCACTTCCAGATCGAATCCGGAAATGGCGGAGAACTTGATGGGCGGGCTTAACAGGCGCATTTTACCAACGCCGATGTCCCGCAGAATCTGGGAACCGGTACCCACGGTGAAATAAACACCGGAACTGCCCTTGCCCGCAGAGCCTTGCCCTTCATCAAAGAACTCGTGGATACGGTCTTCCAGGTTGTAGCTGTCCTCAGCACTGTTCAGCAATACGACGACGCCCCGGCCCTCGGCGGCCACTTTCTCCAGGGCGTGGTGCAACGGCCAGCTGCGAGAATCCTTGCGGCGGGCACCGAGCAGATCGCGCAGGGTGTCGGTAATGTGCACACGCACATGGACCGGCTCTTCAGCGCGGATATCACCCATAACCATAGCCAGGTGAGTAGCACCCTGGATGTTGTCGCGGTAGGTGCGCAGGTTGAACTTGCCGTACTCGGTGTCCAGTGTGTTCTCTTCCACGCACTCGATGGTGCGCTCATTCATGGTGCGGTAGTGGATCAGATCGGCAATGGTGCCAATCTTCAGATCGTGCTCCTCGGCAAACCGCTCAAGATCTTCCCGACGGGCCATGGAGCCATCGTCGTTCATGATCTCGCAGATGACACCAGCCGGCTCCGATCCGGCCAATGCGGCCAGGTCGCAGGACGCCTCGGTATGCCCGGCGCGGCTGAGTACGCCACCGGGATCGGCCATCAGCGGGAAAATATGACCCGGCTGGACCAGATCCGAGGCCTTGGCATCCCGGGCCACTGCGGCCTGAACCGTGCGGGCGCGATCGGCCGCGGAAATACCGGTGGTCACCCCTTCTTTCGCTTCAATCGACAGCGTGAACTTGGTGCCAAAACCAGAGGCATTCTGATGCACCATTAACGGCAGGCCCAGCTGTTCACAGCGATCTCGGGTCATGGGCATGCAGATCAGGCCACGACCAAAACGCGCCATGAAATTGATGGCTTCGGCGGAACAGTGTTCAGCCGCCATCACCAGATCGCCTTCGTTTTCGCGATCCTCATCATCCATCAGGATGACCATCTTGCCCTGACGGATATCTTCGATGATTTCTTCAATGCTGTTCAGTGCCATACAGTTTTGCACCCTTGCGGTTTGCCGGCAGCCTCGGGTTGCCGGGACACCGTGAATTTAATGATTACTGGCGCGCCAGGATCAGTCGCTGATCCTCACCCACCTGACGTCGATCAAGCACTTTCCACTGCACTTTGTCTGCCATTGATTCCAGTGGCAGATGCGCAGTCGGACGCCCGGTGCTGCCCAGAAACACCGGCGCCTGGTATAGCCAGAGTTCGTCGACCAGGCCTTCGCTGATGAAGGTGCCCGCGAGTGTTGGCCCGGCTTCCACCAGCAGTTCGTTGATACCCAGCTCACCCAGGGAATCCAGCAACTCTGCCACGTCGATGCCGTTATCTTTCCAGGCAACCCCGTTGATGCTGATTCCCAGGGCTGCCAAATCCTGCGCCGGCGCGGTCGCCAGGGTGGACGAAGCACAGAACACCTGTACGTTGCCGCCCTTCAGGATGGTCGCCGAGGCCGGGGTACGCGCGTCCCGATCCGCGATGACTCGTAGCGGCTGCCGGGATGGCTCGGTGGCATCGCCAATATCTCCCAGCTCTTCCCGGCGGACGGTGAGCGATGGATCGTCTGCCAGCACCGTGCCGACACCGGTAACGATGGCGTCACTCATAGCGCGCAGACGCTGGACGTCCTGACGCGCCTCGGCGCCGGTAATCCATTGGCTCTCACCCGATGCCATCGCGGTTCGACCATCCAGGCTGGCAGCCATCTTCAAGCGCACCCAGGGGCGGCCCGTGTTCATGCGCTTCATGAAGCCCGGATTCAGGCGTGCCGCCTCGTGCGCCAGCACACCCTCAGTAACCTGAATACCCGACTCGCGCAGCAGTTCCAGACCACGCCCGGACACCGACGGGTTCGGATCTTTGGTTGCCGCAACCACATGCGCCACACCGGCATCAATCAATGCCCGCGCGCACGGCGGCGTCCGGCCAAAGTGACTGCACGGCTCAAGCGTGACATAGGCCGTTGCCCCTCGGGCAGACGGACCGGCCTGACTGAGCGCCCGAATCTCGGCATGGGCCTCACCGGCGCGTTCGTGCCAGCCTTCACCCAGAATTTCATCGCCCCGGGCAATAACACAACCCACCCGCGGATTCGGATGCGTTGAATAGCGGCCGCGCCAGGCAAGCTGGACCGCCCGCGCCATCATGGTCCGGTCACGGACGTCGATCATACATTTCCTTTCGAGGATTGGTTGTCGGCCAGCGCCTTGGCCACATCTACCGCATTCTCGCCATTGGTCGCCGACAACCGCTCGATCTCTTCCTTGAACTCGTTGATGTCCTGGAAGCTGCGATAAACCGAGGCAAACCGCACGTAAGCTACCTTGTCCAGCTGCCGGAGTTCGGTCATCACTTCCTCACCCAACTGCATCGACTTGACCTCTCGCTCACCGGTAGCGCGAAGCCGGTACTTGATGCGGTTCAACGCCGCATCAATCTGCTCGATGCTCACCGGCCGCTTTTCGAGTGCCTTCATGATGCCGGACCGCAGCTTTTCCTCATCGAAGGGCTGACGAATCCCGTCCTGCTTGACCACGCGGGGCATGACCAGTTCGGCACTTTCGAAGGTGGTAAAACGTTCGTGGCAGGACAAGCACTCCCTGCGGCGACGCACCTGATCGCCCTCGGCCACCAGGCGCGAGTCGATCACCTTGGTATCTGCTTCACCACAAAAGGGACAATGCATAATCAAAGACTCCGGAAAGGAGCCGGCTCCGGTCGCGTTAATACGCGGACGGAGCCGGCGGGTCTTGCCTGTAGTTTAGCCGTAGACCGGGAAACGGGCACACAGAGCAGCAACCTGCTCGCGTACGCGGTCGTTCACGGCGTCGTCTTCGAGGTTATCGAGGATGTCACAAATCCAGCCGGCCAGATCCCGGGACTCAGACTCGCCGAATCCACGGGTGGTAATGGCCGGTGTGCCGATACGCAGACCGGAAGTGACGAACGGTGAACGCGGGTCGTTGGGGACCGCGTTCTTGTTGACGGTGATGTGAGCACGGCCCAGGGCGGCGTCCGCGTCTTTACCGGTGATGTCCTGCTTGATCAGGCTGACCAGGAACAGGTGGTTCTTGGTGCCACCGGAAACCACATCGTATCCGCGCTCAACAAACACTTGGGCCATGGCGCTGGCGTTCTTGACCACTTGCTTCTGGTAGCTCTTGAACTCGTCGCTCATGGCCTCTTTGAAGCAGATCGCCTTGGCGGCAATCACGTGCATCAGCGGGCCACCCTGGCCGCCCGGGAAGACAGCGGAATTCAGCTTCTTCTGCAGGTCAGCGTCGTCGCAGGCCAGGATCAGGCCGCCACGAGGACCGCGCAGAGTCTTGTGGGTAGTCGTGGCAACGACATGTGCGTGGGGCACCGGGTCCGGGTATACGCCTGCGGCGACCAGGCCAGCCACGTGCGCCATATCGACGAACAGGTAAGCACCCACTTTATCGGCGATGGCACGGAAACGGGCAAAATCCAGCTCCTGGGAGTACGCGGAGAAGCCGGCAATGATCATCTTCGGCTTGTGCTCTACGGCCAGCGCTTCCACTTCGTCGTAATCGATCAGGCCGGTTTCCGGGTTGAGGCCATACTGGACGGCGTTGTAGATCTTGCCAGAAAAGTTGACGCTGGCGCCGTGGGTCAGGTGACCACCGTGGGCCAGGCTCATGCCCAGAACGGTATCGCCCGGCTTCAACAGCGCCATGAACACGGCAGAGTTGGCCTGGGAACCGGAGTGCGGCTGTACGTTGGCGTAAGCGGCACCGAACAGCTCTTTGGCGCGCTCGATGGCCAGATCTTCGGCGATGTCGACGAACTCACAGCCACCGTAGTAACGCTTGCCCGGGTAGCCTTCCGCGTACTTGTTCGTCAGCAGACTGCCTTGGGCCTCCATCACTCGGGGGCTGGTGTAGTTTTCGGATGCAATCAGCTCAATGTGAGCTTCCTGACGCTTCTCTTCCGCCTGCATGGCGTTCCAGAGTTCGTCATCAAAGCCGGCTATTTTCATTTCACGATTAAACATGGATGCGCTGCCCCTGTGTGCTTGACTGGCCCGGAGAGCTTTGGAAATCTCCGCAGGCTCCCTGAAAAATTGGGCCGCTATTCTATCTTACAAATGGGTAAAAAATCATCTTTTATGGGCCTCACAGGCCCTCCGCAGAAACCGGCACGCCGCAATCTGCGATTTCCCCTCAATTGCTATCGTTTTCCGGTTTCGCTACCTTACGTGGCTTATCTGCGAGTTCCTTTTATTTACCTCCGATTACAACAGAGGACCTACCCTGTTATGGCCCAATACGTATACTCCATGAACCGCGTGGGCAAAGTGGTCCCGCCCAAGCGCGAAATCCTCAAAGACATTTCCCTGAGCTTCTTCCCTGGCGCCAAGATCGGCGTGCTCGGTTTGAACGGCGCCGGTAAGTCCACCCTCCTGCGGATTATGGCGGGCGTAGACCAGGATTACATCGGCGAAGCCCGACCACAGCCTGGCATCCAGGTTGGTTACCTGCCCCAGGAACCTGAGCTGGATGACGAGAAAACCGTCAAGGAAATCGTCGACGAATCAGTTTCCGGCGTGCACGACGCTCTGGCCGAACTCGATAAGGTATACGCCGCCTACGCCGAACCCGATGCCGATTTCGATGCCCTGGCCAAGAGGCAGGGTGAGCTGGAAGCCTACATCCAGGCCACCGACGGCCACGACATTGAGCGCAAGATGGAAGTGGCAGCTGACGCCCTGCGCCTGCCAGCCTGGGATCAGAAAGTAAAACTGCTTTCCGGTGGTGAGCGCCGCCGTGTCGCACTTTGCCGCTTGCTGCTGTCCGGCCCGGACATGCTGCTACTGGACGAGCCCACCAACCACCTGGACGCCGAGTCGGTAGCCTGGCTTGAACGCTTCCTGCATGACTACGAAGGCACCGTGGTTGCCATTACCCACGACCGTTACTTCCTGGACAACGTTGCCGGCTGGATCTTGGAACTGGACCGTGGCCAAGGTATTCCGTTTGAAGGCAACTACAGCCAATGGCTGGAGAACAAGGAGAAGCGCCTGGAGATGGAATCCAAGCAGGAAGCTTCGCACCAGAAAGCGGTCAAGCAGGAACTGGAATGGGTTCGCAGCAATGCCAAGGGCCGTCAGTCCAAGAGCAAGGCCCGTCTGGCCCGCTTTGAGGAGATGAGCTCCCAGGAATTCCAGAAGCGTAACGAAACCAACGAGCTTTACATCCCGCCCGGACCACGCCTGGGCAACAAGGTGATCGAGGTAGACGGCATCAGCAAGTCCTTCGATGATCGCCTGCTGTACGAAGACGTGTCCTTCAGCGTACCGCCGGGCGCCATTGTTGGCATCATCGGTGGCAACGGTGCTGGTAAATCCACCCTGTTCAAGATGATCGGCGGCTACGACAAGCCCGATGCCGGTGACATCGTGGTGGGTGAAACCGTGGAACTGGCGTACGTCGACCAGATGCGCGACCTGGACGGCAGCAAAACCGTGTGGGAAGAGCTCTCCGATGGTAACGACATCATCAAGGTGGGCAACTACGAAACACCGTCCCGCGCTTACGTGGGCCGCTTCAACTTTAAGGGCAGCGACCAGCAGAAGCGCGTTGCCGACTTGTCCGGTGGTGAACGTAACCGACTGCACCTGGCCAAGCTGCTGAAACAGGGCGGCAACGTCCTGATGCTGGACGAACCGACCAACGACCTGGACGTGGAAACCCTGCGGGCGCTGGAAGAGGCTCTGCTGAATTTCCCGGGTGCCGCACTGGTTATCTCGCACGACCGCTGGTTCCTTGACCGGGTAGCCACACACATCCTGGCATTCGAGGACGATGGCGAGGTGGTGTACTTCGAAGGTAACTTCAGCGAGTACGATGAGGACCACAAGAAGCGCAAGGGCGACTCAGCCATGGTGCCCCAGCGTATGAAATACAAGAAGCTGGCCTGATGGCAAAGACGAAGACCGCCTATGTCTGCACCGAGTGCGGTGCAGACTATTCCAAATGGCAGGGCCAGTGCACGGCCTGCCAGGCTTGGAACACCGTCAGTGAAGTTCGCGGCGTTAGCGCCAGCAAAAGTGGCGCACGCGGTGCCCGCTTCGAAGGGTTTGCCGGCAGCCTGTCGGAAATCCAAAGCCTCGACGACGTCAGCCTGGCCGAGCAACCCCGGATCAGCACCGGCATGCAGGAGTTCGACCGTGTACTCGGAGGCGGGCTGGTTGAGGGCTCTGCGGTGTTGATGGGCGGGCATCCTGGCGCCGGAAAAAGCACCCTGCTTTTACAGGCGGTCTGCCATCTCGCGGCCAGCGTCTCAGCGCTGTATGTGACCGGCGAGGAATCCCTGCAACAGGTTGCCATGCGTGCCAAACGCCTGGGGCTGCCCACCAAAGACCTGAAGATGCTCTCCGAGACCAGCGTCGAGCGACTCATGCAGGTCGCCGAATCCGAGAAGCCCAGAATTCTGGTGGTCGACAGTATTCAGGTTATGCACATGGCGGATATTGAGTCCGCGCCGGGCTCGGTATCTCAGGTTCGGGAAAGCGCCGCCTACCTGACCCGGTTCGCCAAGCAAACCGGCACCATCCTGTTTCTGGTTGGCCACGTGACCAAGGACGGCAGCCTTGCGGGGCCGAAAGTTCTTGAGCACATGATTGACTGCTCCATCCTGCTGGAAGGCTCCAGCGACAGCCGTTACCGCACCCTGCGGGGTATCAAGAACCGCTTTGGCGCGGTTAATGAGCTGGGCGTCTTCGCGATGCTGGAACAGGGCCTCAAGGAAGTGAAGAATCCCAGCGCCATTTTCCTGAACCGCGGTGAGGAAGCAGCGCCCGGCAGTGTGGTGATGGTGGTCTGGGAAGGCACCCGCCCGATGCTGGTGGAAATCCAGGCCCTGGTTGATATGGCTCAGGGTGGCTACCCGCGCCGGGTTGCGGTAGGCCTTGACCAGAACCGGCTGGCGATGCTGCTGGCGGTTCTGCATCGCCACGGCGGCATGCATGTGTCGGATCAGGATGTCTTCGTGAATGTGGTTGGCGGCGTCAAGGTGGCCGAGACCAGTGCCGACTTGGCATTGCTAGCCGCTATCGTGTCCTCTTTCCGGGACCGCGCACTGCCCCAGGATCTAGTGATCTTCGGAGAGGTGGGGCTATCTGGTGAGATTCGGCCAGTACCCAGCGGCCAAGAGCGGATTTACGAAGCGGCCAAACACGGCTTTACCCGAGCACTGGTTCCGAAGGCCAATGCACCTCGCAAGGACATTGAGGGCATGAAGGTTATTCCGGTTACCAAGCTTAGTGATGCTTTGTCTGCTCTGGAAGACCTCTAGGCTTTTGAGTTAACGGACCGAGCGGCTTCTCTATTTCCAAAAACCGCTACGAGCACATCCATGTGCGCTTGTTTCCGGCCATCCCTGGCCTACAACATTTTTGGAAATAGAGAAGCCACCCGTTCCTGCCTAGCTCGAAAGAGCCCTCAACCTATCCTTTCGGATTAATCAATTAGGTGGGCGAACTCTCGCTCAAGCAACGCCTGATCACCCAGATTAAGCTCAACCAGACGCTTTAGATGGGCAGCGCTGTCCAGATCGATGTATTGGCACTTGAAGCCTAAACGGTGCTCCTCCGTATGCCGCAACTCAACCGCCATGACAATGGCCACCTCGTGATCGTTCAGGTGGATGGTTACTTCGCACGGCTGCCTAAGCGGCACATCCCACCCCTCCGGCCGCTTTACCAACACACCTTTTAGACAGACATCCAAGACCTCTGTCGGCCAATTGCTGTCCAGGCAATGTAGCTCACAAGGAGCGTCAAACTCTATGCGGTGAAATCGACGCTTTTCGGGGGCTTGCGTGGCCAAGATAGGCTCCTTCCGTTGGTCTTGTTTCATCTGACTATAGACCTGGAAGGGGACCCCATCCAACTATTCCGGGGCTTTTGGGGGGCGCTAGCTGATAGTTTGGGGAAGCCGTTGAGGCGTCGGTTCCAAAAATGTTGGAGGCCAAGGATGGCCGGAAACAAGCGCACATGGACGTGCTCGTAGCGGTTTTTGGAACCGACGCCTCAACGGCTTTTACACCTATCCTCGAAGGCTAGGTGATCAACGATGGTACTCAGGGCTGAGCTCAACAACTGCCTCAATGAATGCCTTGGCGTTCTCAGGATCCACATCTGGGGTAATGCCATGGCCAAGGTTGAACACGTGGCCGGTGCCAGTGCCGAAGCGACGCAGAATGTCCGCCACTTCCTCGCGGATACGGGCCGGCGGCGCGTAGAGCATGGCTGGGTCCATATTGCCCTGCAGTGTTACCCGATCGCCAATGCGAGCACGGGCGTTACCAATATCCGTGGTCCAGTCCAGGCCAACGGCATCGGCGCCGGTATCCGCTATGGATTCAAGCCACTGGCCGCCGTTCTTGGTGAACAGAATCACCGGAACATGACGCCCCTCCTGCTCACGAATCAGGCCGTCGACGATTTTCCGCATGTAGCGCAACGAGAATTCCTCGTACGCCCAGCTGCTGAGCACACCGCCCCAGGTATCAAAGATTTGCACGACCTGCGCACCGGCGCGAATCTGGCCATTGAGGTAATCAATGACCGAGTTGGCCAGATGATCCAGCAGACGGTGCATCACCTCGGGCTGACCGTACATCAGCTTCTTGGCTTCCCGGAAATCCTTGGAGGAGCTGCCCTCAATCATGTAGGTGGCCAGAGTCCACGGGCTGCCTGAGAAACCGATCAGCGGCACACCGCCATTGAGCGCGCTTCGAATTGTGGACACAGCGTTCATGACATAGTCCAGATCCACTTCCGCCTTCAACGTTGGCAGCGCGGCGACATCGGCCTCGGAGCGAATGGTGTGCTTGAATTTCGGCCCTTCACCGGTCTCGAAGTAGAGCCCCAGCCCCAGTGCATCGGGAATGGTGAGGATGTCGGAGAACAGAATCGCCGCATCGAGCGGGAAACGCTCCAGCGGTTGCAGGGTTACCTCACAGGCAAGCGGCGTATTCTTGCACAGACTGAGAAAGTCGCCGGCCTTGGCACGGGTGGCCCGATACTCCGGCAGGTAACGCCCGGCCTGGCGCATCATCCATACAGGGGTGCGGTCAACTGGCTGGCGCATGAGGGCGCGCAGGAAGCGATCATTTTTCAGCTCGGTCATAGATTATCCAGCATTCTCAGTCTGTAAATGGTCGTATCGAATGGGGAGCAATGATACCCAGTTCGCCACAATAAAAAAGGGCGGCATACCCTTAGTAAGCCGCCCTTCCGATCGGGATCAAGCCGACACTCAGATATCCAGGTAATCCATGATACCTTCCGCCGCCTGACGGCCTTCCCAGATAGCCGTTACGACCAGATCAGAACCCCGGACCATATCGCCCCCGGCAAAGATCTTTTCGTTGCTGGTCTGGAAAGCAAACTCGGATTGCTCAGGCGCAGAAACGCGACCGGAGTCATCAGTGTTTACCTTCAGCTCATCAAACCAGTCAGCCGGGCTCGGCCGGAAACCAAAGGCAACCAGAACCGCGTCCGCAGGGATCACTTCCTCACTGCCAGGCACCACTTCCGGACGACGACGTCCGTTTTCATCGGGCTCGCCCAGTTGGGTGGAAACGACCTTCACGCCTTCAACCTGATCTTCACCAATGATGGCTATCGGCTGACGGTTGAACAGGAACTTCACACCCTCTTCCTTCGCGTTCGCCACCTCACGCCGTGAGCCCGGCATGTTGGCCTCGTCCCGACGGTAGGCACAGGTCACGCTCTCGGCCTGCTGGCGAATGGAGGTACGGTTACAGTCCATCGCAGTGTCACCACCACCCAGAACCACAACACGCTTGCCCTTCATATCAATGAATTCAGAAGCGTCCTTCTCAAAACCAAGGCGGCGATTAACGTTTGAAACCAGGAACGGCAGCGCATCGTAAACGCCCGGCAGGTTCTCACCGGGGAAGCCGCCTTTCATGTAGGTGTAGGTGCCCATGCCCATGAACACGGCGTCGTACTCATCGATGATGTCCTGCAGCATGACGTCCTTGCCCACTTCGGTAGACAGACGAAACTCGACGCCCATTTCCTCAAAGACCTTGCGGCGACGGGTCATGACCGACTTTTCCAGCTTGAACTCGGGAATCCCGAAGGTCAGCAGGCCACCGATTTCCGGGTAGATGTCGAAAACCACCGGCTTCACGCCATTGCGCACCAGTACGTCGGCACAGCCCAGCCCGGCAGGGCCGGCACCAATAACTGCCACTTTCTTATCCGTCCATTTGACCGCCGACATGTCCGGCTTCCAGCCCAGGGCAAAAGCGGTGTCGGTAATGTACTTCTCAACCGAACCGATGGTAACCGCGCCGTAGCCATCGTTCAGGGTGCAGGCGCCCTCGCACAGACGGTCCTGCGGGCAAACCCGGCCACAGACTTCGGGCAGGGAGTTGGTGTGGTGACACAACTCCACTGCGCGCATGATGTTGCCTTCGGACACCAGCTTCAGCCAGTTCGGAATGTAGTTGTGAACTGGGCACTTCCACTCGCAGTAGGGGTTGCCACACTCCAGGCAGCGATGCGCCTGGTTGGAAGCATTGTCTGCGGTGAACGGGTGGTAAATTTCGCCAAATTCTTTCTTTCGCTTTTTGGCCGGTACCTTCTTCGGGTCAATCCGCCCTACTTCGACAAACTGGAAGTCGTTACTCAGTCTTTCTTTCATCATGGTGCTCTCATCAGCTCAATTTCGACTGGGGCGCCGGCGATGGCAGCCCCATAACCCTCTTCGACCCGGTCGGTTTATTCCGGACGTGCCCGGGTGCTGGCCAGCAGGCTACGGAGGTTGGCAGCCTTGGGCTTAACCAGCCAGAATCGGCCGATGTAGTCGTCGAAATTCTCAAGAATGTGCTCCGCCCACACGCTGCCGGTCTCCGAGATGTGCTCCCGGATCACGCCACGCAAGTGGTTGCGGTAAGACTCCATGTCTTCACTCGAAATCCGCTGGATCTCGACGAGTTCATGATTGTACTTATCCACGAAGGTGTTGTTCTGATCCAGCACGTAGGCGAAACCACCGGTCATACCGGCGCCAAAGTTATGGCCAGTTCCGCCCAGCACGGTGACCAGACCGCCAGTCATGTATTCACAGCAGTGGTCGCCTGCGCCTTCTACCACGGCGTGGGCACCGGAGTTCCGGACCGCAAATCGCTCACCGGCGGTGCCAGCGGCAAACAACTTGCCTCCGGTCGCGCCATACAGGCAGGTGTTACCAACGATGGACGTTTCCTGGGTCTTGAAGGTGCTGCCCCGGGGCGGCTTCACGACCAGTTTGCCGCCGGTCATGCCCTTGCCCACGTAGTCGTTGGCATCGCCTTCGAGGATCAGGTTCAGACCACCGACGTTCCAGACACCAAAGCTCTGGCCAGCAGTACCGGTCAGGTCCAGCGTAATGGGCGCATCGACCATACCCTGGTTGCCGTGCTGACCGGCAATTTCACCGGACAGGCGAGCACCAATGGAGCGATCGCAGTTGGTCACCCGGTAGGACCAGGCACCGCCGGACTTGTTGGCGATGGACGAGGCAATGTCCTGAACCATCTGCTCAGCCAGGGTACCCTGATCGAACGGGTGGTTGCGCTCGACCTGACAGGTTTGCGGCTTGTCGGCAGGAATGTGGTCGTTGGATAGCAGACGCGTCAGGTCGAGCTTTTTCTGGCGCTCGGTATTACCCGGCAGACGCTCCAGCAGATCGACCCGACCCACCAGCTCTTCCAGACTGCGAACACCCAGCTTGGCCATCCATTCGCGGGTTTCTTCGGCGACAAAGCGGAAGAAATTCATGGCCATCTCCACGGTGCCCTTGAAGTGCTCCTCGCGCAGATGATCGTTCTGGGTGGCGACACCGGTCGCGCAGTTGTTCAGGTGGCAGATCCGCAGATATTTACAGCCCAGGGCAACCATCGGCGTGGTGCCGAAGCCGAAGCTTTCCGCACCCAGAATGGCGCCTTTCACTACGTCCAGACCCGTCTTGATGCCACCATCGGTTTGCAGGCGAATTTTGCCGCGCAGATCGTTGGCACGCAGGGCCTGCTGAGTCTCGGTCAGACCAAGCTCCCAGGGGGACCCGGCATAGCGGATAGACGTCAACGGACTGGCCGCGGTGCCACCATCGTAACCAGACACGGTGATCAGGTCGGCATAAGCTTTGGCCACTCCGGCTGCGATGGTGCCGACACCCGGCTCAGAGACCAGTTTGACCGACACCAGCGCCTGCGGATTAACCTGCTTGAGGTCGAAAATCAGCTGGGCCAGATCCTCGATAGAGTAGATATCGTGGTGTGGCGGCGGTGAAATCAGGGTCACGCCGGGTACCGAGTAACGCAGACGGGCAATCAGGTCATTGACCTTACCGCCGGGCAACTGACCGCCCTCACCGGGCTTGGCACCCTGGGCCACCTTGATCTGCATGACATCAGCACTGCGCAGGTATTCCGCAGTCACGCCAAAGCGACCGGACGCAACCTGCTTGATTTTCGAGCGTTTGTTGGTGCCGTAGCGCGCGGGATCCTCACCACCCTCACCGGAGTTGGAACGACCACCCAGAGTGTTCATGGCAACGGCCAGCGCTTCGTGCGCCTCGGGCGACAAGGCACCCAGTGACATGGCCGCTGAATCGAAGCGCGGGAAGATATTATCAACCGGCTCGACTTCTGACAGATCGATGGCCTGAATATCCTTACGGAAGCCCAGCAGGTCCCGAAGCGTCGACACCGGGCGCTCGTTGACCAGACCGGCGTATTCCTTGTAGTGACCGTAATCGCCACTGATGACCGCTTCCTGGAGCTTACCTACCACATCCGGATTGAAGGCATGGTATTCCTGGCCGTGCACGTACTTCAGCAAACCGCCCTGGGAGATCGGCTTACGCGGCTTCCAGGCGATTCCCGCCAGCTGCTCCTGATCCTGCTGGAAATCAAAGAAGCTTGCGCCCTGAATCCGACTGGGCACGCCCTTGAAGCACAGATCAACCACATCATCCGCCAGCCCGATCGCCTCAAACAACTGGGCGCCCCGGTAGGAGGTCATGGTTGAAATGCCCATCTTCGAGAGGATTTTCAGCAGCCCCTTGTTGATGCCCTTCCGGTAGTTGTTCTTGGCCTCGATGGGGTCCATCAGAACTTCACCAGTACGAATCAGGTCGTTCAGCACCTGGTAGGCCAGGTACGGATAGACCGCGGTCGCGCCGAAGCCAAACAGTACGGCGAAGTGGTGCGGGTCACGGGCCCAGCCAGTTTCCACCAGGATGTTGGAATCACAACGCAGACCTTTTGCCACCAGATGGTGGTGTACGGCGCCGGTGGCCATCAGGGCGCTAACTGGCAGCTCCCCTTCTTTCAGGTCTTTGTCGGACAGGACCAGGATTACCTTGCCATCGCGCACTGCCTGCTCGGCTTCATCGCACACCTGACGAATCGCCTGTTCCAGGCCCTGCTCGGGGCGGTAGCTCATGGAGATCCGGGCAACTTCGAAACCGGGGCGATCGTTATTGGTGATCTTGAGGAACTTCGCTGGCGACAGCACCGGCGTGGTCAGGATAATCCGGTCGGCATGTTCAGCGGATTCCTCGAACACGTTCCGCTCGGCGCCAATGCAGGTTTCCAGAGACATAACGATGGACTCGCGCAGCGGGTCAATCGCGGGGTTGGTGACCTGAGCGAACTTCTGGCGGAAGTAATCGGCAACGTGTCGAACTTTGCTGGAAAGCACCGCCATCGGAGTATCGTCACCCATGGAGCCTACGGCTTCCTGAGCGTTTTCGGCCAATGGCCGCAAAACCTGGTCACGCTCCTCGAACGACACCATAAACATCTTCTGATGCACCAGAAGTTCATCGGCGTCCATCAGTTTAAATTCGGGCGTGTCCTGATTCAGGGTGGTTTCTACCCGCAGGGCCTTCTCACGCAACCAGCGCTTGTAGGGCTGGGCGGACTTCAGACGCTGGTCAATGTCCTTGGTGTGCAGAACTTCGCCAGATTCGGTATCGATTGCCAGCATCTGACCTGGACCGACCCGGCCCTTGGCCACGACGTCGTCGGGCTGGTAGTCATAGGTGCCGATCTCGGAGGCCAAGGTGATGAAATCATCCTTGGTGATAACCCACCGTGCCGGGCGCAGACCATTTCGGTCCAGCATACAGACCGCATAACGGCCATCGGACATTACGAGCCCGGCGGGGCCGTCCCACGGCTCCATGTGCATAGAGTTGTATTCGTAGAAGGCACGGAGCTCGGAATCCATGCTATCAACGTTCTGCCACGCGGGCGGGATCATCATCCGCACGGCCCGGAACAGATCGACACCACCGGCCAGCAGCACCTCGAGCATGTTATCCATGCTGGAGGAGTCAGAACCGGTCAGATTGACCAGAGGCTGCAGTGTCTGGAGATCCGGCAGGTCCGGCGAGCTGAATTTGGCGGCGCGGGCGATGGCCCAGTTACGGTTGCCGTCAATGGTATTGATCTCACCATTGTGAGCCAGGTAACGGAAAGGCTGTGCCAGCGGCCAACGCGGCATGGTGTTGGTGGAAAAACGCTGATGGAAGACGCAGATGGCGGTTTCCAGATCCGGATCGCCCAGGTCCTTGTAAAAATTCGCCAGGTCCGCCGGCATCATCAGGCCCTTGTAGGCCAGTGTCCGGTGCGAGAGGCTGCAGATGTAGAACTCGGAATCATCGACCATGTCGCGCTCGGCGTGACGACGACCCACGAACAGGCTGATGGCAAATTCTTTCTCTGCCTTGCCACCAGGAACCACAAACACCTGTTCAATGCGCGGCAGGCAATCGAGCGCCATGGGGCCGAGACAGCTGTCATCAACCGGCACCTCACGCCAACCCATGATTTCCAGTCCCTGCTCGGTCAGGCGCTTTTCAATGGCGGCCCGGCCGGCAGCGGCCTTGGCTTCATCCGGGTTAAGAAATACCTGACCAACGGCAAACAAATCGCCGGGCTCTTTGCCGAAGGCAGCCTTGGCGGCCTTTTTCAGGAAGGTGTCCGGGCTCTGGATCAGTAGGCCACAACCATCGCCGGTTTTTCCGTCTGCAGCGATACCACCTCGGTGGGTCATGCAGGTCAGCGACTCGATGGCAGTTTGCAACAACTTGTGACTGGTCTCGCCTTTCATGTGGGCAATCAGACCGAAGCCACAGTTGTCCCTGAATTCGTCGGGATGATACAAACCTGTCATCATAAGCGTTCTCTCGCGTAGAAATGCTTTTCAATCAAAGAGTTAGTCAGCGCACAGCTAAACAACCACCCTTCGACACTGAAAATGGGGGCTGATCATTTTACACACGTAGAAATACGTACTCAAATGAGAGCGGAGTTATTTTGGGGAACAATGGCCGGCTTTCCCAGTTCACGGGTTCTTATGACCGCCCGTAGACGCAGTGCCAGGCGCTGCTACAGCCCGTCAGTCGTCCTGACCCACGGCGACCGTTTCCGCAACGATTCTGGAAGGCTCGCTACCGCTTCTTTCGCCGCAGCTTTAGTCGCGTACTCGCCATAGAATACCATAAACCACGGCTCACCCTGCCGCTCACCCTTGGTGTAGACAGCATCACCCAGTTGCGGGTACTGCCGCAGGACATTCAGAGCTGTTTGCTCAAGGTTCCCGGCCACCAACTGTATGGTCCATGCCGAACGTGCCTTCAACTCAGGCAGGGGTACGAAGCGCCCCGGATTGTTCGGAGTAAATCCGGGCTCTGGCTCTGGCTCTGGCTCTGGCTCTGGCTCTGGCTCTGGCTCTGGCTCTGGCTCTGGCTCTGGCTCTGGCTCTGGCTCTGGCTCTGGCTCTGGCTCTGGCTCTGGCTCTGGCTCTGGCTCTGGCTCTGGCNCT
>NZ_JAEMQH010000006.1:0-2888 GCF_016820575.1 Marinobacter sediminum | reverse complement strand
CTGGACGAGTGTCAGAAATAACGTCCGGTGATGGAACGCTTTCTTCGGGATCTGGGGTTTCCGGACCGATCGTGATGCTTTTTCGCACCGGTTCTGGCTTCTGCGCCTGCAATTCGTTGCTGGCGACAGAATCCTCATACTGATCAGAAACAAACCACCAGGACCCGCCAAGCAGCGCCAGCGCGAGCGCAGGCCAAGCCAATTTGCTTAACGAGTGCAACGACGACCCACCGGTCCGGGGCGCCGCCGATACCATATCCAGCCAAACTCCCGGTGTAACCCGTTTCAAGCGGCCAAAACTTCCCTGGCTCAGCCCGTGAATGCGAGACACCTTTGAGGCGCTCAGCAGGTCACTGACCTTGCCACCGGCGACCTGAACTCGTGGCTCAAGGTACGCAAAAACCTCGTCCTTGGTCAGTGGGCGCAAATGGATTTGGTGAACATTGGCCGACACCGGATCAAGACCCAAGTGGCCAACAAGGTCATCACTGCCAGTAAAAACCGGAACTGCGGCGGCGCCGCGCTCAGCTGCCAGAAATCCAGCCAGCAATAACCGCAGCAATTCGGTGGGTGCCCGATCAGCGTCATCAATGAGCAGCACCATACGCTGCCCTTTCTTGGCCTTGGCCTCAGACCAGCGGAAAAAGCTGTAAACGGCATCCCGGGGGCCCTGATCCGCGTGGAAAGACGAAGGCGCAAGCTCTTTGAGCGCACCAGCAAGCGCCCTGGAACCGGTCAAAGCCGCGCTTGGAATCCTATGGAATTCAAGGCGCGCCGACTCACTGCGCACCAGCTCGGTCAACAAGCGAGTCTTGCCTGACCCAGGAGCCCCGGTAAGCAGCAGCGCCATGTCACCAAAGCCACAAAGGTGGCGTAGCGTTTCCAGCGCATGATGACGCATTGCATCGGGGAAAAAAGGTGTTTCCAGCTCCAGAGGATTGGCTCGAAATCCATAACGCTCTTGGAGGCGAGGGAAAAGCCCTCCACCTTCCGCACTGTTCAGTCGATCTTCGGTCACACCCGTCCCTGCTGCCTTTTAACCCAGTTCTGCGTTCGCCATCTGTCAATCACAATGACAATATTTGGCCAGTGTTGCGGCCAGGTTCTCCGCCGCAGCGTCCTCGGTAACAATGGCCTCACCTAGATCCGCCAGAAGCACCAAGCGTAACCGACCATCAACGTTCTTCTTATCCACGGCCATAAGATTTCTAAAGTCATCCGGCGTCATGCCTTTTGGGGGCAACTCTGGCAAACCCGCACGCCTGATCAACGTTGCCGCTCGTTCAAATTGTTCGCGGCTGATCATACCCTCTCGAGCCGACAGGTCGGCAGCCATAATCATACCGGTGCCGACTGCCTCGCCGTGGAGCCAGTTACCGTAGCCCGCAAAAGTTTCGATGGCATGACCAAAGGTGTGGCCAAGATTCAAAATGGCCCGCAAGCCCCCCTCACGCTCGTCTTTGGCGACCACTTCGGCCTTACAGGCGCAAGACCGCAGAATTGCTTCAGCAATGGCAGGCGCGTCAAGCGTTACCAGACGATCCACATTCGCCTCGAGCCACTCGAGAAACCCAATGTCTCGAATCAACCCATACTTGATCACCTCGGCCAACCCAGCCGCGATTTCCCTCGGCGGCAACGAGCTAAGAGTGTCGGTATCGATCAGAACAACCTCGGGCTGATGAAAGGCCCCCACCATGTTCTTGCCGAGTGGATGATTGATGCCTGTCTTACCACCTACGGAAGAATCAACCTGGGACAGGAGGGTCGTTGGAATCTGGATGAATGGCACGCCGCGCTGATAGCAGGCGGCAGCGAATCCAGTCATATCTCCCACCACGCCACCACCCAACGCAACCAAGGTGGTTTTCCGGGAATGACGATTCTGCAGCAAGTGGTCGAAAATCTGATTGAGAGTCTGCCAGTCCTTGTATTTTTCACCGTCGGGCAGAATTACAGTATCGACTGATTTCCCCGGAAAGCAGTTTTTTGCCCGATCAAGGTATAAAGGCGCTACCGTCTCATTGGTCACGATGAGGACCTGGGAACCTTGCGCATATTTTGAAAGATCGCGACTTCCCAAAAGGCCCCGACCAATCAGGATCGGGTAGCTTCGCTCGCCCAGTTCCACGGTCAATTCTCGGACTGCATCAAACATGATTTCGACCCTCCTTGCGTACCTGCCGCTTATGCCGAGGCGTCCTCGGATTCATTCGATTTACCAGTTGACGGACCACCAGCCTGGGGCTTTTTCGGTCCGTGTACATAGTGATATCAGCCAACTGGGTATACAGCGGATCCCTGATCGCAAACAAGTTGCGAAGCACTGCTTCCGGATCATCATTTTGAAGCAGAGGCCGGTTGCGATCTTTACGGGTCCGCTCAACCTGTTGTTCGATCGATGTCTTCAGATAAACAACGACGGCATCCTGCTTCAAGAATGGGCGGTTCTCCGGGCGCATGACGGCCCCGCCCCCGGTCGCCAAAACCGTATCGGGCAGCAGAGACAACTCTTCCAGCATGGCCGTCTCGCGCAAGCGGAAACCGTCCTCACCCTCCACATCGAAGATCCAGGGGATATTCGCGCCGCAGCGTTCTTCAATGATGCGATCGGAGTCCAGGAAACGATAGCCCAGCTCTTTGGCGAGCATTCGGCCAATCGTACTCTTTCCGGCCCCCATAGGGCCCACCAGGACAACGCGTTTGGGCAAAGACATAACTTCCGCTCGATTGTGTTCAGGCGGGTGAGAATATCACAGCGGTTCTGATTCCATAAATTTCCCGCGCAATTGCTGAACATTCAGACGGTTGGCCGGCTGAGCGCGCCTGTCTCTGGAAGAGGTTTCTGGCCGATTTGGAAGCATCAGCTGTTCTTTCCCATCAGGACG
>NZ_JAEMQH010000005.1 GCF_016820575.1 Marinobacter sediminum | reverse complement strand
GTGAACTGCCGGAAGGCGTGGAAATGGTTATGCCGGGTGACAACGTGAAGATGAGCGTTACCCTGATCGCTCCGATCGCCATGGAAGATGGCCTGCGCTTCGCGATTCGCGAAGGTGGTCGTACCGTTGGCGCCGGCGTGGTCGCCAAGATCATCGAGTAAGTCGCTCGTGTGATCAGGAAAAAGGGGCTGAATTATTCAGCCCCTTTTTCTGTTTCAGTCGCAATGCTCGTGCCTGACCCGGTCAAACAGGATGCCTGTTGACAGGGTTGGGTATTATGCATACAATGCGGCTCCTTTTTTTGAAGGTCGGCTAACAAGTAGCTGCTACGAGTGGAGTTTGGTGCATCATGCAAAGCCAAAAAATTCGAATTCGGTTGAAGGCGTTTGATTATCGCCTGATCGACCAGTCCACACAGGAGATCGTCGACACCGCGAAGCGGACCGGCGCTCAGGTGCGTGGACCTATCCCTCTGCCGACGCGGAAGGAAAAGTACACCATTCTGATTTCTCCGCACGTCAACAAAGACGCGCGCGATCAGTATGAAATTCGTACGCATAAGCGTTTGCTCGACATCGTTGAGCCGACGGAAAAGACAGTAGATGCTTTGATGAAGTTGGACCTGGCAGCAGGTGTAGACGTTCAGATCAGCCTCGGCTAATACCGCCAGGTATTAGTCTGTGTAACTGTCATAAGGCCATAGAGGGTGCGAGCCCCGTACACTTAAGAGGTGAAACATGGCAATTGGTGTTGTCGGTCGTAAGGCCGGTATGACCCGTATTTTTACGGAAGATGGGCAGGCACTGCCCGTAACGGTAATCGAGGTTGAACCTAACCGGATTACCCAACTTAAAACTCTTGAAAGCGATGGCTATCGTGCCGTTCAGGTCACTGTAGGCACCCGTCGTTCCTCACGTGTAACCAAGAGTGAAGCTGGTCACTATGCTAAGGCGGGCGTTGAAGCCGGTCGTGGTATGTGGGAATTCCGTCTGGCTGAAGGCGAGGGTGAAGGCCTGGCTGCCGGCGGTGAGATCACAGCTTCAATCTTTGAAGACGGTCAGGTGGTTGACGCCATCGGTCGGTCCAAAGGTAAGGGTTTTCAGGGCGGCGTAAAGCGTTGGAACTTCTCCATGCAAGACGCTACCCACGGTAACTCCCTCTCTCACCGTGCTCCGGGCTCCATTGGTCAGAACCAGACTCCGGGTAAGGTATTCAAAGGCAAGAAGATGGCGGGCCAGATGGGTAACGCGCAGGTAACTGTGCAGAACCTGAAAATTGTCCGTGTCGACGCCGAGCGCAACCTGCTGCTGGTGAGTGGTGCCGTCCCCGGTGCTACTGGCGGCGACGTTGTCATCAAGCCTGCAGTTAAAGCCTGAGGAGCGGTGCGATGGAATTGACTATTACAGGTAGCGGCAAGGGGATTTCTGTTTCCGACGCTGCATTTGCCAAAGATTTTAACGAGTCGCTGGTGCACCAGGTTGTTACTGCTTACATGGCAGCTGGCCGCCAAGGTACCAAGGCTCAAAAGACGCGTTCTGAAGTCAGCGGTGGTGGTAAGAAGCCATGGCGTCAGAAGGGCACTGGTCGTGCCCGTGCCGGTACGATCCGCAGCCCAATCTGGCGCGCCGGTGGTGTTACCTTTGCAGCCAAGCCTCGCGGTTTTGAGCAGAAGGTAAACCGGAAGATGTACCGCGCAGCAATGCGTTCTATTTTTTCTGAGCTGGTTCGTCAAGAGCGTCTGGTAGTTGTTGACGAGTTGAATGTCGACAGCCCGAAGACCAAGGCGTTCACCGCTAAGCTGAAGGATCTCGGTGTAAGCAATGCGCTGATCCTGTCTGAAAGCGTTGAGCAGAACCTGCACCTTGCTTCACGCAACATCCCGCACGTTGATGTTCGTGATATCGCAGGTCTTGATCCGGTTAGCCTGGTTGCTCACGACAGCGTCGTGATCACTGTGCCTGCTCTGAAGAAGATCGAGGAGATGCTGGGATGAATCAGGAGCGTATTTATAAGGTCCTGCTTGGACCGCACGTATCTGAGAAAGCTTCTCTGGTGGCCGAGCACGGCCAGGTAGTGTTTCGGGTAGCCCCGGACGCAACCAAGCCCGAGATCAAGAAAGCCGTTGAGCAACTGTTCAACGTCACCGTCGAAGGTGTTCAGGTTCTGAACCGTAAGGGTAAGCTCAAGCGTACTATCCGCGGGTTCGGCAAGCGTAATGACATTCGTAAGGCTTACGTAAAGCTGGCTGAAGGTCAGGACATCGATTTTCTGGATGTGGAATAAGGTAAAGGGGTCGTAATATGCCGATCGTCAAAACCAAACCAACATCTGCCGGACGCCGTCACGTTGTAAAGCTTTACAACCCGGATCTGCACACAGGGCGCCCTTACGAGCCGTTGGTAGAAAGAAAGAATAAGACGGGTGGACGTAATAATGCGGGTCGCATTACCACACGTCACACCGGTGGTGGTCATAAGAAGCACTACCGTGTAATTGATTTTAAGCGGACCAAAGATGGTATCCCGGCGGTCATTGAGCGCCTGGAATACGATCCTAACCGCTCTGCGCACATTGCACTGGTTAAGTACGCCGATGGCGAGCGTCGTTACATTATCGCTCCCAAAGGTATGCAGATCGGTGATCCTGTGCGCTCCGGTATCGACGCGCCGATTAAAGTGGGTAGCACGTTGCCGCTCCGGAATATTCCGGTCGGTTCTGTAATCCACTGCGTTGAACTCAAGCCTGGCAAAGGTGCTCAGCTGGCTCGCTCTGCGGGCGCATCCGTACAGCTGGTAGCGCGTGAAGGTGCATATGCCACCATCCGCCTGCGCTCAGGTGAAATGCGAAAGGTGCTTGTAGATTGCCGCGCAACGTTGGGTGAAGTATCCAACAGCGAGCACAGTCTCAAGCAGCTTGGTAAAGCGGGTGCATCACGTTGGCGCGGCAAACGCCCAACAGTACGTGGTGTTGCTATGAACCCAGTTGACCACCCGCATGGTGGTGGTGAAGGGCGTACCTCTGGCGGACGTCACCCGGTTACTCCGTGGGGTGTTCCGACCAAAGGGCATAAGACTCGTAAGAACAAGCGTACTGATAAAATGATAGTACGTCGTCGTTCGGCCAAGTAAACGACTACATAGAGGTAATTGCTGTGCCACGTTCTTTAAAGAAAGGTCCTTTTATAGACCTGCATCTGTTGAAGAAGGTCGAGGCAGCTCTGGAAGCTAACGACAAGCGACCGATCAAGACCTGGTCGCGCCGGTCGACAGTATTTCCGGAGATGGTAGGCCTGACCATTGCAGTCCACAACGGCAAGCAGCACGTGCCGGTTTATGTCACCGAAGATATGGTTGGACATAAGCTGGGTGAGTTCGCGGCAACGCGTACTTATCGTGGTCATGCGGCCGACAAGAAAGCTAAACGCTGATTGTGAGGGAATAGAAATGGAAGTAGCAGCCAAGTATAAGGGCGCTAACCTCTCAGCTCAGAAAGCACGTCTTGTCGCTGACCAAGTACGCGGCAAGGCGGTTGAGGATGCCCTGAACATTCTGACTTTCAGCCCAAAGAAGGCGGCGGTTGTACTCAAGAAAGCTCTTGAGTCTGCCATCGCTAACGCTGAGCACAACGAAGGTCTGGACGTTGACGAACTGCGGGTTTCCACCGTAATGGTGGATGAGGGTCCGACGCTCAAGCGAATCAAAGCTCGAGCCAAGGGGCGCGCTGACCGGATTTTCAAGCGCACCTGCCATATCACCGTCAAGGTCGCCGACAAGTAGGAGATGCTCAGATGGGTCATAAAGTAAATCCAACCGGCATTCGCCTGGGTGTGATCAAAGAGCACAACTCAGTTTGGTATGCCGAAAAACAGGAATACGCGAACAACCTGTTGAACGACATTCAGGTTCGTGAATTCCTCGACAAGCGTCTGGTTAAGGCGTCTGTCAGCAAGATTGTGATCGAGCGCCCTGCTCAGAACGCCCGTATCACGATCCATACTGCCCGTCCCGGTATTGTTATCGGTAAGAAGGGTGAAGATGTTGATCGTCTGCGTCGCGAAGTCAGCGACATGATGGGTGTGCCTGTGCACATCAACATCGAAGAAGTCCGCAAGCCGGACCTGGATGCCCGCCTGGTAGCGCAAAACGTTGCCGGTCAGCTGGAGCGTCGTGTGATGTTCCGTCGTGCTATGAAGCGCGCGGTTCAGAACGCCATGCGTCAAGGCGCCAAGGGTATCAAGATCCAGGTTGGCGGTCGTCTCGGGGGTGCTGAAATTGCGCGTTCCGAGTGGTATCGCGAAGGTCGTGTACCTCTGCACACACTGCGTGCAGATATTGATTACGCAACCTACGAAGCGCATACCACTTACGGCGTAATCGGCGTCAAGGTATGGATCTTCAAAGGTGAGATTCTTGGTGGTATGGAGCAGGTCCGTGCTGACAAGAAAGCCTCTGGGAAGAAAGGTTCTAAGTAAAGGGGCACTCTTATGCTGCAACCAAAACGCACCAAATTTCGCAAGGTAATGAAAGGCCGTAACACCGGTCTTGCTCACCGCGCTAACAAGGTGAGCTTCGGTGAATACGGATTGAAAGCTACCAGTCGTGGGCGTATAACTGCGCGCCAGATTGAGGCAGCGCGTCGTACCATGACTCGTCGCATTAAGCGTGGCGGGAAGATCTGGATCCGGGTATTCCCGGACAAGCCGATCACTGGTAAGCCGCTGGAGGTACGAATGGGTAAAGGTAAGGGTTCTGTCGAGTATTGGGTCGCTGAAATTCAGCCAGGCCGCATGCTCTACGAGATGGAAGGTGTATCTGAGGAAATCGCTCGTGATGCCTTCACTCTCGCTGCGGCCAAACTGCCGGTACAGACCACCTTTGTAACGAGGACGGTGATGTGATGAAAGCAACAGAGCTGCGTGAAAAGTCAGTCGAGGAGCTGAACAAAGAGCTGATCGACCTCCTGAAGGAGCAGTTCAACCTGCGCATGCGTAAGGCGACAGGTCAGCTGAATCAGTCTCACCTTCTCGGCAAGGTGAAACGTGAGATCGCTCGCGTGAAAACAGTATTGAATGAAAAGGCAGGACAGTGACATGACTGAAGCTACCCAAACTGCCAGAACTCTGAGCGGCAAGGTCGTGAGCAACAAGATGGAGAAGTCCATCGTCGTTCTGGTCGAGCGTCAGGTGAAGCACCCTCTGTACGGTAAGTACATGAAGCGCTCAACCAAGATTCACGCTCACGATGAGAGTAATCAGTGTAACGTCGGTGACACTGTGACCATCCAGGAAACCCGTCCGGTCTCTAAGACCAAGAGCTGGGCCCTGGTGGAAGTCACCGAACGTGCATCCAAGGTGTAACGCCGGAGAACAACCATGATTCAGACTCAAACAATGCTTGAAGTCGCGGATAACAGCGGTGCGCGTCAGGTGATGTGCATTAAGGTCCTGGGCGGTTCACATCGGCGTTATGCCAGCGTAGGGGATATCATCAAGGTAACCGTTAAGGAAGCCATCCCCCGCGGTAAAGTGAAGAAAGGCCAGGTCCTGAAGGCTGTGGTGGTGCGCACTCGTAAGGGTGTTCGCCGTCCCGACGGTTCGCTGATCCGTTTCGACGGAAACGCGGCGGTACTTCTGAACCCTCAGGACGCTCCTATTGGTACCCGTATCTTCGGACCGGTTACCCGTGAGCTGCGTAATGAGAAGTTCATGAAAATTATTTCACTGGCACCCGAAGTACTTTAAAGGACCAGAGGCCGGTTATGAAAAAGATCAAACGAGATGACGAAGTAATCGTCACCACGGGGAAAGATAAAGGCAAACGTGGTAAAGTTCTGAAAGTTCAGGACGATGGTCGAGTGCTTGTTTCTGGGATCAACATGATCAAGAAGCACACCAAACCTAACCCGATGCTGGGCACCCCAGGTGGCATCGTCGAAAAAGAAGCACCTATCCAGGCTTCCAACGTGGCTATTTTTAATCCGCAGACCGGCAAAGCCGATCGTGTTGGCTTCCAGACCAAGGAAGACGGCGCTAAAGTGCGGATCTTCAAGTCCACGAACGAAGCTGTCGATAACCAGTAAGCGGTGGTGGTTACGATGCTTAACATGAAAGAGCAGTACAGTAAGGAAGTGGTACCCGCCCTGCAGAAAGAGTTCAGCTACAAGAACATCATGCAGGTGCCGCGTATCGAAAAGATCACCCTTAACATGGGTGTCGGCGAAGCGGTTGGTGACAAGAAGCTGATTGAGAATGCCGTGGCGGATCTAGAGCGCCTGGCAGGTCAAAAAGTTGTTGTTACCAAGGCACGTAAATCCGTTGCGGGTTTTAAAATCCGTGAAGGTTGGCCGATCGGTTGCAAGGTTACTCTGCGCGGCGAGCGTATGTGGGACTTCTTTGATCGCCTGGTTCACATTGCGGTTCCCCGCATTCGTGACTTCCGTGGTCTGAATCCCAAGTCGTTCGACGGTCGTGGTAACTACAGCATGGGTGTGCGTGAGCAGATCATTTTCCCTGAGATCGAGTACGACAAAGTCGACAAGATCCGTGGTCTGGACATCACCATTACCACTACTGCCGGTACCGACGATGAAGGTCGTGAACTGCTGAAAGCCTTCGGCTTTCCGTTCAAGAAATAAAGGAACGAGTGTAATGGCTAAGGTTTCCATGAAAAACCGTGAGCTGAAGCGCGAACAAACCGTTGCGAAGTTTGCAGCGAAGCGTGCTGAGCTCAAGGCGATTATCAAGAACCCGAATACCAGCGATGATGACCGTTGGGACGCACAGATGAAGCTGCAACAGCTTCCTCGCGATGCAAGCCCCTCGCGTCTTCGGAATCGTTGCCAGGTGACTGGTCGTCCCCACGGCGTTCTCCGCAAGTTCGAGCTTTCACGGATTAAACTCCGTGAATACGGCATGCGCGGTGACGTTCCGGGCCTGACTAAGGCAAGCTGGTAAGATAGGCACCCTGACTTCGGTCAGGTGCCTGTTGGTAAGCGGTGCGGCACGCCGCTGCACAACTAAAAAGATCAGGAGCCTCATACCAATGAGTATGCAAGACACGCTTGCGGATATGTTTACTCGTATTCGTAATGCACAGATGGCGTCTAAGACAGATGTTACGATGCCGTCTTCAAAGATGAAGATCTCCGTAGCCCAGGTCCTTAAGGACGAAGGTTACGTGGAAGACTTTTCCGTTTCAGCCGACGCGAAGCCCGAGCTGACGATCACTCTGAAATACTTCGGCGGCAAGCCGGTTATTGAAGAGATCAAGCGGGTCAGCCGTCCGAGTCTGCGCCAGTACAACGGCGCTGGGGAACTGCCGAAGGTATCCGGTGGTTTGGGAGTCGCGATTGTCTCAACGTCCAAGGGTGTTATGACAGACCGCGCCGCACGAGCTGCTGGCGTGGGTGGCGAAGTCATCTGCACCGTATTCTAGGAGATACACATGTCCAGGGTTGCCAATAATCCTGTCGTGCTGCCTTCCGGTGTTGAGGTTAAGCTGAACGGACAGGAAATTAGTGTAAAGGGCTCCAAGGGAGCACTTGAATTCACCATTCACCAGGCGGTCGAAGTAACGCAGGACGAAAATGTACTGCGCTTTGTTGCCCGCGATGGTGCTAAACAGTCCCGCGCTCTTGCTGGTACTACTCGTGCACTGGTCAACAACATGGTGACCGGTGTATCCACAGGCTTTGAGCGCAAGCTCCAGCTGACGGGCGTAGGTTACCGTGCCCAGGCGCAAGGTAAGAAGCTCAATCTGACACTGGGTTTTTCACACCCGGTTGAATATGAGCTGCCCGAGGGGATTACCGCAGAAACTCCGTCCAATACGGAAGTAGTTATCCGCGGTATCGACAAGCAACAGGTTGGCCAGGTCGCTGCTGATGTCCGCGCGTTCCGTCCGCCCGAGCCTTATAAGGGCAAGGGTGTTCGATATGCGGATGAGCAGGTCAGACGCAAAGAAGCCAAGAAGAAATAAGGCGGGACTATGAGCGCGAATAACGAAAGATTGCGTCGCGCACGCAAAGTGCGCATGAAGATCCGTGAACTGGGTACCAATCGCCTGTGCGTTCATCGCACACCGCGTCACATGTACGCCCAGGTTACGACTGCAGATGGCAGCAAGGTGCTGGCTTCTGCCTCCACGTTGGATAAGGAACTGCGCCAGGGTGCAACCGGTAACGTGGACGCTGCAAAGAAGGTCGGTCAGCTGATCGCTGAGCGTGCCAAGGCAGCAGGTGTTGAGCAGGTCGCTTTTGACCGCTCCGGTTACCGTTATCACGGCCGTATTCAGGCTCTGGCCGACGCAGCCCGTGAAGCTGGCTTGCAATTCTAAGAGGTGGAGAAGATGAGCGTTAACGAACAGAAGGCGCCTGAGCTCCAGGAAAAGCTGGTTCAGGTCAATCGTGTCGCCAAAGTAGTAAAGGGTGGCCGTATTTTCGCCTTCACCGCACTGACTGTAGTGGGTGATGGTAAAGGTCGCGTTGGTTTTGGTCGTGGCAAGGCACGTGAAGTGCCGGTCGCTATCCAGAAGGCTATGGAAGCTGCGCGTAAAAACATGGTTGATGTCCCGCTGGACGGTACTACTCTGCAGTACGCGGTGAAGGCACAGCATGGCGGCTCCAAGGTCTACATGCAGCCGGCTTCCGAAGGTACCGGCATCATCGCCGGCGGCGCGATGCGCGCTGTACTGGAAGTGGCAGGTGTTCAGAACGTACTGTCCAAGTGTTACGGGTCTACCAACCCGGTCAACGTGGTACGTTCCACCATCAAGGGTCTCCAGGCAACGCAAGCGCCTGAAGATATCGCAGCCAAGCGCGGTAAGACCGTGGAAGAGATTCTGGGTTGAAGTCATGGCGAACGCAAAAACGATCAAAGTAACTCTGACCCGCAGCCCAATCGGCTGCCAGCCTAAGCACAAAGCATGTGTGAAGGGCCTGGGTCTTCGTAAAATCGGTCACACCGTGGAATTGGAAGATACACCTTCCATCCGCGGCATGATCAACCGGGTAGATTACCTGGTTCGGGTTGAGGAGAACTAAGATGCGTCTGAACGAACTTAGTCCGGAACCCGGTTCACGTCAGGCTCCTAAGCGGGTTGGTCGTGGTATCGGTAGCGGTCTCGGTAAAACCGGTGGTCGCGGTCACAAGGGTCTGAAGGCCCGTTCAGGTGGCAGCGTAGCTCCTGGTTTCGAGGGTGGTCAGCAGCCTCTGGCTCGTCGTCTGCCGAAGTTTGGTTTTACCTCTCGTCAGCAGCGCTACGTTGCCGAAATTCGCCTGAATGAACTGGCGAAGGTCGAAGGCGATGTGGTGGATCTGGAAGCTCTTAAAAAGGCGGATATCATTCGCGAAGAGATTCGCGAAGCCAAGGTTATCCTGTCCGGCGAACTGAGCCGTGCAGTAACCGTTAAGGGCCTTCGGGTAACCAAAGGCGCACGCGAGGCAATTGCCGCCGCGGGTGGTAAAGTCGAAGACTAAGGCGAGTCGAGGACTAAATGGCCAAGACAGCATCATTGCCTGCGGGCGCGGGTAAAGGACTGGCAGAGCTGCGATCGCGGCTCTGGTTTGTCTTCCTGGCATTGTTGGTGTACCGGATCGGTGCCCATATTCCGGTGCCGGGGATCAACCCCGACCGTTTGGCGGCACTGTTTGAGCAGAATCAGGGCACGATCCTGAGCATGTTCAACATGTTTTCTGGTGGTGCGCTTGAGCGCATGAGTATCTTCGCTCTCGGTATCATGCCGTACATTTCGGCTTCGATTATCATGCAGCTCATGACTGCGGTGAGTCCGCAGCTTGAGCAGCTGAAAAAAGAAGGCGAGGCTGGTCGTCGTAAAATCAGTCAATATACGCGGTATGGTACGGTTATCCTCGCCCTGGTTCAGGGCGCTGGTATTTCTGTCGGTCTGGCATCACAAGGCGTGACCTTTAACGACAGCTTCAGCTTCCACTTCGTGGCAGTTGTTTCCTTCGTGAGTGGTGCAGTCTTCATGATGTGGCTGGGTGAGCAGATCACTGAGCGCGGTGTTGGCAACGGGATTTCCCTGCTGATTTTCGCGGGCATTGTGGCCGGCTTGCCTGGCGCCATTGGTCAGACTCTTGAGCAAGCCAGAAATGGCGAGATGAGTCTCCTGGTGGTACTGGGAATTGGTGTCCTCGCGGTAGCCGTCATCGGCTTCGTGGTGTTCATGGAGCGTGGTCAGCGTCGTCTGACCATCAACTACGCCAAGCGTCAGCAGGGTCGCCGTGTGTTTGCACAGCAATCCAGCCATCTGCCACTTAAGGTGAACATGGCCGGGGTTATTCCGCCGATCTTTGCTTCATCCATTCTGCTGTTCCCGGCGTCGATCGGGCAGTGGTTTGGCCAGGGCGAGGGCATGGAATGGCTCAGCGATGTTTCTCAGGCGTTGGCGCCCAGCCAGCCGTTGTATATCATCCTGTTCGCAGCAGCAGTTGTGTTCTTCTGCTTCTTCTATACAGCGTTGATGTACAATCCGAAAGAAGTTGCGGATAACCTCAAGCGCTCTGGAGCGTTTATTCCGGGCATTCGTCCGGGCGATCAGACAGCCAAGTACATTGATGGTGTGCTGACTCGCCTAACGCTGTTCGGTGCAATGTACATTGCAGCAGTGTCCCTGTTCCCACAGTTTCTGATGGTGGCCGGGAATGTACCGTTCTATCTGGGCGGCACCTCACTGCTGATTGTGGTAGTCGTGGTGATGGATTTCATGGCGCAGGTACAGTCACACCTGATGTCTCATCAGTATGAATCGCTGATGAAGAAGTCCAATCTCAAGGGCTATGGTCGGAACGGCTAAGCTGTTCCCCTTGAAAACTGGAGTCGACAATGAAAGTACGCGCTTCGGTAAAGAAAATTTGCCGTAACTGCAAAGTAATTCGTCGCAATGGCTCAGTACGAGTCATTTGCTCGGAGCCTCGCCACAAGCAGCGTCAGGGTTAATCCTTCGGGACAAAACCTGATAACGCAAAGGGGTTCGGAATACTGGCGCTTGACTTCGACAGGAGTCAGGCGCTATTATTTCGCGCCCTTTTTGTGGCGGAAAATTCACACAGCAAAGCTTTGAACGCGGAGTAATTTGGATGGCACGTATAGCCGGTGTCAATATACCCGATAACAAACATGCTGTTATCTCGCTGACATACATCTTTGGTGTTGGCAAGACAACAGCCCAGAAGCTTTGCGATGCAACCGGCGTTAAGCCGGACGTCAAGGTCAAAGACCTGAGCGACGAGCAGCTTGAATCACTTCGTACTGAAGTGGGCAAGGTGTCTGTCGAAGGCGATCTGCGTCGTGAAGTACAGATGAACATCAAGCGTTTGAAGGATCTCGGATGTCACCGTGGTCTGCGTCATCGTCATGGCCTTCCGGTCCGTGGCCAGCGCACCAAGACCAACGCTCGCACCCGTAAAGGTCCACGCAAACCTATTCGTAAGTAACAGGTAGGCAAACATGGCAAAGCCAGGTACACGTACCCGTAAAAAGGTGAAAAAGACGGTTGTTGATGGCGTCGCGCACATTCACGCGTCCTTCAACAACACTATCGTGACCATTTCTGACCGTCAGGGCAACGTCCTGTCCTGGGCTACCTCTGGTGGTTCCGGTTTCCGTGGGTCACGCAAGAGTACACCTTTTGCTGCGCAGGTAGCAGCTGAAAGAGCCGGTAACGCGGCTGCTGAATACGGCCTTAAAAACCTGGACGTAGAGGTTAAGGGTCCTGGGCCCGGACGTGAATCTGCAGTTCGTGCGCTCAACGCGTGCGGCTACAAGATCACCAACATCACAGATGTGACGCCGATTCCCCATAACGGCTGTCGTCCGCCCAAAAAGCGCCGCGTCTAACACAGGAGACAGTGAAATATGGCTCGTTATATAGGCCCGAAGTGCAAGCTGTCTCGTCGTGAAGGGACAGATCTTTTTCTAAAGAGCGGTGTTCGCGCGCTCGATTCCAAGTGCAACATCGAGACTCCGCCGGGTATGCACGGCGCGCGTCGCGGTCGTCTGTCCGAGTACGGCGTTCAGCTTCGTGAAAAACAGAAAGTTCGTCGTATCTACGGCGTGCTTGAGAAGCAGTTCCGTAATTACTACAAAGAGGCAGCCCGAATCAAAGGTGCAACTGGTGAAAACCTGCTGCAGCTTCTGGAAGGCCGTCTGGATAACGTTGTATATCGCATGGGCTTTGGTTCTACCCGTGCCGAATCCCGTCAGCTCGTTTCTCACAAAGCGATCCTGGTGAACGACAAGGTAGTGAACATTGCTTCCTACCAGGTCAAGCCGGGTGACGTTGTGAGCGTGCGCGAAAAGGCCAAGAACCAGCTTCGCGTAAAAGGCGCGCTGGATCTGTCTGCAAGTCGTGCACCGGTGAGCTGGGTAGAGGTCGACGCCAACAAGATGTCCGGCGTTTACAAGTCAGTGCCTGAGCGTACTGAGCTGCCGGCCGACATCAACGAGAACCTCATCGTCGAGCTTTACTCTAAGTAAAGCCCAGTTAGCAACGATAGCAGATAGGGGCGTCTATGCAGCGTTCAGTACATGAGTTATTGACACCTCGTACCATTGACGTGAAAGAATCCAGCGCCACGCGTGCCAAGGTGACGCTCGAGCCTCTGGAAAGAGGTTTTGGGCACACCCTGGGCAGCGCGCTGCGCCGTATTCTCTTGTCCTCGATGCCGGGCTGCGCTGTAACTGAAGCGCAGATCGATGGCGTCTTGCACGAGTACAGCGCCATTGAGGGTGTCCAGGAAGACGTCATCGAGATTCTTCTGAATCTCAAGGGCGTCGCCGTGAAAATGAACGGTCGGGACGATGCCGAGCTCACGCTCAGCAAGAAAGGCCCGGGCGTTGTCACCGCCGGTGATATCAAGCTCGACCATGATGTTGAGATCGCCAACCCGGAGCACGTGATCTGTCACCTGAGCGAAAATGGTGAAGTGAACATGCGTCTCCGTGTTAACCGCGGTCGCGGCTATGAGCCGGCAGACCAGCGTGGTCTCGACGAGGACGAAACTCGCGCCATTGGACGCCTGCAGCTGGATGCAACTTTCAGCCCGGTCCGTCGTGTGGCTTACTCCGTGGAAAGTGCACGGGTAGAGCAGCGGACTGACCTGGACAAGCTGGTGATTGATCTGGAGACCAATGGGACGATCGATCCGGAAGAAGCAATTCGCCGGGCCGCGACCATCCTCCAGCAGCAACTGGCGGTGTTTGTTGATTTCGATCATGAAAAAGAGCCAGAGCGTGTAGAGGAAGAGGAAGAAATTGATCCGATCCTGTTGCGTCCGGTTGATGATCTGGAATTGACAGTGCGTTCAGCTAACTGCTTGAAGGCTGAGAATATTTACTACATCGGCGATCTGATCCAGCGCACTGAAGTTGAGCTGTTGAAGACGCCTAACCTTGGTAAAAAGTCGCTGACCGAGATCAAAGACGTTTTGGCGTCTCGTGGTCTGTCATTGGGCATGCGTCTTGATAACTGGCCGCCGGCTAGCCTTCGTGGCGACGACCGGGTGTTGGGCGGTTAATCGCCGATTAGTTTAAGGTAAGGAATAAGAGCAATGCGTCATCGTAAGAGTGGTCGTAAGTTCAGTAGGACCAGTGCGCATCGCAAGGCCATGTTCCGTAACATGACTGCGTCACTGGTTGAACACGAGCTGATCAAAACAACGCTGCCGAAAGCCAAAGAGCTTCGTCGAGTAGCTGAGCCTTTGATCACGCTTTCAAAGAATGATTCGGTCGCGAATCGTCGTCTGGCGTTTTCTCGCCTGCGTGACGATGCAGCGGTAGCCAAGCTGTTTGATGAGCTTGGCCCTCGTTACAACGAGCGTCCGGGTGGTTACCTTCGTATCCTGAAGTGCGGTTTCCGTGCTGGTGACAATGCCCCGATGGCATTTGTTGAACTGGTCGGTCGTCCGCTGGATATCGAAGCGGAAGAAGTGGACGAAGGCGAGGAGTAAGTTCCTCGGCTTCGGCCAATAAAAAAAACCGGGTTCCGAAAGGTTCCCGGTTTTTTTGTGTCTGGCTGGTGGGCGGGCTTTACCCGCCCGCCGGTTACTTGCTCAGCATGGATTTGAGGTACTTGCCGGTGTGTGAGTCGGGATTCTCCGCCACGTCTTCCGGTGTACCTTCGGCGATGATCTGGCCGCCACCAGAGCCGCCCTCCGGTCCCAGGTCGATAATCCAGTCTGCCGTCTTGATGACGTCCAGGTTGTGCTCGATCACTACAATGGTATTGCCGTGGTCGCGCAGGCGTTCCAGAACGTGCAGCAATTGCTGGATGTCATAGAAGTGCAGGCCGGTGGTTGGTTCGTCCAGAATGTATAGGGTCTGGCCAGTGTCTCGCTTGGACAGTT
Organism: Marinobacter sediminum; assembly: GCF_016820575.1. Classification (GTDB taxonomy): domain Bacteria; phylum Pseudomonadota; class Gammaproteobacteria; order Pseudomonadales; family Oleiphilaceae; genus Marinobacter; species Marinobacter sediminum. The sequence continues at coordinate 91,143 of NZ_JAEMQH010000005.1, read as the reverse complement.
CTTTTGCGAGTTTGACCCGCTGGGCTTCACCGCCGGAGAGGGTGACGGCGCTCTGGCCCAAGCGAATGTACGAGAGGCCGACATCCATCAGGGTCTGAAGTTTGCGGGCCAGAAAGGGCACCGCATCGAAAAATTCCCGGCCTTCCTCGACGGTCATCTCCAGGACTTCGTGAATGTTTTTGCCCTTGTACCGAACTTCCAGGGTTTCCCGGTTATAGCGCTTGCCTTTGCAGACATCGCAGGGCACATACACGTCCGGCAGGAAGTGCATCTCCACCTTGATGACACCGTCGCCCTGGCAGGCCTCACACCGCCCCCCTTTGACGTTGAACGAGAAGCGCCCCGGCTTATAGCCCCGGGAGCGAGCCTCCTGGGTGCCGGCGAACAGCTCACGAATGGGGGTGAACAGTCCGGTGTAGGTGGCCGGATTGGAGCGCGGTGTTCGGCCTATTGGGCTCTGGTCAATATCAATGACCTTGTCCAAATGGTCCAGGCCCTTGAGTGATCGGTAGGGCGCGTGGCTTAGGCTGGTGGCCTTGTTCAGTTTGGCGGCCGAGACCGGATACAGGGTGCTGTTGATCAGGGTCGACTTGCCAGAACCGGAGACACCGGTAACGCAGGTCATGATGCCCAGTGGCAGGTTCAACGTGACATCCTGGAGGTTGTTGCCTGTGGCACCGGTCAAGGTGAGCGATTTGCCGTTGCCTTTGTTGCGGGTCTTGGGCACCGCAATCTCGCGCGTGCCATTCAGGTATTGCCCGGTCAGCGAGTCGGGGTGGTCGATAATCTGCTGTGGCGTGCCTTGGGCAATGATCTTGCCGCCGTGGATGCCGGCGCCGGGACCGATATCAATGACGTGATCGGCGGCCCGAATGGCGTCTTCGTCGTGCTCGACTACGATCACCGTGTTGCCGAGATCCCGAAGATGGGTAAGCGTGGCAAGCAGGCGATCATTGTCGCGCTGATGCAGGCCAATGGACGGTTCGTCCAGAATGTACATGACACCGACCAGGCCGGCACCAATCTGGCTGGCCAGGCGGATACGCTGGGCCTCGCCGCCCGAGAGGGTATCGGCGCTTCGCTCCAGGGTCAGGTATTCCAAACCAACATTGACCAGGAACTGGAGGCGCTGGCGCACTTCTTTCAGGATCTTTTCTGCGATCTCACCCTTGCGGCCGGGCAGGGCCAGGTGCTCAAAGTAATGATGGGCCTCGCCGACCGGCAGCCGGGTTACCTCGGGCAGGTTCCGTTTTTCGATAAACACGTGGCGGGCACTGCGACGCAACCGTGATCCATGGCAGGCCTTGCAGGGCTGGGTGCTCAGGTTGCGGGCCAGTTCTTCGCGCATGCTCTGGGATTCGGTTTCCCGGTAGCGGCGCTCAAGGTTGGGCAGAATGCCTTCAAACGGGTGCGCCTTTTCCATGATGTGACCACGGGAGTTCACGTACCGGAAGGGGATGTCCTCGGTGCCAGAGCCGTTCAGGAGAACGTCCTGGAACTCTGAGGGCAGTTCGATCCAGGGCGTTTCCAGGTCCATGCCGTAATGGTCGGCAACACTGCCGAGCATCTGGAAATAGTAAACGGCCCGGCGATCCCAGCCTTTGATGGCACCGGCGGCCAGAGTGGCTTCGGGGTGTTGGATGATCTTTTCCGGATCAAAGAACTGCTTAACGCCCAGGCCGTCGCAGGTAGGGCAGGCGCCGGCAGGATTGTTGAATGAAAAGATCCGTGGTTCGAGTTCGCTGAGGGAATAACCGCACTGCGTACACGCGTACCGCGCCGAAAAGGTGTGTTCTTCACCTTCGCCAGTCATGGGCGCCACCAGCGCAATGCCATCGGCCAGTTCCAGGGTGGTCTCGAAACTTTCTGCCAAGCGCTGTTCCAGGCCGGGTTTAACCTTGAACCGATCAACCACCACATCAATCTGGTGTTTGCGCTTCTTGTCCAGGGCCGGGATGTCGTCGATGTCGTACACGGTGCCGTCGACGCGCAGGCGGATAAAGCCCTGGCTCTTCATGGTATCGATGACCTGCTGGTGTTCGCCTTTGCGATCTCGAATCACGGGCGCCAAGATCATCAGCTTGCTGTCTTCGGGCATGGCCAATACCTGGTCCACCATCTGGCTGATGGTTTGGGCTTCTAATGGCTGGTCATGGTCCGGGCAGCGCGGCTCTCCGGCGCGGGCAAACAGCAGACGGAGATAATCGTAGATTTCGGTGATGGTACCGACGGTTGAGCGGGGGTTGTGCGATGTCGATTTCTGTTCAATGGAAATCGCCGGCGACAGGCCCTCGATGTGGTCGACGTCGGGCTTTTCCATCATCGAAAGAAATTGGCGTGCGTAGGTCGACAGGGATTCCACGTACCGGCGCTGACCCTCGGCGTAAAGGGTATCGAAGGCCAGGGATGATTTGCCGGAGCCGGACAGGCCGGTGACCACAATCAGTTTGTCCCGAGGCATATCGAGGTCGATATTCTTCAGGTTGTGGGTGCGTGCCCCTTTGATCTGGATGTGGTCCATAGTACCTCGCTCAAATAAAAACGAAAATTATACCGCGTTCGAGTGGCTGCGGCGAAGAAACCGGATGTTTGGCCGACCGGGTGGCTGTGCCGTGATCGGCTACCTTCTGATACAATGCGCCGCCTGCGAAGGCCTGCCGCTTTTGCGGCCATCTGCTTCTCAACCCCAGCTGAGGTAGTGCTTCAATGAACGCGCTGGAAAAACGATCGGTTTCAGCCCTGGCGTCTGTCTATGCAATGCGGATGCTCGGCCTGTTTATGGTCATGCCTGTGTTCATGTTGCTGGGTAATGATCTGGATGGCGCCACCCCGGCGCTGCTGGGTTTTGCCATTGGCGCCTATGGCTTGAGCCAGGCACTGCTACAGATTCCCTTCGGCATGCTGTCCGATCGGGTTGGCCGCAAGCGAATGATCTACATCGGGCTGGTGCTGTTCGCCGCAGGTAGTCTGCTGGCCGCTTCCACCGACTCCATATACGTTGTGATCGCTGGTCGGATTCTTCAAGGCGCCGGAGCGATTGCCAGTGTGCTGATGGCGCTGCTGAGTGACCTTACCCGGGAAGAAGAGCGAACCAAGGCGATGGCGACGGTCGGGATTTCGATCGGTTTGTCGTTTTCGGTGTCGCTGGTGTTGGGGCCTTTGATCGGTTCGGTCTGGGGGCTGTCGGGCATTTTCTATGTCACCGCTGCACTTGCGGCTATCGCCCTTGTGGTGGTCCATCGGGTGGTGCCAACGCCGCATCAGCATCGAATCAGTGCCGATACTCACCCGGCCCGGGAGATGCTGGGCAAAGTACTGTCGGATCGCCGTCTGCTGCGTCTGGATTTTGGGATATTCGCGCTTCACCTGGTGCTGACAGCTCTGTTCCTCGCGTTTCCCTCTATCCTTCAGGACAGCCTGGGGCTGGCCAGTCGCTCCCACTGGTGGTTTTACCTCAGTGTGATGGTGACGTCATTCTTCGCCATGGTGCCGTTCATCATCATTGGTGAAAAGAAGCGCAAGATGAAGCCGGTGCTTTGCGGTGCCATCGCTCTGCTGATGCTGGCGACCGCGGGCCTGGCCAGTGTCGCGGTAGGATTGGCGGCGGCGTGGGGCTTGCTGTTTTTCTTCTTTATGGCATTCAACCTGCTGGAGGCAAGTTTGCCGTCGCTGATCAGTAAGGAGGCGCCGGCGGCCAGCAAGGGCACTGCGATGGGGGTCTATTCCACCTCTCAGTTTATGGGCGCCTTTCTGGGTGGGGCTCTGGGTGGTGTGCTGCTGGAGCAGTTCGGGCTCAACGGCGTGCTCTGGTTTATGGTCGCAGTTCTGGGGATCTGGTTCCTGGTTGCCCTGACCATGCCATCGCCGGGATACACCTCCAGTTTCGTGTTACAGTTGCAGCAGGCTGTAGCTGGTGAGTATGACGAAATCGACGACAGCCTGCGCCGGCTTCCCGGTGTCCAGGATGTGGTCATTGTTGAGGGTGCTGCAACCGCCTACCTTAAGGTGGATCGGCGGCACTTTGATGAAGCGTTACTGGCGGACTTTTCCTTTGTTCGGCACGGTAGCAAATCTTGAAATTTGGAGACCTGCAAGGAGCGCGGGTCGTCCCTGAAAACAGAGTCAGGAGCGGAACATGGCACGAGGCGTAAACAAAGTCATTCTAATCGGGAACCTTGGTCAGGATCCTGATACCCGTTATACCCCGAACGGCAATGCGGTGGTCAACCTGAACCTTGCCACTGACGAGAGCTACAAGGATCGTCAGACCGGCCAAATGGTGCCAAAAACCGAGTGGCACCGTATTGTGCTGTTCGGAAAAGTGGCCGAAGTGGCCGGCCAGTACCTGCGCAAAGGTTCCAAGGTCTACATCGAAGGCAAGCTGCAAACCCGCAAGTGGCAGAACAAAGAAGGTCAGGATGTTTACACCACAGAAGTGGTGGTGGACATCAATGGCCAGATGCAGATGCTGGACAGCCGCGGTGAAGGCGGCATGAACCAGGGTGCACCCGCGGGGCGTCCGCAGCAGTCCAATTACAACGCGCCGGCGCCACAGCAGAACAACAACCCGCCGCCACAGCAGCAGTCGGGTGGCTATAACCAGCCTTCTCAGGGAAGCATGCCTGAGCCGGTGGACGACTTTGATGACGACATCCCCTTCTAAGAAGGGTTGTAGAGGCCTCCGTTTACGGAGGCCTTTTTGTTAAAGAGGTGCAAAAACACGTGAAATTGCACCATAAACGTGGAGTTAGGTTCGGTTTCTAATTTATGATGTCATTTAATGTAACAAGCAGTGCTATTACTCCCAGAAAAATAATAAATTAGGGTCGGCGTGTGGCCCAGCATCTACCTGAAAGACCTCCATGAAAAAACGCTCCATTCTTAAAAAGATCACCGATAAATTCAGTGGCACCAATGGCCACCTGCGCGTCGGTCTTGAAATTCGACCTGACGGCATTGCCTGGGCTGAAGCTTCTGGCACGGCTATTCCTGGATTTGGTTTCGAAGATTGTCGGCCGGCCAAGCGGGCACAGGTGTTACAGGGCCTGGTTGGTAAGCGCGGCTGGACCGGCGCGAACACTACCCTGGTGTTGCCGCTGGACCAGTACCAGGTGTTCCAGATGGATCGCCCGGATGGCATCGACGAATCCGAGTTGAGTGACGCCCTGCGATGGAAGCTGAAAGACCTGCTGGATTTTAGTCCGACCGATGCGGTCTCCGATGTTTTTCCTTTCCCTGAAGATGCCTCCCGCGGCCGCGGAGAATTGGTCAATGTGGTTGCCGCGCGAAAGTCCCTGGTCAGCGAACTGGTTGCCCTGGTGAATGGCTCTGGCCTGCACCTGGAGTGCGTGGATATTGCCGAGCTTGCGCTGCGCAACCTGGTTAGCCAACTGGATAACAACCAGCGTGGTGCTGCACTGGTCCACCTGCGGGAAAGTTATGGCCAGATGGTGGTGTGCCGCGAAGACACCCTGTACTTGTCCCGTCGTCTTGATGTCGCCGCAGAAGATCTGCGCGACGCTGGCCGCCAGGAAAACGCGGTGCAGTCGCTGGCGCTGGAAATGCAGCGATCCCTGGATTATTACGAAAGTCAGTTGGGGCAGGTGCCGCCGGCGATGATCAGGCTGGTGGCTCGCGACAGTGCGCTGCCCCTGGCGTCCATGGTGTCTTCCTACGTCGCGGCCGGTGTTGAAATGCTCGACTGGGCGGCGCTGGGGGTTGAGCGGCCGGTTGATAGCCGCTGTCTTCCTGCCTGGAGTGTCAGTCTCTCGAAACAATCGGGGGTGCTGTCATGACCCAGCAGGTGAATTTGTACACCCAGGAGCTAAGGCCCCGGAAGGAAATCCTGCAGGCCGGCGCCCTGGTAGCTCTGGTGGCCGTTTTGGTGGTTGCGCTTGGAGTTGGTTTAGCGGTTATCCGCTATCAGAACAGCGAACTTGAAGCGCGGGTAAGCGCGCTGGAGTCGCAGACACAAACTCTGGAGCAGAATGTGGTCCAACTGTCAGAGAGTGTCAGTGCCCGGCAACCCGCACCAGAAATCCAGGACGCGCTGGATCGAGTTACCGAAACTCTGGCCCGTCGTCAAAAACTGCTCGAGAGAGTGGAAGGCCTGATCCTGAATGATGGCGGACGGTTCTCGCCACAAATGGCGGCGCTGGCCCGGCAAATCCCGAAGGATGTCTGGTTGACCGGCATCCGGCTCGATGCCCAGCCGTCGCTGGTGACTATCGAAGGTCGGGCGCGTTCGGGAGCGTTGGTGCCAACCTATCTCGAGAATCTTGGAAACGAGCCAGTCTTTACCGGCCAGACATTTGGTGCCTTTCGGCTGACGCGGCCCGAAGAGGGCCGGTGGATCGAATTTCACGTGGCCACGGAACGGGCAGGGGAGAACAACTGATGGCGACTTCCTGGCGCGATTCTTTGCAAACCGGTGCCGATTTGTTCAACGAGCGGCCGATACGGGAACGGGTACTGATCACCGTCACCCTGCTGGTGTTGGTGCTGTTTATCGGCTGGGAGCTTGCCATTACCCCGGCCATGAACCAGCAGGACCGGCTTGAATCCCGCCTTGGCACTTTAGCTGCCAGCAGGGACAGCCTGTTGGCTCAGCAGCAGGGCCTGACCAATCAGCTGGCCTCGGACCCGTCCGAGACATTGAGAGACCAACTCGACGCACGGCAGAAGCGATTGGCCCGGCTGGATCGCCAGATTGCCGACACCACCGGCAAACTGATTGCGCCCAGGGCGATGGTGTCTCTGCTTAAAGACATGCTGGCGGCGCAGGCATCGTTGGAACTTCAGACATTCGAATTAAAGACGCCGACGCCGGTTTACGGCCCAGGGGCCGAAGGGGCAGATGCGAAGGCGACAGCCGCCGAACGGGAAAAGCAAGGTGGCCCGCTGCTGTACGCTCATGATGTGGAGCTCAGCATTCTGGGCAGCTACCTGGACGTACTGGCGTACCTCAAACGTCTCGAGGGCCTGGATAACCGGCTTGGTTGGGTGGTGTTCGAATACGATGCCGAAAACTGGCCAGCGGGTGAGGCCATTATCCGGGTTCGGACACTCAGTCTTGAGCCAGCCTGGTTGGGGGTGTGACATGATTCGATCGAACGTGGGCAGTCGGCTGTGGTTAGCCCTGATGCTGTTAGGTTGCGGCTTTGGATTGGCGGCGCCTGCCTCTGCACTCCAGGATCCAACCCGGCCACCTGGCTTTAATGACGCACCGGCAAAATCCGCGCCCCTGGCCGACCTTGCCCTGCAGTCTATTCTGGTAGGCGCGGAGCGTCGGGTTGCCGTTATTAATGGCGAGCCCCGCGCCGAGGGCCAGTCTTTCGATGGCATCCGTGTGCGCAGAATCCATCGGGATCGGGTTGAGGTAATCGACCGTGGGCGCGCTCGCACGCTGTATCTCGACAAGCTACCGCAGGTACGCAGAACCCAATGACCAATGAACGGAAAATCATGACTTCGATGAGACCAATGGCTGTCCTGCTGATCGCAGCGACCCTGACGGCGTGCAGTAACAATCCGCTCATGCGCACCTCCAACGCGACGTCGACCGATGTAGCCGATGACATTCAGCGCAGTCTGGCTGAGGCCGAGCGGCAGTCGGTAGCCGCGGATGTCGCCGACAACAAGGCCGCAGCTCTGCCCGCCGAGGTCAGTGCGGCTCTGTTGCCGCCCTTGTCTCAGGGCCAGGATCTGGACGAGCGGTTTGATGTGAATGCCAGCGGCATTCCGGCAGGCAGTTTCTTCGAATCCCTGGTAGATGGCACCCGTTACAACGTGGTGGTTTATCCGGGGGTCGAAGCGGTCATTGATCTGCGACTGCGGGATGTGACGGTACCCGAGGTCATGGACATTGCTGCCGACCTCTACGGCCTGGATATTCAGCGCAGTGGTCGGTTGTACAAAGTGAATGGCGACCGGATTCAAACCCGGATGTTCCCGATCGACTACCTGCACTTCAAACGCAAAGGTGGCTCAGAAACCCGTGTCAGCTCCGGTCAGGTGAGCGGAACGCAAAGCGGTAACGGAAATGCCTCCAACGGTGTCGGCGATAACGGCGGCAACGAGACTCGTAACCTGGTGGGTACCACCATCTCCACGGCAACGGAATCGGACTTCTGGTCCGACATTGATCAGGCTTTGAGCATGATTATCGGTCGTGACGACGATAGCCAGGTGATCGTTAATCCCGGAGCCGGCCTGGTGATGGTTCGTGCCGGTGCCGACGATTTGCGGCTGGTGGAAGAATACCTTCGCCGTACTGAACTGATCATGCAGCGCCAGGTGGTGCTTGAGGCGAAGATCCTCGAGATCATTCTCAACGAGGGCTACCAGCAGGGCATCAACTGGTCTGACTTGCAAAGCGCTTCCAGTGTTACCGCCTCCGATGGCCTGCCCGAAGATTTTACTGCCCAGGCGTTGAGCGGGCAGGTTATCCGGACTTCAGACATCGGTGGCCTGTTCTCGGCGAGCGTTCGCGCCGGAGACTTCACCGCACTCATCGAGTTGCTGGGTGAGCAGGGCAATGTGCAGATTCTCTCCAGCCCAAGGATCTCCACGGTCAATAACCAGAAAGCGGTGATCAAGGTCGGCACCGACGAGTTCTTCGTCACCGATATCGACTTTGATGATGACAACTCCGCCGTGACCGGGGCCGACAGCACTTCCACTTCGGTAGAGCTGACGCCGTTCTTCTCTGGTATTTCCCTGGATGTCACGCCGCAGATTTCCGAATCCGGCAGCATCACCCTGCACGTTCACCCCTCGGTGAGCGAAGTGGATGACCAGAACAAAGTGATCACCATTGGTGAGCGCGATGTTACCTTGCCATTGGCAATCAGCACCGTGCGGGAAACCGACAGTGTAATCCGCGCCGAGAGCGGCCAAATCGTGGTCATTGGCGGCCTTATCCAGAACAGCAGTGAAGACACCAACTCGGCGGTGCCGTTCTTCAGCGACATTCCTGTCGTGGGTGAGCTGTTCAAGCAGCGCCGGTTCCAGTCCCGCAAAAGCGAACTGGTTATCCTGCTGCGCCCGGTTGTTTCAGAACCTGCTCGAGTTACCGCGGACATTGCGGCCAGCCGTGAGCGTATGAATGTGCTCCGCGAGCTGCTGCAATCGTCGAAATCTGTTACCCCAGAACCGGAGAAAGCCCGTCGCTAGCATGTACGAAGCCCATTTCGGACTGCAGGAAGCACCGTTCGCATTGACGCCCAACACCCGCTATTTTTTGCGGGCGCCAAGCCATAGTGACGCGCTGGAATTGCTGTTGGTGGCGTTGAGCGAGCGCGAAGGTTTTATCAAGATCACCGGCGAAGTTGGCACCGGCAAAACCCTGCTGTGCCGAATGCTGCTGAATGAGCTGGAACAGAAAGCTCATACCGCCTACATCCCGAATCCGCACTTGGACCCCGATACCCTGTACGAAGCGGTCGCTGAGGAGTTGGGAGTGGATGTCTCGGCCTGTGCCAACACTCATCAGATCCTGAAAGCCCTGAATGAAAAGCTGATTGGCCTGGCGATGGGACAGAAACAGGTGGTACTGGTCATAGACGAAGCCCAGGCCATGCCGGAGGCCACCATTGAGGCCCTTCGGCTGCTGACCAATCTTGAGACCGAGAGCGTACGGCTGCTGCAAATCGTTCTGTTCGGGCAACCCGAGCTGGATGCCCTGCTGCAGAAAGACAGCCTGCGCCAGTTGCGCCAGCGCATTACTTTCCACTACCGGCTAGCCCCGCTGGATCGACAGTCGGTGGCCCAGTACCTGCGCCACCGCGTGTCTCAGGCGGGCTATAACGGTGGTGACCTGTTCTCGGCTGCGGCGTTGCGTCTGATTACCCGCTCATCCGGAGGCATTCCCAGGTTGGTGAACATACTGGCGCATAAGGCCATGCTGTCCGCTTGGGGCGTGGGTGATCGGCAGGTGAATCGTCGGCACGTGGCCCGGGCGATTCGTGACACGGAAAGCGTCCGGTATCCCGGTTTGTTGGCGAGGTGGCTATGAGTCTGCTCAATGATGCTCTGCGAGCCGCCGAACAGCGCCAGGGCCGCCCGGAGGTTTCGACCGCCTACACTGGCCAGGTAAATCGGCAGCCGGCCGCTCGTCGCTGGTTGGTTCCGGTTATGGCGGTGTTGCTGGTTATTCTTGTGGTCGTCGTTGTGTATGGCTATTTCTTCCGTACACCGGTAGCCGAGATCCAGGTGACAGAACGCACGGCAGCACCAGCCCCGGCGGCCGTACCGGAAGTGACGGAGCAGCCGAGCGACCCTGCGTCGACAGCAGAATCTGAATCGGGCCACGCGCCCGAGCCCGAGCCCGACGCTACCTCGCCAGAGCCACAAACCGAGGCTGAAATTGCCGACACTGCGCCGGTGTTAACGCAGCCAGTGCCACAGCCACGTGCGCCATCCAATAAAATTGAGACAAAGCGCCAGCCTCAGGAACCTGCCAAGGTAGCCTCACAGCCGGCTGAAGCGACGCCGAAGCCCGAGCTCGAATCTGCAGAGGCTCAGGCTCAGGGTCGGGCGCCGGCGGTCAAACAGGTTCGCGAGACTGCGGAGACCATCGATCTGCGGGTGAGCCGGGAAATTGCCCGGTTGCTGCGAGCGGGTGAATCGAGAGCGGCTGAACAGATGCTGGCGGACGTGGCCTCTAATCAGGTGGCACCGGTGAGTCGAGGCGTCTACGCTCGGGCCATGTTGCTGCAGGATTCTCCAGGGTGGGCGCTGCCCTGGGTCTCCGGCGAGGAAGCCCAGGGCTACCCTGAGTTACGTTTACTGAGAGCCCGGGCATTACTGTCGATGGGCCGCTTGAATGAAGCCGTGACTACCCTGTCCCAGGATGTTCCGCCGGTGGCTGACAACATTGAGTACCGGATTACGCTGGCCACCCTGACGCAGCAAGCCGGCGAGAACGTTGAAGCGGCACGGCACTGGTCAGCATTGATTGCCGTAGACGACAGCCAGCCAACCTGGTGGGTCGGTCTTGCTATAGCCCTTGAAGCCGGGGGCCAGACTGCTGGTGCCTTGAAGGCGTACACGCAGGCGGCCCAGCTACCTGGTTTGTCGCAGTCGCTGGCGGACTATGTTCGTAACCGTATGACACTATTGCAGGCAGGATAGAGATGACGGAGCACAAGAAAAAAATCCGCATAGGTGACCTGCTGGTCCAGAACGATGTCATCACTGAACAGCAGCTGATGACGGCCCTGCGGGAACAGAAGAATACCGGGCGCAAGCTTGGCCGTACCCTGATTGATTTGGGCTACGTGGATGAAGATAACCTGCTCAACATCCTGTCCCGGCAGCTTGAGGTTCCCTTTGTTCAGCTGCGGCACTATCAATTCGATAATGAGCTAGTGAAAAAACTGCCGGAAGCCATGGCACGACGTTTCCGCAGCATTGTGCTGGCGGAGCAGAGTGGCGACCTGCTGGTTGGCATGGCCGATCCCCTCGACATTTTCGCCTACGACGAGCTGGTTCGAATTCTCAAACAGCCAATCAGGCAGGCGGTGGTGCGGGAGAGTGAACTGCTCAGTACCATCGATCTGGTTTACCGTCGTACCGAGGAAATTGCCTCGCTGGCGGAAGAGCTGGAAGACGAGCTGGGCGATGATGCTTTTGACCTGGCCGACTTGTCCGCTGAGTCCGAAAGCACCGAAGCGCCAGTGGTTAAGCTGCTGCAAACGTTGTTCGAAGATGCGGTGCAGGCCCGCAGTTCCGATATTCATATCGAGCCCGATGAAACCGTGGTTCGGATTCGTCAGCGGGTCGATGGCGTCCTCCAGGAGCAGGTGATGAAGGAAAAGCGCGTCAACGCCGCGCTGGTCCTGCGTCTGAAACTGATGGCCGGGCTTAACATCTCGGAAAAGCGACTGCCCCAGGATGGCCGATTCAATATTCGGGTGAAAGGACGAAGCATCGACGTGCGGATCTCCACCATGCCGGTCCAGTATGGAGAATCGGTGGTGATGCGACTGCTGGATCAGAGCCAGGGCATGCTGAACCTGGATGCCACCGGCATGCCGGCGGAGCTGATGGAGCGGTTCCGGCGCATGATCCACAAGCCCCACGGCATGATTCTGGTGACCGGGCCAACCGGTAGCGGCAAGACCACCACCCTGTACGGCGCTCTGAGTGAACTGAACCGGCCGGAAGTAAAGATCATCACTGCCGAAGACCCGGTGGAATACCGGTTGCCGCGAATTACCCAGGTGCAGGTGAACCCGAAAATCGGCTTGGAATTTGCCGGCGTTCTGCGTTCTGCGCTGCGTCAGGATCCCGATGTGATTCTGGTGGGCGAGATGCGTGACCAGGAAACGGTGGACATCGGGCTCCGGGCCGCCATGACCGGTCACCTGGTGCTCTCCACCCTGCACACCAACGACTCCATCAGCAGCGCCATGCGCCTGATTGATATGGGGGCGCAACCGTTCCTGGTCGCCAGCTCGCTGCTGGGCGTGGTTGCCCAGCGCCTGGTGCGGCGGATCTGTGAGAACTGTTCCGAGACCTATCAGCCCACCGATCAGGAACAGATCTGGCTGGATAGCTTTGATCTCGACCCCCTGGATCGGGAGGCCGGTTTTGTTCATGGGCGCGGATGTTATCAGTGCAGCAATACCGGCTATAAAGGCCGTGTCGGCGTCTATGAGTTGCTGGAAATGAACGAAAGCATGCTTGACGCCTTGCGGCGCCAGGACGTTTCGGGGTTCACCCGGGCGGCTCGCCAGGGCGAGCTTTACCGTCCGCTTGGCCACTGCGCCATGGATTACGCGCTGCAAGGGGTAACCACCTTGGAAGAGGTGGCCCGCGTGGCGGCAACCTCGGAAAGTGACTTTGAAGACACCGCTGAAGTGCCGCTCTTGGGTGAGCCTGAGGGGAGCACTGCCTGATGCAGTTCAGCTACCGGGGCAAGGACGATCGGGGAATTCTGCAGCAGGGGTCGCTGGTGGCCGCCAATGCGGATGCCGCGGCCTCGGAATTGATGCGTCGGGGCATTACCCCGCTCACCATTCGCGAGCAACAAGAGCAAGCGTCCTTGGTCGACCGGCTGAACAACGTGCCGCTGTTCCGGAAGAAGGTGACTCTGGATGAGCTGATCGTTTTTTGCCGTCAGATGTATGCCCTCACCAAAGCCGGTATACCACTCATCCGTACCATGCGGGGGCTGGCAGATACCACCCGGTCACCGGTGCTGGCGGAAGTACTGGGAGACGTAACCTCACGGCTTGAGGGCGGCACCACCATGGCGACGGCCATGCAGGCGCACCCGGAGGTATTTTCGGAGTTGTTCATCTCCATGATTCACGTCGGTGAAAACACCGGCATGCTGGACGATGCCTTCAAGCGGTTGTCGGAGATCCTGGAGCTGGAACGGGACACCAAACGCCGGCTCAAGCAGGCTCTGCGTTATCCCACATTTGTGGTGGTCGCCTTGCTGGCCGCGCTGATGGTAGTGAATTTTCTGGTTATCCCCAAGTTCGCCTCGGTGTTCAACAAACTGGGCGCAGATCTGCCGTTCCTGACCCAGGTGTTGGTAGGCACCTCGAATTTTCTGATTGGCTACTGGTACGTGATGCTGTTTGCGGTGGCCGCTGGCGGCCTGCTGCTAAGACAGTGGAGGCGCACCGAGCAGGGCGAGTTGACCTGGGACCGGTGTAAGCTGCGAATGCCCATCATCGGGCCGCTGCTGGAGCTCATAACCTTAAGCCGGTTTGCGCGTAATTTTGCGTCCATGCTGGCGGCGGGCATGCCGGTAACCACCGCGCTGACCGTCGTGGCGGACGCCACCGACAATGCCTGGATATCCAAGCACATCAAAGAGATGCGGATGGGGATCGAACGCGGCGAAAGCCTGTTGCGTACCGCTCGCCAAAGTGGCATGTTCACGCCCCTGATCCTGCAGATGATTGCCGTGGGGGAAGAAACAGGCTCCGTGGATGACATGCTCAACAACGTCGCCGATTTTTACGACGAAGACGTGGATTACGGGCTGAAGCGGCTGGCGGAATCCATCGAGCCGATCCTCATCGTGGCCATGGGCGTGCTGGTGCTGATCCTTGCGCTGGGCGTATTTTTGCCGATCTGGGACCTGGGAGCCGCTGCGATGGGGCGGGGCTAGGATTGGTGAGGGCCGCTGACGCTGCAACTGATCAGGCCATCCGTCGACGGTTCCGGCTTGTGGTTGCCCTGATCGTTATGGCGCTCTTGTGGTGGTGGGTGCTTGGAGCCCTCGACCGCAGGGCCGGCAAGGTGGAGCAGATCGCCGTCGACAGTGTGCTTAGCCAGCTCAGGGCCGCAGTTCTGATTAAGAGCGCAGAGGCAATGCTTGAGCGTCCGCAGGGCTTTGACGAGAGGGCTGGCGGCAATCCGTTTGAGTGGCTGAAGCAGCAATGGGGCCGCTATCTGGGGCGCTGTGAAGGTAGCTATCCACTGCCAGGACACTGGTGTTTTTGGGTAAGTGTACAAAAAGAAACAATAAATCACCCCAAAGGGTGGTTGATTTATCGACCGAATCGGCCGATAACCCTATTAGGGCGACAGTTTGGTCCTTCTGCTCCGGCTGCGTGGCGTGTGGCACTTGAACACGTTGGCCTTCCAAGAGATGCCAGCAGGAACTCTGAGGAGCGAGCCAGCGGTTTGTCACTAGAGATGGTTAAACCGGACACCGGTGAGCCAGTGTTGCAAGTGCAACGCTGATATTCAGAAAACAGTGCGATGGAGCATCAGGATGCAGGCACAATTAATAAAAAAACACAGTGGCTTCACGCTCATTGAACTGGTGGTGGTAATCGCCATCCTCGCGATTCTGGCAGCGTTTGCTCTGCCTCGTTTTGCACAGCTTTCAGAGCAGGCGCACCAATCCAGCATCCGGGCGACATCGGGGGCTTTGGCTGCCGGTGTCGCGCTGGCAAAGACCCAGTGGGTATCCAATGGATTCACCACTGCTCAAACAGATGTCCAAGGTTTTGGTAACGGATTGGTGGACGTAAGCGCTGATGGCTGGGCCACGTCGGTTGCCTCAGACGACACCAGTGCCACCATGGATGCTACAAAATGTCAGGAAATCTGGGCAGGCCTGTTGCAATCAAATGCGCCGACTGTATCGGCGGTGCCCGCCAATAACCCGGATTACCTGATAACCGTCGCGGCTGGTGATTGTGTATTCACCTACCAGTTGGACGGGCAGGGAAGCAACATCGAATACGACGCCAACACAGGCGAAATCACAACAACCATAAACTGATTTAACGCACTCAACACTGAAAGACGGAGCAGTACCATGAACGCTATGGCAGCAATTCAATCGAAGAAAGAGAAAGGTTTCACCCTCATTGAGCTGGTGATGGTGATTGTGATTCTAGGGATTTTGGCGGCGTTTGCTTTGCCACGGTTTGCAGATTTGAGTGGTGATGCAGAGCGAGCGTCGGTGGCCGGCGCCCAGGGCGCGGTAAAATCGGCGTCCGCTATCGTGCGATCAGCATTTTTGGCAGGGCAGGCCACGACCAATGCATCAGGTGATACCGTTGTAACTCTCGAAAATGAGGAGATTGTGATCGCCAATGGGTATGCTTCTGCGGCAGCTATTGCAGATGCAGCCCAGCTATCTTCTGAATATGGAAATGGCGGTGATACAAGTGACGGTGTAGCTGACTTTGCTCAGGGAGCATGCAGTTTTTCCTACACTGAAGCGGCATCTGGTGGAGCGCCAGTAGTCTCCGACGTTAGCTGTTAATGGTTAAGCTCAAGAAAGGGGGAGCTGAATCAAATGGAGCGCCAGCGATCACCCGGTTTTACTCTCGTGGAACTCGTGATGGTTTTGGTGCTCATTGGAGTGCTCTCAACCCTTGGGGTTGGACTGTTAGCTAGTCGCTCTGCCTTTTCTCCTTTTTTGGCAAACCAGCAACTGGCCTCTGCAACGCTGCTCGCTCAACAGGCAGCGTTGGCAGGGAACCCAGCCAGTGCTCTCGCCATTGAGCAGACACCCGATATTTTCCGCTTCACAGTCGGTCCAGCTACTACTAACCCCAGAGTTTTCGAGTTATCCCGAGCCGGGACCTCTCTGTCGGTTGCTGGTGGTTTGCCCCTGACATTGACCTTTAATGCCAATGGTGTGCCTACGTCCGGCGCTAATCTCAGCCTTACATTTTCTGGCGAGTCTACTTTTCAAACCTGCCTGAGTTCTCGCGGTGCGGTCTATGCCGGAGCTTGCCAGTGAGCCTAGTGAGCGAGCAGCGTGGCGCAACCCTGGTGGAGCTGGTCATCACCATCGTGATCATTAGCGTGGCTATTGCGGGAGTAGTGGGGGCATTCTCACTGGTCGCCGGACGCAGTGCCGACCCTCTTAATCAAACTCGGGTGGTCGAACTGGCACAGCTGTACATGGACGAAATTCTCACCAAGAAATACGACAACAACACGCCTCAGGGTGGCACGCCGAAGTACAGCGGCAGCTGCAACATCGGTGCAGAAGCGGGCGAAAATCGCGGTAATTTTAACGACGTTGATGACTACAACGGATTAACTGATTCGCCACCCCGCAGCGCCGAATCAGTGCTGAATGGTTATAGCGGGTTTTCGGTTTTCGTGACGGTTGCTTGTGCTGGGGCGGACGTTGGGTTACCTACCTCACAAGCGAAGCGCATCGAACTAAATATTCAGGCGCCGGGTGATCAGAGCTTCATTATGTCTGCCTATCGGGCGAATTTCTGATGACGCGGGCGCGCGGCTTCACGCTGATTGAACTGATCATGGTGATCGTCCTGTTGGGGATCGTCGCGACGGTGTCTGTGAGGTTTGTGAGCCTGTCCACTCAGGGAGCTATTGATGTCAGTTCTCGACAGCAGAGGGCTCTCAAAGGCGTAGTAATTTCCGAGCAGATAAGTCGGGAGATTCGGGAGGCCCTGCCGACTTCTATTCGGGTGTCGGGCGATAACCGTTGTCTGGAGTGGTTTCCTATACAGGCAGCCTCGGTTTACCGAGACCTGCCGAACGGAGCCAATCCGGACAGTTTCCAAGCCGTGCCTTTGCCCGGGGGGACTACGGCGGAAGGCCGCGTGGTGGTATACGGTTACTCTGGCAATCTCTATAACCCAAGCAACCCGGGTCCCATTTCTGGCAATGCGACCATGCCGACTGGGTCGCCTTTGGTAACGGTAGATCTCGACTCCCCACACCGTTTTAACGGAGGTTCGCCGCAGCGCCGGTTCTTTATAGTCGATGAGCCGGTAACCGTCTGTCAGGACGGTAGTTTTTTGTACCGGTACCGCAACTACGGAATCAATAGCGCGATTGCGACCGGCCTACCGTCCTCTTACCCTAACCGAGAGGTGGTTGCGGCTAACATCACGTCAAATTCCGTTCGATTCTCATTCGTTCCACCCTCACTGCAGCGAGGCGCAGTGGTTCGTTTTGCCTTTGAGTTGAACGATCCCACTACGGGAGAAACCACTACAGTCGACCAAGAGGTACAGATCCGAAATGTACCCTAACCATATGCTCCATTTGCAGCAAGGCGCTGGCTTGCCGGTGGCAATCTTCGTTATCACGGTATTGGCATTGATCGTGGTTGGCATAGCGCAAATTCAGGACAGCACGGGACAATCCGTGAGCCTTCAAATTCAGTCCCAGAGGGCGTTTTATGCAGCGGAAAGTGGTGCTCAGGTAGGATTGCGGGATGCTCTAGAAAGCGACAGCTGTGGTGCGGTTCAAAGCCCGCTGGCATTTACTTCTCCAGGCCTGGCCGGATGCGAGGCTCAAGTCAGTTGCGAAATATTGGTCGCAGATATTCAGGGAAACGGCAGCAACGATACGGTTTACGTTCTCATCAGTCAGGGCAGTTGCGGTACCGGTAGCCCTGATGCGGCCACCAGGACCATTGAAGTGAGGGCTAGATAATGCGGAATTTTCGCGATCTTTTCAGAGGATTGGTTCGCTGGCAGAGATTGTTCGTTTTTTGTCTGGCACTTCCGTTTTCAGGGGCTGTACTGGCAGTCTGTTCCGAGGACTTCCATGGCTTGGCAACCATTAACGAAGTGCATAAAAACGGCAATAAGACCCGATTTATTGAAATCAAAATTCTGTCATCCAGCATTGAAGCGTCAGATTACAACGGCTGGACACTGAGTGCCTGCTCGGCTGGCAACAAAGGCGGCTGCACCGGCGATATTCCGGTCTCTAGCATGGACGACAGCAACGCCCCATGGATTACCACACCAAAATCACTCATTGCCAGTAAAGACCTGATCAACCTGAAAGATGGCATGGATGTCCTTCTCAGAGACGCCAATGATGAAACTATCGATTACCTTTCGGTTGATAACTTTAACGATCAGCAAGATACAAACTGTACCCCGGCCTACGACTGGGAAGCGGCCGGTTCCAATACAAAAACCTTGGCTCGCAGCCCGGACGGAACGGGTCCGTGGGGCGGAGCACCTGGCAACTCAGATAAAAATACTGAAAATACGACGAATGACAGCGATGTTGACGGCCCCGCGGTCAGTGTTGACAGCGCCACCGCTTTCCAGGGTGACGACGCCGTGTTCACGGTCACGCTCGCCGTGTCGGCATCTCGCGACCTAACGGTCACCTACCGGACCCGGGACGACACTGCTGTTGCTGGAACCGACTTCTCTGCAACCAACGACTCAGTCACCATTCCGGCAGGCGCCCTCAGCGCTGAAGTGATTGTGCCGACGCTGACTTCCGGGGCGACGGAATCGCGGCGTTTTTATCTGGAACTGACCGACTCTCAGGATAACAATGGCGACCGCTATGGCACGTTTGAGAGCCAGATTGGCGTAGGCATTGTTCTGCCCGCGGCACTGGTGACTTACCGCATGGAACAATCCGGCTGGTCTGGGAGTCCGGGAGAGGTCGTCGACAGTAGCGGCAATGGTCGTGACGCCACCGCTCAGGGAGGCGCGACGACAGGGCAGACTGATCCAGCCCTCGCGGGCAACCCAGGAACCTGCCGGTACGGAGAGTTTGATGGCAATAACGATCGTTTAACGGACGCTGATGCTGGCGACTATCTCAATGGCCTTCGGGAAGTCACTATCATGGCCTGGGTGTACAACACCGATCAGCCCGGCAACGACCGGGGCATCTTTTTCACCGCTAATCCCAACGGCCGGGACAACCGATTGGGGATGCGGTTTGATCGAAACGGGGCGTACGGCGGGCAGAACCAGGTCCTCAAAGCCAGCGTTGCTAGTTCGGATTGCGATCCGGGTCGGGAATGTCTGCAGGTGGAAACTACCGGCGGAGTGCTGAAGCAGAACCAGTGGCAGCACGTCGCCATGACCTGGCGCAGTGGAGGTGACATTAAGGTATTTCTCGACGGCACGGAGCTGAGCGTATCCGGCGTTCGGCCCAACGATGGCTCCCGCCCGAACGGCACGATCGACTTTGTTGACAGGCTCAGCATCGGCGAGGGCGCAAAAAGCCAGCGTTGGCGGGGGCGCATCGACGAGTTCCGTATTTACGGGGTAGTACTGACTGCGGACAAAATCGATCAGAAACGGTTGCAAACTTTCCCCTGCAGCGCTGGCCCGGACCACATCCGCTTGAGTCATCCGGGCAATGGAATTACCTGTTCGCCGGCTGAAGTGACGGTGACGGCCTGTGCCGATGCCAGTTGTAACAGCTTATTCAGCGATCCGGTAACGGTGGACTTCACGTCACCGGTGGCTGACTGGACGCCCAATCCGGTCACCTTCACTGAAACTGCGGACGTCAGCTTGCAGTACACCACCCCCGGTTCGGTGACGCTTGATGCGCAGGCGGCGTCGGCAGCTAACCCAACGCGCTGCTTTACCGGTGGCGCCGAAACCTGTGATATGACCTTCTTTGACTCCGGCTTCGTCCTTAACGTGCCGGACCACACCGCGGCGGTTACGACGCCGGGAACAATTGCCGCCGTTCGCAAGGATGACAACAGCCAGCGGTGTGTGCCCGGTTTCTCGGATGAGACCCGCGAGGTCGGTCTCTGGTCGAATTACGCCGATCCCGCGACGGGCAACGCATCGGTCAGCGTGGATTCCGTGCCGATTGCACAAACCAGTTCGGGCACTGCGACGGCGCTACAGTTTGATAGAAACGGCATTGCAACTTTCGACCTGGCCTACCCCGATGTTGGCCGGCTAGCCCTGAATGCCCGCTACGAGGGAAGCGGTGCCAATGGCGACGCGGGCCTGCTGATGGTGGGCAATACCGAGTTCATCACCCGCCCGGATCGCTTCCGCCTTGAAGTGCCAGGCAACCCTGAGGCCACCAACGCCAGTGGCGGCGTGTTGACGGCCGCCGGTGAGGCCTTTGAGATGACGGTCTCCGCACTCAATGCTGTTGGCGACCTGACCCCCAACTTTGGCCAAGAATCCACGCCTGAATCGGTTCGCCTTGACGCATCGCTGGTGGCTCCAGCCGGCGGTGACAATCCTCCTGTTGCCGGCGCTTTTGGTGCCTTCGGCCAAGACTGTGACGCCAGCCCAGCGGCAGCGGGTTCGGCCTGTGGGAACTTCAACTGGCCTGAGGTTGGCATTATCGCGTTGACGCCGCGCCTGGCGTCGGGATCGGGTTACTTGGGAACCGAGGACGTGGTGGGCACCCGACTCGATCATGTCGGCCGCTTTGTTCCGGCTCGATTCGAAATCACGGTCTCGGAGCGGGGTATGGTTAAGCCGTTCTGTACCGCTGGCTTGGTTGATTTTGCATATACCGGTCAGGAACTGGGCTGGGCAAGCGGCTTTGCGCCGATCGTTACAGCCGAAGCGCGGACGGCTTCCGGTGGAGTTGCGACTAACTACACCCTGGGTGACTTCATGAAGCTCAATGACCTTGATCTCATCAGAGTGCCCGCGGCCGCAGACAGCTCTGCAACTGATGCCGATGGGAGTCCATTCCCGGTTTCTGCGACGCTGTCGCCGATGACTTTCTTAAATCTGGGGAATGGGCAGTTACGGTACGTCTTTTCAGCCTCAGATACCCTGGCTTTTGATAAAACTGTGGATTCGAAAGTAGCCCCGTTTTCCCCGGACTACTCCATTGCACTGACTGCCCTGGTGGATTCAGACATGGTTTCTGCCGCACCTCAAACACCGGTCGACCTCACGCCCACTTTCGGATTCGAGATTCGCTATGGCAGGCTCAACCTTGAGAACGCTTACGGTCCGGAAATTTCCAATCTGGTTGTCCCTTTCAATGCCGAATATTTCACGGGAACGGCTTTCGTGCCTAACGAAGCTGACAGCTGCTGGGCCTATAACACCGGAGCGGGCGTGGTATTAGACGAGTCTGGCCTGTCCGGTGGCAGCTCCTCGGTTGACTCTCGGGCTGACACTTTAGCATCGGGGGAGCCTCGATCTGGTAGTGGGCTTATACTGATGGCCCCGGGGCAGGGAAACACTGGAAACGTGGGCGCAACCTTCGCCGTGCCGCTCTGGCTCCGGGGCGATTTCGATGGCGATGGGGCCCTTGAAACCCCCTCAGCCATTGCCACGTTCGGCGTCTACCGGGGGCACGACCGAGTTATCTACTGGCAGGAGCGCTAGGCTGGAAAGCCACCACCCTCCGAAATAAGGAATAAAAAAGGGGCAGCCTTCTCAGACTGCCCCTGGCAAACGAGCCCGGTGGCTCAATCGTCATCTCCCTCGGGGTGGTCCAGCCCCAGTTCATTGATCTTCCGCGTCAGGGTATTGCGCCCCCAGCCTAGCAGCACCGAGGCATCCCGGCGGCGGCCACCGGTGTGCTTCAGGGCGGTTTCGATCATGATCTTCTCGAATTCGGGTATCGCACTGTCCAGAATACCTTTCTTGCCGCGCTTCAGTTCCTGTTCGGCCCAGTTGCGCAGGCCTTCCTGCCAGGTGGTGCCCACGGTGGGCGTTTCCGCCTGATGAAGCAGTTCTGGCGGCAGGTCATCGATGTGGATCTCGCGGCCGCTGGCCATCACGGTCAGCCAGCGACAGGTGTTTTCCAGCTGGCGGACGTTGCCAGGCCAGGGCAGGGTGGTGAGGTATTCCTCGGCGTCTGGGCGGAGGATTTTGGACTCTACCGCCAGTTCCTTGGCCGCCCGCTTCAAGAAATGTTGCATCAACCGGGGAATGTCTTCACGCCGTTCCGCCAACTTGGGCAGATGCACCCGGATAACGTTCAAGCGGTGAAACAGGTCCTCCCGGAAGGAACCGGCCTGAACCAGCTTCTCCAGATCCTGGTGCGTGGCGGCGATGATGCGCACGTCCACTTTGATGGGTGTGGTGCCGCCAACCCGGTAGAATTCGCCATCCGCGAGTACTCGCAACAGGCGGGTCTGGGTGTCGGCGGGCATGTCGCCAATTTCGTCCAGGAACAGGGTGCCGCCGTTGGATTGCTCAAACCGGCCCTGGCGCGCGGCGCCGGCTCCGGTGAATGCGCCTTTTTCGTGCCCGAACAGCTCGGATTCAATCAGGTCTTTCGGGATGGCCGCCATGTTCAGGGCAATAAAAGGGTGCTTGGCGCGCGGGCTGTGATTGTGCAGCGCCTGGGCCACCAGCTCTTTACCGGTACCGCTCTCACCGTTGATCAGCACGGTGATGTTGGAGTGTGACAGCCGACCAATGGCGCGAAAGACTTCCTGCATAGCCGGGGCTTCGCCGATGATCTCGGTATTGCGCTGCGCACTTTCGGTGAGGGGTTCGGCACTGGCCTTTTTCTCATGGCTGTGCGCTACGGCCCGTTTGGCCAGCGCAACCGCGTCATCCACGTCGAACGGCTTGGGCAGGTACTCGAAAGCGCCGGTCTGGTAACTGGTCACCGCACTCTCAAGATCCGAATGCGCGGTCATGATGATCACCGGCAGATCAGGATGGGCCTCAACGATCTGGGATAACAGGGTAATGCCATCCACACCGGGCATCCGGATATCACTGATGATGGCGTCTGGTTGTTCGTGTTCGAGACGCATCATGATGCTCTCGCCACTCTCGAAAACCCGGGGCTGTAAACCGGCCTGGTTAAGGGCGCGCTCCAGCACCCAGCGAATACTGCGATCGTCGTCTATGATCCAGACGTTTGCCGGTTGGCTCATGGGGTTTCCTCCAGAGGCAGGAAGATGATGAAGTCGGTTCGGCCGGGCTCGCTTTCGCACTCGACCAGACCGCGATGTTGCCCGATGATGCTTTGGGTGATGGATAGCCCAAGGCCGGTGCCACTGGCTCGGCCACTGATCATCGGGTAGAAGATGTTTTGCAATAGATCCGGTGGAATGCCGGGCCCGTTATCGATCACGTCGACCCGGCAGACTAGGCGATGGCGCCGATTGCCAATGGTGAACTGGCGCAGGGCACGGGTTCGGAATGTGATGGTGGGCGGCGCCTCATTCCGGTGACCGGTCTGGTTCTCGAAGGCCGCTTCCATGGCATTCCTAGCGATGTTCAGGAATGCTTGAATAAGCTGTTCCTTGTCGCCTGAGAATTCCGGAATGCTGGGGTCGTAGTCCCGGCGGAACAAAAGGCGACCTTTGCTTTCTGCTTCCAGCAAGGTGCCAACCCGTTCCAGCACCTCGTGCACGTTGGTTTCTGCCAGCTTCAGGGCCTTGTTCGGGCCTAGCATGCGGTCGACCAGGCTGCGCAGGCGATCGGCCTCGTCGATGATGACACGGGTGTATTCGCGCTGGTCTTCGTCATTGAGTTCGCGGTCGAGCAATTGCGCCGCGCCCCGGATGCCGCCCAGAGGGTTTTTGATCTCGTGGGCCATGCCGCGCACCAGAATCCGGGTGGTTTCCTGCTGCGAAATGATGTCTTCTTCCCGGCTGATCCGAAGCAGGCGGTCCCGGGGCTGAATTTCAATCAACAACTCAACGGGGTCCAGGCTGACGGGGGTTACTGAATAATCCACCGTTAACCGCGATCCGCTGGCCAGAACGAATTCGGCCTCGCGCCGGGTGTAGGACTGGCCATTCTCAGCGGCGGCATGCA
The DNA here is from genome assembly GCF_016820575.1 of Marinobacter sediminum. Lineage (GTDB taxonomy): Bacteria > Pseudomonadota > Gammaproteobacteria > Pseudomonadales > Oleiphilaceae > Marinobacter > Marinobacter sediminum. The sequence goes on along the minus strand of NZ_JAEMQH010000005.1, from coordinate 67,180 downwards.
GGGTTTTCAGGGCATCTTCAGAATCGATCAGGATGTCGTCGAATAACTGGCCCTGGCTTCGGGTCATGCTGGTTTCGAACAGGCTTTCGGCGGCCGGATTGAAGTAACGAATCCTCAGGTTGCCTTCCAGCACCAGGATTGCCGTGGTGAGGCTATCGAGAATGCTCTTGTAGCCGTGAGTGGTGGCCGTGGGCAATGCCATGTGTAATCCCGTTGGTTCGACATTGTAAGTGTGGTGACCTTCTAAAGTTTGCAAGAAGCGAACCACTTTGAAGGTCAGGCTAAAAAGAGTGGGCAAACTGCGGGCATGGGCGTCAATCAGCGCCAAAACATGCCGTAAGCTGGTGCGTTTGTGGAAGAAAACTGATGACCAGCGGGGCAGTGACGCCCTGTTGCTGGTCAGAGTATGGCGTGTTTGTGGTGCGTGCGCACCAAAATAGTGCGAGGGGTTTAGTTGGCGACGGAAGGGCGGTGAACGGTAAAGCTGATGGCCGGCCCAGTTTTCACCTGAACACCGTTTTCATCCACGATGTGTGCGCGGGCATCGTGAGTGCCACGGAACACATTACGGACGCTCACCGAACCTGAAGTACTCTGGCCTACCGGTTGTCCGTCCAGGGTCACCTCGTACTTGTGGCCGGCCTGAAGGCCCGGAGTGCTGCGGACTTCAAACTGGATGTCGCCGCTGCCGCTGTGGAAGGCCTGATTGTTTTCGGGGTAGGCGAAGCCGACGCTTTCATACACCGAACCTTCACGTTTGACTTCCTCACGCAGCTTGTCGGTTTCGCGCACGTTCTGGGGCTTGGGTAGGGTAACGGTGGTGACTGGCTTGACCTCTACGGCTTCGGAGCCCTTTGATGGCTCGTCGGAGAAGGTGACGTTGCCATCGGCATCCACGTTTCGGTAAACCTCTGCGACCGCGGGGCCAGTCAGCAGGATCAGGGCTGCGGCGAATAGTCCGGTCCTTGGTTTCATAAGCACACCTGTGTTGATGTTTTATTCGATTATCTGCGGCCCCCGACGTCATTTCAACGCCCCTGAGGCAGGTTGTTAGTTACATATCGTTAAGAACGGCAGACACCTTTAATCAGGCCATAAAAAAGCCCCGCACTGGGCGGGGCTTCGTCACAAACCGGAGGGTTCGGTTTGTTCTAGCGCAGCGGACTGCTTAGCAAGAGTAGTACAGCTCGAACTCGACCGGGTGTGTGGTCATGTTCAGGCGCTCTACTTCACCACGCTTCAGGTCCACGTAGCCTTGGATCATGTCTTCAGTGAAGACGCCGCCACGGGTCAGGAACTCGTGGTCTGCTTCCAGGCAATCCAGTGCTTCGGCCAGAGTTTCGGCAACAACCGGAATGTTCAGTGCTTCTTCCTTCGGCAGGTCGTACAGATCCTTGTCCATGGCATCGCCCGGGTGGATCTTGTTCTGGATGCCGTCCAGGCCAGCCATCATCAGGGCCGCGAAGGCCAGGTACGGGTTGGCAGAGGCGTCCGGGAAGCGTACTTCGATACGACGTGCTTTCGGGCTGTTCACGTACGGGATACGGATGGAAGCAGAGCGGTTACGGGCAGAGTAGGCCAGCATAACCGGAGCTTCGAAGCCCGGAACCAGACGCTTGTAAGAGTTGGTGGAGCTGTTGGTGAAGGCGTTGATGGCCTTGGCGTGCTTGATAACACCACCGATGTAGTACAGAGCCGCTTCGCTCAGGCCCGCGTAGCTGTCGCCGGCAAACAGGTTTTTGCCGTCTTTGCTCAGGGACATGTGAACGTGCATGCCAGAACCGTTATCACCCACTACCGGCTTCGGCATGAAGGTGGCGGTTTTGCCGTAAGCGTGGGCCACGTTGTGTACGCAGTACTTCAGGATTTGAACTTCGTCAGCTTTCTTGGTCAGCGTGTTGGCGCCAACACCGATTTCGCACTGGCCAGCTGTACCCACTTCGTGGTGGTGAACTTCGATGTCCAGACCCATGGACTCCATGGCGGCACACATAGCGCCACGCAGGTCGTGCAGGCTGTCGACCGGCGGAACCGGGAAGTAACCACCTTTGACACCCGGGCGGTGACCGATGTTGTTGCGGTCGAAATCTTCGCCAGAAACCCAGGCAGCTTCTTCGGAGTGGATGGAGTAGCCAGCACCTTTCATGTCTACTTCCCACTTGACCGAGTCAAATACGAAGAACTCCGGCTCCGGGCCGAACAGGGCGCCGTCGGCGATGCCGGTAGACTTCAGGTACTCTTCAGCACGACGGGCAACGGAACGCGGATCACGCTCATAACCCTGCATGGTTGAAGGCTCAACGATGTCACAGGTGATGTTGAGAGTGGTTTCTTCGGTGAACGGGTCCAGGACGGAGCTGGAATCGTCTGGCATCAGAATCATGTCGGATTCGTTGATGCCTTTCCAGCCGGAGATTGAAGAACCGTCGAACATCTTGCCGTCTGCGAAGAAGTCCTCGTCCACCTCTGAGGCAGGCAGGGTCACGTGCTGCTCTTTACCGCGGCTGTCGGTGAAGCGCATGTCTACCCACTTCACTTCGTGTTCTTTGATCAGATCAATTGTCTTGGACATTGTGCATGCTCCGTTAGTTATCCCGCGTTGGCGGGCAAATACGTGTTCGTTTTGCCGGATCGTTCAGTGTGACTGATATCCGATCTTTTATTCAGGCATTGCAGCTTAGCAAAAGCCCCAGCCACTTACCTGAAAATTTGGCTGACTTGGACAAAGCAAGGCGCTTGCCAATTTTTGGGGCGTGCGCCAGAAACGCACAGTGGTGCGGCCTGCAGCACTTTTATGGGTATGGCAGAGCTTTGTTCTGGCGCAAGCTCTTCCGGTAATTGCACCAGGATAGTGCGTTATGGGGCGGCCATGATCATTTGTGGTGCAGGTGCGTGGCGCAGATATAGTCGTTTATCTGCATATAATCAGTGTGGACTTTTCGATATACTGCCCGCCGCCTCATTTGCTCCCGGTCCTTTTTAGCTGGCTGGGACGCGCCGATGCCGCCCGGTATCGGAAAATGGGTTCACTTTACGGATTTGAGACGGCATGTGAGAGGTTTTACCTCCTTAAGACCCTCTCAGGTCAAAGAAAGCATGCCGCAGGATTATAGTTGTGATTGAAAAGCTTCGTAATATCGCCATCATCGCGCACGTCGACCATGGCAAGACGACCCTCGTTGACAAACTGCTGCGCCAATCCGGCACGTTGGATCGCAAAGAGCTCGAAAACGAGCGCGTTATGGATTCTAACGACCAGGAAAAAGAGCGTGGTATCACCATTCTGGCCAAGAACACGGCCCTGAAATGGAATGAGTACGATATCAACATCGTCGACACCCCGGGGCACGCCGATTTTGGCGGCGAAGTAGAGCGGGTAATGAGCATGGTGGATTGCGTGTTGCTGGTGGTCGATTCTATCGATGGCCCGATGCCGCAAACCCGCTTTGTAACTCAGAAAGCGTTCGCAGCCGGCCTGCGTCCTATTGTTATCGTGAACAAGATCGACCGTCCGGGCGCGCGTCCGGATTGGGTAGTGGATCAGGTGTTCGACCTGTTTGATGCCCTTGGTGCCACTGACGAACAGTTGGACTTCCCGATTGTTTACGCCAGCGCTCTCAACGGCATCGCCGGTATGGATCATGAGAACCTGGACGACAACATGGATGCCGTATTCCAGGCCATCGTCGATCATGTGCCTGCGCCCAACGTTGACCTGGACGGCCCGTTCCAGATGCAGATCTCCCAGCTGGACTACAACAGCTTCCTGGGTGTTATCGGTATCGGCCGCATCGCGCGGGGCAAGATCAAGACCAACTCCCCGGTAACCGCCATCGGCGCCGACGGCAAGAAGCGTAACGGGCGTATCCTCAAGATCATGGGGCACTCCGGATTGCAGCGCGTCGAAGTCGATGAAGCCCAGGCGGGCGACATTGTTTGCGTCAGCGGTATGGATGAGCTGTTTATCTCCGATACCCTGTGTGACCAGTCTCAGGTTGAAGCGTTGCCGGCACTGACCGTAGACGAGCCGACTGTTTCCATGACCTTCCAGGTCAACGACTCGCCCTTCGCAGGTAAAGAAGGTAAGTACGTGACCAGCCGCAACATTAAAGAGCGTCTGGAAAAAGAGCTGTTGCACAACGTAGCTCTGCGAGTGGAAGAAGGCGAGTCTGCCGACAAGTTTAAAGTGTCCGGTCGTGGCGAGCTGCACCTGTCGGTTCTGATCGAGAACATGCGTCGTGAGAACTTCGAGCTGGCGGTTGGCCGTCCGGAAGTTGTCATTCGCGAGGTTGACGGCGTGAAGCAGGAGCCGTATGAGAATGTCATCGTCGACATTGAAGAGCAGCACCAGGGTCCTGTCATGGAGCAGATGGGTCTGCGTAAGGGCGACCTGACCAACATGGTTCCGGACGGTAAAGGGCGCATGCGTCTTGATTACACCATCCCGGCCCGTGGTCTGATTGGCTTCCGTAACACCTTCCTGACCATGACTTCAGGCACCGGTATCCTGACGTCCACCTTCAGCCATTACGGCCCGATCAAGGTCGGTGACGTCACCAGCCGCCAAAACGGTGTTCTGGTGTCCATGGCAACCGGTACGGCGCTGACTTACTCGCTGGAAACCCTGCAGAGCCGCGGTAAGCTGTTCCTGGATCCAGGGCAGGAAATCTACGAAGGTCAGCTGTGCGGCATTCACAGCCGTGACAACGACATGGTCATGAACCCGACCAAAGGCAAGAAGCTCGACAACATGCGTGCTTCTGGCAAGGACGAGGTTATTGGCCTGGTGCCGCCGATCAAGTTCACCCTTGAGCAGGCGCTTGAATTCATCGATGACGACGAGCTGGTAGAGGTGACGCCCAAGTCCATCCGCCTGCGTAAGAAGTTGTTGACGGAGAACGAACGCAAGCGCGCCAAGAAGAAGTAAATTCCAATAGGAATTTCAAAGGGGCGGATCAGGTTTGATCCGCCCCTTTTTTGTTCATATCAGCTAAACTCCGGTTAAACCCTTTGCCGGATCGCGTCATGCTCACCCTCTATCCCGACATCAAGCCCAATGCCCAGCACCGCATTGCGGTGGATCCACCCCATGAGCTGTATGTGGAAGAAAGCGGGAACCCGGAGGGCATCCCGGTGCTGGTGGTTCACGGCGGGCCCGGTGGTGGCTGTGAGGACTACCACCGACGCTTCTTCGACGCCGAGCGGTTCCGCATCATCCTGATGGATCAGCGCGGGGCAGGGCGCTCCTCACCCTTGGCTGAGCTTGAGGGTAATAGCACGGACAAGCTCATCGACGATATGGAAACGGTGCGCTCCTTTTTGGGTGTCGATAAGTGGCTGCTGTTCGGCGGTAGTTGGGGTTCTACCCTTAGCCTGGTGTATGCGCAGACCCATCCGGAGCGAGTTTTCGGGCTGGTGCTGCGGGGCATCTTCCTGTGCCGTCCTCGCGACGTTCAATGGTTTTATCAGGATGGCGCCAGCCGGGTGTTTCCGGACTACTGGCAGGATTTTGAAACCCAGATACCCGTCGAAGAACGGGGCGACATGGTTGCGGCCTATTACAAAAGACTAACCAGCGCTAACGAATTGGAACAAATTCAGGCAGCCAAGGCCTGGTCTGTCTGGGAAGGGCGCTGCGCTACCTTGCATCCCAATCCGAGGGTAGTGGAGCATTTTGGGCATCCGCACGTTGCCATCGCCCTGGCACGCATAGAGTGCCATTATTTCATGAACAAGGCCTTTCTGGAGCCGGATCAGATTGTACGGGATGCCCATAAATTGGCCGACATTCCGGGCATTATCATCCATGGGCGCTATGACATGGTCTGTCCGCTGGATAACGCGCTCGCGCTCAGCAAGGCCTGGCCCGGAGCAGAGCTTCGGATTATCCGGGACGCCGGGCATTCTGCCTCTGAACCCGCCATCGTTGATGCCCTGATCCGAGGGGTTGAAGAGGTGGTCGCCAAATCTGGAGAAAGTGCGAGCTAGTCGTACTTTTTGATGGTTGCGAATCGTTAATCCCGCCGATAGACTCAGTAGCCATTCGACGTTCCTCCGTTTAACAATACCCAGAGAAGTGCATGAAAGGGCTCATCCAGCGAGTATCGGAAGCCAGTGTCGCCGTGAGCAATCAACAGGTTGGCGCCATCAGTAAGGGCCTGCTTCTGTTGTTAGGCGTTGAACGCGGCGATGGGGATGCACAGGCCAGGGAATTGTGCCGAAAGATACTGACCTATCGAGTGTTTCCCGATGACCAGGGCCGCATGAACCGGAGTCTGCTGGATACCGGTGGCGAGCTTCTTGTCGTCCCCCAATTTACTCTTGCTGCCGACACGGCCTCGGGCACGCGCCCCGGCTTCTCCAGTGCGGCTGCTCCTGATGTGGCAGAAACGCTCTATCGCACGTTTATCATGACTGCACAGGCTGAGCTTGGCAGCGAGCGCGTAGCTGAGGGTAGGTTCGGTGCGGATATGAAAGTTCAGCTTATCAATGACGGCCCGGTAACTTTCATGCTGCAGGTTAAGGGATGAGTAACGCTTTGGTAAGAATGGTTCGCTGCACCATTATGAGGCGGATAGGAATAAGGTGTATTTGAATGGTGCGCCTAGTCTCGCCTCATCTGAGGATAAAAGGGTTTGTTACAGACTTGTAAAGTTTAAGGGTATGATTTTTAAGGGGTAAATAAGTTTTGGCCCCGATATTGTTAAAGGAATATTAGTTGGCTGCTGAGTGCTGGATCGCATAAACACTTGCCTTTCTGGTGCAAAACGAGCTAAAAATGCAACGCTGAAAGTTTGCAAAAACAGGTGGCTTGTATTAAAACAGGTTCATCATGCAGGACTTTAATAAAGACCTGTAAGTAACTGAGCTGAAAAGATCTGCTGGGAAGCGGATCTTAATAACTAGAAGAAAAGTTATCCTGGATGTCATGAAACTGACATGGGGGTAATACAGAATCGGGCCTATCCAGCGAAGACTGGTATTGCCTTACAAAATCGGGACAAGAACCCGTCGCTAAAACCTGAGTTAACTCAAAAAGGAAGACGCAAAATGAAAAAAACACTCATCGCATCCGCTATTGCAGCCGCGACCTTCTCTGGCGCAGCCTTCGCCGCAGACGGTGATATGTCTGCCTCCGAGCTGGCAGCCAAGATGGATTCCATGCCGTCTGTATACGGTAATATCCAGTACGCGCTGGTTTACAGCGACGTGAAAGGCGGCGCAGACGGAATTGATCACCGCGACAACGGCAGTACTCTTGGTGTAGCCCACGACCACGCGATTGCTCCGGGAGTTACTGGTTTCTTCAAGCTGGAGCTTGACGGTTTTGGGGCTGACGAGAAAGATTCGACAGGTGCAAACATTGACGAGGCTTACATCGGTGTTAAGGGTGACAGCTTCGGCCAAGTATGGATCGGCTCTGATGACTCTACTTACGAGCGCGCCATCGACACCATCGCTAACTTCTATGAAGCAGCTGACCTGAGCATCGGCGGAAGCTATGACACTGGTGAAGGCGACTTGATCCAGTACGCCTCTCCGTCCTTTGGTGGCCTGACTCTGGGCGCGGCCGTCCAGGTTAATGGCGACAGCACTACCGGTGGCAAGTCCTACCCGTACCAGCTGGCTGCGATCTACGCAGTTGATAACCTGGAGCTGGCGGTTGCGATGGACTCCAACGACGGCACTACCGAATACTCTAGCGACGACGCTGACGTAAACAATGAAAACACCTACGGTGTTCGAGCTTCTGTTGCTCTGGACGCTCTGACCCTGACTGGTGAATTCCAGACCCGCAAGGACGTAGGCGATGTGTACGGTGTTCAGGGCGTTTACTCCCTGGGTGCTAACCAGTTCGCACTGTCGTACGAAGCCTTTGCGGCGGACAACGACGGCGTCGACAATGACACCATTACCGTTCAAGCGCTGCACAACGTATCTGACCACATGTATGTATACGTGGAAGGCTACTTCGGTGGCGGTGACGACAATGCATACGGCGTTGCTGACGAGAGCGAAGCTTCAGTAGCCGCTCTCGGTGCTGTTTACTACTTCTGATCAGCTAACCAGCTAGTTCAGATTTAGTCGAAAACCGGTGACCTTCGGGTCGCCGGTTTTTTTATGTATTCTGAAATGATCGAGAAGACTGGGGGCGCAGATATGGCAGAAGAGTTGGAGATCAAACTGACGCTGACAGACGAGGCTTTAGAGCGGGCTTTGGCCTGGCTGCTTAGTCAGCCGGAGGCGAGTCTTGGGCCGGTGAAGACCCTGGTGAATATTTATTACGACACGCCGGATGCAGCCCTCAATCGGCAACGAGCAGCCCTGCGCGTGCGCCAGGCTGGTGACCGCTATATCCAGACGTTGAAAACCCAGGGAGATTTTGTCCGCGGAGCCCATCGGCGCCAGGAGTGGGAGTGGCCTTTGCATTCGACAGACCTGAATCTGGTTATGCTGGCGGATACGCCTTTGGCTGATAGCATTAATCTTGACGACCTTCAGCCGGTATTCGAAACCAACTTCGAACGCCAGGTCGTGATGGTTCGGGATGGAAACACCAGTATCGAAGTTGCGATTGATCGTGGTCAGATCGTGAGTGGCACCCGGCTGTTGCCCCTGAATGAGCTGGAGCTGGAGCTCAAGGCTGGCGATTCGGCGGCCTTGCTCGCCTGGGCCAAAAAGCTGGCCGAGCAGGTTCCAGTCTTTCTGAATCTGGTGAGTAAAGCGGAACAGGGCTATTACCTGGCTGGACTACACGAACCAGACTTTCCGGGGCAGCCCGGCAATGAAGTCCTGTCGGTGAACGAGTTCCTGCATGGGCTGAGCCAGTCGTGGTTAATCGGTCAACCATGTCCAATAAGTCATTGGAATCTCACCGAAGTCAGGGCGAAAGCCGCAAAGGCAGGTGTAAGCGAATCGCTGCAGGCGGTTGAAACCGCTCTCGAACGGGGCGAGCGCATTCCTGATCTCGTTAGCGAGCCAATGCTCGGACGATTGCAGCTGGCCATCGCGAGTGGGTAAGGAAGAAAACTATGGCATGTCGGCCTGGCGGTCATCTCGTTTGCCATTACTCTCATGCCACCGAGCCAGGAAATCCCGGTACCGGTCCAAGGCTTCCTGAACCACTTCTACGCCCGGTGTGTCTGTCGATTTTACCAGTACGATCAGGCCGCTCCCCTCAATTTCGTCATGGGTTGAGGGGTGACAGATAATTTCATTGTCGTTATCGATGTAGGCCAGAGCGGTTCCGATGTCATGACGTATCAATGCACTGACGATGTCGGCCCAATTCAGATCGTCCAGCTTCAGGTCGTAACGGTGCGGGTGGTCGTGCTCATAGTTGAACATATCCTCCAGAACCTTTTCTGACCCGGGCGCCACCACCGAGCGCACCATAATTTCCGGGTAGGTTCGCACCGGCCGTATTATCGTCCGAATGCCCAGAGCCTTGAAGCGCCCCCGGTTACCGTCTTCCACGCATTCCAGTGTGGTATTGCAGGCCAAATTCTGTTCGCTGAGCCGGTGGGCAATGTCGAACGTCAGGCTGTCTGACTGCAGATCCGTCTCGTCTGAGGCCAGCACTACGATGTGCCGTGCACTGCCCGCGTGCACAGCCTTCAGGGCTTCCGGTTCGAACCCAGAGCCGTGGTAGTGAATGAGGCCCATGTCGGCGAGCTCGGTGGGCAGTCCTTGTGGAAACTGCCTGGTAAGCAGCATGATTGGGATAGTTTCGTACTCGGGTATCGAGCGAATTTGGGAGGCAAAACGCATGAAGTACTGCTCGCCCCCGTGTTTCGGGGTATTGATAATCACGATGTGGCCTTTCATTTTATAGATCCAGCGTCCGGTCAGAATGCGTTCCCGGCGGTAGAACCGGTACTCGATAAAGTCGCTGACGATGAGAGTCAGCAAAGTGATGGCGCCGACAAACATGATCAGGATGGTGCTAAGGCGCCCGAAGGTTGTTTTCGGTGCGAAGTCACCATAGCCGACAGTTGATACAGTGGTCATGGTGATCCATATGGATTCGAAGAGGCTGAGCTCTTCGACATTCCACATGATCAGGATCTGGGTGGTTAGCAGCCCTCCCAGAATCAGGAACAGCCGCTTTACCCGTTTTCGGATCAGCCCTCCCATTGGAAGGTGTGTTTGTTCGTGCTCCGGGCTCAGTGCGCGTCGGTTTCTCAGCATTCCGGGGGCAGGCCTGTTCAGTCGCGGGTGAGTTCGTTATACAGTACCGGAAATATAACAGAGAGACAGGGGTTTGCATTATGTCTGAGCCGTGGAGCTCCCTTCCGACACCCTTAGCTGACGATGTTGCCTCGTGCTGGGATTCGGTGTTCCCTGAAGGCGTGCCGGACTGGCTGACCTCAAAGGCCGGGCAGTCGGAAGAAACGGTGGCCGGGGCTGTGGCACGGAGTCTGTTCTTGCGTCAGGTGCTGGAGCGGTATCCAGAGCATGTCCAGATTATGGTGCAAGCCCATCCGCTGACCGAGCCGACAACTCCTGAGTTTCTGTCACAGCGTTGGCAGGATTACCTGAGCCCGGTGAATGACGAGTCGTCCCTGCACTCGGCCCTGCGCCAGTTCCGCCGCGAGGTCCAGTTCCGGATTATCTGGCGCGACCTGCTGCGCTGGGCTGACCTGGCTGAGACCATGGCCGCAACCAGTGGCTTTGCCGATACCTGCATTGAGGGTGCGTTGCACTGGCTTTACGAGGATGCCTGCGAGCAGTCTGGCACGCCCTATGGGCCGGACCCGGTCACCGGCGAGGATGCACCCCAGAAAATGGTGGTGTTGGGCATGGGCAAGCTCGGTGGTCGCGAGTTGAATGTGTCCTCGGATATTGACCTGATCTTTGCCTTTCCTGATAAGGGCGAGACCCGGGGCGGCCGCCGCTCCATCGACAACCAGACGTTCTTTATCCGGCTTGGTCAGCGCCTGATTCAGGCACTGGACCAGATCACTGCCGACGGTTTTGTGTTCCGTGTGGATATGCGGCTCCGTCCGTACGGCCAGAGTGGCGCGCTGGCCCTGAGCTTTGCCGCACTGGAAGCCTATTATCAGGATCAGGGCCGGGACTGGGAACGCTACGCCATGGTGAAAGCCCGCGTGGTCGCCGGGGATCAGGAAGCGGGCAAGGTGCTGATGGAGACTCTGCGCCCGTTCGTGTACCGCAAGTACATCGATTTCAGTGCGTTCGAATCGCTGCGGAGCATGAAGGCGATGATCGGCCGGGAGGTTCGCCGCAAGGGGCTGGAAAACAACATCAAGCTCGGCAGTGGCGGCATTCGGGAAATTGAATTTGTGGTCCAGGCGTTCCAGCTGATTCGTGGTGGCCGCGACCGTGAGCTCCAGCAGCGCGAATTGCTGGTCATCCTCAAGGAGCTTGAGGAACTTGAGTTGCTGCCGCCGAAAGTCGTCAAGGAACTGAGGAAGGCCTATGTCTTCCTGCGCAATCTCGAGCACGCGCTCCAGGGGATGGCCGACAAGCAAACCCAGTTGTTGCCCGAGGATGAGCTGAACAAAGCGCGGGTCGCCCTGATTATGGGCTATGACGATTGGCAGAGCTGTGAGTCGGCGCTGGAAGCCCACCGGCAGCGGGTTGCGACCCATTTTGCCAATATCATTGCAACCGAGGACGACGATGAAGAGGGAGCTGGTGCTCTGGAAGAGGGCTGGCAAGAGCTCTGGCTAGCGGAGCTGGATGAGGAAGCCTCCGTGCGTTGGCTGGCCGACCACGGCTACGAGGACGCGCCTGGCAGCTATGCGCTGCTCCGGGAGCTGCGGGAGAACCGGACGGTTCAAACTCTTCAGACCCAGGGGCGCAGGCGTCTGAACCAGTTCATGCCAGTGTTGCTCGACGCCTTGACCCAGGTCGACAACCCTTCCGAGACACTGTCCCGCGTGCTGCAGCTGGTGGAGGCCATCCTTCGGCGAACCGCCTACATGGTGCTGCTGCTGGAAAATCCCGGTGCCTGTTCGCAACTGGTCAGTCTCTGCAGCGACAGTCCCTGGATTGCCCAGCAGCTGGCAGAAACCCCATTGTTGCTGGACGAGTTGCTGAACGCCGAAAGCCTGTATCACCCGCCGGCCAAGGCCGAGTTGCAGGATGACTTGCGGCAGCAGATGCTGAGGATTCCGTTTGAGGATCTGGAAGAGCAAATGGAGTCGCTGCGTCATTTCAAGAAGGCGCACCTGTTGCGGCTGGCGGCATCGGAACTGAAAGGCACGCTGCCGTTGATGAAGGTTAGCGATTATCTGACCTGGCTGGCGGAAGTGGTGCTGGAGCACGTGGTGGATGTGGCTTTCTCCAATCTGGTGAGCCGACACGGATACCCGAAACGAGCCGATGGCTCAGTGTGTGAGACCGACTTTGCGATCATCGGATACGGCAAGCTTGGCGGTATCGAGCTCGGTTACACCTCGGACCTTGATCTGGTGTTTGTCCACGGAGCTGATCCCGAACTCTCAACCGATGGCGAGAAATCGATTGATAATGCGGTCTTTTACACCCGTTTAGGGCAGCGCATTGTCCATATCCTGAACACCCAGACACCGTCGGGCCTGCTCTATGAGGTGGATATGCGATTGCGGCCCTCGGGTAATTCGGGCCTCCTGGTCAGTACGTTGCACGCGTTTGAAAAGTACCAGCGTAGCGAAGCCTGGACCTGGGAGCATCAGGCCTTGGCTCGCGCCCGCGGAGTGGCGGGCTGCCGGGAGACACTGGAGGCGTTCGAATCGATTCGCCACGATATTCTGTGCCAGTCTCGGGACCGGGAAAAGCTCCGGCAAGAGGTGGTCGATATGCGGGAGAAGATGCGCACTAGTCTGGGCACGCCGGAGTCCCGTCAGCAGGAAGTCTTCCATATCAAGCACGATACCGGCGGCATCGTCGATATCGAGTTTCTGGTGCAGTACCTGATGCTGGCCAATTGCGCCGACCACCCGGAACTGACCCAGTGGTCGGACAATATCCGCCAGATGGAGGCATTGGGGCAGGTTGGGGTGATGTCGGTGGCGGATACTGAGAAGCTGCGCGATGTCTTTATCGCCTTGCGGTCGACCATTCACCGGCGAGCGCTGCAGAACCTGAACAGTGAGGTGGAGGCAGGCAACTTCCCGGAGGAGCGTGACTACGTCCGCAGGCTCTGGCAGGATATCATTATTGATTAGCTTGCTAAGTTTTCTTCCTGCGAAGTTTCCTGCTAGAATGCCAAATCCCCGAAAACCGCTTTTTTAGGAGCAACGAAGAATGTCGATGGCTGATCGCGATGGCCACATCTGGCTGGATGGTGAAATGGTTCCCTGGCGGGAAGCCAAAACTCACGTGCTTACCCACACCCTGCATTATGGTCTGGGCTGTTTTGAGGGCGTGCGAGCCTACAACACCGCCAACGGTCCGGCTATTTTTCGTCTGAAAGAGCATACCGATCGGCTGTTCCGCTCCGCTCACATCCTCAACATGAAGATGCCGTTCAGCAAAGAAGAACTGAACGAAGCGCAGTGCGCAGCCGTTCGTGAAAACAACCTGGACGAAGCCTACCTGCGCCCCATGGTGTTCCTGGGCTCCGAAGGCATGGGCCTGCGCGCCGATAACCTGAAGGTTCATGTGATGGTCGCCGCCTGGAGCTGGCCTTCCTACATGTCGCCGGAAGCCAAAGAGGTGGGCATCAAGGTTCGGACGTCGTCCTACACCCGTCACCACGTCAACATCACCATGTGTAAGGCGAAGGCGAACGGCAACTACATCAACTCCATGCTGGCACTGAATGAAGCCATTGCCAGTGGTTGTGAGGAAGCGTTGCTGCTGGATAACGAGGGTTATGTCGCGGAAGGTTCGGGTGAGAATATCTTTATTCTTCGCGACGGCGTGCTGCACACGCCTGAGCTCACCTCCTGTCTGGAAGGTATCACCCGCCAGACCATCCTGGATTTCGCCAGCGAGCTGAATATTCCGGTAAAAGAGCGTCGCATCACCCGTGATGAAGTGTACATTGCCGATGAAGCCTTCTTCACCGGCACCGCCGCTGAAGTTCTGCCGATCCGCGAACTGGACGGCCGCGCCATTGGTGCCGGCAAGCGTGGTCCGGTCACCGAGAAGCTGCAGGCCATGTATTTCGATGCGGTGAAGGGCAAGCTTGAGTCCCGCAACAGCTGGCTGACCCACGTTAAGGGCTGATCAGCGAAGGATTATCCAGGCCGCCTTCTGTGTTGCAGCAGTCAGGCGGCCTTGTTGTTTAAATTCACTTTATTTTCAGGAACAGCAAATGGCAGACGTCATTAAAGTCCCCGTCTCCTTCGGCGAGGTTCTCGATAAAATCACCATCCTCGAAATCAAGTCCGAGCGCATCAAGGACGAGGCCAAGCTCAAGAACGTCCGTTTAGAGCTGGATGAGCTCAGTGCCACCTGGGACGAAGCGGTTACCGATCAAAGCGCAATTGCCGATCTGAGAAAACAGCTTAAGGCAGTGAACGAGGAGCTGTGGGTGATTGAGGACGATATTCGGGATCAGGAAGCTGCGCAGAATTTTGGCGAGCGCTTCATTGAGCTTGCCCGAGCGGTATATGTAACCAACGACAAGCGCGCAGCGATCAAGAAAGACGTGAACCTGGCCTTGGGCTCACGCTTCGTGGAAGAGAAATCCTATCAGGATTACACCGCTCGCAAGTGAGCCGTTAGAGGCTCTTCAGTGACTCGCCATTGATTCGCAAAGGACGAGTCACTGCGATCCGGATTCACTCGGTGTAATGCGGACATCGAAAACGGCGTTGGATCAGCTCAGGTCCGACGCCGTTTTTGGTTGTACTGCACGCCGGTTCTCAATCCACTTGTCTAGCATGTCGGTGGCATCCTGTACGGTCACCAGTTCCATCGCGCCTTCAAACTCCGCTTTCGCGCCCCATCGAGACTGTTCCACGGTTTTGCCGGTGAATTGCTCCAGCGCTTCTGGGTAGCGGTTCACGCACCACTCCAGTGAATTGTAGGGGCCCGAACGGTAAGGGTTGCTGGCGGCATAGATGCCCAGGACATCAGTGCCCACGGCACTGGCTATGTGGGCCGGGCCGGTGTCTGGCGCCACCACCAGGTCGGCGTGGGTCATCAGGGCAGTTAGTTGCTTCAGCGTGTCCTTGCCACAGATGTTGTTGGCCTTCTCCTTCATTGCCGCTTCAATGGCTTCGCAGTACTCCGCCTCGAACGGCGCCGGGCTGCCAACCAGAATCACCTTCATGCCGTGCTCGCGGATGGCATGATCCGCCAGTTGTGCGTAGCGTTCCGCCGGCCAGTTTCTGAGGGTATGGCTGGCGCATGGGCTGATCACCAGATTCTGGCGATCGGCTGCCAGCTGTTGGCGGGCGAACTCGTGGTCGCCCTCACTGAGCGGAATGTTCCACCGAGGCGCTGCGGGTGAAAGTCCAAGCGGCTCCAGGAAACTGGCCAGGCAGTCACGTACGTGTTGTTGAGGAGCTGGCGCAATCCGTTGATTGATGAACAGGCTGTGCAGGTCTTTACTGCGGGCCTTGTCGTAGCCGACTTTCACCTTGGCTGGGATGCACGCCGCGGCCAGGTTGGCCCGAAGCGCCACCTGCATGTGCAGCAGAGCGTCAAAGCTGCGGCCCTTCATCTGCTTGCGCAGATCAGCGTAGCCCTGACGGCCGGCTTTCTTGTCGAAGACGATGAACTCGACGCCCGGAAGGTCGCCGATCAGCTTCGCCTCGATCTTGCCAATCACCCAGGTGATTTTCACGCCCGGCAGCTGCTCCTGAAGGCTCAGGACAACCGGGATGACGTGGGTGACATCGCCGATGGCGGAGAGGCGGAGGATGCAGATGGAGTTAATCAATTTAACGTTTTCCAATTGGTGATCGCTTAATGTGGAGCCGGGCGGTGCGCATTGTTAAACTGAGCCGCATTCTAGCCCACTTGCTGGAATGCGTCTTGTCTGCATCGAACAAGCATGAGGTGTTTTTTCATGGTGCTGTGCCAGTGAAAGCCAGTCGGCAAACAGTGAAGTCCGGAGAAACGGCTTTTCTGCGCAACGAAAAATTCGAAGGCCTTAGTCCTCGTTGGTTCGAACCTGATCATTGGGGAGCCAGTCTTGTGCCCGTGGGAACCGGGGGGCGCGGTGGTGCCTGGTTTTTACGTTGTGACGGTGAAGATATCGTACTTCGTCACTATTATCGGGGCGGGCTCGCCGCTCACCTGTCCAAAAGACGATATATCTTTACCGGTTTCGAACGGTCTCGTTCTTTTCGCGAGTTCCGGATTCTTTCTCAACTTCTCAAGCTCAACCTTCCGGTTCCCGAGCCAGTGGGAGCGCTTGCAGAACGCGTTGGCACTTTTCGCTATCAGGCCGCGATTCTTGTTCGGAGGATTCCAGGGGCCGTTGCGATGTTGGAGCATGATTCGATTGCGGACGATCTAATTTGGCGGCAAGTGGGTGAAACCATCGCGCGATTTCACGCTGAAGGTCTGGATCACGTGGACCTTAACTGTGACAACATTCTGGTGTCTGCGAACGATGTGTATCTAATTGATTTTGACCGTTGCAAGTTGCGTGGCGTGCGCTCTGATTCGGGTATGGCGGGGTGGCAGAAGCGGAACCTGAATAGGCTCAAAAGATCTTTGGAAAAGCGACTCGACGATCTGCCTGAGGGAACGCTGGCTTTACGTTGGCAGGTGTTGTTGAGCGGGTACGAGCAAAGTCTTTCCGCAAGCAAAAAAGGTTGAGTGACCAAATCCATGGCTAACGTTGTTCTGCAAAGAGAATTACACGCGAATGTCCGGCGTACCCGCATAACTTATTCTGCTCTTATCGATAGCCAGCCAGCCGCAATCAAGTGCTTCCGGAAGCCGCTTTTCGGTCTATTTCACTGGCAAAGAGCTCGCATAAAAGCGCATAAAATCCGTAATGCTGGCGGCCCTGTGCCGCCTGTCCTATATGCAGGATGGGTCCGGGAACTTAGATGTTTCGGATTCGCAACTGAGTTCCTTGAGGGGTATCGTTCTCTGCGTGCGGCATTGCGGGAGTCCGCTGGGCTGGAAGAGCAAAAACAGCTGCTTGAAAAACTGGCTGAGTGTATTGCTGATCTACACCAAAGGGGTATCGAACAGCCAGATGGCAATCTGACGAATTTCTTACTGGGCCCCAGTGGCGATATTAAAATGGTTGACGAAGACGATGTGAGAGTTTTCAAAGTCGCTTTGACTGGACGAGTGGCCATGTTAAACCTGGCCAATGTTGGTGCCAGGTTGCCCAGTGGTGAGCTCCCCCTGTACCTGAGAAAAGCCTATGTGCAAGCCCGGAAAGATCTCCAGGGGGAGGTCGAGTTCGATGAGCAGGGCTTTGATCATGAAGTCTTTCGTCAGAAAGAGCAGTTCCGAATTAAACGTGAAGCGCGAGATGCAGCGCCCGACCGTGAGTACGACTGATGTCAGATATTCCCATTTACCTAGTTTCCATGGTGGGCGATTCTTCACGCCGAGAACAGATGTCGCAGGCGTTCCCCGATTCCTATCCGGGTATGATTCTGACGGACGCAGTTGACGGACGTCAGCTGCCTGCCCAAAAGTACTTCCAGTACATTTCCAGTGCCATGGAAAACCACGACCGGATTCTTTCGCCGGCAGAGGTGGGGTGCAGCCTCAGCCATCTGAAGGTTTTGGAGCAGTTTCTTGAGGGTGGTGCAGAACGCGCGATCATCCTGGAGGATGATGTAATTGGGAATGATCAGGGGATTCAGCGCTCGGTCGAGAAAGTGCGAGGGATTCCTGAGGATGCGGTCATTATTCTTGGCGGCCAGGAGGGCATGCCCTCCAGAAAGTACATTTTCGGCAAGCCAGCAGGCGCAAGCGATGTCTTCAAACTGCCGTCCTATTCCCACCATCACGTGTTCCGGACCTGCTGCTACGGCGTGACACGTTACAGCGCCACGCAGATTGTTGCTTCGCAGAAGCGGTCACTAAAACTTGCCGATGCGTGGCCTATTCTTGCCCGAGGTGGCGGCTTCAACTTGTATTTCAGTCATGACCTGGCTCATCCACTAGACCGCAGCAACAGTCACATTGAGCAAGCTCGAGCCAGCATCAGTGCGGAAAAAAATAAAGGCTTCAAAGCCTTTTGGTTGAAGCGGGTGTCCAGACTCAAGCGTAGAGCTGGCGCAAGCTGGTGTAGATTAAGTGGTCACCGAAAGATCCTGTTCTGATTCAGCCCTTTGAGCTGGCATTTCCGGTTCAACGCTTAGCAGAGCGATCATTGAAGTGGCAAACATGCTGATGGTTGCCGGATGGTTAAAGGGAACGTCGGTGAGGCAGGCAACCAAATAAAGGAAGGTGGTGCCGAGAACGCTTCCGAAAACAAATTTGTTATTTCGGTAGAACTTGAACGCCAGAAAAGCTGGAACCAGCAAGATGGTCAGTAATGCGGAAAGGCCCAGGATGCCGTGCTTCACCAGCGTATCCAGATATTGATTGTGATAGTGGTAAGGGGCGTAGTTGGCGGCTTCTTTGTTCACCTCCCCCTGTTTCGCAAGTTCCTGGAACTGTTCTTTATGGCGATCACCGAGGCCGGTGATCGGCTCGAGCTTCGACAGTGCTAGCGCGGCGCTCCAGAATTCGAGACGTAATCCAATAGACCCGGTGTTGTGTCCGGCTTCAATCCGTTCCAGCTCGGTCATAGTCGCGTCCAGTCTGCCTTGGAGTAAGTGAGCGCCTGTCCCAGTAGCCACGAAGAGGACGGTCACGATGACTGCAGTAGCGACACGGTGTGATCGTCCTCGCTGATAAAGAAACAGCAGGGTCAAGGCGAGCAGGATCAACAAGATCGGAAGGGCTACGCCTCGCGTACCTGTCATGGCGACAGAGCCAATCAGAAGAGGTGTGAGAATAAGGGACACGATCCTGACCGTTTTATGCTTCGTTGAAAATGCCAAAAACAGAACAGCCACCAGCGTCGTTGCCACGCCAGTTGCAAAGGGAATGGGGTTGTAGTGCAAATGAGCGCGGCGCATGTCTGCTGCAAAATATTGAAAGAAGCAGATGGTGGTAAATGCCGCGCCAGAGATCAGAATCGTCGTGATCAAGACCTTGGGGCGAATTGATGCATTAACGGACAGCCCGGCAAAAATGCTTAATGCCGCCAGCGTCCTCAGTTGGGTTATGCTACCGTCATTTTGCACGTAGCCGACGCCAAAGATTAAGGTGGCCAGCACAATGGCCCCCGCAAAAGCGATCTTTTGCTGCCTGAGATTTTGCTCGGTGTTTCCAGTTGATTTCAGTGCGATTTTACGAACTCCCCAGAGAAGGAGTGTTAGTAAAACAATTGCTGGGAAGTATTTGTCGCCCTCAGGGAGCCACCACAGGGCTGTCAAGGTGTAGGCAACAGGAAGAAACCAGAGCGCGTTGCTTGCGGAGTGTTTGATGGAATCGCTGGACATAGATTTCAAAGAGGCTCTTAAGGGCGCAGATGTGACGGAAATAGAGGCGGGATTCTACCAGATTGATCGAGTTTCTTATTCGTTCGCTTAGATTTTATGCTCTAGCTTTCTGGACGTTCCCGAAAGCGCTGAATGGGATAGAGGTTTAACAAGGTGTCGGTTTGATGGCTAAGTTTTTCTACTTTTTCGACGATTTCATCAACATTAAGGTGCGTAATCGCGCGCCTGTGTATTACTTCAGCGCAGAGAGGAATGTTGGTGATCTGCTTACCCCCTACTTGGTCGAGAAACTGACTGGTCGAATCGCACACAACGTGAAGAGCCGGTATTTTCGGCACATGTTGGCTGTCGGGAGCATGATGCACAGGGCGAAGAGCAATAGTGACATATGGGGAACCGGGACTTTGGGGCCGGAAATTGCCAGTAAGATCCCCGTCTCTGAATTAAGAATTCACGCTCTTCGGGGGCACCTTAGCAAGGCACTGCTGTACGGTGAGGCTGCCAATGGCCTCGACATTCCCTTGGGTGATCCGGCGGTTTTGATGAAAGGCTTTTTTGATCCCAAAGTGGAGAAAAAGTACCGCATTGGCATCATTCCGCATTACGTCGACGAAGACTTGTCGATGTTCAAGGCCTTAAGCCGAGGGGATGTCCATGTGATCAATGTTCGGAATAGCCCGGAAAGCTTTATTCGTGAACTGCTTGAATGTGAATTTATTCTGTCTTCGTCCTTGCATGGGTTGATACTTGCGGATACCTATGGGGTGCCCAATAAATGGGTGTCTTTTTCAGATGGACTTGCGGGAGGGCGCTTCAAATTTGCCGACTATTATTCCACGACCAGCCAACCTGACGAGGATGTCGTTCGCATAACGGACGCGCAGGAGCTGGATGTTTGCCTGGAATCAATCAGCGATCTGGCCTCCGTGAAACGATTCAAAGAAAATAAAGAACAGCTGGAGGCGTCGTTTCCGAAAGATGCCTATCGTTAAGACAGAGGAAGAGATGCCGGCCGTTTCAGGCAAGTGTATGTCTCTGACGTGCCCCTAAGCACTAAGAAAAGGCTGAAGCGACCAGCCACTTTAATTGTCTTTGACGCACGCGAATGGAGTAGGGACAAATTCCTGCCAACAGTTTGATGACGTATCGTGCTTCGCGTTTGTGATTGCGTTCCCACATGCGCTTCGCGGCCCTGCCCATGAACTTTTCCGCGAGAACAGGGTGCGTTTTCAAAAAATCCAGATTCTTTTCAATCGCCTTCAGATCTGATTTGGCCTGCAGTTCACCTTTTTCGTGGCTGCTCAGGCGAGGGCCCTCATGCACCCGTATGTTGATAACGGCGTGCTGAACAGGCAGAGCAAGGAAGCCAGCTGCTAGCAGCCGGAACGTCAGATCTCGATCCTCGGAAACAATCAGTGATTCGTCAAAACCTCCCACGTTCTCAAAGGCAGATTTGTGAACGGTAGTGCCAGAGCAGCCGGTTTCCATCAGGCTGGCCATTAACTCTGTGCTGAGTGTTTCAGTGTTTGGCGCTACTGCGGGTGTTTTTCTGGATTTGGTTTCGCCTGTCGCCTCAATGACCATCAAACGGGAAGGCCAGAAGATTTTAGCTGCGCTCTGCTCGGTAATTGTGAGATCAATCGACTGAACGAAATCTGGATCTATCCAGTCGTCGTCATCAAGAAACACAAGCCACTCTGTAGTAGCGGCTTTAACTCCTTGATTGCGAGCGGCAGATACGCCAGCGCTCTTTTCGTTTCGAATTACGGTGCAACGCTCGGCAAGTCTTGGGGCGAGCTGGTCTGCAATGGGGGCGTCGCTTCCGTCATCGACAACAATGATCGAACTGGCCGGTTTTGTCTGATTGACGACAGATTCAATAGCCTCCGCAACATAGATGGGGCGGTTTTTCGTAGTAATGATAACGGCGATTGATGGTGTCATAGTGAAAATGTGCTCAGCCCCGGTGCGAACTAAAAACAAGGCGACCAGTAGATGCTAGTCGCATGATAATTGCCTACCCAACCCCAAGTGAAAGGGCATGTCTAGAAAGCTGCAAAGCGTTTCTTGCGCTTCACGTGGTTATCCAGATAGAACCTAAAATGGTCCTGAAATTCTTCGAAACTGATCTCAGGAGCCGACGCCGTAAGCCAGCCGTCTACGAACGAAAGATACCTTTCGCGTGACCATTGTTTCTCAAATTTATTGCGGAAGAAAAAGCCAAATGAAAATCCTAGCTGTTGCTCCAGTGGAGCGGGCGAGTTGATTTTCGAAAACTCAAGATCGATGAGCCAGCATTGCGTGAGGTCCGGGCACAGTAAAAAGTTGCCCGCCCAGGGGTCAAGGTGCAACAAGCCATCTTTCATTGCGGTCAGAAGCGTATCGAATGCCAGCTTCATCGCGTCTGTGGCGCGCTCTGGTCGCTGCAGGATGCATTCTTCCAGCGTAACGGTGTTGCTCAAGTTTTCCGTCACGGAGAAGGTTTGCTCCGGGAGCCCAAAACCATCAACTCGCCAACCGTAGGCATAAATCTCCGGTATGTAGGGCTTGCCCTGCATGCGAAGGGCAGTGTCGAGTTCCGCAGTCGCCCATTCGAAGCGTCCGTGACGCTGAATGCCAAAGCGTGCCCGAACCTTTTGGCTGAAATATTTAAGCGTGTTGGTTTTCAGCAGCAGCGGGGGGTTATAGCTGGCCATTGAGTTTGTCAGTTTTGGCTCTTCAGAGTCGAGCATGCGACAAATTTCCTGTCGCCAGGAATTGTCCGACGTTAGAGCTGCACTGACCGTGTCTTTCGCGAATAGAGCTGTCCGGTTCGGGAGCACCTGTGCTTGATAATCTGGATGGCGCAAATATTTCATCAGTTTCCAGCCGGCGTTAAGGGTGCAGATCAAAGTGTTCCGCGAGCTCCATCCACTGATCTCTGTTCGCGTCTTCTCGGACATTCGACTTCTTGAGAGCCACGCCTTGCGAGAACGGAATCGGGTAGGGTTTGCGTTCCGTTTTCATCGTATTTCGAGAAGAGGTTCCTGCCAGGAGGCTCATTGCCTTGAACCAAAGATCATCTGCTTTTGGGGACAGCTTCGAGAACAAATCAGTCGATGTGGACATCTCTGATAGTGAGCCCGGCGGATAGAGCACTCCACCGTAACCGAGTGGCATGGTGTATGTGTCAGAGCTGTCCGGGGCCTCATAGGTCCATTGGCGATAGGGCGCCGGCGATCTGGCTTCCAAGTAGCGGATCCTTCTGCACTGGTGGCCTACGATCTGATCTGGATTTTTTGTGTGAGCATGATAGAGGGACTGCAGCCATCCCTGTGGGTACATGAGGTCGTCGTCACAGGTCACGATTGTTTCAGTTGGATGCTCTTTGAGGCAGTAAATCAGTTTGGTGTGAGGGCCAACGTCGGGCCTGAACCTGATTTCAAAGCGTTGTCCTTGCAGACGATGCAGCTTTTCCGGAATCTTGTTTTCGCATTCGTGCCCAAGCCAGAGAATAATCTTCTTTGGCGGTTGTGATTGCCTCAGCACGCTGCGGACGGCCAGATGCACGCATTTGAGTCGCGATTCAATAGAGGTGAGTGAAACAATGACCGGGAGCTCGCTCCCCCGCGCTGGATCGTGTAATCCAGCGGCATTCAGGGAGTTCAGGTATATCATGCGCGCCAGTGACGGTGGATACTCTTTAACTTTCATGGTTCGCTCCTTCAGCAGTACTGAGAGTTCAACACGTTAGGAAGACTGGGTGTTCTCTCGTTTTTCGATGCCATTTACTGCCCAGAAGGTTCCATTCTGTTTCACGTCTTTTCGGATGGCCCGGTTTTTCGCCCAGATCTCAGGCTTCGAGTAACCCCGGGCGTGGTCCAGGTGCAGGCACACAGTGCTGTAGCGAATCTGCTTCGATTTGTGGCCGTAGTTCCACAGGCGCTCGCCCAGCTCCCGGTCGAGACCGCCGTACTGCATGTCTTCATTGAAGCCGTTAACCGCAATCAAATCTTTGGTCCAGGTGGAGCTGTTCATGCCGTTCCAGCTGGACGCTGCAGGCGTCACGGTGTTCATCAGTTTTTTAACCAGCGGGGAGGGTGACAGTTTCCAGAGCTTGTGGTTCTTTGGCTGCCCGTGTTCGACGAGCCACTCCGGAGTGAAGATCACGCCGGAGCGAATGTCGTCATCAGAGATTTTTTCCGACACTGGCATAGTGAGCTTGATGTACCCACCTGACAGAAAGTGTCCGGGCTCTGCAAGAGCGCGATGGGTTTCGATAAAGCGCGGCTCGGGAATGCAGTCGCCATCGGTGAAGATCAGATAATCACAGCTGGTTTCCTGAATGGCCTTGTTCAGAATCTGGCACTTGCGGAAACCATCGTCCTCATGCCAGACGTGGTCGATGGCGAGGATGCCGCGCGCCCGGAAGCTTTCAATCAGCTCCCGGGTTTGTTCCGTGGAACCGTCATCGGCCACGATGACCCGAAAGTCTTTCCAGGTTTGGTTTTCATACCCGCTCAGAACCTTGCCAAGCCACAAGGGGGAGTTGTAGGTGGTAATAACCACGCCGATGGATTGTGGTGTCATAACGTTGTTGGGTCCGTGACGGTTTGCGTTGAAAGCCGCATGAAAATTTGGGCCCTAGTATACACGCGCCCGGTGCATGTTGCCCGTCAGGGGTTCTTACCATCCAGTAGGTTCAGCGGCACAGCTTTTTCGGGTTGTAGGGGTTCGGAGTTCCAGGCGTGAGGTGGCGAAAACGCTTGTACTCCCATTGGTACTGCTCGGGGATTTCACGGACACAGTTTTCGATGGACAGGTTCAGGGCGGTGGTCGCGACGACGGGGTCGACGGCCTCCAGATTGGGCTCGCACTCACGAATGACCAACCGGAAACCCTTGCCTTCTTTCAATCGCTCGGCGAAGGCCAGCAGTGGCGTTGCCCCGGACTTTTGAATGAGCTTGGATACCAGGGTCATAGTGCGCACGTTCAGGCCGAAAAATGGCGCATGGGCCACGCCTTTTGCCCGTGGGCTTTGGTCGGGCAGGATTCCGGCTACACCGCCTTCTCGCAACAGTGTGATCAGGCGGGCGAGCCCGCGCCGGTCACCGCGCACCAGTTCCGAACCAAGGCGTCCGCGCACCCGGATCATGTAATCTTCAAACTCGCGGATGTGGGGCGGGCTGTATAGCGCGGCCATTTTGTGGTGGGAGGAAAAATACAGCCCGGTCAGCTCCCAATTGCCGAGATGGGGCGCCAGCAGCACAAGGCCCTTATCCTTGGCGATGGCCTCACGGACCAAATGCTCGCCCTCAACTTCCCGAATCAATTCGAGACAATCCTGCACCGGCCATTCCCACATCAGCGGGATTTCCATCAGGGTTTGGCCAGTGTGCCGAAGGCTTGAGCGGGATAGATCCCGGCGCTGATCTTCGGGCATGTCCGGAAAGCAGATGCGAATGTTGGTTTCCGTCACTTTGCGCGACCGGCTATTGAATACCCAGCCCAGAGTGCCGAGCAGGCGGCCAATCAATTGGGCGCCGCGCAGGGACAGCTTGCCGGCCAGCTTAAGCGCAAAGATCAGGAATGTTGCTTTCGATAACGCCATGATTAATTGCGGCCGTACCGATCTTCGAACCGGACAATGTCATCTTCACCAAGGTAGGAGCCTGACTGCACCTCAATCAGTTCCAGATCAATTACTCCGGGGTTCTCCAAGGAATGAACCTGGCCAACCGGAATGAAGGTGGACTGGTTTTCGGTGACAAGATAGGTTTTCTCGCCATTGGTCACTCGGGCGGTGCCGCTGACCACAATCCAGTGCTCAGCCCGATGGTGGTGCATCTGAACTGACAGCTTGGCCCCGGGCTTTACGGTAATTCGTTTAACCTGATAGCGGGTACCGTTATCAATGGAGTCGTAGACGCCCCAGGGACGGTAGACCTCACGGTGGTTCATGTGCTCATGGCGGCCATCGTTGCGGATCTGCTCGACCACGCTTTTCACATCCTGGACTTTGTCCTTGTGAGCGACCAGGAGTGCGTCCTTGGTTTCGATGATCACCAGGTTATCGACACCGACCGTTGCGACCAAACGGCTGTCGGCTCGCACCAGGGTATTCTCGGTATCCCGGGCAATCACGTCGCCGGTCAGGCTGTTGCCGGCATCGTCCTTTGAGCTGACATCCCAGAGTGCTGACCAGGAGCCAATGTCACTCCAACCCGCGTCGAGGGCGACCACGGCTGCTTTGTCGGTCTTCTCCATAACCGCGTAGTCCACCGATTCAGCCGGGCACTTGGCAAACAGGTCGGCATTCACGCGGGTAAAGTGCAGGTCTTCGCTGGCATCGGCAATGGCCGCCTTGCAGGCAGACAGTATGTCCGGCCGGTGCGTCTCCAGCTCCTTCAGGTATTCCCGGGCGGAGAACAGAAACATGCCGCTGTTCCAGAGGTAGTCACCGGAGGCGAGGTAGGCATTCGCCGTATCCAGGTCCGGTTTTTCGACAAATTTGTCGACCGAGTAGCAGTCGGCGGCGAGTTCAGTGCCTCGATGTATGTAGCCATAACCCGTTTCCGGATGGCTGGGTACGATGCCGAATGTGACCAGCTTGCCCTGCTCCGCCAGGGGGATGGCTTTGGCAACACCCTGCTGGAAAGCTTCGGTGTTCTGGATCAGATGATCCGCCGCCAGTACCAGCATCAGCGGGTTGTCGCTGTCAGCACTCTCGCACAACTGGATAGCCGCCAGAGCGATGGCGGGCGCCGTGTTGCGGCCGCAGGGCTCAAGAATAATCTGGACATCGTCCTGGCCGGACTGCCGCATTTGCTCAGCGGCAAGAAAACGGTGTTCTTCATTGCAGATGAGCAGCGGTTTTTCTGCCTTCAATCCCTCAAGCCGAGCTACCGTTGACTGCAGCATGGACAACGGGCTGTCCGTCAGTTTCAGGAACTGCTTGGGGTTCAACTGTCGTGACAGGGGCCAGAGACGCGAGCCGGTGCCGCCAGCCATGATGACCGGATGAATCATAGGTTCACTCCAAGCTTGAGGTTGAGATGTCCGAAAAAATATGTGTAAGGGGCGGGCATATTATCATATGGGCCTGACAGAGCCAGTCTCGGCGCCCCTGCAGATGGCCGAAGGCGAGCTGAAAACCTAGAGTTTTTGTGAAAGCTCCCATGGCTCCTCTCGCCCGCTGGTTTCCCATTCAATGCGTTTGTAGAATCGGCGAATGCGCCGATCAATGTAGTGTAGCCGCCAGTTCCGGCTGGTCGAGAGGAGGCTCGGTATCAGCGGTGCACCAAGGCCATCCACCAGAAACAGCCTGAGCTTTTCGTTTCGCACGCCAAGCACCAGATTGTGTGGCAGCAGGTTGCGGGTCAGGATTCCTGTGCGTTGCAGCCAGTCGGTGAATTCCTGGGCCAAGGCCTGGGCTGTTTCGTCAAAGCCAGCGCGGGCCAGATAGTGCTCGAAAGTTTCCGCTGCGCCGCCCTCAGGGTTCGTTAGAAATTCGCTTTCATTGGCAGGGCCCTGCGCCGTGGCCGTTTGGCCATAAAAACGGGGCAAGTGGGCCCATACTACGTCGTCCTGACCTTGCGTCAGAAGGTGCTGAATGACGGTTTGTTCGTGGGCCTCGATCTCTTGAAGATTGTCGTTCAACCGCTCTTTTCCCAACAGTTTCTTCAGTGCCGGCTGCCGCTGGTAGCGGGCCTCGATATTGTCGGGGCGAATTACTTTCAGGCAGCGGTCGGGATAACTCGGGTGCCGGTAGCAATGGCGGTTGGAACCGGAAGCGAACGGTGTCTGGTTTGACAGGTCGATCACGTCATGGCCTCCCGATAAAGCCTTTCAATGTTGTCCACCATGGCCTCAATGGTGAAGGCTGTGCTGACTCTCTGCATAGCGGGTACTTGAACCTGTCGGGTATGGGGCAGGTCGGACAGGGCCTGGTCGATGACCGCCCGAAGGCCCTCGGCGCTGCCGTCATGGCTCAACGCAGTTTGTGGCAGCAGCTCCACCGGTCCCGCCACCGGTGTTGAGACCACCGGGCAACCGGCTGCCAGGGCCTCGATCAGGACATAGGAGAAACCTTCCCGCTCGGAACTGATGATGGCCAGTTCGGCGTGTCGATAGACGGGCTGTAAATCTTCGCAATAGCCGGGCAGCACAACATCGTTATGCAGATTCAGAGTGTCGAGCAGCCGTTCAAGACGAGGCCGCTCAGAGCCTTCGCCATAAATCGTTAATTGTGCGGGTTGTGTCAGCTGTGCCCAGGCTTCGATCAGCGTGTGAAACCCCTTCACCGGCTCTAGCCGACCAACGGCGATGCATCGGGTTGGGGCCGCGGCGGCGCGATCGTCATCGGGGCTGGGGCTGCGTTCTGGAGAGTCTCCCGTCGCGATGCCGCTGTAGATTAGGTGCTTGTTGCCATGGTCCAGATTCTCGAAAATCCGGGGACTAACCGCGATCACCGCGTCTTGACGCAGGAAGGCTTTATGGCTTTTTTTGATGCCATGTACGGTGCCAATGCGCAACGGCGCGAGGCCCAGTGGCGCTTGCCCGGCGAGTTGCGCCGCTTTGTTGCCGTGGGCATGCAGGACATCGGGTTTGATCCGGCGAAGGCATTGCCGCAGGGCAAAGTGAAGCCTGGGGTTCAGACGGCTGTATTCAACCGGTAGAGGATGAAAATGCACTTTGGCCGGAAACCGGGCCTGATAACTTCGGTGCGCCATGACGTGCACGCTGTGGCCGCGCCGGGCCAGCTCGAGGGCCAGGTCAAATGTATGCTTTTCCATGCCGCCCCAGCCGGTGCCCGGCGTTGCAAACAGGAGCGCAATCGTCAATGGCCGCGAGCGGTTCATGGCTGGGATTCGCGCCCTGCCAGTACGGATTCGTAGACCTGAAGCGTGGCCTCGGTTTGCGCCTGGAGCTGGAAGCGATAGGGGATTTCAATATCGGGTGGCCCGGAATCCAGAAGCCGAAGGACGGCTCCGGCGAATTCGTCGGTGTCGTCGGGCGTCACCAGGCCGTCCCGGAAGCATGCCTGCAGTGTCTCGGCGGCGCCGCCCCGGTTGTAGGCGACCACCGGTGTACCCGACGCCAGGGCCTCGGTGACCGTTCGCCCAAAGGGTTCTGGTTTGGTGCTCATGTGGCAGACCACATCGGCCAGCAGGTACAAGGTTGTCATGTCGTTGCGTTGGCCCAGGAAGCTGACATGATCGGTCAGGTTCAGGCGGGCGCGTTCTTTTTCCAGCTCTTCCAAAAACGGCTCCTTGCCCGGTTCGGCGCCGCCAACCACAATGCCATGGCAATCTGGGCGCAGGCGGACCAGTTCTGCCATCATCGCCAGGAAGTCCAGTTGACCTTTCCAGCGCGAAATCCGGCCCGGCATCATGATGATTTTCTTTCCAGTCAGTTGCGGATACTGCCGAAACCACCGCTGCCGCCATTGTGTGCTGAGCTCGCGTTGACGAAAGGCGTTCAGGTCGACTCCGCGCTGAATGACCGTGAGCTTGTGCACCGGCACCGGGTAATTCTCCAGAACGTAATCTCGAACACAGCTCGAAACCGCAATCAGGTGGTCAGCCCGGGTCATGATGGCGCTGTAGGGGGTGACCGAGTACATGCCGTGAAAAGTGGCAACCACGGCCGGCCGCTCGCTGGCGGGGATGCCTCTGAGCGCCAGGCGAATGATCCAGGCCGGCATGCGTGAACGGACATGAACAATGTCTGGTTTCAGCTCCCGGAGTAGCTTGCGCATGGGCAGGATCTGTCCGAACGATGCGGGGGATTTACGATGGATTGGCATGAATATGTGGTTGGAACCCTGGCCGCGCAGCTGCTCGGCCATCGGGCCACCCTTGGAGACCACGTAGGACTCATGGCCGCGCTTGACCAGGTCAGACGCGAATTCCACGGTGCCTCGTTCAACCCCTCCGCTGTAAAGCGCGGGCAGGGCCTGGAGAATTCTCATTCAGTTGTCCTCTTGTTCACTGGTGGGATTGCGCGCGAGGCGGGCAAGTGCCGGTCAATGACCCAGCGTGCCGCGCGATCGGACTCCCAGAGTGTCGCTGTTGGGACAGTATCCCCGGCCATGACTGCAGCATGATCGGTCCAGTGGGCGATTCGTCCGTTTTCAACCAGATGGCCAACGCCCTGGGCGACGCGGCTGGCAGGGCGAGCAGCGAGCTCAAAAATACCGGTTGGCACCCCCGCCGTTGCCGCTTCACACACCATGGACATGCTATCCGGAGTGACCCAGGCGGCTCTGGATGCGGCCAGCTGGTGCGAAAGCCAGTCCTGGTAAGTGTCTTTTGGGTGAACAACGGTGATTTTGGGGCCCTGCAGTTCTGCCAGTCGGGCCAGCAATTCTTCCGGGGTTCGGCGGGAGCCGCCGATGGTCCAACGCCATGCCGGGTATTGCCCGATCAGGTTATTGATCTGTCCGAGCAGCACGTCATTGTCCCACTCGAAATGCGGCGACGGGCCACCGAGGAGTATCAGGGCCTCTGGTTTGTCGGTGATGCGGGCCAAAGGCGTGATCGAATTAAGTGCGCCCTCGGTGAGCAGAACGTGTTTGCTGTGGATGGCATCGTGGGCCGGGGTGATCACGCCGTCGACCCAGCTGAGGGGGAAGCCGGGTTTCATCAGGGTTAACGTCTTTGCGCGGCTGACCCTGCGCAGTGACAGCAACAGTCGATGGGTGCCCGTGCCGGCCGCAACAATCAGGTTTGGCGCTGGCAATTCGGCATTAAGGGTGGGGGCGATGCCCAGCAGAGCGCGCCATACGGGCACCTCAACTTCGCTGGCGTCAATCCAGTGGAGACTGGCGCCGGTGAGCACGCGAAGGCGATTGCCCAGGCCCTTCAGCTGGTTCCGGTGGCCCGCTTTGTTGTCGGTCAGCAGCCAGACCGCAGGCGCCCCGTTGTTACGGTCAGTGGGATTGGACATGGGCTCCAGTCATATTAACCGGCCTCCGTAAGCGTGCTGGTTAGTGGCGTCCATAAAAACCTGGGTCGCCGACGTTCGGGCGTGTCTTGAAGCGGCGGTGCATCCACAGGTACTGCGCCGGTGCCCGGCGAATTTCCTGTTCGATGGTGCGGTTAACGAGCGTGGCATCCTGCAGGTCATCGCCACTGGGAAAGTTCTCAAGAGCCGGATGAAAGTAGATATCGTACCCGGGCTGGTCTTCACGCCGAGCGTGGCTGAAGGGCACAACGGCGCAGCCACTGCGCTCGGCAATGCGGGAGGTGGCCGTTATGGTGCCAGCCGGGATGTCGAAGAACGGGGCAAAGACAATGTCCTTGCGGCCGTAATCCTGATCGGTGGCATACCAGACCGCATGATTGTTTTTCAGGCTTCTGAACAGACCGCGCAAATCCCTGGCACCGAGGACCTTGCCGTACCGGCGCTCCCGTGCCCGGGTCATCACTGCATTCATCAGGGGATTGTTGTGATCCCGCTGCATGACATCGGCATTGATGTACTCGGTAACCAGGCTGCCGCCGAGATCCAGTGTGCTGTAATGGCCACCGAGCAAAAGCACGCCCTTGCCGCGAGCGAGGGCCTGCTCAAAATGTTCGAGCCCATGTACGGTGGTAATAGAGGTTAATTTGGCGGGATTTCGGAACCAGGCAAGCCCCAGTTCCATCAGGCCGATACCGTTGGCAATAAACGATTTGCGCACCAGTGCTGCCTGTTGCTCAGAGGTGAGCTCTGGAAAACACAGGCCAATGTTCACTTCGGTGATGTGGCGGCGGCTACCGGCCAGGCGCCAGGCCAGCAGCCCGGCAATTTTTCCGAGCCACCACTGAGCCCGGATCGGCAGCTGCGCCAGCAACCACATCAGGCCAATGCCGATCCACGTGGGCCACCACCGGGGGTGGCGGTAGGCGGAGTAGTCGGTATTTCTCGGGAGTTTTCGGTGTTTCTTCTTCACGGGAATAATGACCCTGCCTGTCCGTGAAACCGGCCGCCGTCGCGGGCGATTACCAGCATCAATCAGAAGTAAATCAATGGGTTTTCGGCTATGATACCTTACTGTTTTATCCGGAGTCCTGTGTGCTGCAATTTATCTATTCCCAGTTGATACGGTTACTTTTGCCTTTCATTTTGTTGCGCCTGTGGTGGAACGGTCGTCGGGCTCCGGAGCTTCGTCGCAACTGGTACCAACGACTTGGCATTGTGCCCCGACATGAGGGCGCTGTGGTCTGGGTGCATGCGGTATCTGTGGGTGAAACCATTGCTGCCGGCCCCATGGTTCGCCGCCTGTTGGCCCGCGACCCCGGGATCACCATCCTGATGACTGCCATGACGGACACCGGCCTGGCCCAGGCTCAAAAAATGTTCGGTGACCAGGTGCAGTACGCCTATGCGCCCTATGATACGCCGGGTTCCATCCGACGGTTTCTGAAGCGGGCGCAACCCCGGATTCTGGTCATCATGGAAACCGAAATCTGGCCTAACATGATACGCCAGTGCCGGACGCTTGAGGTGCCGGTGTTCTTGATCAACGCCCGGCTTTCCGAGCGTTCAGCCCAGGGCTATGAGCGCATCAAGAGCCTGGCCGCGCCGATCATGCGCAGCATCAGCTGGGTGGCCGCCCAGGCTGAAAAAGACGCCGAGCGCTTCTGTCGGATTGGCGTTGCCAGCTCGAAAGTCGCCGTCACCGGAAGTGTTAAGTTCGACGTCGATATTACCGATGAGGTCCGCAGCGCATCGGCGGAGCTTCGGCAATCCCTGTCCAGGCCGGCAGTATGGATCGCCGGTAGCACACATGAGGGCGAAGATGCCCAATTGCTGGAAGCACATCGGAAGGTGCTTGCCGTCCATCCCCGCACTCTGCTGATTATTGTACCGCGCCATCCGGAGCGCTTTGAGTCGGTGGCCGACAAAGTTGAAAAGGCCGGGCTGACGTTGGCACGGCGGTCAACCGGCAACGGCGTAGCGTCGGCGGATGTTTACCTGGCCGATACCATGGGCGAGTTGATGATGCTTTACGGCGCCAGCGACATGGCGTTTGTGGGAGGGTCATTGATCGAGCGCGGTGGGCATAACCCACTGGAGCCGGCCGCCTGGGGTATTCCAGTGTTTTCCGGGCCGCACGTGTTTAACTTCGAGACCATCTACCAGCGGCTGCTGGACGATTCCGGTGTCAAGGTGGTTGCCGATGCCGATGAATTGGCGGCCCACCTTGTTCAGCTGATCAGCGACGACGATGAGCGCCATACCATTGGTGATCGGGCACTGGCTGTCGTTCACAAGAACCGGGGCGCGCTGGACAAGGTTGTCGACGGGATCGTAGAGCGGATTTAAGGCGAGCCCGGAGTCGAGCCCGCCTCACGTATTACTGAGCCGGGTTGTCCAGAACCTTGTCTTCGTTGGCCAGCGCTTCGATGCCCGGCGCCGATTCACTCAGCCAGTTGTTCAATGCAACCAGATCCTGAGGGCTCAGCGTACCGGCAGCCTGCTTGAGTTGCAGGGTGTTGACTACGTAGTCGTAGCGAGAGTTGGCGTAGTCCCGCAGCGCCACGTAATAGGCCCGCTCAGCATCCAGAACCTCAACGATGTTCCGTGTACCAACCTCGTACCCGGCCCGGGTGGCGTCCAGGGCGCTGCGGCGGGAGACAATGGTCTGCTCAAGTGCCGAGGCAGTCTCGATGTTGTTGTTTACCGTCAAAAACAGGCTGCGAGTGCTTACCCGCACGTCACGACGAACGGTTTTCAGTGACTGTTCGGCCACGGTGACCAATGACCGTCGCTGGCGAACGCCGGCCTGAGTACCGCCACCGGTGTACAGAGGCACGTTCAGGGTCACGCCAATGACGCCCTGGGTGGTGGTGCCATCCCGTTGCATCTGAAAAGTACTGGGATCCTCCAATCCATCGGTCTTGGTCTTTCCGTACGAGGCGTTCAGATCCAGGGTGGGGTAATGGCCCGCCTTGGCGGACTTGAGGTTGGCTTCACTGACGTTCAAATCGTACAGGGCAGATTGAACAGACCAATTCTGGTCAAGCGCGGTTGCCTCCCAAGCAGATGGGTCCATGGGGTCGGGCCGGCCTAATGGGAAATTCTGCCGCAGATTTTCAATCTCTTCCGGAAACTCACCGGTCAGACGCGCCACCTGTTCCTGGGCAATGTTGAGCTGGTTTTCCGCGACAATGCGCTGGCTGCGGGTGTCGTCATAGGTTGCGCGAGCTTCGTAGACCTCGGTAATGGCAATCAGGCCAACGTCGAAACGCTCCTGGGCCTGTTCGTACTGGCGCTGGATTGCTGCTTCCGCTGCCCGGGTCGTGATGACGGTGTCTCTGGCGCGGAGCACATTGAAGTAGGCGGTCGCCACATCCAATATCAGCTGCTGTTGAGCGAGGTTGTAATTGGCGCGAGCAGACTCGGTCTGAAACTGGCTGGCGTCATAATCAAACCAGGCGTCGGCGCGGAACAGTGGCTGGGTGAGCTGAACCCCGTACGCCAGTTCGCGGTAGCTGTTGTCCTGGTTGGGGCCTTCCACATCAATGTAATTGGCCTCGCCAAATGCGCCAACCTGGGGCAGCAGTACGCTGCGAGTCACATCGCTGGCGGCCCGCTGGGCTTCAAAGCTGGCCTCGGCCGCAGCAATGCCGGAATCGTAGGACAGGGCTTTCTCATAGGTCTCCATTAAATCGATGGCAAGGGCAGGCTGAGCCACCATGAGACCAACCAGTCCGGAAAGCAGACGTTTCTTCATTGTTTCTCCTGAATACCTGTGGACGTGAGCGTCCTACTCGCAAACGCTGACTTGGTTGCTGCACTGTGCAAGTTGTGCAGAATCAGACCGTTGATAAGGCTTTGGTGCGCCATTATGGACAATAATCAGTCACAGCTCTACACTTGCAAACGGCACTCATTTGCGGTGTCACACAAAACAGATTCGCGTCTTGACGGGGTGCTGGTCTGCCTGAACTAAGTATGGGCAGACGGCTGAGATTGCAACGCAGAACCCGCGACCTGATCCGGATAATACCGGCGTAGGAATTAAGACCACATAGCTGATTGGCAAAACGTGTCTCCGATAGTACAGGGAGAGACCGTGCTCAGCTCCGTCATACGCGACCCGACGTCCAAAAAAGTTCCGGGAGCAAACGATGACAGAGCTACCTTCCTACCTCAGTGATTCCGCCCAGGTGGATTCCGCAGCGGTCAAACCGCTACCCAATTCCCGCAAGGTCTACGTAACAGGCAGTCGCCCCGATCTCCGGGTGCCTATGCGCGAGATTTCCCTGGCCGATACCCCGACCGAAATGGGGGGGGAAAAGAACGAAGCGGTGATGGTCTACGACACCTCTGGGCCGTACACCGATCCCGAGGCCACGATTGACCTGCGCAAAGGGCTGGCGCCGATTCGCGCAAACTGGATCGCAGAGCGTAACGACGTGGAATCTCTGCCCGGCTACAGCTCGGAATTCACCCGGCGCCGTATGAACGATCCCCGGCTGGATCCGCTTCGGTTCATGGACGAGCGCAAACCCCTGCGGGCCAAGCCCGGCTGCAACGTCAGCCAGATGCATTATGCCCGCAAAGGCATCATCACCCCGGAGATGGAGTACATCGCCATCCGGGAAAACCAGAAATTGCAGGAGGCCCGGGAGCGCGGGCTGCTGAAGGATCAGCATCCGGGGCAGTCGTTCGGTGCCAACCTGCCGGCAGAAATTACACCGGAATTTGTTCGGGACGAAGTGGCCCGTGGCCGTGCCATCATTCCTGCCAACATCAATCACC
The DNA here is from genome assembly GCF_016820575.1 of Marinobacter sediminum. Classification (GTDB taxonomy): domain Bacteria; phylum Pseudomonadota; class Gammaproteobacteria; order Pseudomonadales; family Oleiphilaceae; genus Marinobacter; species Marinobacter sediminum. The sequence continues at coordinate 32,009 of NZ_JAEMQH010000005.1, read as the reverse complement.
CGGAATCGGAGCCGATGATTATCGGCCGGAATTTCCTGGTGAAGATTAACGGCAATATCGGTAATTCCGCGGTGAGTTCGTCGATAGAGGAAGAGGTGGAAAAGCTGACCTGGGGTATTCGTTGGGGCGCCGACACCATCATGGACCTGTCCACCGGCAAGAACATCCACGAAACCCGTGAGTGGATTGTGCGCAACTCGCCGGTGCCGATTGGTACGGTTCCCATCTACCAGGCCCTGGAGAAGGTCGGGGGCGTGGCCGAAGACCTGACCTGGGAGATTTTCCGGGACACTCTGATTGAGCAGGCAGAGCAGGGTGTGGACTACTTCACCATTCACGCGGGTGTCAGGTTGCACCACGTGCCGCTGACCGCGGCCCGGACCACCGGCATCGTGTCGCGGGGTGGTTCCATCATGGCGAAGTGGTGCCTGGCCCACCACCGGGAAAGTTTTCTGTACAAGCACTTCGAAGACATCTGCGAAATTATGAAAGCGTACGATGTGTCCTTCAGCCTGGGCGATGGTCTGCGCCCAGGCTCCATTGCCGATGCCAACGATGCGGCCCAGTTCGGCGAACTGGAGACCCTCGGAGAACTGACCAAGATTGCCTGGAAACACGATGTTCAGGTGATGATCGAAGGGCCTGGACATGTACCCATGCACCTGGTCAAAGAGAATATGGACAAACAGCTGGAGTGCTGCGATGAGGCGCCCTTCTACACGCTGGGTCCGCTGATTACCGACATCGCACCGGGCTACGATCACATCACGTCCGGAATTGGTGCCGCGATGATCGGCTGGTACGGCTGCGCCATGCTCTGTTACGTCACCCCCAAGGAGCACCTGGGCCTGCCCAACAAGGATGACGTTAAAACCGGCATCATCACCTATAAGATCGCGGCGCACGCGGCTGACCTCGCCAAAGGCCACCCGGGCGCCCAGGTGCGCGACAACGCTTTGTCCAAGGCCCGGTTTGAATTTCGCTGGGAGGACCAGTTCAACCTGGGCCTCGATCCGGACACTGCCCGCGCCTACCACGATGAAACCCTGCCCAAGGATTCTGCCAAGGTTGCCCACTTCTGCTCCATGTGTGGGCCAAAGTTCTGTTCCATGCAGATATCCCAGGAGGTGAGGGATTATGCCAAGGAGCATGGCCTGGATGAGGTGGCGGCCGTGGACGTTGGCATGCAGGAGAAGTCCCGGGAGTTCGTTGAGTCCGGCAGCAAGCTGTACGACAAGGTCTGATTTGATTGGAGGTTGGGGATTGGTGATTGGTGCGCTGAGCGCCAATCCCCTTGCAATCAAGAACAGCCAAAGGCTATCGTTCGAAGTCACTGCCGAAACAGGGTGAACAATGACCGAACCATTTCAGTTCAACGCCAGCGACGTCACCATCGAGAAACGTGAAACGGTTTTCCAGGGCTTTTTCCGCATGGACAAGCTGTGGCTGACGCACGCGCGCTTCGATGGCCGGGATATGCCTGTTTTTACCCGCGAGCTGTTCATTCGTGGTGATGCCACCTGCGTTCTGCCCTACGATCCGGTCCGGGATGAAGTGGTGCTGTTAGAGCAGTTCCGCCTGGGAGCCCTTGGCCGCAATCAGTCACCCTGGTTGCTGGAGCTGGTGGCCGGGATGAACGAGGACGGTGAAACACCCGAAGATGTGGCCCAACGGGAAGGTCAGGAAGAAGCCGGGCTATCCTTTAGAGATCTGACCAAGATCTGTGATTACATGGTGTCGCCCGGTGGCACTACCGAGCTGATCCATCTGTTTTGTGGGCTGATCAGCACCGAGGCAGCCGGAGGGCTCTACGGTGTCGAGCATGAGCATGAAGATATCCGGGCCCATGTGGTCAGTGCCGAGAATGCCATTGCCATGATCCACGATGGCAGGATCAACAACGCGGCAGCTATTATTGCCTTGCAGTGGCTTGAACTGAATCGTTCAAGACTTCGGAAAGAGGCCAGTTAATGACTGAGTGGAGCATGCAACCAAAGCGCTATGTGCCGGACCTCCGGCAGCTTGGTGCCCTGTGTGATGGCAATTACCAGCGCCTGCGCCGGTTGCGCCAGCTCGAGGTGGACGGCAAGCCGGTGTGCGAATTCGAACTCCACAGCGAAAATATCTACCTGGGTCGGGTTCAGATCAAGCTGTTGCAGACCGCCAAGTACACGGAAACCCTCCTACTGGAACAGATTCATAATTCCGGACGCTGGCTCAATAACCCGCAAATGACCGTGCGTGTTTATCACGATGCCGCCATGGCTGAGGTGATCAGCTGTTATCGTGATCGCCAGATCGCACCTGTCAACGACTATCCCAACCGATTCATGCACCACCCCGATGAAAAAGCTCAGGTCAACGGCTTCCTTGCGGACTGGCTGGACTATTGCCTTCGCTTTGGTCACCTGCCGATGGAACACGCTGCCTGGTCCGCTGGCGAGGGCGTCGATTGATCGGGATCTCCGCTCCGACACGGCTTGCGAGCCCGCGAATACTTGCAAGAGGGTGTGTCGCAGTTGTCAAAAAGGGCATTTTTTCATCGGGGCCTCGTCAGAATGTGATCCCCGTGGCATTCAAGAGAAACCAAACCGCAAGCAGCCGTCGTACACTTGGCCTGGGTTTATAGATGGGCACCGACTTGATCAAGAGCGTATGACTTTAAAGGCGTATGACTACAAAAGATAAAAACCGGCCATTCCGGGTATTGCAGTTGACGGATCCGCACCTGATGGCCGATGCCAGTGGCGAGCTTCTCGGCGTGAATACCCGGGACAGTCTCGATGCCGTCATCGCCGAGGCCGTTAAAAGCCATGGCCAGCCGGACCTCATCCTTGCGACTGGAGATCTCGCCCAGGATGGCTCCGAACAAGCCTACCGGGCGTTCGGGGACCGGCTACAGGTGTTCGCCTGTGGCTCGGCTTGGCTGGCGGGCAATCATGATGAATCCGGAGTGCTGCGCAGAGTCGCCTCGGAGTACCAGGCTCATCGTCGGCAAATCATTCAGGGTGGCTGGCAATGTCTGCTGCTGGATTCTTCGGTGCCGGGCCAAGTTTACGGTGAGTTGGCTCCGTCCGAGCTCGAATTCCTTGAAACAGCTCTGGCTGAGAATCCGGAATTGCCTGCGCTCATCACGCTGCACCATCATCCGGTGGACGTTGGCTGCGACTGGATGCAGCCCATCGGTTTGCGTAATCGTGAAGACTTCTGGCAAATCGTCGATCGGTTCCCCCAGGTGAAAATTGTACTGTGGGGGCATATCCATCAGGAGCAGGGGCTGAATAGAAATGGCGTGCACCTGATGGCCACGCCCTCCACGTGTATCCAGTTCACCACAGGCTCCAGCGCTTTTTCCGTGGAGCCGTTGTCGCCCGGTTATCGCTGGTTCGAGCTGATGCCCTCCGGCGAATTCTACACCGAAGTCGGCCGGGCGACTGATTTTGAGTTCGAGCTGGACCAGAAGAGCTCCGGTTATTGAGCGGATAGCTCCAGCCGAAGTGCTTTTGCGGCACTGACCATATTTTCCAGCGCCGGAATGACTTCCTCCCAACTTCGCGTTTTCAAACCACAGTCCGGGTTAACCCACAAACGCTCGGCGGGAATGCGCGCTGCAGCCTTTCCGATCAGGGTCACCATGTCCTGTGGCTCGGGAATGTTGGGGGAGTGGATGTCGTAGACGCCCGGACCTATGTCGTTCGGGTAGGACTTGTTCTTAAAGGCTTCCAGAAGAGCCATGTCCGACCGGGATGTTTCAATGGTGATGACATCGGCGTCCATTCGGGTAATGGCACCCAGGATGTCGTTAAACTCGGAGTAGCACATGTGCGTGTGCACTTGGGTCTCATCCTTGACGCCATTCGCTGTCAGCCTGAAGGCATCGATCGCCCAGTCCAGATAGCCTGCCCAATCTGACCGGCGCAGGGGCAGTCCCTCTCGGAGCGCGGCTTCGTCAATCTGGATAATCTTCAGGCCAGCCGCTTCCAGATCAAGAACCTCTTCCCGTATCGCCAGGGCCAGTTGCAAGGCCGTGTCCTTGCGGGGTTGGTCGTCGCGAACAAAAGACCAGTTCAGAATGGTAACCGGGCCGGTGAGCATGCCTTTTACTGGTTTGTCTGTGAGTGACTGAGCGTAGCGGCTCCAATTCACCGTGATCGCCCGGGGCCGGGAGATATTGCCAAACAGGATGGGCGGCTTTACGCAGCGGGAACCGTAGGACTGGACCCAGCCAAACTGGCTGAAGGCATAGCCGTCGAGGTGCTCGCCGAAGTACTCCACCATGTCGTTGCGTTCCGCTTCGCCATGAACCAGAACATCAAGCCCAAGCTCCTCCTGCCTGCGAATGCAGTGAGCGATCTCGTCGCGAATCCGCGCTGTGTAGTCGGCCTCTGCCAGTGCTCCTTTGCGGAATTGCTGGCGGGCCTTGCGGATTTCATGGGTCTGGGGAAACGAGCCAATGGTGGTGGTTGGGTAGGGGGGCAACGGCAGTTGTCGGCGCTGGATCTCTCGTCGTTCGTGATACGCGGTCTTTCGGTAGCCTGCAGAGCTGTCCAGATTCCGAAGGGTTTGAGCGGCTGTTGCGGTGTTGGCGCGCACAGAAGTTTGTCGGCTCCGTACTGCCGCTGCGTTTGTCGCCAGAACGTCTTTCACTGCGTCACGGCCCAAATTAAGAGCGCGGGCCAGGGTGGTCAGTTCCTCGAGTTTTTGCACCGCGAACGCGAGCCAGCCTTTGACCTCAGCGTCCAGTTTCTGTTCGCTCTCCAGGTCCACGGGAACATGCAGCAGTGAGCAGGATGGCGCCAGCCACAATCGCGCGCCCAGTTTTTCGTGCAGGGGCTCAAGCCAGTCCAATGTTTTGCTCAGGTCGGTGAGCCAGATGTTGCGGCCATTGACTACGCCCACCGACAAAACCTTGTGCGGCGCCAGCCAGTCTGCAACCCGGCTAACCTCCTGAGGCGCGCTGATAGCATCCAGATGCAGGCCTGCCACGGGCAAGTCGCAGGCGAGTTGGAGGTTCTCTCGCAGATCGCCAAAATAGGTGGTCAGTAGCAGCTTGGGGGCGGTCGTTTTCAGGTGGTGGTAGGCCAAATTGAAGGCATGGCGCCAAGCCAGGTCCAGTTCGGTGACCAGCACCGGTTCATCTACCTGTACCCAGTCTATGCCCTGTTCAGCGAAGTGTTCGAGTAGTTCGGCGTAGACCGGTAGCAGGCGATCAAGCAGATCCAGCGGGTTGCTGTCGTCCTTTGCTCTGCCCAGCCACAGATAAGTGATTGGCCCGATTATTACAGGCTTCGGAGAGACGCCCTGAGCTCTGGCTTCGGTAATCTGTGCCTGCAGGCGCTCGGGATTGAGCGCAAATGCGGTGGTTTCGTCGAACTCAGGCACGATGTAGTGGTAGTTGGTGTCGAACCATTTGGTCATTGCCCCGGCATGGATGGACTGACACGAATCGTCGTTGGCCGAACGCCCGCGGGCAACCCGGAAATACTGATCGAGGGCGGTTCCGCTGCCGTCTCTGGCCCGGTGGGGTAGGTGACCCAGGGTAAAGCTCATATCCAGAACCTGATCGTAAAGCGAAAAGTCCCCAACGGGTACCAGATCGAACTGGTTCTGCGCTTGCCAATTCTCCTGGCGCAGTCGGGCCCCGGTTTCGGTCAGTTCACTCTCCGTTATCCGGCCTTGCCAGAACGCCTCCAGCGCAAACTTCAGTTCGCGTTGCCTGCCTATGCGGGGAAAGCCGAGATTGTGCGTGGTCACCATGGCCGATGATCTCCTTATATTTACTTGGTTGAGATAAGAAGGAGCTAGCCTAAATCGCCTCGGCAATGAAAAATAATGGTATTATTTCAGGTTTCTATGAGCAAAATTCATGGCTTCTGAAGGGGGGGGGATTAGGTGCTGGACCGGAGCCATTTGGAAATTCTCAGTGCTGTCGACCAGCACGGCTCGCTGACCGCCGCCGCCGAGACATTGAATCTGACTCAGTCGGCACTCAGTCATGCCATCCGGAAGCTGGAACAGCAGCTTGGAACGGCGGTGTGGGTTCGGGAAGGGCGACAGCTTCGGTTGACGCAATCAGGTGAGTGTTTGCTGGCGTTGGCGAACCGACTGCTGCCGCAGTTTGAACACGCGGAGAGGCTGGTCGGCCAGTTTGCCAAGGGTCAGAGGGGCAGTTTGCGGGTCGGCATGGAATGTCATCCCTGTTATCAGTGGTTGCTGAAGGTGGTTGGTCCCTACCTTGAGCATTGGCCCGACGTTGATGTGGATGTGAAACAGAAATTCCAGTTTGGCGGCATTGGTGCCCTCTATGGCCATGACATCGATATGTTGGTGACCCCTGATCCGCTGCATCGTCCGGGCTTGGTGTTCCAGCCGGTCTTTGATTACGAGCAGGTGCTGGTGGTGGCCGGTGATCACCCGCTGGCGGACGCACAATGGGCGAGGCCGGAAGATCTTGCCAGGGAAACACTGATTACCTATCCGGTGGAGATCGAGCGGCTCGACGTCTTTAACCAGTTTCTGTTGCCGTCCCATGTCCGTCCCGCCCACCACAAAACCATTGAAACCACTGACATCATGCTGCAGATGGTGGCCACTGGGCGCGGCGTTGCGGCACTGCCGCGCTGGCTGGTACTGGAGTACCGCGATAAAATCCCGGTCACGCCCGTGCGCCTCGGTGAACACGGCATCGCCAAGCAGATCTTTTTGGGTCTTCGGGAAAGGGATCTGGGGGTGGACTACCTGAATTCCTTCATGACGATGGCCCGGGATGTTCGCTGGCGCTAGGTACTTGCGGTAAACTGCGCGAAAAAACGTAATCAGGAATCCGATCATGAGTGACATACCTGCAGATCTGAAATACATCGAAACTCACCAATGGGTGCGTGTTTCCGACGATGGCACCGCAACGGTTGGTATTACCGACTTTGCCCAGGAGCAGCTGGGTGACGTGGTTTACATTGGCGTTCCCGATGTCGGCGTTACCGTGAACGGCGGAGAGGAGGCCGGTGTGGCAGAGTCCGTGAAGTCGGCGTCGGATGTATTCAGCCCGGTCACAGGTGAAGTCGTTGCCATCAATGACGCCCTTGAGGACGAGCCGGAAAAGGTCAATGAAGACCCCTACGGTGATGGCTGGCTGTTCAAGGTCAAGCTGGTGGACCAGGGCGAGCTTGACGGGCTCATGGACGCCACCGCCTACGGCGAGCACGTGGCCGCCGAGGGCTAAGCAGCGCCCCGTCATGTATAATTCCCGCCCCATTTTTCCCTCTATCAGGTGCCCTTTATGAATTTTCCAGTGTTGTATTTACGCAAAGGCGCCGAGCGCAGGCTCCGGGCGGGGCACCTGTGGGTGTACAGCAACGAGGTAGATACCCGGCGTTCGCCACTGACGGAATTTGAAGCGGGCGCCCAGGCCGAGCTGCGGGCCGCGAACGACAAGCCGCTGGGGACGGTCTTTGTGAATCCCCATGCGTTAATCTGCGGCCGTTTGATCAGCCGGGATGCCAGTCACGGCATGACGCCCAAGCGCTTAACGGATCGCCTGGAAACGGCGCTGTCGCTGCGGGAAAGGCTGTTTGACCGGCCGTTTTACCGTTGGGTGTTCGGTGACAGCGATGGTCTGTCCGGGCTGGTGATTGATCGCTTCGACGATACCGTTGTCGTGCAGATCTCCACCGCCGGCATGGAATTGCTGAAAGACGCCATTGTGCGTGCAGTGCAGCGCCTGGCGCACCCCACCGCGATCATCCTGAAGAACGATGGCAAGATGCGAAAGGTCGAGGGGCTGGAGACCTACGTCGAGCAGGCCCATGGGCCGGAGGTGTCTCTGCTGAAGGTGGAGGAAAACGGCGTACGTTTTGAAGTGCCGCTTGAAGGCGGCCAGAAAACTGGTTGGTTCTACGATCACCGGATGAATCGCCAACGGTTGCAGTCCTACGCTCCCGGGAAGCGAGTATTGGATGTGTTCAGTTACGTGGGCGGTTGGGGCATTCAGGCCGCCTGCGCCGGCGCCACCCAGGTCACCTGCGTCGACAGCTCGTCCTCGGCCATTGAGTCGGTGCATCACAACGCCCGCCTGAACGGTCTGGATAATGTGGAAACGCTTGAAGGCGATGCCTTTGAGGCGCTGAAAGCGTTGTGCGACGAGAAAGAAAAGTTCGACATCGTGGTGCTGGATCCACCCGCGCTGATCCCCAGGCGTCGTGACCAGAAGGCGGGTGAGCAGGCGTATGCCCGGCTGAACCAACTGGGCCTGCGGCTGCTCGAGCGGGATGGCATTCTGGTATCGGCATCCTGCTCCATGCACCTGTCCCAGGATCGGCTAACCGATATCATTCGCAGCAGCGGTCGGAAAATCGACCGGTTTGTACAGCTGCTGGAGCAGGGGCATCAGGCACCGGACCACCCGGTGATCCCGGGTATTCCGGAGACTGACTACATCAAGTCCAGCTTTGTCCGGTCTCTAACCGGATTCTTTTGATTGTGCCGGGCTGTCTCAGCCCGTGAGGGGCGGGCCCCGTCCGCGTCAGTCTCTCAGAGAGAGGATCTGCCAGCCGTTTTCCCGGGCCAAGGCCTCAAGCGTTGGGTCCGGATCGACGGCGACGGGGTGTTCGACTTCCCGGAGCAGGGGGGCGTCGTTGTGGGAGTCGCTGTAGAACCAGGCTCCGTCGAGGTCATGCCCGTAGGCGGTAAGCCAGTCCTGCAGGCGAGTGACCTTGCCATCCTGAAAGCTGGGGACGCCGGCAACTTCGCCCGTGTAGCGACCGTTTACCAGCTCCGGCTCGGTAGCGATCAGGTGCTCAATGCCCAGTGCCTCGGCAATCGGTTCGGTCACAAACCGATTGGTGGCGGTGATGATCATCAGGGTGTGGCCCTGAGCCCGATGGCTGTCCAGTAGTTCGGCGGCTTTGCGCTGCATCATTGGCCGAACCTTCTTGGCCATGAAAGATTCACGCCAGGCCAGCAACTGATCCAGGTTGTGGTTGGCCAGCGGTTGCAGGGCAAACCCCAGATAGTGAAGGATATCCAGCTCGCCGTTCAGGTATTCCTGGTAAAACCGGTCGTTTGCCTTGCGATACTCCTCCGCATCCACAATGCCTTCTTCAACCAGGAATTCTCCCCAGGCGTGGTCGCTGTCGCCAGCAAGAAGCGTGTTGTCCAGATCAAAAATTGCGAGCGTCAAGCTGTTACCTCCGGTGATTACGTGGCCTGCCTCAGGCCGGCTAGTCTAACACGACCGGCGGAATGCGGCTTCGTTTGCCGTACCCTTGGGTTTCTGCAAGAATGAGAGCAACTTGGACAATTCTGACCGGTCAATTTTTGAACCGGTCCGCCGACTTTTGAGAGGACTGTGCCGTGATCGATTCAGACGGTTTCAGACCCAACGTCGGAATCATTCTGGCCAACCACCGGGGAGAAGTTCTCTGGGCAAGGCGAATAGGGCAGGACTCCTGGCAGTTCCCCCAAGGTGGCATCAATCATGATGAATCACCGGAGGCGGCACTGTACCGGGAGCTGGGAGAGGAAATCGGTCTCGGAGCCAGCGATGTTGAAATCATCAGCTGTACCCGTGGCTGGCTGAGGTACCGGCTTCCGAGGAGGATGGTACGCCATAACTCGCACCCCGTTTGTGTGGGCCAAAAACAGAAATGGTTCCTGCTGAGGATGTTATCGCCGGATGCGCAGGTGTGCGTGGACGGTACCGATTCACCGGAGTTCGACGGCTGGCAGTGGGTTAGTTACTGGTATCCGTTGGGTCAGGTAGTTTCGTTTAAACGGGAAGTGTATCGACGTGCGTTGCGGGAGCTCGCGCCTCGGCTGTTCTACAACATGGAGCAGTGGCGAAGGCATGAGCAGAACCGGAACGCAAAGGAACACCAGAAATGACGGACTGATCCCGCCATGCTGAGCATACTGCGAAGTCTTGTACAAGAGGTAAACAGCGCCCGCGATTTGCAGGAGGCGTTGGACGTCATTGTCTCGCGGGTGCAAAAGGCCATGGGAACAGAGGTCTGTTCCGTCTACCTGCTGGATCCTGCCACCAACCGCTATATCCTCATGGCCACCGAAGGCCTTTATCGCAAGGCTGTCGGCAAGGTCAGCCTCGGTTATTCCGAAGGCCTGGTCGGGCTCGTCGGCTCCCGTGAGGAGCCGATCAACCTCGAAGACGCCCCGTCCCACCCCCGCTACCGCTATTTTCCCGAGACGGGTGAAGAACGCTTCCGATCTTTTCTGGGTGTGCCCATCATCCACCATCGCCGGGTTCTGGGCGTGTTGGTCGTCCAGCAACGGGAGAGTTCCCGCTGCTTCGATGAGGGCGAAGAAGCGTTTCTGGTCACCGTATCGGCGCAGCTGGCCGGTGTTATCGCCCACAGCGAGGCCACCGGGGCTATCAGTGGGCTGTCGCTGACGGGTGAAGAGGCCCGGGATGTCAGCTTCAGTGGTGTGCCCGGGGCGCCCGGCGTCGCAATCGGCCAAGGCGTGGTGGTCTATCCGGCGGCTGATCTGGATGTGGTGCCGGAAAAGCCAACTGACGACATCGATCTGGAGCTTGAGCTGTTCCGCGCCGCCGTAAAAGCGGTACGGGAAGACATTGAACGAGTCGCCAACCGTCTGGCCTCACAGTTGCGGCCTGAGGAGCAGGCGCTGTTTGATGTTTACCTTCGCATGCTCGGCGATGAGGCCTTGCCGGGCGAGGTCGCCAACAACATTCGCGCCGGTGTTTGGGCCCAGGGCGCCCTGAAACAGGTGGTTCAGCAGTACATTCGTCACTTCGAAATGATGGACGATCATTACCTGCAGGAGCGCGCCGTCGATGTCCGGGATCTGGGGCGCCGGCTGCTCTCACATCTGCAGGAGGGTGAACAACGGCACCTTGAGTATCCGGAGCGGACGGTTCTGGTCAGCGAGGAACTGACACCGGCGATGCTCGGGGAAGTGCCCAAGGGGCAACTGGTCGGCCTGGTATCCGTTAAAGGCTCCAGCAACTCCCATGTGGCGATCCTGGCCCGCGCCATGGGTGTGCCCACGGTAATGGGGTTGGTGGATATCCCGGTCAACCAGCTGGACGGCAAAGAACTGATTGTCGACGGCTTTGAGGGCCAGATCTTTGCCTCGCCGTCGGACGATTTGCGAGCCTTCTACCAAGCCATCTACGACGAAGAAGATGAGCTGATCCGGGGCCTTGAAGTCCTTCGGGATTTGCCCTGCGAGACTACCGACAACCATCGGGTGTCCCTGTTGGTGAACACCGGGCTGATGACCGATGTGGTCCGGTCGTTGTCCCACGGCGCCGAGGGCATCGGTCTGTACCGCACTGAAGTGCCGTTCATGATCAAGGACCGCTTTCCGTCCGAGCAGGAGCAGCGAGAGTACTATCGTGAGCAGCTCGAGGCGTTTGCCCCGAACCCGGTCACCATGCGAACCCTGGACGTAGGGGGTGATAAGTCACTGACTTATTTCCCGATTCAGGAGGAAAACCCGTTCCTGGGCTGGCGCGGCATCCGGGTTACGCTCGACCACCCGGAAATCTTCCTGGTGCAGGTTAGGGCTATGCTCAAGGCCAGTGAGGGGCTGAACAACCTGCAGATCATGCTGCCCATGATCAGCAACATTTCCGAGGTTGAGGAGTCGCTGCACCTGATCTACCGGGTGTACCACGAGGTTCGCGAAGAGGGCTACGACATCCACATGCCCAAAGTGGGCGTGATGGTGGAAATACCTGCCGCGGTCTATCAAATTCGTGAGCTGGCAGACCGGGTGGATTTCCTGTCGGTGGGCTCGAACGACCTGACCCAGTATTTGCTGGCGGTTGATCGGAATAACCCAAGGGTGGCTCAGCTTTATCATTCGTATCACCCGGCCGTATTGCAGGCGCTGGTGCGGATTGCCCAGGATGCCCATGTGGTGGGTAAGCCTGTTGGTATCTGCGGCGAGTTGGCGGGGGATCCCGGTGGTGCACTGTTGCTGATGGCCATGGGTTACGATTCGCTGTCGATGAACGCCGCCAGCTTGCCCAAGGTAAAATCCGTAATTCGCAGTGTCAGCCGGGAGTGGGCGATGCAGCTGCTCGAAGACGTGCTGTTGCTCGATTCTCCCCACGTCATCAAGAGTTGTGTTGACCTGGCGTTGCGTAATGCCGGCTTTGGGCGCTACCTCCGCCCGGGCAAATCGAACGCTGCGGCCTTTGCTGAAAAGGCCCTTTCCTGAGCTGTTGTCGCATTTTGAGCGATTATAGGGTGAGTACTCTAAATCCTGCTGTTAGGTTATAGGGTACTCGAGCGTGCGGAAACCATTTCCCGCATCGCCAACCGAAAAAGGAAACACCATGACTGATCCAACCGATCTTCAAACTGCTCCCCGCATAGGCCTGGCGCTTGGTGGTGGCGGGCCGTTGGGTGGTATCTATGAAATCGGTGCGCTGCGAGCCTTGGACGAGGCCCTGGATGGTCTGGATTTTAACGATATCGACGTCTATGTCGGGGTGAACAGCGGCTCGTTCGTGGCCGCTAATCTGGCCAATCAGATGACCACGGCGCAATTGTGCCGGATCTTCGTGCGCAATGAAGCCGAGGTGCACCCGTTCCATCCCGAGGTGTTCTATCGGCCGGCTTTCCGGGAGATTGGCCGTCGGCTGCTGTCGGTGCCGGGCCTGATGACCACCGCGGTCCAGCGGTTCGTCAACAACCCCTACGATCAAAGCCTGCTGGAAGCGTTGACTATCCTCGCCCAGGCGGCGCCGGCAGGCCTGTTCGATAACGAGGGCTTGCACGAGTACCTCAAGCGCGCCTTTACCATGCTTGGCCGTACCAACGATTTCCGCCAGCTCAAGCGCAGTCTCTATATTGTGGCTGCCGATGTTGAGAGTACTGAGGCGGTGTGTTTCGGTGCTCCGGGCTTTGATCACGTGTCGATTTCCAAGGCCATCCAGGCGAGCACGGCATCCCCCGGACTCTACGTACCGGTGGATATTGATGGCCGTTATTACGTGGATGGCACGCTGCGCAAAGGTCTGCACGCGTCGGTGGCGTTCGAGGACGGTGCTGATCTGGTGTTTGCTGTGAACCCCCAGGTGCCGATTGATGCCAGCGCTGCGGTTCGTGCCGGCACCATGAAGCCGGGCGAGCTGACACGCTCTGGCATGCCCCATATGCTGTCGCAGATGTTCCGGACCATGGTCTATTCACGGATGCAGTCAGGTATCGCCCAGTACAATCGCGATTATCCGGACAAAGACATTCTGTTGTTCGAGCCGACCCGGGACGACGCCAAACTGTTCTTCTCTAACGTATTCAGTTTCCAGTCGCGCCGCATGGTGTGTGAGCACGCTTATCAGATGACCCGACGGGATCTGCTTAACCGCGCCGATGAGTTGGAGCCAAAGTTGGCCAAGTACGGTATTAAACTACGTCGGGATCGTCTGGAAGACGAGCAGCGCACGATCAGTACCAGTCTGTATGGTGAGATGCTGCCACTGTATGTGGCGAAAGGCAGGAAAAAGCAGGCAGAGAAGGGCAAGCTGGCCTCTGGCCTGGAAAACGTGACTCAGCTGTTCAGTCGAGCTCAATGATTCAGATGCTGTGAACTAGGACAGGGCACGGATCACCGTGCCCTGTTTCGTTGAGCGGTTACAGAATGAACCGGCTCAGGTCCTCGTCCTCCGCCAGTTCCCCGAGTTTTTCATCCACATACTGCGCGGTAACCTCAAAGCCGTCGGTCACCTTGTCGCCAGCATCGTATGACAGGCTTTCCAGCAACCGCTCAAGCACGGTATGCAGTCTGCGCGCACCGATATTTTCCGTGGTTTCGTTCACCTTGTAGGCCACTTCCGCAATGCGGGCAATGGCGTCCTCGGCAAAGCTCAGCTGCACCCCTTCGGTTGCCATCAGGGCTACGTACTGCTGCACCAAAGATGCGTCCGGCTCGGTGAGGATGCGTTTGAAATCCTCCGGCGTGAGCGCCTTGAGCTCGACCCGGATCGGTAGCCGGCCCTGAAGCTCAGGAATCAGGTCAGACGGCTTCGACAGGTGGAAGGCGCCGGACGCGATAAACAGGATGTGGTCGGTGCGGATCGAGCCGTACTTGGTGCTGACCGTACTGCCTTCGATCAGGGGCAGCAGGTCTCGCTGGACCCCCTCGCGGGAGACGTCGGATGACGTGTTCTCCGAGCGCTTGGCTACCTTGTCGATTTCGTCGACAAAGACAATGCCGTTCTGCTCAACCGCCTGAATGGCCTTCTGCTTGATCTCTTCTTCGTTGACCAGTTTGGCCGCTTCTTCATCCTTTACCCGCTTCAGCGCATCGGCGACTTTCATCTTCCGGGTCTTACGCTTGTCGGATGACAGGTTGGAGAACATGCTCTGCAGCTGGTTGGTCATCTCCTCCATGCCCGGAGGTGCCATGATTTCCACGCCGGCATTGCTGCTGCTCAGGTCGATTTCTATTTCCTTGTCGTCCAGTTCGCCTTCGCGCAGTTTCTTGCGGAATAGCTGGCGAGTGGACGAGTCATCCGGACGCTGGCTGTCCTCTTTGAAATCTCGGGCGGGGGGCAGCAGGGCGTCGAGGATGCGATCTTCAGCAGCATCCAGGGCGCGGTTGTCATGGCGCTTCATTTCCTGCTCGCGCAGCATTTTGATGGCCATGTCCGCCAGGTCCCGAATAATAGACTCAACGTCCCGGCCAACGTAACCAACCTCGGTAAACTTGGTGGCTTCCACCTTCAGGAACGGTGCATCAGCCAGCTTGGCCAGCCGGCGAGCGATTTCGGTTTTACCGACGCCGGTCGGGCCGATCATCAGGATGTTCTTCGGCGTGATTTCATCGCGCAGGCTGCTATCGAGCTGCATCCGACGCCAGCGGTTTCTCAGGGCAATCGCCACTGACCGCTTGGCTTCGTCCTGGCCCACGATGTGTTTATTCAGCTCGTGAACGATCTCACGGGGTGTCATTGCAGACATGGTCGCTCCGGATCAGTCGTTGGTGGACAGCACTTCGAGGGTGCGATTGTGATTCGTGTAAATGCAGATGTCGGCGGCAATATCCAGGCCCTTTTCGACCACTTCGTGAGCCGACAGATCGGTGTTCTCTAGCAGTGCCCGCGCTGACGCCTGGGCGAATGGGCCGCCGGAACCAATGGCAATCAAGCCCTGCTCAGGCTCAATGACATCGCCGTTACCGGTGATGATCAACGATGCGGTCTTGTCCGCCACTGCAAGCAGGGCTTCGAGTTTGCGCAGGGCACGGTCCGTTCGCCAATCCTTCGCCAGTTCCACTGCCGCTCGGGTCAGGTTGCCCTGATGCTTCTCCAGCTGAGCTTCAAAGCGCTCAAATAGGGTAAAGGCATCGGCTGTACCGCCCGCGAATCCGGCAACTACTTTACCGTTGTATAGGCGGCGCACTTTTCGGGCGTTGCCTTTCATCACGGTGTTGCCCAGGGAAACCTGGCCGTCGCCACCCATGGCAACTTCGTCATCGCGCCGAACCGAAAGTATCGTAGTCATTTGGGCTCCAATTGCCTGATTGAAATCGGTATTGAGCAGTTATGGAGGCTTGGGGGGAGAATTCAAGTGGGGAGCGTGTTGGCCGTGCGCAGAGCCTTGCGAAACACGCTGTAAATACGTCCCTGTACGCTCGGCTCCGCCATCCTTGGCTCCGCACGGTCTCGCAAGGCTCTGCGCACGGCCTTCTGAGCGCTTCGGGTTAACCTTCTTTCGGAATTTTCCGGATCAGGGGCTGGATATTGATGGAAACCAGCTTGTCGATAGCGGAGTTCATTTGACTGCGGGAGCTAAACGGGCCGACATTGACTCGATACCAGACTGAGCCGCTATCCAGGTCAATGCGCTGCACGCTCGCACGCAGGCCCTGGAAGGCAATCTGGGCGCGCTGGCGTTCGGCATCGCCTTTTTGCCGGAAAGAACCGGATTGCACCAGGTAGTTGAAGTCCTGCTTCGCCGGGCCAGGGGTATATTCCTCCACCTTGGGTGGCACCACCTCCGATTCTGGCAGCATTTCATAGAAGCGAAAGCCGGGCTTCTTTTCCTTCTCTGTTGCCTTTGCGGTTTCGGCCGGGCGCTGGGTCTGGTGCGTTTCGGTTGCCGGCGCCTCAGCTGATGGTTGCGGCCCGCTTGCAGGCAGGGAATTGAGATACACGATAAAGCCGATGAACCCGCCTACCGCGGCCAGGGAGAAAATCCACTTAACCGAAAGTCCGCCGTGCTGCGAGCGTGCAGGTGCAGCCGGCTTGGGCCGGCTGCTTCGTTTCGGCGCAGGCTTTGCCGCCTTTTTTCGCGGCGTTGCTGAAGCAGCAGTTGACCGGTTCTTTCGCGCGTAATCTCGGGCCATGATGGTTGCTTACATCTCTTCCGGAGCGCTGACACCCAGCAGGTCGAGCCCGTTGGCAATCACCTGGCGGACGGCGAGGTAGAGGCTGACGCGGGCATCGCGAACAGCGGTATCCTCAATCAGCACCTTGTGGGCGTTGTAATAAGTGTGGAACTGGCCAGCCAGCTCCCGCAAGTAATGCGTCAGGTGGTGCGGTTCACGTTGGGCCGCCGAGTTCGCAATCAGTTCCGGGTATTTGGCCAGTTGGTTGGCCAGGTCCTTTTCCTCGTCGAGGGTCAGTAAGGACAAGTCGCCAACACACTCGTTGAGCCCCCGTTGAACGCCCTCTTCCGACAGTTTCCGCAGGACACTGCAGATCCGGGCATGGGCATACTGAATGTAATACACCGGGTTTTCATTGGTCTGCGAGCGCGCCAGATCGATATCGAAGGTCAACTGGGAGTCAACCCGTCGTGCCGCCAGGAAAAACCGGGTGGCATCCCGACCCACTTCATCGATCAGGTCCCTGACTGTGACATAGCTGCCTGCGCGCTTGGAAATTTTCACTTCCTGGCCTGAGCGGGTCACCATCACCATCTGGTGCAGAACATAATCCGGCCAGCCTTTCGGAATACCGGCGTCCAACGCCTGCAATCCGGCACGTACCCGGGTCACGGTAGAGTGGTGGTCTGCACCCTGTTCATTGATGACTGTGGAGAAACCACGCTGCCACTTGTCCAGGTGGTAAGCCACATCCGGCAGGAAGTAGGTGTAGCCACCGTCCTTCTTGCGCATGACTCGATCCTTGTCATCGCCAAATTCTGTGGTCTTCAGCCACATGGCGCCATCATGCTCATAGGTGTAGCCGTTTTCCCGCAGGCGCTTTACCGCAGACTCCACCTTGCCTTCCTCGTACAGTGAGGATTCCAGGAAATACACGTCAAAGTGCACGCCAAAGGCTTTCAGGTCGAGATCCTGCTCCCGGCGCAGATAGGCGACGGCGAACTCACGAATCGCATCCTGGTCCTCAGGGTCAGCTTTGGCGGTGACTTCACGATCGTCCGCTGTGACCGTTTCGCCGGCCAGGTAGGCGTTGGCGACGTCGACGATGTAGGCGCCGCGGTAGCCATCGGCGGGCCAGCTGTCATCTTCAGGCGTCAGACCTTTCACTCGGGACTGCACAGACAGCGCCAGATTGTTGATCTGGGCGCCAGCGTCGTTGTAGTAGAATTCGCGGGTTACCTGGTACCCGTTGGCCTCGAGCAGTCGGCACAGGCAATCGCCGATCGCCGCACCGCGACCGTGGCCAACGTGCAGAGGCCCGGTGGGGTTGGCCGAAACGAACTCCACTTGCACTTTCTCGCCTTGGCCAGTCTGGTTGCGACCAAACTGCGTGGACTGCTCGAGGATGGTGTTCACTACTTCGAACGCGCTGGCGGTGCTCATGAAGAAGTTAATAAAGCCCGGGCCAGCAATCTTCACCTTATGGACAGCATCACTTTTCGGCAGCTTCTCGATCAGCGCTTCGGCCAGCTTCCGGGGCGGGCAGCCCGCCGCTTTTGAGGCTACCAGGGCTATGTTGCAGGCGTAATCCCCGTGCGACTTGTCCTTGGTGTTGCCTACTTGGGGCGTGAAGGCCTGGTCTGCAGGCAGAGTGCCCTCGGATTGCAGGGCGGCCAGTGCGGACTGGAGCAGATCGGAAACGGTCTCTTTCATGCTGTCGAATGACTCGGTTTACTGGAGAATTGGCGTTAGGGCAGAGAGCCCGCTGAAAATAGGAGCCGGGTATTATCGCGGAAACTGGCGTTGCAAGCAAAAAGCCCGGCTGATGCCGGGCTTTTTTTCAAAGGGTGATTGATCGTTCTATGGGGGCTCCTCCGTACGGTGAAGGAGGCGTGAGAGTGACGGTCAGCCTCGGAGTTGTTCCCAGGTCATCGTCTTGTCCTGCCCGAATGCATTGCGAAATTTCGTTAGCTGCAACGTATGAGTTTTCCACAGCATAATCGGGGGTGGACGATATGATCTCCCCGTCCTCGATTGAAAATGCTATTGAGGTGTCTGTTGGCAGAGGAACTCTCTGGCCTCCGGCAGTGGCCCCGCTCGCGGTAACGCAATACTCGTCTGGGTTGCCAGATGGCGCAAGCACAGCTTGTATGCCTGCGTCGCTGGCCATGACGATATAGGCTTGATCCCAGATCGTCACTGGGCCTTCGGTGCAATTTTGGGTTCCTTGATTAAGGCACCCGGACCCGTCGTAGGTCCCATTGGGGGCATCGTAGGAACTGTTGCCATTGTCGTCGAAAAATTGGTCAGAGCCCGCGGTGAACGATCCGTCTGTCGTGAAGTCCATATAGGCTTCTCCCGCTTCAAAAGTGATCGAAGAGTCTGAAACAAATTCTCCGTCATCGAATTCATCGTTGCTATTTAGGTCACGAAAGCTTTCATCACCGACAGAACGAGCCAAGATCGCAACTCGCCCACTGGCAGGGCGTGGATCAGTACTGGTCCAGGTGACAGTGCAGACGCCGCTAGCGTCAAGAACGCAGTAGTTTTCTATCGATCCGCCTGTAGTGGTAAAGGCGACTACAGTATTTCCTTCCAGATTGTTGTTGTTGAAGCGGTCTGCGGCGTTGATCGTAATCGTTACCTTTTCATTGTTGTGAAACTGAGCATTTGGCATGAACTTATCGATGCTCATGGAAAAGCTGTCTTGGTCGGGTACGAAGGCATTGATGGAAATTGGCGATGAAATGGTTGAGGCAGTGCTGCCATCTTCCCGCTGGATGGTGGCAATAACCCGAACGACGGTATTTTGCTCTCCTGCAATCACTCGTGTCCGAGCTGTTCCGCCGGATCCCGAGGTTGTCGAAGTATTCTCGAGGCGAACATCTTCCGTGCTCGAGTTTGCCTGGCTTGAGTAGCTGAGGGCGAAAGTAACATCAGCTCCTTTTACCGGGTTGCCGGTCTCGTCAACGACATTAAAAGATACGACTGAGTTGCTTGGTCGTGCGGAAGTTGCATTGCCTGATGGTGCGATAGAGTTTGGTTCAGGTGTGTTGCCAATCAAGTTGTACGCAAATGCTTGGGCAATGTTGAGAGTGATTTGTGCTGTTGAGTTATCTGGGCCAAGAGCCTTTATTGTGTCATCGCCAGCACAGCCGTTGGCTTCGTACTCGACCTCAACAAGTCCCGACGTAGTTGACGCGGGACTGTTTATTAATGATTCGCCGGAGGAAATGCATCGCGAAGTAAAAGTAATTTCTGTTTCAGTGCCTGCCATCAACTGATTTCCGTTTCCGGCATCTACAGCAGAAACTGCAAGTGTGGTGATCCCTCCCGCGCTGATGCTTCTGGTAGCTGCGTCAATTTGCCCTTCGACAAATGAAGCATCTGATCCAGTTCCAAGAGCCACAGAGGCGCTGGACGCGGTCCCATCAGTTGATGAGTCTTCGGATGTTCCGCTTTGGGAACTTGACCCACTAGATCCAACGTTCACAATCGGGCTGGACCCATCATCCCCGCCGCAGGCAGCAAGTGTGAATGCAAGCGTCAATACGGACGTTCGCGCAAGGAATTTCCCTGACATATCCAATCTCCATGTTTTCCATTTGGGTGTTGCGGCTATCCATAACGTGATTTCCCTGCGTGAGAATCACATATATGATTTCTGCAATTAAATAAAGGTTAATATACTAATTGGATCTTAGCACATGGCTAAAATATGCAAATCGGAAGGCGGCGTCGCAGTGTCAAATAATGTGAAAAGTGTCTGATTTTTGAAGGCTTACCCAGTTTCCTGCGGATCAACATCAATCATCCACTTCACCTTGCCCTGGAGCTTGCGTTGGTCCAGTTGGTTGCAGATGTCTTTCAGCAGGACGTTCAGTCGCTTTCTATTATCGGCGTTCAGAATGAGCTGAGAGCGGTGCCGGTCAGCGCGGCGGGCGATCAGTGCCGGAAGCGGGCCCCAGACGTCGATACCCGGTGCCTGAGCCAGTGGCTTAATCGAGTCCAGTAGTTGGAGTCCCTGCTCCATGGTGTCGGCTTCGGCCCGGAAAATGGCCATCGCGCGGAAGGGCGGGAACTGCCCGGTTTCGCGCTCTGCGAGTAATTGATCGGCCATGTCCAGGTACCGGCCCTTGCAAAGGGTTTGCAGCAGGGGATGATCGCTGTGGCAGGTTTGAACCAATACCTTGCCGGGCACCAGGCCTCGTCCCGCCCGGCCGCTCACTTGCAGGAGGGTCTGGAGCAGCTGTTCCGGTGCCCGAAAGTCGACGCTGAACAGGCCGCCGTCGGCATTAACCACCACCACCAGGGTGACGCCCGGAAAGTCATGGCCCTTGGCCAGCATCTGTGTGCCGACCAATACACACGGTTTGCCGGTATTCACGGTGTCGAGGATTTTCTGGATGCTGCCCTTGCGCTGGGTGCTGTCCCGGTCAACCCGCACGATGGGGGTGTCGGGGAAGGTGGCGGCAAGAATGTCCTCGGTCCGCTCGGTACCCTGGCCGACCGGTTTGAAAGCATCGCTCTCGCATTTTGGGCAGTGTTTCGTGGCGGCTGCCTGATAATCGCAATGGTGGCAGCGCATGGCGCGATCGCGGCGATGATAGGTCAGGCGGGTGTCGCATCGGGGGCACTCGACCATGTGGCCGCAGTCAAAGCACATCATGACCGGCGCAAATCCTCGACGATTTACAAACACCAAGGCTTGCTGGCCGCTATCAATGGTTTGCCTGATGGCTTCAAGCGCTGGCTGGGACAACCCTCCTTCCAGAGGTCGGGAGCGAATATCCAGAAGGCTGATGGTTGGGGGCAGGGCGTTGCCCGCCCGCTCCTCCAGGCGTATCAGCTGGTATTTTTGCTGTTGGGCGTTGTGATACGACTCCAGGGAGGGGGTTGCTGAGCCAAGTATCACCGGGCACGCGTTCAGGTGGGCCCGATACACCGCCATGTCTCTGGCGGAGTAGCGAAAACCTTCTCCCTGTTTGTAGGAGCTGTCGTGTTCTTCATCGACAATGATGGCTTTTAGCTTGGTAAAGGGCAGCACTACTGCAGAACGGGTGCCAATTAGAATGACCGGCTCACCGTTTCGAATTTTCAGCCAGGTGGACAGTCGTTCGCCATCGTTCAGTGCGGAGTGCCAGACCACTATGCGGTCGCCAAAATAGTGCCTGAAGCGTGCGACGGTCTGCGGCGTAAGGTTGATTTCCGGCACCAGTACCAGGGCCTGTTGCTCTGCCTCCAGGTTGGTTTTTAAATAATGAAGGTAGAGTTCGGTTTTTCCGCTTCCGGTAATGCCATACAGGAGAGACGCGCCAAAGCCATCGCTGGGGCGTGCTAGCTGGCTGACAGTCGCTTGCTGAGCGGGCGAAAGTTGTGGCGTTCGCTGATGGGCTTCCGGGGATGTGATTGATTGGTGCCCGGTGTCATGACTAACCACCGCTATTAACTGCTTGTCCTCAAGTGCCTTGATCTGGGCGCGGGTGTAGCCTGCTTGGGTGATCTCTTCTTCCGGAACCCCGTCCGGTTTCTCTGCAAGCCAGGCCAGCAAGGCCTTTTGTTTGCGGGCATTGGGGGGCAGTGTGTCGGGTGAGCCGGTCGCGATCCACCACACTTTGGGTTTTTCCTTGGCGGGTCGTCCTCGCCTCAGCGCTGTCGGGAGTGCCGTGAACAGGCATTCGCCTAGAGGATGTTGGTAATAGTCGCTGGCCCAGCTGAGCAGTCTGAACGTTTCCGCAGGCAGGGCTGGCCAGTTTTCCGCTGCCGAACTGACCGGCTTGATTGTTATGCCCTCAGGGGGCTGAACGTTCGTGTCGACGACCAGGCCGGTGGCCTGTTGCCGACCGAATGGGATTTGCACCCTTTGCCCCGGGGTCAGTGATAGCCCCTCCGGAATGCGGTAATCAAAGAGCCGTCTCAGTGGTCGGTTCAGGGCGATTCGGGCGATAGACGACACAGATTGCTCCAGAGCAGGTCGGGGGTCACGGTATGTGCGTATCCTTTATTGTCCGGCTCATCGTCCAGAACAGCGGATTCAGGAGGGTAGGGCATCCCTGTATGCTTGCCTGATGGCGGAATTACAAGTAAGATTCGCGGTCTGTTTTAGACAGGGCTCGATTGTGCCCCGTCTTCTTAATTGATTCAAATATGCGGTGCCTGGCGCCCGGACTCACAGAGTTCCGCGATCGGGTAGCGGCATAACCTAACGAGGTTCGCCATGAGAGAAGGTATCCACCCCAAGTACGAAGATATCACCGCAACCTGTTCCTGCGGTAATGTTGTTAAGACCCGTTCCACCATCGGACACGACCTGCAGCTGGATGTTTGCTCCCAGTGCCACCCGTTCTACACCGGGAAGCAGAAGGTTATGGATACCGGCGGTCGTATCGATCGGTTCCAGAAGCGTTTCGGCGGCCGTATCGCCGGTGGCAAGAAAGACTGATTTTTCTTGCGTCGCCAAAAAAGCGCCCATTGGGCGCTTTTTTTGTGCCTGTTAAAAGCTGCGTCGTGCCTGTGTACATACGCAATTAGCACTATTGACTGATCGAGAAATGGTCCGAGAGCACTTGTCGTTTGGGGATGGTCGAGCCATAATGGCGCGCTCCGCTGAGCAGTGCTTTGCGGTTCATTACCTTTAAACGTGACAAACGGAACAGTGGCAATGTCTCAAGATCTGAAAGAAGCAGCCCTTGAATATCACGCCAAGCCGCGGCCTGGTAAGCTGAGTGTTGAAATCACCAAGCCAACCAAAACCTCCCGCGATCTCTCTCTGGCGTACAGCCCCGGGGTTGCCGAACCGGTCCGCGAGATCGCAAAGGACCCGGAGAACGCGTACAAGTACACCGCCAAGGGAAACCTGGTGGCTGTCATCTCCGACGGTTCCGCGATTCTTGGTCTGGGTAACCTGGGACCGCTGGCAAGTAAGCCGGTAATGGAAGGCAAAGGCGTACTGTTCAAGCGCTTTGCCGGTATTGATGTTTTCGATATTGAAGTCAATGCCGAGAGCCCGCAGGCATTCATCGAAACCGTTGAGCGTATTGCGGATACTTTTGGTGGCATCAACCTGGAAGACATCAAGGCGCCTGAGTGCTTTGAGGTTGAGCGTGCACTGATCGAAAAGTGCAATGTGCCCATCTTCCACGATGATCAGCACGGCACGGCCATCGTAACTGCAGCAGGCATGATCAATGCCCTTGAGTTGCAGGGCAAGAAGATTGAAGAAGCGAAAGTGGTGTGCCTCGGTGCAGGTGCTGCCGCAATCGCATGCATGAAGCTGCTGATCAGCTGCGGTATTCGCTCTGAGAACATTTTCATGCTCGACCGTAAGGGTGTGATCCACTCTGGTCGTGATGATCTGAACCAGTACAAGGCAATGTTTGCCAATGATACTGAGCGGCGCACTCTGGATGACGCCATCGACGGCGCAGACGTGTTCCTAGGTCTTTCAGGTCCGGATCTGCTGACTGCAGATCAGCTGAAGAAGATGGCGCCCAACCCTATCGTGTTTGCCTGTTCAAACCCGGATCCGGAGATCAGCCCGGAAGTCGCATTGGCCACCCGTGATGATCTGATCATGGCGACTGGTCGCTCCGACTATCCGAATCAGGTAAATAACGTACTGGGCTTCCCGTTCATCTTCCGCGGTGCGCTGGACGTTCGAGCCACTGCCATCAATGAAGAGATGAAGGTGGCTGCCGTCAACGCCATTCGTGAGCTGGCCAAGGAGCCGGTGCCGCAGGAAATCTGCGAAGCCTACGGCGTAGACAGCTTCGAGTTCGGCAAGGAGTACATCATTCCTAAGCCGATGGACGTGCGCCTGCTTGAGGTAGTACCTGCGGCGGTAGCTCGTGCGGCGGTTGATTCCGGTGTTGCGCGCAATCCGTACCCTGCGCACTACCCGCTGAAGTCCATGGACGACATTATTTAACGGTCGTTCAGTAAGAAAAAAACCGGCGGTGATCCCGCCGGTTTTTTTGTGTCCGAAGATTGCTGGTGCTCGCGCTACGCCGCGGTCAGAAGATTTGCCGGGAGTAGTCGTCCGGGCTGCCGTTGCGCTCATTCTCATCTTGAGGTGAAAGTGGCGCGGGCGCATCCTCTTCCTTGAACACCTCAAAGACACCTTCTTCACCCGGTCTGGCTCGCTTGCCAGTCTCGGGATTGATGCGCACGTTTACGATGCCGTTGGGGCGGGGCATTGTTGCTGACGGTGCATTCTCCAGGGCCACTTGCATATAGTCGACCCAAATCGGTAGTGCGGTGCTGGCGCCAAATTCCCGCCGCCCTAATGGGGCGGGCTGGTCAAAGCCGACCCAGGTGGTGGTGGCAATGTCGTGGTTAAAGCCGGCAAACCAGGTGTCTTTCTGTTCGTTGGTGGTGCCGGTCTTGCCCGCAAGGTCGTTGCGACCGAGCGCCTGGGCTCGACGTCCTGTTCCCCGGCGGATTACGTCTTGCATCATGGAGTGCAGGATGTACACCGAGCGCTCATCGGCCAGTCTCGGCATGACTCTGACCTCTGGCTCCTTGCTGGTGTCTGCAAGTGAGGCCGGCTCGTCAGTCCCGTTCTTGCTTTCGCTGTCAGTTATTTGCGATTCGCAGTCCTGATCGCAAAGAACAGTTTTCGGCGCTTCGTAAATTATCTCGCCATTGACGTCCTGAATCTGTTCGATCAGATAGGGTTGAACGTCGTAGCCACCGTTGGCGATCACCGCAAGTCCACGGGCCAGCTCCATGGGCGTGAGTTGTCCGCTGCCCAGCGAGAGTGAAAGGTTGTCCGGCATGTTGTTAACCGGAATCTTCAGTTGTTTCAGGTAGTCCAGGGTGGTCTGGATGCCAACATCCCGAAGTAGCCGGATCGAGACAATGTTGCGGGAGCGGTAGAGCGCTTCGCGCAGGCGAGTCGGGCCGTAGAACTGGCCAGATGAGTTCTGCGGACGCCAGGCTGTCTCCAGTTCAGAGTCATCAAACACGATGGGGGCGTCGTTGTAGATAGTTGCCGGCGTCAGGCCATTCTCAAGTGCCGTTAAGTACAGGAACGGTTTAAAGGTTGAGCCTGGCTGTCGCTTCGCCTGGATTGCGCGGTTGTATTTACTTTGCCGGAAGCTGTAACCACCTGCCAGTGCCTGAACCGCGCCAGTATCGGCATCCAGAGAGATGAGCGCACCTTCTGCCCGTGGCACTTGCGCCAGGGCGACGCGCGGTTGTGTTGTTGAGTCGCTGATATCTCCCGCTTGCGAGTTGGCCCGTACGTAAACGACGTCACCGACCGATAGCACGTCTGTCGGTTTCTCGGGTTCGGGGCCGCGCAGGTCTTCAGTTTTGTAGCGTCGCGCCCAGGTCATGGTCTCGAACGGCATGATGGCTTCACCGATACCTCGGACATGGACTTGGACGTTTGCGTGTTCGTCGCTGATGTCCGTGACTAGCGCAGGGAGGAGTTCGGCCACTTGCGGATAATTGAGGATCAGCTCCGCTGGGGTGCTGTCCTCCAGTGTGTCCTCATCGATTTGGCCAATGGGGCCTCGGAATCCGTGCCTGCGGTCGTAAGCTTCCAGGCCTTTGCGTAGGGCATCTGTGGCCGTTTGCTGTTTACGGCTGTCGACCGTCAAGGTGACTCTATAGCCGTCTGTATAGGCGTTATCTCCAAACCTCCGAACGATTTCCGAGCGCGCCATTTCCGCCACGTAGTCTGCGTCGACTTCGGCGTCTGTTGCATTGTAGTCAGCTGTTAATGGGGCGGAGATGGCAAGGTCGTGCGCATCTGGCGTGATGTAGCCCAGGTCCCGCATGCGTCCAATGATCCAGTTTCGCCGGATCTTGGCGCGATCCGGATTCGCCAGCGGATTAAACGACGAGGGTGCCTTCGGCAGGCCAGCAAGCATGGCCATTTGGGCCAGTGAGAGTTCTTCGATCGGTTTGTTGTAGTAAACCTGTGCCGCTGCAGCGATCCCGTAAGCTCGATTGCCGAGGTAGATCTTATTCAGATAGAGCTCGAGAATACGGTTTTTGTCCAGTTCGCGCTCGATCTGAAGAGCCAGAAGTATCTCGTTGAACTTCCGAATAAAGGTCCGGTCCCGTGACAAAAAGTAATTTTTTGCAACCTGCATTGTGATGGTGCTGCCGCCAGACTGGATAGAGCCTGTGGAGATTAGTTCGATTGCAGCCCGCGCCAGGCCTTTGATGTCGACCCCAGCATGCTCGTAAAACCTTGAGTCCTCAGCCGCTAAAAACGCTTGTAACTGAATTGTTGGGATCTGTTCGATTGTGATCGGTGCCCTTCTCTTTTCACCGAATTCTGCTATTAATCTGCTGTCTTGGCTGTAAATTCGCAGCGGCGTCTGCAGCTTGATGTCGAGCAGTTGTTCAACCGGCGGAAGGCCAGGGCGAAGGTACAGATAAAAGCCTGAGGTAACGATTATGGCGACACTCAGTCCGGTGAGAAATAACCATGCGAAAAGGCGAGATGTGCGCAACAAATGAGACATTTTTTTCTGACAACTGTTGGATATAGGTCTATCATTTGAGAAATTGCTTTAGGAAGGATGAGTCGCTTCACCGCCGCAATGCTTCTCAACTAAGAGGAAAAGGCATTGTAGACGGAAAACTGAAGAAATTCTCTTAAATAAAAAACACATAAGTAACTTAACCGGGTGCATCTAACCAGGTATAGGGTGAGCGCGTGTTCGGATTGTTCGGAAAGAAATCCAGTGCAGTGCTGGGCGTGGACGTTAGCTCCAGTTCGGTCAAACTTCTGGAGCTGTCAAAGCAGGGCGGCCGCATAAAGGTCGAAAGCTACGCGGTGGAGCCATTGCCGGCTAACGCCGTCGTCGAGAAAAATATCACGGACGTCGAGGCAGTAGGTGAAGTGCTCAAGCGCGTCGCCTCTAAATCGCGCACGGGTGTGAAACAGGTTGCCGTGGCCGTCTCAGGCTCTGCCGTGATCACCAAGCTCATCCAGATGGATGGCGGCCTCAACGAATTTGAGATGGAAGACCAGATCGCCCTCGAGGCCGATCAGTACATTCCATATCCGCTGGATGAAGTTGCAATCGACTTTGAGGTCCAGGGCCCGTCGGAAAATAACCCCGATCAGGTTGATGTCCTCCTGGCTGCGTGCAGAAAGGAAAACGTCGACATACGCGAGGACGCGCTAGAGATTGCCTCGCTGGCCGCAAAAATTGTTGATGTCGAAGCCTACTCCCTTGAACGTGCTTATACCTTGATTGAGCCGCAGCTCGATTCCCAGGGCGAAGAGCTGGTCGTGGCGATAGTCGACGTCGGTGCCACCATGACCACGCTCAGCGTTCTCGCGGAGGGCAAGACTGTTTATACCCGAGAACAGATCTTTGGTGGCAAGCAGCTTACCGAAGAAATTCAGCGTCGCTACGGACTGTCGCTTGAAGAGGCGGGCCTCGCCAAGAAGCAGGGCGGCTTGCCCGACGACTATGAGTCTGAAGTGTTGATGCCATTCCGCGAGGCGGTGGTTCAGCAAGTAGCGCGGGCTTTGCAGTTCTTCTTTGGCGCGAGCCAATATAACGCAGTCGACTATGTTGTTCTGGCAGGTGGTACTGCCTCGATACAGGGCCTGACAGAAATGGTCGAGGAAAAAACAGGAACGCCGACTTTGGTCGCCAACCCGTTTGCCGACATGGCAGTAGGGTCCCGGGTGAATGCGTCTGCGCTGAGTAACGATGCTCCCTCGCTGATGATTGCCTGTGGCCTGGCAATGAGGAGCTTCGACTGATGGCAAAGATTAACCTCAGGCCCTGGCGCGAAGAGCTCCGGGCAGAAAAACAGAAGCAGTTTGTGGTCATGATTCTGGGCGCTGCAATTGTTGCCGGCGGCCTAGTGTTCCTTTGGAAGTCCGACATGGACAGCCGGATTGCCTATCAGCAATCCCGTAATGCCTATATTGAAACCGCTACCAAGAAACTTGATCAACAGATCCGCGAAATCGAGAGCCTCAAGCAAAAGCGGGATGAGCTTTTGGCGCGCATGCAGGTGATTCAGGATTTGCAGGGTAAGCGGCCCGTGATTGTTAGGGTCTTCGATGAGCTGGTGCGGACCTTGCCGGATGGGCTTTACTATACAGATCTTAAGAGAGCCGGCGACCGCGTTAGCATCGTGGGTATGGCGGAATCGAACAGTCGCATCTCCACGTTAATGCGTCAGTTTGAAGAATCTCTTTGGTTTGCCAATCCAAATCTGTCGAACGTGTCGGCGGCAGATAGCCGCCGCGCCGGATACAGCCAGTTCAATCTATCGGTGCAGCAAAAAACACCCGAGCCCGAAGCGGAGGATAAGAAATGAGCCTCGCGGACTCACTCAAAAGCCTGAACGAATTTGATATCAATGATCTTGATGTCAATAACGCGGGAATCTGGCCTGGGCCGATTAAGGCCATCGTGGTGCTAATCATTGTTGGATTGATTGTTGGTGGCGGTTACTGGTTCTTCATAAAGGATCAGTACGTGCGCTTAGAACAGGTTGAGAGAACTGAGGCAGATTTGCGTCAGAAATACGAACAGAAGGCCTACCAGGTCGCTAATCTGGAGGTCTTCAAAGCCCAGATGGCAGAAATGGAGGAGACCTTCGGCGCTCTCGTTCGCCAGCTGCCCAGTGAAACGGAAGTTCCTGGACTTCTGGAAGATATTACCAATACGGCACTGGGAAGCGGTTTGTCATTGCAGGAAGTGAAATTGCAGTCTGAGCAAAAGCGCGATTTTTACTCCGAGCTACCGATCAACATTCGTGTCTCCGGTTCCTACCACGAGCTGGCGACATTTGTGAGCAGCGTGGCTAGCTTGCCGCGAATTGTGACCCTTCACGATTTAACCATCAAACCAACAGGCGGAGACGGAGACCAGCTCGATATGCAAGTTGTCGCCCGTACTTACCGCTACCGGGCTGGAGAATAAGCATGGCAGCAAAGCATGCGGGAAAAGCCTGGCTGGGTGTGTGTCTTATGTCCCTTTTGACGGCGTGCTCCCAAGGCAGTGGTTTCTCGGACCTCGACAAATTCATGGCCGACACGCGAGCCAAGCCGCGGGGGCACGTGGAACCGCTCCCAGAGTTCAAGGCGTATGAGGCGTTTAGTTATTCGGCGGCGGATCGAAGGGCGCCGTTCGAGCCGCCTGTAGACGTTCAGTTGACCATGGTTGACGAGCAACCAGTCAGCAATGTCGAGCCTAATTTGGACCGCCCGAAAGAGGTCCTTGAGAATTTTGATCTCAAGCAATTGGACATGGTCGGCACGCTACAAGGTGCATCGGGCAATCTTTTTGCTTTAATTCAGGATGCAGTTGGGGGAATTCATCGAGTTCGCACCGGTAATTACATGGGACAAAATTACGGGCGCATCATTGGCGTGAATGAAACCCGAATCGAGTTGATTGAGATCGTTCCGAATGGCCGGGGTGGTTGGGTTGAGCGGCCACGTTCCCTGACTCTGGACGAGGAAGAGGGCTAAGGAGCGGCACATGAAAAATCAAAGAACCATGCACGAACAAAAAAGTTTAGGGTCGAGGCTAGCGATGTTTAAAAAACTCAATGTATACGTCGGCGTGATTGCTTTTGGGTTGTTGTCCGGCCTGGCCAATGCGGTCACGCTGGAAGACGTGTCATTCTCATCGCTGTCAGGAGACCGACTGGAGGTTAAGCTTGCCTTCGATGGCGAACCTCCCGAACCGACGGGGTACACGATTGAGCGACCGGCTCGAATTGCCGTGGACCTGCGCGATACCACCAACGGGCTCGGCAGTCGCAGTATTCCGCTGGGCTCAGGCAATGCTCAGAGCATGACAGTCGTTGAAACCAAGGACCGGACGCGCCTGATCTTTAACCTGGTCGAACTGGTTCCCTATGACACGGTCAGAAGTGGAAACTCCCTGGTGATGACTCTTGGGGGCGATGCAGCTGACGTCGCATCGACCGCATCAACTGGCTCAGCGCCGCGAGCGAGCTCTTCCCCATCTCGTGCAGACACTCTTGCCGGAGTTGATTTCCGTCGCGGCAAAAACGGAGAAGGCCGGGTAGTGGTCGATTTGGGCAGCGAGAGTACTCCGGTGGATTTGTCTGAATTGGGTGGAAAGATTCGACTGACCATGTCGGGCCTTTCAGTGCCAGAAAATCTTCGCCGTCGTCTTGACGTGACCGACTTTGCGACTCCGGTAAATCGAATTGATACCTTCGTTCAGGACGGGAATGCCATTGTAGAAATTCGACCGGAAGGTAACTATGACTACATTGCATACCAGTCTGGTAGCCAGTTCACGGTCAGTGTTGAAAAGCTGACTGAGCAGGAGGCGGAGGCGCGTCGTGAAGAGAAGTTCCCGTACACGGGTGAGAAGCTCTCCCTGAACTTCCAGGACATTGAAGTGCGCTCTGTGCTTCAGTTGATCGCAGACTTTACCGGGTTGAACCTGGTCGCCAGTGATACGGTAGGTGGAAGCATTACCCTGAGGCTTCAGAACGTGCCCTGGGATCAAGCGCTGGACCTGATATTGAAAACCAAGGGTCTCGACAAGCGGCAGATTGGTAACGTGCTCCTGGTAGCACCCGCCGATGAGATCGCCGCGCGTGAGAAGCTGGAGCTGGAAACAACCAAGCAGATTGCGGAACTTGCGCCGGTTCGTCTGGATATCATCCAGGTGAATTATGCCAAGGCTGCAGATGTAGTTGCCTTGATTGAGGCGGACAAAGAGCTTATTTCCGACCGCGGGTTCGTCTCTTCGGATGTGCGGACGAATACCATTAGCGTGCGGGAAACCACAGAGAAGCTGGAAGAAATCCGCCGACTCGTTACTACCTGGGACGTTCCAGTTCGCCAGGTATCTATCGAAGCCCGGATCGTTCGTGCTCAGACCAACGTTGCCGAAAACCTCGGTATTCGCTGGGGCGGTGCCGCTTATAACGTGAGTGGCGATAACGTCTTCTCAGTCGGTGGGTCTCAGCAAGCTGTCGGAGAAGCCCGTGATGCAGCTGGTGGCGGCAGCAACACCATTACGTTCCCGGGAGCACTGGCAGTGGATCTGGGTGTAACGGGTGAGGGCGCGTCCTCTTTCGCTCTGGGTTGGGGCAGTGACGACTTCCTGGTCGACCTGGAACTCTCCGCATTGGAAAGTGACGGTCAAGCGGAAGTTGTATCGCAGCCGAGAGTTGTGACGGCGGATCGCCAGACAGCCTCGATCAAGTCGGGTGAAGAAATCCCTTACCAGGAAGCCTCCTCAAGCGGCGCCACCTCGGTATCCTTCAAGGAAGCGGTATTGTCGCTGGAGGTGACTCCGCAGATCACGCCTGATGATAAGATCATCATGGATCTGGTGGTGAATCAGGACTCTCGTGGTGAAGTCACTGCGGGTATTCCGTCCATCAACACCAATGAGGTCACCACTCAGGTGCTGGTTGGCAACGGCGAAACAGTGGTGTTGGGCGGTATCTTCCAGTCTGAGGTGGCCACCCAAACCACCAAGACACCGTTCCTTGGCGATATCCCGTACCTCGGTCGTCTGTTCAAGCGGACTGAGCATGTGGATGAGCGCAGTGAACTGCTGATCTTCATCACGCCCAAGATCCTGAAGAACGATCTGATCCGCTAACGTCGGGCTCAGATAAAAAAAAAGCCGCCGGGTAAGACCGGCGGCTTTTTTGTGTCTGAATGTTCAGCAATTGCGCGGGAAATTTATGGAATCAGA
>NZ_JAEMQH010000004.1 GCF_016820575.1 Marinobacter sediminum | reverse complement strand
ACAAGGAAGCGGGCCTGATCGACTGATCTGACCGAAGCCTTTCCCGGCCGCGGGCACACTGTGCCCGCGGCTACCAATGACCCTCCGTTTTCCTCTGACAGGATTCAGCTATGACCAATAGCGACCCGAGAGCTGGGAACGACATCGACAAGCAGAAAGTCGAAGAGTTTCTACAAACCGAATCCGGTGGAAGAGCGACGACAGGCCCTGCTGCCGTTATTCTGTTTGTTGTTCCACTGCTCTGGTCCCTTTTTCAGCTTTGGATAGCGTCACCGCTTCCTTACATCTTCGAGATGGGCGTCTTCAATTCCACGGAATCGAGATCCATACACCTAGCGTTTGCGGCGTTTCTCGCGTTTGCAGCTTTCCCGATGATTCGAGGAAAGCATGCCAACCATGTGCCCGTGTATGACTGGATTCTTGCGTTGGCGGCGGCGTTTGCCGCATCGTATCTCTACATATTTTATGACCAACTGTCGCAACGCCCGGGCGCGCCCAATACCCAGGATATGGTGGTTGCGCTGGGTGGTCTTGTGCTCCTTCTGGAGGCTACGCGCCGTTCACTGGGGCTGCCGCTGACCATCGTTGCCGGCGTGTTTATTATTTATTCGCTCGCCGGGCCCTACATGCCCGATGTGATCTCTCACAAAGGCGCGAGCCTCAGCAAACTGTCATCACATCAGTGGCTGGGCACCGAAGGCGTGTTTGGTGTTGCCTTGGGCGTGTCTACCAGTTTTGTCTTCCTGTTTGTGCTCTTTGGCGCTTTGCTTGAGCGTGCCGGCGCTGGTAATTATTTTATCCAGGTCGCCTATGCTCTGCTGGGTCACATGCGGGGCGGACCAGCCAAAGCGGCCGTTGTGTCCAGTGGTCTGAGTGGCATCATTTCCGGATCGTCAATCGCAAACGTGGTGACCACCGGTACCTTTACCATTCCGCTGATGAAGCGTGTTGGTTTTCCTGCCACCAAGGCAGGCGCAGTGGAAGTTGCAGCCTCCACTAATGGCCAGCTGACACCGCCCATCATGGGGGCGGCGGCGTTCCTGATGGTCGAGTACGTTGGTATTTCTTATCTTGAGGTCATCAAGCACGCGATTTTGCCGGCAATGATCTCCTATGTAGCTCTGATCTATATCGTTCATCTGGAAGCCTGCAAGCTGAACATGAAGGGTATTGAGCGTCTGGACCGGCCGACCCTGGCACAGCGCATGTTGAACTGGGTCGTGATTCTACTAGGACTAAGCGTTCTCACGCTGGCGGTCTATTATGGCATCGGCTGGACCAAGACCTTGTTGGGTGACGCCGCCATGTGGGTTCTGGGGCCGCTGCTGTTACTCGCCTACGTGGGCCTGGTGGGGTATGCCTGTCGGTTCCCGGATCTTGCTGTGGATGATAGCGACAAGGCAATGGACGAGTTGCCGCCGGTTGGGCCCACGGTTAAAACCGGGCTCTATTTCCTGCTGCCGGTGGTGGTGTTGGTGTGGTGTCTGACCGTTGAGCGTTTTTCACCGCAGTTGTCTGCCTTCTGGGCGACAGTGTTCATGATCTTTATCGTGGTTACTCAGGGCCCGCTGAAAGCCTTTTTCCATAACAAGGGTAATTACCTGACGAGCCTGAAAGAGGGTGTCGTGGATCTTACGCACTCCCTGGTGACCGGTGCCCGGAATATGGTGGGAATCGGCGTGGCCACCGCCACTGCGGGTATTGTGGTGGGTACTGTGACTCTGACCGGGATTGGCCTTGTGATGACTCAGTTTGTCGAGTTCATCTCCGGGGGCAACCTGTTGCTGATGCTGATCTTCACCGCCATCATTAGTCTGATACTGGGTATGGGATTGCCGACCACCGCCAATTACATCGTGGTGTCTACCCTGATGGCCCCGGTGATCGTCACCCTGGGGGCTGAGAATGGACTGTTGGTGCCGTTGATTGCCGTGCACCTGTTCGTGTTTTATTTTGGCATTCTGGCGGACGACACGCCGCCGGTGGGGTTGGCGGCCTACGCGGCCGCGGCAATATCCGGTGCCGATCCCATACGAACGGGTGTGCAGGGTTTCACCTACGATATCCGAACCGCAATATTGCCGTTCATGTTCATTTTCAACACGCAGTTGCTGTTGATTGGTCTGACCGGTTGGGTGGATCTGCTGATTACCATCTTCAGTGCGGTGACGGCGATGCTGGTGTTCTCGGCTGCCACCCAGGGCTACTGGTTTACCAAGACCCGGTGGTGGGAGACGGTATTGCTGCTGCTGATCACCTTCACACTCTTCCGTCCAGGATTTTGGTGGGATCGTATCTATCCTCCGACGGAGGACCGTCCTGGCGCAGAGGTGCTTGAATACGTGGATAAGGTGCCTGCTGATGAGCCTATCATTGTCCAGGCGTCGGGCATGTCCCTGGACGGCAACGAAGTGTCCAAGTACCTGCAGTTGCCGCTGCCAGCGGCAGATACCCCGAGCCAGCGCCTGGCTAAGTCGGGTCTCGAGGTGTCGCCGCAAGGTGGTCAGATGGTAGTGGATTTCGTTAACTTCGGAAGTGTTGCCGAACAGGCTGGCATCAGCTTTGGCTGGACCATTGATAAGGTCCAGGTGGAGATTGACCGCCCGCCGAAGGAGTTGATGTTTATCCCGGCTCTGATCCTGCTTGCCTTGCTGGCTTTTGGTCAGCTTCGGCGAAAAGCCCGGGAGGAGGAGAGTGCGCAGGTAGCCTGACGCCTCCACTCCCTCGTTCCCTTAGCAAAAACCCGGCATTAACCTGCCGGGTTTTTTTCTGGTAGACTCCCGGTCGAATCGGCCCGCGGTTTGTATCGTGGAACGCCGTCATCATGTGATCTCTGGTATAGATCACCGCTGAGCAACCAACTGGAGTTTTTCATGCCCGTCGTAACTTTGCCGGATGGCAGCCATCGCAGTTTTGCAGAACCCGTAACCGTTCATGACGTTGCCGCCGATATTGGCGCAGGTCTGGCCAAGGCCGCACTGGCTGGCCGTGTGAATGGCCAGCTGGTGGATACCAGTTACCGCATTGAAGACGATACCGAGCTGGCGATCATCACCGATCGCGACGAAGACGGCGTCGATATTATCCGTCATTCCACCGCCCATCTTCTGGCTATGGCCGTAAAAGAGCTGTTCCCCGATGCCCAGGTAACCATTGGGCCTGTGATCGACAACGGCTTTTACTACGATTTCAAATTCGATCGCCCGTTCACTAACGAAGATCTGGCGCGCATCGAAAAGCGCATGGAAGAGCTGTCCAAGCAGGATATTTCGGTGTCCCGGTCCGTGCTGTCCCGCGACGAAGCAGTGAAACTGTTCGATGAGATGGGCGAAGAGTATAAGGTTCGCATCATTGAAGACATTCCAGGTAGCGAAGACCTGTCATTCTACCGCCAAGGCGATTTCATCGATTTGTGCCGTGGCCCGCATGTGCCCAGCACCGGCAAGCTGAAGGCCTTTAAGCTTACCAAGGTGGCCGGTGCCTACTGGCGCGGCGACACCAGCAACGAGCAATTGCAGCGGGTCTACGGCACCGCGTGGGGCAACAAGAAGGATCTGAAGGCCTATCTGCACCGCCTGGAAGAGGCAGAGAAGCGGGATCACCGGAAGATCGGCAAGAAGCTGAACCTGTTCCACATGCAGGAAGAGGCGCCGGGCATGGTGTTCTGGCATCCGGATGGCTGGTCGTTGTACCAGGAAATCGAGCAGTACATGCGCGACAAGCTGCATTTCCATGGTTACAAAGAGATCAAGACACCGCAGGTGGTCTCCCGTGCGTTGTGGGAAAAGTCCGGTCACTGGGACAAGTTCCACGATGACATGTTCACCACCGAGTCGGAAAAGCACGATTACGCTATCAAGCCGATGAACTGCCCGTGCCACATCCAGGTGTTCAACCAGGGCCTGAAGAGCTACAAGGACCTGCCGCTGCGGCTGGCCGAGTTTGGCTCCTGCCACCGTAACGAGGCGTCTGGTGCGCTGCACGGCCTGATGCGGGTGCGTGGCTTTACCCAGGATGATGCGCATATCTTCTGCGAAGAAGATGCGATTCAGGAAGAAGTGTCTCGCTTCATTGATCTTCTGCACGAGGTCTATCAGGACTTCGGCTTCGATCAGATCCTCTACAAGCTGTCCACTCGCCCCGAGAAGCGGGTAGGGTCGGACGAGGTCTGGGACAAGTCAGAGGCCGCGCTGGAAGAGGCGTTGAACCGTGAAGGCGTTGACTGGGAACTGCTGCCGGGCGAGGGTGCTTTCTATGGCCCGAAGATCGAATTTTCCCTTAAGGACTGTATCGGACGGGTGTGGCAGTGTGGCACCATTCAGGTCGACTTCTCGATGCCGGGCCGATTGGGCGCCCAGTTTGTCGCGGATAATTCAGAGCGGAAAACACCGGTTATGCTGCACCGGGCCGTGCTGGGTTCGTTCGAACGCTTCATCGGTATTCTGATCGAAGAGTACGAAGGCGCGTTTCCGACCTGGCTGGCACCAACCCAGGTGGCCGTACTGAATATTACCGATAATCAGCGTGATTATTGCCAGAATCTGGCGAAAAAGTTGGATTCTTTGGGGTATAGGGTTAATGCTGACTTGAGAAACGAGAAGATCGGCTTTAAAATCCGCGAGCATACTCTTAACAAGGTTCCCTACCTTGTCGTTGTCGGCGATAAAGAAGTCGAGAACAACGCCGTTGCGGTGAGAACCCGCAAAGGTGAAGATTTGGGAACACTATCGCTCGAAGCGTTCGAACAACTTTTGCAGAAAGAAGTTGAGCGCAAGGGCAACACAAAGACGGAGATCTAATTATTAAACAGCGAGCGAATCGGGGTGGGCGTACACCAAAGGCGCCGATCAATGAGAATATTGACGCAACCGAAGTCCGACTCATCGATGCCGAAGGCAATCAGGTCGGTGTAGTACCAATTGAGGACGCCATCAAGCAAGCTGAAGAGGCGTCTCTTGACCTGGTCCAGGTTACGGATTCCGATCCGATCGTCTGTAAGATAATGGACTACGGCAAGAAAATCTTCGATGAGAAGAAGGCCAAGGCGGCTGCCAAGAAAAAGCAGAAGCAGACGCAGGTTAAAGAGCTTAAGTTCCGACCAGGAACTGAAGAAGGGGATTATCAGGTCAAACTACGCAACCTGGTACGTTTCCTTGAAAACGGGGACCGCGGCAAAATCACTATTCGCTTCCGTGGACGTGAGATGGCACACCAAGAAATTGGTATGAAACTCATGGGCCGCATTGAAACGGATATTGAGGAGCTGGCAACGGTTGAGATGCGGCCGAAAATGGAAGGCCGGCAGATGACCATGATTGTGGCGCCCCGAAAAAAGAAGTGATCCTGTTCGGGTGATGATCCCCCGCGCACGCGGGGGATTTGTCGTTCAGGGCCACATTTGATGTTCTTAAAAATAGAATGCGGAGTTTTAAAAATGCCTAAGATGAAAACCAAAAGCGGAGCCACGAAACGGTTCAAGAAAACCGCCACTGGCTTCAAGCACAAGCAGTCCTTCACCAGTCATATCTTGACCAAGAAGAGCCCCAAGCGTAAGCGTCAGCTCCGCGGTACCAAGCTGATCGCTAAATCCGATGTGGCGTCCATCAAGCGTATGACAGCGTGCTAATAGCTCGCTAATCATTCCTGACAAGGTTTATTAAGGTAGAAGGATTAAAGTATGGCTCGTGTAAAACGTGGTGTGGTCGCACGCCGTCGTCACAAAAAGATTCTCAATCAGGCCAAAGGTTACTACGGTGCTCGTAGCCGTGTATTCCGTGTAGCCAAGCAAGCGGTTATCAAAGCCGGTCAGTACGCATACCGTGACCGTCGTAACCGTAAGCGTGCTTTCCGCGCTCTGTGGATTGCTCGTATCAACGCTGGCGCCCGCGCTAACGGTCTGTCTTACAGCCGTCTGATCGCTGGTCTGAAAAAGGCTAACGTCGAAATCGATCGTAAGGTTCTGGCCGATCTGGCCATGAACGAGCAGCAGGCGTTTGCCGCTGTTGTCGAGAAAGCCAAAGCATCTCTGTGATCGCTTAAGCTCTTCATCGATTGATCATCGATACGGACGTCTCATGTCATCATGGAGACGTCTTCTGATAGGGGAAGGGCACGCTCTTCCCCTATTTTTGTTTATAGAATTCGTTATTTGTACTCCCATTTCTGGTTTGGAGCAGGGTCAATGGAAAACCTGGAGCAATTGGTTCAGGACGGATTGGCTGCGGTGGACAAAGCCGACAGCTTGCAGTCGCTTGATCAAATTCGCGTTGAGTACCTAGGTAAAAAAGGCGTGATTACCCAGCAGGCAAAGACACTGGGGAAGCTTTCCGCCGAAGAGCGTCCCGCTGCAGGCCAGAAGATCAACGAAGCCAAGGGGCAGGTGGAACAAGCTATCAATGCCCGTCGCACCGACCTGGAACGCGCGGCCATTGAGGCCAAACTGGCCAGCGAATCCATTGACGTCACCCTGCCAGGCCGAGGTCAGGATCTGGGCGGACTGCATCCGGTAACCCGCACTCTGCAGCGCATCGAGCAGTTTTTTTCGAGGGCGGGCTACACTGTTGAGCAGGGCCCTGAGATCGAAGACGACTACCACAACTTCGAGGCTCTCAATATTCCCGGCCACCATCCGGCCCGTGCCATGCACGACACCTTCTATTTCAATCCCGGCACTCTGCTGCGTACCCACACGTCACCCGTTCAGATCCGTACCATGGAAGCGGGTAAGCCGCCATTCCGGATGATCTGCCCGGGCCGCGTCTATCGCTGTGATTCCGATATGACTCACACCCCCATGTTCCATCAGGTGGAGGGCTTGCTGGTTGAGAGGGATGTCAGCTTTGCCGATTTGAAGAGCACCGTTGAGGAATTCCTGCGGGTATTCTTCGAGCGCGATCTTGAAGTGCGTTTTCGTCCGTCCTATTTCCCGTTTACCGAGCCCTCCGCTGAGGTGGATATCGAGTGGGGCAGGGAGGCTGACGGCAGCATCAAGTGGCTGGAAGTCATGGGTTGCGGCATGGTGCACCCGAAAGTATTCGAGCACTGCGGTATCGACGCCGAGGAGTACCGTGGCTTTGCGTTTGGTCTTGGCGTTGAGCGCCTGGCCATGCTGCGCTACGGCGTGAATGACCTGCGCATGTTCTTCGAGAACGATTTGCGCTTCCTGCGCCAGTTCCGTTAATCCGGCGATTTACGGCATTCAAATCAACAGGCGAAACCGCATCAGGACAAGGCATTAACCATGAAATTCAGTGAACAGTGGCTGCGCGAGTGGGTAAATCCGGCAATCGGAACCCAGGAATTGATGGATCAGATCACCATGGCCGGTCTGGAAGTGGACGGCTTTGAACCGGTTGCCGGTCAGTTCAGCGGTGTTGTGGTCGGTGAAGTGCAATCGGTAACGCTGCACCCGGACGCCGACAAGCTTCGGGTTTGCCAGGTAAGCGATGGCACCCAGACGGTTCAGGTAGTGTGTGGTGCGCCCAATGTTCGCGATGGGTTGAAAGTGCCGTTTGCGGTTGTTGGTGCGGTCCTGCCCGGCGATTTCAAGATCAAGAAGGCGAAGCTGCGTGGCCAGCCCTCCGAGGGCATGCTGTGTTCGGAGTCGGAGCTGGGGCTGTCCGAGAGCCACGACGGCCTGATGGAGCTACCTGCGGATGCTCCGGTAGGTCAGGATGTTGCCGATTACCTGAAGCTCAATGACGTCACTATCGATGTGGATCTGACACCCAATCGCAGCGACTGCCTGTCCATCAAGGGTATTGCCCGGGAAGTGGGCGTGCTCAACAGCCTGGTGGTTGAAGGGCCGGAGATTCACCCGGTTGAAGCGGTGCATTCGGAAGTGCCGGATATTCGTATCGAGGCGACTGCCGGTTGCCCGCGTTACCTGGGGCGTATCCTGCGCAATGTAAATTTGCGCTCACAGTCGCCGTTGTGGATGCAGGAAAAGCTGCGCCGCTCTGGCATCCGTTCCATCGATGCCGCCGTGGACGTAACCAACTACGTCATGCTCGAGCTGGGTCAGCCGATGCACGCCTTCGACCGCACTGAAATCCAGGGCGGTATCGTTGTTCGGATGGCCAAGCCCGGTGAGAAGCTGGTGCTACTGGATGGCCAGGAAGTCGAGTTAACCGAGCAAACCCTGATTATTGCCGACCACGAGAAGCCGGTAGCTATTGCTGGCGTGATGGGTGGAGAGCACAGCGGTGTCAGTGCCCAGACCGGCGATCTGATTCTCGAGTCGGCCTATTTTGATCCCATTACCCTGGCCGGTAAGGCTCGGGGTTATGGCTTGCATACCGACGCTTCGCACCGCTTTGAGCGTGGCGTGGATTACAAGCTGGCGCGCGAGGCCATGGAGCGCGCAACGCAATTGCTGCTGGAAATCGTTGGTGGTGAACCCGGCGAAATCGTTGAAGTGGTCAGCAAGGACGATCTTCCGAAAGATCACTCGGTGGATCTGCGCGCTACGCGTCTCTACGACGTGCTTGGGCTGGACATTGATCGCACCACGGTCGAGGAAATTCTGACCCGTCTTGGCTTGCACATCGATAAGTTGCTAAAAGACGGCTGGCGTGTGAGCGTGCCGAGTTTCCGCCCGGACATTGCCATCGAGGAAGACCTGATCGAGGAAGTTGGTCGGATTTACGGCTACAACAACCTCCCGGTTACCGAGCCTGTTGGTTCTCTGGGTTTGCGCCAGGAAGACGAAGCCACCCGGCCGATCTCGGCGATTCAGAGCTTCTTTGTGGACAACGGCTACCAGGAGGCGATCACCTACAGCTTTGTGGATCCCAAGGTGCAGCAGCTGATCGATCCGGAGCGGGAGGGTATCGCCCTGGCCAACCCCATCTCTGCAGACCTCTCGGTGATGCGCACCAGTCTCTGGAGTGGGCTGCTCAAGACCGCTGCCTACAACCAGAACCGTCAGCAGCCCCGCATTCGTCTGTTTGAAACTGGCCTGCGGTTCGAGCAGGTGGGAGAGCGGATTGATCAGCAGCAGATGCTGGCCGGTGTTGTGGTGGGTTCGCAATACCCCGAAAACTGGGCAAACGGTCGCAGAACCGCGGATTTCTTTGATGTAAAAGGAGATCTGGAAAGCCTGTTCCGTTTACTTGGTATCGACATCCAGTTTGTCGGCAGCCAGCATCCGGCCCTGCACCCGGGCCAGACCGCGGAGCTGCTCCGGGATGGCGAACATGTCGGCTGGCTAGGCACATTGCACCCACAAGTGCAGAAAAATCTTGAACTTAATGGCACGATCCTGGTGTTTGAGCTATTCTTGGATTCTATCGTTACCGGTTATGTGCCTAATTTCAAAGAAATTTCGAAATTTCCGGAAGTTCGCCGGGATTTGGCTATGATTATCGGAAGTGACGTCGCGTTTGCCGATGTCGAGCGTGTAGCCAAAAAACATGCCGGTGAGCAACTGACAGCGTTACGAGCCTTTGATGTTTATGAGGGCGAGAGTCTGGGCGAGGGGAACCGTAGCCTGGCTCTGAGTCTGTTCTGGCAACATCCGGAACGTACGCTGAATGAAGATGAAGTTCACTCGCTCTTCAATGGTGTGATTGACGCCTTGAAAGAAGAGCTGGGGGCAACACTGAGGAGTTGAGAGACATGGCGGCTTTGACGAAAGCGGAAATGGCTGAGCGGTTGTATGAGGAGTTGGGCCTGAACAAGCGTGAAGCCAAGGAAATGGTGGAAGCTTTTTTCGATGAGATCAGAGGCGCCCTCAGCCACAACGAGCAGGTAAAGCTGTCAGGATTCGGGAACTTCGATCTGCGGGACAAGAAACAGCGTCCCGGCCGGAACCCCAAGACCGGTGAAGAAATCCCCATCAGCGCACGGCGGGTCGTTACGTTTCGCCCGGGGCAAAAACTTAAGCAAAAAGTAGAAGCGTATGCTGGAACCCAGTCATAACAATGAACTCCCCACAATTCCGGGGAAGCGATACTTTACCATTGGCGAGGTCGCTGACCTCTGTGCTGTGAAGGCGCACGTCTTGCGTTATTGGGAGCAGGAATTTCCCCAGCTGTCGCCGGTCAAGCGCCGGGGTAATCGCCGGTATTACCAGCGGGCTGACGTTATCACCATTCGTCAAATCCGCAGCCTGCTCTACGATCAGGGGTACACCATCGGTGGTGCCAAGCAGAAGCTGAGCAGCCACGAAGTCAAAGATGACACCTCTCAGTACAAGCAGCTGATCAGACAGATGATCACTGAACTGGAAGACGTTCTGGATGTGCTGAACACGCCCGTCAAATAGAGGCGTTATCTCATTAAAACCGAGCTGGTTTAGTAGACCACCTCGGTTTTTTTTATGCCTGGCTAATGGGCTTTCCTGATGTCTGCGGATTGGGCCTGTTTAGATCGAATGCGTCATAAAGACCGGGTAGATCCCTGAGCGACGGATACACCATTAGATTTCCATTCCCCGCAGCGTGCAGGCGGCCATCGCGAGTGGCGTCAACTTGGGCAGCGTTGGATTGCAGAGGGAAGAACTGAACCCGCGTGCCGGCTATCGCCGTAACCGTTCTCACCGGCAAAATGTCAGCTTCTGTGCTAAACCCAATAGACAGCAAGGTATGTTTGAGTCATTGGTCGCTAAAGGTTGGGTGCCAGGGTGGCAAACGTAGATGAGGCATGACCTGAAGGATAAGAGTTTCAGAATCGGGCTCAGACGCGCTTGCGCGCCAGCCCATGAAAAGCTCGAGGGGCAACCTCAGATCAACAGTTTGCTTGATCCCAACCTCAGTGAAATAGATTACCTCGACGTTTTGCTGAGGTTTCAAGTCGGATTTCGTGAATTGAATACCTACCTCTGGTCGGCCCTGGAAGGCAGCGAGAAGTTTTGCCAATACACCAATCAGAGCTGCCGGTTGGATGCTCTCCGGGAGGACGTTGTCAGTATTTCGGGAAATCACCGGCTGCCGGATTATGGTCGGTTCCCTGAGCCTCCCTCTTATCCGCAGGGGGTGGCTGTACTCTATGTCGTCATGGGGTCGAGCCTCGGAGGGCAGGTCATTCATAGAGTATTGGCCAGGAAGGAGAGTAAAAACATCCGTTGCGCTGGCCGCTTTTTCAGCGGTTGGCCGGCTGAGCGCGCCTGTCTCTGGAAGAGGTTTCTGGCCGATTTGGAAGCATCAGCTGTTCTTTCCCATCAGGACGCGAAGGTGGCGCTCGGCGCGAATAGAGCCTTCGATGATTTATCTCATTTTTTTGAACGATTTTTCGGAAAATGGCTGAGAAAGTTGGGCCTAACTTGCTTCGTGTCACATTGAATCGAGTTCACGGTTTTTTCGGAGTCCAAAGGTAGTAGGTTTATTTCAGCATCCAGTGAACACTGAGCATCGGTGGCTTCTATGTCCGGGATTGACCTTTCGAGTTGCGCTGAAGAACCCATCCGAATACCTGAGTCAATCCAGCCATTCGGATCGCTGCTCGTGTTTGACTCTGATCGCCGTCTCGCACGTTACAGTCTCAATTCGGACGAGATGCTGAACCCTCTGAGTCCATTGGCTCCGGGGATTCGGCTATCCGACATCTTTCCTCTTGATGCAGCCCTGACCATCGACAGCTTCATTAACCAACTCAAAACGCTTGGTGGAAAACAGGCGCTTTTTGTCCAATTGATGGTAATGCATCAGTCATTTGGAGCCTGTTTTTACAGAAGCGGCGAATTTGATGTGCTAGAGCTGGTGCCGACGTCGGCCGATATGAGCTTTCAGGAAGGCTTTTTCAGGTTGCGGGACGAGGTTCAGCGACTTCTCGATTTACCTGACAAAGAAGCGCAGCTCGATTACGTCGTGCGTTTCATCAAAGAGTTGACCGGCTTTGATCGAGTTATGGTGTATCGCTTTGACGCAGAGTACAACGGCGTTGTCTGTGCCGAAGCAAGAGAGCCAGAACAGGAGGCCTTTTTGGGGTTGCATTACCCGGCCTCTGATATTCCTGCACAGGCGCGAGCACTCTACAAGGAGAACCTGGTTCGCTATATTGCCGATGTCGAGTACACGGGATGTGAGCTGTCGGACTGGAGGCATGGGCCGGTGGATATGTCTCAGAGCCTTCTGCGGTCAATCTCACCGATGCACATCCAATACATGAAAAATATGGGTGTGCGTTCAACGCTTGTGGGTTCGTTACTCAGCGATACGGAGCTGTGGGGCTTAGTGGCTTGCCATAATTCCGATCCGACCTCTTACGATTACTCCCGAATGGAGCTTTTTCGCTGGTTAGTGATTTATTTTGGTAATGCTATTGAAGTTGCGCGCCTGCGAGATACCGAAAAACGTCGAGCGCAGGTCCTGCAAATCGCAGATCAGCTAATGGGCAGAGTTCGCCAGGCAGAGGGCGGTCTGTCAGACCTTTTCGCTGGTGACCAGAGCGAGCAGTTATTGAAGATCTCTGGCTGTAGTGGTGCGGCATGCTATCTCGATGGTGAGTATTCCTGGTGCGGCCTTGTACCTACAGAGTCTGAGGTGAAGCGCATCTTAAGAAAACTCACGAAGCTTGGAGTTGTTACGATTGGCGAAATGTTTGTTACGGACAAGTTGCCGAGTCTGTTGGAGGAGGCGTCCAGCGGCCATCCGTTGTCTGCCGGTGTGGCTCTCATGAGAGTACAGGGGGCCAACAAGGATTCTTATTTCATTTTCTTCCGGAAAGAGGTCGTACGAACCGTCAATTGGGCGGGCAATCCGGACAAAATGGTCGAGCAAAACAAAACAGGATTAACGCCGCGTTCCTCTTTCAGCGCCTGGAAGGCAAAAGTC
The DNA here is from genome assembly GCF_016820575.1 of Marinobacter sediminum. Classification (GTDB taxonomy): domain Bacteria; phylum Pseudomonadota; class Gammaproteobacteria; order Pseudomonadales; family Oleiphilaceae; genus Marinobacter; species Marinobacter sediminum. The sequence continues at coordinate 126,799 of NZ_JAEMQH010000004.1, read as the reverse complement.
AGTGGTACCTCCAGGCAGTGGGAGTCAGAGGATAAAGATGTTGTACGGGCTTATCTGGGCGTCATTGAAATAGAGCTGAAAGCAAGGGCAGAGAGGGAGCTTCAGCTGCTCAGCAAATGCGTTGAAAGTATTAATGATTCGATCATCATCACCGATAACATCATCGACAGTCCCGGCCCCCGCATAGTTTTCGTGAACAAAGCTTTTGAAATGCAGACCGGGTACTCGAAGAAGGAGGCTCTCGGCCAAAATCCCAGAATGCTGCAGTGTGGGAAAACAGATCGGCACACCTTGGCGTGCATTCGCAACGCGATAAATCAGGCGCAACCGATACGGGTTGAAATACTGAATGCCAAGAAAAACAAAGAGCTCTATTGGAGCGAGCTTGATATCTCACCTATTTTCGACAAACGAGGCGAGGTCGGTCATTTTATCTCCGTTCAACGGGATATTACGCTACGCCGATCTGCTGACGAGACCCTTCGTTTCATTGCTGAGCGCAACTGGAATCTGGATCAGAAGGGCTTCCTGCCTGACCTCGGAAATCACGTTCTGGAACTGACTGGTTTGCCCGCGATGCTGATTGCAACCTGCGAAACATATCGGCGACCTTGTTTTACGACCGTTGTGTTTCTTCTTAACGGGCGCTTGCGGGCCAATTTTTCCTTTGAAATGCCGGACAATGTCTGGGGAGGGGAATCCTCCGAGGCCTTCTTCTGCTCGAACTTTGAGTTTCTAGCGGTAGAGCAGGACCTCGGGTATGTTGATCTCGGTAACTTCAAGGAGGTTGCAGGTATTTGGCTGAATGACGAGCATGGGTTCCGGGACGGTGTGATTCTGCTCTTGTCGGCCCAGCCGGTCCAGGCGAAAAAACACATCAGTGAAAAGCTCAAGTTGATCCAGATCCATGTGGCTCTGGATCTGGTCCGGAAAAAAGCAAGCGATGCGATCTGGTTGCAGGCCAACTATGACCTGCTCACAGGGATTCCAAATCGACGCATGTTCAATGATCGGCTCGCTCAGGCCCTGAAGAAAAGCAGCCGAACAGGGGCGTTGGGCGCGCTTTTGCTGCTCGACCTTGATAATTTCAAAGAGGTCAATGACCTGTATGGTCATCCCCTTGGCGATAAACTGCTGATCCGGGTAGTAGAACGGATCAAGAAGTCCCTTCGCGATTCGGATACGTTCGCCCGGCTTGGGGGCGACGAGTTCATCATCATTCTGGAAGATTTGAGTGACTTTGCAGATGTATCCCACGTCGCGGCCCAGATCCTGGAAAATATGAGCGCCCCCATCAGGCTTGATAAGCACGTTGTGTATTCATCCTTCAGTATTGGGATCTCGGTGTTCCCAACTGATTCTGAGGATGCGGAGCAACTGATTGCGTTCGCTGACCAGGCTATGTACGCGGCTAAAAGTAGGGGAAGGAACCAGTTCATGTTCTTCACTGCCCAGATGCAGGAAGCCATGGCACGCCGCGCTGAACTGGCTACAGACCTTCGCAAAGCGATCGAAAATGACGAGTTGGCCGTGCATTACCAACCGATCATTGACATGAAATCTGGCAGGGTCGTTAAGGCAGAAGCGCTGCTCCGCTGGCATCACCCGAAAAAAGGACTAATCAGCCCGGCCGATTTCATTCCAGTGGCCGAAGAAACGGGACAGATCATCGAAATTGGCGATTGGGTGTTCCATCGCGTGGCGAATTACACCCAGCATCTTCGAAACGCCTATGACACGGAGTTCAAGATATCGGTCAATAAATCACCGGTTCAGTTCAGGCAGGAAATAAAGGACCAGTTACAGTGGGTGGAATACCTTCAGGCGATCGGTTTGCCTGCTTCGTCGGTCATTGTTGAAATCACTGAGAGCAGCGTGATGGACGATGTTGAGAAAGCAGCCCTGGTTCTGGGGGGGTTGCAGGAGAAGGGGGTTGAAGTCGCGCTCGATGATTTCGGGACTGGCTATTCCGCCATGGCCTATCTGCAGCGTTTTGACATTGACTACCTGAAAATTGACCAAAGCTTTATTCGTGCAATGGATGCACACTCTGGTGAATTACCGATGGTTGAGGCCATCATTGTGATGGCGAAAAAGTTGGGAATACAAGTCATTGCCGAGGGAGTCGAAACAGAAGAGCAGGCAACTCTACTGAAGCGCTCAGGGGCGGATTTTGGGCAGGGCTTCTTTTTCGCCAGGCCCTTAAGCTCGGATGATCTGGAAGACATGCTGAAAAGCCAGGCTCAGCAAAAACCTTCCTAACCGGCTCGATCTTTCCGAGCGTTGCGTTTACTAAGAGATGTTGGACTCTATAACGAACTGATCCCGGATCTTACGATGCCGGGATCAGTGTCTTTGAATCTGGTCGGGACGGTAGGATTTGAACCTACGACCCCCTGCACCCCATGCAGGTGCGCTACCAAGCTGCGCTACGCCCCGAATTGCTAGTGCCTTTGAGAAACTTGAGAGTTATCTCAGTGGCTTAGCGGGAGCGAAGTCTACACCAGCCTTCAGCAAAAATAAACAGGCTTTGGGCCATTTTATTCCCGGTTATTTACCGGAGTTTGGTCTCTCTGAGTTTCAGGATAAATTCCGGCGGATCGAAGCTCGCGGAGGTGGCGTTCGGCCAGTATTTATCGAACACCGTTAGCCCAGTCTCACCCTCGAGTAGCGCACCGGGTTCCAGGAACTGGAACAGATCCAGATAGGAATGCACTTCGGTCTTGGAGACCCGGCGTACAATATGCTCTGGGCCAAGCTCTGAAGGATGGCGCAGCCCCGAGGCTTCTAGCAGGTTTTGAAGTGCATCTAGCGTAGTTTTATGGAAGTTGAAGACCCGCTCGCTCTTGAGTTCGACATCGAGCTTGTTGCCACGACGGGGGTCTTGGGTGGCCACGCCACTCGGGCACCGACCGGTGTGGCAGCTCAGCGCCTGGATGCAGCCGAGCGAAAACATGTAGCCGCGGGCTGAGTTGCACCAATCGGCGCCCAGAGCCAGGGGGCGGGCAATATTAAAGGCTGAGGTGATTTTGCCGGCGGCACCAATGGCGATGTCCTCGCGAAGGTTGGTGCCTACCAGGGTGTTGTGGACCAGTAGCAGGGCCTCGGTCATGGGCATGCCCAGCCGGTTGATGAACTCTAGCGGCGCAGCACCGGTGCCGCCTTCACCACCATCGACCACAATGAAGTCGGGTTTGCGGTTGGTCTCCAGCATCGCCTTAACGATGGCGAACCACTCCCAGGGGTGACCGATTGCCAGTTTGAACCCTACCGGCTTTCCGCCCGATAGCTCACGCAGCTGATCAATGAATTCGAGCAGCTCCACGGGAGTGGAAAAGGCGGAATGGCTGGCAGGAGACACGCAATCTTCGCCCACCCCCACGCCTCGGGCTTCGGCAATCTCAGGCGTAACCTTGGCACCCGGAAGAATGCCGCCGTGGCCGGGTTTGGCACCCTGAGATAGTTTGATCTCTATCATTCTTACCTGGTCAAGGGTGGCATTCTCCCGAAACATGTCGGCATTGAACGAGCCATCCTTATTGCGGCAGCCAAAGTAGCCGGACCCGATTTCCCACACCAGATCGCCGCCGGGTTGGCGGTGATAGCGTGAAATCGATCCCTCGCCGGTATCGTGGTAGAAGCCGCCCATCTTGGCGCCCGTGTTCAGGCTGAGGATTGCGTTCGCGGAGAGCGACCCGAAACTCATGGCCGAGATGTTGAACACGCTTGCGCTGTAGGGCTTTGCGCAGTCTTTGCCAATCAGGATCCGGAAGTCGCTACCACTGATTTTGGAGGGATTAAGGGAATGGTTCATCCATTCATAGCCTTCCTCGTACATACTCAGCTGCGATCCGAACGGGCGCTTGTCCAATACGTTCTTGGCGCGCTGATAGACGATGGTGCGCTGCTCCCTGGAAAACGGGCGTTCTTCGGTGTCGGACTGGATAAAGTACTGCCGGATCTCGGGACCGATGGATTCCAGCAGATAGCGGATATTGGCGAGAATCGGGTAGTTGCGGCTGACCGTGTGTTTCTTCTGAAGGAGATCGTAGGTGCCGAGCACCGACAAGGCTCCGAACGCGATCGGGAAAAGGTAGCTGGCCTCAACGAGAAGCGACAACGCCATAGACACAAAAAAGCCGGCGATGCTCAGCGCGTAGACGGTGTAACGTACCGGAAACGTGGTTGTTTTCTCCATGTATACCTCAGTTGGGTCCATTCAGTCGCAAGGACTCGGCGTAGTGCCAGATTATTTCGATACGCTATGAATTCTGTAGCCGACCGCCAGGCAGAGAGCTATTCACGGCGCATTCTTGGTCTATGATGAAGGAGGATGCAGCAATTCGCTGCATTTTTGATGTTTTGAGCTCAAAACATTACCATGACGCGCTTGTAACGTTTGAATACCGATTCCCAAAAAGACTTTCCACTTCAGGAGGCGCCAAACGTGGGCGAGGTAGTTAAAGACGAATATCAGACGGATTACGTCGCGGGTCAGGATAATATAAATCCTTTCGGCCTGGATCTTCATGCGCCGGTATTTCCGATTACGGCAATACTGGTCGTGCTTTTCGTGGTAGGTACCCTGATTTTTCCGGCAGAGGCGAAGTCGCTTCTGGACGGGGCAAAATGGGACATTATTGCCACGTTTGACTGGTTCTTTTTGCTCAGTGCCAACGTGTTTGTGGTGGTGTGCCTGGCGCTGATCTTCATGCCGGTGGGCAAGATTCGCCTGGGCGGTATGGACGCCAAACCCGAATTTTCGACTTTGTCCTGGTTTGCCATGCTGTTCGCAGCCGGCATGGGCATTGGCCTGATGTTCTGGGCGGTCGCTGAGCCAACAGCTTACTTCACTGGCTGGTACGAGACGCCGTTTAACGTTGAGCCGAACACGCCAGAAGCGGCCAACCTGGCCATGGGCGCTACCATGTACCACTGGGGTCTGCACCCGTGGGCTGTCTATGCCATCGTCGCGCTGTCGCTGGCGTTCTTCTCCTTCAACAAGAACATGCCACTGACCATCCGCTCAGCCTTTTTCCCGCTGCTGCGTGACAAGGTTTGGGGCTGGCCTGGCCACATCATCGATATCCTGGCGGTGGTAGCCACCATCTTCGGCCTGGCAACCTCCCTTGGCTTTGGTGCCCAGCAGGCCGCAGCCGGACTTAGCTATTTGTTCGGTGTTTCTGACGGCATCAATGTGCAGATGGCGATCATCGTGGGTGTGACTGCGGTTGCGCTGATTTCAGTACTGCGCGGTCTCGACGGCGGTGTCAAAGTACTCAGTAACATCAACATGAGCCTGGCTGGAATCCTGTTGTTCTTCATTATTTTCGCCGGCCCGACCATGACGGTAATCGAAACCCTCTGGGTGACCTCGTCCAGCTACGTCGGCAACATCCTTCAGTTCAGTAACCCGTTTGGTCGTGAAGACGAAGCCTGGTTCCAGGGCTGGACTGTGTTCTATTGGGCATGGTGGATCTCCTGGTCACCGTTTGTTGGCATGTTCATCGCCCGCGTTTCCCGTGGCCGTACCGTGCGTGAGTTCGTGACTGCAGTTCTGATTATCCCTACCGTGATTACCGTGGTGTGGATGAGTGCCTTTGGTGGTACTGCGCTGGAGCAGATTCAGAACGGTATTGGTGCGCTGGCAGCCAATGGCCTGACTGACGTGCCGCTGGCCATGTTCCAGATGTTCGAGAACCTGCCGCTGACGGGCATTATCTCCTTCGTCGGTATCATTCTGGTGCTGGTGTTCTTCGTAACCTCTTCGGACTCCGGTTCATTGGTTATCGACAGCATCACCGCTGGTGGTAAGACCGACGCACCGACAGCCCAGCGTGTATTCTGGGTGGTCATGGAAGGTGCAATTGCCGCAGCGCTGATCTTCGGCGGCGGTGAGGATGCCCTGGGCGCGATTCAGGCAACGGCGATTAGCGCCGGTCTGCCGTTTACCGCCATTCTACTGGTCATGACGTGGGGGCTTCTGAAAGGCCTGACTCATGAACGCAAATTGCTGATCGCCCGAGGCGAAATGTAATTGCACCAGTAAAGATAAAAAAAACCGGGGCTTTGCCCCGGTTTTTTTATGTCTGAAATTTGATTCGGGTGCTTGATCTGATGATGTGTGGATCAGAGCGCGCCAAAGACGTTCATGGCGTAATTCGCCCTCTCGCGGGGGGTAAAGTGGGGGCGTTTAAGACTCTCGATGGTCCGCAGTCTGGGCAGAAGGCCACGGCCATTGGCCATCTGGATAGCCAGGCCCGGGCGGGCATTCAGTTCCAGTAGTAGTGGCCCTTCGTTGGCATCCACCACCAGATCCACGCCCATATAGCCAAGACCGGTCGCCTCATAGCAGCGCGCAGCCATTTCCAGCATGTCTTCCCAAGCTTCAATGTTGATGTTCTCGAGCGCCAGGCCGGTATCCGGGTGCAGGGTAATGGGGCGGTTGAACTGCACCGCATTCAGGCTGCGTCCGGTGCCGATGTCCAGGCCTACACCCACGGCGCCCTGGTGCAGGTTGGCTTTGCCATCTGAAGCTTTGGTGGCCAAGCGTAGCATGGCCATTACCGGATAGCCCTGGAACACCACGATGCGGATGTCTGGCACGCCCTGATAGGAAAACTTGGCCAGAGACGGCGCAGACTCCACCAGGTTCTCGACAATGGCGACATCCGGGCTTCCTGCCAAGGAGTAAAGCCCCGCAAGTATGTTGGTCAGGTGGCGCTCAAGGTCGGGCGCTGCGACCCGGGCTCCGGAGGCTTTGATGTAATTATCATCATCGCGGCCGGTAATCACCGTGATGCCCTTGCCGCCGGATCCCTTTGCGGGTTTGATGGCGAACCCGCCGAGACCTTCGGCCATTTCGCGAAAATGTGAAATTTCGTGCTGTTGTCGGACAACCTGCAGCAGCCGGGGCGTAGTGACCCCGTATTCGGCCACAGCCAGCTTGGTTTTCAGTTTGTTGTCCACCAGTGGATAAGACGAGCGCTCGTTGTAGCGGGCAATGTAGTCAACATTGCGCCGGTTCATATTGAGCATACCCAGCCGGTTCAGACGTCGGGGTGAGATCCAATCCATGTTAGTCGTAGGCCCTCATGGGCGTGAACCGCTTGAGTTCGCTCAGTTTGTAGCCGGTGTATTGCCCCATGAGCAAAATCAGGCCGAGTACGGCGAAATGCAATTCGGGGAAATTGAAGGTCAGGTGTCCGGCCAGTGGCGTGCTCATCAGTAGGTAAGCGCAGATGGCTACAAACAAACTGCCGGCGCCCTGGACCGCCACTTCATTAGCCCCTTCCTCCTCCCAGAGGATGGACATGCGCTCAATGGTCCAGGCAATGATGACCATGGGGAAGAAGGTAACCGTCATGCCGGTATTGAAGCCCATCTGATAACCAATGATGCTCAGGCCGGCAGTGATGAAGATAACCAGAATGATCAGGGCCGATATTCGCGATACCAGCAGCAGGTTCAGACTGGACAGGTAGCCGCGCATCATCAGGCCAATGGAGACCACTGACAGGAAGGCGATCAGCCCTGGTACCAGGGTGGTTTGCACGAACGCCACCGCAATCAGTACCGGCATGAATGTCCCGGAGGTGCGAATGCCGATGACGATCCTCATGAACGCCACCACGAGTGCGCCCAGCGGCAGCAGCAACAGCATGCGGAACATGCTTTGTTCCTCGATGGGCAGCTCGTAGAAGCTGAGGAAGCCGAGCCCATTGGAGTCCGCTTGCATGGTCGCCAGCTGCAGCGCTGGCACTGTTTGGCGAAGCATGGAGAAGCTCACTTCGGAGTTGTCGCCACCCACTACGTCTAGGAGTGATGCGGAGCCCTGTCGCCACAGCAGAAGACTTTCGGGAACGCCTTGCTCGGCGTTCTTGGGGTCAAACGTTAACCACTGCTGGCCGTTGTAGATCTGCAGGAAGGACATCAGCGACTGGCGGCGCCGGGCATCTTCCAGCTTCAGCCCATCGGCGATGCGGGCTGGAATGCCCGAGTGGTTCAGCATGTCCACCAGCAGATCCAGGTAGTTTTCCTCGGCCACCAGCAGGGTGGTGTTCTGGGTGCGGGTATCTGGCTGCATCAGTCGGATCAGCTCCCGGGTCATGCTCTCCGGAGTGCTCGACCGTGCATTCGCCTGCGCCAGGAGTTCACGCACGGCGGTTGCCTGGGGCTCTTCAAAGAATACTTTGCGAGCCTTGGGTTCTTTAGCGGGTTTTTGGCTCAGAGCGGTTTCGTCCGGAATAAACTGGGCTTTGAAGTACAGGGTTTGCGGGCCTGAGACATCGCGCTTGGTCCATTCCGCCGTGCGATTACCAGACTTCTCGATGATTGAGAAGCCGTATCCGGGCGACGCGGCCTGTTCGCTAAGGATGCGGAATCCGGGCGGTTGATCCGGCACGTTCAGGCTGGCCTGCACTGCATTGTCGTCGGCATCAAAATCGACACGGGCCTCAATCATCCAGACCGGGCGCTGTTCCCCGGTCAGCCAGGGGATGCCAAGCTCAATGTGACGCCAGACAGCCAGGGAAATGCCTGCAGAAATGAGCAGAAAAACGGCGACGTAAAACGGGAGGCGAGAGCGGGGCTTCACGAGTCATTCCTGTTCTTGGCGATGGCTTCGGGCAGTTTGGTCGCGAATTCCCTGCCAACATCAATCAGCATTACGTCGCGGAGGACGTTGCGACCAATCAACACTTCATTGTCGAGATCGTTTCTGTCGGTCAGCGTGAATTCGGCGACTTGTTGATGATCCCCGATTGCAAATTGGAGCTCCACAACCACGCGACGTTCAGGGTCTTCGGCGGCGGCCTGGGTGACCCGGACCCTCCGGACGATTTCTTTCTCGAGGGTGGTCAGCGTATCCGAGCCTGGCACAGGCACATCAAAGCGAACCCAGTTGCTGCCATCACGTTCGAATCGGGTGATGTTGCGGGCATCAAGGGAAGACGTTTCAGCACCGCTGTCAATACGCGCGGTGTAAACCTGCTCCACAGCCGCCAAATAGATTTTTTCCACGTGGCCAACAATGATTTTGCCCTTAAGGCGAGCGTCCTGAGTCTTGGAGGTATCTACCGTTGGGCAGACTCTCTGTGCGGGGGCGGGGGGGCAACTGGGTTTTTCAACCTGAGTCTTGATGGCATCAATGATCGAATCGGTGCTGTCCTGCTGCTTTTCCAGCATCTTTTCATGACGGAACTGGGCATTGTTATCCATGGTCACAAGCGTCGCCCGTTGGGTATTAACGGACGTATTAAGCTCGCTTAAATCTTGCTTGGGCACCATGAAATATCGGTCTGATGAGCATCCAGCCAGCAATACAAGCATGCCAGTTACTAACAGGACTCTTGGTTGAGGAAAACCAGCCCGTATTTGTTTTAAACCCATTGAATACCCCTGTGCCGGCAGTTCTCAGGCCGTTTCCATGGCTGGTACCACGGCCAGTATGAATGTATTTGAAGATAGTAGGCGCAGGAGTATACAACAACCGAACTGTGTAGTTGCTTTACAGTTGGTTAAGAGGGGGATTTTCTGGCAAGTTCTCAGGTTCGGTAGGTAACTGATTACCGAAACAAGAGGTTAGCTTCGCCCAGCGTGGTTTCTGAGCGCAGGAATTCCTGAATAACCGGTGAGCAGTTCAGGTAGAACAGTAACAGTTCGCGCTGAATATCCTGATCCTGAATCCGCGCTGCGTAACAGATCAGGTCGCGCAGTGCTTCGTCGCCGGAATCTCCGCTGACCGTATCAAAAGCCTTGCTGTAGCGGCCTTTCAGCAGGTTGGTCAAACGTTCCAGATGGAATTCACCGGTGTGGGTGATGTGGGGGAGTACACGGGATCGCCCGATAGAACTGCGCATTTCACGCGTTCCAGCCAGTCCAGAATAGGCCGCGGGCGCAGAACAGCCCGGTTGCATGAAATCCGTTCCAAGTTTTCGCCAGAGTTCTTTTAGCATGGTTTTTCGCCCGTATGCGATCCTGTCGTCGTCCCCGGCACGGTTAACAAAACGTAATGCCTAAAGACAAAAGGACATTCCATCCTTTTAGACGATATTACGAGGCGCGTCTATAAACAGATGCGCTCGGCTCCGGGATTTGCCAAGCAGTCGAGATCAAAGCAGTGATCCACGATGACTGTCACGGGCCGCTGGGAAAAAGGTTCCATGGATGAGGTAGACTGTGTGCACTGATTCACAGTCTGGTTTTTTTAAAGATTTTCGCCGCAGATACAGGAGTGCATGCAGTGCCGGAAGCTGTCACTGGATTGATGATGTCCCAGCCAGCTGTAATGGCTGGTTGGATACTGGTGCTGATGGTTGGCGTGTGTGCGCTTGCAGCCTTATTAGTACGTAGTGCTGGGGCCCGTCGAAGTTTGGCGTCGGAGCTTGAGGCGCTGGAGCAGGCCCGCGCCGAGGTTGAGCAGTCGCTGCTGGCGGCCCATCACGAGCGAGCCATGGAACGGCAGCAGACGGAGCACCTGCAGCAGGCGCTTGACGAGCAACATCATCGCCTGACCAAACACGAACAGGATTTGGAGCAGTGGCGTCAGCGCGCAACCGGTCTCGAAAACCGGGTTGCCGGGCTGGAATCGGATCTGGAGGGGCGGCGCTCACGGATCACCGAGCTCGAGCAGGAGCGGACCAGCCAGCAGCAGCGCGCGGATGCGTTGTCCCGTCAGCTACACGAGGCCCAGGTAACCCTTCGTGAACAGGAAGTGACACTGGACAAGGAACGGCGCGCCACCTCGGAAAAGCTGGAGTTGCTGGAGCGCAACCGCGACGCCCTCAAGCAGGAATTTGAGAATCTGGCGAACAAGATCTTCGAGCAAAAAAGTGAGCGCTTCAGCCAGCAAACCCGCACCAGCCTGGATACGTTGCTGAACCCGTTCCGTGACCAGCTTCAGGATTTCCGCAAGCGGGTAGAAGACGTCTACACTACAGAGACACGGGATCGCCAGGCGCTGCGAAGTGAAATTAAGTCGCTTCAGGAGCTGAATCGACAGATCACCGAGGAGGCCTCGAACCTGACCCGCGCCCTCAAGGGCGACAAGAAAATACAGGGTAACTGGGGTGAACTGATTCTCGAACGGGTGCTGGAGAAGTCTGGTCTGCGCAAGGGCGTGGAGTACGAGACCCAGGGCAGCTACCGCGACGGTGACAACCAATTGCTTCGGCCTGATGTCGTGGTTTACCTGCCGGACAGCCGGAATCTGATTGTCGATTCCAAGGTGTCCCTGCTCGCCTACCAGCAGTGGGTCACCGAAGAGGACGATGCGGCGCGTGAAGAGGCGTTGAAACAACACGTGGAAGCGGTTCGGAATCACATCCGGACGCTGAGTGAGAAGGATTACAGCCAGCTTCATGGGCTGCATTCGCCGGATTTCGTGTTGCTGTTCATGCCCATTGAACCGGCGTTTGTGGCAGCGTTTCAGCAGGACGAGAACCTTTTCGCAGAAGCGTTTGAGCGAAAGATTATTGTGGTGACACCGACCACGTTACTGGCGACGCTGCGGACGATCGAAAACATCTGGCGGTATGAGCGACAGAGCCAGAACGCTCGCCGAATTGCCGAGCGCGCCAGTGCGGTGTACGACAAGCTGCGGGTGTTTGTGGAGGCCATGGAACGACTCGGAGGGCAGTTGCACACCGCCCAGGGCACCTACGATTCCGCCATGAACACCCTGACCCGTGGGCGCGGCAATCTGATATCTCAGGCAAACCGGTTTGTTGAGCTGGGTGTCCGGGTGAAGAAGGAATTGCCAAAGGGCATTATGGATCAGGCGGAAGTGGATGCCGAAGACGACCCCGACGATGAGAGGGCGGGAGCCTCTCTAGAGACGGAAGAGCAGGCGATTGGCGCGGATAACGATCAGGAGTGAGTGTCATGGCAGTATCGTACGGAAAGACCCGTCAGCGGGCTCTAGGGCTGGTTCTAGCATCAACGTTGCTGGCTGGTCAGGCTTGGGCACTGGCTCCGGAACATGAGACCCGTCGCCTGATGCTGGCGACCGAAGAGGCGGTGACCGAAGAGCGCTGGGGAGAGGCGGGCGAGTACCTCAACCGGCTCCAGCAGCTTGAAGGTCCCAAACCCGCAGACTACTTCTTTTATCGTGGCCGGGTGATGTACCAGGCGGGGCACCTGAACGAGGCACAATCGGCGCTGGAAGCGTATGTAGAGAGTGCTGGAACAGATGGCAGCCACTACCAGAAAGCGTTGAAGCTGATCACTGTGGTAGAGAAAACCCGCAAAGATCAGGCTGCGGCGCCTCAGAACGGTAACGGCGAGTCGAATAAAGTGGCTGTGATAGAGCCGGCCGGGGACCAGCAGATGGCCTCCCTGCGCAAACTCTACCTGGTCAATTCTGATCGGCAGGCACTTGCGCTGCACCTTAATGCGTTGCTTGAAGGGGCAGGCTGGCGTGAAGATCAAACCATCGTGCGACTGGATAAACCGGCCGATGTGCAATACCGGATTCGTGCGGAGTCCAGTGCCATCAACTTGCAGGAAATTCGCCGTGATGCCGAAGGGCGGATGGTGAGAACAACGCAAACCCTCTCGGTGTTTGGTGTAAATCCGCAGGTGGAATGGGCCTGCGAGGCCGCTGCGACTACCTGCTGGGTTTACGACCCACGAGACGGATCACGCCTGTTGCAGCTGTCCCTTGATCGGGACCAGACTCAGGAAATCGCCCGCACCTTTGGCAAACTAATCCGCAATCTGCAGACCCCCGCGGGCTCCTGAAGCCCTTCAATTCTTCAGGTTGCCCCGTTCGCCCTCGCGGTAGGCGCCCGGGGTAACACCTGTCCATTTCTTGAATGCCCGGTGAAAGGTGGACGGCTCGGTGAAGCCGACCTTGCTGGCAATATCGTTGATTGGTAGCTCCGGCCGGCCCAGGTAGTAAATTGCCATGTCCCTGCGCAGCAAGTCCTTGATCTCCTGAAACGAGGTGTTTTCCTGCTTCAACCGCCTGCGCAGTGTTTGCGGGCTGGTGTGCAGTTCCGCGGCAATCCATTCGAAGTCGGGCAGGGGCTTGGAAAAGTCTCGGCCGATCAATGCCCGGATCTTGCCGGTGAAGGTATTGCTCTCATCAGGGCGTGACAGCAGATCCGCTGGTGACGTCTTCAGGAACTGCCGCATTTCCGACTTGTCTCGAATCACCGGCGCGCTGAGGAAGCGCTTATCGAAGGTGAGGGCGGTGCGATCGGAGTCGAATGCCAGCGGGCAGTGAAAAATGTGGCGGTATTCATCGCCGTGAGCCGGCCGGGGATAGGCGAACTCAACTTTGGTTAATTCCACCGGCTGACCGATCAGCCAGCTGCCGAGTCGGTGCCAAATCACCAGGATGCTTTCACGAAGGAAGAAGCCGGGGTCGTGGATCTCGCCTTCCATGCGCGTAACCAGCTGAACCGTATCGCCACTGGTTTCCAGCTCCATGGTCACCATAGGCTCGAAGAGCCGGGAAAACTGGTAAGCCTGTCTGTAGACCGCCTCCAGTGTGGGGCAATCAATCACCAGCGCACACATGGTAGCGAAGGTGCCGCTGCGGGCACGGCGTGGGCCAAACCCCATGAACTCGTCATCAAGACGGTGCCACAGCACCTGCATCAAGCGGCTGAACTGCTCACTGCTGACCCGCGCCATCTCGATGCGCAGCAGCTCCGGAGATATCCCGGCGTCTTTCAGCATCTCATGGGTATCAAAACCCAGGCGCTCGGCGCCCTCTAGAGCGGCCTGCACAAAGTGTCTTGAAACCGTCAGGTTAGACATGTCACTCGCTATTCCGTGAAAACGAGCCCCATCATAAAACCCCGGTGGAACAATGCAACCGGCCAAATATCAACAAACTGGCAGAATCGGCCAATGGGAATGAAGGAACCGGCAGTTGGCCCCGAAGGCAAAACCGGGCAGCATGAGATCTACTGACAAATCTGACAACAACAAAGTGAATATCAAAGGAGAACGCCATGGCAGGTCCATTGACCTCACTGAAAGTATTGGATTTCAGCACCCTGTTGCCCGGCCCCTACGCCACCATGCTGCTGGCCGACATGGGCGCTGAAGTATTGCGGGTGGAGGCACCCGACCGGGTGGACCTCACCAAGGTAATGCCGCCGTTCGATGGCAAATTCGCCACCGCGTTCTCCTACCTGACCCGCGGTAAGCAAACGTTGCCTCTGAACCTGAAGCAGCTCGAAGCGGTTGAGCGGGTGAAGGAGTTGGTGAAGGATTACGACATCGTGGTGGAGCAGTTCCGGCCCGGTGTTATGGATCGCCTGGGCATCGGCTACGAGACACTGAAAGCCATCAATCCCAAGCTGATCTACTGCGCCATCACCGGCTATGGCCAGACCGGCCCCTATCGCGACCGCGCCGGGCACGACATCAATTACCTCGCCTTGGCGGGTGTCAGCAGCCACTGCGGCCGCGCAGACAGTGGTCCGCCGCCTCTGGGTATTCAGGTGGCGGATGTGGCTGGCGGCTCACACCATGCCGTCATGGGTATCCTGGCGGCCGTTATAAACCGGCAACAGACCGGTGAAGGGCAGTTCGTTGATATAAGTATGACCGACGCCGCCTTTGCCATGAACGCCATGGCTGGCGCTGCGTGTCTGGCTGGAGGGCAAGAGCAGAAGCCGGAGAGTGCGTTGCTGAATGGAGGCTCGTTTTATGACTACTACCGAACCCAGGATGACCGTTGGTTGTCCATTGGCAGCCTGGAGCCACAATTCTCTGCAAGGCTTTGCGATACCTTGGGTTTGGCTGAGATGAAGGGGCATGCTCTTAGTCAGGACCCTGTGCAGCAACAGCAGTTGAAAGCGGCTCTGAGGGAAAAAGTTGCGGAAAAGACGTTGAGGGAATGGCAGGAAATTTTTGCCGATCAGGACGCTTGTGTGGAGCCGGTATTGACGGTTTCTGAGGCGGCGGAGCATCCGCAGTTGAAGGCGAGGGGGATGGTGGTTGAGGTGGATCGTGGGGATGGGGTGATGCAGAAGCAGATAGGTAGTCCGATTAAAGTAGGGGGGCAAATCGTTTGATAGCGAAAACCAATGCGCAGAAATAAAAAAGGGGCCTTTCGGCCCCTTTTGCTTAGTTGCTTTCTACCACTGCACTGTTTGTTACGGAAACCGAACCATCTTGAGTATCAGGGTCAGTTGCAGTTGTGAACAGTTCAGCGATCTGAGCAACCATCTCGTTAAAGACCGCTCCGCTGGTCAGAGGATCCACTTCAGTATTGGAAGCGCTCACCGGTGTGCCATGCGACCCCTCGGTGAAGCGAGTTACGGCTGGCACAGAGCCAGCAGCAGTTGGAGTGGCGCCAATCTGCGCGATGGTCGGTTCAGTACCGGCCAAAGGTGCAGGAAGGCTGTCGATTACGAAGCCGTTGCTAAGCGTAAGCTCCAGAGGTCCTTGCCCGTAGAGATCGGCATCCGCTGCATTGGGGATGGTTCGGTCTGATGGGTTTTCAGCTGTGCCATCACCGACGATCTCTGTGAGCAGGATGTCAAAGGATGACAGGGATTTGCCAAAGTTGACTGGGTCAGTCGAGTCTATCAGGCCTTGGAGAACCGCGAAGTAGGTTTCCAGGGCAGATGAGCCTTGCACCAAAACGCCGTCAGAAGCTGCATCAAGCCCCGCCAGAATAGCAGGAGCACCGAAGCTTGTGCTGGGGGAGTTCTCAAGAAGTTTGGTCACTCCTCCGCCTGAGTTCAGCACTGCAGCTGCCTGAATCACAGGCTGATTTTCATTTACAGTTCCTGCAGCATCTGGCCCTGAGACCGAGTTATTAACGGATACGAACGGCAAGCCGTTAATGCCGCCAAGCGAATGGCCGACAAAATAGACTCTATTTGGATCCAAATCTGCGCCATTGGCAGTTCCGTCAATGTCGAGGCCTTCAATTGATGCGTTAAGGTTTAGAAGATCAAGCACGCCTTGACGAAGATTATCGCGGCTGTTTGCGAAATCGCTCAGGTTGATGAATAGGCTACCTGATGCTTCAGCCCCGTCAGGCAAGGCTGACATTGGTGTGGGTTCAAGCGCAGCGTTGGCTGAGAAGTTAAAGTGACGCTCAGTAGCACCAGCCGAGGCGCCTGCAGTCACTGTTCCATTTTGATCTTTGATCATAGAAAGACCAGGAACGATGCTGCCAGCCGGGACGACACCGTGAAGAGGCTGGTCAATTGCAATAGTGGCAAAACAATCGTCACCTGAGGCTGTCCAAGTTAATGGATTCTCTGGTGTGTCGCCAGTATCGACACAGGAAAATGCTAGCGCATTCGCTAAGGGCAAGGTTGCTGAGCGGTCGGTAGTGATACCATGTTGGTAAATGATAACCGGCCAACCGTTAACGGGTTTTGTTATACCTACTGCTGCTGTAGCGGAGGCGTCCGGGTACGTTACCAAAACAGGCACTGTAGTTTCAGCAGTTTCCCCAGCAAACGGGAATCGATAGGTGATTTTGTCAGATGGCGCCACTACCTCGGGCAAACCAGTTGCCCCAGGAGGGCTTTGAAGGCTGTCTGCTTGGTTAGCTGTCCAGCTGGAGGTCTTGATCACCGAACCATCAACATTGTCTGCAGGAATATCAAGGAAATAGGGTAGTGTAATGTCACCTTGAGAGACTTTTGCAGGCGCAATAAGTGCTGGGTTGATTGAGCTTGCATCTTCGTCCGTTGAGTAAAAGTTAACAGTACGTGATTGCGGCGCTTCAAGAACTCCAAGCGAATTCACGAAACCGCCCTCTACTGCTGTTGCTTGGCCCGCAATAGTTGGGCCCTTGACGAAGATAGCTGCTTGAGAGACTGCTGTCTGTAGGGAGAAGGCCAACGTAGTATTGAGGTCCTCGCCAGTTCCCGCGACGTCGCCAAAAGTAAGCGTGACGCTTCCCGCATTTGCAGCTGTAAGGGTGTCATCCAAGTCCGCATTATACAGTCGGAATCCTTGAGCAGGATCAGTCAACAGCTGATACAGGCGATCATTGATTGCGTCGTCTGTCGCATCACCGCCAGTCGCCTGATTGGTCAGGTTATAAGTTTCGTCAAGAAGCTTAGTGATCGCTTCTTGGCGAGCATCAATCTCTTGGCTCTCCTGGAAGAACTTTCGCGGAGCAGCGTTAGCAGTGAGTACATCCTCAACACCGGCGGTGGTAAACGTCATCGAGAATACGATGTCGTCCTTCGATGGGGCGGTTGCGCTTACCCCAGCTTTGGTGAAAACAGTTTGCATGAAGCCGAAATAACCCTCAGCCAAAGTCTCCCAGTCGAGAATAGCACTTCTAAATGGGGCGAGATCTGAGTTGCCAAGAGGCTCATTAGGGTTGGAGTAATTCTGGTAAGCAGGTGAGCCAACCAGAGGCTTGCCGCTCGCATCGCTAACATCATTGGTGATAACCACTAAGTATTTCGTCTTAGGTTCCAGTGGTGCTAGCGGGTTGATACGAATTACGTTGTTTACGCCGTCGTCAAGACTGATGATCTCAGCTCTGGCAACGGGAATCGCCAGCTCTGTAAAGATGCTGGTTGCTGCAGCCGTTTGACCGGCGGCCAGTAGGCCGCTTGCGACTTGGTAATCCACAGCTTGCGCAAAGCTTGGGATTTCACCCTCGGCTGAAAGTAGAGCGTCTTGGCCAGGATATTCAAGAGGCAGCAAGAATACGTTTTGACTGGGGTTCGGGATAATCGAACCGCCGGCATCGATGAAACTGCGCGCGTCCAATGTTTGGTTCGCATCGAGACTGCCGGAGATTTTGATATCGAAAGCAGAAGAAACGGAATTCCCATCAAGAAAACCGATGCCAGTTGTGACTGGGTTGGTAGGGTCAGAACCATCAACCATAGTCCCGTCAGCCGCGCTTTCCAACGCAAACAAGATGTCGTTGGGGACAGGGAACTCCCGAGTCACGCCATTGAAAACCGGCCATGTCTTACCAGTGAAATTCGGGTTACTGATCTTATAATCCGGATTCGCATTGCTCCCCGATTTGCCACTATCAAAGCAGCCTGTAAGTCCAAGGGAAGACGCCACGGCAACGCTTATTAGAGTTTTCTTGAACATGGGTGGAACCTTTTCCTGTTGTTGTGTCGTTATGTCAGGCAGCTGACGGGGCCGGTCTGATCCGGTAAGCCCGTTGTCAGTGGCCTGTTCTGCTTTTAACTGTTGTTAACTGTTGTCTGAAATTGTAGCCAGCGCATTAAGCCAATTTCTGTATCTTCGACTATAGCGACAGTATGGCAAGTGTTGATCAGCCGAAAGTGTGATTCTTTCGCTTTGAATACTCCACGCACGAATGGAGATTGGCCAAATTGCAAAATAGTTGGCCCTGAGCGGTTTGTCGAGCAATGAGGTGTTGGTCGGCTGGCTATTTGAAAGTCGAAAAATCCGGGCTCCGCTTTTCGCCGAACGCCCTGAACGCTTCTGCCGCTTCTGGTGCCTTCAACAGGTCAGAAAATCGTGCGCCTTCTGCGATCATTGTGTCCCTGAGTTCGGCTTGAGTGGGTCGGTTGAGCAGCGCTTTGGTGGCGCGCATGGCTGCCGGTGCCTGTTGGGCCAGTCTGGTGCAAATCTCGCGAGCGGTAGCTTCAGTCTCGGACGGATCGCACACGCGGTTGATCAGGCCGAGGCGGGCCGCATCTTCAGCGGTGAAGGTATCACCCAGCATCAACAGCTCAGCGGCGCGAACCCGCCCAAGCCAGGACGGCAGCAGCAAACTGGAGGCGCCCTCCGGGCACAGGCCCAGGTTGACGAATGGCATCTGAAAGCGGGTGTTGGTGCCGGCGAATACCATGTCGCAGTGCAGCAGCAGGGTGGTGCCGATGCCAACGGCTGGGCCATTCACTGCGGCCACCACGGGTTTGGTGGCACTGGCCAGCAGAAATAGAAAACGGCCGACCGGTGTGTCTTCGAAGGCACCGGGTAAACCCGCAGCGAATTCGCCGAGATCGTTGCCGGCGGTGAAGCAGTCGTTGCTCCCGGTAAACAGCACGCAGCGAATCTCTGGATCGTTTTCGGCCTGTTCGAGGGCATCACCGAGCCCGGTGTACATGGCGTGGGTCAGGGCGTTCTTTCGGTCTGGCCGGTGGATGCGGATGGTCAGGATGCGATTGGCTTGCTCGGTCAGGATGAGGTCAGTCATTGGGCCTCCGGCTCGGATTGTTGTTAAGTGCTTTTTCGTAAGGCTTACTTTCAGGTGTGGTTTTCAGAGAGTAATTATTATTTTGTTAGCATGATAGCTTTTTAGCGGCGGGTTGTTGCAGCTTTTGTACACGGCTTTACCGTTGGCCAGATGCCGCGCCTGATGGATTTTCTGGTAAACTCTCTGGCTCTTTTTTAGACCACGACACCAAACAACGACATCTAGCTGATGAGGCGCCTATGACCACGGTAATCCGCCAGGACGACCTGATTGAAAGCGTAGCGGACGCGCTGCAGTTCATTTCCTACTATCACCCGAAGGATTTCATCGATAGCGTGCACGAGGCCTACCAGAAGGAAGAGTCTCAGGCGGCGAAAGACGCCATGGCGCAGATCCTGATCAACTCCCGCATGTGCGCCGAAGGCCACCGGCCGCTGTGTCAGGACACCGGCATCGTGACCGTGTTCGTGAACATCGGCATGAATGTTCAGTGGGACTGCGAACTGCCCCTGGATGATGTGATCAACGAGGGTGTACGCCGCGCCTATACCCACCCGGATAACGTGCTGCGTGCCTCTATTCTGGACGATCCGGACGGCAAGCGTGCGAACACTGGCGACAACACGCCGGCCATCATTCATTACAAGATGGTGCCGGGCGATACGGTAGAAGTGCACGTAGCCGCCAAAGGCGGTGGTTCCGAAGCGAAATCCAAGTTCGCCATGCTGAATCCGTCCGATTCTGTGGTGGATTGGGTGCTGAAGATGGTGCCGCAGATGGGTGCTGGCTGGTGTCCGCCGGGCATGCTCGGTATCGGTATCGGTGGTACTGCCGAGAAAGCCATGCAAATGGCCAAGGAGTCGCTGCTGGATCCGATCGATATTCACGATCTTCAGGCACGCGGTGCGTCTAATCGTGCTGAAGAGCTGCGTCTTGAGCTGTTCGACAAGGTCAATGACCTGGGCATTGGTGCCCAGGGCCTGGGCGGCCTGACCACCGTTCTGGATGTGAAAGTGAAGGATTATCCAACCCACGCGGCCAACAAGCCGGTGGCGATCATCCCGAACTGCGCCGCTACCCGTCATGCGCACTTTACCCTGAAGGGCAATGGTCCGGCGCTGCAGACTCCGCCTAGCCTGGAAGACTGGCCAGAAATCACCTGGGAAGTGGGAGAGAACGTTCGCCGGGTGAACCTGGATACCGTTACCCCGGAAGATGTGAAGGACTGGCAGCCGGGCGAGACGGTACTGCTGTCCGGCAAGATGCTGACCGGCCGTGACGCTGCCCACAAGAAGATGGTGGATATGATAGAGAAGGGTGAAGAGCTGCCGGTCGATCTGAAAGGCCGCTTCATCTATTACGTGGGCCCGGTCGATCCGGTGCGTGAGGAAGTGGTTGGTCCTGCTGGCCCCACCACCGCCACACGGATGGACAAGTTCACTCACACCATGCTGGAGAAGACCGGATTGACCGGGATGATTGGCAAGGCTGAGCGTGGTCAGGTGGCCATCGACGCCATCCGCGAGTTTGGCGCGGTGTACCTGATGGCGGTGGGCGGCTCTGCCTACCTGGTGTCCAAAGCCATCAAGCACGCCGAAGTGGTGGCTTTCCCTGAACTGGGTATGGAAGCCATTTACGAGTTCGAAGTTGAGGACATGCCGGTGACCGTAGCGGTGGACTCTCGCGGTTCGTCAGTGCATCAGACCGGTCCCGCCGAGTGGCAGGAGAAGATCATCGCGGCCAAGGCCGTCTGATCGGTTTCTCCGTCGGAGAACAAGAAGGGGTGAAGCTTCGGCTTCACCCTTTTTTTATGGCCGCTGTTTTATCGCGCGTACCTGTCTTCGAGATTGCTCAGGACGAGCAGCTGATGTTCAGGTGCTTGCCCCAATCCGGTGGTGGCGCGGCGTATTGCTCGTGTTCGGGTTGCTCGTCGAACGGACGCTCCAGCACTTTGATCAGCTCGTGCATGGGCGCGTAATCGCCGTTCTGGGCGTCCTGGATGACCTGTTGGGCCAGGTAGTTTCGCAATATGTATTTGGGGTTCACTGCGCGCATGGCGGATTCCCTGGCCTCATCAGACCGGCTTTCGGCCTGTAGCCGCTGTTCATAACGCTGCAGCCAATCGCTGGCGGTACTGCGATCCACAAACAGGTCCAGTACCGGGCCGTGGCCGTGTCTGCGAAGGTTGGAGAGTGCCCGGAAAAAACCGGTGTAATCCACATGGTGCTCATGCAGCATGCTGAAGGTGTCCATGATCAGCCCCAGGTCGGACTCATGCTCCTGCTGCCAGCCCAGTTTGTCCCGCATGTTCTGCAGGAAGCGGTCGTTGTAGGCTACTTCGTAGCGGCGCAGTCCCCGGCGTACCGCATCCTCGTCCATCACCGGCAACAACGCGTTGGCCAGATAGCGGCAATTGGTGAAGCCGATCTGTGGTTGCCGGTTGTAGGCGTAACGGCCGCCCTGGTCGGTGTGGTTGCAGATGTAGCCGGCGTCGAAGTCGTCAAGGAAGGCGTAGGGGCCGTAATCGAAGGTGTCGCCAATGATCGACATGTTGTCGCTGTTCATCACGCCGTGACAGAATCCTACGGCCTGCCAGTCTGCGATCAGCCGGGCGGTGCGCTCCACCACCTCTTCGAACCAGCGCTGGTGGCGTTCTTCCTCCGGAAGTGCAATCAAATGTGGGAAGTGCAGTGCGATCACATGTTCAAGCAGGGTTTTGACGGTTTCCGGGCCTTCATGATGGGCGGCAAACTCAAAGTGGCCGAAGCGGATGTGGCTCTCGGCAACCCGGACGAGTGCGGCTGCGGTTTCGATGGTTTCACGACGCACCGGGTCCTTCGCGCTGACCATGAATAAAGCTCGCGTGGTGGGAATGCCCAGTCCGGCCATGGCCTCGCTGCACAAGTACTCCCGCATGGTTGAGCGAAGCACCGCCCGCCCGTCGCCAAACCGGGAATAGGGCGTGGTACCGGCCCCTTTCAAATGCCAGTCCCAGCGCCGGCCGTCCGGCCCGACGGTCTCCCAGAGCAATAGCCCACGGCCATCGCCTAATTCCGGGTTGTACATTCCGAACTGGTGACCGGTGTACTTCATCGCTACCGGATCCATGCCCTCGAGGAGTTCGGCGCCGGCGCCGATCTGGGTCCACTCGTCGGCGTTTTCGGTGTGAAAGCCCATGTCGTCGGCCAGCGCGTGATTGAAGCACACCATACGGGCGTCTTTCAGGGCGCTGGGCTGAACACGGGTGTAGAAACTGTCCGGGAGTTCCAGGTAGCGATGTTCAACTCGAAAATCGTGGTTGCTCATAAAATGCCTATACTCCCACTGGTACGAATACTGCTGTGCTTATTAACCATTCAACCACTGCCGGGACTCCAACATCGTGTCTGAACCTGAGCTGAGACAAACCCTCAACGCCCTGATCAAGCAGGAGGCGCTGCCTGACACCTACGTGAACACCGCCGAACAGACCGTTCTCCCATTGGTTGAGCACCTGGTCGCGCTGCAGCGCAGTGCCAATCGAACCATTGTGGTTGGCATACACGGCGCGCAAGGCACCGGGAAATCGACTCTGGCGTTGTTTCTCCGGGAGATTCTAGGCAAGCATTATCACTGCCCAACTGCCAGTTTTTCGCTGGACGATCTCTACCTTACCAGAGCGGAGCGCTGCGAACTTGCTGACCGCGTTCATCCCCTGTTTCGCACCCGGGGCGTGCCCGGCACCCACGATGTCGAGTTGGGTCAGCAGGTAATCAAGCAACTTAGAGCGGCGCAATCGACCGACCAGACACCCATCCCGATGTTTGACAAGTCTGTCGATGACCGGGTTCCACGGGCTGAATGGCCTGTATTCCAGGGGCCGGCGCAGGTAATCCTGCTCGAAGGTTGGTGTGTGGGCGCGCGGCCCGAGCCGGATCAGGCTCTGGAGCAGCTGCTCAACCCTCTGGAGTCTGAAGAAGACATGCACGGCATTTGGCGCAGAACCGTGAACGACTGTCTGAAGGGCAGCTACCGCCGGTTCTTTGATGACCTGGACACGCTGGTGATGCTGAAAGCCCCCTCTATGGACAGTGTCCGGGAATGGCGAACTCTGCAGGAGCACAAGCTGGCAGAAAAGATCAAAAACGCACCAAAAGCGGGCGAGGGGTCCGGCGCCGCCCAATCATTGCGCATCATGACCGATGCCGAGGTGGACCGGTTCATCATGCACTACGAGCGCGTCACCCGCGCCTGCCTGATTGAAATGCCCGAGCGAGCCAATGTGTTGATTGAGGTGGCTGAGGATCATTCCCTTGGGTTGCCGCAGTTCCGAACCTAGTAACGGAGTATTTCCATGACCAAGCCGAAGCTACTGATCATCTCTGACCTGGATGGCACTCTTCTCAATCACGAGAACTACCGCTGGGAGGCGGCCGCGCCAGCACTTAAACGGCTTGATCAGGCCGAAATTCCGTTAGTTCTCAACTCCAGCAAAACCGCCCCGGAGATCCGCAAGGTGCGGCAGGAACTGGGTAACGGGGCGCCTTTCATTGTCGAAAACGGTGCAGCGGTGGTGATTCCGGCGGGCACCTTCGGAAATAACGAGGAGCAGGTGGTTAATTTTGGGGCATCCAGGGCCGATGTCCTGGCGGTGCTGGCGGCTCAACGCAAGGCCGGTGCCCGGTTCAAAGGCTTTGAGGATATGTCGGCCAAGGAATTGGCTGAGTTGACCGGGCTTGATGAAACATCGGCTGAAATGGCCAAGGATCGGCTCGGGACTGAGCCCCTGTTGTGGGAGGGGCCGGACGAAGAACTTGCTGGATTTCAGACAGCCCTGATGGCCGAAAACCTGCGCCTGGTGCAGGGCGGACGGTTCTATCACGCCATGGGTGTCTTCGATAAAGCCGATGGGGCCCACTTTTTGCTGGGTAAATACCGGGAGCACTTTGGTGAGCAGCCGGTAGTTGCCATTGCCCTGGGAGACAGCCCCAACGATCAGCAAATGCTGGAGTCGGCGGATATCCCGGTTGTGATTCGAGGCGTTCACAGTGACGACGTGCAGCTGCCATCGGCCAAACACGCCATGCGCTCCCTCAAGCCCGGCCCGGACGGCTGGAATGAGTGCGTACTCAATCTCCTGTTTGAGTACGGCTACTAACAAGAGAACCGGTTCCAAAGAGGAGAGCCGCCATGGGCGACTTTTACCAGAATGGCATTGTCACCACCCTGCACAACCTTGTTCGTCGGCCCGTGGAGGATCTGGAGGCGGAACTGATGGAGTTCCGCAAGGCCCGCCCCATGTCCCTGGTTCTACCTTCGCTCTATTCCGAGCTGGAAGGGCCAGCGCTCAAGAACATCGTGCACGAACTCACCAAGGTGCCGTATCTGGACCAGATCGTCATTGGCCTTGATCGCGCCAATGAGGAGCAGTATCGCCACGCCCTGGAGTATTTTTCGGAACTGCCTCAGAACTTCAAGGTATTGTGGAACGATGGGCCACGGCTGAGGGATCTTGACCTGAAACTGCGAGAGCAAAACCTGGCGCCCACGGAGATGGGTAAGGGGCGAAACGTCTGGTACTGCTTTGGCTATGTGTTGGCCTCGGGTGTGAGCAAGTCCGTGGCGCTGCACGATTGCGACATCCTGACCTATTCCCGGGACCTGGTGGCCCGGTTGATCTACCCCGTCGCCAACCCGGGCTTCAACTACATGTTCTGCAAAGGCTATTACGCCCGTGTTGCTGATGGAAAAATGAACGGCCGGGTCAGCCGACTGCTGGTGACGCCGCTGATTCGCGCCCTGAAGAAGGTATGTGGCCCCAGCGACTTCCTGGATTATCTCGACAGCTATCGTTACCCACTGGCGGGTGAGTTTTCCTTCCGTACGGATGTCATCAACGACCTGCGCATTCCCAGCGACTGGGGCCTGGAGGTTGGCGTGTTGTCCGAGATGAAGCGCAACTACGCCACCAATCGTCTGTGCCAGGTGGACATTGCCGATGTCTACGATCACAAGCACCAGGAATTATCCGCGGAAGACGCCAGCCGTGGCTTGTCCAAGATGAGCATGGACATTTCCAAAGCGCTGTTCCGAAAACTGGCCACCAACGGCGAGATCTTTTCGTCAGAGAAGTTCCGGACCATCAAGGCCTCGTACTTCCGCATTGCCCTGGATTTTGTCGAGACCTACCAGAACGATGCCATCATCAATGGCCTGACCTTTGATCGCCACAAGGAAGAAAAAGCGGTTGAGCTGTTCGCTCAAAACGTGATGCGCGCCGGCGCCTATTTTCTCGACAATCCGATGGACACACCGTTTATCCCGAGCTGGAACCGGGTGACCAGTGCGATTCCAGATATCAAGGAACAACTGCTGGAAGCGGTGGAGCTCGATAACCGGGAATTCCGCCCATGACCCAGGCACTGAAGACAAAACTGGCGTCCCTGCTGACCACCGTTTATCCGGATCTGGATTGCGAGGCCTTGGCTGACCAACTGCTGGAAACCATGGGGCTGGAGCCCGAGCAACCGCCACCACCGGCACACCAGAACAACTGGGACGAGGCCGATGTGGTTCTGATTACCTACGCCGATTCGGTGCAGCAGCCGGATCAGAAGCCGCTGGTCACCCTGCATCAGTTTTTGAGGGATTGCCTGGCAGACAGTGTTTCCACGGTGCACATCCTGCCGTTCTTTCCATTCAGTTCCGATGATGGGTTTTCCGTGATGGACTACCTGGCGGTGAACGAATCCCATGGCAGCTGGGAACAGGTTGAAGCCATTGCCGCAGACTTCAAGCTGATGGCGGATCTGGTGATCAATCATATGTCGGCCCGCAGCCGCTGGTTTGAGAATTTCCGCAAGCGGGTGGATCCGGGCAAGGACTACTTCTTTGAGGGCAATCCCCGGGACGATCTGAGCGCCGTGGTTCGGCCCCGCACCTCGCCACTGCTGAGCCCGGTGCAGACCGAGGATGGTGAACGCCACGTCTGGTGTACCTTCAGTGAGGACCAGGTCGATCTGAACTTTGCCAACCCTCAGGTGCTGATTGAGTTTGCCGGCATCATCCGGCAGTACCTGGAGCGCGGGGTGATTGTGTTTCGGCTGGATGCCGTGGCGTTCCTCTGGAAGGAGCCGGGTACCCCCTGCATTCACCTGCAGCAGACCCACGAGCTGATCAAGATTCTGCGATTGTTGATTGAACATCACAGCCCGACGGCGGTGGTGATTACTGAAACCAACGTGCCCAACCGGGAGAATCTGACCTACTTTGGCAACGCCAACGAGGCCCACGTTATCTACAATTTCTCGTTGCCACCGTTGCTGATCAACACTCTGGTGACCGGGAATTGCCGGCACCTGAAAACCTGGTTGATGAGCATGCCGCCGGCCCAGATGGGCACTACCTATCTGAACTTCATTGCCTCCCACGACGGCATTGGTATGCGGCCCACTGACGGCCTGTTGAGCGAGGAAGAGAAACAGCGGCTGATCAACACCATGGATTCCTTCGGCGGCAAGGTGTCCTACCGGCGGACCGCGGATGGGCGGGACCAGCCCTATGAGATCAACATCGCGCTATACGACGCTCTCAAGGGCACCGCGGAATCCGGTGCTGATCACTGGCAGTTCCAGCGGTTTATTTGTGCCCATACAGTGATGCTCGCCCTGGAGGGCATTCCGGCGTTTTACATCCACAGCCTTTTAGCCACGGAAAACGATCTGGAGCGGGTTGAGAACACCGGCCGGCTGCGGTCGATCAATCGGAGTCAGTGGCAGCTGGATAAGCTGGAACAGGCGCTGGCGGATCCGCTGACTCATCACAGCAAGGCCTTTCACGAGTTGAAGCGACTGATCGCTATTCGCCGCAAACAGTCGGCGTTTCACCCCAACGCGACCCAGTTCACCTTGCACCTTGGTTTGCAGTTGTTTGGATTCTGGCGCCAGAGCATGCGGCGGGATCAGTCTATCTTCTGCATCCACAACATCAGCAACGAAATCCAGCAGGTGGCCTTGAGTGACATTAACCTGATTGGCACCGATGAGTGGGTGGACCTGATCTCGGGCATGACCATTGACGACCAGTCCGGCAGCATTACCCTGAAACCCTACCAGAGCGTCTGGTTGTCGAATCGGGAGTAGGGCAGAATGCCTGCATGCCCGACACGATCCCAGCCCGTAAACCC
Source organism: Marinobacter sediminum (assembly GCF_016820575.1). Classification (GTDB taxonomy): domain Bacteria; phylum Pseudomonadota; class Gammaproteobacteria; order Pseudomonadales; family Oleiphilaceae; genus Marinobacter; species Marinobacter sediminum. The sequence goes on along the minus strand of NZ_JAEMQH010000004.1, from coordinate 99,503 downwards.
CGCACTCTTCTGCTCTCCGCCTACGACGCCGACAGCCACCGGCGCTGGCGGGAGCAGCTGGTCGCCAGCCAGCCAAGGTTCCATTGGCAGACTCTCACGCTACCCGCACGGTTTTTCCGCTGGCGGATACGAGGCAACGCCCTTACCTGGTTAAACGAGCCTCTGTTGCAGCAGCAGTGGGATCTGCTGCTGGTGACCTCCATGGTGGATCTGGTCTCCATTCGAGGCCTGCATCCGCACTTGGCTGCAACCCCTGCTGTGTTGTACATGCATGAAAACCAGTTCGCCTACCCGGAGTCGCAAGGGCAGCATGCCAGCGTCGACCCGCAGATGGTGAATCTCTACAGCGCCCTTGCCGCCGATGTTGTCCTGTTCAACAGTGACTGGAACCGTCGCAGCTTTCTGGAGGGGGTGGCCCGGCTCTACCGCAAGCTGCCCGATGGTGTGCCCAGTGAGACACTGGGCCAGCTGGCGGACAAATCCCAGGTGTTACCCGTTCCCATTGAGGACCGCCTGTTCGTAGATCGCACGGAGCCACTGAACCGAACCTGTCCGCATCTGTTATGGAATCATCGATGGGAATACGACAAGGGCCCCGATCGCCTGTTGTTGCTGTTGGATGAGCTGGAAAAGCGGGGCCAGGACTTTCGCCTGAGCGTGGTGGGGCAAACCTTCCGGCAGCAGCCGGAGGCTTTCGATGGGATTCGCCAGCGCCATAGCGAGCGCATCCAACACTGGGGCTTTCTGCCCAGTCGCTCCGACTACGACCGCCTCCTAGCCGAGGCAGATGTGGTGATCTCGACGGCACTGCATGATTTTCAGGGCCTTGCGATGCTGGAGGCGATGGCCGGTGGCTGTCTGGCGTTGGCTCCTGAACGCCTGGCTTATCCAGAATATGTCCCACCTTCGCAGCTCTATCCCAGCGTTGCTGACGATGCCCGAGCCGAAGCGCGCGGTGCCGCTGACCGGCTGACAGCAATGCTGAACCGATCTGTTGAACCCCTGAAACCCCTGGAATGGGGCATGGGCAGGCTTGCGGCCGCTTATGAAAATATTCTCATTACAACGCTGGAAAAACATCGGGTATGCTGAGCTGATGTTCCAAAACCGAGACCTCAGACATGATGAAAGCGATCAAGGTAATCGGAGACAAACTCAGCTGGGAGGACTGTGACGATTACACAGAACTGCCGGCCGACCATGTCAAAATCGATGTTGTCTGGACTGCAATCAATCGCGCTGATCTGATGCAACGAGCCGGCTTGTATCCACCACCGCCGGGTGCGTCCGATATTTTGGGCCTGGAAGTCAGTGGCCGCGTTGCGGCGCTGGGTGAGTCGGTTAGTGGCCTGGAAGTAGGTCAGGAGGTTTGCGCCTTGCTGACTGGCGGCGGTTACGCCACCAAGGTAGTGGTGCCCGCGGTTCAGGTATTGCCCGTGCCTAAGGGCTATTCACTGGATCAGGCTGCGGCCATTCCGGAAGTGTTCGCCACCGCCTGGCTCAATCTCTATCAGGAAGCGGAACTGCAGCCGGGCGAGCGCCTTCTGCTTCATGCCGGAGCGAGCGGCCTGGGTACGGCCGTTATCCAGTTGGCAACAGCGTTTGGCAACCCGGTGTTTGCAACTGCGGGCGATGCAGCAAAGCTGGAAACCTGTCAGCAGCTGGGCGCAACTGGTGTCTGGAACCGCAACGACGGCTCGTTTGTCGATGCCGTGAAGAGCTGGGGATGCGTCGATATGGTGCTGGACCCGGTCGGAGGCAGTTACATCGGCGAGGATCAGAAAGTCCTGAACGTGGATGGCCGGATCGTACTCATTGGACTGATGGGTGGCCGTTCGGCCGAGGTGGATCTTGGCCTAATGCTGGTAAAGCGTCACCGTCTGATTGGCTCCACACTGCGATCGCGGACCGTGGTCGACAAAGGCAAGGTAATGCAGGCGCTGCACCGGCACGTATGGCCGTTGCTGAGCGCTGGGCAGATCCGCCCGCAGATCGACAGCGAATGGCCGATCACCAAGGTTGAAGAGGCGATGGCTTACGTTGCCGAAAATCAGAACACCGGGAAGGTTCTGCTGAAGGTCGCAGACTGACCTTCCCGGTTATCACAGTGCTGCCAACCAATCAGTCGGCGATGTGCACCAGCTGCTTGCCGAAGTTCTTGCCGTTGAGCATGCCTTTGAAGGCGTCAACGGCATTCTCCAATCCCTTAACAATGGTTTCCTGGTACTTCAATTCGCCACTGGCGATGCGTGAAGCCAGAATGTCCGTGATTTCCTGATGCTTGTCCTGCCATTCGGTGACGAGGAAAAAGCGATGCTCGGGCACCGGATCCAGAGCCTTGAGGACGTGGAAGGGTGTTTCTACCGAGGCCATGTCAGTAGCGTTGTACGCTGACACGTAACCGCAGATGGGGACTCGTGCGCCGTCGTTTAACAACGGTGCCACGGCTCGGGTAACGGCACCGCCAACGTTTTCGAAATAAACGTCGATGCCGTCGGGGCAGGCAGCCTTCAGATCAGCCTCAAGGTTGCCCGCCTTGTAATCGACGCAGGCATCAAAGCCCAGCTCGTTAACCACGAAACTGCATTTCTCCGGACCACCGGCGACGCCGACAACCCGGCAACCTTCGCTTTTTGCGGTTTGACCGACCACCGTGCCAACCGGGCCTGAGGCGGCAGAGACCACCACGGTTTCGCCGGCCTTGGGCTGGCCAACGTACATAAGGCCGCAATAACCGGTGCGCCCCGGCATGCCCGCCACGCCCAGATAGGTTTGCAGGGGCACGTTATCCTTCTGGTGAATCTTGTAGACCATGGGTGCGTCGGCGGGGAAGGTTACGTATTCCTGCCAGCCCGAATAACAGGTCACCAGGTCGCCCACCTTCAGTTTGTCCGAGCGGGATTCGACAATGCGGGCAACGCTTTCGCCCACGATGGGCTCATCGATACCAATGGGGTCCATGTATCCCTTGGCGTCGTTCATGCGTGGGCGCATGTAAGGATCCAGCGAAAGCCAGAGAATCTTGGCAACGACTTCGCCGTCACCAGGCGCCCTGACCGGCCGCTCTTCCATGGCCAGATCGCCTTCCTGGATTTCCCCTTGCGGGCGTTGTTTGAGCACCACGGCTCTGTTTTTGTATTCGCTCACAGCGTTCTCCGGTTGCATAATGAAACCAGATTAGGGTGCAGCAGAATCAGCCTGTGGTCAACCTCCCATCTTGGAGAGGTGACCGGGTCGTTTGGGTTACATTCATTCAGGCCGTCGGTATACTTCCGTTCACGCTCAGGATGAGCACTATTTTTCTTCTTCAAGGACGGAAGACATGCCCCAGGCAAGTGGATTGCAGTTCACCGCCCGTGTTGGTGAGCTCCCCCCCGATGTTTTTTCTGTGGTTGGCTTTGCACTGACCGAAGCCCTTTCCGAGTTGTTTCATGGCCGCCTGCAACTGGCCAGTATCGATCCGTCGATTGGTGCTGAAGCCGTGCTCGAACAGCCTGTTGAACTGATGATCTGGCAGGATGGCGAACCGCTGCGACGCTTCACCGGTGTGGTCAGTGAGTTTGTCCGCGGCGACTCCGGCCACCGCCGCACCCGCTATGAACTGGTCATCCAGCCGCCGCTGTGGCGGTTGGGGCTGATGCACAACAGCCGGATGTTCCAGAAACAGCACCCTGGTGCCATTGCACGCACGCTGCTGGAAGAGCGGGGCATTGTGGACTCGGTGATTGAACTTAAGCGCGAGTCGGTGGAACGGGAATACTGTGTTCAGCACCGGGAAAGTGATCTGGCGTTTCTGGAGCGACTGGCGGCCGAGGAAGGCTGGCATTATCGCTATCAGCACGGCGCGGTCGACGGCAGTGCATCGGCGGGGCTGATTGTGGCCGACCATCACGGCGATGCACCGGTTTTGGCTCCCGTAGCCTACAACGCCTCTGCGGGCGGCAGTCACCGGCGGCTGTCAGTGTTCAAGTTCCGCTACCAGGAGCGGGTTCGGGCTGCTTCCGTTGCGTTGAAAGACTATACCTTCAAAAATCCCGCCTACGCCCTTATGCACGAGCAGAGTGCCAGTGCTTTTAACCACCGCGACGACTACCAGCACTTCGATTACCCGGGCCGATTCAAGGCCGACGCCAGTGGTCAGCCGTTCACCCAGGCCAGATTGGACGCGCTGCGAAACGACGCCAGTACCGCCCGAGGCGAAAGCAATCGCCCGGACTTCGCACCGGGCGCCAAGGTTGAACTCACCGACCACGACCAACCGACCCTGAACCGGGACTGGCTGCTCACGGCCGTTACTCATCGGGGCCAGCAACCACAGGCTTTAGAGGAAGAGGGCGGATCGGAACCGACCACTTACCACAACAGCTTCAGCGCCATCCCCGCGAACCTCACCTGGCGGCCACAGTGTGTCCATCGCCCCCTCATGGACGGCCCGCAGATTGCCATCGTCACTGGCCCCGAGGGTGAAGAAATCCACTGCGACGAACACGGCCGGGTGAAGGTGCGCTTTCCCTGGGATCGTTACAGCCAGAACGACGAACACAGCAGCGCCTGGTTGCGGGTCAGCCAGGGTTGGGCTGGCGGGCAATATGGCTTTATGTCGTTGCCCCGAATCGGCCATGAAGTGATTGTGTCCTTTCTGGACAGCGATCCGGACCAGCCGATCATCACCGGGCGCACCTACCACGCCACCAACCAACCGCCGTATGCGCTGCCGGAACACAAAACCCGCACCACCCTGAAAACCCAGACTCACAAGGGCGAGGGCAGCAACGAGCTGCGCTTTGAAGACGAGGCTGGTCAGGAACAGATCTACGTGCACGCCCAGAAAGACCTGGACCTGCTCACGGAGCATAACCGTACCGAGGTGATTAAAAACGACAGCCACCTGACCGTTAGGCATCAGCACGTCTGTCATGTCGGAGGTAGTTCACACACCAACATCGAAGGAGAAGCACGAGAGCGCTATGGCGCAGATGTTTTTCAGGACATCGGTGGCACTCTCCACACTTCGGTGGGCGGAGGCTCTGCCAGCGAGGCGGAGCATGAAGCGCACCACAAGGCGGGCGCCAAAGTGGTTCTGGATGCCGGGTCGGAGCTCACCATTACCGGAGGAGGCAGTTTCATCCGGCTCGACGCCAGCGGTGTGACCTTGAGCGGTCCGGGTATCAAGATTAATTCCGGTGGTGCGCCGGGCAGAGGCTCAGCGGTTCAGGTAAACCAGCCGGATCTGCCCAGGAAGGTGGAGTCGGAATCTGCCGTCAAAGCGCCCGCGGACAGCCTTGCGGACGTTCACCAGAGACGCAATGCCTCGCCAGAGACGGTTGCCTTTAACGGCATCGAGAAACCGAACCGAGAGCTGATTGTTGATGTAATCGGAGGCACCTCCACAGGCGAGGATGTCGTGGTCATCAAACCGCTGGCAGTGGAGGTAGATCAGTGAGCAATATGCTGAGTTTCAACGATGAGACTCTGGGCAACGCCATCCGCCGGCGTGCGGATTATGATGACCAGAACCGGGGAACCATGGTTCTGGCTGTGCCCAGGCGAGCCGGCGGGCACATCCACCTGCCACTGATCGAGAAGGCCCGATCGAATATCGAGCAGGACGAACACCAGGAAAATACCCTGCTTCGGATCAAGCCTTTGGCAGAATTGACCAACAACCTACCCGTAAAGTCCGGTGGCTTGACCTTTCATACCGGCAAAGGGGTTGCCCTGCTGCGCCCCGGGTATCTTTACGTATTCCGGGGCAAGGAGCTGTGGCGCGAACTGGAAGTGGATGCGGCCGGTTTAATGAGTGACGTTGATCTTTCAGCCGTCCGACAATCCTCAAACGGGGCAGAGCAGACCGGAAACCGAAATCGGGTCAGTGAAGGCGAATGGCTGTCAAACATCCTTGTTCCCGTGCTTCTTCAGGGCCGCGCGGTTCTCAGTGAGATACGAGTGGCCTTCAGCGAGGTGCAGTGGGACTGGGCCTATATTCGTCGTCTGGAAGAAAACGCGACCTCCAGGCAGGCCCGGACCACGGGCATTGATCACGCCTGGCCGGCAGCCACTTTGGATGAACTTGTCTTTGATAAAGGCTATCCCGCCTCAAAAATTACCAATGTGCAGGGAATTCGGGGCCGGGATCTTGGTATCGAACTTATGCTGGAAGATCCCGCTGAGTTTCTGCCCGATTTCGAAGTGCCGAACGCCAGAGAGCTTTGCATGCGCGTGAAGCACCGCCTGACGCAGATAGCCGAAGAAGATCAGCCGCCGCTAAACATGGATCTTCATGTTGGCCAGGGTGAAGACCTGTTGCAGGACCTTCGTGACCAGAAGGGCGTGGTGTGCGTTTCCATTCCTGATCCGCTGTTTCAGCTGCGGCATTCCCTCAGTCAACTGCATCTGGCGCTTCACTATCTCGATGCGGTCGACGTATCGCTTAAACAGAAACCTATGGCTCACTCAGCCATGCTCATTCGACAGGCGGTGTTCGACCCGCTCACTCTTGATCGCAAAACCGACTTGCAGAAGTACGCCGACGCCATCAACAAAGACAAACTTGATGAGGTGCTCGACACCAAAGAGAAAGACCACGCAGTCGCAGTGATTGATCGTCACGTTGAACGGCTGCAAGAGATGATGAAAAGCTCCGTGCTCGAGGCTGTATTGAATGATTATTGCGCTTGCACCGATGTAGCGATCTGCGAGGGCTACCTGCTGATTGCCGATCAGTTGAATCTGCTGCAGCAGATTCCCGGTGTAATGCGGGCAAATGGGGTGGCTCGTGACTACGACCTCTTCAAGAGCCTCAAAGGGTGGCTTTTCAACAGCGGTTTCCTGGCTGCCTGGGCTCCTCAGAAACCAGGTTCCGAAAACAGCGATGAGGTGAGTGACACGGAATCTCGATACCACAAACTCCAGCAACTGACGGAGGACTCCAGCGAAATCACTGAGGAAATGCTGGACCGCCTGAACCTGCAGTCCCTCGCATACCTGGAAAAACAGCTTCACGAACGTGAAGAAGGTGCGACGAGCATTGCTAAGAATATCCAGGACGCCGGCAAAGTGGGCAATCTGGTCATCCGCTCGCTGGAGGAATGGTGTACTGCGGTGCTCAAAGTGTGCGAGCGGCTCATAGAAGAGGGGACGGTCAACCAGGTCCAGGTGCAGCGTGTGATGGCGTCGGCAGTCTCGAACTTCACTCTCGCCGATCCGTCGCTCGCTGGCATCAGCATTGTCAGTCGTGGAGGCGTTGAGTCGTCGGGCACGATTCTTGGTGTGAGGGGAGAGGGCCTGACTCGCGGACTCACGGAGTTTGACCGAACCGAGGGCATTCTGACCCGTAAAAACGATTATCTCTACGCCGACTTGGTGGACGACTCCGGCGCAATGTTAGGTTCGACCAGCCCCACTCGGGCGGCGGACGAAATGGAATTGGCAATTCAAAAAGCCGCCGGTCATGCATCGGTTTTTTATGCGCCGGCGGGGCATGCTGAGGCGAGGAAGCTCAGTTTGATCAAGGTAGATATTGCGGAAAAAGCCAAGGACATAGTGGATGGACCCGCTGTTTCCCGTGGGCTCGTGGTTTTGGCGGCTTTCAACGTTTTTGTTGAAGCAAGAGCGTCGATTGAAGGTATTCGTCAGGGGAATGAACAGTGGCCATTGTTGTTGTCAAAATTTGTTAGCGCAGCCGTGGATCTAACGGCAGCATCCTTTAAATTGGCCCAAGTTTTGGGACAACTGGGTGGGGCTCAAGTCTCTAATGCAAGACAATATCGGATTGCCACACGGCCACTTTTCGACGTTAAGAACTGGTTTTTCATTGGTAATCGCTTGCGAAAAGTCGGTGCCCCGAGCTTGGTACGGGTGGTCGGGTTGGCAAGCTTTGTCGCAGGTGCTGTCACAGCAGTTTTGAGTTGCGCGGAAATGGCGCTCGGTTTTCACAATAGAGATTTCGATGCCGCCATTGGGCATGCAGTCGCGTTCACCGGCGGGCTGATTTATGTCGCGCACCCTCTCATGGCCACGCTTTTATCTATTCCTGGGTGGGGCTGGGCGCTACTGGGGATGAGTCTGGTCTTGGGCGGGAGTTTATACGCTAACAACGTCGCCGACGACGCCTTCGAAAAACTCATTAAACGTGGACCACTAGGGCTCTATCCGAAACCAAGCCAAAGTAACGTCACTGACGACGCATATTTCGCTCAATTAATGACTTTAATGTCGCCGATCGTTGTTGATGTGCAAACTTACCAGAGCGTCGCTAAGGATCTTGAGTTCTCCCGCGCGACGCAGTCGCCGGACCCGGAAGACTACGTAGTGACGGTTCGAATGCCATTAGTGAGCAGGCTGATGGTTTCTTCCTCTCAACTGCCGGGAACACCTCACAACTCGTTTAATCTTCTGGTTCAGGAAGTTGCCTATACTTCTGCGTCGATCGATACGCATGGGCCTGCTGGGAAGGTAGAGAACCAGTACATAGCGTCTACAACGCCTTTAAGAAAAGTGGTGGCTCGCCAATCTTTGCCCGATGAAGGAGGAGTGCGTTTTCTGGTTAAAAGACAACTGGAGAACGAAAGTAGGAGCTACTGGGGCTATGACGAGGCTGTTTGGACCACAGTGAGAGTCGGAGTTCAGGCGGTTGTTCGCACTGAACTGGGTTCGATTGTGCTGCCAACCCCTGTGAATGATGAGTATGAGCCTTTCGAGCTTTCGCGTCATGGAAATCCTCCTGCCAAGGGACGCTTTGCGTCCGATCCATTGGCTCAGCCGGACGCGCCCTATTGGTTCTTTACTGAGGAAGAAGTGTGAGCGACATGGAAAACGCCAGGCATGATGCTTTCAACGCGTATTCGTCAAATAGTATTGGTGCGCTTCCGGAATGCCCGGCCAAGCGCCCGCGAATTGGTGACGAACTGCAGCCAGCGGGGGACTATGCCGGCTTAAATCCATATTTTCTTGTGGAGAGGGACGTTGAAGCGGTGCAAGACCAAGACCATATCGATCCGGAATTTAAAGATGCGGATTGGTGGTGGAGTCATGAGCGAATAGGTTTCCTCAATGGGAAGCTCGGCTTAAAATTTTTGATATTGATTATCCCTTTCGCATGGGTACTCATGCTCTGGCTTGGGGGGCCGGGACTCATGATCTGGGGCATCAGTGAGTTTGATCTCATCCACCGCGTGCCCGCCACGCTATTGGTGATCCTTTTCGTCTTATTGACCTTTGGATGGTTAGGCCTCGCTATATGGGCTACCCCCTACACCACTAACTGGCTAATGAGTACCGGCATCGGTTTTTTGCTAAAACCTTTCGAAAAAACCATTGAAAGTAAATTGGACGAGACTTTCGAAGACGGATACAGCGAGCTAAATCGCCTCAGCGGTCAGCTTCGTTTTGCGATGGGGCGAAAACGATTCTTTGAAGCGCCGTTCGTGGAATTCGATGCCTACGTTGAGCGAGTGATCCAGCACGGGGGCATTTTCTACCGATTGATGTTTGTCCACCGTTACACCCAGAAGACGTTCAACCAGACGTGGCTCAGCGGCATTGAAGCCTCAAAAAACGAAGTGCTGGCGCTATGGGACATGCTCCAACGCTACATGGACGTGTCTGAACCACTACCCGATGTGCCTCGATTGGAGCCGTTCCGTCATCTGGATCCTGTGACTCGCGAACACGACATTGAAACGAATCGAAACCCACGGTACTGGCGCGACCTGGATCTGGAAGCCTGGAAAGCCGGTGAAGGTGCTCAGATGTTAAGGCGGCAAAGCCAGTACCCCTGGGCGTCTCGCGAGTGCAAATTGACGCCCCAGCTTGGCAAGACGTCTATGGCTGATTACAGAAAAGTGCGACCAGCAGAAGCGTGGCCAATTTAATATTCATCGGAGGAAACTTTTTAGGCGCTCAAGTCTAAATCGTTATGATTTGAAGCTCAGTTCAAAGGATGAACAGATTATGCGAAAGGAAATTCGTCAACGATTAGAAAACGGAGAAAGCCGGGCAGATGTCTTTGAGCAAATGCGCGGCGATGTAGGCAATGAAGAAAGACTTGCTCAGAAGATTGCGACCGTTCGGATTCAACCCGCGACTGGCCGCCTGATTTACATTAATTACTTGCTACTTTTCTTTGTACTTGCACAAACCATATTTGGCATATGTGCAGCGTGGATAGAGTTCGGATCGGTGCATGCCGATTTGGTTGTTGAAGTGTCTTTCTTTGTCGGCATCATCACAGTGCTTTACGTCATCGGTATTGCCCGGATGAGCTTTCTCGGATTCGCATGTTTTTTGATGTTCTGCTTTATGACGGTGGCCGACTACATTTACATTTTCGAAGTAACACCCGTCATCTCGATCCTTGGGCTGCTCATAGCTGTTATCAATTTCGCGTTGGCCTACTTTCTCAAAGTGCGTCTATTTCCACATATGGGGTTCTCGGCGATCCGTAAAGACAATCAAGGGCGCTTTGTCCTTGAATAGCGTGACTCCTATGCTGAAGCCTAGATAGGCCATTCCGCCGGTGCTACAAAGATTCGTCGCTTTTCGCACCAGCTATTTGTGGGTTGGTCAAACCAGAGCTCTGCATACAGGCGAGGTATCTGATCGTGCTTTATCAGAGTCAACGAGTGCTCTGTAGAGTCAGCTTCAGGTGTTTCAAACTGACGCCAGGGCCCGACCCAGTGAGGCTTGTGCAGTTGAACCCAGGACGACGTGTCGGTTGTAGTCAGGTCGTTGGCGTAGGTCCACCAACCACGAAGATGATTGGTTGGCGTTTCGGCAGGTGGTTCCAGATAGTCCGATAATGGATAAAACAGGTAACCCGGCATGAAGATCCGGGCGGTCAGCGGCCCGGTGATGCCGTGGTCGGAAAGTAAGGCCTGGGTTTCCGGCTGATGGGTGCGGGTGCTCTGGTGATTGATCAGTCGGTCGCTCTTCAGATCGAGGCGATCCCGGGCATTGGGACCATACCAGAGAGCGGTGTCGTTGCCGTTCGGTACGCCAAGGTAGTACTTGATTGCGATTTCATGATGCTCAATTCGATTCTCAGTGGTGTTGTGAACAACGAAATCCAGCTCACCGAGGGTATGTCCGTTCGACTGTATCTGGGCGTTTTTTAGCAGGATTGGCCAGCCAAGCAGATCAGTGAGCATGACTTCGTAGAGGCGCTCGAAATAAAAGCCCAAGCGCCGTTGGGGTGGTTCTCTGAGCAACGCGGGCGCTGTGTCCAGATTCTGGTCCCAGGCCAGAAGTCGTTCTGGGTAATCCGCTGGTAGGTAGTCGGCGGGCTGAAATGAAGCCGACGCAAAGAGGAGCTGTGGGGCCGAGCACAGCCAGGCGAGATGGCGCACCGCCGGGTGGCGGAATTCCAGAAGGCTATTGTTAGGGGTACGTACTGTCATCCGTCCAGAATACCGTAAACTGGTTGTCAGTTAAGGGCGAACCCACGCCCTACATCAGTAAGCCGTAATCAGGAGCCGATATGCAATACCTGCACACCATGATTCGTGTCAGCAACCTCGACGAGACTTTGCACTTTTTCTGTGACCTTCTGGGCATGAAAGAAATCAGTCGGAAGAGCAGCGAAAAAGGCCGTTTTACTCTGGTGTTTCTGGCGACTCCAGAAGATGAAGCGCGTGCCCGCGAAGAGAAGGCTCCCATGATTGAGCTGACCTACAATTGGGATCCCGAGGAGTATTCCGGCGGTAGGAATTTTGGCCACTTGGCTTATCGGGTAGATGATATCTACGCGCTGTGTGAGCGCCTGCAGGCGAATGGTGTCACCATTAACCGGCCTCCCAGGGATGGTCATATGGCTTTCGTGCGCACCCCGGACAACATTTCCATCGAACTTCTACAAAAAGGTGAGGCGCTTGCACCAAAAGAGCCTTGGGTCAGCATGGAAAACACCGGTAACTGGTAGCTTGCCGGATCCGGGGCACTAAATGCAGCGGCCCCAGTTTTTTGCATCAGGATGATGCGGTTACAACATGGAGCGTGTGATGGATGATTGGCAAGGATGCCTGGCGCCTGAATGCCAGACGGCGCTGGTAAAAGCGCGAGACAGCGTTAGTGAGCGCGGTGGTGCCGTTATCACTGTGGAAGATTTTCTGCTCGCGCTTCTTGATACCTGCCCCGATATTCCCCGTTTTCTGCGCGGCTGCGGGATAGATCTTGATGAGCTGGTGCGAACCGTCCAGTGTGAGCAACCGATCGTTACCGAGGTTGGTGCAGAGGGCGCGTTGTCGTCTCAGCTGGTCGACTGGTTTGCGTGCGCCCGAGACCTCAGCAGCGCCCCCTGGCTCGAATGGAGTCTGCTTCTCAGCGTGCTCACGACGGGCATGGAGCGTTTGCAGGATAAGGCCTATGTTGCGGTGCTTGAGTTGGTGCCCAGTTGGCCATGTGAAGGCATAGACACTTTCCCGGCAGGAATCGAATCCAACACCGGTGCGCCCCTGGTGGTTACCAATGCGCAGTGGGTGGAGTTGGCGGAAGATGTTGCCATCACGGTTTCCGCGTCATCCTCTTCGTTGCTTTGGATCCGAGCAGAACGGGGAGCCGGTAAGTCCAGTTGGCTGCCAATTATGTTGGCGGCGGTCAATCGGGATTATCTGGAGCTGGATCTGCGTCGCGAGGCCGAGGTAATGGCCAACGATTTGCCGGCTCTTGCTGCGTCAGATCAGACCTCCCCGCGTGAGTGGCCATTGCTGATACTGGACAACACATCGCCATCAGACCTGATGCTCATGATGGAGCGGCCAGGAAGTCTGGCGTCTGAGCTGGTCACCAACTGGCGAGGACCGATACTGTTACTCGGGCCCGAGCGCGCAGAGGAAGATCATTGTTACTTCGAGCGTCGTCTGGGGCGCTCTCTGCAGATTGTCGATTTGCCGAATTGCGATGCTACTCAGCGCGAGGCGATACTGACTGCACATCAGCCTGATATCGAAAGGCGTTGGAAGATTGAGCTTTCCGCGCCGGTCCTTCGGTTTGCGGCCCATTGTTCAAACAACCGTATAGCCACTCCCGGTGCCATGCTGGAGTGGGTGGAGCGGGCCGCCGCCAGGCTGGATCTGTTTGCCCGTTGCGGGCCCATGGGCAGGGTGGCTCTGGCCGGCGCGGCAGATACTTTGCACCGGCAGCATCTGGTGGCGCTGGCACGTGCGGAGGCGGCACCTCCGATCTCTGATGCGCTCGACGACATCGAGCGCCGGCAAGCTGCACTGGGAAAAAACTGGTGTGAGCGAAAAGCAGAAGGCACGCTGAGGCGATTGTTGGTGGCTGACCTGGAGCATGAACTGGAACGTTGGCTTGCAGCGGACACCGGCCCGGTTCACTATGTGCTGCATTGTAATCAACAGGATGGAGATTCAGCCGGTGCAGGATCTGGAAATATACATTCGTGACCTTGCAGAGGGCACTGTTTCACAGTGGCTGACTGGTCATCTGGACAGTCTGGAGCTGGATGACAGTCAGGTGACGTCAGTGATCAAGGGGCACGCCCTGTGTGCAGGTAAACGGTTGAGGATATCGCTGTATCCAGGTGCGTTCGGAAAACGTTTCACCTGTCTGGTGATGGAAGGGGAGAGTCTGCCCTGGCATACCGACCTGGAGTGCGCGAGGAGCGCCTGGCGTTCCATGGATACGGAGATCCGATGCAGTCCGGGCGATTGGAAGGAAGGGGAGCCGGTCGCCGATGAAAAATGGTGGCGGTTGGATCACCGGGGTGAAAACCTGGTCGTCTGGAACTAAAAAAGGCAGCCCGAGGGCTGCCTTTTTCATGGACACCGGTGTCAGTCGCTCAGGATCGACACGTTGTCTGCCTGCAAGCCTTTGTCCGCTTCTACAACATTGAAGCGAACCAGTTGGCCCTGACGCAGAACCCGGCGGCCGCGGCCACGAATGGCGCGGAAGTGAACGAATACCTCGTCACCACTGTCGCGAACGATAAAGCCGAAGCCTTTCTTCACGTTAAACCACTTCACGGTGCCTTCTTCGTCACCCTCGGGGCTACCGTCGTCGTAGTCGGCGTCATCGTCATCATTATACGACGGGCTCTGTGAGCGTGCGGTTGAACCAGATGAGCTGCGTGTTGTGCTCTTCTGCTTGGCCGACAGGGAAACTGCCAGGAAACCGGCCACGGTGAAGATCACTAGTGCAATGATGTAGGCGGCAATACCCTGGGCGCTGCCAAGGACAAACGTGGTGCTGTTGGCCAACTCGCTGGACTCGGACTGCGAAAGGATCTGAAACAGTTCCGGGGTAAATGACACCAGCAGGAAACCGAGGATAAAAGGAGCTGGAATGGCGATCAAAAGAGCAACAAGGATCGCTTTGGCTGGATTACGCATTGACTAAGATTTCTCCATTCTTGTAACGCTAACGATAAAAAACCGGATATCGGGTAAAATCGCATACCCGGTCGATGAAAACCGCCGGTTGGCCTGTTGGTAAAGGCGCCTGCGGGCAAAAGCGGCATGATAGCAGATTATCCGGTTTGCTGACCAAGGCAATGGTATTCAACAGCCCTGAACGTGCCGAAGTTATCAGTCGAAGCTATCTACTAAAGCTATCTACCAAAGCTATCAGCAAAAGAAATCAAAGGGGCAGATAGTTACACAGTCACATTCTCAAACGTTCCGTGCACGGGAGTTGCAGCAGCAGTCATGAGTGAGAAAGATCTGGAAACACGACTCGACGAACTGGAAACGCGGATGGCGTTCCAGGATGACGTCATCAATACGCTGAGTGAGCAGGTGGCCAAGCAGGAATTAGAGCTTCGCGAGTTGTGGCAAGCCAAGCAACTGTTACATCGGCAATTGAAAGAAGTTTCCCCCTCGAACATCAAGAGTGAAGAGGAAGAAACACCGCCCCCTCACTACTGAGGCAGGGCGGCTGGGGCGGCGTCAGGCCAGAAGCTCAACCAGAATTTGCTCGTAAATCCGGGAAAGCGTATTCAGATCCTCGGCCTTCACGCACTCGTCCACCTTGTGGATAGTGGCGTTGATGGGGCCGAGCTCCACGACCTGAGCGCCAGTAGGGGCGATAAAGCGCCCATCGGATGTTCCGCCCGAGGTCGACAGCTCGGTTTCCCGACCGGTGACCGTCCGGATCGCATTCTGGCTGGCTGTAACCAGCGCACCGCGGTCGGTCAGGAACGGCCGGCCACTCAAATGCCAGTCCAGATCATATTTCAAGCCGTGACGGTCCAGGATGGCGACCACCCGCTCTTCAAGACTCTCGGCGGTGTTCTCGGTGCAGTAACGGAAGTTGAAATGCACCAGGCACTCGCCGGGAATGATGTTGCTTCCGGTTCCAGATTCGATCTTGGTGATCTGGAAGGTCGTGGGTGGGAAGAAATCGTTGCCATTGTCCCAGAACTCGCGGGCCAGCGCGTCCAGTGCCGGTGCCGCTGTGTGTACCGGGTTCTCTGCCAGATGCGGGTAGGCGACGTGGCCCTGAACACCCCGAACCGTCAGGTAGCCGTGCAAAGAGCCCCGGCGACCGTTCTTGATCACATCCCCGACTTCCGTCGTGCTTGAGGGCTCACCAATCAGGCACCAGTCAATCTTCTCGTTCCGGGCTTCCAGGGTTTCGACCACCTTCACGGTGCCGTCCTGGGCAGGGCCTTCCTCGTCACTGGTGATCAGCAACGCGATTGACCCACGATGGTTCGGATACGCCTCAACGAAGCGTTCACAGGCGGTGACAAACGCTGCGAGGCTGCCTTTCATATCGGCCGCCCCGCGACCCAGCAGGAAGCCGTCTTTAATGACCGGCTCAAACGGAGGGTGTGCCCAGTTTTTCTCCGGGCCCGTTGGAACGACGTCGGTGTGACCGGCGAAGGCCAGCACCGGACCCTCTGAACCCTTTCGGGCCCAGAGGTTGTCAGTGTCGCCAAACCTCAGGTTTTCGCCGTCAAAACCGAGCGGTCCCAGGCGCGACATCATCAGCGCCTGACAGCCCGCGTCATCCGGTGTGACCGATTGCCGGCGGATCAGGTCGACGGCCAGCTCAAGGGTTTTCGACTCAGTTGTTTGCATGCAGTTCTTCGTTCAGCTCGATGGCGGACTTGTTGGTTTTGCATTCCACGGCGCCAGTCTGGCTGTTGCGACGGAACAGCAGGTCGGGCTGGTTGGCCAGGTCACGGGCCTTGATAACTTCCACCAGCTTGTTGTTGTCATCCAGCAGGGCTACTTTGGTACCGGCGGTGATGTACAGGCCGGCCTCAACCTTGCAGCGATCACCCAAGGGGATGCCGATGCCGGCATTGGCGCCAATCAGGCAGTTCTCACCCACCGCGATGATGATGTTGCCACCACCGGACAGAGTGCCCATGGTGGAGCAGCCGCCACCTAGGTCGGAGCCCTTGCCGATCATGACGCCCGCAGATATGCGGCCCTCGATCATGCTGGTGCCCTCGGTACCCGCGTTGAAGTTGATAAAGCCTTCGTGCATGACAGTAGTGCCTTCGCCGACATAGGCACCGAGACGTACCCGGGCGGTATCGGCGATTCGTACGCCGGTTGGCACCACGTAATCGGTCATCTGCGGGAACTTATCGACGGATTTCACTTCCAGCGTGCGGCCTTCAACCCGTGCCTGCAGCTGGCGGTCCGGCAGCTCGCCCAGGTCGATAGCGCCTTCACTGGTCCAGGCGAGGTTCGGAAGTAATCCGAAGATACCATCGAGTTTCAAAGCGTGAGGCTTGGTCATGCGATGGGAGATAAGGTGCAGCTTGAGGTATACCTCAGGCGTGCTGGAGGCTGTGTCGTCGGTTTCCAGGATAGTCACCACAACCGGACGTTTGCTGTTTGCGGCAGTTTCCGCAAGCCGTGCCTGGTCGGCCTCGCCGATCTGACGCAGGGCATGGGCAAGTTGGTTGAGCTGCTCGGCGGTGGCACTGATCGCCTGATTTCCGCCCTTGTAGTCCAGGGCGTTCTGCACCACTTCCATCAGGGCGTTATCGGGGGTCATAACCGGCTGCTGGTAATAGACTTCCAGCCAATGTCCCTGCCTGTTCTGGGTGCCGATGCCGATACCGAATGCGAAACTCATCAGGTGGTTGCTCCTTTATGATCGTCAGACTTAAGCGTTTGAAAACTGTTGGGCCCAGTCGTCGGCTTTGAAGCCAACGGAAATCGAACCTTCATGCTCGACCACCGGTCGTTTGATGATGGAAGGGTTTTCCAGCATGAGGTTGTGGGCAGATGAACCGTCTATGGTATCACGAACCTCGTCCGGAAGTTTGCGCCAGGTAGTGCCGCGGCGGTTAAGCAGGGTTTCCCAGCCAACGGCCTGTTCCAGTCTTTGGAGCAGGGCGTCATCCAGGCCATCTTTTTTGAAGTCGTGGAAGCTGTGTTCAATGCCTTGCTCGTCGAGCCATTTGCGAGCTTTCTTGACGGTGTCGCAGTTTTTGATGCCGTAAATCTTCATGGAGTATTTGCCTTCACAAATTCAACAATGCGCCTTGCGGCTTCCACGCACTCTTCCAGGGGCGCCACCAGGGCCATCCGAACTCGATTTTCCCCGGGGTTATGGCCATCAACGGTGCGGGACAGATAGCGGCCGGGCAGCACATGCACGTTCTGCTGGGCTGACAATTCCCGGGCGAAGGTTTCGTCGTCCATAGGTGTGACTGGCCACAGGTAAAAACCTGCATCTGGGAACTCAACGTCCATAACCTCGCGAAGGATCGGCACTACGGCCTCAAACTTGGCGCGATAGGCGGTTCGATTTTCAACTACGTGGGCCTCGTCCTGCCAGGCAGCAATGCTTGCCAGCTGGTTGTGGATGGGCATGGCGCAGCCGTGGTAGGTGCGGTATTTCAGGAACCCCTTGAGCACCGAGGCGTCGCCGGCCACGAAGCCGGATCGCAGACCTGGCAAGTTACTGCGTTTGGACAGGCTGTGGAACACGATGCAGCGGGCAAAGTCATTGCGACCAATGGCGGCGCAGGTTTGCAGGAGGCCCTCGGGCGGCTGGTTTTCATCGGGGTAAAGTTCGGAATAGCATTCGTCCGAGGCAACGATGAAGTCGTGCTTGTCGGCGAGCTCAATGACTTGTACCAGGGTCTCCCGGGGCATCACGGCACCACTGGGATTGCCGGGCGAGCACAGGAAAAGGATCTGGCAGTCTTGCCAGACCGAATCCGGTACCGAGCCAAAATCAGGAATGAAGCCGTTGGATCCGTCACAGGGCAGGTAGACAGGGGTGGCGCCAGCCAGGAAGGCGGCGCCTTCATACACCTGGTAAAACGGATTCGGGCTAACCACCGTGGCGGAATCGCTGCCTGCGACAACGGACTGTACCAGGGAGAAAATGCCCTCCCGGGTTCCGTTGACCGGAACAATGTTGTCGGCCGCGCTCAGCGAGCCGGCTTCAAGCTGGAAGCGTCGGGTTGCCCACTCAGCGATGGTGGTGCGCAACTCGTCGGTGCCCTTGGTCGTTGGGTAGTTGGCGAGCTTATCGAGATTGTCCGCGATGACCTGTTTTACGAATTCGGGCGACGGATGTTTGGGCTCGCCGATGCCCAAGGAGATGGGCCGCAGGCGTTCTGGTGTGGAAATACCTGCTTTTAGCTTGGCCAGTTTTTCGAAGGGGTAGGGATGAAGTCGGTCCAGATTTGGATTCATTGAATATCGTCCAGCATTTTACAGAGGTCTTGCTGCAATTCGTGGCATGTCGCCGGATCGCGCAGGGGTTCGCCCTGTTCGTCGGTCACAAAGAAGACGTCTTCCACTCGTTCGCCGAGGGTTGCGATCTTGGCATTGGTCAGGCGCACCCGGTGATCCAGAAGTACCTGCCCGATTCGGGCCAGCAGGCCAGGTCGGTCGGGCGTAATCACTTCCATGACCGTGCGCTGATTGATGGTGTCGTTTGAGAAGGTCACCTCGGTTGGAAACGCGAAGTGCTTCAGCTGCCGCGGTGTGCGGCGATGGATGATGTCGGGGTAATCATCAGGATCGTCCAGCTCTTCAATCAGGCGTTTGCGTACCCGATCCTTTCGCGCCGGGTCTGTGCCCAGAGGCTGGCCTTTTTCATCCAGCACAACATAGGAGCTGATGGAGTAGGGGCCTTCGCTCGAACTTATCCGCGCATCCACGATGTTGAGATTCAGTTGCTCCAGCACCGCCGTGGTGGCAGCAAACAGCGCGACCCGGTCTTTCATGTAGATGATGATCTGGGAGTAGCCATCTGTGGGGCCGCCGCGGGTATCGCGAATCAGCACCAGGGGATCCGGATTGTCGCCGTGGCGGATAATGGCGGCCGTCTGCCAGGCAATATCCACGGTCGAATCCTGCAGGAAATAGTCCTCATCGACCGTGTCCCAGATGTGATCAATCTGTTCGTCGGTCATATTCTGGGCGTGCAGGATTTCCCGGGCTTCCGATTGCGTGGCGCTGACCCATTCGTGGCGTTTAATCGGTGTTTCCGTGCCCCGGCGCAAGGCGCGCTTGGCCTCAATGTACAGCTGGCGCAATAGGGAGGCGCGCCAGGTATTCCACAGTTTCGGGTTAGTAGCGCTGATATCGCAGACGGTCAGCACGTACAGGTAGTCCAGGTGCGCCTGACTGGGCACTGCTTGGGCAAAGTTGTGGATGATGTCGGGATCAGAGATGTCCTTGCGCTGTGCCGTCATCGACATCAGCAGGTGATTCTCCACCAGCCACGACACCAGCTTGGTATCGCGCTCGCTCAGGTGATGTCGCTGGCAAAAGGCCTCAGCATCAATTGCGCCCAGCTCCGAGTGGTCGCCGCCACGGCCCTTGGCAACATCGTGATAGATGCCGGCAATGTACAGGGTTTCCAGCTTCGGTAAACGGTGGATCAGTCGTGAGGCCAGCGGGTATTCCGTGCGTGCCCCGGCGCTGTTTAGTCGCACCATGTTGCGGATCACCCGCATGGTGTGGGCGTCCACGGTATAGATGTGGAACAGGTCATGCTGCATCTGCCCGATAATCTGGCCAAATTCCGGCAGATACCGGCCCAGCACGTTGTACTTCTTCATGGCCGACAGGGTCTGGTCCAGGGCATGCGGGGTTCGCAGCAGTTCCATGAACAGCGTGGTTACTGCCAGGTCCGACCGGAAGGCGTCATCAACCAGGTGTCGGTGGGCTCGCAGGGATCGAATGGTCGTGGCCCTGATTCCCTTGATCTCCGGGTGCTGCGCCATCAGCACGAAAATTTCCATGATGGCGTAGGGGGCGTAGGCGAACACTTGATTGTTGACCGCTTCTATATAGCGGTTGCGAATCTGGAAGCGCTTGTTCAGCGGCTGGATGTCGTCAGCGGTGCCCGTACCGAGGATCGCTTCATCGTAGTACTGAAGGATAACGTCGGCGAGCTCCGCCAGTGCCAGCACCGTTCGGTAGTAGGACTGCATCATCAGCTCAACACCCAGGCGCTTGCCCTCATCGTGATAGCCGAGCATTTGTGCGAGTGCGCGCTGATGGTCGAACAGCAGTCGGTTCTCGGGCCGGTCAGCCAGCAGTTGCAGGCCGTAGCGAAGCTGCCAGAGGAAGGTCTCGCCCTGGAACAGAATCTGGTGTTCTTCTTCCGTCAGGATGCTGAATCGGGTCAGATCTGCGATGTTCTGGAGGCCAAAGTGCCGCTTGGTGATCCAGCCAATGGTCTGGATATCCCTCAATGCGCCGGGCGAGCCCTTCACATTCGGTTCCAGGTTGTATTCAGTGTCGCCGTATTTGTCGTGGCGATCCCGCTGTTCCTGCCGCTTGGCGATGAAATAATCGCGATCGGTGCTGACGCCATCGCCATAGACCTGAGTGCTCAGTTCGTCCCGTAGCTCGTCCGGACCCGCGATGGTGCGGGTTTCCAGTAGGTTGGTGAGGATGGTGACGTCATCGCGGGCAGCGGCTTTGCTTTCCTCTATGCTGCGAACGCTGTGGCCAATGTCGAGCTTCAGATCCCACAGCAGGGTGATGAAGGCGCTCAGGTCGTCCTGCCAGCTCTCTTCAATACTGGAGCGGGTCAGGATTAGCAGGTCGATGTCTGACTGAGGGTGCAGCTCGCCGCGGCCATAGCCGCCGACCGCAACCAGGGCTATGTCTGGCGAGCTGGAGAAGGGGTAGCGATTCCAGATCAGCCTGAGCACCGTGTCCACGGTGTCGGCTCGGGAATGGACCAGGGCGCGAACATCCGCGCCCTGACGAAAGGCCTCCGCGTCGGCATTATACCGCTCTCGTAACAGCTCACGGGCTGCAGACACCGGGGAGGTGTCGTTGCTGATGCGCGACTCCAGTTCGCTCAGGTCCACTTAGAAGGACTCTTCCGCTCGTTTGGTCAGAACTTCGTGGCCATCGGCGGTGACCAGAATAGTGTGTTCCCATTGAGCCGACAGCTTGTGATCCTTGGTGACCACGGTCCAGCCATCTGGCAGCAGCTTGGTTTGGTACTTGCCCTGGTTGATCATTGGCTCGATGGTGAAGGTCATGCCTTCCTGCAGTTCCATGCCTGTGCCGGGCTTACCGTAATGCATCACCTGCGGCTCTTCGTGGAACACCTTGCCAATGCCGTGGCCGCAGTAGTCACGAACCACCGAATAGCGGTGCTTTTCAGCGTGCTGCTGGATAACGTGGCCGATGTCGCCCAAGCGTGTGCCCGGCTTAACCAGTTCGATACCTTTATAGAGGCACTCTTGGGTAATGCTGATCAGTCGCTCAGTGCCGGGTTTGGGTTTGCCAACTGTCCACATCTTGCTGGTGTCGCCGTGATACTCATCCTTTATAACCGTGACATCAATATTCAGGATGTCGCCATCTTTCAGGATTTTCTTCTCTGACGGGATGCCGTGGCAGATCACATGGTTGACGGAAGTGCAGACTGATTTCGGAAACCCTTTATAGTTCAGCGGGGCCGGGATCGCCTTCTGTTCATTCACGATGTAGTCGTGGCAGATTCGATCAATCTCTTCGGTGCTGATTCCAGGCTTGATGTGTTCGCCAATTATTTCGAGCACTTCGGCGGCCAAGCGGCCGGCAACGCGCATTTTTTCGATTTCTTCCGGGGTCTTGATCGATACTTGCATCGGGCTTCCCATTGATTTGTATCAAACCGGCATTTTAAGGGCGCGAGAGGCTAGGTACAAGGAAGGGTGCTGGTAAAAATAATGGCGTTGTCTGCTTGAATTATGGTATAAACGCGCCCGCTGGAAACAAATCCGGCAAATTCACACACGTGTCGGCACGTTGTCCCAGGGTGCCTCCCTTCAGTTAGATGAAGGCGGGTTGGGGCAATCGGACGCGTGGAGGTCTAACCCGAAGCTAAATAAGGTAACTATCATGGCTCAGGTAAATATGCGTGACCTGCTGAAGGCAGGTGCTCACTTCGGTCACCAGACTCGCTACTGGAACCCGAAAATGTCGAAGTTCATCTTCGGCGCCCGTAACAAGATTCATATCATCAACCTTGAGCAGACCGTTCCTGCCATGAATGAAGCGCTGAACTTCATTCAGCAGCTGGCAGAGAACAAGAACAAGATCCTGTTCGTTGGCACCAAGCGTGCTGCGGCCAAGATCGTCAAGGAAGAAGCAGAGCGCGCTGGCCAGCCGTTCGTTAACCATCGCTGGCTCGGCGGCATGCTGACCAACTACAAGACGATCCGTCAGTCGATCCGTCGCTACCGTGATCTGGAAGCCCAGAGCAAGGACGGCACTTTCGACAAGCTGACCAAGAAAGAAGCTCTCGATCGTACCCGTGAAATGGACCGTCTCGAGCGTTCCATTGGCGGTATCAAGGACATGGGCGGCCTGCCGGACGCAATGTTCGTAATCGACGTGGATCACGAGCGTATCGCAATCAAGGAAGCCAACAAGCTGGGTATTCCTGTTATTGGTGTTGTTGATACCAACAGCGATCCGGATGGCGTTGATTACGTGATCCCAGGCAACGACGACGCGATTCGTGCGATCCAGATCTACGTGAAAGCCGTTGCTGACACCTGCATGGAAGCATCGCAGTCTGCAGGTTCAGGCGCTGACGAGTTTGTAGAAGTTAGCGAAGACGCTGAAGGCGCCGCCCCGGCCGCCGAATAAGCGTTAGCTTCACGTTGAGATGTAAAGTGCGCCCGGGCTTGCTCCGGGCGCACTTCCCACCGAATTCGTAATAGTTGAGAGGATTGAACATGGCTGCAATTACCGCTGCAATGGTCAAAGAGCTGCGCGAGCGTACTGGCCTTGGCATGATGGAGTGCAAAAAAGCACTGGTAGAAGCTGAAGGCAGTGTCGACGCGGCGATCGAAGAGCTGCGTAAGTCTTCAGGCCTGAAGGCCGCCAAGAAAGCTGGCCGTACTGCTGCTGAAGGCGTATCTCTGGTCAAGATTTCTGACGACAACACCGTCGCCTACATTCTGGAAGTAAACTCCGAGACTGACTTTGTTGCTCGTGACGACAACTTCCTGAACTTCGCCAACGACGTTCTGGCCGTCGCTTTCGAAAATGGCGAAACCGACGTTGCCAAGCTGATGGAAGGCGATCTGGAAGCCAAGCGCGAAGCGCTGGTTCAGAAGATCGGCGAAAACATCACTGTGCGTCGTCTGGTCAAGGTTGAAGGCCCGGTTGTCGGTGGCTACGTTCACAGCACCAACAAGATTGCTTGTGTGGTTGCCCTGACCGCTGGCGATTCTGAAACTGCTCGTGACATCGCAATGCACGCTGCCGCTGTTAACCCGCGTGTTGGCAAGCCGGAAGAGATGCCTGCTGAAGAGCTCGAGAAAGAGAAAGAAGTCATTAAGGCCCAGCCGGACATGGAAGGCAAGCCAGCCGAAATCGTCGAGAAGATGATGGGCGGCCGGATCAAGAAGTTCCTCAAGGAAAACAGCCTTGTTGAGCAGCCTTTCGTTAAGAACCCGGACCAGACTGTGGGTGAATTGATCAAGTCCGCCGGTGGCGAGCTGGTCGAGTTCGTTCGTCTGGAAGTGGGCGAAGGCATCGAGAAAGAAGAAGTGGACTTTGCTGCTGAAGTTGCTGCGGCAGCTGGCACCAGCAAGGCCTGATCCTTCTTTCGGCACGGGTTCAACACCACTGTGCCATCTGAGTCTGCCACGTTAGTCAGGTCTGCCTGGCTTTCGTGGCGGGCTTGTATCTGAGATACCCCTTTTTATGAGGAGTATGTCAGATACAAGCCTGCGACGCGTATTACGCCGGACCGCAGCCAACAGACGAAAAGGGGATCCTCATGCCGACATCATCCAAAACCCAGCCCAGATACAAGCGTGTTCTGCTCAAGCTCAGTGGCGAGGCCCTGATGGGAGAGCACGATTTCGGTATTGATCCCAAAGTTCTTGATCGTATGGCCCTTGAAATCGGGGCGCTGATTGGTATTGGTGTGCAGGTCGGCCTGGTGGTTGGTGGCGGCAACCTGTTCCGGGGTGCGGCATTGAACGAGGCTGGAATGGACCGGGTTACCGGTGATCACATGGGCATGCTGGCCACGGTGATGAATGGTCTGGCCATGCGCGACGCGCTGGAGCGGTCTAACATTCGGACCCGGGTAATGTCGGCGATCCCCATGAGCGGCATTGTCGAGCATTACGATCGTCGTCGCGCGGTGCGGGACCTGAAGGACGGTGACGTGGTCATCTTCTGTGCCGGTACCGGAAACCCCTTTTTCACCACCGATTCGGCGGCCTGCCTGCGTGGCATTGAAATCGAGGCGGACGCCGTGCTCAAGGCGACCAAAGTGGATGGCGTATACTCCGCAGACCCCTACTTGGACAGCAGTGCTGAGAAGTACGATCGCCTGACCTACGATGAAGTGCTGGACAAGAAGTTGGGTGTCATGGATCTGACCGCTATCTGTCTGGCCAGGGATCACGGCATTCCGCTGCGAGTATTTGATATGAACCGGGCGGGCGCCCTGACGCGCATCGTAACCGGCGAGAAAGAAGGTACACTTATCGAGTAGCCGGGCCTTGGGACTATGGGCCTGAAGCCATGGCAACACATGATTTGACGAATGAATCGAGGATGCTGAAGTGATTAACGACATCAAAGCAGAAGCCGAAAAGAAAATGCAGAAGAGCCTGGAGTCGCTCCATTCGGCTTTCAAGAAGATTCGTACTGGTCGGGCGAACCCGGCCATTCTGGACAGCGTCATGGTGAGCTACTACGGCCAGCCAACACCGCTGAAGCAGGTAGCGAGCGTTAACACCGAAGATAACCGTACGCTCACGGTTACGCCGTGGGAGAAGAACCTGGTGCCGACCATCGAGAAGGCCATCATGACCTCTGACCTGGGCCTCAACCCGGCGACCAATGGCGACGTTATCCGGGTACCCATGCCGATGCTGACCGAAGAGACCCGTAAGGAAATGGTTAAGCAGGCCAAGGCCGATGCCGAACACGGCCGGGTTTCCATTCGCAACGCCCGTCGCGATGCCAACAGCACCATCAAGGAATTGCTGAAGGAAAAGGAAATCACTGAGGATGATGAGCGTAGAGGCGAGGACGAGATCCAGAAGCTCACTGACCGCTACATCGCCGAAGTCGAAAAGGCTCTGAAATCCAAGGAAGAGGATCTGATGGCGGTCTGATCGCCAGGATCTTCTTGCACGCGAACGATGATCCGGGGGCTACTTCTCCCCCGGTCGAGCAGAGGGTTTCATGACGGGAACGGTATCCGCAGAGATTCCGATGTCGGCAGAGAGCCGGCCGCGGCACGTGGCAATTATCATGGACGGTAACAATCGGTGGGCCAAGCTGCACCGGTTGACGGGTGTCGCTGGGCACAAGGCGGGCGTGGATGCCGTCAAGGCCGTGGTGGAGACCTGCGGGCGTGAAGGCGTGGAGGTGCTCACCCTGTTCGCGTTTTCCAGTGAAAACTGGCGGCGCCCAAAAGACGAAGTGTCGGCGCTGATGAAGCTGTTCCTGTTTGCTCTTGAGCGTGAGGTTAAGAAACTGCACCGCAACAACATCCGGTTGCGGATCATTGGTGATCGCTCAGCTTTCAGTGCCGCGCTGCAGAAGCACATGGACGAGGCGGAAGAGCTGACTCGTCACAACACCCGGATGACCCTGGTCATTGCCGCCAACTACGGCGGACACTGGGACATCGCCGAGGCGAGCCGGCAGGTTGCTGCCAAGGTGCGTGCGGGTGAGCTTGAACCTTCCGATATCACAGATGACCTGATTCAGCAGCACCTTAGTATTGGTGACCTGCCGATGCCGGATCTGATGATCCGCACTGCGGGCGAGCAGCGCATCAGTAACTTCATGCTTTGGCACCTCGCTTACACGGAATTGTACTTTTCCCCTGTGTTCTGGCCTGACTTCAAGGCCGACGAGATGCGCAAGGCGCTGCAGGCGTACGCTGGTCGTCAGCGCCGTTTCGGCCAGACCGATGACCAGATAGCCGCCAAAGCCTCACAACAATAACGAAACCATAGCGACCTTCACCGTGTTAAAAACCCGAATTATTACCGCATTGATCCTGGCTCCCATCGCTATTGGTGGCATTTTCTTTTTGCCGCCTCTTGGTTTTGCCCTGTTCACCGGCGCCATCATCACGCTTGGGGCCTGGGAGTGGGCCAACCTGTCCGGGATTGAGGGGCAGGGCGGCCGTGTGGCCTACGCCGCTGTCATTGCCGCGATTCTTTATGGGCTCCTGAACGTACCGGCGGTTGCTGTACTTTGGTTGGCGCTGGCCTGGTGGTTTGTCAGTTTCCTTTTGGTTCGCAGTTATCCCGCCGGATCGGGCGGTTGGGGCAGCGTGCCGGCCCGCGCGATCATGGGTCTACTGGTGCTACTGCCGGCCTGGGTAGGTTTGAATCACCTTCGCACTGGCGTGCTGGATTTCGGTACTGTCAGCAACAGCCTGTGGGCGATCCTCTATGTATTCTGTGTGGTCTGGGTTGCCGATATCGGTGCCTTTTTTGCCGGCCGCGCTTTTGGTAAGGCCAAGCTGGCGCCGCGAGTCAGCCCGGGTAAATCCTGGGCCGGTGTCTGGGGCGGACTGGTCGCCGTTGGTGTCTTCGCTGTGCTGGTCAGTCTGATTGTATCCGCCAGTGTTCCTGAAACGGCATTCCTAGTCCTCGCTAGTCTGGCGACCGGCTTGGTGTCGGTGTTGGGTGATTTGCTGGAAAGCATGCTCAAACGGTTTCGCGGTGTTAAAGACAGCAGTCAGCTGTTGCCCGGCCATGGTGGTATCATGGATCGCATCGACAGCCTGACCGTAGCCATTCCGGTGTTTGCTTTAATCATCACTCAACTTGGCTGGCTCACCGCCGGACAGTGGTAACCATGGAAACGCGCCGCCTTACGATACTCGGAGCGACTGGTTCTATTGGTTTGAGCACGCTGGACGTGATCCGGCGCCATCCCGATCGTTTTTCAATTTATGCACTTACAGCCGGTACTCGGGCGAGCGAGCTGGCGGCGCTGTGTCGTGAGTTCCAGCCGGAGGTGGCGGTGATGGCCGATCAGGCTGCAGCGAAGCTGCTGGCCGAGCTCTTGTCTGATCTGCCGGATATCCGTGTTCTTAGCGGTACCGAGGGGCTTTGTGAGGTGGCGTCGGCCCCGGCTGCCGATACTGTCATGGCGTCTATCGTGGGTGCTGCAGGTCTGCCGCCAACATTGGCGGCCGTTCGCGCTGGTAAGCGCGTGCTGTTGGCGAACAAAGAAGCGCTGGTGATGTCCGGTAAGCTGTTCATGGACGCGGTTGCCGATTCTGGCGCCGAGCTGCTACCGATTGACTCCGAGCACAACGCGATATTCCAGTGCCTGCCCTCGGACCGGATTCGCGATCCCCAAGGCGCGGGTGTCGCCCGGATCCTGTTGACAGCGTCAGGTGGGCCATTCCGCGAGCATAGCGCGGAGGCACTTCGATCGGTTTCTCCGGCCCAGGCCTGTGCTCACCCCAACTGGTCAATGGGGCAGAAAATTTCAGTGGATTCCGCCACCCTGATGAACAAGGGGCTGGAGCTGATCGAAGCTTGCTGGCTGTTCAATACCACACCCGAGCGGGTTGAGGTACACGTCCACCCTGAGAGCATTATTCACTCCATGGTCGAGTATGTGGACGGATCGGTGTTGGCCCAGTTGGGGAGCCCGGACATGCGCACTCCTATTGCCAATGGCCTGGCCTGGCCCGAACGCATAGACGCCGGGGTTGCTCCGCTGGATCTGTTTTCCATAGGCCGGTTCCATTTTGAACGGCCAGATCTGGTACGCTTCCCATGCCTGAGGTTGGCGGCCGAGGCATTTGTTCAGGGTGGCACTGCGCCAGCGGTGCTGAATGCCGCCAATGAGGAGGCTGTTGCAGCCTTTCTGGCCGGTAACCTGTGTTTTGCCGATATCCCCGTTATCATAGAGCGGACGCTGGCGGCCACGACAGTGATGCCAGCAGACAGTTTTGAGGCGATTTTCGCTAAGGATTTTGAAGCGAGAGAGCGCGCCCGGGAACAGATTGGAATGTTAACTGTCTGAAATTTCGAACATTGTGCTTGTGCGTTTTAGCCACTAACCGGGAATGCTATGCAAATAATCGAAACCATTTTGGCGCTCGCGCTGACCCTGGGCATTCTCGTCACATTGCACGAGTACGGCCATTTCTGGGTTGCCCGCCGTTGTGGCGTCAAGGTGCTCCGATTCTCGGTGGGGTTTGGTAAGCCGTTATTTTCCTGGTATGACCGTCATGGCACCGAGTTCGCGGTTGCGGCGATTCCCCTGGGTGGCTATGTCAAGATGCTGGATGAGCGGGAAGGCCCGGTTCCTGCAGAGTTGAAAGATCAGGCCTTCACCTCCAAATCACCGTCCCAGCGCATTGCCATTGCCGCCGCTGGCCCGGTAGCCAATTTCCTATTTGCCCTGGCCGCCTACTGGTTGCTAGGTATTGTCGGGGTCACCTCGGTCGCTCCCATTGTGGGCGACGTCGCCCCGGATACGGTGGCCGAGCGGATGGGCCTGCGCGAAGGCATGGAGCTGCACGCGGTCGATGGTCATCGGGTTTCGTCCTGGCGCGATGTGAACATGCGCCTGCTGGAGCGAGCTGGTGAGCGTGGCGAGATTGCCATCGAGGTCACCGACAACGGCGCGCGAGGAACCGTTGCAGGTGAGTTGGGTGGTTGGCGCCTGAGCGAGCAATCCCCGAACCCCTTGGCCGAATTCGGGATTACGCCCTGGCGACCTGACATTCCCCCGGTACTCGGACAGATCTCAGAGGGCGGCCGTGCCCAGCAGGCAGGCTTGCAAACTGGCGATCAGGTGTTGGCCGTAGATGGTGAGCCGGTGACGAACTG
Source organism: Marinobacter sediminum (assembly GCF_016820575.1). Lineage (GTDB taxonomy): Bacteria > Pseudomonadota > Gammaproteobacteria > Pseudomonadales > Oleiphilaceae > Marinobacter > Marinobacter sediminum. Next base: position 70,255 of record NZ_JAEMQH010000004.1, on the reverse strand, counting down.
GTTTGCTCTGGTGGACTTTATTCAGAAAGCGCCGGAACAAACCCTGGCCCTGACCATTCTGCGCGACGGTGCCGAACGCGCGATTCAGGTAACACCGAAAGCAAAAACCGTTGACGGTAGTGAGACCATCGGGTTTGTCGGGGCCGGTGTTCAGCCCGTGTCCTGGCCCGAAGAGGCTTTGCGGGAAGTCAGTTATGGCCCGTTGGCTGCGATCCCCCACGCCGTAAACGAGACCTGGTCAGACACACGGCTGACCCTTGTCGCCATCAAGAAAATGGTGACCGGGTTGCTGTCCCCGACCAATCTGAGTGGGCCGATCACTATTGCCCGGGTTGCCGAAGCCAGCGTGAGCTCGGGCTTTGAAGATTTTGTCAGGTTTCTGGCCTATCTCAGCATCAGTCTTGGCGTTCTTAATTTGTTGCCAGTGCCCATTCTCGATGGTGGGCATATCGTTTATTACACCATCGAAGCCATCCGGGGCCGGCCGCTTTCTGATCAGGTCCAGGCACTCGGGTTACGAATTGGTATGGCATTGATTCTTACATTAATGGTGTTTGCTCTTTACAACGACCTGATGCGGTTGTGAGAATTGCGAGCTCTTTACGCGCATTAACCAGGCGAAATATTTGAATGAGACGTTCTCTTCTAGGTGTAGCCATTGGCCTCGCTGTAGCCGCGACTGGCATAAATACAGCCACGGCAGACGAATTTACGGTTGCGGATATTGAGGTTGAGGGCCTGCAAAGGGTATCTGCCGGTACGGTATTTTCATCCTTCCCAGTCAACATTGGTGAGCAGGTCGACCCGTCCGAGCTGGCCGATGCCATCAAGTCCCTGTTCCGGACCGGTCTCTTTACTGATATTGAAGCCAGCCGCGATGCCGGCGTTCTGATCCTGACTGTTCGGGAGCGTCCCTCCATCAGTTCCATTGAGATTGAGGGCAACAAGAACATCGAGACTGAAATGCTGATGGACGCGCTTTCGGGCGCCGGATTGCAGGAAGGTCAGGTGTTCCGCCGAGCGACACTGGAGCGGCTGGAGCTGGAAATCCTCCGTTCCTACATCGCCCAGGGTCGCTACAACGCCCGCGTCAAGGCGACCGCGGAAGACCAACCGCGAAACCGTGTTGCTATTCGCCTGGAGATCAATGAGGGTACGGTAGCTGCCATCCACCACATCAACATTGTGGGTAACGAGGACTTTAAGGACGAAGAGCTGCTCGGGCTGTTCGAACTCAAGACCAGCTCCTGGTGGAATTCCCTCACTAACTCGGATAAATACGCCCGTGAACGTCTGAGTGGTGATCTGGAGTCGCTGCGGTCGTTCTATCTGGATCGTGGCTACCTGGATTTCAACGTGGAATCGAGCCAGGTTTCCATCTCTCCGGACAAGCAGCAGGTATTCATTGCCATCGCGCTCAATGAAGGGCCTCAGTACACCATCTCGGAAATCAATCTGCGCGGCGATCTGATCGTCGGCGAAGAGGAATTGCGTAAGCTGATTCCGGTGGAAGAGGGCGATGTCTTCTCCCGTGCCCGGATGACCGCGATCTCCGAGGCGCTGGCTTTCCGGCTGGGGCGTGAGGGTTACGCCTTCGCCAACGTCAACGCTGTGCCCGAGCCGGGCGAAGACAATACCGCTGCGGTTACCTTCTTTGTTGAGCCCGGCAAGCGTGCTTACGTTCGCCGGGTGAAGTTCGATGGCAACGTCTCCACTCGGGACGATGTCCTGCGCCAGGAAATGACGCAGATGGAAGGTGGCATTGCTTCCTCCGATCGAATTGAATTTTCCAAGACCAAGCTCGAACGTTTGGGCTTTTTCAAAACGGTGGAAGTTGAAACTGTTCCGGTTCCCGGCACCGACGATTTGGTGGATGTGAACTACAGTGTCGAAGAACAGCCCACGGGCAGCCTATCTGCGTCCGTTGGTTTCTCCCAGGATTCCGGGGTTATCCTCGGCGCCAACGTGTCAGAGAACAACTTCTTCGGTACCGGTAAACGGGTGTCGTTCGGCGTCAACGTGAGTGACTCGGTCAAGAGCGCCAACGTTTCCTACCTGGATCCGTATTACACGGTGGATGGCGTCAGCCGCGGCTTCAGTCTGTTCGCCCGCGAGACCGACTACGAAGACGAAGACATCTCCTCGTACTTGCTGGATGAATACGGTGGCCGTGTTACCTTCGGTTATCCTACGGACAGCATTACCCGTCTGAACTTTGGATTGGGCTACACCCAGTCCAACATCAAGGCCGGTACCTTCACATCCCAGGAGGTGAATGATTTCATCGAGGAGGAGGGCGACTCCTTTAATAACTACTTCCTGTTCGGTAGCTGGCGCCGAAGCACCCTGAACCGGGGTGTTCTGCCGACCGATGGCTACAGCCATTCGGTGTCACTCGATGTGGCGGTACCGGGCAGTGACCTGACGTTCTACAAGGTCAGTCATAAGACTGATTTTTATCAGCCGATCACCGATTCCGGTAACTGGATTTTCCGGGCCCGGTCAGACATCGGCTACGGCGATGGCTACGGCGATCGCACCCAGATGCCGTTCTACGAGCACTTCTACGCTGGCGGTTATGGTTCTGTCCGGGGTTACGAGGCGAACTCCCTGGGACCGCGGGCCACCAACAGTCCCAACGACTTGTCTGACCCAGATCCGTTCGGTGGTAATGTGCTGACCGAGGGTAGCCTTGAATTAATTTTCCCGACACCTTTTGCCGGTGACAGTCGCTCGATGCGGACAGCGTTCTTCGTGGATGCGGGCCAGGTGTTTGATACCGACCGTGATTTCGAGCCCGAGCTTGAAGAAGTGCGGCTGTCCGCGGGTGTCGGTTTCCAGTGGATTACCGCCGTCGGCCCGCTGGCTTTCAGTCTTGCGAAGCCACTGAATGATAAAGATGGCGATGAAACTCAGGTCTTCCAGTTCTCGCTGGGTCAGACCTTCTGACGAATGAACAGCATAAAAACAACGGATTAAACGTAGGAGAAACCCAATGTTCCGAATTTTCATGATGATTGCAGCGGCCCTGATGGTGCTATCGTTTCCGGCGATGGCCGAGACCCGCATCGGCGTCGTTGACCTGCGCCAAGCACTGTTCTCGTCCAACGATGCGAAGAGTTTCAGTGAGTCACTGCAGAAGGACTTTGCCGCTGACGAAGCCAAAGTACGTGAAGTGCAGGAAGAAGCTCGTAAGCTCAAAGAGCGTCTGGAAAAAGATGGCGCGATGATGAACGAAAGCGAGCGCAGCAAGCTGACTGGCGAATTTCAGGAAAAGGTAAAGGAATTCAACTTCCTGAAGCAGCGTCTTGATAGTGCCGTCGCACAGCGTAAGCAAGCGTTCCTTGAGCAAGCCCGCCCGGAAGTCGATCTCGCTGTGGAAGAGTTACTTGAAGAGAACGATCTCGACATTATCCTGCCCAGCGAAGCGGTGGTTTATGTGAAGCCGGAGATGAATCTGACCCCGCAGCTACTTGAGAAGCTGAACCGTTAAGTACCAGGCGGGTGTCCCCGGACTGTTTTTAGGGAGCGAGTGATGACAAAGAAGTCCTTCCGGCTCGGCGAAATCGCCACGGCGTTGGGCGCCGAACTCAAGGGGAATCCAGACCTTGAGGTGACCGGTCTCGCCACATTGCAGGCAGCGACACCGGGTCAGATCAGTTTTCTGGCGAATCCGTCCTATGCCAAGTACCTGGCGAATACCCAGGCGTCGGCTGTGATCATGTCTCCGGCAGCAGTCGGCGACTCTGAAATCAATGTGCTGTTACTCGATAATCCCTATCTGGGCTACGCGCGTCTGAGCCACTGGTTTGATCCAGAGCCCGTTGCCCAGCCAGGCATTCACCCGTCGGCCGTGGTGGACCCGGATGCCCACGTGGCGGACACCGCTTCGATTGGCCCCAACGTGGTGATCGAGGCCGGCGTCGTTGTTGGCGAGCAGGTTGTGATCGGCGCTGGCTCGGTCATTGGTGCGCGAGCTCAAATTGGTGCCGCCACAGTGATCCGACCGCGCGTGACTCTGGCTCACGATGTGGTTCTGGGGCAACGTTGTCACATCTTGAGTGGCGCTGTAATCGGATCGGATGGGTTTGGATTTGCCAATGAGAAAGGTGTCTGGCAACGGATTGCCCAGCTAGGCCGAGTGGTGTTGGGCGATGATGTGGAAGTGGGTGCAAACACCACCATCGACCGAGGCGCGCTTGACGATACTCTGATCGGAGACGGCGTGAAGCTCGACAACCTGATTCAGATTGCGCACAACGTGCAAATTGGTGATCACAGTGCCATGGCTGCCATGGTCGGTATCGCGGGCAGTACGCGCATTGGTCGTCACTGCGTGTTTGGCGGCGCCTCTGGCGTTGCTGGCCATCTGGAAATCGCGGACCAGGTGCATCTGACCGGGATGACCCTGGTGACTGGCGATATCCGGGAAGCTGGCGTGTATTCTTCGGGCACCAGTGCCGATACCAACCGGCAGTGGCGCAAGAATGCCGTTCGATTTCGGCAGCTGGACGATCTGGCGCGACGAATTAGAGACCTGGAAAAGAAATCAAAAGGCTGAGGCCAAGCAAGATGATGGGAATAGACGAAATTCTGGAATACCTGCCGCATCGCTATCCGTTCCTGCTAGTGGACCGGGTTACCGAAGTGGAGAAAGGGAAATCGATTAAGGGTTATAAGAACGTCTCAGTCAACGAGCCATTCTTTCAGGGCCACTTCCCCAATAATCCAATCATGCCGGGTGTGCTGATCATCGAGGCCATGGCGCAGCTTTCCGGCATTCTCGGATTTGTGACCGTGGGGCGGAAACCCGCAGACGGCGTGGTACAATATTTAGCTGGATCCAGTAAGGCACGCTTCAAGCGTCCTGTGTTGCCGGGAGACCAACTCTGCATGGAGTCAGAGCTGATTTCCGGCAAGCGTGGCATCTACAAATTCGAATGTCGGGCATTGGTCGACGGTGACGTCGTGTGCGTGGCAGAGATTCTGACCGCTGAGAGAGAAGTTTGATGGCGACAAGTGACTGGTCGGGTATTCATCCTCAAGCGATTGTAGACCCATCAGCCAAACTCGCGGACAACGTGACCGTTGGCCCGTGGAGCTACATTGGGCCCGGCGTTGAGATCGGAGAAGGCACCGAGATTCTGTCCCACGTGGTTGTGAAGGGGCCGACAGTGATCGGTCGCAACAACCGGATTTTCCAGTTCTCCAGTATTGGAGAGGAATGCCAGGATAAGAAGTACGCGGGTGAACCGACGACGCTGACGATTGGTGATAACAACGTAATTCGCGAGAATTGCACAATCCACCGGGGCACGATCCAGGATCGTGGTGAAACCCGGATCGGCAGCGGTAACCTTCTGATGGCCTACGTGCACGTTGCCCACGATTGTGTGGTGGGTGATAACGCTATTCTGGCCAACTGCGCGACCCTGGCGGGTCACGTTAACGTGGGTGATTTCGCCATTCTGGGCGGTGGCACCATGGTGCACCAGTTCTGTCAGATTGGCCCTCACAGTATGGCGGCCGGCGGCAGCATTGTGCTCAAGGATATTCCTGCTTACGTGATGGCCAGTGGCCAGTCCGCCGAGCCCCATGGCATGAACGTGGAAGGTTTGAAGCGCCGTGGGTTCAGCAAGGAAGTCCTGCTGACGCTACGTCGCGCTTACAAGGTGATCTATCGCCAAGGGCTCACGACCGAGCAGGCGGTGGAAGAGTTGACCAACGCCTATTCGGACATTCCTGAGATACGCCCCCTCATTGACTCCCTTCGTGGAGCGCATCGCGGCATCATCCGCTAATCTGGCGGGAGCCTGCTGGTGACGGACCTTCCTAAGCAGTGCGCGGTTGTCAGCAACCGCGCCATTACGTTCGGAATCATTGCTGGTGAGGCCTCCGGCGATATTCTGGGTGCCGGTTTAATCCGCTCTCTTCGCGCCCGCTATCCCAAGGCTCGCTTCGTCGGCATCGGCGGCGACGACATGATCGCCGAAGGCTTTCATTCTCTGGTGCCCATGGAGCGGCTATCGGTTATGGGGCTGGTTGAAGTGCTCGGCCGCATCCGAGAGTTGTTCCAGATTCGAGCTCGCTTGCTGGAGTACTTCTTCACTACGCCGCCGGATGTTGTGATTGGAATCGATTCTCCGGATTTCACCCTCGCTATCGAACGCCGTTGCCGCGATGCGGGCATCCCGTCGGTTCATTATGTCAGTCCATCGGTGTGGGCGTGGCGCCAGAAACGCATCTTTAAGATAGCCAAGTCCGTTAACCTGATGCTGACACTGTTTCCTTTTGAGGCCCGATTCTACGAAGAGCATCAGGTGCCTGTGGCGTTTGTCGGTCACCCTTTGGCCGATCGGATACCGATGGTCCCGGATACCGGAAAGGCGCGTCAGGAACTGGGTCTGGACGACCAGGCGCCGTTGCTGGCTGTGCTGCCCGGAAGCCGGGCTGGTGAGGTAGAGCGTCTGGGTACCCTGTTCCTTGAAGCCGCGCGCTGGATTCAGGAAAGGCGGCCGGATCTGCAATTGGTGATTCCCTGTGTCAATCGGGATCGCGAGCGGCAGGTGCGGGACCTGGTAGATGCCTTGGAGGTGAAGCTGCAGGTAACCATTGTTCGGGGTCGTTCACGGGAGGTGATGGCAGCGTCCGATGTGGTCCTGTTAGCCTCCGGTACCGCGACCTTGGAAGCGATGCTGCTGAAAAAGCCTATGGTGGTTGGATATCGGCTGAGTGATTTCAGCTACGCGTTGCTGTCCCGGTTAGTGAAAGTGCCCCATGTTGCGTTGCCGAACCTGCTGGCGAAAAAGGCGTTGGTTCCTGAATTGTTGCAGGCCGACGCCAGCCCTGAATCCCTGGGTACGGCGGTACTTGAGCGCCTGGAGAATGAGAGCGAGCGCGAGCATCTGTTTGCTGCCTTTACCGAGCTGCACCACACGCTCAGGCAGGATGCGGATGAAAAGGCCGCCCAGGCAGTTTCAGAATTGCTGGAAGGAAGGCGAGGTTAATCATGGCGCGTGTCGAGCTGCCGCCGTTCGAGTGCTCTTACCGGGGCTCACTGCTGGCGGGTGTGGATGAAGTGGGACGCGGGCCATTGATCGGTGCTGTCGTTACCGCGGCGGTCATTCTGCACCCGGACCGGCCCATTTCCGGGCTTGCCGATTCCAAGAAGCTGACGGAAAAAAAGCGCAACGCCCTTTACGACGAGATCATAGCCAAGGCTGAAGCCTGGTGCATTGGCCGGTGTGAGGCCCATGAGATTGATCAGTTGAATATCTATCAAGCCACCATGGTCGCTATGGCGCGTGCCGTTGAGGGTTTGAGGGTTGAGCCGGAGTATGTGCTGGTGGACGGCAACCGGTGCCCGAACTGGCGCTGGCCCTCCGAACCGGTAGTGAAGGGCGATAGCCGGGTTGAGGCAATCAGTGCCGCATCGATCCTGGCCAAGGTGGCGCGGGATCGGGAGATGGAGGTGTTGGAGCAGACGTACCCAGGCTATGGACTGGCCAAGCACAAGGGATACCCGACGCCCGTGCACCTGGAGGCACTGAATCGCCTGGGTGCGACACCTGAACATCGGCGTTCCTTTCGCCCGGTTCGTGAAGCCATTGATGCTGTTGGTCTTTGGCAGCCACCTGCAATCACTGAGCGCGTGGTTACCGAAGACCTGTCCTTTCCAACTGATTTGTTTGAAAATAGTGATTGACAGGGCGCCGTTAGCTCCCTATTATACGCGCACGTTGATCGGGGGTTCCCCGGTAAACAACCAGTTTTGATGCGGGGTGGAGCAGTCTGGTAGCTCGTCGGGCTCATAACCCGAAGGTCGTAGGTTCGAATCCTGCCCCCGCTACCATTTTTTAAAGACGGATCAGTTTTCTGATCCGTCTTTTTTTGTGCTTAAAAAAGTTGAGCCGCCTGATCGGCTTGCTGGTCTGTTCCATCCTGCTAATCCGCTCACTAGTTGCCGACGCCTTGACGCATTAACTCCTATTCAATAGCGGTAATGTTGGCGCTATTCTGACGTCATGCCCAAGTCTCCTCCAGAAGCTTTGTTGAATCTGACGCATTTTTACGCCTGCTTCCTGACCTTTTTGTAAGTATTACTGCGTATCCCTGTGTCATTTTGGGCAAGAAATTGCCCAAGAAACAGTGTCATGGGTCGTTTTGTTACCTATTCCTGTCGAAAAATTGACCAATTTGTAATTAGGAAACCGACGTTTGTCACATTTAATATCGACCTCGTTTTATACAATTTTACAAAATCGACGAAATAATGGTGGATATGCACATGAAACGCGTCAGCAAAATGTCAACGGCATGGATCGCCGCGTTTGTGATGGGAGCTTTTCTAACGGGGTGTGGTGGCGGATCGTCCGGCTCTGGCAGCTCAGGTTCTTCGTCAGTCACGGGAGCTGGCAATGTCGGTGGGGGTGTCTCAGGCCCGCGTACGGCGGTGTTGAGCTGGAATGCGCCCCTCACTCGAGTCAACGGTGAGAGCATTCCCATGGGGGAGTTGGACCGGTATGTGATTCGCTATGGTCAGGATGACGAGAACCTGACCGAAGAAGTGGTGGTAACCAATGCCCAGGCGCAGGCGGAGATGTCTTACGCAATCAGTGGGCTCGATAACGGTACCTGGTACTTCACCATTCAGGTTCAGGACACCAGCGGTCTCATCAGTGAGCCGTCAGACGTTGTAAGCAAATCTGTACAGTCTTAACCGTGATTTCCCCGTCTGCCTGAAGGAATGCAGTCTCAGGCAAGAGGGTCGGCTATTGGAAGCCTTAGTGTGAAAGTGGATCCTTCCCCGGGTTCTGAGGCTACTGCAATTTGTCCTCTGTGCTTTTCAACCACTGTCTTTACGAATGACAACCCGAGCCCGGTGCCGTGCACTCCGGCTAGTTCACTGCGCTTCTGACGGCGATAACGGTCGAACAGGTGGGGGAGCTCTTCGGGATCAATACCGCTGCCTTCATCACCGATGGTCAGACAGGCCAGGTGGCCGGCGCGGAATACCTGAATGTCGATCGCCGATCCTGTCGGGCTATACTGGACGGCGTTGGTCAGCAGGTTGATGACCGCTCTCTCAAGCAACTCCGCATTGCCTCTTAGCCAAAGATCCTCAGTACCCTGAAGGTGGAAGTGAATGCCTTTTTCGGCCGCCTGTTCACTGACGCTGTCGCGGGCATTCTCCACAATTGCCAGAATTTCGCACTCGTAAAAGCGGGTCTCCGTCAGTTGTTCGGCGCGGGCAAGCTGAACAAACTCCTCCGCGAGGTGGTAGCTGCGCCTGGCTAATCGGCCAAGCTGATCCAGCTGTTGCTGGTCGATATGGCTGGGGTCGCGTTTCAGCTGCTCGATCAGCGCCAGTTGGGACACCAGTGGCGAGCGGACATCGTGGGAAATGAAGTCGATGGCTTCGCGGTGCTGGCGTTGCTGCTCGCGAAGCTCGGAAATGTCGGAGATGTTCGCGATGATGCCGTGCTGGTCGCTGTCTGGCAGAGCAAACGGTGCAAAGTGGATGAGAAAGTCTTTGTTGTGGATGTGCAGGTCCACTGTCCGGCTCTGTTGCAGTGTCAGAGTCTCAGATACGGTCTCATGCCAGGGTGGTTTTTCCCGGGGGTCGTGGCCCTCCAGAAGCCGCGGAAGCGGCAAGCCGCCGAGGCTGGGCATGGGTTCCTGGAACCATTCTTCAATATGACCGTTGGCAAACCGGATGACACCCAGTTCATCGGTCACAATGATGCCGTCGGGCATGCGCTCAAAGCTGTGGCGAATAAACTGTTGCATGTGATTGAGCCGCTCCGTGGCGATGCGTACCCGTTGAATTCGCGCGGAAATATTCTCCCGCGGGCGTTCCGTCTTCCTGGCGTCCTGGGAGAATTCCAGGTGCAGGCGCCGCAGATAGCGCTGTATGGCGTCGCGACTTAGGTCGTTGGGCAGAATCAGGCCAAGAGTGTAGGCGGTTTTGCCGCGCATCAGCTGCACCCAGCTGCGATTGCTGTCGTGATGCCATTGGCCGGGGCACAGTTGCTGAGGAATATCCGCCGCTGAGAGCTCCTTGGCGGAGAGAATGAATCGGTCTTCGATCAGGAACCAGCCACGGGGCTGCAGCAGCGCCTGCAGATGCTCCAGAAGCTGAGCCGGGTGCCTGCGGGTCGGGTCCGGAACGGAAACGTGGGGTGTACGGGCGAGTACGTCCAGTTGTCGATTGAGGAACCGGTTGGTCATGGCCAGGCGGAAACCACTTGATACCGGAAACGCCAGCAGGGGGACCAGCAGCGCATTGGCCACCGGCAGCCAGACCCGAGCGGTGAACAGGCCAAGCAGGAACACCGCTATCACGGCAGCCAGGGTAAACAGACACGCCAACAGTGTGCGGGTAGGTCGCATTCTCGGCAGCGTGATTGCCAACAGTAGGATTGTCGCCAGCGCAAGGCCCGGACCAACCCAGCGGGGCGTGGGCTTTATTATCAGCTCCTGGCTGAGGGCGGAGTACGCATTGGCGTGGAATTCCACACCGGACATTGGTCGGCTCAGGCCTGAAAATGGCGTTGGCAGGATATCCCCGAAGCCTGCTGCCGTTGCGCCTACAAATACCGTTTTGCCATTGAATAGACTGGGATTGGCGGGCTCGTTCAATACTCGAACATAGGAGTGCGTGGGCAAGGTTCCGGCGCCACCGGCCAGCGGCACAGCATGATAACCGACTCGGACATTGACAAACGGTGGTGCCCCGTGGGAACTGGTGTTCGGTTTGGCCGATCGGTTAGCGGCTGCAGAAAGGCTCGGCCATAAATGGCGCCCCAGGCCGTTGAACAGATAGAGCCCCCGGGCAACACCGTCTGTGTCCAGTTCCACGTGAGCATGTCCGAGTGCAGCGGCAGCAGAGGCCAATTGTGCCGTGGGCAACTGTTCGCTCAGCAGGTAATTGGACGCTGGGGGCGATAAGTAGACCGGCAACACGACGTTGCCGTGGTTAGCCATGGCCCGGGCCAGTTCCTCATCGTCTGGCGACGGCTCGGGAAACAGAATGTCGAAGACAACGGTGTCGGCGCCGGCGGCGTGCAGTTTTCGGATGACGTCTGCATGGACACTGCGTTGCCAGGGCCATCGGCCGATGCGGTTCAGACTGAGCTCATCAATGGCGACGATGGCAACATCATCGGACGGCTTGGCTGGCAGGGAGGTGGTGGCTATATCGTAAAGCCAGAGGTTGAGGCGATCAGGCAGCGCCGATGCCTGGATAAGCAGAATCAGCAGGGTCAGAAGCAGGCCCATGGTCCAGGGAGTCGTTTTTATTGGCAGCCAATCCCGGTTCATGCGTCCTGCTGTATCGGTTGGTCAATGGATTATTCCAGGTAGAGTTCCCTCCCGGGGCCCCAGCGACTGGTCAGGGGGGCATCTGAAAGAGCTTTCAGCCGCACAAAATACCGTCTTCCGGGAATCAGACGCAAGGCTGCTGTCGTCTCAGGTAGCGTTGCCTCCTTGATTATGTTCTGGAATTCCGGTTCTTCTGAGAGCTGAAGGTGATATTCCTGAGCGGTCCGGACTTTTTCCCAGAACACCCGCACCTGACTGTCAACGTAGTTGATGCTGATGATGCGCACTGGCGGCAGGCTGCCATTCACTACCACTTTCCTGGTTTCGCTCGTGGCCACCGAGGTGCCACCTGCCTCAGTCACAACGCGCCAGTAATACTGACCCGGACTAAGCGGGCGCAGGGGCAGGGCTGAGGTTTCAGGTGCCCACTCACTTGAAGTTACCAGATCGTTGAAGCTGTCGTCCTCTGCGATTTCCACCCGTGCCACTTCATTCTGGCCATTCAGGCTCCAGCTGAATTCGGGCATATCGTCGTCTGCCAAGCTGCCCTCGTCAGGCGCAATCAGGCTCGCGGCCTTGGCCTGCAGATCCACTTTTACCGGTACGACGGCAGGCAGGCCGGTGGTGCCACGGTTAGTCAGTGCCGCCAAGTGAATCTCGTAGGCGCCATTGTCCAGCATGCTGATGTCGAATTGGCTGCCGTCAAGCTCTCGGCTTTCCACCCAGCGTCCGCTCCCGGATTCAAAAATATCCAGCCGGTGCTGTGTTGCCGGGCTGGGTGCCCATTTCAAGGTGGCGGGTAATTGGGTCAGTGTGGCTGGCAGTGGGTTGACGTCGGGTGCCGGTGGCAGGCGGCGAATGGTGAGTCCGCCACTTGGCTGGGTAGAAACCGTGGCGCTGTAGCCGGCCGGAATCCGACGGGTTTTCCCGGGCACACCAAAATCAACCACACCTTCGGTAACCTGAAGGCTGCTGCCGGTTGCCGATGTTTGTAGGGCGAAGGCGGTGCCTCGAACGGCGGCAACGGCAGATGGCGTTTCAATTTCGAATCGGGCACCGCCCTCAATCACCGGTCTGACCCGGGTGTGAACCTCGCCCTTATTAAGGCGCAGCCGGGTGTCTACCATTCCGGATTTGCCGTATTGGGTGAGCCGATTGAATATCAATCGGGAATCGGGCGCCAGCCGGACTTCCGATCCGTCCGCCAGGCTGACGGTCGCCGAGCCCGAGCTGGAAATAATTTCATCACCAGCGCGAATAAGGGTATTAGGGGTAAGCGGAATTTTCCGGCCATTTGCCCCGGAGATCAGCTGCACCGAGCCGGAGACCGAGGTTACCCGGGCTGCATCGGGTTGGCGTTTGAGCCAGTGCAGGGGAATTCGGATGCTGTCGCCCTCGGCCACAAGAGCATCTTCTTCGATATTGTTGAATTGCAGCAGGCGCGATGCATTGTAGCCACGAGCCAGCAGCTCCTTGGCAACCTGATGGTAATTTTCGCCCGGGCGCAACGTGTAGAGCCATTCCTGCGCCGCCGCTGAAGGCGCCTGAGCAGACGGTAGGCCCGAGCCTTGGGTGATGGACAGCTCGGCCTGGGCAGTCGTTGCTGTCCAGAGAATGGCCGAAGTTGCAAGTGCCAGAAGCGTTCTTAGTGTTCCAGCTCTACTCATTCGCGGCCCGGTCGGTTTCACGGATGTCGGAGCTGCTGTCCACTTGGGGGGGCTGCATGGATTCAAGCCGGTAGCCGCGCTGATAAATGGTTTTGATCCGGAAGCCGTTTTCCGGGTTCAGCCCAAGGCGACGCCGCAGCCGACTCATGTGGGTGTCGACGGTGCGGGTGTTGATTTCCCGTGCCAGGCCCCAAACGCGTTCCAGAAGCATTTCCCGGGTCAGCAGGCGGCCCTGGTTCTGGAACAGGAACAGGGTCAGATCAAAATCTTTGTCGGTTAGGGTCAGTTCGTCCCCGTGCAGCGTGATGATTCGGCGCTGGGTGTTCACTTCGAAAGGACCGTATTTCAGAACTTCTTTTTCGCTGTCCGGGTTGCTGCGGCGAGCGAGGGCATTGATGCGAGCCACCAGTTCCGCAGCCCGGGCAGGCTTGGCCAGGTAGTCGTCGGCGCCGGCATCCAGTGCGCGCACAACATCGGCTTCGCTGTCACGTTGGGTCAGGAATACCACCGGAACCACCCAGTTGAGCTGTGCTCTGACACTTTCGAGTACGTCGATGCCGGTCATGTCCGGTATCTGCCAGTCGAGGATCAGCAAATCATAGCTGCGATGAAGAACGGCGCTGAGAAACGCCTGACCCGTTGGAAAAGTGTCGCAGTGGTGAGCACGCTCTGACAGCATCGACTGGACGTGCTGCGCCTGTTCGTATTCATCTTCAAGCAGAGCAATGCGCATCAGACCTCTCCATGGGTTTTGCGACTCTGACCGTGCCTAGTGCCCGGGCATGGAACAGATTACCGGTTTATATCAATTGATTATCACAAAAACTGACTGTTCGTTCAGTTTCGTTATGTAGAGTTGCGTAAATGAAGTGCTGGCTTTCCGTTGTCGTCATTGATTGTTTGTCGGCAAGCGGGGAAATTACTGCAGCCCCAGAACCAGCCTTTTTTCCCTTTCCTGCGGACCAGGGGGGAAAAGCAGTGGGGGCAGGGGATGGGTTTCTGCCCGGTGCCGTCTTCCGGCGCCGCATCCTCAAGAGGGCGGGTGCCCCGGCACTGGGGATAGCGTGTGCAGGCGAAGAAGCGACCGAACTTGCCATCCCTTTCGGTCATTGGCGCCCGGCATTTTGGGCAGTGTACCTGGCCATCCTGCGCCGGCTCGGCGCCATCCGAGGCTGGATCAACTTTAGGTGCGCCCTGAGGAAGATTGATGAAGCCCCGAACTTCCTGTTTCAGGGTGTCGAGGAATTCCCGTGGATCACCTTCGCCACGACGAATGCTCTCCAGGGTGGCTTCCCAGACTGCGGTCCGGTCGGGTTTGCTGACCGACTCCGGCAGGGCGGTAATCAATGCCTTGGCTTTTTCGGTGGCGCGAATATGGCGGCTGTCGCGGTACAGGTACTCCCGCTTGAACAGGGTGTCGATGATGGCGGCACGGGTGGCTTCGGTGCCAAGGCCGTCTGTTTCCCTTAAGGTTTTCCGCAGGTTTGGGTCAGTCACGAAGCGGGCAATGTTGGTCATCGCCGACAGCAGTGTGGCGTCGGTAAAGTGCTGTGGCGGCTGGGTCTTACGCTCTGCGATGGTGGTATCGCCGCACAGCACCGGCTCACCTTTGTCCAGGCGTGGCAGAGGTGCCTTTGATGGCTCGTTGCGGCCTTCGCGCAGCTTCAGTTCGAGAGTTTTCCAGCCTGGGACCAGAATGGCGGTTTCGGTGGCCCTGAACTGGTGGTTGGTCACCCGAACTGTGAGTTTACCTTCCCGATGTACCGCATCGGCGGAGAACTGCATCAGGTAGTAGCGACTGATCAGTCCATACAGTTTTTGCTCGGCAGCGGTCAGCGTCCCGTTCGGCGATGGGCGGCTGGTTGGAATTATGGCGTGGTGGGCATCAACCTGCTTGTCGTTCCAGGCTGCCGTGCGGCGCTCAGTATCGGCTTGCCGGCAAGCTTCTGCTAAATCTGGAGCTACTCTCGAAATGGCGCGAACAACCTGTTCCCTTTGCCCGAAATGGCCCTCGGGAAGGTAGCGACAGTCTGACCGGGGATAGGTGATCAGCTGATGGCGTTCGTAAAGATTCTGCGCGGTGTCGAGCACCTCTTTAGCGCCCATACGAAACAGACGGCCGGCCTCGATTTGCAGGGCCGAGAGTGACAGGGGGAGCGGTGGTGCTTCGGGGCGATCCCGGAACCGTGACTCGGTTATGGTGCCGGGGCGGCCGTGTACATCGGCGGCAATCTGATCCGCCGTGGCTCGGTCCAGCAGCCGGTTTTCTTCGTCGAGGTGCTCCTGGAATTGTTCATCGGGCAGCCAGCGGGCGGTGAAAGGGCTCTGGTCGGCCTCGTCTTCCTGGGCCGCGAACTGGGCTTCAATGCGGAAATAGGGTTTTGGTTCGAAATTCTCAATCGTGTTGTCACGCTCAACCACCAGCCCCAAGACCGGTGTTTGAACCCGTCCGACGGAATACACGCCTTGCTCGCCAGGCCGCTGGTAACTCAGGGTGTAAAAACGGGTCAGGTTGATGCCGTATAGCCAGTCCGCGCGTTGGCGGGCGAGGGCAGAATGCGAGAGCCGACGGAATTCACGGTTGTCTCTGGGTGCCTGTATGGCCCTGGCCACGGCTGCGGGCGTCAGGTCGTTGATCAGTACCCGTTGGACCGGCGCCTCGGTGCCAACGTAGCGGATTACCTCGTCCACCAGCAGCTGACCTTCCCGGTCGGGGTCGCCCGCGTGGACAATGGTTGTGGCCTGCCGGATAAGAGACTCGAGCACCTTTAATTGCTGGCGCACGCTGTCCTTGGGCATGACCTCCCATTTGTCCGGAAACATGGGCAGGTCGTCCTGGCGCCATTTCTTCCAGGCCGGGTTATAGCGGGCCGGTTCCGCGGGCTCCAGCAAGTGGCCTATGCACCAGCTGACGGTGGCGGCGGTTTCGCCATTGCCACAGCGGATCCAGCCCTGGCCTTTCTGGTGTGGACCGGGCAGGGCGGCAGCGATGGCACGACCGAGGCTTGGTTTTTCGGCGATGTACAGATGCATGAGCGTGTGTGCGGTTGAATCGGGATGGGAATGTGGCCGTTTGGCTCTTTCCTGTCAAGGTTCGGGTGGTTGGTGGTTTGTGTAGTAGACTGCAGTAACAGAACGTATTCGGAGAATGGACGAATTATGAAGATCCAGAACGCAATCGAAACAAAGCTGAATAAGGCTTTCGATGCCCGCCTCCTGCATGTGGAGAACGAAAGTCATAAGCACAGCGTGCCACCGAATTCGGAGACTCATTTCAAGGTAACCCTGGTCTCAGCGGACTTTGAAGGTCAGATGAAGGTTAAACGCCACCAGGCAATCTATCGGGTTCTGGCGGAAGAGTTGGCGGGTGAAGTGCACGCTCTGGCACTGCACTTGTATTCGCCGGAGGAGTGGGAGGCGACCGGTCAGTCCGCACCGGAGTCACCCAATTGTCTGGGTGGATCGAAAAAGGACCCCGCCATGACAGCGCCCACAGGTCAGGGAGAGGACGCATGAGCCAGTTTTTCCAGATTCACCCAGAGACCCCCCAAAAACGTCTGATTAATCAGGCCGTGGATATTCTCCGCCGGGGTGGGGTAATCGTGTACCCCACGGACTCAGCCTATGCCATTGGCTGTCACCTGGGGGACAAGCAAGCGGCGGATCGAATCAAGCGGATTCGACGCCTGGACGATAAGCACAACTTTACCCTGGTGTGTCGGGATCTGTCCGATATCGGCGTGTACGCCAAAGTGGATAATACCCAGTATCGCCTGCTCAAGAATTTCACGCCTGGGCCTTACACGTTCATTCTCGATGCCACCAGTGAAGTGCCGCGCCGGCTGTTGCACCCCAAGCGCCGCTCCGTTGGGGTTCGGGTTCCGGACAATGCCATTGTTCAGGAATTATTGGGGGAGCTGGGCGAACCCATCATGAGCAGTACCCTGATCCTGCCTGGCGAAACCGAGCCCATGACGGACCCCTACGATATCCGGGAAACCCTGGAACACGAGCTGGACCTGATCATCGACGGAGGTTTCTGCGGTATGGAGGCCACCACGGTGGTTGACTTCACCGGCGAGGCGCCGGCGGTCACCCGGGTCGGAAAAGGCGATCCCGCCCCCTTTAATGTCTAATGATCAGGCAATGTCTGACGATCAGGCGCGCGCGTTCAGATTGAACGCGTAGTTCCTGTTGTTGTCGGCCACCCCGAACTGTTCAGTGCCGGCGGAACGGCGCAGGCTGTCGTAACGGTGTACCAAGTCCTGCAGCCCGTTGAACTGCTGGTTTTCGCTGACCAGGGTGTCCAGCAGCGGGTTGTTCACGCCGTAGGCATGGTTAAGCTTAAGGGCGTTGTCCATGAATCCGAGCGTGGGCTCGTTGATGCTCAGCCGGCCGAACGCGTCCTTGAAGTTCTTGTTCACATTCAGATCGTTCTCAATCGAGGCTTTCGCCTGTTCGGGAATACCGCCCGAAACCTGAACGCCACCGGATTCACTCCGGTTCACACTGAGCGCAGTGCCGGGTTGCAGGTTGTACTCGGCAAGCTTGTGCCGCAGCGTTTCCCGCACAAAGGCAAGATCCTGCCCCACGGTTTGCTTGTACTCTGCCATGGCTAGCTTACGAGATTTCTGTTTGGCCAGGTCTGCAACGTTGTCACCGGATGGCGTAAAGCGGTCATCTCCGGGCGATCCAGCCGGCTGGGGCTGCGCCGCTTCTGCCTTCGCGGGAGCGCCTTGCCCCGAACCCTCGGGCGCTGGGCGCTTTTCCATAGCTTGCTGAAACTGGGTGCTGGCTCGAATCAGAGATGTCAGTAGCGACATGGCGTTGTGTCCTCCCTCGGCTCACGGTGTGGTGTGCCGGAAAATCGTCGTCTGAGGTGTTAGGAAGCACTTTTTGGGCCATTATCCAAAAACCGGTGAGTAAAACTTGGGGGGCAAAGCTTAAAGTCGGCGTCAGAACTCAAAGTGGACCAGGAATCCAGCCTTGTCAGTGTCTGTTTCCGGCTTTATGTCGGAGATGAAAGCGTAGTCAAAATCTGACTGCCGATAAAAGGCCGAGAATTCGACATTGCGATTAAGTTGATACGCGATACTCAGGATGTGATTGCGTTCTACAGAATTGAACGCCGGATGTGACGGGTCAAAGTTCGCAATACGATCCCATACCAGGGTGTCGATTCGGTCGAGTTCTTCGTAGGTGTAGGCAAGCTCAAATCTTGATCCGAATTCAACGACGCCAGTTACGAATAAACCCCGTTTAACCAGATCCTGGCTTTGGATCGGTGTGGAGCGGCCTTGCTCGCCTTTAGTAGTCAGTCCCAGTGTGTACTGACTGTATTGGGCGAGCAGGCGATAGCCGGTTATCAGCGACGACGTTGGTGAGTAGGTGAGATCCAGCCCAACCTGGGATCTTTCATCGTTGTGTTTACCGCTGTATAAGCTCCCTGCGGCAGAGCCGGTCTTGGTGTGGTGATAACCGCCATAAAGAGTTTGGGTGCTCCGTGTGCCTAGCCGCCGGTAGGCCAGTGTCGCTTCGAACAAAGGTGTGTTGTTGTCTTTAACGTTCGGGTCAGCTTGCCCGTCCATGTAGTAGTTGTATGAGCTGCCCGGATCGCCGCGACCGCCAAAAACACCGAGCGAAGCTGTCCATCGATGTATCTGGGTTTCCAGGTTGACGCCGCTCACTAATTCCTTGTCGATGTAATAGGCGTGGGGTGCGTCATGGCGATGACGGTAGGGTGCTTCGTCCAGTGACAGGCCATAGGGATTAATGATTCGACCGATGTCTACCGACCACCCATCCCCTTGATAGAGTGCGGCGGCTTCGCGTACCGGATGCTCACCGAAGTAGAGCAGGCTGGTTCCGATGTTCTTGTAATAGTCGCCGCATGTGGCGTTCTCTCGCTCAAAACATAGGTCGTCGGATAAAGGAAGCCATTCAATACGCGCTGACCAGGCAGAATCGTCAGCCGTGTAAGTCAGGCCAACCAGAACCTGTGTCATTTTCCAGATTTGGGTTTCCCGGCCAGAGGTGTTGGTTAGAGCCTCATCTGAAATGAAGCCTCCGGTTACCTCGCCATAGAGGTTGAACAGATCAGTCTGCAGTGCATGCGCTGTTGCACCAAGAGCCCAAAAAACTGCACCCGTAAAGAGCTGGCGACCTGTCATCGTCTTACAACCTCAGTGATGAGGAATAAAGAGCGGATGTCCGGAGGCTAGGCATTTTACACTTTATTGACCCATTAACGTCGTTCCGGACCCGTCGACTGAAGCATTTGGTGCAAGGAGTAAGCCATGGGCAATAAAATCCTTATTGTCCAATAGCTCTCGAGGGGTATTGGTGGAGTTGTAAAGTTAGTGAATCAGGTACTGTAAAAAAAATGGACAGATGTACCCATGGAATGCGCTTTGGTGTACCGGTCCCCTAGGGGGACAGCGTTTTCGGGCTACGGAGGGCAAACACAAGCACCACGGCAAGGCCCAAACATCCCGCAAGCCCGAGCAGTAATTCATAACTGTAAGTTTGAGCGATCATTCCGCCCAGCAAGCCAAACAGGCCCGCAATCACGACCTGAATGGACGCCTGCACGGTAAAGTCCGTTCCGGCCCACTGCTGCCGACAAAGATTCATCATCATCGCAAACAGCACTACTGTGGATGCGCCATCGGCCAATTGCTCGGCGATTCCAACCCCGTATACCAAGGCAGCACCGGTGCCCTTAACTGCGACCAGTGCCCAGGCGCTAATTGTCACGGCCTGGGCGATACCTGCCCAAATCAGGCTGCGCCGGCCGCCCAGTTTGGTGTAAAGCCATCCGCCGATGGCCGCGCCCAACAGGCCGGCCATGGTGGTGGCCAGTGTGAAATTTCCAATGGCCTCGGATGTCCAGCCACCGTCGGTCAGCATCGGGCGCACCATACCTGAACCCATCGCATCACCGACTTTGTAGCAGGCCACAACGCCCAACCAGAACAGCATCCCTGGCTGGCGAATGAGGCCGATGAATCCGTCGATGATTCCAGGCTCCGCGTCGCCTGCTGAACTAGAGGGAGGGTGCGGATTGCGAAGAATGGGGGCGCGAAAAACCAGCGCTAACAGCAGAATCAACAGACATGCTGGAAGTAGGAGGGCGGTTTGTGTGTCAACGTGGCTGGCCAGGATCAGCAAAAAAGCGCCGCCAGCTAACATGCCGATTTTGTATCCGGCCACCTGCAGGGTATTGGCCAGCCCTCGCCAAATCGCAGGTACATGCCGAACGGCGAGTCCATCGGTAATGACGTCCTGGGTCGCCATCAACAGATTGATCAACAAAATTGCAGCGACCGTCAGTGGCAGCCAGGGGCCTTGGGGGGTTAGGCCAACGATTCCAAGACCGATCAGACACAAGGCGGCCAATGATTGCAGCCCGAACACCCAGCGCACCGGAGCCACACTCCAAAGACTGCGATCAATGACAGGCGCCCACAAGGCTTTCAGAATCCAGGGCAAAGCCAGCAGTTTCAGCGCGCCGATCCAGGCCAGGCCGATGCCCGCCTCTCGCCAGAATACCGGCAGGGCGTGGGCGAATAATCCCGAAGGCAGTCCCTGGGCTATGTACAGTGCCAGAAGGGTGGCCATGGTCGTCTTTGGAAAGGCAGGCGCTGGTGGGACTTGTGAAGTCATAGGCCTGGACTTGAGTGGCAATACGCTGAATTTTTTACCATAAGATGGTCATAGGCTGGTACCCCCGGCAGGAGCAGGGCACCAACGGTATCATTTTTAGGTGGCTGAAAAGTAACGTTATATTGTTCTTTAGTGAGCCGTCAATGGTGCGCGTGTGATACCGATTGTGATACCGGTGGCATGATGCAGTGTGCCCTATAAATATGGGGTAGTTGGTGGTGCTCTGAGTTCCATGTCCACCGCCTGTCGCTGACTTCTATTCCCCGAAGCGTCCGACCGCAGTAAATCAGAAGCAAGCCTATCTTCAAAACTTTGCGGTGTTTTCTGAACCTGATGGCAGTTTAATTGGGGCAGATTGATTCAAAGCGAGCTTTTCCTATGGTAGTGTTCGAGTACGCCCCAATGAGGCGGAAAGCTCCGACGGGAGCGAAAATACGTTCCTAGGGAGCGAACGGGTGCCCAATAGGTTGACAGGGGAAGAGGCTTCTAGGCTTCGACCAAATTGAAACTTACTTTTACGTGGTTGCACCCGTGGGAGGCCCGTTCATTGGACGGGCTTTTTGTTTTTATGACTAACCGCTTTGAAGACTATCTCTGTTCTGTAATCACGGAAGAAGCAGAGAAACTAATCGAACGTTACCATTCCTATCACAATTTCCTGCACCTCGAGCATCAGAGGAACAAAGCTCGTGTTGATGATGCTCCTGAAAAGATAATCAAAAAGCCAGACTACTGGAGTCAGGATAAGAAGTTTAATCCCTTCTATGTGAGGAAGAAGAGAAAAGCCATCGCAAAGTCTATTACCAAGAAGCTGGCGAATGGGACATATAAGCCCAGCGAGCCGCACCAGAAGAAGATAGACAAGCCTGGCGGCGGAAAGCGAGTGCTTTCTATATATCAGTTGCCAGATGTCGCTGTTTCGCGAATTTTCTATGAGAGATTACTGGCAAAAAATAAGCATCGATTTAGCTCATTTTCCTACGCCTATCGAAATGATCGTAACGTACACTTCGCTATCCAGGATATTTCTGTAGACCTATCACTCAACGCAAGAGCATTCGTCGCTGAGTTCGACTTTTCTGATTTCTTCGGTTCTATCTCTCATGAGTATTTGCGTGAGCAGTTTGATTGCAACGGGTTTTATATAAGCGAGGAGGAAAGGAAAGTAATTGATGCATTCCTGGGAGAGCGCGAAGTAGGAATTCCTCAAGGGACATCTATCTCTTTGTTTTTAGCAAACCTCGTTTGTTGGAAACTTGACAAGACTTTGGAAGGCAACGGTGTGAAATTCGCGCGCTATGCCGATGACACGGTCATCTGGAGTTCGAGCTATCAGAAGGTGTGCGACGCTTTCACGGCGATAAACGATTTTTCAACTGCCGCTGGAGTAAAAATAAACGCGAAGAAATCAGAAGGCATCAGTTTGTTAACTCGAGAAGACTTGCCTTCTGAGCTCAGCAGCACCAAAAGTAGCATAGAGTTTTTAGGGTATGGAATATCGGTAGATGCTGTAAGTATCAAGCCTGCATCTGTAGAGAAGATTCAGAATCAAATTGCGTATATTTTGTATAGGAATCTCATACAACCGCTAAAGGGGCTGCGGCTAAAGGGCTTGAGAATTCCTTCTGGTGGAAGGGATGAGGCATTACTCTCTGCGATGATGCAGATTAGAAGATATTTGTACGGCGGATTGACGAGCCATCAATTAGAAAGCTATATCAATGGCCGCACCAAGAGAATCAAGTTCAAAGGTATTATGAGCTTTTACCCGTTGGTAGACGATTTTGAACAATTGAAACACTTGGATGGTTGGCTCGTATCTACAATCTTTCGGTCTCTGCGTTTGCGAGCGAAACTGTTAAACGGCTGGAAATATAATTGTTACGCCGATTTCCCATTTAACGTAAAGCGCAATGAGCTAGTCGAAGCCTTTCGAGAGAGAAAGATAGGGGCTCATGGAAAGCCTCTGCTAGAAGTGCCAAGCTTTCTATTAGTTCAGAAAGCCTTGCAGCTAGGGTTGAAAAATCGCGGCATTGAAGGGGTGATGAACCCAAAATCAAACGAATACAATTACTGACCCGTGATTTAGGTGAGAGGGCGCTCTTCCTTGAGCGCCCGGATTTGTTTGAAATTTATCGGCTCTTTTCTACATCTTTGGCGGTTGCCACAGTGAACTCCAAGACTTCAGTTGTGACTGCCCTCAGATGGTGGGTCGTATCGATAGTTATCCGAGTGGTCGGGTTGCCGCACCCGCCTTCGCCTTTTGCACAACAATAGATATGCTCGTCTCCATAGCTAAAATTCCTTCCAAGGAAATGGCTGCTATTGGCGACCACGGCTGAAAGCCTGTGGTACTGCTTGCCTTTGTCATGAAGCTGCATTGAGTGGCCACGGACTACGAAAAACTGATTCGTAATCGTGTATCTGATCTTTCCATTCGCATGAGTTGCCGGAACATCGTCAACAGCATTGGGGTTGCGAATGGCGTAATCAGAAAAAACAAGGTTCTTGGAAGGATATGCCTTTTTCAGGGCCTTCCATGTAAGCATCTCTTTTCTTGTGACGAAGCCAGTCGAGTTGATTTCTTCAACCGCGTCGTTTATCAGCGTCGGGATAGAACTGCCAGCGATGGCTATGTAAGCGAAACGCCAGCGAGATAGGGCGGCCAGACATTTCTCCACTTCCGCCTGCATGTCGATCACGGACAGAGGAGCTGTATCGCCGAAATCAATGAGAACGCAGATTCTTGCCTCTTCAAAGGCTGTTGACGCAATGATTTCCTCAAGTCGTTCCATGAAGTACTCAGGATCGTCTAGGTCTTCCATCGCGTCGGACTGTAGGCGAATGCACAAAGTTGCGTCGTTGCCGACTCCAGCATCTTTGAAAACTTCCTGATACTCTGGGTCGTCCCAGACATCGTAGTTAACCACGGGGTTAGAAAGGACACCGAGCGAAGCAAGTCGAGAGTGCACATAGCTAAGAACGTGCTCGCCATTCTCGAGGGTGGCATTTGGCGCCCAATGGCGTGCATCCACAAAGCACCGCCTTCCCTCCCAAACGTTCGCCATCTTGACCGCAAGCTCGTTGAGAAATGCAACTGTCGGTTGTGCGAGGTCTTGGAATCGTTTGGACTCTGCGATACTACCTGCGAATGCTGGCACCTCAAATAGCGGTTTCAGCCTCTCAGCCGTGCTAGGATTTGTATGCTTGAGAGCGTCAAATTCGCCCTTCTTGCCCTTCAATATGGGAATGTATGTGGGAATCATTTTTCGCCCTCTTCACCGCGATTGAATAGAACCTTACTGACTTCTCCGTGCCCGACTAGGTCAGCAAAAAGACGATAATTTCCTTTTTCTCGTCGGATGCGCCCCGCGATTATTGCTGGGCTTACTTTTAGTTTGCGCGATAGCTCATCAATAGCCTCTTTCGACGGAGAAAGATAGGCTTGGCTCCTTTTCCATGATACGCGTGGAATCAGGGCTTCGCGTGCCAATCGGTTTGCCTCAGCCTCTCTTTTGTCAGTCGAAGCTGATGAATCAAGGTCATCCATAAAGGTGTCATCTTCGCCAACGTGTTTCCAGATATGGACAACTTCATGCAGAAGCGTAAACCAGAAGTTGTCTAATCTGTCGTGACGAATGGTTAGGCCTATGACAGGTGTACCATCGGTATCCTTGAGGGCAGCGCCATCCAGCATAGTTCCTTTGAGATGAGGTTCTACCACGATACAGATACCGATCTTCTCTAAATACTCGATGGCTAGCTTGGGGCCATTTTCGAACCAGCTTAGCTGCGCAAGTTCTCTAAGCGTTTGGTTAGAAAGAGCTGATTCATCATATTTCCCGACAAACTGTTTTCGCTCTCTTGCCTTTTGGATAACGCGAGAAAGCCAGGCGTACAGTGAATATTTGGTGGTCGGCGAGAATGCTTCGCCAGATATGCTTCGCTTAAAAGCGGCATCGCCAAGTTGCCAACCGATTTGTGAGATGAATTCCTGTACTTGGTCTTCAATGCTTCGCTTGGCGCGTCCGGCAGCCTTTTGAATCCAGCCTCGCGCGACCATTTCTTTTGCCGGGAAACGGGACCAATCAATCTCTTGCTGTGTCGGTCTCTCTTTCTCTGGAAGGCCAATCAGCGTTTCCGCAGATATTCCCAGCCCCACCGAAAGTGCACGAATCATTTGAAGTGTTAAAGGGCGTTTGCCAGATAGAACCTCGGAAACTCTGCTACGCGTTCCAAAATAGGGAATTAAATCAGCTTGTTTAAGTCCCTTTTCTTGCATCCGAAACTTGATCGCAGCAATTGGATCGGGGGCTTCAACTGGATATTTCTGATTCTCGTAGTTTTCCAACAGTACAGTAAGCAATTCCAGCCTTTCGCTGTCTTCACTTCCTATCTCGGGGCTAGCCAACAGCAGCGACTGAACCTCACTCAGATAGCTCTGGTACTGGCCTTCAGTTTTTATGACCCTGGCTTGTTCGATCATCGTTCGTTACTTTCTTTGAAATTGAGAATACATGCGATTTTCTGTGGGAATGAAAAAAGAACTTCCAAAAACATGCCTCCGTCACCAACTGAAAACAGGAATACTCCTTTCCCCAAATCATGGGCGGATGGATAGTGGTCCAAGAGCTCAGATGGAGATGACCATTGGCTCTCGGAGACTTCTGACATCCATGCAGATAGCCACTCTTGTGTGGCTGTGTCGCTTACGTTGCAACTGAAGACCCTCTCGCGGCCCACTAACCTCATAACCTAAGATCTCTGAATATTCCCATATTGGGAACAATGTTCTCACCATTTGATGGCTTGGTCAAGAATAAATTCCCAAAACGGGAACACTTGATCACGCGAATGAAAAAAATTTGTTGGACTTTTACATGGGCTCGTCTCGGCGGTGTCCCCCGTAGGCCCCCTTTTCGTTATGTCTCAGCAAGGTATGTCTCCATGCGACCACCTGAGGTCCGACGAAAAGTAATTGCTTGACAACCTATATGAGACAGTAGATATTGAGACAACCTTAATGAGACACAGGGAGTCTACTGCATGTTTGTCCGTGCTTATCTGCGAGCCTCGACCGATGATCAGAATGCTGAGAGAGCGAGGGAGGAGCTGACTGCCTTCGCTGAGGAGCACGGGCGACGCGTCGCCTCGTACTACGTCGAGAACGTCTCAGGGGCGACGCTGGACCGCCCCGAGTTGCAGCGTCTGCTAAATGACTCACAGCCCGGTGACATCCTGCTTTTGGAGCAAGTAGACCGCCTAACGAGGCTCAAGGATGAGGATTGGCAGCGCCTCAAACGCCAGATCGAAGACAAGGGGCTTTCGGTGGTGGCCAAGGACCTCCCGACCTCCTACCAAGCGTTTAACGTGAAGGACGGCCAGGACTTTATGCAGTCAATGTTGAAGGCAATCAATACGATGATGCTGGATATGCTGGCTGCCATAGCCCGCAAGGACTACGAGGATCGGCGCAAACGTCAGGGGCAGGGCATTCAGAAGGCAAAGCAGGAAGGCAAGTACAGGGGGCGACAGGCAGACTCCAAGCGGCATCAGCGCGTTATCGAGTTGCGGGATGCTGGGCATACTTTAAATGACATCGCCAAGCTGTCTGGGTATTCCAAAGCAACCGTGTGTCGGGTGCTGGCAGGTGCCAAAGAAGCCAAGTGAGCTGGTTATTTGATAACCCACACCTTAGGGAGAAAAGCTGGCAGCAGCTTCATGCCTGTGTCTAGCACCCTGTTGTTATCAAGGTATATGAAGGGGTTATTCATCTATATCAATAACCCTTTGTAGAGCCATTAGTGCCTAAAGGGTAAACTCCACGCCCCCTTTGACTCATAAAGAAATCACTTAGAGCCCGTGTTTAATTTGCCCCCCCGAATAGCGAATATCGAGCGGAACTCCGTTTGGGAGACCAGTCACCACAAACAGTCCATGCCAGAAGGTGGTCGAAAGGAAGTTTGGTCCTTTCTTCCCGATTTCGGAGCAGGGCTTGATGGTGCCTGCGTTGATGAACTTTTCGGTTTTCTGTTTCCAGCGATTGGCAATCGAGGAAAGCGAGGACAGAGACAGGCGTTGATGGCTGCATTGCTTATGTTGGCGCAAGCCGCTGACTTTGGGGAGCTTAAAGGGGCTCTTTGCGGCTTTATACACAAGCGGTCAACTTCTCGCGTAAGCGAGCCTGATCGTTACCGAGTCTGCGATTTCAGCACGACGCAGTTTACAAAGGCACTGGATGCGTTGGTGGCTATTGAGTTTGCGGAATGTTGGAAAGGCTTCAAAGGGGCAGACTCTCCTAAAGGTGTAGCCTCACTCTGGCTGCCTACACGGTCGCTTAAAAGTTGGCTTTTTGAGCATTCCGAGGACGTTATGGCTGTCACTCTGAGAGAAAGCGGCGAAACCATTGTCCTGAAAGACGGTGACAAACGGCTTCAGGATTACGTAGACGAAGCGTTGACTTTGGCGATGCGTGAGCGAGTCGATGCGGCAAACAGTCTTCGGTTTCTGTACGCGTGGTCGTACGTGCCAATGATAGACAAACAGAGCTACCTTGAGAGCGATGAACGGCGTGCGATTCCGACCAGCAGTCTCAGATGCTACCGAGTGTTCAGCGGCGATTTCAGGTCCGGTGGACGCTTCTATTGCGGTGCTCAGGGACTGAGGAAAGGCGAGAGAGCGACTATTACGGTGGACGGAAAACCGACCGTTGAACTGGATTACAAAAGCCTTCACCCGCGTTTGCTATACAACGCAGAGGGTATAGCAGCTCCAGAAGACTGTTATTCCTCAGGAAGCCGCCCCCGCGAGCTGACGAAGCTGGTCAGCCTGCTTAGCATAAACTGCGATTCTTTCAGGCAAGCTCATCGAGCATTGATGCGTAACGCTCAGCTTAACTCGGATGAAGCCCGCGAACATCTCGAGACCTACGCTGAGGAGCATCCGGAAATATCTCATAGGTTTTTCCAGTCGGACTGGAAGCGCCTTCAGTACCTCGATAGCCAGATTGTTGATGCTGTGCTGACGAAAGCCGTGGCCTTGGAAATCCCAATTCTTCCGGTTCACGACAGTTTTATCGTCGCAACTGAGCATGCCTTCTGGGTAATGGAAGCCGCCGCCGAGAGTTATCGAGAGTTGACCGGTTTCGATGCGGTGATTGATTGGGAGCCAATGCCGGACATTGAGGCCCTGCTGGTAGCAGCCAGTTAGTGAACGAAGCGGTCTCTATGACCCTTCAGTACTAGCTGACAGTGATCTGATCAAGGCTGCATGCATGTTCTTCAGTGCTGTCTGTTCGCCGTAGTGGTGCGCCATTGTGTCCCGGCTGCGCCAGCCTTGGATTTCCTCTATGCGATCCAGAGAGACGTCAGCATTAGCAAGCCGTGTCTTCATGGTGTGTCGCATCTGGTGCGCCGTCCCGCATTTCAGCTTTGCAAGCGCCTTGTTGACCGAGGCGGACGCAGCGTCGTTCTTGACCCGCTCGCCTGTCATATATCGCGGGAATAGGTATTGGTCACTGGCCGTCTTGATGGCTCTCTGTGCGGCGAGCAGGGCATGACCCACGAGCGGAACTTTGCGCCTCGATGCTTTGGTTTTCAGACCGCGTAGGGGGTTCTCCTTGATGACAATATGAGGAGTCTCAGCGTCTAACACCACGTCCTCTCGCTGCATCCCGACAACCTCAGAGATACGCGCCCCTGTGTCTAGCAATAGACCGATGATGTTGCTGGTGTCGCCTTCGGTTTTACCAGCATGCTCACGCAGTCGCTCGACTTGTGCATCATTCAGGCCCTCGCGCTTTTCTTCGTCTTTCCCGTAGTTGGGTATCTCAAAGCCAGTGAAGGGGTTGCGTACGTCTGCCAGTTCATATTCACGAATCAAATCATTGATAGCAGCTCGGACAGTGTTAAGCCGTCTCCGTATTGAGGTGGTCTTGAGGCCCTGTTCCAGTGCTTTTTCAATGACACGGGTGACATCTCGGCGACGTACACGCCTGATCTCATTGTCTCCTGTTTCATTGATGACAAGATTGAAGGCTAGGACGGCATTATTGTGTATCCGCTTGGTGGCCCCGATAGGTGTGAGCGCCCCCCGTTTCTTCAAGTAGACCTGCTTAGCGTCACTCAGCGTGAATGACTCTCGACCTTGAATGATGGCCAGCGCCCGTAGCTCTGCGTCTGTCAAGTGTGGCTGTACGCTGGTAGCGTCGCCTGGAACTTTCTTTTCGAGGGCTTCGATGAACAGCTCATGGCCAATGTCAGCATAGGGGCCAGTCTGTTCTGCTATCGGCTCAGGCTCAAGATTGAAGCGCTCAAGTAGTTTTTCTGCGTCTCCCCGAGACCCGCCTAATCCTGTGCCTTCTCTGAGTTGCTTCCAGTGCGCATCGTCAGCTTTGGCAAGGCTGTCAATCAGTTTGGCTGCTGCCATCTTGTCATATGTCTTCAAGGCGACCTGACGGACTTTCTTGCCGATGCGCGGCGCTATGTCCTTGGGCACTCGGCGTCGGTAGTAATAAGGGCCTTTGGTGTGCTTTTGCCACAGATAGTCGATTGTCACTGTTAATGCGCCGGAGCGGTGGAGTACGTTAGGCATGGTGGTATCACTCATCGTGTCCCAGATGTGATACCGATACGGCGGGATTTTCCGTTAAAACCTCAATGAAAACAAGAGTCTGAAGTTTTAAGCTGGTACCCCCGGCAGGACTCGAACCTGCTACCTTCCCCTTAGGAGGGGGACGCTCTATCCAGATGAGCTACGGGGGCAATTTCTCAGGAAGGGCGGTATGATAGCGGTCTGAAGCGGGCGGCTCAAGGTGTAGCCCTGATTCCTAGGTATCCCGGAGTGAACGTTGCCTGATCAGTTTTCCCTTAGTGTGGTGATGCCGGTGTGGAACGAAGCAACCGGCATTACAAGTACCCTCGAAGCGCTGGCGCCGCTGCGACGAGCCGGCCATGAAGTCATTGTGGTGGATGCTGGCAGTGACGATGGCACCGCTGCGCTCGCACGGCCACTGTGCGATCGGGTTGTCGATGCCGAAAAGGGCCGCGCCGCCCAGATGAACGCCGGTGCAACGGTCGCCCGTGGCCATATGTTGCTGTTCCTGCATGCCGATACCCGGCTCCCTTCCGATGCGCTCCCGCGTTTACAAGCTTTTATGGCAACTCGCCGCGCTTGGGGTCGGTTCGATGTGCGCCTGAGCGCGCAGCGGCCTCTGTTCCGAGTGATAGCCTGGTTCATGAACACCCGGTCCCGGCTGACGGGAATCTGCACCGGCGATCAGGCGATATTTGTTCGCCGGGATGTGTTTGAAGCTCTGGGTGGCTTCCAGCCGCTGCCACTGATGGAGGACGTCGAGTTTTCCCGGCGCCTGCGTCTGGCCTCCCGTCCGTTTTGTGTTCGGTCGCCAGTGATCACCGACAGCCGGCGCTGGGAAAAACTGGGGCCGTGGCGTACGATTTTTCTGATGTGGCGGTTACGCTGGCGCTACTGGCGCGGCGAGTCGCCGGAATCCCTGGCCCAGGCCTACCGCTCGGATGTCCGCAATGCCTGATACCAACTGCCCGAACGCAGTGTTAATGCAATTCGCTAAATGGCCGGAAGAGGGCCGGGTGAAGACACGTTTGATGCCGGCGCTCGGTGCCGGGGGTGCTCTTCGCGCTCACGTTACCCTGACTCTGGCGGTTCTCGACAATCTCTGTGCCACCGGTTATCCGGTGCAGTTCTGGTGGGATCGCGAGCTTGAACGGATCCCTTTGGAAGCCGATTCCATCGTGCACAACCTGGAATGCGCTGGCCTGGAGCAGAAAATCCAGCAAGGTGGAACTCTGGGCGACCGGATGCTGGCCGCTTTGACATCTTCTCTGGAGCAGCACTCCCGGGCCGTGGTGATTGGCAGCGATTGCCCCTCGGTAGATCCCCAGTATGTGCGTCAGGCGCTGGAAAAGCTGAACGAGTTTGATGTGGTGCTCGGTCCGTCGGACGACGGCGGCTATGTCCTGATCGGCGCCAGCCGCGTGATGCCGGGTATGTTGGATGATATTGACTGGGGCAGTGAGCGGGTTCTGAAGCAAACCCAGGCCCGGCTTAAACAGCTGGGGCTCCGCGTCAGTTTGCTGGAGCCCCGCTGGGATGTGGATGAGCCCGAAGACTGGGCCCGTTTTCAGCGCCTGATTGACGCCTAATTCAGCTGGCCGGCACCGGTGGCCGGGTCATCAAGCGGGTCAGGCTGCTGTCGGCATTCGCTTTATCCTGGCCCGTGACCACCCGCAAGGCGCGCTGCCGTTCCATAATTGCCTGCTTGAACGTCTCCAGCAGTTCCGCTTTGGTTACGGATGCAATGGCGTTGGCCAGTTTCTCACGGGAGTCAAAGCTGTCGGCGTTGCGGTCGATTTCACGCCAGTAACGGCTGGAAATGTCGCCGAGCTTGCGGTCGCGTTCCAGTAATTTGCTGATCACCGCCTGCTTCTCGCGCTTCAGATTGGCCTCGTCCAGGCCAGCGATAGTCGCTTCAAACCCTTCGGAAAATTCTCGCACGGCTTGATCAATTTGCGTTGGGCTGGCGCCTGGGGACTGCACCACAAAACCCAGGGCCGGGGTTTCCAGCATCTCGAAGGGCGTCGCGTAAACGATGTACCCTAACTGCCGGTTGGTGCGCAGTTCCTCGTAGAACGGGCTGCTGATGATTTGCGCCAGCAGGCGGAAGCGAGCGCGCTCTTCGAAGCCGGTATTGTCGCCTTGCATGTAAAGGGTGTAGCCGGTGTCTGGATGTTCAACGTCAAGGGTCACCTGGGTTTCCTGTGCTGGAAGCTGACGTACTCGGCTCCGATCGACGGTGGCTATGGTGCTGTCATCAAGAACTACCGCCCGAACCTGCTGCGCCAGGTTGAGAGCGTAGGCGTGGGTGAGGTTGCCATGGGCCAGCATCACCGGGTCCACCTCGGCCAGCAATGCCTCTGAGAACGACTTCAGTTCGTCTAGGCTGACTTCCCGGGCCGCTTCCAGTTTGTCCTCGGTGCTCCAGGCACCTTCAATAAGCGCGGTCTGGATGAACTCGGAGGTTTGTTCCACCGGGCGATTCTTGGCTTTGTTCTCCAGGCTGTCCACCAGATTCTGGCGGGCAATTTCAAACCGTTGGCGGGTCAGCGTCGGCTCTGCCACTTGCATCAGAATGCGGTTCATCAGTGTGTGGAGTTTGTCGCTGTAACCGCCGACACGCACGGTCACGCCGCGCAGATGCGGGTACACGCTGTAGTCCAGGCCGGCGAGACGAGCCGAGTAGGCCCAAGCGTTCAGGTTAGTGTTCACCGCATCCACCAGCAATTGCGTCAGCACGGTGCTGCGGGCCGACACCCGCGCCGCGGGGGTTCGCAGGCTCAGGAAAACGTTGGCCTTGGGCGTATCGAACCGGGTATCCCGGGCAAACCAGATTTCCAGGCCGTCGCGACTGGCCAGTTGGGTCGGTTGGTTCATGCTTGGGCCGGACACCATGCCCAGGTCTTCAGGCACAAACGGGTTTGGCTGGGGCAGGCGAAGCTGGGTTGCCAGTTCTGGCAGCGCATTGCGTTGCAGTCGCTCCGGCTCAAGGGCCTGCTTTTGCCATTCAGCGCCGTACCAGGCGGTCTGCTGCGGGTTCTCAAGGGCCGGTTCCGGATCCAGCACAAACACCATCAGGTTGTCTGGGGTGAGGCGATCAAGAATGGCCGAATATTGCTCTGGGGCGTAGCGCTCCAGCAACCAGGGCGCACTGAGAACATCTTTTGCCGGGTAGTATTGCAGCTGCCGGGACAGTGACATGACCTCATGGATGGGGTCGCTTTGTTCCCGGAACCGGAAATCGATCCGGGCCAGTTGCTGCATTTCCTGGAAGCGTTGTTCGTTGATGCCGTTGGCTCGAATCTGGTCAATGTACTCGAACACCAGCGGAAGAATGTCGTCATGGCGGCGCAATCCTTCCGGTGTCAGCGTCATGCTGATTTCCAGAGTGGCGCTCTCGCCGGTATCCATGCCCAGCCCGGCGGACAGGCTTTCCACCAGTCCCGCGCGCTTGAGTACATCAAACAGACTGCCCGGGCCTTCGTGGCCCAACAGGTTGGCGATGTAGCTTGCCGGTTTGGTGCGGTAATTCGCTTCCTGGGACGGAATGGGGAACGACAGGGTCAGGCTGCGCACATCTTTGATAGCGTCAGCGGTGACTTTGGCCGGCAGTGTTTCAGGGAGGTAAAAGGCAGCCGGATGTGGTTTCTGGGTGAGCTGGCGGTTTTCAATGGCATCGAAGCGACTGCGTACCATCTGCTCCAACTCATCCAGCGTTTGTGGACCGTACACTGCCAAGGTCATCAGATTGGCGGAGTAGCTGTCTTTCCAGAACTGGATCAGATCTGGCCGCAGTGGGTTGTCCTCGGTGTTCTCCAGCGTACTGAGGTTACCCACTGCAAACTGGTTAAAGGCGTGCTCGGGGTTGCTGGCCGCCTTTTTGACCGAGTAAAAGCGCCGACCGTCTTCCTTTTGTTTGGAGCTGAACTCTGAATGCACGGCATTGCGCTCGCGGTCTACCAGGTCAGCGGTAAACAGAGGGGCCGCAAACTGCTCGGCAAACCGGTCCAGCGCAGGCTCCAGAAACTGGGCCTCGACATCAAAGAAATAATTGGTGTCCTGGAAAGCGGTGAACGCGTTGTGACTGCCGCCGTGGCTCTTGATGAACTGCTGGTATTCGCCGGGCTCCGGATACTTTTCAGTACCCAAGAACAGCATGTGCTCGAGGAAATGGGCAAGTCCCTCACGGTCGGCCGGGTCGTCTCCGCTGCCGACCGCGACATTCAGCGAGGCAGCTGCTTTATCGGCGTCCTCATCCGAGACCAACACCGCGCGCAGGCCGTTATCCAGTTCCAGGATGCGATAGTCATTATCGTCGTTCGGGCTCTTGGTGGGCGGTTCGGCGGCAACGGCCAGGGCGCTGCTGAAGAGCAGGGCAATCAAAGCCAGGGTGCCGGCGAAACGTGGGCGCGTGATGGTGGTATGGAGGGTGCCAGTGCTCATAATGCCTCGATTGTTGATTGCGAGTTCAGGAGTGCTCAGTGCATCAGGGCGTTGCGAGTAGTCTCCGGCTGCTGGTCGAGCGTTTTCCGGGCCAGGTCTGCGGCGCTATCGGCATCAAGCTGGCCGGATGCGATACGTTCCAATACGGTGGCCATGATGGCAACGGATTGCCGGTACTCGGAGAATTCAGCCTGGAACGCCGAATCAATGGCTTGGTACACCGCTTGAATCTTTTCTTCGCGGCTACCGGAATGTTCGGCGGTGTCGTTGATGGCCTTGAGGCAGGCGCGGGCGATGGTGATGTAGCGTTCGGCGTTGGGATCGTCTTTGTTCATGATGGTTTCCGCAAGTGCTGGATTGGAGCTTGTGTTGATGACGCCAGGCGGCGCATTAAGTTCCCGATTATGTCATTGCTGGCGAGGTGTTTCATTGCTTTCCGGCAATCGAACGCGAGGGCGTGCAGTGATCGTTTGATGTGCTAATCTCTGAACCGTTGTGTCGGCATGGCAGACAGGCGCCCCAAGCGGCTCCCTGCCCAGAGTTAGAGTAATAGCTCTAATAAAAACAACAAGTTACAGAGTAAAAGCTCTAAAAAAGTTCGATACATAAAAGTTGCAATTAAGTACAATGCCGTCATTCCCGGCAATTCTTACGACTAAAGTCTAAGAGGGTGCCGGCATGGATAGACAATAAATAGGCAACAAACAGGGTGGAGAATTGATGAACTATTTCCTGACGGGTGGCACCGGATTCATTGGCCGTTTTCTCGTTGAAAAGCTGTTGGCACGTGGGGGCACAGTTCACGTACTTGTGCGCGAGCAGTCTCTCGGCAAGCTTGAGCAGCTGAGAGAGCGCTGGGGTGCAGACGAGTCGCAGGTGAAGGCCGTTATTGGCGACCTCACCAGCAAGAACCTTGGTATCGATGCCAAGGCCATGAAAGAGCTGGAAGGTAATATTGATCATTTCTTCCACCTGGCTGCCGTGTACGACATGGGTGCCGACGAGGAAGCCCAGCAGGCGACCAACATCGAAGGCACCCGCGCTGCGGTGAATGCTGCTGAAGCCATGGGAGCCAAGCACTTCCATCACGTGTCCTCCATTGCCGCCGCCGGCATGTTCAAGGGCACCTTCCGCGAAGACATGTTCGAAGAAGCGGAGAAGCTGGACCATCCCTACCTGCTCACCAAGCACGAGTCTGAAAAGCTGGTGCGCGAGGAGTGCAAGGTTCCGTTCCGCATCTACCGTCCGGGAATGGTCATTGGTCACTCCAAGACCGGTGAAATGGACAAGGTTGATGGTCCTTATTACTTCTTCAAGATGATCCAGAAGATCCGTCACGCGCTGCCGCAGTGGGTTCCTACTATTGGTATCGAAGGTGGCCGACTGAACATTGTACCGGTCGACTTCGTGGTTAACGCCATGGACCACATTGCCCACCTGGAAGATGAAGACGGCAAGTGCTTCCACCTGGTGGATTCCGATCCGTACAAAGTTGGCGAAATCCTGAACATCTTCTCGGAAGCCGGTCACGCGCCCAAGATGGGTATGCGCATTGACTCCCGCATGTTCGGATTCATCCCGCCGTTCATCCGCCAGAGCCTGAAGAATCTGCCGCCGGTGAAGCGACTGACCAGCGCCGTGCTGGATGACATGGGCATTCCGCCCTCCGTCATGTCTTTTATCAACTACCCAACCCGTTTCGATGCCCGTGAAACTGAGCGCGTGCTGAAGGACACCGGTATTGAAGTGCCGCGGTTGGATGAATACTCCGCAGTAATCTGGGATTACTGGGAGCGCAACCTGGATCCGGACCTGTTCAAGGACCGCACCCTGCGCGGAACCGTTGAAGGACGCGTGTGCGTGGTTACCGGCGCAACCTCCGGTATCGGCCTTGCCACAGCGCAGAAGCTTGCGGACGCAGGTGCCATCCTGGTGATCGGTGCCCGTAAACCGGAGCGCCTGAAAGAAGTGGCCGAGGAACTTGAATCCCGCGGCGCCAGTGTGCACGCCTACCAGTGTGACTTCTCTGAGATGGAAGACGCCGATCGTTTCGTGGAAACCGTTCTGGATAACCACGGCCATGTCGATGTTCTGGTCAACAACGCCGGCCGGTCAATTCGTCGTTCCCTGGACCTGTCCTTCGACCGTTTCCACGATTTCGAGCGCACCATGCAGCTGAACTACTTCGGCTCCGTGCGCCTGATCATGGGCTTCGCGCCTAAGATGCTGGAGCGTCGTCGTGGACACGTGATCAACATCTCCTCCATCGGTGTACTGACCAACGCGCCGCGTTTCTCCGCGTACGTTGCGTCCAAGTCCGCTTTGGATGCGTTCAGTCGCTGTGCCGCGGCCGAGTGGTCGGATCGCAACGTCACCTTCACCACCATCAACATGCCGCTGGTGAAGACGCCGATGATCGCGCCGACCAAGATCTACGATTCGGTGCCGACTCTGACTCCGGACGAAGCAGCCGACATGGTTGCCGAAGCCATTGTCTACCGTCCGAAGCGCATTGCTACGCGTCTGGGTATCTTTGCCCAGGTGCTGCATGCACTGGCGCCGAAGATGGGTGAGATCGTGATGAACACCGGCTACCGCATGTTCCCGGATTCACCGGCAGCGGCAGGTAGCAAGTCTGGCCAGAAGCCGAAGGTGTCGTCTGAGCAGGTGGCCTTCGCGGCGATCATGCGCGGCATCTACTGGTAAGCCACGCGCTGCAATGAAAAACCCCGCCTTGGCGGGGTTTTTTTATGGCTATTATTCCGATTCTTCCACCGGTGGTGGTGGAAACCCACCCAACTCTTTCCAGCGGTTGACGATGCCGCAGAACAGATCGGCGGTTTTTTCGGCATCGTAGGCGGCGGAGTGCGCCTCCTTATTGTTGAAGGGAATCCCGGCCAGTTTGCAGGCCTGGGCCAGAACTGTGTGACCATAGGCGAGACCGGCCAGGGTAGCGGTGTCGAACGTTGAGAACGGGTGGAACGGATTGCGCTTGATGTCCGAACGCATGGCCGCGGCAAAAACGAAATTATGATCGAAGGTGGCATTGTGGCCCACCAGCACCGCTCGCTTGCAGTCAAAGGCTTTCACTGCCTTCCGAATAGGGGTGAAAATTTCGCTCAGGCCTTCCCGCTCCGGGACGGCTTCCCGCTCCGGATTCCAGGGATCAATGCCGGTGAAGTCGAGGGCCGACTGTTCCAGGTTGGCGCCTTCAAACGGATCTATCTGTTGTACGTGGGTCTCGCCACGCACCAAGTAGCCGTCTTCGTCCATGGTCAGCAGCACGGCGGCCACTTCAAGGAGGGCATCCCGTTCCGGGTTGAAACCTGCGGTTTCCACGTCAACAACCACGGGTAAAAAGCCGCGAAAGCGGCGGGACATCGGATGCGGTTCTTTGTTTTCGTCAGTCACTCAAACTCCGGTCGTGCCAGGTGATAAAAGGTCAGGGTGATTTTTTACGCAAGGCGCCAGTGAACGGTTTCACCCGCCTTCAGTGGCACGATGTGGCCGTTGGCCAGCGGTAGCTGGTCCGGCATGGTCCAGGGCTCGCGCACCAGGGTAACGGTGTCGCGGTTGCGCGGCAGGCCGTAGAAGTCTGCGCCGTTGAAGCTGGCGAATGCTTCCAGTTTGTCCAGAATGCCAAGCTCTTCGAACACATCTGCGTACAGGCTCAGTGCGCCGTAGGCTGAGTAACAGCCGGCGCAACCGCAGGCGGCTTCCTTGCGGTCCTTGGAATGGGGCGCCGAATCGGTACCCAGGAAGAAACGCTTGTCACCGCTGGCAACGGCATCGCGCAGGGCCTGTTGGTGGCGGTTACGCTTCAGAATTGGCAGGCAGTACAGGTGCGGCCGAATACCGCCCACCAGCATGTGGTTGCGGTTGTACATCAGGTGTTGGGGCGTCAGGGTTGCGGCCAGGTTGTCACCCTTGTGTTGCCGCACAAACTCCGCGGAATCCGCGGTGGTGATGTGCTCCAGAACCACCTTCAGGCTGGGGAAGGCTTCCATGGTAGGGGTCAGAACTCGCTCCAGGAAGACCTTCTCACGGTCGAAAATGTCGATGTCCGCGTCGGTGACCTCGCCGTGAACCAGGAGCAACATGCCGCATTCGGCCATGGCATCCAGTACAGGGTAGATGTTGCGAATATCTTTCACGCCCGACGCCGAGTTGGTGGTCGCACCGGCCGGGTAGAGTTTTGCAGCCACCACGCCCGCAGCCTTGGCTTCTCGGATAGTCTCTGGCGTGGTTCCCTCGGTCAGATACAGAGTCATCAGCGGCTGAAATTCGGTGCCCTCGGCGGCCGCCAGGATCCGGTCCCGATAGGCCGTCGCGTCCGTCGCCGTAACGACCGGCGGTACCAGGTTCGGCATGATGATGGCTCGCCCGAAGCAGGCGGCGGTGGCTGGTACCACGTCGGCGAGAATGTCGCCATCGCGAACGTGCAGGTGCCAGTCGTCGGGTCGGGTGAGGGTGATCTGATCGGTCATGGGCGGTTTCCGCGATTCGGTCAGTGGGCCATGGCCCTGAGAAAATTTTGCGGATTATAGCAGAAGGGGCGAGTGTTTGTTTTTGTATCCGGCGCTAAAGTCAGTGCCGCGGGCGCCGTTAAACAGGCTATATGCTGAAATACTCAAGAGCGTCGGTAAACCGTTATGGCATCCAGCTTTCCCAAATTATTTCCGAATCTGCTCGGCGCCTTGACGCTTGGGGTGTCGGCCTCTGTTGATGCCGCGAGCTTCGGTGCCGGTATCGAGAACAGTCAGTGGTACCTGTCAGAGTCCGTCTTCGAATGCGCCCTGGTGCATGAGGTTCCCGGATACGGCAAGGCGGTGTTCCGGCATCGGGCAGGGGAACAGCTGACGTTTTTCCTCGAGTCCTCATCCCCGCTGATGCGACCGGGCCGGGGCACTCTGGTGGTGGAAGCACCGGCTTGGCGGCCAGGTGTCGCGCCCAGGTCCATGGGCAAAGTGACGGTGTCGGACAGTAATCGTCCGGTGCTGCTCGATACCCGTCAGGCTATGGTGTTGGTTCAGGGCTTGTTGCAGGGTATGCGTCCCACCGTCAGCCGGGAATCCTGGTTCGATGGTCGCCTGGTGCGAGTGCATGTATCTAACGTCAATTTCTCCGGGCAGTTCCAGAACTACCAGGCCTGCACCGCGAATCTGCTGCCGGTGAATTACGATCAGATCCGCCGTTCCCGCATTCCGTTCGCCAGTGGCAGTGCCAGTCTCTCCAACGGCGATCGGGCATTGCTGGACAACGTAGTCGCCTTTGTTATGGCTGACCCCAGCGTCGAAAGGGTGTTCGTTGATGGCCACAGTGACCGTCTGGGCAGCCGGATCGACAACCGGGCACTGTCCGAAAAGCGCGCCAATGTGGTGGCGGACTATCTGAAGGCCCGAGGTGTGTCCGAGGATTTGATTACCGTGCGCGCCCATGGCGACCAATACCCGGTTTCACGGCGCCCGGCGGACAACCGCCGGACCAACATTCGCTTGCAGCGTGAGGGCGAGCGCCCCGAGCTTCAGCAGGCCAACGGTTATGGCGGTGATTCAGCCCAGGATGGCCCGGGTTAATTGACCGACTTCAGCACCTGCACATGAGCCGCAACGCTCTCAGCGAGGGCCTTGAGGTGATAGCCACCTTCCAGGGTTGAAATGACCCGGTCATTGGCGTGGTCACGGGCCACGCCGACAATCATTTCCGTCAACCAGCGATAGTCGTCCACTTCCAGATTCAACTCCGCCAGGGGATCCAGCGCGTGGCCATCGAAGCCGGCTGAAATCAGGATCAGTTGAGGATCGAAGTCTCGCAGTCTTTGCATCCAGGCATTCTCGATGGTCTTGCGGTATTCGATGGCAGCGCAGCCAGCGGCAATGGGGGTGTTGATGATGTTGCTGGCTTGTCTGTGAACGTGGGAGTGGGGATAGAACGGATGCTGGAAGCTTGAGCACATGAGAATGCGCTCATCACCACCGACGATATCTACCGTGCCATTGCCCTGGTGCACGTCGAAATCTATGATGGCCACTCGTTCCAGCTGGTGGAAGGTCAGGGCCCGCATCGCGGCCAATGCGATGTTGTTGTAGAAACAGAACCCCATCGATTTTGCCCGTTCGGCATGATGCCCGGGTGGACGCGCACAGACAAAGGCATTCGTTACCTGGCCACTCATAACCATGTCTACGGCCTGCACACTGGCGCCAGCTGACAGACGAGCGGCCCGCAAGGTATCCGGCATCATTGCGGTATCAGGGTCGGTAAACACCCGGCCGCGGGTCGGCTGCATCAGGTCGAGCTGGTGCAGGTACTTTTCAGGATGTACGGTTAGCAGTTGATCACGGGTGATTTCCTCAGGCCGGACCCAGTCCAGGTTCTGGTCCAGACCGGTTTCGGCGAGGTAGCTGAGAATGGCTGAAATCCGCTCCGGGCATTCCGGATGTCCCGGACCCATGTTGTGCTTCAAACAGTCGTCGTGGGAAAAAAATGCCGTGGTCATACGTGTCTGACGCCCTGAATCTGCTTGTATTTTCACCAATGTTATCAGGGAATAAACGAGACTGCCGTGTTTCTTTGGTCGTAAAGCCAGGGCTAGCCGTTTTACATCGATCGATCAGGGCCTAAGATAAGAAGGTCAGTCATAACTCACCTGATTTCTGAGAGTTACCACCTTTAGGGCCAAGCGCCTGGCACCCAAGGAGAGTCTGTTTGAGTACCCGATACCTTGAAAGTCTGTTTAATCCCGCCTCCATCGTGGTAATTGGTGCGTCGGAGCGGTCGAACAGCCTTGGTGGCATGGTGCTGCGAAACCTCATGGGCGGCGGCTATCCCGGCAAGCTGCTGGTGGTCAACCAGAACGATTACGACAACGTTCATGGCGTGCCCTGCGTCAAAAAGGTCGCCAAGATGGACTTTTCGCCAGAGCTGGCGATTATCTGTACGCCGCCGGACACAGTTGCCAAGACCATCAAGCGGCTGGGCGAAGCGGGTGTGCGTACGGCCATTGTAATGACCGGGGGCATGTCCCGAACCCACAGTAAAACCGGGCAGCCGCTGATGTATTCGGTACGCGAAGCCGCGCGGGAAACCGGCATTCGCGTGCTGGGGCCGAACACCATCGGGCTGATGGTGCCGGCCCGGAGTCTGAACGCGACATACGCCCATATGGGTGCGATTCCCGGCAAGGTGGCGTTCGTTGGCCAGTCAGGCACCATCGCCAGCTCGGTAATAGACTGGGCCTTCGCCCGGGGGGTGGGTTTTTCCTATTTCCTGACTCTTGGTGACGGTATGGACATCGATCACGATGACCTGATTGATTACCTGGCTCAGGATACCCAGACCCGCGCCATCCTGTTGCACATTGAGAATATTCCCAACCCGCGCCGGTTCATGTCAGCGGTCCGGGTAGCGTCCCGGACCAAGCCCGTGATCGCGGTGAAATCCGGTCGCGTGCCGGAGTCGGAATGGTTTGCCCACCAGCTTCCGGCGGGTTTGCATCGAAGTGATCCGATCTACGACGCTATGCTGCAACGAGCCGGTGTGTTGCGGGTGGATGGCCTCGGCCAGATGTTCGATGCCCTGGAAACACTGACCCGGATGCGGCCACTACGCCGTGAAACCCTCGCCATCATGGCCAATGGGGTAGGGCCGGGTGTGTTGGCGGTCGACCGGCTGGCGGATCTGGGCGGCGAACTGGCCCAGCTATCAGATCAAAGTATCAACGCGCTGGCCGAAATGTTGCCACCTTACTGGACCCGCCGAAACCCCGTCGACCTCAACTACGATGCCTCGCCCGAGCTGTACGCTAAGGCCATCAAGGTGCTGGCCAAAGACCCGGAAGTGGCCAACGTGCTGGTCATGTACGCGCCCAGTCTGACTGAAGACAGCCTGCAGATCGCCGATGCGGTGGTCCAGGCAGCAAAGGGTACGCGCTTGAATGTGTTTACCTGCTGGCTGGGCCAGAGCACGGTGATGGATGCCCGGGACGAGTTCTATCGGGCCGGGGTGCCTTCTTTCTTTAGTCCGGAAAAGGCGGTCATGGCCTTCATGCAACATGTGCGGCATCAGCGGGTGCAGCGCTTGCTGACTGAAACCCCGGAGTCGTTCACCGATCATTATGCCGATCGTGGTCATACCCGGCGGGCAGTGCTCAGGGCCTTGCGTGCCGGTCGCAATCACCTGTCGAACCAGGAAGCGCGGGAGTTGACTGCTGATTACGGCATTAAAACCATCGACACCATGTACTGTGACGACATGGAAGAAGTGCTCGAGGCCTTTGCGGTGGAACGCCGGCCGGTGGATGTCACCATCATTCACGAGCAGGCCTGTCAGCCGTTCGTCAAGCTTAGCCCCAGTCAGCGTCGCTACAAAGGCACCATGCAGAAGCTGAACGGCGAGCCGGCTATCATCGACGCCTGCCGTTACTTGATGGAGGAGTACCGGCTGCATTTTCCCGATAGCGGCTTCCTGGGATTTGCCGTCCAGTATTCGTACCAGCACGTCGGTGGCGTCGAATTCAGCGTTGGCATTACCCGGGATTCGCTGTTCGGGCCATTGGTGGTGTGCGGGGCCTCTGGTGCCGAGATCAACGTTACCACCGACCGCCAGATTGCCTTGCCACCGCTGAATATGGTGCTGGCGAGGGAGCTGCTGCGCCGCACCTACATGT
Source organism: Marinobacter sediminum (assembly GCF_016820575.1). Lineage (GTDB taxonomy): Bacteria > Pseudomonadota > Gammaproteobacteria > Pseudomonadales > Oleiphilaceae > Marinobacter > Marinobacter sediminum. The sequence continues at coordinate 27,898 of NZ_JAEMQH010000004.1, read as the reverse complement.
ATAAGCTACTGAAAGAAAACAGCCTGCAACCGGAAGAGGACGTGCGGGCAGTGTCCGAAACCCTGGTGACTCTGTCCCAGATCGTGATCGACATTCCCGAAATTCAGGGCCTGGAAATTTCGCCGCTGCTATTTAACGAGCAGGGTGCCGTTGCCGTTAATATCGCTATCAGTGTTTGTGATGAGGCGAGCCAGCCGATCATTCAGGCCTATCCCCGGGAGCTGGAGGAGTGGATCGTGCTGCCGAAATCCGGACGCCGGGTCATTATTCGCCCGGTGCTGGCCCAGGACGAGCCGGCCCACCGCGCCTTTCACGAGCTGCAGTCACCTGAATCCATTCGTTACCGGTTCTTCCAGTATCGCAAACACTTTTCACGGGAAGACGTGGCGCAAATGGTGCAGATTGATTACGACCGCGAGATGGTGTTCATTGCCAATGCGCCCCGTGAAGACGCCGAGGGCGAGGAAACCCTGGGTACGGTCCGCACCTGGACCGACGCCGACAACCTGCAGTGCGAATTCGCGGTGATGGTACACGACAAGATGAAAGGCGAGGGCCTGGGGGTCGCGCTGATGCAGAAGATGATCGATTACTGTCGAGCCCGCGGCACGGTGGAAATGGTGGGTAATGTTCTGCCCGATAACCGGCCAATGCTGCAACTGGCCGAGCATCTGGGCTTTGAGGTCAAGTACAACCTGGAAGAAGAAGTGATGGATCTCCGGCTGGTGTTGAACGAGCCGGAGAAGGATTGGCAGCGGGAGCGGCTGGGCAAGAGCTCCCACTAGGGAAGCTCCTGCCCGCAAGACTTACTCCTCGACGATGGCCGAGCGGTCCTCGCCACCCATGGCTTCGAGCAGGCCCGGAATCAGCCGGGACAGCTCCAGGGTCATCAGGGTGAAGGCTGCGTCGAATTTGGCAGCGGCATCATCGGCATCGACGTCATCCAGCTGCTCCTGCAGGGTCTCACCAAATTTCAGGCGTTTAATGCCGAGCTCTTCGTCCAGCACGAACGACACGTTATCGTCCCAGGTGAGGGAAAGCTTGGTGACCTGCATGCCGGCATCCAGGTGGTTGCGGATTTCGTCGGCCTTCAGGTCCAGCCCCTTGCAACGCACCACACGGCCGTCCTCCGACGGATCTTTCAGCTCACACTCGTTGCCCAGAACCACCTTGCCGGGAATGTCGATGCTTTCGTTCAGCCAGCCAGTAAAGGTAAACGCCGGTGCCTGTTCCACCGCTGGCGGCCGTACCGGCAGCGAGCCGAGGCTCTTGCGCAGGGTTGAGGCCAGATCCTCGGCCTGCTTGGCAGAGCCGGCATCGACCACCAGAACGCCGTCTTTCGGAGCCAGGTAGGCAAAGCTGCGGCGGTTCTTCGAGAACGCCTGGGGCAGCATTTCAAGCATGACCTGTTCTTTGATTTCATCTTTTTCTTTGCGACGAACCTTCCGGCCCTGGTCAATTTCGATCGCTTCCGCCTTCTCCTCAACGGCTTCTTTGACCACCGCGCCGGGCAGGATCTTTTCTTCTTTGCGCAAGGCGATCAAGTGGTAGCCGTCGGCACTGTGAACCAGCAGCTCACCGTGCTTGCCGAGCGGAGGCACCCAGCCTTGCCGGGTAGTTTCCTGAGGGCCACAGGGCTTGAAGGTGTCGGCCTGGAGTTTTTCTTCCAGCTCTTCAGCTGAGATATCAAAGGGTTTGGTAAATCGGAAAACACGGGCATTACGAAACCACATCAGGCTTGTTCCTTGCGTTTAAAAGATTAGACGATTCAGAAAACGAAAAAGGGGCAGGGATGATACGGCCACCGGTTAGTGGCCGTAAAGTGACGACTCAGGCGTCAGAGGTTCATGATCTCCACCATCACGGTCTTGACCAGAAAGCCGACCACCCCGGCTCCCAGCACAGTAAAGAGTGCCAGGGTCCCAAACTTACCAGCCTTGGATTTCTTGGCTAGGTCCCAGACGATGATGCCCATCCAGACAATTAGCCCGGTCAGTAGCACCAGCATGGCGATTTGTGAAAACACTGCTTCATTCATCGGGTAAAAAACCTTGGTTCAATAGCTAAGCTTGGTCCCGCAGGAACACCCAGTTATTACCTTCGGACTGTTCCTCGCTGAAGTAATAGCCGTCGAGGTTAAAGCCTTTCAGGTCATCGGCCTGGGTGATCCGGTTTTCGATGGCAAAGCGGCACATCAAGCCCCGGGCTTTCTTGGCGTAGAAGCTGATCATTTTGTACTGGCCATTTTTCCAGTCCTTGAACTGCGGCGTGATCAGACGAGCATTCAGTTCTTTCTTCTTGATGCTCTTGAAGTACTCGTTGGAGGCCAGGTTCACCAACACTCCATCGTCGGAGGCGAGCAGGCGGTTAAGCTCCTCGGTCAGGATGCTGCCCCAGAAGGCATAAAGGTCTTTGCCGCGGCTGTTCTCAAACTTTGTACCCATTTCCAGCCGGTAAGGCTGCATCAAATCGAGCGGCCTCAGCAGGCCATACAGCCCTGAGAGCATGCGCAGGTGGTTCTGTGCAAAGGCAAAATCGTCCTCGCTGAAGCTCTGGGCGGCCAGCCCGGTGTAGACATCGCCTTTGAACGCGAGCGAAGCCTGGCGGGCATTCTCCAGGCTGAACGGCGTGTGCCAGTTCTGAAAGCGCTCGGCGTTGAGCTGGCCCAGTTTTTCGCTGATGCTCATCAGGTTGCTGACCTGGTGAGGCTCCAGTTCCTTGAGCTGATCGATCAGCTCGCAGGCGTGATTGAGAAACTCCGGTTGGGTATGGGATTCCGTTGCCAGAGGACTCTCGTAATCGAGGGTCTTGGCAGGAGAAATGACCATAAGCATGTCAGGCAATCCTCATTGAAGAAACGTGAGTAACTGATCCCTGGTGAATGGCCAGTCCAGTTCGGCGCCGGTGTCGTTGCGGCGCAGGACCGGTATGCGCGTTCCATAACGCTCAACCAGTTCTTCGGACTGGACAATGTCCACAACGTCGACCGGAATCGGCGCGGGCATAGGCGTATTGACCAGCAGCGCTTCGGCCAGCTCACACAGGTGGCACTGGGTGGTGGTGTAGAACAGCAGCTCCATTATTTTGGCTGCGCGTCCAGTTGTTGACCGTTAACGCCCTGGCTGTCTTTACCCATCAGGTACAGGTAAATGGGCATCAGCTCCTCGGGCGCGGGATTCTGCTGAGGGTTCTCGGCCGGATAGGCGTGCGCCCTCATATTGGTACGGGTAGCGCCGGGGTTCAGACTGTTCACTCGCACGTTGTGGCGCTCGTCATCCAGCTCATCAGCCATCAGTTGACTCAGGCCTTCGACGGCAAACTTGGACACCGCATAGGCGCCCCAATACGCCTTGGCTTTCCGGCCGACACCGGAGGAGGTGAAGATCACCGAGGCGTCGGTGGATTTGCGCAGCAGGGGAATCATCGCGCGGCTCAGGAGGAAGGGCGCGGTGGCATTCACGTGCATCACCTTGTTCCACATTTCCGGGTCGTACAACTCAACCGGACTGCGGTCTCCGAGGATGGCGGCATTGTGGAGAATGCCATCCAGGTGGTCGAAGTTGTCTTCCAGGGTCATCGCCAGTTCTTCGTAGTCCTTAACCGCAGCGCCCTCGAAGTTCATCGGCACAATGGCGGGCTTCGGGTGGCCGGCGGCTTCGATCTCGTCGTACACCGCTTCCAGTTTGGAAACGGTACGGCCGACCAGGATCACGGTAGCGCCGTGGGCTGCGTAGGTCAGGGCAGCTGCCCGGCCAATACCGCTGCCAGCCCCGGTCACCATGATGATGCGGTCTTGCAGAAGATCGGCGGGCGCTTGGTAATCGTGCATAACCTGTCTCCGTGTCAGGCAGTTGCCGGTTTGGGAACCGGGTTCAAATCTGGCGGTTATTGTAACAGCTTTGCCAGGTCGCTGACGGTGTCGGCGATGATGTCGGCCTGCCAGCGGTCAACGGACGCCGGCTCTTCGATATAGCCGTAGCGCACTGCGATAGTCTTCATCCCGGCGTTGCGCCCGGCTTCGATGTCCCGCTCATGGTCGCCCACATAGATAGCCTGGCCCGGCGCTACACCAATCTGGTCGCAAGCCAGGAACAAGGCTTCCGGGTGGGGTTTGCGCTCGGCCACATGGTCCGGGCAGATTACCGCCGCGCAGCGTTGGGCCAGGCCCAGGGCCTGAACCAGTGGCGCAGCAAAGCGCACCGGTTTGTTGGTGACAATGCCCCAGGGAATGCCGCGCTGCTCCAGCCCCAGCAGGATCGGGTCCATACCCTCGAACAGGCGGGTTTCCACGGCAACTCCTTCCTCATAGAGATCAAGAAAGGCGGTGTGCTTGGCGAGGTAGTCCGGGTGTTCCGGCTCCAGGCCAAAGCCTACCCGTACCATGGCACGGGCGCCGTTGGAGACGGACCGGCGAATGTGAGCTGCCGGCAGGGGTGTCAGCCCATGCTGCTGGCGCAGCTGGTTCAGGCACCTGATAAAGTCCGGGGCGGTATCGATCAGCGTACCATCGAGATCAAACAGGACGGCTGAAGGGTTGGCGTCAGGCTTCACGGTCGTCTCGGGAATGCATCATGTAATTGACGTCGACGTCGCGGCCCAGTTTGTAAATCTTGGTGACCGGGTTGTAGGTCATGCCGGTCAGCTCCAGCACTTCCAGCCCGGCGTGGCGCAGGTGATCGGACATTTCCGAGGGCCGAATGAATTTCTTCCACTCGTGGGTGCCCCGGGGCAGCAAGTTCAGTACATACTCCGCACCGACAATCGCGAACAGGAAGGACTTGGGGTTGCGGTTGATGGTGGACACGAACAGATGGCCGCCAGGTTTGAGCATGGCAGAGCAGGCTTTGATCACCGAAGCCGGGTCGGGCACGTGCTCGAGCATTTCCAGGCAGGTGACGACGTCGTACTGACCAGCGTGGTCGGGGTCCTCGGCCAGCTCCTCAACGGTGATTTGCCGGTAGTCGACGGTGATGCCGCTCTCCAGGCCATGCAGCTTCGCCACCGACAGAGGCGCTTCGCCCATGTCGATACCGGTGACGTGAGCGCCGCGCTGGGCCATGCCTTCGGATAACAGGCCGCCACCGCAGCCAACGTCCAGCACGCGTTTGCCGGCAAGCGGCACCCGCTCATCGATGTAGTTCAAGCGCAACGGGTTGATGTCGTGCAGCGGCCGGAATTCACTGGTGGGGTCCCACCAGCGGCTGGCCAACGCCTCAAACTTTGCAATTTCATTCCGGTCTACGTTCTGGTTTGTCATGGTCTGCTGCCTGAGAAATCCTTCGAAGTATGGTTATTTGGCCTGCTGCTGACGGATGCGTTCCTTCCAGCCATTAACCCTTAGCATCAGGTCAGCTACATCAATGCGGGTGAGCCGGCCATCCTGTAATTGAGGTACGCCGTTAATCCAGCTATGGCTTACTGCCCGGCCGTGGTTGCTGTAGACCAGGTGGGATGCGGGGTCGTAGACCGGCTGCAGGAACGGGTCGCTCAGGTCCACGGCAATCAGGTCCGCCAGTTTGCCCGATACCAGTGAGCCAAGCTCATGGTCACGGCCAAGGGCCTTGGCGCCGTTCAGCGTGGCCATGGTGAGAGCCTGGTGGGCAGACAGGGCGGAGGCGTCACCAGCAACGACCTTGGCAATCATCGCCGCGGTGCGCAGTTCGCCGAACAGGTCCAGGTCGTTATTGCTGGCAGCGCCGTCGGTGCCGATCGCGACATTGATCCCGGAGTTCATCAGTTGCTGAACCGGGCACAGGCCACTGGCCAGCTTGAGGTTGGATTCGGGGCAGTGGATGACGTGGGCGCCGGATTGGGCGACCGCTTCCCGGTCCTGATCGTTCACCTGGGTCATGTGCACGCACTGGGTGTTTGGCCCCAGGAGTCCAAGATCGGCCAGGCGCGCCAACGGGCGTTGGCCGAGTTTCTCAGTCGCGTCGGCGACTTCAAACTCGGTTTCATGCAGGTGGATCTGGATCGGTGCGCCGGTGCTGGCGGACAGTGAGATGGCGCCCTGCATGGGGCCGTCGGAGACGGTGTAAGGCGCGTGGGGCCCAATGGCGGGGGTAATGTAATCGTCGTTTTGCCAGCTGTTGATGAAGGCTTCGCCCTTGCTCAGGTACTCGTCGGGCCCGGAGCCCCAGGACGTCGGGAAATCCAGCAGCGGAAAGGCAATCTGGGCGCGCATACCAACATCGTGGGCGGCCTGGGCGGCGATTTCCGGGAAAAAGTACATGTCGGAAAACGTGGTGGTACCGGTGCGCAGCATTTCGGCCATGGCCAGTTGGGTGCCGTCGGCAATGAAGTCTTCATTGATGAACTCACCCTCGGCCGGCCAGATGTGGTCATTAAGCCAGGTCATCAGCGGCAGGTCATCGGCCATGCCCCGGAACAGCGACATGGCCGCATGGCCATGCAGGTTGATCAGGCCAGGCATTACCACGTGATGATCCAGATCGACGGTCTCACGGGTTCGAAAGCGCTCATCGGCCTCCTGTCGGGAGATCACCGCGGCTATCCGGTTGCCCTGGATAATGATGGCCTGGTGCTCCAGGACCGTGGCTTCAGGTTCGATGGGGATCACCCAACGGGCGTTAATGCGGATATCGGCTGCGGTGATGGTGTCTGCCGTCATTTACCTGCCTTCAGAGCCGGGCGCGGAGTTCCGCGCTTTGAAAATGTAGCCCGGAAGTATAAACGTTATACTGGCGCTTTTCAGCGTTTCAGAACCGGAGCTGTTTTTATGTCGAGTCCCTCTTCACCCGTTTCCTCTCCCGCCCCTTCACGAGCGGTTGGAACCGTGGCAATGCGTTGGCATGAGCACTGCCTGGAGTTACTGGACCAACGGCTCCTGCCCGCAGAGGAACACTGGATAACGCTGGAGGGCGCATCCGGCGTGGCCCAGTCTATTCGCGACATGGTCGTGCGGGGTGCTCCGGCCATTGGCATCAGTGCCGCCTACGGGGTTGCGCTGGCGGCCCGCCATGCCGGGAGTGGCGACTGGAAAGCTGAAATCCAGCAGGCAATCGGCGAGCTGGCGGCGTCCCGGCCAACAGCGGTCAACCTGTTCTGGGCGTTGCAGCGCATGGAGAAGGTGTTCCACGGCTGCCATTCACTGGCTGAAGCCTGCGAGCGCCTGGCGGCCGAGGCCGTGGCGATCCACCAGGAAGATCTGGCTGCCAACCTGGCCATGGCTGATCACGCCCTGGCAGCCATGCAGCCGGAGCAGCCGCTGTCGGTACTGACCCACTGTAACACCGGGGCTCTGGCCACCGGCGGCTATGGTACGGCTCTGGGCGTGATTCGCCGGCTGCATGAGGAGAAATTACTGCACAGGGTGTACGCGGATGAAACCCGCCCCTGGCTCCAGGGAAGCCGTTTGACTGCCTGGGAACTGGCGCAGGAGGGCATTCCGGTCACCCTTAACGCCGACGGTGCGGCAGCTTCCATCCTGGCGAGCGAGAAAGTGCGGTGGGTGGTGGTTGGCGCTGATCGCATCACCGCCAACGGCGACGTGGCCAATAAAATCGGAACCTACAGCCTGGCCGTGCTGGCCCGTCACCATCGCGTTGGTTTTATGGTGGTAGCTCCATCCAGTACCGTGGATATGGCGCTGGCGTCGGGCAAGGACATTCCCATTGAGGAGCGCGACGGAACAGAGATCCGGGAGTTCCGTGGCATCCCGATTGCGCCCGGGGGCGTAGACGTTTTCAATCCGGTGTTCGACGTCACGCCGGCGAATCTGATCGACGTGATCGTTACCGAAAAAGGGGTGGTTCACAACCCGGACAACGCCGGGATGCGTCAGTTATTTGGCTGAGGGCTTGCTACCCCGGGTGGCTGGCGGTTTTTTGCCAGGCTTTGTGGTTTCGGCCGCTGGTTCGGGGAGGTTTTCGGTATAGGCGGCTTTCAACTCGGCCACCTGCTTTTCCTGTTCCTCAACAAAGTGCAGGGACATTTCAAAGCTCTGCCGGGTGAAGTCCAGCACCTTCTGAAAACCTTCATCGGACAGGTTCCGCGCGTCATCGTGCCGCCGGAAAATGTTGATGAACTCCCGTTCCCGCTCGAACTGCAGCGGCAGACGGCCAACCCCCCAATCGTTCAGCATCTGCCAGACTTCGGGGTTGTAGTTGCGGGTGGTGCGCATGATGAACGGGATGGGGTCGTTCCGGGCAATCAGGGCGGCAAGGCGGAGGATCAATTCGAAAGACAGTGTGCTGGTGCCGTCTTCGATAGCCTCAAGCACCGATTTGTCCCTGAGATCCAGCGCTTCGCTCATCTCCGATAGGGTCAGGCCGGCCACTTCGCGGATGTCTTTGAGGGACTGACCCGCGGTGAGCATGGCTCGGAGCTGGTCCTGGGAGTTAATCAGCGCACGGCCAACGCGCATGGAGGTATCGGTAGCCCGAACGCCAAAGCGGATGGCCGAGCCGGTAAGATTGGTCAGCCGGTCAATCAGGCCTTCGGAGTCCTTGGGTTCCTGATCATTGGCGGTTTCCAGCTCCTTGATTTCCTCCATCGACCGCATCGCGTGCAGGGCATCCAGCAGGGTGTCCTGAAGCGCGCGTCGTGAAGCTCGGGACGGCTGGTCCTTGTCGTTCTCTGACATATTCCATCCCGTTCCGATTATTGGGCTGGCGCCTGCGCCGCGATTTGACGCGGCGTCAGAATGGAGGCCATCCGCCGATCCAGCTCCAACATGTCCGCCATGATGTGTCCGCCTTCACGAATGACAAAATCCAGCTCTTCGTCAGTATTGTCCAACTCAGCGGCTTGCTGATCCTGCCAATCTTCGAGGTCTTCCAGGGTCGCAAAGGGCTCATCACCACGCAGTTCGCGACGGGCATTGGCGATGTTCAGCCGGGTCCGCTCGATCTGGTCGTGCTGGTTCTTGCGGATGTCGAAGTTCAGGCTCACGGAATCCAGATTGCGCTGCTCTTTCAGGAAGTTGATTTCCTGTTGCAGCAGGCTGAATTCGGGGCTGTCTGAGAATCGTGCCTCGTGGCGGTCTCTCAGCTCATCGATAATACCGCTGAAATCGAAGTAACGATTGTGAGGAACTGCCTCGATCTGGTCCCAGGGCAGGGCGTGGTCAAGCGCGTCCTCGCCGATACGGTTGTTATCGATCCGGGACGGTATTTCGATGTCCGGGATCACGCCCTTGTGCTGGGTGGATCCGCCCGATACCCGGTAGAACTTGGACTGGGTGATTTTCAGTTGGCCATGGTTCAGAGGCCGAACTGCCTGCACCGTGCCCTTACCGAAGGTTTGCGATCCCACGACCAGGCCGCGGCCATAATCCTGAATGGCGCCCGCGAAAATCTCGGATGCAGAGGCGCTCATCCGGTTAGTCAACACCACCAGCGGACCATCGTAGGAGACCGACGGGTCCTCGTCATTAAGCACCTGAACGTCGTTGTTGGCGTTGCGGATCTGAACCGTCGGACCCTTATCGATAAACAGGCCAACCAGATCGTTGGCTTCGTGCAGGGCGCCACCGCCGTTGTTGCGCAGATCAATGACCAGACCATCAACGCCGTCTTCCTGTTCCAGTTCGGTGATCAGGTTGCGTACGTCCCGGGTAGTGCTCTTGTAGTTCGGATCACCGGCCTGCATCGCCTGGAAGTCGGCGTAGAAGGTAGGGATGGTGATCACGCCCACGGTGTAGTCTTCGCCGCCGCGTTCAAGCTCAATCACGTCCTTGCTGGCGCTTTGCTCCTCCAGTTTGACCTCGTCGCGCTTGATGGCAATGGTCTTGGTGATGGTTTCATCGCTGGCGTTGGCGGGAATTACCTCCAGGCTAACCACGGAATTCCGTGGTCCGCGAATGAGATCGACAACCTCATCGAGGCGCCAGCCAATTACATTGACCGGTTTTTTGTCGTCCTGGGCTACAGATACGATGCGGTCGGCGGGCTGCAACTGACCCTGCTTGGAGGCCGGGCCTCCCGGAACCAGGCGAACAACCTTGGTGTATTCGTTATCAGACTGGAGCACCGCACCAATACCTTCCAGCGACAGGCTCATGTTGATGTTGAAGTTCTCGGAGGTGCGTGGCGAGAAGTAGGACGTGTGCGGATCCCACATGCCGGTGAAGGCATTCATGTAAGCCTGGAAGGCATCTTCGCTACGCGCCTGATAGGCCCGCTTAAGTTGGCCTTCGTAACGGCGACGCAGGTTCTCTTCGATCGTTTCGTCGTCGGTTCCGTTCAGGCGCTGCGCCAGCACCGCGTTCTTGATGCGCTTGACCCAGAGTGCGTCCAGTGCCTTGGTGTCGGCCTCCCACTCGGCTTCGGCGCGATCCAGCAGAATGCTCTCATCGACACTGAAATCCAGTTCGGAAACGCCGTCGTTGATCAGATTCAGGGCGAACTGGAGCCGCTCGATGACCCGCTGCTGAACCAGGTTGTAGATATCGAACCCGGGCTGGAGCTGGCCGGTTTTCAGGGCCGCGCCCAGCTGGCTCTTAACCCGGTTGATCTTGTTCAGGTCCTGCTGGGTTAGATAAATCCGTTGGCCATCCAGGTATTCCAGGTAGGCGTCAAACACATCGCCGGATAGTTCGTCGCTGATGCCCAGATCCCGGAAATGGGTGAACTGCAGCTGGCGGGCGATCAGGATGTTGGCTCGGGCCTGATCGATGGTTGGCGAGACGGGCTCATAAATCAGCGACTCATCGACCTTCGCCTGCAGCCCCCAGGGCACCGCGACCAGCAGAGCCATGGTCAGGGCCTTGCAGAGTCTGGTTTGGGTGGGTCTGGCTGGGGTGTGCTTGGCGACAAATCTTTCCGCGATGGTCATAAATACTTACCTGACGGTGCTGGGCGCCGGTCGCAATTACAGAACCGTTCAAACCCGTTGGCGAATGAATTTATTGTAGGCAAGCGCTATCACCGTTGCCATAGGCATATGGTTTCGGTTCGTGACAATCTGTCCATGAAATTGTCATGTATGACATCGGACAGTCGGTGTGGAGGAGAGAAGATGAGCGGTGAAGTGATAGCAAAAAGAGAGGGGCAGGGCCCCTCTCACAGGGTGGTCAGGAGAACGGGGTGTTGGCCTCGGCCTGGTCGAGCAGCAGTTTCGGCGGTGCAAATCGCTCGCCGTGCCTCTGCGCCAATTCCCGGGCCCGTTCGGTGAACGCACGAACGCCATACTGATTGATGAACTGGATAGCGCCGCCGGTCCAGGGCGCATAGCCGATTCCGAAGATGCTGCCCACATTGGCGTCTTCGATGGTGCGCAGTACCCCTTCCTCCAGGCAACGAACGGTTTCGATGGCCTGAATAAACAGAATCCGATCCTTAAGATCCTGCAACGCCACCGAGCGGGCCTTGCCAGCATCGACGAACTGGGTTTCCAGCTCAGGCCACAGGTGCTTCTTGCCGTTGGCCGGGTACTCATAGAAACCGGCGCCGGCGGCTTTACCCTTGCGAGCGTGCTGATCCAGCATCTGATCGATCACGGCCTCGGCCGGGTGCGGGCGCCACGTATTGCCAGCCGCCTCGGTGTCCTTCTTGCTTTGGTCGCGGATGTGACGCATCAGGGTCAGGCTGACTTCGTCGGAAATAGCCAGAGGGCCAACCGGCATGCCGGACAGAACACCGGCGTTCTCGATGCTGGCGGGGTGAATGCCCTCGCCAAGCATGCAGATGCCTTCATTCACAAAGGTGCCAAACACCCGGGAGGTGAAGAAGCCGCGACTGTCATTCACCACAATGGGGATCTTGCCGATTTGCTGCACGTAATCGAACGCCCGGGCCAGGGTGTCATCGGAGGTGTTCTTGCCCACGATAATTTCCACCAGCTGCATTTTGTCCACTGGTGAGAAGAAGTGCAGGCCAATGAAGTTTTCCGGAGCGTTGGAGGCGTCAGCCAACTGAGTAATGGGAATGGTTGAGGTGTTGGAGGCGAAGATGCCATTGGGCGTAAGCCTCGGCTCCGCCTCCTGGGTGACCTTGGCTTTCAGGTCGCTGTCCTCGAACACCGCCTCGATGACCAGATCGCAGCCGTCCAGATCGTCAGCACTGTCGGTGGCTTTGATGCGGCCAAGAATCTCTGCCTTCTGCTCTTCCGTCATCCGGCCCCGGCTGACTTTCTTGGCCAGCAGCTTGTCCGAATAACTTTTACCCTTCTCGGCGTTTTCGACCGAAACGTCTTTCAGCACCACCTCAATGCCTCGGGTGGCGGTGGAATACGCAATGCCCGCACCCATCATGCCGGCGCCAAGCACACCGACCTTCCGGAAGGTTTCCTTCTCAATGCCTTCGGGACGGCTGCCGCCGGCCTTGATGGCATTAAGCTGAAACCAGAAGGTGCCGGTCATGTTCTTGGCGACCTGGCCAATAACCAGCTCGGCAAAGTATCGGGTTTCGATCAGGCTGCCGTTATCAAAATCGACTTGAGCGCCTTCAACGGCTGCCGACAGAATGCGTTCCGGCGCTGGATAGCAGCCTTTGGTCTTCTGTTTCAGCATGGCGGGCGCAATCGCCAGTTTTTGCGCCATGGCAGGATGCTGTGGCGCACCACCGGGCAGCTTGAAGCCTTTCTGATCCCAGGGCTGCTGGCAGCTGGGGTTGGCTTCGATGAAGGCCCGGGCACGGGTGATCAGATCCTCTGGCGTGTCGGCCAGTTCATCGACAATGCCGGCCTTCAAGGCTGCGGCCGGATTCACTTTCTTGCCTTCCATCAGGTAGGGGAACGCCGCCTCAAGGCCGATCATCCGGGGCAGACGCTGGGTGCCGCCACCACCTGGCAGCAGGCCGAGGGTGACCTCGGGCAGGCCCAATTGCAGTTTGTCGTCGTTCAACGCCACTCGATGATGACAGGCGAGGGCGATTTCCAGTCCGCCGCCGAGGGCGCTGCCGTTGATGGCGGCAACCACGGGTTTGCCGCAGGTTTCAAGCGCACGCATGTCGGCTTTCAGGCCGTTCACCATGTTTTCGAACGCCTGCGCATCGTCGCGGGTGACCTTGTGCAACTCTTTCAGGTCGCCACCGGCAAAAAAGGTTTTCTTGGCCGACGTGATGATGATGCCGCGCAGATCGTCCAGGTCGCGCTTCACTCCTGCGACGGTCTCGGTCAGCGCTTCGCGGAACGCGCCATTCATAGTGTTGGCCGACTGGCCCGGCATATCGATGGTGAGGGTCAGAATCTGGTCTGAACCCAGGTCGTAACGGATAGCACTCATAATCAGTTCTCCTGTCGGAAAAGGGTCGGGTTCAGACGCGTTCAATGATGGTGGCAATGCCCATGCCGCCGCCCACACAGAGCGTGGCGAGGCCAAAGCGCAATTTCCGGCGTTCCAATTCGTCCAGAAGCGTACCCAGGATCATGGCCCCGGTGGCACCCAGCGGGTGACCCATGGCAATGGCGCCGCCGTTCACGTTTACCTTTTCATCCGGAACCGACAGTTCCCGCTGGAACCGCATCACCACCGAGGCGAAGGCCTCGTTCACTTCGAACAGATCAATCTGGTCGACCGTCATGCCGGCCTTCTCCAGGGCCTTGCGGGCCGCTGGTGCAGGGCCGGTCAGCATGATGGTGGGGTCGGTGCTGGTGACGGCGGTAGCGACAATCCGGGCACGGGGTGTCAGGCCCATGGCTTTGCCCTTGGCTTCACTGCCGATCAGCATGGCCGTGGCCCCGTCGACAATCCCGGAGGAGTTGCCGGCATGGTGTACGTGGTTAATCTTCTCGACGTAGTGGTATTTTTCCCGGGCCACGCCGTCAAAGCCCATCTCGCCCATCATCTGGAATGACGGTTTCAGGCCGGCCAGGGAATCGACGGAGGTGTCAGCGCGAACCTGTTCGTCCCGGTCGAGAATGGTGACGCCATTCTGATCGGTTACCGGAACGATGGATTTGGCGAAATAGCCGTTGGTCCAGGCATTGGCAGCTTTCTGCTGGGACTTCACGGCAAAGCCGTCCACGTCTTCCCGGCTGAATCCTTCCAGGGTGGCAATCAGGTCGGCGCCGATGCCCTGGGGCATGAAACCGGTGTGCAGGTTGGTTTCGGGGTCGGAAGCCCAGGCGCCGCCGTCGGAGCCCATGGGTACTCGGGACATGGCTTCGACACCACCGGCTACCACCAGGTCCTCCCAGCCTGAGCGAACCTTCATCGCCGCCAGGTTGACGGCTTCCAGGCCAGAGGCACAGAACCGGTTCAGGGTCACACCGGCCACTTTCTCATCCCAGTCCGCGGCCAGGGCCGCGGTCTTGGCAATATCCGCGCCTTGGTCGCCAACGGCGGTGACACAGCCCATGACAATGTCGTCAACCTGCGCGGTATCCAACTGGTTTCTCTGCTGCAGTGCGTTTAACACGGTGGTAAGCAAGGTGATTGGCTTGACGCTGTGCAGCGAGCCGTCTTTCTTACCCTTTCCTCGCGGGGTGCGGACCGCGTCGAAAATATACGCCTCGGTGGTCATGGTCTGTCCTCTGATCGTTGTTGTTACGGATAAACATGCTGATGGCGTAACCATAGCGGTTTGAGGGGAGTGGGGGTAATGACGGGGGCTGCCAATCGAATTGGCGAAATTGCTCAGCCAATATGACAACGCCAGTGGGGGCTTCTATGGTTAGTGGTAAGTGCATGAAGCCACAAGAGGCGCAGTGACATGTCCCTTCGAGATGCCATCGACAATTTTTACGAACGGCTGGTGTTGGACGCGATAGACGCCACGCGACAGGAGGCGGATACCGCCGACTATCTGACCGATGTGATGTGTGTGGCGTTAAACCGTCTTCCCAACCGGTATTACCGACATTCCATCGATATGATGTTCTACCTGGCCGATGAGGAACTCAAGAGTATGAAAGAAAAATCCCTGGCAGAGGTCATGGCCGCCAGGGATTTCGTTCGGGAGCATCAGCGTGAGTGAGCTGGCTGTTCAGTCTGAAGCCACGGCGGCCAGAGCGTTATTCAGTCGTTTCGCCAAGGCCTGATCCGGCGCCTGCCCCGAGGACTTGAGGCACCAGTTAGCGACCAGTTTCTCCAGTTCCACCATCTGATCGGTATTCTGTTCTGAAGACCCCATGCCTTCTGCCAGGCGCTGCACCTGAATTTCCATGCGGCGCTGCCGGTCCGAGGCGGGCGAATCGACGCCGCCGAGGATTTCGGCTCGGATCACCAGTTCGCCGTGATCACACGCCTGCTGTTCTGCCGCCAGATCCGGCCAGTGCTTGGGTACCTGCTCCGGCTCTGGCTGCCCGTTGGTGCGAGCCAGCACCAGCGATTGCCAGGTGCTGATATCGTGCAGCATGTGCTGATCGGCCACGGCCTTTTTTAATCGCCGCTTCTCTTCCTGAACTCGCTCCTTTACGTCGGATGACAGTGCCGGCATTTGCAGGTTGTTTAGCGTACTCAGGGCTTCGGTCAGCACGCTGACATCCTGTCCACGTTGAATGCCCTGGGTTTCCTGCAGTGCTGTCACAGCGGCGTCATCGGCCGCCTGGGTAGCCTGTTGTTGCTCACTACGCTGGGCATCGCGCCGGGCGAAAATCTGGTCGCAGGCCTTACGGAAGGCCTGCCAGAGTTTGCGATCTTCACGGTGCCGGGTAATGCCAATGGCTTTCCAATCAGACTGCAGGTTTTTCGCCTGGTTCATGGCATCTTGCAGAGGCTCGTGATCGATCAGGGCAACGGCCTTGTCGACGATTTCTTGCTTCAGCGCTTCGTTTTTCTGACGTTCCTCATCCAGCGGAGCTTCCAGTTTTTTAAGCAGGCTGTCGAAATGCTTCTGCACCTGTCGGTTCTCCCGAAACTCCACAGGCCAGGCGGCTTTCCATTCCTGGCGTGCCGTCAGGTGGATCTTTTCAGCGGCTTTCCAGTCGATGCTGGACCAGTCGGCATTAGCGAGGAAAGATTCCAGCTCAGCGCAGATCTCCCGGCGTGTATTCAGGTTGGCGCGTTTGAGTCCGGATTTCGCGGAAAAGTATTCCTTGCACGGCTCGTAAGCCTTGTCCGAGGCGGCCTTGAAACGTGACCAGAGTTCCCGGTCTGAAGAGCCACCAAGATTGCGCCATTCGTTCTGGAGTTCCTTGATGCGCTCTGCCTTGGCTTCCGGTTCTATGGGCTGTTCGGCCAGGTGTTCCATCTGTTCGCAAAGGGCGATCTGTTTCGGTTCCGTGGCAAAGCCGAGCCAGTCGCTGAGTTCCCGGAGCTGGCCGGTCAACAGTTGCATTCGAGCCTGGAACGGCTTGCCGTGGCGATGATCCAGAGATTTGAACTGCTGTTGCGCGGCTTTGAACAGCTGCCGCGATTCTTTCAGTTGTTTGGCTTCTAACGCCGTTTCCAGATTGGCAATGGTGGTGTCCAGGTCCGCAGCGATGGTTTTCTGCTTGTCCAGATCTTCCGCCTTGGGCGGTGCCGCCTGTTTGCGCTGGCCGGCCAGCTTGTGAGCCGGAATCAGCAGGGACGGCATCGGGAAGCCGTCGGGCCAGTTAATTTCCTGGCTCAGGGTCTTGGCCTGGGTGCGCTGCTCATCGGAGACGGTTTCAGAAGCGGCTGCATCGGCCAGCTCTGTCAGGGCTTCCCTGGCCTGACCAATCTGGCGAATGGCGCTGACGTAGTTGCGCAGGGCCAGCATGGTGGCCTCGTAGGTTTTCTGCTGCTGCTTGTCCACCTGTGTGTCGCGAGTGGCTTCAAGCCAGCGGTTTTCCTGCGTTTTTTGCAGGGCATCCAGAGACGCCAGGGAGGGCAGGGTGTCCGGGGATTGGCCGCGCAAGTCTTCCAGGGTGGTGGACAGCAGGCTCAGGGTCTCTTCCCGTTGCCTTGTCTGTTCCAGATGGCGCGCCTCTTCGTCGCGGGCTGCCTGAATGGCCTGCAGCCGTTCCTTGCAGCGGAAGCTGGCTTCGAGGAACGCTTGGGCCTGTTCTTCGGTCGCGTGTGCTTCCAGTTCGGCCCATTTCTGGTTCAGGGTTTCCAGGCGTGCCTCGTAGAGCTTGGTGTCCTCGCTCCGGGCTTGATCGTTGGCGTTGCTGATCAGCGTAGTGATGGAATCTGAAATGGCCTCAAGCCGGGCCTGCTCCTCACGAAGGCTCTGCAGCGACTGCCGGACCGCCTGATAGACGCTTTTGTCCCGGCCTTTTGCTTTTTTCTGAACCTCTTGCAGGCAGTCGCCGTCGGTCAAACGGGTCGCTGCATTCAGGCGCACTTCGGCGGTGACACCGCTGATGGCCAGTTCGGCAAGGTCTTTCTGAGTCGGTGAACCCTCAAGAGCCTTCAGCTGGGATGCCCTGAGGTTGGCTCGTGCCTCGTCCTTTTCGGCTTTTTCCGCTTGCTCGGCTTTCTCAACGTCCGGCGTCCGGGGCTGGTTTTGCGGTTTGGCATTGGCGCCCGGTGATTTGCGGGATTTAAACAGTTTCTGGAGGAATGCGGCCATGAGGGTATCCTTTAGGATTGAAACCAGTTCACGGTGTCGGGCAAAGTAAGCCGCCACCGGCCATCGGCTTTCAAATCGGAAAGCCGGGTACGGCCTGCCGGTGTGCCTCCGGCAGGAATGAATTTGGTGGCTAGTCTAGCGTTTTGAAGACGCGCGCGGGAAGGGTTTGAATGGCAAAACCGGAAAATCAGGACGATCAGGAATACAAGGCCCGCTCGTCGGCGTTGAGGCTGCTGGCCAGGCGCGAGCACAGCCGGCTTGAGCTGTCATTGAAACTGCGCCAACGCAAGATCGAATCGGCCATTATTGAGGCGGTACTGGACGAGTATGAGGCCGAGGGTTGGCTGGACGACGACCGGTTTGCGGATGTGTACGCCCGGCAGCGGATGGACATCGGTTACGGACCGCTGCGCATTCTGGGGGAGCTTCAGCAGCGGGGTGTGCACCGTACGCCGGAGTGCCTGGATGAAATGACCGAAGAGGACTGGTGTCGCCGCGCTGTGTTGCTCAGGGAAAAGCGGTTCGGCCTGGAAGACCTGCAGAATGACTGGGATGAGAAGGTACGTCAGGCCCGATTTCTGAATCGTCGCGGTTATTCCGGGAGTCAGGTCGAGCGCGCGCTGGAAGCAAGGGCTCCCGAGCAGTAGCCGTCGGCGATTGCTAGAGCGTGGGCGGGATCATTCCCAATTCGGGCGGCAGGCTTGCCCGCATGTCTGGCTGGCTCTGAGGGTCTGAAGCGGTTTCCGGGTTCCGGGGCTCCAGGCTCACCACCTCAGCGGGCGGAGTAGCATCAGGCTGTGCTCGCTCGGTAATCCGGGCCAGGACGTCATAATAGCGGCGGATATTCTGCACGTAGAGCACCGGCTCGTGGCCACGGGCGAAGCCAAACCGTGTCTTGGTGTACCACTCCTTCTGAGCCAGCAGCGGCAGGAACTCTTTAACGTCCATCCACCGATCTGGATTCTTGCCGGCGCTTTCAGTCAGGCGGCGGGCATCCTCAAGATGACCAAAGCCGACATTGTAGGAAGCCAGCGCGAACCAGGTGCGGTCCGGTTCCGGTATTCGCTTAGGGATCTTTCGATGCACCATCCGGAAATACTTGGCACCACCCTGAATGCTTTCCTCGGCATCCATCCGGTTATTAATGCCGATATAGCTGGCGGTATTCCGGGTCAGCATCATCAGCCCACGCACACCCGTTGGCGAAACCGCATTGGGGCGCCAGTGAGATTCCTGGTAGCCAATGGCGGCGAGTAAGCGCCAATCCATCCCGAAATCGCTGGCGTAGTCCTGAAACAGCGCCTCGTACTTGGGCAGGCGGTTGTCGACGTGATGCATGAAGGTTCGTGCGCCGACATAGTTAAGCTGGTCGAGGTGGCCGTAGAAGCGTTCAGCGAGTTGGTCCAGGGTGCCATCGGCCTTCAATTTGTCCAGGAACTCGCTGGCGGCATTCACCAGTGTGTTGTCCTGGTCGGTGGGGAAGAGCCAGGCCAGTTCTTCCGGCTCACCCAGATAAAAGGCTTTCTTCACATGGGGGTAGAAGACGTGGTTCAGCTCCAGTTCGTTGGATGACACCACGGCATAGGCAAACTCACCGCTTTCCACCCGCGCCAGCACACCGGCCGCATCAATGCTGGGATGAACCTGCCAGTCAAAACCTTGATCCTTATCGGCGATCAGATGCTCATGATTGCTTTCAGCAACCAGGTGGAGCGTTTGGCCGGTCAGGTCTTCGAGGGATTCCGGGCGCATGTGGTCCCGATGGTAAACCACCACTGACTGCGCAGTGATGCCGGTGGGCAGCACCCGGTATTGGCCAGCAATGCCCGGCTGCCCCGATAAACCGGCGAGGCCGATGTGGGCGTAATTCCTGGACAGTACGGACAGAATTTCGGTGTTATCTTCGGCCACGCGAACCCGCAGCTCGACGCCGAGTTCATCGGCAAACCGTTTTGCCAGTTCGTAATCATAGCCGGTCGCACCGTCTCGCCCTTGGTAATAAATCGAGGGGGCTTCACGGGTAATTACATGCAAAACGTCCTCTGCGAGAACTTCCTGCAGTGTACTGGGGCGCGAGCAGCCAACTAAGGCCACAGCTGCACTGATCAACAGGATTACCTGAACCGGTGCGGCTGCGAAAGCAGTCAAGAATCTGAGCAATTCCCTGGACTCCCTTACAGCTGAATCGTCGGGATACGTCAGTGTATGAGTATTGGACGCATCCGGTGTCACACTCGGTGTAGCTTCCGTTGCCACGCCTTTATGATCGTCGCTGCCGGTAAGCGGGTCAACAAAGCTGATCAGTTTATATGCAAAACAATGTCAATTGTACTCGGGGGAATTCCCTACCGCGGCGCTGTATCCCGACCTCGCTTTCGAGTATCATGTCGGCCTTTCAAAATTGCACCCAGCCATCCCCCGTTTCGCGCGATACAGGTTGATATCATGCTTGAACTTCGCGGCGCTCCCGCGCTTTCGCCATTCCGCTCCCGCAAATTGCACGCTCGTATCCAGGATGCTGTTCCTGAAGTTGAGCATGTATACGCCGAGTTCATGCACTTCGTGGATCTGGAGGACAGCCTGTCAGCGTCTGAACAGGCCGTCCTCGATCGATTGCTGACCTATGGTCCCAGCGTTCCCGTTGAGGAACCTGACGGCGTCCTGTTCCTGGTTGTTCCCAGGCCCGGCACCCTGTCACCCTGGTCCAGCAAGGCGACGGACATCGCCCGTAACTGTGGTCTGCGCCAGATTCACCGTATTGAGCGTGGTACAGCTTTTTATGTTCGTGCCAGCAAAAAGCTGGGGCTGGCTCAGCGCGAGAAAATTGCGGCACTGCTGCACGATCGCATGACCCAGAAAGTATTTCATGAGATGGGTGGCGCCGAACTGCTGTTCAGCCATGAAGAGCCGCGTCCGCTTGGCCGGGTGCCGGTTCTGGCGGGCGGCCGCACCGCCCTGGTTGAGGCTAATAGCCGCTTGGGCCTGGCGCTGGCCGAAGACGAGATTGATTACCTGGCAAAATCGTTCACTGATTTGCAGCGGGACCCAACCGATGTTGAGCTGATGATGTTTGCCCAGGCCAACTCGGAACATTGCCGGCACAAGATTTTCAACGCCTCCTGGGATATCGACGGTGAGGGTCAGGAAAAATCGCTGTTTGCGATGATCCGCAACACTTTCGAGATGAACAGCGAAGGGGTGCTGTCTGCTTACAAGGACAACGCGTCCGTTATTCGTGGCAGCCGTGGTGGTCGCTTCTTCCCGGATCCTGAGACAGGTGTCTACGGTTACAACCAGGAAGACATCCACATCCTGATGAAGGTGGAAACCCATAACCACCCGACCGCGATCGCGCCGGCCGCAGGCTCGGCCACCGGCTCCGGTGGTGAAATCCGCGATGAGGGTGCCACCGGGCGTGGTTCCAAGCCTAAGGCGGGGCTGAGCGGATTCACGGTGTCCAACCTGAACCTGCCGGGTGACACCCAGCCGTGGGAAATTGGCTACGGCAAGCCAGAGCGCATTGCTTCGGCCTTGGACATCATGATTGAGGGGCCCATTGGAGGCGCTTCCTTCAATAACGAATTTGGCCGCCCGAACCTAGCCGGCTACTTCCGTACCTTCGAGGAAAAAGTACCGGGTGCGGCGGGCGACGAAGTACGCGGTTATCACAAGCCAATCATGATTGCCGGTGGTCTGGGCAATATTCGTGAAGATCACGTTGAGAAGGGCAATATTCCGGTTGGCGCCAAGCTGATCGTGCTGGGTGGTCCTTCCATGCTGATTGGCTTGGGTGGTGGTGCAGCTTCGTCCATGGATTCTGGTTCAAGTAACGAGAACCTTGATTTTGCATCGGTTCAGCGCGACAACCCGGAAATGGAACGTCGCTGCCAGGAAGTGATCGACCGCTGCTGGCAGATGGGTGACCACAACCCGATCTGCTTTATCCATGACGTTGGCGCAGGTGGCCTGTCCAATGCGATGCCCGAGCTGGTGAAAGACGGCGGCCGGGGCGGCAAGTTCGAGCTGCGGGATATCCCCAGCGACGAGCCCGGCATGTCACCGCTGGAGATCTGGTGTAACGAATCCCAGGAACGCTACGTAATGGCGGTTGCACCGGAAAATCTGGACCGGTTCGACGCGCTTTGCCGTCGTGAGCGTTGCCCGTACGCCGTGATCGGTGAGGCCACCGAGAGCCATCACCTCGAACTGGGCGATTCCTATTTTGATGACAAGCCGGTCGATCTGCCGATGGACGTGCTGTTTGGCAAGCCGCCACGCATGCACCGCAGTGTCAGCCGCGCCTCCTTTACCAAGCCGATCTTTGATTCCACCAAGATTGACCTGAACGATGCCATTCGTCGGGTTCTGCGGTTACCGTCGGTGGGCTCCAAAAGCTTCCTGATCACCATCGGCGACCGGACCATCACTGGCTTGGTCGCCCGAGATCAGATGGTTGGCCCTTGGCAGGTTCCGGTCAGCGATGTGGCGGTTACTTCCAGTTCCTTCGATGTCCGTGCCGGTGAAGCCATGGCCATGGGCGAGCGCACTCCCGTTGCGGTTATCGATGCGCCGGCCTCCGGCCGTATGGCGGTTGGTGAGGTGATCACCAATATGGCGGCTGCCCCGATCAGCCAGCTTTCCGACATTCGCCTGTCCGCCAACTGGATGGCCGCTGCCGGTCATCCGGGCGAGGACGAAAACCTGTACGAAACCGTTCGGGCTGTCGGTATGGAGCTGTGCCCCGAGTTGGGTATCACTATCCCGGTGGGCAAGGACTCCATGTCCATGAAGACCATGTGGGAGGAAGAGGACAGCGGTGAGCAGAAGAGCGTTACAGCGCCACTCTCCCTGGTGGTTAGTGGCTTTGCGCCGGTCACCGACGTTGCCAAGACCCTGACTCCGCAGCTGATTACCAATGCTGGCGACACCGACTTGATCCTGGTCGATCTGGCTGCGGGCCAGAACCGCCTCGGTGGTTCAGCGCTGGCCCAGGTGTATCGCCAGGTAGGCGCGGTGGCCCCGGATCTTGATGATCCGGAAGACATCAAGGCGTTCTTTGCGGTTATCCAGGGTCTGATCAGCGATGCCAAATTGCTGGCCTACCACGACCGCTCAGACGGCGGCCTGTTTGTCACCCTGGCCGAAATGAGCTTCGCCGGCCGTACCGGCGTTGACGTCAAGCTCGATGGGCTGGCGGAAGATGCATCGCAGTTCGCCCGGGAACTCTTCAATGAAGAGCTGGGTGCGGTTATTCAGGTTCGCCGTGAAGATACCGACTTTGTGCTGCAGCAGTTCTCTGGCGCCGGCCTTGGCGACCATACCAGTGTGATCGGTACCCTGAACGATGACGATCAGCTACGGCTGAGCTTCGAGGGTGAGTCCGTGGTGGACGAGCCACGTGTTGAACTGCAGCGTCTGTGGTCTGAAACCAGTTACCGTATTCAGTCCCTGCGTGACAATGCCGATTGCGCTCAGGAAGAATTCGACAACCTGTTGGATGCCGACGATCCGGGCTTGAGTGCCGAGCTGACTTACGACATCAATGAGGACATCACCGCGCCTTACATCAATTCAGGCGCGCGTCCCAAGGTTGCAGTGCTCAGAGAGCAGGGCGTTAACGGCCAGACAGAGATGGCCGCTGCGTTCGATCGGGCCGGTTTCGAATCAGTCGACGTTCACATGAGCGACCTGCTGTCCGGACGGATCACGTTGGAAGGCTTTAACAGTCTGGTGGCGTGCGGTGGATTCTCCTACGGCGACGTGCTTGGTGCCGGTGAGGGCTGGGCCAAGTCCATTTTGTTCAGTGACCGGGTGCGGGATCAGTTTGCCGGTTTCTTCAACCGCCAGGACACGCTCGCACTGGGTGTCTGCAATGGTTGCCAGATGCTGTCCAATCTGCATGAACTGATTCCCGGTAGCGAAGGCTGGCCGCGGTTTGTGCGCAACCAGTCAGAGCAGTTCGAGGCCCGGCTGGTGATGGCAGAAGTCATGCAGTCGCCGTCGGCGTTCCTTGATGGCATGGCGGGCTCACGCATGCCCATAGCAGTCGCTCACGGCGAAGGCCGGATCGAGTTCAACGGCGGGGGCAATGCTGCTACCCTCACCGAAAACGAACTCGTAGCCCTGCGTTATGTCGACAATCGTGGTCAGGCAACGGAGCGCTATCCGTTCAACCCGAACGGCTCTGAGGGCGGAATTACAGGCCTGACGACCCGCGATGGCCGGGTGACCATCATGATGCCTCACCCGGAACGGGTATTCCGTGCTGTGCAGCATTCCTGGCGTCCTGAGGGCTGGGAAGAGGACGGTCCCTGGATTCGCATGTTCCGGAATGCGAGGCACTGGTTCGCCTAAAACCGCGGACTGAACAAAACCGGCCCTGGAGGTGTCTGAAGAAGATATTTTCCACGGCCGGTTTTTTTGTGTCATGGATTCCCGTAATTGACGCCAATATCAAGGCCCAAAACCCGGAATTTTGGCAAAATAGCCCTTGACTCATTTGTTTTATGCACACTGTTGGTGCCTGGTTGTGCGTTCTGTGAACAAAGAGTGAGAAACAGGTTCAATTTTTGGGCGCCGAATATAAGGTATTGAAAAATATAAATAAAATCAATCGGGTGATTTTGTCGCCAATTTAACACAAGTGCAGTAATTCCGGGGTTTTGGGGCGTGTTCCCAAAAACTTTCCCCAGAGTTATCCACAGATTCTGTGGGTAAGTTTCTAAGCTATTAATCTGTACAAAAAATATCCGAATATTCAGGGGGAATGCCATGTATAAATTGTGCTATTTCGTGCCCGAGACTCATTTGGAACAGACTAAGAATGCACTGTTCAATTCCGGTGCAGGCCGGATCG
Source organism: Marinobacter sediminum (assembly GCF_016820575.1). GTDB lineage: Bacteria > Pseudomonadota > Gammaproteobacteria > Pseudomonadales > Oleiphilaceae > Marinobacter > Marinobacter sediminum. Next base: position 3,661 of record NZ_JAEMQH010000004.1, on the reverse strand, counting down.
GTGATTACGACAGCTGTGCCTGGCAATGTCTGGGTCAGGGTCAGTTTCGACCGCTGGCAGGCAGCGACCCATTCCTGGGCAATCAGGGGGAGCTGGAGGTAGTAGCGGAGTACAAGGTGGAGCTGGTGTGTGAAGACGCCCTGGTCGGTGAGGCGCTGAAGGCACTGAAGCAGGCCCATCCCTATGAAGAGCCTGCCTACGAAGTGTATCGAATGGAGGAGCTGTAATCAGTCTCTGCGGGTTGATGAAGACATCGGGTGCCGAATGTCCTGCACGTGGACGCCAAAGGACTCTTTTCGGAAGTCCTCAAGAAACAGTTCCAGGGTTTTTCGGACCGTTGGAAAGGAGAGTTCGTTCCACGGAATGTCATCAAGGGCGAACAGCTGGGTTTCCAGGGATTCCTCGCCCGCCCCGAATTCGCCGTTTTTCAGGGTGGCACGGTAGAACATGTGCACCTGGTTGATATGAGGAACGTCGATGATCGAGTACAAGCCCTCGATGTCGACCTCGGCCAGGGCCTCTTCCCGTGTTTCCCGTTCAGCGGCCTCTATGGTTGTCTCGGCGTTTTCCATGAAACCTGCGGGTAAGGTCCAGTAGCCATACCGGGGTTCGATGGCGCGGCGGCAAAGCAGGATCTTGCCCTGCCAGATGGGAACCGTGCCGGCGACAATGCGAGGGTTCTGGTAATGTATGGTCTCGCAGCTTACGCAAACATAGCGGTGGCGGTTGTCGCCCTCGGGGATGCGTTGTTCAACCAGATGGCCGCATGTGCTGCAGTACTTCATGTGTTTCCCCGTATACTGGAAATTGGTTTGGTAGTCAGTTTAACGATCGTGGCTGCCTCTGTCTCATCCAACCTGCGATGTACTCCTGGAGCGACAATTTGCGCGATTTACTTGCCGAACGTCTGGCGGGCTATGCACCCAGGCAGCTGGCACTGGATTATCCGGAAGCCGGTATCCTCGTGCCTATTACAGACGATCATCGTAACCCTGAAATGATTTTTACGTTGAGGTCCTCGAATCTGAACACTCATCGGGGCCAGGTTGCCTATCCCGGCGGCAAGCGGGACCCGGGGGACCCATCGCTGGCAGCCACCGCGCTACGGGAAACTCACGAAGAAATTGGCTTGCCCCCTGAGCAGGTGCAGATCATTGCTCCCTTGAGCCAGGTGATGTCCCGATACGGCATTCTGGTCACACCTTATGTTGGCGTGATACCCGTGGACCACCCCATGGAACCCAATCCATATGAGATTGAGAGCGTATTTCGTGTTCCCTTGTCGTTTCTACTTGAGGACAGGCGTGAACGCACGGACGCTTTGAACTTCCTCAACCATACCTTTTACGTACCCTGTTATCGCTGGGATCGTTATCAGATATGGGGGTTGTCGGCGGTGGTTCTGGTTGATTTTATGAACGCTGTGTACGATGCCGGTATCGATTTGCTGGAACCGCCCAATGCAGGCTAAGGAGGCTGACATGTTTTACCAGCTGGAAACGCGTATCCCCGAACTGAGTGGTGAAGGTCAGTTTGTTGCGGACAACGCATCAGTTATAGGCAGTGTGCGCTTGATGGATAAGTCGAGTGTTTGGTTCAACGTGGTTATCCGCGGTGACAACGAGCTAATCACTATTGGCCCGGAAAGTAATGTCCAGGATGGCTCGGTGCTGCATACCGATCCGGGTATTCCGCTGACCCTGGGGCGGGGCGTTACCGTTGGCCACAAGGCGATGCTGCATGGTTGCGATATCGGCGATTACAGCCTGATTGGTATTAACGCGGTGGTGCTCAACGGCGCAAAGATTGGCAAGCACTGTTTGATCGGGGCCAATACCCTGATTCCTGAAGGCATGGAGATTCCTGATGGATCGATGGTGGTTGGCTCGCCCGGCAAGATCAAACGGGAGTTGAATGACAACCAGAAAAAGATGCTGGAGATGAGTGCGCAGCACTATGTGCAGAACGGCGCTCGTTACCTGGCCAAGCTGAAACCTTGTGAGCCATCCCGATGAGTGTGGCCGATAAAGTGCGCTCACCCTGCGTCCAGGTATGCGCCCTCGATGAAAACGACATGTGCATTGGTTGTCAGCGTACCGGCGATGAGATTCTTCGCTGGACACAAATGACAAACGACGAGCGCAGGGAAGTGCTGCGTAATGTTGCCGTGCGCGAAGAAAACGTGGCGCTGTGACCCAGGCTGCAGCAACTCCCTTCAACTGAAAGACAGGCTCAGGCATGACAGAAACAACCGGCACGGTTCGAATTGGCACTCCATATAAAGACGGCGCATTCAAGGTTTTGTTCTGCGGCGCAGGTGAGTTGGGTAAAGAGGTGGTGATTGAGCTTCAGCGTTACGGTGTGGAAGTGATTGCCGTTGACCGTTACGCCGACGCGCCCGCGATGCAGGTGGCACATCGTAGCCATGTTATCGACATGTTGGATGCCGACAGTTTGCGCCGGGTTATTGAGCAGGAGCGGCCCCAACTCATCGTTCCTGAAATCGAAGCCATCGCGACGCCAGAGTTGGTGAAGTTGGAGGACGAGGGCTATCGGGTAATCCCAACCGCTCGTGCGGTCAATTTGACCATGAACCGCGAAGGTATTCGCAGGCTTGCCGCTGAGGAGCTTCGGTTGCCAACCTCACCTTACCGGTTTGCGGGCACCCGGGATGAATATCTCGCTGCCATTAAGGAAGTAGGACTTCCGCTTGTGGTCAAACCGGTGATGAGTTCGTCTGGTAAGGGGCAGAGTACCGTAAGGAGTGAAGAGAGTGTGGATGCTGCCTGGGACTATGCCCAGTCCGGTGGGCGTGCCGGAAAGGGGCGGGTGATTGTCGAAGGCTTTGTCGATTTCGATTACGAGATCACCCTGCTGACAGTGAAGCACCGGGATGGCATTTCCTTCTGTGATCCGATCGGACATCGCCAGGAAGACGGCGATTACCGGGAGTCCTGGCAGCCCCAGCCGATGTCGCCCCTGGCGCTGGACCGTTCCATGGAGATTGCCCGTGCTGTCGTCGACAATCTGGGTGGCTACGGACTTTATGGTGTAGAGCTGTTTGTTAAAGGTGACGAGGTCTGGTTCTCGGAAGTCTCGCCGCGTCCTCATGACACCGGTCTTGTTACCCTGGTTTCCCAGGAGCTGTCTGAGTTTGCCCTTCATGCAAGAGCGATCCTTGGTTTGCCCATTCCGGTGATCAGGCAGAATGGCCCGTCGGCCTCCGCGGTTATCCTGCCCGAGGGGGAATCTGACAACGTTCGTTTCTCTGGTCTGGAAAATGCTCTGGCTCAGGCAGATACCCAATTGCGACTGTTTGCTAAGCCGGAACTGAAGGGGCGTCGGCGCATGGGTGTGGCTCTGGCTCGTGGGAAAACCGTTGAACAGGCGCGCGACCAAGCGCGTGCGGCAGCAGCGGCCGTAAAGGTGGAACTCTAGCCAGGCGGGACTATCTATAGTGGTCTATAATAGAGGCCCCTGTGAGAGGGTGGTTTGAGGCGGTCAGAAACGGTTTTTGAAAAAAGTTAAAACCAACCGTTGACACCTCTCAGCAGGTCTGTAGAATGCGCATCTCTTCTGAGGGACAAGCCACTGACACAGCGGCTACCGAGGAAGGCAACCGTTTGAAATTGTTGAAGAAATTGAGTTTCAAATTTCTTCA
>NZ_JAEMQH010000003.1 GCF_016820575.1 Marinobacter sediminum | reverse complement strand
ACGAAGAGGCAGAAAAAGACTTCAAGGGTGAACCCTACGAACGTGCCATGGTCTACATGTACCTTGGCCTCATCTACCTGGAAGAAGGTGACTACGGCAACGCCCGAGCCAGCTTCCTGGCTCCGGGAAAGGCTTCGGTCAGATCAGTCGATCAGGCCCGCTTCCTTGTAATACTTCGCCGCGCCCGGGTGCAGAGGTGCACTCAAGGCGTCAGCAACCATTTCTTCTTTCTTCAGGTTGGCAAACGCCGGATGCAGACGCTTGAAGCTGTCAAAGTTTTCAAAGACGGCTTTCACGACTTCGTAAACCACGTCATCTGCAACGTCGGTTGAAGACACGAACGTCGCGGCCACACCGAAAGTGGTGACATCTTCATCGCTGCCACGGTACATGCCACCGGGAATAGTAGCTTCACGGTAGTAAGGATTGTCGGAGATCAGCTTTTGGGAGGCCTTGTTATCAACGTTGACCAGCACGCTGTCGCAGGAAGTCGTTGCTTCTTTGATCGAACCGGAGGGGTGGCCTACGGTGTAGAAGAACGCATCGATGTTGCCATCGCACAGTGCCTGGGACTGCTCTGCCGCTTTCAGCTCAGCGGCCAGTGAGAACTTGTCCATCGTCCAACCCATCTCGTCCATCAGGACTTCGGCTGTGGCACGCTGGCCGGAACCCGGGTTACCTACAGAAACGCGCTTGCCCTCAAGGTCTTCAAAATTTTCGATTCCGGAACCCTTGCTCGCAACCACCGTGAACGGCTCCGGGTGCAGGGAGAAGACCGCACGCAGATCTTTGTTGGCACCGTCGTCTTTGAACCCGCTGGTGCCGTTGTAGGCATGGTACTGCCAATCAGACTGAGCGACAGCAAGATCCAGCTCACCCTGGCGAATGGCGTTCAGGTTGTAGACGGAACCACCGGTGCTCTCAACAGAGCATCGAATGCCATGCTCCTTACGATCCATGTTGACCAGACGACAGATCGCGCCACCGGCAGGATAGTAAACACCGGTCACACCGCCGGTGCCAATCGTTACAAAGCGCTGCTCCTGAGCAGAAACGGACGTTGAGGCAAAGCCAGCGCTAACCGCAGCAGCGACAGCGAGCGCGGATACCTTAAGTTTCAATGTCATGAGAGTTTTTCCTTTTCTGGTTCGTTATTTTCAAAGCCCTACGATGCGCTCGAAGGAGCTTATGGTTCGTTTTAGAACATAGACCAGATCACATTATAAATAAAGTAGGCCCCTCAACGCTAACCGTTTGACCCTTCAACAAAAAAGCCCGCAGAGCGGGCTTTTTTGCAGGTCCGGAAAGGGATTATTTCCCGGCTTGAGCCTTGGCCAACATGCGATCCGGACGCAGCAGGAAGCGCGCCAGGGCCGGCAGCAGCCAGATTGCGCCCACCATGTTCCACAGGAACATGAAGAACAGCAGGAAGCCCATGTCTGCCTGGAACTTGATCGGAGAGAAGATCCAGGTCACCACGCCAAGACCGAGGGTCACGCCGGTGAACATAACCGCTTTACCGGTAGACTTCAGAGTCTCGAAGTAAGCTTCCTGAAGTGGCTTGCCTTCCAGCAGGAACTTCTCAAGCTTACTGTAGATGTAGATACCGTAGTCGACACCGATACCGACACCAAGCGCGATAACAGGCAGCGTGGCAACTTTGATACCGATACCCGAGACCGCCATGATCGCCTCACAAAGGATGGAGGTCAGCCCCAGCGGTACCACGATGCACAATACTGCCCGGATTGAACGGAAGGTCAACAGACACAGCAGACTCACCACGCCGTAGACCATGATCAGCATCTTGTCCTTAGCGTTGGAAATGACCTCGTTGGTGGCCGCTTCCACGCCGGCGTTACCGGCTGCCAGCAGGAACGTGTGCTGCTCGTTGCTGGCGTTTGAGGCGAATTCCTCAACCCGCTCAACCACGGTTTGCAGGGTCTCTGCCTTGTGATCCTCCAGGAACACCAGCACCGGGGTCAGACTGCAGTCAGTGTTGATCAGGCCTGACGGTGCGTTACGGATAGACGCGTTGATGATGGTCTGGTTACGGGAGATCTCGTACCAGTTCCAGTTACCCTCGTTCAGTGCCTTGGTTACGATCTTGGAGACGTCTGCCAGAGAGGCCGAAGACTGGACGCCCGGGGTGTTCTGCAATTCCCACTGCAGGCTGTCCATAGCGCGCAGAACGTCGTGCTGAGTACATTGCTCAACCGGCGTCTTCACCATCACCACAAGCACGTCGGCACTGGTGGAGTAGTTATCGATAATAAAGGCGTTGTCCTTGTTGTAGCGGGAGTCTGCGCGCAGCTCAGGAGCACCGCGATCCAGATCGCCCACTTTTAGGTCCTGCTTGTAGTACAGACCCAGACCGAGTCCGATCACCGCAATCAGCAGGGAAATCGGTGCAACACCGGGGTGGGAGAAGTACGACAGCACACGCCATTTGCGGTCCTGCTTTTCGCCGTGGTTCTGGACATGCTTCACGCCACCCTTGGAAATGCCAATGTACGACATCATCAGAACGTGCAGCACCAGGTTGGTGATAATTACAAAGGCAACACCGATACCGGCCGCCACCGCCAGATCCCGGATTACGTCGATCTCAATGAAGAACAGCGTCAGGAAGCCAAAAGCATCGGAAATCAGGGCCAGCATGCCCGGAATATAGAGCGCACGGAACGCCAACCGGGCCGCCGTTATCGCGTCAAAACCTTTGGCCGATTCAACCGCCATGGCGTTGACAATCTGAACCCCGTGACTGATACCAATCGCAAACACCAGGAATGGAACCAGTACAGAGTACGGGTCGAGGCCATAGCCCAGCAGGCGCAGTGCGCCCAGCTGCAGGAACACAGCAACGATCGAGGTAAATACCGGAACCAGTGTGCCGGCGATGCAGCGGGAGTACCAGAACAGCAGCAGCGTGGTCAGGACGATGGTGATACCGGCAAACCAGGCGATTGAACCGATACCTTCAATCAGGTCACCGACCTTCTTCGCAAAACCAACAATGTGGATTTCAACGTTGGGGTTCTGTTCTTCGTACTTTGCGCGAATTTTCTCTTCGAGCTGACGAGAAAACTCGCCGTAATCCAGCGGCTGGCCGGTTTCAGGATTGGTTTCGTAGAGTGGCGCGTACACAATCGTCGACTTGAAGTTGTCAGCAATCAGGCGCCCTACTTCGTTGGAGCGCAGCGCATTCTGGCGCAAAGCTTCCAGACTGGTTTTAGAGCCGTCGTAGTCATCCGGGATGACCGTGCCGCCCTGGAAGCCCTGCTCGGTTACCTCAACCCAGCGGACGTTCGAGGTCCACATGGATTTGAGACCGGAGCGGTCAACACCATCCAGGTAGAACACCTCGTCGGTGATCTGCTTCAGGGTTTCCATGTACTCGGCGGTGAAGATATCGCCTTCTTCAACTTCCACCGCAATACGGACGAAGTTACCGAGATTCTGGAGATCGTCCCGGTGATCGAGCATGTTGATGATGTACGGGTGCTCAAGCGGAATCATCCGCTCGAAACTGGCGTCCGGCTGGATCTTCGCGGCGTTGTAGCCCAAGAAGAGCGTGAGCAGCACGAAGCCAAAAAGGATAACGGCGCGATTATTAAAGATCAGGCGTTCCAGGAACGGCTCTGCTTTTGGCGTCGTCAGGTAATGCTCATCCTTGCCATGCTTAAGGTTAGACATTCAAAAGCCCCTTAATTGTCTGTTCGGTTGTTGCCACATCAGGGCATTATTGAAGGTTTTTGCCTTTGGCATTGGTCGTGGTAACACCACCCTCACCGACCAACAGCAATTCAGTGCCAGAAATCGGCACCACGCTCATGAGACCCAGCCGGTCATCACGGAGATACTCCTGGAAAGTATCACCACCGTTACCACTGGTAAGTACGGCGCCGCCGTTACCGACCAGGATGATCCGGGAATTCAGGTACACACCGTCATTGAGCGTTGCGGTGGAGCCAGTATTGACCATGGTCCAGGTCTGACCCAGGTCGGAGGATTGCATCAGCGTTCCACGCAGACCAAAGACCAGCACTTCGTCCGCCTGACTGGTGCCAGTCACACCGAACAGCGAACCAGGATAAGGACTTTCACGACGCTCCCAGGTCTGACCGTTATCGACGGAGACATGGATCTGGCCAGCCTCACCGGCAATCACCATGGCGCCGCCGCTGATCTGGGTGATCGCATTCAGGTGGAAGTTCTGGTCGTTTTCCAGTCGCGGCGACCAGTCCTGCCAAGTCTCGCCACCGTCCTGCGTGTGGAAGAACAGACCATAGGCACCGACAACAAAACCGGTGTCCTCATCGCCGAACCAGACATCCAGGAACGGATTGACCGGACCGATATCGAGGTCAGCCTGCATGTTCTCAAGAGCAAAGAGCAGATCGTCCAGAGCCCATTCCAGGTCCGATTTCTCGTCCTCCGGGGCAGCTGCGATACGCTCTTCCATCTCTGCAATGGCTTCTTCCTGGCTCTCGATAGCCAGCTCCGCGGCGCGGATACCAGTCAGCTGAAGCTGCCAGGTTTCGCCGGCATCGTCCGAATGGAGCACCACACCACTGTGTCCAACAGCCCAGCCATGAGTTTCGCTGCCGAAATCGACGCCGGTCAGCGTGACAGATACCGGAACCTCTGCCTGAGTCCAGGTTGCCCCCTCATCATCTGAAAAGATGATATGACCACGCTCGCCAATCGCCACGAGGCGATCGCCAGCACGCTCTACATCGTTCAGAAGATTGTCAGGAGCCAGCTCTGTTGGACGCGCCGGTGTTTCGATGACGTCCGCAAGTGCGAATGCAACAGGGGTCGCACAGGCCATGGAAAGCCCAAGGCATGCTGCACCAAGGGTTTTGCACATAAAGCTTGTAGCCATTCGGATTGCCTATAGTTGTTGGTAACTGTGTAACTTGAATCAGTTGTCGAGCCCTTCAGCACAAACATACCGACAACCCGAAAGTTGCCGGCATGGTATGTGCCAACGTTAAGTTGGCACAGAGGGTTCCATTTTCGCTGAAATTTAGCGAACACTCCGACGCCGCAACGCGGCCGGAGAGAAGTACCGTTTGTTCGGAACGTCGTCGGTGAAGACCGTCGTGCTCTGCTCTTCCGTGTCCAGACCCTGGACGTGATACCGGCGGGCCTGCAGGTCGTGGAAGGCCTCCAGCGCCGTCCAGGTGCCCGGCAACTCGTAATAATTCTTCAGAACGCCCATGCTCACGCGCCAGAGCTCGCCGCGGCCATCGTACTGGTCGAGAAGTGCAGTATTCCAGCTATCCTCGTCCACGTAGAAGCGGCGCTTGGCGTAGATGTGTCGCTCGCCGTCCTTCAGTGTAGCGGTAACTACATGAACACGGTGCAATTCCCAACGCATCAGGTCCGGATTGAGATGGGTCTTGCCCAGAATTTCAGAGTAAGACAGCCCCTTCTGGGCGATTTCATAGTTGTTGTAGGGGATGTAAATCTCCCGCTTGCCTTCATACGTCCAGTTGTAACGGTCCAAGGCACCGTTAAAAATGTCGGTATCGTCCGCTGTACGAAGGTTGTCCGCCGCCGCGATGGGGGAATCATAACCCAGGTTGGGCGCTCTGCGTACCCGGCGCTGTCCGGCGTTATAGCCCCAGCCGTTTCGCGGATTAATGATCTGGTTCAGGGTTTCGTGAACCAGGATCGCACCACCGGCCAGACGGGGTGGCGACTGAGTGAACGACAGGTAGTAGAAAATGACGTTGTCGAGCGTGTTTTCACCGCCCTCGGGATTGTAGTAATTGAAGAACGCTTCCTGCTGCGACGTCACCAGCGTGTAATCGCCGTTCTGCTGAACAGCCACTTCACTGGAACGGCGGGTCAAAGAAATACCACGCCAGCGAGTCAGATGGTTCCAGATGACCTGCCAGGCTTTCTGCTCGTCATTGCCGCTCAGAATCGGGAACGGATAGCCGCCAAAGGCGCCATCAAGTCCGGCACCTTCACCAACGATCTTCGCGCTGGTGGCGTTCTCACGGGTATCTTTCTCGACGAATTCCGGTAGCGAATGGCTTCGACGAGTTTTGTAGACGGGAATCTCGAACGTGGTCGGATACGCCTCAAACATGGCCTTAAGGCCATCGGTCAAATGCTCGGAATACTGATCCGCATTGTCGGCATTGATCGTAAATAGCACCTCATCATCCGGAAACGGGTTCGGATGATGATGGCCACTGCCTTCGTAACTTGCCGGCGGCTCGGTGATACCGCCATCCCAGGCCGGGATAGTGCCCGCCTCGTTACCAGCCATCGGTGAACCGAAGGGGGTCAGATCATTGCCCAGACGTGCAGCCTGGCTGGATGAAACCGCAGCGTACGCTGGTGCCGCGGCGACAGAAAGGGCCATAAGGCCGCCGAGAATAGCGTTCTTATTGTATCTCATTGTGTAACCTTAGTCCGTCTGGAAGCCTCTGAAGGGCCTTTTATTGTTGTCTGCTCATGACACAGACTTTGCCACAGACTAGACGAACGTCCAAGATTGTCTATCGATCAAAAGTGCGATTTTGTATCCAGCTGTGTCTTTGATTAGCCGACACAGCTGGAACGCCCCTTCAACGATTAGCCAGCCAGACTCTTATGGACCACTTCATAAACGTCCCGTGACAGACCCGTTTTATCACGGATCCGCTCCAGCGCGGCCTTCATACGCTGACTGTAAGCCGGCGCGAAGCGCCTCCAACGCGTCAACGGCGTCACTAATCGGGCCGCGATTTGCGGGTTGCTGTCATCCAGACGGCAGACCTGATCGGCGAGAAAATCGTAACCGGAACCGTCGCGACTGTGGAACGCGGCCAGATTCTGACCAGCAAAGGCACCCACCACTGAACGCACCTTGTTCGGGTTTTTCCAATCGAATGCCTCGTGCTCGAGTAACTGATAAATCTGTGGCAACTGGCCAGCTCGGTCACTGGCGGCCTGCACCGAGAACCATTGCTCGACCACCTGCGGATCGTCCTTGAAGCGCTCGTAGAATTGCTCCAGAACGTGGGCGCGGTCCGCTTCATAATCCGAGTTCACCAGCGCGCGAAGTGCACCCATACGATCGGTCATGTTGTCCGCTTCCCGGAACTGACGCAGCGCCAGCTCCCGACCTTCTTCGTCGTTAATCTGCAGCAGCCACGCCAGTGCGGTGTTGCGCAGACTGCGACGGGCAATCTGGTCAGGTGTGACCTGATAGGCCCCTGTCTCGACATTGCGACGGTAGCAGGCGACCAGGTCATCACGAAGTGCTATGGCCAGGTGCTTGAGTACCCGCGCGCGGGCGTCATGAATGGCCGGTGCATCGGCACTCTCCGCTAACTCGATCAGGTAGGCCTCCGACGGCAGCTGCAGCATTTTGGCGACCAGCGCCTGATCAAGGGACGAGTCCGACACCAGATGCCGATAGGCGGTCACCAGCCTGGAATCGACCGGTGCATCTTTCGGAGTACCCACCAGCGATTGAATCACATCCACTGCCAGCCGCTCGCCGGCGTCCCAACGGTTAAAGCCGTCCGGATCGTGGCTCATCAGGAACAGCAGCTGCTCCCGGGTCCAGGGGTAGCGCACACGGACCGGAGCAGAGAACTGCCGCAGAAGCGACGGCACCGGGCATTCGTCGAGACCATGAAATTCAAACACCTGGGTCTCGCCGGTCAACTCCAGCACTCGCTCCGTGGGTGCATCTTGCTCACCTGCCTGCAGACGCAGCGGCAGAGACTCACCCTTGCCACCGAGTAGCCCAAGCGCAAAGGGGATGTGCTGAGGCTTCTTATCGGTCTGGCCCGGGGTGTCAGGGATGGCTTGCTTGATGGTAAGGCGGTAAATGCCCTGCTCTGCATCATACTCATCAGAGACGTTCAGCACCGGTGTGCCCGCCTGCTCATACCACAACCGGAATTGCGACAGATCACGGCCAGAGGCATCTTCCATCGACTTGACGAAATCGTCGGTGGTCACGGCCTGGCCATCGTGGCGCTCGAAATAGAGGTCGCTGCCCTTCCGGAACATATCCGGGCCCAACAGGGTGTGGATCATGCGTACCACTTCGGCACCCTTCTCATAGATGGTCAGGGTGTAGAAGTTGGAAATCTCCATGTACGACGCAGGACGAATCGGGTGCGCCATCGGGCCGCCGTCCTCGGCAAACTGCGCGGTGCGCAGCAAGGCTACGTCTTCGATCCGCTTAACCGTGGGCGACCCCATGTCGGACGAGAACTGGGAGTCGCGGAACACCGTGAAGCCTTCTTTCAGGCTGAGCTGGAACCAGTCGCGACAGGTAACCCGGTTGCCCGACCAGTTGTGGAAGTATTCATGAGCCACGATCGCCTCAATACGCTGGAAGGCAAGGTCCGTGGCGGTATCCTGGCTGGCCAGCACGCAGGACGAGTTGAAGATGTTCAGGCCCTTGTTTTCCATGGCCCCCATGTTGAAATCATCAACCGCGACAATCATGAAAATGTCGAGATCGTACTCACGGCCATACACCTCCTCGTCCCAGCGCATGGAGCGCTTCAGCGAGTCCATGGCGTGGTCGCACTTTTCGGAGTTGCGTGGTTCAACATACATCCTCAGATCGATGTCCCGACCCGAGCAGGTGGTGAACGTGTCCCGCTTCTCAACCAGATCACCGGCCACCAGGGCAAACAGGTAACAGGGCTTGGGGAACGGATCTTCCCAGGTGACGAAGTGGCGGCCATCCTCGAGGTCACCGTGCTCAACATCGTTGCCGTTGGACAGCAGGACCGGGTAGGACTGCTTGTCGGCCTCGATTCGGGTGCGAAAACGGGACATGACATCGGGACGATCGGGGAAATAGGTGATGCAACGGAAGCCTTCCGCCTCGCACTGGGTGCAGAACATGCCGGAGGACTTGTACAGCCCCTCCAGGCGGGTATTATTCTGCGGCTCGAGCCAGGTGACCACCGTCAATTCAAAGCGCTCAGGCACGGAGGAAATAATCAGCTTGTCGCCGCGGTTTTCGAAAGCCGCTTCATTCAACGTGACGCCGTCCAGCCCGACCGATTCCAGAACCAGGCTGTCACCATCCAGCTCAAGGGGGATTTCACCGGCGCCAGCCTCGGGGTTGCGCCGCACCGCCAGGGCGCTGTGCACCCGCGCTCCGTTTTCGAACAACTCAAAGCGCAAGTCGACGTGATCGACCAGGTAAGGCGGCACTTTATAGTCGCTCAGGTAAATGGTCTGGGGTTGATTGGTGCGCATTGTCGATCTCCAGGTTACTCAGCCGCGCACTGCCGGCAATCCGGCAGGCGGGAATGTGTCAGGTCAGGCGGGTGTGGAACGAATCAGTCGCCCAGCACCCGAAAACGAACTTCGTACCCGGTAAATTTCCGGATATTGATCACGCCGGTATCCAGGATCAGATACTGGCCCTTGATCCCCTCCAGCACCCCTTCAACCTCAGGAGCCTTGTCCAGGTTGTGGGTTTTCACTTTTTCCGGCCAGACAGCCACCGGATAACTGAGCCCCAGACCGTCTTCATCAACCTCGCGGATTGAATCCGGACCATGAGACTCTTTCAATGCCGACAAATCGTCCGCGATCAGACCTAATATCCTCTGCCGCTCTTCCGCCAGATTCAACTCCCGCACATCGCCCTTGAGCATGGCGCGCCAGTTGGTCCGGTCTGCCACGTGGGCCTTGCAGGCAACTTCCACCAGGCCCGCCAGGTATCGGGTCGCCACCCGAACCATGGGAATGGCATCCACGGCACCCTGATCGATCCAGCGGGTGGGAACCTGGGTTCCACGGGTAATGCCCACTTTGAGGCCCGACGAGTTGGCCAGGTACACTACGTGCTCCACCATACAGTGGGTCTCGCCCCACTCCGGCTCGCGACAGGTGCCAAGATGATAGTGGCACTTCTCCGGGCTCATTATGCAGGTGTCGCAGGCCGCCAGCTTCCGAAAACACGGAAAACAATAGCCTTGGTTGAAGCTCTTCTTGGTGGTGCGATCGCAGTTGATGCAACGAATCACACCCTCGAAATCAATGCGAACCTGCTTACCGAGGTATTCATTGAGCGGGATCCGGCTGTCGCCGACCGCAATGGAATAGGTTACCGGCTCTCCGGCCTCGGCCGGCATCTTGCGCAGCCGGCCCGATACGTCGATCAGATCACTCAAGACTTAACCTCAACAAACTGGTCCGGATCAACATCGTTGCCCGCGCTGTTCTGGCGCTGTACCGACGGATCGCAAGCAGTACCCGCCTTATGGCCACGGTCGATATAACCGGTGCGCTCTTCTTCCGGGACGCCGTGCAGGTTTTCATAGTAGATCACTGCCTGCAGGCTTATTTCCCGCTGCTCCGGCGTCAGTTTTCGTCCATCCGGCCACTTGCCCAGCTCAATAGACAGACGCAGGCTGCGGTAGACGGTGGGATCCAGTCGTTCGATTAATTCATCGTAAGTCATTCGGTACTCCCGAAACGCTCTTCAAAAAAATGTGCCGGAATCATTTGACAGATGCAAACGATAATAATTATCATTACCTCACCAAATGACAACGGTCGTTTCATTTGGTCTCTCTCATCAGGAGCTGAAAGCTCTTTTTATGCCTCACCTTTTGGTGGGGCTTTTTTTTGAGCTGTCATCGTCTTTTTACGGGCAAAACCAGCGCAAGGGCCACTCCACTGACAAACCCGCCGAGGTGCGCTTCATTGGCCATTCGGCCCAGCCCCAGCATTTCAGTAAACGGAGTAAAGCCAATCACCATCCAGGCTACGGCGAACGTTACCAGCGCCGATGGAAACTGGAATCGCGGCAACTTGCGCTGACTGAGCCAGCAATAACCCAGAATGCCGTACACCACACCCGACAACCCACCGAACAGTGGACCTGATACCAGGTACTGAAGACCATTAGAGAAAATACTGGTGACCAGGAAAACCGTGAGTAACCGCCCTCGCCCATCAAACCATTCAATCTGACTGCCGAGAAACCACAGCATCACAGAATTGAAAATGATGTGGGTCCAGCTGAAATGCAGGAAATCGGGTGTCAGCAGGCGCCAGACCTGACCGCTGGCCAGGGTACTGGAAAGCGCATCAATACGACCGGGCAGGGTTGACCAATCGAAATCGCGCGGATCGATCATCATCAGCGCGGCCGACAGCTCATTGCGACCCATGGATGTCACCCAGACCATGAGCACAGCAACCACGATCGCACTCAGCACCAGCGGTGCGTGCTTGGGCGAAGGCTGCCAGCGCCCACCAACGAAGACAGGGGAACGATGCTGGCGATCAACCGCCTCCCGAAGTTCAGGCTCGGCCAGGAAACGCTCCAGGGCTTCCAAAACCGGTTCCGCGTGCTGGGGATTTTCCAGCCAGAGAACCTGCTGATCGTTTTCCTCGGTGATTCGGTGCGGTACACCCTGACCGGTCAACCATTGGCTGAAGCCAGCCAGGTTTACCGTGGAATCCAACTGCTTTACGCGGTACACAAACTACCTCGACTCTCGGGGTAACAGGCATTAACGGCGTTAACGCTCAACACTGTCTTCCATGTTGGGGTAGCCGAACTGCTCGGGGCGGGACACATCCACCCAGACAAACTTGTCCGGGGAGAGAACTGCCTCTCCATCGAAGCGATACGCCACCAACCGGCCGTACTTGACCGCGCTGTAATCGATACAGGCGACATTGCCCTTCAGTGGCGCCGGCTCGCCTTCCATCCAGTAATGGCCAACGAAAACCGGCGGCGCACTCAGCGGATAGCTGATCAACTGCTTCCGCTCTTCGTCCGTCAGCACCTTGCGCGCCACTTCCGGTGGCAGAGGATCCGGCTGGAACACCACATCGGCGTAGGTCTCGGGATCGTCGGCCCAGAATTTGGTCCGGAAAAACTCCCGGACATAGCCGTCCCGACCGGTGATGCTGGTACCCTCCGGCAATCGCAGGTCAGTGCCACGGAGCAAGGTGTCCATCACCTGGCCGGCAAAGGATTCGATAGCGGCCGAGGCGTGCAGGAATTCGTCATCGATACAGGCGCCACCCTGAACCCGCTTAAACTTCTCAATGAGGTCGCCATCCCAGCAGGCATGGACCACCCGGAAACCCTCTTCCTCGATAAACAGGGGAATGGTGTAGAACCACTCCAGAAACTCGTTCCATTCATGGGGATGGTCATCAAATTGATCAAGCGTTTCCCGGATTAGCCGGTTGTGGCGGGCGGTGTGCTCTCGCAACCACTTCTTGCCACTGCCGGGACGGGCTCGGGTGCAATACCCGAGGGCGTTGTACTCGTGATTCCCCATCACTATCCGGGCAGAGCCATGCTCCACCATGTCGCGGACCAGATGCAGGGCTTCGCGAATTCGCGGCCCCCGGTCAATGATATCGCCGATAAAGATGGCCTGGCGGCGATGGTGCTGATACACCCCGTTCACCTTGCGGTAGCCCATCTGCTCCAGCAACCGGATCAGGGTGTTGGCGCAGCCGTGGATGTCGCCAATGATGTCGTAACCGCGGTGTGCGGCTTGTCTGTTTACAGCCATGATCAACTCGATGAAATGTCGCTTGCCCAGCCAAGCTTGTCACGGCAGGTGGCGTAGAAATTGTGATCCGTCGGATGAATCAGGCGGATCTTGAACGGCTTTTTGGTGATACGAATGATGTCACCAGGAGCACAGGCAATGTTCATCTGGCCGTCAAACGAGATTTGCGGATAGGTTTCATTGGTCTCCCCGATCACCAGTTTGATCTCGCTCTTGCCATCGACAACGATGGGGCGACTGCTGAGAGTGTGGGGAAACATCGGCACCAAAACCACGGCATCCAGTTTGGGATGCATGATCGGGCCGCCTGCAGACAGCGAGTATGCGGTGGAGCCGGTAGGGGTAGCCACGATCAGGCCATCCGAGCGCTGGCTGTAAACAAAGTGACCATCAATGAAGAGATCGAAGCCAATCATCCGGGTGGACTTGCCCGGGTGCAGGACAACGTCGTTTAGCGCCGTGCCGAAGCCCAGTGGCTGACCATTGCGTTCGACATTGCCGTCTAGCAGGAAGCGAGTCTCCTCGATGTACTCGCCTTCCAGCACCTTACCCAGGCGCTCTTCCAGATCTGAGGGCGAAATGTCGGTCAGGAAGCCCAGCCGACCACGGTTAACGCCCAATAACGGAATCTTCGATTTGGCCAGCTCACGCGCGGCACCCAGCAGGCTGCCATCGCCACCTACCACGATAACCAGATCGCAGATTTCGCCCAGCAGCTTCTTGCTGGCCACCTGCAGACCGTGGCCGGGCAGCATGCCCGCGGTGTCTTCCTCCAGTATGACGTGATAATTATTGGCAATCAGGTATTGCTTGAGCTGGCGCAGGGATTCAACCACCTTCACGCTGCCCATCCGGCCAATAACGCCAATGTTCCTGAATTGATCCATGAGGCTTCCTGTGGTGTCGGGATGCGGTGGGGCACGTCAAATCTCAGAGCCCCATGACAATCTGGCCCACAGTTTAACGAAAGTCGCCCGGATACTGAAAAAAGATCGCGAGGTCAGGCCTTGTGTTGCTCGCAACGATCGTCGATACCCGGGCGGAATTCTCCAGGCTGGCTGATGCGCATGACCGGCTCGTCACAGGGCCTACCATCCCTCGCGGTATGCCGGCAGACAGGATGCTCGTAATGCTCGAGCCAATCCCGGTAGGCAGGCTCGTTCATGCCGCACCGCTGGGCCGCATAGCCCACCGGGTTGGCGAAATAGGTGTTGATGTCTTCGAACTTAAGGGTGACGTGACCGGCGCCAGGCTGGTAGGCCACCAGGAACACCGACTGCTTCTTGAGGTGATCCATGATCGAATTTTCGACCGGCTCCTGATTTCTCAGGTCATGATTTTCCTGCTCCAGCGCCACGATTCGGTCGTCGCGAAGCTCCAGCTCACGCTGCTTGCGATCCAGTTGCTCCCGGAGCAACACCATCGCGGCATTGGTGTTGGCGTCTTCCCGCTCCTTGCTCTCCCCGCCGGCTGCGATCTGCTCCTGCATCGTCAGATATTGTTCATTGCGCTCTGACAGCCGCTTCTTCAGCTGCTCGTTGCTCAAGCGCTGGCGCTCGTACTTTTGCTCCAGTTCCGCAAATTCACCGCGCAGGGCCTGCAGTTCCAGCCGGTGTTCGCGCTGCAGGTCAGACATGGTGTCACGGTGAACGCTCTGCAACGTCTTGATGCGCAGGCGCTGCTCGCGGATGACCTGCGCTAAGCGCACGCGATCGGCGGAGTTGCCCGAATCCTCGTCATCGTCAGCAGAGTCGGAGTCGGCACTGAGGACCGGAATATCCTCTTCGCGCCGGGCTGGCCGAGCCTCAATCTTTCTGAATTTCAGGGAATTGGCGTCAACGGCCTTGCGGATGGCCTGAAAGTGGTTGTTGCCGGGCGTCATATCAGGATCCCACAGCTCATCGGCGAACCGCGGTTCTGGGCATTGGCTACGGCACACCAGCCGTATCGCGCCGCCACCCAGATCGGGGCCTTTGGCGCCCCGTTTGGCCAGGTCTTCGATGGGAACGTTCCAGTTGGCGTCCGCCCGCCCTTCTTCATCAAACCAGATGCGGAAAAACACCAGCGCCTGGACACGTAGCTCCGGATCCAGCTCAACCAGCACGGCCTTAACATCGGTTTCCGCGAGGTCGGACAACCCCACATAACCATCCAGGAACGCACCAAACTCGCTGGCACGCATCTGGCGGACGACCTGACCTTCGTCCATGAAAAATACCGCCGCGTAACCGTCCGTCGACTGGTCGGCAGATACCATCTACTACTCCCTAAATATCACAAGATATATCACCAACACGTTAAAACCACACGCAATGTTCCAACGCATGCGATGCTGGCAGAACCGCCAATGTAATCCTACAAGGGCGGCTCCACAAACTGACTAGACTTCGGCTAACAGTCTAGTCAGTCAATCTCCTGTGCACAGGGAAATACTGCAACGTTTTGTGAGCGCCGCGGTGAACCGCTGGCGCTCATACAAAACCTTACAGTTCGGCGGCCAAGCGGCTGCCCTGGTCAATGGCGCGTTTGGCATCCAGCTCGGCCGCAACATCGGCGCCGCCGATCAGGTGCACGGCCACGCCAGCGGCTTCCAGCCCGCCTTGCAGCTCACGCAGGGACTCTTGGCCTGCACAGACGATGATGGTATCCACGGGCAGCACACGGTCCTCGCCCTGCTCTGCGCCTTTGGGCGTTACCGTGATGTGCAGGCCATCGTCGTCAATCTTGCGATAGCTGACCCCCGGCACCATCTGCACCTCACGATTCTTCAGCGACGTCCGGTGAATCCAGCCCGTGGTCTTACCCAGGTTCTTACCCACCTTCGACGCTTTGCGCTGCAGCAGGTAAACCTCGCGGGCCGGTTCCGGCACTTCCGGCGCTACCCCCTTGATACCGCCACGATGCTCAACGCTGAGATCCACACCCCACTCGCGCATGAAGTGGTCAGTGTCCAGGGCCGCTGAAGTGCCCTTGTGCACGATGAATTCGGAGACGTCGAAACCAATACCACCGGCACCGATAACGGCGACTTTCTGACCAACCGGCTTACGCTCAAGCAGTGCGTCGAGGTAACCGATGACTTTCGGATGATCGATACCTTCAATCTCGGGCGTACGCGGGTGAACACCGGTCGCCAGAACCACGTCGTCGTAGCCGCCTGCCTTGAGATCCTCGACATCGACCCGGGTGTTGAGCCGAACATCAACACCGTGCTTATCCAGCATCACCCGGAAATAGCGCAGGGTTTCGTAGAACTCTTCCTTGCCCGGGATACGCTTGGCGACATTGAACTGACCGCCAATCTCACCACCCGCGTCGAACAGGGTGACCTTGTGGCCACGCTCGGCTGCGACCGACGCAAAGGCCAGGCCCGCAGGACCGGCACCGACCACGGCAATCGACTTCGGTGACGCTGTTTTCACCCAGGTCAGCTCGGTTTCGTGACAGGCGCGAGGGTTAACCAGGCAGGACGTCAGCTTGCCACTGAACGTATGGTCCAGGCAGGCCTGGTTGCAGCCGATGCAGGTGTTGATCTCGTCAGCCCGGTCCTCGGCAGCCTTCAATACCAGCTCCGAATCGGCGAGGAACGGACGAGCCATGGAAACCATGTCGGCATCGCCCTCGGCCAGGATCTTCTCTGCCACATCCGGCATGTTGATGCGGTTGGTGGTGACCAGCGGAATGCTGACTTCGCTTTTCAGACGTGCGGTCACCTTGGTGAAGGCGCCCCGGGGCACTGAGGTAGCAATGGTCGGTACCCGCGCCTCGTGCCAACCAATGCCGGTATTGATGATGGTGGCCCCGGCCTTCTCGATTTCCTTGGCCAGATGAACCACTTCTCCCCAGGTGCTGCCATCTTCAATCAGATCCAGCATCGACAACCGGTAAATCAGAATGAACTTTGCGCCCACCCGTTCACGAACCCGGCGAACGATTTCCAGGGGCAGGCGAATGCGATTTTCGTAACTGCCGCCCCAGCCATCGGTGCGGTGGTTGGTGTGGGAGACGATGAACTGATTGATGAAATAACCTTCCGAACCCATGATCTCGACACCGTCATAGCCGGCGTCCTGGGCCAGGGCGGCGCAGTCGACATAATCCTGAATCTGCTTCTCGATGCCGGCCTCGTCCAGTTCGTTGGGCTTGAACGGGTTAATCGGTGCCTGGATGGCCGAGGGCGCAACCAGCTCCGGCGAATAGGCATAGCGCCCGGCGTGCAGGATCTGCATGCAGATCTTACCCTCGGCCTCATGCACAGCGCGGGTGATGATCTTGTGTTGCTCGACTTCGTCCGGCCCGGTCATCTTGGCCGCGTGCTGGAAAACCCCACCCTCAACGTTGGGCGCAATACCGCCGGTCACGATCAGGCCAGCGCCGCCACGGGCCCGCTCTGCGTAGAACGCAGCAAGCCGATTGAAGCCGTTCTTGGCCTCTTCCAGCCCCGTGTGCATGGAACCCATGAGAGTCCGGTTGCGCAGTTTGGTAAAGCCGAGATCAAGCGGTTCAAGCAGGTTTGGGTATTTGACTACGCCTGGCGTGGCGGTTGCGGTCATGGTGGTCTCCTCATACTCATTTGGGCGGACCTTCGAGGGGCCCGGCTTTTTGTATGGCTCTAAGCTACCCGGCTAACTTGCGATCAACAATATCCGAAGATAATATTCTGTTATCCTGAAACGACATGTCAGACAGCATCTATCAATAAGCCTCCATGAGCACACGAGCGTCGCCACCACCACAGCACCAAAATGCCCTTGGCGATATCAGCGTTCGATACGCCTCGGTACTGTTGCGGGCCGCCGCGGCGGAAGGCGTCAATATCGAACAACTGATTTCTGATTTCCGGCTGAGCACCGAAACCCTGACCTCGCCAGTTGCCCGCATCAGCATTCCACGCTATATGCGACTCGGACATGCCGCCATTGCTCAAACCGGCAACCGCGCTCTGGGCTTGCGCATGGGCGCACTGACCCGCCCAGTCGATACCGGCATTGCCGGACTGGCCGGCCAATGCGCGCCCACCGTGGGAGCAGCTCTGTCCACCCTGGTGCGCTACTCCACCCTGTCCAGCCAAAACAGCCGAGGCGCCCCCTCAGTGCGCCCCAGGGATCGGCAAGTGTTGTTCTACTCGATCCGGCCGTACAACGCATTCAACTACTTTGTGGTGGATTCGGTTCTGGCGGCGTGGACTCAGTTTGTTCGCACTATCACCAACCGGTATGAGGTGCTTGAACGGGTTACCATCGAGTACCCCTCCACCGGTCAGGACGACCTGTTTGAAAGCTGGTTCCGTTGCCCGGTGCACTTTGGCGCGGAAGAGAACAGCATCACCCTGAAACCCGAGCCTTGGGCGCAGGCGTCCCTCAATGCGCAACCGGCCATGCATGAGCAACTGGTGGAAATCTGTGAGCGGGAACTGCAACAAATACGGCGGGGATGGACGACCGCCGACCGGGTCAGGCATCTGCTACCGCCCCTATTCCGGGGCGAAAGCCCGGGGCTGGATATTGTCGCAACGAAACTGGGCGTGGCGCCGTGGACACTGCAACGGCAATTGAGCGCTGAGGGCACAAGGTTTCGAGAACTGGTCGATGATACCCGGAAACAGTTGGCCACCGAATACATCCGGGAGACGGACACTTCGCTGGCAGAGATTGCCTGGCTGCTGGGCTTTGCCAATCCAGCGGCGTTTCACAAGGCTTACAAGCGCTGGTTCGAAATCAGCCCCGGCGAACATCGGCAGCAACTAAGATCAGACAGTCAGATTTCGGTGGCGTCGTCACAGCCATCGTCGTCGTCAAACTCCTCGAACTGACTTTCGATCAGCTCTTCTTCGTAATCCAGCATGAGTCACTCCCGTTTTTTTAACAACACACGAGAGCAAACACTGAAGCACAGTGATGACAAAAAAATGACAGGATGATGTAAAAGCTAAGAATGATAAATCAGAGAAGAAAAAGTAAAGCAGGGAGGGAAAAATGGCGGAGCGGACGGGACTCGAACCCGCGACCCCCGGCGTGACAGGCCGGTATTCTAACCAGCTGAACTACCGCTCCGCATTGGTCATCACGTCTCGCCTGATAAAGGCTTCGCAATCAAGGGTGTGATTGCTCTGTGACAACGAGGGCGCATTATAAAGACGCCCTTGTTTATGTCAACGCTTTTTCTGAAAAAATATCCAGAATCCGTTTTTGCTACATGGACCCAACCATTGCGTCCTTACCCTGCGCGGTTTTCCGGTACTCAATCGGGGTCATGTTCGACCACCGCTTAAAGGCCCGATAGAACGTGCTGGGCTCGGAAAATCCGGTCAGATACACAATCTCGTCAATGGACTCGTCGGTGGTCGCGAGCAACTGACGAGCCAGTCGATAGCGGAAATCTGCCAGTACCTGGTTAAAGCTGGTTTCCGCCTCCGTCAGCCGGGTACGCAGGGTTCTCGGCTTGATTCCAAGACGCTCCGCAACCGCATCCAGGGTCACCTCGCCACTGTCCAGCAACTCGGCGATAATACGCTCCACCTGGCCAACGATGTCCTTTTTCTCCAGCCGGGCTACCTGCTCGCTGGCAAACCGCTCGTGCAAATCCAGCAGTTCCGGCTCGGCATGGGGCGACGCATGGGCCAACAGCTTTACCGGGAAGTAGAGCCGGTTTTCCTCGGCTCCAAACACCACGTCACAGCCAAGAATCTCAGCAACGTGCGCCCGCCCTTCCGTTCGTTCGTGCTCGAATTCAATCCGGGACGGATAAAACGAATTGTTGGTAATCGAGCGGAAAAAGATGATCACACCCTGCACGAAGCATTCATTGAAATGCTTCAGGCGGCTGACCTCGTCAGAGGCGGCATCCAGCACCATGCACGCATCATCACCTTCGATAAAGAAATCCGTATTCGCGGCATCGCTGAGCAAACGCTGGTAGTTCTGCGCCCGTCGCAGGCCCTCACCAAAGGTTGGACTGCTCAGGAATAAATACTCCAGCACCTGGCCCTTGTAGGCCGGCAGCAGTTCACCCAGGTGCAACCCGATATCCGGATCACCGGATACGTCCTCCACCGCCTGCCAGAAATAAAGCTGGGCACTGTGGGGCGTCCGCAGCTGCTCGGTGTAAACGTAAGCTTCATCAACACCTAAACGACTAAAGATAGCGTCGGTATCAATACCCTTTTGCTTCATCGCCTCATAGATCAGGCGCAACATCACTCCCGCGTCACGAAGTTCCTGCATACGATCCCGCTTTATTATTTATCAAATACCACTTTGACCCACCGGACAGTCGGCCGTGCATGCCGGGTCAATGCCTGATCCGGCTGAGTTTGCCAGAGTTGAAACCTGTAATATAAATGTTCGCAGGCTAATGTCTGGTATTAGAGCATATCAGGCCACGGACGCACAGTTGTACCAGAATGAAAATAGGGACTGGTACCCATGTGGCTAGAAAAGATGCGATCAGATGCGAATTTACTCAAGAGGCCCGATTCAAGCCAGGAGAAAAACGACATGCCAGATCCCCTGATCTATTACCGCAAGCCACCGAGACTGCTGCCCCTTTACGCCAGAGCCCTGGCACCGAAGAAAATCAAGGATAAAGGCGGCATTTCCCTGCCCTCAGTGACAGCCGAGCTGATTGGCGCCAGCACCGACAACGAAACCCTGACTCGTTACGAAGCAGTTTGCGGCTTCCAGCCTGGTATCCGGGTGCCCGCTACCTGGCCCCATGTTATGGCTTTTCCACTGCAACTGAAGTTGCTGACCGACAAGCGTTTTCCTTTACCCCTGTTGGGACTCGTGCACTTGCGCAACACCATCACCCAGCATCGACCTATCGGGCGCGGCGAAATCCTGGACCTGCGGGTGCGCCTGGGCACACAGGAATCCACCAGCCGGGGCCTGGAGTTTGACCTGATTACCGAGGCGTATTCGGCCGGGCAATTGGTGTGGGAGGAGTCCAGCATAAACCTGTTCCGAGGATCGGAAACCGAGAGCACCACTACAAAGAAGTCCCCGCCACCGGACCTTGAGCACTACCCCAACACCGTCAGCATAAACGCGCCGGAGCCGACCGGGCGCCGATACGCTGGCGTCTCCGGTGACCGCAACCCCATTCACATGCACGCAGTGTCTGCCCGGGCCTTCGGGTTCCCCAAAGCTATTGCACACGGTATGTGGAGTAAAGCCCGAGCGCTGGCCATACTGGAACAGCAAAAGGACTGGCGACCAGGCCCGGTAAGGATCAGCTGCCAGTTCAAGAAACCATTACTGCTTCCGGGAACGGCGCAATTGAACTGGCGGACAGGTGGATCCGGGTGGGACTTTCAACTGCTGAATGCCCAGGGCAATGCGCCGCATCTAAGCGGCCACATTGAATGGCTGTAACGCCGGGGTCAGTCTTGCTCGAATCCTGACGACTGCTCGGGGGCACAGGGTGCTCCTGAGGAGCCTGCGACCGGCAAGGTGAAATAGAAACAGGCGCCGCCACCTTCTGGACGCTCAAAGCCGATATCGCCGCCCTGAGCCTGAATCAGCGACCGACAGGTTGCCAGGCCGATCCCCATGCCTTCGTCCTTGGTGGTGTAGAACGGCAGGAATAACTTGTCCTCGGCGTCGTCCGGCAGACCAATACCGTGATCCCGCACCTGCACCCGGACACAGCTGGAACCCAGCAGCTCAGCACTCACCCGAACCGGAATCGAAGCGTCGGCGCTTCGGGTGGCCTCAAGGGCATTTCGGATCAGGTTGAGAGCAACCTGCTGAACCTGGATCGGATCAGCGGTCACATCGGGCAGATCGTCCGGGACTGACAGATCAATGCCCCCCTCGTTATTGCGCATATCCACTTCGGCAAACTGGCGAGTATCCTCGAGCAGCGTCGGTACCGAGATAACTTCCTTGCCCGTGGCCGGCTTTTTCATGAATCGACGGATGCGGCGAATGATTTCACTGGCGCGGTGTGACTGGGCTTCAATCTTATCCAGGGTTTCACCCAGCAGCCCCAGATCCGGCTCTTCCTTGGCCATCATGCGCTTGGATACACGGGCGTAATTGGTGATCGCCGTGAGAGGCTGATTCACTTCATGGGCAAAACCGGCTGCCATCTCACCCATGGTGGTCAGACGAGAAGCATGAGCCAGCTGATCTCGCTGCTCCTGCACCAGCGCCCGCGCTTCTTCCAGCGCGGCCTCACTCTGGAGCTCGGCGGTAATGTCATCGAACACCACCACGGCACCGTGCAGCTCGCCGTTATCCAGTTTGGGTGTAGACCGGTACTGGGCGGGGAAACCGCTGCCGTCCATACGCAGCATCCGGATGTTGCGCTGGTTTTCAGCCACGCCCTGACTGCAGGTGGTATGACCAGGCAAGCCGTCCTGGCCTTCCTGGCAAGTAGCAAAATGGGTCTCGAAGAAATTCCGGCCGATCAGCTCATCAACCGGGCACCCCATGATCTGCGCTGCGGCCGGGTTGGCAAACTCAATGATGCCATTCTCGTCCAGGCCGTAGATGCCTTCGCTGATTGAGTTCAGAATCCGGGCTTGATCACCCTGAAGCTCCCGGTTTCGCGCCTGAAGCTCGCGCTCAAGGCGGATGACGCGGGCGTGGGTCTTTACCCGAGCAATCACCTCAAGGGACTGGAATGGCTTGGAGATGTAATCGGCACCACCCAGCGAGAAGCCCTTCACCTTGGCCTGCAGGTCATCCAGCGCCGACAGAAACACAACCGCACAGTCAGCGGTCTCTTGGTCCGCCTTGAGACGTTCACACACCTCATAGCCGTCCATGTCGGGCATCATGATATCCAGCAGGATCACTTCGGGCTGATGCCGGTGGGCGAGGTCCAGTGCCTTCTGGCCCTCGTTGGCGATCAGCAGGCGATAGCCTTTATCCTTCAGGGTCTCATAGAGGACCTTGAGGTTCTGCGGATTGTCATCCACAAGCAGAACCGTCACCTCCGAGTTCTCACTGACAACTTCAGTCATATAAAGGGAGCCGGTTAAAAACGTCTCCGTATGATGCCGCCTGGATCAACGGGCGTCGATAAGGTCCTTTACGGACAAGACCATACGAACCAGATGCGCAAGTGAATGGGTACCCATTTTGTGCATGACCCGGGAACGGTGGATCTCCACCGTGCGCTGGCTGATCTCCAGCTCGATCGCAATCACCTTGTTCGCTTGCCCGGCGATCATCCGATCCATGATTTCATGCTCGCGGGGGGTCAGGCTTTTCACCCGGCGAATGATTTCCTGCTTTTCGCCCAGGGTCTTGCGCTGCTCAAGATCCTGCGCCAGTGCCGCTTCGATTTTCTCCAGCAGCGCCTCTTCCCGGTACGGCTTCTGGATAAAATCAACCGCACCCTCTTTCATGGCATCCACCGCCATGGGCACATCGCCGTGGCCGGTTACGAAGATGATGGGCAGAATTGAATGCTTGTCGTTCAGCTTCTTCTGCAATTCCATGCCGTCCATGCCGGGCATGCGGATATCCAGCACGATGCAGCCAGCCATCTTTTCGGAATACTCCTTGAGAAAGCTGGTGGCGCTCTCAAAGGTCTGAACCGGCTTGCCGTCGGATTTCAGCAGCAGTTCCAGTGAATCACGAACCGCCTCATCATCCTCTACTACGTATACGGTCTGCTGGATATCAGTCATCTGTGTGTTCTCTCCTGTCCGTTTTCTTATGATGTCCGGTCAGTGAATTGACGGATCTTTGTGGTCATCACGGTTGTGCTCCTGGCGCTCATGTTCGCGCATTTTCTCGAGCCGTTGTTGGATAATGCCAAAAACGCTCTGTTTCGGGTACCGGCCCTTGTCGTCGGCTTTACCCGCAGGCCTGCCCAGCAGCAAGGTCACCGCCTCTTCCAGACGGCTGACGGCGTACACCGCAAACTTACCCTCCCGCACGGCCTGAACCACTTCGCTGTCCAGCATCAGGTTCTGAACGTTGGTGCTAGGCACAATCACGCCCTGGGTGCCGGTCAGGCCATCCTTGAGCTGGCAGGTGGTATAGAAGCCCTCTACTTTCTCGTTTACGCCGCCTATTGGCTGCACCTCTCCAAACTGGTTAACCGATCCGGTAATGGCCAGATCCTGACGTACCGGAATCTCCGCCAACGACGAAATCAGGGCGCAGAGTTCTGCCAGGGAAGCACTGTCGCCATCCACCTCGCCATAGTTCTGCTCAAACGTCAGACTGGCAGACAGATGCATGGGATCAGTAACCGCAAAGTGCGAGGCCAACCATGAGCTGAGGATCATCACGCCCTTGGAGTGAATGTTGCCGCCCAGTTTGACGTCGCGTTCGATATCCATCACCGCGCCATCTCCATAGTAGCAGGTCGCGGTGACACGGTTGGACAAGCCGAACTCGAAACCGCCAGTCGACAGCACGGAGAGCGCATTAACCTGGCCGACACAGGTGCCGTGAGTGGTCACCAACGTTGAGCCATCGCGAATGGAATCGTAGAACTGGTCGCGAATACGGCTACTGCGGTATTTCGCGCTTTCCAGGGCCCGCTCAACGTGGGTGTCCTGAATGAGCTTGGCACCGGCCTGGCGGGCCCAATAATCGGATTCCCGCAGCAAATTGGCGATATCGGCCGCGTGCAGGGACAAACGGTCCTGATGCTCGGCCATACGGGCACTGTGCTCAATCACCCGGGCAACAGCCTTATTGGAGCAATGCAGAAGGTCTTTCTCGCTGACCAGACTGGCAATGAACTTGGCGTACAGCAGCTGACTGTCGTCCGACCGGTACATTTCGTTTTCAAAATCAGCGGTAATCCGGAACAGCTCTGCAAATTCGGAATCGTACTCTTGCAGCAGCATCCAGGTCTCACGGTCACCGAACAGAACGATTTTAACATCCAGGGGAACCGGCTCCGGCTCAATGGAAATAGTGCCGGACAGGGTCAGTTCCCGCTCCAGGGAGTTGATCTGGATGGACTTGGAACGCAGCGCCCGCTTCAGGCCATCCCAGACGTAGGGCTGCTCCAGCACCTTGATCGCGTCCATCAGCAGATAGCCGCCGTTGGCACGGTGCAGGCTGCCAGGCCGGATCAGGGAGAAGTCGGTAAACACCGTGCCCTTGTAGGTGACGTTTTCCACGTAGCCAAACAGGTTGTGGTAGTTGGGATTGTCTTCCACCACCACCGGCACTTCATTGGTTTTCTGGTGTACCAACGTGTTCACCAGGTAACGACGGGGCATCTTTTTGTCGAGGGAGGCATAGGCGATGGCCGCCTGTTCGTCGTCGTCATCCAGGAAGATGTCCAGGTTTTCAGCCAGATCCTTGCGCACCGCTTCAAAAAACGACACCACATCCGGCAGATCACTGTATTTCTCTTTCAGCTCGTCGATCTGATGGCCGGAAATACCTTCCAGCGTTTCGGTATTCAGGGCCTGCTGTTTGTCTGCATACTCCTGCTCCCAGTCCGCCAGCTTGCGCAGGGCCGCCCGCAGCTTCTTTTCGAGCCGGTTAATGGAATCCTCAAACTTGTCGCGCTGCGCATCGGTCAGCGCCTGAAACGACTCCGCGGTGTGAGGTTCCTCGCCATTCATCGCCACCAGGCGATAGCCACCGGGCGTTGATACCGTCAGGCTGACCTTCTTGCGCCTGGCCTGAGCCGCCACTTTTTCCAGCTCATCCTCCTGCATCTTGGCGTACTCGTTCTTGAGCTGCTCCGAACGCTCAAGGAAGCTGTCGCTGTCGAAGGTTTGCGGAATTACCTTGACCAACCGGGCCATCAGCTTTTCCATATCCTGCTTCAGCTGGGTGCCTTTTCCGGCAGGCAACTGCAGCAGGCGGGGAACCCGGGGCTCCTCAAAGTTTGCCACGTAGCACCAGTCGTGACTCTTCTGCTTGGTGTCCACATGATGCTCAAGGTAACGCAGCATCATGGTCCGCTTACCCAGCCCGTTCCGTCCGACGGCGTAGACGTTGTAACCACCGTGGGGCATGGCGAGCGCAAAACGCACGGCTTCCTGGGCCCGATTCTGCCCGACAATCTCGGCGAGGGGCTTTAATTGCCGGGTCGTTTTAAACGGTAAATCTTTCAGAACACAGGCTTTGTACAGCTGGTGCAGAGACAGTGACTTCAAGGTGCGGTCCTGTAACGGTTGAATCAATGGCCGGTCATTGTAGATTCTGGAGCAGCCCCTGTCGCGTGTGTGCAAAAGATTTCTGTTGCCATGGCACGCCCTTACCGAAGTGCCACCCAGTTCACAGTTTTGCAATCGGTCATTTTTCAGGCAGCCGCACCGGAACTAAACTTCCCTTCCCGGTTATCCTCACGCAGTGGTTATCCGGCCGATAACAAAGACAAGACACGCAATGGACGCCTTTCTATGACGAGTGATTCAACAGATCGCAGAATCAAAGATCGCTATCCAGCATCTTGCCTTCAGGTTCATTTAAGGGAGCGCGGCTTTTTTGGCCGGGGCAAGCAAACAACCCCCGTGACCTGTCTCGACCTGAACCGCTACGGCATGGCCGTGCTCTGCCCGAGACCGGTGGAGACCGGTGCGCGGCTGTTCATGGACTTCGCCGGCAAATACATCCGGGAATCCCGGGTTGGTGCCAAAGTGGTGGACTGTCAGCCGTTTCAAACGGGGTACCGGGTCAGCGTGCAATTCAGTTACTGCCTGGACAAGAAAGGCTATTCACGCACCGTGGACAATGCCTTGTCCCGGATTGAAGGACTTTACAGCCGGTTTGCCAGCTAGCAGCCTCATTTAACTAATCTGGCTAGATGAGCCCCGCATCGAGACTGGCCGCCACGTATAGCCCAAGCTCCTGACACTGATCCTCGAAACCATCCTGGAATTCACCACGGCAGATCAACGGATCCTGAATGCGCCGCCAGCGCAGACCCGTGGTGATGCTCTCGATGGCACGGTGGGTTCCGGTGCCGTCGTGGCCGGCGCGGATATAGTAGGCAAAGGGCAAGCCCTGGGTTTTCTCAAGACAGGGGTAGTAGCTGCGGTCGAAGAAATCTTTCAACGCCCCGCTCATATAGCCGAGGTTTTCCGTGGTGCCCAAG
Source organism: Marinobacter sediminum (assembly GCF_016820575.1). GTDB lineage: Bacteria > Pseudomonadota > Gammaproteobacteria > Pseudomonadales > Oleiphilaceae > Marinobacter > Marinobacter sediminum. The sequence continues at coordinate 400,960 of NZ_JAEMQH010000003.1, read as the reverse complement.
ATGATGGCATCGCAGGCGAGCACATCCTCCGGGCCGGCCTCCAGTGGCGCACGAACCGTCACTTCGACATTCTCGATATCGTCGTGGCTGGCACCCTGTAGCACCGCCTCACGAAGTTTTAGGGTGTTCGGGGAGGGCGCATGGGCAACAATCAGCAGTCGCTTTGTGTCAGCCATTGCCCTCCCCTGATCTTGGTTAAAGCACCAATTTCGGTTAACTCAGTTAAAGCAGCTCACCGTTAGCTTCAGTCTCTGCCTCGGCCGCCTTCTCTTTCTTCTCGGGCTTCGGCATCAGCTTGTCACGGACCTTGGCTTCGATTTCAGTCGCCATGTCCATGTTCTCTTCCAGGAACTTGCAGGCGTTGGCCTTGCCCTGGCCGATCTTGTCGCCGTTGTACGCGTACCAGGCGCCAGACTTGTCTACGAAGCCTTCTTTCACACCCATGTCGAGCACTTCGGCCATGTGGTAGATGCCCTTGCCGTACATGATCTGGAACTCGGCCTGACGGAACGGCGGAGAAACCTTGTTCTTCACCACTTTCACACGGGTTTCGTTACCGACAACCTCGTCACCGTCTTTCACCGCGCCAATACGACGAATATCCAGGCGTACAGACGAGTAGAATTTCAGTGCATTACCACCGGTGGTGGTTTCCGGGCTGCCAAACATCACGCCGATCTTCATACGAATCTGGTTGATGAAAATCATCAGGCAGTTGGCGTGCTTAACGTTACCGGTCAGCTTCCGAAGAGCCTGGGACATCAGGCGGGCCTGCAAGCCAACGTGACTGTCACCCATCTCGCCTTCAATTTCCGCTTTCGGCGTCAGCGCGGCCACGGAGTCGACAATAATCACGTCTACCGCGTTGGAGCGAACCAGCATGTCGGCAATTTCCAGCGCCTGCTCACCGGTGTCCGGCTGGGAGACCAGCAGATCGTCCACGTTTACGCCCAGCTTCTCGGCGTAAACCGGATCCAGAGCGTGCTCGGCGTCCACAAACGCACAGGTCTTACCCTGCTTCTGCGCTTCGGCGATGACCTGAAGGGTCAACGTGGTTTTACCGGAACTCTCAGGACCGTAGATTTCACAGATACGACCGTAAGGCAGGCCGCCAATGCCGAGGGCGACGTCCAGCCCCAGGGAACCGGTGGAAACCGCAGGAATGGCCTCGCGGGGCTGATCGCCCATTTTCATCACAGCGCCTTTACCAAACTGACGCTCAATCTGGCCCAGTGCTGCGTTAAGTGCTTTCTTGCGGTTGTCTTCCATCAGTGCAAAACCCTCTGTCGCCATGACGACCGGAACTGCTCAATACCAGCCGTGAAATAATGAGTCGGGAATTCACACAGTAGACACTGTAAATCCCCTGTATATTTGAACAGTATTAAAACATAACCGGAAGAGTAGACCAACCCCTTCCTCAGTGAAACTAACCACCCCGTTGCGGGGCCGCGGTCTCAGGCCGACTCCAGCCCCTCCAGGTACTCCTGAACTCCCTTCAGGGCAAAGAGTACGGCCTGTCGCCGAACCTGGTCCCGGTCGCCATCAAACTGTTTCACCACCGCTTCGGTGGACGCCGGATCGCACCCCCAGGCAAACCATACCGTGCCTACAGGTTTTTCCGCGCTGCCTCCGCCCGGCCCTGCCACACCGCTGATCGCGACCGCCACCTGAGCTCCGGTAGCCGCCAGGGCGCCGGCCACCATCTCCCGAACCACAGGCTCACTGACCGCGCCATGCTCATCCAGCGATTTCCGGGTAACCCCCAACAATGCCTCCTTGGCCTCGTTGCTGTAGGTCACCAAACCACCCAGTACATAGCGGGATGAGCCATCCTTGTCGGTCAAAGCCTTGGCGACCCAGCCGCCGGTACAGCTCTCAGCCGTGGCAATCATACGTCCCTGACGCTTGAGCAGTTCGCCAAGCCCTACGCCGGCGTCTAACAGTTCCTGATCCGTGGCTGTCATAATGACCTCCTTCATTTCATCCGAGGCGTTATTTTCTTACAATTCACGCCTTCATCCAAAGCAAGGCAATCCGGACCCGTCCATGTCAGCAGCTCAGACCGATCTTTCCAAGCACACGCCCATGATGCAGCAGTACCTCAAGATCAAGGGCCAGCACCCCAATGAACTGGTGTTCTACCGGATGGGGGATTTCTACGAGCTGTTCTACGAAGACGCCAAGAAAGCCGCCGAGTTGATGGACATCACCCTGACCGCCCGGGGGCAGTCCGGAGGCAACCCCATTCCCATGGCCGGTATCCCGTTTCATTCGTCTGAGGGATACATTGCACGGCTGGTTCGGGCAGGTCAATCCATCGCCATATGCGAGCAAATTGGCGACCCGGCCACCAGCAAAGGACCGGTGGACCGCCAGGTCGTGCGGATCGTCACCCCCGGCACACTGAGCGACGACGCCTACCTTGAGGACCGTCGCGACAACCTGTTGGTGGCCATCTACAGCCACCGCGAGCAGTTCGGTTTTGCCTCGCTGGACATTTCCAGTGGTCGCTTTGCCGTCTCAGAGCTGGACGATCTTGAAGGCCTTCAGGGGGAACTCCAGCGCCTGCGACCGGCGGAGATACTGATCAGCGAGGATTTCCCGTACGAAGACGTACTGGAAGGCTTCACCGGTATTCGACGCCAGGGCCCCTGGTTGTTTGAATCCGACACCGCGCGCCGGGTCATTACCCACCAGCTGCAGGTCCGGGACCTGACCGGTTTTGGCTGCGAAGATCTCACCCTGGCCATCTGCGCCGCGGGCTGCCTGCTGCAGTATGCCAAGGAAACCCAGCGCACCGCCCTGCCCCATATCCGCAAGCTGACGCGGGAGCGCCGGGACGAGGCGGTGATCATGGATGCGGCCAGCCGCCGCAATCTGGAAATCGACACCAATCTGATGGGCGGTCACCTGCACACCCTGGCCTGGGTAATGGACCGCACCGCCACCTCGATGGGTGGCCGAGAGCTCCGGCGCTGGCTGAACCGGCCACTGCGGGATGTCGACACCGTATCCCAGCGCCAGCAGGCAGTTTCCGCTTTGCTGGACGGTTTCCATTACGAGCCGGTGCACGATTTACTGAAAGCCGTCGGTGACATTGAACGAGTACTGGCGCGGGTTGCCCTGCGCTCGGCCCGCCCCCGGGACCTGGCCCGCCTGCGTGATGCCTTCCAGGCACTGCCGAAGCTGCAGGAGACGCTGAAACCGGTCAATTCACACCACATTGTGAAATTGGCAACTGTAATCAGCGAGTATCCGGAACTGGCCGACCTGCTCGAACGCGCCATCATCGACAATCCACCGGTGGTCATCCGCGAAGGCGGGGTGATTCGTGAGCACTTCGATGAAGAACTGGATGAACTCCGGAACATCAGTGAAAACGCCGGCCAATACTTGCTGGACGTGGAAACCCGGGAGCGCGAGCGCACCGGCATCAGCACCCTGAAAGTGGGCTACAACCGCGTGCACGGCTATTACATCGAAATCAGCCGGGCCCAATCGGATCAGGCTCCGGTCGATTACATCCGGCGCCAGACGTTGAAAAACGCCGAGCGGTTCATCACCCCGGAACTGAAGGAATTCGAAGATAAAGCACTGAGCGCCAAGAGCCGTGCCCTGGCCCGTGAGAAAGCCCTGTACGACGAAGTGCTGGAAACCGTGGCGGCGGAACTGGCTCCGCTTCAGGACGCCGCCCAGGCCCTGGCGGAAATGGACGTGCTAAGCAACTTTGCCGAACGGGCGACCAGCCTGCGATTTGCGGCGCCCGAGTTCAGTGATCAACCCGGATTCGATATCGAGGAAGGCCGGCACCCGGTGGTCGAACAGTTACTGGACGAACCTTTTGTGCCCAACGACTTGTTGATGGACACCGAGCGACGCATGCTGGTGATCACCGGCCCGAACATGGGCGGTAAGTCCACCTATATGCGCCAGGCCGCGCTGATTGCCCTGCTGGCCTACACCGGCAGTTTTGTACCCGCGAACCGGGCGGTACTGGGTCCGGTGGACCGGATCTTTACCCGCATGGGCTCTTCAGACGACATTGCCGGTGGCCGTTCTACCTTCATGGTGGAGATGACTGAAACCGCCAACATTCTCCACAACGCCACCGAATTCAGCCTGGTGCTGATGGACGAAGTGGGCCGTGGCACCAGCACCTTTGACGGCTTATCGCTGGCCTGGGCAACCGCCGAGCACCTGGCCAAGAACATTCGCTGCTACACCCTGTTTGCCACGCACTATTTCGAGCTCACCCAGCTGGCTGACGATCTCCAGCACGCGGTGAATGTGCACCTGACCGCCACCGAGCACGATGACAGCATTGTGTTCCTGCACAACGTTCACGATGGCCCTGCCAGCCAGAGCTACGGTTTGCAGGTAGCCAAGTTGGCGGGTGTGCCCCAGGACGTGATTCGCAATGCCAAGGGTCAGCTGGCGCATTTGGAAGGCAGTGCGACACCGACGGCTACCCGCTCACCAGTCTCTGCCAGCAGTGACGCAGAGTGCCCGGCGCAACCTGTCGCTCAAGCCAATGACCCGGTCATGCAGGGCGATATGTTTGCCAGCCTGGAACCCAGCGCGGTTGAACTGGCGCTCAAGACACTCGATCTGGACGACCTGACACCGAGGGAAGCCATGAACCGGCTGTACGAACTGAAGGCTCTGATGGCCAAATAGCAGGAAATTTCGAAATATTGAGGCGAGTAATAAGGATATAGCGGCCTAACGCTTGCGGGTCTGCGGGGCGCTCCCTACAATATCGCGCATTAAAACATAACCATGGAGCCTGACCACAAGCTCCGGATGAGATTGACCACTGGACCAGGGATCTGATTATGGCGTTTATCGTTACTGATAACTGCATCAAGTGCAAATACACAGACTGCGTGGAAGTTTGCCCGGTAGACTGCTTCTACGAAGGCCCGAACTTTCTGGTAATTGATCCCGACGAGTGCATCGACTGCGCCCTGTGTGAGCCTGAATGCCCGGCGGAAGCGATTTTCTCCGAAGACGAGCTGCCGGCCGACCAGGTCGAGTTTGTTGAGCTGAACGCGGACCTTGCTGGTAAATGGCCGAACATTACCGAGAAGAAGGATCCACTGCCGGACGCCGAAGAGTGGGATGGCAAGCCCAACAAGCTCCAATACCTGGAGAAATAAGGTCCAGCCTTCCGGCAGAATGCGACCGTAAAAAAGGGAAGCCCTCGGGCTTCCCTTTTTTATGCCTGGCATTCAATCAGCTGCTGGCCAGCTTGGCACCCATGGCGACGAAGAAACCACCGGTGGTGGCGTTAAGCGCCTGCCGTACCCGCCGGCTGGCCCCCAGCCCCTTGAACCGGACCACCACAAACGCCAACCCGCACTGCCAAAGCATGGCCAGGAAGAAGTGCACACTAGCCAGGAGAATCGACTGCTGAAAGGCATTGCCAGCGGGATCAACAAACTGGGGCAGCAACGCCATATAGAACAAAGCGGTCTTGGGATTGAGCACATTGGACAATACCCCTTCCCGGAAAGAAACTACCGAAGACACCCGGCGCTTGCGCACGGCTGGCGCTTCGGCGGCAGGCTCATGCTCTCGCACCATGGCCTGGCGCAGAGACACCAGTCCCAGCCACACCAGGTAGCAGGCCCCTGCCCATTTCAGTGCGGAAAAGGCCCAGGCAGTCTCCACCAGCAGGATGGAAATACCCAGCGCCGACAGAATCGCGTGCAGGAACAGGCCACTGCAAATGCCCACACTGGTCACGCAGCCATCGCGCAGGCCACCGCGACCGGTGTTACGCATCACCAGCAAGGTGTCGACCCCGGGGGTCACGGTCAGCAGGGTGATGGCCACCAGATAGGCCCAGAACAACTCGGTAAACACTGAAAGTCTCCGCTAATGCTTCGAAAGCCCTGCCCTTCAGGCCTTCGGCTCAAGAATCCTGCGCGCGGCGGCTGAATGGTAAAACCCACTTAACCGGCGGCGCATCAGGGCCTCAACATAGCCTTCCTCACGCAATACGTCCATAACCGGAATAGCGTACGCGTCTACCTCGGCCATGATCACCTCGCGTGTAACACCGATATCACCCAACAGTTCGGCAATCGGCTGGTCTCCGTACTTGGCGAACAGGTGGTTAACCACCGCCCGGGCGCAGCCTTCGAAATAGGCGGTTTGCCGGAACTGCAGCCAGAAATCGTAGCCCAGCACCACAAACTCCTGCAGCTCGACATCGCCCAACCCCTCGCGCAAGTCGGCGATGGTGCGATTCTCAAGGGATACCCAGGCGGCCATCACACTGTCGCGCACTTCGTCATCGGACAGCGCCTGATTAAGAAACTGCTCACTGCGGGCAATCAGCCCGGGCAGGCTATCGGACAGCCAGCTCTTTATCCGTCGCTCAAAGGTTTCATCGAGCCCGGGCACGGCCCTGTTCGCCATCTTTTTGCCGAACTTCATCATCGACCCGACCCCGGGTACGGATTTGGTGAGGAGGTTGTCCTCGTACAGGTAATTGACCAGGCCGGTGTAGACCAGGTTGGATGCCAGTTCCTGATACACCGGGTGCGCCATGATCTCGCTGATCACCCGCTCGCGCTGTTGGCGCAGTTCCAGCACCTCTTCAACAAAACCGGTGGCCTGCTCCCGGGTGATGACTTCGCCCAGGGTGGTCTTGGCTTGTACCGGTGCGTTCATCACCTCGGTCGCCATCTCAGCGGCAAGTTCTGGAATACCGGCGTCCAGTTCCATATTCACCACCACCCGCTGGATAACGCCCATCACCTGGTCCACGGAGCTGAGCCGGTTCAGGGTGATCGACTCGGCGTGGTTCAACAGCTCAGACACTTCCCGCTCCAGGAACTTGCGCAGCTTCGCTCCCTTTAAAGCCGCCATTTCGTGTTTCACGTGCTGTTTCAATAGCTGGCTGGCGAGATCCGCGCTGCTGTCGCTCATGGCTTTGACCGTCCTGTTTGTGGAAACATTTAAAAGAAGAACTGCGAGGCTAACACGTTGGCACATCAGAAGGGTTTGCCGAAGTTACCGGGATACCGCTGCGGCGGAGCAAATACCCGCCGCAGCGAACGCCTAATGATCAGGGCTATTTGACAGAAACTGGAAAGCTACTGGAAATCGCTGAAGTTGTGCGGGTCGGCCGCCAGCGCAAGACACAGGCTACCCGGCCCTATGTAGATGCTGCTGGTGATGCCCATTTGCGACAACAACAACTCAACACCGTTGCGTTCACAGGCTTCCCGCAACAGGTTCAGACCAGGCAATTCTTCAATTTCATCCCAGTGCAGGCCACAGGACAAACTGACATAAGGCGTACGTAGGCCTTCCTCCACACGGGCTGCCGCGTAGTTCATGACTTTTTCGACCGCCGAGTCAAAACTCCAGGTCTTGGCCACGGGCTGAGCCTCCGCGCCCTCGCCGAACAACACGGGCGTAATATTGAGCGCCTTACCCATAAAGGCCACCATTGCCGATACGCTCTTGTCGCCGCGGCGACGCGCCCGCTCCCGGATGTAATGCAAGTCTCTCGGAATAACGCAGGTAAAAATGCTCTTCGAGAAGGTTTCAACCTCATGGCGGAGCGCGTTCTTGGAAAGCTTATTCTCGATCAGTTTCAGGGTATGAGCCGCCAGCAGCCCCTGACCGGCAAAGATCTGATTGGTATCAATGACCCGCATGGAGAATTTGCCAGCGCGGCCAGCGGCCGAGCGCGCTGCGTCGTAATTGGCCATCACGCTGTTCATCGCCAACGTAGCATTGTCGAAAATCAGACTCCGACTACGCGCGACGGTTTCACAGAAGGCCACATCGAACTGCGTGACAATCTTTTTCATGAACAGGTTGTGAATCTGCTCCGGGGAATAGGCGCGGGTTTCGGCGTAGTGGCCTTTCTCCAGCAAGCCACTCCGATAGAATTCCTGGGTCCGGACTGGATCGTGTTCGTCTATATAGATCTTGCCATTAATCACGGCGGTAACAGGGAGGATAAACAGGTCGTGTTTGCGGCTGAACTCATGAGGTAAGTCGCACGCGGAATCAACGATCAAACCAACTCGCATGGTAACGTCTCCGGCGTTGGGCCATTCCGTGCATGGGGAGGCCCGTTCTTGTCATTATTTTTTTAGGCAAGCAGCGTCACTCCCTGTGTTTGATTTTTCATCAACAACGTTTGCCGTTGGAACTACACGGATTCCAACTCCCTAAGGTTCCGTTCCAGAAGCCGCCGGTTGTCCTGCTGCCACGGATGGAAGCCTTTACGGAAATAGACAAGAAAGCCGGGCAGGCACTTGCGAATAACCCCGGGTTTGCCCCATAGGAAATTCAGTCCTCCAAGCCATGTCCTCAGGCTCCAGAGTTTGCCGTCGGTTTTCAGCAGGCTGCAGGTATTGAGGAAGGTGTACTTGAAGAAATTCCAGGTTACGAACAGGAATACGATACGGCGCAGGCGCTCGTTACCCACACACTCACGGTAGACATCAAACGCCACCGACTTGTGCTCGGTTTCCTCAATCGCATGCCAGCGCCACAGGCGAGCCATGGCCGGCGTCGCGCCTTCCATCCACTCCGGGTGTTCGAGAATGGCATTAGCCAGCACCGCAGTGTAATGCTCGGCACCACAGGTGCCCGCCAACTGGCGGCTCGGCGGCAAATTGCCAACCCATTGCATGTGACGGGCGAAACGCTGGTCGATGGCATCGATGTCATAGCCCCGCGCCTTCAGCGCTTCGTTGTAGCTTCTGTGCTCCCGGCTGTGGAGGGCTTCCTGACCGATAAATCCCCGAATTTCCGACTGCAGCTTGGGATCGTCAATGCGATCTCGGTACAGTCGAACCGCGTTAATAAACTGCTGCTCTCCATCAGGAAACTGGAGTGACAAGGCATTGAAAAAGGCGGTTTTGAACGCGTTATTGCCGTGCCAGAAGGATTTGAGATCCTCGCTGACATCGAACCGGATGTGCCTGGGCTGAACAGACACCCCTTCAGGTGTGGAACTGATGGTCATGGCTGCCTCCTGTTGTTATTGCACTGGGGCGTGTTGTTATTGGTTGCGAACAGCGGTCAAAAAATCACCATCAGATTCAGTTTAAACCCGAACTTTAAAGCAGAGAAAGGCGTTGCGAGGCCAGCAGGACAATTTGTCACCAAATGACATCCTGTCTTAACAGGCGACAGGAACAAAAAAAGGAGGCTTTCGCCTCCTTACGGAATCACTCAAGCAGCGGTCTCCAGCGCTAAACCAGAGATCGCCACCGCAAAGTCAATCCAGATTTTTCGCCTGATCCCTCAAAACAAACTTCTGGATCTTGCCAGTCGAGGTCTTTGGCAGCTCTGAAAAAACAATAGTTTTCGGCACCTTAAAGCCGGCGAGATGCTGGCGACAGAAGCTAATGATATCCGCCTCGCTGACCTCCCCCGCATCCGGCTTCAGGGTTATGAAGGCACAGGGCGTCTCGCCCCACTTCTCATCGGGGCGGGCCACTACAGCCGCTTCCATGACTCCGGGATGACGGTAAAGCGTGTCCTCGACCTCAATGGTGGAAATATTCTCGCCGCCGGAAATGATGATGTCCTTCAGGCGATCCTTGATTTCCATGTAGCCATCCTCGTGCCACACCGCCAGATCTCCGGTGTGAAACCAGCCGCCCCGGAAGGCCTCTTCGGTCGCCTTTGGATTCTTCAGGTAGCCCTTCATCACAGTGTTGCCGCGCAGGAAGATTTCACCAATGGTTTCGCCATCTTTCGGTACCGGTTCCATGGTGTTTGGGTCACCCACCATGGTTCCACCGAGGGTCTGATAACGAACGCCCTGACGGGCCTTCTTACGGGCGCGGTCGTGCAGGGGCAGCTGGTCCCATTCCGACTTCCAGGCACATACGGTGACCGGGCCATAGACCTCGGTCAGTCCGTACACATGAGTCACCTGAATACCCATTTCCTCGATCGCGCCGATCACCTGGGCCGGCGGCGCCGCACCGGCGGTCATGGACTTCACTTCGTGATCAATGGATGCCCGGGCGGACTCAGGCACATTAAGCAGACCATTGAGGACAATCGGTGCGCCGCACATGTGGGTCACCTGGTGCTCCTGGATCAACTGCAGGATCTTCTCCGGATCTACCCGGCGCAGACAGACATGGGTGCCTGCCATGGCGGTAATGGTCCAGGGAAAACACCAGCCGTTGCAGTGGAACATCGGCAGGGTCCAGAGGTAGATGGGGTGCATCCCCATGGACCACACTGCCTGGTTACCCAGCGCATTCAGGTAGGCACCGCGATGGTGGTAAACCACGCCCTTGGGGTTGCCGGTGGTACCCGAGGTGTAATTCAGGGAAATGGCGTCCCATTCATCCGACGGAAAACTCCACTTGAAGTCGGGATCGCCTTCCTGCAGCAACGCTTCGTAGTCGAAGTCACTGACCTGAACGCCTTCACCGTATTCCGGGTCATCAACATCAATCACCAGGGGTTTGTTCTTGAGCCGGCTGACTGCGTCGTTGATCACCGCACCAAACTCGCGATCGGCGATGATGACTTTGGCTTCGCCGTGTTCAAGCATGAAGGCAATGGCCTCGGCATCCAGCCGCACATTCAGAGTATTCAGAACCGCGCCGATCATGGGCACCCCGAAGTGGCTCTCCACCATGGCCGGAATGTTCGGCAACATAACTGCCACGGTGTCACCACGACCAATGCCACGCTTCTTCAGCGCCGAGCCGAGGCGCACACTGCGCTCGTAGGTCTGGGCCCAGGTGTATCGAAGCTTGCCGTGGATAACCGCCGGAAACTCCGGGTAAACGCTGGCGGTGCGTTCAATAAAATCGACGGGGGATTGGACGGCGTAATTGGCGTCAACGGGCGCAAGGCCCTGATCGAAGATTGAGGTCATAAGGGATTCCTCTCTGGGCACTATTGTTTTTATAGAAAGCGATCTTATGGAAAATGTTCTTTTGGCGGATTCGGGACGCTCCCAGCGCTTCCTTATCCTTGCTCTTCAAAGCATAGTATTTGAACTGAGACAGTGGATATATCACACCAAAGGCGCATGACCTCAGCGCCCGATGGCACCCTAAGTGCTGCTCTCCCACTCCGCATGGGCCAGTGCGCCCAGCCGCGCCACCGCTTGCTCAATACGCTCGGTCCAGGGATTGGCACTGTTCAGACGAAGGCAGTTGTCGTACTTGTTGGTGGTCGAGAACATCAGGCCGGGCGACACGTTGATATTCTCGGCCCGGGCTCTCTGGAACACCCCGGTACCGGAAATGTTATCGGGCAACTGCACCCACAGCACAAAGCCACCCTGGGGCCGACTGACTGCAGTGCCTTCCGGAAACGAGCGAGTGATAGCCGCCCGCATCCGCTCACAGGATTCGCGGTAATGCTGTCGGGCTGAGCGCAGGTAGCGGTCGTAACTGCCCTGCTCCAGAAAATGCGCCACCGCCAGCTGAGAAATCGACGAAGTCGCCAGATTCGCGAAATACTTATGCTGACGGGCCGCCGCCATGTACCGGCCGGGCAGCATCCAGCCGAGGCGCAGCCCCGCCGAGATGGTCTTGGAGAAGGAGCTGCAGTAAATAACGTTGTCAGTCCGGTCAAACGCCTTGGCCGGCTTTGGCCGATCGCCGGTGTGGCACAGATCGCCGTAGATGTCGTCCTCAATCAGTGGCACCCCGGCGGCCGCCAGCATGGATACCAGCTGCTGTTTGCGCTCGTCTGGCATTCTCGCGCCCATGGGGTTGCTGTGGTTGGTCACCACCACGCAGGCTTTCAAGGGCCACTGATCCAGGGCCAGCTGCAATCCCTCCAGGCTCAGACCGTCAGAAGGATGGGTCGGAATCTCGATAACCTGAAGCCCCACCACTTCCAGGGCCTGCAAAATGCCCGGAAACGACGGTGTCTCCACCGCAACAATATCCCCCGGCTGGGTCACCGCCCGGAGCGCCAGAATAATCGCCTCCTGGGCACCGTTAGTAGCCAGAACATCATCCGGAGAAACCGGCACCCCCAGGGTGGCCATGCGCTGGGCGATCTGGCGCCGGAACGACTCCTTGCCGGGAAACGCGTAATCCAGGGTTTCCAGGCCACGCCGGGCCGCCCAAAGGGTGCTTTGCTGAATCTGACGCAGCGGCAGGTAATCCGGGTGCGGAATGGCGGTGGCCAGGGGCACCATCTGCTTTTGTTCGTCAGCACATAGATCCAGCGCCATCTCCCGCGCCGTCACCGGCACCGGCTTGGCCCGATGTTTCTGCATGACCGGCTCCGGGGCATCCAGGGCCGGCAGACGCACGAAGTAGCCGCTGCGCTCCCGGGCGTCCAGGTAGCCGCGCCCTTCCAGGGTCTGGTGCGCCTGCAGGACAGTAGAAATGCTCACTCCGAATTGCCGGCTGAGCACCCGCACGCCGGGCAGGCGGTCGCCGTCCCGATAGACACCCTGTTGAATCAGGGCCTGCATTTGATCCGCCACCTGGTTGTATAAAACGCCCATCTCGTCGCCCTCGTACTTAACGTGCCCTAAATTCTGACCGCCAGACTGCCATTGCAACAGATTTCCGGGCTGACCCATGAGCACAGCTTGCTGAAAATTTGACCAGCACAGTTGCTTATCAAAACAATCTGTACCGGTTCAAAGAAATATTAACTGAATCTGTTACGCGTGTCCGTGACGCTTCACACTGGGTCCTGACCAATCGGCGCAATAGCCCTATGCTGACACTACGTTTGAAGGAGAACCGATTATGACCTACCCCATTTACCAGGTAGACGCTTTTACCGACAGAGTTTTCGGCGGAAACCCTGCCGCTGTTATGCCGTTGGATGAGTGGCTGCCGGATGCCAGCATGCAGGCCCTGGCCGCTGAAAATAACCTGTCCGAAACCGCGTTCTTAGTACCTCTGCCCGAGCAAGACGATGCCGACTTTCACATCCGCTGGTTTACTCCGGGTACCGAAGTGCCGCTGTGCGGCCACGCCACGCTGGCCAGCGCCTGGGTTATTTTCAACAAGCTGGGCTGGCACAAAGACAACATCCGCTTTGTCTCCAAGAGCGGGCCGCTGGGTGTTCACCAGGACAGCAACGGCTGGCTGGTGCTCGACTTCCCCAACCTCAAGTTTGATAAGCAGGAAACCCCGGCGATCATTCGCCAGGCTCTCGAAACCGTGCCGGACACGGCCTACTTCGTGCCCAACGACACCAATTACATGATTGTTCTGGACAGCGAAGCGGCCGTGCGCGCCGCCCAGCCTGACCTGCGTAAACTCAAGGAGCTGGGCAACCAGGGCCTGATCGTGACGGCCAAAGGCGACCACTGCGATTTTGTCAGCCGCTACTTTGCCCCGGGTGCTGGTATCGAGGAAGACCCGGTAACCGGATCGATCCACAGCGTGCTAGTGCCCTACTGGGCCAACCAGCTCGGTAAAACGCAACTGGATGCCCGGCAGGTCTCGAAGCGCGGTGGCGTGCTGCGCTGTGAACTGCAGGGCGACCGGGTGGCCATTGCCGGTCAGGCCGCGTTCTATATGGAAGGTTCGATTCAGCTCTAAGCGGCGCTGGCCAGACGTCAGTTACATAATGGCAATGCCAGAGGGTGATAGATTCGGCGCTATCCGGAGTATATCTCTGTTCATCCCCGGAAAAGGAGACCAGATCATGACAGCAACCAAGGCCTATGCGGCACAGTCTTCAACCTCTGGCATGGCGCCACACGACATCAACCGGCGTTCGTTGCGAAACGACGACGTTGCCATTGAGATCGACTACTGCGGTGTCTGTCATACCGACATCCACTTTGCCCAGAACGATTGGGGTGTGACCCAGTACCCGGTCGTCCCCGGCCACGAAATCGTTGGCCGAGTCACTGCGGTGGGACCGGGTGTGAAAACCTATCAGGAGGGTGACGTTGTTGGCGTTGGCTGCATGGTGGACTCTTGCCGCACCTGCTCGGCATGCGAAGCCGGCCTGGAGCAGTACTGCAGCGAAGGCATGACCGGCACCTATAATGGACAAGACCGCCACGACCACTCCATTACGTTCGGCGGCTATTCCGAGCGCATCGTGGTCAGTGAACGGTTTGTGGTGCGCATACCCGAAAAACTGGATATCAAGAAGGCCGCGCCGCTACTTTGCGCCGGTATCACTACCTATTCGCCGCTGCGCCACTACGGCGTGAAACCCGGCCATAAAGTCGGCGTGATTGGCATGGGCGGTCTCGGACACATGGGCGTTAAATTCGCCAAGGCACTGGGCGCGGAAGTCACCATTTTCACCCGGTCCGAAAGCAAGGTTGGCGAAGCCAAAAAACAGGGTGCCGACCATGTGGTGATCTCCACCGACGAAGACCAAATGGCGGCGGCAGCGGAAACCTTCGATTTCATGCTCGACACCGTGCCGGTACAGCACGACATCAACCCCTACCTGAACTGCCTGACCTACGACGGCACCCACATCATGGTGGGACTGCTTGAGCCCATGGAGCCAGCGCTGGAAACAGGTGCATTGGTGTTCAAGCGCCGGGTACTGGCAGGCTCACTGATCGGCGGTATGCCAGAAACCCAGGAAGTGCTGGATTTCTGTGCCGAGCACGACATCAGCTGTGACGTGGAAATGCTCGATATCCACAACATCAACGACGCTTACGAGCGGATGAAAAAAGGCGATGTGAAATACCGCTTCGTCATTGATATGGCGACACTGAAAAACAGCTGATGCTGAATGGCCCGGCGTTGATTCGGTCATCGCCGGGCTTGTGATCCTACTGATTTCTATCTGCTACTACCGCCACGTATAATGCCTCGCACATTTTCCTCGTTGCGATCATTCATGGCTTCGGACTACGACGTAATTATCATTGGTGCCGGTGCCGCCGGTCTCATGTGTGCTGCAACCGCGGGCTACCGTGGGCGCAAGGTGCTGGTCGTCGATCACGCCAACAAGGCGGGCAAGAAAATCCTCATGTCCGGTGGTGGACGCTGCAACTTCACTAACCTGAACAGCACGCAGGCCAACTTCCTGTCCGAAAACCCGCACTACTGCATTTCCGCCCTGAAGCGCTATACCCCACAGGACTTCCTGGAACTGGTGGAACGCCACGGCGTTGAACATGAAGAGAAAGCCGCCGGGCAACTGTTTTGCCGGGACAGCGCCAAAGACATCGTGAACCTGCTGCTAACCGAGTGCGAATGGGCCGGTGCCGAAGTCCGCCTGAAGACGTCGATTTCCGATGTCCGTGCAACCGAGACCGGTTACCGGGTGAATATCAGCGCCGGCGCTCTCACCAGCACTATCACCAGCACTCTCACCTGTGAATCCCTGGTGGTCGCCTGTGGCGGACTATCGATTCCCACCATGGGGGCCACTGGCTTTGGCTACGACCTGGCCAAGCAGTTCGGCCTCTCGGTGTTGCCAACCCGCGCGGGCCTGGTGCCGTTCACGCTGCATCCGGAACTGAAAGAGCAGCTGTCGCCGTTGTCAGGGGTCAGCTGTCCGGTAGACGTTACCTGCCAAAACCAGCACTTCCGCGAACCTATGCTGGTTACCCATCGCGGCCTCAGCGGCCCCTCGATGCTGCAGATTTCCAGCTACTGGCAACCCGGGGATACGCTGTCGGTGAACCTGCTTCCGACCCAACGCATTCACGAGGACCTGCTGGCCTTGCGCCAACAAAAACCCCAGTCCACCGTGGCCCATTACCTGGCCCAGCACCTGCCCAAGCGCTTTGCCCAAGCCTACAACGAACTCCATGGCTGGACCGGCCCACTGCAGGGCTACAAGAACAGCGACCTGGAACAGGTGGCTGAAACGCTCGGCCAGTGGCAAATCAAACCCGCAGGCACCGAAGGCTATCGCACCGCAGAAGTGACCCTCGGCGGCGTGGATACCCGGCAGCTGTCGTCAAAGAATATGTCGGTGTTGGAGCGCCCAAACCTCTACTTCATCGGTGAAGTGGTGGATGTGACCGGCCACCTAGGCGGGCATAATTTCCAGTGGGCCTGGGCTTCTGGTGTGGCAGCGGGCAACGACGCCTAACGCCGAAAGGAATGGTTAAGGCTGATAACGAAGCGTTCTGATTGGCTCCTGCCCATCACTCAGCACTGTGCGCTGGCGTTCCAATTCACTGGCAAACTCCACACTGACTTCCTCGTCATCGTCCAGAGTAGCGCGGGCCTGGGCCAACGCCTGGTCAAGATTGCTCAGTGCCAGAGCCGGATCGTAGTCAGAGACTAGATTATCCAGCAGGGTCAGCCAGGCCGCCGATTTTCCGGGGCCGGCCTGTTCAATGCGGCTACGGTAGGCCGAGCGATTTGGCCCGGCGTTCAGAGCGTAGTCGTACAGCATCTCGGCCGCCGAGAACATCAGATCCGGTTCACAGGGACCGGAAAGATATCGATTCATGGCGTTCTCGAGGTGCCGACTCATCCCACCAACGCCGCGTCGACCATAGCCGTCTGCGATAACCTCAGGCATGGTGCACAGAAAATAATTGCCCGCAAAATAAGCGCTTGTCTCTCCATCCACGGCTCTGTAGGGCCGTTCGGGCAATTGGGAGCGTTCAAGAAACCGAGGATAAAGACGAGCTGCCTGCTCATAAAGCCGTTCTGCCTCGGCCAGGCTGGCATCACCGGCCACGACAACCTCTACGGTATCCGACAGCCGGTTGAAGTAATTCCCCCACAGACCGAACTCCGGCTCAGTGGCCGGCCCTGACTGAACCAACCTCAGAAAATCGTCGGAAACGGCGCCTAACTGCTGCGCCTGGCGGGCGTAGGCATCCTGATCGGCAGGCAAGCCAGCGGAGTTCAGGTCCGACAGCGCCCCCTCGATTCTCTCGAACCGATCGGCATACGCAGGGCTGACCGATACAGCGCCGGTTGCATCTGTTCCGACCGTTGGTGGAGGAAGCGACAGAGACTGGCAACCGGCGACGAACAACACCAGAGCGACAGAGAGGGCTTTCCATAGCCTTCTCTGCGGCCCGTGCTGTTCTCGCCGGTGCTGAGTGTAGGGCTGCCCGCCTGGGCCACAAGAGGCAGCACTTAGCCCATCAAAATTTCGGCTTGAACGGCTCAACATCAGTATCCTCTTCGTCGCCCTCAATTTCTTCGAGCGTCAGCTTATCAATGGATGGAGAGGATGTATTCTCGGTCCGTTTTTCCTCCACTGCGGGGGCGCTCTCCCCTTGAGCCAACTTGATACGCAGCCTCAGATTGTTCGGCGAGTCCGCATTGGCAATTGCATCCTCAAGCGTAACGCGACCGCTCTCATAGAGTTTGAACAGGGCACCATCGAAAGTCTGCATCCCCAGGTTTTCCGACTTCTCCATTATTTCCTTAATCTCGGGCAGCCGGTTCTTAAGGATCAATTCCTGTATCGTTTTGGTGCCCAGAAGCACTTCAACGGCCGCACAACGCTTGCCGTCGGCGGTGGGCACCAGGCGCTGGGAAACGAAGCCGCGAATGTTCTGCGCCAGGCTCATCAGCAATGCCGGCCGTTTCTCGTCTGGGAAAAGGTTGATAATCCGCTCAAGCGCCTGATTGGCGTTATTGGCGTGCAGTGTGGAGATGGCAAGGTGGCCGGTTTCGGCGAATTCCAAGGCATGCTCCATGGTCTCGCGATCACGGATCTCGCCTATCAGAATTACGTCCGGTGCCTGGCGCAGGGTATTCTTCAGAGCATTTTTAAAACTCCGGGTATCCACCCCAACCTCGCGCTGGTTAATGATGGATTTTTTGTGCTTGTGCACGAATTCAACCGGATCCTCAATGGTAATGATATGCCCGCCGACATTGCTGTTGCGGTAGTCGATCAGGGCCGCCAACGAGGTCGATTTGCCTGAACCAGTGCCCCCAACAAACAACACCAGCCCACGCTTATTCATTACCAATTCTTTCAGAACGGGGGGTAACCCCAAATCGTCAAATTTTGGGATATCAGTGTTGATGTTTCTGGCAACGATGGCGACTTCGTTACGCTGCTTGAAGATGTTGACCCGAAAGCGGCCGATGCCTGGCAGAGAAATCGCCAGGTTCATCTCCAACTCATTATTAAAAACTGCCCGCTGCTCATCATCCATGATGCTGTTGGCAATGGCCTCTACCTCTCCTGCCTTGAGCACTTCCCGTGATAGCGGCTTCAACGTCCCTTGGAACTTTGCGCAAGGGGGAGCTCCGGTGCTCAGGTACAAGTCAGAACCATCGTTTTTGGCCAGTACATTGAGGTATTTGTTAATCACTTCCGTCACGAGTCATTCTCCTTGTCGGGCCAGTGTGGACCGTTTCTAGAACCCTGACAGTGTACCCGCTCGGACTCGCCTATCTCTATGACTGTTTGCGTCACTCAGGCACGAGCTGAAGCAGCCTCATGCCCACCCTTACGCAATATCGCCGGAAAGCAAACGCCCCGCATTGGGCACGTAGGGTTTCAACTCCAATGCCTTCAGAATCTGGTAAGTGGTGCAGGTTGCTGCTGACACCACCGGCAAACCCAGGGCATCCTCGACGGGCTGAATGGCAGCCAGAGACGGCATCTGCACGCAGGCGGACAGGACTACCGCGTCAGTTTCGGCGGTATTCAGGCGCTGGACGATATCCTCCAGCAGCGCCGGATCCCGACGGCCGACCTCAAGGTTGTCGGGAATTTCCAGCGCAATGCTGTCTACCACCTCAAACCCCTCCGCTTCGATGTAGTCCACCACCAACTGGGTCAGCGGTTTCATGTAAGGCGTGATGATGGCGACCCGTTGGGCGCCCAGGAGTTTCAGCCCCTCGGTCAGCGCTCCGGCGCTGCTGACAATCGGTGTCGGATGGCCGTTGTCACGGGTGACTCCATGCAGACGAGCCTGGGACTCCCGGTGGTACCCCGCGCCCCGGCTCATGATGGCTACCAGACAGGCATAGCCCATGACATCCACAGCGGCATCCGATAGTTCCAAGGCGCAACGGTCTGATTCATCATCCATAGCCGCAAGCTCTTCCCTGGTCACCTTTTTCATGCGCATCCGACTGGAATGGAAGGTAAACCGTTCCGGCTCCACTGCTTCACGCGCTCTGAGCATAGCGGGTATCTCAGTTTCCATGGTGGTGTTGGAACTGGGCACAATCTGGCCGATTCGAAAACTTCTGGTCATGGCGTTTGCTCCTATGGTTACGCCATTTCAAGCGTCTGAGTAGATGTCTTTGTATTCATCCCGCAGCTGCTTCTTCTGCACTTTGCCCATGGTATTGCGGGGCAACGCATCTACGAAGAAGACCCGTTTGGGCTGCTTGTATTTCGCCAGGTGGCCGGATAAGGACTTGATAACGTCCGCCTCATTGAGTTGTTGCCCTGGCAACAACACCACGACAGCCGTCACACCCTCCCCGAAGTCCGGGTGCGGCACACCAATGACTGCCGACTCCGACACCTCCGGAAGTGCATCGATAATCTGCTCCACTTCTTTGGGATAAACGTTAAAACCACCGGATATCACCAAATCCTTGTCACGACCCACAATCTGGACGTATCCGCGTTCATCAATCAGCGCCAAATCACCGGTAACAAAGAACCCGTCTTCCAACAGCTCAGCTTTGGTTTTCTCCGGCATGCGCCAATAGCCCTTGAACACATTGGGACCGCGCACCTCAAGCATGCCAATCTCGCCTTGCGGCAGTGGTGCATGGGTGGCCGTCTCCGGATCAGTAATACGGATCTCTACACCGGGCAACGGCATACCAACCGTGCCGGCAATCCGGTCACCATCGTAGGGATTGGAGGTGTTCATGTTGGTTTCGGTCATGCCATAACGCTCAAGAATGGCGTGCCCGGTGCGCTGCTCAAATTGCTGGTGCGTTTCAGCGGTCAGCGGTGCCGAACCGGAGGTGAAGAGGCGCATGTTGGCGGTCAGTTCCGGCGTTAGGCGGTCGTCCTGTAACAATCGGGTATAGAAAGTCGGGACTCCCATCAGCGAGGTGCCATCGGGCATGGCGGCGATGATGGTGTCGACATCAAACTTGGACATGAAATACAGACTGGCACCGGCCGTCAGGATCACATTGCAGGCCACGAACAGGCCGTGGGTGTGGAAAATCGGCAGTGCATGAATCAGCCGATCTTTCTCGGTGAACCGCCAGGCCTCGGCCAGACTCTTACTGTTTGACCGCAGGTTGTTGTGGGTCAGCATGGCACCTTTACTGCGCCCGGTAGTGCCTGAGGTGTATAGAATGGCCGCCAGGTCATCCTCATCGCGCGGCTCAATGCCGGTGAACGCCTGTGCTGTGGCAACCGCACCCATTAACGAACCATCGTCCTTGGTACCCAGAGTTTCCACTCGCGGGCACTGGGTTTTGGCTGCAATCGCTCTAGCCGACTCCAGGGAGGCGGGCATGCACACGAATAAGGCTGGCTCCGCGTCACCCAGGAAATAGCCGATCTCATCCGCTGTGTAGCCGGTGTTCAGTGGCAAATAGACACCGCCAACGCGCAGAGTGGCCAGGTACAGCAGAATCGCCTCCGGGCTCTTATCAACCTGCACCGCTACCCGGTCTCCGGGATTAACCCCAAGGCCTTTCAAGGCACCGGCAATGCGCTCGGTCTTGGCCAGGGCATCAGCGTAGGAATACTCGGCCCCCTCGGGCGTGGTAATAAAGTTGGCCGTTCCACGGTCCTGCATTTTCGCGGCAAAAGTATCGAACAGGTTATGGTTCATTTCTCTAGTTCTCCTTGAAACAGTTTTCTACCGAGCTTGCTCAGTTCACGGACGCTTGGGGAACAGACGATTTCACCGTTTTCGGTGTACTTTTCATTGTTGCGTTCAATGTTCTCAAGCACATACAGATAGTTAACCATTAGGCCTGCAGACTGCTTCATACCATTGGTGGAGACATCCCCGAGCCAATTGATGCGGTGTAGTTCCGCGCCATTACCCAGGTGGAAGCGGGCAACAGGATTTATCGGCTGATTGTTACCGTTCCTCTCTTTCAGCAGGTATCGGGCCGCCAGGGGTCGAATCACTTCGTTCAGGCGATTGGCCAATTCCTCATTGCTGGCCCAATTCGGATTGTCCAGGTGTGCCAGTATCGACTGCGCCTCCGGCGTTAACAGACCCGAATCCGGGTGGTAGGTTTTCTCCAGCCAGCTCCGGAACATGGGGAGTGGTGACAGAGTCACGAAATTCTTTAGGTTCGGCAGTTCGTACTTCAGCTCCTGCACCACTTGCTTGATGAGGAAGTTGCCGAAAGAGATACCCCGGAGCCCGACCTGACAGTTGCTAATGCCAAAGAATGCAGCCGAGTCGGCCAACTGGGGAGCGTCAATGTCGTAATGGTCATGTGCCAGGATGGGCTGGATTCGGTCCGGAATACCCTTGGTCAGCGCCACCTCTACAAAGATCAGCGGTTCATCGCCGATCGCAGGGTGGAAGAAGCCGAAGCAACGCCGGTCCCGGTTGTCCAGACGGCGGCGCAGGTCATCCCAGCCCTGGATCTTGTGCACGGCCTCGTAGCGAATGATTTTCTCCAGAATGGAAGCCGGCGTAGTCCAGTCGATCCGCTTCAGGACCAGAAAGCCGCGGTTGAACCAGGACGCAAAAAGATGGACAAAGTCGGCATTGATCGACTCAAAGTCTTTATGCTCCTTCATCAGCGCCAGGAAATCCTGACGCATCCTCACCAACTCATAAGTTGCACCCTGGGCCAGATTGAGTCGACGCAGCACTTCCTGCCGAAGTGGCTCGGTGACCTCGAACAGGTCGGCCAGATGCTTGTTGGACCTATCGCTTTTGTAGACGCGGTACGCCCGATCGATCTTGTCTGGATCAGCCGAAAAGTTCTTGGCCAAGGCATCGAAAAAGGCCCGTTTGTCGTCATCGCCAAGGGACTGGTAGATATCCAATGCCCGACTGGCGAGCACAATACTGGCCGCCTCGCCATCACTGTGCAGCAGCTCATGGCAAGCCGCTTCCAGGTCCCTGTGATCGTAACTGCCCTTCTTATTCTTGTTGCCAAACTTACGCTGCAGGGCATCACGCTGGGTGATGCTGCTGAACAGCTCTTGCAAGAAACTCATATTCATAGCATTAACCTTAGAGTTGATCTCAGGTGCCCGCACCCATGATGAGGTTCGGCAGCCACAAGGCGATCTCAGGGAATACGCACAGCAGCACAATGCCTAGAATCATGCACAGAGCGTACGGCAAACTGCCAAGGAGGATGTCCCGGAGTGCTATGTCGGGCGCAATGCCCTTGATGATGAACAGGTTGAGGCCCACCGGCGGCGTGATCAGTCCGATTTCCAGGTTGATGGTCAGGATCACTGCGAACCAGTAGGGGTCGAAGTTCGCCGCAAGAATGATCGGCAACAGGATCGGTGCGGCCATCACAATGACGGCGACTGGCGGCAGGAAGAAACCGGCAACCAGCAGGAAGAGGTTGATGACCCCCATCAGGACCCACCGATTTACCTCCAGGTCGGCAATGGCTCCGGCCAGGGTCTGGGTAATGAACAGAGACGACAGGGCAAAGGCAAATATTTCAGCGGTCGCAATGATCAGCATGATCATTACGCTTTCGCGCAGCGCATCTCGCATGATGTTGGAGATGGGTTTAACCTGCCACATACGATAGACCATGATGGCCAACGCCAGACACAGGAAAGCACCAACACCCGCCGCTTCGGACGGCGTTGCGACGCCGCCATAAAGGGCGAATAGAATACCAAGCACCACCATCAGGAACGGAAGCACCCGCACCAGGGCCTTCATATTGCCTTCAACGTTTTCCTTGATTTGGGCTGCCGCCGCCGCTACCGGATTCGGGCTGTTGTAGCCGCCGGACAACTTGCAGGCAATCAGGGTCCAGACCATGAACAGGCCTGCCAGCATCAGCCCAGGTATTGCACCGGCAATGAACAGACGGCCGATAGAGGTCTCCGTAGAAATGCCGTACACGATCATGGTGACCGAGGGCGGGATCAGGATGCCGAGGGTACCACCAGCGGCAATACAGCCCGCTGCAACGCCATCCGGGTAACCGCGCTTGCGCATCTCAGGAATACCGAGTTTACCGATCGCAGCACTGGTTGCGGGCGATGACCCCGACAAGGCCGCAAAAATTGAGCAAGCCGCAATGTTGGAGATTGCCAAACCGCCTGGCAGCCTGCCCATCCAGATGTCGAGAGAACGATAGAGATCCCGGCCGGTAGGCGACGAGGCCACCGCAGCCCCCATCAGAATGAACATGGGGATGGCGACAAAGCCGAAGGAGGCAACGTGCCCAAAGAAGGTTTCGCCGAAATACACCAGCTCACCCATTCCCTGATCGAGGACCAGCGCCCCCAAGGCGACAGCGCCAAGTGCAAAGGCGATGGGGGTACCGATGGCCATCAATACCAGCAAGGCAATAACAACGAGAATACCGCTAGTGACAGGATCCATGATTACGCCTCTCCCCGCAGAATTTCAGCAACGTATTGAAGCGACAGTAACGACGCACCAACGGCCACGGGCAGAAGTGCGGGCCACAGAGGTGGATTCCAGACGGTCCCGGTGGTCCACTCAAAAGCGTAAGCTTCGTAGAAGTAGTACCAGCAGCCGTAGGCCAGGGCCAAACAGAACACCAGGCCCACCAAAGAAGCAGTCAGCTGCATCAGATGCTTAGGCAGACCACGCATGGCATCGGGCAGCACGGTGACTGCCACGTGACCACCGGTCTTGAGCACATAAGGCGTACCCAGCAGCATCGCTGCGCTGATCGCAAAGGTTGTGAATTCGGTTTGCCAGACTGTGCTTTCACCCATGGCGTAACGAACGAACACCATGTGAACGACGGCCAGCACACCCAGCGCAAGCAGCGCAGCGGCGAGAATGGCAGCGGCAACCGATACGGCATCCATGCAACGGATATATCCACCGAAGATGCCTCGCTCAGAGGCTCGTCTTGAACTGGAAGATTGGGACATAGCTCAAACCCGAAAAATGGTTGGCTCGCCACCCCGGCAGGTAGCCGGGAATGGCGAGGCTGAATCAGTAGATCAATGCTGAAGGACTTACTCGACAGCCAACGCTGCGTCGATCAGAGCCTGCCCGTTCGGAACATTCTCTGCGAAGGTCTTGTAGGAGCTCTTTTTGGCAATATCCAACCAGGCCTGGTAGTTCTCAGGTGTCATATTGACCACTTCAACGCCGTTCTCCGCGAAGACGTCGGCCATCTTTTGGTCAAGACCGGCAGCTTCTTTGGCGAAATAGTCTTCGGCTTTCTGACCGGCTGCTGTCAGTGCAGCCTGCTGCTCAGCGTTCAGGCTGTTCCAGCTGCGCTCGGAAATCAGCACCGGCTCATACATAAACCAGAGTGCATTTTCGCCCGGAGCGGTCAGGCAGGTGACTTGCTCGTAGATACGGTAGGACACGAAGGAACCTGAGGAGGTGTTAGCACCATCGAGAACCCCGGTTTGCATCGCGGTGTAGATTTCGGAGGACGGCATGGAGGCGATGGAGGCACCAGCGGTAGCGAGCATCTCGTCAAAGGCCGGGCCAGCGGCACGCAGCGTTTGCCCCTGAACAGTATCCGGTGAAGTAATGCACTGTTTGTTAGAGGCGAAGCCACCTGCCAGCCACGCATCGGCGAGGACTCGGGCACCGGCATCGTTGATCACTTTTTTGATCATGTCCATGAATTCGGAGTCGTTCAGGCGTTGGGCACGCTCGTGGCTGCGGACCAGACCCGGCATCAGAGTTGCGGAAAACTCGGGGTGACGGCCACTGGCGTAATCCAATGGCAGAGAGATCATGTCCACTCGGCCACGTACCAGAGCACCCCACTGCTCCTTGGCCTTAAACAGGGACTGTCCCGGATAAATCTGAAGTTCAAGACCGACATCCGCCGCTTTCACTTCGCGGGCCATCAATTGAACCATTTCATCCCGCACATCCCCCTTTCCTCCTGGAAATTGGTGCGACACACGAAGGGTTGTGTCGGCTGCGGCAACGCTGGGCAGAAAAACAGAAAGAGTGGCCGCTGCGGCCAGTTTTGCGAAGGGCATCTTCATCATTTTGTCTCCAGAATTGTTTTTGTAATATCTATCAGAGCACTCTGATGTATACATCAATAGACTTGTTGTATATTGTTGTCAATATTATTTGACTATTTTATAACCAGGTCGATTTTTTCAGACTGAGCAGAGAGACCAATAATGAAACGCTCGAATACACAAAAACTAAAAGACGCTCTGGAAGAGGACATCATTAACGGTCAGCTACTGCCTGGAGCCAAGCTTGATCATGACGCCCTGGCGGCGAAGTACGGCGTGTC
This sequence comes from Marinobacter sediminum, assembly GCF_016820575.1. Classification (GTDB taxonomy): domain Bacteria; phylum Pseudomonadota; class Gammaproteobacteria; order Pseudomonadales; family Oleiphilaceae; genus Marinobacter; species Marinobacter sediminum. The sequence goes on along the minus strand of NZ_JAEMQH010000003.1, from coordinate 375,689 downwards.
CCGCACTCCTATACGGGAAGCCATTCAACAGTTGGTGGTCAGCGGCCTGGTAACCGTCAAGGCAAAAAAAGGCACGTTCGTCGCAAAGGTCGGTTTCGACCAGCTGATCGAAATGTTCGAGGTCATGGCGGAACTGGAAGGTATGTGCGGCCGACTAGCGGCCAGGAGGATACAACCAGCAGAGCTTGAAGCCCTGCGTGCGGCGCTGCACCGCTGCGAAGATTCCGACGTGATGTCGGATCCGGATGACTACTACTACGAAAATGAAGAATTCCATAACTGCATTTACACGGCCAGCCATAACAGCTTTCTGGCAACTGAAGCACGGCAGCTCAAACAGCGTCTGAAGCCATACCGGCGCCTGCAATTACAAACACGGAATCGGGTTTCCACCTCGGTGAACGAACACCGAAGGATTTTCGAGGCGATCGAAAAAGGCCAAGAGTACGAAGCCGAGCAGCAACTTAAGGAGCATGTACTGATCCAGGGCACTAGGTTCAGCGACTTTGTGTCCCAGGTGAAAACCTTTGGCAACTCCTCTCAAGAAACTTCCTAAGAGGAGCCGCAACGGCGAGATTAACGCAGGATAACGAGCGGCTTCTCAGCCGTTTTCAGCATCGTGGTGGTGGTGCTGCCCACCAGGAACTGACGAATGCGGGAATGGCCGTAGGCGCCCATAACCAGCAAATCAATATCATGCTCATCCTGATAGGCGTGCAACGTCGGCTCAACGTCACCGGCGCGGATCGCCAGGGTAATTTCGGATTCAAGACCTGCGAGCATCTTCTCAGCCTTCTTGAGCTGCTCCCAACGGTCATTGGTGTCGGCACCCACCATCACCAGGTGCAGCGGCATGCCCTTCAGCACCGGACTACCAGCCAGCAACTCAACACCTTTGAAGGCAGTGTCGCTGCCGTCAAAGGCCAGCATCGCACTCTGGGGCGCCTTGAACTCGTCCGGAACCAGAAGAATCGGGCGATGCATGCTGCGGATCACGGTCTCAAGCTGGCTGCCAATGTGGATATCACGATCGGAGCTGCTCTCACCGTGCAGGCCCATCACCAGCAGGCGGGTCTGGTTTTCAAGCGACAGCAGCGATTCAGTCAGATCACCGTGACGCTGGCGCTTGGCCACCTCGGCCACACCAGCATCTTTCAAACGGCGCTCAGCCTCATCCAGCATATGATGGCCATGCTCGAGTGCCAGCTTCGAACGCTTGCGGTCCAGTTCGGCCAACTCGTCCAGCAACTGCTCGCGGCTGCCCAATCCAATGCTGCCCGCCAGATCGGGCTCCGCCGGATAGCGCTCTTCATCCAGAACGTGAAGCAACGTCACCGGGTTCTGCATGTGCTTGCTTGCCCAGGCGGCGTAATCACACACCGCCGGTGCAGCGCGGGAACCATCGATACAGGCCACTACTCGTAACATCTCAACCTCGCCTTGCTGATCGTTGTGGTTGTTATTCTGACTGCCATCGCTACCGGATTCCGTGGTCTGGCTCATGTCAGTGCCCCATCAGCTGATCAACCGATTCCGGCTTATCATGCACGCCAAAACGGTCAACAATGGTGGCACTGGCTTCGTTCATGCCAATCACTTCGACATCGGCACCCTCACGGCGGAATTTAATCACGGCCTTGTCGAGGGCGCCCACGGCGGTGATGTCCCAGAAGTGAGCCCGGCTCAGATCAATCACCACATTATCGACTGCTTCCTTAAAATCAAAGGCCTGGATCAGTTTTTCTGAGGAGCTGAAGAACACCTGGCCCACCACGGTGTAGGTGCGGGTGTCGGTTTTCTCATCCAACGACGAGTCCACCATCATGTAGTGGCCAATCTTGTTGGCGAAGAACAGCGCCGCCAGGAGCACGCCAGCCAACACACCAAACGCCAGGTTGTGAGTGGCAACCACCACGATAACGGTGACCAACATCACGATGTTGGTGGACAACGGATGCTCCTTGAGATTCTTGATCGACTCCCAGGAGAAGGTACCGATCGACACCATGATCATGACCGCTACCAGCGCAGCCATCGGGATCTGCACCAGCACGCTGTCGAGCACCAGCACCATGATCAGCAGGAAGACACCAGCGGTGAGAGTCGACAGGCGGGTACGGCCGCCGGATTTCACGTTGATGATGGACTGGCCGATCATGGCACAACCGGCCATGCCGCCAACAAGGCCGGAGCCGATGTTGGCAATGCCCTGGCCCTTGCACTCGCGGTTGCGGTCACTCTCGGTGTCGGTCAGGTCGTCGACAATGGTCGCGGTCATCATGGATTCCAACAGACCCACCACCGCCAGCGGCAGCGAGTACGGCAGAATGATCATCAGAGTTTCGAGGTTCAGCGGCACGTCCGGCCACAGGAAAATAGGCAGAGTGTCAGGCAGCTCGCCCATGTCACCCACGGTGCGGATGTCCAGACCGAGGAATACCGCGACCGCCGTCAGCACAACGATACACACCAGCGGCGAAGGCAAAATCTTGCCCACCACCGGCAGCAACGGAAACAGGTAGATGATGCCAAGGCCAGCTGCGGTCATGGCGTATACGTGCCAGGTGACGTTGGTCAGCTCAGGCAACTGGGCCATGAAAATCAGGATGGCGAGCGCGTTCACGAACCCGGTCACCACCGAACGCGAGACAAACCGCATCAGGCTACCCAGTTTCAGGTAACCGGCCACCACCTGGATCACACCGGTTAACAACGTCGCCGCCAGCAAGTACTGGAGACCATGCTCTTTAACGAGCGTGACCATAAGCACCGCCATGGCCGCGGTTGCGGCCGAAATCATACCGGGCCGACCACCCACAAACGCGATGATGACCGCGATACAGAAGGACGCGTACAGCCCCACCTTCGGATCAACGCCGGCGATGATGGAGAAGGCGATGGCCTCCGGGATCAGGGCCAGCGCAACCACGACACCTGCGAGCAGGTCTCCGCGGATGTTGGATAACCATTGGTTTTTCAGGGTATTAACCATGTCGAGTTCCGTTATTGGTAAATCAGGTACAAAGTCACCGGGCCGTCACCAGGGGTAATCGAAAACACATTCCCGAAGGTGGATGAAGACAAAACAGGAACGGGCGTCAAGCTGGACTGGCAGTCACAGTAATCCGGCGAGCTTTGTTCAAAGAGGTTGCAAATAAAGGGCGCGAATCTTACCAGATTCGCCCTGTACAAGTAAGGTAAGGGTTACCCGCTGTACCTATGCTCAAGGATGCTCAAGGATGAAGGCTCGAGTTCACCGGGGGTCACCGCAAGACCAATTCACGGCCCGGATTGGCCGTTTCCTGGCTGCAGTAGGAAGCGGGCCTTAGTGAGAGTCAGCGGGCCCGACGAAACGTTAGGTTGTAGCGGCAGGCGCCGGTCAGCGGATGCTCGCCCGCCTTCAGCCGCATAACACCGTGGTAACGAAGACGAGAAGGCCCGCCCCAAACCACCACGTCGCCATGGGCCAGAGGCACATTCACCGGCCGTTCGTTGCGTTTCAGGCCACCGAACTGGAACACCTGAGACAATCCCAGAGACACCGACACGATCGGCTGCTCAAAATCCAGCTCGTCCTTGTCCTGGTGCAACCCCATCTTGGCACCAGGTTCGTATTGGTTGATCAGGCAGGCGTCGGGCTGAAAGTTTCCGAAACCGGCGGCCTCGGCAGCTTCTTTGGCCACCTGGACAAAGACCTCGGGCATGGCGGGCCAAGGCCGGCCGGAAAGCGGATCTGTTCCCTGATACCGGTATCCGGTGGCATCGGTTACCCAGCCCTGGTTGCCACAACAGCTCATGGCGGCCGACATGGTGTGCCCGCCCGGCGTCTGCATCTTGCGCAGTGGCGCCGAGTTGGTGACCCGCTGGATACCGCGCAGCAGCTCTTCAGCACGTTCAGTCACAAACCCTCGCAGCACCATGGCGCCATCTGTAATCGTCTCGGTGCGAGGCTCGTCGGGCAGGTCGGCAAACAGATCTTGAGTCATTGCGGGCTTCTCACTTTCGCAGGTACACACATCATTGTGGGTTACTTCCAAAGCCTGTTTCCAGGATGTTCTCTGAGGGCGCCGGATCGGATTTGCGAACTCCATGAAGGCCTGTTCATGAATCCGCCCAAGAAAACCCGTATATTCTATGGACTGTTCCAAACCGAATTAAGGATTGTTAGATGCTGTTGGCCGTTTTATTAGGGGGATTAATTGGTTACGCCTTTGGCAAGTTCGCTGGCTTTCTGGTCGGTGCAGCCATCGGTGCCTTCGTGTTCAACCGCCTCAAAAGCCGGTTGATCGGTAAGCTCCACTCCATCCAGTCCGGCTTCATTGAGTCAGTCTTCGCCGTCATGGGCGCCCTGTGCAAGGCTGATGGCGTGGTCTCCCGAGATGAAATCCAGATGGCGGAGGCTATGTTTGCCCGTTTCCGCCTGAACGAAAACCAGCGAGCCAAGGCCCGGGCCGCTTTCAATCGCGGCAAAGCTCCAGAATTCGATCTGGACGCAGAACTTCAGCACTTCCTGCGCATGAGCGGCAGCCAGCCGGCCTTCCTGCAGATGTTCCTGCAAGTCCAAGTATCCGCAGTTGCCGCCGATGGCGTTATCCATCCGGACGAGCACGCCATGCTGCTGCGTATTGCCCGGGGCCTGGGCCTGCCGGAAAGCCAGGTAGATCAGCTCGAGGCCATGCTGCGAGGCGCCCACAGCGGGCAAGCCGGTGCCGGCGCGAGCCAGCGTTCCTCAAGCCAGCAGATCGACGATGCCTACAAGGTTCTGGGGGTTTCATCCTCAGCCAGCGACGCTGAACTGAAGAGGGCGTACCGAAAGCTGATGAGCGAGAATCACCCGGACAAACTTGCCGGCAAAGGCATGCCAGAGAGTATGCGGGAAATGGCGGAGGAGCGGACGCGGGACATCAGCCACGCCTACGACGTGATCAAGGACGCCCGCAAAAAAGCCAGCTAATCGGGTCTGGCGCGGGAATGGCCTTATAACCAGCGAGGCACCCGCGCCCGGTAGTCGTCGTATTGGCTGCCGAAGTCACTGGCCAGGGCCTTTTCCTCCTCCCTGGCCTGCCGGGTGATGACCAGCACGCCGGCGATCAGGCAAACCAATGAGAAGACACTCGGGAGCGCCAGAAAGAACCCCAGTTGTCCGGCCATCACGCTGATGAACAGCGGGTTTCGGGATCGGGCAAACGGCCCCCCGGTGAGCAGATTGCGGCCCTCCTTTCTGGGATCGATTCCGGAGCGCCAATCTTCGTGCATGTATGCCTGCAGATAATTCACACTGGCAAACGACACCAACAGCAGCAACATCCCCACCAACAGTACTGGCCACTGATACAGCGACGGGAAGACTCCCAGCCAGGCATCAACGTCAACGAAAATCCGAATCACGCAGATACTGACGATCAAGGTTCGGAACACGTTGAAGATCTGCCGATGCCACCAGGGCGCTGTTCCTTTGCCACCATAGTTGATGTAGGAGAAGCTCATTCGGCGATACAGTCCCAGCGTTCGTCCGCCAAACTGCAGGCCGATCATCAGAAAAAAGATGCCCAGAAAATAGCGAATTAAAGGTTCTAGAGATTCCATCTGGCTCGCTTACTACTTTATCGTGCTGCAAGCTTATTATTTGAAAAGGCCTGTGAAAAGCAGATTTATGAACAGGGTGACGTTCAGCCTGATTAAAACTGCTCACACTCTCCTCATACGCCATGTTGAGAGTCTTGGGATTGGCCGACTGGAAGGCCCATCCCGGCGATCCCTGTCCGTCAGGCTGGAGAGACGCTTGATCCAACGGGCTGATTGTCCATATTCCAGGAAACCACCCGGTTACGGCCCTGGCCTTTGGCCTCGTACAGGGCTTCGTCTGCCCACTTGAAGATATCCTTGGTGGCATCGGCCTTGGCCGGCGACACGCTGCACACGCCAATACTGACGGTGAGGTGCACGACATCGCCGGAGACCGGGAAAGCGGTTTTTTCGATCTCCATCCGGATGCGTTCCGCAACCTGAAGCGCGCCACTCATCGGTGTCTCCGGCAGCAGCACCACGAATTCCTCTCCACCATACCGGGCGGCCAGGTCCTGAGGACGGGTAATAAACTTCTGAATGCACTGAGACACCATCTTCAGACAGTCGTCACCAACCAGGTGACCGTAGGTATCGTTGAATTTCTTGAAGTGATCGATGTCCAGTACCAAAAGCGACAGCATTTCATCGTACCGATAAGCCCGCACCACAGCAGACTGGAAGATCCGGTCAAAGTGGCCGCGGTTCTTTAGCCGGGTCAAGGCATCGGTGGCACTGAGCTCCAGCAACTGCTCGTTCAGGTGTTCCAGGTCCTTAGTGCGTTGCTGAACCCGTTCTTCAAGCTGGGTATTGGCCTCCCGTTGCACCTGCAAGGATTTTTCCTGGGCCATTCGCGCCTTGCGTTCTTCGCGAATCAGTCGCTGCTGGGTTTCGAAAACCCGCTTCTTTTCCCTTTCCAGACGGTCTGCCAGAGCAATAGACAGCAGAATCACACCCAGCGCGGAGCCAACCTGGGTGGCATTTTCCGTCAATAGGTTTCGCGGCAACACCGTGAACTTGCTTAGCGCCAGCACCATACCGCCGAACAGCATAAACACCCAGGCAAAGGTGTAGTAGCGGGCCGCCGGATCCTGTTGAACCCAGCGAACGATACTCAAGACCAACATCGTGGAACAAGTGATGAATGCCAGCAAAATGGTGGGCAGAATCAGGTACTTGTACGGAACCATCAAACCGGCGACAGCCAGCACCGCGGCGGCCACGACAACCCCGACAGTCCACCGGTGTAGAAACGGGTGATTGCTGGGTGAGACATTGATGAATCGAAGACTGAAGGTACCGCCGAACACCAGGGCCAGATTCAGGAACACGGTTATCGCCTGATCATTCCACCAAGTTGCCTGCGGCCACAGATACTGAAAGGCAACGCCATGAAGACTGGCCAGGAACAGGGGCATTGCCGTGATATAGCCAACATAATGCAGAAAACTCTGCTCCTTTACCGCCATAAACACGAACAGATTATAGAGCACCATGACAAGGATGATGCCGTAGTAGAGCCCCTCGAAAATGCTGCGGGCCTGCTCGGCGGCAAGGAAGTTATTCTGCTCCCACAGGATCAACGGTACCTGCATGGAACTGGTGGTTTCCACCCGCAGGTAAATCCAGGTTTGCTCGCCGGCCGCCAGGGTCAGGGGAACCACGAAGTTACGATGCTGAATGGGCCGAGCATCGAATGGCTGCTTGTCGCCGAGCACTATTGACTCAATAGGCTCAGCGCCGGAGCTTTCCGGATTGATGAAAATCTCGATCTGATCCAGGACCGGGTAGGCGATTTCCAACAGGGGCTTTGTGACCTCATCCGTTGGGTTTTCCACCGCTACCCGAAACCAGTAGGCGGATTTACCATAGCCCAGACTGAGGCTGTCACTCTGGTTCGGCGTCCAGCGTTGCGAATCAAGGTTCGTCAACACCTCAATGCCAGCTGGAAGCTCTGGTTCCGGCCAGTAATCAACGAAACGCGAGAGTTCAACGCGCTCGGATTGCAGATCCCAGATAGCCTGGCGATCCGCAGCCGCAGCAAAGAAAGAGGAAAAGCCAACCATCAAGCCGAAGACAATGGTCAGTACACGCAACATTGGCATCCGTAATCAGCCGCTCAGATTTTTATGTTTTCGGCCGCATTATGGCTTAGAAAGTCCGTACTCGGCGTCGATTACTACCATTTGAAGCAATTCAACATAAAAAACTACAAACTGCGCATTCACGGAAAGATCGATAGCACCTGCTGGAAACTGGATTCCGGCACCGCTTCAATCACCAAAGCTTTACCCGTGACTGGATGAGCGAATTCAATACCCGTGGCCGCGAGCATCAACCGACCCTGCCCGAACCGTTCCGCAAAATACCGGTTGTGGCGGCCGCGGCCGTGATTGGCATCGCCAATTATGGGATGGTTAATGTGCTTCATGTGCCGACGGAGTTGATGCTTGCGCCCCGTTTCCGGGTACAGCTCAACCAGTGCGTAGCGGCTGCTCGGGTAGCGCTCAATAGCCACGGGAATTTCGGTGGTTGCCAGGGTTCTGTACCGGCTCCGGGCATCCCGGACCGGCTGTTCAATGCCCTTCTGCCGCCGATCCTCTGGCTCCTCTCGCAACGGATGATCAATAAAGCCGGAGTCCGCAGGCCAACCGCGCACCATCGCCTGGTAGGTTTTGCGCACCTCGCCGGCCATCATGGCCAAGCCGAGTGTTCGCGCGGTTTCAGGGTCTTTCGCGAACACCAGTACGCCTGACGTCGGCCGATCCAGTCGGTGAACCGGGTACACATGCTCGCCTCCGTTCAGCGCCCGCGCGTACTGCAGCGCAAACTCCGTTTCATGCTTATCAATCGGGCTTCGGTGCACCAAAAGACCCGCCGGTTTGTGGACTGCCAGCAGGCGCTCGTCCTGGTATAAAACGCGTAAGGGATTCATCGACGACCGGACCATCAAAAAGGATAGTTAATTGCCTTAAGGGATTTAAGGAGGATTGAGAACGACCAATTATACGCTCAACACGCCAGTGCTTGAGCTATGTGCGGGCCAGACCGCACAGCTGCTGTGCCCACACGAAATAACTGACAAGAAACGGTTGCAACCGGTCAAAAGCTTGGGGTAGATTCTACCAACACGTATTGAACTAATTCAGAGCAGATTGTTCACCTTATGAATCTCAGCGCAGTGATTGTCCTAGTGAAGCTTGTCCTGGTGGTCGTGGTACCGTCCGGGGGCTTTTGCGTGGACAAGCGGGTGAGATAGCAACAACCTGACAAGACACCAAGAGCCCCCGGCACCGAAAGGTCCCGGGGGCTTTTTTTTGCCGCCACCAAAAGGAAAACATCGATCATGAACGGCGCACAGCACATTCTCGACGCGTTCCATCGCCACGGCATCTCCACCGTGTTCGGCTACCCGGGTGGCTGCATCATGCCGCTCTACGATGCTTTAGTAGACGATGTCGGAACTGAACATGTGCTGTGTCGCCACGAACAGGGATGCGCGCTGGCCGCCGACGGCTATGCCCGGGCCAGTGGCCAGTTGGGCGTCTGCATCGCCACCTCCGGGCCGGGTGCCACCAACCTGATCACCGGTGTTGCCAACGCCCACCGGGATTCCATCCCGATGCTCGTGATCACCGGGCAAGTGCCCTCCGGCCTGATCGGCACCGACGCCTTCCAGGAAACCGATGTTCTGGGCATGACCCTGGGCATTGTCAAACACAGCTACCTGGTGGACAGCGCCGACGATCTGGCCGAAATCATGGACGAAGCGATTGATCTTGCCCAAAGCGGACGCCCCGGCCCGGTATGGATCGACATTCCCAAGGATGTCTTGTTGGCCGAGGGCCGCTCTCGACCTATCGAGACGAACAGCGCCAACAGCCAACCGACGGCCCGCACCGATCTTACCGAGGCGCTGGCCATGTTGCGCACAGCCCAGAAGCCCCTGCTCTACAGCGGTGGCGGAGTCAGTTTGGCCCATGCGGAAGACAACTTCCGCGAATTTTCCGAAACCTCAGCCCTGCCCAGCGTTGTCACCCTGAAAGGTATCGGCAACAGCGGAAAGCACAGCGCCCACCACCTGGGCATGCTGGGTATGCACGGCTCCCGCGCCGCCAATCGCGCGGTCGACGAGTGCGACCTGCTGCTGGTCATCGGTGCCCGCCTGGACGACCGGGCCACCGGCAAACTGGACACCTTCGCCCCCAACGCCCGGACCATCCACATCGACGCCGATGCCGCCGAGATCAACAAACTGCGTTCGGTGGATTTGGCCCTGCGGGGTGATTTGAACGGCATTCTCAAGGCACTGACCACCGAGTTGGAATCTGCACCGCTGGCCATCAGCGACTGGCAGGCCCAATGCCGCACCTGGAACACCACCGGTGGCTTCAGCGCGGCGGACAACGAAGAACCCCTGGCGCCCATCACCGGCCCGGCGTTCGTTCGACAACTGTCCCGCATTGCACCCGCTGATACCGTCATCGCCTGCGACGTTGGCCAGCACCAGATGTGGGTAGCCCAGCATTACCAGTTCGACCACCCGCGCCACCACCTCTCCAGTGGCGGCCTGGGCACCATGGGCTTTGGTTTGCCCGCCGCCATTGGCGCCCAGTTTGCCGATCGCCGCAGCACGGTTATCAACGTCGCAGGCGACGGCTCCTTCATGATGAACGCTCAGGAGCTGGCCACCATTCGCCGCTACAACCTGCCCTTGAAAATGATCATTCTGGATAACCAATGCCTGGGCATGGTTCGCCAGCAGCAGGAGCTGTTCTACAACAACCGGGAAAGCCAGATCGACCTCAACGACAACCCAGACTTCGTGGCCATGGCCCGCGCGTTCGACATCCCTGCCCTGCACATCGAACGCACCGATCAAATCCGCCGCGGTATCGAAACCATCCTTGCCTACGATGGACCCATGCTGCTGCACGTTGCCATTGCCCGTGAAGAAAACGTCTGGCCCATCGTCAAACCCGGTGCCAGTAACCGCGAAATGATCGATGAAACCAAGCGCAACGCCAAACAGAACAGGGAGCAAGTTGCATGAACTCTGAAAACCAGCCCTCAACGCCGAGTTACACCATCACTTGTCGGATGTCGCAGGAAGCCGCCGCCCTTGAGCGGCTGTGTCAGGTGGTCCGCATTCGTGGTTTCAAGATTGCCCGCATGGCAGTCGAAAGTGCCGGAGAGCATCTGGATATCGCCCTCACCCTGGAAGGCACCCGACCCATTGCGATGCTTCAGGCACAGCTGGAAAAACTGCACACCGTACTCCGGGTGGACCTACAAACGCCTGTGTCTGCTGCAATCAGCAAAACGGCATAAAAAAAGCCCCGCGACAGCGGGGCTTGTGAGTTGGCATCGGACCTTACCAGGACTTGTAAGGCAGGAACTTTCCGTTCATGGTCACCACTACCCGATCACCTTTCGGATTTTCTTCCTTATCGACGTGCATGGTGAAATCAATGGCGCTCATGATGCCGTCACCAAATTTCTCGTGAATCAACTCCTTGAGCGTATCGCCATAAACACCCACCACCTCGTACAAACGGTAAATCAGGGGATCCTGGGGTACCGCGTCATCCCAGGATTTCTTCGGGCATAGCTGCAGCGCTTCAGCCACTGGTTTATCGAGGCCCAGGGTCTCGCACACCGCAAACGCTTTGTCCTCCGTTAGACTGTTCATACCAAGGCAAGCGGATGTGGTAAACACCGGCGACATGCCAATGGCCTCGGCCAGCGCTTCCCACGACACACCCTTGGTGGCTTTGGCTTCCAGAATTTTCGCGGTCATCAATTCTTTGTTCATCATGGTCGTTTCCTCGTGTGACAGTTTCATTTTCTTTCAGGCATTTACCGCACGTGCGGCAGATTCAACATCAGATGTTTCCGACGCCGGTTGTGAAGTCCCCATCCCTTGCGCTGGCTCAACCTCTCTCGGACTTCCGTCTTTTTCAGGCAGTGCGAAACCGCTGCGATTTACCAGGAAATCCACCAGGTAATCCCGGGTCTTGTGATAAGCGGGATTCTGGAAAATAGTGGAACGGGCCCGGGGATGCGGAATGTCCACTTTCACACTCTCGGCAATTCGGGCATTGGGGCCGTTGGACATAAGAAAAATGCGGTCAGACAGCAGAATCGCCTCATCCACGTCGTGGGTAATCATGAACACCGTCTGACGGGTCTCTTCCCAGATTTTCACCAGCTCATCCTGGATGACCCCTCGCGTGAGCGCATCCAAGGCCCCGAAAGGCTCATCCAGCAATAACAGCTCCGGCTGGGTGGCAAAGGCACGGGCGATACTTACCCGTTGCCGCATACCACCGGACAGCTGTGAAGGCTTGCGGTTGAGGGCATGATCCAGGCCCACCATTTTGAGATACCGTTCGCTGTGTTCTTTGACCTTTTGCTTTGGCCAGCTCGGCCAGCGAGCCTTGACGGCGAACACGATGTTGTTCAGCGTGGTCTTCCAAGGCAGCAGGCTGTAGTTCTGAAACACCACGCCTCGCTCCAGGCTGGGGCCTTTCACTTCCTTGCCATTCATCACCAGATTGCCAGAGCTGGCTTCGTCCAGCCCGGCCAGCACGTTCAAGATAGTGGACTTGCCACAGCCGGAGTGGCCGATGATGCAAACAAACTCACCCTTCTCCAGAGCGAAACGAATATCCTCGAAGACGGTTAATTCACCGCCCTGGCCGTCCGGATAAACTTTGGACAGGCCATCTACTTCCAGGAATGACTTACTCATAACAGGTCTCCATTCGGAGGGTTGAGGCCGGTGCCGGTTAGCCGGCACCGGACCGCTCATTCTTTGAATTCCACCATTTTCTGGGCTTTGCCCAGAGCCAGATCCAGCAACATGCCCACCACCCCGATCATCAGGATGGAAAAGATCACACTGGCAAGATCCAGGTTGTTCCATTCGTTCCACACGTAGTAACCAATGCCTGTACCACCGACGAGCATTTCTGCGGCCACGATCACCAACCAGGCTATTCCTATGGAAATGCGCATCCCGGTCAGGATGGTGGGAGCCGCCGCCGGCAGGATCACGGTCACGGCTGTTTTAACGGCACTCAGTTCGTGCGTGCGAGCGACATTCACCCAATCTTGCCGCACGTTCGCGACACCGAAAGCGGTGTTCAGCAACATGGGCCAAATCGAACAGATAAAGATCACAAAGATTGCCGATGCGTCGGAATCCTGGATGATAAACAGCGCCAGCGGCATCCAGGCCAGCGGCGAGATTGGCCTGAGCAACTGGATGTACGGGTTCAAGGCCTTGTACATCAGGGGCGACATGCCAATCAGGAAGCCGACGGGCAAAGCAATGGCCATGGCAGCAAGATAACCCATCAGAACCCGGTACACTGAGTAGGCCAACTGGATACCGATGCCCTTGTCGTTGGCTCCAGCGTCATAGAAGGGGTCGGACAGCTCGGCCCAGGCCAGCTTGATGACCGCCGAGGGAGGCGGCACCCGCGATTCCTGTTCGACGCCACCCATCAGCATTTCATACTCGGTCAAACCGGTCTGGGCCTCCGGGGGCTGGGTTGCCATTTCCCAGAGCCCCAGGGCCAGAATCAGGAACGACACCGACAGCAGCGCCGCCCGAACATTCAGGGAAGCCATGGTTACACCCTCCCGATCGCAAAGCTGCGGGCATATTCTTCGGGGCTGGCCGGATCAAAGGTTTTGCCCATGATGGTGTGGGTTTTGTAGGTCTTGTCCGGAGCCGCATAACCCATGTCTTCCATCAACTTTCCGGTTTCGCCTGCCAGATAAACCTGCTCGGCAATGCCCCTGTAATCGACGTCGCCGTCGATATAGCCCCAGCGCTTCATCTGGGTCAAAATCCAGACGCCCATGGAATGCCAGGGGAATGGGTCGAAGTCGATGCGGTCTGGCACGTTCTGGATTTCGCCAAGACCGTCGGCATAGTAGCCTGTCAGCACCTGCTGGATGACCGGGACTGGCTGGTTCAGGTAGTTCTTGGGTGCAATGGCCTCAGCGATTTCTTTCCGATTTTCATGGTTATTGGAGTACTGGGTCGCATCGATGATTGCCCGTAACAAAGCGCCATAGGTGTTGGGGTTTTCGGTCGCAAACCGCTGACTGCATGCAAACGCACAGCAGGGATGGCCTTCCCAGATATCCTTGGTAAGCATGTGGATGAAGCCCACTTTCTCCCAAACCGCACGCTGGTTGAACGGGTCGGGCGACAGGTAACCGTCGAGGTTGCCGGCGCGCAGGTTGGCGACCATTTCGGGTGGCGGAACCACCCGGATCTGCACATCCTTATCCGGGTCAATGCCGTTTTCAGCGAGGTAATAGCGCAACAGGAAGTTGTGCATGGAGTACTCGAACGGCACCCCAAACTTGAAGCCTTTCCACTGTTTGGGATCACGCTTGTCTTTATGATCCACGTGTAGAACGATGGCCTGGCCGTTGATGTTCTCAACCGCAGGCATGATAAAGGGCTCCGGGGTTGAGCCTGCCCCCATCGTCATGGCCAAGGGCATGGGAGTCAGCATGTGCGACGCATCGTATTCGCCGGCCAGGGACTTGTCCCGGGCGACGGCCCAGCCTGCGGTTTTGGTCACCGTGACGTCCAGGCCGTACCGCTCATAAAATCCCAGCGGATGCGCCATGATGATTGGCGTGGCGCAGGTGATCGGCACAAAGCCGACGTTCAACTTGGTCTTTTCGAGCTTGCCGAGCGACTCTTTCACCGCGGCCTTGGCCTTGTCCATCGGGAAAACACTGCCCAGCAGAGCAGCCGCAGTGCCGGCCCCCATCATCTTCATGAAGCTTCGCCGGCTGTGGTCGTTGTGGGCAAAAACCGAGCGCACCACCGCACTCTCGATAGCACGATCCATCATGGCTTCCGAATCGGCTGGAGAGTCTGCGTCCACACCGCCAGAGTTCCGTTCCATATTCAGAGACACCGAGGGTACATCCTGCCCCGGCTGACATTGCGGGCAGCCGCAAGTTTTCGCGTGAATCAGAGACTGGTCGCCATCAAACGGGTTTCCGAGACTTTTGGTCGTCATGGGGGCACTCTCCCTACTCTTAGCTATTCATGCACCTTTAAGGTGCGTACCTGGCGCAAAATCTGAAAATAGATTTGAGCCGCTTAGTCGTTCTAGCAGGGATATCGCAGACTTCGTGCCAACTATAGAAAAATAATAAGACCCTGTTTTAAAACACTTTTTATTAATTAATGTATATCTTGCTAACTACGATATTTCGCAAATTACAATTTTTCGTAGCGCTAACTGCGAATTCTCGTAGTTGGCACGGGGATTGTCTGTTATTTGACCAAACACCCAGAGGCAGCCCCATGAACATACCGGCAAACAAGACTCCTAATGAATGGATCCACCATCTTCCAGAGGCGGCATTACTGGTGGATGCCGGTGGCGATCTGATCATCGCCACCAACAGCGCCATGGGCAGGCTTATTGGCAGGGACCAACAATCCATTAAGGGAATGCCCTGCACCTTTCTATTCAGCGATCAGCGACCTCAACTCATCGCCTTTACTGAGGAGACTCTGTTTCGAAGTCATGGCTGGAGTCGGGACTTCGTCATCAAACATCGGGATGGTCACCCTGTGGAGCTGGAAATTTCCTCCTCCCGGGTTGGTGAAGCCGAATCACAGAACGTGTTGTTCCTGATCAGAGACCGGCGCCAATTACGCACACGCAGGGAGCGCCACGACGCCAACCACTACCACCGGGGAGGATTGCTGGAATGGCGTCGGGTCGAGGAGCTGTTCAAGGATATGGAACGGGAAAATCAACTTATCCTACATGCCGTTGGCGAGGGCATTTACGGTGTTAACGCCGAGGGCCGAACCACCTTTGCCAACCCCGCCGCAGAACGCATGCTTGGCTGGCGCATTGATGAACTCATGGGTCGGGTCATCCACAGGGTTGTTCATCATTCCCACGAGGATGGCAGCTTGTTTCCCCTCAAGGAGTGCCCGATCTACCAGGCCTTCCGTGATGCCTCTTCAAAACGGATAGGCGAGGACTGGTTCTGGCGCAAAGATGGCACCGGCTTCCCGGTGGAGTACACCAGCACGCCCATCATAGACAACGGTCACCCAATCGGAGCCGTTGTGGTGTTCAAGGATATTTCCGCACGCCGGGAAGCCGAGCGCGAACTGCAAAGGGCCTTGGCGGAAGTGGAAAACCTCAAGCATCGACTGGAAATGGAGAACGCCTACCTGCAAGAGGAGCTTAGAGCTGAGTACCACTTTCACGAACTAGTAGGTCAGAGCGAGGCCATCAAGGGCATCGCCCGCCGGATTGGGCTGGTTGCTCCGACGGATGCCAACGTTCTGATCACCGGTGAGTCCGGCACCGGCAAAGAGCTCATTGCCCGGGCCATCCATCAAGCCAGTGACCGCAGAGACCGGCCAATGATTCGGGTCAATTGCGCGGCGATCCCCAAGGATCTGTTCGAAAGCGAGTTTTTCGGCCATATAAAGGGCGCCTTTACCGGCGCCATGAGCGACCGCACTGGGCGTTTTGAACTGGCGGACGGCGGCACTCTGTTTCTCGACGAAGTCGGTGAGATACCACTGGAATTACAGGGCAAACTGCTACGCGTACTTCAGGACCAACAATTTGAGCGTGTGGGGGAAAACCGCACCCGAGGCGTGAATGTCAGGGTCATTGCCGCCACCAACCGGGAACTGAAAGCAGAAGTACGCAACAAGGAATTCCGCGAAGATCTCTACTTCCGGCTGAACGTGTTCCCGATCGAATCTGTTCCCCTGCGCCAGCGCACTGAAGACATTCCGCTACTCGCCCAGGAATTCCTGAACCGCACGTGTCGGAAGTTCAACCGTCCGCCACTGCAGCTTCGCAATCGAGATGTGGAAGCATTGACCGCTTATTCCTGGCCAGGCAACGTCCGAGAGCTGGAGAACCTGATTGAACGCCAGGTAATTACAGCCGATCAACAGCTCGACTTCGACTTATTGGGCCACGATGGCGACACCGCCCTCGAGACCGAAACCACCATCACCCCCGTGCGCCACTATTCGACCGAACTCCTGACCGACGAGCAATTGCGAAAGCTCGAGCGAGAGAATCTGATACGGGCACTGAAAATGACCGAGGGACGAGTGTTCGGCGATGACGGCGCTGCTGACCTGCTGGGATTGAAACCCACTACCCTAACCTCGCGCCTGAAAAAGCTAAAAATTGATGCACGAGCCTTCCGCGGCGGCGACCACTCATTATGATTGGAGCACACGCAAAGCCGAGGACTGTTTCCGAACCGTGCAAGCCGATCTCGGCGATCGTTCTTTGAGCATGCCGTGATAAATCGCAAAAAAACCGAACCACAATTGTGCATGCACTTTTTTCGTTTTTAGCACGCTACTGCATTCACTTTTTAAAAAGCAAAATAAATTCAATGCGTTACGAAAATTCCAACAAAATAAGAAAATAGTGGCCCAACTGTTGCGATGTGAAATGCATCCTCGAAACGAATGGAGCATGCAGCATGAACCGTCGCAATTTCCTTAAGAGCGCCACCACTCTCTCTGTTGGCGCCAGCCTTTTACCCCTCGCCCAATTGCTACCCCAGGCTGCGCAAGCAGCCTCCAATGAAACCGCCGTGGTGGTTTTTGGTGGCACCATCAACAGCCTGGATATTCACCGCTCCGGCACCAACCGCGCCAGTTACCAGGTTGCGATCAACTGTTACGACCGCCTGGTTAGCTTCGGCACCAAGCAGACTGCCGATGGCTCGCTCAGTTATGACTTCAACAACGTTCAGCCGGAGCTGGCTGAGTCTTGGGAAATCAGCGACGACGGCACCGTGATGACGTTCAAGATCCGCAAAGGCGCTACCTTCTGGGATGGCAAGCCGGTGACCGCCCACGACGTCAAATGGTCACTGGACCGTGCAGTCTCCCTCGGCGGCTTCCCAACGGTCCAGATGAAAGCCGGCCGACTTGAGTCTCCGGATCAGTTCAAGGCCATTGATGATGAGACCTTTCAGATCACGCTGCCGTTTCCTTCAAAGCTGGCGCTGCCCGATCTCGCGACACCGATCCCAATTATCATCAACTCCGAAGTGGCCAAAGCCAACGCCACGCCAGATGACCCATGGGCAACCGAGTATCTGCATCGCAGCCCGGCCGGCTCCGGCGCTTTCAAGGTAATGCGCTGGAACGCCGGCGAGCAGCTGGTTTACGAGCGCAATGACAACTGGGCCTGTGGTCCGCTCCCCGGCTATCAACGTGTCATGCTAAGAGAAGTGCCGGCTCAGTCGACCCGACGGGCATTGATCGAGCGTGGCAGTGTCAGCGCATCCCAGAACATTCCCAACAAAGACGCCAAGGAGCTCGCTGAAAAGGCAGGGGTAAAGGTTGTAAGCACGCCGATCGAGAACTGCATCTATTCACTTTGCACCAACCTCGACTTTGAGCCATTCAAGGACAAGCGGGTTCGCCAGGCCGTGGCCTGGTCCATTCCCTATGAAAAGATTTTTGAACAAGCCGCCTATGGCCAGGGTGTTCCCATGTGGGGCGGAGCAGATCAGGTCACCAGCATTGCCTGGCCACAGAAATCACCCTATGAGCAAAACCTGGAGAAAGCGCGCGCGTTAATGGCACAAACAGCCTATAAGGACGGCTTCGAAGTACCGCTGTCATTCAACCTGTCGGTCGCCGACTGGGCCGAACCGACCGCCCTGCTGATCCAGCAAGGTCTGGCGGAAATTGGCATAAAAGCCAGCATTGAAAAGATTCCGGGTGCCAACTGGCGCACCATCGCCCTGGTTGAGAAAAAACTGCCCCTGCACCTGGAGAACTTCGGGGGCTGGCTGAACACTCCGGACTATTATTTCTTCTGGGCCTACATCAAGGGCAACCTGTTCAACTCCTACAATTACGACAACCCCGAAATGGCCAAACTGATCGACGATACGCTCGACATGGCCGTATCCCACCCGGATTACACCCCGAACGTCACCCGAATGATCGAAATCGCCTTCGATGATATTCCCCGCATTCCGCTCTGGCAGCCAACCCTCAACGTGGCCTTCAAAGAGGGCGTGGAAGGTTACGAATATTGGTTCCACCGTCAGATGGATATCCGTCCTCTGAAGCCAGCCTGATTCATTAAACGAGGAGTTCACCGTGTCTCTGGGCGTCAAATCCAAGCGGGTCCTTACCCGCCTGCTACAGGCCATACCTACGGTCTTCGGTATTTTGGTCGTGTGCTTCATCCTGACCCGGGCGCTGCCCGGGGATCCGGCCGCCTATTTCGCCGGGGATATGGCCGATGAGGCATCGATCGAGCAGGTTCGAGAAAACCTGGGCCTCGATCAGCCTATGCCGATGCAGTTCGTCACCTACGTTGGTGATTTGCTGCAAGGCGACCTCGGAGTCGCCATTTCCACCGGCCAGACGGTCACACAAGAGCTGGCGAAGCGGCTTCCGGCCTCTCTGGAGTTGACCCTGGGCGCGCTGCTCCTTGCCCTCACCATAGCCGTCCCCCTGGGCGTTCTGGCCGCAACACGGCCAAACTCCTGGGTGGACCATCTCTGTCGCTTTCTGGTAACCGCAGGGGTCTCCCTGCCAACCTTCTTTACCGGGCTGGCATTGCTGTACGTTTTTTACTACTTGCTAGGCTGGGCGCCACCACCCATGGGCCGGCTGGACATGATGTTTCTGCCGCCAGAGTCCATCACCGGGTTCTACACCATCGATTCACTGATTGCCGGTGACTGGGCACTATTCAAGGCATCACTGGCGCAAATGGCGCTGCCCCTAATTACCCTGGCGCTATTCACCCTGGCACCCATCGCTCGCATGACCCGAGCGGCCATGCTCCAAACCTTGGCCAGCGATTACGTCCGCACCGCCCGGGCTGCCGGTCTGAGCCGTCGCCGGGTGCTGGTCACTTACGCGTTCCGAAATGCGCTGCTACCGGTGATCACGACTCTAGGCATGGTGTTCTCGTTCGTACTTGGCGCCAACGTGCTGGTTGAGAAAGTGTTCGCCTGGCCTGGCATCGGTTCGTTCGCGGTTGAGGCTCTGGTGGTTTCAGATTACGCCGCCGTTCAGGGCTTCGTGCTTTCTATGGCTCTGCTGTTCGTGGCGCTCAATCTGCTTATCGACGTGACCTACACACTGATCGACCCACGCGTTGGCGAGGACAGCTAATATGAGCAATCTGGCAATCAACCCGACCACCGATCAGCGCGTTCAATCCCGCGAAGGCTACTGGCACCACCTGCGCTACATCATGGCTGAGAACCCGCTGACCGGGATCTCCTTCGGCCTGTTTTTTGGCCTCATTGCGGTCGCGATATTCGGCCCCTACCTGGTGCCTTTCGATCCAGTTGCCACCGGGGTTGGACCCGCTCTTCAGCCCCCCGGCGTCAACCACTGGTTTGGCACCGACCACCTGGGTCGGGATGTGTTTTCACGGGTAGTGGTGGCAACCCGGCTGGATCTTCTGATATCCGTCTCCGCCGTGGCGCTGTCCTTCGTTTTCGGTTCAATCATCGGCTGTTTCGCCGGCTATTTCGGTGGCTGGACTGACCGGATCTCCGGCCGGCTGATGGACACCATCATGGCCTTTCCCTTATTCGTTCTGGCCATGGGGATTGTCGCTGCAGCCGGCAACTCCATTGAAAACATTGTCTACGCAACCGCCATCATCAACCTGCCCTTTTACGCCCGCATGGCGCGAGCCGAAGTGAGCATTCGCAGGAATGCAGGCTTTGTCCAGGCCGCGCGGCTGTCGGGCAACTCCGAACTGCGAGTTCTATTCGGCCACATTTTCCCGAATACCCTGCCACCCATGATGGTGCAGATCTCCCTCAATATGGGCTGGGCCATTCTGAATGCGGCAGGGCTGTCGTTCATCGGCTTGGGGGTTCAGCCACCCATGCCGGAATGGGGCATTCTGGTGGCAGAGGGCGCCAACTTCATTATTTCTGGCGAATGGTGGCTCGTGGTCTTCCCGGGACTGGCGCTGATGTTGGCGGTATTCACCTTCAACCTGATCGGCGATGGCCTACGAGACTTGGTCGATCCGCAGCGTCGGACTTAAGGCAAACCTTCAGGACAATGTTAAGGAACCATCATGACTCCCCCTTTACTTGATATCCAGCGCCTGAGCGTCGATTTTGCCACCCGCCGAGGCACCGTTCGGGCCATCGATTCCATATCCCTGTCGGTTGCCAAAGGTGAGACGCTCGGAATTGTCGGCGAATCCGGATCCGGCAAATCGGTAACCTCATATGCGGTGATGAACATTCTGGATCGCGCCGGCAAAATCGCGGGCGGAAAGATCTCCTATGGCGGCATGTCCATGCACAAGATCTCGGAACGAGACATGCGGGACATTCGCGGCCGGGAAATCTCGATGATTTTCCAGAATCCGCGGGCGGCGTTGAACCCGATCCGCAAAGTCGGCCAGCAAATCGCGGACGTACTGGTGCAACACAACCAGGCGACCCGGGCCACTGCTCGCGCCAAAGCTATCGAGATGCTCCTTGCGGTGAAAATCAAGGATGCCGAAAAACGCTACGAAGCCTATCCGTTTGAGCTGTCCGGCGGCATGTGCCAGCGTGTTGTGATCGCCATGGCCCTGGCCTGCAAACCCCAGTTGCTGATTGCCGACGAGCCCACCACGGGACTGGATGTCACCACCCAGAAAGCGGTCATGGACCTGAT
Source organism: Marinobacter sediminum (assembly GCF_016820575.1). GTDB lineage: Bacteria > Pseudomonadota > Gammaproteobacteria > Pseudomonadales > Oleiphilaceae > Marinobacter > Marinobacter sediminum. Next base: position 354,403 of record NZ_JAEMQH010000003.1, on the reverse strand, counting down.
TACCGAGCTGACCGCCCAGTTCAACATGTCCACGATTCTGATCACTCATGACCTGGGGCTGGCTGCCGCCTATTGCGACCGGCTGTTGGTGATGGAAAAAGGACATGTGGTTGAACAGAATACATCGACGGCCCTGTTCAATGCGCCGAAAAAGGCGTACACAAAGCAGCTTCTTAATGCGACCCCGCATCGCGACTCCTACGTCCGGGATCTGCTGACCCCGGACCAGCGAGCGAAAGCCCTGACATTGCCGGCGTCTACCGAACCCGGGGCCGCCCTGCTCTCGGTGAAGTCGTTGAAGAAAGAATTCGGCAAGCCTGGCAGCGGCAATCATCACATCGCGGTGCGAGATCTGTCCTTCGACATTCGTAAAGGCGAGAGCCTGGGATTGGTGGGCGAAAGTGGCTGTGGCAAGTCCACGACATCGTCCATGATCATGCGCCTGCTGGACACAACGGAGGGCTCGATCGAGTTCCTTGGCCAGGACATCGCCGCCATTCCAGCCAAACAGTTTGCCCGCCATACCCTGCGCGGAAAATTGCAGATGGTGTTCCAGGACCCCACCGACAGCCTGAACCCGCGCTGGAGTGCCGAGCGTTCCATTGCCGATCCGCTGCTCCGCCTTTCGCCAGACATGCCCAACGCTGATCGACAGGCCCGGGTGCTTGAACTGGCGACGCTGGTGGGGCTACCGGTTGAATTGCTGAATCGTTTCCCACATCAGCTGTCAGGTGGACAAAAAGCCCGGGTGGGTATTGCCAGAGCCGTCGCTATGGAGCCGGAACTGCTGATTCTGGACGAGCCGACGGCAGCACTCGACGTCTCGGTGCAGGCCGTCGTCCTGAACTTGCTGGAAGATCTCAAACACCGGCTTGGCATGAGCTACCTGTTCATCAGTCATGATCTCAATGTGGTCCGGCTTCTGTGCGATCGAATCATTGTCATGCAGCACGGCGAAATCGTTGAGCAGGGGCATGCCCATCAAATCATGGACGCGCCGCAAACCGACTACACACGCAGCCTACTGGCCGCCATTCCGCACCCGCCGGCGTCCGATGCCTCGGTGGCAGAAACAGCTGCACTGATTCAGGACGGAGCCTCATGAAAGACAGCGAAACCGTGAGTCCGCGCAAAGGCACGGTGGTCGATTCCATCGTTCAAAACCTGGCCGACGACATCGTCAGTGGCCAGCTCGCGCCTGGCACCAAGTTGGATGCCCAGACCATGGCCGAACGCTTCGGGGTTTCGAGGACCCCCATCCGCGAGACGTTCGGGCATCTCGCGGCCATGGGACTGGTCACCCATCGACCCAACCGGGGCGTGGTCGTTGCGACCCTGTCACCGGAGGCTTTAAGCGATTTGTACGAGGCTATGGCCGAGCTTGAGGCGTCGCTGGCCAGACTCGCGGCGCTGCGAATGAACAGCCACCAACGTGAAACTCTGGAGCGCCTGCACAACGAATCCATTCACTTGGTGCGGGATGGCACGTCCGACGAATACGATCAGTTCAATCGAACCTTCCACGCCCTGATCTTTGAAGCCGCACGCAGCCCTCAGCTACAGCAGCTGGCCGAAACCACCCGCACCCGTCTGGCCCCGTTCCGGCGAGCTCAGTTCCGACTCAATAACCGATTGAGCAAATCCTGGGAGGAGCACGATGCCATCGTGCGCGCAATTCTCACGGGTGACGCAGAAGGTGTTGCCAGATTGATGCGCGCTCATGTCCAGACCGTCAGCGCCATGTCGGCCGAGTTTATCGCCGAACACCAGCCGCGCCCCGTGGCGGCCAGTAGCCCTGACCTTGCTTATCAGGGAGCGGATGGATGAAGGCGAGCTCCCGCAACGGCGTCATCTGCACACCCCACGCTTCGGCAACGGATACCGGTTTCGAGATTCTTCGGGACGGCGGCACCGCCATTGATGCTGTGCTGGCCGCCAGCGCAACCCTGGCCGTTAGCTACCCACACATGACGGGTATCGGCGGCGATGCCTTGCTTATGATCAACGACGGCCACGAACTCAAGGTGATCATGGGGCTGGGCCAGGCCGGTCAGGTCCTACCCGATGGCGGAAAAATTTGCGAACGAGGACCGACCTCAGCCGCAATTACGGCCGGCGCACTGCGCGCATGGCAGCGGGCGAAATCTATCAGTGACAGCCAATGGGGCTCCAGGCTGGATTGGCCCACCTTGCTGGCTTCCGCCATCGAGCAGGCACGCAAGGGCACGCCGGTGTCGCAGTCCCAGGCATTCTGGCAGCACCAGCGAGGGGCGCTGATCGCAAAGCTACCCGATCTCCAGCGGCTGTGCTGTGGCGCTAATGGCCACCTAAGCGCTGAGGGGAGCACACTGCATCAACAAGAACTGGGCAATACCCTCGAGCAACTCTCACGCGCCGGACTCGACGATTTTTATCAGGGCGAGGTTGCGGAGGAACTTGCCCAGGGCTTCAAGGAGATGGGCAACGGCCTGACTAGCCAGGATCTGGCCAACACCCAGGCCTTCGTTGGTGAGCCACTGCGGGTCCGATACCGGAATGGCTTTCTCTACAACTTCCCACCGCCGACCCAAGGCATCTACACGCTCAGCGCACTCGCGGCACTGAACCAGATGCCACTTTCAAAAGTTGAAAACGGCAGTGCCGACTACTACCACTGTCTGGTCGAGGCCATCAAAAACCAGCTGGCCATTCGCAACCGGGAGCTTGCTGACCCCCGCTACTTCCCTCTCCCGCTGCAGGATCGTTTATCCGACGCCGCCGCCCGGCAGGCCTTTAAGCACATTGAGTTTGGACGGGCAGAGCCCTGGCAGGAGCAGGGGCAGCCAGCAGACACCATCTGGATGGCCGCCTCGGATCGCCAAGGACGCACCGCCTGTATAATGCAAAGCCTGTTTCACGACTTTGGCTCTGGCTGCATGGTGGGGAATTCCGGTGTCCTGTGGTCGAACCGTGCGGCCAGCTTTCGAGCCGATGACCGGCATCCCAATTGCTGGGCGCCGGGCAAAATCCCGGCGCACACGCTCAACCCTTCGTGCTACCTCGCGGACGATGGCAACCAATGGTATTTCGGCAGCCAGGGCGGCGACGGCCAGCCTCAAACGCAAATGGTTCTCGCCACTCAACTTATCGACTACCATCGCTCAATCGATAAGGCGCTTCTGGCGCCACGGTTTCTACAGGGCCGAAGTTTTTTTGGCAGCAGCGAGAATCTCAAGGTTGAACAATCGGTGCCCGAAGACGTGAGAAAGGAGCTTTCAGCACGGGGCCATCAGGTCGAACCAATCCCGGAGTTGAGCCCGTTAACGGGCCAAGCCGGGGCGCTTCTGGTCTCAGCGGATGGGTTCAAAGAGGCGATGCACGACCCGCGGGGCCAAGGCACCGCCAGAGGGCTGGATTAACCGGCCGACAAGACACAACCACACAATAAATTTCTTCAGGACTCGTTTATGGACATTATTATCGCCTGTTCGGCACTCGGCATTATTGCTGGCATTCTTGCCGGCATGCTTGGTATTGGCGGCGGGGTGGTTATCGTTCCGGCCCTGATCATCATCCTCGGCTTTCAGGATTTCCCGGCAGAGTCCATTGTCATAACAGCCGTCGCAACTTCGCTCTGCACCATCATCTTCACCTCCATATCCGCCGCTAGATCGCAAATCAAACGGCAAGCCGTGGACTGGGATATTTTCAAGCGCTGGTCTGTCACGGTGGTGCTCGGCAGTTTTCTGTCTGGTTTCATTGCCGCGCGCCTCCCCACCCTGGTACTGGAAATCGGCATCGCCTGCTTCCTGCTGGTGGTTTCACTCATCATGCTAAGTCGCTGGGTTCCCGATCCCTCCAGAACCATGCCCGGTAAGACCGGCACGGCCGGGTTGGGGCTCTTCAGCGGAACGCTGTCCGGCCTTGCCGGCATTGGCGGTGGCAATGTGATGGTACCTTTGATGGTGTTCTTCAATGTGCCCATGCAGCGTGCCGTGGCCACCTCCAGCACCCTCGGATTTCCGCTGGCGCTGGTCGGCACCATTGGCTATGCCATCTCAGGCTGGGGTGCCAATATCACCGACTGGTCATTTGGCTATGTCTACCTGCCTGCAGCGGCCTGCATTGCGGTGTTTACTGTCATTACCGCGCCGTTGGGTGTCGCCCTCAGTCATCGCATTCCGGCTGCCACGCTGAAGCGTGGCTTCGGCGCGTTTTTGCTGATCATTGCCGGACGGATGCTGTTTAACGCGTTCTAGGCTGAACAAGGAAGAAATTAAGAAAAAGAGAACGGAAGGAATGGGGTCCGCCAACGCGCTCTGCGCGACGGACCTCAAAGAGTATTCAGGTGGGACTGGGTCAGATCAGTTCAATCGCCACCGCAGTACCCTCACCGCCACCGATGCACAGCGAGGCAACGCCACGCTTCAGGCCACGCTGTTTCAGCGCGTTGATCAGGGTGATCAGGATGCGTGAGCCTGACGAACCGATGGGATGACCAAGCGCACAGGCTCCGCCGTGTACGTTCACCTTCTCTGGGGCCAGACCCAGCTCGTTGATGGCAGCCAGGGTCACCACGGCGAAGGCTTCGTTGATCTCGAACAGATCAACATCGTCTTTGCTCCAACCCGCTTTCGCCAGCACCTTCTCAATGGCACCAATAGGCGCCAGGGTGAACTCGGACGGCAGGCGCGCGTGAGTTGCGTGGGCAATGATGCGGGCCTGCGGGGTCAGGCCGCGGGCGTCGGCTTCGGCCGCCGAGGCCAGCACCAGGGCGGAGGCGCCGTCACTGATGGAGCTGGAATTCGCCGCAGTGACCGAACCGTCTTTGGCAAACGCCGGCTTCAGGTGCGGGATCTTTTCCGGCTTGGCGTTGCCCGGTTGCTCGTCAGTATCCACCACGGTGTCGCCGCCTCGCCCGGGCACACTGACCGGTACGATCTCGTCTTTGAACCAGCCGTTCTCGATGGCCGCCAAAGACTTCTGCAAGGAACCGATGGCGAACTCATCCATGGCCTGGCGGCTGATGTCGTATTTGTCGGCGGTGCGTTGGGCAAACACGCCCATCAGACCACCTTCGTAGGCATCTTCCAGGCCGTCCAGGAACATGCTGTCCATCACCTGGCCATGCCCCATGCGCATGCCTGCACGGGCCTTGGGCAGCAGGTACGGGGCCTGGCTCATGTTCTCCATGCCGCCTGCGATCATGATGTTGTTGGTGCCGGCCTTGATCTGGTCGTGGGCCATGATCACCGACTGCATGCCGGAGCCGCACATCTTGTTGATAGTGGTGCAGCCGGAGCTGTCCGGAACGCCTGCCGCACGCGAGGCCTGACGCGCTGGCGCCTGGCCAAGACCGCCGGGCAACACGCAGCCCATGATCACTTCCTGAACATCCGCAGGCTGGAGCCCGGCCCGCTCGATGGCTGCCTTGATGGATTCAGCACCCAGCTGCGGGGAACGTACCGAGCTCAGTGAGCCCATCAAGCCGCCCATAGGGGTCCGGGCGGAGCCTGCAATTACGACGCTGTTGTCACTCATAACCTTTCCTCACTAAAACCTGTTGGCTTTTCAGCCCCTACCCAAGACGGAGCGGGCAATGATTTCTTTCATGACTTCCGAGGTGCCGCCATAGATCCGCTGAACACGCGCATCCATGAACGCCCGGGAAATCGGGTATTCGGTGGTGTAGCCATAGCCGCCAAACAGCTGCAGACAGCCATCGGCTACCCGGCACTGCATCTCGGTGGCACTGTACTTGGCCATGGAGGCAGTCGCCGCATCCAGTTCGCCACGCTCGTACGAATCAACGCACTCGTTCACAAAGGCTCGATTGACCCGGTAGTCGGTCTCCATGCGGGCAATCTCGAAACGAGTATTTTGCAGCTGAGCCAGTTTCTGACCGAACAGCTCACGCTCCTGGGCGTAGGCTATGGTCAGATCCAACGCACCACGAGCGGCCGCGACGCCCAAGGCACCGATGACCAGACGCTCCCGCGGCAGCTCATTCATCAGGTACATGAAGCCCTGCCCCTCTTCGCCCAGCAGCGCGGACGAAGGAATTCGCAGGTCAGAGAAGAACAGCTCGGAGGTGTCGCCGGAGTGCTGACCGATCTTGTCCAGGTTCCGGCCTTTGCTGTACCCGGGCAGAGAAGTGTCCACCAGGAACAGGCTGATGCCACGTGCACCGGCCTTAGGATCAGTTTTGGCGGCCACAATCACCATGTCGGCGTGCTGGCCGTTGGTGATGAAGGTTTTGGAACCGTTGAGAATGTAGTCGTCACCGTCTTTCACAGCGCTGGTGCGAATCGCCTGCAGGTCACTGCCGGCGCCGGGTTCGGTCATGGCGATGGCGCCAACCGCTTCGCCGGAGACCAGCTTTGGAAGCCACTGCTGCCGCTGCTCTTCATTGCCCATGTGACTCAGATAGGGAGCAACAATGTCTGAATGCACCATCACGTTGGTGGACAGCGCGCCGAATCCCATGCGGGCGAGTTCTTCACCCACCACCACGGAGAACTGAAAGGGTGCACCGATGCCGCCCCACTCTTCCGGCACATCCACGCAGAGCATGCCGGCGTCGCCCAGAGTATTCCAGAGCTCGCGCGGCACCAGCCCGGACTTCTCCCACGCTTCGTAGTGCGGCGTCACTTCTTTTTCCAGGACTTTTATGACGGAATCCCGGAACATCGCCAGTTCTTCTTTATCAACAGACACGGTCATGACTGTCTCCTGTCAATGAATGCTTTACTTCGGCGCCATGCGAAGCGCGCAGTCCAGGCGAATCACTTCACCATTGAGAATCGGGTTGCGAACCATCTGGTCCACCATCATGCCAAACTCTTCCGGCTTGCCCAGACGCTTCGGGAACGGCAGGGTCGCCGCCAGGCTCTCTTGAACTTCCGCCGGCATACCGGCCAGCATCGGCGTCATGAACAGACCCGGAGCAATGGTATTCACCCGGATGCCCTCACGGGCCAGCTCACGCGCTGACTGCAGAGTCAGAGACACCACGCCGCCCTTCGATGCACTGTAGGCCGCTTGACCAATCTGGCCTTCATAGGCCGCCACGGAGGCGGTGTTGATGATCACACCACGCTCGCCGTCGGCGTTGGGCTCACGGGTCGCCATATCGGCAGCCGCCAGCCTCAGGATGTTAAAGGTACCGATCAGGTTGACCTGGATAACCTTGCTGAAGCTCTCCAGCGGCATAACGCCCTCGCGACCCAGAATCTTCGAGGCTGGAGCAATACCCGCACAGCTCACCGCCACACCGCAGGGGCCATGGGCTTCACGCGCTGCGGTGATCGCCGCTTCTGCGCTGTCTGGCGAGGTAACGTCGCAATGCAGAAAGAGGCCGCCGATATCTGCAGCCACTTTCTCACCCTGCTCCTGATTAACATCCAGAATGGCGACCTTGCACCCAGCCGCAGCCAGTGCCCGGGCAGCGCCCTCACCAAGACCGGAGGCCCCACCTGTTACAATCGCCGCAACGTTTTTGAATTCCATTGTTTGCTCCTTTCTCGCGAATCCTGATGGATCTTTTTGTTTAAATGTCGACCACAAATACTTTACGTTTACGTAAACTTTATCTAACCTAGCTCTAAAAAGGAAATAGCTATGGTCAAAAAAGAAACATACAGCATCAGCGAGCTCGCCAAAGAGTTCGATGTGACCACCCGAAGCATCCGGTTTTATGAAGATCAGGAGCTGCTCAAGCCCACGCGCCGGGGGCAGACACGCATCTTCAGCTCCAAGGACCGTGTAAGGCTGAAACTTATTCTCAGGGGTAAGCGCATGGGCTTCTCCCTGTCAGAAACCAAAGAACTGTTCGACTTGTGGGACGAGACCCTCAGCGGCAACGAAAAGCAGTTGCTGCTGATGCTGGACACCCTGAGCCGTAAGCGTGCCCAACTCGAACAACAGAAGAACGACATCGCGATGGCCGAAATGGAAATGGACACCGCTGAAGCACGGTGCCGCGAAGCATTGGCTGATCTGGAAAAGAGAAAGAAAGAACAGAAAATGCCGGCCAACGAAGAAGAATCAACGGCGGCCGAACAGCGATAGTCGGCAAGACACCCGATAAACGCGTGCCCTGCTCCCCAGCTGTCCGGTCCTGAAACATTTGCCAGTAGAGATCCTATAAAAGGTAACTAACATGAAATCACAATACTCAGAGCTCAACTTTGGCCTTGGTGAAACCCTGGACATGCTGCGCGAGCAGATCAACGGCTTCGCGGCAGCCGAAATTGCGCCCCGCGCCGAACAAATCGACCGCAAGAACGAGTTTCCCATGGACCTCTGGCGCAAAATGGGCGACATGGGCCTGCTGGGTATTACCGTTTCCGAGGAATACGGCGGTTCTGACATGGGTTACCTGGCGCACGTTATCGCCATGGAAGAAATCAGCCGCGCTTCTGCCTCTGTTGGTCTGTCTTACGGTGCCCACTCCAACCTGTGTGTGAACCAGATTCACCGCAACGGTACCGAAGAACAAAAGAAGAAATACCTGCCCAAGCTGGTTAGCGGCGAACACGTAGGTGCCCTGGCCATGTCCGAGCCCAACGCCGGCTCCGACGTCATCTCCATGAAACTGTCCGCCCGGGACGAAGGCGACCACTTCGTGCTGAACGGCAACAAGATGTGGATCACCAACGGCCCCGATGCCCACACCTTCGTGATCTACGCCAAGACTGATACCTCTGCCGGCTCACGCGGCGTTACCGCATTCATCGTTGAGCACGACTCACCGGGCTTCAGCCGCCACCAGAAACTCGACAAGCTCGGCATGCGCGGCTCCAACACCTGTGAACTGGTGTTCCAGGACTGCAAAGTACCCCGGGAAAACATCCTGGGTGGCGAAGGCAACGGCGCCAAGGTACTAATGAGCGGCCTCGACTACGAGCGCCTGGTACTGTCCGGTGGCCCGCTGGGCATCATGCAGGCAGCCCTGGACGTAACTGTGCCCTACATCCGCGAGCGCAAACAGTTCGGCCAGGCCATCGGCGAGTTCGAACTGGTTCAGGGCAAAGTGGCCGACATGTACACCTGGATGAACACCGCCAAGTCCTACGTCTACATGGTTGCCATGTCCGCCGACCGCGGCGAAACCACCCGTAAAGACGCTGCCGGCGCCATCCTCTACTCGGCAGAAATGGCCACTAAACTGGCGCTGGACGCCATCCAGCTGCTGGGCGGTAACGGTTACATCAACGAATACCCGACAGGCCGCCTGCTGCGCGACGCCAAGCTGTACGAAATCGGCGCGGGCACCTCGGAAATCCGCCGGATGCTGATCGGTCGAGAGTTGTTTCTGAACAAGTAACTGTTCCGGAAACCACTGCCCACGTTTGACAGGGTTTGTGGGTGGGGCTTTCCGGGAATGTCGTAGGCCAAGGATGGCCGAAGACAAGCGCACATGGATGTGCTCGTAGCGGTTCCCGGAAAGCGCCACCCGCAAACCCGACTGCCCACGGATGAAGAAGCTATGACCATACTCCAGAGCAAAATAAATCCAAGATCTGAAGAGTTCCTGGCCAACCAGGAAGCCATGGCGAAAGCTGTCGCCGACTTGCGAGACAAAGTAACCACCATCCAACAAGGCGGCGGCCCCTCCTACCAGGAACGGCACATCGCCCGCGGCAAACTGCTCCCCCGGGAGCGCATCAACCGCCTGCTGGACGACGGCTCCCCCTTCCTCGAAATCGGCCAGTTTGCCGCCTACAACGTCTACGGTGAAGAAGTCCCGGCGGCCGGTGTCATTGCTGGCGTAGGCCGGGTGTCCGGCACCGAGTGCATGATCATTGCCAACGATGCCACAGTGAAAGGCGGCAGCTACTACCCGCTAAGTGTGAAAAAGCACCTGCGGGCCCAGGAAATTGCCCTGGAAAACCGCCTGCCCTGCATCTACCTGGTGGACTCCGGCGGTGCCAACCTGCCCCGCCAGGATGAAGTCTTCCCGGATCGCGACCACTTCGGCCGCATCTTCTACAACCAGGCCCGCATGTCTGCCGACGACATTCCGCAGATTGCCGTGGTCATGGGCCTGTGTACCGCCGGTGGCGCCTACGTGCCGGCCATGGCCGACGAATCCATCATCGTCCGTAATCAGGGCACCATCTTCCTGGCGGGTCCGCCGCTGGTAAAAGCAGCCACCGGTGAAGTGGTCACCGCCGAAGAACTGGGCGGCGCCGACGTGCACTGCAAGACCTCCGGTGTTGCCGACCATTACGCCGAGAACGACGCTCACGCCCTGGAAATTGCCCGGCGCAGCATCTCCAACCTGAACCGCCGCAAGCCGGCCGAGGTGGAGATCCGCAAGCCCAAGGCACCGCTGTACGACGCCGAGGAAATCTACGGCATCGTGGGCACCGACCTGCGCAAGCAGTTCGACGTGCGCGACGTCATTGCCCGCATCGTCGACGGCTCCGAGTTCGACGAATTCAAACGTTATTACGGCCAGACCCTGGTCACCGGCTTTGCCCACATCCACGGCTACCCGGTGGGCATCATCGCCAACAACGGCATCCTGTTCAGTGAAGCCGCCCAGAAAGGCGCCCACTTCATCGAACTGTGCTGCCAGCGCAACATCCCGCTGCTGTTCCTGCAGAACATCACCGGCTTCATGGTCGGCCAGAAATACGAGGCCGAAGGCATCGCCAAGCACGGGGCCAAGATGGTGATGGCCGTGGCTTGCGCCAACGTTCCGAAAATCACCGTACTGATTGGCGGCAGCTTTGGCGCCGGCAACTACGGTATGTGTGGCCGAGCCTACAGCCCGGACTTCCTGTGGATGTGGCCGAATGCCCGCATCTCGGTGATGGGTGGCGAACAGGCCGCCGGTGTACTGGCGCAGGTTAAGCGCGAAGGCATGGAGCGCAAAGGCCAGGAATGGAGCACCGAAGAAGAGGCCGAGTTCAAGCAACCGGTCATCGACAAGTACGAAGAGCAGGGGCACCCCTACTACGCCAGCGCCCGCCTGTGGGACGACGGTGTAATCGACCCGGCCCAAACCCGGGAAGTGGTTGCCCTCAGCCTGTCCGCCACGCTTAACCGACCCGCGAAGCCGACACGCTTTGGCGTGTTCCGCATGTAATCGGGAGATCAGTCATGACAGAACAAGAAAATGCGGTTCTGATCAAACGCCGCGCACAGGGCGTCACCGATGTGGTGCTGAACCGCCCGGACAAACGCAACGCCTTTGACGACGTCATCATCCAGCAGCTGATCAACGCGCTGGACGAGGTCAACCAGGATCCAGACACCAAGGTTGTGGTGCTTCGCTCCGAAGGCAAGCACTTCTCCGCCGGTGCGGATCTTGGCTGGATGCGTCGCATGGCCGACAACACCCGTCAGGAAAACCTGGACGATTCCCGGGAACTGGCGCGGCTGATGAACGTGCTCAACCACCTGTCTAAGCCGGTTATCGGTCTGGTTCAGGGTGCAGCCTTTGGCGGTGCCGTGGGCCTGGCCGCCTGCTGCGACATCGTCATCGCCACCGAAAAAGCCAGCTTCTGCCTGAGCGAAGTGAAGCTGGGGCTGATACCTGCCGTGATCAGTCCTTATGTGGTGCGTGCCATCGGCGAACGCCAGGCCCGCCGGTACTTCATTTCAGCCGAAGTGTTCACCGCCCGAAAGGCAAAAGATTACGGCCTGGTGCACATCGTTTGTGACGACGTGGAAGCCATGGAAAGCCAATGCGACGCCATGGTTCAGCAACTGGCCCAGAACGGCCCGGAAGCCATGACGGCGGCCAAGGACCTGGTGTTCGCAGTCAGCAACAAACCGATCGACGACGATGTGATTGACGATACCGCCCATCGCATTGCCGATATCCGCGTGGGAGAAGAGGGACAGGAAGGGCTGAGTGCCTTCCTGAACAAGCGTCGCGCCAACTGGATTCCGGAGAACAATTGATATGTTCAGCAAAATTCTGATCGCCAACCGGGGCGAAATCGCCTGCCGGATCATACAGACGGCCCACGACATGGGAATCCGCTGCGTCGCGGTCTATTCCGACGCAGACGCCAACGCCCGCCACGTGGCCATGGCCGACGAAGCCTTCCACATTGGCCCGGCACCCAGCTCAGAGAGCTACCTGCGGTCTGAGAAGATCATTGAGATCGCCAAGGAAAGCGGCGCCCAGGCTATCCACCCGGGCTACGGCTTCCTGTCGGAAAACACCGGCTTTGCCGAAGCCTGTGAAGCCAACAATCTGGTCTTCATCGGCCCGCCCTCTTCCGCCATCGCGGCCATGGGTTCCAAGTCGGCCGCCAAGGCCATCATGGAAAAAGCCGGCGTACCGCTGGTACCGGGTTATCACGGCGACGACCAGTCCCCGGAAACCCTGCGCACCGAAGCAGAAAAGTGCGGCTTCCCACTGCTGCTGAAAGCCGTCGCCGGTGGCGGCGGTAAAGGCATGCGGGTAGTAGAACGCATGGAAGAGTTTGACGATGCCCTGGCCGCCGCCAAGCGTGAAGCCAAGAACGCCTTCGGCAACCCGGACATGCTGATCGAGCGCTACCTGACCCAGCCACGTCACGTGGAAATTCAGGTGTTCTGCGACCAGGACGGCAAAGGCGTGTACCTGGCCGAACGTGACTGTTCCGTGCAGCGTCGCCACCAGAAAGTTCTGGAAGAAGCCCCGGCCCCGGGCCTCAGCGAGGATACCCGCAAGGCCATGGGTGAAGCCGCCGTGCGCGCAGCCCAGGCCATCAATTACGTGGGCGCCGGTACCGTCGAGTTCCTGTACGACGTGGACGGCTCGTTCTTCTTCATGGAAATGAATACCCGCCTGCAGGTGGAGCATCCGGTTACCGAAATGGTCACCGGCCAGGATCTGGTGGAATGGCAGCTGAAAATCGCCTGGGGCGAGCCGCTGCCACTTCAGCAGTCCGAGGTGAAAACCCGCGGCCACGCGCTGGAGGCCCGAATCTACGCCGAAGACCCGGATCACGACTTCCTGCCCGCCACCGGTCACCTGCGTTACCTGAGCACCCCGGATGAAAACGCTCACGTGCGCGTCGACACCGGTGTCACCGAAGGCGACGACATCAGCATTCATTACGACCCCATGATCGCCAAACTGATCGTGTGGGACGAAACCCGGGACCAGGCCATCAACCGCATGGTCCAGGCGCTGGAGAATTACCGCATCGCCGGCGTGAAAACCAACATCCGGTTCCTGCACGCCCTGGCCGACGCCCAGCCGTTCCGGGAACAGGATCTGACCACCGGCTTTATTGATACCCATCGGGAGCTGCTGTTCCCGAAATCGAAGCTCGACACTCACAAAGCCCTGGTGCTGGCCGCCGGGTTTGTCCTGGAAGCGCGCAAGTCCAGCGAGCCGGCCTCCACCGACCCCTGGTCGCCGTTTGGCCGTCGCAACAGCTGGCGCCTGAACTCCGAATACGCCCAGCCACTGCAACTGCAGGTCGGTGAAGAGATCCACGATCTCAAGATTCTGGAACGGGACGATCGCTATCAGGTGTATGTGGGCGACAGCGTCTACAACCTGACCGCACGCCTGGACGACGACTTCCTCCAGGCGGTGGTAAACGGCCACCGGATCAGCATCCACGGCAACCTGCACAACGACCAGCTGGTGCTGTTCTACGAGGGCGATACCTTCCAGTGCAATGTCTACCGGGAAACCTACGGCTTTGAAGACATGGCCGGCGAAGGCAGCCTGGAAGCGCCGATGAACGGTGCCATTGTGGCGGTGCAGGCCAAGGTGGGCGACAAGGTAACTGCTGGCCAGACTCTGGTGATCATGGAAGCCATGAAAATGGAACATGCCATCAAGGCTCCGGCCGATGGTGTGGTGAGCGAGATTTTCTTTGCCGAAGGCGACCAGGTTGCCGAAGGCGCTGAACTGATCGCCATTGATGTGGTGGAAGAAGGAGCAGAGTAATGGCCTTTCCAACGCAGGTTCGGATGGTGGAAATGAGCCCGCGGGACGGGCTGCAGAACGAACCCGGCCCGGTCATCGCCACTCGCATCAAGACTGGTTTGATTGATCGGTTGGCCGACTGTGGCTTAACCCACATCGAGTCCGCCAGCTTTGTATCGCCCAAATGGGTGCCCCAGATGGGCGACGCTGACAAGGTCATGGCCGGCATCAAGCGCAAACCCGGTGTGCGCTACTCCGTGCTCACCCCCAACCTGCGTGGTTTCGAAAACGCGCTGGCAGCGGGTGTCGACGAAGTCGCCGTGTTCGGTGCCGCCTCCGAGTCGTTCAGTCAGAAGAATATCAACTGCTCCATCGCCGAAAGCCTGGAGCGCTTCCTGCCAGTGATGGAAGCGGCCAAGCAGCACAACATTCCGGTACGCGGTTATGTCTCCACCGTATTGGGTTGTCCGTACGAAGGCGACATCGCCCCCGAGCAGGTGGCCAAGGTTGCCAAAGCGCTGGCCAATATGGGCTGCTACGAGATTTCACTGGGCGACACCATTGGGGTGGGCACCCCCCAGAAAGCGAAACGCATGCTGGAGGCCGTGACCGCTCACGTTCCGGTGGAGAAACTGGCCGCCCACTTCCACGACACCTACGGCCAGGCCCTGGCCAACCTGTATGCGGTGCTGGAAGAAGGCGTGGCGGTGATCGATGCCTCGGTCGCCGGCCTCGGCGGCTGCCCTTACGCCAAGGGCGCCTCTGGCAACGTCGCCACCGAGGACGTGCTGTATCTGCTGCAAGGACTCGGCATTGAGACGGGTGTAGACCTGAACAAACTGGTCACCACCGGCAACTGGATCAGCGGCCAGCTTCGCCGCCACAACGGCTCCAAAGTGGGCCAGGCCCTCGGCGGCCAGTGCTAATACGACAAAGGATGTGACATGAACCAGAACAAGAACGTGGTAGCCCTGGATCTCCCGATCCCTGATGTTGCGGACATGCCTGAGGACACCCAGAAGTACTTCGAGATCTGCCAGGAAAAGCTCGGCATGATTCCGAACGTGCTGACCGCCTACAGCCAGAACCTCAAGCAGCTTGAAGGCTTCACCCGCCTGTACAACGAGCTGATGCTGGGCGAAGGCGAGCTCAGCAAGCTGGAACGGGAAATGATCGCGGTGGTGGTCTCGTCCGAGAACAAGTGCTTCTACTGCCTGGTGGCCCACGGGGCGGCCGTGCGCGTGCTCAGTGGCGATCCGATGCTGGGAGAGCACCTGGTGATGAACTATCGCAGTGCTCGCCTGGATAACCGCCAGCGGGCCATGCTGGATTTCGCCTCGCACCTGACCCGCTCCCCGGCAACGGTCACTGAAGAGCACACTCAGGCCCTGCGTGATGCCGGTTTCAGCGACCGCGCGATCTGGGACATCAGCAATCTGATCGGCTTCTACAACATGTCCAATCGCGTCGCCATTGCCAGCGATATGCAACCCAACACTGAATATCACAGCCAGAGTCGCTAGCAGGATCACCGCCCTGCTCGCCCTCGACTACAAAAACAACGGAGGCAGAGACAATGAGCAAGACTCTTCCAAGTTATACCAGTGGCACCTCTGAAACGCCGCTGCTGGGCATGACCATCGGCGAAATGCTGGACCGCACCGCCGAGAAGTACCCCGACACCGAAGCCCTGGTGTGCCTGCACCAGGACATCCGCTGGACCTACAAAGAGTTCGTCGGAAAAGTGAACGAAGCCGCCCGCGCCTTCATGGCCATTGGCGTAAAGCGTGGCGATCGGGTCGGCATCTGGTCCCCCAACCGTTACGAATGGACGGTTACCCAGTTTGCCACTGCCAAAGTCGGTGCCATCCTGGTGAACATCAACCCGGCCTACGGCATGCATGAGCTGGAGTACGCCATGAACCTGGCCGGCATCAGCGTGCTGGTCACCGCCGACCGCTTCAAGGCCTCCGATTACCGCAAGACCCTGTACGACCTGGCGCCCGAACTGAAAACCTGCCAGCCTGGCGAGACCAAGGCCCGTCGCCTGCAGGACCTACGCGCCGTAATCAATCTGGACACCGAAAAGCACGACGGCATGTGGACCTGGAACGAGTTCGTGCAGCTCTCCAGCAAGGTCAGCCAGGAGGAGCTGAACAAGGCTCAGGGTCAGCTGCAGTTCGACGACCCGATCAATATCCAGTTCACCTCCGGCACCACCGGCAACCCCAAGGGCGCTACCCTCACCCACCACAACATCCTGAACAACGGGTACTTTGTGGCCGAGAGCCAGCGCTTTACCGAGAAAGACCGACTGGTGATTCCAGTACCTCTGTACCACTGCTTTGGCATGGTCATGGGCAACCTGGGCTGCATTACCCACGGCTCCACCATGATTTACGCCGATGAAGGCTTCGAACCCAAGTCTGTGCTGAAGGCGGTGCACCAGGAGAAAGCCACGGCCCTCTACGGCGTGCCCACCATGTTCATTGCCGAGCTGGCCGATCCGGAGTTCGAGACCTACGACCTCTCAACCCTGCGCACTGGCATCATGGCGGGCTCCATCTGCCCAGCCGAGGTCATGAAAAAGGTCAACGGCCAGATGAACATGAAAGAGGTTCAGATTGCCTACGGCATGACCGAGACCAGCCCGGTCTCCACCCAGACCAGCTCCCTCGATCCATTCGAGAAGCAGGTCACCACCGTGGGCCGCACTCAGCCCCACCTGGAAACCAAGATTGTCGATCCGGGCACCGGCAACGTGGTGCCACGGGGCGAGATTGGCGAGTTGTGCACCCGGGGCTACAGCGTGATGCTGAAGTACTGGAACAACGACGAGAAAACCCAGGAAGCCATCGATAACGCCGGCTGGATGCACACAGGCGATCTGGCCACCATGGACGAAGACGGCTATATCCAGATCGTGGGCCGGATCAAAGACATGGTTATCCGCGGCGGTGAAAACATCTACCCGAAAGAGATCGAGGAATTCCTGTACACCCACCCATCCATTGAGGAAGTCCAGGTCACCGGCATTCCCGATGAAAAGTACGGTGAGGAACTGATCGCCTGGGTGAAACTGCGCCCGGAAGCTGATCCCGTGGACGCGGACGGCCTGATCGAGTTCTGCAAGGGCCAGATCGCCCACTTCAAGATCCCGAAGAACTACAAGTTCGTGGACGAGTTCCCGATGACGGTCACGGGCAAGATCCAGAAGTTCAAGATGCGGGAAATCTCCATCGAAGAGCTCGGACTGAAGAAGTGATAGCGCCTGCGCCGGTCCAGCACCGGCGCAGGTACTCTGTTGGCGTCGACGCCGCATTACCCTACCCAAAGTAAACCTGACCGTGATCAATGAACAGGTTACAGATACCGGGCTATTATAGAGTTATCAGGCCTGCCACCGCGGGTCGCCTGGATTATGGCACCTGCCATGTCAAAATTACTGTTTTGCCTGATTATGCTTTTCACCAGCACTCTTCTCCCAGCGGACGAGAGCAACAGCCGTGCTCCCCTGCATTTCTGCAACAGCCATTGGCCACCCTACAGTTACGGTGACGAGCGCGCCCAGCCCATTGGTGGCTATGCCATCGATTTCATGCGCGAGATTTCCAGGCGTATCGATCACCCTGTCCGCCTGAGTATTTTGCCCTGGCTACGCTGCCTCGCCATGAACAAGACCGGGGAACTGGACGGCATCATGCTACTCACTGCCAACAAAGATCGACGCCGCTTCCTGCACCTGACTGAGCCACTGCTGCACGACGCCAACCTGCTCTGGTACCTGAAGGACAACCAACACGTAGCCGACCGCACGTCCTTTGAGGAGCTCCAGGGACTGAAAATCGGCATCGTGAAGGGCTTCAACTATGGCGAGGCCTTTGCCGAGGCAACGAACAAACTGGGGCTCAATGTCGAAGCCGTGCCTACTGTCTACAGCAACTTCCTGCGGCTGGAGCGCGGCTGGATTGACGTCTTCCTGGTTAACCGGGTGGTGGCAGATTTCACTTTGTTGAGCCGCTCCGATCTCAAGGCTCGCCTCACCATAAGAAAAGGGCCGTTTGAGCCAGTGGGCTTTCGAGTCGGGCTATCCAAGGCGGGCAAGGCAGCGCCCCTGTTGGAGCAGTTCAATGCTGCCATTGCAGACATGACCCGGGAGGGCACGGTTACCAACATCCTTAAATACCCGCCCCTGGTACAACAGGTTAAGACCCCAGACTAGCTCGTCGGTACTAATGCTGCATCAAAGCCGTTACGTGCCAACCGCTGCGCCTGGTCATCTCTCATCCCCAGCTGTGCTCGCAGCGCTTCGAAGTTCTCTGTCATGTAGCCTCCGAAATAGGCCGGATCATCGGAATTGACCGTGACTTTCAGGCCATCTTCCAATAAATCCAGAATCGGATGCTGTTTCAGGCTGTCGTAGACCTTCAGGCGAATGTTGGACAACGGGCAGACCGTCAGCGGAATCTGATCCCGGCGCAAACGCTCGATGAGTGCCGGGTCTTCCGTTGCCCGTACCCCATGGTCCACCCGCACGACACCGAGTTCGTCGAGCGCTTCCCAAATATAACTGGGCGGCCCTTCCTCACCGGCGTGGGCCACGGGTAGCAGCCCCATGTCACGACCGCGTGCAAACACATGCTTGAACTTGGACGGGGGATGCCCTTGTTCGCTGCTATCGAGACCTATGCCAACAAAGTGCTCCCGAAACGGCAGTGCCGCATCCAGGGTGCCTTGCGCTGCGTCTTCGCTGAGATGGCGCAGGAAACACAGGATCAGGCCGTAACTTAGCCCCCACTCAGCCTTGGCTTCTTTCAGGGCACGGGTGATGCCGCCAATCACCGTCGCCATCTCAACGCCTCTGTCAGTATGGGTCTGGGGATCGAAGAAGGGCTCGACATGGGTCACGTTCTGAGCCCGGCAGCGGTCCAGGTAAGCGCGGGTCAGATCATAAAAATCCTCTTCCCGCAAAAGGACTTGGGCGCCCCGGTAGTAAAGATCGAGAAAGTCCTGAAGATTGTTGAAGTCATACGCAGCCCGCAAACTTTCCACGTTAGCGTAGGGCAGCTCGATCCGGTTGCGCTGCGCCAACCGGAACATCAGTTCCGGCTCCAGACTGCCTTCGAGATGAATGTGCAGCTCTGCCTTTGCAAGCGAGTTCAGGTCGAGGGGCATGTGGGTATCACTCCTTTCATTAGCGACGAGTTCCTTTCTAAGCTAACACAATCTCCTTGGGTCTCTGCACCGCTAACAACCCGTATTGAACGTGGCAGGAATTCATTGACACCGGCTGATCCGATGTGATGTTATCACCGTTAACAATGTTACCACCGTTAACTTAATCACCGGACACCCATGACACGAACCGCTTCCTACCACCACGGTGATCTAAGGCAAGAGGCCCATCAGCTTGCGCTGGATACGATCCGTGACCAGGGCGACACTGCCATCAGCCTACGAGCCTTGGCCAAGCAGCTCGGCGTAAGCGCCCCAGCCTTGTACCGGCATTTTGCTGATCGGGAGAGCCTGCTTGCAGCGCTCGCCGTCTCTGGCTTCGAGGAACTCAGAGAACGACTGTTGGCGGTGGATCAACGGGTGCCCCGCCGGGCGCTGATCGATATTGGCCTGGTCTATGTGGGCTTCGCACAAGATGAGCCCAACCTTTACCGCCTGATGTTCGGTGGTCGAGTCCTACCGAAGGGTGTCCACCCCAAACTTGATGAAGCTGGTCACGGCGCCTTCAAAGTGCTCGAAAACACCATTGCCCGTGCCCAGCAGGTCGGTTACCTGAAACCCATGCCCGTGGCACTGATGACGGCCGCCGCCTGGTCTCTGGTACACGGTCTGGCGCAGCTCAGTATTGACGGACACCTGCCTGGCGCCAAGGCGGAACCACTCATGGCGGAAGGAGTTCTCAGCCTCCTGTTGGATGGTTCCCTGTCAGACTCCGAATCAACCTCACATAAGGAAATAGAGCAATGAGCAGCCCCAAACCCAGTACCATCCGCGTCGGCCGACGTTATCGCGCCAACCGCCTGAACGGCCCCTACGACGCCATTGTCATCGGCTCCGGTATTGGCGGCCTGACCACCGCTGCCTGCATGAGCAAGCTGGGGAAGAAGGTGGTGGTGTTCGAACAGCATTACACCGCCGGCGGTTTCACCCACAGCTACGACCGCAATGGCTACGAATGGGACGTGGGTGTGCACTACATTGGCGACATGGGTGCCGACCACACCCTGAGCAAGCGGCTGTTCGATCACATTACCGATGGTGAACTGAAATGGGCGCCGCTGGATGACCGCTACGACCGCATTTTCCTGGGTGACCGACACGTAGATCTTGTGGCGGGCCCGAAAGCGTTCAAAGCCGAACTCAAGCAGGCCTTCCCCGGCGAAGAAAAAGCCATCGATACCTATTTGAAGTACCTGCGCCAGGTTGCCAAGGCCATGCCGGGCCTGGTGGCTGGCAAGGTACTGCCGGATCTGGCCGCCGGCCCGCTGCGTAAGATCGTCAGCCGCGCCGCGCCGGATTTTCTGAACAAACCTACCCGGGAAGTTTTGGAAAGCCTGACCAGCAATCAGGAACTGATTGCGGTACTGGCCGGCCAATGGGGCGACAACGGCCTGCCACCGGCGGAATCCAGCTTCATCATCCACGCGCTGATTGCCCGGCATTATCTGTACGGCGGTTACTACCCCATCGGTGGTGCTTCCGAGATGGCCAAGACCATCATTCCGGTGGTGCAGCAAAGTGGCGGGGAGGTGTTCACCTACGCCGACGTGAAAGAGATTCTGATCGAGAAAGGTAAGGCCGTGGGCGTGCGCATGGCCGATGGCGAGGAAGTGCGGGCACCGCTGGTGATCAGCAACGCTGGCGTATTCAACACCTTTGGTACCCTGCTGCCGGACTCAGCCCCGGAGAAGGATTTCTACCAGCAGAAACTGCAGACCGTAGAACGCTCCATGGCCAGCAACTGCTTGTACATCGGCCTGCAGGACACCGCCGAGAACCTGGGGCTGCCGAAAACCAACTACTGGATCTACCCCGGCCCCAACTACGAAAAGAACCTTGAAGAGTTCATGGCCGCGCCGGACAAAGCCGACATCCCGCTGACCTACATCTCCTTCCCGTCCGCCAAGGACCCAAGCTTTGCGGATCGCTACCCTGGCCGCGCCACCATCGAAATCGTGGCTCCCGGCCCCTATGAGTGGTACGCCGAGTGGGCGGACAAAACCTGGGGCAAACGGGGTGAGGATTACGAGGCAGAGAAAGAAGCCTACGCCCAGCGCTTGCTGGCCAAGCTGTACGAGAAGTTTCCGCACCTGGAAGGCAAGGTGGATTACTACGAGCTGTCCACGCCGCTCTCCACCGATTACTTCTGCCGTTACAGCAAAGGCGAGATCTATGGCCTGAACCACACCCCGGACCGCTTCGAGCAGGACTGGCTCAAACCCAAGACCCGAATCCCGGGCCTGTACCTGACCGGCCAGGACGTGATGACCTGCGGCGTGGTAGGCGCCATGATCGGTGGCCTGCTGACGACCATTGCCGTCAGTGGCCTGAAAGGTCTGCCCCTGGCCAAGAAGATGTTCGTCGGTTAAGAGGGTGTTGGTCGATTTAAAGGTGCTCTCAGTGCACCCCCACACCTCATAGATTCAGCGCGGCAGACCCGATCCACTGGGGTCGGGACTGCCCCTTTCCCATAAGCACATCCCCTTAATCGGATTCCAATCCCCGCACGCAATCCTCCCGTACAATCCAGTGATTGAGATAACCAACTAACCTTGCAAACGAGGTGTACTATGCGATTGAAGCTCAAACAAGCACTGGCTGCACTGGCGATTACTGCTTTCTCCAGCGGCGTATTCGCAGCAGAGCACGTTGTCGAAATGAAGAACGCAGGCGCTGATGGCGCGATGGTCTTCGAGCCAGGCTTCGTAAAAGCCGAGCCGGGTGACACAGTGAAGTTTGTACTGGTCGGCCAGGCGCACAATTCCGCCACCGTAGCAGTACCGGAAGGCGCCAGCGGCTGGCAGGGTGGTATCAATGAAGAGATCACCGTGACCCTGGACGAGGAAGGCGTGTACGTCTACAAGTGCACCCCGCACGCTGCGCTGAACATGGCAGGTGTCATCCAGGTAGGTGAAGCCACCAACTACGACAGCGCCAAGGCTGCCGTGGCTGAGCTGACCGCCGCTGCGGCCACCAACAAAGATCGTCTCGAGAAGTACTTCGCGAACGTTACTCAGTAATCGCAACGTGAACGAAGCAAGGCCGCACCTCCGGGTGCGGCTTTTTTTTGGATCAGCTATGCTGATGGCGTTATTTGCTCGAGCCTTATCTAGATGTCCTTCAAAGCCACCTTACCTGCTTTTTGCACCGAACGGGACGACCGCCTGCCCTGGCCGCGTCCACTGCCACACCTCCCTCTGGTCGCGGTGGACTTCAATTCAGACGGGCTTCAGGATCAGGACTTCGAACACTGTGGCATTGCGATGCCCTCCAACCTTCATCGTGCAGTCGCCAAGCGCAAAGCCGAATACCTGGCCGGGCGTTTGTGTGCCCGCGAAGCGCTTCGGAAGGCAATCGGGGTTGGCGCTGTGCCGGGTACAGGTGAAGATCGAGCGCCGCAGTGGCCGGTTGGTAGCGTGGGCTCAATTACCCACAGTCATGGCAAGGCGGCGGCCATTGTAGGAGCCGCGCCCCACTACGCCAGTGTGGGCCTGGATATGGAACACGTGATGCCGGATGAGAGGGCCCTGAAGCTGGCCGATCAGATTCTGACCACGGCCGAGCAGGACCGCTTTGCGACCACTTTGACGGATACACCCGGGGAATTTCTTACGCTTGCGTTTTCTCTGAAGGAAACGCTGTTCAAGGCGCTCTATCCGCTAACCCTGAAACGTTTCTACTTTGAACACGCTGAACTGCTTGGGTGGCAGGCCGATGGCACCGCGCGGCTGCGCCTGCTCACCGACCTGTCGGAGCACTGGTGCCGCGACCGGGAGCTGGACGCCCAGTTCGTAAACCGGGACGGCCAGATCCTCAGCCTTATCGCTATCTCAAGAGAGACTTAACCCAGATTCTTTTTGAAGAACTTCTGGAGCTCACCAACGAAGCCGCTGCGGAACGCCAGTACGACCAGAATGAAGATACCACCGAGGATCGGGTCCACCCAGTCGCGCAAGGCGCCCTGAGACAGGTGATACTCAACGTTCACCACGAAGGTGGCACCAACCACGGGACCAAGCAAGGTACCCATGCCGCCAACCAGAGTCATAAGGATGACCTCACCCGACATGTGCCAGTGGGCATCGTTCAGTGACGCCAGCTGGAACACCACCGACTTCATCGACCCGGCCAAACCAGCCAGCGCAGCGGAAATCACGAACGCCAGTACCTTGTAGCGGTTTACGTTGTAACCCAGCGAAACTGCCCGGGGCTCGTTCTGTTTGATGGACTTGAGTACCTGCCCGTACGGGCTGGAGACAATACGCTGAACCAGCAGGTAGCACCCCAGGAACACCGCCAACACGAAGTAATACATGTTGAAGTTGTTGCTGAGATCGATCATTCCCAGCAGGTGGCCACGGGGAATCCCGTGCATGCCGTCCTCACCGCCGGTGAACTCCGACTGGACGAAGAAGAAGAACACCAACTGTGCCAAAGCCAGGGTCACCATGGCGAAATAGATCCCCTGCCGCCGAATCGACAGCAGCGCAAAGGCAAGGCCCAGCAGGGTTGCCACGCCGGTGCCCGCCATAATGCCCAGCTCCGTGCTCAACCAGGATAAGTTGGTGAGCAGGTAACCGGTGGTGTAGCCACCCGTTGCCAGGAACGCGGCATGGCCGAATGACAGCAGGCCGGTGAAGCCGAACAGCAGGTTAAAGGCCACCGCGAACAGCGCGAAACACAGGATCTTCATCAGGAAGACCGGGTACAGCACAAACGGGGCTGCTACCAAAAGCAGGACCAGCACAGCGTTGAGCAGCATCTTCTTGCGGCCATCGGCTTTCTGCTGTTCCAGGATGGCTTGATGAATCGCCGTCGAATCGAATGACTGGCTCATGATTACGCCTCCTTACCAAACAGACCCGCAGGCCGGAACATCAGAACTACCACCATGACCAGGAAGATCACTGCGGACGAGGCAGGCGGGTAGAAGGTTTTGGTGAGGCCCTCCACAACGCCCATCAGGATGCCGGTGATAATCGCACCACCAATGGACCCCATGCCGCCAATCACCACCACGGCGAACACGGTAATGAGAATGTGCGACCCCATCACCGGTGTCACCGAGTAGATGGGCGCCGCCAGCACACCGGCGAACGCCGCCAATGCTACACCAAAGCCATAAGTCAGGCTTATCAGCAGCGGCACGTTGATACCGAAGCCCTGCATCAGCTGGGCATCTTCGGTACCGGCACGCAGGTAGGCACCGAGCTTGGTTTTCTCGATCATGAACCAGGTACCGAAGCACACCACCAGGGCGATGCCGATAACCCAGGCCCGATAGTACGGGAGGAACATAAACCCGAGGTTGATTCCGCCCTTGAACAGATCCGGCATAGAGTAACGCATGCCGGACACGCCATAGATATTGGTCAGTACACCCTGCATCAAGAGGGCAATTCCGAAGGTCAGCAACAGGCTGTAGATGTGGTCCTGGCCGGCAATGCGGCGAAGCAGGAAGTACTCGATCAAAACCCCGACCGCGCCCACCAGCAGCGGTGCCATAAACAGGGCGACCCAGTAGTTGACACCCATTACGTCGAACATAATGACGGTGACCATTGCACCGAGCATGTACATTGCCCCGTGGGCAAAGTTGATGATCTTGAGCAGGCCGAATATGACGGCAAGCCCGAGACTCAACAGTGCGTAGAACGCACCGTTAATGACCCCGATCAGAAGCTGACCAGACAGCACAGCAAGGGGGACACCGAAAATCATGGACATGTTGCTAACTCCAGAAGCTGCGCAGACGGACGCACCAAGGCGACCGCTGCGGATTCCGGGGACGCTCCGGCTCAATTCGCCGGAGGGTCCCCTGGGTTACGCTCTTACTTATTAACCAGAGGGCACTTGCTCTCGGAGAGCGGACGGTAAGCTTCTTCAGCCGGGATGGTGCGCAGGATCTTGTACAGGTCCCACTCGTTCTTGGACTCGGCCGGAGTTTTTACTTCCGCCAGGTACATGTCGTGCACCATGCGGCCGTCTTCACGAATCACACCGTTCTTGGTGAACATGTCGTTGATCGGCGTGTTCATCATCTGCTTGCGAACCGTTTGGGCATCGTCAGAGCCAGTGGCTTCAACGGCCTTCAGGTACTGCATGGTGCTGGAGTAAACACCGGCATGAATCATGGTCGGGCGGGCACCGGTTTCTTCCATGAAGCGGTCAGACCAGGCACGGGTCTCGTCGTTCATGTCCCAGTACCAGCCAGTGGTCAGCTGGATACCCTGGGCGGCTTCAACACCCAGTGCTTTCACGTCGTTCAGGAACAGCAGCAACGCGGCAAGGGTCTGGCCAGACTGGGTCAGGCCGAACTCACTGGCGGTGTTGATGGCGTTGGTGGTGTCGGCACCGGCGTTCGCCAGGGCAACAACGTCTGCACCTGAGGCCTGGGCCTGCAGGATGAACGATGAGAAATCAGGCGTTGGGAACGGGTGACGCAGGGTTCCGATGATTTCACCGCCGTTGGCCTCAACCACACGGGTAACGTCGCCTTCCAGCGCGTGGCCGAAGGCATAGTCGGCGGTCAGGATGAACCAGGTTTTACCACCCTCTTTCACCACGGCACTGGCGGTACCGTTGGCCAGCGGGTAGGTGTCGTACACATAGTGAATGTGGTTCGGGGTGCAGTGCTCGTTGGTGATGCTGGAGGCGGCAGAACCGGAAACGATACCCAGGCGGTCGTTCTCTTCCAGAATGTCACTGACCGCGATGGACACGGAGGAAGCGACCAGGCCAGCAACCAGATCCACGTTTTCGTTCTCAACCCAGCGACGCACGGTGCTGGAGGCAACATCGGCACTGTTACGGTCGTCGGCGCTGACCACTTCAATCTTGGCGCCATTCACTTCACCGCCAAAATCGGCGATGGCCATTTCCATGGCTTTCAGGCCATTCGGGCCGGCCAGGTCACGATAGGTACCAGACATGTCAGCCAGGTAGCCGATCTTTACGGTGTCGTTGGAAATTGCAGCCTGGGCACCAGTGGCCATCATGGCTGAGGCAACGGCTGAGGTCAGAAGCTTTTTCATCATTGTCATTGTTGTATCTCCGCTACTGTGTTGCGTTGTTTCAGGTTTATTTTTGCTTTTTAACGCTCGTTCTTTCCTGTTCCTGGGTCATACCCCCAGATAACCATCCAGCACCGACTGCTTGGCACTCAGTTCATTGGCACTGATTTCTTCCACTATCTGCCCGTGCTCAACGACATAATGCCGGTCAGCCAGGGTCGCTGCGAAGTGGAAATTCTGCTCCACGAGTACAATCGTCAGGCCCTTTTCCTTGAGCTTGGTAAGGACATGGCCGAGTTTCTCAACGATGACCGGAGCCAGACCCTCGGTGATCTCATCCAGCAACAGCATATTGGCGCCGGTGCGCAGGATGCGGGCCAGGGCCAGCATCTGCTGCTCACCACCAGACAGCTTGGTGCCCTGGCTGAAGCGACGCTCGTACAAGTTGGGGAACATGGTGTAGATTTCTTCCAGGCTCATACCTCCACTGCGCACCACGGGCGGCAGGGTGAGGTTTTCCTGGACACTGAGGGCCGAAAAAATGCCCCGATGTTCGGGGCAGTAGCCGACACCTAACCGCGCAATATGGTGCGGGGCGCAAGACATCGTCTCCTCCCCGTTGATCATGATGGAACCAGTGCGGCGGCCCACCATGTTCATGATCGATTTCAAGGTAGTACTGCGGCCCGCGCCGTTTCGGCCGAGCAGCGTAACCAGCTCACCCCGGTTAACCACCAGATCAATGCCGTGGAGGATGTGGGATTCACCGTAAAAAGAGTGCAGACCGGAGACCCGCAACTGTTCGTATTCTTTCTGCTGGGTCTGGCTCATTCTGCCGCCTCCGCTGCACTGGCTTCAGACGATGAGCCACGCTCACCACTGGAATCTGTCCCCATATAGACTTCCCGAACCCGTGGGTCGGCGGAAACCGTGTCGTAGTCGCCCTCGGTGAGCACCGCGCCCTGGGCCAGCACAGTAATCCGGTCACACAGCTTGCTGACCACGCTCAGGTTGTGTTCCACCATCAGTACGGTACGGCCCTTGGCCGCCTTGCGTACCAACTCCACTACCCGGTCAACATCTTCGGCGCCCATACCCTGGGTGGGCTCGTCCAGCAACAACAGCTCCGGCTCCATGGCCAGTGTGGTGGCCAGTTCCAGAGCCCGCTTACGGCCGTAGGCCAGCTCAACGGTCGTGGTGTTGGCGTATTCCGCCAGACCAACCTCTTCCAGCAATTCCATGCAACGCGCATTCAGCCGGTTCAGGCTGGCTCCGGATTTCCAGAAGCTGTAGGAATTGCCTTCAAAGCTCTGCAGAGCCACCCGGATGTTCTCCAGGGCGGTCATGTGCGGGAAAACCGCCGAGATCTGGAACGAACGCACCACGCCCTTGCGGGCAATGGGCGCGGATTTCAGGGCGGTGATGTCGTTGCCGTTAAACAGGATCTGGCCGCGGGTGGGGATTAGAAACTTGGTAAGAAGATTGAAGACGGTGGTCTTGCCGGCGCCATTCGGACCGATAAGGGCATGGATGTGGCCTTTCTGAATCTTCAGATTCACGTCGTCGACCGCAACAAAGCCCTTGAACTCTTTGACAAGGTTGCGGGTCTCCAGAACGTACTGTTCACTCATGAGCCAGTCTACCTTTGTTATTGTTGTACATTTGAACTAGTTGACAGAGTAGATTGACGTATACGTAAACGTCAATAGCTATTTCGGCTTTTCGGAGGTTTTGTACCTAGCAAAAAGTCGCAGACCGCCTCGAGAAGCTGGTCTGGTTTTTCGAGGTGCGGAGAGTGCCCCGTGTCTGGCAAAAAGAGAGGCTGCGCAGACGCACCAATGCCTTCGACGATATCGGTGACCTGCTCAGGCACCCCATACTCATCGCTTTCCCCTTGAATGATCATAGACGGACATTGGATGCCCGCCAGCCAATCAGTGAAATCCAGCGAAGCGTCAAAGCCTTCATCCAGCCACACCGTATGCCAGGCCCGGAACAAATCGTCCGTCCTTGCACCATGGTAACGCTGGAGTTTCTCGCGCAGATCGGTGGTCTGATAGCGATCCATCATCTCGGTGATGCCATCAATCGTTAGCTGGTCCGCGTAAGTGTGTGCCGCCATGGTAATCAGGGCGTGGGCACGCTCGCCCAGCGCACCGGCCGCAATCAGGGCTATGGAGCCGCCGTCGCTGTGGCCGATCAGCACCACCTTGTCCAGGCCCAGCTCACCCAGCAGGCGCGGCAGTATCACCGCCCCTTCCCGCTCCTGATAATCGTAGGGCCGTGGCAATTCCTCATCGGAGGAGCTGCCATAGCCCAGGCGGTTATAAATGACGGCGTCGTAGCCCGTGGCCTTGGCCAGGCGTTCAGGAAACTTGCGCCAGAGGGCGATGCTACCCAAGGACTCGTGCAGGAATACCAGCGTGGGCCGCGGGGACTGGAGCGGCGAACCGGGGTCCGGATGAGTGATGCGACGCACTTCCACATGGATGCCGTCACCCAGAGATACTATAGAGTCTCGGATCTGCATGGCATTACCGTTCAGGCGGGATGGAATACGTCATGGTGGAATGGGCAACCGGCTCTTCTGCACCTTCGGAATAGACGAACACCTCGCCCACCCCCATGGTTCGACCAACTTTCAGCATGGTCGCCCGGGCCCATATTGGTTTATGGGCAGCGGGTTTGCGCAGAAAATTGATATTAAGGTTGGTGGTGACCGCCAGCGGCACCAGGCCGATCTTGCTCAACAGCGCCGCGTACAGGGTCACATCCGCCAACCCCATCATGGCAGGACCGGAGACAGTGCCTCCGGGCCTCAGGTGTTCCTCATCCACGTGCAGCTTCATTTCCGCCCAGCCATCGCCAAGCTTCTGCAAGGTGCCAAAGGCGGCACCCTGCGGAAACTGTTCATCGAGAAACGCCTGCAGTTCCTCAAAGGTAATGATCATGCGCCGTGCTCGTCCTTGGCGCGATTGCGCAGTACGAAACGCTGGATCTTACCGCTGGGGGTCTTCGGCAGCTCGTCCACAAACTCGATCTCACGCGGGAAGGCGTGGGTAGACAACCGGCGACGCACCAGCTCCTGAAGCTCATCTTTCAGGGCCTGATCGTCTGCCGGCGCCTGATCGCTCTTCACGACCACGTACGCCTTGATGATGGAGCCACGCTTCTCGTCGGGCTTGCCCACCACACCGGATTCAGCCACGGCCGCGTGCTCAAGCAAGGTGCTCTCCACATCGGCGGGGCCGACCCGGTAGCCGGCGGTGGTGATGATGTCGTCGTCCCGGCCACTGAAGGAGTAGCAGCCGTTGCCGTTGTTGATCACCATGTCACCGGTGAGGTAGTAGCCTTTCACGAACGGATCTTTCTCGCCCCAGGTGTAACCGTCGAAGTGGAACAGCGGTGATGCCGCCACATCCACGGCCAGCTGGCCAACCTCGCCCTCGCCTACTTCCTCGTTCTTTTCGTTCAACGCCACCACCCGGTGTCCGGGCGATGCAAAGCCCATGGAGCCTTCCTTAACCGGGTGCTCCAGGCCGTGAAAGTTGCAGCAGGTCATACCGGTTTCGGTCTGGCCGTAGTGATCTTTCACCGGGCAGAAATGACGGTTCTTGATCCAGTTCACCACTTCGGGGTTCAGCGGCTCGCCGGCACTGCTGGCCACCCGCAGGCCCAGGTTCTCGCCTTCCGGCAGCACATGGTCATTGGCCTTGAGCAGACGGTAGGCCGTGGGCGCCGCTGCCAGGTTGGTGATCTTGTACTTGCGGATCATGTCGTAGGTGGATTCCGGAGTGAAACCGCCCGGATTAAAATGGGTCGCGTGGCCCATCAGCAGCGGGCCTACTACGGCGTAATAAAGGCCATAAGCCCAGCCTGGGTCAGCCACGTTCCAGAACACGTCGTCGTCGCGCAGATCAATGGCGTACTTCATATACACGTAGAAGGCCAGCAGGGCCTTGGCAGGAACCGCCACACCCTTGGACTTGCCCACGGTACCGGAGGTAAACATCTGCAGGAACGGATCATCACCGGTCACCATCACCGGCTCGAAATCGCTGGACTGAGCCGCCAGGGTTTCCTCGAAATCGGGAAGATCGGCATCAATATCCTTGGCGTTCACACCCACCACCGGCGGGCAACCTTTCACGTCCAGGAGCTTCGGATAGTTCTCAGGGTTGGTCACCACCAGCTTGGTGCTGGCCCGCTCGAAGCGGTATTCGATGGCGCCGGAGCCAAAGGCAGTAAACAGGGGCTGGTAAACGGCACCTGCGCGCAGGGTGCCGGCAATCACAATCAGCAGCTCAGGAGTACGCGGCAGGAGCGCAGCTACCCGGTCACCCTTACCGATACCCTGGGCCTTCAGATAGTTGGCGAAACGGGCAGAGGCTTCTTTCAGCTCGGCAAAAGTCAAAACGCCGTCGCCACCACCTTCTTTCTCGTAGTAAAGCGCCACCTTCTGGGGATCTTTCGCCCACTTATCGACAATCTCGTGGCAAACGTTCAGACCGCTTTTCAGGCGGCCGTCCAGAACCTCCGCTTCCAGTGCGGCAGGATCAAAATTGTTGTAGACGGCAGTGTATTCCGGGAGGCTCATTTTCAACTCCTGTTGTTGTTGTCGTTAAGTCCACGAGTTTCAGGTTTATCACAGGGTTCACTTTACGTAAAGGTAAACTTTAGACCAAAACGACCCAAAATCCAGCCATTTTATGAGCGAGTATTGGAGGGTAAATCAGGGGTAACAAACGCCCGGCCCGGCCATGCCGCCGGGCCTGGCGAATTCAGCACCGGAGCTCAGGACTCCGGATCAATCGGATGGGAATGACGGCCAGAGAGAATGTGATGAAGGCTGGAGCAATCCACCATCGGATCGTCACAGTTAATGACGATATCCGAGTGGGCGATGACATAACCTTTACCGGTAATGTGATTTTTCACCACCTCCAATTCGCCTTCTCGCTCCACACCCGCGAATTGACCAATAAAGCCAGTTTCACGCAGGGACACCGTTTCCAGCCGATCGCCGGGCTGAATACTGCCCTCGTAGTTCATCAAAGCCAGCCGGGCCGACGTTCCGGTACCGGTGGTGCTGCGGCAAATCACGCCCGGGTGCACATAAGTCGCCGACCGGGACCGGTAATAGCCCTCAGCCACATGCTCCACCGGCCCCATGAAGTGCAAGAACGGCAAGGGCCCGACATCACCCAAGGTGTAATGGGAGAAGCCGCGCTCGGCCTTAATCGCCTCAACAATGGCGTGGGCGGTTTCCGCCAGCGCCCGTTCCTCATCCAGAGTGAGATGGAAACCCAGTTGCTGGGCGTCCACCAGCGCATAAAAACCGCCGCTGTAGGCCACGCTGTAGGTCACCGTGCCCAGTGAAGGCACCTCAATGGTGGCGCGATAGGTGTCGATGTAACTGGGCAGCCCCTCACAGGTGATTGATTCCACCACGCCATCGCGAACCGTGGCATCAATCTGCACCAGGCCCGCCGGCGACTCCAGCAGGAACTGCTGGCGCCCTTCCTTTTTCGGCACAATGCCGGCTTCCAGAACCGCCGTGGCGGTGCAGATTGTGTTGGAACCGGAATAGATCGGGTACCCCATCACTTCCATGATGATGTAGCCGGCCGCGGCCCGGGGATCAGTCGGTGGCACCAGCAGGTCCACCGACATCTCCGGAATGCCGTGAGGCTCTTCCAGCAGCAGCCGGCGCAGGCCATCGGCGTCATCCCGCAGATACTCCATCTGGGCCCGCACGGTATCGCCCGGCAGCGGATCGATGCCACCGGTCACAATCCGGCTTACGTCGCCACCGGCGTGGGTATCCATCAGCTGAATCGTTAGTTCCGGTTTCATCAGAGCGTCTCCAGTGACCAGGGTTGGCCGTGCTCATCCCACTGCGAATCGGGCACGATCACGATCTTGCCGAGGTAATTGCTGCCCCGGTTCACAAAGTAGTTTTCCGCATGGCGCAGGTTCGACAGCCGGAAAGCCCCATGCAGCACCGGCTTGAGCTGACCGCTTTGAATCCACGCCATCAGCTGATCGGCCTCGTCGCGGGTGCCGTGGGACACACCGAAAATCTGCACCTGGTACAGGTAAATCCGGGTCCACAGAATTTCGCTGATGTTGCCGCCGCTGGCGCCGGCAATGCTCAGGCGCGGGTAGGAAGTACGGGCGTTCATGTCGAAGATCATGGCATCGATGAACACATCGGTCATTTCACCGCCCACCAGATCCATCACCGCATCAATAGGCTTGCCATCGGTGACGGCCTTTACCCGGTCAACAAAACTGCTCATATCAGAGCGGTCCAGCACCGCCTCAGCGCCCAGCTTCATCAGGGCGTCGGCCTTGTCGGGCTTGCTCAGGGCGTAGGGAATGGCGCCGATGGTCCGGCACAACTGAATCAGCGCCGTACCCACACCACCACTGGCGCCAGTCACCAGCACCCGTTCGCCGGCCTGTATATTAGCGGAGGTGACCATATGATAGGCGGTCTGATAGGAACACATGCCCATGGAGGCCAGTTCGGCGTCGGTCAATTCGGGATTAGGAATATGGTGAAACTGGTCCGAAGGCAACGCCACGTACTCGGCAAAACCACCATCGGCACCGTGACCGAAGTAATCCGGGGTGAGGTTGATGTCCCGACGGTCATTGGCGTAGATGTTGAAGTCCAGCAGGCCGCGCTCGCCGATGCGGCTGTCATCCACACCCTCACCGACGGCAACCACCCGGCCGGCGATGTCTGCGCCCTGGATGCGGGGAAACAACAAGGTGGGCTTGCCCCCCATCTGGAAGGACGTCATCTCCCCTTTCTTGGTGGGGTACAACCCTTCCCGGGCTTTCCGGTCAGTGTTGTTCTTGGCCGTGGCAGTCACCTGAACCAGCACCTCGCCGGGTGCAGGTTTTGGCGTAGCCACCTCCTGATATTCAAGCTTGTCGACGCCGCCGTGTCCGGTAAGCACCATGGCCTTCATCGTAGACGGAATCATGCGCTTAGGATCCTCCCTACTGACTGATTGTTGCTATTCAGATCAGCATAGGTCAGATCCCAGGGAGTGTCAGTGAGTGTTGCGGGTATCCATTATTCGGCTAGCGCGCGATTACCTTGTACACCGGCCGGAGTTTGGGGATCTGCTTCAGCACCACCTGAATCACCGTCATCAGGGGCACCGCCAGCAGCACGCCAACCGGCCCCCACAACCAGCCCCAGAAGAAGATCGACACAAAGATCACAACCGGGTTGATGGCCATGCGAAACCCATGCACCCAGGGCTCGATGAAGAAACCCACCAGCGTGGTCAGCACCAGGTAACCCAGGGGCGCAAACGCCATCATCCAGACCACATCCAGGCTAACGGCCGACACCACCGCCAACAGCGAAATGGTGAGAATCACCCCCAGGTAGGGAATAAAACGGGCCAGCCCGGCAATCAGGCCCCACACGGCCGGATCGGGCAAGCCAATAGCCCAGCACATCAGCCCGGTTGCCACGCCGACGGCGGTGTTACTCAGCGCCAGAACCCCCAGGTACTGAGCGATCTGATGCTGGGAATCCCGAGTGATGCGGAGTGCCGTTTTTTGTTGCACCCTCGGCAGCTGACGCACAAAATTCTTGATAATCCGATCGCCTCCGACCAGCAGAAAGTAGGTCAGTGCCAGCGCCAGCAGAAGGCCTGCCACGCCGTCCCGGGCCTTGCTCATCAACTGGCTGCGCCAGGATTCGGTCTGCAGCACGACCGTGGTTGGCTTAGCCTGGCTGCTGTCGGACAACTCCGACATGGACTTCTCAACCTTCTCCGCCGATTCCGTCACCTTGCTGATCTGGCGTTTGATTTCGCTCTGCCCAACCAGCAACCGGGAAATGCCCTGCGGCGCTTCTTCCGCCCACTTCAGCACTGGTGTTGCCACCGCATAGGTCACTCCCGCGATGCCACCCAGTACCATCACCACCAGCAGTAATGCACTGACCATCCGGGGCACCTTGAAGGCCACGTAGAGTTTCTTGACCACCGGCGACAGCAGCAGGCTGGTCAGAATTGCGAGAACGATGGGCAGCACAATCTGGTGTGCCACATACAGGGTATAGAGAATGCCCAGCGTAAACAGACCGTAGATAGGCGTGGATAGCTCAGATGAGATTAACGGGCGAGGCCCGGCATCCGCCGGGTTGGTGTCAGTGTTATGGTCGTCCACGATGCGCGACAAGTCCCTGTGTTAAAGCGGTTGAAAAGATACACTTTACGCTTCCTGACAACCCTTCGCATCAACTGGACGTTACTGTCGGGTCACGTCAGCACCGTTTGCGGACCTTCGGGTGCCTGCGCGGCGGCGGCCGCCCCTTTCCCGGGTGCCCCGCCTGAGTTCATCCGCACCAGGGGGCCGGAGACTGTTACGCCACTTGGGTCCACCTTCACAAAACTGCCACCGGCCTGCAGGGTGACCTCTGCCCCAACCTCAATAACAATCTTCACGCCCGACTTGTGATGAATTTCGCGGCCCGCCTCAATGAGCTGAGCCCGGCCCTGATAGCCGTGGTAACTGCCGCCAACGATGTGGCTGTAATCACCACCGATACGCTCCCTGCCCTCACCTTCCACTGTATGATGGCTGTCTCCGCCCACCCGCTCGAAGCGGTTATTGGCCACGGTGAGGCAACTGTCGTTCTGGATCACTTCGGTGCGGTTGTGTTCGGTGAGCAGGTCCAGGTCTTTCTGGGCGTGCACGTAGATCTGTTCCTGACCAGCCTCGTCTTCAAAGCGCAGCTCGTTGCTGCCCTCGCCCTTGTGAGTCTGGGTTTTCAGGGTGGTGCGGGTTTTATGCTCAGGTAATGCATACGGTGGTTGGTTGGTCGCGTGGTAGGTGCGCCCGGTGATGATCGGCTGGTCCGGATCGCCATCCAGAAAGGACACAATCACTTCATGGCCGATGCGGGGTAAGGCCATAAAGCCATACTGGCCGCCGGCCCAGCCCTGGCTGACCCGCAGCCAGGCACTGCTGTGTTCATCGTTCTGGCTGTAGCGATCCCACGGGAAGCGCACTTTCACCCGACCGTGTTCGTCGCAGTGAATCTCTTCACCTTCGGGGCCGGTGACCATGGCGATCTGCGGGCCGTCCATGATGGGGCGATGAACACACTGCGGCCGCCAGGTGAGGTTCGCGGGCATGGCGCTGAAACAGTTGTGGTAAGTGGTCGGTTCCGATCCGCCCTCCTCTTCTACTGCCTGGGGTTGCCGGCCCTGATGGATAACGGCCGTGAGTAGCCAGTCCCGATTCAGGTTCGGTTTATCGTGGTCGGTGAGCTCTACCCTAGCCCCCGGTGCGAAGTCCGGGCGATTGCTTTCGCCCTGGGCGGTGCTGGCGTCGTTTCGAAGGGCATCCAGTCTCGCCTGAGTGAACGGCTGGCCACTGGCGTCGGCCTTGAATCGGCCCGGGTAGTCGAAGTGCTGGTAGTCGTCGCGATGATTAGGCGTGCTGGCGCCCTGCTCGTGCATCAGGGCATAGGCGGGATTCTTAAAGGTGTAGTCTTTCAACGCAACGGAAGCAGCCCGAACCCGCTCCTGGTAGCGGAACTTGAACACCGACATCTGCCGGTGACTGCCACCCGCAGAGGCGTTATATCCGACCGGCGCCAGAACCGGTGCATCGCCGTGATGGTCGGAAAAAATCAGCCCGGCCGATGCACTGCCGTCGACCGCGCCATGCTGATAGCGGTAATGCCAGCCTTCCTCCGCCGCCAGCCGTTCCAGAAACGCCAGATCGCTCTCCCGGTGCTGAACGCAATACTCCCGCTCCATCGGCGCCCGCTTCAGCTCGAACACCGAGTCCACAATGCCCCGCTCTTCCAGCAGCGTGCGCACAATGGCATCGGGCCGCTGTTTCTGGAACATCCGGCTGTTATGCATCAACCCCAACCGCCACACCGGCGGCTGGATGACCAGTTCATAGCGAGTCCGGCGGTGGCCGGAGTCGCCGCGGACAAACTCACTGACCACACCGGTGAAGCGACGCAGCGGTTCGCCATCCTGCCAGATCATCAGTTCAACAGGCTGTTCGAGCACGGCTTCAGCACCAATCGACGGATCGATACTGGCCAGTTGCAGGCGGCCATGAAACAACTCGGAAAGGGCTTCGGTCAGCGCGAAGCCAACCACAGAAAAAACGTCTGAGGGGAACTCACCAACACGGGCGGTGAACTGCAATCCATTGGCCTGAGGCATGCCTTCAATCCTTTGAAGCACTAATGATGTGTGTACCGGGCATCACGCAACACCAAATCCTTGCCTACCCTACCCGGTGAAACTGGGCTGAAAATTACCAGCACGGCACCCCTTAATCAACGCGCGAACGCTGAAGTTGGGCACTCGCAAGCATTGCAGACCGGAGTTATACGAACCGGTTCGCAAAAGTCCGCGGAAAAGGCGGGTAACGGCGCTAAGCATTTGATAGGGTTGAAACTAAATTACTAACTCGCGGAGTTATACGCCTCTGCTCACTCGAAACTTCAGCCTGGGGTGGGCGCATAATTCCAAACCTTGGTTGCTCAGGGACTTGCAGGGTATTGATTCAAAGGTCGATATCGCTTCAAGGAGAGCCACTGAAATTGAATTTATACGAACGGGTGCTATACGGCTGCGTTCGTTGAATACGCTGTTAATTGCCAAGGAAAGGTATGACCATCGAATTCAAAGTGAACCCTCCCATCACAACCGACCAGTTCATTGGCCTGCTTGAAAACTCGACGCTTGGAGAGCGCAGACCGATACAGGATCGGTCGTGTATGGAGGGAATGGTAGCAAATTCCAACCTCATCATTAGCGCCTGGGATGGTTCGCTGCTTGTTGGTATTGCCCGCAGCGTCACCGACTTTCACTATGCCTGCTATTTATCCGATCTTGCAGTACATCAGGGTTACCAGAGATCAGGCATAGGTAAGCGGTTGCAGTCCCTGACTCAGTTACAGCTTGGTCCCCATTGCAAGGTGATACTACTCGCAGCTCCAGCTGCCAGTTCCTACTATGGTCAACTGGGATACACGCACAATGCTCGCTGCTGGGTTCTGGATGCGGGGGCGACCATTGGCAATTAACAAGGCCATTAAGGTTGTTCCAGGCCGATGGCCCTCCACCGGACGCCCTTGTCTGGGCACCGCTTATGGCTGGCGTTAGGCAATCGTCACGATGAAATGGATCGCTATTATGTTGCTGGTTACCCCCAGCGTTGTGGTGGCAGAAGCTGGGCCAGACTTTCACCTTTGTTCGGCCTACGTGCAGCAGTCGGCAACAGGAGCACAGACCGAAAATGGGTGGCCGGTCCACGTAAAACTGACGGAAGTTGGAGCCACGAGTTTTGAGAGGTTCACTGAATCAAACATCGGCAGCATGAGCCGTCTTCTTGTCGGTGATCGGGAGTTCTTGAGGGCGACAATATGGGTGTCAATTTCTAGTGGGCACTTACATAGAGCATTCAGTTCCCAAGAGGTTGCCACTGCCTGGCAGCGAACTCTGGCAGGCAAACTGCCGGAAGCTCCGTGCGGGGCGGGAGACTGAGAAATGCCTAACCAGTCATTCCAGTTCGTTCTGCACTTCCCCCCACACCTGCCCAGCGAGGAGCCTTCTCAGGGCGCCGCGAGGATTCCTGCCTTGATGGACTTTCTAACGGAAGCTATTCGAAGTCGAAAGGAGCGGTTGGCAGGGCCTCAACTGTGTTAGTTTGATGGGCTATTCGTGATCGCTGAACACCCGATTAGTACCGCCACTCTGTCATACTTTTGAATAAGGACTCCGCCATCAAATCCATAGCACTTGCGACCCTTATCGTAATCTTACTCTCGGGCATCGTCTTCCAGTACTACATTACCGCCCTGCCCGATCTGGAGCAGCCAATCACCCTCGGCTCAGCGTCCGTCTCGTCAGATGGCGGCTCAATCTCTGCCGCCTTTGTGGACAAGGACGGCTACGAGTTCCATTTTGGTGTTCAGGGTGATGCGGACAGTGATCGGGCATCTTTCACTCTGTTCTACATCAGGAACCCCAAGCTGGTGCCCTACCTCTACTGGCCCTCGACCGGCGGGCCGGATGAAAGAAAGTTTTTACGATTACTGGGAGGCTGGATTCAAAGGAATTTGGCGCCCGAATTACGAGAGAAGCTGGAGCAGAACGACCTTGAGAGTTTCAGTGGCCCGGAAATGGAAGTGGCAGCGGTGTATGAAATCTATGAGATTCTGATGAGCCGACATCGGCTTTGACCGAGGCTTCGGCCGACAGGTTTTCTACTTCCGCTTTTACGTCCGTTAGAACTCGGGGGTTGCCAGCAGGTCAAAAGCCTAACCATGGCTACGCTCAGGTTTTGAATCTATGCTCATGGAACAGGGGATCGTACGTCGACGGCATGGCCAGGAGGGCTTATGGGTGTTACCAACCGTGAATCGGGCACCAATGTTCACGAGATTTCCGATGGCATTTATCGAATCAACACACCGGTGTCGATTCCCGGCAGCGGCTTCTCGTTCAATCAGTACCTGATCCTGGATGAGGAACCCTTGCTGTTCCACACCGGGCCAAGAAAGTTGTTTCCGCTTGTTCGGGAAGCAGTAGCCAGCATCCTGCCGGTTGAGAAGCTCCGGTACATCGGCTTTTCCCATGTGGAAGCAGATGAATGCGGGTCGCTGAACGAGTGGCTTGCGGTGGCACCGCACTCAGTCCCTTTGTGCGGGCGCGTCGCGGCGATGGTGTCCATCGAAGACCTGGCCGATCGCAGCCCGCGCGCCCTCGCCGATGGAGAGCTGATCTCCCTGGGCACGCATGCGGTTCGCTGGTTCGATGCCCCTCACCTGCCCCATGCCTGGGAGTGCGGCTTTCTGACCGAGGAAACCACGCGCACCCTACTCTGCGGGGATTTGTTTACGCAGGGAGGCAGCAAGCTCCCGCCCATCACCGAAGCCGACATTCTGGGGCCCAGCGAAGCCTTCCGGCACAAGATGGATTACTTCTCCCACACCAGGAATGCTGACGCGATGCTTGAACGCCTGGCGGCGACCGATCCGACCACGCTGGCGTGCATGCATGGCAGCGCGTGGCGCGGGGATGGCGGGAAGTTGCTGCGTAGCCTGGCTGAATCCCTGTCCACGTGAATGCGAAAAAATCATGAAACCCGGATTCGCTAACGGAAATAACAGGATATGAAGTTTTCCCCCCACATCGAGTGCGATAAGGAAGAGATCCAGACCCTGTTTACCCAAACCTTCTCCGCCTCAGATGGCGCAGCAGAAGGGGAACAGGTGGGACGTCTGGCGCGGCGACTGATGGACGACACCGAAGCCGAGAAGGTCTTCGGTTTTGTTGCCACCGAACGAGGCAACATCATTGGCTGTATATTCTTCACGCCCTTAACGTTCGATTCACCCATTAACGCGTGCCTGCTGTCACCCGTCGCCGTGTCTACGAAACACCAGAGCCAGGGCATCGGCCAACAGCTCATTCGGTTTGGCATCGAGCAAATGGGCCAGCAAGGCGTGGAACTAATCTTCACCTACGGCGATCCGAACTATTATTCAAAGGTGGGGTTCAAACCTGTCTCCCAGCAGGTAGCGAGAGCGCCGTTTGAATTGTCGTATCCGGAGGGCTGGCTGGGCCTGTCTCTGGCGGGCGCTGCAATGAACCGCCTGCCAGGACGCGCTGGCTGCGTTGAAGCGTTCGACGACCCGGCACTTTGGTGAACCCAGCGATTGGACCTCACCTCACCAACCAATCACGCAAGGTAGAAGTCCCTGCGGTGCCATTGCCTTCCGCGTGTTCACGCCAAGGAGAGCCAACCATGGACTACGTAGAAGGATTTGTCGCGGCCGTACCAACCAATAACAAAGACGCTTACATCCGCCACGCCAGCGAAGCTGCCCGCGTTTTTAAAGAGCATGGAGCCCTTCGTTTGGTTGAGTGCTGGGGCGACGATGTACCCACGGGCGAAAAGACTTCTTTTCCACAAGCCGTGCAGTGCGGTGAGGATGAGACGGTGGTGTTTTCATGGGTGCTGTGGCCCTCACGGGAAGCCCGGAATGCCGGAATGACCAAGATCATGAATGACCCGCGCATGCGGGATAACCCGATGCCGTTCGATGGTGGCCGGTTGATCTACGGCGGGTTTCAGATGATTTTGGACGAATAGTCGGCGCTGGAATTTTCCAGCCATCACCTGCCCCGAAACCCGATTTTCCGGAGGCCTCCATGAAAATGGCCATCTTCAACACCAAGTCCTACGAACGGGACTTCTTCGTGCGCCATAACCAGTCGGGCCAACACGAGCTGGATTTCCTGGAGCCACACCTGGACAGTCAGACGGCGGCTCTGGCCGCCGGCTACCCGGCGGTCTGCGTGTTTGTGAACGATGATCTCTCGGCGCCGGTGCTGAATCAGTTGGCGGCCAACGGCACCCAGTTGATTGCTCTGCGCAGCGCCGGCTTCAACCACGTGGATCTGCCGGAGGCGCAGCGACTCGGACTGACGGTTGTGCGGGTTCCGGCTTATTCTCCCCATGCGGTGGCGGAACACACCGTGGCGCTGATGCTCTCTCTCAACCGCAGGATCCATCGGGCCTACAATCGGGTCCGGGAAGGCAACTTCACCCTGAACGGCCTTATGGGTTTTGACCTGTATGGCCGCACCGCCGGCATCATCGGTACCGGCAGGATCGGCCGAGTGCTGGCGCAGATCCTGATCGGTTTCGGCATGCGGGTGATCGCCCACGACCCGATAGAGAATGACCGCTGCAAAGCACTGGGCCTGCATTACGTGAGTCTGGATGCGCTGTTCGAGCAGGCGGATGTAGTCTCGCTGAATTGCCCCCTCACGCCGGACACCCATCACCTGATCAACCACGCCTCCATTGCGCGCATGAAACCCGGCGTGATGCTGATCAACACCAGCCGGGGTGCCATTGTGGACAGCCGGGCGGTTCTCGACGGATTAAAAACCCGAAAAATCGGGCACTTGGGGTTGGATGTTTACGAAGAGGAAGCGGACCTGTTCTTTGAGGACCTGTCTAACCAGGTCATTCAGGACGATGTGTTCATGCGCCTTCTGACCTTTCCCAATGTGCTGATCACCGCACATCAGGCGTTCTTCACGGAGGATGCACTCAACAACATTGTCTCCATCACACTCAACAACGTCCGCACGTTTGAGCTTACCGGCCGTTGCGACAACGAGGTCAGCTCCGATCTTATGGCCTGACAGCAGCTCGCGTGCCCACACCTCATAGTCAGGCGGAATTCCGGCGCTCTCGTTATCTTGCGTAGAACCTTCGCTGGAACGAGGCTAACCACCTAGACTTGAGAGAGGCGACAGTCGGGCATCTGCCCGGATCAGGAGGTCCCCATGCACACCCACCGGTTTACCCTCGCGCTTCTTATAGGTTCCATGCCCGCTTTCGCCGCAGATCCCGTCACCACGGATGGCGATAAGTACACAGTCCTGCTGGAAAACAGCTGTGTGCGAGTGCTTGAGTACCGCGACCAGCCGGGAGACATCACTCACGAGCACCAGCACCCGGCTTTTGTGCTCTACGCCCTCACACCGTTCGATCGAGTGATCCATTTGCCCGACGGCAAGGTCATCAATCGAAGTTTTAAGGCGGGCGATGTCATCTGGTCACCTGCGCAGACACACACCGGCGCAAACACTGGCAGCAGCCCAAGCCATGCAATCATTGTCGAATCGAAGGCGTCTGGCAGCCGATTATCCGAGTGCAGCGAAGAATAAGGTGACTGGCTGATTCAGGGCCGTGATCACAGGCCTTTCTTATTTGGGGCAGGAAAGAAAACCATGGGCACAATCTTCCGTGCCCATGGAGCCGCTTTGCCAGCGGTTTTACTCGGGCTTGTACAGACGCTGGATGCTGGAGAAGTCCAGCGTGCCGTTGCCCTGCCCGGCGTGGAGTGAGAACAGGTTGCGAGCCAGTGAGCCCATGGGGATGGACGCCTGATTCTTCACTGCATTGTCGAACGCCAAACCCAGGTCCTTGGTCATCAGATTGACCAGGAAGCCGCCCTCGTAATTGCGCGAGGCAGGCGCGTTTTCCATCACACCCGGCCAGGGGTTGTACACGTTCAGTGCCCAGTTACCGCCGGAGCTCTGCTTCATGATTTCCGACAGCACGGCTGGATCCAGGCCGTTCTTCACACCCAGCGCCAGTGCTTCACTGGTACCGGCCATCAGGATCGCCAGCAGCATGTTGTTGCAGATTTTAGCGACCTGACCAGAACCGTGCTCGCCGGCGTGGAAGATGTTCTTGCCCATGGCATCAAGAATCGGCTTGGCCTTGGCGAAGGTATCCTCGGCACCGCCACAGATGAAGGTCAGGGTACCAGCTTTAGCACCGCCAACACCGCCGGAGACCGGCGCATCCAGGAACGGAATGTTGCGGGCCTTGGCTGCTTCCGCCACGCCGCGCGCCGTTTCCGGTGCAATGGTGGAGGAATCGATCACCAGGGTGCCTTCAGGCAGCTTCGCTAATAGACCGTCATCGCCCAGATACACTGCTTCCACGTGCTGACCCGCGGGCAGCATGGTGATCACACATTCCGCACCTTTAGCCGCTTCGTGGGCGGTGTCGGCGGTCTTGGCGCCTTCTGAGACCAGTGTTTGAACCGCTTCTTTGGACAAATCGAACACAGTGACGTCGTGCCCGGCTTTCACCAGGTTGCCGGCCATGGG
Source organism: Marinobacter sediminum (assembly GCF_016820575.1). Lineage (GTDB taxonomy): Bacteria > Pseudomonadota > Gammaproteobacteria > Pseudomonadales > Oleiphilaceae > Marinobacter > Marinobacter sediminum. Next base: position 311,567 of record NZ_JAEMQH010000003.1, on the reverse strand, counting down.
GCCACCCATGTTACCGAGGCCGATAAAGGTAATCGTTGCCATATCCCTTCTCCTTATTGTTCTAGTCGGTTATGTGGGCCACCGCTGCCGGTGGCCATTTGGCTATGCGTTAAAAAAGTCGTCCATCCAGGCGCTGTCCATCTCCGCCAGCGACGCGTAGCGCCACCGTGGTTGCTGATCCTTATCGATCAACAGTGCCCGGATGCCTTCGGCGAATTCGCCTTTGCTCAGGCACTTCTTCGACAGCACCAGTTCCTTATCAAGAACTTCCTTCAGGCTGTTGTGCTTGCAGCCGTTCAGGTGGCCCCACACCAGAGCCAGGGACGTGGGCGACGCGGACGCCAGGGACTTGGTCGCCTTGGCCAACCAGCTGTCACCGCTGGACAGCTCGCTGAGCTGACTGACCACCGCCTCCAGGGAATCGGCATCGGTTACCCGGTTGATCTCGTCAAATTGACTGCGAATCGGCGATTCCGGCATCGCATCGGAACTTTGCTGCTCAAACTGGCGCAGAACACTGCCAACCACGGCGTGGGGATCTTCGCCCTGCCAGGTCTTTTTGCAAAGCTCAGCAACGACATCGGCTTTCAGCTCGTGCTTGATAAAGCGATCGGCCAGGCCGGTAAAGACAGCGTCGGCGCCGTTCATGCGCGCGCCGGTCAGGCCCAGGAACATCCCGGTTCGGCCAGGCGTGCGGTTCAGGAACCAGCCAGCGGCAACATCGGGGTACAGGCCAATGGTGATTTCCGGCATGGCGAGCTTGGACTTTTCAGTCACCACACGGTGCGAGGCGCCTTCCAGGATGCCCATGCCGCCGCCCATGACGATGCCATGGCCCCAGCACACAATCGGCTTGGGGAAGGTGTGGAGCAGGTAATTCAGTTCGTACTCTTCGGTGAAGAAGGCTTCGCCTTCGCTGGCGCCCTGAGGCTCGGTCATGCTGCGATACAGGGCCACGATGTCGCCACCGGCACAGAATGCCTTGTCGCCTTCCGATTCCAGCCAGACCGCGCCAATGCGCGGATCTTCCGCCCAGCGCTTGAGCTGTGGCGTGAGCAGGCGGATCATTTCCAGCGAGAGCGAATTGAGCGCTTTCGGGGTATTCAGGCGAGCCACGGCGATTAGTGCGTCATCACCGGTGGTCCACTCTTCAAAAATAATGGGTTGGTCACTCATAGCGTTTCCTTCAGCCGCTGCCCGGCAGCGGCTCTCCAGCAATTTGTTAGCGGTTTTTCCAGTCCGGTGTGCGCTTTTCCAGGAAGGCATTCACGCCTTCTTTCTGGTCTTCCGTGGAGAACAGCTCCACGAACAGTTCACGCTCCATGCGCCAGCCGTCGTCGTGGCTGCGGCCATCACGGGCGCTCATCACCAGGGTCTTGCAACGGGCTGTGGAGGACGGGCTTTGCTTGCAGGCCATTTCCGCCAGTTCCAGTGCCTTATCCAGACTGGTGCCGGAGGGAACCACTTCTTCCACCAGGCCAATCTGCAGGGCCTTGTCGGCTTTGACCCGCTCGCCGCACAGAATCATGCGCTTGGCCCAGCCTTCACCCACCAGCCAGGGCAGGTTCTGGGTGCCACCGGCACACGGCAGCAAGCCAACGCCGGCTTCCGGCAGGGCCATCTGGGCGTGTTCCTCGGCAATGCGGATATCACAGGCCATGGCACATTCCAGACCGCCGCCCATGGCGTACCCGTTCACCGCCGCGATAGACACGCCACGGAACTTGCTGAGCTCGGCAAAAGCCTCACCAAAGAGCTGGGCCATCTGGTTAGCGCGGGCCTTGTCGCCGTCGGCGAAGGTTTTCAGGTCGGCACCGGCCGAGAAGAATTTTTCGCCCTGGCCGGTCACCACGAGTGCGAAAATGTTCCGGTCGGCGTTCAGCTCACGGATGGTTTCCTTGAGGGCCGGCAGGGACTCCGCCGTCCAGGTGTTGGCCGGCGGATTATTGATGGTTAGTACCGCAATGTGTCCGCGTTTTTCGAGCTGAATCAGATCGCTCATTGTCTGTCTCCCCTTTCCTTGCGGTGTTCTTGGTTCTTTTGGCTGCGCTTCATTGGATCGCTTCGGCCACGCCGTCTTCGAGCAGGCGACGGGCGACAATCAGACGCATGATTTCATTGGTGCCCTCGAGAATCTGGTGCACCCGCAAATCCCGCAGATAACGCTCAATGGGGTACTCGCGGATGTAGCCATAGCCGCCGTGCAACTGCAGGGCTTCGTTGACTATCTCGAAACAGGCATCGGTGGCGAATCGCTTGGCCATGGCACAGTGCAGCGTGGCTTCGGTGTCGCCGCTATCAAGCTTGAACGCACCTAACCGCACCATCTGGCGGGCCGCTACCAGGTTGGTTGCCATGTCGGCGAGCTTAAACTGCAGAGCCTGGAAGGCCGCCAGCGGTTTACCGAACTGCTCACGCTCGTGCATGTAGTTGCGGGCCCGCAGCAGTGCCGCCTGGGCGCCACCGAGGGAACAGGTGGCGATGTTCAGGCGGCCACCGTCGAGGCCTTTCATGGCAATGGCAAAGCCTTCGCCTTCCTCGCCCACGCGATTGGAGGCCGGGATACGCACGTTTTCCAGGCTGACCATACGAGTCGGCTGACTGCGCCAGCCCATCTTCTCTTCATTCTTGCCGTAGGTGATGCCGCCGGCGTCGGCCGGGATCACAAAGGTGGAAATGCCTTTGGAGCCGCTGTCCGGCGCTCCCGTTCGGGCCATCAACACCAGGATGTCGGTACTGCCGGCACCGGAAATAAACACCTTGCTGCCGGTGATCAGATAATCGTCACCGTCGCGAACCGCCTTGGTGCGCAGGCTGGCCGCATCGGACCCAGCTCCGGGTTCGGTCAGGCAGTAGGACGCCAGCCACTCGCCACTGGCGAGTTTGGGCACCACTTCCTGTTTCAGGTCGTCAGAAGCAAAACTGGCCACCATCCAGGTCGCCATGTTGTGAATCGTGATGAAGGCCGCGGTGGAGGGGCAGGCTGCGGCCAATTCCTCGACAATCACCGAGGTATCAAGCCGAGACAGCCCCATGCCACCCAGGGCTTCCGGTGTGTACAGGCCCATAAAGCCCATTTCACCAGCTTCCTTCATCACATCCACGGGGAAAATATGCTCGTCGTCCCACTTGGCCGCGTGCGGCGCCATGGATTTCTCCGCGAACGCACGTGCCGCTTCCCGGAACGCGAGCTGGTCTTCTGTCAGGTTAAAGTCCATCGAATCACTCCAGATCTAAGTAGGCTGGTCATGATGGGAAAAAAGGGGGCCGGAAACAGGTTCCGGCCCAAGTTACCCCACCTTCAACACACTCAACGCAACTGGATAGAGAAATTCGCTTCAGTGCTGGCCTCGCTGGAGAACCAGCGTGAAGTGACGGTTTTGGTCTCGGTGTAGAAGCGCACAGCCTGCTTACCATAGGCGTGCTGGTCACCGTAGAAGGAGCCCTTCCAACCGGTGAAGGAGAAGAACGGCAGGGGCACCGGGATGGGGATGTTCACACCCACCTGGCCCACATCAATCTCGTGCTGGAAGCGACGGGCACAACCACCGGAAGAGGTGAAGATGGACGTACCGTTACCGTACGGGCTGTTGTTGATCAGCTCGATGGCCTCACCCAGGCTGTCGGTTTCCATGCAAGACAGAACCGGGCCGAAGATTTCTTCGTTGTAGATGTCCATCTCGGTGGTCACACCTGAGAACAGGGTTGGTCCCACCCAGTTGCCGTCTGGCAGGCCATCCACGGTGCAACCGCGGCCGTCCAGCAGCAGGTTAGCGCCCTGGGCTTCACCGGTGGCAATCAGGGACTCAACACGGTCCTTGGCTTTGGCGCTGATGATCGGGCCATAGCTGGCGCCGGAATCGTTCCAGGCACCCGGACGCACCTTGGCCATGGCTTCTTTCAGCTCCGGAATCCACTGCTGGGCTTCGCCCACGAACACGGCAACCGAGATCGCCATGCAGCGCTGACCGGCGGCACCAACGGAGGCACCGACCAGAGCGTTGATAACCTGCTGCTTGTCGGCATCCGGCATGATAACCATGTGGTTCTTGGCACCGGCGAAGCTCTGTACACGCTTCATGTTGCGGGTACCGGTTTCATAGATGTAACGGCCAACAGGCACGGAGCCAACGAAGGACACGGCACGGATAGCCGGATCGGTCAGCAGTACGTCTACCTGCTCTTTGCCACCGTGAACAACCTGCAGAACACCCTTGGGTGCACCAGCCTGTTCAAACAGCTCAGCCAGACGCATCGGGGTCAGCGGGTCCTGCTCGGACGGCTTCAGAATGAAGGTGTTACCGCAGGCGATTGCCATCGGGAACATCCACAGGGGAATCATGGCCGGGAAGTTAAACGGGGTAATACCGGCACAGACGCCCAGTGGCTGGATCCAGGAGTGGGTGTCCACTTCCCGGGCTACGTTTTCAACGGTCTCACCCATCATCAGGGAGGCCACGTTGCCGGCGTGCTCAACCACTTCGATACCGCGCCAAACATCGCCCTTGGCGTCTTCAAAGGTTTTACCGGTCTCTTGCGACAGGATTTCGGCAATTTCGTCGTGGTGCTCTTTCAACAGAGCCTGGTAGCGCATCATGACACGTGCGCGCTCGGATACCGGGGTTTCTTTCCAGGTCTTGAAGACTTCACCGGCGTATTTGATGGCCTGCTCCATTTCCGCGTGGGTAGTACACGGAGCCTTGGCGATCACTTCGTTAGTGGCCGGATCGGTAACTTCAATCCAATCCTTGGTCTGGCTTTGTACAAATTCACCAGCGAGGTACAGAGGTACGTTTTTCATGTTGAAGGCCCTGTTTGTTGTTATGAGGGAAGCAAGCCAAAACCCGCGGGTTTCGACCACGATGTAATGAAGACTAGCATGGTGCTCACGCAAGGGTGATTGACTAAATTTCGCTCTTGATGGACTATCTTTCGATCTCGCATTCGACTTATGGCGACTACGATGCCCCAGACTTCACAGTGGCCGGTACCCCAGGACAGCGTTCGTTACGTGGTACCGGACCCAATTATTCGACTGCTTTCCAGTCACCCGCTCACCCAGGACCTGTACCCCCTGGCGTTTGGCCACTACCGGCGCGCGGTTGGGCACCACATGCATCGGGAACACCACAGCGACTATCTTTTGATCTACTGCACCGAAGGCAAGGCGTTCCTGAACGTGCTGGGCGAACCCTACACCGTGGGCCCGGGGGATTTGCTGTTACTGCCAGCCGGCGCCCACCACCGTTACACTTCGGACCCGGACAACCCATGGACAATCCATTGGGTGCACTACACCGGGCCTCTGGCTGAGGAATTCCGTCATTACATGGGGTTTGGCAACACCCGCATCCGACACCTGGGCCGACAGCCCCGGCTGCTGGTGGATTTCAACGGGCTGCTGTCGGTGCGCCAGACCGGTTTCCGCGCCCGGGGCCTGATCCACGCCGCCAACCGCCTGCGGCAGCTCATGGCAGCGGTACCCCTGAGCGCCGATGAAACCAGCCATGAACAACAGGCAGAGCTGGATACCATCCACAACTACATGCGCGAGCATCTGGACGAACGGATCTCGCTGGATCAGCTGGCCGATCTGGCAGGGCTGTCACCGGCGCACTTTGCCACCCGCTATCGGGAACAGACCGGCAGCTCGCCGATCCAGCATTTCCTGCACCTGAAAGTGGAGCGCGCGTGCCAGATGCTGGATACCAGTGACCTCAGCTTCGCCGACATCAGCCGGCGCCTGGGCTACGACGATGCCTACTATTTCTCCCGGCTGTTCAAGAAGGTGATGGGCCAATCGCCCCGGGATTACCGGCACACGGCGAGGCACTGAGCGCCTGGCGCTGAGTACTGCGATTCGGGCCAACGTCACATCTGGCCATTTCGGCGACTTTTGTTCCAAAAATTAAACGGATACCCTTGAGTCAAAGAACGTCTAACAAAACATCACGAACAAAAAGAGTGAATCCATGGCCTCGTATACCATCGAAATCAACGAAACCTTTGATGTGCCTCGCAGCCGGGTGTTCGCCCTGTTTGCCGACCACAAGCGCTTTGGCCAGTTGCTGGGCGCGCCGGTCAAGCGCATTAAGGACAGCGATCAGGCAGATCCCAACGGCATCGGCTCGGTCCGAAAGATCGGTATCGGTCCCATTGGCCTGAAAGAAACCATCCTGAGTTTCGAGCCGGATTCGCTGATTGAGTACACCATCAGTAGCCTGAGCCCAATCAAGAATCACTTCGGCCGAATCCGCTTCGACGACACGCCAGAAGGCCATACCCAGGTAAGCTACACCATCCGTTTCGAGGACATCGTGCCGTACACCGGCAAGGTGGTAAGCAGCGCCCTTGAACAAGGCATTCGCCGGGGCATTAAACGGGTGCCCGAACTGGCTTAAATCGATTGGGAAATAATGCGAAAGGAACGGCCCCGGACGGCTGTTCCTTAGTCGTTAAGGGGAGTTTTCAATAACCTCCATCAACCTCCCCACGGTGTCCTGAACGCTTCTTGTACTGCCGTTTCTCGTCCATCGAGCCCTCTTCCTGGCCTGCAGCCGTCGGGGGCATGTTTTCCAGATCCTCAATGCTTCGGCGACTCCCCTGCTCTAGCCTCGTATCACGATCCATTCCGGTGCGGCTATGGCGCCGCATCATGGTGTCGTCTGAGTGCATGCCAGGTTGGCCGTCCATCATCATTTGCTGACGTTCCTTTTGCTGCTCCCACTGGTCGGCGGTTGCCGAGGTGTAAGGCAGCAACACTGCCAGAGCCAAAGATCCAATAAGCAGTTTTTTCATCGAGTTACCCTCCCTTTTTAGGCCGACGATCCCCGGCCCCGGGAACTACTCTGTGAGGACCACTGTTAACTTCGCACGTCCCCACTACAGAGACACTCTGAACGCGCCTTTGTTACCGAGCGAAAGATTAAACCTCCATCTCCTTACAGCAATTTCATCTACGGCTTACACGGCACTGGACTATTCTTTCAAGATCGGCGTCGGAAAATCCGCAGTGCGCCGTCTCTCAAGCTGTTCCTTATGCCAGGGATATTGGCATCCATAAGGAGCTTTCTATTATGACTAAAATAAAGCTGTATGCTGCGTCCCTCGCGGTCGCCTGTTCTTTGCCGCTTGCCGGCGTTTGGGCCAGCGATAGCGGAATGGAAAAGGACAAAGTCGCCGACGCTCAAACCGAAGCCGGAGCGATGGACCAAGATGGCCAACCCATTGCCGGTTACAAGCTGATGACGCCAGAAGAGAGGCAGGAGTTCAAGGACCGTATGCAGGGTCTGGATTCTGCCGAACAGCGTCAGGCTTACCGATCATTGCATCGCGACCGGATGACCCAGCGCGCAAAAGCCCAGGGTATGGATCTGGAAGACATCGAAGATTTGCCAGCCACAGCCGCTGGTCAGGAATCGCCGGCGTCGGACGATATGGAGTCCGATAAGAGTAGAGAAGATCCACTGTCGGAGGGGGAAGGCGAAGTTCAATAACCCGCCGCAGTTCATCGTTAAGAGAAGGTTGGGCCGTTGGCTTCTATGGTCGGCGGCCCGCCTGCTGCTAAGCGCTCCGGCAAGCGGATCGAACTCCTTGCCAAATAAGCCTGTTCCCTACCGGATTTGTTCAGTAAAATCCCGCCCTTTCACAAGAAACGAGAGGCAGCGCAGATGGGCAGAGCCTACCAGAACCGCAAAGAATCCATGGCCAAAACGGCCGCGGCAAAAACCAAGGTCTACAGCAAGTACGGTCGTGAGATTTACATGGCTGCTAAATCTGGCGGCACAGATCCTGACGGCAACCTGTCCCTGCGAGGACTGATTGACCGCGCCAAAAAAGACCAGGTTCCGTCTCACGTCATCGAGAAGGCCATCGATAAAGCCAAGGGCGGTGCCGGCGAAGATTATTCCGCGGCTCGGTACGAAGGCTATGGCCCCGGCAACTGCATGGTGATTGTGGACTGCCTGACCGACAACCCGAACCGCACCTTCGGTGATGTTCGCCTGGCCTTTACCAAGACCAAGTGCAAGATCGGCACCCCCGGCACCGTGTCACACATGTTTGATCACTGTGCCATTTTCGCCTTCAAGGGCGAGGATGAAGAGGCGGTACTGGAAGCCCTGATGGAAGCCGACGTCGACGTGACCGACATCGAGAACGAAGATGGCCTGATCACGGTATTCACCCCGAACACCGAGTACGCCAAGGCCCGTCAAGCGCTGACCGATGCGTTCGAAGGTATCGACTTTGACGCCGACGAAATCCAGTTCCTGCCAAAAACCACCACACCGGTCGAAGGCGACGACATTCCGCTGTTCGAGAAGTTCTATGACATGCTGAACGACTTGGACGACGTGCAGAACATCTTCCACAACGCCGAACTGCCGGAACAGGCCGAGTAAGCCACCGGCCCAACAGGAAGCCCAACATGAGCGAACCACGCCCACAGAGCCAGCCGGCCCGGGTTGTCATCCTCAAAACCGGAACCACCTACCCCAGCATTCGGGAGGTGCATGGCGATTTCGAGGACTGGTTCGTTCGTGGCCTGTCGCCGGACCTGGCGCTCACGGTCATCAATGTCGAACAGGGCGAGCTGCCCGGTGCTCCCGAGCAGTGGGATGGCATTGTGGTCACCGGCTCGCCGGCCATGGTCAGCGATCGCGCTGAATGGAGCGAGAGCACGGCACGCTGGTTAGCCGATGCAGTTGAACAGCAGATTCCGGTCTTCGGGGTGTGTTACGGGCATCAGCTCCTGGCCCATGCCCTGGGTGGCGAGGTTGGCTACCATCCCGAAGGTCGGGAAACCGGCACCCGCACCATTGAGCTGACCCCGGAGGCCACCGCTGACCCACTGTTCGCACCCCTTCCGAGCTCATTCAAGGCCCAGCTGACTCATAAGCAGTCAGTTCTCAGCCTGCCCGCAGGCGCAGTTCTGCTGGGCCGAAGCGACTTCGAGCCACATCAGGCGTTTCGAGTTGGCGAGTGTGCCTGGGGCGTACAATTCCACCCGGAATTCTCTGACACAGTCATGAAAGGCTACCTGAATGTCCAAGCCCCGGAGCTGATTGCCGAGAACCTGGACCCACACGCGTTGTTGGCGGCCGCCGAGCCTGCACCGGTGGCCTCAAGCCTGCTGCAGCGTTTCTCGAACCTGGTCATGAACCGCCAGCGCTGAGCCCTGGTCCTGGTCTTGGGCGCGGGTCTCAGTCCAGGATGTAAGCGGTTTTCTCCAGGGAATTTTCTTCTTCGTCGACAAACCGGAATTCGTTCCAGCCCACCCGAACCATATCGTTGCTGTTCAGGCGCTGACGGCTCTCCAGGCGGATGTCGTTCACGAAGGTACCATTGGTGCTGTCACTGTCGGTGATGTAGTAATCGATGGTGTTATCCAGGTAGGCGTTGGGCACCGCCTCGATCACCGCATGCTGACCACTCACCGAGATCTCATCAATCTGGATATCATTCTCGGCACGACGTCCGATCCGGGTTTCCGGTTGGTCCAGCTCAAACGTGTTTACCACCACGTTATCCACCAGCTGTGAAATGGTTGCCATCTCAGGTTCCTCTGCTTAGTTCAGGGTCAACAACACTACGGACACGTTGTCCGATGCCAGGTTGTCCAGGGCTGTCTCAATCAATGCTTCAACCGCAGACTCGCCACTGTCAGCCTGCTGCAAGATGTTTTCCCATTCCGGCTGTGACACCGAATTGGTTAATCCGTCGGAACACAGCATCAGGCTGTCGCCGGGCTCAAGCGTCTGCCGGGCGTAGCTGATTTTCAGCGGCTCCATAGCACCAACGGCCCGGGTGAGTACGTTCTTGAAGGGTACGTTCGGCACATCGGCCTCGGTAATGCTGCCGTCGTCGAGCATGTTCTGAACCACGGTGTCATCCCGGGTCAGGCAGGTGCCCTTCCCTTTTCGAATCAGGTAGCACCGGGAATCACCCACGTGGGCGATGTGGGCTTTGGCGCCATCCAGCCACGCCGCCACCAGGGTGGTTCCCATCTTGTCGAGCTGGCTGTCTTCGGCCCGGCGATCTTGAATGCGCTGGTTAGCGAGCGCGAACGCTGCCATCAGGTTGTCGTGGGCACTCATTTCCTGCTGATCCAGATCCCCCGAAAACAATCGCGGTGTGAGCGATTCCATGACCGCTTCAGCGGCCAGCCGACTGGCAATTTCACCACCCTGGTAGCCACCCATGCCGTCAGCCACCAATAACAGGGCCGCGCAGGCGTCCTCGCGAACCTGCCACACCGCCACGTCCTGATTGTGTTCCCGCACGGCTCCGGTGTGACTGCGCCCTGCAACCGTTATGCTCATTACGACACCTCCCTGGCTTCTCTGACTGCCAGACGGCGTACCGCCTCGGCCATGGTGGCGGCGGACGCAAAACGCTTATCCGGCTCGCGCTGAATCGCCTTGTTGATAAGCCGCACCACGCCATTGGGAATGTCGACATTGAATTCGCGCACACTGCGCGGACGCTTGTTGAGGATCTGATAAGTCAGGTTGGCCAGGGTATCACCCTGGTAGGGCGTTGCCCCGCTCACCAGTTTGTAGAGCGTGACCCCAAGGCTGTAGATATCCGAGGCACCGGTCACTTTCTGCCCTTTAAGCTGCTCCGGGGACATGTACAACGGGCTGCCCATGACACTGCCAGTTTTGGTACGGGAATCGTCAGAGATCTTGGCAATCCCGAAATCGGTGATCTTGATAGCCCCATCGTTAGGGTTGTAGATAATATTGCCCGGCTTGATATCCCGGTGGACCACTTTCTGGCTGTGGGCATAGGCCAGCGCATCGGCCACCCGGGCAATGATTTCCAGCACCGTCGGCAAGGGCAACAGCCGGCCCTGCTTGCCAAATTCGCTGAGCGGGCGGCCCTGGGCATAATCCATGGCAATGTAGGCAAGGTCAGCCTCTTCGCCGACGTCGTACACGGTCACGATGGAGGGATGATCAAGCCGGCCGGCAGCCTCGGCCTCTCGGAAAAAGCGTTCTTTCAGTTCCGGCAGATGGCCGTCGTCGAAAGCCTGGTAGCTCAGGGTCTTGATGGCTACGGTGCGGGCAATTTTCGGGTCCTTGCCCAAGAACACGACGCCCATGGCGCCCCGCCCCAGCTCCCGCTCAATTTCGTAGCGGCCCAAGGTTGGGCGGCTCAGAGACTGTTCTGGCATCAGCAGAGTGCGGGTATTGTCGAAGCCGCTGGTCTGAATCGAGGTAGACTCGTTCGACAGTTTTTCCAATGCCGACAGGCGCTCGCCAGCATCCCGAAAATTCTTCCGGTGCTCCAGAATATGACCGTAACTGGCGACGGCTTTCTCGTACTGACGTTTGCGTTCCTGCTGGATCGCAATGTCGTATCGCAGCTCCAGCGCACCATCGCAGACCGGACAATCCTGCAGCGCGTTGACCGCTTCGTCTGTGTGGCCCTGTTGCAGCAACAGCCGGGACAGCCGTATCCGGGCCTCCTGCACGTTCGCCTTCAGCGACAATATGTCACGATTGGGCTGGAGCCAGAACAGCATCACGACAAAACCCGCCACCAACAGGGTGATCACTTCGCCCAGGGGTAGCCACTCATTCCGATAGAAAATCAGCGCGGCCTGCGCAACCACCAGGCAACCACCCAGCAGCAGCGTGACCGGCACGGCGACCGCCACGCCCATTCTGGGAATGGCAAACACCAGGTAAAACGAAGACACCACCAGGCCGATTCCAATGGCCAGCTCGGACCACAGAGGCTCAGAGAGCGCGCGTGCCGCCAAGATGTCTGACACCGCACCGGGCGGGATGGGCACCGGCCCATTGCCGGTGTCGGGAGCACCCATCAGGCCCAGGAAAACCCGATCGGCCCAGCTGAGAAATTCCAGCTGCCCGCCCGCCAGGGCAAGCACTACCGCCGCCATAACCAGCAACAACCTCAGGCTAAACAGGTGCGAGCACAGAGAAAATAGAGCGTTCACGAGTCACTTATCTGTAAATGGTTGATCTGGCTAGTTTAGAAACAGTCGAGGCCGGGTGATAGCGCCAAAGAAGTGTTTTTTGTAAGGGTTTGTTCGCTTGCGAGGCGGCTCTAATTTTACGAAATGGTTCAGTCAATTTACTTTTTTCGCAGCCAGCAGATCCGGTTGATGACCAAACCGTATGTTGAACAACAACCTATGTCTGGTCTATCGTCATATCACACCAATCAGAAACAGGAGCCAAAGATGTCCGGTATTAGAAAGCACCTGAGGTACGTTTCGTTTTTCATGGCCTTGATGCTGAGCCTCGGTTCAGTTTGGTCCTCCACAGCCACCGCCGCCATGGTCGGCACTGGAGAAATGATTACCGGACAGGAAGTCCAGCTCGATCGCCAGCAGCTGATGGATATGCTGGACAAACAGGAGGTGAAGGATAAGCTGGCCGATATGGGCGTTAGTGAAGATCAGGTTCGGGACCGCATCCAGAACCTCACGCCGCAGGAACTGGCGGACTTTGAGCAGCAACTGGCAGAAGCGCCTGCCGGCCAGGGTGTCGTTGGCATCATCGTGCTGTTCCTGCTGGTGTTCATCGTTACGGACATGCTCTGCGCAACCAATATCTTCCCGTTCGTTAACTGCATACGGTAAGTGTCCTTTCCCTTCACATCCAAGCCAGCCGGCGGCCTGATCAGTCTTTTTCTGATCCTGCTGCTGGCCGGCTGCAGCACAACCCCCAAGTGGCCTGCCACTGCCGACAGCAACGTGTCGCTGCAAACGCGCACGGTGCTGGACACGGTGCCTTTCTACCCTCAGGAGCTTTATCAGTGCGGCCCCGCCGCCCTGGCAATGATGCTCAACAGTCAGGGTTTGAACACCAACCCGGAGATACTGCGTGAGCTGGTGTACATACCCGGCCGGGAAGGTTCTCTGCAGGTGGAGATGGTGGCCGCGGCACGGTCCCACAACATGTTGGTCTATACCCTGGATGGCAAGCTCGAGAGCCTGCTGCGTGAGGTGGAGGCCGGCAACCCGGTGCTGGTCATGCAGAACCTGTTCTACAACTGGTGGCCGCAGTGGCACTTTGCGGTGGTAATGGGGTTTGATCCGGAAAAGCAGACCATCATCCTGCACACAGGCACCCGCGAGCGTCACGAATCCAGCGTGGAAGTGTTCGCCAATACCTGGGCCAGGTCCGATCACTGGGCCGCGGTGATCCTGCCGCCAGACCAGATCCCGGCGACGGCGACGGCACTGAAGTACCTGAGCGCCGCCAACGATCTGGAAACCACCGGGCGCACCAATGCCGCCATGACCGCCTACCGCACCGCTGAACGCCGCTGGCAGGATCAGCCCGCGACCATTCTGGGCCAGGGCAACATCGCCTACACCCGCCAGCATGTGCAACAGGCCCGCGAACACTTTGACCGCCTGGTCACAAAGTTTCCGAATGAAGCGGTGGGCTGGAACAATCTTGCCCACACATTGGGGGAGCTGGGCTGCCATGAGCAGGCCACCAAAGCGCAACAATGCGCCGCTGCGCTGGCACCCGAACGGTTCGATTCGTACGTAGAGCTTGGCCCTGTCACCGGGCCAGCGCACCACTGTTCCGTGCCGGCATGCCCCACCCTGCCTCACAACAAGGATTGAGGACCTAGCGAGGCTTTCGGAACAAAGCCACATCCTTTCTCGGCACCACCAACTCCCACCCAAGCTGATCAGCGATGACCGCCAGCGTGTGCTCCCGGTAGAACACCACATGGGTGGGGTCGCGCCGGTAATGCCAGTTGGCAAAGCGGGCGTCGTCGGTCTGGAAGCAGGTCATAACACCCAGCCAGCCACCGGGCTTTAGCAGGCCATTTATCTGACGGAAAACCTGCGCCGGCTGATGCAGATGCTCTACCACCTCCGTGCAGGTCAGGAAATCGTACTGACGCTCCAGCGCCTCGGCCGCGTTATGAAAGAAAGGATCGTACAGACTCATTGCCATGCCCGCTTCGGTGAGCATTCCGGCCAGCGCAGGCCCCGGCCCGCAACCGAAATCCAGACCGGCCATTCCCGGCTCCAGACGTTCCAGCAGCGGTTCGGTCAGTTTGCTCAGGAATTTCCGATAGCCCGGATCCTCGGCCTCATTTTCGTGGAAATCGTAGATCGCCCGTTCCTCAGAGGCTGACAACCGACAGGCTGGCGCCAGCACAGTAGCCTCGCAGACCTGACAACGCAGGTATTGCTGGGCCTTGACCACCTGGAAGTCTTCCAGCAGGCCCCGCTCGCACACCGGGCATTCCGTCATGGTGCGGCAACACCCTCATCGGCTAGGCCGGCCGCCGCCTTCATAGCCTGATCCAGCTCGGCGTCCGTCAGTGCCTCTGGGCTGATGGCTTCCAGCCGGGATAGCTCGCGGGCATCGCTGTCTGACACCGACAACGAACCGTCAACCATGTTCAGGGTCCGCCAGCCCTCAATGCAATGAACCACGGCCTTGAACCGTTCGAAGCGGCTGTCCATCGCCAGTGCCATGAGCGATTGCTCGTCGAACCGGATCTCGGGATGAACGCGCCAGCCCAGACTGACATAGCCCTGCCCCTCGTTTCTGGCCAGCTGCCACGGCTGCTCCGTAATATCCGGCGCAGGCGCCACCGTCTTTGCATGATGGTGATCGTGGGCATGGGGTGTGCTGACGGCAGACAGGCTGGTTTCGCCATCCAACCACTCCGGGCGGAGCCGGCCATGCTGGGTCTTGAAGATAGCCTTCTTGGCCGGGGCCAGCTCAGCGGCCCAGCGATCAAAGCCTTCGATTTGATCCGGCGAGGCCACATCCGTTTTATTGGCCACCAGAATATCCGCAGCCGCCACCTGGTCACGGAACTGAACATTCTCCAGCACCCGGGCGTCTTCCAGCTTACGCGGATCCACCAGGGTGATGACCGGGCCCAGCGCTAACACGTCGGCGTAATGCTCGGCCGTCAGGGTTTCCAGGATTTTCGCCGGGTGACCAAGCCCGGTGGGCTCGATAATCAGGCGATCCGGCTTGGCCTTTTGGATCAACATATTCAGACCAATCTGCATAGGCAGACCGGCGACACAGCACATGCAGCCACCGGGCACTTCACGGATGAAGGCGCCCTCGGTCTGCAGCATGGCACCGTCTATGCCGACTTCACCAAACTCGTTCACGAGCACGGCCCAGACTTCACCCTCTGGTTTGGTTTTCAGCAAATCCAGTATGGCGGTGGTCTTGCCAACACCGAGGAAACCGAGAATCAGGTTGGTAGGAATCGGTTGTTTCATGGAAGGGTTTCTAACCTCATTGGTTCTTTTGGTGCACCAGACGATCCAGCCGCAGCCGCTCGCGATCATCAAACAGTCGGCGGCTACCCCATGATACCGCCATCAGGGTGCCGAACCCGGTGCCGACAGTGATCGTGAGCATCACCAGGATCTGGTATTTCACCGCAACGGCGGGTGGGCTGCCAGCGAGGATCTGGCCCGTCATCATGCCGGGCAGGCTGACAATGCCTGCTGCGGCCATGGCGTTGATGGAGGGCATCATACCGCTGCGCATGGCGTGTCGGCGAATATCTTCCAGAGCCTGGTTCCAGGGCTCCCCGAGCATCAGCCGGTTTTCGATGATGGAGCGCTGGCTCCAGACCGATTCATTGAGCCGATCGAGGCTCAGGGCAACGCCGGTCATGGTGTTGCCCAGCATCATGCCCAGCAGCGGGATGGCGTACTGTGGCGCGTACCAGGGCTGTGGCCCGATCACCACCACCAGGGCTAGCACCGTTACGGTGAACGAGGACACAAACATGGCACCGGTGCCAATACCGAACGCCCAAACGCCGCGCAGGCGTCGCTGCTGTCGCGCCATCACTTCGCGGCCGGCTACCAGCAGCATGACCAGCGCCAGCAAGGCAATCCAATAAAATTCCGAAGAGGCAAACAGGGCTTCCAGCACCAGCCCGATAAGCGCCAGCTGGATAACGGTCCGGCTGGCAGCGACCAGCAGGCTGCGGCCAATACCCAACCGGGTCGCCAGGCTTACGCCGGCCAATGCCAGAACCAGCAGGGCCGTCAGCGCCAGTTTCCACCAGGCGAGATCAATGACTTCCATGCACGGGCTCCAGTGTGTTGCCCTGGATGCGGTAATGCCGACTAGCGACCCGCTCGATCTGGCCGATGTCGTGGCCGATCCAGATCACGATCAGATCCCGGGTTCGGATTTCCTCCAGCAGCCAGTTTTCGACCTGACGGGTCATGTCCTCATCCAGATTTGCCGTTGGCTCATCCAGCAGCAGAACCCGTGGCTGACGTGCCAGCGCGCGCACAAGGGCGAGCCGCTGACGCTCGCCCGATGATAACCGGCTGACGGTCCAGTCCATTGTCTCCGGGGGCAATCCTAATGCACTGGGCAGCTTACGCTGCTCGGGCTCAAAGTGGGCGCCCACGTCTTCGTGCCACCACTGGCTGTCGGAGGGGACCATCATCACCTGTCGGCGCCAGCGATGGCCGGGTACCGATCCCTGCTGCATCGCGTCCAGCACCACAGTGCCCTGATGAGGGTCGAGATCGGCGACGGCCCGCAATAAACGACTCTTGCCGGAACCGGATGGTCCGGAGACACAGACAATCTCGCCGCCGTGGAGGGACAGGTTCACGCCTTCCAGCGCACCTACCGCAATGTTGTCGAGTGTTAATGTTGTCACTGCTATCCCGTCAGAGCCCGCTTGATGGCAGTTCGGTAATAAGGTTGGCCTGCTTGTAACGCTCCAAGGCTTTGGAGAACTCAATAACAAAAGCCTCCGACACATCCAAACTGAACGCCAGATAAACAGGGCCACTGCTTATTGGAACATCAGACACAACGATATCCTCGCTCATGCCCAGCCTCTTCGCTTCAGCCATCACCACATAGTGATTCGACAACATGGCATCAATGCGCCCGAGCATGAGCATTTGCAGCCCGGAATCAATACCAGGCATGGCGACTCGCTCAAAATTTTTGGCATCTTGAATAGCGCCGTAATAGCTGTAGCCGGGCGAAATGCCGACCTGCAACCCGGTCAGTGACTCCGGGCCGGTGTATACCACGTAACGGTTTTTTCGGGACACCACCACAGTCTCACTGAGCAGAAGAGCTTCTTTGGGATAGCGGAGCTGGGCGGCCCGCTCTTCAGTGAAGCCGATACCCACGATGCCGTCCCGCTCACCGGTAAGCACCATACGCAGAGCCCGCTTCCAGGGAACGAACTCCAGTGTCACCTCATAGCCCAGACTGGTCAGCACATCCCGGGAGATTTCCCATAGGATGCCCTTCGGGCCAGCATCGGTGTTGTCGATGAGCGACGGCCACTCTTCCGTGACCAGGCGCAGACGTTCAGCGGACGCAAAAGACGTCGCTGTCAGCGCGATCAACAGCAGAATGAAGAGCGGCAGACGCCGAAGGCTAGCGGAGAAAAGTACAAAAATACGTTCGACAAACACGGACTGTGCTCACCCGCCGGTTGGTATAGTTCGGAGCCCAAATCATCGCAGACCCAGGCAAGAACTGCCAGCACGGAGGCTGTCAGCCCGCTATCCCCCTGTTATTATGGGCGCACTCATTCACCAAACGGACCCCTGATGACCAACACCGCCTCCACCCGTCTGAATAAATACATCAGCGAAAGCGGACTCTGCTCGCGTCGGGAGGCCGACCGTTACATTGAACAGGGCAACGTGTTCATCAACGGCAAACGGGCCACCGTGGGCGATCAGGTATCGCCAACCGATACGGTGAAGGTGAACGGCCAGGTGATTGAACCCCGGGCTGAAGAAGATCTGGTGTTTATCGCGGTGAACAAACCTGTGGGCGTGGTGAGCACCACCGACGACGCCGAACGACACAACATCCAGCGCTTTGTCGGCCACAGCGCACGCATCTTCCCCATTGGGCGGCTGGACAAGGATTCCCAGGGCCTGATCTTCATGACCAGCAACGGCGACCTGGTGAACAAAATCCTGCGTGCCGGCAACAACCATGAAAAGGAATATCTGGTTACCGTCGACCGCCCGATCAACCGGGAGTTTGTGGAGGGCATGGCCAATGGCGTGCCGATTCTCGGAACGGTTACCAAGAAATGTAAGGTGCAGCAGGAATCCCGTTTCGTCTTCCGCATTACTCTGGTGCAGGGGCTGAACCGGCAGATTCGCAGGATGTGTGAACACTTCGGTTACGAGGTCACCAAGCTGGAGCGCGTGCGCATCATGAACGTCAGCCTGGGCGGCCTGCCCGTGGGCCAGTGGCGCGACCTCACCGACAAGGAACTGGCGGTGCTGTTCGATGCCATCAAGAATTCCTCGTCCGAAGCACCGGCCGGTGCCCGGAAACAGACCCGAAGCCAGCCTGGCAAACATGCTGGCAAGAACAAGCCCGCCGGTTCGGCGCCCGGCAAACGCCCGGGTGGCAAGCCTCGCAAACCTGGCGCAGGCCCCAAGACCTCCGGCAAACCGCCCGGAAAACCATCAGGGAAACCCGGTGGCAAACCGACCGGCAAGCCGCCTGGCAAGCCTTCGGGCAAACCAGCTGGCCGTCCCGGAGCTTCAGCCCCCGGGCGGAACAAACCGAAAAAACAGCGCCAGCGCAGCACCAAACGCTAGCCGCACCGGCCCGAGCTATTCACCCCGCCAGTTCACACTGTAGAGATCGTGCCGGCGATCCTGCAGATTCTTCACCGTGCCGCTGTTGCGCGCAGTGAGCAGCACTTCCGGCCTCAGATCGGCGAACGCCACGGTTTCCACATTCGGCTCGGTATCGGCGGCAATGCCGTCCCGGGCAAATGGGAAATCACAGGGTGTAAGAATACAGCTCTGGCCATACTGTATTTCCATATTTGGCACATTGGGCAGGTTGCCAACGTTGCCCGACAGCACCACATAGACCTGGTTTTCCACCGCCCGCGCCTGGCAGCAATACCGGACCCGCAGATAGCTTTGGCGCTCGTCCGTGCAGAAGGGTACGAACACAATCTGGACGCCTTGATCCACCAGGTGACGGGTCAGCTCCGGGAACTCTGCGTCGTAACAGATGAGCACGCCAATGGGGCCGCAGTCGGTCTCGATGGCGCTCACCCGATTGCCACCTCGCACATTCCACCAATAGGCCTCGTTCGGGGTCGGGTGAATCTTGGGCTGGGTAAAGACCTGGCCATCCCGCAGGCACACGAACGCGGTGTTATGCACGGTGCCGTCTTCTTCCCGCACAGGCGTGGAGCCGGCAATGATGTTTATGTTGTATCTGAGCGCCAGATCCCGCATCAGGTCGCGGAACCGGCCAGCATAGTGAGTCACCGCTGCAAACGCGTCGGCCGCGCTGCCCTCCCTCCGCTCTATCGAGAGCAACTGTAGCGTGAACAGCTCCGGAAACACCACGAAGTCGCCTTTGTAAGTGGACACTACATCGACAAAATAGCGGACGATGTCGCTGAATTCATCGAACGACGCCACCGGGCGCTGCTGATACTGCACGGTACCCACGCGCACCGTGTCCGGCATGCGCTTGCCATAACGCTTGGCTTTTGCTTCTGGTCCCGCCTGGGGCACTTTGGGGTTGCGCCAGATCAGATGAACGCCGTAGCCCATAGAATCGTGATCGGTATCCAGATAATTAGGAATGACACCGTGGACCTCGAAGCCGTTATGGAGCTGGAACGAGAGCACGGGATCCGACTGCTCCTTGGACTTCACGGCCTCAATATAGGCTTGCACCGATTCGTACTTTTTCAGCCGCTTGCGCAAGGTCGGCAGGCGCCCGGCAAACACCACGCCCTGCAAGCCAAGCCGCTGGCAAAGCTGCTTGCGCTCGTTGTAAAGGCGCTCACCGATCCGGTAGCCGCGACATTCCGGGTCCACGCACACTTCCATCCCGTAGAGCCAGTCGCCCTCCGGATCGTGGCGGGAGGCGTAGCCATTGCCGGTGATGGAGGTCCAGTCGTGGGGTGCCAGGGCAATGTCACCGGCAATCCGGAAGGTGGCGCAATAGCCCACCACCGTGTCCCCAAGCATGGCCACGAACTGACCATCGGGGAAGGTATTGATCTGGCCGGTCAGTGGCCCCCTGGAGTAGCCGTACATGTCAGTGCCTGCGTAGACACGGCGGCTCAAGGCGATAATGCCCGAAAGGTCAGACAGAGACGCATTGCGCACGAACAGGCGCTGATTGGGATCCGAAAACGGAGGACACATAAACACCTCGAAGAAGGCGCAGAAGTACCTTCATCTTTGGTGAGGCCAGTCAGTTTCGTCAAGGAGATTCGGTGAGGGGGAAACGTTCGACTACAGTGTAATCCGAGCCCCTGGCGCCCTGGGTGCTTCGCAGCAGGACAAAGTCCCGCACGGGAACGGCGCCAAAATCGTCCTGACCATGCTCGGCCAGCAGCGACTGCACCGAACCTGGCTTTTTTTTGAAGCGTGCCAAGGTGATGTGCGGCCTGAACGGTCGCTTTTCGAACGAGAACCCGAGATGAGCCAGGCACTGTTTAAGCGTTGCCTGCAAGGCTATCAGGGGTGCCTCGGGAGTCACTCCCGCCCAGAGGTTTCGAGGTGTTTCCGGTTGGCCAAAACAACCCAATCCGCGCACGTCCAGATCAAACCTCGGCAACGACAGATCCCGCAGAGCCAGACTGATGTCTGGCACCGTCTCTAGCGACACATTGCCAAGGAATAGCAGCGTCAGGTGCAGCTGCGAATCGCTCTGCCAGCGGGCACCGACCACCGGCGCCTTGATGCGCAGTAGCGCCTGCCGCACCGGCTCTGACATCTCCAGGGCAAAAAACAGACGCTGCATGCGCGCTAATCCTCGTAGATCATTTTGCGAACCATGCCGCCGTCGGCCACAACGTTCTGCCCCGTAATGAAGCCGGCTTTGGGCGAGATCAGGTAGTCCACGAGTGCTGCAATATCGTTGGGCATACCCACACGACCGGCCGGGTGCTGGCTATGGTCATCCTGAGTCAGCGGTGGTACGCCCTCGGAGCTGCCCTGGTGTGCGCGGGTGTCGATCCAGCCCGGGCTGACACAATTCACCCGGATTTCCGGGCCAAGGCTGATAGCCAGCGCGTGGGTCAGCGCGACAATGCCGCCTTTAGTGGCGGCGTAGGCTTCGGTGTCCGGTTCGGATTGCTGGGCGCGGGTCGAGGCCATGTTGACGATGGCACCGCGGCTCTTTCTGAGATGGGGTACGGCGTGTTTGGTGACCAGAAAGGGGCCGGTCAGGTTTACATCGAGGCGGCGCTGCCAGTCTTCCAGGCTCAGGTTTTCGATGGGCCCAGTCTCCGGGTTGGCAATCCCGGCATTGTTGATGACGGCGTCCAGCCGACCACCCCACTCTAGGGTTGCTTGCAGCAGGCGTTCAACATCAGATTCTTCGGCAACATCGGCCGGGACAAACTTCAGTTGGCCGGGAGCGTCTTTCGCCAGTTGCTCGCCAACCTGGGTGTCGGTGTCGCAAAACACCACACGCCAACCGTGCTGGGCCAGGTATTGGACAATGCCGCGACCTATGCCTTTAGCGCCACCGGTTACCAGCGCAACTTGCTCAGATTCGTTCATGTGGCCTCCTGAAACGCGGACTGCCGGGGTTTCCCGGCAGCCACAGACACTCATTCAATTTAGTCGACGCGCTTGAGCGTAACGTCGATGTTGCCACGGGTAGCGTTGGAGTACGGGCACACTTTATGAGCTTCATCAATCAGCTGCTTGGCCTGGGCGTCGTCCATGCCCGGCAGGCTGATGCGCAGTTCGACTTCAATGCCAAAACCGCCGGGAATCTGGCCGATGCCTACAACACCCTCGATGGAGGCATCGTCCGGCATTGCCAACTTGTCGCGGCCCGCCACAAACTTCATGGCACCGATAAAGCAGGCCGAATACCCAGCGGCGAACAGCTGCTCCGGGTTGGTGCCCTTGCCGCCAGCTCCGCCCAATTCCTTCGGGGTGGTCAGCTCTACGTCCAGCACGCCGTCGGAGGAGATGGCGCGGCCATCACGGCCACCAGTGGCTTCTGCCGAGGCGCGATACACTACTTCTTCAATGGACATAACACTCTCCTTGCTCTTCGTTGATGGTAATGGTTATTTCTCAGCCGGAGTCGGCCGCACCAGAATTTCGTTCACATCCACATGGGCCGGCTGCGAGACCGCGTACATCACCGCGTTGGCCACATCTTCAGGCTTCAGGGCATGTTCCGGTTGCTCGTCGAAGAATGGCGTATCAACCATGCCGGGCTCAATCAGCGTAACCCGAATCCCCGAGCCTCGAAGTTCCTCGCGCACACCGTAGCCGATGGCGGACACCGCCCACTTGGTGGCGCTGTACATGGATCCGGGAATGGTCACCCTGCCAGCCGCCGAACCGGTCAGCAACAGCTGGCCCTTACTTTCCCGGAGCGCTGGCAGGCAATGCTGCACCGTGAGGCCCACACCGTAGATATTGGTCAGGATCATATCTTTCCAGACTTCGGGATCGGCCTTGCTGAAGCCTCCAGGCTCACCACCGCGACCGGCATTGGCAAACACCGCATCGATCTGGCCGAACGTCGCCAGCGCCGCATCCACCATGGCTTTCTGATCGTCGCTACTCTGGACATCGCACTGGACCGTCAGCACCTGATCGGCGCCGCCCAAGTCCTTGCCCAATTCCTCAGCCAGTGAACTGAGCTTCGCTTCAGACCGCGCCGCCAGCACCAGCCGATAACCCTGCTTGGCAGCGGCCCGTGCCGTGGCGGCACCAATACCCGAGGACGCGCCTGTAATGAGCATAACTGGCTGATGGGCCATAAACTTTTCTCCTTTTGATGAACGTGTTGAAGAGACTACGGCCGCATGGGCGCGACCGATCAGTGCTGCAGCAAAGACAGGGCGGGATCAGTAGGCGTTGATCAGAAAAACCGCAACGACGGCGAGCGCCAGCAGAAACCAGCGGGCGTAGAAATCCGGTTTGTCGTCACCGTCATCGGACGCCACGGCGGCGTGCCCGCCCGATTCGTATTCCCGCACCAGCTCCCGGGCGCGATACAGGTCATCGTCATCGACATGAACATTGCTGAAGCCAGCAGCGCCGATTTCACCCATGGCTCCCTGCAGGTAATGTCCGCCCACATGAGCCTCAATACCGTTAGCATTGAGGTATCCCGCAACAATATGGGCTTCGGTGATGTCTCTGGCCCGGTAAGCTATTTGCATCGCCCTGCTCCTTCTGTGATCTTTGAGGGCAGCACCCGCCCTGAACAGCGGGTATTATTTGAAGGATAGTTCGCCCCCGCGCACGGGGCCAATCTGAGACGGACCGCCCATGCTCTGGTTTTTCCTGGCCATCATAGTTCTCTTCATCATCACGACCCTGATTCTGTTCAGGGTTGAAGACCTGTCGCACCTCGACTTGCACGATCACCCGATTCGGGAGGGCTCTCCAAGCGATGCCCACCATGAGGTCCTTGGCAGGATCCGTGAACTTGGACAAAGTTCCCGGGGACTTAGAGGCAAGGCCCGCCTGGCCGCCTTGCGCAAACATATGGATGGGCTCAGTGAAGGGCTGGACCTCAAGGCCGAATTCCGGGCTAATGAGGAACCTAGGGGCGAATGGGTAATGGCATCCGGCGCCGATCCCCGTCGCCGGATCCTGTACATTCATGGCGGCGCGTGGGCAGCGGGTAGCCCGAAAAGCCACCGGGGCATAACCGACCGATTGTCTCACCTGGCCAACGCAGCCGTGTTCGCGGTGGATTATCGGCTGATGCCAGAAAACCGCTACATGGATGGCGTGCGCGATTGCCGGAAAGCCTACACCTGGCTGCTAGAACATGGACCGGACGGCCCCGAAGACGCCTCATTCATGGTGGTGGCCGGGGATTCCGCCGGCGGCAGTCATACCCTCGGTTTGCTGGCCTGGATTCGCGACAACGGACTGCCCCAGGCCGATGCGGCCGTGGCGCTGTCGCCGTCCACCGACCTGACCCTTACCGCGCCCAGCAATCGTGACAACATTGGCACCGACCCACTGCTGGGGCCGGCCTTTGGTGGCCTGTCACGGATTCCGCTGCCCGTGATCTGGTGGGCTACCCTGGCGGCATTCCGGGTGTCTCCAGCCAGCGCGGTAGCGTCTCCGGTACGGGGGGATCTGCGCAACCTGCCGCCGACACTGATTCACGCCAGCGACAGCGAAATGCTACTGGACAATGCCCGGCGCTACACCGCCAAGGCCCAGGCCGAAGGCTCACCGGTGGAACTGCATACCTGGCCCGGCATGGTCCACGTCTGGCACATCTTTATATCCTTGCTGCCAGAAGCGGACGAAGCCTTCGAGGACATCGCGGAATTTTTACAGAAGGTAGAGGCCGGTCGAACCGCCGCCCAAACCACTCAGACGGCTCAAACCTGAACTTTGCCGCGCAAAGACTTGGTTTTGCCTTTCTGGGTTTTGCGGTCGACCCGTTTGCGCTGCGCTGAACGGGAAGGCTTGGTAGGACGACGCGCCTTGACCGGTTTCACCGCCTCGAGGATCAGGTCTTTTAGCCTTTTCAGGGCGTCTTCCTTGTTGAGCTCGAGAGTTCGGAAGGACTGTGCTTTGATAATGAGGATACCGTCCTTGCTGATGCGCTGGTCATTCAGCGACATCAGCCGTTCCTTGTAGAACGGCGGCAGGCTGGAGTGCAGAATATCAAACCTCAGGTGAACGGCAGACGCGACTTTATTCACGTTCTGACCGCCGGCCCCCTGGGCACGGATCTGGGTGATATCGATCTCCCAGTCAGCAATTTCAACAGCATTAGACAGTTTCAGCATGGGCCAAGGATAACAAATCCCGAACCATAAGGCCCCGCCCGTAAATCGGCCTCGAACAGGGTAATTCCCATATGTGCGGACGATTCACCTACTACACACCACCCAACATTCTTGCGCAACGGTACTTCCCAGCGGGGCTGGAGGTGTATGGCCAGTTCGAGCCCAGCTACAACATTACCCCAGGGGTCGGCATTCCCATGATCCGCTCAAGCCTCAATGGTACACAGATGCTAGCCCACTCTCACTGGGGCTTCCGCCCGGCCTGGGCCGGCGAAAAAGCCCCCGTACCGATCAATGCCCGAGCGGAGACTGTGGCCACATCCAGTTTCTTTCGAGAGGCCTTCGAACATCGTCGCTGCCTGATCCCTGCCAACGGCTGGTACGAGTGGGTGCCCACCATTGACGGCAAGGAACCCCACTACATGACAGCCATCGACCCGGAACAAACTCCTGTGCTGTTTTTCGCGGGCATCTGGACACCGATGGAAGGCGATGAAACCACAGCCTGCGCCATCATTACTGAACCGGCTAGTGAATCACTTAAGCATATTCACGATAGGCAACCGGTAGTGCTTGATCCCGTCTGCCTTCAGGACTGGCTAGATCCGTCGCTACGCAGCCCGGCTGACATTCGGAGCGTCACCAAGCGATTGCCAATGGTACAGCTCGAAGAATACCGGGTGGCGGCCACGGTCAATTCGCCGCGAAACAACACCCCCGACCTCATCCGCAGAGTGTAAGGTGATCATTTTTCAGTATCCCCCTTCCCCTCGTATGCTAAATTGAATCCTCTGCTCTGAAGTTGTCGGTGTTGCCAAGGCAGGGAGCGCGCTTACGATTGGCTAGGTCTCCACCGGGATTGTTATGACCAATGCACCTGACCCACTTCATAACCGGCTGCTCGCAGCTTTACCGGACAGCGCCAAGAAACGTATTTTTCCCCATCTCACGCTGGAGAAACTGTCCCTTGGCAAGGTTATCTATGAGTCCGGGCGCCCAGTCGATTACGTGTACTTCCCCACCGACTGCATCGTATCGCTGCTCTATGTGATGCTGAGCGGCGCCTCCGCAGAGATCTCCGTGGTCGGCAATGACGGCATCGTTGGGGTGATGGTATTTATGGGTGGGGAAACCACCCCGAGCCGCGCTGTCGTGCAGAGCGAGGGGTTTTGCTATCTGATGCCGGCCGCCCAGCTCAAGGAAGAGTTCAATGCCCATGCGGAGGTGCGCATCTTGATGTTGCGGTACACCCAGGCCCTGATTACCCAGATGTCGCAAACCGCCGTATGCAACCGGCACCATACGATCGATCAGCAACTGTGCCGCTGGCTATTGTTGTCGATGGACCGGCTGCCCGGAAATGAGCTCTGTATGACCCAGGAATTGATTGCCAACATGCTTGGTGTCCGACGCGAGGGGGTCACCGAAGCCGCTGGCAAACTGCAGAGGCTGGGCGTGATCAACTACCATCGCGGCCACATCACCGTTGTTGATCGCCCCAATCTGGAGCAACTCTGTTGCGAATGTTATGGCGTAGTGAAACGCGAGACCGACCGCCTGGAATCGGTTAATTTCTAATCATAACTCGGATCAGGAGCGAATCGTCGATTCCGGTGAGAGCGGCAGGAAAAGCCTTTTATTATAAGCCTTGCACTCATACATCGCCGTATCCGCGCAATGCAATAACGCATCTACCGTATCGCCATCCTCCGGATAAATGCTAACCCCGGTACTGATCCGCAGATGAATATTCTCGCCCTTCACGTCCATGGGTTTAACCGCAGCTTCTCGCAGCTTATCCGCCACCTCAAAAGCATCACCTGCTTCCGCGATTTCACTCAACAAAACAACGAACTCATCGCCACCGTAGCGACAGAGCGTGTCCGCTGCTCGCAAACACCCCAGCAGCTTAACGGCGAGTGCCGCAAGAATAATGTCGCCGCATTCGTGGCCCAGCGCATCGTTGATGTCCTTAAAATTGTCCACATCGATGAACAGAATCGCCATTTGAGTTCGGTGCCTGCGCGCCAGCGCCAGCGACTGCTCAAAGTGTTCAGCAAACGCATGTCGATTGACCAGACCAGTCAGAGGATCATGCTGCGCCAAATGAGCCATTTTTGCAGTCGTCTCACGAGAGAGCCGGGCATCGTGAAACACGATCACCGCCCCGATAACAGCCCCACTCCGGTCATGAATGGGCGCCGCGGAATCTTCAATGGCCAGCTCCTCCCCGTCACGGGATATCAGCAAGGAATTAATTTCCAGGGCCACCGTGCTGTCCGATTCGATGGCTCTTTGCGCAGGGTCCACAACGGGTTTTCGGGTTACCGCATCGACCACCTGAAAAACGTCGGATAGTGGTTGGCCAATGGCCTCCTGCCGCCCCAAACCGGTGAGCGTTTCTGCCACCACATTCATGTAGGTGACTCGACCATCAATACCGGTACTCAGTACGGCATCACCAATCGAATCCAGGGTCACCTGGGCACGCTGCTGGTCTGCATAAAACCTATCTTCGGCAGCTTTTCGGACGGCTTCCTCTGCCTTGAACACACTGATGTCCTCAACGGAATGCACATAGCCCTGCCATTCATGGCCTTCACCCAGCGCTGCAACATTTCGTCTGATCCAGACCGAATCGCTGTTGACACCCTGAATTCGCGACTCACACAAATACGGCTGATGCGCCTGCAAAGCCGCCTCCCAGTGCTCAAGCACAGATTGGCGATCGTCGGGGTGAACCTGCGCACTCCAATGGGAACCAAGTAACGCTTCACCAGCCCAGCCTGATAGCTTCTGATAGGCCGCATTGCTGTACAGACATTTTCCGTCCAGATCGGTCACCAGAATCCCCATGGGCAAAGCGTCATTCACCGAGAAATCTGTCCGGTAACTTCCTTTGCGGAGCCAAGCCGTAGCCAGCGAGAAAAAATCGCGATAACCCAACATAGCGTTTACCTTTCTTGCCAGTGCACCCTGTCCACCCTCGCCAAGGGACCCCGTCTCTTTGGCAGACTAAGACAATCGATTGAGACAATCTGTACGCTAACGCACAGTGGGCGGGTTCGACGCTTGCCCTGCTATCCCTGTTTCACTACCTGGAGTACTATAAAGGAACTAAGGGATAACGATTGTCGGCGGAGGCCACATGCCACACCCCCAGGGTCATCACAAAGCCAAAATTCACGCCCGGTTGCGCCTCAGTGCCGAAACACTTCTCAAAGAAAATGCCCCCCCGTTGCACGGCGGTGGCGCACTTGGCATTGAGGCTCTGACAACGCTTTACCAAAAAGCGACAGACCCGGAAACCGCCGCTGATGCCCTCAAACTTCTCCACGAACTACAGACTCACCAGGTAGAGCTCGATATTCTTTACGACCAACTCATGGCGAACGAATATGAAGCCCGTGAAGAACTGGCTTATTATCGAATGCTGTTCGACTCAGCGCCCGTCGCGTATTTAATTGTTGCCAACGATGGCGAAATCATTGAGGGCAACCAGGCCGTCGGTGACTTATTTGCTCAGCCAGTGTCTGCCCTTACTGGCAAACTCGTACAGAACTTTTTAACAACCAGAAGCAGCAATCTTTTGATGAATCTGATTCACGGCCTACGGCAAGCAGAAACCAGCGAGAGCTGTCAGGCAGAATTGAAGAGCACCGGAAAGGACAGTTACCCGCTTGTGATCAAAGCCCGGCTTTCGGCTTCCGGAGACAGCGTCCAGCTGGTGTTGGTGCAAGATACACCATTTGAACGCCTGTAATGCGCATTGTAGGAATCGGGGCCTCCGCCGGAGGCCTGATCGCTCTGGAAGAGTTCTTTCGTAATACCCCTTCAGATTCTGGCGCCGCCTTCGTAGTTGTCCAGCACCTGAACCCCACCCAAAAAGCCTTGCTACCCGAACTCCTGCAGCGCAGCACGGATATGCCGGTCCAGGAAGCGCAACAGCGCATGATTATCCAGCCGGACTGCGTTTACGTAATTCCGCCAAACCGGGAGCTCCGAGTCGCAGATGGTGTTTTACAACTGTCCGAACCGACCAAACCCAGAGGGCTACGACTGCCGATCAACGTCTTGTTTTCGTCGCTGGCCAGCGCATACAACGACCAAGCCATTGCGGTTGTTCTCTCCGGCATGGGAACCGATGGCACTCTGGGCCTGCAGGCGATCAAAACCACGGGCGGACTGACCGCAGCGCAGGAGCCGGAAAGCGCTCAGTTCGACGCCATGCCAAAGAGTGCCATCGCAGCAGGGTGCGTCGATATTGTCACCTCGGCTAAAGCATTGCCCAGCCGCATACTGGATTATATCCATCGTATTGTTACGCCACAGACCGGGCGCGGGGGAGATTTGACCAAATCGATGAAATCGATCGAACCCATCATCCGCCTGCTCCAACAGGGCACACGGCATGACTTTTCACTCTATAAGCCCAGCACACTCCACCGTCGTATTGACCGCCGAATGGCCATTCACGGTCTTACGGAGCTGGCCGAGTACACCCACTATCTGGAGCAGAACAGCCAGGAAGTTCAGTTTTTGTTCAGAGAGCTGTTGATTGGTGTTACCCAGTTTTTCCGGGACACGAATGTGTGGACGTACCTGGCAGAGCATGCTGTACCAGACCTCCTAAAGCGCACCCCCGACGGCACCCAATTGCGCGCCTGGGTAGTAGGCTGCTCGACCGGGGAAGAGGCGTATTCTCTGGCCATGGTGTTTGCCGAGGCCACGCAGCACCTAAAACCCGGCCGGGATATCAGCCTGCAGATTTTTGCCTCAGACCTGAGCCCGGAAGCGATTGAGACGGCGCGGCGTGGCTGCTACCCGCTGACCATCGCTGGAGGCGTGTCCAAACGACGCCTGAGTCGTTTTTTCACCAAGCACAACAACCATTACCAGGTGACACAAGCAGTCCGGAACATGGTGTTGTTTGCCCAGCACAACGTCACCCTGGATCCTCCCTTCACCAAGCTGGACCTGATTGCATGCAGAAATTTGCTGATCTACTTCGACCCGATGCTTCAGCGCCGGCTGTTGCCGCTATTCCATTACAGCCTTCGCCCCAAGGGGCTCATGGTTCTGGGAAGTTCGGAAACTGTCGGCAGAATGAATCACCTGTTCACGACACTGAAAGCCAATCTGCGTATCTATCAGAAACAGGAACACGAAACCGCGAGCGGCTCGGGTATCCTGTTAGAGTCCTTTCCACCACTATCCACTCTTTCTAAGGAGGAGCCAGTGCCCGCCCCACATGTTCCACCTCAGGTAACCGACAATTTGCAGTCGGCGGCTGACCACCTTCTTCTGCAGGTGTATTCCCCAGCCGCCGTCGTCCTCAACAGCGACGCTGACATCCTCTACATCAGCGGCCGTACCGGTAAGTACCTGGAACCGGCTGCAGGCAAGGCTAACTGGAACATCCATGCGATGGCCCGGGAAGGCCTACGAGTTCCTCTGTTTGCCGCACTCAAGCAGGCTAGCGCTCAGCAGGAGCCGGTAGAACTGGCTGATCTTGAGGTGCAAACGGAAGCCGGCGTGCAGCATGTTGACGTAACCGTGCAGGCGTTTCAGGAGCCAGTCGCATTGAAAGACATGATTATGGTGGTTTTTCGCGACCGGCCAGCAGGCGATCAACTCCGTCATAAAGACAAGCGCCCATCAGCCAAGGTCAGTCGCGACGACGACACCCGTCAATATCAGTTGGAAATCAACCGGTTGACCGAAGAGGCTCGACTTTCACGAGAGGGGCTGCAGGCGACTAACGAGGAGTTGCAGTCGACGAATGAAGAGCTGCAGTCGGCAAATGAGGAATTAACAACCTCGAAAGAAGAAATGCAGTCGATGAACGAAGAACTGCAAACCATCAATGCCGAATTACAAACCAAGCTGGATGATCTGGCGTTGGCTCAGAGCGATATGCAAAATGTTCTCAACAGCATCGAAATTGCGGTTCTGTTTCTTGACCAACAGCTCAATGTTCGCCGCTACACAGCTCGTGCATCACGTATCTTCAGCCTACGCGACAGCGATATAGGCCGCCCACTCAGCGACCTGACCACCAGCCTCGACTATCCTCACCTCCAGGACGATGCCCGGGAAACCCTTTCAACGCTGAACGTCTCGGAGAAGCAGATCACAGCAGCGGATGACCATTGGTTTTCTGTGAGGATCATTCCCTATCGACGGCTGGACAATGTCATTGATGGCGTCGTCATAACCCTGGTTGATATCACTGAAACCAAAAAACTGGAATCCTCCCTACGATCGGAGACCCTTAAATAACCAAGCGCTCTGCGTACCAGCGCATTAAGAATGAATCGTAACCTGACATCCGCCGCTTTCAGTAATAAGGTTGGGCCAGATTCAATTGCCCGGAGTCAGTGAATGCCCCTCAAGCTCACACAAGCCCTCATTCTGCTGGTAATGGCATTCGTGCTGGGCGGCTGTGCCAGCAACCAGAATCTGCGCACCGAGCCCGCCGATACCCGGCCAATTCAGGTTGAGGCCGGTCCGGCGTCCGACAAGACTGACAAGCTATGGCAGGTCTATGAGCGCTATGTGGGGGTGCCTTACGAGTACGGCGGCACTTCAGCCGAGGGCTTCGATTGCTCCGGTTTTATCACCACGGCTTTTCGGGAAGGGCTGGACAAGCAACTGCCGCGAACAACCTCGCAGATGCTTCGGCATGGCAAGGTGGTTGCCCCCAGCGAGATTCAACCGGGCGATCTGGTGTTTTTCCGGATTGGTGGCAAGGAGCAGCACGCGGGCATCTATATGGGCGGCAATCACTTCATGCACGCCTCGACATCTATCGGCGTGACACTGTCAGAACTCAACGGCTATTACTGGAAAGACCGGTTTACCCAGGCCCGTCGGTTCGACTGAAGCCGACGCGCCCCGGGTTTTGGCACGGCTATTCTCTTCCCTATCGCTTCTTGCGGACGTACAACACCTTGTGAACCCGGGCGACCAGCTCTCCGCTTTCATCCAGAATGTCGATGTCCCATTCGGGGAGGTACTTGTCGCCACCTGCGGTCATGCGTCGGATCTCTTCAACCCGCTCGACGGTGAGCTCAAAATGGGCACGGACGGTGCCCTTGCCGGGCCGGATGAAATCGATACTCGCTGACTTGTCCCACACGATATAGCCCTTGCCGAGCCGGCGCATGAGCAACAGCATGTAGTGGGGATCAACCATGCTGTAAAGCGAACCGCCAAAGTGCGTGCCCACGTAGTTGGTGTTGTACCAGTGCTGACGCAGCTCCACCGTTGCCGCGCTGAAATCCTCTGCAATTTTGGTGACCTTGATGCCGGCACCCAGGTAGGGCGCAAAGGTCGAGAGCATTCCGCGCAAAGCGCTTGCGCTGGCGAACCACTGGCGGATTTTTCTGTTCATAAACGTGCCTCTGCAGAGTGTTCAGGTTTACGTAGCAGGCTATCCTCTACAAGGACATGGACGTATGCAACAGAATTTCTTACGGTGGATTGGTCTTCAGCGTCTTGGGCAGCCGGTAGTTACAGTCCGCCGAAGGCCAGCTGCAGGGCAATGCCTGCCATCATCAAGCCGATAAAGCCGTCAATGATTCGCCAGGCCAACGGTCGCGACAGCACCGGCGCCATCGCAGAGCCGCCCCAGGCGATCAGACCAAACCACATCACGGACGCGCTGCTGGCGCCGGCGACAAAGGTGGTGGCGTTTTCCTGCTGAGCGCCAATGGCGGGAATCAGCAACAGGGTATCGAGGTACACCTGAGGGTTCAGCAGAGTGACGGCCAGGGTAGTAAACAACACCCCTTTCAGGCTGCGCCGCTTGATCTCACCGGCCTCCAGGGCGACCCGACCCCGGCTTGCCCGGTAGAACGCCTGAACCGCCAGCCAGCCAAGGAAAGCAACGCCCAACCAGCGCAGAACCTGCAGGGCTTCCGGCATCGCCATCAGCGCGGCGCTGACACCAAACATACCGAGGGTAAACAGGCTGATGTCGGCCAGCATGCATAACCCGGCCGACCACCAATGGTGCTCACGGCGGATCGCCTGGCCCAGAATGTAGGCATTCTGGGCACCAATCGCCACAATGATGCCACCGCAAACCACCAGACCTGTCAGATAACTCTCCAGCACAGCTTATCTCCAGAAGGGCAAACTCGTTTATTGATGGCGCAAGGATAGCCATTCGTCGCTATACTTGAAATTCATACTGATAATGCTGCATAAGTTTTTCTAATGATCGACTACAAACTGCTGGAAGCACTGGCTACGGTGATGGAATGTGGCGGCTTCGAAAAAGCCGGAACGGCCCTGGGACTGAGTCAGTCGGCTGTATCCCAGCGCATCCGAACCCTGGAGATCCGCCTGGGCCAGCCGGTACTGGTGCGCAGCCCGACACTGAAGGCCACGCCGGCCGGCCAGAGGCTATTGAACCACGTCCAGCAAGTGCAACTACTGGAGCGAGACCTTGCCCGCTCGATCCCCGCCATCTCCGAGCCCTCTGCCCGGCTGAGAATCGCGCTCAATGCCGATACCCTGGCCACCTGGTGGGCCAGTGCCATCGGCAAGTTCTGCAGCGAAGAAAGCCTGCTGCTGGACATGGTCATTGAGGACCAGGACATCGGACTGCGCCGCATGCGTGAGGGCGACGTGGCTGCTTGCCTGTGCAGCAGCCCGCAGCCGGTCGCCGGTGCCCGCAGCGTTCCGCTGGGAAGCATGACCTATCTGCCGCTGGCCACACCGGAGTATTTTCGCCGGCACTTCAGTGAGGGCATTAACGAGCAGAGCCTTGAGACCGCCCCGGCCATTGTTTTTGGCCCCAACGATCAACTCCAACACCGGTTCCTGGCCGAGTGTGGTTTTCATGGCAGCGTTCCACACCATCTGTGCCCCTCCTCGGAAGGGTTTGTAAAACTGGCACTGGCGGGCATGGGCTACGGCATGATTCCGGAAATGCAGGCGCGGGAAGAGCTCAATGCCGGGAAATTGGTTAGTATTGCTCCCGGTAAGTCCTTGCAGGTACAGCTATACTGGCACTTTTGGCGCCATGGCGGCGGTATCATGGATCGACTGACCCAATCGCTGACATCCGCCAACACGTTTACCCAATAGAGGAGTTGTGGGAATGGCTACACTGATCGCCGGCCTGGTTCTGTTTCTCGGCATTCACTCGCTGTCCATCGTTAACGAACCGCTGCGCAATCGCTTGCAGACGTCCCTCGGTGAAGGGCCTTTCAAAGGTCTCTACGCGGTGATTGCGCTGATCGGCCTGGTGCTGATCGTTGTCGGCTACGGCGCCGCCCGACTGGAACCGACAGTACTGTACACACCGCCCGGAGGGCTGCGGCATCTGGCCCTACTGCTCCTGATTCCGGTTTTCCCGCTGCTGTTTGCTGCGTACCTGCCGGGCCGCATCAAAACCACGCTCAAGCATCCGATGCTGGTGGCGGTGAAGCTCTGGGCGCTGGCGCACCTGCTGGCTAACGGCATGCTGCACGATGTGCTTCTGTTCGGCACCTTCCTGGCCTGGGCGGTGGTGGATCGCATCTCCCTGAAGCGGCGTCCCCAGCGCGCAACGCCTACCCTGCCCGCAGGTAAAGCCAACGACATCATTGCGGTCGGTGCCGGATTGGCGGTTTACGTGGTTACTGTGGTTTGGGCCCACCAGTGGCTGATCGGTGTGTCCCCTGTGTCGATGGGTTGAGGTTACGGGCGTGATTCAACGGGTCGCAGTCTACGGCACGCTGAAACGAGGCGGCAGCAACAGCGAATTGCTCAAGGACGCTATTGTTCTCGGAGAGGACTGGCTGACCGGACTGACACTGTACGACCTCGGACCTTACCCCGGCGCACTTGCTGAGCCTTCGACAGGTGTGATGGTCGAAGTGTTCGAGGTTAACGATTACACCCTGCAACAGCTCGACCGGCTTGAAGACTTCTTCCCCCAGGCGCCCGAGGAGAGCCTGTACCTGCGTCGGGAAATGTCCACCCAGTTTGGATTGGCGTGGGTCTATATTTACAACAGGCCGGTGGCGAACCACCGGCGCATCGCTTCAGGCAACTGGTAGCGCCTGTCTCACCTCTACCCCGGAAAACAAGGACTCCGCTTTGGATCTGACAACGCCCGCATTGCTATTTCCAGCCATTTCGCTCTTGTTGCTGGCCTACACCAACCGCTTTATGGTGCTCGCCCAGCTGATTCGGCAATTGAAACAGATGGATTCCGAGGAGGACCACTCTCTCATTGCCCGACAAATCGGCATGCTGCGGAAACGCATCACTTTGACCAAGCGCATGCAGGCCTTTGGGGTGCTGAGTTTTTTCTTGTGCACCGTGTCCATGTTTCTGCTGTTTCTGGGCGCCGAGCTCCAGGGCGTTGTGGCCTTTGGCATCAGCCTGGTGCTGTTGTCCTTGTCGCTACTTTACTCGCTCTACGAGATACAGATATCCACCAACGCCATTAACGTTGAACTGGCCAATTTTGAAGCGCGCAAGGGCGCTTCAACGCAAGAAAACAATTAATGATGGGGGCGGGGTTTGACGCCAAACCAATGTGGGAACCGAAGCAGGCAGAACAGCGCAATCACGTCGTAGATTGCGTGCCAGATCATCACCAGCGCCAGGCTGTCTGATAGGGCGTAGGCGACGCCCAGCAGCAGCCCAAGCCCGGTCGCGACCAGGAAATAGGTAAATGAGACATAGTGCACCAGGCCAAAAAGCACCGAAGCCACGGCGATAGCCACGACACCTCCCAGGCTCTGTGTCAGCCAGCCCTGCACTGCCCCCCGGAACAGCAGCTCTTCCCCTACGCCAGCGACAATCGATAGCGCAACCAGGACTGGCCAGCCAAAACTGGCCGCAAAGTCATGAAGATTGCGCATTTGGCGCTCAAGGTTGTCCGGAAAAAAACCGGGCACGCGGGTCAGCAGGATCAGTAATCCATAGGAGCCAAACGCACCGAGACAGCCCCAGCCCAAGCTCTGCGCCCAAGACAGGCCGCTGTTCTGCACCGGAATGTCGAACAGCACAATGGCTATCAAGCCCAGCACGCCGATACCGCCCTGAAACAACAGAGCGGTCCGGGCAGACATTTTGGAACCGGAACCTTTAGCCATTCAGGACTCGAACAAGCCCTTAACCGGAAGCAGGTTATCGTATTCCGGCGCCTGCTTCTGGGCCTTGGCCTGGAAGGTTTTCATCATATCGCCCGGGCGGAACATCCCCGCCTGCCAGGTTGCCATGTAACGAAGGCTGTCCTCCACAGAGTGGTCACGGCTGTAGTTGAGCATCTCTTTGCAGCCGGTAACCGCCAGCGGCGAGTTGGCGGCAATCTGGCCGGCGATCGCCATGACCGCATCCAGCATGGCGTCCTGGTTCTCGTAGGTGGCATTCACAAAACCGAGGCTCTGCGCTTCCTGAGCCGAAAACTTACGACCGGTGTAAGCCAGCTCACGCACCACACCCTCGGGCATCAGCTTCGGCAGGCGCTGCAAGGTACCGACATCGGCCGTCATGCCCAGCTCGGTTTCCTTGATGGTGAAATACGCGTCCTCGGTGCAGTAACGACTGTCGGCGGCACAGACCAGGTCCAGGGCTCCGCCAATGCAGCCACCGTGGATGGCCGCCAACACGGGCAGCCTGATCTTCTCCAGCGATGTCAGGGTGTCCTGCAACTGCAGCACGACCCTACGCAGGTTCTCTGCCATACGGCCGGGGTCACCGCTCATCGGGACCGCCTTCGGGTCACTGAACACGCCCAGATCCATACCGGCGGAGAAGTGTTTGCCAGTGCTGGAAATCACGATGACCCGCGCGTCGGAATTCGCCTCGATGTCCTGCATGCACTTCGGCAGTTCCAGCCAGAATGCCTTGTTCATGGAGTTCAGTGCCTCCGGGCGACTGAACTGAACATGAGCAATATGATCCTTTACTTCAACGTTGAAACTTTCATAAGTGGCGAGGTCAGACAAAAGAGGACTCCTTCATTGAAATTGTTTTAGACGCCTGGGCGTACCCACCAGACTCACGGCTTATCATAATTACCCAGCTAACCATGAGCCGACAACCCAGCACCGAAATTTTCTGAAACGTTCAGTGGGATTGCCTCTGATCAGGCACTTGCCGTTTCAACCCGGCAGGACCATGCTGAAGCTACAGTGAACGAGGCAGAGCTTATGACACAGCGTTTTCAGGCCCGAACCGGGGAAGTTGGCGGCATACCGGTTGCCCGGAATCTTCCCACTCGCGGGCGCCGTCAAATAGGCGCCTGGTGTTTCCTGGACCACATCGGCCCGGTCACGTTTGATGAGAGCGAAAAGGGTTTACGGGTTGGCCCCCACCCCCACATCGGCTTGCAGACCTTTACCTGGATGATTGAAGGCGAGCTGCTGCACCGGGACAGCCTGGGCAACAGCCAGCCCATCCGCCCGGGTGAAGTTAATTTGATGACCGCCGGTCACGGCATCAGCCACACGGAAGAATCCGTATTCGGCGAGCGCTCGCTGCACGCGGCGCAATTGTGGATTGCGCTCCCGGAAGCAGATCGCGACACCACGCCACGTTTTGATCATTACCCCGCCCTGCCCCGCTGGCAGAACCAGGGCGCGACCTGGACCCTGCTGACCGGGCAGTACGAATCCCGAACCGCCGACACGCTTCAGTACTCCCCCATCATAGCCCTGGACATTGACTGTGAGCTGCCCCAGAGCGTCAGCCTGACCCTGGAGCCCGGTTTCGAATACGGCATTCTGCCCTTGACCGGAACCTGCGACATCGAGGGTGAGCGCTTTGCAGCCGATGAACTGGCCTACCTCGGCGCCAACCTCAGCACCCTGATCATCGACTGCACGGCGGGCACGCGCTTGCTGTTGATCGGCGGTGAGCCGTTAGGGAGGGACGTAGTCATGTGGTGGAATTACGTGGGTTACCACCAGCAGGAAATCGTTCAGGCCGAGCAGGATTGGGAAGCCCGCAGCTCCCGCTTCGGCGAGATTCCCCAGTGGCAGGGCGAACGCCTGGAAGGACCACGTTCACCGTGGCGGCGGTGACAACTCCCCGGGCAGCTCAGGATCCAGCATCCGCGCCCGAATCCTGGGCAGGTATTCGGGGTAGTGTTCCTGCATGAAGGTAATCAGTCCCTCACGCACAGCACAGCGCAAGTCCCAGGTTTGACTGGAGTCCGGGGCACTCATAAGAAACCGGATCTGGATAGTTGTGTCGTCGGAATCTGTCACCTGAACGGTTTCAGTCTTGCCATCCCACTGGGGTGCTTGCCGCAACAGGCGGGCAAACTCCTCCCGCAACGGAAACAATGGCATGGTGTAATCGACCCGAAGGAACACGGTGCCCAGCAGATCGGTGGTGTTTCTTGACCAGTTCTGGAACGGGTTTTCGATGAACCACTGCAACGGCACGATCAACCGTCGCAGATCCCAGACCCTCAACACCACATAGGTTGCAGTCACTTCCTCAACCCAGCACCACTCGCCCTGAACGTTCAGAACGTCATCAATCCGGAAGGGTTGGGTCAGCGCAATCTGCATCCCCGCCAACAGGTTGCCCAGCACCGGGCGGGCAGCAAACCCCAAAATAATGCCGCCGACACCGGCTGACGCCAGCAGACTGCCGCCTACGTGCCGCACCGACTCAAAGGTCATCAGGGCGGCACCCAACCCGAGAATCACGATCAGGATATTCAGGCCCCGAACCAGGAATCGGGTTTGGGTCTCTACCTTCCGGGCCCGCTTCCATTCATTTTCGAGGACCGGGTTGAGGGTAACGATCACCTCGCCAATCGCCGAGGTGCTGCGCACCAGGGCCCAGGTGACCGACAGGATCAAAAGCAGAGTTGCGAGGTGCTGAAGCTCGGGCAGGAAACGCAGGTCCGAGGGTGCCGCTTCAAGGACACCATTGAGGACCAACAGACAGACCACGAAACCCAGGGCCCGGGCCGAAGCATCAAGAAAGAGCCGGGGAACCGCTTTGCGCCGGGTGAGCCGATGGACCACCCCAAGCGCAAGGCGAAAACCAATGTAAGCCAGCAGCACGGAGATCACAGCGGACAGCGCAGGATATAACCAGGCACTCACTCCTGCTTCGACGGAATCCCACATTACTCAGTCCCCTGCTTTGTGTTCCAGTCTCTCAAGATAGCAGGCATTTTCAGCCAGACCTCCTTGGTGGAAGCACAACCCACTCAGGCTCCTCAAACTCCCCCAGCGGCGTGATTTCCACGAACGGTGCAACGCTGCGGATAATCTCGGCTACGCTGGGGTTATGTTTCGACTCCATGGCATCTCTGGCTTCTTTGCTGTCCCAGCGAGCGATCGCGATCAGAGTGTTGGGATCGCCGATCTTGCGATGCAGCTCAGTGCCTCGGGCACCGGACGCCTGCTGAATGATTTCGCTGGCTCGTACCCAGGCATCGGCATATTCCTCCGCCGTGTGCCCTTCTTTAATACGGACCTCGAAAATAAACTTCATGGCATTCTCCAGAATTTTCGTCATCGGCATTTATGCTTTGCATTCTGCGACTATGCCATTAATCTGAAAACAAGTTCACACGCACATATTCCGATGTATCGCTGCTCAGGAAGGCGGTAATGACCTCAGCCCGAAGGAACAAAAGCACGAAGCTCCTGCAGGATGCCCTCTTAGTTTGCCCGGCACTTAATCCCTGTGGCTGTGTTGTCTCCCGCATTGAGGTGCAGGATGACAGGGCCCTACTCTCGCTCAGCCAGCTGACTTCCCCCGCAGTGACCAGCCGTTTCGCCTCGGGCGAGCCTGGCAAGGTGGATCTGCACATCCTCGGAGGCGGCAACGGCCAGGACTCCAGACTGCATTTAAGGGGCACACTCCGCGCCAGCGAGGGCGAAACGCTTGTTCTGACTGCTAAACCCTCTGCCGACGTGCTTGCCAAACTTGGCGCGGCGCAAGAGGCCCCC
Source organism: Marinobacter sediminum (assembly GCF_016820575.1). Lineage (GTDB taxonomy): Bacteria > Pseudomonadota > Gammaproteobacteria > Pseudomonadales > Oleiphilaceae > Marinobacter > Marinobacter sediminum. The sequence goes on along the minus strand of NZ_JAEMQH010000003.1, from coordinate 271,854 downwards.
GGCCGGCGAGCCGTGCTTGCAGACAAAGCCGCAATGGATGGTCTGAAGCGTCTTTATCAGCAACACGCCATACGGCTGCTGGAGCGGCTGCTACCGGACTTCCTCGATACCGCCGGAAGAATGATCGAACAAGAACTCGAGAATGCCGCGGAAATGCGGGAAATAACCCGGCTGAAGGACATGCGGTTCATTTTTGCCAGTCGCCAGCCTCAAATCTGCCAGGATTTCGAGGTCAGGTTCACCGCCAACAACACGAAAATAACCGACAACCGAGTTGAGCAGGAACACGGAGCGGAACTGCATGTTCTTCAACAGCAGGTATTTGAGGACTGGCTGGATCTGCAGACTGTTGCCGCACGATTGGCCGGCGAACAATCCGACATTCTGTTTGCCCTGCACCAGTTACTGAATCAGGTCTTCCGTAAGGACATCACCGATTCCAACAATCCCCTGTCTCCCGGCGCGCTATGCACGTGCCTACAATACGCAACCGATCGTCTGGGCATCGCCAACGAACACCGCCACACCATCTATTCCGCATTCGAATCGTCGCTGCGGGAGGTGTGGGCGCCGGCCATGAAAGCGCTTATTGATGACTGCGCCCGCGCCGGACTGAACACCATCGGCTTTGCCCAACTGCCGCCAAACTGGTCGGCCCGGGGAGCCACCAGCCCGGAGGCCAAACTGACGGCGGCTACGGCCGAAGACGAAATCGAAACCGAGATCGATACCGACGACCACTTTGCCTCTTCCCAACCCGGTCATCACGAGGCCCACACCCCGGACCAGTCGCTGTTTCGCCTGATGGGACTTGCACACGGAGGCGATGCCGATCTGGTCGGCTGGCAGCAATCGAGCCCTCAGTTCTGCGCCGACCTGAAACCAAGACGGTCTGACTTGCTTGAGAAACTGCAAACCTCACAACCAGAACTTAGCGAGGCCCTGCGCGAACTGGCAGAGGCCGATCCGGATTTTGGCAGCTCGGTTGATGAACCGACGCTGGCAAAAGCCAGCCTTGTGGATCAACTTTTCGCGCCACTGCAAACCCAGCAGCGAATTTCAGGCGGTTTGAGAGACAAGCTGGAGCAATTGAAACTCCCGGTCTTCGAGGCATTGCTCGATACCCCCGAGTTCCTCAACGACCAGGACCATCCCGCGCGAGAAATCGTGAACGACCTCATGCGCTTGTGTCTGGCCGAGCGCGCGTCCACCAAGAACCTGGAGTCCACGGTTTCCGGGATCATCGAAGACCTCATCCACGCTGACAACCTGGATTCCGAACAGCTCCAGCTTCTCAACGGCAAGCTCAAAACTCTGGTCGAGCGTCAGGACCAGTCCTTCGTCAGGAATTCCGAGCGCCTCGCCAAGACACTGGAAGGGAAGGAACGACTCAAGAAGACCAGAAAACTGGTACAGCAAGAACTTAATACCATTGTCGGCGGCCAGGAAATTCCCACGGTACTCCTGACACTTCTTGCCGCCGGCTGGGAACAGCTGATGGTACTCGCACTCCTGCGGGAGGGCCCGGACAGCCATTACTACGGTGAACTGCTTGAAGTGGTCAAGCTGCTGAAAAGCTGGCTTACACCAAGCACATCAGATGCAGCAAATGACGAGTTGGCTTTTGAGCGGGAACTGGAGAGCGGCAATGTTCTGAGGTTCATTGATCGTGAGCTTCGCACCGTTGGCGACATCGCACGTTTCCGCTCCCTGATGACTGAACTCACCGGACAACTGCAGCAACAACACGACGTCACCACCGTTTACCTGGAAGTTTATGGCGAGAAGCCAAAACCCGAGCCGGAGCCGTCTGAAGCCGAGACTGACCGCTGGGCCACCCGGGCTCGTGAGCTGACCGTGGGCGACTGGGTCGAGATCACGCTGGAGACCGGCGAAACGCGCAAGCTGCGCCTGGTCTGGGGCGGTGAGGAGGTGCTGCGCTTTGTGTTCCTCTCGCCCACGGGCATGAGCGAAATCAGCTTCAATTTCCGGGAGTTTGTGCAAAAGCTGCGCATGGGAACCGCAGCACTGGTGGAGGAAGGCGATATCCCCTTTGTCGACCAGAGCTTGTTCAACATGGTTCAGGACGTTTATCGCCGGCTCAATTTTGAGGCAACGCACGACGCCCTGACCAAATGCATGCATCGCCATGACTTCGAAAAACTGGTATCCGCGGTGCTGGCCCGGGGCGCGATCGCAGATGGCACCGGGTCGCTGGTGGTTCTCGACATCGACGAGTTCAGCGTCATTAACTCCACCTACGGCGCCAAGGCCGGCGACAAACTGCTTGAGGCCACCGGGGCACTCATCCAGAAACACTGCGCATCGCATCACCCGGAACCTCATGCTGGCCGAATCAGCGGCAACGAATTTGCCGTTCTGATTGATGGCACGGCCATTGAGGAGAGCCTGGATTTTGCCGAGCACCTGCGCCAGGCGTTCGAGGATCAGGAGTTTACTCACGACGACACGTCCTATCGGGCAACCCTGAGCGTCAGCGTGTGCCCTATTACCGATGCTGCGGAGTCGGCTGGCGATCTGCTGAACTCCGCCAGTCTGTCACTGAAATCAGTGAAACGGTTGGGGGGCAACCGAGTGGAACTGGTAAAGAATTCCAGTCCGCTGGCCAAACCGGAGACGCCGCAATGGGTATCCGAAATCGATCGCAGCATCAGCGACGGCAGCTTGTTCATTCGTGCCCAGCCGATTGTGCCGTTGATCGATACCGACACGGGTGGCAAATCCTACGAGCTTCTCCTCGGGCTGACAGATGCAGCCGGCAACCAGATCTCACCGCAGGCTTATATCGAGGCGGCGGAGAAATTCCGACGCAGCACCCGGGTGGATCTGTGGGTGGTGCAGGAAGTACTCGCTTGGATGAACAGCAACCCGGACATCCTGGAGGGAATTGATACGCTCAACGTTAACCTGTCTGGCGCGTCGCTCAGTGACGACCGGTTCATGCTGGACCTGGAATCGTTACTGCGAGCCAATCGAAACCTGACACCGAAAATCTGTTTTGAAGTGACGGAGACCTCTGCTGTCGCCAACCTGCACTACGCCGCCGATTTCATGCGTGAACTGAAGCGCCTGGACTGTCGGTTTGCATTGGATGATTTTGGCACCGGCCTGTCGTCCTACGCCTACCTGCAGAAACTGCCGGTTGATTACGTAAAGATCGACGGAATTTTCGTGAAGGACATGGCCACCAACCTCACCAACTACGCCATGGTGCGGTCGATCAACGAGCTTTGCCATTTTCTCGACCTGAAAACCATCGCCGAATACGTGGAAAACATGGAAATCATGGAAACCCTGCGGGAGATACAGGTGGATTACGCCCAGGGCTTTGGCATCGCCAAACCCTGCCGGCTGGACAGCCTGACCGCAGAGATTCGTACATCCACGGGTTTGTGCTTATGAAAAAGTCCTTTGCATTTTAATGCTGGTGAGGTACTGTGGATGCCGTTGGAAAGATTTAGCAAAGCATTTCATCAATAAGACGCATTGTAGCTGTAACAAGTCGTACGTCCTGTTTTTGATCCCGCAAGTTTTTTGTTTCCCGCACAATGCTGATCGGATATCACAACGATAGTCTGACGGCGCATTTAAAAGATCAATTTCAGGAAAGTTAAATATGTCTACAGTTACCGGCAACGTTAAGTTCTTCAACGAAGCGAAAGGTTTTGGTTTCATCACTCGTGAAGGCGGCCCGGACGTATTCGTTCACTACAGCGCTATTCAAGGCGGTGGTTTCAAGACTCTGGCCGAAGGCCAAGAAGTTGAGTTCACCGTGACTCAGGGCCAGAAAGGTCCTCAGGCGGAGAACGTTGTTGCTCTTTAATCCTTAACGGATTAAGCAATAACCGCGAAAAAAGGCAGCTTCGGCTGCCTTTTTTTATGCCTTTTTTTGCAGATCCCCAAGCCCGTGCCATGCTTAGAGTAAGCTCGTGACATGAATGATTGCACGATACGCAACTCAGGGAGGGGTCATGTACAGCAAAATTCTGGTGCCCGTTGATCTGGCACATACCGAGAAGCTGTCGAAAGCGTTGAGCACGGCCGTCGATATTGCCAAGCACTACAATGCCGCCGTCTGCTACGTCACCGTAACCAACACTACCCCCGGTGCCGCGGCGCACAATCCCAAGGAACTCGCCGAGAAACTCCAGGTTTTTGCCGAAGAACAGGGCAAATCCCATGGCCTGCGCACCAGCAGTGAAGTGCTGGCGACACCCGATACCGCAGTTGAGCTCGATCACAAACTCCTTGATGCCATCAAGGACACCGGCGCCGACCTGATCGTGATGGCCTCACACCCCCCTGGCATGGGAGACCGCCTGCATATTCTCCACTCCAATGCCGGCAACATCGTGAAGCACAGCGATATTTCAGTGTTTGTGGTGCGCTGACTCAAGTAAGCTATGCTTCAGACCAGTCATTCCCCCTGCCTTCTCTTGCCCCTGCCCCAGGGCCAAGCGTGTGGTCGGCCTGCATACTGTTAATCAGAAAGGCGTTATGAAAGTACCGAAGAGATTACAGCCCCTTGTCGACGATGGCATGGTGGACGAAGTGATGTACCAGTTAATGAGCGGCAAGGAAGCACAGGTGTACGTGGTGCGCTGTGACGACCAGTTGCGGTGCGCCAAGGTATTCAAGGAAGCCCAGAAGCGCAGTTTCAAACAGGCGGTGGAATACCAGGAAGGCCGCAAAGTTCGTAACAGCCGTCGCGCCCGGGCCATGAATAAGAAAACCCGTTATGGCCAGAAAGAGCAAGAAGACGCCTGGCTTAACGCCGAAGTGGACGCGCTCTACCGCCTTGCATCTGCCGGGGTGCGGGTTCCGCAACCATTTGGGTTCGTGGATGGCGTGTTACTGATGGAAATGATTGCCGATGAAGACGGTCAAGCCGCGCCGCGGCTGGACGATGTCACCCTGACGCCAGAGGTAGCCCGGGACTATCACGGGCAGGTGATTGCGGAGATTGTCCGCATGCTCGCCGCCGGCCTGATCCACGGCGACCTGTCCGAGTTCAATGTGCTGGTGGATACCGATGGCCCGGTCATCATTGACCTGCCCCAGGCCGTCAATGCCGCAGGCAACAACAATGCCGAACGCATGCTGGAGCGGGATGTCGATAACATGCGCCGGTATTTTGGCCGCTATGCACCCGACCTCCTCCTGACCGATTACGCCAAGGAAATCTGGGCCCTTTACGAGAGCGGCGACCTGCACCCGGACAGCAAACTGACCGGCTGCTTCGAACACGACACACACAGTGCCGATGTCGACGAGTTGATGGCCGTGATCGATGCGGCAAAGCTGGAAGAGCAGGAACGACTGGAACGCCTGCAGATGGAAGACGAGGACAACTGACCGGCCTTACCAGGCCAGCCAGATAACGTGCTTCGCCCCTTTGCCGGGGCGATGTGCCCGCACCGTAATCGGTTCAACCGACAACCCTGCCCGCTTAAGACGCTCCGTAAACGCCGGATCCTGCCCCGCAGACCAATACGCCAGAACGCCATCCGGCCTCAATGCTGCTTGGGCGGCGGCAATTCCTGCCGTGGTGTAGAGCCAGTCGTTTTCCTTGCGGGTGAGACCTTCGGGGCCGTTATCGATATCCAGAAGAATGGCGTCGTAACTGGCTGGCGACTCTTTAATCAACTGCACGACGTCGCCAATATGAACCTTGGCCCTGGGGTCTTTCAGCGGGTAACCGGCCGCCCCACCAAGAGGCCCCAGGTTCCAATCTTTCACTTCGGGCACCAACTCGGCTACGGTCACCTCCGCAGTCTCACCCAGGGATTGCAGCGCCGCCGCCAGTGTATACCCCATGCCCAACCCGCCAATCAGCACCCGCGGTGCCGGGTGGTCAGCAATGCGTTCGCACGGCAACGTTGCCAGCGCATCCTCGGAACCATGTAGACGGCTGTTCATCAACTCGCCGGTGCTGCCCGCAATCTTGATGGAAAACTCATCGTTACGCTGCAGCAGGCGCAGCTGGGTTCCCTTACCGGGAATGGTTGCTGTGCCTAGCAGCTCAAAACGGGCCATAAAAACCTCAGTGGCGGTTGGGTTGGGAAAAAGTGTCGCGACACTTTACCACGGCAGTGCTTCGCCGTTGCTGTGCCAGAACGATCCCGTGTTCTCCAGAGTCAGTCCTTCGATACGCGCCGCCAGGCCCTTGGCCGATTGCTCAGGCGAAATCAGCCCGCCAAAGTTCACCATCCGGGTCTGCACATAGCCAGGGTGAAGTTGAGCAACGGCGATTCCCTTGGGCTTCAGATCTACAGCCAGTGATTTGCCAAAGGCATTGAGCGCGGCCTTTGAGGCCCGGTAGCCATAGCGCCCACCGGAATCGTTATCGGCGATCGACCCCATACGACTGGTGATGTTGGCAATCTTGCCGCCGGACGGAATCTGCGACAACAGGGCCTCGGTCACGCGCAGCGGTGCGTAGGCGTTGATCTCCATCTGGATGCGAATCGAGTCGAAATCGATGCTGCCGAGCTTTTCATCCTGCAGCAGGCCGGCGTTGTTGATCAGCAGATCAATGCGTTCGCCAGCCAGGGCATCGGTGAGTTGGTCCACACCGGCATCTTTAGTTACATCAATGCCCTCGATTACGCGCGCAGCCACATCGGTCAACTCAGCCGACGCCTCGCGGCACACACCGATCACATCACAACCTTCACCGGCATAATGCCGGGCCAGTTCAAGGCCAATGCCGCGATTGGCGCCGGTAATCACAACGGTTCGTTTCTCAGACATAGCAACCTCCTGAGGTTTGTATAAGGTAAGATGGCGCAACGCCCACCCGGACTGGAATCATACGGAATGTCAGCCCTGTTTGTATTTGCGCTGTTTGCAGTAACGTTCATTTCACTGTCCGTTTTTTACCTGTTCCTCTACCGTGGCTGGCGCCGGCAGCGGGAGCTGGAGCAGCCCTTCCCCGCTCCCTGGCGCGCGCTGCTGCAGGCCAACGTACCCCTTTACCGGCGTCTGGCGGCGGCGCAACAACAGCGCCTCGAACAACATGTTCAGCTGTTTCTGGCTGAAAAGGAATTTTACGGCTGCGACGGATTTGAGGTGGACGACAAGGTTCGGGTCACTATTGCCGGGCATGCCTGCCTGCTGATACTCGCCCGTTCATTCAGTGACTACGATGAGGTGCGCAGCATTCTGGTCTACCCGGACGTGTACCGGGTGCAGGCTACGGAAAGCGACGGTATGGTGGTGAGTGAAGACGAACAGATCCGGGCTGGTGAAGCATCTTCCCGGGGCCAGGTCGTGCTGGCGTGGTCAGAATGCGAGGACGATGCCCGGCACCCGGACGAGCCCCACAACGTTGTTTTGCACGAGTTTGCGCATCAGCTCGACTACCTTGACGGAACTGCCGATGGAGCACCACCGCTCAGTGGCCAGCAGGCAGAGCAATGGCTCTACACCATGACCGAAGCCTATGAGCACCTGCGCCGCTCCCTCCGGCATCACCACCAGAGCTGGCTTGACCCGTACGGCGCGACCCAGCCCGCGGAGTTTTTTGCGGTGCTGACCGAGGCCTTTTTCCAACAGCCCACACACCTCAAGAACACACAGCCGGCAGTGTATGCCGTGCTCTGCGATTTCTACCGGATGGACCCGATGATTGAGTTTCGGTCGGAACCAGACTAGCGGGGTCGGATAATGAACCAGCTGAGTAAGACCAGACCACCGAACACACTGTAACTGAGGATGAACACCCATTCTGGCGCACTGAAATACAAAATGGCGTGAAGCCAGTGTTGGATGAACGAACCCTCATAACTGGCATCCCCGGCCCGGCTGCGAAGCGCCATCTCCCAGGTGGTTAACGGACAAATGACGCCGAGCCAGGACTGGACAACAACGATACCAATGGCAATCAAGTGGGTGGTCCGAAACCAGACATTACGCACCCAGGACCAATTCAGGAAGTGGCCCAGATAAATCGCCAGTAGACCAAGCACCACGTAGGCGACGAAGGCCACATGCAAGACCAGCAACGAGTCCGCGAGAACAACGTACACTGCTCCTGGAAACATATTGATTTACCCTTCCCAGCTCCCAGTGGTTTGCCATTAGAACCAACAAAGCCTTCTCGAAAATCTTCTACACGCTAGTCCCTCACTCCGTGTGATGACCGGAATGATCCATCTCGCCTTTCATCGAACCACCATCGAGGGGCTCTACCATCAGCTGGACATCCAGCGCGGCGGCTCCATCGAACTCCAGGGTCAGCGGAACACTCTCACCCTCCTGAAGTGGCCCATTCAGTTTTTCCAGCATCAAATGATAACCGTGCGGCTTCAACTCTACGGTTTCGCCAGCGGGAATGGTCAGACCATTTTTGAGCGGCTGCATTTTCATCATGCCATCATGCATCATCGATTCGTGGATCGAGACGCTTGCCGCACGCGGAGTGTGCGCACCGATCAATGTGATATCGGCATCGCTGGTGTTCCTAATGACCAGGTATCCCACCCCCATTGGTGTACCCGGCGGCGTCGGACGGCTCCACGGATGATCAATGTGCACCGCCTCAGTGACGAATTCATGAGCTGTGGCCCAAGTGGGTGTCAGAGTGATCAGCGCAGCAGCAAGCAGGGCTTTTACTTTCATTATTCGGCGAATCCTTGTCCAAAGGTTGATTGGGTATAGAGCTTAACGAAGGCATCCAACGGCACAAGTATTTTCTATGCGGTTCATTGCAGGGGGAATTTCGAAACTTCAGCTTACGGAGGCCGCAACCTGCTCCCGAACCCGCTCAATTGGCACGGGCCGGCTGAAGTAGAAGCCCTGGAAACGCCGGCAGCCCATGGCTATCAGCGCATCGGCCTGGGATTTATGCTCCACGCCTTCAGCCACCAGCTCCATACCATGATTGCTTGCAATGGCGACAATGCTCTCCACCATATTCCGGGACTTCTGATCCGCGCTGACATGATCGATAAAGGATTTATCGATCTTCAGCTCGTCGATGGGCAAGGTACGCAACAAGCTCAGGGACGAATAGCCGGTACCAAAGTCGTCCATCGACAGCCGAATGCCGGCAGTACGGAGCTGGTCCAGCACCGGCAGGATTTTGGTGTGCCCAGACATGAACAGGGTTTCGGTAATTTCCAGGGTCAACTGGCTGGGTGCCACCTGATGGTAATTCAGCTTGTCGAGGACCGATTCAGCAAAGCCTGGCTGCATGATCTGCAGCACCGAGATGTTGACCGAAAGCTCAAGCGGCGCTTCTTCGGAACGAGGGAGCAAACTGAAATCAGCCAGGCTGTGGTCGAGCACATAATCACCCAGCTGGACCATGAGGCCGGAGGCCTCGGCCACCGACACAAATTCGTTGGGTGGCACGTAACCCAGTTCCTTGTCGTACCAACGGGCCAGAGCTTCCATACCGATCACCTGTCCGTTGGCATCCACCTGGGTTTGGTAGGCCATGGTAATCAGGTTTGGTTCCAGCGCCCCCCGGAGTCGCTGTTCGATGTGCACCCGGCGCAGATAGCCGGTTTCGATATCATTGCGGAACAGACACACATCGTTTCGATTGCGTTTGGCCTTATGCAGGGCGAGGTGGGCGCTGCGCACAATGCTGCTGAACGAGTGTCCATTCTCGGGAAAAATGGCAGCGCCAATGCTGGCGCCCAGCTGAAGTTCAAGCGAACCGTTTTGAATGCAGTAGCTGGTATCAGTCAGTAGTCGCCAGCAATAATTGGACACCTGCTCCGGCTCGCACAGAGGACTAACAACGGCAAATTCATCGCCACCCAGGCTCGCCACAACGGCCTCCTCGCCGGCGTTCTTCCTTAAGCAGCGCGACCATTCCGCCAACACCCGGTCACCATAGTCCTGTCCAAAACGGTCGTTGATGCCGCGGAAATTATCAATATCCACCAGCGCCATACTGAACGGTTGATGACTGTTAATACGAGTGTGAATCTGGTCGATCAATCCGGCCCGGTTGAGCAGACCTGTCAGGTCATCGTGCCGGGACTTATGAAACAGTTCCTCCAGGCGCTTCCTCTCGATTTTATCGATGCGGCTGAAAAGCAAATAGAGCAGCGCCGAGACAACAAAAAACAGCCCCAGGTAGATTGCCAGCTCTGCAAAGAAGTCCCGGAGAATGCCCGCCATATCCGATTCGGAAATAATCCACAGCTCGAACCGGGAATCGTAAACTGCGGCCCCCATGTAGTTGCCACTGTCCCGTTCCGAATAAAAGACTACGGCGTCATCATCAGCTTTGATGGACTCGATGGTTCGACCGGTTTGCTCTTCCAGCCGCGCCGCTTCCTCGCGTACCTGCTCGTCTGTGCGACGAACCATCGCATAGTCCTCCGGGCCGACACCTTCGCGGTCGAGGTACTGGAGGTAACCGTCGCGTTCGCGGAACAACATCAAACTGTCGGCGACACGACTGTGGTGATCCTTTCGAAAGATCCCCCGGTCGCTCTCAATTTCGAGACCGGCGGTCATCACCAGTAAAACCTTACCACTGTCGTCCCTCAAGGCTTTGCGAACCGGAATAATCCACTTCCCGAGAGGCTCGAAATAGTAGGTTCGCCCCAGGATCAGCTTGTCTTCCTTCAGTGCCAGGTTAAAACTGGGGGCCGTTATTTCCGAGCCCTTAAGGTTGGGTAACTGCTCTAAACTGACGTTGGAGCTCAACGCGAAGAATTGTCCGTCGGGTCGCACCAGCCCGATGCCCCCAATAGAGGGGTTGGAGGCCAGAATGCTGTCGAGCAGTGGCAGGGCCTGTGGGGGGTCGGGGAACTCCCCGCGGCGCAGCAGCTCGCGGCCAACAACGTCCAGCACCAATTCCTGAGTACTGAGAATGCTGTAGACGGATTGGGCGAAGAACTCGGCGCGGGACTGGTGATGACGCTCATACCGATCAACGGTGTCATTCCAGGATGACGACACCAGGGCTGCAAGCAATACTAGGCCCCCGGCATACACCAGCCAGAATAGCGTCCAGATATTTCGCTTGCGTGTCGTCAAACGTCCCCCCGGGCATGCCCATGTAAGTGCACGGACAACATGCCAAGCCCATTATAGGCCGAGTCCACCTCCATCGAATTTACGATTAATTAATCGGTCAGTCGTTACAGCGCCAAGCCAAATCGCACGCGCCTAGGATAATTACGCTGTGCGAAACCAGGACTACTGATTAAAAATTAGTCGACTCAGAAGGAATGATCAACGCCGCGCGCCCGAAACAACGGTCAGCCTAATCGTCCCAACGCGCGGACTGCTGTCCCTGCCGAAGCAGCCAATAAGTACCCCCAGAGCCAGGGTGGTAGCGGCTACCCCAATCAGGTACGTTCACGAATTACGGCCCCGGCGACACCCGGGCCAGAATCTCCGGTGCATCCGACAACGGCAGCGCAATGATCACGCCCTCATTCGAGGCCGGATAAACTCCAGTCAATGCCGTGGTATTCACCTGGTGGGACACCAGAATAATCGGCGCGCCCTCGCCCATTTTGTTCACGCCCGCGATAAGCTCCCGGGTTTGCCGTAGACCTTCACTGCGATTCTGGAAAAACGAGTTCAAAGGCGGCCAATCAGTCACGTCTCCAACATTCATCTCCGTCGCCGTGTCCATGCAGCGACACCACTGGCTGGAATACACCCGGGCCTCATCTATGCCATGTTCGGCGAGAAAGGGTTTCCAGGAACGTGCTTGCGCCCGCCCTTCTTCATTCAGGTTGCGCTGAGTGCTACAGTCACCCAGTTCGAAGCGAGCTGGGTCGCCCATCCCCGGTGCAAGGGCATGGCGCATCATCAAGACCGCCCGCCCTTCCCGAAGCGCTGCCCACGCCGCGGCATGCCCATTGGCATCGGCCGCCAGCACTGGTAGCGAAATCACCAAAGCGAATAACGCTGAAAAAAAAATTCTTAAAGCCATGACATCGCTCCACAATTTAGCCGTAGTACAAATTTTATTCAGTGGGGAGCTAACTGCGACGTCAGATCGAGGTATTGCGAGAGGTTTTCCAAAAATGTCGTAGGCCATGGATGGCCGGAGACAAGCGCACATGGATGTGCTCGTAGCGGTTTTTGGAAAACCTCTCGCAATACCTCAGCCGCCGAAGTTAACGCCCACAGCAAACAATACGCTCCTGTCGACTACCAAGCCCACACCAACACCCGTTAAACTCCCCAAAAGACACCAAACCAACGAAGGACCAAACCATGCCAATCTGGGTCGACGCCGACGCCTGCCCTGTCCCCATTCGGGAAATCCTCTGCCGGGCCGCCACCCGCTGGCAGATCCAGACCACCTTCATTGCCAACCACGCCATCAACCTGCCACCGAGCCCCTACATCCAACGCAAGCAGGTAGCCCACGGCTTCGACGTGGCCGACAACGAAATCATGGACCAGATGACCCAGGGCGACCTGGTGATCACTCAGGATATCCCGCTGGCGGCAGAGGCCATCGAAAAAGGCGCAGACGTGTTCAACCCGAGAGGCCAGGCCTTTACCAAAGAGAATATTCGCCAGCGCCTCGCCATGCGCAACTTCATGGAAGAAATGCGCAACGCCGGCCAGGTTACCGGTGGCCCGGCTCCCTTCAGCCAGACCGATCGCAAAGAATTTGCTGACAAACTGGACCGCTGGCTGCAGCGGAATCGCCAGGGTTAACGATGCTCTGATCGAGAGCATAAGCATTTGTTGATAATGATTCTCTTTAATTTTTAGGAGTTACCCGCTACCCTTCCCGTTTTCCAATTGCCCATGGAGTGAAGACATGTCCGGCCGTTCCAGCGCCTCTGGCCCCTCGACCAGCAGTTTTTCTGCCCTTGCCCGCCTGCTGAGATACGCCCGGGGCTACCGGCGCCAAATCATCACGGCCAGCATCTGCTCCATGATCAACAAGCTGTTCGACATTGCTCCCGAGATCCTGATCGGCGTCGCCATCGATGTGGTGGTCAACCAGGAAGAGAGCTTTGTCGCGGGCCTCGGCTTCGAAACCGCTCAGGAGCAGATTACTATCCTGGCGGTGCTGACCTTCTTCATCTGGGCCGGTGAATCCCTGTTCGAGTACCTGTACCAGATCCTGTGGCGCAATCTGGCCCAGCGCCTCCAATCCGACCTCAGGCAGGACGCTTACGAGCATGCCCAGCGCCTGGACATGAGCTTCTTTGAGGCTCGCAGCTCCGGCCAGCTGGTGGCTACGATGAACGACGACGTCAACCAGCTGGAACGCTTCCTGGACGGCGGTGCCAATGCCATGATCCAGGTGCTGGTGACCGTGGTGGCGGTCGGTGCGGTGTTCTTCGTTCTCTCCCCATTGATTGCCCTGCTGGCTTTCACCCCCATCCCGCTAATCATCTGGGGCGCCTTCTACTTCCAGCGCAAGGCCGGACCGCTGTACGCCGACGTGCGGGAAAAAGTTGGCGATCTTTCCAGCCGGCTGGCCAACAATCTCGGCGGCATCGCCACGATAAAGAGCTTCACCGCAGAGCAGCGTGAAGCCGAACGCCTGAAGGCCAGCAGCGAAGCCTATGTGGAAGCCAATCGCCGGGCCATTCGCATCAGCTCGGCTTTCATTCCGGTGATCCGCATGGCGATTCTGGCCGGGTTCCTCGCCACCTTTACCGTGGGCGGCATGATGGCGCTGGAGGGCTCGCTCAATGTCGGCGCCTACGGCGTGCTGGTGTTCCTGACCCAGCGCCTGCTCTGGCCGCTAACCGGCCTTGCCGAAGTCATCGATCTGTTCGAGCGGGCCATGGCCAGTACCCGTCGCATTCTGGACCTGCTGGCCGAACCGGTAAACGTGCACGACCAGGCTGGCCAGCCTTTGGCCGAACCGGTTAAAGGCCATGTTCACTTCGAGCAAGTAAGCTTTCACTATCCTTCTAGTGGCGCGGGTATAAGGGACATCGATCTGACCGTGCCTGCTGGCAACACCCTCGCCCTGGTCGGCGCTACTGGGTCTGGCAAATCCACCCTGATCAAACTGCTGCTGCGGTTTTACGACCCCAGCCACGGTCGCATCCTGATCGACGATCAGCCGATCCAGAGTGTCAGCCTGAAATCCCTGCGCAGCGCTATTGGCCTGGTGAGCCAGGACGTCTATCTGTTCGAGGGCAGCATTCGGGATAACCTGGCCTACGGTAAACCCGACGCCACCGAGGCCGATATCATCGACGCCGCAAAAACGGCGGAGGCCTGGTCCTTCATTGAAGCCCTGCCCGATGGCCTGGACACGGCGGTTGGTGAGCGTGGCATACGGTTGTCCGGCGGCCAGCGCCAGCGACTGTCCCTGGCCCGTGCCCTACTGAAGGACCCGCCAATTCTGGTGCTGGATGAAGCCACCAGTGCGGTGGACAACGAGACCGAAGCGGCCATTCAGCGCTCCCTCAAGCGCATTGGCCACAACCGGACAGTGATCATGATTGCCCATCGCCTGTCGACTATTGTCGATGCTGACACCATCGCCGTGGTTGAAGCGGGCAAGGTGGTGGAAGCCGGCACCCATGATGAACTGCTTGAACAGCGGGGCGCCTACCACGCTCAGTGGCAAGTGCAGACCGGGCAAGCGGCCCCGACCGTGCCTGCCTGAGAGAGCCCCGGCCTGAGACTGCGCTTGGCCCGGATCAGCCAGGCGCAGTCAATAACCTTATTGATAGTGATTCGCGTTTAGATTATGCTGCAGAGCTTCTGATTGCCGGGAGTTCGCATGTCTGCGTTTTTCGAAGTATCCAGCCTCGGTGTTCGCATCGGCGACACCACCATCGTTAATGACATCAACCTCGACTTCCGGGAGGGCGAAGTAACCGCCCTGCTCGGCCACAATGGCTCCGGCAAATCCACCCTGCTCAAGGTGCTGGCCCGGCAACTTTCGCCAGCCAAGGGCGACGTTCGCCTTGTGGGCAACCGCAACCACCGCACCGATGCCCGTGAATTCGCCCGTACCGTGGGTTACCTGCCCCAGCATCCGCCCGGCACCGACGGCCTGACCGTCAGCGAGCTGGTGGCGCTGGGTCGCTATCCCTGGCGCGGGCCTCTGGGCCGCTACACACCCGACGACTACGCGTGCATTGACCAGGCCATTGCCGACACCGGTTTGACCCCGTTCCGTCATCGCTCGGTGGACACCCTATCCGGTGGCGAACGCCAACGGGCCTGGATTGCCATGCTGCTGGCCCAACAAACCCAGTGCCTATTACTGGATGAGCCGATTTCGGCTTTGGATGTAAAACATCAGGTGGAGACCCTGCGCCTTGTGCATCGCCTGGCCGAGGAACGGGATCTGACCGTGGTCGTGGTTCTGCACGATGTCGACCTGGCAGCCCGGTTCTGTGATCGCCTGGTCGCACTTCGCGGCGGCCGACTGATTGCCGATGGCACCCCGCAGGAGATCATGAACAGCGGCACCCTGGAATCCATTTACGGTGTGCCAATGGGAGTTATGGAGCGCGCCCCGGGCCAGTGGGTGTCCTATGTCCACTAGCTCGCCTTTCACAACCCCCCGTTTCACCAACCTCCTGGCACGGATAGCGGCCGGCCTTTGCCTGTTGCTGTTGTCAGCGATGGCAGCAGCTCAAACCTGGCAACACGAACAGGGCCGCGTGAGTCTGGATAAACCGCCGCAACGGATTGTCGCCCTGAACTGGGCCGCCACCGAAGCGCTGCTGCTGTTAGGAGTCACCCCAGTGGGAGTAGCGGACAAATCCGGCTACGCCACCTGGGTCCGTGAACCGATGCTGCCGGACCACGTGCCCAACATTGGTACCCGTGTAGCCCCCAGTCTTGAAGCCATTGCCGAACTGGAGCCAGACCTGATCGTCACCAGTTCGGAAATGGCACCGGCGGCGGTTCTGCTGCACCAGATCGCGCCTACTTACGTCAGCAGCGTCTACAAAAAAGGCGCCCGGCCATTCGCCAAGGCCCGGCAGATGCTGATCACCTTGGCAGAGATGCTCGATCGGGCAGATCGGGCCCGGGAGATTCTGGCCGATATCGACACTACCCTGGCCAACCAACGCCGTCGCCTGGAAGCGTACGGCGTCCATAAACGTTCCGTTGCCCTGGTCAGTTTCCTGGATGACCGACACGTTCGCATCTTTGCGCCCAACGGTCTGTACCAGACCACCCTCGACGGACTTGGACTGGACAATGTCTGGCCCCACGAGGGCAACTACTGGGGTTTCTCGACGGTCGGCCTGGAAGCCATTGCGCCCTACCCGAACGGCCGGATTGTGGTGATAGAACCAACCCGCCCGGGGCTGTCTGACAAGCTCGCCCAGAGTCCGTTCTGGACCTACCTGCCCGCCGTGCAGCGCAACCAGGTTTATCAGATTGAACCAGTGTGGCCCTTTGGCGCTGTGTTTCCGGTCAAGCGATTGGCCATTCAGCTGACGGACGCGCTGATCCAGGGAGGTGCGGATAATGTACGCTGAGTCTCAAGTTGCCAGCGCTGCGCCACGGCTGCCGGGCAAGCTGCCGCTGACTGCCACGCTGCTCTTGCTGGGCGCACTGGCGGCCAGCGCTGCGCCCTGGTTCCTGGAGCGGGACCCAGTCTCAGTCGTATCCGCGTTCTGGTCTTACGACGGCGGTGATTACACCTCGGTACTGGCCCACTTCAGCTGGGCTCCCCGGGTTTCCATCGCCCTGCTCATTGGCTGCGGCCTTGGCCTGGCCGGCGCCGTAACCCAGCAGGTTCTGGGCAACCCCCTGGCCTCGCCGACCACTCTGGGCGTGGAAGCCGGCGGTCAGTTTGGCGTTACCCTTGCCACCCTGTTCGCGCCGGCCTTGCTGGCGTTTAGCCAGGACCTGGTTGCGGTTGCCGGCGGCCTGCTGGCGATCGGCATGGTTATCGCACTGACCTGGCGACTGGGATTCTCGCCGGTGACCGTCATTCTTGCCGGTCTGGTGATCACGTTTTTCATGGGCGCCCTGAACATGGCGTTCATGCTGATCAAGGGCGAATGGCTGGGCAATCTGTTCATTTGGGGCGCCGGCTCCCTGGTCCAGAACAGCTGGCAGCCGTTCATGGATCTTTGGCCGCGGGTTTTGATTCTGGGCGCCGCCCTGGTGTTGCTGATGCGTCCCTTGCAACTGCTGCAAATCGGGCAGGCTTCCGCCAGCTCCCTCGGGGCCCGGGTTGGCCTGCTACGAATGCTGGCGCTGTTCCTGGTGGTGTTGATGAGCGCCACCGTGGTCAGCCGGGTGGGGGTTGTCGCCTTCGTCGGACTGGCGGCACCGGTTCTGGCCCGCCTGCTAGGCGCTAGAACCCTGCAGGAACGTCTGATCTGGAGCATGCTGCTCGGTGGCGGGCTACTGCTGTTGGCGGACACTTTGGCGCACTGGGCGTCTTCCTGGGGTGATGGCTCTCTGGTGCCCACCGGCACTACAACGGCCCTGATCGGCGGCCCCATTATTCTGCTGGCACTGCAGGGCTTCAAGAACACTCACCACATGCCCGGGCAGGAATCCAACCCCGGTGCTTTCCTGCCGAAACGACGCTCGGTTCTGGTCACTGGCGCCGTTTTACTGTGCCTGCTGCTGGCCACCTTTTTCGTCTCCATGGGCTGGTCACCGGGCTTGCAGGAATGGAGCTGGACACCCATCGCCGACTGGGGCGAGGCCTGGGTCTGGCGTGGCCCACGGCTGCTCGCCGCCATTCTCGCAGGCGTCTGCCTGGGCCTGGCGGGCAGCCTGATCCAACGCATGACCGGCAACGTGATGGCCAGTCCGGAATTGCTCGGCATCAGCGGCGGTGCTGCCCTGGTCATGGTGCTGATTGTGCTCACCGGCACCGAGATCGGCCGCGCCGGCCAGCTTGGTGCGGCCACCTTGGGCGCCGCCGGCGCCCTTGGCCTGCTGATCCTGCTGGCCAGGCGCCATCGCTTTGCCGGCAACCAGCTGTTGCTGGGCGGCCTGGCGCTGTATGTCTTCATGGATTCCGGGCTGCGCCTGGTGATGGCGTCCGGCGGTACCGTTGCCGCCAAGCTGCTGAACTGGATGTACGGGGCCACCTGGCTGATTTCGGAAACCGAGGCTTTGAGTCTTCTTGGCTTGACTCTGGTGATTTGCCTGACTCTGTTTGTAGCGATCCGACCGCTGACGCTACTGGCGCTGGGCGACACCTCGGCCTCGTCGCTGGGGCTGCCGGTCACCCGGGCCCGCCTGGGGCTGCTCATTCTTGCGGCCATTCTGACCGCTGCGGCCACGGTGGTCATTGGCCCGCTCAGTTTCGTCGGTCTGATTGCACCCCACCTTGCACGGGTACTCGGGCAACAGACTGTGGGCCGGCAGATGATTGGCTCCGCCCTGGCCGGGGGCTTGCTATTGGCGCTGGCAGATTATTTGTCCCGGATCGTGATCTTCCCGTCGCAGTTGCCGGCAGGCCTTCTGGCCGCGCTGGTCGGCGGCATTTACTTCCTGTGGGGACTGAGCCGTCATGGCCGTGCCTGAGTGCCATCGCACAGACTGGCGTGACCGCTATCGCCAGTTGCTGGCCAGCTCAGACCTCAACGCCGATACGGTGTTGAGCCAGGCTCTGGCCCTGACGGATTCTTCAAAGCAGGCTCAGTCGCCATCAGCCCCCGGACAAACGCTTCCTTTGTCTCTGGCCCAGTGCCTGGCTCAGCCGGAACGCCTGCGACACCAACTCAGAATGGATCATCCGGAAACTTCTGACGCCCGCCTGATGCGGGCGCATGTGTCTGTCGTGCAACAGGATCTGGCGCTGTCGGTGATTGCACCGCTGACGCTGAGACTGTTTCGGGACGGCAAGGCTCCGCTGCCGAATGAGCACGAGGTATTTCTGGGGCCAGCCACCGGAGCCATGGCCAGTTCGCGCTGGCTTCATAGGCCGACCGGGCCATCGCTCGGTGTCGCAGACTTCGTGAATAAACTGGCTGGCCAGGTTAACGCCTGGTACCCGGTATTTCGGCAGGCTTTCGGTGTCAGCCCCGGCGCTTTCTGGAGCAGTATCGGGCTTGGTCTGGGCGCGCCGTTTTCGGCGGTGTGGAATCAAGCTGAAGCGCAGTCGGTGTGCGCATTGGCTCAGGCATGGCTGGACAACTTTGACTGCGACAGCAGCCGGTTTGTGGGCTGGATTCCGGCGACGCTCAATGGACAGACCCGCGCCATTCCCCAGCGCAAGGGCTGCTGCCTGAAGTATCTGTTGCCGGAGGGTGGTTACTGCGGTACCTGTGGCGTGCATCGCAAAGCGCGCCTGGCAGAGCTCAACCGCCCAGCCCAGCACCCATCAACAGGCCAGTGGCAGCCAGGACAATAAACAGCCCTGCGCCTGCGGCGATTTTCAATCCTTCGATCATTTCCTGCTCCGGTGTCATCGCTTTTACTCCCTGCATCCAGTGCTTGGAGGAGACTACCGGAGTGAACTATGTCCACTCCGGTTCCTGGCCCCTTCTGTTTCAAACCCATCCTGAGCTCTAGAACACCCGGGAGACGGTCACGCTGGCATTGGCCGGCTCGCCATAGAAGCCCTGGGCGGCATCGCCAAACTTTTTCAGGCTTTCGATGTACTTTTCATCGGTCACGTTGTTCACATTCAGTGTCGCGCTCCAATGGCGGGCGAAGTCGTAACTGGCCATCAGATCAACCACCGCATAGCTTTCCTGCTTGGTTTCGTAGGAAATCGCGGTGCTGGCATCCGGACGATAGATCTGGTCCTGAGTAATCTCTGACTGCCAGCGAATTGCACTGCCCAGCTTCAGGCCTTCAACACCGGGCACTTGCCAGGTTCCGCGCAGTTGCGCCAGGTGCTCCGGCACGAAGGACTTTTCCGGGTTTCCGTCTGCATCCTCAATGTCGACATAGGTGTAGCCGGCAAACAGTTGAATGCGGTCCGTCACATCACCGACAAACTCCAGCTCGACACCCTGGCTCTCAAGTCCGTCCTGGCCCTGATAGTAGGGATCCTGAGTCCCCGGGTAAGTACCAGCCGCTTCCGCGACATTCTCCTGCCTGGTCTGGAACAGTGCCACGGTAGTGTTCACACGGTCGTCCGCAAATTCGCTCTTCAGGCCAATCTCGTAGTTAACGCCATCAATAGGATCAAGACGGTCCCGGTTGATGTCCTCCTCGGTCTGCGGCGTGAAGATTTCCGTGTAACTGGCATAAACCGAGTGGTTATCAGTAAGGTCGTAAATCAGACCCGCGTAGGGTGTCTCCACCGCATCGTAGCTGGTGGACTTGCTGCTGCCGTAGCTATCACCGTCGCTGTCGAGCCAGGTAAGGCGCAGGCCGGTGATGGCGGTCAGCCGGTCGGTCAGCGACCAGCGCGCAGCGGCGTAGGTCGCTACTTCTTTGTCGGTCCAGTCGGAACCGCCAACGCCGTTATCAAAGGTGGGTCTGGGGTAATTGCCCTGCCACTCCTCGAGCGGCGGCAACGGGTCACCAATACCCTGGCCATAGCGGGATTCGTCTACGGTTTCCGAGCGTGACCAGGTGGCGCCCAACACCAGTTCGTGGGTGCGGTTGGCCAGCTCGAACGGGCCGGTGGCGTAGGCATCCACGACCCACTGCTCCACGTCCAAATCGTATTGGCTGGGATAGGCGGCCAGCCCTTCGCCCGTGTCGGGATCTGGCGTACCGTATTGATAGAACAGCTCGGACTCACTTTCGCTCTTCAGCCTGAGCACCGAGCCCTGGGCGCGCCAGCCATCGCCCAACTGCTGCTGGAGTTCTACAAAGCTGTTGTGCAGGGTGTTGTCCCAGTACGACCAGTCTGAGGACGTGCTGGTGGAGCGAGCGTAATCGGTGGCGGTGCCATCGGTATTGAACAACGGCAAGGCACCCCACATCGGGCTGTCGGTATCGGAGGTCTGGATGGAATGCCCCAGCGTCAGCAGGGTGGTATCGGTAAGGTCTGCCTCAATCACCCCGTAGAACATCTGCTTCTCGTTGCTGTAACGGTCGAGGTAAGAATCCTTGTCTTCGTAACCCGCCACGACCCGGCCCCGCACCGCGCCGGATTCCGATACCGCACCGGACACATCACCAACAATACGTTTCTTGTCCCAGGACCCACCGGTAACAGCAATCGAGCCCTGAGTGTCCGCTGTCGGGCGCTTGCGGATGAAGTTAACCGTTGCAGAGGGGTTGCCAGATCCCGTCATCAGGCCATTGGCGCCACGCACCACTTCCACCCGGTCAAAGAATGCGGTGTCCAGCTCGCCCTGCACGTTGTCGTAGACTGCCGGCAGGCCGACGCCGTCGTACTGAAAGTTGTTGATGTCGAAACCACGGGCGGTGTAATAGGTGCGGTCCGTTTCCGCCGATTCCACAGTGACGCCGGTGGTGCCTTCCAGGACATCGTTGATGTCGTTCTGTGCAAAATCGTCCATCTGCTCGCGGGTAACCACGGTCACCGCTTGCGGGGTTTCCCGATGGGCCAGGCCCATTTTCATCGTGGTGGTTGTGGTTTCAGCCACGTAGCTGCGGGTTTGCTCAGAACTTGCGGCTTCTCGCGTCGCGGACACTTCAAGCGGCTGCAGAGCCACCGGCTGCTGGCCCTGCGCCACCGTCAGACCTGGCATAGAAGCCGCCATGATCGCAGTGAACAGCGCCTTGCGGCGAAAGCCGGTTTCGGACATTCGGGACATCGTTTTCTCCGTTTTTTGAGTCACTCAGGCTTAATTTGCACATCTTAATGCGAATCATTCTGATTTAAAATAATTAATTTGAGATGCACGGATTTATAACCCTGAAAACGGATGCGAGAACGGCAGTGGCGTGTGACAAGTGCTATCCTCAGAGCTCCGCGGCACCGCATTTTGATGCCCCAACCTCAACGTCCAACGGAGGTCCCGATGCCCTCAATAAAATCTCTGGCAGCGGCCTGCTGCGTCTACCTTGCGGCCCTGCCCTGTGCCTTTGGCCAGACCTTTTCATCGAGTGATGTAAGCTTCCGACTGGACACCGTTGCCACCGGTCTGGAGCACCCCTGGAGCCTGGCTTTTCTTCCCGACGGCTCACTGCTGGTGACCGAGCGTGCCGGCAGGCTTCGGATGATCCGCAATGGCAAACTGGTTCCGGAGCCAATTACCGGCGTACCTGATCTGGTGGTGTCTGGCCAGGGTGGCCTTCTGGACGTGTTGCTTCATCCCGAGTTTGCCAATAACCGCACGCTGTTCCTGAGTTACTCGCACCGCGATCGTGACGGCATGACGACCCGGGTTGCCCGGGCAACGCTGGAAGAAAAGCGTTTGTACAACGTTGAGGTGATCTTCGAGGCCACGCCCCGGTCTGGGAAGAACCGCCACTTCGCAGGGCGCATGGCGTTCGATGAAAGCGGAAATCTCTACATTGCGGTCGGGGATCGGGGGGAAATGGATCGCGCCCAGGATACATCGGACGACGCCGGTGGCGTGCACCGGATCACCATTGATGGCGAACCCGCGCCGGACAACCCCGAGCTCGACAACCCTCGCATCAACGACTCGTTTTTCACCTGGGGCAACCGCAACATTCAGGGCATGACGGTACACCCGGACACCGGAGCCGTATGGACCCACGAGCATGGCCCGAGGGGCGGCGACGAGATCAACATTCTGAGTGCCGGCACAAACTATGGCTGGCCAGAGATCACCTACGGTATCGACTATTCCGGGCTGCCTATCACCATGGATACGCAAAAGGAGGGTATGGCCCAGCCCCTGCACTACTGGGACCCATCCATTGCGCCCTCAGGTATGGCGTTTTACACCGGCTCGCAGATCCCGGAGTGGCGCGGCGACTTGTTTGTTGGCGCACTGAAGATGCGGAAACTGGTACGGCTGAGAATAAAAGAGGGCGAAGTCGTTGAAGAGCAGGATTTGCTAACAGACCTGGGCGCGCGCATCCGGGATGTTCGGATGGGACCGGAAGGCGCGCTTTGGCTACTCACCGATGCGCCCGAAGGCAAAGTTTACCGTCTGGTTCCCGCTCAGTGAGGATCGTTCGTGCGCTCTGTTTTCTCGAACTGGGGCAAATCGTCAGTTATGTCGAACCAGTCTGACTTGGAACCGACGTAAATGTGTCGGGACGGACCTTTTTCCAGCGGTTCGTTGATGACGCCAATCCGCAGGCGCAGGATTCCAGGGATTGCATCAAGGCGGCTGTACAGGTGACTGCCACAGCGATTGCAGAAAGCCCGGTATTTGCCAGGGCGGGATTCAAATTCGGTGACCCGCTCTTCACCGGTCAGGTACTGGAAGTGGACTTTCCGGACCGGTGAACTGGCCGAAAAAGCGCTGCCGTGGGCCCGTCGACACTGACTGCAGTGACACAAAGAAATCGGTCCGAGCGGGCCGTCGTATTCAAAGGTAATGTCGCCGCACAGGCATTGGCCGGTAAACATGGGAATCTCTCTCGGTTCAGCGGGTCGAATCAATTCAGCGCCGATGATACCCGGCGGCCACTTGAAGAACCAGCGCGCCGGCACCATCTTAAGATCACACAGAACGAACAGGAGGAACGTATGTCATTCAGCACACTTCCGAACATCGGCATGGGAACTTTCCGGCTGAAAGGCAATGATGCGCGAGATGCCGTTAAAAGTGCCCTGTCTCTGGGTTATCGACACATCGATACCGCCCAGATGTACGAGAACGAGGCGGAAGTTGGCGATGGCATTACCTCCAGTGGCATTCCCCGTCGTGAAATCTTTCTGACCACCAAGATCTGGCACGACCAGCTTCGCGCCAGCGACCTGATCAACAGTCTGCATGACAGCCTGGCTCGCCTGAAGACTGACCACGTCGATCTGACGCTGATCCACTGGCCTTCTCCGGATGACGAAGTCCCCATGGCGGAGTATCTCAATGCCCTGCGGGACGCTCAGCGAGAAGGCCTGACCACGCACATTGGCATTTCAAACTTCACCTGCGCCCAAATGGATGAAGCTGTTGAGATTCTGGGAGAAGGCGCGCTCTTGACCAACCAAGTGGAGGTGCACCCGTTCCTCGCCAACCGCAAGGTGGTTGAACATGCCCAGAAACTCGGCATTACCGTGACCGGTTACATGCCGCTGGCCGTCGGTAAGGTAATAGAGGATGAAACGCTCCAGCGCATCGGCCAGGCACACAACGCAACGCCGGCTCAGATTGCCATCGCCTGGGTTGCGTCCAGAGGCATAGTGCCGATTCCGTCATCCACTCGCCCCGCGCACCAGAAAGCCAACCTCGATGCGTTGAACATCACGCTGAGCGAGGAAGAGATTCGCGCTATCGACGAACTGGATCGCGGTGAACGGATTGCCGATCCCGGCTTCGCGCCGAACTGGGACTGAGCCAGAAGCACAGGGCGAAAACAATGAGCGTGGCCGCCGGTAGCAGCAGGAGCCAAACCATCTGTAACGCCCAATAGGTGGCCGCGCTGAACAGCACCCAAAACAGCGGGATTGGCAGCAACGACCAGAGCAACACCCTGGGCATCATCGCCAATACCAGCGAACTGGCGGCAAGGGTGACGTCCGGCGTTAGCCCAAACACCGCCAGTGCCGCCAGCTCTCCGGACTGCAACACCGGCACCCAGGGCAGCACCACCACGCTGGTCAGCCAGAGCCCTGAAAACGCCCCGGCTCGGCCCTTCGGAATCGCCTTCAGGCGACAGAAGGTGCCCAGACCTGCCATTAATAATCCTTGAGCCACGAAAGCCCAGCCAAACCAGACCGCCGGCCAGTTTATTTCGCCAAAATAGCGGACCAGGAAGCCGGCCCCACTGCCAATCCAGGCCGCGGCAACCAACCACACTGCCAAGCGACGCAATGCGGGCGCTGGCCGGCACATCCACCAGGGCACCACCAACGCCAGCGGCACGATGAGCAGTTGCCAGGGCCAGATATCCTGATTAAGCCGGATGAACAGGCGAGGAAATACCTGCGGCCCGAACATCAGAAAATCCTGCAAGGAATAGCTCAGCCAGTCGACATCCGTCACAGCGATCTCACAAATGTCGCCATCCGCTGCCGGAGCGATTCGCTGGGCAGCTCCCCGTACATCGCTGCCATATTCTGCTGCATGTGAGCCACCTGCGAGGTAGCCGGAATGGCACACGTGACCGCCGGGTGGGAAATCACGAACTTCAGGAAAAACTCTGCCCAGCTGCTGATCCCAGCCTCCGCCGACCAGGGTGGCAAAGTCTCCGACTGCACCCGCCGAAACAACGCGCTCCCCTGGAACGGCCGGTTCACCATCACGGCAATCCCCCGCTCACGGGCCAGCCCCAGTAGCTTCGATTCCGCCTCCCGATCCAAGACGTTGTAGGTTAGCTGCACGAAATCCAGTGGTTCAGTAGCCATAATCCGAGCGAGTTCATCGTGACGCCGGCCATGGGAGGTAGTGATTCCAAGGTAACGGAATTCGCCACGGGCCTTCATTTCCTTGAGGGTTTCAAGATGCCCCCGCCAACCCAACAGGTTGTGTACCTGTAACAGGTCAAAACGGGCTACCCCCCATCTATTACGGGACGATTCAGCCTGCGCCCGGGTAGCCGATTCATCAGCCGTCCAGATCTTTGTTGCGGCAAAAACCTGATCATGCGCCTGTAGCGCGTTCAACGCCTTACCCAGATTATCAGCTGACGTCCCGTACATGGGCGAACAGTCGACCACGCTGCCACCGCGATCCAGGAACGTTTTTAGTACCTCTGTTCGGCTCTCAATGAGATCGGCGTCGCTGCCAACGTTGAAGGTAATCCAGGTGCCCATGCCTATAGCGGGCACGGATTCGCTGGTTGAAGGGATGGTGCGTGAGATCGGAGAAGCGGCAGTGCCGTCCGCCAGATCCGCAAACAAACCCGGGGATTTCAGTGCGACCGCGGAGATACCCGCGCCAATCAGGAGCTGCCTTCGTGTTAGACGCACCGCCATATCTGGCCCTCCTCCCGCGCCCTTGCGCACAGTACCCACCTGTTGGACGGGCGTCAGGCCCCGTAGTGGGTCTCCAGATACTTCAGAATCCGTGCTGACTCGAACAATCCTTCATTCGTATTCGGATCTTCCAGATAGGGAACCTGTACCCGCCTGTGTTGCTGGAAGAAGACGTCCCGTTTGCCGCCTGGAATCGGTGTATAGGGCCCCGGCTTCAGGCGCTGCGCTGCTGGCCCGATTTCGGTCCAGTGCTCCTTGCCCAGGTTATGCAACGTGTAAGGGATCTCGAGCTCGCACAGCCGCTCCCTAACCAGACGCGAAAAAGGGCTGCCCTCAAAACTCCACAGGTGCAACGGTTGCGCTGGCTGGCTACTGGCCCTGGCTCTGAAACCCCGCAAGGCACTGACAGCCGATGCCACTGAACCCACCGCCGGCTGCCAGGGCTTGCCCCGGTAAAACTTCGGGACTGAACGCCCTGCGTATTCCCGGAATAGATAGGCCACGATGTCGTTAGATTCATACATCACGGTGTCGGTGTTTTTGTCCACCAACAGCGGGAATTGCTGCTTGCCTCCGATTTCGGCGGCCTCAGCCCGGAAACGCTGGCCACCCTTCGGGCACGGACGGATCTCCACGTCCAGATGCAGCGCCGTGAAGGCCTCGCGGACACGCCGACAAAACGGGCAGGCCTCCATGTCGTACAGAACGATAGGCAGCTCGGGCTGTACGCACTTCTGGACAACCATGCAGCCCCGCCAGGCTGACAGAGACGAGGTTGTCACGGATCCAAGCACGTTGACGTTATGGGCGAGTATGTTGGGCATAGCTTAAAACCTTCAGTTAGTGTTTCTATTAAATATCATGCCATCGGCCGGTTTTCCATTGGCCCGCCAGCGCTTATCGCAGTCAGCAAGTTCATGATTCAAAAGGCCACTTACAGGAAGTCACAAAAAATCAATACAAACAATGACTCTACTGCCATTTTTTAACGTCATGTATAGGTTTTCTGCATAGTACGCGCAGCAAAGATGGGCTATTGTTGAGGAATAAGAATCCAACCATCTTCATCAGGGTAATCCGGGTATGCCGCGCGCTCACAAGGCAAGAGACAAGAGCTCGTTTTTCAAACGTTCGGTCATCGCCGCAGGTTCTGCGCTTGCATTGGCCGCCAGCCCTGCCCTGTTGGCCCTCGACAAGGACGATGGCGGTTTTTCGTCGGCCCGAGTCTGGAGCAACCAGGTTCGTGACTACGCTGCCAAGTCCCTGGACGCCGAGAACGCCCTGAGTGTTGCCGCTATTCCCCTCAACGGACCGGGCATCGAGCAGTACATCAATGCCGACGAGCTGATGAGCCCTGGCTCCATTATGAAGCTGGTCACCACCTACGCCGCCCTGGAAATCCTCGGCCCCAGCCACCATTGGGATACCGATTTTCTGACTGACGGCGATATGGTCGGCGATACCCTTAACGGCAACCTGTACGTGCGCTTTGGTGGTGACCCCAAGCTCACCATCGAACGCCTGTGGAGCACCCTGCGGGAGCTGCGCAGCATGGGGATTACCACCGTTAAAGGCGATCTGATTCTGGACGGCAGCTATTTCAGAATTGACGGCGGTTTCCCCCAATTCGAAGACAATGGCGACAACCCTTACGCGCCATTTCTGGTGGAACCGTCACCCTACCTGACCAACCTGAACTTGCTGCATTTCCAGGTGCGTGCCGACGAACGCGGCACTCAGGCCTGGAGTGTGCCGGAACTGACCGATGTAGTGATCGATAACCGCGTCACTGCAATCGCAGAAGGTGCCTGCCCCAGCCGCCGAAGCTTCGAGTGGGACCCCATCTTCCACGATGACAACAAGGTGACCGTTCGAGTGACCGGTTCCCTGCCCCAGGGCTGTCGAACTACCCGTTACCTGTCGTTGATGCCCCATGACCAATACAGCGCCGCCCTGATCCGGTCGATGCTTGCGGAAACCGGCGTTGCAGTCATGGGCGCTAACGGCACCGGCGAAACTCCTGAAGAAGCTCGCCTGATCATGAAGACCACCTCTCCTGATCTGGTCGCCATGGTGCGCGACATCAACAAATGGAGCAGCAACGTGATGGCGCGCCAGATGTTGCTGAATATCGGGGCCGAGAACCGGCTGGACGATGAGGATGATGACCGGGTTGCCGGCATTCGGGTGATTTACGACTGGCTCGAGAAGAAAGGCATCAACACCGCTGGCATGGTGATCGATAACGGCGCTGGCCTCACTCGCCATGGCCGCATTACCGCGCGTCAGGGTGCTCAACTGCTGCAACACGCCTGGAACAGCCCGTTTTCCGCCGACCTGATGGCCTCCATGCCCATCATCGCGATGGATGGCACCATGGCGCGCCGGTTGCGAAACACCGGCATGGACGGCAGTGGCCGGATCAAGACCGGTTACCTGGAAGATGTTCGCTCCATAGCGGGCTTCACCCGGGATGAACACAACACCACCTGGGCGGTAGTTGGCATGGTTAACAATGACCCTGCCTGGAACGGCCAGGCGGTTCTGGACCGGGTTCTGTACTCGCTGCACTACCGGCCACCGACTGGCACTGCCTTCTCGCGGGCCGACTCCGGTTCCAGTAAGCCGGAAACCTCAATTCAATAAAAAAGCCCCGGTCAAACCGGGGCTTTTCGTTTATGGCGGGATCGCCCCGCTTGTCAGCACCAGGGTGTTACGAAATCATCCAGTAGCGTGACTGTAGCAACACTGGCCATGCTCTCTTCCAGCCTCGGCATCAGGCGACAGATGGGCAACACGGAGCCTGACGGACGTCGAAGAACTCCGACTGCCATCCCGGCCAGCACCAGAGGCGAAATGCTGCTGTCGCCGACTTTGCCCACGGCAATCACGTCGTAGTGGGTATCAAACCGGAGGGAGGCATCAGTTTCTATGACTGTGGTGGTGAAGTCGATGGCAATGGTGGAAGACCCCGCCCTTGGAGTCAGTTCCGCGGCCTGTTTGTAGTCAGCGCCGGACAAAACCGTGGTGTTGTTGACGCGCACATTTACTGCAGGTGCGTCCGATGATGCGTGAACTATCCGGACGCTGGCGTCCTTTGAACTATCGCCGTCAAAACAGCCGGAAAAGAGCACAGAGCCGGCCGTTGCTAGAAGTAAGGTAAATTTGGTGTTCATTGCCACTGTGCCTCGATTGCTGAGGTAGTTACCCGAAAAGGTTGTTCGCATCTGCAGTGGTTGAAAACCTGAACTATGAATCACTGCGATTCACGGACACCCAAACAAAACGGTTTAACAGTTTTTAACAATTGAACAGATAGGCAGTGGTGGAACCTCAGGGCTCAAAGCGCCGGAGGGTGAACTCGGTTAATTTTGCCGCCAGCGGCGCAATGAAGGTTACCAGAGGAAACGCCACCGCCCAGGCGACCAGCCATGCCGCAGTCCAGCGAGCGGGATACCCGGAATCAATACCGGTGTTGAGCCAGGTGATAACACCAGACATCAGAAACGACATAATGCCGGACATATAGATACCGAAAACCAGCTGTCGGACCCGCGCAGGCTTGAACTTGCTCATACTATCTCCCGTTGGGCCCCAACCTGGTCTGGAGCCGCATCTGAATTACACTAAATACCGTACACTGACAGGATAGGAACAGCGCATGCTAGTAAGCCTGCGAACTTTTTGCGAGCACTCGTTTCAAGCAGCCCGCTCCGCTGGCCACAGGGTGAATTATGAACAGGCATTCCGCCGCACCGACTAAAACCCTCGTCTGGAGCACATTGCTGCTCGTCGCAATTGTCGCTTTGTCCGGCTGCAGCTCAACGCGTATGGCCTACCGCTACGCGGACTGGGGCGTTGTCTGGTGGGTCGAGGATTACGTCACCCTGACTGATGCCCAGAAAACACAATTGTACGACGACCTGGACGACCTCCGGGGTTGGCACTGCGCCACCGAACTGCCCAAATATCAGGTGTGGCTGGACACACTGGAAACCGATGTCCGCCAGCAAAACATCACACCTGAGGTTCTCTCAGAACATCAGGATGAGCTCCTGGGCTTCTTCCCGCCATTACTCTCCAGGGCCACGCCGATCGCGAGCAGGCTGCTTGCCAGCTTGAATGATGCCCAGGTGCGCGAGCTGACCGACAACATGGCAGAACGTCAGCGCGAACTGGAGCAAGAGTATCTAGGAGAGGATCCCACCGCCACCGCGGCAGCCCGCGCTGAACGCACCTCGGAAAGACTGGAACGCTGGCTGGGCGATTTGAACGACAACCAGCAAGCCATCGTTACCCGCTGGTCAGAGCAACGCGATCGCCAGACCGAAATCTGGCTGCAAGGCCGTCGCAACTGGCAGCTAGCCTTCCTTGATGCGCTGGAACGGCGCCAGGAACCGGGATTTGAACAGGAGGTTGCACGCCTGCTGAACGAGTCAACATCGATACGGGGAGAGGAATACGAGACCATGATGGAGCGCAGCAGAGTCGCCCTGAACACCCTGATCCATGATGTGGTAGCAGCAGGCGACACGGTCCAGCTGGCCCATCTGGAAAACCGGACCGCTGAACTCAACCGCGATTTCGAGGCTCTGACCTGCTCGCCCGGGCCCGAAATCGCTGAGAGCTAACCGTTTAGATGGTCAGGTAACCACCGTCAGCGTTGATGCAGGCGCCCGTGGTGTAGCTTGATGCGCCAGACACCAGATACAGCACCGTGCCAGCCATTTCGTCAGGATCGGCCACCCGCTTCATGGGAATGTGAGCCATGGCCTGCTTCTTGATGGCTTCGTTGGTGGTCAGGGCACTGGCAAACTTGGTGTCGGTCAGGCCTGGCAGCAGTGCGTTCACCCGGATGTTCTGCTGGCCCAGCTCCATGGCGAACGACTTGGTCATGGAGATAACCGCCGCCTTGGTGACCGAGTAGATGCCCTGGTAATGACCGGGGTTCACCCCGTTCACTGACGCCACATTCACAATCGCGCCACCACCGGCTTTCTTCATCATTTGTGCGCCTCGGGCACACATGAAGAAATAACCCCGGATGTTCACATCCACGGTTTTATTGAACGCACCCAGATCCGTATCTTCAATCGGCCCGAAGTAAGGGTTGGCGGCCGCGTTGTTGACCAGAATGTCCAGCTTGCCGTGGGTTTTCTCGATGTGCGCCCAGATACCCTCAATCTGATCCATCTCACCAATGTGGCAGGCATGTGCTTCGGCGCTGCCACCGGCTTCGCGGATGCTGCCCGCTACGGCTTCACAACCATCAATCTTGCGACTGCTGACAATCACATGGGCGCCATAGTTGGCCAGGGTGCGGGCAATGCTTTCACCAATGCCCCGGCTGGCACCGGTAATCAGCGCCACCTTGCCGGTCAGATCAAACAGGTCTTTGCTGCTCATTCGTTTACCTCAATTGTTATCGGAACGTCACCAGGGCGGGATCCTCCGCTTCCAGGTGACTGTAGTTGTTAAACACAGACAGGCTGCGACGGGGGCCGGAATAAAGCACACGGGTAACGCTGGTGTTGGCAATCACCTCGTTCAGCCCCAGTGCACGGGCATCATCCAACCCAAGGAGCTCCTGGCAGATCACCGAGATAGGACCACCGGAGGTGGCCACCAGAACGTCACTGCCATCGGCATACTCGACCATCTCCTCGAACGCCTGCAGCACCCTGGCCTTAAACCCGGGCCAGGTTTCCGAATAATCGCTATCGTGCTGCCCCGAGGCCCAGCGCCGAACCGCCTGAACAAAGGCTTCCTGGAAGGCCTTGGCAGGTTTCGGAAACGCCCTGAGGTCACGGGTCATGATCTCGCGATCTTCCCACTCTGGCCGATAGCGGTTAACCACCTCGTTGTGGTCGAACTCGTTAAAGCCCGGGGTTACCTGCATATCAGGCAGCTGACTGCCAAAGCCGGTGGTGATGGCTTCGACCGTCTCCCGGTGGCGCTCAAGATTGCCGCCGAAGACCGCACCCAGGGTCAACCGATTGGCCAGCCAGCGCCCCAGTACCCGGCCCTGCTCCCACCCGGTGGGCGAGAGCTGATCGTAGTTGGCCTTGCCAAAACTGGCCTGGCCATGGCGCACCAGATAGACCGTCGCCATTACAGGGAACTCTCTGAAATCAGACGCTGACAACGCTTCTCCAGGTAATTGGCCGCGTGGCCAAAGGCGGCAAAGCGCTTGTCCTTGGTCTGGCCGTGGTAGAAGCGGTAGTAAATCTGCTGGACGATAACCGCCAGCCGGAACAGCCCGTAGATCTCATAGAAATCGAAGTTATCGACCCGGAAACCGGACTTCTCCATGTAGTACTCCACCACTTCCTTGCGGCTCAGCATGCCCGGACGATGAGTAGGCTGGCGCCGCAGCATCTGGAACGGGCCTTCGTCGTCAGCTTCAATCCAGTACGCCAGACTGTTGCCCAGGTCCATGAGCGGATCGCCGATGGTCGCCATTTCCCAATCGAGAACGCCCACCACCTCAAACGGGTTGTCTGGGTTAAGCACTACGTTGTCGAACCGGTAGTCGTTGTGAATCACCACCTGGGCAATGTCGTCCGGCATCTTGTCGTTGAGCCATGCCATGACTTCTTCAAAATCGCCGACATCCTCAGTGCGCGCCTTGCGGAACCGATCACTCCAGCCGCCGATCTGGCGCTGCACGTAGCCGGCGCCCTTGCCTAGCTTGTCCAGGCCAGCTGCCTGGGCATCCACCCGGTGCAGGTCCACCAGCTTGTCGATCACATTCACGCACAGCTTGCGGGTGTCCGCTTCGCTCAGGTCAAAACCTTCCGGGAAATCCTGACGCAGAATGATGCCCTTCAAGCGCTCCATCACGTAAAAATCACAACCGAGGACATCGTGGTCGTCACAAATGGCAATGATGTTGGGCACATAAGGATAAACTGGCTTCAATGCCTGCATTACCTTGGCTTCGCGCAGCATGTCGTGTGCGGACTTGGCGATCTTGCCGAAGGGCGGCCGGCGCAGCACGAACGAGCGCTCGCCATAATCCACCTGGTAGGTCAGGTTGGAGGCACCGCCCGGGTACTGCCGGATTTCAGGTTCACCGCTGAGATCGGGAATTGCCTGCTTCATGAAGCGATCAACGACCGCCACATCCAGCTCTTCACCTTCGCGGACATCCTTTGCCTGATCAATCTGGGTCATTCAGGACTCTCCTCTCGTCTTTCCAATCGTTCAGGCTTTGGCCTTACCGCCCATCTTGTTCATCCAGCGCTTGCTTTCCTGATGCATCAACCAGTCAAACGCCTTGGGCGCATGCCGTTTAACCATCCACATGCGGCGCTCTTTGGCGTGGGGCAGCACCCAGAAGCTCTTGTCTTGTACCGACCGCATGATGTCTTCAGCGACATCTTCAGCAGTAATGCTGGAGCGCTTCATCAGCTTGTTCACGTTCTGCTGAATACCCGGCAGGTCGGAACGCATGCTGCTGGCCAGATTGGTCTGGAAAAACGCCGGGCAGACACAGCTAACGTGGATACCGTCATCCCGCAGCTCCTGGCTTAGGGTTTCGGACAGAGCGATAACACCCGCCTTGGAGACATTGTAGCTATCCATCAGCGGTGCCAGCATTAGACCAGCCATGGAGGCGATATTCACAAACGCACCTGAACCCTGCTTCTTGAACTGCGGCGTAAAGGCCTTGCAGCCACGAACCACGCCCAGCACGTTGATATCCAGAATCCATTCCCAGTCCGCCATGGTGGTGTCTTCAATCGACCCGGCGGAAGCCACCCCGGCATTGTTAACCACTACATCGACACCGCCCCACTTGGCAGTCAGGTCGTCACAAATCTTCTCAAGATCCGTCAGGCGGCGAACATCGCACTCCACGAAGTAACCTTCGCCACCGGCGTTGTTAATCTCCTGCTCAACAGCGGCACCCTGCTCCGGATTAATATCACCGATGCAAACCTTGGCACCCTCTTTGGCATAGCGCAGTGCAATCGCACGACCAAGCCCACTAGCACCGCCTGTAATAAAGATTCTTTGAGTCATAGTTTATCCGTCACGTGTTATTTAAAACGAAGCCAACTCCAAAACATGAAGGAGCTGGCGGGTGGCTATTTCTGAAACTGTGCGGAGCCATGGATGGCGGAGCTCAAGCGTCACATGGACGTGCTTGAGCGGGTTTCAGAAATAGCCACCCGCCAGTTCCACCCCTCAGGCTCAGGAATTTCTGTTCTTATATTTGGCCAACTCAAGACGAGCCACCATAGCCCGATGCACCTCATCGGGCCCATCCGCCAACCTCAGAACCCGAGCATAGGCAAACAACTGAGTCAGCGGGAAGTCGTCATCGCTGACACCTGCGCCACCGTGAATCTGAATAGCCTGATCAACAATGGTCTGCAGCATCGCCGGAATGACCGCCTTGATCATCGAAACCTCCTGCAGCGCACCAGCAATGCCCTTGGTATCCAGCGCCCAGGCGCATTTCAGAGTCAGCAGGCGCGCCTGCTCAATAGACATGCGGGCATTGGCGATGATGTCCGGGTTACCGCCCAGCTTGGCAATCGGCCGGCCAAACGCCTCACGGCTGGTGGCACGTTTGATCAGCAACTCCAGCGTACGCTCCGCAGCACCGATGGCACGCATGCAGTGGTGCACCCGGCCTGGCCCCAAACGCCCTTGGGCAATCTCAAAACCGCGACCCGGCCCGGCAATAAAGGCACTCTTGGGCAGGCGGACATTGTCGAAAACCACCTCGCCATGGCCATAAGGTTCATCATACTCGCCAAAAACCGGAAGCATACGCTCAATGCGAACGCCCGGCGTATCCAGCGGCACCAGAACCATCGAATGACGACGATGCTTTTGGGCATCCGGATCGGTCATGCCCATGAAGATGGCGACCTTGCAGTCCGGGTGACCGATACCCGTGCTCCACCACTTACGGCCGTTTAGCACCACCTCATCACCCTCAACCACGGCGGTGGCTTCCATATTGGTGGCATCGGAAGAGGCCACGCCCGGCTCGGTCATGCAGAATGCCGACCGGATCTCGCCGCTCATCAGGCGCGGCAGCCATTCGGCTTTCTGTTCCTCGGAACCGTAGTGGATCAGCACCTCCATGTTGCCGGTATCCGGCGCATTGCAGTTAAAGATCTCCGGGGCGATGAAACTGCGGCCAGTTTCCTCGGCAATCAGGGCATAATCGGAATTGAGCAGGCCACAGCCGTGTTTCTCATCCGGGAAGAACATGTTCCACAGACCCTGGGCCTTGGCCTTCTCCTTCAGCTCCTTGATGATCGGGAGAACCACCCAGCGGTTGTCCTGGGACGCCAGTTCCTTGTGATACTGCGCCTCAATCGGAAAAATCTCGTCGACCATAAACGCCTTTACGCGTTTGAGATAATCCTGGCCCCGTTCGGAAATATTGAAATCCATCGCCCTATCCTCGCTAAAATCCTGACGGCTGGTGCATTGAATTGATCACAATGGAGCCAGTCTAGGACCCGCCAAACTATTACGCGACTGAATTATTCTTATCCTTTATCATTACCCATGCTTATTCACTGACACGGATTTCAACATGGCTCTGAATCGCCTCGACCTGAACCTGCTGCACGTCTTCGACACCATCTATCGCGAAGGCAGCCTCACCCGCGCTGCCCGGGCCCTGCACCTGACTCAGCCTGCGGTCAGCCACTCCCTGTCGCGGCTTCGAGACCATTTTGATGACCCCCTGTTCACCCGGCAGGGTAACCAGATGGTGCCCACGCCACTGGCCCGCCGGTTCCTGGAGTCCATGCGGCCCGGCCTTAATCAGATACAGGGTGCGGTAAACCAGTTTCACGCCTTTGACCCGGCCAGCCAACGCAAAACCTACTCACTGGGGCTGCGGGATATTCTCGAGTCCACCTTCCTGCCGCAGTTGATGAAACGACTGGTGCCCTACCCCGAGCTGGAGATTGTCAGTCAGCGGATTCCCCGACGGGATATGGAAACCCAGCTGGCAGCCGGAAAACTGGACTTTGCGGTGGATGTACTACTGCCGGTCAGCAACCAGACATCGCACCAGCTGTTGCGGCGGGACCGGTTGGTGTTGATTGCCCGCAACGACCACCCTCTGACCAAGGGCAAGTTGACGATGGAAGAATATCTGAAGGCAAAGCACGTTCTGGTGTCGTCGAGGACGGAAGGGCCTGGTATCGAGGATTTTGAGCTTTCACGCCTGGGGGTGCAGCGGGATATCCGATTGCGCTGCCAGCACTATTTCGCGGCCTGCCGGGTAGTTGAGGAAACCGACCTGCTCCTGACCATGCCCGAAACCTACGCCCGGATCATCGCCGAGCGGGCCAGCCTGACCCTGATGGATCCGCCGGCGGAGTTGCCGTCCATTGATGTGCACCTGTACTGGCACCGGGCCTATGAAAAAGAACCGGCACTGATCTGGTTCCGGGAGCAGCTGAGAGAAATCGCTTAAGATGCGGCTCAGTAGGCGCCCACGGCCATCAAGAAGCCAAAGAAGCCGGCTCCGGTGATTGCCATGGCGGCCAGGACAATACCAAAACCCCACCAGATGGCAGCCCCGTCAGAGATATTTACGTCGTGCCCGCGAAGGGTCCGGTAAAACGCCCAAGGCCCCAGCACGAAGGCGCCGACCACGGCAAAAATCAGCCCGACACTGATACCGGCAAAGGTCCAGGTAGCCAACGCCGTGGCGCGGTCCGACACCTGATCGGTCACCCCATGACGTTCAAGGAATTTCTTGCAGAAAAACCAGAGCAGTGCGAAAAGTGCGACGACGAATATGAGCCCGCCGATGAAAGTAATGATGCGGTAGAGCAAAAGAAGACCCTTTTAGTTTGGCCCGCCTCAGGCCGGAAAATCCGGTTGCGGCAGACATTCGAATCCCGGTTTGGCGAACAGAAAACCCTGATACAGGTGGATACCCTGGGACCGCAGCCAGAAATATTCCTGTTTGGTTTCCACGCCCTCGGCCACGATGCGCCCGCCCAGCTGCTTCATCATGGCAATAATACCAGACACCACCGCCTGCTTATTCGGCTGGTCGTGAATGTTCCGAACCAGGCCCATATCCAGTTTGAGAATATCAGGCGGGCTTGCCATCATAATATTGTACCGCGAATAGCCTGCACCGAAATCATCGATGGCGGTGGCAAAGCCCATTTCCTTATAAGCCTCAATGATCGACACCAGGTGATCAACCGATGCCAGGTGCTCGTTTTCGGTGAGCTCGAAAATGATTTTTCGGGTGTCGAAGTTGTAGGTTTTCGCGGCAGCAAGCGTGGTTCGGATACAGTGCTCAGGCTGGTACACGGCATTAGGCATGAAATTAATGCTCAACCGCGTTTCCATCCCGAGCCGGGATGCCAGTTTCACTGCTTTCACCCGACACACTTGGTCGAAGGTATAACGATTCCGCTCACTCACCCTTTCCAGGACGCTCAATGCCCCTTCACCCTCCGTCCCCCGAACGAGCGCTTCGTAAGCATAGACGGACTGATTCACAACATCGACAATAGGTTGAAAGGCAAATGAGAAGGAAAAGTCCAAACCTTCGCCACACTCACATTGACCACAGTGGCTCTCATCAAAAAGTACAGCGGACTGTTTCACTTATCCTCCTCAGTTGTAGGGTCAGGATTCTTCTTTAAAAGTGTATTGATTTCAGGGCACTAAAGACCCCATCACACTGCAGATAAAAGTTTTGCCTGCCGATTTGAGGCCGGCGCTGGCGGCTCCCCCCTATCCGACTAAACTGGGGGACAAAATCTTGTACGCGCAAAAACCAGAAAAGGAGTACTCCGAATGGCAGAAACAACTCGCATCGCAGTCACCCCCGGTGACGGCATTGGGCCGGAAGTGGTGGGTGAAGCCGTCCGTTGCCTGGAAACCCTGCGCGCAAAACACGGCCTGGCGGTGGAGTGGACCCGATTCCCCTGGCCTTCCCATGCCTGGCACGAGGAACACGGCGAATCCATGCCTGAAGACGCCCTCGCGCAACTCCAGGCTTACGATGCAATTCTCCTGGGCGCCCTGGGTGATCCGGGCCCAATCGACGATGCCGAGCGCTATCTGCTCTCGGACAGCGTCTCACTGGCCCCCCTGCTGGAGATGCGCAAAGGTTTTGATCAATGGGTGTGCGAGCGCCCTGCCCGCCTGCTGCCGGGCGCACGACAATATCTGGCCGATGAGCGGGCCAAAGACATCGACATGCTGGTAATCCGGGAGAACTCCGAAGGCGAGTACGTCAGCCAAGGCGGACGCCTGCGCAAAGGAACGGCGGACGAAGTGGCCACCCAGATGGAGGTTTTTACCCGTAAAGCCACCGACCGGATCATCCGCTATGGTTTCGAGCAGGCAAGGAAGCGGGCCGCTGAACGACTTAAACAGGGGCGTACACGCAGTTTCCGCACGCTCAATGGGCGAACCTGCGAAAGTCAGGTGTGTCTGGTGACCAAGCGCAATGCGCTTAGGCATTGGGGTGACATGTACACTGAGGCGTTCGAGGCAATCAGCGAAGAGTACCCGGATGTGGCAACCCACCATGAACTGGTGGATGCCGCCTGCATGAAGTTTGTGCAAAGCCCTTGGGCTTTTGATGTGGTGGTTGCCAGCAACCTTCAGGGCGATATCCTGACCGACCTCGCCGCGGTATTGTCCGGGGGAATGGGGGTTGCACCCTCGTGTAACCTGAACCCGACCGATCCGGACATGCCTTCCATGTTCGAACCCACTCACGGCAGCGCGCCGGACATCGCGGGTCAGGGACTTGCGGACCCAACGGCCATGCTATTCACCACGGCGCGCATGCTGGAATGGCTGGGCCGGAAAGACCCTAACCTGGCTGCGGCAGGCCAGGAACTGTTCGAGGCGGTGGCTGCTGATTTGGCCGAGAACGCTGGCAGCCAACGTGGCACCCATGAGATTGGTGCCGCCATCTGCAAACGGCTGACAAACTAAACCCGATTACGGCGGCGCACCTGCACAGCGCCGCCGTTGTTGCCAGCCGCCCCTTTTTCTACTGATCTGCCATCACGAATTCCAGTCGGCCCGGGGCCACCCGCACATCCACTGGCATGGCGCCAAACATACGCTGGGCAAAGTTGGTTTCATCCAGGCGGTAAACCGGCATGGTTTCCAGCATCTGGGCCACAGCCCGCATCACATGTTCGGTTATCGGTTTCAGGTCACCCCGGAAAAATGGGGAATCGATACTGCTATCCAGTAACTGCAGCCGCCGGATGAAGATGGCCTTCTCTGTGCTGTCGTAGACCGGTGCGCCTTCCACCTTGAGCGCAATATCCACTGGCAACCGGGCCAGCATCGCATTAACCGCCACCTGCCCTTTGACGTCGATCACCGCCACATCCCGGCCATCCGGCCCCAGAGTAATATTGGCATCGCTCAAACTGAGACTCAGTGGCGAACCACTTTTGAGTTGCTGTCGATCAAAATCGCTCACAACATCCTGAAGGTGCCGTTCGAGCTCGCCCTCGGAAATCGAATAGGGCGACAGACTGGCGCAGCCGCCAGTCAATGCCAACGTCAGTAAAACCAGGGCCCAAAGACCAGACTTAGAAACAGTGCGCATGTTGGGATTGCCTCCGTGAGTTTGGCTTCTATCCTGAGGCACGGCGCCAAGCAGGAGCAAGGCAGCAAGATTAAGGATCGGTCAGAATTGCCCGGCGCAGCTACTCGTTCTCTGCGCGGGCATCAACATGGGGGGTGAGATCGTCGTCAAACGTCACGTGGATGACGATGGGCCGACAACAGACCTGGCAGTCTTCCACATACTCCTGCTCAAGCACTGACGGGTCAACGCTTACATCCAGCGTCTCCCAGCAGTAAGGGCATTGTATGAGGACAGACTCCAGGGCTGACATTATGGCTCCTCAGAATTGTTGCTTCGCCATCCAGGGAATGACGCGATCAAAGGCTTCCTCCAGCTTCTCACAGGTTGTCGAGAAACTGATCCGCACCGCGTTGGTAGATGCCTCACCGAACGCATCGCCCGGCACCATACAGACACCGGTTTCCTTCAACATACGAAGCGCGAGGTCGGAGCCATCCACATGGGGTGGCAAGCCCGGGAACGCGAAGAAGGCACCGCCAGGCTTGTAGCCGGTCATGTAAGGCGTCTGGTCAATCAGCTCCACCACCTTGTCACGGCGCTCCTTATAGATGCTAACCATGTCCTGCACGCACTGTTGATCGCCGGTAAGCGCCGCCACACCAGCAAACTGGGACGGCGTGTTGGCCACCGACGTGGTGAACATGTGGTACCGGCGCAGGGATTTGATCGCCGCCTGACTCGCGATCACCCAGCCAACCCGCAACCCAGCCATGCTGTAGGTCTTGGAAAAACTGCTGATACACATGATGTTGTCCAGGTCCATGGAGCAGTTCAGGACGCTGGCGAAATCGTCATCGTCGAAGATCAGGTGGTCATAGACTTCGTCGGCGTAGACCTGGATTCCCCGGTACGCGCACTCCTCCAGTATGGTCTCCACCGTGCTGCGCGGATACACCGCACCGGTCGGGTTATTGGGGTTGTTCAGAATCAACGCGAAGGTGCGCGGACCCATGGCGCGGATGACTTCGTCCGGATCGAGCTGGTGATCGTTCTCAGCATGGGTTGGTACAAACTTGACCTCACCACCGTTCATCCGAATCAGGGGTGCGTAAAGCAGGAACGATGGATCCGTCACGATGAACTGACGGCCCGGCGCCGATGTGGCCGAGATCGCCAGGTACATGGCCTCGGTGGCACCACTGGTGATCAGAATGTTGTCGCGGGTCAACTTGCGGTTGTAGCGCTTGCCGTAGTAATCCCTGAGCGCAACCAGCAGCTCTGGCAGGCCGGCATCCATGGTGTAGCCGGTTTGCCCAGCATTCAGCGCCTCAATGTAGGCGTCAATAATATGCTTGGGTGTCGGCAAATCAGGCTGACCGATCGAAAGATGAATAACATCCTTCATCGACGCCGCCATGTTTACCATGCGGCGGATGCCCGGCACAGGAATCGCCTGCATGGCAGGATTCCAGCTGGCCTTGTTCTTCCGGTACTTCACTTTACGTGGTCTGGACTGGCCAGTCTCGTAGTTGGCAGAGTCTGCCATAAAACACCTCCTGCGAGCGGGGCAAAAATAACCTACCCCTGCAGGTTAGCCAGTAAGAACAGGCCATACAAGACAAAAAAGCAGAAAGATACTGTCGGTAAAATCACCTTGCCCATACTCACACAAACCCGCTTTTACCAACCACAAGTTGACCGCACCGCACGGGGATACCAGACTGTCGTGAGACCCGGCGTGAGGGTCGCCATTAAGCTCACAACGCGGAGGTTCAATGACACAGCCAATCACACCCGTGGTAACCGTTCTTACTGCACCCGGCGAGCCGGAGCCACCGGGCATGGACGCACTCAGGGCGCGGGCGGAGGTGCGATTCGCCTGCGACGAGCAGACGCTGAGAGACACCTTGCCGGGCACCGACGTCATGATGGTCACCGACTTCCGCACCGAGGCCCTTGAAGCGGCTTGGGAGTCCGCGGACAAGCTCCAGTGGATTCATGCCACCAGTGCCGGGGTTGACGCACTGATGTTTCCAGCTCTGATTCACAGCGACGTGGTGGTCACCAATGCCCGGGGCATTTTCGACCGCACCATTGCCGAGTACGTGCTCTGCACCATCCTGATGTTCGCCAAGGATTTTCCGGGCTCCATCCGCTTGCAAATGAAGCATCAGTGGAAGCACCGGGATACCGAGCGCGCCGAAGGCAAACAGGTGCTGGTGGTGGGTGCCGGCTCCATCGGTCGTCAGATCGGCCGCCTGGTGAGTGCCGCCGGACTGAATGCCCACGGAATTGCCCGCACACCCCGCCACGACGACCCGGATTTTGTTGCCGTGCACGGCAACGACGAACTGTTCGAACAGCTAGGGCACGCAGACTACGTGGTAATTGCCGCACCGCTAACGCCGCAGACCGAGGGCCTGTTCGATGAGAAGGCGTTCAAGGCCATGAAATCATCGGCCAGACTGATCAACATTGGCCGCGGCCCCATCGTCAAAACCAACGATCTGATTGCCGCGCTGCGGGATGGCGAAATTGCCGGGGCAGGCCTGGACGTATTTGAAGAAGAGCCCCTGCCGGAAAATCACCCTCTGTGGGACATGGAGAACGTCACCATGACCGCCCACATGGCCGGTGACTTTATCGGCTGGAAGCGGGCGCTCACCGATCAATTTCTGGAGAACTTCGACCACTGGCACGCCAGCGGCGAGCTGTTCAACCTCGTCAATAAAGAGCTGGGATACGCCGGCAGCAAATAACCTGCCGGCGCGGGTGCCGTCAGCCTCGATTGCTGGCGGCGTACTGTTGCTGCAAAGGCAGCAGATCCACCACCCGCTCCGGCCGGTTCGGATCCACCAGTTCAGTGGACGACTTGTAGACCCGGGGCGTGGTGTACAACAGCTTCAGTGCTGTGCTGTGGGGCATCGCCACGTAACGCTCACCATGGTGTTGTTCCAACCATGCCCGAACCCGGGGCGCCTTGTTAGAGGCCATCT
This sequence comes from Marinobacter sediminum, assembly GCF_016820575.1. Lineage (GTDB taxonomy): Bacteria > Pseudomonadota > Gammaproteobacteria > Pseudomonadales > Oleiphilaceae > Marinobacter > Marinobacter sediminum. The sequence continues at coordinate 229,418 of NZ_JAEMQH010000003.1, read as the reverse complement.
TCGGGAAGAAATGATGCTCCACATGGTGACTGAAACGGAAGTGCAGCCGGTCAAGAATCGGATGGCTACGCAGGCTCATGGAGTTGTCCAACGGGTTATTGGTGGCGGTCTGAGGCCGCAGGAAGTGGTTGGTCAGGATATACCCCTGCCCCAGAACGTTCGCCACCATGAACGGAATCAGCACGGTGAACACCGCCAGCGGGCCCGACAGCACCGCCAACCCCGCCCAGGCCACCACACAGACCACCGATTGCCGGATCGCCCGGGCCCGATCAAAGCCCTTGAACTGTTTACGCTTGCGGGCCTGGAACCACAGCACCAGCTGGGCGTGAAAGGTGAATGAATAAGTCAGGAACAAATAGCTGTACCAGGTGCCAGACCCCGGAGCGAGCTTGGTGAATTTCTTTTGCTTGGGATCGGCACGGTATCGGCGCAGGGTGCCAAAGCTGTCCGGATCGGTATCACCGGCGTTGGTGTTGCCATGGTGAATCACGTTATGCCACTTGCGCCAGAACTCCGGCGGTACCACAAATGGCCCGAACCCGAGCCAGCCCAGAAAGTTCTGCCAGCGCCGGCTCATCCCCAAAGCACCGTGCAACACCTCATGGGCCAGCAAGGCCTGGCACCCGATGCTGTGACCAACCACCAGCCCCAGCATCAGATTGGCATACCAGGGCAACCCCGCCAGCAGAATCGTCGCGATCCCACCCCAGATCATCAACTGCAGCGGCACGAACCAAATCACCCGCCAGGTTTGTGGCTTGAAGGTATCGGCCGGCAGGTCCTTCTTCATTCGGTCTCTGAGCTCACGTTCATCAGGCCTTCCATACACGGCTTGGCCCAGCGCATCAGGCTTCACGGCTGCGTTCATTTGTCACCTTTACTCTTTCAAGAAATCAGACCGGCGCACTCTAAATCATTTTGAGAGTACATGTGTGCGCCGAATTTACAGAAGGAACGTAATGCCATCAATACCATTTCGATTAATTCTTTGTGAAACGTATAAAAATGCGTACACGCGTACCACTTCAAAAAAGGGCAAAGAAGAGACCAAAAGTCAAAATGATGGGAAACAAATTCAAGGCATAAAAAAACGGGAGCCCAAGGGCTCCCGTTTCACATTCACGCTGATTAGCGGCGCTATCAACTGCCAGACAGGGACTGATCCGAAGGATCGATCTCCATCTGCTGGATCGCAATGACCGCTTGAGTCCGGTTACGAACCCCCAGCTTCCGGAATACGGCGGTGATGTGAGCCTTGATGGTGGCCTCGGACACATCCAGATCGTAGGCGATCTGCTTGTTCAGAAGCCCTTCGGCCAACATGCCCAACACCCGGAATTGCTGAGGTGTCAGCGACGCCAACTTCTCGGAAAAATCCGTGGCGTCTGAGTGCATGCGCTCAATCTTGTCCGCTACTCCATCCGGCAGCCAGACATCCCCTTCCAGAACGTCCTGAATGGCTTCGGTGATGGTGGGCAGGGGCGCAGATTTGGGAATGAAGCCGGACGCACCGTAGTCGATCGAGCGGCGCATGACCTGCATTTCCTCCGAACCCGACACAACCACCACCGGCAATCCTGGGTACTGTCCACGCATGAACACCAGTCCGGAGAAGCCATGGGCGCCCGGCATGTTCAGATCCAGCAAAACCAGATCCGCATCCGGATGCGACTCTACCGCCGCCTGCAGAGCCTTGATGCTATCGACTTCAACCGTCTGAGCATCGGGCACCGCCTGACTGACCGCCTGCTTCAATGCTGCGCGAAACAACGGGTGATCATCAGCGACGATAATTGTTTGTGCCATTCAACAGATTCCTTAACAGGGTTGCGGTCTTGGATGCGACCTTATTTAAATTCACGACTGCTGATCAGCTCATCAACCACACCCGGGTCTGCCAGGGTGGACGTATCGCCAAGCTGATCGTGCTCATTGGCAGCGATTTTACGCAAAATCCGCCGCATAATCTTGCCCGAACGAGTCTTGGGCAGTCCAGGTGCCCATTGAATCACATCCGGCGACGCGATCGGACCAATCTCCTTGCGCACCCACTGCACCAGTTCTTTCTTCAGCTCATCGGATGGCTCTTCGCCCTGCACCAGAGTGACATAGACATAGATGCCCTGCCCCTTGATGTCGTGAGGGAAACCAACCACGGCGGCCTCGGCAACCTTGCTATGGGCGACCAGCGCACTTTCGACTTCCGCCGTACCCAAGCGATGACCGGACACGTTCAGGACGTCGTCGACACGGCCGGTAATCCAGTAATACCCGTCTTCATCACGGCGCGCGCCATCACCGGTGAAATACCGACCCTTGTACGTGCTGAAGTAAGTCTGCTTGAAGCGCTCATGATCACCGTAAATGGTGCGCATCTGCCCCGGCCAGCTGTCCATGATCACCAGGTTGCCCTCGGTAGCGCCTTCCAGGACGTTGCCATCGTTATCGACCAGGGCCGGCTGAACACCGAAGAACGGTACGGTCGCCGAACCCGGCTTGAGATCGGTAGCGCCCGGCAATGGCGAAATCAGGATGCCACCGGTTTCGGTCTGCCACCAGGTATCCACAATCGGGCATTTGCTGTTGCCAATGACCCGGTGATACCACTCCCACGCCTCCGGATTGATCGGCTCACCGACCGAACCCAGCAGCTTCAGGCTGTCGCGCTTGGTACCGTCCATGCACGACTCACCTTCGGCCATCAGGGCCCGGATGGCGGTGGGCGCCGTGTACAGGATATTGACCTGGTGCTTATCGACCACCTGTCCCATACGGGAGCTGTTCGGGTAGTTGGGCACACCTTCGAACAGCACGGTGATGGCACCATTGGCCAGTGGGCCGTACAAAATGTAGCTATGACCGGTCACCCAGCCAAAGTCGGCGGTGCACCAATAAACGTCGCCTTCGTGATAGTCGAAGACGTACTCGTGCGTCATCGACGCATACACCATGTAGCCGCCGGTAGTGTGCAACACACCCTTAGGCGCGCCGGTGGAGCCCGAGGTATACAGCATGAACAGCGGGTCTTCCGCATTCATGGGTTCGGGCGGGCAATCTGCCGAGGCAGACTGCATGAGATCTTCGTACTTCACATCGCGGCTGTCGTCCCAGGGCACTTCGGAATTACCGGTGCGGGTAACCACCACCACTTTTTCCACCGCATCAGTGCCGTCGATCTTCAGGGCCGCGTTGACGTTTTTCTTCAGCGGAATCTTGCGGCCGCCACGAACACCTTCATCGGCCGTGACCACGAACCGGGATTTGCCGTTAACAATGCGGGCACCCAGGGCCTCGGGCGAGAAGCCGCCAAAAACTACGGAGTGAATCGCGCCGATGCGAGCGCAAGCCAGCATGGCGACCGCGGTTTCAACGATCATCGGCATATAGATGGTGACAACATCGCCCTTCTTTACACCCAACCCCTTGAGTACATTCGCAAACTTGCTGGTTTCCTCGTGCAGCTCACGGTAGGTCACGTGGCGAGAATCCGCCGGGTCGTCACCCTCAAAGATAATGGCGGTCTGGTCACCCTTTTTCTCAAGGTGACGATCAAGACAGTTGGCGGAGGCGTTCAGTTCGCCATCCTCAAACCACTTGATGGACAGGTTGTCGAAATCGTAGGTGGTGTTCTTGACCTTGGTGTAGGGCTTGATCCACTCAAGTCGCTTGCCGTGCTCTGACCAGAACGCATCGGGATTCTCGATCGATTCACGATACATCGCGTTGTACTGATCCCGATTAACCAGAGCCCGCTGGGCTACTTCCGGCGCTACTGGAAAGACGTGTTTCTCAGTCATGGTGCTCCCCTTTTTCAGAGTCTTTTGTCATTGTCGAAATGGAAAAAAGAGCGGTGCGGCCAGCTCGGGCCTAAAGTACGACGAATGTCTGTAGTACAACACGGGTTCGACTGAACAATTAATTAGACTAACGTCCTAACGTGCCTGAACTTTTGAAGCAGATGCCTATTAACTGTCGCGAGCCATGACAGACACGCAGCGAACTGCGCCGCTGGACGAGAAACACCTTTAAGAATAGACAGAACGAGACTGTTCGCAACCTCGGCTGACGCCGACGAACAATGAGGATAGGTGCGGGAGAAATACGTGGGCCGACCCAGCCGGGCCGGCCCACGATTGGTTTGGTATTACGCCGCTTTCTTGCGGGTTTTAGCAGAGCGTAGACTGTACAGCTTGCGCTCTTTCAACGCGTAGCGGTTCAGGCCGGCTAGATGAATCTTGCGCAGGTAGACACTCCAGTCGATCTGACGGGCATCAACCGGGAACAACACGCGATCCAGTCCGCCCATCCTGGACGACAGGGCCAACAGACCATCGTTCTGGAAGACGTAATCCGGCGCCGTGTAGAAGCCAAAAATTGTGGCCAGCGAGCGCGTGGTATCCAGATTCCTTAGCGCCTTCAACTCCCGATTGTGGCCCAGCAACTTGAGCATCCGACTGGTGAAACTCAGCGGAATACGTACACCACCAACCACGGTATCAAACAGTTTCCGATTCACGGCAACGAACGGCTTGCTGGGCCGACGGTAAAACAGCTGGTCATAATCGGAGTAATTTGCCTTGGCCTCGACCATCAGATGATCAATGAATTCACCGAGCGAAATCGGGTTGCTGCTACCGCTGCAACATTGGTAAATGCGTTGATCAGCCGGCTCTGACAGGGCCTCGGCCAGTGACAGAATTATGCTATTGGCCACCAGATCCACTGGAATGACATCAATTACACCGGAGCGTTTGCCGGGGAACAGGGTCACCTTCTCCCGCGCGTAAGCGAGGATAATGGCATCGGCCACTTTCACCCCTTCAATCCAGCCAGGCGCGGGCTCTTCCAGGGCGCTTTCGATAATGGAGGGGCGGACAATGGTCAGGGACCGACCAGCCAGCGCTTTCATCAGCAGCTGTTCGCCCAACCATTTGGTGAATGTATAGGTGTCGCTCCAGCCGTAGCGGTTGGCCTCCCGGATACCAAGATCCACCAGCTTTTTTTCCAGGGCCTTACCAGAGTAACGCGAGCGTACGTCGGCGATCTTGTCGTCCAGCAGACGCACCAGTTCGTCAATCTCGTAGTAGCCATCGACACTGCGCGGCACGGCCTCGCCCGCCGGCTTGACCACCTCTTCAGACACCTGCCCGGAGTTCATGCCATTAACGTAGCAGGTCGAGACCTGAAGAACTGCCAGCCGACTGTTCTGACGAGCCAGCTCGGCAATGTTATCGAGACAGCGGGTGTTGATCGCCAGGGCCTTATCCAGCTCCTCCCGGAAGTTAACGCTGGCGGCGGAGTTGATCACGGCATCAATGCCCTTGGCCAGGGCCTGGAATTGTTTAGCGGGCAGCCCGAACATCGGCTCCGTCACTTCCCCGGTTACGCAGTGCACGCGCTCTTCCACAAAGGCCTCGAAAGCCTCGTTGTCGTCGGAGCGCAATCGCTCAAACACCGACGAAGTCGCAATTTCGTCGAGGAATCGTGCCCTCGCTTCGGGGTGTCGCTTGTTTCCCCGGACCAGCAGATGAATGCCGCCGATATCCGGAACCGTCCGAATCAGTTTTTCGAGTACAACCTTGCCCAGGAACCCGGTTGTGCCGGTAATCAGGACATGCTTCCCGCGGAGCTGTTCAAGAACTTTGGACGACGACTCTCCGGTATTCAATTGCGATGTTGCCATTAGAAGAACTCCTTCTCTATTACCTATATCTACAGCCGCTCTAACAGCCTGTCGGCGGGAAATCTGTTGATGAAATGCGCAGGAAATATCCACTGCATATTGCGGGCCACGATCGTCTACGGTGATTGATTTTTACACAACCAGGATTACAGTGCGGTGACACACTGCAAAGTTACTCCACAAAAAGTGCGAATAAAATTACAAATAAAATAGGGAAGGTATCTCGCTGATTTCAGTGCTGGTTGCGACCGCTTGCCGCCAAAGAACGCAGTAACTCATCGAGGGAAATTTCGGCTGGCTGTTCCCGCAGCGCGCGCACCAGACGCTCCTGTTCACCGAAACTGACCCGGTCATAAACCGGATCCGTCTGCTCGTTTTTTTCCGGCGCGGGAAGCACCTGAGGTGCGGCTGGCACGATCTGGTCGGCCAGATGTCGGAGATGGGTGGCCAGGTGCTTCCTATGTTCTTCGCTCAGCTTCTCCCATTCGAGTGAGCCGAGCCCCGTCTGAATAATTTCGATGGTGTCACTGTCCGGGGCGCTCCCCAGCAGTGCAAAAAGGCGGGTAAATGCTTCATAACGAAGCAGGGCGTTATCGGGCGTTTGAACCAGTACAGACTCCAGTTCACTCACTGCCTGCAGGCAACGTTCCTTCGGACTGGCCGGAGCAGCCGATCCCGCGGATGCCTGCCGGGCTTCCGACTGCTGGCGCGAAACCCGATGCCAATAGGCGGCTATGCCGGCCTTTCTTGGCGTCAGCTGGGCCAAACGAACATTGAGCATGTCAGCCAGGGTATGGAACTGGCGGCAGGATGGATCGGCTACCGGCAGCAAGGCCACCGGCTTCTGATTCAGCACCGATTGCCTGAGAGTTTCGTCCCGCCAGATGCCACCCATATAGTGAAGAGACAAGCCGAGGTGACGTTGGGCCGCACTATCTAACCGCTGGAATACGGAGCGGGCCTGGCTGGCGCCCTGGGCCATATTCACTAACACGCTGGGCACCCGCTTGTAGCCACGACGCCGGATAACCTTGATCAGCGAGAAAGCATCGGTCAAGGACGCGGGATCCGGGGTAACGACAATACAAGCAAGCTCAGCGGACGCGATCATGTGCAAACTGGGCGCCTGCAGGCCGGCCGCAGTATCCGTGATGACGTAATCGTACTGGCTTTCAAGCTGGGACAAGGCCCGCAGAATCCGCAAGCTGTCAGTCGGCCCCATGTCCATGCATTCCTGGACACCTGAGGCCCCCGGCACGATATGCAGGCCATAATCCGTTTCCAGCAATGTGTCCTGCAACCGACACTCACCGGCAATCACGTTCGCCAGGGTTTGCTTGGGGTACATCCCCACCATGATGCTGACGTTGGCCAGGTCTGTATCGCCGTCCAGCAGGAGAACGCGTTTATCCTGGCGCGCCAGGGTCAACGCCAGATTGAGCGCAACTGACGTTTTACCCACGCCACCTTTGCCGCCAGTAATCGCGATTGTTCTGTGTTGGTTCGGCATCTGCTTCGCTGGCCCTTTTTTTGCTGGCTCTTTTACAGGCATGACCAGAAATTTGCTCGCCTACATGTTAGCATTCGCGCGCTGAAACCTGTAAAAAGTCTACACACATCACGCAACAGAAAACATTTTGTTCAAAAAAGCAACAATGAGTATTTAATAACGACGGATAATTGTCTAAGCTCCAAAACCAAAACAAGAACGAAGAATACCGTCGACAACCTATTGAATAACCAAAAACTAATTATGAATGGGGCGGATAGGCTTCATGGATTTAGCTCCTGATCTTCAGTTACCGAGTATTCCGGAGGTTACCCTTCGAGCGCTCGAAGCCTGCCAGCGAGAAGAAAGCTACCGCACTATCAGCGAAATTGTATCTGTCGACACTGCACTGGTTGCGCGGGTCCTGGCCTTGGTCAATTCCGCTCTTTACCGACCCGAAGCCCCCATCAAGTCTGTCGAGCAGGCCCTACTCCGACTCGGCATCCGCCGCTTCCATACCCTGCTACTGACTACCGCGCTGCGCCAGCTGCTGTTCGAACTGGGCGGAGACGAGTGGCAGCAGCTCCGCGACTTCTGGCGACACTCGCTGACCACAGCACTGACGGCTCGGGCGCTGGCCACCCTGACCCGATACCAGGAGCCGGACGAAGCCTTCATGCTCGGCATGCTGCATAATATCGGCGAACTGATCGCACTGAAAACGCCGGCCCCGGAAGCGCAGGAATACTACGTCAGTCACCAACCCGAGGTAGCCGCTGAATTAGTGACCACCTGGGGACTGGGCGCCATGGCCGCCGATGCCATGCGCTACCAGCAGGCACTTCCAAACGAACTCCGGGATGCCAGCCACCTGGTCAAACTGATCAGCCTTGCCACACGCCTTGCCCTTTCTGATGCCGCCGGCATTGCTGCGGCAACAACGGTTTTTGGCCTGAACGAAGAACTCACCCGGGAAATCAACCGCCGGATCGCCAACGAAGTATCCAGCATGGCGGCCTCCATGGGCATCCCTCTGGATGACGACTATGACGGCGACAGTGCCACCCGGAAACTGAAGCAGACCATTCTACAGCAGGCCATTGCCAGCCAGGCTCTGGGGCTGGCCGATCTGCAGGGCCCAAGGCACCAGGTGCTGTCGGAAACGGTGAACAGCCTGACGCTTATCACCGGGCTTCCAGCTCTCTGCTTCGGCCACACCGAGGACAGCCTGGTGCTGCTGTCGGGCACCGCCGGTGACACCCCGCAGTTTGCCCTGTCTGCGCAATCCGGCGGCAGCGTCCTTACCGAAGCTTTCACGACGGGCCAGCCGGTCAGTCTGGGCACTCGCACTCCCACCGTACTGGATCGACAGCTGCTTTCGCTGCTGCGCACGCCTTCTCTACTCGCTGTGCCGGTAGTTACGGGTAATGAATGCCCCGGAGTGTTTGCGTTGGGTACCGATAACGCAAATCTTCAGCCCACCACCGAGCTGGCACTGCTGTTCACCCGGCAACTTTCAGCGAGCCTGGCTGAGCAAGCACCCGAACCCCAGGACCCCACCCAGCCAGACGAGATTCAACAAGAGCTGGCGCGACAGCACCTGCGCTCGCAGATTCACGAAGTCAGCAACCCGCTGACCATCATCCGGCAATACATCTACCAGCTTCGAAACCGACTTGACGACACCGAGGTTCAGCAGGAGCTCGACATCATTCGTGACGAACTGGATCGCGCTGGCGACCTGTTGCTGAACATGAGCCGCAACGACAATGCACCAGAGGACACCGGCAGCATCGAGCTCAATGCCGAGCTCAAGGATTTGTCACGCATTCTTGAAGACAGTCTGTTTTCCGACGGGCGCAGCTCGCTCAACGTGCTACTTTGTGACCATCCAACCACGTTGGCCTCTGACGCTGCGCCGCTTCGCCAGATTGTCATAAACCTGGTTCGTAATGCGGCCGAAAGCCTGCCCGAACAGGGGGGCGAGGTGCTAATACGCACTGCTGCTCCGGTCTGGCAGAACAATCGCGCCTGGGTGGAACTGGAGATTACCGACACCGGCGAAGGAATACCGGACCAGGTTCGGAACTCCCTGTTTTCACCGGTAGCAACAACGAAAGGGAACGGCCACAGTGGATTGGGCCTGAGTATTGTAAAGCAGCTGACTGATGACATGGAGGGCATCATAGCTTGTCGCACGGGGCACGAAGGCACCACCTTCAGGATATTGCTACCGGCGGCCAGCGATATAAAAAACCAGACCGACTGACGTAGAGATAACGGACACAGACCGATGGCACCTGAAGTCACTGCACAGCATTTCAGTAACGGGTTGGCAGCCCGCATTCTGGTGGTGGATGACGAACCGCGCCTGCTTGATACCCTCGCAAAGCTGCTGCGATCTCGCGGCTACGAGGTCACTGAGGCCCACGGTGGCAAAAGGGCCTGTGCTCTTATTGATGCCCAAAGGTTTGATCTGGCACTGCTCGATTTGCGGATGCCCGAGGTGGACGGATTCGATGTCATGGTTCACCTGACCAATGTGCAGCCGGAATGTGGCGCCATTGTGGTCAGTGGTGAAAGCTCATTCAGCGCAGTCAGTCGCGCACTCCGGCGTGGTGCGCTGGACTACATCCGAAAGCCCTTTGATCCCGATGAACTGCTGGCTACGGTTGCCAGTGTCGCCAGTAAGCAAAGCCTGCTCAAGGCGCACGAGCATGTCCAGCTGCGACTGGAAAAATCCGAAGCCCTGCACCGATACATCGTCAACAGCTCACCCGACATCGTGTTCATGCTTGATGATAACGGCCGCTTCTGCTTTGTGAACAGCAAGGTTGAGAGCCTGCTGGGCTATCAGCCCGGGGAGCTGTGTGACCGGCACTTCCGGCATATTCTGGATGACCGGGATATTGCCCGGGGCATGTACGCCCTGAACGGCCCCAACATCTCTGCCGACAATCCCAGGACCCTTGAAGTTCGGCTGAAGACCCGGGGCAGCCGACGCGCGACCCGACACTTCGAAATCACCGCGTTCCCGATCGACCCACAAACCTGGCCGCACTCAGATGCCACCCGCGGCGGCGGAAGCGGCAAATCGGCGCGTTACTACGGCACCGCGCGGGATGTCACCGAGCGTAAGGAAGCCGAGGCCTTCATCAATTTCCAGGCCTACCACGACCTGCTGACCCGCCTGCCCAACCGGGCCCTGTTCAAGGACCGGCTGGAGCTGGCAATAACCCAGGCCCGACGCAGCGGCCAGAAGTTGGCCGTCATGTTCCTCGATCTTGATCGCTTCAAGGTTGTGAACGATACCCTCGGCCACGCCATGGGCGACCGTCTGCTCCAGGCTGTGACCCATCGGCTGGAAGACTGTTTGCGCAAGGGCGACACCCTGTCACGTTTTGGCGGCGACGAATTTACCCTGCTGCTGCCTTCGATCCGCACCCATGAGGATGCCCGGCTTATTGCCAAGAAACTGATCAAAGCCCTGCGGGCACCGTTTCAGCTTGGCGAGCACGAAGTGTTCGTGGGCGTGAGTATCGGCATTGCGATTTTCCCGGACGCGGGCGAAAGCATGGATCAACTGATCCAGAATTCTGACATCGCCATGTACCACGTAAAAGCCAAAGGCAAAGACGGCTACCGCTTCTTCTCGGAGTCCATGAGCATCGATTCCGCGAATCGCCTCAACCTGGAGCGGGACCTGCGACTGGCCCTGGAACGAGACGAATTGCGGGTGTTCTATCAGCCCCAGGTCTGTTCAACCACCAACCGGATTGTTGGCCTGGAGGCGCTGGTGCGTTGGCAGCACCCCGAGCGGGGACTGCTCTACCCCCGGGATTTTCTCCCGCTGGCCGAGGAAACCCGACTGATTGGCCAACTCAGCGAGCGGGTGCTCGATCAGGCCTGCCAGGACGTAGGAGCCTGGATTCGCTCCGGCTATCCGGATCTGCGCCTGGCCGTGAACCTCTCGCCGGTGCAGGTTGAACACCCCAAGTTTGTCGAGACGCTGATGGAGCGGGTGCAGGCCCACCAGTTCCCGGCCGGGAATCTGGAGATTGAGATCACCGAAAACGTGATCATGCACGACCTTGAACAGATCAGTCAGAAATTACGGGAACTGGCTGCCCTTGGTGTCCGGATCGCCATTGACGACTTCGGCACCGGTTATTCTTCCCTGAATTACCTGCATCGACTCCCCATCCACACCCTCAAGGTGGATCAATCCTTTGTTAAGGCCATTCGCAGTGGCGACGACGGCGCCTGCATCGTCAACGCCATCGTGGCCATGGCGCACGGACTGAAACTGGAAATCGTAGCCGAGGGTGTGGAAACCGACGAACAGCTGTCATACCTGCGCAGCCTGGGCTGTCATCAGGTTCAGGGCTTCTTCTACGGCCCTGCACGGCCTGCCGTGCATATTTCCCGAACCCTGGGGCAGCCCACGATCAAAGCCGCCACCACTCAGCCCGCCTTCTGATTGTCCGACACTCCTAGCTGAAACCATGAAGCGGTTTGCAGAGTGTTGCATTGCGTTATCTTTTGTATCCAGAAATGCGCAGTGCTGCACATAAATCCGCCAACCTGTTCCCTAAGCTCCTTATGACAGGCGTTGATCACCGAACTCCCGACAGGCTGTCAGGCCAATAACGACAACAACGGTGACAACATTTTAAGGAACAAGAACAGGCGGCAGTCATCATGCGCGACAAGTACAAGTACATTGGTCCGGTCTACGATTTCCTGAGCAACCTTTACAGCGGAAAGAACATTCACCGGTGCAAAACCGCGATGCTGGATGTCGAAACCGTTAAACCGGGCGATCGCATCCTGTTCGCCGGCGTCGGTCATGGCCGCGACGCCATCCGAGCTGCCGAGCTGGGCGCCGACGTCACCGTCGTCGATCTGTCGGAAACCATGCTGCGAAAGTTTGCTGAAGCCCAGCAGAAGGAAGCTCCTCAGCTTGCCATTCGCCGCATTCACAGCGACATCATGAAGGTGGATGAGTTTGAGCAGTATGACCTGGTCGTCGCCAACTTCTTCCTGAACGTATTCGACGAGACCATGATGGTGCGTGTGCTTGAGCACCTGATTCGGCTCGGCAAAGCCGATGCCGGCGTGGTGGTCGGCGATTTCTGTTACCCCACCGGCAATCTGGTGGCCCGCCTGTTCAAGAAACTCTATTGGTACATGGCGGTCTTCATCTTCTGGCTGTTTGCCAACAACGCCTTCCACAAGATCTACAACTACCCCGAGCACATGCAGCGCCTGGGCCTTCAGGTCACCGAGAAGAAGCACTTCAAGCTTCTGAACATGAACTGCTACTGGTCCATTCTCGGGCGCAAACAGGCCTGATTGATCCGGTCTTCCATCATCTCAACTCACGGGGAGCAATGACATGTCGGATCAGATCCTGGCACTGGACGGACTGCGTGAACTGGCGGACAACACGTTCACCTTCACCGAGCGGGTGGGTTACCTGCAAAAGCACGGGGTTCACTCCCAATCCTTCTCCACCCTGCAGCCCGGCATGCAATACTTCGACGTGCCCGGCGTCGGCTACATCGCCTACATGCGCAAATGGGGTGGCACCTTTGTGCTGTCTGACCCGGTCTGTGCCCCGGAGCACTTTGCCGTCATTCTTGAGCACTTTCACAAACGCTTCCCGAACGCCAGCTATATCCAGGTGTCCAAGCCGGTGGTCGATGTTCTGCACCTTCGGTTTGGGCTGTACGGCACCCAGTTTGGCAGCGAATCCCGTATCGATCTTGCGACCTGGTCCCTGTCCGGCAAGAAGAAACAGATCCTGCGTACCGCCCTGAACCAGGCCAAAAAAAACAACATCACGGTGAAAGAGCGATTCAGCGACGATCACACCCGGGAAATCTCCGAGGCCTGGATTCGCACCCGCAAGTGCAAGAGCAATGAAATCCGGTTTCTGATCCGGCCCATGGAGATGGCGTATCGGGAGAACGAGCGTCACTTCTATGCCTACCAGGACGGCAAGGCGGTGGGATTCATCTACTTTGATCCGATTTACCAGAACAACGAAATCATCAGTTACGTGCCCAATATTTCCCGCGCCAACGCCGATTTCCGCCAGGGCATTTTCTACACCTTGATGGCGCATGCCATGGAAGTGTTCAAAGCTGAGGGCGTTCCTTTTCTGGATCTGGGGCTGATCCCCTTGTCACTCGATGCGGCCACCGAGCATCAGGAAAGTCGACTGCTGAAACGCCTCCTGCATCTGGTCTATGACAAAGGTACGTTTCTGTACAACTTCAAGGGGCTGGAATTCACCAAATCACGGTTCCGGGGTGAGAGCTTTAAGACCTACTGCTGTCACCGGCGCGCGATTCCGGCCCTGGAATTCCTGGCGATGTTCAAACTGACGCGTTTGATCTGACCCGCTCGTTGCACTCGGGCCAGTTATCGAGCACCGTCTGAGGACTCAGGTTCAGGCCGTTCATGAAGTTGGCCAGACCGGTCGGAGCAGGCCCGGAAAAGAGCGCCGCACGCACTGGCGAGCCACTGAAAGCCCCCGCATTGGCCGCGCTGCCGTGCTTGCCATTTTCTGCCAACAGGTGGCTGACACGGCGGGCAATGGCCTCACCCGAATCAACCCAGAACCGAACCTCAGGCAGAACCTCCCTAAGGGCGCTCAGCAGCAAGGGATAGTGAGTACACCCCAGCACCACGGTATCCACTCCAGCCTCGCGGAAGCCGGCCACCGCCGACGCCAACGCGGCTCGCGACACCTCGACACCGCTGACCGACTCCTCCACCCAGCGAACCAACTCGGGATGGCCAATACGCTCCACCTGACAGTGGCTGGCGAATTCTGACACCAGCTGATCCAGATACGGCCGTCGAACAGTTGCCGGCGTAGCCAGCACTCCGATACGGCGGTTTTCGGTTTTGGCGGCCGCCGGCTTAATGGCGGGCACTACACCGACCACTGGCGTTGCGGTCATGGCCCGGAGATGAGGCAGAACAACGGTACTGGCAGTGTTACAGGCAACCACAATGACGTCCGTGGAGTACTGCTCGATCGCCTTGCCTATCAGCCGGCAACAGCGCTCGACGACCACGGATTCAGGCTGGTCGCCGTAGGGAAATCCGGCGTTGTCAGCCAGATAAAGCAGTTCCGTGCCCGGAAGATGCTGGCGCACACAGGCGGCGACACTGAGGCCACCAACCCCGGAATCAAAAACCAGGACGCGGGCTTTGGAAACCGTAGTCAAAGAGCTATGCCTCCCCGGGTAATCTCGCTTTCCATGGCGCGGATCAAGCGCCCAGCAATGGTGGTTTGCGGCGGCACCGGCGGGGTATCTCCGGGCAGAAACCAGTCGGCATGCGCCAACTCATCTTCCTGCAGTATCAGTTCGCCGCCGGCATAGTCGGCGAAGAATCCCACCATCAGCTGGTGCGGAAACGGCCAGGGCTGAGACGACTGATAGCGGACATTAGCCACATCCAGGCCGGTTTCTTCCTTGACCTCGCGGGCAACCGCGCCTTCCAGACTTTCGCCTGGCTCGACGAAGCCCGCAATCAGACTGTAGAAATGGTGCCGCGCACGTGCGTTCTTGGCCAGTAGCAACCTGTCGTCCCGCCTGATCACCACAATCACGCAGGGGGCCAGTCTCGGGTACCAGGGAATGCCACAGGGCTCACACCACTTGGCGCGCTCACGGGGATGAAAGCCGGTTTCCAAGCCGCACCGGCCGCAAAAGCGATGGTCACGCCACCACTGCCAAACCTGAAACCCGGTACTCAACAGCTCTGCCGGTGCTTGCTCCATCGTCAGCAGGGCGTCCCGAAGGCTCACTGACTCCAGTCCTGCCTCGCCCGCGCCTTCGAGCTCGGTCACGTATACCGGCACGCCGTCCAGGGTTCCTACCGAAACCGCTACGCTGGCCCGGCCTCCGAGCCTGGCGTCATCCACGGCCAGCAACCAGCCCTGCTCAGGCTTGAGGATGTCTGATCCTGAAATGGCCAGAATCCGGTCTCCAGGACGCGGCGCATTCGTGGTCCAACCCGGGGACCAGTCTGAATTTGAGCTCGCCATTGTCTGTTTTCACCTGCCTGAGGAATGGACCAAGCTGAAATGTACCACACTGGGCAACAAGGCAAGTAAGATCAACGGCTTTCCGCACCGAACGCAACCAAGTAAACTTGGCGACTGTCTGATTCACCGGAGCAACACTTTATGCGACTTTACCAGGGCATTCGCAGCCTGATCCTGACCATTTTCCGCAAGATACTCTTTCTGTGGGTCAGGACCGACGTTAGCGGCAACACCCTGGAAGCTCTGGGGATCGACCCCGACAAGCCGGTTTGCTACGTGCTGCAATACAGCTCGCTGTCGAGCCGACTGGTGTTGGAACAGGAAGTGATCCGCGCCGGCCTGCCCGGGGCCACCGAGGCCCTGCCGGTCAAGAATGGCCCTTCCCACTCGTTCTTCTTCCTGTACAGGCGCACCGGAGGGCTGTTTCGTCGGCGCCAGACACCGGTACCGACCAATGAATTCGAAGCCCTGATTCACTATGGCGTGGAACACACCGAGCAGGATGTTCAGATTGTGCCGGTATCCATGTTCTGGGGTCGCTCACCGGACAAGGAAAAATCACTGGTGAAGCTGCTGCTGTCCGACACCTGGTCGGTGGCGGGCCGGCTCCAGAAGCTACTGATCATCATGGTCCATGGCCGCAACACCTACGTGCAGTTCAACCAGCCACTGTCCCTGAAACTGGTGGTCGACGAATACCGCCACTCGGAGGAACGGGCCAAACGCAAACTCGCACGCATCCTGCGCACTCACTTCCGGCGGGTGCGCCAGGCCGTGCTCGGGCCCGACCTGTCACACCGGCGCACACTGGTTGGCGGGCTGGTACGGACCCAGGCGGTCAAGGAAGCCATCCGGGAAACCGCGGCACGAGACGAAATCCCGCCGGAAAAAGTGCGCGCCAGGGCCTGGAAGTACGCCGATGAAATCGCTGCCAGCATGTCCGTTGTCACCATCCGTATCCTGGAAGTGGTACTGGCCTGGCTCTGGAACCGGATTTACAACGGCATTGCCGTCAACAACATCAAGGTGGTGAAGGAAGTCGCCCAGGAGAACGCTGTGGTCTACGTGCCCTGCCACCGCTCCCACATCGATTACCTGCTGCTCTCCTACGTGCTCTACAAGAACGGCCTGATGCCGCCGCACATCGCCGCCGGCATCAATCTGAACATGCCCCTTGTTGGCCCTATTCTGCGTCGTGGTGGCGCCTTCTTCATGCGTCGCAGCTTCAAGGACAACCCGCTCTACGCCACCGTGTTCAACGAATACATGCACGTGATGTTCTCCCGCGGCTACTCCGTGGAGTACTTCGTGGAAGGCGGCCGCAGCCGCACCGGTCGCATGTTGCAGCCACGCCCGGGCATGCTGTCGATGACTGTCCGGAGCTTCCTGCGTGATCACCGCAAACCAATCGTGTTTGTTCCGGTCTATATCGGCTACGAAAAAGTAATGGAAGGACGGTCCTACCTGGGTGAGCTGCGGGGCAAGAAAAAGCAGAAAGAAAGCGTGTTTGCACTGGCCAAGACCGTGCGCAAACTCAGCAACTCCTTCGGCCGTGTCGCGGTGAACTTTGGCGAGGCCATTCCCTTGGCCGATGTACTGGATAACGTTCACGAAAGCTGGCGTGACGAAGCCTACGACGCCGAGTATCGTCCACCCTGGCTGAACCAGGCGGTCGATGAGCTGGCGCTGCAGGTGGCCTCCAACATCAACGCCTCGGTGGCCGTGAACCCGATCGGCATTACCGCGACCGTGCTGCTGGGCACCGATCGCCTCGCCATGGATGAGCACCAGCTGATCCGCCTGATGGACCAGTACGCCGGACTGCTCAAGGCCTATCCGTACGCAGAAACAGTGACCCTACCGGAAGGCAGCGGTAAGGACTGGGTCGCCTACTGTGAGAACATGGGGCTGGTGGCACGGCAACCGCAGAAACTGGGTGACATCATTGCCCTTGAGGGCAGCAACGCCATCCTCATGACCTACTACCGCAACAATATCCAGCACTTGTTTGCACTGCCATCGCTGATCGCCAGCCTGTTTGAGAACAAGGACACCCTGCGCCGGGAGCGCGTGGTGTTCCTGGCAAGCGTAGCCTACCCCTATCTGCAGTCGGAGCTGTTCCTGAAGTATCAGGCAGACGAAGCCGAGCAGGTTATCAACGACTGGATCAATGTGCTGATTGAGCAGGGTCTGCTGGAAGAACTGGATGACGACCGCATTGGCCGCCCCGAGGAAGGCACGGAAGCGATGCTGCGGCTGCGGGTACTGTCACGCTTCATCATTCAAACGCTCGAGCGCTATCACATCGCTCTTGGCATCCTGCGCAAATACGGCTCGGGCAAACTCAGCGCCGCCGAGCTCGAAGAACAGAGCACTTTGCTGGCCGAACGCATGTCGATTCTGTTTGGCCTGAATGCGCCGGAATTCTTCGACAAGAGTCTGTTCCGCAACTTCATTGCCAATCTGCAGAAGAATGGTGTGATCACCACCGAGGAGAACGGGCTGATTTGCTATGGTGAGGGGCTGGATGAAGTGGCGGAAGATGCTCGCCTGGTGTTGAGCGTCGAAAAGCGCCAGGCCATACAGCAAGTCACTATGCTGGGCGCTTAAAGCGCCCTTTTAAAGATAAAGCCTAAGGCGCCCTAGCGGTCAGGCAGTGCCTTGATGGAGTAGACATCATAGCGACTGCTTTTGCCCTCCACCCGGGTTGTTGGCTCGGGCCCGGCAATGGCCGGGGCCTTGCGCGGGCGCTTGACCACAACGCGGTAGCGCGCGCTCTCCAGAGCCGCCGTCAGTAGCGCCTCGGAATCGTCGTCATCGCCAACCACTCGCTGGAACAGCTGCATTTCTTTCTTCACCAGGGCCGATTTGTCCCGGTGCGGGAACATCGGATCCAGGTAAACAACATCGGCGCACTCCGGGCCTGCAGACGCTAACCAGGCGATGCTGCTGCCCTCGCGCAGATGCATGCGCTCGACGATAGGCGCGCAATCGACATTCAGCGACGCCCGCGCCAGCCCATCCGCCAGCAAGGCATGAATCACCGGATTGCGCTCAAACAGGGTCACTGTGCAGCCCAAACCGGCCAGCACAAACGCATCCTGTCCCAGGCCTGCAGTCGCATCGAGCACGTGCAGATGGGCGCGGGTTTTATGCAGACCCACTGCTTTCGCCACCAACTGCCCGGCTCCACCCCCGTGTTCACGGCGATAACCCATCTTGCCGGTGACAAACTCGGCTCGCACCGGCCCAGGCGCACCCTTGCCGGTCAACTGCAGGCCGAGCCCCTGATCATCCAGGAACAGCAGCAGGGTGTAGCCGCGCACGTCCTTTGGCCGCACCACCCCAAGATTCGGGATCGCCAACGCCTCGCTCAGGGCAACCGCCTGCTCGGCATCACCCAGTGGGCTGCGCCCTACGGCAAGGTGCTCGGAAGTCTCAGAGGGGGCGGTTTTGTGCGAGCGGGAGTCAGTCATCAGACCAGAATATCAATGCCGGCCAGGGGAAGATCGTCACCCGATTCCTGCCCTGCGGCTGCGACCACAGCGAAGGTGGACAGCGCCTGAGCGGTTGGCAATGGCATGTCGTCGGCCCGGAAACGTTCCAGCCGGGTATCTTCGGCGGCTCGGCGAGCCTCAATGCGACGTTCCAGGCTCTCGCCCGGCGCACGTTCAATCAAGGTACCGGTGCGGGCATCGGCCAGGTCCCGGCGGGCGCTTTCCGGCGCTTTTTCCGGGGAGGCTGCCGGCGCACGGGCGACATCACTACGTTCCCGAATCGGGCTGTTATTGCCTGACTGGGGGGTAAAGCTGTTGCCTGAATTTATACTGCCGATCATGACCCGGTACCGCTGGCCTAATAACGAAAAAGATAAGAGAAAGTATGGAAGAATCGGCCCTGGAAGAAAAGCGTTTGCTCAGTTATTAACCGGCGTGTCGACCGAGCGCGCCCGATTACTCTCGTCCGGGAAGTTTTTTCCAGGCAACCTCGTTACGGATGTACGCAGGCTGGGCCTGCTCCGCCGGGACCGCCTGACCATTGCGGAACCCGAGTTCGGCCAGTTTTGCGACCCAGGCTGCACGCGGAATCAGCGTATCATCAGCCGCCACAACCCGGTCAGCCACCTCAGCTGGCATGTCTTGCTGGAAAGCCCAGCCACGACCAGCACCGGACCATACTGTCGCGTCGCCCTCAAGCGACACCAGCGAAGGCGCGCAGACTCGCTCCACACCCCGCAGCACCGGCAGTCCGTCGCAGCAAACAAAACAGCCCCAGTACAGCTCGCCCATGCGGGCGTCGAAAGCGACGGCAACACCGCCCTGCTCGCTGACGCCCATGGTTTCAATAGCGCCAACGGCAACGGTGGCCAGGGACGACACTGGCACGACCGGCACGCCCAGCCCCCACGCCAACCCCTGGGCCACGCCCGTGGCAATTCGGATACCAGTGAATGATCCCGGACCACAGGCAAAGGCCACCGTGTCGAGTTCTGACGGCGCCACGTTTGCCTCTGCCAACAACTCTCTCACCATGGGCATCAAGAGCTTGGTATGGCCCCGGGGGGCTATTTCAAAACGTTCGGATATCTTGCCATCAACAAGAAGGGCTGCCGAGCAGCCCTCCGATGATGTATCCAGTGCCAGCAGTTTCACGGACGACACGAAGCCTCAGGTCAGGATAACGAGGATTTATTGAAGCTTGGACAGAATCTGGTCACGGATGCTATCGAGACTGCCAACACCGGCTACGCGCACATACTTGGGTGCAGCGGCCGGGTTTTCGGCGGCCCAGTCCTGATAGTAACCCACCAGTGGTGCGGTCTGATCGTGGTAGATCTTCAGACGCTTGCGTACGGTTTCTTCTTTGTCGTCTTCACGCTGAACCAGCAGCTCGCCGGTTTCATCGTCTTTGCCTTCCGCCTTGGGCGGATCGAATTTAACGTGATAGATCCGGCCACTGCCTTCGTGAACACGGCGACCAGACAGACGGCTGACAATTTCTTCGTCATCGACGGAAATCTCAACCACGTAATCAATGACAATGCCCTGGTCTTTCAGAGCCTCGGCCTGTGGAATAGTGCGCGGGAAGCCGTCGAGCAGGAAGCCGTTCTTGCAGTCCGGCTGCTGAATACGCTCCTCGATCAATGCGATGATGATGTCATCAGACACCAGACCACCAGTCGCCATGACTTCCTTAACCTGCAATCCCAGCTCGGATTCGGCTTTGACCGCCGCTCGCAGCATGTCACCAGTAGAGATCTGGGGGATGTCGAAGCGTTCGGTAATAAACTGTGCCTGCGTCCCCTTGCCGGCGCCTGGCGCCCCTAACATGATGATTCGCATAACGTTGTGCTCCCGTATAAGTCATTATCGTTGGAAAAGTTGCGGCAAAGACCCTCGCCTTTGCGACAACCTCTCGGCACCGAGCGGCAATTAGCCAGGCTCGGAGCCAGCGCATTATACGAAGTCCGTCTCTATAGAGAAAGTCGACCTCCGTATCATGCACGGAAAAGGGGCATAAGGTATCTGAACCCGAGCCTTGCTCAGGATGACAGGGAGTTGGCCAGTGCGTCCAGATCTGGAGCCACACGATCGATCTCAGCTTCCAGATCAGCGACGGTATCGGGCGCCAGCCCCAGGCCTTCCAGCAGAACGGGAACATCGTCTGGATTGAACTCGTCACCGATGCCCCGCGGCTTCAGCAGCGCATTCGATAGCTGCACCATCAGTACGTAGGTTTCGTGATCGCCGTGATAGCCCGGATGCTGATGCATGGCGGCGGTCTTGACCACGGCATCCGGCAATTGCCAGAGCTTGTGCAGAATGCCACCAATAGCACCATGACCCACGGCAAGGATCTGCTCCTCTCGGGCGTGGCCAAACACCTGCTGCTCCAGGGAATGCATGCTGGCCTCGGGATTATCCGCGTGCAGGACATTGAGCTCTTCAAATTCGGCTGGAAACAGGTGGCCGATCAACAGCAGACCGAAGTTGTGCAGCAGGCCGCACAGATACGCCAGAGCCTTATCGGCGCGACAATGCACCGCGAGACTCTGGCAAACGAACGCACTATAGAGGGCGTGGCGCCAGAAGTTATCCATCCCCAGTGGCCCCTTGCGGGGGACATCGAAGGCCCGCACCGAAGCGATCCCCATGGCAATGTGAGCAACACGGTCGAAGCCCAGAACCCGGGTTACCGCCTCCTGCACGGAGTGAATCTGGCCGGGATAATTGAACAGCGCAGAACGGGCATAGCGCATGATTTGTGCAGTCAGGCTGGGGTCGAGTTCAATCAGCTCCGCCAGCTCCTTGGCCGTGGCCTCGCTGTGCGCCGTCAGCCGCAAGATCCGCAATGCCAGAGCGGGCATCGGTGGCAGCCGATACAGTCGCTGGAGCTTATCCGCCACTTCATCCAGGCTGAGTGCAGCACGGTCGCCGTTGCCCTGGCCCCGAATTACCAGGTGACCAGTCCGGGCGCCGGCCAGAGCCAGCCGGAAATCACACCCTTCCATCTTGACCACACCCTGGTTGGTGCCGCCGGTGAGCAAGACCGTTTCGGCGTGGGCGACGTCGTCGTCGATGAGAACCGGCAGGTCGTAGGCCGTCCCGATGGGCGGCACGAATCCCGGATCACAGTCACCGAACAGGCGCATGGTCTGGCGCGCCGTCAGAGGCTGCAATCGGCGGCCGGTCAGTTGGAACACCGCGTCCAGATCCAGAGCGCTGTCTAAACCATGCGCCACCAGCAAGGCGCCGCCGACATCAATCAGGACGGTTGCCTGAACAAAATCCGAGCGAGACTGGCCCGAAGCAATCACGGCTGACTCAAGATCGGCCGCCTGCGGCGTCGGCAGCTCCGAGTACGGAATGCCCTTGCGGGCCAGAAAACGTTGCAGTCGCGCAGCGAGAGCCACAGCTTACTCCTGTTACCTTGATCAGCGGCTATCAGGCCACCGTTCTTATTGTGTCGGGTTTAACCGGTGTTGCGCATGCCTGCTGCGATGCCTGCCATGGTTACTTTCAAGGCCCGCTCGACCAGATCCTGAACATCGCCCTTGCCCTCGCTGTCACGATTGCGGCGCAGCAGTTCGGCCTGGAGATAATGCAACGGATCGGTGTAAGGATTGCGCACGCGCATGGAGTGGGCGAACACCGGCTCGCCCTCAAGCAGGTCTGACTGCTCCTTGAGCTCCAGAAGACGCTGGATGCACCGCTGCAACCTTTCCCGGAGGTCGGTTCCCAGCGCTTGCAGCTTATCGTTGTCAAGCAGGGTCTGCTCGTAGTAGCTGGCTATGCGCAGATCCGATTTGGCCAGCACCATCTCAAGCATGTCGACGTAGGTTCGGAAAAACGGCCACCCCTTCATCATTTCACGTAGCTGCGGTAACCGGTTGTCCTGGGCCGCCGCTTCCAGCGCCACATCGCTACCCAGCCAGCTTGGCAGCATCAGCCGCATTTGCGTCCAGGCAAAGATCCAGGGAATCGCACGCAGGCTCTCAACGCCGCCGGTGGCCTTGCGGCGGGCCGGCCGGCTGCCCAGGGCGAGCTTGCCCAGGGCCTGCTCCGGCGTAACCTGCCGGAAGTAAGGGACAAAGTCCGGATTCTCCCGCACCACGTCCCGATAGGACTTCAGCGAACGTTCAGTCAGCCAATCCATGGTGGCACGCCATTCCGGTTCTGGCTCGGGCGGCGGCGCCAGGGTGGCCTCGATCACCGCAGTGGTGTAGAGCGTCAGACTCTGCACCGCCAGGTCCGGCAGGCCAAACTTGAAGCGGATCATTTCGCCCTGTTCGGTAATCCGGAAGCTGCCATTAACCGAACCCGGTGGCTGCGACAGGATGGCCCGATTGGCTGGCCCGCCGCCACGACCCACGGTGCCGCCCCGGCCGTGGAACAAGGTCAGGTGCACATCGTACTGTTTGGCAATCCGAGTCAGTTGTTCCTGGGCCTGATACTGCGCCCACGCCGCCATTAGCTGACCGGCATCTTTCGACGAATCCGAATAGCCGATCATCACTTCCTGGCGACCCTGGCAGTAGTCCCGATACCAGTCGACCTCGTACAGGGCCGCCATGCTGTCCGGCGCGCCTTTCAGGTCATCCAGGGTTTCAAACAGGGGCACTACCCGCATCGGGAACTTCATGCCGGATTCCCGCAGCAGCAGGATCACGCTGAGTACATCCGATGGTTTTGAGGCCATGGAGATAACATAGGAACCCAGTGCCTGCGGCGTCTGTTGCGCCACCACCTCGCACGTGGCCAGAACCTCGCGCACCGACTCGGAAGGCTCCCAGTTGCGCGGCACCAGCGGCCGGCGCCCGCGAAGCTCTTTGACCAGAAACTCCTGACGCTCCGCTTCCGACCACGACAGGTAATCCCCCAGCCCCAGGTAATCCACCATCTCCGCCACTGCCTCAGCATGGCGCGAGGCTTCCTGGCGAATGTCCAGGCGAATCAGCGGCAACCCGAAGGTGTGGGCGCGGCGAATGGTATCCAGCAACGGGCCATTGGCAATGCTTTCCATCCCACATTCAACCAGTGACCGGTAGCACAGCTCCAGAGGTCCGGTGAAATCCTCGTTCTCGAATAGGATGTCGGTGGCGTCGGCCGTGGTGCCATTAACCCCAGCCTCGGCCCAATCACGGGTTTTCACCAACCGCTCACGCAGTTCCGCCAGAACCTGGCGATAGGGCTCACGAGAGTCCCCCACCCGTTGCCGAAGTTCGTCACTGGCCTGCCACATGGACAGCTCTGCCCGTAGCGCCTGAATGTCGCGCAAGTACAGGTCCGCTGCCATCCAACGGCCAAGCAGGAAAACCTTGCGAGTAACCTGATGGGTTACGTTAGGGTTGCCGTCCCGGTCGCCGCCCATCCAGGAGGCAATACGAATCGGCGATGCGTCCAGGGGTAATCCGCGCCCGGTCGATTCGGTAAGAGACGCATCGAGACTGCTCAGAAAACGAGGCAGCGCCTGCCAAAGGCTGTTCTCAATGACCGCAAAGCCCCATTTGGCCTCGTCCACCGCCGTCGGCCGTTCGTGTCGTATCTCATCGGTATGCCAGGCCTCAGTGATCAACCGGGTCAACCGATCAATAACTTCCTCACGCTCCGCTGGCATCAGATCATCGTGATCGAGCCGGGCCAGACACTCCGACATCTCGTCGTACTTCATGATCAAGGTGCGACGCGCTACTTCGGTCGGGTGGGCAGTCAGTACAAATTCGATACGCAGGTTGGACACCCGCTCATGCAGCTCTTCCGACGACACACCACCGGCTTTCAAACGGTCAAACACCTGGCCCAGGGATTCCACCATCAGGTCGGACTGGTGCCCCTTCTTGCGGCGAATGCCGTGATATTGCTCCGCCAGATTGGCAAGATTGAGAAACTGGTTAAAGGCCCGGGTTACTGGCAACAACTCATCGTCGCTCAGCTTTCTCAACAGGTTGACCAGGCGCTGCCCGGAACCACTTTCCTGGCGCCGGTCGGCCTTGGCCGCAGCGCGGATCTCCTCGATCAGTTCGTAACAATCCTGGCCTGGGTGGCGCTGGATACTCTGACCCAACAATTCGCCCAGCATGCGTACATTTTCTCGAAGATCGGGGTGAAGCTCAGTCACATTGACGTCCTTTTAATTGACGGAGGCAAAGTAAACTTACGATACTAAGGAATAGTCGAAAAAGTCTATTGGCGATTGGAGCCTATAGCCGTAAGGAGTACTGATGAAAGTTACCGATTTACCCAAGCACTGGGAAAACCAGAAAGCGCCCGTGGACCGGACCCACGATTACAATCTGAGACTGCCTCTGGAGGATGCGGCAAGGATTGCGGCGCTGGCGGAACTGTACCCGGACCGGACCGAAACCGACATTCTCAATGACATGATCGGTGCCGCGCTGGACGACCTGGTGCGGAAAACGCCCCTTAAAGATCGGCTTGAGAACAAAGACAAGTAAGGAATGCGAGGGGTACTGAAACGGAGTGGCAGGCGCCACTCCGTGCAAAGATAGTCGATCGGGCCAGATCGAATTCAGGTCGTTAGGCGACCGATTCCAACTGACGGGCCTTGAGGCGCTGGATGTGCTTCTGGCTCAGACTCACGAACTTCGGGGTTAAGCCCTGATCCTCATAGATCTCGAAACCGTCCTCGTCGTAGGCCACCACCTTGGTGCCCTCAACATAAGGGAAGCTGGTTTCCATCTCGTCCAGCGCGGCCGAAATCAGATCCCGCATCAGATCCTGCGGTGATTTCATGGGATAGAGCGCGGCCAGTTTCTCCAGACGCTTATGATGCTGGTCAGACAATGCCATAAAGTAGGCATCGCGAGTCAGACGACCGCGAGCGTGCTTGTCCCAGTAGTTGACCAGATCCTTAATTTTCATGGTGCCCTCACTCCTGCATCTTATTGATGGCGCACGGCGCACAACATCAGTGCAGCCACATCTCGAAGTGTAGACGAAGCCAGCGCCTCTGGAACCTGCTAATTGGTAACGGATTGTACTTACCGAAAACCAACAATCAGTGCCCGGAACTGCCCTTCTCTACCCCCTTGACCGTCTGGTAGACGGCTTCCAGCGCGTCCAGACTCTCCTCGTCCATATCCCGACCCTCGCGGGTGAGAATCCGTTCAATGGCCCGGAATCGGCTATCAAACTTATGGTTGGTTCGCTTCAGAGCCTGCTCAGGATTCACCTTCATGAAACGTGCCAGATTGACACAGACAAACAGCAGATCACCTAACTCGTCTTCCACCGCATCATGGTCCCCTGTTCCGGTCTGGGCGGCGTGCCAGGCTTCTTTCAGTTCATCGAGCTCCTCGTGCAGCTTGTCGAACACCGGCTCGATCTCTGACCAGTCGAATCCATGCCTGGCGGCCCTTTTCTGCAGCTTCTCGGCCCGGGCCATGGCCGGAAGGGTGCGGGCGATGCCATCCAGGCGACTCAGCGGCTCATCAGAGGGCGGCACCATAGCCCGCTCCTCGGCCTTGATCCGCTCCCAGCTCTCTTTGATCCAGGCTTCATCGGGACGGTTATTCGGATCAATTTTGCTGTCCAGAGTGCCCGCCGGAAAGACATGGGGATGACGACGAACCAGTTTACGCACCAGATTGTCGACGATGGCGTCGAAATCAAAGTGGCCATCTTCCTTGCCCATCTGGGCATAGAAAATTACCTGAAACAGCAGATCGCCCAGTTCGTCCTTGAGATGGGGATAGTCTTCCTGCTCAATGGCATCGGCCACCTCGTAGGCTTCCTCAAGGGTGTGCGGCACGATGCTCTTATAACTCTGCCGGGTATCCCACGGGCAGCCGATCTCCGGATCCCGCAGCCGTGCAATCAACGTTTTCAGGTCGTCTATGGTGTAGCTCATCCGCGTTTGCGCCTCACGTCAATGATGTTGGGCAGGTTACGAATCTGCGCCAGCAACCGGGCCAACTGCTCAAGGCTGGAGATCTCCAGCGTCACCGTCATGGTGGCGGTGTTCTCGTCCTTATTGGTCAGGGTGTTCAGTGCCAGCACATCGCTCTTGGAGGTGGACAGCACCTGGGTGATGTCCCGCAACAGGCCCGAACGATCGTAGGCCTGGATTTCCACGTCTACCGGGTAGACGGCCGCGGGCTGGCCACCCCAATTAACCTCGATGATCCGGTTGGGCTCAAACTCGCGCAGGTTCAGGAACGTCAGGCAATCCTGCCGGTGCACGGTGACCCCGCGACCCACAGTGATGTAGCCGCCAATGGGATCACCGGGTAGCGGCTTGCAGCACTTGGCGACCTGGGTCTTGAGCTTGCCAACACCCTGGATCTGAATATCGGTGGCGGTGTCGTAAGGGGCCTGACGCTGGCTGCTGAGCTTCAGATCCAGCTGCTCGGATTTTGGCTCGAGCATTTGTTGCGCCACATTGGCCACGTGGGTAGGGCGCAGATCGCCGGCACCGATGGCGGCAAACATGTCCTCCGAGCCGTGATAGTTCACCTTTTCGGCGAGCTCGTTCAGGTTCACGTCATAAAGCGACAGTCGCTTGAACTCATCGTCCAGGATGGCGCGGCCATCGACAATGTTGCGGCCACGGTCCTGCTCCTTGAACCAGTGCGTCACCTTGGCCCGGGCACGGGAGGTCTGCACGTAGCCCAGGCTCGGGTTCAGCCAGTCCCGGCTCGGGGCCGCGTTGTTGGAGGTCAGGATGAAAATCTGGTCGCCGGTTTTCAGCGGATAGGTCAGCGGCACGATGCGATTGTTGACCCGCGCGCCGCGACAGGCGTGGCCGATTTCCGTATGCACGCGGTAGGCAAAGTCCACCGGAGTTGCACCTTGCGGCAGGTCGACCACATGACCTTCCGGGGTAAAGACATAGACCCGGTCCGACGCTACGTCGGACTTCAGGTGGTCGGCCAGACCGGACAGATCCCCCAGATCTTCCTGCCACTCCAGCACCTGCCGGAGCCAGTTGATCTTGGCATCGTAACCGGTCGATTTGTTGCTCTTGTCCGTGCCTTTGTACAACCAGTGGGCACAGACACCCAGCTCCGCCTCCTCGTGCATCTTGTGAGTACGGATCTGCACTTCCATCACCTTGCCTTCGGGCCCGATCACGGCAGTATGCAGGGACTGGTAGCCGTTTTCCTTGGGGTTGGCGATGTAGTCGTCGAATTCGTTTGGAATGTGGCGCCAGATACCATGCACGATGCCCAAAGCGCCGTAACAATCCCGGACTTCCGGCACCAGGATGCGAACGGCACGGACGTCGTAAACCTGGGAAAAATCGATACCCTTGCGCCGCATTTTCCGCCAGATACTGTAGATGTGCTTGGCGCGACCGGACAGGTCAGCCGTGATCCCCGAGGCTTCCAGTTCCGCCTGCAGGGTTTCGATGACCCGTTTGATGTAGCCGTCCCGGTCGAGGCGCTTTTCGTCTAAAAGCTTGGCGATTTTTTTGTAGGCCGTTTCGTGCAGGTAGCGGAACGACAGGTCTTCCAGCTCCCACTTGATGTGACCAATGCCGAGCCGGTGCGCCAGCGGCGCGTAGATATCAAACACCTCACGCGCGACCCGCATGCGCTTTTCTTCCGAGACGTTCTTGACCGCCCGGATGGCACAGGTCCGCTCCGCCAGCTTGATCAGCGCGACCCGGACATCATCAATCATGGTGACCAGCATCTTGCGGACGTTGTCCAGCTGGCCCTCACTCTGGCCCAGGACATTGCCCTTGAGCGGATGATGGATTGAAGAGATCGCCGCCATCTGCTGAACGCCGTTGATCAGACCGGCAATCTCGTCGCCGAACTCCTTGCGGATGTCTTCCAGGGCGACCCGTTCCTCCCGAACGGCCCGATACAGTATCGCCGCCACCAGGCTGGCCTGATCCAGGTGCAGCTCCGCCAGCACCTGGGCCATTTCGATACCGATGCGAAAGCTGCTGGAGCCCGGTGCCCACAGGCGGTCCTCGCGGAACGCCTCCAGATCGATTTCCGCAGCCTTCTCACAGGCACGGCGAAACTGGTCGACATCGTCCAACTGGGTCTGGGCAGCGATGTGCTGGACACAACGCTCGATGTCCACCTCACCATCGCCAGTAACGGCATAATCTTCGCGAACTTTTACCATATCGGTTTTACTATTCTCGGTCGTTCCTGCCGCCACCCGCGTGGCGGCGCCAATCCTTTAGCCGGAATCCCGCTCAAACAGGGCGATGGATTCGACATGAGTGGTGTGAGGAAACATATCCATCACGCCAGCACGCACCAGCCGATAACCATTGCGCACCATGACACCAGCATCCCGTGCCAGTGTTGCAGGGTTACAAGAAACATAGACGATTTTACTGGCCCCGAACGCCGTCAGGTACTTGCAGATTTCCTCCGCACCCGAGCGAGGGGGGTCAATCAGGATCTTGTCAAAGCCCTCTTTTGCCCAGCTCTGGCCGGTGAAATCACCATGCAGATCGGCACCGTGGAAAGCCACATTGTCGAGGCCGTTCAGTTCCGCGTTTTCGCGGCCACGAACCACCATGGCGTCGTCACCTTCCACGCCGACGACCTGGCCACCCTTGCGCGCCAGCGGCAGGGTGAAGTTGCCGAGTCCGCAGAACAGATCGAGTACCCGCTCGCCCGGCTGTACGTCGAGCCAGTCGACAGCGCGGTGGACCATGGTGCGATTGATGCCAGCGTTGACCTGGGTGAAATCCATCGGATGGAATTTCATGGTCAATTCAAACTCATCCAGCCGGTACCCGAGCCGCTCATCATGCCGCCCGGCGGACTCCGGCCAGATCCGGTGTACCGTGTCCGGCCCCTTGGGCTGCAGATAAATATGCAAATCGTGGGCCTGACCGAACTCGACCAGGCTGGCCCGATCACTGTCACTCAGGTCATCCATGTTGCGGAATACCATGACGGCCTCGTCATCGCCGCACGCCACCTCGACCTGGGGAATGCGATTGTAGGCATCAAGGCCGTGGAGCAGTTCACGCAGGGGCAGAATACGCTCACCGATGCGAGGGTCCAGCACAACACATTTGTCGATGTCGGTCAGGAAACTGTTGCGTTTTTCGCGAAAGCCGACCAGCACCGATTCCCGCGCCGGTACGTAGCGCACGCCCAGTCGCGCCTTGCGGCGATATCCCAGGCTGCTTTCCGAACGCATCGGCGCCACCCACTCTTCCGGCTCAATGCCCCCAAAATGGGCAAAGTGTTCGCGCAGGGTGTCTTCCTTGAACTTGATCTGGGCATCGGCACTCATGTGCTGAAGACTGCAGCCGCCACACAGGTCGGCAAATTCGCACGGCGGTGTCTGGCGCTCCGGCACGCTTTCGAGCACTTCCAGGCTCCGCAGCTCGTCGAATTTGCTGCGGGTACTGATCATCTTTGCCATGACGGTTTCACCCGGCAGGGCACCGTCTACGAACTGGGTCTTGCCGTCCTGGCGGGCAATACCCCGGCCGTCATGACTCAGTTTTTCAATTTCACAGCGCACCGGCTCTTTAGGAAGAGCCTTACGGCGTCGTCTACTCATACTGACTACTCTTGATGAAAGGTCCTAGTCTTGGGACTGTTCAGGCGCCGGGAAAGACGCCAGTGGAGAGGTATCGGTCGCCACGGTCACAAATGATGGCCACGATAACGGCGTTTTCAACCTGCTCAGACAGTCTCAGGGCGGCAGCAATGGATCCGCCGGAGGATACGCCACAGAAGATACCTTCCTGCGATGCCAAGGCGCGCATGGTGCTTTCCGCCTCTTCCTGGCCGATATCCAGCACCTGATCCACCCGGGCGGCGTCATAGATCTTCGGCAGGTAGGCCTCCGGCCAGCGCCGGATGCCGGGGATGGAGGCTCCTTCCTTCGGCTGTAGGCCAATAATCCGGATGTCGGGATTACGCTCTTTCAGGTAGCGGGATACGCCCATAATGGTGCCAGTAGTTCCCATGGAGCTGACAAAATGGGTAACCCGCCCTTCGGTCTGCGCCCAGATTTCAGGCCCGGTGGTGCGATAGTGGGCCAGCGGATTATCCAGGTTGCTGAACTGATCCAGCACCTTGCCCTTGCCCTCGGACTCCATCTGCAGGGCAAGATCGCGGGCCGTTTCCATGCCCTCTTCCCGGCTCACCGTGACAATCTCGGCGCCGTAAGCGCGCATTGATGCCCGACGCTCTTCACTCATGTTGGCGGGCATGATCAGCACCATGCGATACCCCTTGATTGCTGCTGCCATGGCCAGAGCAATCCCGGTATTTCCGCTGGTAGCCTCGATCAAGGTGTCCCCGGGGTGAATCTCGCCGCGCCGCTCGGCCTCCTGGATCATGCTGATAGCCGGCCGATCCTTGACCGATCCGGCGGGGTTGTTGCCTTCCAGCTTTGCCAGGATGACGTTGGAGGTCTCGCCCGGAAGTCGCTGCAGGCGAACCAGAGGGGTATGCCCGACATAATCTTCAATGGTGGGGAAATTCATATCATTGCCCTGTGGTACACTTTTGCGATCGCATGATACGCGTTATGGCCCCTGTCTCCCAATAAAGCTTCTCGCTATATCCATGACCGGCAGCTATAACCGAATCAACTTTCCCGAGGCGCTGGGACTGATACCTCAGTCAATCGCCTACGGATCATCTATTCTGACAAGGACGTGACCCCGTAATGACACCTCGGGGCCCAGGCAATAAATCAGGAACCGGGTATGCGGCGCTGGGGCATTCGCAAAAAAGTATTGGTGGTGACCCTCATCCCCACCCTGCTGACCACTTTGATGCTGGGCATGTTCTTCACCTACAGCTGGGTGAACAACATCGAAAGCTTGCTGCGTGATCGGGGCGAATCGCTGTCCCGACAATTGGCGGCAGCCTCCGAATACGGCCTGTTCACGGCCAATCGGAGTCTGCTTAGCAACTTGTCCAATGCCCTGCTGGAAGAGCAGGATGTCCGCTCCATTACCTTCTTCGACAGCGACGGCGCCCGCCTGTTGCACACCGGGCCAGGCAGCTCCGAATCCATCACCAGTGAAAACCTGGCGCCCAACAACGCGACCCGTATTGCCCGGGAAGACAACACCCGGTTCGTGACCCCTGTATCACTGCAGGAACTGATGATCGAAACCATGCTCGACCCGGACGTACGGGAGTCGAGCGCGCAGCCACGGCCACCGCTGGGCTGGGTTGCGGTGGAAATGTCCCACGTGCGCACCGAAAAGGAAACCTACAAGGCACTGCTGATCTCACTGCTGCTGGTCCTCGCCGGCGTGGTGCTCAGTCTGGTTGTCGCGCTGCGCCTGAGCCGGGCCTTTACCGACCCAGTGTTCGAGCTGAACGAGGCGGTCGCCAAACTCAAGGAAGGCAAACTCGACACCCGAGTGTTCACCCAGGCCGGCCCGGAATTCGAGCAACTGGAATCGGGCCTTAATGCCATGGCGGAGGAGCTGAGCAAGGCCCAGGCGGAAATGCAGCAAAACATCGACCAGGCCACCGAGGATTTGAGGGAAACCCTGGAGACTATCGAGATCCAGAACATCGAACTGGATTTCGCCCGCAAGGAGGCGCTGGAGGCCAGCCGCATCAAGTCGGAATTCCTGGCCAACATGTCCCATGAAATCCGTACACCGCTGAACGGCATCATCGGCTTTACCGAGCTGCTGCTGAAGAGCCCCCTGCCCCGCCAGCAAAGGGACCACCTCAGCACCATCCGCAAGTCCTCGGAAATCCTGCTGACCATCATCAACGACATCCTGGACTTCTCGAAGATCGAAGCCGGCAAGCTGATTCTGGACCGGGTGCCGTTCCAGCTGAGAGACATTGTCGAAGAAGTCATGGTGATGCTGGCACCGGCAGCACACGCCAAGAATCTGGATCTGGTGCCGCTGGTCTATAACGACGTCCCGGACAACGTCATGGGCGACCCGTTGCGGGTCAAGCAGGTGATTACCAACCTGGTCAACAATGCCATCAAGTTCACCCAGACCGGCGAGGTGGTGCTGCGCGCCAGTCTTGAGGAAGACTCTGAGGACAGCAATCGGGTGACCCTGCGCCTGAGCATTTCCGACTCTGGTGTTGGCCTGTCCCGGGCCCAGCAACAATCGCTGTTCAATGCCTTCAGCCAGGCGGACGCGTCCACCGCCCGCCAATACGGTGGCACCGGCCTGGGTCTGGCGATTTCCAAGCGGCTGGTGGAAGAGATGGGGGGCAAAATTGGCCTGGACAGCGAACTCGGCAAAGGCTCCACGTTCTGGTTCACGCTCACCTCGGAACTGTCCACCAGCGCCGAAAGCGTTGCGCCCCGTGATGGTCTTCAAGGCGAACGGGTTATCTACCTGGAGCAACAAAGCACAACCGGACTGGCGGTGGAGCACCTGCTCCGGGAATGGGGCATAACAGTCGACCGGGTCGCCTCCCCCGGCGCTCTGCAGGAACAGATTGAAGAGGCCCAGAAAAACCAGGCCGGCTATGCCCTGGCAATTATCGGTATCACCCGGCACCTGCTCAATTCCAGCCAGTACTGTTCCCTGTTCCGGACCCTGGAGATTGAACGGGACTGTCGCACTCTGCTGCTGACACCCACCCTGGAAACCCACGACACCCCTCTGTCCGGGCTCGCCAGCGGGCACCTGACCAAGCCGATCTGCCGGGGCGCGCTCTACGACGAGCTGCTGCTACTGGTACACGGCATCAGCTCCAGTGGCCACCTGGCGCTCGATTTCGATCGCCGCACCACCAGCCTGGCCGCTACCAACGTCCCCCGAGTGTTGGCGGTGGATGACAACGACGCCAACCTGAAGCTGGTAATGACCCTGCTGAAGGACTGCCAGATCGACGCTGAAGGCGCCTCCAGCGGCTTTGAGGCACTGAGCAAGGCGCGCAAGAAACCGTTCGACCTGGTGCTCATGGACCTGCAAATGCCGGGTATGGATGGGGTGGAAACCACGGCTCGCCTGCGGGATCTGGACCAGGCCCCGCACCGCACCCCGATCATTGCACTGACCGCCCACGCCCTGGCCGACGAGCAGGACCGGCTGTTCCAGCAGGGCTTTGACGGCTATATGTCCAAGCCCATCAGCAGCAGCCAGCTCACCAGTATTATCCTTGAATACACCGGTTTTGAGAGCATCTCAGCCAGCCACAGCGAGCAGATTCGGGTCCCTGAGGTACGTGACACCCGGCGGGCCATGCGGCCATCAACCCGTAAGATGGAGCAGGACTGCGTCAGCATTCGCGAAAGCATTCAATTGGCGGCGGGCAAGACCGATCTGGCCGAAGAATTGTTCAGCATGCTGCTGGAACAGGTACACAATGATCAGAGCCAGGTAGCGGAGTTCTGGCGCCGGGGCGATCTGGATGGGCTGCTGGAATGCGTGCACAAGCTGCACGGCGCTACCCGATACTGCGGTGTGCCCGAACTGCGGGCGGCCGCTAACCGCTTGGAAACCGCGCTCAAGTGCGCCGCTCCGGATATCGAGCACCACAAGGAACAATTACTGGCGGCGATGGAGCGGCTACAGAACTGGAGCGAACAGACCGATTGGCAGCGGTTGTTTCGGGCCCAGCCCCAGCCGACCGAAACCAGCTGAGACCGGGCAAGGTTCAGGAAGGCTCAGGCCCGGCCGCGGGCCTGATCAAGAATCGCCTTCATGTCCCGCACTGCATCCTTGAGCCCGGTGAATACGGCGCGGGCGATAATCGCATGACCGATATTAAGCTCATTGATACCGGGTATCGCAGCAACCCGCTCGGTGTTGTGGTAATGCAGGCCGTGGCCGGCGTTGACGATTAGCCCCTTTTTACGGGCATAGGCAACCGCCGAGGCAATCGTCTGGAACGCAGCCTCGGCCTCTTCAGGGGTCTTGGCTTCGGCGTATTCACCGGTGTGCAGCTCGATGACCGGTGCGCCACAGCGCACGGCGGCGTCAATCTGGGCAGTCGCCGGATCGATAAACAGCGACACTTCCGAACCCAGCTGAGCCAGACGATCGCAGGCCTTAGCCACTCTCGCCTCCTGGCCCTCAACGTCCAGACCGCCTTCGGTAGTCAGTTCCTCTCGCTTCTCCGGCACCAGGCACACGCATTCCGGCCGGACCTGTTCGGCGAAGGCCAGCATCGCGTCGGTCACTGCCATCTCGAGGTTCATCTTGGTCTGCAGGGTTTCCCGCAACAGCAGGACATCACGATCCTGAATGTGACGACGATCCTCCCGCGGATGAATGGTAATTCCATCCGCGCCCGCCTCTTCCGCCATCAGGGCGGCCTGAACCGGATCAGGATAACGGGTACCCCGGGCCTGGCGCAGGGTTGCGACGTGGTCAATATTGACGCCGAGTAACACTCTAGGATTCATGCCGTTCTCTCCGAAGGTGACTGAATAAATTTCGACTGTGGAGCGGACGCCCCTGCAAAAGGTAATCGG
This sequence comes from Marinobacter sediminum, assembly GCF_016820575.1. Lineage (GTDB taxonomy): Bacteria > Pseudomonadota > Gammaproteobacteria > Pseudomonadales > Oleiphilaceae > Marinobacter > Marinobacter sediminum. The sequence goes on along the minus strand of NZ_JAEMQH010000003.1, from coordinate 194,295 downwards.
TTAAGGCCCGCATGACGCGCTTGGCCACGCGCCGGCAGGGGTCAGCGTCCAGGTCGCCGGCCGCCAACGCCTGCAAGACCTCCCCAGGTAGTTTCTGGACACGGGCGCCAGGGCCTGGCTGCGCGACAATGCCCTGTTCCGGATCATAGCAATACTGCTGACCCGCCTCGACGGATTGCCCGGTATCGGTGGCAAGGTCCCAGGAAAAATCAAAACCCAGCTCTGCGGCAAAAGCCCGCTCAAAGCGCCTCAGCACCGGTTCGATGTCGTTCGTTTCGGCCAACTCGGCAATGGCGTCGATGTAGGCTGCGAACAGGGTGGGATGCGGATCTGCCGCCGGCAGGATACGCTGCAGGAGTTCGTTCAGGTAGAGACCACTATACAAAGACGCCGTGCGGTGCAGCGAGGGGCCAATGCGGGTATCGACATGGGTCAGGGTTTTCAGGTCGCCGCGTCCGGCCCAGTCCAGCATCAGCGGCTGGAAGGGCTGTAATTGGGCCTTCAGCGGACTCTTGGCACTGTTGGCGCCCCGGGCAATGACGGTCAAGCGCCCGCGATTCAGGGTGAACACATCCACCATGAGACTGGTCTCCCGCCAGGGTCGGCGGTGAATCACGTAGGCGGGCTCTTGGTGCTCCGGCCCGGTCATAGGTGCCTCAGAGGTCGTTCATACCGAGGCTTTTCAGGGCCCGATCGCTGTCAGCCCAGCCCCGTTTCACCTTGACCCAGAGCCGCAGCATGATCTTGCTATCAAACAACCGCTCCATATCGGCCCGGGCTTCCTGACCAATACGGCGCATGCGCTCACCCTTGTCGCCGATCATGATCTTCTTCTGCCCTTCACGCTCCACCAGAACCAGTGCGGAAATGTGCAGGGTCTTGCCTTCCCGCTTGAACTCCTCAATTTCAACAGCCACGGAGTACGGCAGTTCGGCGCCCAGTTGCCGGGTGATCTTCTCCCGCACGATCTCAGATGCCAGGAAGCGCTCACTGCGATCGGTAATCTGGTCATCCGGATAGAAATGGATACTTTCCGGCAGGAAACGGCCCACGGCCTCCTCCAGTGGTTCCAGATTGTTTTCCTTGAGCGCAGACAGGGGAATAATTTCGGCGAAATCCCGCTTTTTCGACAGCATGTCGAGGTGCGGCAACAGGGTTTCCCGCTTCTCGATCTTATCGACCTTGTTGACCGCCAGGATCACCGGGCACTTGAGCTTTGACAGTTTCTCCAGAACCAGCTCGTCCGCCGTGGTCCAGGACAGCTGATCGACCACGAACACCACGACATCAACGTCGATCAGTGCCGAGGTGGCCGCCTTGTTCATGTAGCGGTTCAGGGCACGGGGTTCTTCCTCGTGCATGCCTGGGGTATCCACATAAATCGCCTGAACCGGCCCCATGGACTTGATGCCCAGAACCTGGTGCCGGGTGGTTTGTGGCTTCCGAGAGGTGATGCTCAGCTTCTGGCCAAGGATATGGTTCAGCAATGTGGATTTACCCACATTGGGACGACCGACAATAGCCACGAACCCGCAGCGACTGTCCGGGTTTTCCGGGCGGGTAATATCATTCATTACTGATTCTCCACGCCCAGTTCTTTCAGGGCGTTTCGGGCTGCCTGCTGCTCGGCGACGCGGCGACTGTTGCCGGTCCCGCTGGTCTTTCGATCCAGTGACGGCAGCGCGCAGGTTACATGGAAGGTCTGGTTGTGGGCTTCACCATCAACCGAAATGACGTCGTACTGTGGCAACGGAAACTGGCGAGACTGAAGGTATTCCTGCAGACGGGTCTTGGGGTCCTTCTGGGTGTCCTGCAGGTCCAGATTCTTGAGCCGTTGCTCGAACCACTGCAGCACCTTCTCGCGGCAGGTGTGGAAATCACTGTCGAGATAGATGGCACCAATGATTGACTCGACCGCGTCGGCCAGGATTGACTCGCGCCGAAACCCGCCACTCTTGAGCTCCCCGGACCCCAGACGCAGATAGCTGCCCAGCTCGAACTCGCGACCGATTTCAGCCAGGGTCACGCCTTTGACCATGCGCGCCCGCAACCGGCTCAACTGCCCTTCCCGAGCCTTTTCGAAGTGCAGGAACAGATACTCGGCGATCACCATATTAACAATGGAGTCGCCCAGAAATTCCAGGCGCTCGTTGTTCTGGTTGCCAAAGCTGCGGTGGGTAAGCGCCAGTAGCAGCCGCTCTGGCGATTCAAACTGATAGCCAATGCGGCGTTGTAACTGATCCAGATCCGGTTGCGAACTCACTTGCCCTTCATCTCGTATTCATGCTTGAAGTGTACGATGGTATCGACGTTACTGAACAGATCGTTACGGACCTCGTAATCCACCAGGATCAGAACCCTGTCCCCATCTTTCTCGACGGTGATGTTCTTGGCATCAAAGCCGCGAACGTTGTTCACGCTCAGGCGCTTGTTGATCAGAGTGCGCACCTGAGCCGGCCCCATGGTCGACAGACCAGGGGTGCCATCGAGGCCTTCCAGCGCCTCCTGGATGGTGATGTCATCCAGATAGATCGGGCCGAGTTTGATGGCCAGGGTTAACAGGCCACCAAAGAACAGCACCATCACCATCATCGTTAACGCCGAGGCACCAGTTTGCCGGGTCATGGCGGAGAGATTATTTTTCTTCATTATGACTGCACTCCAGAATTGTCGGAATTACTCAATACCGCCCACACGATCAAAGGATGGCAGACTGGTAAGCGATTTCCAGTGCATCCAGATGCCAAAGGCCTTGCCTACAACCAGTTCATCGGGAACCATGCCCCAGTACCGGCTATCGTTGCTGTTGTCGCGGTTGTCGCCCATGACGAAATAGTGATCCTCGGGCACCACCCATTCGCCCTCGCCACTGGCGCCGGGCCGGCCCATGGTCAGGAAAATATCGTGCTCCACATCACCAAGATTCTCGCGGCGTAACTCGACCGGCGGAAGACGGGCGATAAACTTGCTCTCAACCTGCTCACCGTTGATGAACAGCTGTTTGTTGCGGTAGCGAATAGTATCGCCCGGCATACCGACCACACGCTTGATGTAGTTGGTGGCGCCATCCTTGGGGTAACGGAACACCATGACATCACCGCGTTTGGGGTCGCCGAGCTCCAGTACCTCGGTACCCGCTACTGGCAGCCGAAGCCCATAGGCGAATTTGTTGACCAGGATAAAGTCACCCACCTCAAGAGTCGGCAACATGGAGCCAGACGGAATCTGAAACGGCTCCACCAGGAAAGAACGCAGCACCAGCACAATTGCCAGAACCGGGAAAAACGACCGGCTAAGATCGACCAGATAAGGCTCTTTCGGCTCGTCAGCCTCGTCGACAGTGCCGACCTGGGCATCCGGGGAGGCCGCCTGGCCATTGGCCCGAGCCGCTTCCAGCCTGCGCTCGCGCAAAAACAGTTTGTCCGCCAGCCAGATCAGACCTGTCGCGAAGGTCAGAACTACCAGAACCAGGGGAAAATCGATGTCCATCCAGGCGCCTTCTATTTATCCACTTGCAATACGGCCAGAAACGCTTCCTGAGGCACCTCGACATTACCCAGCTGCTTCATTCGTTTCTTACCCTCTTTCTGCTTCTGAAGCAGCTTCTTCTTGCGGCTGACGTCGCCGCCATAACACTTGGCCGTCACGTTCTTACGCAGGGCCTTCACGGTCACCCGCGCCACCACCTGAGTGCCAATGGCAGCCTGGATAGCAATATCGAACATCTGCCTGGGGATCAGCTCTTTCATCTTGTCGATCAGCTGACGCCCCTTGTAGTGCGCCTGTTCCTTGTGAACGATCAGCGCCAGTGCGTCAACCCGCTCACCATTGATCAACACGTCCAGACGAACCAGGTTGGCTGGCTGGAAGCGAATAAAATGATAGTCCAGGGACGCAAAGCCACGACTCGCAGACTTGATACGGTCGAAGAAGTCCAACACCACTTCCGCCATAGGCAGCTCGTAGGTCAGCTGCACCTGGGTGGACATGAAGTGCATGTTTTTCTGTACACCACGCTTTTCTTCACAGAGCGCAATCACGTTGCCAAGATGCTCCTGGGGCACCAGGATGCTGGCCTCGACGATGGGTTCACGCATTTCCTCGATGGAGCCAACATCCGGAAGCCTGGACGGGTTGTCCACCGAGAGCGTCTCACCCTGCTTGGTCACCACCTCGTAAATTACCGTGGGCGCCGTGGTGATCAGGTCGATGTCGTATTCCCGCTCAAGCCGCTCCTGGATGATCTCCATGTGCAGCATGCCAAGGAAGCCACACCGGAAGCCAAAGCCAAGGGCATCGGAGCTCTCTGGTTCGAAGAACAGCGAGGCATCGTTCAGCGTCAGCTTTTCCAGAGCATCCCGAAAATCGTTGTAGTCATCGGCACTGACCGGGAACAGGCCCGCATAAACCTGCGGCTTGACCTTCTTGAAGCCCGGCAGCATTGGTGTCTGCTCGGAAAATTTCTGATGCACGATGGTGTCACCGACCGGCGCACCGTGGATATCCTTGATACCCGCAACGACAAAGCCCACATCGCCGGACTCCAGGACATCAGTGTCTTTCGGCTTGGGATTGAAAATGCCCACCTTTTCGGCGTTCCAGGATTTTCCGGTGGACTTGATGACGATCTTGTCCCCTTTGCGCAGGGTGCCTTCGGTGACCCGTACCAGTGACACCACACCCAGGTAGTTGTCGAACCAGGAATCGATGATCAGCGCCTGCAATGGCGCGCCCCGGTCACCCTTCGGCGGCGGGACACGCTTGATCAGGTCTTCCAGTACGTCTTCGACGCCGATACCACTCTTGGCACTGCAGCGGACCGCTTCGGACGCCTCGATACCAATGATGTCCTCAATTTCAGCCGCCACCCGTTCGGGCTCGGCTTGGGGCAGGTCCATCTTGTTCAGAACCGGCACCACTTCGAGTCCCTGCTCGATGGCGGTATAACAGTTAGCTACCGACTGGGCCTCAACACCCTGACCGGCGTCGACCACCAGCAGGGCACCTTCACAGGCGTACAGGGAACGGGAGACCTCGTAGGAGAAATCGACGTGCCCGGGGGTATCGATGAAGTTCAGTTTGTATTCGTGACCGTCCTTCGCCGTGTAGTTGAGCGTGACGCTTTGGGCCTTGATGGTAATCCCGCGCTCCCGCTCCAGATCCATGGAATCCAGGACCTGCTCGGCCATCTCGCGGTCGGTCAGGCCACCGCAGATCTGGATAAAGCGGTCCGCGAGGGTGGATTTACCATGGTCAATGTGGGCAATGATGGAGAAGTTACGGATTCGGCTCAGTTCAGTCACAGACAATAAATACTCGTATAGACGAAGGATTGAGCCCGGAAGGGCCGGAGCCGGGATCCGGGAACGCCGTGATTTTACCGGTTACCGGCCGTCATTGCCATGATCAGGACATCAGCGGCTTCTCATACTGGCGAATCAGGAAGCCAATCAGAGCATCTTCGTCCAACGGGTAACTGAACAGGTTACCCTGACACTGGGCACAGCCTGCAGACTTGAGGAAGGCGAGTTGCTGCGGCGTTTCCACCCCTTCGGCCACGACCGTCAGGTGCAGCTTGCGCGCCAGGGCGATGACCGCCGAGGCCACATCGGTGGCGCTGACGTTGTAGGGAATGTCCCGAATAAAGCGATGATCAATCTTGACCACATCCAGCGGCAACTGCTGCAGCGACACCAGGGAACAGGAGCCAGTGCCAAAATCGTCCAGAATCAGGCACACCCCCAGGTCGTGCAGGGCTGTTAACCGCTCGCGCAGGATTCTGGGATCTTCATTGAGCAACTCGGCCGGCATCTCCAGTTCCAGCCGCTCCGGCGACACCCCTGTCTCGGTAATTACCTGCCGGATCATGTCCAGGAACCCGGCATCGGTGAGCTGCCGCACTGACAGGTTAATCGCCATCTTCAGGGACTCGAAACCGGCCCGCTCCAGAGCCTGTACCTGAATACAGGCCTGACGCAGCGCCAGCTCACCGAGCTGGAGAATCAAACCGGTTTCCTCGGCCAGACCAATAAACTGCTGCGCCGAGACCAGCCCCTTCTCCGGGTGATGCCAGCGCAAAAACGCCTCAACGCCAATCACCCGCTCACTGATCAAATCGAGTTTCGGCTGGTAATGCAAAACAAAACGATCGCCGTCCAGCGCTGCCGTCAACTCTTCCTGCTGTAGCAAACGGCGAGCCGCCTGGATATTCATGGCCGGCGTGAAGAACTGGTAGGTATTGCGACCCATTTCCTTGGCACGGTACATGGCCAGGTCCGCGTATTTCATCAATGTCCCGGGATCCTCACTGTCCTGCGGAATCATGGTGATACCGATACTGACGGTGATACCGACTTCATGCTCACTAAGCCGGACACGCTGGCACAGCCGGTGCAAAATCGTTTCCGCCACCTTACCGGCAGCCTCCGATTCACCCACCCGGGACAGCAAAACAACAAACTCATCACCACCCAACCGGGCTACCGAATCCTCCTCGCGGACACAGCCTTCCAACCACTCGGCAACCTGGCGCAGCAACTCATCGCCGGCATCGTGCCCGAGGGTGTCGTTGATCCGCTTAAAACCGTCCAGATCCAGGAACATCAGCGCGGCCGGCTCACCACTGCGCCGGCAACGACGCACAGCATGATTAAGCCGATCACGGAATAACTGCCGGTTCGGCAGTCCCGTCAACGGATCGTAAAACGCCAACCGGTGCAGCTCTGTCTGGGCCGCCTTCAGCTGCGTCAGGTCGCGCAGGCTGAGCACCACGCCATTCACGCCGGGCACCGAGAGCATTGCGGTATAGGTGCAATCCATATCGCGCCAACGGCCTTCCGAGTCACGGACGCGGGCCCTAATCACTGGTTGCTGCACTCCGGGAGCCCCGATGGCGTCCTCGAAGCCTTGCTGCAACTTCGGCCAGTCGTCGACATACACCAGGGTTTCAAGGTTAAGCGACGCAATCTCGCCTGGATCGAAGCCCAGAATTTCGTCGCTGGAGGGACTGGCATAGGAGGCCTGGCCAGCACGGTCCAGCACCAGGGTCACGCTGGCCGCGCCTTCGGTAATGGCCCGATAGCGCCCGGCACTGATCTGTGCCATCAGACGCGACCGGATCAGGGCCAACACAAACAAAAACAACAGAACACTGATGACAATGCCGCTACCCAACACAATGGGTGGCCGCGGGTCCGCGGCCAGGAAATCAAAGGCGGGCGTGGACCGGGTCTGGAGCAGCCATTCCCGGCCGCCAGCATTCAGCGTCTGGCTCATCTGGAAACTGAAGTCGTTATCCAGGGACCCCAGATTCGAGCCGTACATCAGGTTGTCACGGCTGACCGCTCCGTTATCGTAGATACGGACATCCAGAAAAGGTGAAATCAGCCCGACGATGCCATCAATCAGGTTATTCATCCGGAACGCACTGAAGACAAATCCCGCCAGCATCATCTGCCGTTCGTTGCGGAGCTCCGGCACCGCCCCACCCTGATACACCGGGTAGTACATCAGAAAGCTGGCCTGATCTTCGGCCACTTCTTCCTGAATCAGCACCACCTTGGCGGTCACCGTTGGCTTGGCTTCGTCCCGCGCCAGCTCCATGGCCCTGCGATGCACTGGATCGCTGAAGGCATCGTAGCCCAGTGCCCGGTGGTTGCGGTCAGTGCCGGGCTCCAGATATACCATTGGGTAATAGTAGGGACCGGTGCCGAGAGGACTGACCAGGTAATTGTAGACACCCTCTTTTCGCACCGAAGAGATATGGTCGGCCATCTGCCGGACCCCGATGCGCTTGACGTAACCGATCCCCTGGATACCCGGGTAATAGCGATCAATGTCGACCTTGTCGACGTAAACGCGCCACTCGTCTCGGGAGACATCGCCTGCAACGGAGAACAGACCAGCGCTGCCCGCCAGCACTTGCTCGTAGTTCAGCAAACGTTCTTCAATCGCGGTCTTAAGCTGGAGGGTCTGAGTGCGGAAACGGGCCTGGGTGCGCTCATCGACCAAGTGGATCGACACCTGCCAAAGCAGAACAGTAACGCCAAGCACGACAAAAAAAATCAGCCAGGCAATCCACGCGTTACGAAATTGCAGGAGCTGTCGTAGAGGAAGATCCTTTGTGTTCGTCATCTGTTCTGGTCCGATCCATGGCCATGATTTTATTGGAGTTGCGCCAGTATAACAAAAGCCCCCGAGCGTGTCGTTTTGGACAACAGCCGGGGGCTTTGAGTTCACCGCTCAGTCGGCGGTAACAGCGCTAATGGGCGGGAGGCTCAGGGCTTCATAACCAGATAAACCGCCCTGCCTTGACGAATTACTCGCACCGATACCGCCCGGTCCTTCGGGAGTGCCTCAATCACCTCACGGAACTCCTCGACCGAGGTTACCTTTTCCCGATTGATCTCGGTGATCACGTCGCGCGGCCGAATACCAGCCTCGAAGGCGGGCCCGCGGGCGATATCAGACACCAACACACCGCCATCGACGCCGAGAGAGTCGGCCAGTTCAGCCGGGATGGGCTCAACGAGCATGCCCAGCGGAGCCGACGACGAATCCCCTGAGCTATCCGACGGTGCAGCTTTCTTCTCGCCGCCCTGCTCCGGAAGCTTGCCAATTTCGACGTCCAGCTCGATCTCTTCACCACCGCGAAGCACCGTGAGCTGAGCGGTTTCTCCGATCGGCGTTCTGCCCACCATCGGCGGGAGATCAGACGACAACTGCACGTCCTCGCCATCATACGCCAACACGATATCACCCGACTGCAGCCCCGCCTCCTGTGCCGGCGAGCCCTCCATCACTTCCGCCACCAGCGCACCCCGGGGTCGCTTCAGACCGAAAGATTCAGCCAGGTCACGATTGACCTCCTGGATCAGCACGCCAAGCCAGCCCCGTGCCACAGTGCCGTTGTCGCGGATCTGCCGGAATACGTTCATGGCATCGTCGATGGGGATAGCAAACGAGACGCCCATGAAACCACCGGAGCGGGTGTAAATCTGGGAGTTGATACCAATCACTTCACCATCCAGGTCAAACAGCGGACCGCCAGAATTACCCGGGTTAATGGCGACATCGGTCTGAATGAACGGAACATAGTTCTCGGTCGGCAGCGACCGGCCGAGAGCACTGACAATGCCAGCGGTTACGGTGTAGTCGAACCCGAAGGGCGATCCGATCGCGAATACCCACTCGCCCACCTTGAGATCGCGGGAGCGGCCAATTTGTACCACTGGCAGGTCATCACCGTCTTCGATCTTCAGTACGGCCATGTCCGAACGGGGATCGGTTCCCACCAGAGTCGCCGGCAGTTCGCGGCGATCATTTAGGCGCACGATGATTTCATCAGCCCCTTCCACCACGTGGTTGTTGGTAAGGACATAGCCATCCCGGGACACAATGAAACCGGAGCCCATGGAGCGGCGAGGCTGAGACTTGCCCGGGCCGCCACCAAAGGGTGACTGGGGACCCCGGAAGAAATCCTGGAAGAACTCGGGAAGTTGTTCGAACTGCTCCTGATCAAATGGAGTGCCATCAAAGCCCTTGAAGCCCTTGAATCCCTGCGAGCCACTCTTGGGCGTGCTGGTGGTGGCAATATTAACCACTGCACTGGAGTTTTCTTCCACCAGCTCGGTGAAATCGGGTAAGCCTGCGGCCGCAACACCCTGACTCCAGAAAACCGAAACCATGACGGACAGCATCAGCAGAGCACCGAACCCTCTCCACACCCGGTTGGCAGGTGTAGGTTGAGCGACCCCTGTCAGTATTGTCGGCATGTTGTTCTCCCTTAGGTTCATGTCATCACACTAATGTTTTAAGACCGATGTAGCGTTTTTCAACTTAAAAAACGGTAGGGTTTGAGTACAGATCAGGCCCACTGCTCGGTGCCGATGCGGTTTACCCTCAGCAGCCTCGGCTGATAACGGTCACCCCGGCCAGCCTGGAGCCGTCGGCCGATCCAGAAACCGGAGGCGAGTCCCGCCACCGCTCCCGCAATAGCGCCAGCATCCACGCCACCGGACAACGTGTGGCCAGCGATGCTCGCCAGCACCATCAGCAGCAGCGGAACCGCATAGACCACCAACGAAGCGGTCAGTAGGGCCTGCTCATCAATGCCAAGCGTCACCTCGTCACCAACCTGGGCGCTCACCGAGTTGTACACCAGCACCTGATTAGCGCGTCCGCCGGAGGCCGATGCCAGCACCCGCTGGCCACAACCACTGCGGGCCGAGCAGCTTTCACAGGCACTCTGTCGAATCGTCTGGACCCAGGCCTGCTCACCTTTGAGCGCAATAACAGTTCCGGTTTCAGTAATCATGAATCATCCGAGTGGAGCGCCAGGGCATCATCAACGCGCACCGATTCCGCCACCTTACGCGCGGTTTTTGGCGGCACTTCTCCCACCACGGTCACAAGGAACCGGCCATTGCCGGCATCAAGTTCCCGCATGTATACGGTGGTGGCACCAATACGGGAGGCACCAACCGGCATTCTGACCGCGCCCTCCGGCTCAACGAACACCGAGAATGCTGCCAGACCGTCGGAAAACGCAATGGCTCGCCCAGGACCGGAGCGCGGCGCCGCAGCCGGCACAAACCCGGGCGGCTGCCACCCCAGATCCCAGCCTTTCATGACCGAGCTCCGAACCGGCTCTGGCGATGGCTCCTGTTCGAGATTGTGGGTCACTTCCCGACCCTTGGTCTGGATCTCAAATTCGCTGTCGGCCAGGTCATCGGTAATCTCCAGACTGGTAAACTGGAAATGCTCCAAGACCTTGCCATGGGGCTCGCCCACGTGACTCTTGACCAACAGGCCACTGGCTTTCTCGAGCCAGAGGCGATGATTGTAACGATGTGGATCTTTGGCGGTTAACGCGATGATCACCGAGTCATAGCCGGCCACACGATCTTCGCCAACCAGCTCGGCCTTATACCAGCGGCTTACCGGCACAAGTTCGTTGGCGTAGGCCTCGGCAAATGGGCCTGACGGAATCACCTGATCCAGCCGCACCTCGCCTTGCCGAGGCAACACGCACACCACGTTCATGCCCTTGCGGACAATCTCACCATCGCCGCCGTCCTGCAAAACCAGGCGCTCGTGCACCATGCCATTCCTGAACCGGTGCGCGATACGCATGGAATGCACCCGGTCGCCGCGGGCGTAAACGAACACGCCCCGATAAGAGGTCATATTCAGCGCCGGTCCCAGGCGCTCCAGCCATTGGCTGGCCTGGCTCGGCTCGCTCGCTGCCAGTGGACTGGCGGCCAACAGTACCAGTGCAGCTGCGGTCATCAGATTACGCCAGCTTTGATGCAGGAGGCCGCCCGCCCGGTTAAGCGCATTGAACTCTGCAACCAACATCAGTAACCGCTGCCTGTGGCACTGACCATGCGGGCATAGCCCACCGATCCGCGACCGGCACCCACGCTGTTGTGCTGGGCATGCTCCAGTAAGTACCGACTCACGTGTTCCCACTGTTCCTGATCCAGCCCCTGCAACGCCACTTCATCCACCGGTTGCACCTCGGTGAACTTGTTGGGTTCCGCGCTTGCCACCGGCGCACCCTGGCTGGTATCCGCCGACTCCCAACCGGCCCCCGCACCGAAACCTATAAGCAGCGCCATGGTCACCATGGCAACCGCTGGCCACTGCCAGCGTGCTACCGATCTGGACGCTGCCGGATCCTTTTCGCTAATGCGCCGGGGCCGGCCATCGAGGACCTCCCGGACAGCACCACTGACATCGATGCCCTCCGCGGGTGAGTGATTCTTGTGCATCAACCCCCGAACTTGCTGCCAACGCTGCCACTGATCGCAAACCTCGTCCTGCCGACCATGAGACAGCAGTCGACGAACCGACAGCTCGTCGGCTTCATCGTCCATCATGGCGGAAAGTGTTTCTCTGAGACGATCATCCATCGGATGCACCCTCAACTACGTCACTGAATGATTGAGCAAAGGCCCGAGATACCGATCAACGGAATCTCGGGCCCGAAAAATACGCGAACGCACGGTACCGATCGGACAGTCGAGAATACGGGCAATGTCCTCGTAACTCAGCCCGTCATACTCCCGAAGCAAAAACGCCGAGCGCAGTTCTTCTGGCAGCTGGGATATCGCCTCGGTTAGTGCTGTCTGAAGTTCTTCCCGCTGCAACAGTCGCTCAGGCGAAGCAACGTCCCGAAGCCGACCGCCGTCATCGAAATTTTCGGCCTCGGCCACGTCTGCGCTACCCTGCGGCCTGCGCCCGCGCGACTCGAGATAATTCTTGGCGGTATTGACTGCTATCCGGTACAGCCAGGTATAAAACGCACTGTCACCACGAAAACGGTCGATGGCCCGGAAGGCTTTGACAAAGGCCTCCTGAGTCAGATCCATGACTTCCTGACTGTCGTAGACATAGCGACTTATGATCGACGCCACCCGGGACTGATATTTCACCACCAATAAATCGAACGCCGCACGATCACCATTCTTCACCTTGCGTACAAGCTGAAGGTCGGTCTGACTGTCGCTTCGTTCACCCTGTCGTGGGTCTTGGTCAGGAGTCATGGACGGCTTGCCGGGCTTCCCTGTTTTCTCGGCCAAAAATTCGGCTTTTGCGAGATTTCGTTGATTCATTCTTGCTGTCCGGCGTCCATTTGCAGAAGAGGGCGCACCACCCGGCAGGCGGCTGACCCATTCAGGCCAAATAGACAGCACGTGCAAAGTTTAGTTCAATAGGCGTCCACATTATGGCCCGCGATCACAACCCAATGCCACAGTCCTACGAATTCGATGTCCTTGTTATCGGCAGTGGTGCAGCCGGCCTGACGGTTGCACTCAACTTGCCCGAACACTTGCGGGTCTGCGTTATAAGCAAGGCCGACATTTCCAGCGGTGCGACGCTATGGGCCCAGGGCGGTATTGCCGCGGTGCTCGATGACGACGATTCCACCGAAGATCATATTCAGGACACTCTGGCCGCAGGTGCCGGGCTATGCCACGAGGATGCAGTCCGGTTTACCGTCGAGCACGGCCGTGAAAGCATCGACTGGCTGATTAATTCCGGTGTCGCCTTCACAAAGGATGACAACGCCCACTACCACCTGACCCGGGAAGGCGGCCACAGTCACCGGCGCATCATCCACGCTGCCGATGCAACCGGCCATGCCGTCTCTACCACGCTGACCGAACAGGCGCTGGCACGGCCCAATATCGAGCTGATGTCCAGCCGGGTCGCCGTCGACCTGATCACCAACCGGAAACTGTCCTTACCGGGTAACCGCTGCGTAGGCGCGTATATCCTGAACCTGGAAGATAACCACGTTGAGCTGTTCCGGGCCCGGTTTACGGTAATTGCCACCGGCGGTGCCTCCAAGGCCTATCGCTACACCACCAATCCGGATGGTGCATCCGGGGATGGCATTGCCATGGCCTGGCGTGCTGGCTGTCGGGTTGCCAATATGGAGTTCAACCAGTTCCACCCGACCTGTCTGTACCACCCCCATGCCAAGTCGTTCCTGATTACGGAGGCGGTCCGGGGTGAAGGCGGCCTGCTGAAGTTGCCGGACGGCGGTCGTTTCATGGACCGCTTCGACGAGCGCGCGGAGCTGGCGCCTCGTGATATTGTGGCCCGCGCCATCGACCACGAAATGAAGCGGCTGGGTGCTGACCATCTGTACCTGGATATCAGCCACAAGCCGGCCGACTTCATCAAGCACCACTTCCCGACCATCTATGAGAAATGCCTTGGTTTTGGCATCGACATTACACGCGAACCCCTACCAGTGGTGCCGGCCGCCCATTACACTTGTGGCGGCATCATCACCGATGAGCGTGCTCGCTCTGACATCAACGGTCTGTACGTGGTTGGCGAGGCGGGCTTTACCGGTTTGCACGGAGCCAACCGGATGGCCAGCAATTCCCTGCTTGAATGTCTGGTCTATGGACGCTCGGCGGCGGCGGACATTGCCCGCCGGGAAGCAGACATCCCGCCTCCGCCCGACGCCCCGGATTGGGATGAAAGCCAGGTTCGCGACTCCGATGAGGACGTCGTGATCTCCCACAACTGGGATGAACTACGCCACTTCATGTGGGACTACGTCGGAATCGTTCGCACCACCAAACGGCTGCAGCGCGCCAAGCACCGGGTCGATCTGCTGTCCCGGGAAATCGGCGAGTTCTACAGCAATTACCGGGTATCCAATGACCTGCTGGAATTGCGAAATCTGGTGACCGTGTCTGACCTGATCATCTGCTCCGCCCTGCAGCGCAAGGAGAGCCGGGGGCTGCACTACACCCTGGACTTCCCCGGACTGACCAGTGAAGCGAAGGACACCGTGCTGGTTCCAACCACTTACCGTACGCTATCCCCCTGACCGGGGTGTGTTTTAGCAAACAACCCATTCAACTCTACGGAATCCGCTATGCCCGAAAACACTGTTTCCTCCGACAACGTCGATTTCAACCGTATGTGGTGGCACAGCCGCCGCGGCATGCTGGAATTGGACAACCTCCTCATTCCGTTTATCGAGGAGGTCTACCGCACCCTTTCCGACGAGGACAAGGCCCGTTATAAGAAGCTGCTTAGCTGCGAGGACAATGACATGTTCGAGTGGTTCATGCAGCGTAGCCGGCCAGAAGACCCGGATCTGCAGCGCATGGTCGACATGATTGTGAACCGTGTCCAGCCGGATTGAGCTGTCACTTCAGCCATCGCTAGCCGCCGGCCTCGTTGCCTCGGCACCCTGGCTGGCGATGGCCGGCTTTATCCTGATAGCAGGTACCGCCAACAAAGGCCCGCTACTGCTGGGCCTCATTCCCACCCTGGCCGGCGCACTCTTTCAATTCCGAAGCACCGGGTTGCTGAGCACAAAACGCGCTGTGACCGCCCTGCAGGTTTTGGATGGGCAACTCTACGCCCAGTTGGGCCACTCCGACACCGTCGCCATGAAAATAGGCAGCTCCAGTCAGCTCGGCGCTCACCTGGCACTCTTGAAACTGCGACCTGTCGGCACCAGATTGTTTCCGTATTCCGCCATTCTTCTGACCGGCAACCGCTTTGTTCGTGGTAACGTTCCGGAAGATGAATTTCGTCGCCTGCGGGTATGGCTCAGACTGGGCCGGTCCCAGCCAAACCCCGTGTAACACCCCGAGTTGGAGTACTCCATGACTGACGCGAAAGCCCCGGTCACCGCAGACAGTGGTTCTGCCCAATTGACCGCCGATTTTCCTTTGCCCGAGACCGGCTGGTCGAGCGTGAGCAACCGGCTGCTAGTGCGCATCAGCGGACCAGGCACCGACAAGTTCCTGCAAGGTCAATTCAGCCAACACCTGGATGAAGTCGTCACCGGGTACTCGCCCCGCGCGGCCGCCGCTACGCCCAAGGGCCGGGCCTACTGCCTGACGCGCATGATTCGTGACGGCGACGACGTGCTGATTGACCTGCAGCACGACTTGGCTGACGCCATCCTGACCCAGCTGCGCAAATACCTGATGCTGTTCCGGGGCACCTCGGCAGAGACAGTCAAAGAAGGCCGTGTCGTGGGCCTGTTCGGCACCTTGGTGGCAAGTTCCCTGGCTGGCGACGGGCTCAGCAAGCTGAACCAGCCTGGCGATACAGTGGCCGTTGACGCTGGGTTCCTGATTCGCGTCGAACCAACTGCCGATGGCCTCGATCGGTTCGAACTCTGGCACACGGGGCCCGGTCAGACGGCACTCAATGACGCCGATGAACATCCCGAAGCTGACTGGCAAGCGTCGGAGATTGCCGCCGGAATTGCCAGTCTGACAGAACAAACCCGAGAAGCCTTTGTTCCGCAGATGCTGAACTGGCAACACGTCGGTGGTGTGCACTTCAAGAAAGGCTGCTACACCGGCCAGGAAGTCATCGCGCGGATGCATTTTCTCGGTCAGCTGAAGAAAAGCCTGTTCCGCTGCCGACTTGCCTGTGCGGAAACGCCGCAGCCCGGCGCATCCGTGCAGGCCGACGGCCGGTCGGTTGGCACCGTAGTCAATGCCGTGGCACTGGCCAACGGGACCAGCGAGTTACTCGCGGTGCTTCGACACGATGCCGCAGACAAGCCGCTGACGGTAGAGGGTTACCCCGACGTCGCGCTGGATCTGCTGCCGCTGCCCTACCCCGTACCCGAGCGGGAAAAAAGTCCTCAGACAGATACATAAGTTGACAGGAAAATATCGGCTGATTTGCTATAAAGTAACTCACCTATTTGATTTTCCTGGGCGCTGGCATTTTCTGGCCGCCGGACCCCATTCCTGACAAGCGGATTGCTACTGACCATGTCGAATATCGTCGAAACCATTAAGACCGAACTGATTGATGCCATTGAAAATGACAAACTGCTGCTGCCCACGCTGCCGGAAGTTGCCCTGCAGGTTCGGGAGATCGCGGAGAATGAGGATTCGGGCATTGCCGATCTGGTCAAAGTCATCAGTAATGACACCGCCTTGTCTGCCCGTATCATTCGGGTCTGCAACAGCCCGCTGTTCCGGGGTAGCCGGGCCATTGAGAACCTGAACATGGCGGTCAGCCGGTTGGGTATGGCCTACACCAGCAACCTGGCGATGGGCCTGGCCATGGAACAGATGTTCCAGGCCACCTCAGACATGATCGACAAGCGTCTGCGCGCAACTTGGCAGACCAGCACCGAAGTGGCTGGCGTCTGTCACGTGCTGGCTCAGCACTACACCCGGCTCAAACCCGACCAGGCGACACTGGCGGGGCTGGTGCACCTGATTGGCGTACTGCCAATTCTGCGCTACGTGGAAGACCAGGACATCCAGATCAGCAGCATCATGCTCGACAACGTCATTGAGGAACTGCACCCGCGTCTGGGCGCGACCATCCTCAAGCGGTGGGATTTCCCGCCCGAGCTGCAGAATGTGCCCCTGGAATACGCCAGCTTCCAGCGCCAGGTCCCGGCTACCGACTACGCCGATCTGGTTATGGTGGCCAATTTGCAACTGGTGGCAGGCAGCGAGCATCCATGGACGGAAATGGACTGGAATGACATCCCCGCATTTGAGCGCATGGGCCTTGATCCGAACATCGACATGAGCGAGGAAGAAGACCTGAACGCCCAGATGGAAGCCGCGATGGCGCTTCTACAGTAACTGCTGGACTTGGCGATCAGGGCTGATCGCTAGAACTGATAGTCAGCGATCAACTCGGCTTTGGAGGGCAGCGTCCAATCGATGGATGGCTGCCCTTTTTGCTGCAGCCATTGATTAGCGCGGGAAAAGTGGCGGCAGCCGAAAAAGCCGCGATAAGCACTCAACGGCGAAGGATGCGGCCCCTCCAGCACCAGGTGTCGATCACGATCAATGTGTCGGCCTTTCTTGCGGGCGTAACCGCCCCAAAGCAAAAACACCACCCCTTCACGCTCACGATTGACGGTCTCGATCACCTTGTCGGTAAACGCCTCCCAGCCCTTGCCCTGATGGGCGCCAGCCTGGCCCTGCGCCACGGTTAACACACTGTTCAGCAACAGCACGCCGCGATCGGCCCACGGCTGCAAACAACCGTGATCAGGTGTTTCGATACCGAGATCGCTCCGAACTTCCTTGAAGATGTTGACCAGAGACGGTGGCGTCGCCACCTCGGGCCGGACCGAAAAGCACAGCCCGTGAGCCTGCCCGGGGCCATGATAGGGGTCTTGCCCGAGTATCACCACGGAGACATTGGCAAGAGGGGTGCTGTTGAGGGCATTGAAGCAGTGATCGCGGGCCGGGAACAGGGCCGTGCCGGCCTGCTCCTCTGCCGCCAGAAACTCCGCCAGCGCCTTCATATAGGGCTGGCGGAATTCATTGCCGAGATGGTCGGACCAGCCCCGGTCAGGCCTGAGCTGATGCGCCAGAACCTCAACGGGGTGCATGGTTCAACCCTCGTCGTTGCGGCTTTCCGCCTTGTGCTCCGGACGCATGGCCGGGAACAGGATGACGTCACGAATTGACTGGCTGTTGGTCAGCAGCATCGCCAGACGGTCGATACCAATACCCTCACCGGCGGTCGGCGGCAGGCCGTATTCCAACGCCATGACGTAGTCTTCGTCGTAGAACATAGCCTCGTCGTCACCGGCATCCTTCTCGGCAACCTGCTCCTGAAAACGCTCAGCCTGATCTTCGGCATCGTTCAACTCGGAGAAGCCGTTGGCGATTTCGCGACCGCCGACGAAGAATTCGAACCGTTCGGTAACAAACGGGTTGCTGTCCTTGCAACGAGCCAGCGGCGACACTTCTTTCGGGTACTCGGTGATGAAGGTCGGCTGAATCAGACGATGCTCGGCAGTGGCTTCAAAGATCTCGATCTGAACCTTGCCCAGGCCCCAGCCTTCTTTCAGGTGAATACCAAGGTCCCTGGCCACCTGCCTGGCTGAGTTCTCGTCCGCCAACTGCTCGGCCTTCACATCCGGGTTGTAGCGCAGAATGGCTTCAACGACGGTCAGGCGCTCGAACGACTTGCCGAAGTCATACTCCACCGACTCCTCAGTACCATCGGACAGAGTCCGGGTATTGACCACCGTGGTTGTATCCAGGACTTTCTGGGCGATGGTGCGGATCATGTCCTCGGTGAGGTCCATCAGGTCGTTGTAGTCGGCGTACGCCTGGTAGAACTCCACCATGGTGAATTCCGGGTTGTGACGGGTCGAAAGCCCCTCGTTCCGGAAGTTACGGTTGATCTCGAAGACCCGCTCAAAGCCACCGACAACCAGACGCTTGAGGAACAGCTCCGGCGCGATGCGCAAGTACATGTCGATACCCAGGGCGTTGTGATGAGTCACGAACGGACGGGCGGTAGCGCCACCTGGAATCACCTGCAGCATCGGGGTTTCCACTTCCATGAAATCACGGTCGGTGAAGTACTGGCGCATGGCACTGATGATTTTCGAGCGGGCGTGGAACACCCGGCGGCTGTCTTCATTGACCATCAGGTCCACGTACCGGTGGCGATAACGGGCCTCGGTATCGGTCAGACCCTTGTGCTTCTCCGGCAGCGGACGCAGGGACTTGGTCAGCAGCACGTATTCGTCCATGGTGACGTAGAGGTCGCCCCGGCCGGATTTCGCCAAGGTGCCACGAACACCGATGATATCGCCCAGATCCCAGTGCTTGGTGTCCTTCTGCACATCTTTCGACGCGTAGATCTGGATACGACCAGATGCGTCCTGAACCACCTTGAACGCCTTACGATCCAGCATCATGCGGCCAGCGATGGCCACCTTGATCCCCATAGACTCCAGCTCTTCCTTGGTTTTCTCACCGTAGGTCGCCTGCAGCTCGGCCGCGGTGGCATCACGACGAAAATCGTTGGGGAAGGGATTGCCCTGCTCGCGAAGCTCCGACAGCTTGGCGCGACGCTCGGTAATCAGCTTGTTGTCCTCAGGCTGTGCATTCTGGGTGTGATCAGTCATGTTGGCTCACTAAAATCGGGAATGTCCGGGTTCTTTGGGCGCTGCCAATAATTACAGCGCCATCTTCAGGCTGGCTTCGATAAATTTATCGATATCACCATCCAGTACCGTCTGGGTATTGCTGGTCTCAACCTTGGTCCGCAGATCCTTGATGCGGCTGTCATCCAGCACATAAGAACGGATCTGGCTGCCCCAGCCGATGTCGGCCTTGGCGTCCTCGGCCTTTTGTTTCTCCGCGTTGCGCTCCTGCATCTCGCGCTCAAACAGCTTCGCCTTCAGCTGTTTCATGGCCTGGTCTTTGTTCTGATGCTGGCTTCGGCCAGCCTGACAGGCCACCACGATACCGGTCGGATTGTGGGTCAGACGGACCGCAGATTCGGTCCGGTTAACGTGCTGACCACCAGCACCGGATGCCCGGTAAACATCCACGCGCAGATCCGACGGGTTGATCTCAATCTCAAAACTGTCGTCCACTTCTGGCGACACAAACACCGACGAGAACGAGGTGTGACGACGGTTACCGGAATCAAACGGCGACTTGCGAACCAGGCGATGAACACCGGTCTCGGTGCGCAGCCAGCCATAGGCGTAGTCGCCCTGGATGTGGATGGTGGCACTCTTGATACCGGCCACATCCCCTTCCTGAAGCTCGACAATCTCGGCCTTGAAGCCGCGACGCTCAGCCCAGCGCAGATACATGCGCAGCAGCATGTTGCCCCAGTCCTGGGCCTCGGTGCCGCCGGAGCCGGCCTGGATGTCCAGGTAGGCGTTGTTGGAATCCATTTCCCCGGAAAACATCCGGCGGAATTCCAGCTTTTCCAGCTCCTTGTCGAGCGATCCCAGATCGGCTTCGATCTCGGCAACCGTATCGGCATCCTCTTCCTCGGCGGCCAGATCAAGCAGACTCTCGGCGTCGCCCAGACCACTGGTGAGGTTGTCGATGGTTTTCACGATCAGCTCAAGATCGGAGCGCTCTTTACCGAGTGCCTGGGCCCGCTCTGGGTCGTCCCAAACGGTGGGCAGTTCCAGTTCGCGCTCTACTTCGACCAGTCGTTCATTGCGCTGATCGTAGTCAAAGATACCCCCTGAGCGCTTCAGTGCGCTCACGAAGGTCTTTAATCTTCGTCACAATGGGATTAATTTCCATGAAACCCTTACTCGCTCTAGAAAATGATGAGTAAAAACAGAGGCGGGATTCTACCGGATTTCCGGCAGTAAATCAGCCTGCGGGTTTCCGCAGAGGCTGGCTTGGGAGTCTGGCTCGGAATCTTTTACCCGAGTTCAGTCGGCCGGGGGCCGGGGTGTCTTTTCTGTCGGCAAAAAGATGTCTGAGCGCAGCGAGTTGTTTTTCCCAGAAGAAAAGACACCCCGGCTCGCGGCCAGCCACCTAAAGAATCAGATCACCCAAGCGGCTCGAGATAGTCCACCAACAACTGGAGATTCGTGCGCCCGCGAAAAGTGTTGGCATCCGGCTTATACACCACCCGCGCCCCGGTGCGAGTGTAGTCCGGCACTTCGGGTCCGGTATTGAAGGCGATGCCATCGATGATACCGCCACCCTCAAATGGCTGCAGCACCAGTTTAAGGTGATTCTCACCAACCACGCGCTGACTGACCACCCGGAACTCACCATCGAAAATCGGCTCCGGGAAATGCTGGCCCCAGGGCCCGGCGCGCTTTAGCAGGACTGCCGTTTCCAGGCGCAGCTCATCGAGCGCCAGCGGGCCATCGGTGGTGATCGCCGCTTCCAAGTCCGCAGCCACGAGAGTGTCGCGTACGACCTTGTCGAAGGCTTCGGAAAAGGCGTCCAGATCACTTTGGGCCAGGGTCATGCCTGCGGCCATGGCATGACCGCCGTATTTCTTCAGCATGCCTGGATGGCGAGCATCCACGGCAGCGAGCACATCGCGGATGTGCAAGCCAGGAATGGAACGGGCCGATCCCTTGATGTCTTCGCCGTTATCGTCGCTGGCAAAGGCGATGGTCGGCCGATTGGTTTGCTCCCGAATACGAGCCGCAAGAATACCAATCACGCCCTGGTGCCATTCCGGATCGAACAGCGCCAGCCCCCAGGGCAGACCTTCCAAATCCAGCGACATCGAAGCCAGCAAATCCTGGGCCTGGGCTTTCATGTCCTTTTCGATGGTGCGGCGTTCCCGGTTAAAGGTGTCCAGCTCACGAGCCAGCCGGCGAGCCTCATCGGGACTGTCGGCGAGCAGGCAGGCAATGCCGATACTCATGTCATCCAGACGACCGGCGGCGTTCAATCGCGGGCCAACCACAAAACCAAGATCGGTGGAACTGATCGCTGTGTGATCCCTTCCAGCAACCTCCAGCAGCGCCAGAATTCCGGGCCGGGCCTCGCCCTGACGGATGCGGCGCAAGCCCTGTTCAACAAAAATCCGGTTGTTATGGTCAAGGGGCACCACATCCGCGACGGTGCCCAGTGCGACCAGGTCGAGCAGCGCCCCGAGGTTGGGTTCCGGTTGCGGCAGCAGCGACTGTTCACGCAGGTGCTTACGCAGCGCGGTGAGGACATAGAACATGACCCCAACACCGGCCGCATTCTTGCTCAGAAACGGACAGCCAGGCTGGTTCGGGTTCACGATGGCATCAGCTTCCGGCAGGGTGTCTCCCGCCAGGTGATGATCGGTGACGATCACCTTCATGCCCATATCGCGGGCAGCCTTCACCCCTTCGATGGCCGAAATACCGTTGTCCACGGTCACCAGTAGGTCTGGCAATTCGCCCTCATCCCGCAGCCGTTCGATGATGCCCGGGGTCAGACCATAGCCATCGGCGAACCGACTGGGCACCCGGAAATCGACGCTCTGCAGCCCCAGCATCGACAGTCCCAGCATGGCGACAGCCGTACTGGTGGCACCATCGGCGTCGAAATCGCCCAGCACCAGAACACGCTGCTGCTGCCCGATGGCCTCGGCTAACAACTCGACGGCACGGTCGATGCCGCGCAACTCCATCGGTGAAGCCAGGGATTTCAGGGTGTAACTCAGCTGCTCATCGGAGGTGATACCCCGGGCAGCGTAGAGACGGCGAAGCAAGGGCGGCAGGTTTTGCCCCCAGGCCGGCGTGGTGTCCGGCTGGGGGCGACGCAGGATCTTTTTTGGTGTCATACCAAGTCAGGCGTTCTTCCAGTGCTTGGTAATAAATTCCTGCACACCGGCGATGTTGTTGTCGAGCACCGTGTAACGCTCTTCGCGCTCAAACAAATCCGCCATGTGCGCGGGAAGCTGCGGTTTCACCGACACTCCGGATTCGGCAATGGCATCCGGGAATTTCGCCGGATGGGCCGTACCCAGGGTGATCATGGGCACAGAGCTGTCGCGCCGGCAGTTACGAGCCGCCCGCACACCGATGGCAGTGTGGGGATCGAGCAGGTACTCGTTTTGCTCCTGGATTTCGCGAATGGTATCGCAGGTCGCTTTATCGTCCACGGCATCGCTGTCGAACAACTTGCGGGCATGCTTCCAGCGGTAGTCCTCGATGCTGACCGGTCCCTTGGCAGCATTCTCCAGCAGCGTTTTCACTGCCTGGCCATCACGGCCATGGAGATCGAACAGAAGGCGCTCAAAGTTACTGGACACCATGATGTCCATGCTCGGCGACAAAGTATGTTCCAGCTGATGCTGCTCGTACTTGTTGCCACTCATGAAGCGGTGCAGGATGTCGTTGCGGTTGGTGGCGATCACCAGCTGGGAGATCGGCAGCCCCATCTTCTTGGCCAGATAGCCGGCGAAGATGTCGCCGAAGTTCCCGGTGGGCACGGAAAACGCCATGCTGCGATCCGGACCACCCAAAGCCAGGGACGCCTGGAAGTAATAAACAATCTGGGCCATGATCCGGGCCCAGTTGATGGAGTTCACCGCGGCCAATTGGGTCTTGCCACCCAGGAAGCTCTGATTGCCAAAGCTTTCCTTCACCATGCGCTGACAGTCATCGAAATTGCCACGCACGGCGATGTTGTGGATGTTGTCACCGGTCACTGTGGTCATCTGGCGACGCTGAACTTCCGACACCCGCTCGTGGGGATGCAGGATGAAAATGTCCACGTGCTCGCAGCGACGACAGCCTTCAATAGCCGCAGAACCGGTGTCACCCGAGGTCGCCCCCATGATGACCACGTGCTGCTTACGCTTCTCAAGTACGTAATCAAGCAAACGACCCAGCAACTGCAGGGCGAAATCCTTGAACGCCAGAGTCGGCCCCCGGAACAGTTCCATCACCCACTCGTTGGAGTCCAGCTGGACCAGCGGCGCTACCGCCTGGTGGCTGAACACCGAGTAGGTTTCATCGAGCATCTTGCGGAAATCGTCGGCCGGAATGGCATCGTCGACAAACGGATGCATCACATTGAACGCAAGCTCACTGTACGACAGCCCGCGCCAGCTCCGGATTTCTTCCAGGCTGAAATGGGGCAAGGATTCCGGAACGTACAGCCCGCCATCGGTGGCGAGACCGGTGAGTAGAACGTCTTCAAAACCCAGTGCGGGGGCTTCACCCCGCGTACTGATATATCTCACGTGCGAGCTACCTGTCAGTTAAAGTTTTCAGCGCGGATGCGAACCACATGACCGTCGGTGTCGGTCAGGGCTTCCAGCTCTTCAATGGCGCGATTGATCTGCCGCTCCTGAACGGTATGAGTCAGGATGATGACCGGAATGCGGCCATCCTGCAGTTCAGATTCCTTCTGCATGATGGACTCGATGTTGATGCCATGCTCGCTGAGGATCGAGGCAATTTTGGCCAACACGCCCGGACGGTCCAGGGCAGTAATGCGCAAATAGTACGCGGACTGGATGTCTTCCATGGACAGCACATCCAGCTCCTCGAGAGCCTCGGGCTCGAAGCCAAGGTAAGGCACCCGCTGCTGACTGCCACTGGCGACAGCCCGTGCCACGTCAACGATGTCGGCGATAACCGCAGAAGCGGTTGCTTCGTCACCGGCACCCGGGCCGTAGTACATGGTCTGGCCGACGGCATCACCATCCACCAGCACGGCGTTCAGCACACCATCAACCTGGGCGATCAGGTGACTCTGGGGCACCAGAGTCGGATGCACCCGCAGCTCGATACCATCGTCGCGGCGACGGGCAATGCCCAGGTGCTTGATGCGATAGCCGAGGAGTTCGGCGTGGGAAATGTCGTAGGGCGTAATCTGGGAGATGCCCTCGGTGAAACCTTTTTCAAATTGCAGTGGCACACCAAAACCGGCCGAGGCCAGGATCGTCAGCTTGTGGGCGGCATCAATGCCCTCCACGTCAAAGGTCGGATCGGCTTCGGCGTAACCCAAGTCCTGGGCTTCTTTCAGCACTTCGGCAAACTCACGGCCGGCGCGCATCTCGGTCAGTATGTAGTTGCCAGTACCGTTGATGATACCGGCGATCCAGTCGATGCGGTTGGCCGCCATACCCTCGCGGATCGCTTTCATGACCGGAATGCCACCGGCGACGCCGGCCTCATAGGCTACAACCACGCCCGCTTTCTGGGCCGCCTCGAAAATTTCGTTGCCGTGCACAGCGATCAGGGCCTTGTTGGCGGTGACTACATGCTTGCCGTTATTGATGGCAGTCATCACCAGCTCTTTGGCAGTATCATAACCACCGATGAGCTCAACCACGATGTCCACGCCGGGATCATTTACGACGTCAAAGATATCGGTCGAAAAAGGCACATCGCCCAGATCCATGTCGGTCCGGGGACGACGACTGGCAATCCGGGCAATACGGATGTTGCACCCTGCTCTGCCGGCAATGAGCCTGGCATTCCGGGTCAAGACATTGAATGTACCGCCGCCAACGGTACCCAGTCCGCAGATTCCGACACTGACGTCTTTCAAACTCTCACCTCTGATCCCGAACGGGTGCTGATGAATTGCAAATTTGGGGGGATAGTATACCGATTCAGGTGCCCGTGAATAAGCCCTGAACCGGAACCGTATCAAATCCGTGAAGGGCCCCGCATCGAAACGGAGCCATGACAGATGTTCGGACAGGCGTTAGAGCAGGCCCAGGCCCTGAGCGAGGTTGTCTGCAGGCACGTAACCGCGAACCATGTTGCCGTCTTCCAGCACGATGGCCGGGGTTCCAGTCACGCCAACACGACCGCCCAGCTGGAATTGCTTCAGCACCGGATTCTCACAGCTGGCTGAGGCGACCGAACGACCACCCTTGGCAGCATCCATGGCAGCTTGCTGATCTTCGGCGCACCAGACCGACACGTACTTTTTAAAGGAAGGGGTGTCCGGACCGGACCTTGGGAAGGCGTAGTAATTGACGGTAATACCATAGGCGTTGAGCTGAGGTACTTCGTCGTGCAGCTTCCGGCAGTAGGGGCAATCGATGTCGGTGAAGACATGAATTTCCGCCTTTTGCTCGCCTTTGGCCGGGAACCGGATCACGCCGTCGTCACCAAAATCAGCCATGGTCTGTGCACGCTCACTGGCCCGCGCCTCTTCGGTCACATTGGCAATGCCGTCACTGGTAATCTTCAGCAGATCCCCGGTCAGCAGATACTGGCCATCTGCGGTGGTGTAGATCGTATCGCCGTTGTTGCTCTGGACCTCGTACAGACCAGGCGCCTCGGACTCCTTAACGGACAACACCTTCAGGCCTGGCACGGCAGCGGTCAGGCGGTTGGCAATTCCATCCTCGACCTCACCCGCCGTGCTTGGCGCGACCGCCAAAACACCGGCTACCAGGGCCGCACCCATAACCACATTTTTCACATAATTTCTGGCAGACATACCTACATCCAGTTAGATGACATTGGGCCCCGGGCGCACCGGACAGGCCATGGAAACACGATACTGCGACACAGCGCGACCGCAAAAGTTCAACGCCAACACCTTAACCAAAAAACACCGGCTCAGCCACGGGGGTGATGCGACTGGTGCAACGACTGCAGACGTTGGCGGGCAACGTGAGTGTAAATCTGCGTGGTGGAGAGGTCGGAATGCCCGAGCAACATCTGCACCACGCGCAGATCCGCCCCATGATTCAGCAGGTGGGTTGCGAAGGCATGCCGCAGGGTATGAGGGGAAAGATGCTTGCGAATGCCAACCCGGCTTGCGTAGTGCTTAATGCGATACCAGAAGGTTTGCCGGGTCATCGCCTCTGGCCGGTTACCGGGGAACAGCGCGTCGCAGGAACGTCCTTTTAGCAGCTCCCCGCGCGCCTCTTTCATATAGCGAAGCAACCAATCGACCGCTTCCTCGCCCAGCGGCACCAGACGCTCTTTGCCGCCCTTACCGCTTATCCGGACTACTCCCTGACGCAGGTTGACCTGATCCACCCGCAACTGGGTCAGCTCAGACACCCGCAAGCCACAACCATACAATATTTCCAGCATGGCCCGATCCCTCAGCTCAATGGGCACCTCGGGATCCGGCTCGGAAAGCAATGCCTCGACTTCCTCTTCGGTCAATGAATCCGGCAACCGGCGCGGCAGCTTTGGACTGTCGATGCGAAGAGTCGGATCTTCCGCTATCACGCCTTCGCGCAACAGAAAGCGATAAAAGCGCCGCAAGCCAGACAATCGCCGGGCGGCGGTGGAGGTCTTTACACCCTCAGCCAGTCCCCTGGACATCCACGCCAGCAGATCGGTTCGGCGCACGGCCGTGAGCAAAGGCCGACCGGGCTGATCCTGCAACCAGTCTGCCAGGCGAACAAGATCACTGCGGTATGCTTGCCGCGTTTTCTCGCCCAACCCGTCCTCCAGCCAGATGGCATCGGTAAAACGGGCAATAATGGCCTCATCTTCGAGTCTCAATACTCAAACCCCATGCGGTCACTCTGACAGCAGCATGCCTGGCCAGACAAACAGACACAAAAAAGGCAGCCAATGGCTGCCTTTTTTACAAGCGCTCTGCTCAGCGAATGGCTGATCAGCCCAGCTTTTCCTTGATACGAGCTGCCTTACCAGACAGGTCGCGCAGGTAGTAAAGCTTGGCCTGACGCACGTCACCACGACGCTTCACACTGATACCGTCGATCAGCTTGGAGAAGGTCTGGAAAGTACGCTCAACACCAACACCGTAAGAAATCTTACGCACGGTGAAGGAGGAGTTCATGCCACGGTTACGCTTGCCGATGACAACACCCTCGAACGCCTGCAGACGCTCACGGTTACCCTCGGTTACGCGAACCTGTACGACCACGGTGTCGCCCGGCGCAAAGGCAGGGATTTCCTTGGTCATCTGTTCTGCTTCAAGTTGACTGATGATGTTGTTCTTGCCGCTCATCGTAATGCTCCTGATACCCAATCTTTTAATGCCCTGATGATTCAGAGGCACCCGGTTCGTTCAAAATCTCTTCCAGTAGCTGACGCTCTTCATCCGTAAACACCCGCTGCTCCAGCAGGTCGGGGCGTCGCTCCAGGGTTCGCCTCAGCGACTGTTTCAGTCGCCAACGCCGGATCTGATCATGGTGACCGCCCAATAAAACATCCGGCACCGCCTGACCTTCGTAAACTTCGGGCCGAGTGTAGTGCGGACAATCCAGCAAACCGTCAGCAAAGGAATCCTGCTCTGCCGACTGCGCATGACCCAGCGCTCCGGGGATGAGGCGTGTAACCGCATCAATGACAGCCATGGCCGCCAGTTCGCCACCGGACAGTACAAAATCACCCAGTGACACTTCCCGATCGACTTCCGTCGCAATCAGGCGCTCATCCACACCCTCGTATCGGCCTGCCACCAGAATCAGTCGTTCTTCCGCCGCAAGTGACTCAACAACGGACTGATTCAGCGTTTCACCTTGGGGTGACAAATACACCACACAGGCCTTGCCAGGTGCCGACTCCCGTGCCGCACTGATAGCATCGCGGAGAGGCTGAATTTTCATCAGCATCCCCGGCCCACCACCGTATGGCCGGTCGTCCACGGTGCGGTGACGGTCGCGGGTGTAGTCACGGGGATTCCAGCTTTGGAAGGTCAGAAGACCATCCCGAACTGCTCTGCCCGTGATCCCTACGTCAGTTACCGCACTGAACATCTCCGGGAATAAACTGACCGCGCCAATCCACACCCGTCAGAACTCCGGATCCCAGTCTACGACCATTCGGCCAGCTGTCAGATCCACACCCCTGACCACTTGCTCAGGCAGGTAAGGAATCAGACGCTCGCGCTGATCGATGGAGCTTGCCGAAGCTTGCACCACGAGGACGTCGTTGGAACCCGTTTCAATCAGGTGGTGCACTGTTCCCAGGCACTCACCGTCGACCGTAGATACCTCAAGACCTTCAAGCTGAAACCAGTAAAACTCGCCTTTCGGGAGCTCTGGCAGCTCGTGGGTGCCGACTTTGACCTCTGCACCGCAGTACTTGAGAGCAACATCTCGATCATCAATGCCTTTAAGCCTGACGACGATTCCCTGCCCTTGGCGGCGACCTTCCTCAAGCTTGGCCGGAATACGCCTACCGTCCAGCTCTAAAGTCCAGTCGCGGTAGTTCAGGATTCCGTCCTTGGGGTCAGTGTAGGAGTAAACTTTTAGCCACCC
The DNA here is from genome assembly GCF_016820575.1 of Marinobacter sediminum. Classification (GTDB taxonomy): domain Bacteria; phylum Pseudomonadota; class Gammaproteobacteria; order Pseudomonadales; family Oleiphilaceae; genus Marinobacter; species Marinobacter sediminum. The sequence goes on along the minus strand of NZ_JAEMQH010000003.1, from coordinate 165,372 downwards.
CTTGACCCCAAATACCGAGGTAATCCGGCCGATCACAGTTTCCTGCGAAGTCTGTGTCATGCCATAAACCCCGGCCTTAATTCGTACTTACTCAGCGCCTTTCAGCAGCTGGGCAACGCGCTCGCTTGGCTGGGCGCCTTGGCCCATCCAGAACTCAACGCGCTCACGATCTACACGCAGACGCTCTTCCTGACCGCGGGCGATCGGGTTGAAGAAGCCAACTCGCTCAATGAAACGACCGTCGCGAGATTTGCGGCTGTCGGTAACTGTCAGATGATAGAACGGGCGCTTCTTAGAGCCACCACGAGCCAAACGGATGCTTACCATTTAACCAATATCCTGTTCTGTTGTACGAAACTTGTACGATTCACGCCAACTAAAACGCAGTTGGCGCGAAGACCCATACTCGAAAGGGGCGCTATTCTATGCTAATTAAGCGCCAATGAAAACAGGGAAACACATTGATTCCCCGTTTTCGGTGTAAGGCTTTTTACATACGGCCAAACGGAGGCATTCCACCTCCACCGCCGCCGGGCGGCATCATACCACCAAGTCCGCGCATCATATTCGCCATACCACCCTTTTTGCCAAATTTTTTCATCATCTTCTGCATTTGCTTGTGCTGCTTGAGCAGACGATTGATGTCCTGGATCTGGGTGCCAGAGCCGGATGCGATTCGACGTTTACGCGAATTATTAATGGTATCGGGGTAGCGGCGCTCTTTCGGAGTCATGGAGCAGATGATGGCCTCCATCTGCCCCATGGACTTGTCATTGACCTGCTGCTGCGCCATCTGAGCCATTTGCCCCATGCCCGGCAACTTATCCATCAGACCACCGATGCCACCCATGCTCTTCATCTGCTGAAGCTGGTCCCGGAAGTCCTCAAGATCGAAACTCTTACCCTTTTTGATCTTCTTGGTAAGCTTCTGAGCCTTCTTCTGATCCAGTTTGCGCTCTGCTTCCTCTATAAGGGAGAGCACATCGCCCATACCCAGAATCCGGGAAGCAACCCGATCCGGATGAAAAGGCTCGAGGGCGTCGGATTTCTCCCCCACACCCAGGAACTTGATCGGCTTGCCAGTAATGTGACGAACGGACAGGGCCGCACCGCCGCGGGCGTCGCCGTCGGTCTTGGTCAGCACAACACCGGTCAATGGCAGCGCGTCGTTGAACGCCTTCGCGGTATTGGCGGCATCCTGGCCGGTCATGGCGTCAACGACAAACAGGGTCTCAACCGGATTCACCGCTTTATGCAGTCGGCCGATCTCACCCATCATCTGTTCGTCTACGTGCAGACGACCGGCGGTATCGAGGATGACAACATCAATGTGCTTTTTGCGGGCCGCGTCGATCGCACCCTCTGCAATATCCACCGGGTCCTGCTCGGCAGTACTGGGGAAAAACTCCACACCCACTTCGCCAGCCAGGGTTTCCAGCTGCCGGATAGCCGCAGGGCGGTAGACGTCGGCACTGACCACCAGCACCGACTTTTTCTGGCGCTCTTTAAGGAAGCGCGAAAGCTTGGCAACCGTGGTGGTTTTACCCGCACCCTGCAAACCAGCCATCATGATGATCGCCGGCGGCTGCACGGCCAGGTTCAGGGACTCGTTGCCCTCACCCATGACGCGCTCCAGCTCCTGCTGGACCACCTTCACGAACACCTGGCCAGGCGTCAGGCTGCGCTGAACTTCCTGGCCAATGGCCCGCTTGCGGACACCTTCGACGAAATCCTTGACGACCGGCAGGGCGACATCCGCTTCCAGCAGCGCCATCCGAACTTCACGCAGCGTATCCTTGATGTTGTCGTCGGTTAGCCGCGCCTGACCGGAAATCTTGCGCAGGCTACCGGAAAGTCGGTCTTGGAGGTTCTCAAACATGTTGCTCTTCCGTACCCCGGATAAATTGAGTGCATGGAGTGCAGGTGCCGGCTCGGCGCCTTGATTCCAGTTGCATAATCGCGACATTATAACCAGACTATCGCCCTGAAACGACCAGCCCGGTCAAATCGGTGAAACGAACCACCGATCTCCTGTAATAACAGTGGTATATAAGGAAGTTATGGGAACGCTGATTCTCGCGGTCACCGCTCTTTTCCTGTACAGCGTCGGCACCGCGCTGCAGGCTTTGCATTTCAGGGGACGCATTACCAGCAATCTCGCCATCACCACCCTGATCGGGGTGCTCGCATTGATCAGCCACGGTTTGCTCATAGCCCAAAGCATCCATCACGACGGCGGCTTCGACTTTGGCTTCTTTAAAAGCTCAGTGCTGATTTCCTGGCTGATCGTACTTATGCTGTTGGGCCTGAACCTTAGAAAACCGGTTCAGAACCTGTTCCTGATCGTTTACCCGCTGGCTATTCTAACCATCATCCTGGCCCTGGTGACGCACACTCCATCGAGACTGGTCTCGGATGACAGCTACGGCATGTTGTCACACATCGCACTTTCGGTCACAGCCTACAGCCTGTTTACCCTTGCTGCCATCCAGGCAACCCTGCTCTACTCCCAGAATCGCCAACTGAAACGCAACTACAACAGTCTGCTGGTGCGCAATCTGCCGCCGCTGCAGACCATGGAGTCGCTGCTGTTTGAGATGGTCTGGGCAGGCGTGGTCATGCTGATCCTGGCCATCGCGACCGGCGCCCTGTTTGTGCAAGACCTGTTTGCCCAGGACCTGGCGCACAAAACCGTATTCTCCATGCTCTCCCTACTGGTTTTCGTCGCCCTTCTAATTGGGCGCTACACCCGGGGCTGGCGCGGCCTGACTGCGAGCCGCTGGACGCTGGCAGGCTGCGCACTGCTAATGCTGGCGTTTTACGGCAGCAAATTTGTCCTGGAACTGCTGTTCCAGAAAGGTGCCTGAGCACGGACCCCATAACTTGACACCGACCTTGGCCACACCCTATTTTCCCCACTTGTCGGTAACAAAAGGACACACCCCTTGAACGAAACATCGCTGACCGCGCTGTTTATCCTCCTCGTCGGCCTGATCATGTTGTCCGGTTTCTTCTCGAGCTCGGAAACCGGCATGATGTCCCTGAATCGATATCGCCTCAAACACCTGGCCAAAACCGGCCACCGGGGCGCGCGCCGGGCCGAGAAGCTGCTTCAGCGAACCGACCAGCTGATCGGGGTTATCCTGATCGGCAACAACTTCGTGAACATCTTTGCCTCATCGATCGCCACTGTCATTGCCATCAAGATCTGGGGCGACGCCGGCATCGCAATCGCAACTATCCTGCTGACCGTGGTGATTTTGATTTTCGCCGAAGTCACGCCGAAGACCCTGGCAGCGCTGTTTCCCGAAAAAATCGCATTTCCGGCCAGCTACATCCTTGGTCCGCTGCTGAAAATCCTTTACCCCATCGTCTGGGCGGTGAATCTGCTCACCGGCGGAATCCTGAAGCTCCTGGGCATCTCGCCGGAGGACGCTGCCACCGACCATCTCAGCCGGGAAGAACTGCGCACCCTCGTAAACGAAGCCGGCGCCTTGATTCCAGCCAAGCACAAAGACATGCTGGTCAGCATCCTGGATCTGGAAAAGGTCACGGTGAACGACATCATGGTGCCGCGCAACGAAGTGGTGGGTATCGACCTGGAAGACGACACCGACACGATCCTGCGTCAGCTCCGAAGCAGTCAGCACACCCGCCTGCCGGTGTTCTCGGGTGACATTAACGAGATCAAGGGCATACTGCACCTGCGCAGTGTCTCCAAGCTGCTGCTGCACGAGGAAGTCAACAAGGCCATGATCATGCAGCTGTGTCAGGAGCCCTACTTTGTGCCCGAAAGCACGCCATTGAACACCCAGCTGATCAATTTCCAGAAAGGCAAGCGCCGGTTCGGCGTAGTCGTTGACGAATACGGAGACGTGCTCGGCGTGGCCACCCTGGAGGACATACTGGAAGAGATCGTGGGCGAGTTCACCACCGACTACGCCGCCACCAGCCCCGACATCATCCCCCAGGACGACGGCACCTTTATTATCGATGGCACCGCTGCCGTGCGCACCATCAACAAGACATTGGGCTGGAAACTGCCAATCGACGGCCCGAAAACCCTGAACGGGCTGATCACCGAGACTTTGGAGAATATTCCTGACACCAACGTGTGTTTGAAAGTCGAAGGGCACTGCGTTGAAGTGCTCCAGATCAAAGACAACGTGGTCAAGGCCGCCATCGTCCACCCGCGCAAACGCCGTAAACGCTCAGTGACGAAGTAATCGCCGAACTCCCTATAGATCCCTGGGTTATGAAGAACCAGACTTTAGAAAGATCAAATATTAACCACTTTCTTGACCCTTATCGATTAGCCACCAACACTTAGGTTGGTGACAGATAAGTAATCTTAAGGAGCATGCCTCTGGACCCATCGCCAAGCGTTGGGTGGCTGCCCCATCCCAGAGCCCCTCAACCCGATGCTCCCCAGGCTCTCACTGGCGGTGCGGAGAACTGGGCCAGTAATACCGAATACAGCGCCTGACACATGCACCGTTTTTTGACGTCGGTCGCAGGTCTGGCTTTAGTCATGTTAACTTTGCTGAAAATGCGGTAAATTTGACCAATAATTAAAAATCAGGACTTTTGCTCGGTCATGTATCCGGTTGAGGCGTAAAAGGAGTCTGCCATGAACAAGCAGTCCGGCATACATTACCTTCGCGAGCACAGGGAAGCGGGCAACAACAAACCGGTCCCCGCGGAGGTTACCCGCATCCGTGACACGGTGGTCGCCGGGCTGGGCGACCTGATGCAGGGCGCATTCGATGCCGTCGACGATTCACTGTTCGAGCTCGCCAACAATGCGCGCAGCAACAACGAACAGAATCGCTACTTTGAGGCCATGCGCGAGATCCGAATCAAGCGCAAAGGCGTTGAGCGCCATTTCCAGAGCGCCGTCGCCCACTTCTTTTCGAAGCCTCCGCACACCGGCAACAGTCAGGAAGAGATCCTGAGCAAACAGGCCAGCTCCGAGAGCCTGTCACTGGTCGGCGATGAGGACCTGGAAGAACAGGTCGCCCTGAATGCCATGATCACGAAGGCCAAGGCCCATTTCCAGGGCCCGCTGCTGCAATTGCAGACCCGATTCGGCCAGGTCTACCCCGAAGCGACCGAAGAATCCCCCGTCAACCCAATGGCTCCCGAGCATCTCTGCAGCGCCTTCACCGAAGCCATTGAAGCCCTGGAAATCCAGATCCGTGAGCGTCTCATCCTGCTCAAGCAGTTTGATCGCTACGTGGTATCCAACCTGGGCATGCTGCTGGACGAGGCCAACCGGATTCTGATTCAGGCCGGCGTGATCCCAAATTTCCGCTACCACGGCAAGGCGGGCAAGCAACACACCGCCGAATCCGCCAAAGATGCACCGCCTACGGCGCCGGAGGCAACGGAGCAAACCAGCGCCGAGGCCGCAAGCAACAGTGCGGTATTCGAACAAATTCGTCAGATGCTGGCCCTGCAGCGGGCCAATGCCGGCATGCCGCCTCGCGCCTCCGATCCGGGCATCCGCCTGGTTGGCGATTCGGAGCTGGCAGATCTGCTGAACGCCCTACCCCTGCCGGATACCCGTCCGATCAGCGGCAACCTCAGCGATGGCGAGCCAATCACCATCGATCTCCGCTACGTGGTCCAGCAGATTCTATCCCAGGCCGATGCCGGCGATGGCCGGAAGCCAGCCCTGGACGAGTTCGATGAAGACCTCATCAACCTGGTGTCCATGCTGTTCGAGTTCATCCTGGACGATTACAACCTGTCTGCGCCAGTACAGGTGCTGATCAGCCGATTGCAGATCCCCATTCTGAAAGTGGTGATCCGGGACAAGACCTTTTTCAGCCAGGCCAACCACCCGGCTCGGCGCCTGCTCAACTCCATGGCCCGCGCAGGCATTGGCTGGAGCTCCAGCGATGAAAAAGCGAAAGACAAGCTGTACAACCAGATCCACAACATTGTTCAGCGGATTCTCAACGAATTCACCGGAGACGTGACCCTGTTCGAAACCCTGAACCAAGAATTTGACCAGTTTCTCGAGAAAGAGAACCGGAAGTCCTCCCTCGTCGAGCAGCGAACCCGGGAATCCGAACGTGGCCGCATCAAGTCTCAGCGGGCGCAGGAGACTGTCGACAACCTACTGAAGCAGAAAGTCTCCCGTTACAAACTGCCCGAAACCATCCACGATATCCTGATGAACGGCTGGAGCCGCGTAATGTTCCTTGCCTACCTGCGGGACGACGTAGAGCATCGCTGGAACGAATCTGTGCGTGTCGTCGACGACCTGATCTGGTGCCTGCACCCGCACCAGGAAGACGACGAACGGGATCAGTGGGTACGGGTGGTTCCCAGCCTTCTCAAGACGCTTCGCGCCGGACTGGAAGAGGTCTCCTACAACTCATCGAAACTGGATGTAATGATCGGCCACCTCAAGCACGAGCTGGCCGAAGCCTTCCGGACCAACGCGGCTATCGAAGCACGACAGGACTCCCCAACCGAGCCCGAGCAAGACATTGCCACGCTGCACCAGACCGCGGTGGAGCGCCAGCAGGAGCTGGAAGACGCAGCGATTTCGGAATACGTGGCCCAGATCGACACCATCGAGGTTGGCAACTGGGTGGAATTCCGCCTGGTGAATGGTGCCAGCTTCCGCTGCAAGCTGTCGGCGATCATCGAAGAGGCGGACTGCTTCGTGTTCGTTAACCGCATGGGCCTGAAGGTCATCGAAAAGAACCGGATTGAGCTGGCGCACGAAATGCGCCGGGGCCGCCTGACCCTGCTTGAACAGGGCGCCCTGATCGACCGGGCCCTGGACGCGGTAGTCGGCAGCCTGCGGAGTAAGACAGCCTGAGTCTGATGCAGCAAACAGAAGGGCCCAAGTACAGCCTGCCGGCCGGCTATCGCATAGCTCTGGCGATGTCGGCGGCCTTTCTGGCCCACACGCTGCTACTCTCTGGGTTTCCGTCACCGTTTCAGGAGCCCGACGATGCTCGCCATCGCGTCAGCGTTGAGTTGGTTGCCCCCGGCACAGTAACCCGCCCGGAACGTTCCGCCGCGACGGGACCGGCCAGTAGCCGAAACCCCAGATTTGAAGCCCCCCCGCTCCAGACCCAGACCCAGACCCAGACCCAGACCCAGACCCAGACCAGAGGATCACGGATTGAACCCGTTATCCCTACCTCCAGTGTCTCCACCATCAGTAGCAGCGCCAACCCCTCGGCCACCAATGCGCCCAATACACCGGTGGCCATGACTACTGCATCCTCGTCAGCATCGGCCGCCAGCACCCCCGCCCGAGCCGGCGAGCAAGCCCCCCTGGCGGAGCCACAACCGGTCGCAACTGCCACCCGGATTACCGAATCGCCGGACGAGCAGGATCCCTACCTCATCAAATTGGCAGTCCACCTTGGTCACGAGTTGGAGAAATTGCGAGTGCCAGCGATCGCCCAACTGTCGGAACGGGTGGCGATGGAGATTGAACTCCAGCTGCTGGCCAATGGAGCCCTGACACGGGCGAGAGTACTGAAATCGACGGGTCTTACACGAATTGACAATGCGGCCTACCGCGCATCATTGGCCGCCAGCCCCTATCCGGAGCCTCCGGTCGGCGGCCAGAGCCGGTTCGAGATTGAACTGGTGTTCTCCCCGAACCGGTTCTGAAGCGCTCAAATCAGGCTTCGGCCTGCTTGGCAGCGTCCTTGACCATCTTGGCCAGTTCACCGCTCTCGGACATTTCGAGGACGATGTCGCAGCCGCCTACCAATTCACCGTTGATGTACAGCTGGGGATAGGTTGGCCAGCTGGAGTAGACCTTCAGGGCTTCGCGGAGTTCCTGGTTGTCCAGGATATTTACAAATGCGAAGCGCTCGCCACAGGCCATCAGAGCTTGAACCGTCTTGGCGGAAAATCCGCACTGGGGAGCCTGGGGGCTGCCTTTCATGTACAGGATGACCGGGTTATCGCCGAGTTGGCTCTTGATGGTTTCGTTAATGTCCATGAACATTCACCTCTGATCGGAAACGGAATTGCCAATGGGCAACGGACTTGGCGTCTATTGTACACGTCCAGCGGAGACCGCACCAAACACGGCAGCGTGCTGGCCGCCTCAGCCGGGCGCCATAGCGTTGTCATCCCTGCTACGAAGGGCTAGACTTGTTGGCCCATTTTTCAGGCAGCGTATTCGCCAACTCCGGTGATGCCGGGCTTCGTTGACATAAGGGCCAATGCATGGCGGCACGACACTTTCTGACACTGAATGACATGACCACCACTGAGCTTGAAAGTCTGGTGGATCATGCCTCCAAACTCCGGAATGAGTGGCATCAAGGCAAGGTAAGGGACACTCTCAAGAATCGCGTCCTGGCGATGATCTTCGAGAAATCCTCGACCCGGACCCGGGTGTCGTTCGAAGCCGGGATGGCGCAGCTGGGCGGCTCGGCAATGTTCCTGTCACCGCGCGACACCCAATTGGGGCGCGGAGAACCGATTGAAGACTCCGCCATTGTCATCTCCAGCATGGTCGATGCGGTGATGATCCGTACCTTTGCCCATGACACGGTCGAACGCTTCGCTGCCGCTTCCCGGGCACCGGTCATCAACGCCCTGACTGATGATTTCCACCCGTGCCAGCTGCTTGCCGACATGCAAACCTACCGGGAACACCGTGGCAGCATTCGAGGTGCCACCGTGGCCTGGATTGGTGACGGCAACAACATGTGCCACTCCTACGTCAATGCGGCGGCGCAGTTCGATTTCCATCTTAATGTTGCCTGCCCGGAAGGCTACGAGCCTGATGCCGAGCTGCTGAAAGCCCATGGCGACCGGGTAACTGTATTCCGGGATCCGGCTGAAGCGGCGCGCAAGGCCAATCTTTTGGTCACCGATGTCTGGGCGTCCATGGGCCAGGAAGAAGAGCAGAAGGTCCGCGAGCAAGCCTTCCGCAGCTATCAAATCAGCCCCGCGCTGATGCAGGTGGCCGACAAGGACGCCCTGTTCATGCATTGCCTGCCGGCCCACCGTGGCGAGGAAATTTCGGCTGACATGATGGAACACCCCAGTTCAGTGGTTTGGCACGAGGCCGAGAACCGGCTGCACGCGCAAAAAGCGTTGCTGGAGTTCCTCATCCTCAATCAGCTGGACTAATCCCATGCATACTCCCACCCATTCCCCGGACGGCTGGTTGCTCGAGGTGAACAACCTGTCCTGCGGTTACGGGGGCGACTCCGTGGTCCGAGACGTCAGCTTTGCACTCAGCCATGGCGACATCGGCTGCTTGCTAGGGCCCAGCGGCTGCGGCAAGAGCACCATCTTGCGGGCCCTGGCCGGCTTTCTGCCCCTAAACAGCGGCGAGATCAGCCTGCTCTCCCAGGCCATCAGCCTGCCCGGCCGGACGCTGGCGCCGGAGAAACGCCGGGTGGGTATGGTGTTCCAGGACTACGCCCTGTTCCCGCACCTGACCATTGCCGACAACGTCGGCTTCGGCCTGCGCAACATGTCCAAGGCCGAAAAGCATCAGAAAGTGGCGGAACTGCTCGAGGTGGTACACCTGCAGGACCTGGCCAACAACTACCCGCACGAATTGTCGGGTGGCCAGCAACAGCGCGTCGCCCTGGCCCGCGCCCTGGCCCCGGAACCAACTCTGATCCTGCTGGACGAGCCCTTCTCCAACCTGGACGCAGACCTGCGTCGCCGGTTAAGCCTCGACGTGCGGGACATACTGAAGACTCTCGGCATCAGCGCCATCCTGGTCACCCACGACCAGCAGGAAGCCTTTGCCATGTGCGATCAGGTTGCGGTGCTTCGCGACGGTCAAATTCAGCAATGGGACGTTCCCTACAACCTGTACCACGAACCCTCGAACCGCTTCGTTGCCGGCTTCGTTGGCCAGGGCGGTTTCGTCCCCGGGAAGACCCTGGGGCCGGATACCATCGAATCCGAGCTGGGCGTGATCCACGGCAACCGGGCCTACAACTGGTCAGCCGGAACCCTGGTGGATGTTCTCATCCGCCCCGACGACATCGTCTACGATGCCGACTCCGAGCTTCGCCCCAAAGTGATTGAAAAAACCTTTGCCGGCACTTCAACGCTCTACCGTTTCCGATGTTCCGAGGACACCGAGTTCGAGGCGCTGTTTCGAAGCCACCTTGACTTTCACCTGGGCGAGCACGTGCCGGTGCGCGTCGAAGCCGATCACCTGATTGCGTTTGAGCGCAACGCCTGACCGCAATCAGTCGTTGCAGACACGCTCAACAGCATCGATCCAGCCAGCGTACAGGGACTCCCGCAGGGAGGGCCCCATGCGCGGCTCGAATCGGTACTCGCATTCCCAGAGTTTGGCAATTTCCTCAAGACTGGAGTAGACCCCCGTTTGCAGGCCTGCCAGATAGGCCGCCCCCAGAGCCGTTGTCTCGGTGATTTTTGGGCGGTCCACGGTGACATCGAGGATATCGGCGAGGAACTGCATCACCCAGTCGTTGACCACCATGCCGCCATCCACCCGCAGGGTTTTCAGGTGGGCGCCGTCGTTCTGGATGGCCCGAATCAAGTCCTTGGTCTGGTAACACACGGACTGAAGACCGGCCGTCACAATTTCGGCTATTCCCGTATCCCGGGTCAGCCCCATGATCGCGCCTCGGGCATGCGGATCCCAGTGCGGTGCGCCCAGACCGGTGAACGCGGGCACCAGGTACACCGGATTCTCAACACCGACTGACTCCGCATGCGCCGTAGATTCACTGGCGTGTTTGATCAGCTTCAGGCCATCCCTCAGCCACTGCATGGCAGCGCCGGCCACAAAGATGCTGCCCTCCATGGCATAGCAGGGCTTGCCATTAAGGCGGTAGGCCATGGTGGTTAGCAGCCGGTTTTCCGAGCGCAGCGCCTTATCGCCAGTGTTCAGCATCAGGAAACAGCCGGTGCCGTAAGTGCTCTTCGCCATCCCCGGCTCAAAACACGCCTGCCCAATCAAGGCCGCGTGCTGGTCACCGGCAACGCCGGCAATGGCAACCGGCGCCCCCAGCCATTCCGCCTGGGCGGTGCCATAATCTGCGGCGCTATCCAGCACCTCGGGCAGTAACGCCCGGGGCACCCGGAACAGCTCCAGCAGCTTGTCGTCCCAGTTCTGTTCGTGAATGTTGAACAACGCAGTACGCGAAGCATTGGTCGCATCCGTGCAGTGGGACTCGCCACCGGTCAAATTCCATAGCAACCAGCTGTCTATGGTGCCGAAGGCCAGCTCACCGGTCTCGGCCCGTGCCCGCGCGCCCTCGACGTTATCGAGAATCCAAGCGATCTTCGTGGCCGAAAAATAGGGATCGATCAGCAGACCGGTGCTCTCCACCACCGCATCCTCATGGCCATCAGTCTTGAGCTTTGTGCACACCGATGCGGTGCGTCGATCCTGCCAGACAATAGCGTGGTAGATGGGCTTGCCAGTGCTGCGCTCCCAGATCACCGTGGTTTCGCGCTGGTTAGTGATGCCAATGCCCGAGAGATCTGCAGCCGACACATTTGACCTTTCCAGGGCACTGCGACACACCGCCAGCGTACTTTCCCAAATCTCAAGCGCGTCGTGCTCAACCCAGCCGTCCTGGGGGAAATACTGGTGAAACTCCTGTTGGTCAGAAGCAACACTGGCACCGGTGTCATCAAACACGATGGCGCGGGAGCTGGTAGTGCCCTGATCGATGGCAAGCAGGTAGCGAGTCATAAAGATCTCCGTTTGTTTTTTCCGGATTCTAACAGCAGTGGAAAAGCAAGGAGACCGAATGGGGCAAAAAAGGAGGGCGAAATAAAAAAAGGGCCGGAAAACCGGCCCTCAAATGACGAATGAAACAAGGAAAGTTCGTAAGAACTACAACCTCAAAAGCCATCCCTTACGCTCTTAGTATTAGCTAAGCTGTCCGGTTCGTCCGTAGCGGTTGTGTAGCGACTTTGTTACATCTGGTTAGACTCTGAGCAGTGGGTCACACAATCGGGTCGATCGGTTTCTTGCGCGGCCATACCAGGCTGAAGCGCGCCCCACCCAGCTCGTTACTGCGGCCCACAAAAGCCTGCCCGCCATGCCAGTACAGGATGCGCCGGACAATGGACAAGCCCAGGCCATATCCGCCAGAAGTACGGGTTCGGCTGTCATCAAGCCGCGCAAAAGCGGTAAACACTTTTTCCCAATCGTCCTCGGGAACCCCGGAGCCGTCATCTTCAACGTCAATCCGGCAGTTGTCCTCGTCGATCTGGCAGCGCACCAGTACCCGGCCAGCAGCATATCGACCGGCGTTACCAACGAGATTCTGAATGGCCCGGTGAATGTAACGCGGCTCGACATCGGACAGGGCCCACTGCTCTGAGCCCGGATCAATATCGGCCTCAATTTTCAGGGCCGGTCGAATCAGCTGCTGTTCCGACACCACTTGCCGAACCAGGTCGGTGACTGATGCTTCCTGCAACGAGAACACCGGCCCGCCCTGCTCCAGCCGGGCGTAGGTCAGAATTTCATCAATCAGCTCATCCAGTTCCTGAATATCGCCATCGATGCCATCGAGCTGCTTCTGCAGCCGCCCTGCATCCTGGCAGTCCTCAATCATCTGTACGCCGAACCGGATGCGGGCGACCGGCGTGCGCAGCTCATGGGAGACCGCGTGAATCATTTCACGCTGCACATTGACCAGACGCTGAATGTGCTCCGCCATGCCATTAAAGGAGCCACCAAGGCGGGCAACCAGGGTTCCAGAACCGGTTTCCACCCGAGCGCCCATCTCGCCCCGGGCAATGCGAATAGCCACCGACTCAACCTTCCGCAGGTTGCTGTCGACGGCACGCACGCCAAGGAAAACCGCGACCGCGAGCACTCCGCCGACCACCGCTACCAGCAGCAGAATCACCGGCCAGGCCCAGGGCGTGAACGGAGGCGGCATGGCAACCCTGAACAGCTCGCCATCATCGAGCTGAAACAGCACATGCCCCCTACCGATCGGACCCTGCTGGTAAAACACCAGGCCATCGCTGGCCACCTGTTCAAGCACCTCATCGGATGGCAGCAGGCCGACATCGTTCACCGGCCCCACCTCGACATTGAGCGCCTCGGCAAGCTGGGTGGCCATGTTGACCCGCTCGTCCGGGCCGGTCGCCCGCAGATGCCAGCGAACGATCAGGGAGACGGCTTCGGCCACTTCCTGGTAGGGATCGTCAAACTTCATCTGCAACACCCGGCCGTCAGGACCGGCAGCAAGCACACGGTAACCAGCAGGACTGGCCAGGGAGACAATCTGATCGTAGCTGAGGCGCTCCAGCGTTACCGGAGACAGCGCCAGCTCGTCGGGGGAAGTTACTTCAAAGTCGTAGAGGGCACCGAGCCAGTGATAGCGTTCAGCTGCATCGGGGTCGGACTGGAGCCAGCGCATCAGTGGCTCGGGGAAACGCTCGTGCCAAAATTGCGATCTGACCGAATTGACGCCCACGAAGAGAGCGACACAGACAACCAGAACCAGCATCACCAGACCGGCAAAGCGAGCATAAAGCTTGAGAAAGAACATCAGGGGCATGTCATGAACCCTGGTACGGAACGCCGATGCCTTTCATAGAGGTCGCACCGGCTCCAGAGACTGAATCGTCAGGCTTCCTTTACGAACAGGTAGCCTTTACTGCGGACGGTCTTGATTCGACGGGGATGGATGGGGTCGTCGCCAATCTTTGGCCGGATACGGGAGACCCGAACATCAATGGAGCGATCCTGACCGTCGTATTCGATGCCACGCAAGGCGGTAAAGATTTCCTCGCGGCTCAGCACCCGTCCGGCGTTGCTCGCCAACAACCAGAGCAGATCGAATTCCGCACTGGTCAGGTCGATACTGGCATCGCTCAGCCAAGCTTCGCGCATGGACCGATCCACCACAAGATCGTTGAACTGCAAACGAACCGGCTCTTCGCCATTGGCTTCATCACTTGCCGCCTGTCCGGCTTCCGTCACCCGGCGCAACATGGCGCGTATACGGGCCAAAAGCACCCGCGGCTTAGCCGGTTTGCCGATGTAATCGTCCGCACCCATTTCCAGGCCAAGGACCTGATCCAGATCATCGGTGCGGGCTGTCAGCATGATGATGGGGCCGGAATAGAACGGGCGCACACGACGGCAGATCGACAAACCATCCTCGCCCGGCAACATCAGATCCAATACCACCAGATCCGGCTGCTCGTTACGGATGCGCTCTACTGCCGCACCACCGTGGGTTTCGAGCGAGACTTGCAGACCGTTACTCTCCAGATACTCACGGGTCAGCTCGGCCAGTCGCTCGTCGTCCTCAACAATGAGAATTCGCCAACTTTCGTTTGTCTGTTCCACGCCATCCATCTCTGATTGTGTTTTTCCGATTGTGAGTCGTACCGTTTGCCCGACAATACAGACAACCTCCGGTAACAGCAATTATACATGCTATTCAGAAATATACATGGAACCAGGACTCTGTTACAGCCCGTGACAAAGCGCCTCGCCTGCATCCGCTAATCGCGATCTGTCATACAGACGTCATTCCCGGGTCATGGGTGTGTCACACCGGCTTCCTAGGCTTGTCGGGAAATGGACATAAAAGAGACCATGCCATGACTGCACAGCCCGCGAAAACACGTCGACGCGCCCGTCGCCTGACCAGCGCCATCACCCGCTGCCCCGATTTGATTGAAGTCGCGCAGCGTCTGCGCTACCAGGTATTTTCGGACGAATACGGCAGCGACCTGGGTGCCGAGGTGCCCGGACTGGATCGCGACTCCGTCGACGCCGTCTGCGACCATCTGATCGTCACGGACGGTGACAGTGGTGAGCTCGTCGCTACTACCCGCATCCTGCACCAGGCCGACGCCGAACTGGTCGGCGGCTTCTATTCCACCGGCGAATTTGATCTGTCGGCGCTGAACCAGTTGCCGGGCACCGTCGCCGAACTGGGTCGCACCTGCGTGCACCCGGACTACCGCAATGGCGCGACCATAGGCTTGCTTTGGTCTGCCGTGGCCGACTACCTGACGGCCCGCAACGTTGACCATGTGATCGGTTGTGCCAGCATCAGCATGGCCGATGGCGGCCTGAAAGCCTGGCGGATCGCCCGTCAACTGCAACACGAATACCTGGCAGACGACGAGTATCGGGTGTTTCCGCGCCGAAAACTGCCGCACCTGACCCATGGCGTTGATGACGCCCGGCCGGTCATGATTCCACCGCTGATCAAGGCCTACATGAGACTTGGCGCCAAGGTCTGCGGCGAGCCCTGCTGGGATCCGGAGTTCCGGTGCGCCGATTTGCTGGTCTTACTGGAAGTGAACAATCTGGCCGCTCGCTACAGTCGCCACTTCCTGGGCAAGGCCTCTTAACGGAGCTTGCAGACTGCCAGTGAGACGGAAAAAACAGGAGACCTTCCATGGCATGGCTCAGACTCACCTTTCGGCTGACCGCCTTTTGCCTATTCCTGGCCGCGACCATGCTGCTGGCATCCAGCCTCCTGGCGTTCGACCTGCTGACCCGCCGGCAAATTGATCGAACGCCCTGGGCGCGTCGATGCTTCCAGTGTTCGTGCAGGTGTCTCGGGTTTGAAATTCGGGTTCACGGCGCTCCGCCCGAACGCAACGTCCTGTACGTGAGCAACCACATCAGCTGGTCCGATATCCCGATTCTGGGCAGTTTGACCCCGATCCTGTTCCTGTCCAAAGCGGAAGTAAGCGACTGGCCGATCATTGGCTGGCTGGCGCAACAGGCCGGCACCCTGTTTATCAAACGCGGGGGTGGGCGGGCCAGACGGGTACGGGCTTCGATTACGCGAAAACTGCAGGCGGGGGAGTCGGTACTGGTGTTTCCGGAAGGCACCACCGGTTTCGGCTTAACAGTGCTTCCCTTTCACGGTCTGCTGCTCGGCGCCGCCACCGACTGTGAGGCGCCGATTCAGCCAGTGACCATCAGCTATCGCCGCGCGGGACGCCCGGACCATTTGACTCCGTTCGTGGGCGACGACGCCTTCCACAGCCACCTGGTGACGCTGCTGAAACAGCCGCCGACTCAGGTCGATGTTGTGTTCCACCCGGCGATTCGGGTCAAGCCCGAGCTGACCTCATCGCAATTGGCGCTCCAGCTCCAAAACACTGTCCAGGCCGGCCTGGCCCATATTCAGGCCGGAGCTCTGGATCGCGCCGGGAACAACACCATTAGAACAGCGGGCGGCCCTGGGCCATCTCATCCTCGGTAGCTTCCCGGCGGCCCACGATCTCGAGATCGAAGTACAGGGTGAAACCAGCCAGCGGATGGTTGGCATCAACCTTGACCAGGTTGCCGTCAATAGAGACGACTTGAACGATCTGCGCCTCATCACCGGTATTGGTCTGAAACTTCATGCCGATCTGGAGATCCTCCACCCCCTCAAACAGCGAACGGGGCACCTTGCGGATCAGCTCCGGGTTATGCTCACCGTAGGCCATCGCCGGCGGCACCGTGACTTCCAGGCAATCACCGACGTTGCGATCCTTCACCGCTTTCTGAATACCCTCGATGATGTCCGGGCTGCCATAAATAAAGTGCAGCGGCTCGCTGCCTTCTGAAGTATCGACAAGCTCGCCGATCTTGTTTTTCAGCACGTAGTGAACGGTGAAAACGTCAGGTTTGGTTTGTGAGACATCCATCAGGCTTCTGGGTTTCCTGTGTCGGTTGGTGTGTCATTCAGTTGCAGACCGTAAATCACCAGGCGCTGATCCAGCTTTGCCCGCAGCCCCGATGGCTGCGCCAGCCCCATGCGTTCGAGCAATGACGCAAAGCGGTTGTCGTGATCCCGGGCTCTGACAGCCTGCAGAAGTGTCCACAGTTTACCACGACGGGTTGCCGTTGCGGCTTTCAGGGTCTTAAGGGCTTTCCCTAACGTCAGTTCCTCGTCAGTAAAGTCCCGGCCGAACGGGAACGCCGGAAACACATCCGCATCGCCCCCGGCCGCAATGGCTGCCCGAACAGCTTCCGGCGTGTTGTCACACCAGTCCGCCGGCAGGCGGAAGTCTGCGGCCACCTTACCGGCCTTTTGCGCCTGCTTCAGCAAGCCGGGCTGGAAACGGGAATCGGCAATGCGGATCAGACGCAGATAAACCTGCTCGTCGGACTGGCCCCGCAGATCGGCGATACCGTACTCGGTAATAACAATGTCCCGCAGATGCCGGGGAATGGTGCAGTGGGCGTAATTGAAGACAATGTTGGAGACGGCCTTTCCACCGGACTGGCGAGTTGCCCGCAGGGTAACGATGGACCGGGCTCCAGGCAGCTCGTGGGCCATGGCGACAAAGTTGTACTGGCCGCCCACGCCGCTGACCACGCGCCCATCCGCCAGCCCGTCCGAAACCGCGGCACCGCCCAGGGTATACATCATGGTGGAATTGACGAACCGGCTGTGGAGCCGTTGCGCCACCTTCAAGCGCTGGTTGCCAAAGCGATGATCGTACAGGTGATTGATGAAGTTCACGCTGGTCATGCAGATCTGGTCCCGGCGCTCGTCACTCAGGTCCCGCAACGCCCGGTAAAAACTCTCGGGGCCCACGTAGAAGCCGCCGTGCATCGTAACACCACCCTTCAGCCGCGATCCGAGCACCAGCGATTCAATGGCCTCCCGGGCCTGGGGGTCGTCCAGGTTTCCATCGACCGACTGGGAGCCTATAAGCAAACGGCCGCCCCGGAATTCCACGGTGTCCCGAAGGATACCCAACCGAACCAGCCAGGCCACATCACGGGCCCGCATGGGCGAATCAATCAGCTGTTCGCGACGGAGCACATCCAGGGACGCCATTGTCACCTGCTCACTCAGCTCACCCCGATTGATCAGGGCCTGCAAATCGGCATGGTCGAAGACCTCACGCTTGAGAATGCCGGCCTGCATCAGGTACAGGAAACCATCCACCATCATCTCGCTACAGCCATACAGCCCCTGATCGAACGGGCCGGTGCCACCATCGGTCGCGGCCACGGGAAAACGCTCGACAATTCTCAGGTGATCGTACATCGCACGCCAATGCTCGTTGTCCTGGTGCCGAAGGATGGCACTGTGCACCAGGGCTGCCCCCAGGGAACCGATGCCCACCTGCAGGGTGCCGCCGTCTTTCAGCAGGGCGCTGGCGTAAAAACCAATCAGGTGGTCTTCCGGGCTGATGGCCATCTCCGGCGCCGAGAACAACGGGTAATCGGTGGAGGGCTGCTCAAACACCACATCAAACGCAGACTCTTCCACGGCGCCATGGCGATCCATCCAGGGCAGGTTTCGATTCATTTCCGCCACCAGCGCCACCGGCATGCCCTGCGCTTCCCGGGCTCGCAGCTCCGGGATCAGGTCGAGGGTCAGATCCGGATTACAGCTCAGGCTGACCAGGCCCTCGCAATCTGCGAGTTCACCCGGAGCGACCATCTGGGCCACCACATTGACACCCTGCGCCATCAGATCCCGAACCGCGTGGGTGTAATTGCTGCAGACGTAATGCCGCTGTTGCGATTTATTGTTGAGGTAGTTGCCGGCTTTAAAGAAAAACTCGGAGACCTGCACGTTATCGGGCAGGCGATTGCCGGAGACGTCCCTGGCGTAAGCCAGTTCCGGAATCCGACCGTAGAGCCGGTCGGTAAAGGGGGTCAGGAATCGTTTTTCCAGTGACGAGCCACCCCTGGGCGCCAAAAGCGACAGGGCGGTAACGATGTGCAGCTGGATTTCAGGATCAACCTTGGCGCGCTGGTACAGGGCGTTAACGAATCGGATGGGCTTGCCAAGCCCCAGGGGCAGGCCGAGCGTGATGGTCTTGCCCACCCGGTCAATCACTGCATCAACACAAGCCTCTACATCGTCTGAACGTCGACCAGTATCCGTTGCCATTACCAAGCTCCTTATGGATCAATCCGGCTGTTGTTACGGGCGATGATCACACGACACCCGAACGCTGGCAATGCGCCAGATCAGGTTTGCGGCAGAGAGATTAGTAATGCGAGGAAGAGAAGAACAAATGGGACCCGAAGAGGATCAGAAATTCCATTTCAGGTTCAGGCAGGCACCTTCATTCAGCAGCGCGATGCCATGGTCAGGCTGGGCCGGCTCGGACGCGTAGCGCTTGCCGCCCTGGTCAGAGCGGGTCAGGGTCAACGTCAACAGTCGGGAGCCAATCTCACTGACAGCCTCGACCGGGCCATCGTCAAAATCACCGGACATACGTTCCTGGAGCTCATAAACGTCCTCCACGGTGACGGTTTCGCCAAACTCGTCGAACACGCGCTCAGCAGCCTCAGCGCGGACAACGAAGGCGACAAGATTAAGGGCTAGTAATGCGACAAAGATACGAATAATCATGACACTTCAACGACCTGGAAACTGGAAGGATTGTAAAGACACCTAAGTCTAAAGTCTAATGATTAAACGCCGGAAAGATGTGAAATTGCACACAAATACGCCACTGTTTTGTCAGCGAACAGCCCCGTTTTCGTCAAAAAATAATCCAGGATATTTCAACGTGTAACAAACAGCACCGGCCCCGGCATTTAACGGGACCGGGCCGCCGATTATGGGCAGGGATAGGTGAACTCCGTGTGCAACGCCTCGATGGCGTCGAGCACTTGCTGATCAAGGGTGATGGATGCAGAACCAATGTTTTCCCGCAGCTGCGCCATGGTGGTAGCGCCCACGATGTTGCTGGTGACAAAACTGCGACTGTTGACGAAGGCCAACGCCAGCTCCACCGGTGACAGCCCATGCTCCTGGGCCAGCTCCACATAGGCCCGGGTTGCGGCCATACCGCGGCTGTTGCTGTAACGCTTGAACCGCTCAAACAGGGTGAGCCGGCCCTTCTCCGGCCAGCTCTCGCCGAGGTACTTGCCGGAAAGCATGCCAAACGCCAGCGGCGAGTACGCCAGCAGACCGGCCTGTTCGCGATGGGCGATTTCTGCCATACCCACTTCAAACGACCGGTTCAGCAGGTTGTAGGGATTCTGGATACTGACCGCGCGCGGCCAGCCCTTTTCCCGGCCCAGACGCAGATACTCCATGGTGCCCCAGGGGGTTTCGTTGGATAACCCAATCTGCCGAATCTTGCCCTCCCGGACTAACTCATCAAGGGCTTCCAGGGTTTCTTCAATGGGGGTCGAGCTCTCCTCCGGGTTGGGCTGGTAACCCAACTGACCGAAGAAATTGGTACTCCGATCCGGCCAATGGACCTGGTAAAGATCGATGTAATCGGTTTGCAGGCGCTTCAGGCTCGCCTCGCAAGCTTCCCGGATGTGTGCGCGGGTCAAACGGGGGCCATTGCGGAGGTAAGTCAGGCCATTGCCCGGTCCTGCCACCTTGGAGGCAATCACCAGGTCATCACGGCGACCACGACGGGCCAGCCAGTTCCCCAGGTACTGCTCGGTCAGTCCCTGGGTTTCAGCCCGGGGCGGCACCGGGTACATCTCGGCCGCATCGATGAAGTTCACACCAGCCCCGGTGGCATAATCCAGCTGCTCAAAGGCTTCCGACTCGGTGTTTTGCTCCCCCCAGGTCATGGTACCCAGGCAGATCAGGCTGACATCAATGTCAGTATTTCCCAGCTTTCGCGTTTGCATAGTGTCTCCGCATCGGATGGTGGAACGGGTAAAGGGATTGTCATGGGACTGTCGCAGAACTGTCACGCCCGGTTTCCATAGTAGGGACATGTCCGAGGAACCACAGGAATCATCGTGACCGAGACCCTTCAGGCCGCACGGCGCCAACAGCACATTACCATTGTATCTGAGACCTTTCCGCCGGAAATCAATGGCGTGGCGAACACGCTCAGGCACCTGTGTCAGGGCCTGATACAGCGAGGCCACCGGGTTACCGTGATCCGTCCCCGTCAGCGCCAAGAACGCAAGGGCCTGGTCGCCGAAGCGGGTCAGGCACTGTTCAGTCGGGAGCACCTGGTCACGGGCCTGCCGCTGCCCGGCTACGCCGACCTGCGGTTTGGCTTGGCTCGAAGTGGAACGCTTCGCAAACTCTGGCAGCAGGACCGGCCCGATGCCATCTACGTGGCCACCCAAGGCCCCTTGGGCGTAGCGGCGGTGTCGGCGGCCCAAAGCCTGGGCTTGGCAGTCAGTTCCGGCTTTCACACCAACTTTCACAGTTACAGCCGCTATTACGGCGTTGGTGTGCTCGAGCGCCTTCTATGCGCCTATGGCCGCTGGTTTCACAATCGCACGTCGATCACCTTGGTGCCGACCCGAAAAATGGCACAGACCACCGCTGCCATGGGCATCAGGCCCACCGGGCTCTGGAGCCGTGGCGTAGACTGCACCCGGTTTGCCCCCCATAAACGGGATCAGCAGCTGCGCGCGCAATGGGGCCTGAAGGCCGATGAGCGTGCGGTAATCTACGTTGGCCGACTGGCTCCGGAAAAGAATTTACGCATGGCAGTGGCCTGCTTTGAGCGACTCCGCAACCTGCACCCTCGGGCCCGGTTCATGCTGGTGGGTGACGGCCCGATGCGCCGGCAACTTGCCGAGCAACACCCAGATTACATTTTTTGCGGCACCCGGCGCGGTGAAGACCTTGCCCGCCACTATGCTTCCGGCGACCTGTTCCTGTTCCCCAGCAAAACCGACACCTTTGGCAACGTGGTTCTTGAAGCCATGGCCAGCGGACTTGCGGTGGTTGCCTTTGATGACGGCGCCGCCTGCGAACACCTGCGGCACGAGGAGAACGGCATGAAAGCCGATCTGCAGGAAGACGAGGACTTTGTCGATGGCGCCCTGCGATTGGCCGATCAGCCGACGCTACTGAATCGCATTCGGGCCCAGGCCCGACTGGACGCCCTCGAGCTGGATTGGAACTCGCAAATTGAACAGTTCGAACAGTTGGTTTTCACGCAAACAGCCAGGACCCGATACCATGCCATCAACAACCAAAGCATCTCGCTTCTTTGAACTGGCGGACCAGAGGGAATACGCATTCTGCCAGGCCATCAACCGTATTGCCGGCGTACCCTCAGTGCTCGGCTATTTCCGACTGGTCAGCCGCCTGGGCGATGGCTGGTTCTGGTACGCACTGATCCTGATCATCCCCTTTCTGGAGCCAGCCCAAGGTCCGGCGCTGGCCCTGCTTATGGCCCTGACCGGCCTGACTTGCACCCTGACCTACAAGCTATTAAAACGACGCCTGATTCGGGAGCGGCCGTTCATTTCCTTTCCTTCCATCCACTGTGGCACGCCGCCCCTGGACCGATACAGCTTCCCATCCGGGCACACCCTGCACGCCGCCTGCTTCCAGACTATGTTGTTCATGGCCAGCCCTGCCCTGGCTCTGGCCATTCTGCCCTTCACTCTCAGTGTCGCGGCCTCAAGGGTGATTCTGGGATTGCACTACCCGACCGACGTAGTCGCCGGCGCCGCAATTGGCGGGTTACTGGGGTATCTGTCGACGCACTACCTGCTGGCGGACTTCCTGCAGCTGTTCCCGGGCTAAGCTCAGTCAAACAGCCGCAGTTGAGTGACGGGCGCATCGTCGTTGCGGAATCGCACGCCCAGCCCCAGCAGGCGCACGGGACGATCTTGCTCGCCCGCCAGTTCTTTGAACAACGGTAGATAATCCTCGAATTCCGGTTCCTGCACATGCTCGCGGACCCGTTCGAGGGTATGGGTGGAAAAGTCGCTGTAGCGGATTTTGATGAACAGCTTGTGGATCGGTTTGCGCCCGCCCTTGCGGGTCAGCCGCAGATTCAGATCGGCGACCAGCGAAGCCATCACAGTCTCGCAGGCGGCTCGGTCAGGCAGATCCTGAGAAAAAGTGCGCTCGACACTGATTGATTTGGCAATGCGCGACACCACCACCGGCCGGTCATCACGGCCGTGTGCCATCTCGTGCAGACGATAACCCTGCTTGCCAAACCGGTCCATCAGCACTTCCGGGCCAATGTTCTGGAGATCGCCGCAAGTCTCGACACCCAGGGCGTTGAGCTTGGCCGCCGTCACCTGCCCTACGCCAAACAACTTCTGTACAGGCAATGTGCGGACAAAGCCGCCGACGTCCTCCGGCCGGATCACGAACAGGCCATCGGGTTTTTCCCAGTCGCTGGCGATCTTGGCGAGGAATTTGTTGGGAGCGACACCGGCTGACACGGTAATGCCGACCTCGCGGCGAATGCGCTCGCGCAGGTAACGGGCCATCAATGTGGCGCTGCCTTTGTGATCGGTGACTTCGGAGACATCGAGGAAGGCTTCGTCCAGTGACAGCGGCTCCACCAGATCGGTCATTTCCCGCAGAATGGCCATAACCTGCTGGGAAGCCGCCCGGTAACGGCCCATGTCCGTTGGTACAGTCACCAGGCCCGGACACAGCCGCCTGGCTTCACTGCCCGGCATGGCAGAGCGCACACCGAAGGCGCGGGCCTTGTAGTTGCAAGTGGTCACCACCCCCCGGCCGCCCTCGCCGCCCACGGCCAGCGGCACTTCCCGCAGGGTTGGATCATCACGCATCTCCACCGCGGCGAAAAAACAGTCACAATCGACATGAATGATCTTGCGCTGATGCATGGTGCCTGGAACTCGCGTCAACATTCTGTACATTTATACAGCCTTGTATCTTACGGTACTATGCTGAGAATGTCAGGAAATCCAATGATCACGAGTCAACCCCTTCGCGAGGCCCTATGAGCAACCCTATCCCCGAATCCAATCGCACCGAAATCGAAGCTGCCGCCTTTCGTCGCCTGGTTAAGCACCTGCGCGAACACACGGAAGTACAGAACATCGATTTGATGAATCTGGCAGGCTTCTGCCGCAACTGCCTGTCGAAATGGTATCGCGCCGAAGCCGAGCAGCAAGGCTTCGAGATTTCAGATCCGCAGGCCCGTGAAGAAATCTACGGCATGCCCTATGACGAGTGGAAAACCCGCTACCAGACCGGTGCCAAGCAGGACCACAAATAATGAATGTAAACGAGGCGGTACGTATCCATCTGGCCTCACTGGCCGCCGGCCACGCGGAATTCGACGATACCCTGGCGCTGATCGAGCGCCATTTCGAATACCAACCGACCGGTTTTCACAACGGCCCGCTGTACAACGCTGCCGGCGAGAATGCCGGCTCGTGTCGGGTCTTCGCCCTGGGCCAGTACTGCAACCTGGCCGAGGCCGACACACTTGCACTGTTTGCCCAGCACTACCGTCAGGTTCTGGATGAGCCGGCCGGCACCAGCCATGGCAATATCCGCCAGTTCATCAGCACCGGCTGGTCCGGCATCCGTTTTGAAGACAGCCCGCTGCGGCCGCGCCCGTCGCCCAACACCATGGAAGAGACCCCTTCATGACCGATACCGCTAACCCCGGCGTTAAACAGGTTTTCCAGTTGAAAAGTGCCAGTGTGTCCATGACCGCACTGGAGCTACACTACTTCGACAATGACGATTTTGAGGCCACGCTTCGGGACAAGATCAGCCAGGCACCGGGGTTCTTCAAGGACATTCCGATCATTGTCAGCCTGGAAAAGTACGAAGGCCTGGACAGCGAACTGGATTTCTTCAAGATCATCGGCGCCTGCCGGCGCCACCAGATCCATGTGGTCGGCGTACGCGGCGGCAATGACGACCAGCGACGACTGGCTCGTGGAGCGGCTTTGGCGCTGCTGCCCGGCAACAGCCACCGGGACCGGACCCATGCTCCGGACTCCGCAGCGGAGACTCCGGAAGCCGGCGGTGCTAAGGCTCCAGAAGCCCCCGCAGCCAACGCTGGCGAACCAGCACCCGCGCGAGTGATCAATCAGCCAGTGCGATCCGGCCAGCAAATCTACGCGCCCGAGGGTGATCTGGTCATTCTGGCACCGGTGCAGGCCGGCGCGGAAGTACTGGCCGCCGGCAACATTCATGTGTACGGTCCGCTGCGTGGCCGGGCACTGGCGGGCATTCACGGGGCTGAGTCGGCCCGAATTTTCTGTCAATCTCTTGAGGCGGAGCTTGTGTCCATCGCCGGACACTATAAAATCTCCGAAGATCTTCAGGACAACGGCTGGAAAAAAGCTGTACAGATCCAGCTCAGGGACGACCTGCTGGTGGTGACGCCACTGGACAAGGCCTGATATCGAGACGGACTGCGAAAACTTGACCGGATAATTCCGCAGACACGACGAATCCACCGCGAAACAGGAATTTTACCTTGGCTAGAATCATTGTCGTTACTTCAGGAAAGGGCGGCGTTGGTAAAACCACAACCAGCGCATCGATCAGCACCGGACTTGCCAAACGCGGCCACAAAACCGTCGTTATCGACTTCGACGTGGGCCTGCGCAACCTGGACCTGATCATGAATTGCGAACGACGGGTCGTATATGACTTCGTCAACGTGATCCAGGGCGAGGCGTCCCTGAACCAGGCACTTATTCGCGACAAACGGGTGGATACCCTGTACATCCTGCCCGCGTCCCAGACCCGCGAGAAGGAAGCCCTGACCAAAGAGGGCGTGGAAAAAGTCATCAACGAACTGTCAGAAACCTTTGACTACATCGTGTGCGATTCTCCGGCCGGCATTGAACACGGTGCCCTGATGGCGCTTTATTACGCCGACGAAGCGGTGGTGGTGACCAACCCAGAGGTGTCATCGGTTCGCGATTCCGACCGAATCCTGGGCATTTTGCAAAGCAAATCCCGCCGTGCAGAGATGGGCCAGGATCCGGTCAAAGAACATCTGCTGCTTACCCGTTACAACCCAGATCGGGTCGAAAAAGGCGAAATGCTGTCCGTGGGTGATGTTGAGGAAATCCTGGCGATTCCACTGCTGGGTGTGATTCCGGAAAGCCAGGTGGTCCTGAATGCCTCCAACCAGGGTCTCCCGGTCATTTTGGAAGCTGAGAGCGATGCCGGCCAGGCCTACGACGATGCTGTCGGGCGGCTTTTGGGTGAAGACCGCGAACACCGGTTCATGACCGCCCAGAAGAAAGGGTTTTTCTCACGGATGTTCAAGGGAGGCTGAGGGATGAGTTTCCTCGATTACTTTAAAGGAAAGAAAACGAGCACCGCCAGCGTCGCCAAGGAGCGATTGCAAATCATTGTCGCCCACGAACGCGGACAGCGAGACCAACCGGACTACCTGCCCAAGTTGCAGCAGGAGCTGCTTGAGGTCATTCGCAAGTACGTGCAGATCAGCGATGACATGGTGCAGGTGGAAGTAGACCGCAACGAAAGCTGCTCGGTGCTGGAACTGAACGTCACCCTGCCTGAGCGGTAACCGAAGCACCACGCCCGCCGGATTACCAGCGGGCGTAATGGTCTTCCATCAATCCCCGTAGCCCGTCTACGGGGATTTTGTTTCCGGCGTCGTCTCTGACGAACCCTCTGAAAGTGCCGATAAACTGCCGGAAGTTGGACGCCAGCACCAGCGCATTCAGCTTTTCCCGACGCACGCCAGACGGAACAAACTGCAACGCCACTCGTCCGTCGTCAGTGCTTACATACCAGTCGGCCCCTGGCTGGTAACGATCAAACACAAACCGGGCCGTTCCGACCCGAATGCAGCGCCCATCCAGCCAGATGGCGTTTTCAGTCATGCCTGTCTCATTGACCCCAGCCGCCAGATTGAGCCCCAGCGAGCGACCGTCGGCCAGTGTTCCCGCCATACAAGCCCAGTTCCATGCTGTCTCCCGGCGCATGAAGCCGCAGCTCCAATCGACCGTCGCCCGGGTATGGGTATCACACCGCCAGATACGATGATCCCAGCGAATCTCGCCCTCCACCGGCAGGCCGGCGGATTTACGGGTGAAGACCCAGCCATCGTAACCCGCCGGGCACACCAGCCGGAGCGGGTCGTTATCGTCTTTGATCTCCAGATCAATCCGGATACCGCCGGGCGCCGAGACGCTGATATTACGCCCACCCGCAGCGGCACTCACCCGGAGCGAGACATCGCCCTTGGTGAAGCTGGCGACGCCGTGCTCTGGCAGGGGCTCAATCCGGGTGCCGCGGGCAAAGGGCTGGAGAAAGGACCGTTCATACTTGGTGCCGGTTTCAAAGTCGTACAGGTAGAAAAAACCGTTGGCCACCAACTTGAGATCCACCAGGGCCATACCGAAAACCCAACCGGGCGCCATGGCACTGACAAATTGGAACTGGTTAAACCGCCAGCGTCGGGCCAGGCGAGAGCGAGGGCGGTCCATGACCGAGCGCAGGTCATAGTCGAGATAATTGATCTCCTCCACCGGGTGATCAATCACCCCGGGAGTGAGCCTTCCCTTTCCATCGATGAGCTTGCGTAACGTCATAATCGCGTCAGTTCGGGCCATTTGACGGGACCGACGGCCCAGGGAGTTACCTGGTTCACAATCCCTTGTTTTAGTGGCCTTATCGGATATCGCCTCATGCTAGACTCCGGCCACCATCGTCAAGGAAGTTTACCCCATGAGAAAGACCGGAGCCCACCGTTTTACGGGCTACGCCTCAGCCATCTCCGGCGGGCTCTTCGCCTTACTGGTGACCGCGCTCGCTGCGGCCGGCGTCCAGACCGAGTTACCGGCGGAGAACGACGATGGCTGGAGCCTGCGCAAGGAAGCCGACAACATCCGGGTATATACCATCGACCACCAGGATTCCAGTTTCAAGGCGTTCAAGGCCGTGGCCACTCTGGACGCACCCATCGAAACCGTGATGGCCGTCATGATGAACCCCAAATCCTGCGTCGAATGGGTCTACAACTGCACCGAATCCTATGCCTTCGGCACCGGCAGCTTCCACGACCGCTACGCCTATTCCGTCAACGATATGCCTTGGCCGGTCACCGACCGGGATTACGTGCTGCACATCCGAACCCGGGGCAACCGCAACAGCGGTGAGATCGTCATGGATCTGAACGCTACCCCGAACCAGCGGGCAGAATTCGATAACCGGGTTCGCGTGGACCGCTCCGACACCCTGTACCGTTTTATCCCGGAAGGAGATAAAACCCGGATGATCTGGCTGCAACACACCGATCCCAATGGCGCCCTGCCCGGCTGGCTGGTCAATTCGCTGTTGGTGGACATTCCCGTGCGCTCGCTCAAGGCCCTGGAACAGGTGGCGGGCAAAGATCGTTACCAGGATTTTGAGCTGGTCTATGATGACCAGGATCGGCTGGTGGATGTGCGCCCAACCGAGCATTGAGGGATGACGCACACCCACTGACAGGCTAAGCTTGACCAAAATGAACACATTGAAGGCAGGCCCCGTTTAATGACCGTTCTCGCATTCGAGATCATGACCCCGACCATCAAGGCAGTTCCCCAATCCTGGACCATGGACCGACTGGCCCGGTTCCTGACCGACAACGAAATCACCGGCAGCCCGGTCACTGACGAAGACGGCGACATCGTCGGTATCGCTACCCTCAAGGACATCACCGAATTCCGCTGGAACGCACACCGCTCTGGTGCCGGTGCGAGCCTGACGTCCGAAGAGCAGGAAGAAGCCCGCCGCCTGCGCATGGTGATTTTTGAGGAAATGGGCAAAGTTCCGGTCGAAGTCCGGGATATTATGACCCCGAGCGTTTTATCGGTTGACGAGCAGACGCCCGTGCGCGACATTGCGGATATAATGATGCGTGAACACCTGCATCGAATCTTTGTCACCAGGGATTCAAAAATTACCGGTATCATAACGACTTACGACATGCTGAAGCTGATTTCGGACACCGCACTCACGCAACGGTGTACCGGTAACGACTGAGCCACCAGAGAGGTAGCGCCACCTATGCCCAGAGCACCAGAAGCTCGCAAAAAGATGTACGTCCTCGACACCAACGTTCTCATTCACGATCCCAACGCCCTCCTCAACTTTGAAGAACACGATGTCATCATTCCGATGACCGTCCTCGAAGAACTCGACAGTCTGAAATCCGGCAAGCAAGCGGTCGC
Source organism: Marinobacter sediminum (assembly GCF_016820575.1). GTDB lineage: Bacteria > Pseudomonadota > Gammaproteobacteria > Pseudomonadales > Oleiphilaceae > Marinobacter > Marinobacter sediminum. The sequence continues at coordinate 136,532 of NZ_JAEMQH010000003.1, read as the reverse complement.
TGCAGACTGCCGTCAGGCCATCCGAAACATCGATAAACTGCTGGGCGATGCCACTCCGAAAGAGATCGAGAAAGGTGTCCCGATTGTGCGTGGCAAAAAAGCCGAGCCGCTGGGCAAGCTCCTGATTCTGATGAGTACACAGCATGTGAATTCTCACTCGTTGCCCGAGCACCTGAACGACAACAAGATCATCAATACCCTGGCGGCGCTGCAGAACGAGCACCGGGCGCGGGACATCATCCTGGTCAGCAAAGACATCAACATGCGCCTGAAAGCCCGCGGCTTTGGCGTTGAAGCCCAGGATTACCACAACGACCAGCTGCTGGACGACATCGACCTGCTGCCCAAGGGCTACCGGGAGTTCCCGAACTCGTTCTGGGACACCATTGAGAAGGTGGAAACCATTCAGCGCGAAGGCATTACCGAGCACATCCTCAGGCGCGAGGGTGAGCTGGCACGACTGAACATCAACGAGTTTGTGATTGACCAGCAGGGCTTTGTCGGCAAGGTCTCCGACCTGTCCGAGACCCAGGTGGTGATTCGGGACCTACACCAGCACGACCTGATGAACGAAGAAGTCTGGGGCCTGGTGCCACGAGATATTTACCAGGCGCTGGCGCTCAACTTGCTGCTGGACCCGGACGTGCATCTGGTCAACCTGACCGGTTCTGCAGGCTCGGGCAAAACCATCCTGGCCCTGGCTGCCTGTATCGAAATGACGGTGGCCAGCAAGCTGTACAAACGCATCATCGCCACCCGCTCAACCCAGGGGCTGGACGAAGACATCGGCTTCCTGCCCGGCACCGAAGCCGAGAAGATGGAGCCCTGGCTGGGCGCCATTGTGGACAACCTCGAGGCGCTGCACGAAGACGATGAAAACATGACCGCCAGCGTGGATTACATCCTCAGCAAGGTGCCCCTGCACTTCAAGTCGATGAACTACATTCGCGGTCGCAGTTTTCAGCACAGCCTGATCATCATTGATGAATCCCAGAACCTGACACCGCACCAGATCAAGACCATCATCACCCGTGCCGGTAACGGCTCCAAAGTGATCTGCCTGGGCAACCTGGCACAGATTGATACGCCGTACCTGAGCGCCCTGAGTTCGGGGCTGACCTACATGACCGAACGCTTCAAAAGCTTCCGTCACGGCGCCCACATCCACCTTCAGGGTGTGCCACGCTCGGTTCTGGCGGAGTTCGCCGAGGCCAATCTTTGATCAGGCTACTGTGAAGTTGGGTTAAGCCAGAGAGACCAGCAAGACACAAAAAACCGGGGCCTCAGCCCCGGTTTTTTATTCCCCTGCCGATTACACCCGGTAGCGGCTGACCTGATCGGACATATCCGATGCCAGGGCCTTGAGTCGCTGGGTTGCGGCCCCGGCCCGACGGGTACCATCGGCCGTCTGTTCGGTGATCGCCACGATCTCGTGAACATTCTGGTTGATGGTCTCGGATACACTGGTCTGTTCTTCCGCTGCGCTCGCAATCTGGCTGTTCATGTCATTGATGGTGCTGACTGCCTGATTGATCCGCTGCAGGGCATCGTTGACCTGACGGGTCTCTACCACCGTAGCCTCACTGCGCTCGCTGATCGAGCCGATCAAGCTGACGGCATTGCTGGCGCCAGTCTGCAGGCGTTCGATGGTTTCCTGGATTTCCTGGGTGCTCTGCTGAGTCCGGCTTGCGAGGGTGCGGACTTCATCGGCCACCACCGCGAAACCACGGCCGGCCTCTCCGGCACGCGCGGCCTCAATTGCGGCGTTGAGGGCCAACAGGTTGGTCTGATCGGCAATCTCACGGATCACTTCCAGTACGTTATCAATCTTGCGTGAGTCCGACCCCAGCTTTTCGATAACCTTAACGCCCTCCTCGACCTGATCAGACAAACCACCAATGACACCGATGGTTTGGTGTACCAGGCCCTGGGCATCACAGACCTGGGCGTTGGCGTGGTCCGCCGCCTCGGAGGCCTCACTGGCGTTGTTGGCCACTTCCTGGGCCGCCGCAGTCATCTCATTCATTGCCGTCGCGACCTGGTCACTCTCGGACTTCTGGCGCTCAACACCGCCCTCGGCTTCCGCCATAACCTGGTTCAGCTCTTCGGACGCCTCGTTCAGGGTGCGCGTAGACGACAGCACCTGCTCCACCAGACCATGGACCTGATCGGCGAAACTGTTGAAGGCGGTTGCCAGCTGGCTCAGCTCGTCCTTACCATCAATCTCCAGACGTCGGGTCAGGTCGCCATCGCCACTGGCGATGTCATTCATGGCGGATACCGCCGACTTCAGTGGCCGGATGATGCTGCGCACCACGATCAAAGCCAGCAATACAATCAGCGCCAGCGCCACGAGTGAGGTGGTGATGGAACCAAACACGGCGTCGTTCAGGGATTCACCAACCTTGGCATCCATGGCGGCAATCTGGCCTTCCAGACCGTCCACCCAGAACCCGGTGCCAATCATGATGCCCCACTTCGGCAGCATTTCGGCGTAACCGAGTTTCGGTGCAACCTGGCCGGTATCGCTGTTTTTCCAGCCGTAGGATACGTAACCACCGCCACTGCGGGCGGCCTTGACCAGCTCGCGGATCAGGTAGGTGCCGTTGGGATCCTTAAACCCCCACAGGTTCTTGCCTTCCAACGCAGGTTTAACACCGTGCATAACGTTCACACCGTTGGTGTCGTAGGCGAAGATATAGCCGGCACTGCCGGAATCGTTGAACCGCAGCTGGCGCAGGATGTCGTAGGCCTGAGCACGGACTTCGGGATCGTCAGCCGAGCCCGGCTGATCGTACAGATGCGCAATCGAGGTGCGCGCCAGTTCCAGATAGTTTTTCAGTTCTTCGCGTTTACTGGCTTCCATGTCGGTAGAGAAACCGGCCACAGCTTCATCGCCGATTTCCCGGGCCTGGTTCAGGTTGTAACTGGTAAGGAAAGCAGTCAGCACGATGACGGGTACCAATGCCAACAACAGCACCCGGGTCTGGATGGTCAGATTTTTCATTACAGGGGCTTCTTTTAACTCGATGCGCTGAATGGCCGGTGAATCCGGACACATGAAAGTGACGCAATGTTACCGAACTATGACCCCATAAATCATTGGACATAATGCGTAATTTGGAAACAGTCCGTAACCGGAACGGACTGCCACCGGTGACTTGTTCAGTCCTTGAACTGGGCCTTGTCCAATCCGTGCTTTTTCATCTTGTCGTACAGGGTTTTTCGGGCGATGCCCAGCTGCACCATGGTGTCTTTGATGCTGCCATGGCAGGCATTGAGGGCACTGACGATGGCCGAGCGCTCAAAGCCGTCCATCATCTCGGTGAGGGTCTGGCGGCCGGCAACATCGTCGGAGCCATTGCCGGCATTACCGTCAAGCGCCGCCGGCCCCAGCAGCACATAGCGTTCGGCCAGGTTGCGCAGTTCCCGCACGTTACCGGGCCAGGAATGCTGCATGAGCCGGGCGGCCTGAGTCGCGTCCAGGGGAATACTCTCGCGATCGTAACGGGCGGCGGCAATCAGCACGAAGTGATGAAACAGCAGTGGGATGTCCTCCTTGCGTTCCCGCAGTGACGGAATATCCACCTTCACCACATTCAGCCGGTAGTAAAGGTCCGAACGAAACTCACCGGCATCGCTCAGCTCCTTCAGATCGGCCTTGGTGGCGGCAATGATGCGTACATCCACATCGATGACCTGATTGCTGCCCAGGCGCTCAACTTTTTGCTCCTCCAGAACCCGCAGTAACTTGACCTGCAGGGGCATGGGCATGCTTTCCAGCTCATCAAGGAACAGCGTGCCCCGGTGCGCGTGTTCGATTTTACCGATCCGACGCTTGTCGGCCCCGGTGAACGCACCCGCTTCATGACCAAAAAGCTCACTCTCAATCAGGTTTTCCGGCACTGCACCGCAATTAATGGCGACAAAGTTGTGGGCGCTGCGCTGACTGTTTTCATGAATATAGCGAGCCAGTGCGTCTTTACCGGAACCGGTTTCACCGTGCAGCAAGACACTGGCGGAAATATCCAGAACCGGATCGATGGTGGACATCACCCGCTGCATGGTCGCCGACTCGCCCAGCAGCCGAGGCCCCGGGCGTGCCAAATGCTTTAACTGGGCCTTCAGGCGCCGGTTTTCCAGGGCCAGGTGCCGCTTCTCAAGGGCGTGCCGCAAAAGCTCGATCAATTCCTCATGGTCGAACGGCTTTTCGATGAAATCGTAAGCCCCCTGCTGCATCGCGGAGACTGCGGTACTGATGTCGCCCTGGCCGGTCAGGATAACCACCGGAATGGCGTCATCCAGGTCACGGACTCGGTCCAGCATGGCCAGGCCATCCATGCCCGGCATGTTGTAATCGCACAGCACCACGCCTTCATACTCGGCGGTGATGGTTTCCAGTGCCGAAGCGGCGTCCTCAAAGCAGGCGACCGCCAGCTCCTCCAGCGCGAACGTCTGGCTGATGGCCTTCCGGATGTGTGGATCATCGTCCACAAAGATTACCGAAGGTTCTGTCATTCCATGGTCTCCCGTTTTTTCAGGGTCAACACAAACTCCGCGCCAGGGCCATCGGTCCGGTTGTGCCCGGTCAACCGACCACCCAGGGCATCAACAATCTGGCGCGAGATGGACAAACCGAGCCCAAGCCCCTGCTTGACCGATTTGGTGGTGAAGAAGGGTTCAAAGATCTGCTCGCTGTTACCGGGCAAACCGGAACCGTTATCGCGCACCACACATTGCCAATGCTCGCCCTGATCCTTGATATCGATGCTGATCCGGGGTTGCTCCCGGTCTTCAACCGCCTGCACCGCGTTGGCCAGGAGGTTAACCATCACTTGTTCGATGCGGATCAGGTCGCCGTGGCACAAAACCACCTGCTCCGGCCGATGCCAATGGATGTCTACACCGCCACTGCTGGTCTGGGCCTTGATGATCTTGAGTGCAGCATCAATGGGCTGGCACAGATCCACCACCGACGGCGGGCCTTCGGACTTGCGGGCAAACACCTTGAACTGCCGGGTCAGCTCGGACATCTTGTCACACAGAGTGACGATCTCTCGCAGGTTGGCATCCACCATCTCGGTGGCGCCCTTGTCCAGAAATTTGCGACTGTTGCGGGCGTAGGTCTGAATGGCGGTCAACGGCTGGTTCATTTCATGGTTCAAGCCCGCCGACATCTGCCCTAGAACCGCCAGCTTGGCCGCCTGAATCAGCTCTTGCTGGGTTTCCCGGAGCTCGGTCTGGGTGCGTTCCCGCTCCTGGATTTCCTCCAGCAGCTTTTCGTTGGAGCGCTCCAGATCCACCGTACGCTCGGCCACGCTGCGCTCCAGTTGCTCGCCCCGCAGCGCCAGTTCCGCCTCCCGACGGTAGCGTTCGCGCAGATACAGCCAGGTCAGCAGCCCCCCGAAGAACACCGCCAGACCGCCACCCACGAAGGCCAGCCGCATCCAGACTACGAACTGAGTACTGACCATCACCTGCAGGGTCCAATCCAGTCGAGGTAGCGCCGTGCGGACACTGAGGTAGTCCCCCTTTTGCCCATCCCCGAGGATCCTGATTTTGCTGGATTGTTCGGACAGCCCCCACGGCCGTCCCAACTGTTGAAACTGGATCGGCGCCAGGTCACGGTTGGGGTAACGTTGGCGGGCAGCGGCCCCCAGCTCGGCATCCGAATCGGGCTGGAAATCCCGGTAAAGCCAGCGTGACTTACTGGCCAGAAAGCTGATTCCCGACGGATCGAGCACCACCATCTCGGCCTCAGTCAAAGACGCCGGCCGGTGCCACTGGGATTCCAGCTCGTGCACCAGGACCTTCACCGCAATCACACCCAGAACCTTGCCTTCCGGTCCCCGGATAGGATGGGAGAAATACAGGCCGCGCACCCCAGACATCAGCCCAAGGGCAAAATAGACCGCGGAATCACCGGTGGCCACGGCCTCGGAGAAGTACGGACGAAAGGAAAAGTTGCGACCGACAAAACTGTCGTTCTGCTGGTAGTTGTTGGCGGCGATGGTCAGGCCGGAGGTGTCCATCAGGTAGACATCGGAACTGCCGACAATGGTCGCCATTCGCTGCATTTCCTCGTTGGCCAGCAGAATCAGCTCCGGGTTGTCGGGTTGGCGCAGTGCCTCTTCCAGCAGCGGGTGCTCGGCCATCAGTTCGGGGATCGGCAGGTAGCGGTTTAGCTCATTGGCCACCAGCTGGCGATAGCGAAAGGATTCCTCCAGGCTTTCCTGTTCCACCTGTCGATAGCCAACCCAGCCCCCCAGTACCCAGGACAGCACCAGGGTGAGGCCAAGCACAACAACGATACCAACCCGGTAGGACATAGACCCCGAATCCCGAAAAAACCGCTAGCCTAACGCCCGGCGGCAAGCCGGGCAACTGCATGTGAGTGCAGCAGCCCGGCCCCCAGCCAGCCAAACCCTAGGCCGTAGCAAGCCCGTGTTTACGCTCGCGCTGGATCAGGAAGGAAATAACCGCCAAGCCGATTCCGCCAAGATCGGTCCACAAACCACCCTCGATCATCATCAGTGCGGCACCGATGAGCAGAATCCGGGTGAGCCAGGATGCCGAGATATTGGCAAACCAACCCAGGACACCACCCGACAGCATGTACACACCAAAAGTTGCGGTGATCAGCGCGCGGGCAATCTCGAACCAGCCGGCGTCCATCAACAAAGCACTGTTATAGAAGAACATGAACGGCACAATGAAGGCGGCAATACCAATCCTGAACGAAGCGACTGACGTTTCCATAGCATTGGCACCGGAAATACCCGCCGCCGCATAGGAGGCCAAAGCCACCGGCGGGGTAATCGCCGACACCACGGCAAAGTAGAACACGAAGAAGTGCGCGGTCAGCGGCTCAATGCCCAACTGCACCAGACCCGGAGCCACCACCGAAGCGGCCACCGCGTAGGCGGCCGTGGTCGGCATGCCCATGCCCAGCAGAATGGAAATGAACATCGCAAAAACCAGGGCCAGCAACTGACTGGCCTCGGCCACATCCAACAACAGAACTGAGAAACGCGCACCGACGCCAGTCAGCGAGATCACTCCGACAATGACGCCTGCGGCGGCACACACCACGATAATCTGAATGGCCATGTACGAGGCAATTTCAAGCGCGTGCAGAATCGATCGGATACCCATCTTATTGGGAGACAGCCAGCTCACAACCGCAGCAGACACCGTGGCCAGAGTACCAGCCCGAATCACCGAGTAGCCGATGAACAGAGCCACTATCAGGATCACAATAGGAATGAACAGGTAAGCCTGCTTGGCCAGTCTCTTCAGGTTTGGCAGCTCGTCTTCGCGCATTCCGCGCATGCCGGTCTTCGCAGCTTCAAAATCGACCATGAAATAAACAGACGCGAAGTACAGAATCGCCGGAATGATCGCCGCAATGGCGATTTCCGAATAGGGAATACCGGTGATCTCGGCCATGATGAACGCGCCGGCGCCCATGATCGGCGGCATGATCTGGCCACCGGTGGAAGCCGCAGCTTCAACCGCGCCTGCAGATTGCTTGCTGTAGCCGACCTTTTTCATCAGCGGAATGGTCAGCGAGCCGGTCGACACCACGTTACCGGCACTGGTGCCGTTAATCATGCCCATCAAACCGGAGGCAAAAATAGACACCTTGGCGGGACCACCCCGGGAACGGCCGGCGGCCGCGAAGGCAAAGTTGACGAAGTAGTCACCCACCTTGGAGGCCTGCAAGAAGGCCGCGAAGACGATGAACAGAATAATGTAAGTGGAAGACACCGCGGTGGTCGGCCCAAGAATACCGGCATCGGTATAGACCTGACTGAAGAAGCGCTGAACCGACAAGCCTGGGTAACCCAGGAAACCTGGCAGGTAGGGGCCCGCAAAAACGTAAACCAGAAAAACAATCGCGATAACCACCAGAGCCATACCGGCCAACCGGCGCGTCAGCTCCATGATCAGGGCTGTGCCTGCCACGGCCGCGAAAGAAATACCAATGGGCGCAAAAGAGGTGCCCGTGGACATCCGCATATTCGTGTTATAGGCCATCAGGAAGTAGCCGGCCACCGCAACGGAGCAAATTGCCAGGGTCAGGTCCGGCACGCTGAAACGGGACCGTTGGCGCTGATGGAACCAGCTCATGACAATACCGGCGGCGGTCGCAGCCAGCAGCGGCCAGCCAAAATGCCAGGTCTCCAGTTCAACCGGAATCCGCATGGCGCCGCCTTGAACCTGCTGGTAAAACGCGAAAGTCTGATACAGCGCATAGAGCGCCGGTAGCATGGCGACCGCACCGACCCAGGTGGTCCAACGGTGCCGGGCCTCGCCCTCTTCAGCAGAAACAAAACGAGCACCCGCAAACAGGATAAAGCCCAGCACCAGGGCTCCAGCCACATGGATGATCCGGTACGACCAGGTTTCCAGCGGCGCAATATTCAGGGTGTAAAGATGAAACGACGAATAGGCAATGGCGAGTAACGCCACAAACTTGAGCATGCCGCCCTCAAACATCCGACGATTACCTTCAATGGGTTCTTCGTCGACGTTGTGCGCGAGCATATGGTCATCATCGGGCAGGGCCACAGACGACTCTTGGTGTTGGGAGTTGGTGGACATGGGGCGACCTAAGGACAGTTAAACAAAGGTAGCCGGAAGGGAACCCGGCTAGGCATCGGGGGCGATGACCGGCCCCCGACGTACATCCGGCGATTACTTGATCATGCTAGCTTCGATCGTGTAACCGTTTTCGTTAAACCAACGAGCCGCGCCTGGATGCCAGGGCAGGACATTGTTTTTGCTATAGTTTTCTGCAACAGAATTGCGGGCTGCCTTGTGGATGGAGACCATCTTGTCGTTGTTCTCCATGGTCAGCTTGGTAATTTCATACACCATGCTTTCCGGCATGTCGCAGTTCACCATGGCGAAGTTCCACATGGATACCACACGCGACGGCTTGTCCAGGGACTGGTAAGTGCCGGCCGGAATAACGAACTCGGCTACCGGATAGTTATCAGTAATAGTCTTGGCTTCGGCATCAGTCATCTCAATGATGTTCACATCGGCCTGGACTTCCAACTGGCTCACGGCGGGAATCGGAATCCCTGCGGCGAAGGCAACCACGTCGATCAGGCCGTCCTGAAGCTGACCACCCAAGTCAGACCAGCTACCGTTACGGCGCTCAAAGTCGACGCCCAAGGTTTCCATCATGCGCGGAAAGTAGGTGTCTGATGTGGAGCCGGCCGGGCCGAAACCGATGGTGGCGCCTGCCGGAATGTCGGCGATGGTGGTGATGCCGGAGCTGGACAGGGCTGTCACCGAGAACGGCGTCTCATACATGGGGAACATGGCGCAAACGTTGTCCATCTTCATACCCGGAGCAAGCGGGCTGTTGCCATCCATCGATTCCCGGGCCGGGCCCATGGTGGTAAGACCAAACTGCAGATCACCGGTGTGAACCAGTGCCATGTTCTGCATCGGACCACCGGTGATTTCAGCACCACCAGACACGCCCAGGTTTTCGGCCACGAAGTTGGCCCAGCCGGAACCGTAAGCGAAGTAAGTGCCGCCCTGGCTCGCAGTGCCTACCGTAAAGTTGTCAGGCCAGCCTTCACGATCCTGTGCGCTGGCAGGGCTTGCAACAACGAGAGTGGAGGCGAAAGCTGCCGCCATAATGGCTTGGGTTTTCATAGAGGATGCTCCCCGTTTCATTTTGTTTGTTGGGTGCTTGTACGAGCCATCAGAAACACCAACGGCTCAACAATTGTCAGCAAGGAGCAGACCAACTCAAAAAAACACTTTAAAACCAATATCCTAATAAAAAAATCGGGCTTTCCCTGCTTACAAATGGGTGAATTTCCACCCATGATTTTCAGGCAATGGGTGGAAGCCCACACTCAGTGTAGAACGGTTTAGCGTTTTCAGAAGGTTAGATCGCCGGGCTGGGGATTTACCATCGTCCCTGAAGGGTTGCGACCAGGCGACGGCCACCGGCGTGGTCCCGATGTTCGCACAGATAGATGCCTTGCCAGGTGCCCATGGCCAGCCTGCCATGGTTAACCGGCAGGGTCAGGGAGGGGCCGATGAGGATACTTTTGATGTGGGCCGGCATGTCATCCGCCCCTTCCATCACATGCTGATAGTGGGGCGCATTCTCGGGAACCATGACGTTGAAATGCCGCTCCAGATCGCCGCGGACGTCCGGATCGGCATTTTCATTAACCGCCAGCGATGCCGAGGTGTGCTGGATAAACAGATGCAGCAGCCCAACCTCGCAGTTGCTCAGATTGGGCGCCCGGGCCAGAACTTCATTGGTTACCAGGTGGAACCCTCTCGGCAGAGGCTCCAGGTCAATAAATGTCTGGTCCCAGATCATCACTAGCCTCCCGTCATTTCTGGTTTTCGTCCCACGGGTGCACCGGCACCACGTCATCGGCCAGATCGGACTCATAGCTGCTGCGGAAATGCTTCATGGCAGCCTCGGCCTCACCCAGCTCATCGAAGCGTGCGATGTGGTAAATCGCCTCGCCCTCGTTCACCAGCGGCAGGTTGTTCACACAGATAACGATGCCGGAACAGGGTGACAGCACCGCATTTTCAGACTCGCCAAACGGGTCGGCCACCATCGCCAGCTTCTGGCCTTTGCGGACCCGTTGCCCCAACCTCGCCACCGGGCGCATGATGCCGTCGATATCCGTGCGCACCCACTGGGAGTTGGCGGCGGTTTCCGAAGGCGTTTTCGGCGCACCGGGGCCTTTCTTGGCCGGAATCATTTCCAGCTCCCGCATCACACGAATCACGCCTTTCACGCCGCTGGAGATAACCACCTCATCGAACCTCAGGGCTTCACCGCCCTCAAAGGTGATGACCGGAATGTCCTGGGAATCGGCGTAGGCCCGCAGGCTGCCCTCCCGAAGGCCGGCGTTGATGATGATCGGTGCACCAAAAGCCTCGGCCATGCGGGTAGTTTCCGGGTTCTTCAGCTCGGCCCGAATCTGGGGCAGATTGAAGCGATGAATCGCACCGGTGTGCAGGTCGATGATGTGAGACACGTTTTCCATGATCTGGGTGCGCAGCAGGTAAGCGATTCGCCCCCCCAGGGAGCCCGATTCGGTGCCCGGAAAACACCGGTTCAGATCCCGGCGGTCCGGCAGGTAGCGGGTGCGCTGCACGAAGCCAAAGATGTTCACGATCGGAACCGCCACCAGGGTGCCCCGCAGATGGCGCAGGGCAGAATTCTTCAACACGCGGCGAACAATCTCTACACCGTTGATTTCATCGCCGTGAATTGCCCCGCACACCATCAGCACCGGGCCGGCACGACGGCCGTGCACCACCTCTACCGGGATATGCAGTGGCGTATGGGTGTACAGCTTGGCGACCGGTACTTCCACGGTGCGCCGGGTGCCGGCCTTTATTTCGTAATCGGCAATAACGAAGGGAGCGCGTGCTGCCATTTCAGCCACCCCCGCCCTTGGTTCGGGTTTTCCAGGGCTTCTGGTTCTTTTCGGTCCAGTTGATGATCATGCCAGCAATGTTTTTACCGGTGGCATTCTCAATCCCCTCCAGGCCCGGCGACGAATTCACTTCCATCACCAGCGGCCCTCGGCTCGACCGCAGCAGGTCAACGCCGGCCACGTTCAGGCCCATGGCCTTGGCAGCGGCAATTGCTGTGCGTCTTTCCTGGGGCGTAATACGCACCAGTGAAGCACTGCCACCGCGGTGCAGGTTGGACCGGAACTCACCTTCCGCGCCCTGACGCTTCATGGCGGCAATCACCTTGTCACCGATGACAAAGCAACGGATATCGGCGCCGCCGGCCTCCTTGATGAATTCCTGAACCAGGATGTCGGCTTTCAGCCCCATGAAGGCTTCTATCACGCTTTCCGCCGCCTTACGGGTTTCTGCCAGCACTACACCGATGCCCTGGGTGCCTTGCAGAAGCTTGATGACCACCGGCGCACCACCCACCATTTTTAGCAGCTCGGGGACGTTATCCGGCTTGTTCGCGAAGCCGGTCACCGGCATGCCCACGCCTTTTCGGGCCAGCAACTGCAAGGAACGCAGTTTGTCCCGGGAACGGGTGATGGCCACCGACTCGTTCAGGGGAAACACCCCCATCATTTCAAACTGACGCAATACCGCCGTGCCGTAAAAAGTAACCGAGGCACCAATACGGGGAATGACCACGTCATACTCTTCCAGCACTTCCTCGTGGTAATGGATCTGGGGCTTGGCCGAGGTTATGTTCATGGAGCAATGCAGGCAATCAATCACCTGCACGTCGTGACCCCGATTGATGCCCTCCTCCACCAGACGGCGGGTGGAATACAGATTCTTGTTGCGCGATAACACCGCAATTCTCATTTCTCGGTCCTTAGCGCCGGCTCGCCGGCCAAATAAGAGGCTTCAGGGTAAATCATCGTGCGCCCCGCCATTGCGGTGCGCCCTAGTAGCATCCGGAATCGCATGGAATCCCGGTTGGTCAACGTCATTTCAATCGGCCAGCTCTGATCTCCTACCACCAGTGTGGTTTCGATCACCAGCCGCAATTCTCTGTGGCCACCGGAATCGGACACGTCACGTTCATCCAGCACCTTGGCATCGCACTCCACCACCTGGTGCAGGTTGTTCTGGACCGGGTGGACCCAGAAACGAACCCGCCGTTCACCATTGGCGGTATAAGGTTCAGTGCGAAAGGTATGCAGGCACGAAGTACGGGCTCCGGTATCCACCTTCGCCTTGATCCGGCCAATATCCAGATCCGGCAGTGCGATCCATTCCCGCCAGCCCAAGGCAACCTTATTGTCGTTGGGCTTCGGTGGGATTGACTTGATCTTCTCAACGGTCTTGGTCGACATCCAGCGGTTCCTTGTTAGCAGTGGTCTCCGGCCCCAGCAACTGCACCCGGAACGGCTCAGAATGACTGCCGGCGTAGATACTGGTGTGGGGGAATGGAATCTCGATACCCTCCCGGTCCAGTGTCTGTTTGATTGCCACCATCATACTGCTGCGGCCATCCAGCACTTTGTCCTTGGGCACCCAGAAGGAAAACTGCAAATCCACCGACGACGGACCAAACGCAGTTACCAGTACAAAGGGTTTGGGTTCTTCCAGGCAAACGGGGTTCTTTTCGGCCAGTTTCAGCAACAAGGCCTCAACTCGCTCTACATCCTCAGCGTAGGCAATACCCACAGTCAGGTCGAGTCGGCGAATGGGGAACCGCGACCGGTTAACCACGCGAGTCTTGATCAGCGTTTCGTTAGGGATGCGCACGTACAGGTTGTCCGGCGTCCGCAGTTTCACGCTCAGCATGTCGATGCCAACGACTTCGCCAATCGTAGCGTCAGCCTCAATGACATCGCCAATTTCAAAGGGTTTCTCTACCAGCAGAAACAACCCACTGATCATATTGGAGGCGGAGGTCTGGGAGGCGAAACCAATGGCCACCGTCAGTATCCCGGCCGCACCCAGCACGACATCGAGCGAGAACCCGGCCTCCCGGAGAGCGGCAACGGCGAACAGCAGCACGATGACGTAAAACACCAGCCGGCGCACCATGACGGTGTGATGCCGGGTGCTCCGCTGTTCCATAAACCGGGCCGCACTGCGACCGGCCACAGAGCCCAGCACCACGCCCAGCACTACCAGAAACAGCGAACTGGCCCATGCCTCCCAGGCAATATCGGTGAACACCGACATCACGCCGGTCTGAATTTGTTCTAGCAAAACGATGACTCCCTCAAACGGGGTTAACCAAACATGCGATCAAACGCGCGGACAAGACGGCCACGGGCAATGGGTTCGCGGGCAGGCCCTACCTGCCGGCACTGACCAGCCGCCGCCAGCAATGACTGGTCCACGTTCAGACTGGCCGAATTCATTTCGGTTTCACACACAACCTTCACCCCGGGTGTCCAGAGCTGACCACGTTCGTTCAGGTGCAGGGATAGCAGCGGCGTCGGCAGACTGAAACGCTCGAGCAGCAACGGCTCTGTCCGCTGGTTGATGATGGTCACCGGCGTGACCGCACGCCACGGCCGCTTGGGCACCGCTTCCAACACCAGCCGGGCAAAACTGGAGGACGAATAGCACAACTCCCCCTCCATCGTGTTGCGTCCCACCCACGTGAGTGAGGGCATCCCCAGGGGCACCTCGGTCAGCAGCGTTTTACTCTCACCGACGCAGACCTTCATCCAGACCACCGTGCCGACATAGATGACGCAACGGCCACCCGCGGGGATGGTCAGTGGCTGAAAAGGACGGATCACCGTAGGCAGAGATGCGACACCGGGAATGAAGGTAACCACATTGGAATCGCCGGGCCGGATGAACCGCTGAAGATCCACATCCGATGACGGCAAGGTGTGCCCAATGCTCTGGGTCCAGGTGACGGGATCCGTCTCCGGCGCCAGAGTCTGGGACCGTACCTGCCATTCCTGATCCAAAAGGGTCACCCAAAGACGCACTTGCCCCAGCTGGTGATACTGGGTTTGTCCGGAAGCCAGGGTGTAAGGTTGAGCCCACACACCGTCTTGCAGGCCTTCGGTTTGGAATTCCATTTGTGCCACGGGGCTCCTTAGGGTCTCACTGGCAGATTTCACTAACTATAATCCAATCATGGCAGCTCAGCGAATATCCAAGTCTGTGATTTTATTGAAACCTTGGCATGTATTTACCCTTATGCTTAAGGCAAGACCGATGCACTCCCAACAGAGCAACGCGCGACAGGACTTCTCATGACACAGCTGGTCTGGTTTCGAAACGACCTCCGCACCGCCGACAACCCGGCGCTCACCGCCGCCTGCAAAACCAACAACGACGTACACGCCTGCTTCATCCTCACTCCGGAACAATGGCAGGAGCACGACTGGTCGCCGGCCCGAGTGCACTTTGTTATTGCCCACGCCAATGCGCTGGCCGAGGAGCTGGCTAAGTTGGGCATTCCGATGACCTTCGTGACCGCCAAGCGATTCAGCGACAGCATCGACTCCCTGGCGCAGCTTTGTCGCGATAAAGGCATTAGCCAAGTGCACTTCAACGAGGAATACGGGGTCAACGAGCGGCGCCGTGATAAGCAGTTGAAACAGAAATTGGACGCTGAAGACGTGGGAGTCTGCAAGTACCGAGACCAGACCGTCGCCCCGGTGGGTGAGATCCTGACCCAGCAGGAAGAGCCCTACTCGGTGTTCACGCCCTTTTCCCGCAGCTGGAAAAAATGGATCGATGTCGCCCAACCGACGGTGCTGCCGATTCCCGAACCCCAGGGCAAGCCGGTGAAGGCGGCGCGTGTGGACGAGATACCCAAAGCCTTTCGCGACGCCCCGCCAGCTCTGGTGGAAACCGGTGAAGATGCCGCCCATAACCAGCTGGAGAGCTTCCTCAGTGAGCGCGCGGGAGCGTACAAGGAAGACCGGGACTTCCCATCACTGGACGGCACCAGCCAATTATCTCCGTACCTGGCCAACGGCGTGCTGTCTGGCCGGCAGTGTTTGCTGGCTGCACGTCAGGCCCAGGGCATGGGCGGTAACCAGGAAGGCCTGACTACCTGGATCAGTGAAATTGCCTGGCGTGATTTCTACATCAACATTCTTTACCACTACCCACGCGTCAGCATGCATCGCGCGTTCAAAACCGAGACCGAGGCGCTGACGTGGAACGAGCCAGGGGAGCAGTTCGAGGCCTGGAAAGAAGGCCTGACCGGCATCCCGATCGTCGACGCCGCCATGCGCCAGCTGAACGAAACCGGCTGGATGCACAATCGCTTGCGCATGGTGACCGCCATGTTCCTGACCAAAAACCTGTTCATCGACTGGCGCCTGGGCGAGGCCTACTTCATGTCTAAACTGGTGGACGGCTTCCTGGCCTCCAACAACGGTGGCTGGCAATGGAGCGCATCCACCGGCACCGATTCCGCGCCCTATTTCCGGGTGTTTAATCCGGTCACTCAGAGCGAGCGCTTTGACCCGAAAGGCTATTTCATCCGCCAGTGGGTGCCGGAACTGGCCAAGCTCGACAACAAGCGAATCCACGATCCCGGCAGCAAAGGCGGGGTTATTCCGAAAGGGTATCCGCGGCCTATCGTGGACCTGAAGGAAAGTCGGAAAAAGGCGATTGCCAAGTTTCAGGCGTTGAAGGACTGAGGCGAGACTGGGTGGGGCAACAGACTAGAAGGCTCTGCCAAAACACGCTGTGAATACATCCATGTACGCTCGGCTCCGCCATCCATGGCTCCGCACGGTTTTGGCAGAGCCTTCTAGTCCGTTGCTATCGGATCAGGAAGTTCCGCATACAGGGCATTGAGGATCCCGCGCCAGCTTCATTTCACGCCAGTCCATGTGCCAGGCGTCGAGGATCAGCAACCGGCCAATCAGGGGCGTGCCGACACCTGAAATCACCTTGAGGGCTTCCATGGCCTGGGCCGACCCGATCATGCCGACCAGAGGTGCGATCACACCGGCTTCTGAACAGGTCAGTTCCTCATTGCCCTGCTCGGGATAGAGGCAGTGGTAACAGGGGCTCTGGGCATTCCGGGAATCATAAACCGAAAGCTGGCCCTCGCCCCGGATCGCAGCACCGGAGACCAGTGGCACCTTGGCGGCCACGCAGGCCCGATTTACCGCGAACCGCGTCTGGAAATTGTCACAGCAATCCACCACCAGACTCGCTTCCTCCACCTGCCGGGCCAGTGCATCACCGTCCAGGCGCTGATTCAGGGCGGTGACTGAAATCAACGGATTGATGCGCTGCACCCGGCTGGCCAGGGCTTCGGCCTTGGACTGCCCAAGCTCGGACTGCTCAAAGCCAATCTGGCGCTGGAGATTCGCCAGCTCAATGTCGTCGTCATCCACCAGGGTTAACTGGCCCACGCCCGCCGCACCGAGATACAACGCCACCGGGCAACCCAGGCCGCCCGCGCCTATGACCAGCACCCGCGCCGATTTCAGCGCAGCCTGCCCAGCCACGTCGAAGCTGGGCATCAGAATCTGTCGACTGTAACGCAGCAGCTCGTCATCACTGAGCATGTCGCTCTCCTGTTTGCTGATTCGATGGTGCCGAACTACCGGCCCAACGCCCGAGCGTCATCCGGTCACGGTCACCGTAATCTTTCTGGCTTTCAACCGTGACAAACCCACGCGTCTCCAACAACGAGCGAACCGCACCGGCCTGATCGAAGCCGTGCTCCATAAGCAGCCAGCCACCGGGCTCAAGCCAGTCTGGAGCCTGCGCCACAATCTGTCGGATATCGTCGAGGCCGTCCTCACCGGAGACCAGTGCGGACGACGGTTCAAACCGAACATCACCCTCCCTAAGGTGATGGTCGGTATTGGCAATATAGGGCGGATTGGACACGATCAGATCAAATTTTCCCGGAGTAAGGCCGGAAAACCAGGAACTTTGCAGCACCTCAACCGACAGCCCAAGCTCCCGGGCGTTACTGCGGGCCAGCGCCACGGCTTCATCCACGCAATCGCACGCGGTCACCTGCCAATCTCGCTGTTCATTGGCCAATGCCAGGGCAATGGCACCCGTGCCGGTGCCCAGATCCAGAACCCGGGCCGCCGCAGGCAGCGGTAGCGACAACGCGGCTTCCACCAGGCACTCGGTGTCGGGACGGGGAATTAAGGTAGAGGGGCTGACCAATAAAGGAAGAGACCAGAATTCCTGGTGCCCCAAAAGATAAGCCACAGGTTTTCCGTCAGCGCGTTCAGACACCAGGGAATCGAATTCTGCCGCCTGGTCGGCGGTAACCTCGCGCTCTGGCCAGGCCCGGAAACTGGTCCGGCTCAGGCCAGTAACGTGATTGAGCAGCAACTCCGCATCCAGGCGGGGGCTGTCACCGCCAATCTGCTCAGCGGCCTGGCGCAACAAGTTCTCACAGCTCAGCGGGGTGTTACTGGTCATCAGCCAGTGACGCCAGCAACTCTGCTTGGTGCTCCTGCTGCAAGGGCACCAGTACCGCATCCAGATCACCGGACACCACTTCGTCCAGCTTATACAACGTCAGGTTGATGCGGTGATCGGTCACCCGGCCCTGGGGGAAGTTGTAGGTGCGAATCCGCTCGGAGCGGTCGCCACTGCCGACCAGGCTCTTGCGGGTCTCGGCCATGGATTTCTGCTGCCGTTCCAACTCCGCGTTTTGCAGCCGGGACGCCAGGAAACTAAGAGCCTTCGCCCGGTTCTTGTGCTGCGACCGTTCTTCCTGACACTCCACCACAATCCCGGTGGGCAGGTGGGTAATGCGGATCGCGGAATCGGTTTTGTTAACGTGCTGACCACCGGCACCGGAGGCGCGAAAGGTATCAACCCGAAGGTCCGACTTGTTGATTTCCACCGCCTCGGCCTCATCTGCCTCCGGCATAACCGCCACGGTGCAGGCAGAGGTGTGGATGCGGCCCTGGGATTCGGTTTCCGGTACCCGCTGAACCCGGTGCGCACCGGATTCAAACTTCAAGGCGCCGTACACGCCGTCGCCGGCAACCCGGGCAATAACTTCCTTATAGCCGCCGTGCTCGCCCTCGCTCTCGCTGACAACTTCTACCTGCCAGCGACGGCGCTCAGCATAACGGCCGTACATCCGGAACAGATCGCCGGCAAAAATAGCGGCTTCGTCGCCGCCAGTGCCGGCCCGGATTTCCAGGAACACACTTTTGCCGTCATTGGGGTCTTTCGGCAGCATCAGCCGCTGCAGCTCGTCGTCCAGCTCTTCGTTTTTCCGCCGGGCAAGCGCCAGTTCATCGGCCGCCATTTCGCGCATATCGGCATCGCTGTCTTCGGCCAGTTCTTTGGCCGCTTCGATGTCGTTCAGGGATTCACGCCAGGCTTCGAAGCAATGGACAATCGGCTCTATCTCGGCAAATTCACGGGACAGGTCCCGGAACTGGCTTTGATTAGAGATAACGGATGCGTCGCTGAGCAACGCGCTGACCTCCTCGAAGCGGTCAGAGAGCTGTTCGAGGCGAGATTGGATCGATGGTTTCATATTTTTTCCGGGGTGGTCGGCTCGTCTGCTTCCAGAACATCCAGCTGGTGCAATTCACGCAGCCATTTGGTCACCTCGGGACGTCCTTCGGTAGTGGCCTTGCGGACCTGTACCGACGGTTCATGCAGAAGTTTGTTGGTCAGACCACGAGCCAGACTGCGCAGCACCGTTTCCGGATCGCCTCCGTTACGGAGAGTACGCAGGGCTTTTTCGGTTTCCACATCGCGCAGGACTTCGGCGCGTTGGCGGAATTGCTTGAGCGTTGACACGGCATCGAGCGCGCGGAGCTGATTGAGAAAATCCTGAACCCCGGAGTCGACCAGGTTTTCAGCTTCACGGGCCGCGCCCTCGCGGGACCGGATATTTTCTTCAATAACCTGGCGCAGGTCATCGACGGTATACAGATAGACATCGTCCAGCGAGGCCACTTCCGGTTCGATATCCCGGGGTACAGCAATGTCCACCATAAAATAGGGCCTGTGCTTGCGCTTCTTTAACGCCCGCTCAACCGCGCCTTTACCCAGAATGGGCAACGGGCTTGCGGTTGAGGAGATGACGATATCGACGTCCGTCAGGTATTCCGGGATTTCCGACAGCAGAATGCCCTTGCCGCCATGCCGGCCGGCCAGGGTCTGGGCCCGCTCGAGAGTCCGGTTCGCCACCAGAAAGTCCTGCACGCCGGCGTCGGCCAGGTGCCGGGCCACCAACTCAATGGTCTTGCCAGCACCGATCAACAATGCCCTGTTGCGGGACATGTCGGCGAAAATATGGTGCGCCATGCTGACGGCAGCGTAGGCCACCGACACCGGGTTTTCACCGATCGCAGTCTGGGTGCGTACCCGCTTGGCTACCGAGAACGCCTGCTCAAACATTCGAGACAGAAAGGCGCCACTGGCGTTGTTTTCCCGCGCCAGCGCATAGGCATCTTTCAACTGCCCGAGGATCTGGGGTTCGCCCAGCACCATGGAATCCAGACCGGCAGCAACCCGCATCACGTGCCTGACTGCTTCGGCATCCCGATAGACATACAGCGACTGCTCCAGCTCGGAGCTATCCAATTCGTGAAAGCCCGCCAGCCAGCGCAGCACCGACGGCGCGCAGTCATCGTCTCCCGCCAGGTAGAGCTCCGTGCGATTACAGGTAGAGAGGATGGCCGCCTCGGTGGCACCGGACGCCGCCCGCAACTCGGCAAAGGCGTCCGCCATGTGCTCCGGTGTGAACGCCACGCGCTCGCGCAGCTCTACCGGAGCTGTACGATGATTGATTCCGAGCGTTACCAGTGCCATGTCTTGGTTGTACAACCTTATGCCATCAGGGGTTAATGACAGACATTTTAACGACCAGCGCCCTCCGCTGCCACCTTAATGCCTGAACGCTGCGGCAAGTGCGGACAGGTTGGGCAAGATCAGACGCTTATGCCATTATAGGGAACCGGCCACGGCCGCGAGCCGATCCAGCTCAAACCAACGGCGGGTTGGCGTCAATCTCTGATGAGTTGTCGACAGAATCACGGGAAGTTGCATGCACAAATCCGCACCCTTACTGGTCACCTGCCTGCTGGGCCTCTCCCTCGCCGGCTGCGCCAGCCTGAATGGCTCCAGGGAAGAAACCGGCACCCAAGCCCCAGCGGCCCCCGAAGCCAAACCGGCCAGCGAGGCCAGCATTGAGTATGCCGACTTCGAGCCGGATGTTCTCTACCTTCTCCTTACCGGGGAGATTGCTGCACAACGCGGTCGCTACGATGTCACCCTGGTGAACTACCTGAAAGCGGCCAAGAAGTCCCGGGACAAAGGCGTTATCGAGCGCGCCATGCGCATTGCCCAATCCCTCAATGGCGACAACGCGCAGAAGCAGCTCGCTGACTTGTGGCTGGAGGTCGACCCCGACAACCTGCAGGCTCTGCGTGTATCTGCCATTCAGGCGATCAAGCGCAACGAACTGAATGCTGCACTGGTCCATATGGAAAAGATCATGAACCAGGGCGGCGATGCTGATTTCGACAGCCTGGCTGCCATGGCCGGCAATCTGCCCCCGGAACAGCAACAAGAACTCCTGCAGCTATATAAGGAACTGGCGGAGCGCTACCCGAATTCTCCCGAGCTCGAATACAGCATTGCACTGCTGTTAAAAGTAACCGGCGATCCCGGTGAGGCCCTGAACCGACTGACCCCGCTTCTGGAGGAGCACCCCAACTTCCAGCCAGCGATCATCCTCAGAGGCGACCTGCTCTATCAGGAAAATGCCCGGAAGCAGGCACTCGATTATCTAATGACCAACACCCGGCGCTTCCCGGCCAACCGCCGCATGGGCACACTTTACGGCCGCATGCTGCTTGGTGAGGGTGAATTGCAGGCCGCCCAGGACGAGTTCAAGCGCCTGGTGCAGCAATACCCGAACACCCCTGGCCTTCGCCTGTCCCACGCCCTGGTTGCCATGGAAAACGGCCAGACCGATTTGGCCAAGCAGGAACTGAATCGCCTCATCCAGCAGGGCCACCACACCAACGAATCCAACTATTACCTGGGGCGCATGGCAGACGAGGCCAGCAATACCGGGCAGGCCATCAGCCATTACCAGAGCGTCACCCAGGGCAACTACTATTTCCCGGCACTGGCGCGCACCAGCGAATTGCTAGCCGAAGAGAACCGGCTGGACGATGCCGTTGCCAACATCCGCAACCTGAAAGACACCAATCCTCAGCAAGCCGAGAACTTCTGGCTAATGGAAGTAAATCTGCTGCTGGATCAGGACCAGCATCAGGCCGCCCTTGAAACTGCCACCGAGGCCCTGAACGAATTCCCCGGCAATATTCAGATTCGCTACGCCCGCGCCATGATGCTGGACACAATGGATCAACCCGGACGTGCCGAGGAAGACCTCAAGCGCATCATCGAAGAGGACCCGGGTAACGCGGTCGCCCTCAATGCCCTGGGGTATATCCTGACCATCCGGACCGATCGGCTGAAAGAAGCCCGCAATTACATTGAACGAGCCCTGGCCCTGGACCCGGAGAACCCCGCCATTCTCGACAGCATGGGCTGGGTTCTGTTCCAGGAAGGACAACTGCAACCGGCCCTCGACTACCTGGCACGGGCCTGGTCCGCATTCCCCGATCCGGAAGTCGCTGCCCACTATGGCGAGGCGCTCTGGGTTAGCGGTGCTGAGGATCAGGCCCGCATTGTCTGGAAGGAAGGCCTGGAACAGGATGCCGACCACAGCGTTCTGCGCGAAACCATTGACCGCCTGACCGACAACGGTGATCTGTAATGCCCCGAACGTGCCGCTTCTGGCTGCTACTGCCACTGATCGCCCTGCTTGGCGCCTGCACCACCATTGACCTGACACCCCTGCCCGAGGGCATGACAGATCAGCCACCCGCTGATTGGGCCAAGCGCAGCCAGCAACTGGCCCGCTTCGACCACTGGCAACTGATGGGTAAGCTGGCGGTGCGCCAACCCTCCGACAGTGGCACCGCGCTGATCAACCACTGGATCCAGCAGGGCGAAGCCTACGACCTGGCCCTGTCGTCGTCGTTCCTGGGCATGGGCAGCACTACTCTTAAAGGTGTACCGGGGTTTATTGAACTGACCCTGCCCGGGGGCGACACCTACCGATCCGGCGAACCCGAAGCCCTGGTGGCCGCCGCTACCGGCTGGCAATTACCCCTGAACCATCTGGTGTGGTGGATTCGGGGCCTGCCCGCCCCGGGCGACGACTTCCGACTGCTGTTCGACGACGCCAGCCAATTGGCGATCATTCGCCAGGCCGGCTGGGAAATCCGCTACGACCGCTGGCAGCAATTCCTGCCAGATCACCCCACTCTGCCGGCGAAAATCACCGCCCTGAAGGACGACAAGCGGGTGCGATTGGTGGTCAGTGACTGGAACGCTCTGGACACCAAGCCGTGACAAGCAGCATCACCCTGCCGGCGCCGGCGAAGCTGAACCTGTTCCTGCATATAGTCGGGCGCAGGCCCGATGGCTATCACGAACTGCAAACCCTGTTTCAGTTCCTCGACCATGGCGACGACATCACTTTCACGCTGACGCCCGAACGCCCTGGCATTCGTCTTACCCAGGCCCTCGCTGATGTTCCCGACCAGGACAACCTGGTGGTGCGTGCGGCCGAGGCCTTGGCGAAACGTGCGAAATCCCCCTTGCCCGGGGTCGACATCAGCATCACCAAGCGACTGCCCATGGGTGGCGGCCTCGGCGGCGGCAGCTCTGACGCTGCCACTACCCTGCTGGGGCTGAACTATCTATGGCAACTGGGCCTCAGCATTGATGAGCTGGCACAACTGGGCCTAAGCCTCGGCGCCGATGTACCGGTTTTTGTCCGTGGCCATGCCGCGTTTGGCGAAGGCGTAGGTGAACAACTGACGCCGGCGACACCGCCGGAAGACTGGTTCGTGGTTCTGAAACCCGGCTGCAACATCAACACCGGTAAGATTTTTTCAGATCAAGGGTTGACAAGAAACACGCCGAGAATCACAATAGCGCCCGCTTTTGAGGGAGACGCCTCGAGGTACCGAAACGACTGTGAAGATGCGGTTCGAAGACTGTATCCTGAGGTCAACCAAAGCCTGGATTGGCTTGCACAATTCGGACCTGCAAGATTAACCGGAACCGGGGCTTGCATATTTGGACGTTTCCCTACAGAATCCGCAGCCCGGATTATCTGGGAAAGCAAACCCTCCGGCATCACGGGGTTCGTAGCTAAAGGGGTGAACCATTCACCTCTACACAAAAAGCTGACAGAGCTGAAATGATGCCAAAAAAGCACGATACTGGGGTGTCGCCAAGTGGTAAGGCAACGGGTTTTGATCCCGTCATGCGCAGGTTCGAATCCTGCCACCCCAGCCACCTTTCTCCCGCTTCTTCTGAATCAAACGCCGATACTGAGAAGGATGCCGTCGTGTCCAAACTGATGATTTTCGCTGGCAATGCCAATCCTGAGCTTGCCAAAGACATCGCACAGAAACTCCACATTCCCATGGGCCAGGCTACTGTCGGTCGGTTCAGCGACGGTGAAACCACCGTTGAAATCAATGAGAATGTTCGCGGCCATGATGTGTTCATCATCCAGCCGACCTGCTACCCCACCAACGATAACCTGATGGAATTGATCGTGATGGCTGACGCCCTTCGCCGGGCCTCCGCAACACGTGTCACTGCCGTCATCCCCTATTACGGGTATGCACGTCAGGATCGCCGGGTACGCTCCACGCGAGTTGCCATCAGCGCCAAGGTAGTAGCAGACATGATCTCCAGCATCGGCGTGGACCGAGTCCTGACCGTCGACCTGCACGCTGATCAGATTCAGGGCTTCTTCGATATTCCGGTGGACAACATCTACGCCACACCGGTCATGCTCGAAGACATCGAGAAGCAGCGCTTCGAAAACTTCATCGTGGTTTCTCCTGACGTCGGCGGCGTTGTTCGCGCCCGTGCCGTCGCCAAGAAACTGGACGATGCCGACCTGGCCATCATCGACAAGCGTCGCCCGAAGGCGAACGTGTCCCAGGTCATGCACATCATCGGTGACGTTCGCGACAAGACCTGCATCCTGGTGGACGACATCATCGATACCGCCGGCACCCTGTGCAAAGCGGCCAACGCTCTGAAAGAGCATGGCGCAGCCCGCGTTGTGGCCTATATCACCCACCCGGTTCTGTCAGGCCCTGCGATTGACAACATCAACGCGTCGGATCTGGATGAGCTGGTTGTCTGCGACACCATCCCGCTGGGTGACAAAGCCAAAAATTGTGATAGAATCCGCGTCCTCGGAATGGCCGGGCTGATGGCGGAGTCGATTCGCCGCGTCAGCAACGAAGAATCGATCAGTGCCATGTTCGAGAATGCCTAAGCGGGTTTAGCGCTTTAGCCCTCAGGCAAAACAAGCAGTTACCGAGTCGGGAGCCTAATCAGGCTCCCGACTCTTTTAGTCAGCCGGAAAAATCCGGCTTTTCAGAAACATCACCTGATCCAACGCCTGGTCGCGGGCAGTTCAGGTGACGATTGAGGTTATTACCATGTCTCAGGATTTTGTTATTGAAGCATTTCCTCGTGACGATCAGGGGAGAGGTGCGAGCCGCCGCCTGCGTCGTGAGGAACGTAAAATTCCAGCCATCATTTACGGTGGTAACAAGGAAGCAACTGCGATTTCCATCTGGCACAACGAGCTGAAGAAGGCTCTGGAAAACGAAGCGTTCTTCTCCCACATTCTGACCGTTGAACTGAACGGCAAGAAAGAAAGCGTGATCCTGAAGGATCTGCAGCGTCACCCGTACAAGCCCATCCTGACGCACGCTGACTTCCTGCGCGTAGACAAGGACCACGAAATCCACGTGAACGTACCGCTGCACTTCATCAACGAAGAAACTGCACCGGCTATCAAGCTTCACGGCGGCGTGGCTAACCACCAGATCAACGAAGTAGAAGTGATCTGTCTGCCGCAGAACCTGCCTGAGTTCATTGAAGTGGACATGGCTACCGTTGAAATGGATCAGGTGGTTCACCTGAGCGACCTGAAACTGCCGAAAGACGTCAAGGTTGCTGCCCTGCTCCAGGGTGAAGACCACGACCTGCCGGTTGTCGCCATTCACAAGCCGCGCGGCGCGAAAGTCGACGAAGCGGAAGAAGGTGAAGAAGGCGAAGAGAGCGGCGAAGACAAGGAGTAAGCACTCCGGGGGCAACGGCGAATGGCACAGGATATTGTCATGGTGGTCGGACTGGGTAATCCCGGTCCTGATTACGAGAATACCCGCCACAACGCCGGCGCCCTGTTCGTCGAAGCGCTGGCCCGCCATGCGGGCCAGACGCTCCGTCCCGAAAAGAAGTACCACGGGCTCTATGCCCGCATTCAGTGGCAGGGACTCGACCTGCACTTGCTGAACCCCTCCACGTTTATGAACCGCAGCGGCCTGTCCATCAAGGCTCTGGCGGACTTTTTCAAGATTTCCCCCGAACAGATACTGGTTGCGCACGACGAGCTCGACCTGCCCCCTGGCACTGCCAAGCTTAAAAAAGGCGGCGGTCATGGTGGTCACAACGGTCTTCGGGACACCATTGCGCACCTCGGCAGCAAGGACTTCCAACGCCTACGATTGGGCATTGGCCATCCGGGCGACAGCCGCAAGGTGACGGGTTTTGTACTCGGCCGACTTGGCAAGAAAGAAACCGAGGAGCTGACCGCGGTCTTTGATGAGGTCATGCGGGTTTTGCCAGAGGCCGCCAGCGGCAAACTGGCCGCCGCCATGAACCGTCTGCACAGCTTCAAGCCTGCGCCCTGAGAGGGCATTTCCCCTTACTCGCACGTTCCGGCTGACACCGGTATAATCCGCCCACATTTTTTAGTACCAGCAGAGGCATTCCATGGGATTTAACTGCGGCATCGTCGGCCTTCCCAACGTCGGCAAATCCACCCTGTTCAACGCACTGACCAAATCTGGCATTGGCGCTGAGAACTTCCCGTTCTGCACCATCGAGCCCAATGCTGGTGTGGTAGCGATGCCGGATCCGCGCCTGAACAAGCTGTCCGAGATGGTCAAGCCAGAGCGCACGGTTCCGACCACCATGGAATTCGTCGACATCGCCGGCCTGGTTGCCGGTGCCTCCAAGGGCGAAGGCCTGGGTAACCAGTTCCTGGCCAACATCCGTCAGACCGACGCCATTGCACACGTGGTGCGCTGCTTTGAAGACGGCAACGTGATCCACGTCGCCAACAAGGTTGATCCGGCATCCGACATCGACGTAATCAACACCGAGCTGGCCCTGGCCGATTTGGACACCGTAGAGAAGGCCATCAAGCGCGTCCAGCGCGTGGCCAAGAGTGGCGACAAGGAAGCCAAGGCACAGCTGGAGATGTTCGAGAAGCTGCTGCCAGTGCTGAACGAAGGCAAGCCGGTACGCAGCATGAATCTGGACAAAGACCAGATGGCGCTGATCCGAGAGCTGTGCCTGCTCACGGTGAAGCCAACTATGTACATTGCCAACGTCAACGAAGACGGTTTTGAGAACAACCCGCACCTGGACACCGTGCGCGAGATTGCCGCTTCCGAGAACGCCGTTGTCGTCCCCATCTGCAACAAGCTGGAAGCCGAGATTTCGGAACTGGAAGACGAAGAAAAGGCGATGTTCCTGGATGAAATGGGCATGGAAGAGCCGGGACTGGACCGCGTTATTCGCGCCGGTTATGACCTGCTCGGCCTGCAGACCTACTTCACCGCCGGCGTGAAGGAAGTTCGTGCCTGGACCGTTCGTATCGGTGCCACAGCGCCTCAGGCCGCAGCCGTGATCCATACCGATTTCGAGCGTGGCTTTATCCGTGCCGAGATTGTGGGCTACGACGATTTCGTCCAGTTCAATGGTGAAGCAGGTGCCAAGGATGCCGGTAAATGGCGTCTTGAGGGCAAGGATTACATCGTTCAGGACGGCGACGTCATCCACTTCCGCTTCAACGTGTAACTTTTCAGGAAAAAGTCGGCCCTAAGCCTTGACAGGATGGGCCCAAATACTGAAAATACGCGCTTCGTTTGGGGCAACGCCCAGAACGAAATGGCAAGGTAGCTCAGTTGGTTAGAGCACAGCACTCATAATGCTGGGGTCGGCGGTTCGACTCCGCCCCTTGCTACCAGACTTCGAAAAGGGCCACGATTTACGTCGTGGCCCTTTTTTCGTTAGCGACACTGCTTTGGGGACGACCCCGCCCTTCCCTGGAACTGAACGCGGGACGACCCGCCTTCGTATGATCCTGCTATGAGAACGACCAAAGACAGAATTCGTCAGGCCATCTCGTTCGAGGTGATTGGCCTCCTGCTATCCATTCCCCTGGCTGCATTTACCTTCGGGTACGATCTCGGTCAAACCGGCGTCCTCGGTATCGTCGGTGCAACCATGGCCACGGTGTGGAACTATGCCTTCAACTTGGCCTTCGATCACGGCCTGAAGCGCCTGACCTGCTCCACCCGTAAAACCCTACCGGCACGATTCGTTCACGCCATCAGCTTTGAACTAGGTTTGATGATCGCATTTTTGCCGGTGATTGCCTGGTGGATGGGAATCGGACTGATTGAAGCCCTGATTGTCGACGTTGCCTTTGTAGTCTTTTATCTGGTGTACGCATTCGTGTTCACCTGGTGCTATGACACTGTGTTTCCAGACCCGGATACCGGGAAAAACCTGAACACAAGGGCCTGACACTGGAGCCCGCCGCTGACGAGCCAATCCGCAGGCCGCGCTAGTACACAGCAGCGTGTGCGGCTATGCTGGGTGCAGGAAACCTTGCAAAAAAATAAAAAGCGGACGCGCAGGAGGCAAATTGAGCTCGAGCCACATCACCCCTACCGGTAACGATGGCCGGCTAAACCCTCTTTTGAGATCGGTGTTCGACAAACTGGATGTCGCGGTGGTTATCGCGAATCTGCAGCGCGAAATCGTCATGATTAACGCTGCGGCAGAGTCGCTGTTCCAGTATTCAGAGGAAGAAATCTGGGGCCAGAAAACCAAGGTACTTTATGCCTCTTCCGATGAATTCGAGGAACAGGGTCGGCAGCGTTACAACGCCACGGCCAGCGAAACGTCGATTTACACCCTCAGCTATGCCAGAAAGAATGGTGAGACGTTTGAGGGCGAAACCCAGGGCGGCCCCATTCACGACGAGCACGGCGAGCTCATCTATTTTGTCGGCCTGATCCGAGACGTGTCTGCAAGACTATCGGCCGAGCGCACCCTGAACAGCTTGCACAGCATTACCTCAAACCAGAAGCTCTCCTTTAACGAGCGGGTGGATGCGATCCTGGAACTGGGCGCTGATCATTTTGGGCTCCCGATCGCCATCTTCAGCAAGATTGATGGCGCCACCTACACCGTGATCAGGGCGGTACACCCGGAAAACGCATTGTCCCCCGGCATGACCTTTGAGCTGGGCAACACCTACTGCTCACACGTTTTTGAAGCCAACGATGTGCAGGGCTTTCACCATGTCGCCCAAAGCAGGATCAACGGTCATCCCTGCTACCAGAATTTTGGGCTCGAGGCCTACCTGGGCTCGCCCATCTTTGTCGACGGCGTTCGCTTCGGCACCCTGAACTTCTCCAGCCCGGAGAAAACCCGCCCCTTCACCGGCCAGGACATTGAACTGGTCCGTTTGTTCGCAGACTGGATTGGCAATGAAATCCAGCGTCAGCGGCACCTGGACTCACTGACCTCAGCTCGCCTGGAGATGGAGCGGATAGCAGCAACGGATCCGCTGACCGGACTGGGCAATCGCCGGATGATGGAAACATCACTGAAAAAGGAAGTAGCCCGGGCCAAGCGCTACGGAACCGACTTCTCAATCGCCATCATCGACTTCGATCACTTCAAGCGCATCAATGATCGATTCGGACACCAGGCTGGCGACGACGCGCTGAAGGCATTTGCCTCCATTGCTCAGCGTGAGGCAAGGGACGAGGACTTGTTCGCCCGCTGGGGCGGCGAGGAATTCATTGCCGGCCTCCCCTGCACCACCAGTGCCGAGGCCGTCAAGATCATGGACCGACTGGCCAGTCAGCTGCGGAGCGTCATTATTTCCGATGACGAGAGCGCGCCCAAGCTGACCATCAGTGTCGGTGTCGCCCAACTGCATGGCGATGAAAGCATCAGCAGCCTGCTATCCAGGGCAGATGATGCAATGTATCTGGCCAAAAGCTCCGGACGTGATCACATTGTCATTCACAGATGAGGCACAGGCATCGATTGTTCACTTACCGGCCTGCTGGAAAATTACACAACCTTTGACAATCTAGACCAGGCTATTGCGGTAATATCGGGCACTGGCTCCCTGAACTCTTTCTGGTTAGTGCACATCATGCAATCGCGACAAGCCGAGTCTCTGTTCCTGATCGTTCTAGTGGTGACCGTTAGCCTGCTTTCAGCCGGAAGCAGCCTGAAAACCGTCGCCGTCTCTCTGGTTTTGTTCGCAACCTGCCTGGCGGTGTTTTTCTACCCTTCTATCCACGACTACCTGAAGCGTCGCAGCCACGGTGATGAAGACAAAGGGCGCTGAGACCACACTCGCCGCTCAGAACCCCAGATACCGAAAGCCCAGCGACCGCTGGAGCCGGCCAATATATTTTTCATCGATGCGCGTCACAACCCCCTCTGCGTAGGCGCGGTCGAAACAGCGATCAAAGGCTTTCGCCAGCGCGAGCTCGCGAAATACCAATTTGTAGGGAGTGGGGGTGAAAATCGGTGCAAATTTCAGATCCGGCAGCTTATCCAGGTCAAGCATCGCGGTTGCTGAGGTCAGGATTCGACGATTAATCTCCGCCACGATCAGGCCGTCGGCCAGAATCGCATCTACTCGCCCGAGCAATAGCAGGTGGGAGTGAATTCGCTGATTGGCGAGCTCCCGGACTGAGCCAAAACTGGCTTCAACATCTTCCAGCTCCAGCAGCTCAATACCGTTCTTAAAAGTGACCACGTCCAGTCCCTTCAGATCGGCCACGGAATTGATCGGGGGAATACGGTTAGCGTCGTACACGGCGCCGTTCTGGTACCAGATGTAGGCGGCGGTGGAGTGCCCGGAAAGCTCGGTACCCAGGGGCACCGTCATCACCGCATCGGCCTTATTAGAGTCCCGGTAGGTAAAGATGTGGCGACCAAACGGCTGAACCAGGAATTTGACCTCATAACCGCACCGCTGCAAAACCCGCTTGACGGTTTCGGCATCCCGGCCATTGCCGCCCGGTTCGGAGGTTCCCGGTAAATCGGGAGCGAGGATGCGAAGCACACCGGCCAGACTGAGAGAGGAGAAGGCCAACAGGAAAAAGCCGCAAAAAACGGCCAGGGATCTCTTGGAAGGGTTCATCGCTCTGATGTGGCGCCCCATTCAGGATAGAGAGTTCAGACTCACTCCCTCGAGTATACCCACAGCCGGCGGGATAGCGAAATCCACAGGTCCGATCCTGGACATGCCTCGTCAACGAGAATTGCCGCCCCGTCAGAGGTAAAAGGTAAGAGGTCAGTGACCACCGGCCCGCGACAAAACATTCAGCACGAATACCCCTGATACGATCAGTGCCATGCCGACGATACCCCAGGCATCCAGCTTTTGATCGAACAGCAGCCATCCCGCAGCAGCCACCAGCACAATCCCCAGACCAGCCCAAATCGCATACGCGGTCCCCACCGGTATGCTTCGCAACGCCAGAGACAGAAGATAAAAGGCCACGCCATAGCCCACAACCACAATCACCGATGGCGTCAGCCGGGTAAAACCATCACTCGCCTTGAGCGACGAAGTGGCTACCACTTCCGCGACAATCGCAAACGCCAGGAACACCCAATTTGTCATTTATCGTCACCTCCCGAGGAATGGCGCGTCATTGTGCTGATTGGCGGTCGGGATGTGAATCCCGGCATTTCCCTACCCGGCCTGATCCGCCAGCCGCCACCCTTCTCGCCGCCGTCAGAATGGCATAAGCTCCGGTTTTACCCGAAGGAGTCCGTCATGCCCCAACCCAACGTTGTCGCCGGTTTGTCGCTGGATCGTCTGGAGCGCATTGCAAGTCATCTTGATGACAACTACATCAGTACCGGCAAGCTGCCCGGCGCCGTCACCCTGGTGGCCCGCCACGGGCAGGTGGTCTGGACTCATGCCCAGGGCTTGATGGACGTGGAGCGCAACAAGCCAGCACGGAACGACACCATTTTCCGCATCTACTCCATGACCAAACCGGTGACGTCCATCGCCATGATGCAGCTCTATGAGCAGGGGCGTTTCCTGCTGGACGACCCGGTGCACAAATACATTCCGGCGTGGCGCAACCTGGCAGTCTACAAAGCCGGAAGCTGGCCAAATTTCGAGACCCAACCGGTTACCCGCGCCATGACCGTGCGAGACCTGCTCACGCATATGTCGGGCCTGACCTATGGATTTCTGGAGCGCACCGAGGTTGATGCCGCCTACCGCCAGCTCAAACTGGATGGCAGTGGCACCCTGACCCTGGACAAACTGGTCGATCGGCTGGCCGATCTGCCATTGGAGTATTCACCCGGCACCGCCTGGAATTACTCGGTATCAACCGATGTGCTCGGTTACCTGGTACAGAAGCTGTCTGATCAACCACTCGACGACTACTTTCAGGAGCACATATTTGACCCGCTGGGCATGACGGATACCGGTTTCCAGGTACCTCAGGCCCAGCTGGATCGCTTTGCCGCCTGCTACCTGCATCAACCGGGTGACACCATGAAGCTGCAAGACGATCCGCAGCGTTCGCGCTACCTGAAAACCCCGGGGTTCCTTTCCGGCGGCGGCGGTCTGGTGTCCACGATCAGCGACTACCACCGGTTTGCCCAGGCCCTGTGCCAGGGCGGCGAGTATCAGGGCGAGCGCATCATCGGCCGAAAAACCCTGGAGTTCATGCGCAGCAACCATCTTCCCGGCAATCAGGATCTGCCGGCTTTGTCGATCGGTGCCTTCAGCGAAACGCCCTACGAGGGCAACGGCTTTGGCCTGGGTTTCTCGGTGAAAACGGACGTGGCCAAGTCCCACACCATCGGCTCCGTGGGCGAGTACGGCTGGGGTGGACTGGCCAGCACCAACTTCTTCGTCGATCCAGTGGAGGACATGGTGGTGGTTTTCATGACCCAGCTCATGCCCTCCTCAACCTACCCGATTCGGCAGGAACTGCGAGCAATGGTGCACGGCGCGCTCGTGTGACGGGTATTACAATCCGACCAATTCGGCGATTGGAAACTCTGTGGCATACTGCTGATCAACATCAATAACACCAACAAACCACAAGCAAGGAAGTTGCAATGAAACTCGAAACCCTGGCATTGCACGCGGGCTTCAGCGGAGACCCGGCAACCAACGCCGCAACCACCCCGATCTACCAGACCACCTCCTACACCTTTGACGACACCCAGCACGGTGCCGATCTGTTTGACCTGAAGGTGCAGGGCAATATCTACACCCGCATCATGAACCCCACCAACGGTGTTCTTGAGGAGCGGATGGCCCAGCTGGAAGGCGGCATTGGAGCTCTGGCCCTGGCATCCGGCATGGCAGCGATCACCTATGCCCTGCAGACCATCTGCAAGGTTGGCAACAACATTGTCAGCACCAGCCAGCTTTATGGCGGCACCTACAACCTGTTTGCCCACTCGTTGCCCAACCAGGGCATCGACTGTCGCATGGTCCCCCACGACGACTTTGACGCCGTTGAAAAGGCCATCGACGACAACACCCGCGCCCTGTTCTGCGAATCCATCGGCAACCCCGCCGGCAACGTGGTGGATATCCAGCGCTGGGCTGACATCGCCCACCGTCACGGCATCCCTCTGATCGTGGACAACACCGTGGCCACCCCATTCCTGTGCCGACCGTTCGAGCACGGGGCCGACATTGTGGTGCACTCCCTCACCAAGTACATCGGCGGCCACGGCACCACGGTCGCCGGCATTGTGGTGGATTCCGGCAAATTCGACTGGAAAGCCAGTGCCGACAAGTTTCCGATGCTGAACGAGCCAGACCCGTCCTACCACGGCGTGGTGTACACCGAGGCTCTGGGCGCCGCCGCGTTCATCGGCCGCTGCCGCGTGGTTCCGTTGCGCAACACCGGCGCTGCACTGGCACCGTTTAACGCCTTCCTGATCATGCAGGGCCTGGAAACCCTCTCCCTGCGTATGGAACGCCACTGCGAGAACGCTGAAAAAGTCGCCAACTTCCTGCAGCAGCATCCGTCCGTGGAGTGGGTCAATTACGCGGCGCTGGAGAACAGTCCGTTCAAGGCCACCTGTGAGAAGATCTGCGGCGGCAAGGCTTCGGGCATCCTGAGCTTTGGCATCAAAGGCGGCCACCAGGCCGGGGCCAAGTTCATCGACGCCCTGCAGCTGATCTACCGCCTGGTCAACATCGGTGATGCCAAGTCCCTGGCCTGTCACCCGGCCTCCACCACTCACCGCCAGCTGAGCCCGGACGAGCTCAAGAGCGCCGGCGTGAGTGAGGATCTGGTGCGACTGTCCATTGGCATAGAGCACGTCGACGATCTGATTGCCGACATCACCCAGGCCCTGGACGCCGCCCAGGCCTGATAAGCCGCTTCCCCCTTGCCGGGTACGACCAATGTCGTGCCCGGCAACCCCGTGATTGCCCCTACCTGCCTTGTAACTGGATCGTCCCGACATTACTCTTAAGGGCTGACCAATTTTTCTGCCTGAATGCCCATCGCATGTGCCTTGCCACATGCCCAAACGAGAGTCCCGTTGCTATGAGCGACAGCGCAAAGCCCCGCATCACCAGTGGTTCCAAGTTCCGTAACGAGCACGGCTTTTCCGCCATCAAGGATGGTATCAAGCGCAGTTCGGGCGAAACCTCGGAATCCAAACCGGTAGAGCGCAAGCCCAAGTGGCTGCGGGCCAAGATGCCCGGTGGCGAACGTTACGAGGCCGTTCGCAAGAACGTCAGCGACCATCGTTTGAGCACGGTGTGCCAGGAATCCCACTGCCCTAACATCGGCGAATGCTGGGCAGCCGGTACTGCCACCATCATGGTAATGGGCTCTGTCTGCACCCGGGCATGCAGATTCTGTGCGGTGGACACCGGCAACCCCAAGGGCTGGCTTGATCACGACGAGCCAGACAACACCGCCAAGTCGGTAGAATTGATGGGGCTGCGCTACATTGTTCTGACTTCGGTCGACCGGGACGATCTGGACGACGGCGGTGCTGCCCATTATGCGGCCTGTGTGTCGGCCATCAAGCAGCGGACCCCACAGGTAGCCGTTGAAGCCCTGACCCCGGATTTCGACGCGGTCATGCCCCACGTAGAGAAGGTGGTGGATTCCGGCCTGGACGTATTCGCCCAGAACGTCGAAACCGTAGAGCGCCTGACCAGCCGGGTCCGTGACCCCCGTGCCGGCTACGAAAAAACCCTCAGCGTACTGGCTCACGCCAAGAAGCATCGGCCCGACGTGCTCACCAAGACCAGCCTGATGCTGGGCCTGGGTGAAACCGAAGAGGAAATCCTGAAAACCATGGACGACCTTCGTGCCATCGGGGTCGACATCCTGACCCTCGGCCAATACTTGCGCCCGACACCGAACCACCTACCGGTGGAGCGCTATGTCACGCCGGAAGAGTTCAACCGATACCGGGAACTGGGCCTGGAAAAAGGCTTTATGGAAGTGCCCTCAGGCCCGATGGTGCGCTCAAGCTACCGAGCCGATAAGGTCTTTGACCAAAACAACCTGGGCCTTGCGGTGCCGGAGGTTCCGCAGGTCGACAACGCCATGCAGATTCCGGTTAAAGCAGTCGACTGATCCTGCGCCGCCAGGCGCCAAACAAAGCCCGGCCAAAGGTCACAGTTCGCGGCACTTTGTGGCACACTCTGCACTCGTTTTCAGCTGAGTAGTTGCTTCATGAACCGGTTCAGTACCCTGTACGATCGCCTGATCCTTGCTCGTCCCCTGGTAGTTCTGGGTATTTTTGCCCTCCTGCTGGCCGTGGCAGCCATCAAATTTGGCCAGTTCCGGCTGGATGCCTCGGCCGAATCCCTGGTGTTGGAGAACGATCGATCGCTGGAGCAGTACCGCGAGGTCAACCGTCGCTTCACTACGTCCGACGACTTCCTCATCGTGACCTACACCCCCAAGAGTGAACTCTTTTCCGAGGCCGGGCTGGACCGGCTTCAGGCCCTGCGCGATGAGCTGCAGGCGCTGCCGGCGGTGGGCTCCACCAACAGCATCCTGAACGTGCCCCTGCTGCACAGCCCCGAGCTGACTCTGGACACCGTCGATGCCGAGATAAAGACCGTAGATGAAGACAATGTCCCGCCAGACACCGCCCGCTCTGCCCTCTTGGACAACCCGCTCTACCCCAACCTGTTAATCAGCGAAGATGCCCGGACCACCGCCATTCAGGTTAATCTACCGACGCCGGAACGGTACTTTGAGCTGTTGCGGCAACGAAACCAGCTGCGTGACGAGGTAGAGGCTGGCGATGCCTCTGCCGCCGAGCGGGAACAACTGGAAGCGGCCCAGCAAGCTTTCATCGGCTTTACTGAAACCCAGGGTAAGGAACGCGACGCCACCATCGAGCGCGTGCGAGGCATCCTTGATAGCTACCGCGACGGCGCCGAGATCCATCTTGGCGGCGTGCCTATGATCGTGTCGGACATGATTCGCTTCATCAAAAACGACCTATCCACCTTCGGGCTGGGGGTGCTGGCGTTTCTGGTGCTGACCCTGGTTATCATCTTCCGCCAGTGGCGCTGGGTGCTGGTGCCACTGCTGTGCTGTGGCTTTACCGTGTGGCTTATGATCGGTTTCCTGGGCTGGGCTCAGTGGCCGGTTACCGTGATTTCCGCCAACTTTATTGCACTGCTGCTGATCATGACCCTGTCCCTGACCATTCACCTGATGGTGCGGTACCGGGAGTTCCAGCATGACGACACCGAGGGTGACCCCCGGGAAACCCTGCGCCAGACCCTAACCGCCATGTTCAAACCCTGCTTTTACATGGCCATCACCACTATCGTGGCCTTTGGCTCTCTGACGTTCAGTGGCATCCGCCCGGTGATCGACTTCGGCTGGATGATGACCCTGGGCCTGACCGTTGCCTTCCTGATCACCTTTCTTATCTTCCCGGTACTGCTGCGGCTGCTGCCACCAAAGGCGGACTGGACCGTCACCTCCGACCAGGTGCCGTTTACCGACACCTTTGCCCGCTTCACCGAACGGTTCGGCAAATCCGTACTGGTGGGCTCAGCGGTCATTGCGATTCTGTGTGCCATCGGGGTGAGCCGGCTGACGGTGGAGAACAGTTTCATTGACTACTTCAAGCCGTCGACCGAAATCCACAAGGGCATGATCACCATTGACGACCGCCTCGGTGGCACCACGCCTCTGGACATCGTGATTACCGACGAGCCGGCGCCGGAGAACGCTGGCGCCGACAGCGATCCGTTCGCCAGCAGTTGCGACCCCTTCGTCGAGGACTGTGGCGATGGTGAGGAATACCGGGATACCTGGTACACCTACCAAAAGATGCAACGGCTGGAGCAGGTGCACGACTACCTCAATAGCCTGCCGGAAACCGGCAAGGTGCTCTCCATTATCACCACACTGGATATCCTGGCCCAGATCAATCAGGGCGAACGGCTGGACGCGCTGGAACTGGCTTTCGTACCTGCAGCGGTTCCGGATGATCTACAGGACACCCTGCTGACACCGTACATTTCCGAGGAACACGACCAGGCCCGGTTCAGCATCCGAATTCTGGAAACCATGCCGGAGCTGCGCCGACAGGCCCTGCTGGACCGTATCCGCACTCACCTGACCACCGAACTTGGCTACGAGGAGGATCAGGTGCTGTTTACCGGCATGACAGTCATGTACAACAACATGCTGCAGAGCCTGTTCGATTCCCAGATCAAGACCATCGGCGCGGTCTTCGTGGTAATCACCGCCATGTTCCTGCTGCTGTTTCGCTCACTCAAGCTGGCCCTGATCGGCATAGCGCCCAACCTGATCGCCGCCGGCTCGGTGCTGGGCCTGATGGGCTGGCTCGGGATTCCACTGGACATGATGACCATCACCATTGCGGCCATTACCGTCGGCATCGCCGTGGACGACACCATTCACTACATCCACCGGTTCAAGACCGAATTCGCCAAGGACCGGGACTACCTGGCCACCATGCATCGCTGCCACCGCAGTATCGGCCGGGCCATGTTCTACACCTCACTGACCATCGTCGCCGGGTTCTCGATCCTGGTGCTCTCAAACTTTATCCCGACCATCTACTTCGGGCTGTTTACCGGCTTCGCGATGTTCATGGCATTGCTGGGCGCACTGACCCTGCTGCCGCGACTGATCATACTGGTCCGCCCCTTCGGTCCGAACGGGGCCGAATAAAAGGACAAAAAAAGGCCGCATCCAAGGATGCGGCCTTCTTCATTCAGCGTAACCTGAGCGGTTTACTGACCCTGCTGCTGCATCTGCTGCTGCATCATCTGCTGCTGTTGCTGACGCTGCTGCTGCATTTGCTGCATGCGCTTGTCCAGGGTATCGCGCTGCTCTTCGGTAAACACGCTGTCCACTTTCGCCTGCATCAGGGTGGACAGGGCCGCGATCTCTCCGGTTACATCGCCGAGCTCTTCGGCGTTGTCACGAATGGAATCTTCATCGTACTCCGGCTTGATCTCAGCCTGCATCTGCTGCTGCAGAGCGCGGGCTTCCTGGCGGAGCTTGGCAATCTTGTCCTGCTTCTCATCGATGATGCCTCGGATCTCGGTTTGCTGATCATCGGACAGGCCAACCATCTGTGCCAGCTGATCCACCTGATCCGGCTGACCACCAGCGGCTTGCTGTGCAACCGCAGGCGCGGACAAGCTCAGTGCGACAACAGCGGTACCAAACATCTTTGCGAGCTTCATAGAGTTCTCCGTTATCGGGGTGGCCACAATTTAAAACCACCGATTCATGCCAGTTATGTTGTTCAGGTTGTACACCCTAAAACATCACGACGCCGATTTTCACCCCGATACCCCTCCTTTTTGTACACATTTCTCGACCTATTAGCGCTCAGCCCGCCACACAAGCGGGCCGAAACAAATGTGAAAATTTAGTCATTCCCCTTCATAATGGCGCCGACCAACGACCTCCGGAGTATATGAGATGGCTATTAACTGGTTTCCAGGGCACATGCACAAGGCCCGCAAGGAGATCAAGCAGGTCATGCCGCAGATGGACCTCATCATTGAGGTGCTGGATGCGCGCATCCCGTTCAGCAGCGAAAATCCGCTGGTACCTTCCCTGCGTGGCGACAAACCGCTCATCAAGGTGCTGAACAAACGAGATCTGGCCGATCCGGAGATTACCCAACAGTGGCAGAACTGGCTTGAAAAGGAACGGGGGGTGCGCACCATCACCCTGACCCACAACCAGCGCAACGAAGCCCTGGGCATCCTCAAGCTCGCCCAGGAGATGACGCCCGATCACGACCGCCAGAAAAGCGCCCTGCGGGTGATGATCCTGGGCATTCCCAACGTCGGCAAGTCCACCATCATTAATACCCTGGCAGGCCGGCCCGCGGCCAAGACCGGCAACGAACCGGCGGTGACCCGGGCTCAGCAGGCCATCAAGCTGCCGGACAACATCCTGCTCTACGACACCCCCGGCTTCCTCTGGCCCAAGCTGTCACCGGAAGCCTGCGGCTATCGCCTGGCAGTGACCGGGGCCATTCGCAGCTCGGTGCTGGATTTTGAAGATGTCGCGCTGTTCGAGGCGGACTTTCTCCGCCAGGCCTATCCGGAACTGATCAAAAACCGCTACGGTTTTGAGGAACTGCCTGTGGATGGTCTGGCGGTGATGGACGGCATTGCCGCCAAACGCCGGTTCTTTGGTCGCGGCGGCGTACCCGACCTGCACAAGGTGTCTGAGATTCTGTTGAATGAATTCCGGGCCGGCACCCTGGGTCGGGTGTCACTGGAAACCCCGGCGATGGTTGAGCAGGAAGCCGAGGAGGCTGCCCGGGCCGCCGCCGAAAAAGCCGAGCAGGAAGCTACGAAAGAGAAGGGGAAGAAGAAAGACCGCAGCGGCAAACGGTGAACGCACCGGTGGTCACGTACTCCGAGGGCATGGCATCGAACATGCCCCGGGCGGTGCGGACAAAATGGGGTTGGTCGTAGAAGCCTGCATCCATCGCCAGCTGGGACATCGACTTGCCCCGCTCCCACTGCGCCAAAACCTGGTTCATTTTCAGGTGCAGCAAAAAGCGCCGCAAGGTTACACCGGTTTGCTGCCGAAACAGATGACTCAGCCGCGACGACGACAATCCTACTGCCTGCGCCAACAGGGCAACATCCACCTTGTCCGGCAACTGACTGCGGAGCTCGTCACAGATCGTCCGCACTCGCCTGTCCATGGGCTCTGGCGCGCCACCCAACTGCTTTACAGCGCTCGACAGAGCCTGCCAGGCCGCCTGGCAATCACCGGGCACGGCACTGGGTAGGCCCGCCCCGATTACCGGAAGATCCGCCGATGGCTGATCACCGAGCCTGTGCCGCAGGGCCCGCCAGAAATCACTGTCCGGATCGAGCTGGGCACACCACATCCGGGTGCCACCGGGATCAAGGGATTGTTCAACGTCCGGCGCCACCAGGGCAGCCGAGGTCGTGCGCCAGTGACCATCAACCTGCAATCGGAAAGGGCCGTCGAGGCCGACCAGCCAGGACGCACTGATGTGCCGATGAGGTCGGTTCGGTATCAGGTGCCCGATCACCTGCCAGTGATCGGGCCAGAGGAACAGGGTGCCGCGTGGCGAATGGTGCATATCCGGGCCGTTTGTCTGTTGGTTAGGGTGCCCAAAGCATACCTCAGGACAGCCTTTTCTCCAGCCCACGTGCGACCGCCCTACGCGCCCTCCGGGAAGATGGCGCGGGCAATTGAATCACTCAGTGACCCTGAATCTGTCCCTCGGCGTGGTCTTTGCCGTGGCTTCGCTGGGCGTGGGGCACAGGCAAACCAAGCTTGGACGCAAACTCGATACTGACAAAGATTGGCCCGATCAGCAGGAACACCAAGTCTTCCACAAACGATGGCTTTTTACCTTCGATCTTGTGGCCATAGACTTGCAGGGCCCAGGCCGCGATCCAGACCACAAGACTGCTCCAGAACAGCGACCACCCGGCAGCCAGGACACCCTGGATGATCAGGGCCGAGACCGCGAACCAGCCGGCCATTAACACAAACACCCCAAACGACAGGCGCAGGTAAACCAAACCGGAGATCGCCGCCAGCAGGGTCGCCCCATTCACCCATTCGCCCGCCGTGCCGCTCAGGCCGAGCCAGCTGCCAACAGGAATCAGCCAGAGCAGGCCGAGGGTTGAGAACACAATGGCGGGCACACACACGATGTGGACCCATTGATTGAAATTATTCTGGTGACTGTCGCCATAATCACCCAGGAACTGCGCCAGTGTACGCATATTCAGATCTCCGATGTTGTTGTCGTTAATAACCGCCACTTTAACAGGCGCTTGGGCTTCAACCTTGTACGTAACAGCTATCCTTCGAGGTGACGAACCACCCTCTGCCCCTTACCAAGGTCAAATATCCCGGGCCTGGCAAAGGGCCTACACTTGGGGACAACAGCATTGATCGCATGACTTTGCCCCACCCGGGCGAGTCGCACAGGAGGAATGTATGAGACGCGTTGTCGTCACCGGCATGGGCATTGTGTCCTGCCTCGGAAATTCGCTGGATGAAGTCCTGGACAGCCTGAAACACGGAAAATCCGGCATCCGCTTCAATGAAACCTACAAAGAAATGGGCTTTCGCAGCCAGGTTTCGGGCTCGCCAGACGTGGACACCTCAGTGATCGATCGCAAGGTGCGGCGTTTCATGGGGCCCTCGGCCATGTACAGCTATTTGTCCATGGAACAGGCGATCGCCCAGGCCGGTCTGACCGAAGACCTGATTTCCAATGACCGCACCGGCCTGATTGCCGGTTCCGGTGGTGCGTCCTGCTCCAGCCAGGTCGAAGCGACCGACATCATGCGGGAAAAAGGCGTCAAGCGTATTGGGCCTTACATGGTGCCACGGATCATGACCAGCACCGTATCGGCGTGCCTGGCCACCGCTTACAAGATTCGGGGCGTGAACTATTCCATGTCGTCTGCCTGCGCCACCAGCGCCCACTGTATCGGCCATGCCATGGAGCAGATTCAGGCGGGCAAGCAGGACATCGTTTTCGCCGGTGGCGGTGAAGAAGAGGACTGGAGCCTGACCATGATGTTCGACGCCATGGGCGCCCTGTCCACCAAGTACAACGATGCGCCGGCAACGGCCTCGCGCCCGTTCGACAGCGGCCGGGACGGCTTTGTTATCGCCGGTGGCGGTGGCATGGTGGTACTGGAAGAGCTGGAGCACGCCAAAAAGCGCGGCGCCAATATCATTGCTGAACTGACCGGCTACGGCGCTACATCCGATGGCTACGACATGGTCGCACCCTCTGGCGAAGGTGCCCAGCGCTGCATGAAGCAGGCCATGGCAACCATTCGCGGCAAGGTTCAATACATCAACGCCCACGGCACCAGTACACCAGTGGGCGACGTGGCTGAAATGGGCGCGGTACGCGACACCTTCGGTGCAGACATACCGGCCATCTCGTCGACCAAGTCGCTGTCCGGGCATTCCCTGGGCGCTGCCGGGGTCCACGAGGCCATTTACTCATTACTGATGCTGCAGAACGGGTTCATGGCCGGCACTGCCAACCTGCAAACCGTCGATGAAAAGATCAGTAACATGCCCCTCGTCGGTCCGGCCTCGAAAACCGCTGAGCTGTCCACCGTCATGTCCAACAGCTTTGGTTTCGGCGGCACCAACGCCTCACTGGTGTTCGAGAAACTTTGATTCTGGTTGGGAGGACAGGCCAGCGGGCCTGACCTCCCCTTCCACTGCAATACCCGGGCCCGCCCTTCTCATTGTCAAACCACTGCATCCGTACTATGTTTGAAACTTGATCAGGATCAATTTGGAAAGTGTCCATGGCCCAAACTCTCCCCTTCCGGCAGGTGTCTTCGCCACTCAAGGCCTCCTGTCATACCTGCAGCCTGAGTAACCTGTGCCTGCCACTCGCGATAAATGAAACCGACCTCGAGAGCCTGGAAGACATCGTCCAACAAGGACGGATCTACAGCCGGGGTGAGCACATTTTCGACCAAAGTACGCCCTTCCGCTCCTGTTTTGCAGTGCGCAGTGGGTCGGTAAAGACATCGATTGTTTCCGAGCATGGCGAGGAACAGATAACGGGCTTTTTCCTGCCCGGAGAGTTGGTGGGGCTCGACAGCATGAGTGGCGATCACTACGCCTGCACCGCCAAAGCACTGGAGCGGACCAGTATCTGCGAATTTCCCGTGCAGAAGCTGGAAGAGCTGACAACCAGGCTACCTGGCCTTCAGCACCACATGTACCACCTGATGAGCCAGGAAATTCAGCACAGCCACCAGCTGAACATGCTGTTGAGCAAGAACACCGCCGAAGAACGCATTGCCGCGCTGCTACTGTCGCTGTCCAGCCGGTTTCAGCGCCGACGCCTGTCCGGCACCCGTTTCAGCCTACCGATGGCACGCAACGACATTGCCAATTTCTTGGGCCTGGCGGTTGAAACCGTCAGTCGGGTATTTACCCGGTTCCAGAATCAGGGCCTGATCAAAGCCCGCGGGCGTGAGGTTGAGTTGTTGGATGTACCAGCACTGCAAGGGGTTTCCCGGGAGTTATCCCAGCAGGCTTGCCCATAGCAGGCTGCAGC
This sequence comes from Marinobacter sediminum, assembly GCF_016820575.1. Lineage (GTDB taxonomy): Bacteria > Pseudomonadota > Gammaproteobacteria > Pseudomonadales > Oleiphilaceae > Marinobacter > Marinobacter sediminum. Next base: position 93,260 of record NZ_JAEMQH010000003.1, on the reverse strand, counting down.
CGGGGCTGGGACTCAGTCGACCGGCGCCTTCTCATCCTGCCCATTTTGCGCTTTCATCATGGCGAACTCGTCCACCAATCCGGAGCGCCAGGGTAACTGCTTGATGCCGAAAGTGTTGCGGATCTTGGTGCAGATCAATGTGGTGTTCACCGGCTCCAGGTGCCCCCAGCCCGGCACCTCATCCACCACCCGGATATCTTCGGGAATACCCGGAAGTCCGGCAATGGCCAGCCCAAGCTCATACAGGTTGATCTCCTCGGCCCCGGCATACTGAAACGTCCCCCAGACCTCGGCACCGCAATCGATCTGCTGAATCACCGCTGTGACCACCCGGGCAAGATCCCGGACTGCCACCGGCTGGCCCCGACAACGCCCGGGCAACATCAGGGTTTCGCCGGATGCAGTGCTGGCCTGAACCTTGCGAATAAAGCGGGCCAGACTCCAGCCGGTGCGCAGAATAATATGGCGAGGCAACAAAGTCCGAAGGGCCTGCTCGCATTCCCACTGCCAGTTGCCCAGCTCGTTACAGGGATGCCCTGGATTCGAGGTGATATAACCCGTTTGCTTGCGTCCATCGAATACATAGCACGACGACAGCTGTAACAATGCCATACCACGATCACGGGCAAACTCGGCAAGAGCTACAGGCAGGGAAAAGGCAGCCTTATGAGTGCTCTCAGGATCGTCCTGGGCCACTTCCGGATCAGACAGCCACAGCGCATTGACGATCAGATCGGTGTCTTCGGGAATCCAGTTTTCCAGGGCATTGAGATTGGCACCGGCAGGATCGCTGACCAGCAAAGGGCTGACCTGTAGTGGCGTCTCGCGGAGACACTCCAGCACCAATTTGCCCAAGGGGCCATAATCATGAACAACAAGCACGTGCACGAGGGGTCAAAGCCTCCAGAACTTCACTGATTTGACGGAATTGCCGAACCGGTCTGGCCAATGGTTAACAGGGATCGGTCTCTACAATAACAGCCAACTACAAGCGCTGGCAGTTTTTCTCTTTACCTTTTCTTTCAACAGTCTACAACAGCAGGATCCGAGATGCTGAAACAACAGAGCCACATCGTGGCACCCATTCCCGACGAACTGCGTACCCGGGCACTTTACACCGTAGAACAGCTGCGAGAACGCGGTAAGGCCGACAAGGTCGCCATCGACCAGCTGTTTGATCTTATTGTGGAACTGACCGACGCAGGTCTCGACTTCTTTTTCCTTGAGCCACTACGCCGGCTGAACGCCGGCAGCATGATGATGGGTATGGCCAAAGTGGGCATCAGCAGCATGCTCAAGGGCAGCAAAATGGTGGTGCACAAGGTCTTGAAAAAACTGGACGATCGAAGCCTGGCCGCGATTCTGGATTTCATTGCAGAAATCATTCACGAGCCGGAACCGGCCTGAACCAGTCCCGGCTGTCAGCTAAAAATAGACGCGAGGCACCCGAGCCGTGATGCCCGTCAGCAGCTCATAGGAAATAGTACCGGCGCAGCTGGCCACGTCATCCACGGCCACGGCTCCACCCCAGAGCTCAACCAGGTCACCGGCCTTGGCATCGGGCGCGTTGCTCAGATCCACCGCGAGCATGTCCATGGACACCCGACCCAGCAGGCGAATCCGCTGGCCATTGACGGCAGCGGGCGTGCCGGTGCCAGCGTGGCGCGGGTAGCCGTCGCCGTAGCCGATAGCCACCATCCCCATCGGGGTATCCCGGTCGGCAACGAAACCAGCACCGTAGCCAATCGACTCACCGGCACGGACCGTGCGGGTGGTGATCAACGGTGCTTCCAATGACATCACCGGTTTTAGGCCCAGCTCCGGGCCGGTCTGAGCCAGCTTTGGCGAGCCGCCGTAGAGCATGATGCCGGGCCGGCTCCAGTCATACAGGGGCTGATCGTGGATGAAATGGGCGGCGGAATTACCGACGCTCTTCATCAGTTCGGGCCAGGCCGCGGTGGCCTGTTCGAAACACAAGGTCTGTTCCCTGGTCATTGAGCTGGCATCGTCGTCGGCGCAGGCAAAATGGGTAACGAAACCCAGCAATCCCGGGCGCGCGCCCATGGCATCGAGGCGTGTCATCACCTGAGCCAGCTCATCGGGCTGAAACCCGAGCCGATTCATGCCACTGTTTACCTTGAGCCAAAACGCCGGTCGGGCGCCGGTCTGAGCCAGCCAGTCTAGCTGGTGATGGCCGTGTACCACCGGCTCGAATCCCCGCCGGGCACACAATTCTAAATCTTCCTGGGCGTGCACGCCCTGCAACATGACCACCGGTTGCAGCAAACCGGCATCTCGTATGGCCTCCGCCTCACCGAGACAGGCCACTGCGTACTTGGGGGCGTCCTCGGCCAGAGCCTGAGCCACCGACACAATGCCATGGCCATAGCCATCCGCTTTCACCACCGCCATCGACAGGGCCGGCGCGGCGCGCTCGGAAGCCAGCCGGTAATTATGGCGCAACGCCTCCAGATCAATTCGGGCAACGGTACTGCGCGGCATCAGTATTCACCACCATAATCGCCGTAGTTACCGTGGGCGAGATCCTCGAACTTGGTGAACTTACCGATAAACGCCAGACGAATGGTGCCGATCGGGCCGTTCCGCTGCTTACCGATGATGATCTCCGCGATGCCCTTGTCCTGGGTATCTTCGTTATACACCTCGTCCCGGTACACAAACATGATGACGTCGGCGTCCTGCTCGATGGCGCCGGATTCCCGCAAGTCCGAGTTCACCGGGCGTTTGTTGGGCCGTTGCTCCAGGCTTCGGTTGAGCTGGGACAGGGCCACCACCGGGCAACTCAACTCCTTGGCAATACCCTTAAGGGACCGGGAAATCTCGGAGATCTCGGCGGTCCGGCCCTCGGTGTTGCCGGGCACCCGCATCAGCTGCAGGTAGTCGACCATGATCAGGCCGATCTTGCCGTCGTTTTCCCGGGCAATCCGCCGGGCCCGGGACCGCATTTCGGTCGGGCTCAGACCCGGGGTGTCGTCGATGTAGAGAGGCTTGTCCTTGAGCAGGCTCACCGCCGAGGTCAGGCGGGGCCAGTCATCCTCTTCGAGCTTACCGCCCCGGACCTTGGTCTGGTCAATCCGGCCGAGGGACGACAGCATCCGCATGGCCAGCGCATCCGCGGGCATCTCCATACTGAACACCAGCACGGGCGTACCGCTACTGATCAGCGCGTTTTCAACAATGTTCATGGCGAAGGTGGTCTTACCCATGGAGGGCCGCCCTGCCACGATAATCAAATCGGCCGGCTGCATACCGGAGGTCTGGTCGTCCAGATCCCGAAACCCGGTGGTGAGGCCGGTGGTCTGCTCACCGGATTCAAACAGTTCTTCAATCCGGCTCAGGGTCTTGGTCAGGATCGGGTTGATCCCCTGCGGGCCAGAACCTTCCTTGACCCGGGATTCTGCAATCTGGAATACGTTGCGCTCGGCCTCATCCAGAATCTCGTTACTGTTGCGGCCCTGGGGGTTGAAGGCCGAGTCCGAAATCTTGCCAGACACTTCCACCAGTTGACGCAGTACCGATCGCTCACGGACGATATCGGCATAGGCCCGAATATTGGCAGCACCCGGAGTTTTCTCCGCCAGTTCGGCCAGGTACGCCAGACCGCCAGCATCTTCGATATCCCCGGCACGCTCCAGAAATTCCGCCAGCGTGACCACATCCAGAGGTTCACTTTCACTGGCCAGGCGCTCTACTGCCCCGAAAATCAGACGGTGATCCTGACGGTAGAAGTCCCCAGCGGAAATGATTTCCGACACTTCATCGAACCGACGGTTATCGAGCATCAGACCACCCAGCACTGCCTGTTCGGCTTCAACCGAATGCGGTGGCACTTTGATGCGACTGGTTTCTAGATCACTACTGGCGGGTTTCAGATTGGGCTTGGCCATAACAACGTCTTCTGATGGGTAACACGAATGGTCCAGTTTACGGGGAACGCTTCGGGTTTGGGAGAGGCTTAGAAAAAACTAAGAATACCAGAAAGCAACGGGCCCGAAACCGTCGCCGGTTCGGGCCCGTTCAATCAAGCTAGGCCGGTAGCACCGGCCAGGCTGGACGCTGCGACAACTTACGCCGCAACAACCGCCAGCTTAACAGTCACTTCTACGTCAGAGTGCAGCTGCAGCTCGATTTCGTACTCGCCGGTCACGCGAATCGGACCTTCGGGCAGACGAACTTCGCTCTTCTCGACGTCAGTTCCACCAGCGGTGATCGCATCAGCGATGTCACGCACACCGATAGAACCGAACAGCTTACCTTCTTCACCAGCTTTGGAGCTGATGGTGAAGGCTGCGCCTTCCAGAGCTTCAGCGCGTGCCTGGGCAGCAGCCTGCTTCTCGGCAGCGGCTTTTTCCAGCTCGGCGCGACGCTCTTCGAACGCCTTCAGGTTTGCTTCGGTGGCAGGTACAGCCTTGCCATAAGGAAGCAGGAAATTACGACCGTAACCGGCCTTAACCTTTACCTTGTCACCCAGGGAGCCAAGGTTTGCAACTTTCTCGAGCAGAATAACTTCCATCTCGTTAACCTCTTCGTGCTTTATTCAGCCGGCCCGGCAGGCGTTATACGCTTCCGGATATCCAGCCAGCTATCCACAAAAGCCAGAACCACTAACAGAATCATCAGGCTTGGGCCCAGCAAAACCAGCGCAATGTAAAACAGCACCAGCCACTGAACACTCAGCTTTTTACGTCCAACGATGCCGTGAATCAGGGCCAGGCTCGCCAAAAACAGCGGTGTCCCGGCAACCCAGACCAGCAACATGGCATTCAGCCCGAGTACCGGGCCAATCACCATGGTGACTGCACACACCACCGCAACGGCGGGCGACAGCTTCAGGGCGTGAAATTCCGTGCGGAATCCACCGGGGTTGTAAAGCCCCGCCTGCCACGACCTGGCCAACATCGTCATACCGATACCAGTGGCGAAATAGGTACCCGCCATACTGGCATTCATGGTGTCCCGAATAACCTGTTCGAGGTCGTCCCCGAGGGTTCGGGCCACATCGGCATTGTACTGTTCGTAAAAGCTGACCCCGGCCTGGACCAAATCGTCCAGCAATCCGGGGTAGATCACCGGCAACATAAGCCCGGTGACAATCGCCAGAAAGCTCCCTCCGAGAAGGGCTCTTTCCCAGGACAGCGTGGTTCTGAGCACTGACGCCATCAGCATTACCTGAAGCAATACCGCCAGAGCGGTCGGGTCTTGCCCGAACCAGCTCCAGCCGAGTGCCGGAAGCAATGCCCAGAGGCCGATATTAAGCCCCTGACTGATGCCAAGCCTGAGAATCACCAGGCCGACAACCGCTGCGCCAATCCAGAACAGCAAAGGTACCGCAGTTGTGACTGCTGCTACCGCACTGGCCTGAAGGGGACCGCGCATTACAAATTGTGCGAGTGCACGCATGGCCCCAAGTCCTGTTTATCTGTTACTTAGTTATCGTGGCTGTCCGAGTACGGCAGCAGTGCCAGGTAGCGGGCACGCTTGATAGCGGTAGCCAGCTGACGCTGATAACGTGCTTTGGTGCCGGTGATGCGGCTGGGCACGATTTTGCCGGTTTCAGTGATGTAGCCTTTCAGGGTGTCCAGATCCTTGTAATCGATCTCTTTAACACCTTCTGCCGTGAAGCGGCAGAATTTACGACGTCTGAAAAAACGAGCCATAACTTAACTCCTCAACTCCGGTTAATTACTCTTCTTCGTCCTGGGTCTCAGCTTTCTGACGGTCGTTTTGACGATCATCAGATTCTGCTGAACGACGCGGACGGTCGTCTCCGCCGGAACGACGGTCCTCACGGGACTCGGCAGCTTTCATCGGAGACAGATCGGTAACAGCTTCATCACGACGCAGAATCAGGTCGCGAATGATGGCATCGTTGAACCGGAAGTTGTGAGTCAGCTCGTCCATCGCGGCCTGTGAACATTCAACGTTCATCAGCACGTAGTGAGCTTTGTGAATCTTGTTGATCGGGTATGCCATGTGACGACGGCCCCAATCTTCCAAGCGATGTACCTGACCGCCATCTTCAGTGATGACGCCGGTATAACGCTCGATCATTGCGGGCACCTGCTCGCTCTGATCCGGATGTACCATGAAAACGATTTCGTAGTGACGCATGAGTTCTCCCTACGGTTTAAACAGCTTTCTTTTTGACCGCCACTTCAAATATCGGCGGCAAAATGTGAAAGCAAGGAGGTGACAGCCTTAGCTGTCGGTTTCTTTTTGCTTTATCAATAAGGCTTTACGAGAAAGGCTTGATCAAAAGCGTGGCTGGCATGTCTGACGAACAGACAATACGAAGCCACCCCTTGGAAAAGGGGTGACGTATTCTAGGCGGACGGGGGCTTCTGTGCAAGGGTTAACCAAGGCGCTGGCGCAGTGCCTGGTATAGGCAAACACCCGTAGCCACGGACACATTAAGACTGTCGACATGCCCCAGCATGGGGATATTGATGAGCTGATCACAATGCTCCCGGGTCAGCCGGCGCATGCCCTTGCCCTCGGCCCCCATCACCAGCGCGACCGGGCCCTTAAAGTCGGCCTGGAACAGCGTTGCATCCGCCTCACCGGCAGTACCAATCAACCAGACCCCCTGATCCTTAAGGGTTCTAAGGAATCGGGCCAGGTTGGTCACCCGCACAAACGGGACGGTTTCGGCGGCGCCACAGGCTACCTTTCGAGCGACCGGCGTCAGGGACGCGGACTTGTCTTTCGGCACAATCACCGCCTGGACACCCACGGCATCGGCGGTGCGCATGCAGGCCCCCAGATTATGAGGATCGGTGACGCCGTCCAGCACCAACAGAAACGGCGGCTTGTCACTGCTGGCCAGCTGGGCCAGCAGGTCGTCTTCGGTCCATTCCCGACTCTCGCTGACGGCAGCAACGATACCCTGATGCACACCAGACACGCGCTCATCCAGTTCACGACGGTGAACCACCTTCCAGCGCACGCCCAAACCATCGAGCGCATCGGTCACGCTTTTGACCCGCTTATCCTGTCTGCCGGTCTGAATCCAGACCTGCTGCAATCTCTCGGGCTCACGCTTGAGGACAGCCTCAAACGCGTGCCAGCCAAACACAAATTCTCCGGACACTGACTCTGCTTCCTGTTATTTGCGGGATTTGCGTTTTTTGTCGGCTTTACCGTCCTTGCCCGGCTTCTTGTCCTTATCCAGGGCAAGCTTGGCGGCCTGGGCTACCAGCTCATCCCGAGCAGACATCGGCTCGTCAGGGTTTGGCTTCGAGCTTTCCGGCTTGGGCTTGGAGGCCGCAGGTCGCTTTCTGGGCGCCTTCAGCGGGGCGTCGGACTTTTTGGCCGAATCCCCGGTCCGCGCCGCCTTGCCTGGAGCTTTCGCACGGCTCTCTGGCTTGCCGCCTCCGGACCTTTCACCTCTGGGCTTACCACCGGGCTTGCGCCGACCTTTCTTCGCATCCGAACGATCCGGGATATCGAGCGCGTCACGATCTTCTTTACGGTGCACCGGCTCACTGACCAGCTCCAGATCGATCTTGCGATCCTCCATACCGACCCGCATCACCTTAACCCGCAGCTCGTCACCCAGCCGGAAACTCATGGCCGTGTGCTCGCCGATCAGCCGATGCTTGGCGGCATCGTGATGAAAGAAATCACCACTGAGAGTCGAGACATGCACCAGCCCTTCAATATAGACACCGGACAGCTGAACAAAGAACCCGAACGGCACCACGGCCGCAATCACACCGTCGAACTCCTCGCCGACGTGGTCACGCAGGTACTCGCACTTGAGCCAGGCCATGACATCGCGGGTGGCGTCGTCGGCGCGGCGCTCGGCCATCGAGGTGTGCTCGCCCAGCTGCTGCATGCGCGCAAAATCGTAGGGGTACTCCGCCAACTCCGGATCCGGCTTCGGCGGCTTCACGATGTCCTTGGACGTTGACTCGCTGTGAATCACCGATTTGATGGCCCGGTGGGCGATCAAATCGGGGTAGCGACGAATCGGCGACGTGAAATGCGAATAACCGGAAAAGCCGAGACCGAAGTGACCGCCTTCCTCAGGGCTGTACACCGCCTGACTGAGTGAACGCAGCATGACCGTCTGAATGACGTTGGCATCGGAACGATCCGAAATTTCTGACAGCAACGCCTGGTAGTCGGCGGAGCTGGGGGTATCACCGCCACCCAACTGCAGACCCAGCTCGCCCAGGAACAGCCGGACCGCATTCAGGCGCTCTTCGGACGGGCCATCGTGAACCCGGTACAGCGCTGGCAGCTTATGCTTCTTGAGGAACTTGGCGGTGGCTACGTTCGCGCACAGCATGCACTCTTCGATGATCTTGTGGGCATTGTTCCGGGTAACCGGAACGATCTCTTCAATTTTGCGATCAGCATCGAAGACAATCTTCGTTTCCGTGGTTTCGAAGTCAATCGCGCCGCGCTCGGTCCGGGCCTTACGAAGCAACTGGTACAAACCATAGAGGTTATGCAGCTGCGGAAGCACATGGGCGTACTGCTCACACAGACGATAACCCGACTCCGTATCGGGATTTTCCAGCATGTCGCTCACCTTGTTATAGGTAAGCCGGGCATGACTGTACATCACCGCCTGATAGAAGCTGTAACCACTGATTTTGCCGGAAGCACTGATGGTCATGTCGGCCACCATGCACAGGCGATCAACACCTGGATTCAGCGAACACAGGCCGTTGGACAGCTTCTCGGGCAGCATCGGAACCACGTGGTCCGGGAAATACACCGACGTACTGCGGTTCACCGCCTCTTCATCCAGCGGCGAGCCCGGACGGACATAATGAGATACGTCTGCAATCGCAACCAGCAGGCGGTAACCACCCCGTGGTCGCGGCTCGCAGTAGACCGCATCGTCGAAGTCCCGTGCGGTCTCATCATCGATGGTCACCAATCGGAGGTTGCGGATATCAACCCGGTTTTCTTTATCTTTTTCAGTGACCTCATCCGGAATCTTGGCGACCTGCTCCCCTAACGCTGGCGGCCAGCTGTTGGGAATGTCGTAGGACCGGATGGCAACATCAATTTCCATGCCCGGAGCCATATGCTCACCCAGCACTTCAACAATCTTGCCCAACGGCTGAGTTCGCACACTGGGCTGACGGATAATATCGACAACCACATATTGGCCGTGACGAGCCTCACCGGCATGCTCCTGAGGTATCAGCACTTCGTGATTGATACGGGCATTTTCCGGCACCACGAAACTGATACCGCTTTCCTGGAAAAACCGGCCCACGGTCTGATTGGTACGGTACTCGAGCACCTCGACAATGACGCCTTCGCGGCGCCCCCGGTCGTCAACCCGATCCACCCGGGCAGCCACCCGGTCGCCGTGAAAAACTTGGCGCATCTGGCGTGCGGTCAGGAACAGGTCAGAGCCACCATCGTCCGGCACCAGAAAACCGAAGCCGTCCTTGTGACCAATGATACGACCAGTTACCAAGTCCGCTTCTTCAATGGGCAGGTAAGCACCACGACGGTTGCAGATCATCTGTCCGTCACGACACATAGCGATAAGACGGCGGCGGAGGGCTTCAATGCCCTCAGGTGAGGTTTGCCCCAGCTCGTCGCACAGGGTTTCATGAGTCGCCGGCGCCCCTCTCTCTTTCAGGTGGGCGATGATGAACTCACGGCTTTGTATAGGGTTTTCGTACTTCTCTGCCTCACGATTAGCGTGAGGATCTTGATCTTCTTTCTTCCTGGAAACCATTCGGATCCTTGCTGTGATACGGAGCCTCTTAGGCTCATGTGTATAAGATTTGTCTTGCAGTATAACGTCGTGATGGGGTAGCTGCCTAACAAGGGGAGAAGAATAGGCATAAATACCTGCCCATCTTTTTTCGAAAAAACGTTTGACAGCTTTTGCCGGAATTATTAAAGTACGCGCCATCGGTTGAGGGACACACCTCACCGCTGGCAGAAACGTCCAGTTTTTCAACTGACTAACGACGAACTGCAAATCACCTGCCGAGGTGGTGAAATTGGTAGACACGCTAGCTTCAGGTGCTAGTGGGGGCAACCCCGTGGAGGTTCAAGTCCTCTCCTCGGCACCATTTCCTCCCCCAGGAAATGGCGAATTACCCAAACCAAACGATTTTTCCAAACGACGACCGACCCGTTGATCTGCGTGGCCGTGCTGTTTCCGCTGTATCTATTGTCGGCGATCGCCTACTGCAACAACCCTATCAGGTAATCAGACAGCGACTGATATTCGTATTCGATCCGCGCGTAAGCCGATGTTGGCGTGCGATCAAACTCGCGACCACAGGGCTTGTCGCCGTTATGCCGAGTCAGATAAGCCTCCTCGATGAGGTTCGGTTGGGCAGGCGCAAACGCCGAACTTCCCACCGGCGGGTAGTACATCATCCATTCAAAGCCCCGCATCGCATCCACGTTGCTCAGACCGGCGGTTTGTGGATCCAAAAATCCGTATCGCAGCAAGCGACTGATCGTCACGTCCCCATTAGTGTTGGGATCCAAGAGCGTGCGGGTGTCAAACTCCATTTCCAGATCATTGAACGACACTGGTTGAGGCTCATAGCCGGAAAAGGTGAAAGGCTCGATCGAACTGACCACCACATCCAAATCTGCGACCTCCTTGAGCTCTTCATCGGTCAAACAGACTCCGCCGGTATCGGCCAGCTGCAGCGACATAATTTCAGCCACACCTTCGCTCAGAGTGTGAGGAACGAAGCCGGCAACACCGTTTGCGATGGCATCTGACTCAAGAGTCCGGGTGGTCAGCACGGAGCCATCGGGGCGGAAAATGCGGGCTTCCAGCTCAACCCGGTCATCGCTATCAATTGTCCAGCTGTAGGTGATCTCTGGATTACCCCCCAATTCGCTGGACCCAGCAAAGATGCCCTCATGCTCATGACAGGTGGTCGCCGTTTCAAAACGGATCTGATCCTTGGCCCAGTCGAACACCAGGCGCTCATCGATGCCGCGATTGTCGTAATTAATCACACTCTGCTCAGACAGAGCCGCCGAGGGGAACCATTGAGTAGCGAGCCTGGAAGCATAGCCGTTAACCGCCACTAATCGTGCCAGCTCTGGCATCGACGGCGCCAGACAGCCATTGGCCGAAATTGACTTGAGCTGCCCCGCCTCATTGTAGTCAAACAGCAGTTCCGCCGACTGTTTCAGATCCGACACGCCGGTCGGCAAGTCGGCTGACAATTTCGGCTGGGCAAGTATACGCTGACGGGTCAGCAAGGTCGGGTTACTGAGTTCCAGAGCGACTTCCGGCAACACCAGCGATTCCACCGCCACGGTGGCGTATTCGCTGCCGGCCACTTCATCGACGATATTCACGATGTCAGGGGCATGCTGCGCCAACGACACCCCCAGCAAGACCGCCGCATCTGCGCTCAGATAACGTTCGGTACCGGTACTGCCGGCATTGGCCAACAGTTGGTTGTAATCATCTGGAATCTGACTGGCCATGAACCGGGCCAGTGCCCGGGCGTAAGCATGGGCACGCTCGTCTTTCGCCTGGACGTAATCCCGCCGAAGGTTCATCCCCACCAAACCTTCCGGAAGATTGTGCGTGTACCCTTCCGCCAGCCCAGCCAGGGTCCGAAATCTGGCCAGGGTTGTCAGGGGCGTGACATTGCGCACCCCGGGCGATGCCGACAACAGGTAGGCACGGGTAACCGCGACATTCCCGGCCGGCGTTTGCTCCAGGGTTTTGCCCGGTAGCGCCAGGGCGTGCAGTGTGTAATCCCGGGGATCGAGGTCCGACCCCACTTCCGGGTCCTGCTCCAGTTCGGCCACATCGAGGGAAAAGTCGCCGTTTTCACCCGACATAGCGGTCGGCTCGCCGGCTTCAAGCACCACTTCTGCGCCGTTATCCAGGGTAATGGTCATCGGCCCCGGGGTGTGCTGGCCGTCGCCGTCCATATCAAGCCAGACCCGGGCGTTGATGAGGTAACCATCGATGGCCTTGCCGGTATAGGCCACCGGTTCGCTGTATTCGACACCATCAAAGTCTCTGCCATCGACAGGCAGGTTGTCGGATTCCTCACCACACCCGGCCAGACCGAGGGCAAGAACCAGAAGTGACACACTGGGGCAATGGGCAGGCTTCATCACGGCAACCGTTTATCCTTGTTAGAGGTTGTGCCGACACTCTAAGGGATGTGGGAACGGGAGACCTTGATAGGTTTGGCAATTTGTAAACTTTGGTAACTCAACCTGGGCTACCCCCGGCGCGCGGCACCGGGGGCTATCGATCAGAACGAGCGGGCAACAATTTCCTTCATGATTTCGTTGGTGCCGGCGTAGATTCGCTGCACCCGGGAATCGGCCCAGGCGCGGGCGATCGGGTATTCCCACATGTAGCCGTAACCACCGTGCAACTGCACACACTCGTCCATTACCTTGCACTGCAGGTCGGTGGTCAGCTGCTTGAGCATGGCCGCGGTGGGGATATCCAGCTTCTTGTCCAGGTGCAGTTCCAGGCAGCGATCGGTGAACACGCGCGCAGCGGTGATTTCAGCCTTCATTTCAGCCATCTTGAAGCGGGTATTCTGGAATGAAATGACTGGCTTATCGAAGGCCTTGCGCTCTTTCACGTAGTCCAGGGTCCACTGCCACGCGGCTTCGGCAGCGGCCACCGCCGACAACGCCACCTGCAGGCGCTCAGCCGGCAACTCCTGCATCAACTGGACAAAGCCCTGGCCTTCGATGGAACCCAGCAAATGCGTGGCGGGTACTTTTACATCCTGGAAAAACAGCTCCGATGTGTCCTGGGCCTTCATGCCTACCTTGTTCAGGTTCTGGCCCTTCTCGAACCCGTCCCAGGCCGCCTCAACCAGTAGCAGGCTGGTGCCCTTGGCACCCGCTTTCGGATCGGTCTTGGCGACCACGATCACCAGGTCCGCCAATTGGCCGTTGGTGATGAAGGTCTTGGAGCCGTTCAGTACATAGTGGTCGCCGTTCTTGACCGCCGTGGTCTTTACGCCCTGCAAATCGGACCCGGCACCGGGTTCAGTCATGGCGATGGCGGTGACCATCTCACCGGAGACCAGCTTGGGCAGGTAGTGCTGCTTCTGCTCTTCCGAGCCGTAATTGAGAATGTACGGTGCCACGATGTCGGAGTGCAGGCCCCAGCCGATGCCGGTCAGCCCGGCGTAGGCCACTTCCTCAATGACCACCGCGCTGTAGCGAAAATCCGCCCCTACTCCACCGTACTCTTCCGGCATGGTCGGGCACAGGAAGCCCAGCTCACCCGCCTTGCGCCACAGCTCACGACTTACCTGGCCGTCTTTCTCCCATTGTTCGTGATAAGGCGCCGCCTCCTGCTCCAGGAATTTGCGGACGGAATGGCGGAAGCCTTCGAGATCGGCGTCGAATAGTGTACGTGGAATCATGGTGAACCTCGGTGAGTAACCCGTATTGTGATTGTCGTTCAACAAGTCTCGGCCGGGCGGCCGTTTCACTCAATGGTGAAAACCATCAATCGGGCTGACCAAAACCATCGCCGGAAGGCGTTAGTCCTGGTTGTTACGCTTACTCTCCGAGCGGGCTTCGCCCCAGCGCGGCATCAGGTCCTGAGCGATTCCGAGGTGGTCCAGCAGCCGGGCAACGATAAAGTCGACCAGATCCTGGACCGAGTCCGGCTTATGGTAGAAGCCGGGACTGGCCGGCATAATCACCGCGCCCATCCGGGTCAGCTTCAGCATATTCTCCAGGTGCACCTCGGAGAACGGCGCCTCCCGGGGCACCAGAATCAGCTGCCGGCGTTCTTTCAGAGCAACGTCGCCGGCCCGCTCAATCAGGTTGTCGCTGGCGCCGGTGGCCAGCGCTGACAAGGTGCCGGTGCTGCATGGGCACACCACCAGCGGGGCTTTTTCACCGGACCCGGACGCCGGTGGCGCAAACCAGTCGTCACGCCCGAATACCAGAATCTGCCCGGGCTCGGCGTCCGCCCAGTCGGTCAGGAACTCCTGCATAGCCGGCGGCGTACCCGGCAGTTTAAGCTCGGTTTCGGTGGCAATCACCACCTGGGCCGCCCGGCTGACCATGACATTGACCCGACAACCCGCCGCCACCAGGCATTGCAACAGGCGCATGCCATACTGGGCACCCGATGCGCCGGTAAAAGCCAGATTTACGGTTCGCGCCTGCGCTGCGGTCTCAGTCATGGTTCGCCTTGATCATAGGTGTGATAACGGAAGAATCAGCCCTGAATACGCTCAAGCTCGGCAACAAGTTTACCGTGGATACCACCAAAACCGCCGTTGCTCATAATCACAATGTGGCAAGGCGCGGGCAGATCGTCCAACACCTGGTCAATCAGTGCTTCGACTGAAGCCTCGACCCGATGCCGGCCCTCATCTTCATGCGCGGCCTGCCACTCGGCGACCAGTGCCGGCAGCCAATCCATGTTGTTGAGGTTAGCCCAAAGCACCCGGTCTGCCATGGCCGCGCTAGGCAGCAGCGTCTGCTGGTGCACACCCTGCTTCATGGTATTGGAGCGCGGCTCGATCAGCGCCACAATCGGCTCGTCACCGACCTGCGCCCGCAGACCTTCAAGTGTGGTCGCGATCGCAGTCGGATGATGGGCAAAATCATCGTAGACCCGGACGCCGCCCACATCAGCCAGCAACTCCATGCGCCGCTTGACGCCGGAGAACCGGCAAAGGGCTGCAACGGCATGGTCCGGCGTGATGCCCACATGGCGCGCTGCGGCAATGGCAGACAGCGCATTGCGCACATTGTGCATGCCGGTCTGCGACCATTTCAGGGTCGCCACCGGCTGCTCATGGTGAATCACCATAAACCGGCTACCGTCCTCAGAAAGCAGCTCGGCCCGCCAGTCGCAGGTTCGGGGCGTTTCACTGCCGATAGCGGTGTCCTGAACCAGACTCCAGCACCCCAGCTCCAGGGCATTGTCCAGATGCGAGTCCACGGCCGGGCGAATCACCAGGCCCTGGGATGGCACGGTGCGCACCAGGTGATGGAACTGTCGTTCGATGGCCTCGACGTTGTCGAAGATATCGGCGTGGTCGAATTCCAGGTTATTGAGGATCAGGGTGTGCGGCCGGTAATGGATGAACTTCGAGCGCTTGTCGAAAAACGCACTGTCGTATTCATCCGCCTCAATGACAAAGAAATCGCTGTTGCCGAGCCGCGCCGACACCGGGAAATCGTTGGGCACACCGCCCACCAGGTAACCCGGCTGGAACCCGGCCTGCTCCAGAATCCACAACAACATGGACGTGGTGGTGGTTTTACCATGGGTACCCGCAACCGCCAGAACCCAGCGATGACGCAGAACTTCCCGGGCCAGCCACTCCGGCCCCGACATGTAATCGATGTTCCGGTTGAGCACCGCCTCCACTTCGGCATTACCGCGGGACATGGCATTACCGACCAGCACCAGGTCGGGTCTAGGCTCTAAATGGTCGACGCTATAGCCTTCCATCAACTGAATGCCCTGGGCTTGTAGCTGGGTGCTCATCGGCGGATACACGCCCTGATCGGAGCCAGTCACGGTGTGACCAAGCTCCCGGGCCAGCACCGCGAGGCTGCCCATGAAGGTGCCACAGATTCCCAGGATATGAATATGCATTCCGTTATTGCCCCTGTCATTGAAACCCGACAAGCCTCCCGTATCCGTCCGAGCCCGTCAAGAGCCGCGCCATCCGCAATCCTGCTCATGAAAATCCACACGGTTTGGCGTATCATCTGCGCCAACGTCGAACCAGAGGAGGCTCCAGCCCAAGATGGCCATCAAGAACGCATTCTACGCTCAGTCTGGCGGTGTCACCGCCGTCATCAATGCCAGTGCCTGCGGTGTCATCCAGACCGCCCGCAAACACCCGGACAAGATCGGCAAAGTCTTCGCCGGCCGAAACGGCATTATCGGGGCGCTGCAGGAAGAGTTGATTGATACCAGCCTTGAAAGCGATGAAGCCATTGAAGCGCTGATCCACACCCCGGGTGGCGCTTTCGGTTCTTGCCGACACAAGCTCAAGAACATCTCCGAGAACCGCCGCGAATACGAGCGTCTGATCGAGGTGTTCCGCGCCCACGACATCGGCTACTTCTTTTACAACGGTGGCGGCGACTCCCAAGACACCGCCTACAAGGTGTCGCAGATTGGCGAGAAGATGGGCTACCCCATTACCTGTATTGGCGTGCCCAAGACCGTCGACAACGACCTGCCATTCACCGACTGCTGTCCGGGCTTTGGCTCTGTGGCCAAGTACATTGCCACCTCCACCATGGAAGCCAGCCTGGACATCAAGTCCATGTGCGAAACTTCCACCAAGGTGTTTATTCTGGAAGTGATGGGCCGCCACGCTGGCTGGATTGCGGCATCAGGCGGTCTGGCTGGCCAGGGTGAAGGCGAACCGCCTCACATCATCCTGTTCCCGGAAATCCCGTTTGATCGCGATGCCTTCCTGGCCCGTGTTGATCACTGCGTGAAGGAATACGGTTACTGCGTGGTCGTGGCTTCCGAGGGTGCCCAGTACGAAGACGGCCGGTTCCTGGCCGACGCCGGTGCCAAGGATGCCTTTGGCCACACCCAGTTGGGTGGCGTAGCCCCTGCCCTGGCCAACATGGTAAAGCAGGCCCTGGGCCACAAGTACCACTGGGCCGTTGCCGACTACCTGCAACGCAGTGCCCGCCATATTGCCTCGGCCACAGACGTCAAGCAGGCTTACGCGGTCGGCGAAGCCGCCGTGGAAATGGCCATCAGTGGCAAGCAGGCGCTGATGCCGACCATCGTCCGCGAGCAGGCAAAGCCCTATCGCTGGAAGATCGGCGAAGCGCCCCTGAGCGAAGTCGCCAACCAGGAAAAGAAGATGCCGATTCACTACATCACCGATGACGGCTTTGGCATCACCCAGGATTGCCGCGACTACCTGCAGCCGCTGATTGAGGGCGAAAGCTTCCCGCCGTTCGAGAACGGACTACCGCGGGTAGCGAAGCTGAAGAATCAGCTGGTCGAAAAAAAGCTGAAAACGCCGTTCCAGATCTGAACTATTTGAACGATCTGAAGGCGTAAAAAAACGCCCGGCGCTACTCGCGACCGGGCGTTTTTCTTTTGAGGGCTGCACTCAGTCCTGGAGCGCAGCCTCCCGATTACGGACGAACTGGAAAAATTCGTCACAGCCACCGACGTACTCATCACCAACCAGAATCTGCGGCACGGTGTGTACGGGCCGGCCAATCTTCTCGGCAATGTCTGCCTTGCTCAATCCCTCAGCCGCGATGTCAATCCAGGTGTGGGCCAGCCCCTTGGCCTCGCAAAGACCTTTTGCCCGGACACAGAATCCGCAGCTGGTGCGACCGTAGATTGTTACATGATCCATTAGGACCTCCTGAAATACGGAAATTTGCGCGTAACGCTTTCGTCAAAACTTTATCTACATGATCGCACGGTCAGGAAGAATTGAAAATTGATGCTCTGAATAAGGGTCATAGCGCAGGACCATACCGCCGGTCCTGGCCATGCCCGCCCGACCCTCAGGTCTTCAGGCGACCCAGCTCCCGCTCCAGCACCTGAACCTGTTCATCCAGAGTGGAGCCACTGCCCCTGACCCGGGAGGCCAGCTCGCGCAAATCATTGGCAGCGTCGCCGATGTGGGTCAGGTTGCGATTGATCTCCTCACTGACCGAGCTCTGTTCCTCGGCCGCGGTGGCCACCTGGGTAACGTGCTCGACAATGGTGCCGATCCGCTCGACCACCGTCGCCAGCGAGTGAGCGGCTTCCTGGGTGCCATCGACCGCAGATGAGGCACGATCAACGCCATTCTCGATCACCGATACCGCGCCGTTCACATCCACCTTCAGGCCATCAATCATCTCGCTGATCTCGTCCGTGGACTGCCGGGTACGTTGAGCCAGGGTCCGGACTTCGTCCGCAACCACCGCAAATCCACGGCCCTGCTCGCCGGCCCGCGCCGCTTCGATGGCAGCGTTCAGCGCCAGCAGGTTGGTCTGCTCGGCAATCCCGCGAATCACGTCCAGAATCCGGTTGATGTCCTCACTGCGGCTGGCCACGTGACCAATGGCAGTACTGGCCTGGCCCATATCGGTGGAGACCGCGTTCACGCCACTGACCGCCGACTGCAGGGTGTCCTGGGTAAAGCGAATGCCGTCCTGGGCCATGCGCGCGTTTTCGGCGGCATCGCCGGCAAAACCGGCCACCTCGCCGGCCGCCGCCGACATCTCATTCATCGCCGTCACCACACTGTCGATGTCCTGGTGCTGGCGCGAGGTCTGCTCGTCCGTCTCCAAAGCAATGGCGCCGACGCCCCGGGCCTGCTCACGGACCTGTGAGTTCACGTCCTTCAGGTCATTGATCATGCCGCGCAGCCGGCCCAGGAAGGTGTTGAAACCACCCGCCAGGTCAATCAGCTCGGCGTGGGTGTCGATGTTCAGTTCACGGGTCAGGTCACCTTCGGCACTGGCCAGGTTCTGCATCCGATCGCGGATTTCGTTCAAGGGCCGGGATACCGAACGCACCAGCACAATCAACACCAGCGTGGCCAATACCACCACCACAATCCCGACCACAGTCTGATCGGTAGCCGTGGCCGCCACCTCATCCTTCAGCAAGCGCGTCATTTCCTGCACGCCGGCCAGGGCCGCGTCCCGGGGCAGCTCGATCAGTAACGACCATTGGCTATTAGCCAGGTTGATGTCCACCGGGTAGGACACCGCCAGGGTTTCACCGTCGTCGAAGCTGCCTTCGCCCTGGTGCAGTTGCACGAATTCGTCCGCCAGTTCCGGCAAGGCTTCGTTCAGAGGGCGCCCCAGTTGGTCCTGGTAGTGACTGGACGCGGCGATCAGGCCGCGCTGGCTCAGCAGGGTGACCCGGGACTGGCCGTCAAACAGCGTCTGGCTGACCTCGGTGATGGCCTGCTGCAGAGTGGTCAGGTTGAGATCGGTTCCGGTCACCCCGGCGAACTCGCCATCATCCAGAATGGGGATTACTAGGCTGGTCATTAGCTCGGTGTAGCCTTTCTCGATTTCGTACTCGTAAGGCTCCATGATGCACGGGGTCTTCGATTCAAGGGAGCACAGGTACCACTCGCCATCGCGGATACCGAATTCGTTACGGGTTTCCAGGTACTTGAACGCTGTGTCTTCTGAGCGATTAAACACCACGTTGCCGTCCGGCCCCCGGTAGTAATAGATTTCCAGGGTGCCGTCGTTGCTGCTGTGCTCTTCAACACCGCCGGTAAAATACCGATCCTGACCGTCGTAGGCGTCCGGCTCGAAATGGGCGTAGATAGAGCTCAGGCTGGGCTGCTCCTCCAGAATGGCGCCGATGGTCTCCTGCATGTCACGGCGGCTGATCCGGCCTGAGCTGTCGGCCTGGATATTGCGCGTGATAATATTGCGCACCACCTCGGGCGTGCGATAAGCCGTGGCAAACTGACCGCTGACCAGCTCGCCGTACTTGCCTGCGGTCGCGCTCAACTGGTCCATGACAATGCCCTGCACCGTGTCCCTGGCCTCAGACGTCAACCGGCCTTCCATGCTGGCGAGTGACATCTGGGCGGTGACGACAATACTGATACCCAGCATCAGCAATAAGGAAATCACCAGGGCATAGAGTTTGAACTGAAGGGAAAGCTGTTTCATCGTGGGGCAACCTGTTTGTCGCGGCAGCAACATTGTGAATTTCAAATCGAGGAGACCTGATTGGCGTATCTGACGCTTTTCCTGACGGCGTTTGCGGCCGCAACATTACTTCCGGCCTACTCGGAAATCATGCTGGGTACATTGGTGACGCAGGGATTTTCGTACTGGTGGCTGTGGTTTTCAGCCACCCTGGGCAACACGCTCGGCTCCGTCGTCAATGGGATTATCGGCCGGCAAGTCGATCGCTTTAAGGATAAAAAGTGGTTTCCTATCAGCGAAATGCAGCTTCACCGCGCACGCAACCGGTTCAACCGTTACGGTCAGTGGTCACTGCTGCTGGGCTGGCTGCCGCTGGGGGGCGATGCGCTCACGCTGGTGGGAGGCATCATGCGGGTGCCCTGGCTTAACTTCGTGATTCTGGTAGCCATCGGCAAGGGGCTGCGTTACGCCTTCGTGCTCTGGCTGGTCGCTGAGGTGTCCTCACCGTAGAGGTATTTTCGCAGCAACGGCTCGCCGTTGAATTCGGAGTGCAGCACGGCGACAAAGGTATACACGCCAATCAGTTTGCGATTGAGAAACACAAACTCCTTGGGCGGTACCCGAAAATACCGGCTGATGGCCGAGCGCGCCGCCTGACGGGCCACCCGTGACGGCAAATCACTCTGCTTCCAGCGGTACTCACCGTGGCTGTTTACTGCGTAATCCGGCCACTGGTCATGGTCCGAGGCCAGCGGTTCCAGCACCGACATGCACACGTTGCCAAAGGTCTCTAACACGTCCCGGGGCCAGTCGAGGCTCATGAACCGCAGCTTTACGCCACCATCAATCACCGCTTCCAGATCCTGCTCATAGGAAGCCCGGATCATCTGCCGGACAGGATCCAGGAACCGGTCGGAGTAGGATTGCACGGCGCCGAAATCGAGCAGCACGATGCGGTCGTAGCCAGGGTCTTCCCCTTCTTCGCCCGCAATCCGAATTCGGTAGTTGCCAAAGTTGGGATCGGTCTGGATTTCGCCCCAGACAAACAGCTCCCGGAAGAACAGCTCCAGAGCGGCTTTGCCCAGCGCACTGCGGCGCTCCAGGGGCAATTCCTTGACCGGCCCCGAACTCACCGAGTGGCCATGTTCGTAGGTAGAGGCAATAACGTGGGCGCTTGAGTATTCCTGAAGCACCCGCGGTACGATAAAGCGCGGAT
This sequence comes from Marinobacter sediminum, assembly GCF_016820575.1. GTDB lineage: Bacteria > Pseudomonadota > Gammaproteobacteria > Pseudomonadales > Oleiphilaceae > Marinobacter > Marinobacter sediminum. The sequence continues at coordinate 72,433 of NZ_JAEMQH010000003.1, read as the reverse complement.
CGGAGGCCAGCATTTCCCGGAATTTTTCGGTGGTCCGGGCCTCCAGTCGGTAATCCACCTCGCGGTGCATCATGTCCCGGACTTCTTCCAGCCAGTCGTTAAACTCCGGTCCAAAACTGACTAACCGGGCAATTTTCAGGAGCTGAGCAACGGAGTTAAGGTCACTGTCGACGGCATCAGCGACCCCGGGGTACTGAACTTTCAACACCAGCTCCAGGCCGTCACTGCGACGTACCGCCCGGTGCACCTGGCCCAGCGATGCCGCGCCGATGGGCTCGGGATCAACCTCTAGCTCCGCCAGGCGCGCCGCCCCCAACTCCTCTTTCAACACCCGCTCAATGGCGGACCATTCCAGTGAGGTGGTCTGGTCCTCGAGCGTGTGCAAGGCTTCGGTAACTTCGTCGGGCAGAAAGTGTTCGCCGTACAGCGCCATGACCTGCCCAATCTTGACCACGCTGCCTTTAAGCTGACCCAGTTCGTCTACCAGAAAGCGCGCCTGGCTCGAAAGCATGGCGCGATGCTTCTGTTCCCGCTTTTCGCGATTGCTGAACCAGTTGGTGGCCATGTGCGAGGCCATGCGGGTACCGGCATACAAACCGGCGCGGGTGAGACTGAGCCGACGCTCGAAGCTGCCGGTTTTAATGCGGGAGACCGATTTTCCTGGACGTCTGCTGGCTGACATGCGTGACCTGTCGGGATCCGAGAATTTCACCGCCACCGGCGGCTCTGGTCATTATACGGATGCGGCACCAATCTGACCTACCTCAATCGACTCGGCAAGAGCGGCCATCGGGCCAATGCAAGAATAACCCGATGCGGGGGTGGCGTTTACCAGCCCTGGCGGTGGTCAACCGCTGATGCGCCGAGACCGGCGACCAGCTGGGCCGCCAGGCGACGTTCAAGCTTGGGCACGGTGGCATCGGGACTGAAATCGGAGACCTGACTCATGGGCAAGCCGGCATAGCCGCAGGGGTTGATGCGACGGAAGGGTTCCATATCCATGGCCACGTTCAGGGCCAGGCCGTGGAACGAACAACCGCGCCGGACCCGCAGCCCGAGCGAGGCAATCTTGGACTCGCCGACATAAACGCCGGGCGCGTCTGCCCGGGGGGCAGCCTCGATATCCAGCTCGGCCAGTGTGCGGACAATGGCCTGCTCGATCTGGTCCACCAGCGCCCGCACCCCAAGCTTACGTCGGCTCAGGTCGATCATCAGATAGATCACCAACTGACCCGGACCGTGATAGGTGACCTGACCGCCCCGGTCCACCGGGATAACCGGAATGTCCCCAGGGGCAAGGATATGCTCGGCCTTGCCCGCCTGCCCCTGGGTGTAAACCCGGGGGTGCTCCAGACACCAGAGTTCGTCGGTGACGGTTTCATCCCGCTCGGCGGTGAAGGCCTTCATGGCCTCCCAGGTTTCCATGTAGGGCTGCTGCCCCAGTGAACGAACGATCAGGTCGGCCATTGGGTTTACAGCACCATATGAACTCGGCCGCTGGCCTTGAGCTCTTCAAACAGCGCTTTGAGCTGGGTTTCCCCGGTCGCCACGATGGTCAGCTGAACGGACGAAAACCGCCCTTTGCTGCTGTCGTTCACCGCGATTCTGTCCTCGGTAATCCCCGGCGCATGCCGCTCGACAACCTCGACCACAAAGTTGGTGAAATCCGGTGCGGCATTGCCGATAACCTTGATGACGTAGTCACAGGGAAATTCAATTTTAGGTGCGTTCGGCTCACTCATGCCGTCAATACTCCCGGAGGCATATCGTCCTCCTCACTGAAACAACTGAACGAAAAAGAGCTTGATGGCATCCCAGATGCGCTTGAAGAAGCCGCCTTCGGGAACTTCCGTCAGGGCCTGTACCGGCCGGTCAACCAGAACCTCACCGTTCAGGGAAACCTTTACCCGGCCCAGCTCGTCTCCCACCTTGATGGGCGCTTTAATCACAGAATCAAGGTCAACCGTGGATTCCAGATCATTGCGCGAGCCCCGGGGGATGGTCACGAATACGTCGTCACTCAAGCCTACGGACACCTGATCGGCCTGCCCCGACCAGACGGCGGCCTTCATCACTTCCTGGCCAGTCCGGAACAGGCGCTCGCTCTCGTAGTAGCGGAAGCCATAGTTCAGCATCTTCTGGACTTCCTGGGAGCGGGATTCGGAGCTGCTGGTGCCCATCACCACGGCAATAAATCGGGAATCGTTACGTTTCGCCGAAGCCACCAGGCAGTAACCCGCTTCCTCGGTGTGGCCGGTCTTCAGGCCATCAACCGTGTCGTCCCGCCACAACAAACTGTTGCGGTTGGGCTGACGGATGTTGTTATAAGTGAAGTGCTTCTCCGCGTAGATCGGGTAGTTTTCCGGGTAATCATTGATGATGGCCCGCGCCAGAATGGCCAGGTCGTAGGCGGTGGAGAAGTGCTCCGGCGATGGCAGGCCGGTGGCATTTTCAAAATTGGTGCCCTTCATGCCCAGCAACTGAGCCTGCTGATTCATGATGTCAACAAACGCATCCTCACTGCCGGCAACAAACTCGGCCAGAGCCACCGAGGCATCGTTACCTGACTGGATGATCACGCCTTTGAGCAAGGTCTCAACCGGAACGCTGGTGCCTTCACGGACGAAGGTCCGGGAACCTTCGGTTTTCCAGGCGCGGACGCTGATCGGCACCATATCCGACATGCTGATCCGACCCTCGTCCAGCTCACGCTCGACAATGTACGCGGTCATCATCTTGGTCAGACTGGCCGGCGGCAGACGCTCATGGCTGTTTTCTTCCATGATGATGCGACCGCTCTTTGGATCCATCAGCACATAGGAGCTGCCGGCAATCTGCGGCGGCGAGGGAATCAGAACTGATTGCGCTGTCGTTTTTCCAACCAGCGCCAGGGTCAGAACCAGCAGAATCGAACAGGAACGGAGCAATGATTTTAGGGCCATGGGTTCAGTCATTTGTCGTTTGTGTGTGTGTCTTTCTGGTTGTTTATCAGTGTGAATCAGTCAGCAGAATCGATTGGGCGAAGCCCCGAGATTCCAGAACGTTCTGCGCCTTTCGGGCACTGTTTTCGTCGGCAAACGGGCCTACCTGTACACGGTGGAAGCGGCCCGAGCCAGTATCGATGGACCGGACTCGCAGCGGACTTTCAACGATAGCCTGAGCCCTGTCCCTGAGTTTCTCCGCCGGACCACGGCTGCTGAACGAGCCCAGCTGGACGAACAGGGCATCACCGCCGGTGGTCATCTCGCCGCTGGCAACCACCTCGGTTTTAGAATAGTTCACGGCGTCTCCGGGCATGAACGGCTTACCCGCCAGCCACATCGAGCCATCCTGCCGGACAGTGATTGCTGCCACCTCGACCCGGGCAGTGCCCCGCGACTGGTAACCCAGTTTTTTTGCCGCCGCGTAGGACAGATCAATCAGCCGGTCACCATGAAACGGGCCACGATCGTTCACCCGGACAATAACCGAACGTCCGTTATCCAGGTTCGTCACCCGGGCATATCCCGGAATTCTAAGAGATTTATGGGCCGCAGACATTGAGTACATGTTAAAGATTTCGCCATTCGACGTCTTGTGGCCATGGAACTTCTCGCCGTACCAACTGGCAGTGCCCCGAGCGACATAGCCATCATTGCTGCCAAGCACCTGATACTGCTTGCCCCACACCGTGTACGGTGACTTGTTGCCAGCCCGGCGCGGCGCCTCGTAGACCGGCTTGGCATCAGACAACCCGGAGGCATCAAAATTGCCCGACGGCGCCCGATCCTGAGAAATGCTGTAACGGGAAGAATGGTCGGTTTCCGGCGATGACGCGCACCCGGCAAGTAGCAGGGCCAATGACAGCGCCAAAAGGGATGAGAACGAAGGCTTGAAATTCACAGTCCGGAAATCCTCTTGCACAGCGGCCGCCAAATCAACGGGTGGGCAGCCGTGGCTTATTGTAACGGGTTATAACCAAGGTTCACCATTACCCACTCGCCACCTTTACTTAGGCGCTGATCATTCGGCGGTGGGTGTGAATGGACATCAGGACACCAAAGGCCGCCATCAGGGTCACACCGGAGGTGCCGCCATAACTGATCAATGGCAGTGGCACCCCTACCACCGGCAGCAGACCGCTGACCATGCCGACGTTAACAAAGATGTAGATGAAGAAGGTCATGGTCAGGGCACCGGCCAGCAGGCGACTGAACGAATCCTGGGCAGTCGCTGCAATGTAGAGACAGCGCAGGATAATCAACACGTACACCAGCATCAGCACCAGCATGCCAATGAAGCCAAACTCTTCCGCCAGCACCGCGACGATGAAATCGGTGTGGCTCTCGGGCAGGAACTCCAGATGCGACTGGGTGCCCTGCAGCCAGCCCTTGCCGTCAATGCCGCCGGAACCGATGGCGGTCTTCGACTGAATGATGTTCCAGCCGGCGCCCAATGGATCACTCTGCGGGTCCAGCAGGGTCAGCACCCGCTGCTTCTGATACTCCCGCATGACGAAGAACCACATCATCGGTGCCGAGACCGACACCAGACCTACAAATGCCAGAATCAGCTTCCAGCTGATACCGGCAAAGAAAACCACAAACAGACCGGCCATGCCAACCAGCAACGAAGTACCCAGGTCGGGCTGCTGAATGATCATCATCATGGGAACCAGCACGATGGCCAGCCCAACCATGACATGACGAAAACGGGGTGGCAGGAAATGCCGCGACAGGTACCAGGCGGCCATCATCGGCACCACCAGTTTCATCAATTCCGAGGGCTGGAATCGGGGCAACCCGGGAATGGCCAGCCAGCGCTGGGCGCCCTTGGCCCCGACACCGACCAATAGCACTGCCAGCAAAGCGGCGATCCCGGCGACATAGAGCCAGGGCGCCCAGCGCCGGAACACCGAAGGGTCCAGCTGGGCAAACACCAGCATCACCACAAAGGCGACACCGAGCCGGATACCCTGAGCCTTGACCACGTCGATGTTGCGATCGGCGCCGCTATAGAGAATGAACAGACCACCGGAGACCAGCACCAGCAGCAAGAACAGCAGAATCGGATCCAGGTGCAACGCCGACCAGACGCCGCGCGGTCGGCCCAGCGGATTGGTGGCGGTCGGATCAATAAAATTGTTCAGCGCCACTACTGCTCTCCCCCGGCGTCCACCTTGCTCACCAGTTCATCGCTCCCGGCCTCCGGAAGTTCCAGCAGCCAAGCATCGAACAGCTCGCGAGCCACCGGGGCCGCGGTACTGCTGCCACCACCGCCATTTTCCACAATGACGGCCACCGCAATCTTGGGGTTATCCACCGGCGCAAACCCCACGAACAGGGCGTGATCGCGCAGCCGTTCCCTTACCTCCTCGGCATCGTATTCCTCGTCCTCAGCCAGACTGAAAACTTGCGCCGTACCGGTCTTGCCAGCCATACGGTATGGTGCGTCAGCCCCGGCCCCGCGCGCCGTGCCTTTGCGACCATGCATGACCTCGGCCATGGTATCCACCACATACTCCCAGTCATCGGGGTCTTTCAATTTCAGTGGCTCATGGGTCTGATCCGGCAGGAAGTCGGAGGCCGGGGTATCGCCATCAATGTCCTTGAGCAGGCGAGGTTCGGTCCAGGTTCCGCGGTTGGCAATCAGCGAGGTGGCGGTGGCCAACTGCAAGGGAGTGGCCAGCATGAAGCCCTGGCCGATCCCCATATTGACCGAATCACCGGGGTACCAGGGTTCGTTTCGGGTTGCCCGCTTCCAATCACGGGACGGCAAAAGACCACTGAGGGCACCGGACACATCCAGCGCCGCATTCTCTCCGAAGCCAAATTGCGACAGGTAGTCGTACATGGTGTCGACCCCCATCTTTACCGCGATCTCGTAGAAGTACACGTCGCAAGACACCGCCATGGAGTCCATCAAATCTACCCAACCGTGACCGCCACGCTTCCAGTCCCTCCAGACCCGGCCACCCTCTTTCAAACGGAAATGTCCCGGATCCCAGACGGTGTAATCCCGGGTGGTGGCATCGCTGTCGAGCGCCGCGATAGCCATCATCGGCTTCACTGTCGAGCCCGGCGGGTATTGGCCGCGCAAGGCGCGATTAAACAGCGGTTTGTCACGACTCTCGCTGAGTTCGCGGTAATCCTTGACGCTAATGCCGGTGACAAACTTGTTGGCATCGAACCCCGGTACGCTGGCCAGTGCTAGGATGCCACCGGTGGCCGGTTCAATGGCGACAATGGCGCCGCGACGCCCATCCAGCAATTCATGGGCCCGTTTTTGCAGGTTCAGATCGAGATGCAACTGCAGGTCTTCGCCCGGCACCGGATTTTCGCGCTCCAGTACCCGCAGGGTTCGGCCCCGGGCATTGGTTTCCACGTGCTGGTAGCCCACCTGGCCGTGCAGGATCTCCTCGTAGAAGCGCTCAATACCGGACTTGCCAATATAGTTAGTGCCCGCGTAGTTAACCGGGTCGATGCGCTGCAGCTCATCGCGGTTGATGCGGCCAACGAAGCCCAGGGCATGGGCGGTGAGTTCACTGTGAGGGTAATAGCGAACCAGCTCGGCCTTGACCTCAACCCCGGGTAACTGGTGCCGGTGCACGGCCAAACGAGCCATCTCCTGCTCATCAAGGTCGTAGCGTAGCGGGATTTCCTGAAACGGACGGCGGGGCTCCTGCAGGCGACGCTGGAAACGTTCAAGGTCTTCTTCAGAGACATCCAGAATACGGTCGAGCTGAGTCAGGGTCTCGGCCATGCCGTCCACCCGCTCAGGCACCAGAGTGACACTGAACACCGGGCGATTTTCCGCCAGCAGAGTCCGATTGCGATCGTACACAAGGCCCCGGGGCGGCGGAACGGACTGGACCTGCACCCGGTTCTTGTCGGACAGGGTGGTATACACCTCGTGCTCGACAATCTGCAACTGGTACATCCGGGCCAGCAAGCCACCGATCAGCACCAGCACGAAAGTCAGCATGACCAGGGTGCGACGCTGGAACAAACGGCGTTCGGCGGCAGTATCCTTGAATTCACCCCACGGCATAACCGCCCCTATGCCCGGTGGTACGGGTGGTTACGGGTAATCGACCAGGCCCGGTACAGTTGCTCGGCAAGCAGAATGCGAACCAGAGGATGGGGCAGCGTCAGGGGCGACAGCGACCATTGCTGGTCGGCACGTTGACGGCAGGCGTCCGCCAAGCCATCAGGACCACCGACGAAAAAGCTGACATCGCGGCCATCCTGCTGCCAGTTCTCAAGCTGGCTTGCCAACTTTTCCGTGGACCAGGGACGACCACCAACCTCAAGCGCGACGACCCGGTCTTTCGGGCCGGACGCGGCCAGCAGGGCCTCGCTCTCGCGTTGCATCAGTCTGGGGATATCCGGGTTTTTGCCCCGGTGTGCCAAGGGGATTTCGACCAGTTCCAGCGGCAGTTCCGGCGGCATCCGGCGGGCGTAATCATGATACCCGGCACTGACCCAGTCGGGCATCTTCTGCCCCACGCAGATCAGACGTAAGCGCATGCTTATTCGCTGCCCGCAACACCAAGATCCGGGGCATCACGCCAGAAGCGCTCCAGATCGTAGAACTCGCGCGTGGCGGGCATCATGACGTGAACAATCACATCGCCCAAATCCACCAGGATCCAGTCGCTCACAGTGTCGCCTTCCACGCTGTTGGCGCGAATGCCTTCGTCTCGGGCTTCCGAGACCACTGAGTGGGCAAGGGATTTCACATGTCGGTTGGATGTTCCGGATGCCAGAACCATGAAGTCGGTGACACTGGTACGGTCACGGACATCAATTACGCTGATGTCCTGTGCTTTCACATCTTCGAGCGCGTTAACTACCAGATCTTTCAGTTGTTCTGCCTGCATAATCACCCTGTTAGACGGGCGTCAGCCGAAGTGGCCGCCCGAAAAGTCTATTCAGACGCGATTGTAGCACTAAAAGTTGCCCTCAGGGCAGGCTCGATAGAGCCCCTGACGACGAATCTCCTGCCACACCGAGTCCGGGACCAGGTAACGGGGTGACCGCCCGGCTTCGATCCGTTCGCGGATGCCGGTCGCAGAAATCTCCAGCAGCGGCAGCTGCAGGTCCAGCATCAGGCCACAGGGCTGGCCATGCAGGGCACGAGGATCTGACACCCGGCGCTGGGCCAGCATCGCCGCGGGCGGTCCGTCTGGGTCGAGCTCAGCCCCAGGCCGACGAACCACGATAATGTGGGCAAGCTCGGGAATAGACTGCCACTCCCGCCAACGGTCAAAACTGGCGAACGAATCGGTTCCCACTACCATGGTCAGGGGGTGGCCCGATCCCAGCTCGCCTCGCAACTGGCGCAACGTATCGGCAGTATATGACGCCCCTGCCCGCTTGAGTTCGCGATCATCGACGCGCAGCTGGGGTTCCCCAGCCACCGCCAACTCCAGCAGCCGCAACCGTTGTTCGGCAGAGGCCCCGGTATCACCACGGTGCGGCGGGATGTGGCACGGCACCAGATTGATCGGTGCAACTTCCAACCGATCACTGATCTCCAGGGCCAGCCGGAGGTGCCCGTGGTGGATCGGATCGAAGGTGCCGCCATAGATCACATGCATTGGCATCAGGTCCGGATGTGGCCGTCGCCGAACACCACGTATTTCTGAGAAGTCAGACCCTCAAGCCCCACGGGCCCGCGGGCATGGATCTTGTCGGTGGAAATGCCAATTTCTGCGCCCAGCCCGTACTCGAAGCCGTCAGCGAAGCGGGTGGAGGTATTAACCATCACTGAGCTGGAATCCACTTCGGTCAAGAAACGACGCGCCCGGGTGAAGTTTTCGGTGATGATGCTGTCGGTATGCTGGGAGCTGTAGCGGTTGATGTGCTTGATCGCACCATCGAGGCCATCAACCACCCGTACCGCCAGGATCGGCCCGAGGTATTCCGCTTCCCAGTCAGCCTCGACCGCCTCAACGGCGTCGATGATGCCCCGGGTACGCTCACAGCCGCGCAGCTCTACTTCCTTTTCCGCAAAAGCCGTGGCCAGCAACGGCAGAATATCGTCGGCTATTTCGCCGTCGACCAGCAGGGTTTCCATGGTATTACAGGTGCCATAGCGCTGGGTTTTTGCGTTCACCGCAACGTTCAGCGCTTTTTCGGGATCGGCGTGGCTGTCGATATAGACGTGGCAAACGCCGTCCAGGTGCTTGATCACCGGCACGCGAGCGTCGCGACTGATGCGCTCAATCAACCCCTTACCCCCACGCGGCACAATGACATCCACGTATCGCGGCATGGTAATCAGCTCGCCCACCGCGGCGCGGTCGGTGGTTTTGACCACCTGCACGGCGGTCTCCGGCAAGCCGGCCTCGGCCAGGCCCTGAGCCAGGCACCGGGCAATGGCCTGATTGGAATGGATAGCCTCGGAGCCGCCCCGAAGAATGGTTGCATTGCCCGATTTCAGGCACAGGCTGGCAGCCTCCACGGTCACGTTCGGACGGGATTCGTAGATGATGCCAATCACGCCCAAGGGCACCCGCATCTTGCCCACCTGAATTCCAGACGGACGATAGGTCATGTCGGTGATCTCACCGATCGGATCCGGCAAGGAGGCAACCTGTCGAAGCCCTTCGATCATGGTATCGATTCGCTCCGGTGTCAGCTCCAGCCGGTCCAGCATCGCGCCATCGAGCCCGTTACTCCGGCCGCTATCCAGGTCCTTGGCGTTGGCCTCGGCCAACTCAGTGCGTGCAGAATCCAGCGCCCGGGCCGTGGCCAGCAGGGCCTGGTTGCGCACCGCCGTTGTCGAGCGAGCCACCAGCGTCGCGGCTGCGCGAGCCTGCTCGCCGACCTCAGCCATGTAAGCTGCAATATCCATCCGTTTACCTTCGTGTTAACCAGCAGAATTCATTATCAGGGCCTAACTTTACCTTTCCCGTTTCAAGTACGCACCCCAAACAGATATTATAACCCTGCGATATGCCACATACTTAGGGAGTTTCAAAAAAGGACGGACACCATGGCCCAGTTGGCCGAAAACTTTTTGTTGAGCAGACTATCGCGGGCCGGCTTCGTGGTCCTGATTGCCATTTCAGCGCTCAGCGCAACGCTGGGTGAGCCCTTGACGGCGGCCGCTGCCGCTGCCGCAGCCGGCATCGTGATTTGCGCACAAACCTTTCACAGCAATCGTCAGCAACACCCCTGGCCCAGCGTCCAGCGGCTGTTCTTCGTAGTACTTCTGTTATTGATGCTGACCAGCTTCTGGACCGGCCCGTGGGCACTTAGCCACTGGTTTTACGCACTCCCTCTGCTGGCCTTTGCGCTGCTGCCCCTGCGACTGGCAATGGCAATCACCCTGGCGACAATGCTGCTTGCGGGCCTGGCTATTCCCCTGGCCACCGGCCTGGCCGACCGACACCAGATGGTCAGCGCGTTTATGTTGACTACCCTGCTTTCGGGTCTGCTTGTATTCCTGCGCGAGTACAAGAACCGCCAACTGGCGCCATTGCGGCGCACCGACGAGCTGACCCAGGCCGCCAGCCGGGAATATTTGTCGGCCGACCTGCACAAGGAAATCCAGCGTAGCGAGCGTGAGGGCACCGACATGTCGATCATCATGATTGGCCTGGACACCCACCTCAGCGACCGCAATCCGGACCAGGATATTCGCTCTATCCTGCCTCGCATCGGGCGCTACCTGCATTCCCAGATTCGGGATTTCGACACCTATTACCGGGTCGCGGACCTGCAGTTCCTGGTGATCCTGCCCGGCATCGCCACCCAGGACGCCATCAAGCGTTCGGAGATCATGCGCAACGGACTGGGCAAGCTGCTGGAATCCCATGATATGGCGCTGACGGTGAGCACCGGCGTTGCCGGCCTGAACATCGGTGACGATGCCGACAGTCTGCAGCAGAGCGCCGCCAATGCCCTGCGCCGTGCTCAGCAACAAGGCGGCAACCGGACCCAGGCCTACAGCGCCTGGAACCAGACCGGGAGCAAGACCCAACCGCCCGCACAAGGACCCACTTCATGACCGAGACCCGCCTGAGAACCTGGACGCATGGAACCGGCTATGCTCTGGCTACGCTCTTCATTCTGGCGCTGGCGATGCAAAATCTCCGTTATGGCTTCTACGAGTTGTTCTACCTCGCCACTGGCATGGCAACGTTGACCCTGGCGGGAGCTGCCTATACCGCCGTGTGCCGTCGTCACCAGTTGTCGGCGCCGGGACACCTGATCATACTGTCCGGCCTGAACAGTGGCCTGCTGGCCGCCATGCTGACACTCGACAGCCCCGGCATTACCCACTGGGCCATGCCACTACTGATTCTGAACCTGCTGATCCTGCCGCTGCGCCAGGGCATGGCGCTGTCATTCCTTCTGCTGGTGCCCACGGCAGGGGTGGTGCTGTTCCAGCAACCCACTACCGATGCCATCCTTGCCATTACCGGCCTGGCTATCCTGCTCGCCGCGGCGTCGCTTTATATTTGGCACTACGACCACATGGCCCAATCCGCCGAAGATCTGGCCATTACCGATCCGGTGACCGGGGCCCATAACGCCCGCTTTCTGGATGAAACCCTGCAAAAGGAAATCAGCCGGGCCATTGCCACCGGACATCAGCTGTCGGTTATCGATCTCAGTATCGACTACGCCGACGAAGCGGCAGACCTGCACGGCAAGGCCGGTGTTCAAACGCTGTTCCGCGACATGACCGAGCATCTGTTCGATGTCATCCGGGCCGGCGACACGCTGTACACCCTGAACGATTCGGAATTCTTCCTGATCCTGCCGTACACCCCTGAAGAAGGGGTGCGAGTGATTGCCGAACGAATACGCCGAACCATTGCCGAGCATCAGTGGGCCGTTGTCGGCAAAGCCACGGTCAGCATTGGCTGCACTACTCGAGGCAGCGGCGACACCCGCACCGACAGCCTGCGCAAGCGGGCTCACGCCGCCATGGAAGAGGCCCGCCGACGCGGTGCCGATTCGGTCTGGTTCAGTGCCGGAGAGACTATCGCAGCATGAGCGGTGATTGGCTCAGGGAGTTATCGGCCTGGTTAAGCCTGAACCCGGGATGGCTGGCCACGGCCCTATTCAGTACCGCCTTTGTTGAGTCTCTGGCGATTGCCGGCATCATAGTGCCGGGTGTGGCGATTCTGTTCGCCATCGCGGCGCTGGCCGGACAAACCGGCATGCCACTGACCGAAGCCCTGATATGGGCCGGCCTGGGCGCCATTGCAGGCGACACCGCCAGTTTTGCCCTCGGGCGCAAACTCCAGGACCGGCTCCATGTGGTATGGCCACTGAGTCGCTACCCCACTCTGCTGGCAAAGGGCCAGGCGTTCTTTCGCCAGCACGGCGGCAAGAGCGTGGTCATCGGACGCTTTGTCGGGCCTATTCGTCCGATCATCCCCCTGATTGCCGGCGCCCTGTGGATGCCATGGCGGCGATTCCTGGCGTTCAATATTTTTTCAGCGGTGGGCTGGGCCCCGGTGTACATTCTCCCGGGCTTTCTGGTGGGTAGTGCGCTGGCCAGCGACCTTCAGCCACCGGCGTACTTTTACCCGGTGGTGGGCATCAGCCTGGCCTCGTTGATGGCGGTGTACCTGGTGTTGATCCAGTTCCAGCTGGGCCTGGGCAAAGGTGGGCGGCTGTATCGCTGGCTGGAGCGGCGCATGGCCAGATACGACGCCACTCACAGGTTCTGGCGCCTGTACACCAACCACCGCCCGGACCGCGGAGGCGAATTCCCCCTCGCCTCCATCATGCTGGCACTGGCCGCCTCCGGCCTGTTTCTGCTCTGGGGCCTGCTGGCCACCCAGACTCACAGCCTTGAGCCATTCAATCAGCTGGCACTGGCCTGGTTCGGTCAGCTCCGACAGCCGCTGCTCGATGGCCCGGTGATTATCGCCACCCTACTGGGTGATCCACCAGTGCTGACGGCCGCAGCGGTATTGGCCTGCCTGGCATTCGTCTTCCGGGGCTACTACGCCGCCGCCATTCATATCGTCATGGCCGCCGCGCTCGCGATCGTCTTGGTCTGGGTGCTTAAGTTTACTCTCGGTGTCGACCGGCCCGATGCCGTGTTCCGCCCGCCGTCTTCCGGCGCCTTCCCGAGTGGCCACAGCACCGGTATCACCGTGTTTGTCACCCTGCTGGCCAGCTTCGTCGCGGGCGAAAGCCGCAAGCGCCAACGCTGGCAGTTCTATGTGCTGTTTTCTTTGCCACTGGTGCCGGTCGCACTCAGCCGCCTGTACCTGGGCGTCCATTGGTTTACCGATGTCATTGGCGGGATCTTGCTGGGGCTGGCCATCACTGGAGCAGTGCGTGCCAGTTACAGTCGATACGACCGGGTGCACCTGGCCCCGGATCTGTCGATGGCCCTGGCGGGCGCCGCGTGGCTGGTGTTTGCCATCGGCTATGTTGTCCTGGCCTGGCCAGAAGCACAGGTGAACCTGCGTCCGGCCTAGATTCTCTGGGCTCAGCCCTCTTCCAGAGCCTCCAGCAATTCCTGCAGGCGGCTCAGTCGCTCCAGCGGGTCCTGCAGTTCAACCAGGCGCTGCTTTTCCTGCTTATCGAGGGGCAACAGCTCGGTCAGGCGCCAGCCAACGTGTCGGGCATCGCCATAGTCCACGTCCATGTCCAGATCCCGCACCACCGGGTGCCGGAAGAGCGCCCGGAGCACCGACGGCAGTTCGTTAAACCGGTCCGGCACTTCGCTGTCAGCCTCATCGAGCAAAACCTCGACATCGCCGACGTTGAGACCATCCTCCTGCTGCCAACTCCTTACCACGGTGACCTTGGCCGCCCCCTCCACCGTGATGCCCAGCAAACCGTTCTCCAGCTGCTGAAAATCAATGATGCGAACGTAAGTGCCGATGTCATAGAACGACGCGGTCGGGCCAACTTCGGCGCCATCGCGCAGCAGCACGACGACAAAGCCCCGGTCTTCTTTCAGGCACCGGGTCAGCATGTCGATGTAACGCGGCTCAAACAGCTGCAGAGGTATCCGCCCCCGGGGGAGGACAATGGAATTCAGCGGAAAGAGCGGTACATTCATATCAGTACAGGTCACCGAAAGGTGGACTCCAAAGTAAACAGACCCAACAAGGTCATCGAATTGACAGCAACTGTTGCACTTCATCCACCCGGGCACGGGCTTCCGTGAGGAGTTGCAGACTCCTCGACGCGTTCAGTTCCAACTCACCCAGCCGACGATAGGCGGGTACCTGATCAAAACACGGCAGTCCGGCATTCTGCTGGGATCCGATCATCGAGTGCAACTGCGCCACAATGACCACGTCCGTAAGCTGGGGCTCGGCCGACCGGCACTCATAGTCCCAGCTCTCCGCGTGGCGCACAGCCTCAATGAACGACGCCGGGAACCCCCAGTTTTCCAGTACCGCCGTGCCAACGTCGGCGCGCAGCTCGCTGATGGCATGGTGCAGATTATCCGGGTTGGCAAAGAGGCCAGCATGGTGCTCCGCCTGAACCAGAATCGGTACCACGCCGATGTCATGCAGCAGGCCCGCCAGCATAGCTTCTTCCGGGTTTAACCGGGTGGCATGATCCGCCAGCACCCAACACAGCGCCGCCACTTCCCGGGAGTGTCGCCACAACCGCTCCATTTCCTGCTGCAAAGCAGGCTGGCGCGTTTTGAACACCTCACGCATGGAGAACACCGTCACCAGCTGTCGAGTGGTGTGCATGCCTAAACGGACGACCGCCTCGCGTACGGTTCGAACGTCACTAAAGCCCCGATAAAGCGGACTGTTGCAGGCCCTCACCAGCTTGACCGCAATAGAGGGATCCGCCGAGACCGCATTAGCCACCAGTTCTGCGCTGGAGTCGTCCCGGTCCACCGCCCGACGCACCTTCCAGGCCACATCCGGCACACTGGGCAAGCGAATCTGATTCGAACGCAGCTCAGAGTAGAACTCCATCAACAGCTCGCTCTCGTCATTGCCCTCGCTGGCCTCAGCGCCCAGGGATTCGTTCGAGCCCATCCCTTCCTGCTCAACCGGCGCCGAGCGCAGCATCTGGTTCAGAATATCCTGCTCGACGATCAAGAACTCGCAACGTTTGACCGCAACCACGTCATACATCCGTGGCTGCAGTCTGGCGATGGGGTTGAGCGCCGCATTCGAATCTGCCTCGATCAGCGTTTTTCGCCCGTCCACCGACTCCAGCTCGACCTTGCCGGTGATCAGGAAGAAATCGAGCCCGTCCCGGACGCCCTTCTCCACCACTCTCTGACCCGAGCCGTAGGTGCGGCGCTCAGCACGACTGGCAAGCAACACCAGTTGCGCATCGGTGAGCCGATTCAACGGATGGAATTCTCTCAGACGACGAAAAGACAGGCTGTTCTCGCCAGCCATGTGCAAGCTCCTTGTATCATCCCGATCCCGTGACGATGATTGATTCCTGTTCTTCATTGTAAGCGCCGTCCGCTAAAACAACCATGCGATAGGTGTCTAATCTGGTATCCTTTGAAGCTGCACAACGCCAACCAACAATCACCACCCGGTAAACACAGAGAGATCAGAACATCATGCCTCAGTATCGTTCGCGGACTTCCACCGCCGGTCGGAACATGGCCGGTGCCCGCGCCCTCTGGCGCGCCACTGGTATGAAAGATGGAGATTTTGGCAAGCCCATCATTGCGGTTGCCAACTCCTTTACCCAATTCGTACCCGGCCACGTTCATCTAAAAGACCTGGGGCAACTGGTCTGCCGCGAAATTGAACAGGCCGGTGGTGTCGCCAAGGAATTCAACACCATTGCCGTGGACGACGGCATTGCCATGGGCCACGACGGCATGCTGTACTCATTGCCCTCCCGGGAGATCATCGCAGACTCGGTCGAGTACATGGTCAACGCCCACTGCGCCGACGCCCTGGTGTGCATTTCCAACTGCGACAAGATCACACCGGGCATGCTGATGGCTGCCATGCGCCTGAACATACCGACCATCTTTGTGTCAGGCGGGCCGATGGAAGCCGGCAAAACCAAGCTCTCTGAGCACAAGCTGGACCTGGTCGATGCCATGGTGATCGCGGCCGACCCGAATGCCGACGACGAAACCGTGGCCGAGTACGAGCGCAGCGCCTGCCCCACCTGCGGCTCCTGCTCCGGCATGTTTACGGCCAACTCCATGAACTGTCTGACCGAAGCCATCGGACTGGCACTGCCCGGCAACGGCTCCCTGCTGGCCACCCACGCCGATCGTGAGCAGCTATTCCTGCAGGCTGGTCGTCAGATTGTGGAGAATGCGCGGCGCTATTACGAGGAAGACGACGCTTCGGTACTGCCTTTGAGTATCGCGTCCATGGCGGCCTTCGAAAATGCCATGGTGATGGACATCGCCATGGGTGGCTCCACCAACACCATCCTGCACCTGCTGGCAGCAGCCCAGGAAGGCGGCGTGCCGTTTACCCTGAACGAGATTGACCAGCTGTCCCGCAAGGTGCCGCAGCTGTGCAAGGTGGCTCCCAACTCCCCGAAATACCACATGGAAGATGTCCACCGTGCCGGCGGCATTATGGGCATCCTCGGGGAACTGGAGCGCGGTGGCCTGATCAACACCGACCTGCCCACCGTGCACAGCAAGACCATGAAGGAAGCTCTGGAGACCTGGGATATCATGCGGTCGCCACCGGCGAACGTAGTGGAGTTCTACAAGGCGGGACCTGCGGGCATCCCCACCCAGACCGCATTCAGCCAGAGTACACGCTGGCCAACACTGGACGGCGATCGTGAGACCGGGTGCATCCGGGCCGTCGAACACGCCTACTCCTCCGAGGGTGGCCTGGCAGTGCTATACGGCAACATCGCCCTGGACGGCTGCGTGGTGAAGACCGCAGGCGTAGACGAGAGCATCTTCGTGTTCGAGGGCACGGCGCGGGTGTTCGAAAGCCAGGATTCTGCCGTGGCCGGCATCCTCAGCGATGAGGTTCTGCCCGGTGAGGTGGTGATCATTCGCTATGAAGGTCCCAAGGGCGGACCGGGCATGCAGGAAATGCTCTACCCCACCAGCTACCTGAAATCCAAGGGCCTGGGCAAGGACTGCGCGCTGCTGACCGACGGCCGCTTCTCCGGCGGCACTTCCGGCCTGTCCATTGGCCACGCGTCTCCGGAAGCGGCCGCCGGCGGCGCCATCGGACTGCTCGAGACAGGTGACCGCATTCGCATCGACATTCCGAACCGCTCCATCAATGTGGAGTTGGACCAGCACGAGCTGGACCGTCGTCGTGAAGCCCGTGATGCCAAGGGCTGGAAACCTGAACTGGCCCGGGACCGCAAAGTCTCTGCGGCTCTGAAAGCCTACGCCTTGCTGGCTACCAGCGCGGACAAGGGCGCGGTCCGGGATCTCAGCAAACTCGACTGAGTCGTCACCAGCCCACAAAAAAGCCCGCTCAGGTATACCTGGCGGGCTTTTTTCATTCTTGCCGGTTTACCAGAGCGACCAGCCGCCTTCCTCGTCTTCTTCGATGGCGCCTTCGGCCTTACTGTCAGTCGTGGCTGGCGCAGACGAATTCGATGCATTGTCGTTGCTCGCAGACTCGCTGGAGCCCGTCGCTGCCGCGGCGACTTGAACGGAGATCATGCCCAGGGCTTTTTGGGTCTCGTCATCCAGCATGCCGGAGGCCTGCAGACCGTTATCCTTCTGGAACTTGGTCAGCGCTGCGCGGGTTGAGTCGTCCATCTCGGCGCTGACATTCTGGATTTCATAGCCGGCCCCGTAGAGTGCATTCTTGACGGCTACGGTGTTATTGGCTGAGACCGCGGGAGCCAGCCCGAGCATCATTACGGTGCCGGCAGCGATCGCCAGACGGCCCAGATGGTTGGTCCTTTTTTTTGTATTGTTCACCTGCATTACTCCTGCTCTCATCGATACACTGGTCTTGTTATTTTTGTGGTGCCCATCTCCACGTTCTGGGGCGAACGCTGAAACCTTACCACATTTTCATCTTCGTGCAGCTCGAGCGATGCGGTGAACGTCAGACCGAATCCTCGTCCTGACGATTCGGCACCGAAATCGACGGTTGGCGATGGGATTCTTCACCAAACTCCCGGATAAAGATGCCCCAAAAAGCCATGAACAGTGCGGCCACCAGCGGCCCCATGACAAACCCATTGACCCCGAACATGACGATGCCACCCAGTGTAGACAGCAGCACGATGTAATCCGGCAGCTTGGTGTCCCGGCCCACCAGCAACGGGCGCAGCAGGTTGTCCGCCAGCCCGATCACCACCACACCGAAGACGGTCAGAATGGTCGCCTCCACCATGTCTCCAATAGCAGCCAGGTAAATGGCCGCCGGCACCCAGACCAGCGCCGCGCCCACCGCCGGCAGCAAAGAAACGATGGCCATGACCACGCCCCACAGCAGCGCGCCCTTAATCCCCAGGGCCAAGAAGATCAGGCCACCCAGGGCACCCTGGATGATGGCGATCAACAGATTGCCTTTAACCGTGGCCCGGGTGACCTCGGCAAACTTGGCAAACAACAAACGCTCACGCTCATCGCCCAGCGGCAGCGCCTTGATCAGCAACTCAACCAGTTTGCTGCCGTCCCGCAACAGGAAAAACGCCAGGTACACCATCAGCGCCAGACCGAGGAAAAACTGGAAGGTGTTTTGGCCGACCCCGAGCGCCTGTTTTGCCAGAAATTGGCTACCGCCGACGAACAGGCTGACCACCCGATCCCGAAGTTCTTCAAACCTGATATCGAAGGGGGCCAGAAACGCCTGGATGGCCGGGAATGCCTGGTTGACCTGGTCAACGTACTCCCCCGGGCGTATTTCACCGCTCTGGATTCGCTGGTACAGGCCAACGCCCTCGGCGATCAGAGAGGTGACCAACACCAACACAGGGATTACCACAATCACCATGCAGATCATCAGAGTGATAATGGCATTAAGATTCGGACGCTCCCCTAGCTTTCGTACCAGCCGCTGCTGCACGGGATGAAAGATGAGCGCGATAGCGACGGCCCAGAAAATAGGGCCAAAAAACGGCTTCATCAGCAACACAAACGCCAGGGACACGCCCACCAACATTGCGAGAAAAGTCCGTGTTTCAAGTTTTGCGTACATAGTTCTGGGTATTCCTGACCAAGAGGCGAAGACAAGCCCACGGTGGTATCGGCCGCGGGACGAGCTTAGCCTAGCACGGCAACGTGGCCACTGTAGTCTTGTTAGGGGTATAGTGGTCGGTTATTGATCAGCTAAACTGAGACAGGTTCTACTGTTGGAATTGGAAACGTTTACGCCGGAAACGGCTCTGGAAGCCGCCGTCGAATTGCGACGGGTTTTGGCCGCCCGTACCCACCGTCGCAAGGTGATGGGACAGGAGGTGCTTGTGCCAGGTCAGCTGGGCGAGGCCTTACAACTGCCACGCACCATCAACCGGCTGCAAAGCAAACAGCTGCGGCAGCGGGAACTTGGTCTGGACGATTTTCACGAACTCTGGCCAACCCTGTCGCCGACCACCCGGGAAAAGGTACTCCGGGCCATCGGCTGGTACGATCCGAAGGCGCTCGATTGGGAAGACAAGCGCTCCAACCGTCGACCGGTGGTCGATCCGGACAACTGAGGCGTAACACTAAGTCGTATCAAGGGACCTAATCTTTAAACTGTCACACTCCGTCCCTAGGTTGGATCTATCAGGAGGATGAATATGACTACGAATGATCAACAAATCTACACTGCCCACCTGGCCGAGGGCAGCGCCGTGCCCACCCTACTCTGCGGCCACTGCCGTTCGATTCTGTCCCGGGCCCGGATCTTCCGGAATGAGGGCGACAATCTTCGGGATGCCGAATGCCAGACCATCGCGCTCTGTTCTGCCGACGATTGCGGTGCGGTGAACTGCTGCGATGCGGCCATGGCCCACATTGACAACCCGGAACAGCTGTTCGGCATCGCGTCCTGATTCAAAGCCGCAACGCTCTGTTACGCAACTCAAACACACAATTTTTCCATCTGATTTATCCTGATCTTCGACGATTGTCTGAATCGGCCCGTCTTTCGGGTCCGGCAGTCTCCGGCAATCACCACCCCATCAGTCAGGACAGTCGATGGTATGCGTATTCTGAGAACCGATGAAGCCCGCTTCGCAGGTCTTCCGGACTACCCGTTCGCTCCGCATTACCTGGAAGTAGCGCCCAATCTGAGGATGCACTATGTGGACGAAGGGCCGAAGACGGCTTCACCGGTGCTGATGCTACACGGCGAACCATCCTGGTCTTACCTGTACCGGCACATGATTCCGCTGGTTGCCAACGCCGGCCACCGGGTGCTCGCCCCGGATCTGGTCGGTTTCGGCAAGTCCGACAAGCCGGCGGAGGTCAAAGACTACAGCTACGACCGCCACATGGCGTGGCTGAGCACCTGGCTGGAAGAATTGGATCTGCATAATGTCACGCTGGTGTGCCAGAACTGGGGCTCACTGCTGGGCCTGAGACTGGCCGCCGAGCACTCGCACCGCTTCAGCCGGATCATTGTTGGCAATGGCATGCTGCCCACGGGCGAGGAAACGGTGCCGACGGTGTTTTCACTGTGGAAGGCCTTTGCCGGCCACAGCCCCTGGTTTCCGATCGGCCGGATTGTTCAGCTGGGAACCGAGCGCACACTGTCCAAGGCCGAGTTGGCCGCCTACGAGGCACCCTTTCCGTCAGCAGACTACAAGGCCGGTGCCCGAGCCTTCCCCCGACTGGTTCCGCTATCCAGCGACGATCCTTCCGGAGCCGCAAACAGAGACGCCTGGCGGGTGCTGGAGAGATGGCGCAAGCCCTTCATTACCTGTTTCAGCAGTGGCGACCCGATTACCCGCGGCGGCGACCGCCATATGCAACGCCGGATTCCCGGCGCCCACGGTCAGCCCCACATTACGCTGCGGGGCGGTCATTTCCTGCAGGAAGATTCGCCGGACGATTTCGCGCGCATTGTTATCGACGCGATGAAAGCTGAAATGGCGGCCTGAGCCGCCATTTCCTTGAATTTTCCACCTCTCGTTCTAGCTATCGACAACCCCGTTAGCCAAAGACCGTCACGGTCTGGCGACTGAGGGCAACCAGCTCACCATTGGCGGTCCAGATACCGGCCTGAGTGTGGCCATAACCGGCGCCTGCCTGGTCGATACTGGCCTTGTAGAGCAGCCAGTCACCGGGCTCCAAAGCCGGACGCGGGTGCACAATATCCAGGGCCCAGCTCAGGGAACTGGCCGGTGCCGGACCACTCAGGTGCGGCAGGACCGCCGGCGGCCACGCGTCAATCAAGGCAACAATGTGAGCGTCTGAAAAGCGCTCCGGAGTTTCCCGGAACTGCATCCAACCACCCATCTCACGGCCACCTTTTCCGCTAAAGGGCATGTGACCAAACGCCCACCGCATCTCGATATGCTGGGTGAAATCCGGAGTTACGCCTGGAATGTAGGGCAATGCCTGGCACTGCTCGACCGGTTCGCACCCAGGTGCTGGCAGTGCGTCTACCTGCACTGCGGATTGGCGGTCGCCACCAAAGCTGGCGAGACAGACCAGGCGCGGTTCGCCCCCCTGCAGGATGCGGCCCTGCACCTGACTGACCCCCTTGCCCTCGCGCAGAATCTCGGCTTCGAAGGTGGCCGCAACGCCCGGCTCCACCGGACCGACGAAGGACACCTGCAACGACCGCATCGGCCGTCCGGCACTGACCAGATGCTCCATGCGGTCAAACATGAGTGCCGCTACCAGGCCACCAAAACTCGCCCGGCCCTGTCCCCAACTGGGGGGAATGACAAGTTCCTCATCGGCTCGTACCGCAGACAACAGCTGATCAAAGGTCATATTGAATTCCTGTTAGCAACCTATCGGGAAAAGGGAGACTGCCGTAGTTACGCTGCCAACGCAATAATGGCGCACCGGCAACTACCTACAGGGTTCATGGGAATATGCGTATTAAAGAAGCGCCAAAGCGGCTATAATGCGATCACATCATGCATTGCCTGCAATGCCTTACCTCCCGAATTCCGAGTGAATCAATGTCAGAATTGTCCTTTGCCGAACTGGGTCTGGACCCGGCCGTACTTGAAGCCGTGACCGCCGTTGGCTATGAAAAACCGTCGCCCATCCAGGCGCAGTCCATCCCCGCCCTACTCGCCGGAAACCATCTACTGGGTGTTGCCCAGACTGGTACCGGTAAAACTGCGGCTTTTGCCCTGCCGCTGCTGAGTCGAATCGACGCGTCCGTTACCGAGCCCCAGATTCTGGTGCTGGCACCAACGCGGGAGCTGGCCATTCAGGTGGCTGAAGCTTTTACCACCTATGCCAGCAAGTTCCGCCAGTTCCACGTTCTGCCGATTTACGGTGGCCAGGACTTTTACCCTCAGATCAAGGGCCTGCGTCGCGGCGCCCAGGTCATTGTCGGCACTCCCGGCCGGATGCTGGATCACCTGCGCAAGGGCACCCTGAAACTGGACAGCCTGAAGGCCCTGGTTCTGGACGAAGCCGACGAAATGCTGCGCATGGGATTCATTGACGACGTTGAGGCAATCCTCGCCAAAACGCCGGATAACTGCCAGCGCGCTCTGTTCTCGGCGACCATGCCGCCGCAGATCAAGAAGGTTGCCCAGACTTACCTGCGCAACGCCACGGAAGTGAAGATCGAGAGCGAAACCCGCACCGTCGAGCGCATTTCCCAGTTCGTTCTGCCGGTTTACGCCGAGCGTAAACTGGATGCCCTGACCCGCATCCTGGAAGTTGAGCCGGTTGATGCCGCCATCATCTTCGTGCGCACCAAGGCTGAGACCACCATGCTGGCCGAGAAGCTGTCAGCGCGGGGCCATGCCGTGGCTCCCCTGAGTGGCGATCTTAATCAGCGTCAGCGTGAGCAGACCGTTGAAGATCTCAAGCGCGGCAAGAAAGACATCATCATTGCCACCGATGTCGCAGCCCGCGGCCTGGACGTGTCCCGTATCACCCACGTCATCAACTACGATGTACCCTACGATACCGAAGCGTACATCCACCGGGTTGGACGGACAGGTCGTGCCGGTCGTACCGGTAAGGCGATTCTTCTGGTCACCCCGCGCGAGCGCAGCTGGCTGAAGACTCTGGAACGCGCCACCAACTCGCCGATGGAAGCTTACGAGCTGCCTTCGCCGACCGATCTCAAAAAGATGCGCGAGCAACAGTTTGAGAGTCAGCTGCTGGGCTTTGCCGAAGACAAGAAGCTGGCCAAGGCGATGTCGCTGCTGGATGAGATTGCCGAGCGCAACGAAATGGATATGGCCATGGTGGCTGGCGCACTGGCATGCTGGATGGAAGCCGCTCAGCCGGGTTCTCTGCCGCTGGAGCAACCAGAAGCCCTGCCGGTAGTCTCCGCCACTCCGCCCCGTCGCGACCGCAAGGGTGGTCGTCCAGGTGGCTTCAAGAACGGCCCGAAAGGCGGCTTCAAGAAGGGTGGCCCGAAAGGCCGCGGTGGTCCTGGCGGCCCCGGCGGCCGTGGCAAGCCTCCCGGAAAGGGCGGCAAGCCCGCAGGCAAGCGCCCACCTCGCCAGGCTTAAGCCTGGCGCTGATAGACTACGAAGCTGTAGTCGTAAGGGTTGTTATCGGACGCGGAGAAATCCTCCCGTCCGATTTCTTCCCACATATCCCAGCTCACTTCCGGAAAGAATGCATCCCCTTCCACCTCTGCGTGCACCTGGGTAACGTACATTCGATCCACCATCGGTAGCGCCTCGGTATAGATCTGGCCACCGCCGATGATCATCACTTCCTCACCACCTTCCAGTTCTGCCTGTGCCTCAGCTTTGACCAGAGCATCTTGCAGCGACGTTGACGCCACGGTTCCAGCAGGGGCTTCCCAATCCGGGTTGCGGGAGATCACCACGTTCATTCGACCCGGCAAGGGGCGACCAATGGAATCCCAGGTCTTACGGCCCATGATGATGGGCTTGCCCATGGTTGCCTGCTTGAAGTAGCGCAGGTCGCCAGGCAGGTACCAAGGAAGATTGTTGTTGCGGCCGATGACCCGGTTGCGGGACATGGCTACGATGAGGGCCTTTCGCATCTCTGATTTCCTCTGTCTTGGGGGCTGCGAGCGCGCGAGGTTGGCTTGCCAAAAACCGCCTCAAGGCATCCATGCGCGGCTTGAGCTCCGCCATCCATGGCTCCGCACATTTTTGGCAAGCCAACCCCACGCCCTCGCGATCCAGCCTTCGAATCTATCCGTCCATTAAATGGCGATCGGCGCTCTAATAACCGGGTATGGCTCATAACCTTCAAACTCGAAATCTTCCAGCTCGTACTCAAAGATCGAAGCCGGCTTGCGCTTGATGACCAGTTTTGGCAACCCGCGCGGCTCCCGCTTGAGCTGTTCGAATACGATGTCGTCGGTCAGGTGGTTCTGGTACAGGTGGCAATCGCCGAAGGTGTGCACAAACTCACCCACGTCCAGATCACATTGCTGGGCAATCATGTGAGTCAGCAAGGCGTAGGAAGCAATGTTGAACGGTACACCCAGGAACAGGTCGGCACTGCGCTGGTACAGCTGACAGGAGAGCTTGCCGTCGGCCACGTAGAACTGGAACAGGCAGTGGCATGGGGCCAGAGCCATGCGGCCTTCGCGCACATTATCCTGGGGGCCAATGGATTCGTCCGGCAGTTCAGCCGGATTCCAGGCCGACACGATCAGGCGGCGGGAGTTGGGCTTGGTCTTGATCTGCTCGATGACTTCGCTGATCTGGTCCACTACACGGCCGTCCGGGCACTGCCAGCTGCGCCATTGTTTACCGTAGATCGGCCCGAGATCGCCGTCGTCCAGCGCCCACTCGTTCCAGATCGAGACCTTGCGCTCTTTCAGCCAGTTATTGTCGGTGGAGCCATTCAGGAACCAGAGCAACTCGTAAATGATGCTGCGCAGGTGAACCTTCTTGGTAGTCACCAGGGGGAAACCATCCTGCAAATTGAAGCGCAGCTGACGGCCAAACACGGAGCGGGTGCCGACGCCGGTTCGGTCGCCTTTGTTGAATCCGTTATCCACGACGTCCTGCATCAGGTCGAGATAAGCTTTCATTCTGCAGTTCTCCGGTAAGCAATAGACATGAGTACGGCGCCGGCCAGGATCATCGGTGTCGACAGCACCTGCCCCATGGTCAGCCAGTCAAAGGCCAGATAGCCCAACTGTGGGTCCGGCTCGCGCACGAATTCAACCAGGAATCGGAAGATGCCATAGAAGATCAGGAACATGCCGGATACCGCCATTCTCGGCCTCGGGTTGGCGGAAAACCACCAGAGGATAGCGAACAGCGCCACACCTTCCAGGGCAAACTGGTACAACTGGGATGGGTGTCGTGCCAGCGTGTCCGGAGCGGTGCGGAACACCATACCCCAGGAGACGTCGGTCGGCTTGCCCCAGAGTTCGCCGTTGATAAAGTTGCCGATACGCCCGGCACCCAGGCCAACCGGCACCAGTGGCGCCACGAAATCGGCAATCTTCCAGAAACCAGTCCCGACTTTGCGGCCATACCACCACATAGCCAGCATCACGCCCAACAGGCCGCCGTGGAAGGACATACCCCCTTCCCAGACTCGCAGCAACCACAGTGGGTCCGCCAGGAAGACGTCGAAGTTGTAAAAGATCACGTAGCCGAAGCGGCCACCCAAAATCACGCCCAGTGCCAGGTAGAACAGCAGATCGCCCATCTGCTCTTCGTTGATCGGCGACCAGGGCTTGCGGGTGCGCAGGCGGCCCAGCCACCAACCCGCTACAAAGCCAACCAGATAAGTCAGGCCGTACCAATGAATCTTAAACGGCCCAATGGCGATGGCCACCGGGTCTATTTGGGGATGCTGCAGCATCGACTACCTCTCAACTCAGAAGAAAACGAAGTCCCAAAACCAGTAGGACGACGGCGAAGATTCGCTTCAGCACCGCGCCATCAAGCCGGTGCGCCAGCGCGGCACCGAAGCGAGCAAAGAACACGCTGGTCAACACAATGCCTATAAACGCTGGCAGATAGATAAAGCCGACGCTGTATTCCGGCAGGTTTGCATGATCCCAGCCGGTCCAGACGTTACCCAGGGCACCGGCCACAGCGATGGGCAGCCCACAGGCCGCCGATGTTCCGACCGCCTGCTGCATGCGCACGTTGCACCAGTTCAGGTACGGCACAGTCAGGGTGCCCCCACCGATGCCAAAGATCGCCGACGCCCAGCCGACGACTCCGCCGGAAGCGGCCAGCCCAGGGTGGCCAGGAATATCCCGCCCGGGTTTCGGGTGGGCTCCGATCAGCATTTTGATCGCCACGGCAATGACAAACACACCGATAACAAGTTCCAGCGCCGGTCCACTAAGTAGTGACGCCGACCAGGCACCCAAAACCGCACCAAACACGATACCCACGGCCATCGGCCGGAATATCTCCCAGCGCACGGCGCCGCGTTTATTGTGCGAACGAATCGAACTCAAGGAGGTGAACACGATGGTCGCCAGCGACGTGCCAACCGCCAGGTGGGCCGCCACCTCGGGACTGACGCCCTGGAGGCCAAAACTGAAGATCAGTACCGGGACAATAACCAGCCCGCCGCCAATACCGAAAAGACCGGCCAGAGTGCCAGCCAGAGCACCCAGCGCAAGGTAAGACGCAAACACGTAAAACAGGGCCATCGCCTTGCCCACACCCCCAAGAAAATAAGGCTGGTATGATACACACCACAACTTGCAACTTCATTAACTCCCGGAGCGCCGCGCAAAGCCATGTGCCTGATTGCTTTCACCCTTGGCCAGCATCACGACTTCCCTCTCGTAGTGGCCGCTAACCGGGACGAGTTTTTCCGCCGACCGACGGCGGCAATGGACTGGTGGACGACTGAAAAAGGCACCGAGGTCCTGGCCGGCCGCGATCTGCAATCAGGCGGAACCTGGCTTGCGGTGGGCCGGGACGGTCGCGTCAGTGCCGTGACCAATGTCCGTGAAGGCTCCCCCGAAACCGGCCAGAGCAGCCGCGGTGAGTTGCCGATTCGCGCCCTGGCGGAATCCATTCCGGCCCTTGCAAGCTCTCTGTCGAGCCGAACCGAACAGTATGCCGGCTTCAATCTGGTGCACCTGAATGCGGCATCTGGCTGGTATTACAGCAACCGGGACGCCCACCCCGGCCGACGGGTGCATCGCGGCGCCTACGGGCTCAGCAACCATCTGCTGCAAACGCCTTGGCCAAAGTTGCTGCGGCTCCGCCAGACCGTCGCCGATGTGGTGGCGTCGTCCGGCAGCGACCCGGACCAACTTCACCAGGCGTTGATTCCCCTGCTCCAGGACACCACGCCGGCACCGGATGACCTATTGCCCGACACCGGCGTTGGCCTGGACACCGAGCGTTTCCTGTCATCCCCGTTCATTGTCGGCGACGCCTACGGAACCCGCGCCACCACCATTGTAAGCGTGTCTCGCCATGGCCAGATCACGGTCAGTGAACAGGGCTGGGGCCCCAATGCGCAAGCGCTTGAATATCGCCGTTTCCAGTGGCAGCGATAGCCCGCAAGCTCTGGTATAATCCGCCAAATTCTGACACCCGATCGGAGGGCCCTGATGGCCAGTGAACAAGGCGCCACATCCATTGCAGACTTCGAAAAATCTCTCGATGAACTGGAAAAGCTGGTTCGGGACCTCGAGCAGGGCGAACTTTCTCTCGAGCAGTCGCTGACCGCATTCGAACGGGGCGTCAAACTGACCCGGGAATGCCAACAAGCCCTGAAGAGTGCTGAGCAACGTGTGGAACAGCTGGTCCAGAACAGCGACGGCACCCTGGAAACCCGACCGTTCAAGCCGGACGATGCCAACTGATGGCTGATCAGAACAAACTGGCCTTGGATTTCCTGGAGACCTGCCGAGTTCGCGTGGACGCGGAGCTGGATCGATGCATCGAACGAAACGCAGCCTCCGAGCGGCTTCAGGAAGCCATGCGCTACAGCGTGCTCGGCGGCGGCAAGCGTATCCGCCCGGCGCTGTGCCTGGCCGCGGCCAAAGCGGTTGGTCAGGCCGGTGACCAGGGCCTGGCCCCGGCCTGCTCGGTGGAACTGATCCACGCTTACTCCCTGATTCACGACGATCTGCCGGCCATGGACGATGACGAGTTGCGCCGGGGCCGCCCCACCACGCACATTGCATTTGACGAGGCGACCGCCATTCTGGCCGGCGATGCCTTGCAGACCCTGGCCTTTGGCTTGCTGGCCAATAACAGTGAAGGCAGTGCCGAGGCACGGCTCGCGATGATCCAGGAGCTGGCACGCGCCAGCGGTTCTCAGGGCATGGTTGGTGGCCAGGCCATCGATCTAGAGTCGGTAGGCAAGACGCTGTCTCTGAGCCAGCTCGAAACCATGCATCGGCACAAGACCGGCGCCTTGATCGAGGCCAGCGTGCGGCTCGGCGCCTTGACCGCGCCGTCGGTGTCAGAAGCGGCTTTGGCGGACCTGACTGCCTATGCCCGCGCCCTGGGCCTGGCGTTCCAGGTTCAGGACGATCTCCTGGATATCGAAGGTGACACCGAGGTGATCGGCAAACCCCAGGGCTCAGACGCCGCCCGCGCCAAGCCGACGTATCCGGCCCTGCTGGGCGTGGCCGGTGCCCGGGAGCACCTGGCCGCGTTACTTTCCGGTGCGCTCGAGAGTCTCCGGACCTTTGGCCCCGAGGCAGACCCGTTGCGGGCAATGGCGGATTACGTGGTGGCACGAACCCATTGAACCCCTGCCCCCGAAGGGCGCACACTGACTTTAATCAATGCGTAACAACTGGCCCGATTGGTGTGAAACAGGCAGCCCTGTTCCCCTATAATGCCAGGCAGTTGCCGAACATTCCGGAAAAGACCCGAGCAGATGCAGGATACTTACACATTCAAGGAAATCCCGTCACAGCGGCCCAACACCCCGCTGCTGGACCGGATCGATGCCCCGGCCCAGCTGCGAGAATTGCCGGCTGAACAGCTTACCCAGCTGGCCCGGGAACTGCGCGCGTTTTTGCTGTGGTCTGTGGGCCAGACCGGAGGCCATTTTGGCGCGGGTCTTGGCGTGCTCGAGCTGACCGTGGCTTTGCATTATGTCTTTAACACCCCGAAAGACCGTCTGGTTTGGGACGTAGGTCACCAGGCCTACCCCCATAAGATTCTCACCGGCCGGCGTGAACAGATGGGCACCATCCGTCGTAAGGACGGCCTGGCCGGCTTCCCGAAGCGCGCCGAGAGCGAGTACGACACTTTTGGTGTGGGTCATTCCAGCACCTCCATCAGTGCGGCCCTCGGCATGGCCATCGCCGCCCGCATGCAGAATACCGGTCGCAAGAGCATTGCCGTCATTGGCGACGGTGCGATGACCGCAGGCATGGCCTTCGAGGCGCTGAACCATGCCGGCCATCTTCACTCCGACATGCTGGTGATCCTGAACGACAACGACATGTCGATCTCCCGCAATGTCGGTGGCCTCTCCAATTACTTCGCCAAACTGCTGGCCAGCCGGACCTATAACCAGGTTCGCGACAGCAGCAAGAAGGTGCTTCAGGGCGCGCCGCACCTGATGGCCCTGGCCAAGAAAACCGAAGAGCACTTCAAGGGCATGATTGCCCCCGGCACCCTGTTCGAAGAGCTGGGTTTCAATTACATCGGCCCCATCGATGGCCATGACTTGCCGTTGCTGGTCGAGACCCTGGAAAACATCCGGGAACTCGAAGGACCTCAGTTCCTGCACGTGGTCACCACCAAAGGCAAGGGCTTCGCCCCGGCCGAAGCCGACCCGATTGGCTATCACGCCATCAACAAGATCGAGCCGGTGCCGGCCCATAAACCCGAACCGGTCACCCCCAAGCCGGCCAAGCCCAAGTACGCCAACGTCTTTGGCCAGTGGCTGTGCGACACCGCAGAGCAGGACGAACGGGTGGTTGGCATCACCCCCGCCATGTGCGAGGGCTCGGATCTGCTGGCGTTTGCCGAACGCTATCCTGAGCGCTATTTCGATGTCGCTATTGCCGAGCAGCATTCGGTCACCCTGGCCGCCGGGCTCGCCTGCGATGGCGCCAAACCGGTCCTGGCAATTTACAGTACCTTTCTGCAACGGGGTTACGATCAGCTGATCCACGACGTTGCGATCCAAAACCTGGACGTGCTGTTTGCAATCGACCGGGCTGGACTCGTGGGCGAGGATGGCCCGACCCACGCCGGTGCCTTCGATATCAGCTACCTTCGCTGTATCCCGAACATGCTTGTGATGACACCGTCGGATGAAAATGAAACCCGCCAGCTGCTGCAAACCGGCCTGATGTTCAAGGGCCCGGCTGCAGTTCGATACCCCCGTGGCACTGGCCCCGGCGCAAAGATCCAACCATCTCTAGACGGACTGCCCATCGGCAAGGGCCGGCGGGTTCGTGAAGGCAGCAGCATTGCCATCCTTAACTTCGGCACTCTGCTGGCGCCTGCGCTTGAGGCAGCTGAGGCTCTGGGTGCAACGGTGGCGGACATGCGCTTTGTGAAGCCGCTGGACGAGGCGCTGATCGTCGCCCTGGCCGAGCAGCATGAGTTGCTGGTGACACTTGAAGAGAACGCGATTGCCGGTGGCGCCGGCAGCGCGGTAACCGAGTTCCTGAACCATCGCGAGGTACAGATGCCGGTACTGCAGCTGGGCCTGCCGGACACGTTTATTGATCACGGCAAGCACGGTGAGTTGCTGCACGACTGCGGCCTCGATGCTGACGGCATCAAAGCTGCCATCGAAGGACGCATGGAGCGCCTGCAGCGTCAGAGCCTGAAGGCGGTGAAACAGTCTTGAACTGGTCGACAGCCTTGAACTGGTAGACAGCCTTGAACTGGTGGACAGTCTTAAAACGCTAGACAGCCACGAACCGCTGCCACGAAAAAGCCCGCCATTTGGCGGGCTTTTTTATGCAACTGGCACGAGCTCCCAACCTCAGCCGGTGAGATCGTCGTCCTGATGAGTTTCCAGCCAGTGCCCAAGTTTGCTCTGTTTGGTGTCCAGGTAGTGCTCATTGTGCGGATTCCGGCCCACATGCAGCGGCACCCGCTCGGTGATATCAATGCCGTACGACTCCAAAGCTTTAACCTTCCTCGGGTTGTTGGTCATCAGTCTCAGGCTCTTGATGCCCAAATGCTCCAGCATGTCTTTACACATGCTGTAGTCCCGAAGGTCGGCGGCGAAACCAAGCTGCTCGTTGGCCTCAACCGTATCTGCACCCTGATCCTGCAGGTTGTAGGCCCGGATCTTGTTTAGCAGGCCAATGCCGCGGCCTTCCTGACGCAGGTACATGAGGATACCCCGGCCTTCCCGGGCAATACTGCGCAGAGCTTCTTCCAGCTGATAGCCACAGTCACAGCGCATGCTGTAAAGCGCATCGCCGGTAAGACACTCGGAGTGAGTACGGGCCAACATGGGCTCGCTTCTGTCCAGTTCACCCAGGGTCAGGGCCACGTGCTCTTTACCCGTGTCCGGTTCCTCAAAGCCGTGCATGTCAAAAACACCGAACGGAGTCGGCAAACGGCAAGTCTGGATGTAACGAACAGCCACAGTGGTTCCTCGTGGTTCAATCAATCGGGCCGCGCATTCTAGCACGCGGCCGTTGGCTTGGCGTAGTCCCGACACGGCTCCTCTCCTGGGCCTTGGAATTACTAGGGATCTACGAGCGGATACCCGGCACGGATTAACTCTCAGGCCGAGGGGACACCCAATGGCCACTGCGACCGCCTTTCTTTTCCAGCAGGCGAACCGCGCCAATCTCCATCCCACGGTCCACCGCTTTACACATATCGTAAAGCGTCAGCGCCGCAACACTGGCGGCGGTCAGGGCTTCCATTTCGACCCCCGTCTGCCCTGAGAGTTTGCACCGGGTCTGGATGTGCACCGAGGCACCGTCTTCGCCCGGCGCCAACTCAACCTTAACCGAAGTCAGATTGAGCGAGTGGCAAAGCGGAATCAGCTCGTGGGTCTTTTTCGCGGCCATGATGCCGGCAATCCGGGCGACGGCCAGCACATCCCCTTTCGGATGGTCACCGGCAATAATCATGTTCAGGGTTTCCGGGCTCATGCGAATGGTCGCCTCGGCCCGGGCTTCGCGCTCGGTCACGGCCTTGTCAGTGACATCGACCATGCGGGCTTCGCCATTGTCATCAAGGTGCGTCAGCTTGCTCACGGCATCTCCAAAACTGTCTTGAATGAGGGATTCGACTGGCAGGATTAAAAGCATACCAGAGATGAGCGCCACAGCCCCGGATAACGGTCAGTCCTGTGGCCACCAGAACCGGATACCGGCAACCCCCTGAGCGCCCTCTCTGCGAGCACGAACAATGTGTTCAGGGTTCAAGCCACCCAGTCCGAACACCGGAATGGTTGCGGTGGCCGTCAGCTCTCGAAACGCGTCCCAGCCAATGCCCTCTGCCCCAGGGTGGGTGGCCGTCGCCTGTACGGGCCCCAGCGTGGCGTAGTCCGCCCCGATCTCGACCGCATGAGCAAGCTGATCGGCGCTGTGGCAGGACACACCGAGCCAGACCTGCGACGGCACCGGCCGGGACACAAGCTTTGCTGCCTCGCGCCACGGCAGGTGCAGCCCCGCCGCACCCGGCGTGTCGGCAAAGCGTGCCGGCGCCCCGTGGACGATCAGTCCGGTGCCAGCGCTCCGGCACACCGGCAGGGCCTGCTGAGCTAACTCGCGGTAGGCGTCTGATGCCAGCTCCGGAGTCCGGAGTACGATCAACGACTGTTGTTGATGCGCCAGCGCCGCCTGCAGGCTCGCCACGCCACCGTCCACGGTGGTGATGGTACCGGTGATCGCCATCAACGAGGGCAAGCGCAGGGCCCGGATGATGGGGCGATTGGCGGCCGGGAACTGATCATCCTGAAGCTCTTCGGGCGCCAGCCAGGCGATAGGCTGACCTTCACAACCCACGGCTTCACCGACGGCCTCTGTGGTGCGCCACACGTCCAGGAACACCCGCTTGTCACCGTAGTCATGGCGGATGCCGATAACCGGCTCAAGCGACGCCTCCGGCACCGCCAGAGCAGTTTCCTCAGCAATCTCGCGCACCAGTGCCTGCTGGACCGTTTCGCCTGGCTCGACCTTACCACCGGGAAACTCCAGCAACCCACCCTGATGGGTGTGGTCCGGACGCCGGGCAATCAGCACCCGGCCATCACGGATAATGACCGCGACGGCGACGTGAATCTCACGGATCGGCGCTGCTACAACGGTCATGCTTAGGTCCGGTACTCGGCGTTAATGGTCACGTAGTCGTGGGAAAAGTCGCAGGTCCAGACGGTTTCATTCACCGTGCCACGCTTGAGATCGATGGCGATGGTAATGTCCTCACGATCCATGACCGCCTGGCCACGGCTTTCCGAGTAGTCGTCGGCGCGGCCACCGTTACGAACCAGGCAAACCTCGCCCAGGAAGATCTCCAGGGCATTGAGATCCAGGCCCGGAACGCCGGCACGGCCAACCGCGGCCAGAATCCGCCCCCAGTTGGGATCGGAGGCAAACAGGGCGGTTTTCACCAGGGGCGAGTGCGCCACGGTGTAAGCCACATCCAGCGCCTCCTGCTGAGTCGCAGCGCCGCTGACATCAATGGTCACGAATTTGGTGGCGCCCTCGCCGTCGCGCACGATGGCGTGTGCCAGGTCGAGGTAGATCTGGCGCAGGGCCTCGCGCAACTTGGGCAGCTCAGGACTGTCGACGGTAATCTCGGGCCCGCTGTACTGACCGCTGGCCATCAACATGCAGCAGTCGTTGGTGGACGTATCACCATCGATGGTGATTCGGTTGAATGATTTCTCGCCCAGCTCAGAGGCCAGTGTCTGCAGCAGTTGCGGTTCGATGCGGGCGTCTGTGGCGATGAACCCCAGCATGGTGGCCATGTTCGGGCGAATCATGCCCGCACCCTTGCTGATTCCGGAAATGGTCACGATATGGCCACCAAGATCCAGCTGGCAGGACGCACCCTTGGGCCGGGTGTCGGTTGTCATGATACCACTGGCCGCCTCGGCCCAGCGCCCTTCGTCCGTGCTGGCGAGCGCCGCCGGCAGAGCATCGACAATTTTTGCCACCGGCAACGGCTCACCGATCACACCCGTTGAAAAGGGCAGCACCTCAGCGGCGCTGACACCGGCTTGCTGCGCCAGGGCGGTACAGCACGCCACGGCATCGGCCATGCCGCGCTCACCGGTGCCGGCGTTGGCATTGCCGGTATTGATCAGCAAGTAACGAGGTGACGTTGAGGCCAGGTGCTGTCGGCTCAGGGTGACCGGCGCCGCACAGAACTGGTTACGGGTAAAGATACCGGCGACCCGGCTTTCCGGCGCCAGTTCGAACACTACGATGTCCTTGCGGCCGGGCTTCTTGATACCGGCGCTGGCAATGCCGAGCTTGACGCCGGCCACCGGGAAAAATTCGGGCAAGGTTCCGGGACCTACTGCCATCCTGTATCTCCTCTGACAATGCCTGGAACAGGCAATTCATAACGTAAAAACCCGCAGCCTGAAGATGTCAGGTTGCGGGTCTTGAACCTTGGTTCGGTCTCAACGATTAACTGACCTTACCATGGCATTGCTTGTACTTCTTGCCGGATCCGCACGGACAGGGTTCGTTGCGCCCCACCTTGCGCTCCTGACGGACAAAAGTCTCCGGCGTAGCGCCAGCCTGCTGCTCGCCCTGGCCGGCGCCTTCAGCCGCACTCTCGGCGGTGGCGCTGGTCTCGTCGTGACGCAGACGGGCGCGGGCCAGTTCCTGCTCCAGCTCCTGCTTGCGACGGCGCTCGACTTCTTCCATCTCTTCCCGGCTCTGCACCCGGACGTGGCAAAGCACTCGGGTAACATCGCGCTTCATGGTTTCGAGCATGTCCTCGAACAGGTTAAACGCCTCGCGCTTGTATTCCTGCTTCGGGTTCTTCTGGGCGTAACCGCGCAGATGGATACCACGGCGCAGGTGATCCATGTTCGACAGGTGCTCCTTCCACAACGTGTCCAACACCTGCAGGAAGACCTGCTTTTCGAACTTGCGCATGGCTTCAGCGCCGGCAATTTCTTCCTTGCCCTTATACGCGGTGACTATTTCGTCGAGGATCTTCTGACGCAGACTCTCTTCGTGCAGGTTGCTGTCTTCGTCCAGCCACTTCTGCACCGGCAGCTCGATGGACATTTCTGACTGCAGCTGGGATTCCAGCCCGGCCACATCCCACTGCTCCGGCATGCTCTGGGGCGGGATGTACTCGCTGACCATGGTGTCGACCACGTCGGCACGGATGGTATCGACCATGTCAGAAATGTCTTCCGAAGACATCACTTCGTTGCGCTGCTCGTAGATCACCGTACGCTGATCATTGGCGACGTCGTCGTATTCCAGCAGCGTCTTACGCATGTCGAAGTTGCGGCCCTCAACCTTCCGCTGGGACTTCTCGATGGCATTGGTCACCATCCGATGCTCAATGGCTTCGCCCTTTTTCATGCCCATGGCCTGCATCAGGCTCTTGACCCGATCCGGCGCAAAGATTCGCATGAGGTTGTCTTCCAGCGACAGGAAGAAGCGGGAGGAACCCGGATCGCCCTGACGACCGGCACGACCACGTAGCTGGTTGTCGATACGGCGGGATTCATGCCGCTCGGTACCGATGATGTGCAGGCCACCGGCATCCAGCACTTGGTTGTGGCGCTCGGTCCACTCGGCCTTGATCTTGGCCACGTCTTCCTCGGACGGATTCTCCATGTCCGCGACTTCAAACTCCCAGTTACCACCCAGTACGATGTCGGTACCACGACCGGCCATGTTGGTGGCAATGGTGACCGCACCGGGGCGACCGGCCTGGGCAATGATCAGGGCTTCGGAATCGTGCTGCTTGGCGTTCAGGATTTTGTGATCAATGCGCGCCTTTTTCAGCAGCATCGACAACAGCTCGGACGCCTCAATGGACGCGGTACCCACCAGGATCGGACGGCCCTCGGTGGTGACATCCTTGATCTCATCAATGATGGCGTGGAATTTCTCTTCCTGGGTCAGATAAATCAAATCGTTGTAATCGATACGCTGGATCGGCTTGTTGGGCGGAATCACCACCACATCCAGGCCATAGATCTGGCGGAATTCAAACGCTTCGGTGTCAGCGGTACCGGTCATCCCCGCGAGCTTGTCGTAGAGACGGAAGTAATTCTGGAAGGTGGTGGAGGCCAGGGTCTGGCTCTCAGCCTGAATGTTCACGCCTTCCTTCGCCTCAACAGCCTGGTGCAGACCTTCGCTCCAGCGACGACCCGGCATGGTACGGCCGGTGTGTTCGTCAACGATGACCACCTGGCCACCCTGGACGATGTAGTCGACGTCCTTCTGGAACAAATGATGGGCACGCAGAGCCGAATGGACGTGATGCAGCAAGCTCAGGTTTGAGGCCGAATACAAACTCTCGCCCTCGGCCAACAGCCCCTTATCCAGCAGCAGTTCTTCGACGCGCTCGTGACCGGATTCGGTCAACTCAACCTGACGGGACTTTTCATCGATGGTGAAATCGCCGGTGGGTTCGCCTTCTTCCGGCACTTCGCCCTGCTCCAGATTCGGGATCAGCTCGTTGACCGCCTTGTAGAGCTTGGAGCTGTCCTCTGCGGCGCCAGAGATGATCAGCGGGGTCCGCGCCTCGTCGATCAGGATCGAGTCAACCTCATCCACGATGGCGTAATTCAGGCCACGCTGCACCTTGTCCTCGGTGCTGAACGCCATGTTATCGCGCAGGTAATCGAAACCAAATTCGTTGTTGGTGCCGTAGGTGATGTCGGCCTGGTAGGAGGCGCGTTTTTCTTCCTGCGGCTGACCGGACGCAACAACGCCGACCTGCAGTCCCAGGAACCGGTACAGCTTGCCCATCCACTCGGCATCACGGCGTGCCAGGTAATCGTTCACAGTTACCACGTGAACCCCTTTACCCGGCAGAGCATTCAGGTACACCGATGCGGTTGCCACCAGGGTCTTACCTTCACCGGTCTTCATCTCCGCAATGTGGCCTTCGTGCAGAGTGATACCACCAATCAACTGGACATCGTAATGACGCATGCCCATGACCCGACGGCTGGCCTCGCGAACCGTGGCGAAAACTTCCGGCAGCAACGCGTCCAGGGCCTCGCCTTCTTCAATTCGACGCCTGAACTCAGCAGTCTTGCCTTGCAGTTCGGAGTCGGAAAAATTGCCAAACTGTTCCTCAAGTTCGTTAATGCGCATCACTGATTTACGCATACGCTTGATTTCTCTGGCATTTTTACTGCCGAACATCTTGGTTGCAAGCTTTGTGAACATAGACCACTGCTTCTTTGATTAATCGGAGGAAGCCGGCATTCTAACCTTATTTCGCGACAGGAAAAAAGGTGGCGCTCATGGCCGGACAGATTGGGATAACTTGTTGATGTTCCAACTGCCGGTCAAGACGACGCTGAGGACGCCGGGACAGCAGAACGTGAGGGAAGGAACCCTCACGCGGAGCGAAAGGAACGTCAGTTGCTGGACCGGGCGATGTACTTCACCGGATCTTTGGAACGGCCGTTATGCAGCACTTCAAAGTGCACGTGGGGGCCAGTGGATCGGCCGGTGCTACCCATCAGGGCCACTACCTGCCCTTTCTGCACGACGTCACCGACATTGACTTCGATGGTCTTGCAGTGGCCGTAGCGGGTGACCAGGCCGTCACCATGATCGATCTCGACCAGGTTGCCGTAGCCGTAGCGCTCGCCCGCCCAGGTTACAACACCGCCGGCGACCGAGATAATGTCACTGCCTTCCTTGCCAGCCAGGTCGACGCCGTCATGCCAGGTGCGCTTGCCATTAAAGGGATCGGAACGGTAGCCGTACTTGGAGGAGAGCCAACCCCAGGTGATCGGCCGGCCCTCAACAAACATTTCATCTTCGAGCTTCTGCCGCGATGCCAGCTTATCGAGTAACCGCAACTGCTGCTCCCGGTCGTCCAGCTGCTCTTCCAGACGCTCAATCATCCGGGTCAGTTCCGGTGCGCTGAACGACTCCCGCTCACCGCTGTTTTCCGGGCCACCAACGGCGGCAGGCTCATCAAAATTGAACTCTTCACTGCCAACCAGTCCGGATTCGACAAACCGCTGCCCTAGCGCATCCAGCCGGAGTAGGCGGCCCTGTATCTGGCCCAGACGAAGGGTCAGCGCATCAATCTGCTGCTGCACTTCCTGCTGAACCACCGACAATTCTGACTTCTGTTCATCCAGCCGCGCCTGCCAATGGGCCACCAGGGCAGACGGGGTCGGTTTCTCGGCCTCAGCCTTGCTGACCGCAACCTGAAAACCTGCCCAGCCCGCCATACCAAGCACCGCCAGTAACAGGCAGAGCAGGCCCACGACCACCGGCGCGCTCATTGCCACCACGCGGGATTGCCCGTGATGTCTGCCAACAAGGATAATGTTCATATCATTTTCTGATTTCATCTTGAGTCGCAACCTATGTCCTGTAGTGTTGCGCCTCGGAAATTTCCATATGGGCTTGCCATCCATGACAACAACTACGTGCTGAAATGTCGTAGCGCCCGGGTAGACATACTTCGTCTCGACAATGTAAAACGAGTCTAGTATGAGCACTACGCATAAACCGTGCCGAAGTGTAACCAATCGTAAACAAATTCGTCGAGTGAAAACCCGCCCATGAAGCGAAAAAGCGAACAGAAAGCAAGCTTTGACAAGCTCGGTGGCACCCCGGTCCTGAAAGAGCTCATGACCAAGGCGGAACTTCATCGCCAGGCCGAGGAACAGGTGCTGTCTGCACTACCCGGCTCGCTTGCCGAAGGCACACGGTTTGTCAGCTGTCAGGAAGGCGAGCTGGTTCTGTCCGCAGAAAATGCCGGTAAAGCCAGCCAGATTCGCTTCCGCCAGCACGAGATCATGGAGAATGTGCGGGAAAACGAGTTGTTCAAGTTCGTCTGGAAGCTCAAGGTCAAGGTTGTCCCGCCAAGATTCCGGGACGCACCCAGGTTCGTAAAAGCACCCCTGAGCAAAGAAAATGCCCGGCTCCTCAAAGAGGAAGCCGGGCACACGAAGGATAAAAAACTACGCGAGGTTCTCGAAAAACTCGCAAGCCACGTCCGGGATTAGGCGTCCTGCCTTAAGCCGGGGCCGCCAGCACAGGCTTCATGTAGGAGATGGGCGCGGTCGCTTCGTCATCGAAGGTAACCACTTCCCACGCATCCTCTTCGGCCCTGAGCTTGCGCAGTAGCTTATTATTCAGATCGTGACCGGATTTAATGCCCCGGAACTCACCAATCAGGCTATTGCCCAATAGGTACAGGTCGCCAATGGCGTCCAGCACCTTGTGCTTAACAAACTCGTCATCGTAACGAAGACCGTCTTCGTTAAGAATCTTGTAGTCGTCAACCACAATGGCGTTGTCCACACTGCCACCTAGGGCCAGGTTCATCGCCCGCAGCTTCTCAATGTCGCGCATAAAACCAAAGGTCCGAGCACGACTCACCTCTTTTACAAACGAGGTGCTGGAGAAGTCGACGGTTGCGGTCTGGGCACGACCCTTGAACACCGGGTGGTCAAAGTCGATGCCGAAGCTGACCTTGAAACCTTCAAACGGCAGGAAGGTAGCCTTCTTGTCGCCTTCTTCAAGGGTCACTTCCCGCTTGATACGGATGAAACGTTTGGCCGCTTCCTGCTCGGCAATGCCGGCAGACTGAAGCAGGAACACGAACGGTCCAGCGGAGCCATCCATGATCGGCACTTCAGCAGCGCTGAGTTCCACGAAGCAGTTATCGATACCGAGACCAGCCATTGCCGACAGCAAATGCTCTACTGTCGCCACACGAACACCGTCTTTTACCAGCGTCGTAGACAGCATGGTCTCACCCACATTTTCCGCGCAGGCACGAATCTCGACCATCGGGTCCAGATCGGTCCTCCGGAAGATGATGCCTGAGTCTACCGGGGCGGGTTTCAGGGTAAGGTAAACCTTTTCCCCGGAGTGCAGCCCTACACCGGTAGCACGGATAGTGTTTTTAAGTGTCCGTTGTCTGATCATCGGTTCATTATTCCGTCACAAAATGTCGATATTCTGAGCAAAAATCTGCCCGGAGAATATCAGAAAGTAAGACTGAGTACCATTTAACCAACGCGGCTTTGCGTCAAATTTACAATAAGCCAACGCTTGGTAATCAGCGCACGTTTATCCGGATTAATGGTTCCCTTTTGTTACTCCAGTTCTCGAACCTGGACCTACAAAAGCTTAAACCGGATCACACTTGCAACAGATTATCAATCAGCCTGACGTCGCAGGAATGCGGGAATATCGAGATAGTCGACACCCTGCTCTTCGCTTTCCTTGCTCTGGTCAATCGCAACGTTGCCGTGAGAGACAGCGCGACGACGCAGAACCGCCGGACGATCCAACTGGTTGTAATCGGTTGTACCATCAAGTGTGCGGGAGTTGTCCACCACCTTGGTGGGCTTTTCCCGATCACCACCGAGGCCTGTAGCCACTACGGTGACCTTCAGTTCGTCGGTCATTTCCGGATCGATCACGGTGCCCACAACCACGGTGGCGGAATCCGAGGCAAACTCACGCACAATGTCGCCAACCTCGGAAAATTCGCCCAGGTTGAGATCCATGCCGGCGGTGATGTTGACCAGAATACCCTTTGCGCCCTGCAGGTTGATGTCTTCCAGCAGCGGGCTGCGCACGGCGGCTTCGGCAGCTTCGCGGGCCCGGTTTTCGCCGGTGGCGCGGGCAGTACCCATCATCGCCATGCCCATCTCAGACATCACCGTCTTCACGTCGGCAAAGTCGACGTTGATCATGCCGTTGCGGGTAATCAGATCGGCGATACCCTGAACCGCGCCCAACAGCACATCGTTGGCCGAGGCGAAGGCGTCCAGCAGGCTGGTCTTCTTACCCATGACCGCCAGCAGTTTTTCATTCGGGATGGTGATCAGCGAGTCGACGCACTCTTCCAGCTCCTTCAGGCCGGCCTCGGCGACGCTCATGCGCTTGCCACCTTCAAAAGTAAATGGCTTGGTAACCACAGCCACGGTCAGGATACCCAGCTCGCGAGCCACTTCGGCCACAACCGGGGCAGCACCGGTACCGGTACCTCCGCCCATGCCTGCAGTGATGAAGACCATGTCCGCGCCTTGCAGGGATTCAGCAATACGGTCCCGATCTTCCAGGGCAGACTGGCGCCCTACTTCCGGATTCGCGCCGGCACCCAGACCCTTAGTGATGTTGCCACCCAGCTGGATGATCTGGCGCGCATCCATGTCCGTCAGTGCCTGGGCATCTGTGTTGGCGCAGATAAACTCCACACCTTCGATGTCGCTGTTAAGCATGTGACGCACGGCGTTACCGCCGCCTCCGCCTACACCGACGACTTTAATGACAGCGTTTTGCTGGACATTATCGACGAGTTCAAACATTTCCCCTACTCCTTCGTGCTGTTAGTTCAGCCTTTCCAGGCTGTTTTTTTTTCGAGAATGTTTATTCGAGATACCTTCGTTTTCTATATCCCTGGCGGTCAGAATTGCCCCGTAAACCAGGCTTTCATGCGCTCAAACAGCGAGGGTGCATCTTCACCCTTGAGCACCGGCGCCCGCCCCAGATCCATCTGGCGGAAGCCATGGATCAGCAACCCGACGCCGGTGGCGTAAATCGGGTTGTTGACCACTTCCGTCATACCCGAGACCGCCTGCGGACAGGCCAGCCTTACCGGCATGTGGAAGATTTCCTCGGCCAGTTCCACCACACCTTCCATGGTGGAGGAACCGCCCGTGATAACGATGCCTGCCGGGATCATGTCTTCGAACCCCGAGCGGCGCAGTTCGGACTGGACCAGCGTGAACAGCTCCTCGTAGCGCGGTTCGACCACTTCCGCCAGGGCCTGACGGGACAGGTCTCTGGGCGCACGATCGCCAACGCTCGGAACCTTGATGGTCTCATCGGCGCCGGCCAGCTGTGTCAGCGCGCAGGCATACTTGATCTTGATTTCCTCGGCGTTCTGCGTGGGTGTCCGCAGCGCCATGGCAATGTCGTTAGTGACCTGGTCACCGGCAATCGGGATGACCGCGGTGTGGCGAATGGCACCACCGGTGAAGACCGCGATATCGGTGGTTCCGCCGCCAATGTCCACAACACAGACGCCCAGCTCTTTTTCGTCCTCGGTCAGAATGGCGTGACTGGAGGCCAGTTGCTCCAGGATGATGTCATCCACCTCGAGGCCGCAGCGCTTCACGCACTTCTCGATGTTCTGGGCGGCGTTAACGGCACAGGTCACCAGGTGCACCTTGGCTTCAAGCCGCACACCGGACATGCCCATCGGCTCCTTGATACCTTCCTGGCTATCGATCACGAACTCCTGCGGCAGGATGTGCAGAATTTTCTGATCCGCCGGGATGGCCACCGCTTGGGCGGCATCAATGACCCGGTCAATATCAGCCTGGGTCACTTCACGATCGCGAATGGCGACAATGCCATGGGAGTTCAGGCTCTTGATGTGACTACCGGCAATGCCGGCATACACCGAGTGAATACGGCACCCAGCCATGAGCTCAGCCTCTTCCACCGCACGCTGGATGGCCTGGACGGTGGTTTCGATGTTCACCACCACCCCACGCTTGAGCCCCCGTGAAGGGTGGGAACCAATGCCCACCACCTCAATGGTGCCGTCCATCTTGCGCTTGCCGACTATCGCAACAACCTTGGATGTTCCGATATCGAGGCCGACAATCATGTTTTCCGTTTCAACCGATGACATGTATCTCACCAAACCGTGGTCTGAATTAACCGTTGCTATGATTTCGGGCCGGAAGTGGCTTCCGCCGCCTTCCATTGCACCGCCACACCATTGGTGTAGCGGGCATCGACCCGACTGACTTCGTCCGACCGTGACGCCAGTCGGGTTTCATAAACTGTGATAAACCGTTCGAATCTCTGCTCGACCTGATCCCGGCCCAGCACCACTTCGATGCCGTTGGCCAGTTGCAGGGTCCAGGCGCCGCGCTGCTCCAGCGACAAGCCTGCGAAGTTGAGGCCGTGGCCGACCAGTTCTTCGCTCATGGTCTGGGCCATGCGAATAACATCCCGAACCCGTTCATCGGGCCCTGCCAGCTTCGGCAGCCGGCCTGCCACTTCCGGGTTGGGAGGCAGAAACAGCTCTCCGGTGCGGCTGACCAGCCGACCATCGGTCCAATAGGCCAACGGCTTCTTTTCCCTAATGTCGATGGCCAGCCGATCCGGCCAGACCCGGCGCACCGCTGCGGACTCAACCCAGGGCCGCCGCTCCAGACTGTCCTTGATCTCCGACAGGTCAGTAGCGAAATAGCTCTTGCCAATCCAATTACCGGCAGCACGCTCGATCGCGACCTTGCTGTCACCCACCAAATCGCCCTTCACATCAACCGCCAGAATCTGCTGATCCATGGCTCCCAGCACCTTGCCAGTGCCCCAGGGCACCAATGCTGCGAGCAGTACGATCACTGCCCCCATGCCCACCTGCAACCACGGCACGGTGGCCAGCACTGCTTTCAACACGCCAAACCGGTCCCGCTCCGGGCCGAGGGACGTAGCCCCCCGGCGACGCGGGGGATCGGACGGTTCCGCCCGACTCCGGATCAGCAGTGTCTCAAGCATCGCGACCCTCCTGGGTGTTACAGGTCAGGGTGTCATCGAGAATCCGGACCACCAGCTCCTCAAAGCTGATGCCCGCCGCCCTGGCCGCCATCGGCACCA
This sequence comes from Marinobacter sediminum, assembly GCF_016820575.1. Lineage (GTDB taxonomy): Bacteria > Pseudomonadota > Gammaproteobacteria > Pseudomonadales > Oleiphilaceae > Marinobacter > Marinobacter sediminum. The sequence goes on along the minus strand of NZ_JAEMQH010000003.1, from coordinate 28,737 downwards.
GGCTGTGATCGGTCATACCCGGCACCGTATTCACTTCCAGCAACCAAAACTGGCCGTCGTCGTCCTGCATGATGTCGACACGCCCCCAGGTCCGGCAGCCCACCACCCGGAACGCATCCAGTGCCAGCTGCTGCAGACGGATCTCGTCGTCGGTCGCCAAGCCACAGGGAATCCGGTAGCGGGTGTCGTCGGCCAGATACTTGGCGTCGTAGTCGTAAAACACGTGATCAGTGCTCAAGCCAATGGCCGGCAATGCCCGATCCTGAAGCAGGCTAACGGTGAACTCCGGCCCTTCAATCCACTCTTCCACCAACACCAGGGTGTCCAGCGCCTCGGCTTCCTCATAGGCTTCCACCAGCTCTTCGGCAGAGTTGACCTTTCGGATGCCGATGCTGGAACCCTCGCGGGACGGCTTTACGCTCAATGGTGCGCGCAGCTCCGCCACGATCTGCTCCGCCTCATCGGCGGACGACATGGTGCGGAACTTCGGCGTCGGCAAACCGCAGCCTTTGAACACATACTTGGTACGCAGCTTGTCCATGGCCAGTGCCGACGCCAGCACTTCACTGCCGGTGTACGGGATCCCAGCCTGATCGAGAATCGCCTGGAGCGTGCCATCCTCACCACCACGCCCGTGCAAGGCGATAAAGACCCGATCAAAGTCCGGATCTTCCACGGTCTTTAGCAGACAACCACGGACATCCACGGCAAAGGCATCAACGCCGGCTGATACCAGCGCCGCCAGCACGGCTTTCCCGCTTTTCAGGGACACGCCCCGCTCGGCGGAATCGCCTCCCATAAATACGGCCACGCGCCCCAGCTCTCGCACCAGCTCGGGGGGTGCCTGATAGGGCTGGGGTTCGGGATGTTGCATGTCACTCACTGGCAATTACTCCTGCTGCGGCCAATCTGGCGGCCACACCACCAATATCTCCGGCGCCCTGGGTCATCAGCAGGTCGCCGTCCTGCAGCACGTTCGCCAACAGGCTTTCAATTTCGTTGTTGTCTTCCACAAACATCGGCTCAACCTTGCCCCGCTGCCGGATGCTGCGGCACAGAGCTCGGCCGTCAGCACCGGGAATGGCTTGCTCGCCTGCGGAATAGACATCCATCAGCAACAGGCCGTCGACCTCGGACAGCACTCGCACGAAGTCCTCGTACAAATCGCGGGTACGGCTGTAGCGATGGGGCTGATAGAGCATCACCAGACGACGGCCCGGCCAGGCATCGTGGGCAGCGCGAATGACCGCCTCAACCTCGGTCGGATGGTGGCCGTAATCGTCCACCAGGGTGATGTTGCCCTTCGGCGTCTGGTAATCACCGTAGACCTGGAACCGGCGCCCGACGCCGGCAAAACTTGCCAGGCCCTGACAGATGGCGGCGTCGTCCACGCCCTCATCAGTGGCCACCGCAATCGCCGCTACCGCATTCAGGACGTTGTGGCGACCCGGCATTTTCAGCTCTACCGCCAGATCGGACCGCCCCCCGGGGCGTTTCACCACAAAGCGCGTACGCAGGCCGTCTGATTGAATCTGTTCCGCGCGGTAATCCGCCTCCGGGTTGTCGATTCCGTAGGTGATGATGGCGCGGGAAATACGCGGAATGATTTCGCGGACGTAGCCGTCGTCCACGCACATAACCGCGACCCCATAGAACGGCAGGTTATGCAGGAAATCGACGAAGGTCTGCTTCAATTTCTCAACGTCACCGCCGTAAGTGTCCATGTGATCGGCTTCGATGTTGGTCACCACCGAGATCACCGGCGTCAGGTGCAGGAACGAAGCATCGCTCTCATCGGCCTCCGCCACCAGATACCGGGAACCGCCCAGCTGGGCATTGGTGCCGGCGCTGTTGAGTTTGCCACCGATAACAAAGGTGGGGTCCAGTCCGGCTTCGCCCAGCACTGAGGCAATCAGGCTGGTGGTTGTGGTCTTGCCGTGAGTGCCTGCCACCGCAATACCATGGCGATAGCGCATGATTTCGGCGAGCATCTCGGCCCGCGGCACGATCGGCACCCGGCGACTGCGGGCAGCAACCACTTCCGGGTTGTCCGCTGATACCGCGGTGGATACGACCACCACATCAGCCTTGCCACTGTTCTCGGCCCGGTGGCCAATGTGGACTTCAATACCCATGGCCTCCAGGCGCTTGGTGACCGCGCCGGATTTCAGATCAGAGCCTGAAACGTCGTAGCCCTGGTTCTTGAGCACTTCTGCAATACCACTCATACCGGCGCCGCCAATGCCCACGAAATGGATGTGGCGGATACGGCGCATTTCCGGCACCTGGTAAACCAGCGGCGGATTGATTGGGTCAGCCATTGGCGGCCTCCAGACAATAATTCACAACTCTCTCCGTTGCATCGGGGCGGGCCAGCGTGCGCGCGGCCTTAGCCATGTTGATTACCCGAGTCCGGTCGCGTCCTAAATCAGCCAGGGTCTCTGCCAGGTTTTCCGGGGTCAGCCGGCTCTGGGGAATCAGCACCGCCGCGCCGGCCGCGACCATCTGCTGACCGTTCTTGGTCTGATGGTCATCAACCGCGTGGGGAAAGGGCACAAGAATCGCTCCGACCCCAGCCGCGCAAAGTTCAGACACCGTCAGCGCTCCAGCACGGCAGAGCACCACATCGGCCCAGGCATACGCCTCGGCCATATCCTTGATGAAGGGCTCGACGTTCACATCCAGCCCCTGCTGTTCATAGGCGGACCGGGCCGCCTCCAAATTCTTTTCACCACACTGGTGACGGATGACCGGACGGTCAGCCTCGGCCATGGCCGCCAGCGCTTCCGGCACTTGCCGGTTAAATACCTCGGCACCGAGACTGCCACCGACAATCATTAGCCGCAGCGCTCCTTCATGCTCGGTCATGCGGTCTTCCGGAGTTGGCAGACGGGCCAGATCCTGGCGCACCGGGTTGCCCGTGCAGCGGGTAACCACACCGTTACCGAAACTGCCCGGGAAGGCCTCCAGTACCGTTTCTGCAAACCGAACCAGAATCCGGTTGGTCATTCCGGCAACCGCGTTCTGCTCATGAATCACCAGCGGTGTCCGGGTCAGCCAGGCCGCAACGCCGCCCGGGCCGGTAACGAAGCCACCCATGCCAACCACGCAGTGGGGGCGAATCCGGCGCATGATCGTAAACGCCTCGCCCAGGGCCCGCATTAGACGGAACGGTGCTTTCAGCAACGCCAGCTTGCCTTTGCCGCGAAGCCCGGATATATGAATCAGCGACAGCGGGATATCAGTCTCGCCGATCAGCCGCTGCTCCATGCCGCCACTGGCGCCTAGCCAGTACACCTGGTGGCCCTGGGCCTCAAGCGCCCTGGCCGTGGCCAGCGCGGGAAACACGTGGCCTCCAGTGCCACCGGCCATCATCAGGAACCGACGCTGCTCACTCATAGGCAGCCCCTCCCCGAGTTCGGCGACCGGACTTTTCCCCGGCCAGGCGCACCTTATCCAAACGCTCCATCTCCACTCGAGCCAGAACGCCAATACTCACGCACATAATCATCAAACTGGAACCGCCATAGCTCACCAGTGGCAGGGTCAGGCCCTTGGTCGGCAGCATGCCGGTGCTGACCGCAATATTAATGGTTGCCTGTAGACCGATCAGCAACGTTATGCCGTAGGAAAAGCAGGCGCCAAAGGGCATATCTGCTTTCTCTGCCCGGCGGGCGATCACGAAGCCACTGACGACCAACAGGGTGAACAGGGCCAGCACGATCAACGATCCCAACAGGCCAAATTCCTCGGCGATAATGGCAAAGACGAAGTCCGTGTGGGCCTCGGGCAGATAAAACAACTTCTGGATCGAGTTGCCGAGCCCGACACCGCCCCATTCACCTCGGCCAAACGCGATCAGCGACTGGGTCAGCTGATAGCCGCTGTCGAACTGATCCTTCCAGGGGTCGAGATAGCTCACCACCCGCTTCAGTCGATAGGGCTGGGTCAGCACCAGCAGGGAGCCCAGCACCACCAGAATCACAATCAGCGGCACAAACCGGCTGAGCCGGACGCCGCTTAGGAAAATCATGCCGGCGGCCGCCGATACCAGCACCACGGTGGCACCGAAATCCGGCTGAATAACCAACAGCACCGAGGCAACCCCCAGCACGACCAGGGGCTTGAGAAAGCCCGGCCAGGTGTTCAGAAGCTCGTCGCGGCGGCGCACTACGTACCCGGCCAGATAGGCGATCAGGCACAGCTTGGCGACTTCCGAGACCTGCACGTTAAACAAGCCAAACGGGATCCAGCGGGTGGAGCCGTTGACGGTCCGGCCCAGCGGCGTCAACACCAGCACCAGGGCCAGCAGTCCAATCCCGAGCAGCAGCCAGCCACTGCGCTCCCACCAGGCAACCGGCACATTCACCGCCACCAGGGCCATGCCGCAACCCAGTGCAGCAAACAGCAACTGGCGGATGACATAGTGGTAGCTGTTACCCATGGTCTCGGCCGCCATGTCCATGGAGGCCGAAGAAATCATCACCACGCCCATCACCAGCAGAGCCACCGAGCTGATCACCAGCATCGGCAGCGGCTGGATTTCACCCAGCCACTGATGTCGGTTTGGTACGGCGAATCCGGTCTGCATCAGAGCGCCTCCACCAATGCGCGGAACTGCTCACCGCGATCAAGATAATCCCGGAACATATCGAAGCTGGCGCAGGCCGGTGAAAACAGCACACGGTCCCCAGCCTGGGCCAGCTTGCCTGCGGTTGATACCGCGTCCGCCACGGACTTGACCTGATGACACTCAACACCGGTACCCACGGCATCGGCAATCAGCCCGGCATCTCGGCCAATCAACACCAGCGCTCGACAATGCAACAGTGCCGGCGCCTGCAAGGGTGCGAAATCCGCACCCTTGCCGTCACCGCCGGCAATCAGCACCACCTTGCCCTGTTCCGGCGCCAGGCTTTCAATGGCCGCCACAGTAGCGCCAACATTGGTGCCCTTGGAATCGTTGATGTAGTCAACACCGGCCACCTGGCGGATAAACTCGCAGCGATGCGGCAGTCCGCCAAATTTGCGCGCCACCTCGAGCATCACATCCATTGGCAGTCCGGCGGCGCGACCAAGACCGAGGGCCGCCATCACATTGCTGACGTTATGGTGCCCCATGAGCGAAAGTTCACTGGTTCGCAGCAAGTTATCGAACCCGAAGGTCACCCAGGTTCCGCCGTCGTCGTCGCGGGTACTGAAGGTCTCAGGATTGACCCGATGAAATCCATAACAGATGAACTGCAACCCTTCTCGAGCCATGGGCGTGCTCAAGGCATCGTCCAGATTTACCACGGCGGTTTTGCAGCCCTGGAAGATCCGTTGCTTGGCCTGGAAATAAGCCATTTTGTTCGGGTACCGATCCATGTGGTCGTCACTGACATTCAGCACAGTGGCCGCCAGTGGATGCAGACCTTCCGTGGTTTCCAGCTGGAAGCTGGATAGCTCCAATACGTAGAGGTCAGCGCCACGGCCAAGCAGATCCAACGCCGGCGTGCCGATATTACCGCCCACCTCAACCTTGCGCCCCGCCGCCAGGGCCATCTCACCAACCAAGGTGGTAACCGTGGTTTTCCCATTGGAGCCCGTGATAGCCACGATCGGCGCATCCGCAGCTTCGGCGAACAGATCAATATCGCCCCGAATTCGGGCGCCGGCCTGTGCGGCCTGTTTGATCGCCGGCTCTGAAACATTGATACCCGGGCTAACGACCAATTCGTTGAAGCCGGAGAACAGCTCCGCATCGAACGGCCCCAGATGTACCGGCACATCGGGCCAGCCTGCGCGCAGCTCGTCCAGGCCGGGAGGCGCTTCGCGACTGTCGGCAACCGTGATGTCACGGCCCTGCTCGGACAGATAGCGCACGCAGGAGAGCCCGGTTTTACCGAGCCCTACTACCAGTGTGCGACGATCCGAAACAATGACGCTCATAGACGATGCATACCCTTAGCGTATCTTCAGACTGGCCAGGCCAATCAGGACCAGAACTACGGTGACCACCCAGAACCGCACGATTACCCGCGGTTCAGGCCAGCCTTTCAATTCAAAATGATGGTGCAACGGTGCCATGCGGAAGATCCGCCGACCGGTGAGGCGAAACGAAGCCACCTGCAGGATCACCGACACCGTCTCCATGACGAACACGCCACCCATGATGAACAGCACGATCTCCTGACGGACGACCACTGCAACCACACCCAGCGCAGCGCCGAGAGCCAGGGCACCGACATCGCCCATGAACACCTGGGCCGGATAGGTGTTGAACCAGAGGAAACCGAGCCCGGCACCCACGATCGCACCGCAGAACACAATCAGTTCACCGGTGCCTGGCAGGTGGGGAATGAGCAGGTAATCAGCAAACTGCGCGTGACCGGACAGGTACGCAAAAATCCCCAGAGCACCCGCCACCATCACCGTGGGCATAATCGCCAGCCCATCCAGGCCATCGGTGAGGTTCACCGCGTTACTGCTGCCGACGATGACAAAGTAAGTCAGCAGGATGAAAATGACCGGCCCCAGCGTCAGCGACACCTGCTTGACGAATGGCACGTACAAAGAGGTTTCCTGGGGCAGCGCCGAGCTTAAAAACAGAGCGATGGCGGCCGCGGCACCAATGACAGACTGCCAGAAGTACTTCCAGCGCCCGGGCAGGCCACGGGGGTTACGCTCCACAACCTTGCGATAGTCGTCGACCCAGCCCACAGCCCCGAACAGCAGGGTGACCAACAAGGTGATCCAGACGTAACGGTTGCTGAGATCGGCCCACAGCAGCGTGCTGATACCGATACCCACCAGGATCAAGGCGCCACCCATGGTCGGCGTGCCGGCCTTGCTCAGATGGGTTTGCGGGCCATCGTCGCGCACCGCCTGGCCGATCTGATACTGGCTCAGCTTGCGAATCATCACCGGCCCGATGATCAGTGAGATCAGCAGCGCCGTGAGGGTACCCAGGATCCCGCGCAGGGTCAGGTACTGAAACACGGTCAGTGCCGAGAAATATTGTGATAGAACCTCTGTCAGCCAGAGCAGCATGAGTTATTCACCTTGTCTTTAATTCCCTCTACCACGCGATCCATGGCAGAACTTCGGGACCCCTTCACCAACACCGTCAGCGGCGACTGCTTCGCGCTGATCACAGCGTTAACGGCGTCTTCGTGGGTCTGATATACCTCTGTCGCTGCACCAAAGCCCTCGGCGTAGCCTTCACAGCCGGGGCCAACGGTCAGCAAACGTTCAATCTGCTCAGTACGGGCGAACTCGCCCACTTCCCGGTGCAGGGCCTTGGCCTGCGGGCCCAGTTCGGCCATGGCGCCGAACACGGCGATGCGCTCACCTTCCTGCTTGGCCAGGACACTGAGCGCGGCCTTCATGGACGCCGGGTTGGCGTTGTAACTGTCATCAATAACGGTCAGTCCCGGCGCCAGCTCGATATTCTGCAGGCGGCCCTTAACCGGCGCTAGCGCCGCCAGTCCGGCGACAACAGCCTGATCATCAGCACCCAGTTCCCGCGCCGCGGCAATGGCCAGCAAGGCGTTGGTCTGGTTGTGCTCACCCGCAAGGGCCAGGTCTACGGTGCAACTCCACCCGTCCGGCCCGACAACCTGGAACGACTGACCGTTCGTCTGCGACCGGACTGCTTTCACGCCATAGTCAGCGTCGGCGCTTCCCTGCCGGCTGACACTGACCACCCGGCGATGCCCTGCCCGTGCCTGCCATTGGTCGAAGGCGGGGTCGTCCCGGTTCAGCACTACCAGACCGCCATTTTCGACACCTTCGATGATTTCGCCCTTGGCCCGGACAATGTTCTCGTAGCTGCCAAATCCTTCCAGGTGCGCCGAGCCTGCGTTGGTCAGCATCACAACCTGGGGCCGGGTAATAGCCACGGTGTGCGCAATTTCGCCCAGCCCGCTGGCACCCAGCTCAATGGCGCCATAACGGTGGTCCGGCGCCAGCTCAAACAGGGTCAGCGGCACACCAATGTGGTTATTCAGGTTGCCACTGGTGGCCAATGTCGGCCCCAGTTGCGCCAGGATTGCCGCGGTCATTTCCCGAACGGTGGTCTTGCCACTGCTGCCGGTCACCGCCACCAATCGGGCGTTGCTTTCGTTGCGATTGCCACCGGCCAGCTGGGCCAGCGCGTTAACGGTATCGGACACCACCAGCTGCGGCAGGTCCACGGTGGCATCGGCCTCATCCACAACGGCGGCCACCGCGCCACGATCACGGGCCATCTGCAGGAAACCGTGACCGTCAAAATTGTCACCACGCAAGGCGACGAACAGTTGCCCCGGTCCAATGGAGCGGGTGTCCGTGGAAACCCCAGTAAACTCGGTTCCCTCGAGCCCTGAACGGCTGCAGGTGGCACCGGTCCACTGCTGGGCTTCCGCCAACGAAAAGGCGCGCATCATGCCACACCACCATTCAGGTTCAAGCCATGCTGAACCTGCTCTGCGTCACTGAACGGAATTTTCTGCCCGGCCACTTCCTGATAGGACTCGTGGCCTTTCCCGGCGATCAGAACCAGATCGTCCGGCGTGGCCATTTTTATCGCCGTCTGGATGGCTTCTGACCGATCGTGAATCACCGACGCCCGATCTGAAGTAGAAAAACCGGCCACGATGTCATTGGCGATCACGGCAGGATCTTCGCTTCGCGGGTTGTCGTCGGTCACAATGACAACATCGGCCCGGGCCTCAGCTTCACGCGCCATTTCCGGGCGCTTGCCACTGTCGCGGTCGCCGCCACAGCCGAATACGCAGATCAGGCGTCCGGTCACGTGGGGGCGTAGGGCCGCCAGTGCGTTAGCCAGCGCATCCGGGGTGTGGGCGTAATCAACCACAACCCTGACGCCATTGGCGCCGCTAAACTTTTCCAGCCGGCCCGGCGGTGGCATGAGGCTAGTCACCGCCTGCTGCACGCGCTCAACCGGAACGCCCAGACTCAGTACGGTTGCCATGGCTGCCAGAACATTGCTGGCGTTAAAGCTGCCCATCAGGGGAACGGCGATGTCGAACGATCCCCACTGGCCATCCACGGTCGCCTCAAAGCCTTCATCGGTGGGCCGGAAGGACTTCAGCCAGAGTTCAGTCTGGGCCTCGTGGAGACTGTAGCGAACCCGGTCGCACTGACCGTCGAGCTGATCAAACAGTTGCCGACCAAACGGATCGTCAAAATTGATTACCGAGACGTGTACGGCCTCCCGGTGAAACAGACGCGCCTTGGCTTCGCCGTAGGCTTCCATCGAGCCGTGGTAGTCAAGGTGGTCACGGGTAAGATTGGTAAACACTCCGGCGACAATGGTCAGGCCATCAACCCGCCCCTGATCCAGGGCATGGGAGGACACCTCCATCACTGCGGCACGTCCGCCCTGAGCCAGAATGCGGGACAACATCCGGTTGGTCTGCACCACATCGGGTGTGGTGTGGGTCGCCGGCTGCAACGCGCCGGGCATGCCGTAACCAAGTGTACCCAGAACTCCGCATGGAGTTCCGGTATCTTTCAACAGACCAGCAATGTACTGGCTAACCGACGTCTTGCCGTTGGTGCCGGTAACTCCAATCAGGCGCAGCCGTTGGGAGGGGTGCTCGAAGAACCGGTCCGCGATTTCGCCCAGGCGACCACGCAGATCCACCACTGGCACCACCAGAGCCCCATGGAATTCCGAACATTCACCCGGCTCGGACGATTCCATAAGCACCACCGTCGCGCCTGCGGCGATGGCCTGCTCAACGTAATGATCCGCAGGAGTCTTGGCGCCGGCGAGAGCGACAAAGGCATCCCCGGACTTTACCGTTCGGCTGTCAGTTTTGAGCCCGTGAATGGTCACGTCGAACACCGACGGCACGGACACAATTCCCTGTAACAACGTGCTGAGTGATGTGATGCACATAGGCTTACCCTCGCTCCCCGGCTGTCTTAACCGGCGCATTCGCGCCACCGACTTCCAGTTCAGGCTTCACATTCAACAGTCGCAGTGCGTCACTCATGACCCGGGCGAATACCGGCGCAGCAACTTCACCACCGTAATATTCGCCGGACTGAGGCGCATCCACGGCTACAACCGTGACAATTCGTGGGTTATCGATCGGGGCCATGCCAGCAAAAATTGCCTTGTACTGGCTGTCCTCGTAACCCTGTTTTCCAACCAGGTGAACCGTTCCGGTCTTGCCGCCGGCCGTGTAAAAGCCCGGCTGAGCGCGCTTACCACTGCCACGGGAAACCACTTCCCGAAGCATGTTACGAACCTCATAGGTCACCTTCTCTGAGAGTACCCGCTGCCCCTCAGGTTCCCGATCCAGCTTAATCAGGCTCAGGGGATAGCGAACACCGCCATTGGCGATCACCATGTAAGCCTGCGCCAACTGCAGAGCGTTAACACTCAGGCCGTAGCCATAGGACAGCGTGGCTTCCTCAACCGGACGCCATTTGGGCGGCGACGGCAACACACCGACGGCCTCGCCCGGGAAACCGATGCCGGTTGGCTGCCCAAGCCCCAGCCGGCTGTACAAATTACGGATGGTGTCACCGCCAATGTCAGTGGCGATCCGGCTAATACCGACGTTGCTGGATTTCGCAATGATATCGGTCAGACTGATCACGCCGTAGTTGCGATGATCCCGAATCGTGAAACGGCCAAACCGGCGGTAACCGGGCGACGTGTCAATGGTGGTGTTGGTGGAATAGTCACCGGTTTCGAGTGCCGCCGCCATGGCGACCGGCTTCATGGTTGAGCCCGGCTCGAACAGATCGGTAATGGCCTTGTTCCGGAGATTTTCCGGGGCCAGCTGACTGCGATCATTGGGGTTATAGGACCCCTGGTTAACCATCGCCAGCACTTCCCCGGTATCCACATCCAGCATCACCAAGGTTCCGCCCCTGGCACTGTGCGCCTGAACCACGGCCTTGAGTTCGCGATAGGCCAAGTACTGGAGACGAAGGTCAATGCTGAGCTGAAGGTTATGGCCGGGGCTGGCGTCACGAATGAGAGTCAGATCCTTGATGACGCGACCACGGTTATCCTTAAGTACGCGCTTGCGACCGGACTCACCAGACAGCCATTGGTTGTAGGCCAACTCCATGCCTTCCTGGCCACGCTCATCAATGTTGGTGAAGCCAACGATGTGAGCAGTCACTTCGCCGGCCGGATAATAACGGCGGTACTCCTGCCGGGAATAAACTCCGTCGATATCCAAAGCCATGACTTCTTTGGCAAGGCCAGGCTGAACCTTCCGGCGCAGGTAGATGAACTCACGATCGACGTAGGTTTTCAGCCGTTCACGAAGACGAGCCTCACTGATATTGAGCAGCCGGGAAAGGTTGGTCAGGCGGGCCTCATCTGCATCCATCTCGGACGGGTTGGCCCACAGCGTCTGCACAGGCGTGCTGACGGCCAGCGGCTCACCGTAGCGGTCAGAGACAACGCCGCGATGGGCATCAATAGACTCGACACGAATGGTTCGAACATCACCCTGCTTACGCAAGAAATCGTTATCGACCACGTGCAGGTCAACCAGGCGCCAGCCCAGAGCCACGATCACCAGCAGGAAAACGCCCAGCACGGAGCCATAGCGCCAGGCCTTAAGGCCGGACGCCAATCGTTGGCTCCATGTTCTCTGCGTTCCCTGACCGGACAAATCAATCACCCTGACGGTTGTTATTATCGTGTATTAGTGCGCCAACGCCGGCGACATCAGTGGTACCAGAACGATATCCTGCCGCCCCGGAACGACCATCCCGAACCGCTCTGCTGCGAGCTTTTCCACTCGACCATGGGCACTCAAGGCACTCTGTTCCAGCAGCAGCTGACTCCACTCCTGCTGGTAGCGATCACGCTCGCCCTGCAGCTGAGACAACGTATTGAACAATTCACGGTTCTCATGGGCGCTGACCACAACGCCAATGGACGAGGCCACCAGCAAGGTCACCAGTGCCATGGAAATCATGACGTTACGCTGCCGGGTGGCATCAAAAACCTGCCGGGAAATCCGCACGGCCGTGGCAACACCCACACGCATCCGCTGCTTGTTGAGCTTGGCCGCTTTAACTGGCTGTTCGATTGCTACCGCACCCATGATTAGGCGCTCCCCTTCGGCTTATTATCTGAATCAATTCGTTCCAGAACGCGCATGACGGCGCTCCGGGCCCTGACATTGTCTCCAACTTCGTCTGCACCGGCTTTCGCCGCCTTGCCAATCAGGCGGAATGCCGAAGCTTCCTGATCGGCGGTGACCGGAATGCCTTTCGGCAGTTGCGGGCCGCGCGCCAGATCACGCATGAACCGCTTCACCACCCGGTCTTCCAGGGAATGAAAACTAATCACCACCAACCGACCACCGGGCGCGAGCCGATCAACGGCAGCTTTCAACCCTACTTCCAGATCCTCGAGCTCCCGATTGATGAAAATCCGGATAGCCTGAAAGGTCCGGGTCGCCGGGTGCTTATGCTTTTCTTTCTTGGGTACCGCCTCGCTCACCAATTCGGCAAGTTGACGGGTGGTTTCAATCGCCTCTTCTTGGCGACGCGCCACCACCAAACGGGCGATACGGCGGGAGAAACGCTCCTCGCCGTATCGAAAGATGACATCGGCAATGTCCTTTTCGTCCGCCTCGGCCAGCCATTCCGCTGCGCTCGGGGACTGCTGCGGATTCATCCGCATATCCAGTGGGCCATCACGCATGAAGCTGAACCCCCGCGAGGCGTCATCCAGCTGCGGCGACGACACACCAAGGTCCATCAAAACGCCATTTACGGTCGGCCACTGCTGACGCTCGAGCGCCACGTCCAAATCTGCAAAAGAGCCGTGAAACCAGGAAAACCGCGCATCCTCAGCGGCCAGTTCCTCGGCTACCCGAATCGCCTCCGGGTCTTTATCAATGCCCAGCAGGTGTGCCTGCTCTCCCAAGCGCCCTAAAACCAGCCGACTGTGACCACCACGACCAAAGGTGGCATCAACATAGGTGCCTTCGGGATCATTGACCAGGTAGTCGACCGCCGAGTCCAGAAGTACCGAGCGGTGCGAGTACGCGGCCCCGGACTTCTGCTTGCGTCCGGAGGTCATAGGGAAAGCGCCTCCATCTCAGGGGGCATATCATCGTCGTCGGAGGATTCATCGAGCCAGGCAAGCCAGCGCTCCTCACTCCACAGTTCCAGTTTTTTACCCTGACCAATCAACATCAGCTTCTTCTCTAGATGAGCGTAACTTCTCAGTGTCGGTGGAATCAGGATACGCCCTGCGGAGTCCAGCTCCATGGGCGCAGCATTACCAAGCAGCAATCGCTGCAACCGGCGCGCCGCCTTGTTCATGTTGGGCAGCGCTTCAATCTTGGGGCGCAGCGCCTCCCATTCGGGCTCGGGATAAACCAGCAAACACCTCTCTTCATCGGCATTGGCCGTCAATACAATGCGCCCACCACAAAGCTGCGCAAGTTCTTCGCGCAGCTTGGCGGGGATCGCTAAGCGACCCTTCGCATCCATATTGATGGCATGACTGCCAAGGAAATTGCTCATTTACGCCGTCTCTGGGGGGCCGAAAACCACAAAAAACCACTACTAACCACTTTTTCCCACTTATGCACACTATAGAAACACGCAATACACAATGCAAGCGCCGCAAACAGCGTCGCACTGGCAAAAGTTCCTTTTATGACAAGAGGTTACAGCGAGTGATTTGAGGCGGCGCCGAGATTACGAATAAGAAAAGAAGGAAAATCAAGTACCTGCAAAAAAGTCTGAAGAAGGCAAGTTAGGTTTGAGAATCTTTGGATATAACAGGCACCGCCTTTGACGGCACCTGTTATAAGGAGAAGAGAAATGAGTTCGCCGATAAGCCGGGTTCTGTCGTGGACAGTCATTCATCTAGGGTCTGCGTCACCACAGACCTCAAGCAACCTACCCGAATCCAGCGCGGGCCACGCCATTGGATTCCTATTTGGTCTTGCTCCAGGTGGGGTTTACCATCGCCGTGAACTGTTACCAGTCACGCGGTGCGCTCTTACCGCACCGTTTCACCCTTACCGGCGCCCGAAGGCGCTTAGGCGGTCTACTTTCTGTTGCACTTTCCGTCGGCTCTCACCGCCCAGGCGTTACCTGGCACCTTGCCCTGTGGAGCCCGGACTTTCCTCCCCCGGTTAAAAACCGGCGGCGACTGCCTGGCGAGCTCGGGCGAGACCATACTCCTGCGCCACAGGCCATGCAAGAAAAAGTGCCGGCGTAGAAATGCCTATTTCAGCTCCAGCGCCCGCTGATACAGCTCGTTCTTTGGCCGCCCACTCAGTTCGGCCACCAGCTTGGCCACCTTCTTAACTGGCAATTCGGGCAACAGCAGTTTAAGCAGGCGATCAATATCCAACGCCCCGGCGTCTTCGTCAGTGGTTACCGGCTCGGCACCGTGAATCATCACCACAAACTCCCCCTTGGTGCCGTGTGGATCGGCTTCAAGGGCTGCCAGCACCTCAGCAACGCTGCCCGAATAAAAGGTCTCGAAGGTTTTAGTCAGCTCACGACCCAGGACAATTTCCCGCTCCTCGCCAAACACCGACGCAATATCGCTCACGGCATCCAGAATTCGGTGGGGCGATTCATAGAACACCAGAGTCGCCGTCTCCCGAACCTGCTGCTCCAGGGCGGCGCGTCGACCAGAGCGCTTGGCCGGCAAAAAACCGACAAAAAGGAACCGATCGGTGGGCAGACCGGCAGCACTGAGTGCCGCCACCAGGGCACAGGCACCGGGGATAGGCGAAACTTTCAGACCGCGACTGCGGGCTTCTCGAACGAGCACATAGCCCGGGTCCGAAATGAGTGGTGTACCGGCATCGGAAATCAGCGCAACACTGCGGCCCGCCTCCAGTTCCTGCAGCAAACTGCCGGCGCGGTCGCGCTCGTTGTGGTCGTGCAGCGCGATCAGGCGCTTGTGCAATCCCAGGTGCTGCAGCAACCGACCACTGTGACGAGTGTCCTCGGCGGCCACCACATCAACCCTGTTCAGCACGGACACGGCACGAGAAGACAGGTCGTCCAGGTTGCCAATGGGTGTCGCCACAATGTAGAGAACGCCTTGAGCCTTCTCATTTTTGCCGGCTTCGGACACCGACTCCCTACCTTCAGATTTCAAATTCTATGCCTCATTGTCGCTGATGCCTGCACGATGACACTTACGTCATGTGAATTAACCCCGGAGCTGTTAAACTTGCCACCGTCAGATTGGCGCCACAAGCCCATTTATCCGGAGTAGTTCGAGCTTGCCATGATCAAAAATCCCGTCAACCACCGAGCCCTCGCCACCGTCTTTGCCGTGGCCCTGTTGTCCGCCGGTTGTGCCAGCGTAAACCTTCAGTCCCACGTTGCCCAGAGCCCGCAGCAGGCGCTGGAGCTTGCCGGCCAGGAAGACAATCGCGAAACCGCACAACGCTATCTGCTGCGTATTGCCAGCCGGTTTCAGGATCAAGGCAACCATGAGGCCGCGCGAACGCTACTGCAAAGCCAACAGTTAACGCAACCGGCACCGGAACTGGAAAGCCAGAAACGACTGCTGGCGATGGCAAGCGCCACTGCCCTGGACGACAGCGACTGGGCGCGCACTCTGGCCGCCAGCCTGTCTCCGGACAGCATCATTGAGTACAGCCCGGACTTAATGAACCGGGCAGCCCGATTGCAGGCCGAGACCTACACCCTGGCCGGCGAGCCGCTGCCCGCCGCCATGACCCTGATCCTGCTCACCCAGACCGACAGCCAGGCGAATCCGCAGCAGTTGCACGACCAGATCTGGCAGCAACTGAAGACCGTGCCGGATCGGACACTGGAGAACGCAAACAGCGAAGCCATCGGCTACGAAACACAAGGCTGGCTCGAACTGGCCATGACCGTGCGTGCGCCCGGCATTGAGCTCGACCAGCAGGGCCGGACCATTCGGAACTGGCAAAACAACTGGCCCGGACACCCGGCCGCCCAGGTTTTACCATCAGAACTGCAGCTGATTGCGAGCCTGGCGGAAAGTCGTCCTGAAAAGATTGCCCTCGCGCTGCCACTGACCGGCCCTCTGGGTGCTGCTGGCAAGGCGATCCGTGATGGGTTTATCGCGGCCTATTACGAAGATGCGTCCGTAGACCGTGAAGTCACGGAGATCCGGGTGGTTGATACCTCGAGCACACCGTTCAAGGAACTGTACGGTAAGCTGTCCGCGGAAAACGTCGACCTGATCGTCGGACCGCTTGAAAAGGAAGCACTGACTACCCTCAGCACAATGAACACCCTTCCAGTTCCGGCGCTGGGGCTGAACTACCTGCCGGCAGGTAAGAAAGCTCCCGAGGGCCTGTACCAGTTTGGCCTGTCGGCAGAAGATGAGGCCCGCCAGATTGCGGACCGCCTCAAGGCAAAGGACATTCATCATGCCCTGGTCCTGATTCCCCAGGGCGAATGGGGCGACCGCGTTGAAGCGGCCCTGAACCAGCGGATGACCGAAAACGGCAGCCAGCCCCTGAACACCGAACGCTTCTTCCGGGAAGACAACCTGCGCGCGGTCACCGCCGATTTGCTGGGCATCAGTGTGTCCCGGGACCGGGCAATCCAGGTGGAACGCACCATCGGCCTGGACGTGGAATTCGAGCCCCGGCGCCGGCAAGATGCCGAAGCCATCATCATGGTCGCTGAGCCGACCATTGCCCGTCAGTTCAAGCCCCTCTTCGCCTACTACTTTGGCGGCGATCTTCCGGTGTATTCACCGTCAATCGTTTACGAGGGCGATCCCGATCCAGCCCGGGACCGTGACCTGGACCAGGTGATCTTCACCGATACCCCCTGGACCCTTAGCAAGGACAACAAACTGCAAGCCGAAGCCAACAAGCACCTGTCTGGCACTCAAGGTCAACTGGGTCGCCTGTTTGCCATGGGGGCCGACGCCTGGCAGTTGAGCAAACGCCTACCGCTTTTACGCCAGGTGGAGTCGGCAACCATCGACGGCCAGACTGGCGAACTCAGCATGACCAACGACCGCCGCATTCATCGGGAGCAACTCTGGGCCCAATTCCGCAACGGCCGCCCGGAATTGTTACCAGAGCTTGAGACTGCCGAACCTGAAACGGTGGCTGAGGAAGCCCTCGGCTCACCAGTTCAGGGCGAATAAAACACCAGACAACGGATTGCTTTGCCATGGACGGCAACAAAGCAGTAGGCAACCATTACGAGGGCGTTGCCGCACGGTATCTGACCCGTCGCGGCGTGCGAATCATTGCCCGCAATGTCCACAGCCGTGGCGGTGAGATCGACCTGATCGGACAGGACGGGGAAACACTGGTGTTTTTCGAGGTGCGCTACCGCGGCCCTGGCAGTCTCGCCGACCCGGCCAGCTCCATCACCCCTCAAAAACAGCGCAGGGTCCGGCAGGCCGCGGCATTTTACCTTCATCGCCATGGCCAATGGGACTGTCTCAGCCGTATTGATGTTATCGCCATCAGCCCGGGAACCGTAAAAAGATACCGGGTACAATGGATTAAGAACGCAATTGACGCAGGGTAAACAGACGTAATGACGGACACCGAACACCAGATCAATCAATGGTTCGCCAGTCACATGGAGCAGACCGCACAGGCGGCAAGTACGGCTGGACCAGCCATTGAGGAAGTCGCCGATGCCTTCGTCAACGCACTGCTCCAGGATGGCAAAATCATCACCTGCGCCAACGGCAATGCCAACGTCTTGGCCCAGTATTTCTGCACCGCGCTACTGAACCGTTTTGACCAAGACCGTCCGGCACTGCCCGCCATTAACCTGGGCGCGGACGCTACAACCTACTCGGCTATCTGCCGGGATAACCGCTTCAACGATACCTTTTCGCGCCAGGTGCGCGCCATTGGTAAGCCTGGCGACCTGCTGTTTGTCATCGTTGACGACGGACACAAGGCCAACCTGATCCAGGCTATTCAGGCCGCCCACGATCGGGAAATGAATGTAGTGGTGCTGAGCGCACGGGAGAAATCCGACATCACCTCCCTGATGCACCCGGAAGACCATGAAATCGCCCTCAACAACCTCTCGCCCACCGAGGCAACACCGCTGCTGATGGTCATCATCAACGCCCTGTGCGGACTGATTGACAGCAAACTATTCGGGGGATAAAAAAAAGCCAGCAGATGCTGGCTTTTTTGACGATCGATTCGCTATTTCACGACCTTGAGCGTGGGCCGGCCTGATGGCCGATCCTCTCCACCCGGGCCGGAATCGCCCTTGTCGGTAGTGCCGTCCGGATCGGGTGAACCCGGCTCACTGCCAAACACCATCCCCTCACCGTTCTCCTTGGCGTAAATGGCCATGACCGCCTGCAGGGGAATGAACACCTGCATCGGAACACCACCAAAGCGCGCGCTGAACTCCAGGGCACCATTACCGACAACCAGACCTCGCACTGCGCCCGGACTGATATTCAACACGATCTGACCGTTCGCAACGTGCTCAGTAGGGACCTGAACACCCTGAACTCCGGCATCCACTACGATGTACGGCGTACAGTCGTTATCCAGAATCCACTCGTTGAAGGCCCGGACAAGGTACGGACGGCTCGATGTCATGGTGATACTGTTATCAGGCACTGCCAATCTCCTGGACCGGTATAGCGGGTGTCGACCGTTTAGCTGCGCATGTCTTCTTCAAGGTCAGAAAGGCTGGCTTTGAACCCTTCGCGACTGAAGATGCTTTCCATGTACTTATGCAGCGGACGCGCCTGCTTGTCGTCCAGGTCCACACCGAGCGCCGGCAGACGCCACAGGATCGGGGCGATGCAGCAATCGACGATGGTAAATTCTTCAGACAGGAAGAACGGCATCTCACCAAACAACGGTGCAGTCGCCAGCAGACTCTCGCGCAGCTCTTTGCGAGCGGCATCTGAAGCCTTGGCATTCGGCTGAGCCACGATCTGATCAACCAGACCACACCAGTCGCGCTGGATACGGTGAATCATCAGACGGCTGTTAGCGCGAGCCACCGGGTATACCGGCAACAACGGAGGATGCGGAAAACGCTCGTCCAGGTACTCCATCATGATGTTGGGCTCGTACAGCACCAAATCACGATCGACCAGCGTAGGCAAGGCGTTGTATGGATTCGTGTCAGCCAACTCAGCCGGCGGGTTATCAGGATCCACGTCTACAATGTCGACGGTAACACCCTTCTCTGCCAGAACAATACGCACTCGGTGGCTGTAATGGCTGACCGGATCCGAGAAAAACGTCATTGATGACCGCTTGGTCACAACGCCCATAAAACTACCTCACGAGTAAACAAATCGAAATGATTCCGAAAAAACGCAAAATTCCAGTGGGCCGGTTAATGCCCACTGGAAATCGGGAAACGGGATTATACCCTATTTCTTAGTGCACGTCCTTCCAGTACTCACGATTGAGCAGGTAGGCGAAGACGAAGAAGATCGCAACGAAGATCAGAACGAATACGCCCAAACGCTCGCGCTCTACCCGAATGGGGTCACCCATGTAGGACATGAAGTTGGTCAGGTCGTACATGGCCTGATCAAATTCAGCAGCAGACATGCTGCCCTCGATCGCGTATTCCGGGCAAACGTCGGCGTTGTTGATGTTACCGCTCAACGGCTCGACACTGGCATCGACGCCAATCTTCGGCTCAACCGCGCACAACCCCTGCAGACCCACCATAACGTGAGGCATACCAACGTTGGCATAGACCACGTTATTCACGCCCAGCGGACGGCTGTCGTCTTTATAGAAGCCACGCAGGTAGGAATATACCCAGGACTCGCCGCGCAGGCGGGTTTCCAGAGTCAGATCCGGTGGCGGTGCGCCAAACCAGTCCGCTGCCATGTCCTTGTTCATGGAGTTCTTCATCAGCTCACCGATTTTTGCACCGGTGAAAATCAGATTCTCCTCGTACAGCTCGACAGGAATCTCCAGGTCATCGGACACACGCTTATAGCGGGCGTACTCCATGGAGTGACAGCCCATGCAGTAGTTGGTGAACAGAGCCACACCACGCTGCAAAGATGCCTTGTCGGTGTGATCCGTTTCGATGTGATCGAGCGGAACAGCACCACCGGCCGCCAGCCCAAGGGCTGGCAGGATGGCGATGAAAAGACCAAAAATCAGCTTTCTCATTATCCTGTCACCCTCTCTGGCACTGGCTTGGTAGTTTCCATACGCGTGTAAAACGGCATGAGAATGAAGTAGAGGAAGTACAGCACGGTCAAGATCTGGGCGACGGTGGTACGTCCTTCTGTGGCCGGCACCAACCCCAGGTAACCCAGCACCACAAAGCTGACAACCAGGATGGCAAGCGCGACGCGGCTCATCCAGCCTTTGTAGCGCATGGAGCGAACCGGGCTGCGATCCAGCCAAGGCAGGACGAACAGGATAGCAATGGCGCCACCCATGACAACCACACCCCAGAATTTCGCTGGCAGACCAAACAGGTCAACCGTGACCGCGCGCAACATGGCGTAGAACGGGGTGAAGTACCAGACCGGCGCAATGTGCTCCGGTGTCTTCAGCGCGTTCGCCGGCTCAAAGTTGGGCTTCTCGATGAACAGACCACCGGCCTCCGGGAAGAAAAACACCACCACGAAGAAGATAAAGAAGAACACCGCCACACCCAAAAGATCGTGCACGGTGTAGTAAGGATGGAACGGAATACCGTCTTTGGGGTTGCCGTTCTCGTCCTTGTTCTTCTTGATATCGATACCGTCAGGGTTGTTTGAACCCACTTCATGCAGCGCCAGGATGTGCAGCACCACCAGACCCAGCAACACGATTGGCAAGGCTACAACGTGCAGGGCGAAGAAACGGTTCAGAGTGATACCGGATACCAGGTAATCACCACGGATCCACAGCGCCAGGTCTTCACCGATCACCGGAATGGCACCGAACAGATTTACGATAACCTGAGCACCCCAGTAGGACATCTGACCCCATGGCAGCAAATAGCCCATGAAGGCTTCCGCCATCAGCATCAGGTAGATCAGCATGCCGAAGATCCAGATCAGTTCACGGGGCTTCTGGTACGAGCCGTACATCAGGCCACGGAACATGTGCAGATAAACGACAATGAAGAACGCAGAAGCGCCGGTGGAGTGCAGGTACCGCAGCAGCCAGCCCCACTCGACATCACGCATGATGTATTCAACGGACGCAAATGCCCCCTCGGCGGAGGGGTTGTAGCTCATGGTCAGCCAGATGCCGGTGATTAGCTGGTTAACCAGCACCAGCATGGCCAGTGAGCCAAAGAAGTACCACATGTTGAAGTTCTTGGGCGCGTAGTACTTGCCTACGTGCTTGTTCCAAGCATCAACAACAGGCAGACGCTCGTCTACCCAGTTCAACAACTTGTTCATTACGCCGCCTCCGGATCAAGTCCAATCGTGAGGGTCGTATCATCGTCGTAGCGATACGGCGGAACCTCTAGGTTCAAGGGCGCTGGCTGTGCGTCGTATACCCGGCCGGCAAGGTCATACTTGGAGCCGTGACAAGGGCAGAACAATCCGCCGAGCCAGTTCTCGCCAAGATCCGCAGGTGCCACTTCCGGGCGATAGGAAGGCACGCACCCCAGATGGGTACACAAGCCCACAATGACCGCGATTTCCGGCTTGAGTGCGCGATAAATACCCTCGATATAGGGCGGCTGCTGGGGCGTTTCTGACTGAGGGTCTTTCACCGTCTCATTCAGTTTCTCAATATTTTCTAGCATCGCCTTGTCCCGGCGGATAACCCATACCGGCTTTCCGCGCCACTCGACGGTAATCTGTTGGCCCGGTTCCAGCTTGCTGACATTGACAGTTACTGGTGCACCGGCAGCTTCAGCCTTTGCACTGGGATTCCATGACCCCAGGAAAGGAACTGCCGCACCAACAACGCCAACCCCGCCGACAGCTGCTGTAGCGCCAATCAGAAACCGGCGCCGGCCTTGGCTCACGTCGCCATTACTCATTATGGTTTTCTCCCATCAGGCGATGTCACAGCCCGCAAGACAGCTGGCAATGTGCATCTAAAAGGACTTCACAACCCAAAAATATAAGCGACCAAATGGTAATGAAATTACCATGTGCTTACAAGTCGGAAAGCCGCTATCGGCGGCCGCTCCCCACTCCAGCTTAGCTGGCCGGCTCGGAAAACGGGCATAAAAAAACCCGACCGATTGGCCGGGTTTTTCGGGTTCTGCTCCAGCGGTATTAACGCTTGGAGAACTGAGGACGCTTACGCGCCTTCCGCAGACCCACTTTCTTACGCTCGACTTCACGGGCGTCACGGGTAACGTAACCCGCTTTGCGCAGAGCCGGACGCAGAGTTTCGTCATAATCCATCAGCGCACGAGTCAGACCGTGGCGAATAGCGCCGGCCTGGCCACTGATACCACCACCTTTAACGGTGATGTTAATGTCGAAACGATCAGCCGATTCCGCTACAACCAGCGGCTGACGCACGATCATGCGCAGAGTCTCACGACCGAAGAAGTCTTCGATAGTGCGACCGTTGATAGAGATGTTACCGCTTCCCGGCTTGATAAAGACCCGAGCCGTGGATGTCTTGCGGCGACCAGTACCGTAATTTTGTGCTACAGACATATCCGCCTTCCGTTAAATGTCGAGTTCTTTGGGCTGCTGGGCTGCGTGAGGATGCTCAGCGCCGGCATAGATTTTCAGCTTCTTGAACATGGCGCGGCCGAGCGGGCCTTTCGGAAGCATGCCTTTGACAGACTTCATAATAACTTGCTCGGGCGCCTTGTCTACCAGCTTCTCGAAGTTGATGGACTTGATTCCACCCGGAAAGCCAGTGTGACTGTAGTACATCTTGTCAGATGCCTTGTTGCCGGTAACCCGGACCTGGCCAGCATTGATAACTACAATGTAATCGCCAGTGTCGACATGAGGGGTATACTCAGGCTTATGCTTGCCCCGCAGACGACGGGCGATTTCGGTTGACAGACGACCCAGCGTCTTGCCGGCTGCGTCTACAACGTACCAGTCACGTTTTACTGTTTCTGGTTTCGCACTCAGAGTCTTCATTGATTCCGCCTTGAACGCTATATAAGAAACGTTAAAACCTCCACCCGAACAGCTTGGTTCCGGGAGAGATCTTTACCTGTAATTACTGTGGCAGTGACACCGTTCGGGGCTGAGACAGTGACATCGCCTTGAAAAGCCAGGGCGCGAAGTATACTCGAACCACCAAAGAATGCCAACCCTGACCCGCGGTGTTTCGTTATTCCCCTATGTCACCAGGACATCACCGGGTCGCCAGCGGTATAGCGCCGCCACGTTGTCCAACAGAATTGGCGCCAGCGCCTGCTCTGACGTGCCCCGCAACTCGGCGAGCACGCTCAGGATCTGCCCGAGATTGGCCGGCGAGTTGCGCCCGGCGCCCACACCCTGAGGCGACATATCGGGCGCATCGGTTTCCAGCACCAACGCATCCAGTGGCAGCCGGGCTACCGCATCTCGGGTCTTGCGTGCCCGCGGATGGGTAATAACCCCACCGACACCAATCGAACACCCCAGCGCAACCAGCTTGGCCGCCTGCTGATAACTGCCGGAGAAGCCGTGTACTAGAGCAGGCCCATTCCAGTTGAGCCGACGCAACGCACCGTGCACCTCGTCGTGAGTTCGGACCGAATGAATCACCAGGGGCAAATCCAATCGTGCAGCGAGTCCGACTTGCGCCTCAAACCAGGGCCACTGCTCTGCCGACGCACCGCGAAGCCGATCCAACCCGCACTCACCGATGGCGACAAAACGCTCAGGATAGTCACTGGCCAACTGCTCAAGCAATTCGAGGTCGCCAGCATCATGCTCGCCAACATACCAGGGATGGATACCCAGACAATAAGCCCCTTCCGGAAAAGCCAGCGCGGTATCTCGCACCCGGGACCAATCGGACCGACGAACCCCGGGGATAACCAAACCTACCAGGCCAGAGGCCCGTGCTTTGGCCAGCTCACCGTCGCGACAGTCGTCAAACTCCGGGAAGTCAAAATGACAATGGGCATCGACCAGCTGCACGGCAACCTCCAACTCGGTAGTTTAATGCTCCCGGGTCTTGTGGAATTCTACGTCTGGGAACCGCTCCTGAGCCAGATTCAGGTTAACCATGGTTGGCGCTATATAGGCCAACCGGTCACTGCCATCCAGGGCCAGGTTGTCGTTGTTTTTACGCTGGAACTCATCCAGCTTGCGCTCGTCCTTGCAGGTCACCCAACGTGCCGTCGCCACATTGATCGGCTCGTAAATGGCCTCCACCTTGTACTCGCTCTTCAGGCGGCTCACTACTACGTCGAACTGCAGCACACCGACGGCACCAACGATAAGATCGTTGTTCCGCAGTGGCCTGAAGACCTGGACCGCGCCCTCCTCGGACAACTGAATCAAACCCTTCTGGAGCTGCTTGGCCTTGAGCGGATCTTTCAGGCGAATACGGCGAAACATTTCCGGGGCAAAGTTTGGAATGCCCGTGAACTTCATGTTTTCACCCGCGGTGAAAGTGTC
Organism: Marinobacter sediminum; assembly: GCF_016820575.1. GTDB lineage: Bacteria > Pseudomonadota > Gammaproteobacteria > Pseudomonadales > Oleiphilaceae > Marinobacter > Marinobacter sediminum. The sequence continues at coordinate 4,250 of NZ_JAEMQH010000003.1, read as the reverse complement.
ACCCAGCTGGATGGTACCGTGGTTGTGCAGCCCTATAATATCGCCAGGATAGGCTTCGGCGGCATGATCACGATCGCCCGCCATAAAGGTGAGCGCGTCGGAGAAACGCACTTCCTTGCCAATGCGTACGTGGCGAGCTTTCATGCCCTGCTCGTATTTACCGGAAACAATGCGCATGAACGCCACCCGGTCCCGATGCTGGGGATCCATGTTGGCCTGAATCTTAAACACAAACCCGGAGAAGCCATCGTCGGCAGGCTCGACCTCGCGCTGGTCAGTTTCCCGGGGCTGGGGTTGTGGTGCCCACTCAACCAGACCGTCGAGCATATGATCAACACCGAAGTTGCCCAATGCCGTACCGAAGAACACCGGGGTCAACTCACCGGCGAGAAACGCCTGCTGATCGAATTCGTGGGACGCGCCTTTGACCAGTTCGATCTCATCCCGCAAGTCAGAGGCGTAGGCACCAATGACTTCATCCAGCTCGGGATTATCCAGACCGGCAATGACCCGGGTGTCCTGGATCATGTGACCCTGACCTGACTGGTACAGAATCACCTCGTCGCGGAGCAGGTGGTAAACGCCCTTGAACCCTTTGCCCATACCGATTGGCCAGGTGATAGGCGCACAGGCGATCTTGAGAACGTCCTCGACTTCATCCATCAGCTCAACCGGGTCCCGGGTGTCCCGGTCCAGCTTGTTCATGAACGTTAGAATGGGTGTGTCGCGCAGGCGGGTGACTTCCATCAGCTTGATGGTCCGTTCCTCAACACCCTTGGCGCTGTCGATCACCATCAGGCAGGAATCCACCGCCGTCAGGGTGCGGTAGGTATCTTCAGAAAAGTCTTCGTGACCTGGCGTATCCAACAGATTCACCAGCTTGCCGCCATAAGGAAACTGCATGACAGAGGTGGTCACGGAGATACCCCGCTCCTTCTCCATTTCCATCCAGTCGGACTTGGCATGCTGGCCGGACTTCTTACCTTTGACGGTACCGGCTTTCTGAATCGCCTGCCCGAACAGCAGGACCTTTTCCGTGATCGTGGTTTTACCCGCATCCGGGTGCGAGATGATCGCGAAAGTACGGCGCTTGGCCACTTCCTGAGGAAGGTTCGACATAATAGAAAGGCAACCTGAATCTGATGTTCCGAGAAAGGCGCTATTATAGGGGCTAAGGGATTCTGACGCGAACCGCTATTACCGAGACATCAAGCAGGGAATTGGAGCGCCATGACCCGGGCATCCTCACGGCCATCACCGCTTGGATAGAACTCCGGCCGTCGACCTATTTCTTCGAATCCTTCCACTGAATAGAGCCGGTAAGCGGCGTCGTTACTGAGGCGAACCTCCAGAATGGTCTGAACCATCTGCTCACGGGCTGCTTCGCTCAGCAAATGCCTGAGCAATCGTCGCCCGGCACCTTGGCCCTGCCAGCGCGGATCTACGCACAGGTTCAACAGATGGGCTTCGTCGAACATGTAGGCGACCACGGCGTAGCCCACCAGTAGATCGCCATGGCAGGCAGCCCACAAACGGTAATTGGCCCGAAAGCAGTCGCGGAACAGGGTCTCAGTCCAGGGGTAGGAATGCCCTTGGCGTTCGATCGAGAGAGCCCGGGGCAGGTCATCCGTGGTGAGGCCGCGAATCAGAAGATCCCCGTCCAGCACCCCTTGATAGGTTTCCGAGCCCCGCATCATTGACCAGCCAGCGGCTTCAGCTCCTGCCATAAGGCACGCTTGAGAGCCGGGCTGGTGGCGAGTTCGGCGAGGCTATGGTTAAAGCTGATTTCCGGGCTGACACCGGCAATGTGTTGGAACCAGGACTCATCGCCGCGGTAGTCATCCGGTGCAGTGACCCCGAGGGCAATCAGCTTCCGGCCGTCCAAGTCCGACAGCGCGTACGCCAACACAGCTCGAAGATCGCTCAGGGAATTGCCCGGCGCCCGGACATTGTTAAACACTGGCCAGTGAATGGGACCGACCGAGCGCAAATCGCGCTCGCCCACACTTTTAAGGATGTTTTCGGCCAGCGTCTCCTGCAGCCGGACACTGGCCTCCTTCGAGACACTGGCTACCACCGCCGTTTTCCGGCCAACCCAGACCTGCAGATTCAGCGCCGGTACAACTTCTCTGGCAGAAGAAGCTGGCGCCTCTTCAACCGGTGCCGCATCGGTGGTGGTTTCGGCGGCAGCGTCGGCCGAGCTCGACGGCTGCGGCCGGGCAGGCTTTGAAACCGGCGTCTCCATCAGCGCCTGGAGATTGGCCACACGGGCACTGTCAGCCTCGGACCGGCCGGGCACAGGCGGCGCTGCTTTGGGTTGAGACCGGGACGGCGCTGGTGCCGCCTCCACCCACGGTTCTGCAACCACATCAGCCTCGTCGCCGCCAAACTCGAATTCAGGACTGGCCGCCGCGCCTGGCAGGGCACCACGGGCATACCACAACCGTATGCCTGCCGCGCCGAGATAGAACTGTCGTTCAGTTTCCGTTTGAATCATCCGGTTTGCCCAGTGTCGCCGCTAGAATGCATTTACACGTCCGCAACCTGTGGGTGCTGCCGGATACCGCCACGACTGATCAGGTTGAGTGCTTCGATGTAGGCTTTTGCCGAGGCGATGATGATATCTGTGTCGGCACCCACTCCGTTCACAATTCGGCCTCCACGTTCCAGGCGCACGGTCACCTCGCCCTGGGCATCGGTACCGCTGGTGATCGCATTAACGGAATAGAGCTGCAGATTGCAGCCAGAGTCGACCAGGGATTCAATCGCCTTGAAGGTGGCATCCACAGGTCCACCCCCCTCAGCCTCTACCTTGTGTTCCTTGCCATCAAGGGTCAGGGTCATGTTGGCCTTGGGCACCACACCGGTTTCAGAACAGACCTGCATGCACACCAGGCCGTAGCGCCCCACTTCTTCCTTCTGGCGGGTATCGCTGGCAATCGCCTGGAGATCCTCGTCGAAGATCTCGTGCTTGAGATCAGCCAGGGCCTTGAACCGGGTAAAGGCTTCGTTGAGCTCGGTTTCGGTGTCGAACTGGATGCCGAGCTCCAACAACCGGGTTCGGAAGGCATTCCGGCCCGAATGTTTGCCCAGCACCAAGGAATTGGTGTGCCAGCCCACATCCTCGGCACGCATGATTTCATAGGTCTCACGGTGCTTCAGTACGCCGTCCTGGTGAATGCCCGACTCGTGGGCAAAGGCATTGGCACCCACGATAGCCTTGTTGGGCTGGACCGGGAAGCCGGTAATGGTGGATACCAGGCGAGAGGCCGGAACAATGTGCCGGGCGTCTACCTGAGTGTCGATGTTGAACAGGTCCTGACGAGTACGTACCGCCATGACGATCTCTTCAAGGGAAGCATTACCAGCACGCTCGCCCAACCCATTGATGGTGCATTCCACCTGACGGGCTCCCTGGGTTACTGCCGCCAGGGAGTTGGCAACTGCAAGCCCCAGATCGTTGTGGCAGTGGACCGAGAAGATCGCCTTGTCGGCATTGGGAATACGGTTCAGCAGCTGGTGAATGGTTTCACCGAACTGCTCGGGAATCGCATAGCCTACGGTGTCCGGGATATTGATGGTACGGGCTCCGGCATCAATGGCCGCCTCAATGATCCGACACAGAAAGTCGAGCTCAGAGCGGCCGGCGTCTTCGCAGGAGAACTCCACGTCGTCGACGTGACTGCGAGCACGCTTCACCGCGCGCACCGCCTGTTCCACCACTTCGTTCGGCTGCATCTGCAGTTTGTGTTTCATGTGGATGGGAGACGTGGCGATGAAGGTATGAATTCGCCCCCGCTCAGCCGGCTGAATCGCCTCAGCCGCCCGATCAATGTCTTTATCGAGGGCGCGAGCCAGGCTACAGACCGTGGATTGCTTGATGGATTCCGCAATGGCCTTTACCGCCTCGAAATCGCCCTGGCTGGCAATGGCAAACCCCGCTTCGATGACGTCAACACGGAGCTTCTCCAGCGCCTTGGCAATCCGGAGCTTTTCCGTCTTGTTCATGGTTGCGCCGGGGCTTTGCTCGCCGTCGCGGAGCGTGGTGTCAAAGATAACCAGGTGGTCTTGGGCGGGCATTCGTGGGCTCCATCAAACAAAGTGGCTCAATATAGCGGGAGTATACCATCGCCCGAGCCTTTCGTTCAGGCAATAAAAAACCCCAGCTTCGAAGAAGCTGGGGTTTTCGGTATTAAGAGTCTGACGATGACCTACTCTCACATGGGCAAATGCCACACTACCATCGGCGC
>NZ_JAEMQH010000009.1 GCF_016820575.1 Marinobacter sediminum | reverse complement strand
AGTCGTACTGGCTCAGCAGATCACGAACTTCCATCTCTACCAGCTCGAGCAGCTCTTCGTCATCGACCATGTCCGCTTTGTTCAGGAACACAACGATGAACGGAACGCCAACCTGACGAGACAGCAGAATGTGCTCACGGGTCTGCGGCATGGGGCCGTCAGCTGCGGAGCAAACCAGGATCGCGCCGTCCATCTGCGCCGCACCAGTGATCATGTTCTTCACATAGTCAGCGTGGCCCGGGCAGTCTACGTGTGCGTAGTGACGAGTCGGGGAGTCGTACTCAACGTGAGAAGTCGCGATGGTGATACCACGCGCCTTCTCTTCCGGAGCGTTATCGATCTGATCGAATGCACTCGCAGAACCTGTACCCCAAACTTCGTGACATACACGAGTCAAGGCTGCGGTCAGTGTGGTCTTACCATGGTCAACGTGACCAATGGTGCCAACGTTCAAGTGCGGTTTACTGCGATCAAACTTTTCTTTAGACATTCGACCAATCTCCCTAATCAACCTGGATCGTAACGTTGACCGGATTAATGATGGAGCTCATGGGCGGATTTGAACCGCCGACCTCACCCTTACCAAGGGTGTGCTCTACCAACTGAGCTACATGAGCATTGCAAAACCAAATTGGAGCGGGCAGCGGGAATCGAACCCGCGTCATCAGCTTGGAAGGCTGAGGTAATAGCCACTATACGATGCCCGCGAGCAATTAGTGGTGGAGGGGGCAGGATTCGAACCTGCGAAGGCGATGCCGTCAGATTTACAGTCTGATCCCTTTGGCCACTCGGGAACCCCTCCGAGTCAGTATCGCTTTCGCGACACTGTCAAAAAAAGTGGAGCTGGCGGACGGAATCGAACCCCCGACCTGCTGATTACAAGTCAGCTGCTCTACCAACTGAGCTACGCCAGCTCACATTCGCCTCGTCAGCGAGGGCGGTATACTACGGATTTTTTCAGAGCGTTGCAACACCTTAGCAAGGGTTGATTTCGACGAAATCGAAATCCGCTCCGTAATCCGTTTTTACCGCCTGCACCACATCTTTTACAAGATCCGGCTCAGCCTTAAAAACGAGCGCGTAGCTTATCTGATTTCGGGGGAAGTTGGCCAGTACTGCGTTAAGATTCTGGCGTTTTTTTTCTTCGAGCACGGATATTGCAGCTTCACGAGACTCAAACAGCCCCAAAGAAATGGCGTTTCGGTTCTCACCCTCGGTCACCAGGTACGAATCGATGCCCTGGCGCTGAATATCCCGGAACTGTTTCAAGGCCACGGCGGGCGGCTGCGGAGGAATGATTACCCAGTGAAATGAAGGCAATTCGCGGATCACCTCCTGCCAGTCCAAGCCAACCTCCCCTGCCATCGGCTGGCCAGCAACCAATGCCTTCGCCGTGTTGAGGGAGGGAATCAGCCCCAGGCGACCACAGACCAGCGCTGGCATGTCCGCCCCCTGCTCAGAAAGCTCCACTGAAGACTCACCAGACCCGCCAATACCCGAGACTGTTTGAGCGCCAGCCGTCGATAACGACTGGTCGTCTGAGGCTCCTTTGGGGGCAGCCGCCTCAACGGATTCTTCAGCTTTAAGACTGGCCACTCTCGGCAGGTTGCCGCTGGCAATAACCTTTGATCGCTCGGGACCTTGAAACGCTCCGGCCCCATACCAGAGCCCGAAATTGAGCAATAGGAGGAGAAAAATAAACCACTTCATTGCGCATGATCCTCGGAATCAATCAGCGCCAAGCCGTCCAACACCAGTTGCGGCTGCATCTCAGCCGACAATCCCAACCCCAGAAGCCGACCAGCGTCGCCACCGGTGACCAAAATGCGCTCCAGGCCAAATGTGCGGACATCCGCATGCACCCGCTCCACCATCGCTGCCGACAACCAGGCCAAACCGTGGTTCACACACTCACCGGTGGAGTGCCCCGGACTGGTCTCCAGGACCTGGTCCGGATCGAAACCGATCCGGGCGGCGTCTTTCTTCAGGCTCCGGAGCATCATCTGCAGACCCGGGAGGATAAAACCGCCAAGGTGTTGGCCCGAGCCATCAACATAATCCACCGTCACAGCACTACCGGCATCCACCACAGCCACGCCCTGGCGATAAAGGGACCAGGCACCGTACATGGCATGCCAGCGGTCAGCGCCCATTTTCGGATAATCGTTATAGGCGTTTACCAGTTCACCACGCTCCGGCTCGGACCAGTAGAACCGAACCGGCGCTTCCGTTTGGCGCTCCAGGAAAGCCTGCAAGCCAAGGCGCTTGTCTTCGGCGGCCACGGTCGAAACCGCGACCCCAGTAATTTCCCGCGAATTTGCCTCCAGCCCGGGCATAGGGTTGGCATCATCCAGCTTACCCACTCCCTGGGCGACAATCTGCCCGGCCTGAGCCAGGCGCCACTTCAATCTCGAATTGCCGGCATCAACCAACAACCTCATTGGACAACCCTTAGACTGATTTCGCCCGCCCGCACTGGCACTATTCCCTGCTCAGTACGCAGGAGGTAATTACCGGCCTCATCGATACCTTCACCAGTACCGTGAAGCTCTCCATTACGCGCCTCCAGCGGCATACCTGCAAAGATATCCCGACGCTGCCAGGGCGCGTGGAAATCGCGAAAGCCATTTTCAGAGAACTGATGGGCGGCATCAAGTACGGCGGTGATGATGTTGCCGGCAATAGCATTCCTCGACCAGTTGATGCCCGGACTGGCATTTCCAAGACTGCTCCAGGGTTGATCCACTTCTTCAGCTTCAGCCATGTGCACATTGATGCCAATACCGGCGATCACCTGAACCACCCCTTCCTGCAACTCCCCCTGCAACTCGATTAGGATTCCGCCCAGCTTACCACTGGGAAGGAAGATGTCGTTGGGCCACTTCAGACCAATATCAGAAGCCCCCAAGGTTTCGAGGGCGTTGGCCACAGCCACCCCCAGCACCAGACTCAAGCCGTCCAGCACCGAGAAGCCGCCATGAAAAGTCAGCCCAATACTCAGATACAGATTCTGGCCGCGCGGGCTGCTCCAGACCCGGCCACGACGGCCACGACCAGCGGTCTGGCAATCTGCAATGGCCACCGGCACACCGGAAACGCCATCGGCCACCTGCCGCAAAACCTCAGCGTTGGTGGAATCGACTTCATCCAGCACCACTAGTGACAGAGCGGAGTGATAGCCGTTGTCGACAGCAGCCAGGATGGCCTCGCGATCGAGCAGGTCAACCGAGGACAGCAGCTGGTAACCGCGACCACGGATGGTCTCAATCTTTACCCCTTCGTCCATCGCCCGCCGAATTTGCTTCCAAACTGCGGTCCTGCTGACGCCGAGCTGAGCGGCTAGAAATTCGCCAGAGTGAACATCGCCGTCGCTCAGGAGGTTGATTAAGGCTTTGGATTTCATGAGACGGTATCCAGCTTGAAGAATGGGTAACGCCGGATTAAACACCAGGCGAACAAAAAAGACAAAGTTGCCCGCCATTTTTTGCGGAAAAGGCCCCTTCGAGGCTTTTCGTTCAGGCAATAAAAAACCCCAACTTCGGCGAAGCTGGGGTTTTCGGTATTAAGAGTCTGACGATGACCTACTCTCACATGGGCAAATGCCACACTACCATCGGCGCAGGCCTGTTTCAC
>NZ_JAEMQH010000002.1:679304-1453143 GCF_016820575.1 Marinobacter sediminum | reverse complement strand
CAGGACGTTGATAGGTCGGGTGTGTAAGCGCTGCGAGGCGTTGAGCTAACCGATACTAATTGCTCGTGCGGCTTGACTATATAACACCCAAGACAATTGCGGATAACGCAACGAAATCAACATCACTCTCTCTTTCTCGTCCCCCCAGTGATCAACCGTTTTGTCTGACGACCATAGCGGCTTGGAACCACCTGATCCCATCCCGAACTCAGAAGTGAAACAGGCCTGCGCCGATGGTAGTGTGGCATTTGCCCATGTGAGAGTAGGTCATCGTCAGACTCTTAATACCGAAAACCCCAGCTTCGCCGAAGTTGGGGTTTTTTATTGCCTGAACGAAAAGCGAGGGCGCTGCCTAAACTATTTCATAAGAGGTTCAAGCAGGAAATCTTCACCGCTGATGAGCTGCCCTCCCGGGGAGAGCGTGAGTTGCCTGCCCTTTTGGGGTTTGAGGTTCAGTCTGGCCTGCTGTTGAGGTGATAGCCGAAGGGTGTAGTCGCCCGGAGGAACCTGATCTAGGATATAGAACCCATCCCAGGCCGACTTGGTGCTTCGAATGACTTCTCCACGGCCATCAACCAATTCAATCTGGACGTCTCCTACGCCACGACCGCCCTCGGCATTGGCAAGATAGATAGTGCCGTCTATTTCACTGGTTAGTATGACGGGTAGTTCCAGTTCCGCAGAATAACCAGGTCTTGGTAGGACACGATAACCGGGGTGACTCGCTAGCCAAAGGGGGTCAGAGAGGGTGCCACTATCCAATGTAATAGCGGCGTAGCGCCGGGGGGGCAGTCGTTCAATAAAGACAAGGCCATTCGGCCCTGACCGGGCGGGGTGTCTGGTGCCATTGACAAGCAGGCCAATTCCCGACAATCCTGCTTCCTGATCGTCGCGTACTCCATTGTTGTTTTCGTCATGAAAAGTCCGTACGAGCGCAGCCCCCGTATTGGCGACCGGACGCGCGTCAGGCATCCATCTTTGGAGGACGGGCTGCGGGCCCAATGAGACAAAGAACTGGGCGCCAACAAAGTAATTGTCGTTATCGTCGTAGCTGGCATTAAATGCCAGCCCAAACTGGCCAGAAGATTTGCTGAAACCCGCGCTGTAGCGAGTATTGGGCGTTAGGAATTCGTGGCTAAGGCCGGCCGTTATACGGTAGTTATTGGCTAGCGGGACGCTGCCGTTGATGCTGTAAGCTGTGAGCTGGCGCTCGGGCTGGATGGAATAATCCAACTGGCTTCGGAAATTCAGGGTGCGAAATAGCCGACTTACGGTTACTGAGCCGCTGGCCAGGGTCGGACCTAACGTTTCTTGCCAATTCAGGCGGTTGGTTACCACCGTCCGCCACAGATAAGCCGATACCCGCGCGGCGTGTACATCAAGCCTGCTCCCGGATTCCCGAGTTTCGTTGGAACTGTCGATATTGAAGGGTAAATGCCAATTCCCGGGTAAGCGCATAGTACCGTTAATTCGAAGGGCGCTGCTGCGGACAACAGGGTCGCCGTTGGCGGGGTAGATTTCACTATCAAAATTGTTCAGTAGTGCGTGGCTCAATTTTACCGACGTATCCGAGAGCCGAGTTCGGGCACTGACCTCGGACAAGTGCCCTTGCCCTAGTTGGTCTATGCTCCCGAGACTTCCGCTCCAGCCTGAGCCAAACATCCTTAGGCTGCTGTAGCCATACTGGGCCTCCTTACCGTTTAATGGCGTTCGAATAAAGCCAGTTGAAGCAGTAAGGTGTCGAGTAAGGCCGAGGTCGGTATTGACTGTCGACCGTGCATTACCGCTATCGTCCCGGTGCTCTGAAACCCGGTACCTAAACTGACCTGCAGGGACGAACGATTCCGACAGGTCAAAAGATTGGGTCTCGACACGGGTTTGTCCGAGAGGCCCGTTGAATACCAGTCGGAAGTCGTTTCGACCATAGTTCAGTGGGAGATTCTCGAATCGATAGCGTCCCTCGTTGTTGGCAACCTGCAATTCGACAAACACATCGTTGTAATACAACTCAACGTCCCAGCCTGGAGGCAGGTCTCCTTCGAGTGTCTGCTGATCGAAGCCACTGGCTGCAGTTAACGAGCGGTTGCTGATGGTCACGCCGTTGCCCGATGCCGCTCTGTTGATATTGTCATTGCTAAAACTTCCGTAATTACCGAGTACCACTGAGGTCGCAGACAGTGGACCTAACAACTCACCGTCTGGATGGTAGCGTGAAAGGGTTGCTCGGATATCTGGTGTCGGGTCTTCCCGGTCACTGGTGATTCTGAAGGCGGATTCCATGTAAAAAAGGTCGGATGTCAGGAATGCTGAGTACCTGTTGCTGATTACCTTCTGGTCGGCTTGGTTGAGCACCTGCGTTGAAAAGGTCTGGTCAACGAACGGGACGCTTGCCAGCTGGTAGGAAGGGGCTAGTTTTGGATAATCGAAAAATAGCGGCTGTGCACCGGCTGGCCTGTCGCTCTGCCGGCGTAGGCGATCAAGTTTTGCTTGCAGGGGGAGCAACACAGAGGCCGTCACCGTCAGTCTGAGACGGGCATAATTGACGTCGAGCTGGATTGGAAACCAGCGTTCCAGAAGAGTGGTGGCAACGTATATGTCATCCGGTTCTACGATGACCATTGAGTCCGCGTCAAAATCCTCGGTGATGGGGCCATAGCTGACGCGTCCGCGCAGTGCATCAAGCCCGAAGCGATGGTCAGGTGATACAGCGAAGCCATTCGCAGTGCCAGTCTCCGGTGAAACTTCGATGCCTAGGGTAAGTAGCTGTGCAAGGGATCCTAGCGGCAGGAACGTATGGCGGGAATCGCCATAGGCTGGGAACGCCTCGGACAGGATCAGGTGATCGAGTCTGACTTCCAGCAAAAGGAACTCCCGGGACGCTGCCGCCTCGGTTTGCGCAAGGGTGTTGGCAGAGAACAATGGACCGAGCAGCATCAATACAAACAGGACTTGAGCTTTTCGTTTAACCATTGGTAGCTCAGCCTTTTAAACTTAGGTCAGGGAATCAGCAACGCCGCTTCGGCAAGTAGTCTCTCTCCTTGATCAACCGGGGTGGTGAACCGAACAGTTAAACGATCACCCGGTTGGAGGGGACTGATCTCGCTTGGAAGTTTGAGCCGGGCAATGCGCAGAGGGTTCGGAAAATACACAGCAACGCCTCGTGCGCGGGCAACGACCTGTTCCTCCTGGGCTCTGCTGAGAGTGACGGTAATATCGCCATAGATGGATTGGCCACCGGTTCGTGCGATCTCAAATCTTAGGACGTTGGCGTCAGGCGTTGAAGCTTCGAGGCCAAGATTGGATAAAACCACCGTCGCCGACAGTTTGCCGTGGCGGACGATGACTGGGATGGATATACCGACCAATGCCTGAAGGCGAACCTCAATACCACCGGAACCACTTCCTTGTATGCTTTCGACGCTTGAGGAAATCCCAACGTCTGGTTGTTTCTCAAATAATAGGTGTGAGCGGTATTCCCCCTGGTCCAGGTTCGCCGGTTTTCGTACCGCTAGCCGAACGGTTTGAGACTCACCTGGCTCAATCCTGACTTGCCTGGGGGAGTATCGAATCAATTGGCTCGCAAAGCGTTCCTCGGGCAGTGGAGGCTCCGCAGGGCTGAATTCGCCGTATTCGTTCATGCGTCGATTGACAAGAAAAATACGGAACGTGGCAGGCTCGGAGCTGCGATTGACCAGCTCAAGCTTTGCCGCTCTGTTACCGTCTTCCAGGACGAGACGAGTAGGGTAGATAAGAACATCGGCGTGTGCGGGCAGGCTGACTGAGGTCAATATCCCGAAAATAAAACACCATAGCGGTTGAAATCGTGAGCGGGATAAATTCATCATCGTCGTTTGGTAGCCCTTAGCGGTCTTGATTTAGTTGTAGTCCACGGTAATCAAAAAGCTACCGCTATAGGCTCCCGGGGTTTGCCCTGAACCGACGTTGAGCGTTGCGCCTACCCGTACTATGCCAGTACCCAAGAGATCCAATTGACCATCAACGCCATCCGGGACACTGATAAAGTTGTTAACCGGCATTGGGACGCCCGGGCCTGTCAGGTAGACAGTTCCATTGGTTGGTAACATTACAGCGAATGACGTCGAGGGATCGCCTGTCACAGTGAACAGCGCGGAGCTGCCGCCGAAAGAGGGGGCCAACCAGATTGAACCTGTGGCCGCCCGTCCGCCAAAGGTATCGATAGACACTGAGCCTCCGCTGAGTGCAGCGAAGCTTCCGAACGATAAATCCTGGGTTCGGGTGACGGTTAATTCCAGTGCGAGAAGATTACCGGGCAGCATCGCTGCGCAGCCGAGAGCGAGTGCAATCGGCAGCCTGAGGCAGCGTTGCCTGATACTAGAATACATTCTCACAGGAACACACCCCTCGGTTCTAATGGAGAAAAACTGCACTCCCGGACGTTGGCGTCGTATATCGGACGGGCTATTGGCCCATTCGACACCATATCCGGAAGTCGGTCAGCCTTAATTATATTCCACGGTTACCGTAATGGTGCCTTGGTAGCTCCCCGAGGCCTGGGTACTGGCAACCACGAGAGAGCCTCCCAGATAAATCGACTGGGTTCCGGTCACGCCCAATGTCCCCGAGCTGACTTCGCCTGCAATTGTGCCTGTGCCAGTGAGATCGCTAATACGAGTCAGAAGCATGGTTTCGCCTCCGCCTCCGGTGGTGTTTGTTAGTTGGGTATCGCCTGAGTATGTGATGGAATAGGTCGCATTGGACTGACCTACAACATCAAATCGCGCTGCCGTGGGGGTTGTTCCCCCGGTTGAGAGTATGACGCCGGTAGCGGTTCGAGCACCGTTAGTAGCAACCGTTACGGTGCCACCAAGGCCTGGTGCAAAATCGCCGAAAGCAAGGTCTGCCGTTTTGGTGATTTGAATTGGCGCAATGACGTTAGCGCTTGCAGTCGCAGAATCATCCGCAGCAGAGGTGAAACCGGGTGCCAGAAGAAAGCACGCCAGGGTGGCAGTGAAGACGTTTTTGTTGAGGTACAGGTGCTTTTTATTTTTTTTCATAAGATGCCTCGAATGAACGATCAGAGCTTTCGCTTGTGTCGCATCAGGGCTTGTGTCGACTAATGTGCCTCCTTTCCGGTTGATGCATTTTCCGTGTTTGACTCAACCCGTGTGAATAGTTGAACTTCTCATTCATTTTAAGGCAAGCGTATACTACAAAAAATTACCAAAAAAAACAGTTGGTTGTTTTATCCACTCGAAACGTTACACGTCAAAGCACGCTCACGCAGGGTCTGCTTCTGGGAGAGAGTTAAGCGATTTCGCTCTCAGAGGAACAAAAATTAGTTAGGGCAGCCAGATCTCGAAGACTCCGCCACCCAGCTGCCCACCATTATGGAGCCGGATAGATCCGCACCTCTCACCCTCCCGGTGCAACTGGGCTACAGACGATGCAAAGAACAGCCCCAGGCTGGTACTGCCGGTGTTGAAGTCCAGGGATTTAAAGCTCAGGGTTCCTGAGTGTTGCATGCTCTCGGGATAACCCTCGCCGTCATCTTCTACCCCCAATACCAAATAGCCATCCCGTAATTCGGCCGTAAGGCGGATCTTGCTTCGGGAGTACCTCAGGGCGTTATTGATGGTGTTGTTTAGCACCCCGGTCAACAGGTCGGCATCATAGAACCCGGTGATGTCGCCAGCCTCGATTAGCGCTTCTATACCCAGGCCCTGAAGCAGCGGTGCGTGGCGTGCCATGTGCTCGTTCAGGAAGTCAGGCAGGTAATGTTCCTCAATGTGAGCGGACAGTCTCTTTTCGCCCAGACGATAGATTCCCAGCAGCTGGACCAGGTCGTTGTGCATGCGCTCGGCTTCATACTGCAGGGTGTTGAATCGTGGGGAGCCATCGAAGGTGGAGCCATGCTCGGTTCTTAGCTCGTCCAGCGAGTTCAGCAGCATCCCCAGAGAGTTTTTCATGTCATGGACGGTTGAGGCCAGAACCATTGAAAAGTCGATGTTCTGGTCGCTGTCATTGGTCCGGTTACTGGTGTTTTTGGGATCGGTCATGCGGTTAATCCCTTCAGTTTCTGGCTCAGTGCGATATAGCGCCGATGTTGTCGATGTTGTTGAGGCAGTCCCTGCAGGCGGTCCAGTCTGGCCTGGCACTCCTCCAATGGTTCGCGACTGGTTGGATCCGCCTCGTATATTTTCAGCAAGACCTGAACCAGGTTGAGGTTCACTGAAGTGTGGTTTGGTACCACTGCCAGCGCTTCGGTAAACGCTGCGGCTGCGGCTGCGAGGTCGCCAGCCTCGAACGCTTTTATACCATCACGGGTAAGGTTCCGAGCCTTTAGTTTTTGGCGGAACCCGACCGGCTCATCCATCAGAGCTTCGATACGTTTCAGAAGCTCTGCCTCGTCGCTATGCTGTTCGGCGAGGCGGCCCAGAAGATCTTTAGCGTCACCGTCACTGCCAATTCGAAATAGGGTCTTGGCATAGTCCAGGCTGATGTCGGGATCGATCAGAGGGTTACTGTCGAATTCCGCCTTGAGACTGTTCTGAAGTGCCTCTGCTTCTCGGTGCTGTCCCTGTCCAAACAGCACTCGGCATTGAACAATTCGGCTGCGAAGGCCCACTGTCGGCTGGTCGGCAAAACGCTTCTCCATGGAAGCAAGAATTTCTAAGGCCTCAGTGGCGTGTTCGACGCTCTGAGCACTGTCTTGGTCCTCGCTGAGTTCCGACAGGCTCTGTCCCAAAGCTAGATAATGGTCGGCGCTGTCGTGTATCGAGTATGTGCCGAGAGATACAGTTCGGCGCCAGGCGTCGGCCGCGGTGTCGATGTCCTGGTTGGCCTCGGCAACCTCCGCCAACTGCTTTTGCCGAAGCAGGGCATTGGGCGATTGCACGGTGGCCTGCTCGAGTACCCGCTGTGCTTCAGACAGTTTGCCTTGCTGGCGCAGTCCGTCGGCGAGCAGGTCGTAGGCTTCCATGTAATCGGGGTGGGTATCGATCAGCTGCTTGAGATTGGCGACGGCCTGATCGTGGCTGCGATTAGCCAGCAACACCTGGCTGCGCCCGAGCCTGGCCCAAGACAGTTCCCGCTGTTGCAGCACGTCGTCAAAGACCTTGGCTGCGTGGCTTAAATCTCCCAGGCGGAAGTAGAGATCACCCAGTGTTTTCAAGAGCCAGGTCTTATGGCGGGGATTCCGGGGCAGGGCTTGGAGGCAGAGGGAGATGGCTTCCGGGTAATTTTCCCGGTCGATCTCCCGGTTAATCGGCAACAGTGCCTTGCGTTGGTCAATCAGGGTGATCAGACGCTGTTCCAGCAAGGCCCGGTTGATCGGTTTGGTCAGATAGCCGTCGGGCTGGTGCTCCCGTGCCCCCATCACCATTTGTTTGGAGGTTTCGGCCGTGACCATCAAAAACAGCGATGAGCGCCTCAGCAGGTTCTTATGGCGCAGCTCCTCAAGCACATGCTGGCCGTTTTTGCCCTCACCAAGATTGTAGTCGCACAGCACCACATCCACATGGTTGTAAGTGCAGTATTTGATTGCCTGCTCGGCGTTGCGGACCAGTTCGATCTGATCGGCCCCGCAGGCTCGAAGCACCTGTCGCATGGACAGGCGGAAGTTCTCGAAGTCGTCAATGACCAGGTACGTTAGTTTGTGAAAGGCGTCCCCTCGGTAGCTGGATTCGCTCATGACCGTTTCTGCTTCAGCAACTTGTTGACCAGTGCCCGCAGTGCAGCGGGTTTCACAGGTTTATAGAGCAGATGGTAGCCCCTGGCAATGGCGTCTTCTCGCACTTCCGGCGCCATGTAACCGGTAATCAGAATTCCCGGGATGTTCTCGCTCAACGCCGCTCTGAGACTATCCATGGCATCCAGCCCGTTTTTGTTATCGTCCAGCTGGTAGTCCGCGAGGATAATCTCAGGAGCGTGGCCGTTGAGCTGGTCGGTGGCGTTATCGAGGCTTTCCGCGGCGGTGACATCGCACTTCCAGTTACCCAGCAGGGCGACCATGCCCTGGAGAATGGCGGGGTCGTTATCGATACACAGCACATGGAGGCCGCCAAGGCTTGAAACCCGGCGGGATCCGGTTGCGGGCTGTGGAGCGACAGCGGGTATCTGTTCCGGTGCCGCCAATGGGACGGTAATGCCGAACAGGCTGCCACGACCCTGAATGGAATGCACGGTGATCGGGTGGTCGAGCATACCGCTGATCCGGTCCACGATGGCCAGGCCAAGACCCAGGCCTTTCTTGTCGCGGCCGGTCTGGAAACGGCGGAATTCCTCGAAGATGTGCGCCAGCTGGTCTTCCGGAATACCCGGACCGGTATCCCAGACATCAATCCGGAGAAAGCCTTTCATGCGTCGGCAACCCAGCAGGATCTTGCCCTTTGGGGTGTAGCGAATGGCGTTGGAGAGGAAGTTCTGCACTACCCGGCGCAACAGTTTGGCGTCAGACCTTACCCAGGCTGTGCTAGGTACTACACGCAGTTCCAGCCCCTGATCCTTGGCAATCGCCGAGAAATCTGTGGCCAGGTGGCGCAGGATGTCGTTAATCGGGAATACGCCAATGTCCGGCTCCAGCGCACCGGCATCCAGCTTGGAAATGTCCAGCAGGGTGCTGATGATTTCCTCAGCGGCACCGAGGGAGCTGTCGATGTGATCAACCAGATCTTTTTCTTCGCCCTCTGGAGCCTTTCCGGCCAGCGCCGAGGTAAATAATCGCGCAGCGTTGAGGGGCTGAAGCAAGTCGTGGCTTGCCGATGCCAGAAAACGGGTCTTGCTCTGGTTCGCCTGTTCCGCAACGGATTTTGCTTTCAACATCTGCTCGTTGATGACCTGCAGTTCCTGGGTACGCTCCTTGACCCGCTGCTCAAGGTAGATGTTGGTTTCCTTCAGCGCCTGTTCGGTCCGGCGCATGGCGGTGATGTCCTGGAAGGTGGTGACGTAGCCGCCACCGGGGATGGGGCTGCCATCAACCCGTATTACAGTGCCGTCAGGCCGTTGGCGCTCGTACGACATGGGCTGGCCATGACGCATGCTGCCGCACCGGTCGGCAATGATTTCATCAATGCGTCGGGCTGACAGGTTAGCGTTGGTTAGGTTATAGCGCATGAGATCTTCCACTGGCCGACCCACCCGCACGAAACCTTTCGGGTAGGTGAACAGCTCAAGATAGCGTTGGTTCCAGACCACCAGTTGCTGCTGGTGGTTGACCACGGATACCCCAAGGCGAATGTTCTCAATAGCAGATTGCAGCAACTCCCGGCTGAAGGTCATGGCCTGGGAAGCTTCGTCGACAATGCTGACGACGTCCTCGATCTGCATGTCGCGGCCGGTCAGTGTGGATTCCAGGACCACCCTCGCCGTGGAGGCGCCAATCACCGAGGCCAGTTGACGCTCAATGTACTTCATCAGGTGATTGGAGGCGGGACGCTGAGGGTGCAGACGAATGGCGTTGCGGCGTTCGTAATTGCGCAAAATAGTCTCGGACCGCTCCTCACCCATGAACCGGTCAGTCAATGCTTGCAGATCCGAGGTCAGGATTTCGCCTTGCCAGCTCTGGTGCTGAGGCGTTTCGGCCCTGGGTTGTGGGTCATGGAAGAAGGACGCGATCTGGATCTTCTCGCGCACACGCTGACGTGTCAGCAGCGACAGTGCGACGTAGGCCAGGGTGTTGATGCCAAGACTCCAGATGATGCCGTGGCTGATCTGGTCAAGGTCAGAGCCGAACAGTGCCGTCGGGCGAGTCCAACCCAGGCCCCAGAGGCCCTGGTTGATCAGGGTGTCGGTCATCCAGCCAGTAGTCGCCAGGGCCGGCAACAGTAGGGTATAGCACCACATCAAAAAGCCCAGTGCCAGCCCCCAGACCGCACCCATGTAGTTACCCCTGCGCCAGATGATACCGCCGACCAGAGCGGGGCCAAACTGCGCGGCGGCGGCAAAGGACAACAGGCCAAAAGCGGTCAGGCTGTAGTCTTCGCTGGCCATGCGGTAGAAGCCGTAAGCGGTCAGCAGCACCACAAAAATGGCAACCCTGCGGATTCTTAACAACAGATGGCTGAGGTCGGCGCGTCGGTTCATTCGGGGCCGGAAAAACTTCAACAGCGCTGGCATGATGATTTCGTTGCTGACCATAGTGGCGATGGCCACTGAACAGACAATCACCATGGCCGCGGCCGCTGAACCGCCGCCCAGGAAGGCGAGAATGGCGAGCCATTTCTCTCCAGCCTGGATCGGCAGCTGCAGGATGAGAATGTCGGGGTTGCCGGTCACGCCCCCGGGCGACAGCAGGCCAGCGGCGGCAATCGGCAGCACAAAGGCGCTGGCAATAATCAGGTAGATGGGCATAGCCCAGCGTGCGACTTCGAAATCCCGGTGATCGGTGTTTTCGACCACCATGACGTGGAATTGTCGTGGCAGGCAGATGATGGCCAGCATCGCCACCAGGGTCTGGGTGATAAAGGCCGGGGCCTCAACACCGTCCATGGTCAGGGTGCCAACCAGGTCGGCGTCCTGCACCCGGCCGAGCAGATCACCAAAGCCGCCGTAGAGTCCGTAGCCAACGAACAGGCCCACGGCCACGAACGCCACCAGCTTGATCAGGGACTCAAACGCCACCGCCTGAATCATGCCCCGGTGGTGCTCGGTGGATTCGAGGTGCCGGGTGCCGAACAACACGGTAAATACCGCCAGTGCCAGCGTGATGTACCAGGCCGAGTCGGCCCAGGGGGCGCTGCTACTTACGTGAATACCCGGTCCGGTTTCGGACAGTACGTTAAAGCCCATGGAAATGGCTTTAAGCTGCAGTGCAATGTAGGGAACGCTGCCAATCAGAGCAAAGGTTGCGATCATGGCGGCAAGTGATTGGGACTTGCCATAGCGCGAGGCAATGAAATCGGCTATCGAGGTGCTGTTGTTGCGCTTACTGATGTAGATGATCCGGCGCAGCAAGGGGGCGCCAAAGATGAACACCAGCAGGGGGCCAAGGTAAATGGGGAGAAAGCCCAGCCCTTCCTGGGTGGCGCGGCCAACCGCGCCGTAAAAGGTCCAGGAGGTGAAATAAACCGCAAGGGACAGCGCGTAGATGTGCGTGCGCGCGAGCCTGCGCCGGTAAAGGCCGGGGTGTTTGTCGCCGGCCCAGGCAATGACAAACAGCACCGAGATGTAGGAGATGGAAATTAAAACCAGCAGCCAGGCACTAATCATGGATACGCGGTTCTCTTGGTTTCAGGCATTCTGGAATCGTCATGTCAGCTGGTGCAGACGGTTGTCAGCAGTCGATCCGTGGTGTCGAGCATTTTCATGTTATCGACCCGCGGTGTGCCATCGGAACCCAGCGGCACCAGTTCCCGGGATTGGCAGTTGAGAATATGGACCCGATGGGAGATGGCATCCGTCAACTTCTGTTCGAAACGATAAAGCGTGAATCGAACGATGTCCGAGTTGTTCGTATCCTGGCTGATGCTCTTGGTGTCGACAGTGGAGAAAGCCGTGACATAGGGGAAGGCAAAGGTCCAGGGGCGCCAGAGGATGCCATCGGTTTCAGTATCCACGACCACCGCTTCCTCAGGGAGCATGTCTTTTTTGTGGTCGTACCAGGTGTACTCACCATGAATCAGGTAACCAAGCATACCCAGGCCGGCAAACGCCGGGATGATCCACTTGGGGGCGTGGTTGCGGGTGGCGGCACGAATGCCGAGGGCAATCCCGGCGGCGCCCAGGCCACAGAAGACAGTGGCGACAAAGGTCCAGAACATAAAGTCGTTTCCTCAAAAAAAGAACGGGCTCCCTCGGCGAGGAAGCCCGTCCAGTACAACCTGTCAAAGTATTGAATCAGGTCGCGTGTAGCTTAGTGGTCTTGAGCTCCGCTTGCACCACGTGGGTAACGGACGCTCTCAACCAGCTCCTGAATCTCAACGGGCGGCTCTTCAGTAGCGTTGGATACCACGAAGGCTACCGCAAAGTTGACGATTGCACCAACCGCACCGATGGACAGCGGGGAGATACCCAGCACCCAGTTTTCCGGGGTGTCCGCCAGGTTGTTGGTGCCCGGAATGAACAGCCACCCCTTGTAGACGAAAATGTACGTCAGGGTGAAGCCCAGACCGGTCAGCATGCCGGCAATAGCACCGGTGTTGTTAACCCGCTTGGAGAAAATACCCATCATCAGCGCCGGGAACAGGGAAGCAGCGGCAATACCGAACGCCAGTGCCACCACCTGAGCCGCAAAGCCCGGCGGATTGGCGCCCAGCCAGGTGGCCACCACGATCGCGACGGCCATGGAAATCCGCGCTGCCAGCAGTTCGCCTTTCTCGGAGATGTTGGGGTTGATCGAGCCCTTGATCAGGTCGTGACTGATCGCCGACGATATCGCCAGCAACAGACCGGCCGCTGTGGACAGGGCCGCGGCCAGACCACCGGCTGCGATCAAGCCAATGACCCAGCCTGGCAGGTTGGCAATCTCCGGGTTAGCCAGTACCAGGATGTCCCGGTTGACCACCAGCTCGTTGCCTTTCCAGCCGCGGGATTGCGCCTCGGATTCAAACGCCGGGCTGTCGTTATACAGCTGGATGCGTCCGTCTTCGTTTTTGTCGGTGAACTGGATCAGACCGGTGACTTCCCATTCCCGAACCCAATTCGGACGCTCGTCGTATTCGATCGGGGCGGCCGCGGTGCCATCCGGGTAGATGGTGGTCATCAGGTTCAGGCGTGCCATGGAAGCAACAGCCGGCGCGGTCAGGTAAAGCAGGGCGATGAATACCAGGGCCCAGCCGGCGGACCAGCGCGCATCGGCAACTTTCGGCACGGTGAAGAAGCGAATGATGACGTGGGGCAGACCTGCAGTACCGATCATCAGTGACAGGGTAAACAGCACCATGTTCAGCTTGTTGTCTACGTCCGCGGTGTACTCGTTGAAACCGAGATCAGTGATGACCTGGTTCAGTTTGGAGAGCAGCGGCATGCCGGAGTCCACGTGAGTGGAGAACAGGCCCAGACCGGGAATCGGGTTGCCGGTCAGTTGTACCGAGATGAACACCGCAGGAATGGTGTAGGCAATGATCAATACGCAATACTGCGCCACCTGAGTATAGGTGATGCCCTTCATGCCGCCGAGAACGGCGTAAATGAAGACCACAACTGCGGCAATGATCAGGCCCAGAGTGGCGTCGACTTCAAGGAACCGCGAGAAGGCAACGCCGGCGCCCGCCATCTGACCAATAACGTAGGTCACGGATGCCACGATCAGGCAGAGAACCGCTACCAGACGCGCGTTCTTGCTGTAGAAACGGTCGCCGATGAACTCAGGTACGGTGAATTTGCCGAACTTCCGCAGGTAAGGAGCCAGCAGCATGGCAAGCAGCACGTAGCCGCCGGTCCAGCCCATCAGGAAGGAGGAGTTGGCATAACCACCGGCGGCAATCAGGCCCGCCATGGAGATGAACGATGCCGCAGACATCCAGTCGGCGCCGATCGCCATACCGTTGGTGATCGGGTGCACGCCGCCGCCGGCGACATAGAAGTCCTTAGTGCTACCGGCCTTGGCCCAGATAGCGATGAGGATGTACAGGAGGAACGATCCCCCTACGAACATAATGTTGATGGCAAATTGGCTCATTGGTTCTTACTCCTCATGCACGCCGAATTTTTCGTCGATTTTGTTCATGCGCCATGCGTAGTGAAAAATCAGGGCGATAAACGTAAGGATTGAGCCTTGCTGGGCGAACCAGAAGCCCAGATCGGTTCCGCCGATGGGAATGCCGGCGAGCATGGGGCGAAGCAGAATCGCAAAGCCGTAAGAAACCAGAGCCCAAATGACCAGGCTTCCGACAATCAGGCGCAGGTTTGCCTTCCAATAGTTTTCAGCATCGTAGCTATGACCTGACATAGGTTCACTCCTGTGTTTTTGTTTTGGCGAACGAGCGGTTTTTATATGGGGTTTTCCGGATAGAGCATTTGTTATTCATATAGTAAAGCTCCGACTTGTCGTCCTTTCTGACTTTACCCTTAAAGGGGTATATGGATATTGGCAAAAGGTCTAATTCTCAGTCAGTTGCCCGAGACTCGACGGTTTTTTAACCACTTAAGTTGAGCAGGCTTCAAAATCGATGCATGTTTTGGAGGCGTCGGTGGTAGTGCAGTTTGTCGTGCAGTTGGCGCAGGGTCTTCACATCGTGTTTTTTGGCCCGGTTCAGCGCCACCAGCGTCAGTTCTGCGGTCACCAGGGCATCGGCTGCGGCATTGTGACGGGCGCTGGCCTCCAGGCCGAAAAAATCGCTCCAGTGATCGAGGCCTTTGCCCCCCGGTTTTGCCTTGGGGAAAAACACCGGTAACAGGTCGGCTACATCCATCCAGGTGTGGCTGGTGGTGTAGCCAAGTTGGCTACGGAGGGTTTTCTCGAGAAACTTCTGGTCAAAGGCGGAGTGGAACGCCAGCACCGGATCGCCGTTCATCCATTCCAGCAGATAGAGCAGGGCGTCTTCGGTTTCATGGCCCTGGGTCAGGGCTTCATTGCCGATGCCGTGGATCAGCACCGTTTCGGTGATGTCCAGCTCCGGGCGTCTCAGGATCAGGTCAAATTGATCGCTGAGCTGGATCGCGCCGCCGCTGATGGCGACGGCGCCGATGGCGATGACCTCATCCTTGGCGGCATTCAGGCCGGTGGTTTCCAGGTCCAGGACAATCAGCCGGCAATCGGACAGCAACTGGTCGCCTGGAGTTTTCGCGTTGGGCAGGTTCTCCAGATCGAGATGGCCACCCCGGCCTCCCCGGCGCCGATCCAGCCAATGTTTGATTTGCTCAAGCATGGTTCAGGCCCCGCCCCCAGCGTTGCGGTTAGAGTTGATAGGTTAATTCCAGCTTCTGTTGCAGGCGCTGGGCCTGCCGAAACGATTCCCTCAAAATGCGACGGTCCAGCGGGTTCAGGTCGTCCGGGTCAATCAGGTTGGTCAGTTCCTCGCCGCGATTCAGCAGCTCCTGGTGCGAACGCATGCGAATGGCCTGGATCAGGCTGTAGCCTTCTTTCCAGGCATTGGCGTCTTTCGGGTCGAAAACGCCTTTCTTGGCCAGCTCGTCCATCCGCTCCAGGGTGTTGGCGGTGCCCACCCCATTGGCCAGGGCAAATACCCGCACCGATTCCACGAACGGCGCCAACCCCTGACGCTTCAGGTCCAGGGCCTGCTTGTTGCCGTCGGTCACGTAGCGAAAGTTTCGGAACATGGTCAGGGGCGGTTTCCGCTGGAAGGCGTTACCAGCCAGCATTTTTTGGAACAGGGCGTTCTTTCGGATGCGCGACAGCACCTTGTCCAGCAACTCCTCCAACGGTTTGGTCGGTCCGAACACTGCTCGCATGTCCAGGAAGATCGAGGAGTAGACCAGATTCTGGGGTGTTGAGGCATCGATAAACCGGATAAACCAGTCGTCCCACTCGTTGTCGCTCAGGCACAGCTTGGGGTTGCTGGCCATGATGTTACCCTTGCACAGGGTGAATCCGCACTCGGCCAGTTCCTGGTTGACGGTCTGCGCGAACGGCAGCAGCTTCTCCCGTACCTGATCCTCTGTCATCCCCTCCGGTGTCTCGAACAGGATGCCATTGTCCTGGTCGGTCAGCAGCGTCTGTTCCTGGCGCCCCTCGCTGCCGAAGGTCAACCAGGTGAAGGGAATGCCCGGGTCGTTTTTCTTGATGTTCAGTTCCAGCACACGGCGAACGGTTACGTCGTTGAGTGTGGTGATGATCTTCACCACCTGGCCTGAGTCGGCGCCGTGCGCCAACATGGCATCGACCAGGCGGGAGACGTCGGCCCGCAGACTGACCAGGGTACGCAAATGGGTGGCGGTGCCGATGGTGCGGGCCAGATTGACCAGATCGACCCGCTGGAGGGAGAACAAGTCGCGCTCAGACACCACGCCGATCAGGCAGTGTTCGTCGTCCACCACGCACAGGTGGGCAAAATGATGCTCCGCCATCAGCATCGCCGCTTCGAAGGCATCGGCGTGGGCCGGCAGACAGATAGGATCCTGAGTCATCACCTGGCGGATGGGTGCATCCAATGGCGCCTTGTGCTCGGCGATCAGGGTGCGAAGATCCCGGAGCGTGAAAATGCCGGTGGGGTGCCGGTTGTCATCGGTGACAATAATGCTGCCGACGCTGTTTTCATGCATTCGCGCCACCGCCTTTTCGACCGGCAGATCGGGTGAGCAGACGATGGGGTTTCTGAGCGCATAGCGTTCCAGTGGTGTATCCAGGGAATTGCTGGACCCGATGGACGCCATGGCGCTGGACTGGATGCGCTGGTTTACCTGATCAAGCAGGCTGCTAACGCCGCGCAGGCAGAAGTCCCGGAACGGGTCGCTGGCGGAAAACAGGGTGATAAAGGCGTCTTGTTCGATGCTCAGGCAGAAGGTGTCGCCGGCGGCCCGGTGCAGGGTCCTGGTGGGCCGTTCACCGATCAGCGCGGCCAGGGGGAAGCACTCGCCCAGGCTGATCTCAAACGTAGTGTCGGTTCGGTCATCTTTGGCGTTGTGACGTTCACCGCGAATCCGTCCCTGCTTGACCACGTAAAATCGTTTAATGACGCCGTCGTCCGGCGAAATGACTTCATCGCCATCGGCATAGAAACGCAGGGTCGCATGCTCGGCGAAATGGGCGAGGTGGGTATCGTCCATGCTGGAGAAGGGGGCATGCTCCCGGAGAAACGTCATGATGGCGCGTGTATTCTGTGGTCGGGCGCTGTCCGGATTTGCTGCTGCCATGTCAGGGAGCCTTTGCTTCAGTGATGTTTCCGTTTCCAGTGTAGTTCACTGAACGTATGCCGAGCGGCAAGAGTTTGAAGGAAAAGTTGAGGCCGCGCGACGATTCTTTATGGGAAGCGGAGCGGGTGGTAAAGTTTCCGAATTCATTAGGTATTAGTAGCACTACCATGACGACTAAAGAAGAACGCCTGAGCTTTCTTGAAGAAATGAAAGATGTCCGGCGGATCAAGAAGCCCAACCGTGCGGAAGTCCAGACGCCCAGGGATCTCACTCCTGGCCATTTGGAGCGCCAGCGTGCCGCCGTGGCCAAGGCCGTCAAGGACAGCAACCCATTAACGTCCGATATGGTGGAGCCGCTGACGGCCCACGACGTTCTTACCTGGCAACGCCCCGGCATCCAACATGGTGTCTTTCGCAAGCTGCGGTTGGGACAGTACCCCATTGAGGCACGGCTGGATCTGCACAGGATGACCGTTGAGCAGGCCAGGCGGGAAGTGTTTGGCTTTATTGGCGACTGCGTTCGCTACGGTCTGCGCTCGGTTATCATTCTGCACGGCAAAGGCGAGCGAAATCCCGATGGCATTGCTCAGCTGAAAAGTTACCTGGCCAAGTGGCTGCCGGAGCTGGACGATGTCATGGCCTTTCATTCGGCCCAGAAACACCATGGTGGCACAGGCGCTGTCTATGTCATGGTTCGCAAGGGCGATCGAGACAAGCAGCACAACCGTGAGCTTCATAGCCGGCGATAGTCGCTTCGCCCCCCATCGATGATTACTCAAATGACCCCTGAGAGGTATGCAAGGTGAAGAAACTGGTATTGATGATGTTTGCTGTGGCCGCACTGGCCGGCTGTCAGGATCGGGTTATCTGGAATGACAACGGCGAGCTGGAAAGCGCTACCGAGAACCGCGAAGTATGGGACACCAACGGCCAGATGAAAGGCGGTGACCGCAAAATCTGGGTCAACAAGGAAGGCGAGGACGTCGTTAAGTAACCGGTTCGTTTCGGACGCACCCGGGATAATTAAACAACAACATTGTGCGCCTGGATAAGCCGGGAGCGTGTAAGGGAGAGTAGGAACATGGCGGTGAGCCTGACGGTCAATGGCGTAGAGCGTAAGCTTGACGTGGAGGGAGATACCCCCCTGTTGTGGGTGATTCGGGATGAACTGGGGTTGAAGGGCACCAAATTTGGATGCGGTGCCGGGCTATGTGGCGCTTGCACGGTGCATCTCAATGGTCAGCCAGTGCGTTCCTGCTCAACTCCCGTTGAGCTGGCTGCTGGGGCTCAGGTCACCACGATAGAAGGCCTGGGCGACCAGGATCGCCTGCACGCGCTGCAGGCAGCCTGGATTGAGCAGGGTGTGCCCCAGTGCGGTTATTGCCAGTCCGGGCAGATCATGAGTGCTGCCCATCTGCTGGCCAGCAACCCATCGCCGAGCCGGAATGACATCGTCAACGCGATGACTGGCAACATCTGCCGTTGCGGTACCTATTCCCGCATCATCGCTGCGGTCGAGTCGGTGGCGGCAGGTTCGCGCCCGGACCAGCAGGAGGGCGCGTGACATGACCATGAATCGACGCGCGTTTCTGAAAGCAGGCGCCGGTGCGTCTGGCGGCTTGATGTTGTCTCTGTCCTTGCCGGGGTGTGCGGGCATCCAGACCGGTTATGAGCCCGAAACCGGTGAGTGGAAGCCCGATGCCTGGCTTGAGCTGACCCAGGATGATGAAATCTACTTCACCCTGGCTCGGGTAGAGATGGGGCAGGGCACTTACACCGGACTCACCACCCTGATTGCCGAAGAACTGGAGGTGGCGCCTGCCGCCATCACGCCACGGTTTGCGCCGGCGGCACCGGAATACCGTAACCCTCTGTACAAACTGCAGCTCACCGGAGGCAGTACCAGTATTGCCACTAGCTGGGAGCCGCTGCGTACCGCCGGTGCCTCGGCCCGGGAGATGCTGAAATTGGCTGCGGCTCGAATCTGGAAGGTAGAAGCCGAGGCCTGCACGGTTCGAGACGGCCATGTGCTACATCCGAATGGGATTGATTCCCTGCGCTACGGCCAGTTGGTAGAGCTGGCGTCCAAGGAAGTGATACGGGGCGAAGTTGCGCTCAAGCCGCGCAGTGAATGGAAGCTTATTGGCAAGCAAGGCAACCGATTGGACGCCCGGGCCAAGTCCACCGGCACCGCCGAGTATGGTATCGATGTGGAATTGCCGGGGCAGGTTTACGCCGTGGTGACTCGATCACCCCGTTATGGCGGCCGTGTCCGTAGCTTCAACGGCGACGAAGTCCGGGCCATGCCCGGCGTTGTCGATGTGGTCGAGATTGAGCGAGGTGTCGCCGTTGTCGCTGACAAATACTGGCGGGCACGGAAAGCCCAGACTGCACTGAGTGTCAGCTGGGATTTTTCCGATGCCTTGTCATTGTCCACCAGTGACGTGTTTGAGGGATACCGTAAGGCCGCCGATGAAGACCCGGGCGAGTCCGAGCGCAGTGAAGGCGATTTTGATGACGCCAGTAAAGCGGCGTCGACCGTTTTTTCTGCCGAATACGCGCAACCATACCTTGCCCACGCGACCCTGGAGCCGATGAATGCAACGGCCTGGTACCAGGGCGATCGTGCCGAGGTTTGGGCGCCGACTCAGGCCCCCGATTTGGGCCAGATTGCCGTGGCTCGGGTGACCGATCTCTCCCCCGGCGACGTCACTATCCACACCACGTTTCTTGGTGGCGGATTCGGGCGTCGGCTGACCCAGGATTTCATTGAGGAGGCGGCCGCCGTTTCCTTCAAGATTGGCAAGCCGGTCAAGGTGATCTGGTCTCGGGAGGAAGATACCCGTCACGACCTGTTCCGGCCGGCCATGCTGCACCGGATGAAAGCTTCGCTGGCAGACGGCAAACTGACCGGTTGGCACCATCAGATTGTCGGCCCCCAGATTCTCGACTGGTACGTGCGCAACGCCGCGCCCGCCCAGTATCCCTGGGCTCCCAAATTCCTGTACAACAGCCTGGGCTCCGCCGGGTTGATGTTCGAAGGTATCGCCACGCCCAGGGACATGTCCGCCATCGAAGGCGCAATCGAATACCCCTACGGCGTGGGTAACATCGATATCCGTCATACCCACACCGATCCAGGTGTGCCGGTGACTTGGTGGCGGTCCGTTGGCTTCTCCCACAATGGCTTTGCGGTTGAAACCTTCATGGACGAGCTTGCCCACGAGGCGGGTGAGGATCCCTACCAGTTCCGCCGGAAACTGCTGGCGGATGAGCCACGGCACCGGGAGGTCCTCGACCGTGCCGCCAGATTGGCGGGCTGGGGCGAACCTTTGGCCGAGGGACGGGCTCGAGGTATTGCCCTGTTCCGGAGCTTTGGCACGCACGTTGCCCAGGTGGTCGAAGCCGGCATCGAGCATGGTGAGATCCGCGTCTATCGGGTCGCCTGTGCCGTTGACTGCGGCCAGGTGGTGAATCCCAGAATCGTCGAGGACCAGATTGAGGGCGGCATCCTGTTCGGCTTGACCGCTGCCCTGTATGGCGAGATTACGTTGGAACAGGGCGAGGTCCAGCAGAGCAATTTCCACGACTACCGGCTGATGCGTCAGTACGAACGCCCGGAGGTGACGGTGGATATCGTTGACAGCGAGGCGGCGCCGACCGGTGTAGGTGAGCCTGGTGTACCGCCGGTGATTCCTGCTCTGGGCAACGCACTGTTTGCACTCACAGGGCAGCGCCAGCGCTCCCTGCCTTTAACGGCGGATGTCTGATATGTCGAACAAGCGCTCACTAACCTCCGGCCATTCCTCGGTCATTCATGATGTTGCTCGCTGGCTCGGTTTGGGAGAGAGCGAGGGAGAAGGTGTAGGTGAGCGGGAGCGAGTCTGGCTCTGTACCATTGTCGAAACCTGGGGCTCGTCGCCAAGACCGGTGGGTTCCTGGCTGGCGGTCAGCGAGTCCGGACGCTGGAGTGGGTCGGTGTCAGGTGGCTGTCTGGAAGAGGACTTGCTGGGCCGAACCGTCAGCGATGGGCCGGCAAAGCCGGTGCTCATTGACTATGGCATCACCGACGACGATCGCGATAACTTTCAGCTCCCCTGCGGTGGCCGGATCCGGTTATTGGTGGAGCCACTGCAAAGCGCTGAAGCGGCTGAGCACGTTGCTGCCCTGGCGTCGGCGCTGGATCGCCGTGAGCCAGTATTGCGGCGGGTCCGTTTGGATTCGTCCCCGGAGCTTGAGCCGGCGGTGGGTCAGCCCGGTTCGTCAGTAAACTTCGATGGCGAATGCCTGGAGCAGGTACTGCAGCCTGAGTGTCGGCTGTTGCTGATCGGCGCCGGTGAGGTTGCCCGCTATGTCGCCGAGTTTGCCGAGGCGGCCGATTTCGAAGTGACAATCTGTGAGCCCCGGGATGCCTTTGCCGAAGGCTGGGGTTATCCCCATATACCGCTGAACCGGAAGTTGCCGGACGATCTGGTGGTCCAGCACTTCGCTGATCCCTGGTCCGGGGTGCTCGCACTGGCGCACGATCCGCGCATTGATGACATGGGCCTGCTGGCGGCGCTGACGACGCCCGCATTCTATGTCGGCGCTATGGGGTCCCAGAGAACGTCAGACGCCCGCCGTGCTCGGCTGGCCTCATTGGGCCTGGATCAACAGGCGCTGGACCGGCTGCGCGCCCCTATTGGTGTCAGCATTCCCAGTAAGACGCCCGCTGAGATTGCCATCTCCGTGGTCGCCGATCTGATTGCCGCGCGCCACCATTTGCGGGCCGCTTCACCATCCCTATAATGTCCCCACGCGAACGCCTCGAAAGGGGCGTCAGACCCTGAGGGAGAATCCGTGTTTGATGTAACCCGATATGCCATCGCGGCCGACGAGATCGTCGAGGCCGGTCGATTCCTGTACCAGCGAGGCTGGTCACCGGCCACCAGCAGTAACTATTCCGCGCGCATTGATGACCAGCACATCGCGATCACTGTATCCGGGCGCCACAAGGGGCAGTTGGGCGCGGGCGACGTCATGGTGGTGGATCTGGCCGGTCAGCCGGTGCAGAGCAATTGTCGGTCGTCCGCCGAAACCCGTCTGCACACGGTGCTGTACGAGGTTTTCCCGGAGGTTGGCGCCGTGCTGCACACCCATTCGGTCAAGGCCACGGTGCTGAGCCGTCTGTTGGCAGCGGGCGAGCCGTTGGTGCTGGAGGGTTACGAGTTGCAAAAGGCGTTCAGCGGCGTCGATACCCATGAGTCGGTGTTGTCCGTGCCGGTGTTCGACAATACCCAGGATATTGACGCCCTGGCCGGTGACACCAAAGCCTGGTTCAGCGCCCATCGGGACCAGCCCGGGTACCTGATTCGCGGTCACGGCCTCTACACCTGGGGCAAAACCATGGCCGATTGCCTGCGCCATGTCGAAGCCTTCGAATTTTTGTTTGAATGTGAGCTTGAAACCATGAGGGTTCGCCCATGACTACCTTGAGTGTTTTTGATCAAAGCCAGCCAGCGACGGCCCATACGGTAACCCACAACCCTTCGGAAATTCGCGACCTGCTGGCTCAGCACGGTGTGCGCTTTGAACAGTGGCCGACCCGTGACCTGCCGGCGGATGCCTCCCCAGAAGACATTCTGGCGGCTTACCAGGATGAAATCTCGACCCTGAAAGCTGAGAACGGCTTCCAGACTGCGGACGTAATCAGCCTGAATTCGGACAACCCGCAGAAAGAGGCGTTTCGCCAGAAATTCCTGGATGAGCATACCCACAGCGAAGACGAGGTACGGTTCTTTGTTCGAGGGCAGGGGCTGTTCTATCTGCACTTTGGTGACCAGGTGCTGGCGGTACTGTGTCAGAAGAACGATCTGATCAGCGTGCCCAATGGCACCCGGCACTGGTTCGATATGGGGCCGGAACCGGCGTTTACCTGCGTTCGCCTGTTTACCAATCCGGAAGGCTGGGTTGCGGACTTCACTGGCGAAGACATCGCCGGACGGTTGCCCCGCTACGAAGCTCTGGCGGGAGCGGTCGAATGATTCGGGTAGTTTTGACCGATATCGAAGGCACCACCAGTTCGATTTCCTTCGTTCACGATGTCCTGTTTCCGTATGCCAGCGAGCACCTGGCTGACTTTGTTCGGGCCCAGCACCGGGACAACCCGCTGGTGGCAGAGCAGCTGGATGCAGTGGCGACCACCGCTGGCGTTGACCGTGACGATATTGATGGCCTGATCGATACCCTTCAGGGCTGGATTCGTGAGGATCGCAAGGAAACGCTGCTTAAGACGCTCCAGGGCCTGATCTGGGAGCAGGGTTATCAGCAGGGCGTGCTCAAGGGCCACATCTACGATGACGCCGCCGATTACCTGCAGCGCTGGCATGATCGGGGCCTGCGTCTGTTCGTATATTCTTCCGGATCGGTCAAAGCCCAGCAGCTGATTTTCGGCCATACCACGGCGGGCGACTTCACGCCGTACTTCTCCGGCTATTTCGATACCCGGGTCGGCGGCAAGAAAGAAGCCGGGTCTTACCACGCCATCCTCGGTGAGCTAGGGGTAGAGCCGTCCACGGTGTTGTTCCTGTCCGACGTAGAGGCGGAACTGGAGGCGGCGGAAACGGCTGGAATGCAGACCGCCTGGCTGGTTCGCGATGGCGACCTGCCGGACACTGGTCGCTTTGTCGCCCGCACCTTTTCGGAGGTGGATACCCTGCTTAGAAAGCGGTAATCCGCCCTTGGCGTAACCCATCAGGAGATGTTCATGCCCGGTACAGGATGGATCAGATTGTGCGTTCCGGGCCTGTTGATGGTGGTACTGAGCGCCTGCAATCCCTTCTCTGAAGCCCGTCCGATGATGGACGAATACGTCGAACGGGTAGCCCGGGTTCTGGAAACAGAGCCGGGGCTTTCCGCTATCGATTTACCCACCCAAATTCCCCGCCGCCGTGATCGCGTACTGACCATGCCCGAGCTTGAGTTGGGCATGCTCGATTTCCTGTCGCTCTACGGTTGTGAATTGCAGTTCGTAGTGGGTGAGAAGAACTCGGTGATGGGCAAGGTTATGCAGCCGCTGAACCGGCTGCGCTATGAGCTGCGCTTTATTCGCGCAGCCCAGGACTGTATCCCGGAAACCGAAGACGAAGATCTGGTGGAGGTGCTGAACGAAGCCATTGCCAGCAAACGGGAAACCCTGCCGATTGCACTCTGGAACGCCACCTGGGGCGTCGAGGAGATCGAGACCCTGTTTACCCTGGCCAAGGGCTATTATCCGGTTCAGAGCGAGGGCAATCCGGTGGCAAATTTGGCCCGTGACAGTGATCGGATGAATCAGGTCGTGGGCGCGCTGCTGGCGGGAAAAGAAGCGCTGGAGGAGAATGCACTGGATAGTTCGCTGGAGTTTGCCGGTGCGGTCCAGCAACGCTGGCAGGCGGAATACCGGGCCGGCCAGCTGATCAACAGTGCCGCATTGGTTAAAACCCGACTGAATGACGCCACCGCGTTGCTGCAGCAGCGAATCCAGCAACGTCCGCTGTGTCTCAAGGGTAAGCCCAACAATCAGTCAGAGATTGTCCAGAGCATGTTCTTCAGCGTTTATATCGAAAAGATACAGCCCTATATGAGTGATCTTAGCCGGGCCCGGGTTGAGCTGATCGAACCATTGGCGATGATGGCGGAGCGACAAAGGGCGGTGATGCCGCCCAAGTTTGCCCGTTGGTATCGCAAGCATCTGTCTCAGGTGGCGGACGACAGCCTGTGGCTTGAGCTGGATGCCGCCATGGCGCGCCATACCGAGAGCTGGCAGGCCTTGCTGGAACAGTGTGGTATGCGGCCCGGCGCCTGAAACGCCGGGGATTAGCGCTGGCTTTCCGGTGTCACCCGCAGGATCTCTTCCACCGTGGTCAGTCCCGCGGCGACTTTCTGGGCGCCACCCAGCCTTAGTGACTTCATCCCTTCCTTGTAGGCGTCCAGCCGCAGCTGTTCCAGTTCGCAGCGCTCGGTGATCTGCCGGGTCAGATTGCCAGACAGGCTCATGATCTCGTAGACACCCGCGCGTCCCATGTAGCCGGTGTTCCGGCATTCCAGGCAGCCAACGGGCTGGTAAAACTGTTTCGGCACCGGTGCCTTCCAGGGCCGGGTCAGGGCCTGCCAGGCCTGCTCATCCGCCGGCCCCGGTGTCTTGCAATGGGGGCAGAGCGTGCGCGCCAGACGCTGGGCCATAACCCCCAGAACAGTCGCCCGGATCAGGTAGGGCGGAATGCCCAGTTCCATCAGGCGGGTGATTGCGCTGGGCGCGTCATTGGTGTGCAGGGTGGACAGCACAAGATGGCCGGTGAGGGCGGCCTGAACGGCCATTTCGGCGGTCTCCAGGTCGCGGATTTCACCGATCATGATGATGTCCGGGTCCTGCCTCAACAGTGCCCGCACGCCGGCGGCGAACGTCAGATCGATGTTGGTCTGGACCTGCATCTGGTTGAAGGCGGGCTCCACCATCTCGATCGGGTCTTCGATGGTGCAGACATTCAGCTCCGGCGATGCGATCTGCTTCAAGGTTGAGTACAGGGTGGTGGTCTTGCCCGAGCCTGTCGGGCCGGTTACCAAGACAATGCCGTGGGCCTGGGAGGTGATGGTTTGCCAGCGTTGGCGGTCGTCCTTGCCGAAGCCCAATTGCTCATAGGATTTCAGCAGCACATCCGGGTCAAAGATCCGCATCACCATCTTTTCGCCAAAGGCCGTGGGCATGGTGGCCAGGCGCAGTTCCACTTCCCGGTTGTCCGGTTTGCGGGTTTTGATCCGGCCGTCCTGTGGCCGCCGTTTCTCGGCCACATTCAGGCGTCCGAGAATTTTCAGACGGCTGGTGACGGCAACGCCCACATGTTCGGGAAACTCGTAGACATTGTGCAGCACCCCGTCGATCCGGAAACGCATTTGGGTAACCGTCCGTCGTGGTTCTATGTGAATGTCCGAGGCGCGCTGGTCAAAGGCGTACTGGAGCAGCCAGTCGACGATCTTGACCACATGCTGGTCGTTGGCGTCGGGATTTTCGCTGGTACCCAGGTCCAGCAGTTGCTCGAAGTTGTTGCTGCCAACCGAGGCTGACGATTGTCCGCCGCCGGCCTTGCTGACGGAATTCGCCAGCTGGTAGAACTCGACCGTGTAGCGGCGGATGTCCTCCGGGTTGGCAACGACCCGGCGGATGTCTTTCCGCATGGCCTGTTTCAGGTTGCCTTCCCAGTCCGATTTAAACGGCTCCGAGCTGGCAATCCACACCTCGTCCGGGCTAATTTCCACTGCCAGGATGCCGTGCCGTTGCGCGAAGGCGTACGACATTACCTTGGCGATGGCGGAGACATCAATCTTCAGTGGATCAATATGGAAGTAGGGTTGTCCGGCCCAGTCCGCAAGCCACTGGGTCAGCCGGTCGAGATCCAGGGTACGATTGGTTTTCCGGCTGGTAAGCGCGGCTATCGCCACCAGTTCCAGAGGGTGTCGTTTGGCATCCTGGCCTTTGCCGGATGTGGCGCCGAGATTGGCGGTGAGCACACGCTCGGCGTCGCCCTGACTGATTTCCCCGCTAGTGACCAACGCCGTGCACACATCCCTGAGAGTCAGGATGCTTCGAGCCGGCGCCGTCGGCAGGTTGGCGTGTTCTGGCGACTTGGTATCGGACATAGGGTCTCGCAGTCAGGAGCATTGCGGTGGCAGTCAGCCTGCGACCGGGCGGTTGACCTTCAGGTGCACCATGGCGACAGTAAACAGCAAGAAGGTCAGCACGGTCAGGATAACCGGGCCAATGTCGCCCTCACTCAACCAGGCGGTAACCACGGCCTGAGTAAAGTAGAAAATGATCACGAACGCCATCCAGATGTAGCCGCGGTTATGGCCACGGAATACCGGAACCGCAAAGGCAAGAAGGGGCAGCAGCTTCACAGCCAGCACCAACGGAATGGATACGCCTTCCACGGGTGCCGGGTAAAAAGTGGTGGCCAGCAGCGTTGCCAGAACCGCCACGTAGAGCAATATGGTCAGGCGCGCCGTTTTCTGGGCCTTCGGATTGTGCAGCATAGTGTATTTCCCAAAATAAGTGTTCAAATGAAATACGGGCATTGGCCCCGGCTGTATCAGGCTGACAGTTTCAGCGCGAACCGGGCAAGCCGTTCACCTAAGGCCTGGCACAATGATTTTTCGTGCTCGCTGATCGGTAGTTGCTCCCCGGTACCGGCCCAGTGACTGGGGCCATAAGGCGTGCCGCCAGTCTCAGTCTCGCCCAGCGCCTTTTCGGTGTAGGGCAGGCCGCACAGCACCATGCCGTGGTGCAGCAGCGGAATCATCATGGTCAGCAAGGTGCTTTCCTGGCCGCCATGGAGGCTGCCGGTCGAGGTGAAAGCGCCGGCAGGCTTGCCGGACAGGGTGCCACTGAGCCAGAGATCACCGGTGGTGTCGAGGAAATGTTTCAGCGGCGCTGCCATGTTGCCAAAGCGGGTGGGGCTGCCCAGAGCCAGGCCGGCACACTCAGCCAGATCTGCTTTGCTGGCATAGGGTGCGCCGCTATCGGGCACGGGCGGCAGCGATGCCTCCGTTGCCGGCGACACAGGTGGAACGGTCCTGATTCGGGCTTCGATCCCACTGACCCGGGCCACACCCCGGCCGATCTGGGTAGCCAGTTCGGCGGTCTGGCCGTTCCGGCTGTAATACAGAATCAGGATGTAAGGCGATTGTTCAGCCATGGTTAATGTCCTGGGCTAAGGAATGAACGTGAGGTTTCCGGCTTGCGGCCGGAATTACAGAATGGACAGTACGTTTTCCGGTGGTCGGCCTACCGCGACCTTGCCATTCGCGAGTACAATGGGGCGCTCGATCAGTTTGGGGGTGGCTACCATGGCTGCAATCAGCTGATCGCGGCTCAGTCCGGGGTTGTCGAGCCCAAGTTCCCGGTATTCCTTTTCCTTGGTGCGCATCAGTGCCCGGGGTTCGCAATCAAGTGCCGTCAGGATGTCCGCCAGTTCAGCCACTGTGGGTGGTGTGTCCAGGTAGCGTACGATTTCCGGCTCAATGCCCCGGTCGGTAAGCAGTTCAAGGGTCTGTCGCGATTTCGAGCAGCGCGGGTTATGGAAAATCCGGGTGGGTTCTGTCATGTTCTGGCCTGATCGTCCGTCTGAATGGATGCCGTTGTTTAAGTGGCCCGTAGTCTAACAGGAGGTTTTCTCGTGCAGTACCCTGCAAACCGGAGCTTTTTCCCCCGGATGGCCCATGTTGGGCTGTTCTTCCTGGTCTTGGCGTTGGCCGGTTGTGAGAAGATTGAGCTGGAGCGGGCCGACGGGCCAAAGATGAACTGGGATATGCTTCGCGGCCAGTGGGTGCTGGTCAATTACTGGGCTGAGTGGTGCAAGCCCTGTCTGGAGGAAATCCCGGAACTGAATGAACTGGATAAGGCTCCAGACATTGCCGTTCTCGGCGTCAATTTTGACGGCGTGCATGGCGAAGAACTGAAGCGCCTGGGCGAGCGCATGGGAATCGAGTACACCATGCTGGCGGAAGATCCCGGGCAGAAATTAGGCTGGCAGACCCCCGTGGCCCTGCCGGCCACCTTTATTGTTAACCCCGACGGGGATCTGCTGGAGGCCCGGTTCGGGCCCCAGACAGAAGCAGACATCCGGGCCTTGATCGGCGGTTAACCGCCGGGCCCAAACAGAATTTATCAGCAGGAATTGCCCGACGTTATGGCGCAGACTTTTGTACACCTCCGCGTGCACTCCGAATACTCCATGGTCGACGGACTGGTCCGGGTCAAACCCCTGATCGGTCGTGTGGCCGAACTGGGCATGCCCGCGGTCGGCCTTACCGACCAGTCCAACATGTGCTCGCTGGTTCGCTTCTACAAGGCCGCAACCGGCGCCGGGGTCAAGCCCATCATGGGGGCGGACCTCTGGCTGGAAAATCCCGATGAACCGAACAACCCCTTCCGGCTGACACTGCTGGCCCGGAATAATGACGGTTACCTGAATCTGACCGAAATCATATCCCTCGGGTACACCGAAGGTCAGCGTTTCGGCAAGCCCATCATCCAGCGCAAATGGCTGGAAGAGCGCCCTGATGGTTTGATCATGCTGTCCGGCGCCAAGATGGGCGACATCGGCAAGGCCCTGATGGCCGAGAAGCCGGAGCTGGCCCGCGAGCGAGCGGCCTATTGGATGAAGCTGTACCCGGGTGCCTGTTACCTGGAGTTGCAACGAACCGGCCGGGACGGCGACGAAGACTGCCTGCATCTGAGTGTCGAACTGGCTCAGGAACTGGGCCTGCCGGTGGTAGCCACCAACGACGTGCACTTCCTCACGGCTGAGGATTTCGAAGCCCACGAAGCCCGGGTTTGCATCGGGGAGAGCCGGACTCTGGATGATCCGCGTCGGGATCGCCGGTTCAGCGATCAGCAGTACCTGCGCAGTGCCGAGGACATGATCGAGCTGTTCTCCGACATCCCCGAGGCCATTGAGAACACCGTGGAGATCGCCCGCCGGTGCTCGGTGAAGGTGCGCATGGGTGAGTACTTCCTGCCGAACTATCCCATCCCCGACGGGATGACCATGGACGACTACTTCCGCAAAGTCTCCGAAGAAGGTCTGGAGGAGCGGCTTGCCAAGACCCTGAGCAAGGACGATCCGGAGTACGATGAGAAGCGGGCCGCCTACTACAAGCGCCTGAACTTCGAGCTGGATATCATCATCCAGATGGGGTTCCCGGGTTACTTCCTGATCGTGATGGACTTCATCAAGTGGGCCAAGAACAACGGCGTGCCGGTTGGGCCGGGCCGAGGTTCCGGTGCCGGTTCGCTGGTGGCTTACGCCCAGTTGATCACTGATCTCGACCCATTGGAATACGACCTGCTGTTCGAGCGATTCCTGAACCCGGAACGGGTATCCATGCCCGACTTCGACGTCGACTTCTGCATGGAAGGCCGGGACCGGGTCATTGAATACACGGCCCAGAAGTACGGCCGGGAAGCGGTCTCCCAGATCATCACCTTCGGCACCATGGCGGCCAAGGCGGTGGTGCGCGATGTGGCGCGGGTGCAGGGCAAGTCTTACGGCCTGGCGGATAAACTGTCCAAGCTAATCCCGTTTGAGCCGGGCATGACCCTGGAAAAGGCGATAGAGCAGGAGCCCCAGCTGAAAGAGTTCCTCGAGCAGGACGAGGAAGCCCAGGAAATCTGGGAGATGGCGCTCAAGCTCGAGGGTATCTGCCGGAACGCCGGTAAGCACGCCGGCGGCGTGGTGATCGCACCCACCAAGATCACCGATTTCTCGCCGCTGTACTGCGATGACGAGGGCGGCAGCCTGGTTACCCAGTTCGACAAGGGCGACGTGGAAGACGCCGGCCTGGTCAAGTTCGACTTCCTGGGCCTGCGTACGCTGACAATCATCAAGTGGGCCCTGAACATGATCAACCCGCGCCGGCAACAGCGTGGGCTGACGGAGCTGGATATCAACGAGATTCCCCTCGACGATGTTCCCTCCTTCGACATGCTCAAGAAGGCCGAGACCACTGCGGTATTCCAGCTGGAATCCCGAGGGATGAAAGACCTGATCCGGCGCCTGCAGCCGGACTCCCTGGAAGACATGATCGCCCTGGTGGCCCTGTTCCGTCCGGGTCCGCTGCAGTCGGGCATGGTTGATGACTTCATCGACCGGAAGCATGGTCGCCAGCCTATGTCCTTCCCGCATCCGGATTACCAGTACGAAGGCCTGAAACCGGTGCTTGAGCCCACTTATGGGGTCATCCTGTACCAGGAGCAGGTCATGCAGATTGCCCAGGTGATGGCGGGGTACAGCCTGGGTAACGCCGACATGCTGCGTCGTGCCATGGGTAAGAAAAAACCCGAGGAAATGGCCAAGCAGAAAGAGTTCTTTCTTGAGGGCTGTAAACAGAATGGCATTGATGCCACCCTCGCGGAGAACATCTTCGACCTGGTTGAGAAGTTCGCCGGTTACGGTTTCAACAAATCTCACTCCGCCGCCTACGCCCTGGTGTCCTACCAGACCCTGTGGCTGAAAGCCCATTACCCGGCCGAATTCATGGCTGCGGTACTTACCGCCGATATGCAGAACACCGACAAGGTGGTCACGCTGGTGGAAGAGTGCCGAAACATGAAGCTGGACCTGCTGGTCCCGGACGTCAGCCGCTCGGATTTCACCTTTACGGTGAACGACGAGGGCCAGATCGTTTACGGCCTGGGCGCCATTAAGGGCCTGGGTGAAGGGCCGATCCAGAGCGTGGTTGAAGGCCGCGGTGACGGCGAGCCTTACCAGGACATCTTCGATTTCTGCCGTCGCATTGATCTGAAAAAGGTCAACAAGCGGGCCATGGAAGCACTGATCCGCTCCGGCGCCATGGACAAACTAGGCGCCAGCCGGGCCCAGTTGATGGCCAGTATCGACAAGGCCGTTCAGCAGGCCGGCCAACAGTCCCGGAACGAATCCGTGGGCATGACCGATATGTTCGGCGAGATGCTGGAGGGTGGTGAAGGCGAAGATGTTTACGCCGACGTTGCCGGTGTCCGGGAATGGCCCGAAAAGCAGCGGCTGAAAGGGGAAAAAGACACCCTGGGCCTGTATCTTACCGGGCACCCGTTTGACGAATACGAGAAAGAGGTGCGCCGTTTCGTGCGCTCCTCCATTGCTGACCTCAAGCCTAACAAGTCACCGCAGCGAGTGGCGGGGCTGGTGGTGGCCCAGCGCACCATGAAGACCCGGACGGGTTCCACCATGTGCTTCATCACGCTGGATGACCGGAGCGCCCGCATCGAGGCTACCCTGTTCTCGGAGGCCTTTTTCGAGAACCGCGAATTGCTGCAGTCGGATCAGGTGATCGTGGTGGAAGGGCAGGTCAGCCACGACGATTACTCCGGGCAGATGAAAATGCGGGTGAGTTCGGTGATGGACGTGGGCAGTGCACGTCAGCAGTTCAGCCGGGGGTTGAAGCTGGCCTTGCGTTCGGATCAGCTGCAGAACGGCTTGCTGGAGAAGCTGGACAGCACCCTGAGGCCGTTCCGCTGTGAAGGCAGCCCGGTCTGGATCGAATACAGCAGCGACGAGGCCAAGACCCGTATCGAGCTGGGTGATTCCTGGCGTGTGCAGCCAGACGATAACCTGTTGCTGGAGCTTCGGTACCTGGTGGGCGACCACTCTGTGGAACTGGTCTATGATTGAATGAGTCCGGCAAGGTTCTGGGCGCTGATACGGCTGACATATTGATAAATTACGGTTTTGTCAGAATGCGGACTCATACCAATGTCCGCTTTAGCCGTGTTGCGGGCGCTGCTATCTTTGTCCCAAATTCTGGTTTGGCGGAGTGTTTCTCCACCTGGCAATCAAATGATGGAACATCATGAACCCTAATTATCTGGATTTCGAACAGCCCATTGCCGACCTGGAAGCCAAGATTGAAGAGCTTCGCATGGTCGGCAACGACACCGACATTAACATCAGCGATGAGATCACCCGGCTGAAGAAGAAGAGCGTCAGCCTGACCGAGAGTATTTTCTCGGATCTCAAGCCGTGGGACGTTGCGCGTCTGGCACGCCATCCGCGCCGACCCTATACCCTTGATTACATCGAATCGATGTTCGAGGATTTTGACGAGCTGCACGGCGATCGTCGCTACGCTGACGATCTGGCCATCGTGGGCGGCACCGCCCGCCTGGACGATAAGCCGGTCATGGTGATCGGTCATCAGAAAGGCCGGGAAGTGCGGGACAAGGTCAAGCGCAATTTCGGCATGCCGCGACCGGAAGGCTACCGTAAGGCCCTGCGCCTGATGGAAATGGCCGAGCGGTTCAATATGCCAATCCTCACTTTCATCGACACTCCGGGTGCCTATCCTGGCATCGGTGCCGAAGAGCGTGGGCAGAGTGAAGCCATTGCGTTCAACCTGGCGGTGATGTCACGGCTGAAAACTCCGATCATCTCCACCGTCATTGGCGAGGGTGGCTCTGGTGGCGCCCTGGCTATTGGTGTGTGCGATCAGCTGAACATGCTGCAGTACTCCACCTACGCTGTCATTTCACCGGAAGGTTGTGCCTCCATTCTCTGGAAGAGTGCCGAGTTTGCCGCCCAGGCTGCAGAAGCCATGGGTGTAACGGCTGACCGGCTCAAGGACCTGGGGCTGGCGGACAACGTCATCCAGGAGCCCTTGGGTGGTGCACACCGGAATCCGGACAAGATGGCGCAATCCCTGAAAGACATTCTGGCCAAGGGCGTGTCTGAGCTGTCCCGCCTGCCCAAGGACGAACTGGTCGCACGCCGCTATGAGCGGCTGACCCGCTATGACACCGGGCGCTAAGCCCGAGAACGGCGTTGCCTGGCCGGACGCCCTGTGTGCTCCGGTCAGGTCACTTCCCGAACACGCCCGCCTGTGGGTCGCCGTCAGTGGTGGCCTGGATTCCGTCTTGCTGCTCCATGTGGTCGCCCATTGCCACGCTGCCCGGGTTCCGGTTGGCGCTATCCACGTTAATCACCAGTTGCAATCAAATGCCAGTGACAGCGAAGCCCTGTGCCGTGGGTTGTGCGATCGGCTGGGCGTGCATTTTGTCTCCCGTCGGGTGTCGGTGCAGACCGACAAGGTAAGTGGCGAGAGTGGTGATGTAGGCGGTATTGAAGAAGCTGCGCGCAAGGCGCGCTATTCGGTGTTTGAGCAGGTTCTGGAACCGGGCGACCTGTTGCTGATGGCACATCACGCTGACGACCAGGCGGAAACGGTTTTGTTTCGGCTGTTACGTGGCAGCGGCGTTGCCGGATTGGCCGGTATGCCCCGCAGCCGGGCGCTGGGTGCCGGTCAGCTAGTCCGACCCTGGCTGGATCTGGAGCGGGCAGAGCTTGAGCGTTGGGCGCGCCAGGTGTCACTCGATTGGGTGGACGATCCGAGCAATACCGATCAGGGCTACGATCGCAATTACCTTCGCCACAGCATGCTGCCGGGCCTGAAAGCCCGCTGGCCGAATCTGAGCCAGAGGCTTCGGCACAGTGCCGGCGCCTGCGCGGATAGTGCGTTTCTGAATGACCGGCTGGCGGAACTCCAGTGCGCCGAGGTGGCTGATGCCGGGGGTCGCTTGTCGGTGCCAGCTTTGCGGGCGCTGACGGTGGCTGAACAGACCAATCTGGTGCGCTGGTGGATTGGCCGGCAGGGTTTTGAGCCGCCTGCGATCTCGGGCTGGCAGCAGGTGCTGCATGAGTTGCTGGAAGCCGGTCCAGACCGTGAGCCCGAGTTGCGGGGTGAGGGTTTCAGCTTGCGTCGGTTTCAGGGCCGGATTCACCTGGTGCCGGAGCAAGGGGAAAATCCGGTTTCGCCTCAGGAGATATTGTCTGGGCAATCCATAGTGTGGGGAGGCTGGACGCTTGCCCTGGAGTCCGCCGCTAACCCGGAATCGGTGTTGCCGCCAATACGGGTATCTACGAGGCAAGGGGGTGAACGCATCCGGATGCACCTGGACGGGCACTCGAAATCCCTGAAAAACTGGCTCCAGGAACAGGCTGTTCCGCCCTGGGAGCGGGCCCGTCTTCCGTTGGTTTTTGCGGGTTCAGGGGATGATGCCGAGCTCATTGCCGTAGGCGATCTGTGGTGTTCGGGCCAATACTCGGGAAGCGCTCCTGCCGCTGGCTGGCGGCTCATCGTGAAGCGGGAAGGTGATTGAGTCAGTGGGGGGTTTCTGGTAGTCTGGCGTCCCATCTTGAGATGACAATCTCCCTCCTTCACCGAACCAGACAATCATGGAATCTGCATGACGCGTTATATTTTCGTCACCGGCGGTGTCGTGTCCTCCTTGGGGAAAGGTATCGCATCAGCCTCACTGGCTGCGATCCTCGAGGCACGCGGCCTGAAGGTCACTATTCTCAAGCTGGACCCGTACATCAACGTGGACCCCGGCACCATGAGCCCGTTCCAGCACGGTGAGGTATTTGTCACCGACGACGGCGCGGAAACGGACCTGGACCTGGGACACTACGAGCGGTTTATCCGCACGCCCATGACCCGTCGCAACAACTTCACCACCGGTCGCGTCTACGAAGAAGTCATTCGTAAAGAACGCCGTGGCGATTATCTCGGCGGTACCGTGCAGGTCATTCCTCACATCACCGACGAGATCAAGCGTCGTGTGGTCGAAGGCGCTGCCGGTGCCGATGTGGCCCTGATCGAAGTAGGCGGGACCGTGGGTGACATCGAATCTCTGCCGTTCCTCGAAGCCTGCCGTCAGCTGAAGGTGGAAGTCGGTGCCCAGCGTGCGCTGTTCATGCACCTGACCCTGGTGCCCTACATCGCCACCGCCGGTGAGATCAAAACCAAGCCGACCCAGCATTCCGTCAAGGAAATGCGCTCCATCGGCTTGCAGCCGGACATTCTCCTGTGCCGTTCCGAGCACGAGGTGGATGCCAGCTCCCGTCGTAAGATCGCCCTGTTTACCAACGTGGAAGAGCGTGCAGTTATCCCGCTGCAGGACGCCAAGTCCATTTACGCCATTCCGCGTATGCTGCACGAGCACGGTCTGGACCAGCTGGTCATCGAGCGCTTTAACCTGGATGCCCGCGCCGCCAACCTGAGCGAGTGGGACAACGTTGTCGAATCCTTGCTGAATCCGGAGGGCGAGGTAACCATCGCCATGGTCGGCAAGTACATGGAGCTGCTCGACGCTTACAAGTCGTTGATCGAATCCCTGCTTCACGCCGGCATCAAGACTCGCACCAAGGTCAATATCAACTACATCGATTCCGAAGACATCGAGCGGGACGGCACCGGCGCACTCGAGAGTGCCGACGCGATTCTGGTGCCCGGTGGCTTTGGCGAGCGCGGTGTCGAAGGCAAGATCCGTACAGTGCAGTTCGCCCGTGAGAACCGGGTGCCGTATCTGGGCATCTGCCTGGGTATGCAGGTGGCCGTTATCGAATACGCGCGCAATGTTGCGGGCCTGAAGGATGCGCACAGCACCGAGTTCCGCGCCCATACTCCGGAGCCGGTTGTTGGTCTGATCACCGAATGGCTGGACGCCAGCGGCGAGAAGGAAGAGCGTACCGACGATTCTGACCTGGGTGGCACCATGCGCCTGGGTGCCCAGGATTGCGTGCTGACCGAAGGCAGCACCATCGCCAATTGCTATGGCCGCAAGACCATTCGCGAGCGTCATCGTCATCGCTACGAAGTGAACAACCATTTCCTGCCCAAGCTCAAGGAAGCGGGCCTGCGGATTTCCGGCAAGTCCTCCGATGACAAGCTGGTGGAAGTGGTGGAAGTGGCTGACCATCCCTGGTTTGTGGCGTGTCAGTTCCACCCCGAGTTCACCTCGACGCCTCGTGACGGCCATCCGTTGTTCAAGGGCTTTGTTTCAGCGGCACTGGCTCGCAAACAGGGAGACTGATCATGGCGCGGCACACTGTGAACGTTTCGGATATCGAAGTTGCCAACGATCGTCCGTTCGTGCTGTTTGGCGGCATGAATGTGTTGGAATCCCGGGAGCTGGCCTTTGAAGTGGCCG
This sequence comes from Marinobacter sediminum, assembly GCF_016820575.1. GTDB lineage: Bacteria > Pseudomonadota > Gammaproteobacteria > Pseudomonadales > Oleiphilaceae > Marinobacter > Marinobacter sediminum. The sequence continues at coordinate 1,416,914 of NZ_JAEMQH010000002.1, read as the reverse complement.
AGGCCTACGTTGAAGCTTGTGGCAAGCTGGGAATTCCTTATGTCTTCAAGGCATCGTTCGACAAGGCCAACCGGTCGTCGGTGAATTCGTTCCGTGGTCCCGGTCTGGATGAGGGCCTGCAGATTCTGGCCGACATCAAGAGCAAGTTCGGTGTGCCGATCATTTCTGATGTCCACGAGCCTGCCCAGGCTGCACCGGCAGCAGAAGTGTGTGACGTTATCCAGTTGCCGGCTTTCCTGAGCCGACAGACCGATCTGGTAGTCGCCATGGCGAAAACCGGCGCGGTTATTAATATCAAGAAAGCCCAGTTCCTGGCGCCCCAGGAAATGAAGCACATCATCACCAAGTGTGAGGAAGCCGGTAACGACAAGCTGATCCTGTGCGAGCGGGGCAGCAGCTTCGGCTACAACAACCTGGTGGTCGACATGCTGGGCTTCGGCATCATGAAGCAGATGGATGTACCGGTGCTCTTTGACGTGACCCACGCCCTGCAGATGCCGGGCGGTCGTGCGGACTCCGCCGGTGGCCGTCGCGCCCAGGTGACGGATCTGGCGCTTGCCGGCATGTCCCAGGGGCTGGCCGGATTGTTTCTGGAGGCTCATCCGGATCCGGACCAGGCCAAATGCGACGGCCCCTGTGCCCTGCGTCTGAGCCAGCTGGAACCGTTTCTGGCACGGGTCAAGGCCGTGGATGACCTCGTCAAAAGCTTTAAACCTATCGACACCGCCTGATTGGCGGTGTTCTTCGTTTCGTCCCTCTTTGATTACCTGAAAACTTTGGAGATGCATCACAATGACCAAGATTGCCAACATCAAGGCGCGCGAAGTGCTCGACTCCCGCGGCAACCCGACCGTTGAAGCCGACGTAATCCTCGAAGATGGCACCCTGGGCCGCGCCTGTGCGCCTTCCGGTGCCTCTACCGGGTCCCGCGAAGCGCTGGAACTGCGTGACCAGGACGCCTCCCGTTACCTGGGTAAGGGTGTTCGCAAGGCGGTTGATGCGGTAAACAGCAAGATTCGTGATGCCCTTTTGGGTAAGGATGCTGCGGACCAGCGTGGCCTCGATAACCTGATGCTGGAACTTGATGGCACCGACAACAAGGCCAATCTTGGCGCCAACGCCATCCTGGCTGTATCCCTGGCAGCCGCCAAGGCTGCAGCCGAGTCTCTGGGCAAGCCTCTGTACGCCCACATTGCCGACCTGAACGGCACCTCTGGCAAGTTCAGCATGCCGGTCCCGATGATGAACATCCTCAACGGTGGCGAGCACGCCGACAACAACGTTGATATCCAGGAATTCATGGTGCAGCCAGTGGCCGCCAAGAGCTTCGCTGAAGCACTGCGCATCGGTGCTGAAATCTTCCACAGCCTGAAGAAGGTGCTCAAGGCCCAGGGCCTGAACACTGCCGTGGGTGATGAAGGTGGTTTTGCTCCGAACCTGCCGTCCAACGAAGCTGCTCTGGCAGTTATCAAGGAAGCGGTTGAGAAGGCCGGCTACGCGCTGGGCACCGACGTAACCCTGGCTCTGGACTGTGCGTCGTCCGAGTTCTATAAGGACGGTCAGTACCAGTTGTCCGGCGAGGGCAAGAGCTTCGATTCTGCAGGTTTCGCCGATTACCTGGCTGGCCTGTGCGAGCGCTTCCCGATTGTGTCCATCGAAGACGGCATGGACGAAAGCGACTGGGACGGCTGGAAAGTGCTGACTGATAAGCTGGGCAGCAAGGTGCAGCTGGTGGGCGACGATCTGTTTGTGACCAACACCCGCATCCTCAAGGAAGGCATTGAGAAGAGCGTGGGTAACTCCATCCTGATCAAGTTCAACCAGATTGGTAGCCTGAGTGAAACCCTGGATGCCATCAAGATGGCACAGGATGCCGGCTACACCGCCGTTATCTCGCATCGCTCTGGCGAAACCGAGGACACCACTATTGCCGATCTCGCGGTTGCGACCTGTGCCGGCCAGATCAAGACCGGCTCACTGTGCCGTTCTGATCGCGTTGCCAAGTACAACCAGCTGCTGCGTATCGAAGAAGAGCTTGAAGGCAAGGCACCGTACCGTGGTCTGAGCGAAATCAAGGGCCAGGGCTGAAGCCCATCCTTCCATTTTGAACCACAATCTTTATGATTGTGGCCACAAAGTGATTAAGGCCATCCCGCTCTGGAAGAAAATCCAGGCGAGATGGCCTTTTTACACAAGCGGTTAGAAGAAGTTGTTGTTAATCTACTCCAAGGTCTATACTCGGCAAACGTCGTTTACTTTTTAATCGGTTAATCCGGAACGGGCTCGGCAATGAAGTTGCTCTGGACCACAATGATTGTGCTGATACTCCTGCTGCAGGTGCGCCTGTGGGTCGGGGAGGGCAGCTTTGCGCAGGTCTGGGCGCTGGAAAAGTCTATTGCTGAGCAGCGTGAGGAGAACTCCGACCTGGCGACCCGTAACGAGCGTCTCTACGCGGAGGTTCGTAACCTGCGTAATGAGCAGAGCGCGGTGGAGGAAAGAGCCAGAATGAACCTTGGTTTGATTCGCGAAGACGAAACCTTCTTTCTTGTCGTAGAGAACTAAGCTCCTTCTTCGGAGTATAGATCGACGAGGCTACCTTTCCCGGGAACCGCTACGAGCACATCCATGTGCGCTTGACTGTGGCCATCCATGGCCGCAGACATTCCCGGAAAAGGCAGCCTCGCCGATCTTCCGACCTTGTACGGGCGCCCCATGACTGAATCCAACCTCTGGCTTATTGTTCCTGCTGCTGGGATTGGCCAGCGAATGCAGGCTGAATGCCCCAAGCAGTACCTTCGTATTGATTCCCGTTTTATTCTCGATATCACCCTCTCACGTGTGCTGAATGCTGCCCAATTTGCCGGCTGTATGGTTCCCTTGAATCCCACGGACCACTGGTGGCCGACTACCGAGTCCAGTCAGGATGAGCGTATTCAGACGTGCCTGGGCGGTGCCGAGCGCGCGGATTCGGTGTTGGCGGCGCTGCGTGCGTTGGCTGGCCAGGCTGGGGACGATGACTGGGTTCTGGTGCACGATGCGGCGCGGCCGTGCGTGCATGGTGAGGATCTGAGCAGGCTTATCGACACCCTGTCCGACCACCCGGTTGGCGGACTGTTGGCGGCGCCGGTTGCGGACACGCTGAAGAAAGCGGGCCCGGGTGAGAATCCGGAAGTTCAGGAGACCGTGGACCGGCGCCCGCTGTGGCGGGCGCTAACACCGCAGATGTTTCGCTATTCGTCGCTGGTGGCTGCGCTCGAAAAAGCCCTGGAGGCTGGGTTACCGATCACGGATGAGTCCTCTGCCATGGAGTTTTCCGGTACCATGCCGGTACTGGTTGAAGGCCGGCCTGACAACATCAAGGTCACGGTTCCTGCGGATCTGGATCTTGCTGGTTTTATTCTCAGCCGTTTCTGAATTTTCTCGTTTCCCGGAGTAGGTTATGCGTATTGGTCAGGGCTTTGACGTCCACGCCTTTGGTCCAGGCGATTCAGTTATTCTTGGCGGGGTGTCTATTCCCCACAGTCAGGGGCTGAAGGCGCACTCGGATGGCGACGTGCTTCTGCACGCGCTGGCGGATGCCCTGCTGGGTGCCGTTGCTCTGGGGGATATCGGGCACCTGTTTCCGGACACCAGCGACGAATGGGCCGGCGCCGACAGTCGCGATCTGTTGCGCCGTGTCATGCAGAGGGTGCGGGAAGAGGGCTATGGTGTGATCAATATCGACAGCACCATCATCGCCCAAGCGCCAAAAATGGCGCCGCACATCGAGGCTATGCGCCTGAACATCGCTGAGGATCTCGGTATTCCGGCGAGTCGTGTGAGTGTGAAAGCCACCACCACCGAAAAGCTGGGCTTCACTGGCCGCGGTGAGGGTATTGCTTGCCAGGCCGCGTGTCTGCTGGAGCCAGTGTCCTCGTGAGTAACAACGACGAATCCACGAGTCGCTGGCGTCTGGATTGGCCGACCTCTGCTGGTGGACGAATCGCCCGGGGTCAGTTGAAATCCTGTCCTGAAGACTTCCAGGTGGATGAGGATCTGCAGGGAGTACCCCCAGAGGCGTCGCCCGAAGACATTTCCGGGGACGGTGAGCATCTGTATCTGCGGCTTCGCAAAACCGGCGACAACACCGAGTTCGTGGCGCGGGACCTGGCCTTGCTTGCCGGCTGTCGGTCGTTTGATGTTGGCTTTTGTGGCCTCAAGGACCGTCATGCGGTGACCAGCCAGTGGTTCAGCCTCTACCGCCCAGGCAAGGCATCAGCAGATTCCGAGTTTATTGCAAGCGTGGCCGAGCGCTGGCAAGTGTTGTCGGCATGTCGCTCCAGCCGCAAGCTGCGTCGCGGTGATCATCAGGGCAACCGGTTTGTCATCGTCCTGCGGGATGTGGTTGGAGCCCGCGACGAGATTGATGAGGCGTTGGATCGGCTAAAAGGGCAGGGGGCGCCCAATTATTTTGGTCCTCAGCGCTTTGGTCATGGTGGTGGCAATCTGGATCAGGCCGCTGCGATGGATCCGTCCGCCATGGACAGCCGGTCCCGTTCTGGTGGCCGCGGTCGCAAAGGCAAAAACCGCGCTGGCAGAGAGGCCTCGAAAAACGTATTGTACTTTTCGGCGGCACGTTCGTGGCTGTTCAATGAGGTGCTTGCCCACCGGGTATCTGAGGGTAGCTGGCTCACGGCAATGGACGGTGAGCCTGGTTTTTCTGAGGGTGACTCGGTACCAACGGGACCGCTATGGGGTGATGGCGGGACTGTTGCCGAAGGGGGACAGGGCGAGTTGGAGCGCCGGGTGGTCGAGCAGGCGCCGGATCTCGTCCGGGTATTCTCGACCACCCGAATGAAACCTGAGCGGCGTGCCCTGGCAGTTTTGCCCGATGAGCTGGCGTGGCACTGGCAGGATGACGGCAGTCTCCAGCTTGAGTTTTCGCTGGCACCCGGCCAGTACGCCACCACACTGCTGAATGATGTATTCGAGCTTGAGGACATGAGCCTCGGCCGCCATAACAAACAACAAGGCTAGCGGAGAACACAGTGCGTATTCTGTTGTCCAACGATGACGGCGTTCACTCACCAGGATTGGTTGCCCTGTTCGAGGGCTTGAAGGGCCTTGGTGATCTGGAAGTCGTGGCTCCGGATAGGGACCATAGCGGGGCCAGTAATTCCCTGACCCTGAACCGGCCGTTAACGGTTGAACAGCATCCCAACGGTTTTCGTTCCGTGGATGGTACTCCCACTGACTCCGTACACCTGGCGGTCAACGGGTTGTTCAGCCAGCCGTTCGATCGGGTTGTCTCGGGGATTAATACCCACGCCAACCTCGGTGACGACATTATCTATTCCGGTACTGTGGCCGCCGCTACCGAGGGCCGTCACCTGGGGCTGCCGGCAATTGCCGTGTCACTGGTGAACAACGGCCATTTCCATTACGAAACCGCTGCGCTTGTAGTGCGCCGTCTGCTCGAGAGCAGACGGCCCTTGGTGCTTGGCCCGCGTTCGATCCTGAATGTGAACGTGCCCGACCTGCCTTGGGAAGAACTGAATGGCTTTCGGGTTACCCGTCTGGGTCGTCGTGAGCGGGCTGAGGGCGCTGTTCCCATGACCTGTCCGCGGGGCAAGGAACGCTTCTGGATTGGCGCCGCCGGCGCCGGTGGGGATGCCGGCCCGGGTACCGATTTTCACGCCGTGCGCGAAGGCTATGTGTCCATCACGCCGGTGCATATCGACATGACCCGACACGACGCACTGGCCTCCCTTCGGGATTGGGTCGAGGGGCTGGGCGATTCCGGGGAGGCCGAAGCATGACCGCTCAACTTCAGGGCATTGGGATGACGTCCCGGCGCACCCGAATGCGCCTTGTGCAGCGTCTTCGAGAGGCCGGCATTGAGTCGGATCGAGTGCTTGATGTCCTCGGCGAAGTTCCCCGCCATATTTTCCTGGATGAGGCGCTTTCTCACCGCGCCTATGAGGATACATCCCTGCCCATCGGCTATGGCCAGACCCTATCCCAACCCTACATTGTGGCCCGTATGACCGAGCTGATGCTGGCGCACGAACCTGAGCGGGTGCTTGAGCTGGGCACCGGTTCCGGCTATCAGACCGCTGTGCTCGCTCGGCTTTTTGATGAAATCTACAGTGTTGAACGAATCAAGCCCTTGCAGGATCGGGCTCGTGACCGGTTGCGCCAGCTTCATGCCCGTAACGTGCTCCTGAAGCACGCGGACGGCGGCATGGGGTGGCCAGACCGTGGTCCGTTCGATGGCATCATTGTCACTGCAGCCCCGGTCGAGATACCTCAGGAGCTGTTAATGCAGCTGCGGGACGGCGGCGTGCTGATCGCCCCTGTGGGAGAGGAAAACCAGATTCTGGTGGAAGTGACCCGCCGGGGCGACCGGTTTGACCACAAGGAACTGGAACCTGTGCATTTCGTACCGCTGCTCGGCGGGGTAGTCCGGTGACCGGCAGCGACCAAACCAGTTCCGAGGGTGAGCGCCAACACCATCCGGCCGCGGTATTTGTCCGGGGTATGGCCATGGGCGCTGCGGACATAGTGCCCGGTGTATCCGGTGGTACCATTGCCTTTATTACGGGTATTTATTTTCGCCTGCTTGAGGCCATCAACGCGGTGCCCGGTGCGGTCGTGCGTGATCTGTTTCGGGGCCGGGTACAGGCATTCTGGCGAGCCTGTGATGGCACTTTCCTGGTGTGTCTGCTGGCTGGGGTTCTGACCAGTATCCTCACGTTGGCATCCCTGATCAGTTACGTTCTGGTCACGTACCCCATTTTGATCTGGAGTTTCTTTTTCGGGCTGATTGTTGCCTCGGTCTGGCACGTGGGTCGTCAGGTCCGGCAATACAAAGCTTTCCTATGCTTGCCCTTGGTTGCTGGCATTGCAGTGGCGTGGTGGATATCCACCTTATCCGCAGTGCAACCAGCGCCATCGTCCCTGACTTTCCTTCTGGCCGGTGCGCTGGCCATCTGTGCAATGATTTTGCCGGGCATTTCCGGGAGCTTCATCCTGGTCATTATTGGCATGTACGCACCGGTTCTAGAGGCCATCCAGTCCGCCAATATCACGCTGCTGGCGTTGTTCCTGGTCGGGTGTGTGCTGGGCCTGCTTTCCATCGCACGGGTAATTACCTGGGCGTTTCATCATTTTCACGATGTAGTCCTGGCTGTGCTTACAGGCTTCATGATTGGGGCGTTGAACAAAGTATGGCCCTGGAAACAGACCCTTAGCTGGCGGTCCAACAGTGCCGGTGAACAGGTGCCGCTGAATGAAGCGAGTGTCAGTCCGTTCACCTTTGCGGATATAACCGGACAGGATCCGCAGGTGGCTTTCGCGTTGCTGGTGGCGCTGGCGGGCTTTTTATTGGTGCTGGCCGTCGAGTGGGGCGGTGGGCGCCATCAACGTAACGGTTAGTGTGCGGTTCACTTTGGAAGAATCTTCAAAGTGTTACCTGATGCACATTTTGACTGTTCCCCCCGGTAACAGATGTGGTCAGTCAGTAACTTGGATTCCAGATTGAATTGTGCAATATATTAGCAAGTTACTCATAAAACTTTAGAAAGTTGTTTGGCACGCCGTATGCGTTATACGGATTATTTATAACTGGGTCGTTTTTATTCTTGTGAGATTTTTTCGTGGGTTAATCAATGCCGCCTGGCCGGCTTCCCCGCGGTTCCCTTCCGGTGCCCAGGCCTCCCGTTGTGCGCCAAAACGTCTCAGCAAGCGGTCAGTGTCGGCGGCCATCCTCCTATTTGTAGCGCTCCTCTCCGGCTGTAACACCTCCGCACTCTACCGTGATGACATTTATAACCCGCCGGTGTACTGGGGGCGTCATGTGGTGCAACCGGGTGAGACGCTTTATGGCATTGCCTGGCGCTATGGCCGTGACTATCGCGAACTGGGTGACGCTAACGGACTGGCACCGCCCTGGAATCTGAAAGCAGGCCAGGTGTTGCGGCTCGACTTACGCGGAACGGTAACATCCAGCAGCCAGACTAAGGTTGCGGCCAGTAAACCAAAGGCCTCGTCGAGCAAACCCCGGGCCTCTGCATCAGCTCGGCCGGCAACCAAGCCGACGGTAACTCGGACACCAAAGAAAGGGGCTCCATTGAAGTCCCAGAGCCAGACGGTGGCCCGCGTAGACTGGCGTTGGCCGCATGTTGGCACCGTAATTGCTGGATATTCATCATCCGGAAAAGTCAACAAAGGTATTGATATTGCCGGGAAAGCCGGAGATGCTGTGAGAGCAGCAGCGCATGGAAATGTGGTCTACGCCGGCAACGGTTTGCTTGGTTATGGCAACCTGATTATCGTGAATCACAATGAGCACTATTTGAGCGCATACGCACACAACCGGAAGATTCTGGTGCAGGAAGGGGAGGACGTTAAAGCCGGTCAAGTGATCGCAGAGCTTGGTAGCAGTGGCACCGAACGACCCATGTTGCATTTTGAAATTCGAAAAAATGGCAACCCGGTTGATCCCTCCCACTACCTCCCAAGACGCTAATGAGCAGACGGCCCGGATGCTGTCGCTCCTGATCCTCCGGCACTGACAGACAAACCACTAAAAACAACAACGGTCACCACTGTGACCGGCCAACCAGCAGATGTCCTGAAGAAGAAAAGAAGCAGTACCAAGAACGTTCGCAATAACAAGAAAGACCGAACGAACATCCAGGATGATTGAGAGGCGGGGCAAGAAAAATGTCAGCAGACCAGGAAGATATGATTGTTGATCGTGTCGTGGACGAGGATGAGTCCGAAGATCAATTGCTTGCAGAAGAGAAGGTGGAGAAAACGTCGGCCGGTAGTGACCGTTCCGATAGCGAAGACATTCCTACCCAGGGGCGTTATTTCACCAGCCAGAAACAGCTGGACGCCACTCAGCTTTACCTCAATGAAATTGGCTTTTCCCCCCTACTGACACCGGAAGAAGAAGTGTATTTCGCCCGGCTGGCACGCAAGGGCGAGGAATCCGGCCGCAAGCGCATGATTGAAAGCAATTTGCGCCTGGTGGTGAAGATTGCGCGGCGCTACGTTAACCGTGGCCTGACGCTGTTGGATCTGATTGAAGAGGGCAACCTCGGGCTGATCAGGGCCGTGGAGAAGTTCGATCCGGAGCGCGGTTTCCGCTTCTCGACCTACGCCACCTGGTGGATCCGACAGACCATTGAGCGGGCCATCATGAACCAGACCCGCACCATTCGCCTGCCGATTCACGTGGTCAAAGAGCTGAACCTGTACCTGCGTGCCGCGCGAGAGCTGACCCAGAAGCTGGATCATGAGCCCTCGGCCGAGGAAATCGCGCGCTTGGTGGATAAGCCGGTCGCCGACGTGAAACGCATGCTCGGACTCAATGAGCGCGTAGCGTCCATGGATACACCGATTGGTACGGGCGGGGAAAAGTCTCTGCTCGACACGGTTGCCGACGAAGGTGCCTCGGACCCGGCCGATCTGCTGCAGGACAACAACATGTGCTCCTGCCTTGAGAAGTGGATTGATCTACTCAGTGATAAACAGCAGGAAGTCCTGTCGCGTCGGTTTGGCCTGCGGGGCTATCCGGTGAGTACGCTGGAAGAGGTTGGACAGGAAATTGGGCTGACCCGGGAGCGGGTCCGGCAGATTCAGGTGGAGGCGTTACGTCGCCTTCGTGAAATTCTGGAAAAAGAAGGCCTGTCCGGAAACCTGCTGTTCAAGTAATCTCTTTTTGATCGTTCTACGTTAAACCGGCTGGGGCAACCCTGCCGGTTTTTACGTTTCAGTATCGCCGCAAATGAGAACCACGTTTCGTAAGACCGCCCTCTGTCGTTGCTAGAATGCGCGGACCGGGCGGGGATAAGGGTGTCGAAACCTGGTGGACGAATGAAACGAATCAATAATAACGATCAAAAGGAAAGGACTATGAAGACGACTCTCTCAACCGGTTTTATGTCGCTGGTCATGGCTGCTGCTCTGTCGGCCCCGGCCTCAGCACTGACCGTGGAAGGTGTGGATGTACCGGACACCTACTCAGCCATGGATACTGAGCTGAAGCTCAACGGCGCGGGTACGCGTTCGAAGTGGTTCATGGATCTGTACGTGGGCGGTCTGTACGTGCCTGAAACCATTAATGATGGCCAGGCCATCATTAAAGCCGACGAGCCCCAGGCCATCACCCTGCACATCATCTCCGGTATGATCACCAGTGAGCGGATGACAGAAGCTACCCTGGAAGGCTTCAAAGCCTCCACTGAGGGCGACATGGCGGCGATCCAGAACGACGTCAATCAGTTCATGGGCGTGTTCCAGGAAGAGATCAAGGAAGGTGATGTCTTTGATCTGGTGTACCTGCCTGGTGAGGGCGTAAAAGTGCTGAAGAATGGCAAGCACAAGGACACCTTGGGTGGCCTGGCGTTCAAGAAAGCGCTGTTTGGCATCTGGCTGTCTGATAAGCCTGCCCAGCAGGATTTGAAAGAAAAGATGTTGGGCCAGCGGTAAACATCGCTGTCTTAGTAAAAAGCCGGCTCTGAGTGCCGGCTTTTTCGTTCTGATGCAGTCAGATTTGGCCCCGATCTGGTCTGCTACAGGTACTCGCGCTTGTCCTTGAACTCGCACAGATCCTCAATGCTGCAGGCCCCGCACTTGGGCTTGCGGGCAGTGCAGGTATAGCGTCCATGCAGGATCAGCCAGTGGTGGGCGTCCAGCAGGAATTCCTTTGGCACCAGCCGCATTAGGCGTTGTTCTACCTCCAGCACATTCTTGCCGGGGGCAATGCCAGTTCGGTTGGAAACCCGGAAAATGTGGGTGTCCACCGCCATGGCCATGTGCCCGAATGCGGTATTGAGCACCACGTTCGCGGTCTTGCGGCCGACACCGGGCAGGGCCTCCAGGTCTTCCCGACGCTCAGGCACCTGGCTGCCGTGCTTCTCGATCAGAATGCGGCAGGTTTTGATGACATTTACGGCCTTGCTGTTAAACAGGCCGATGGTCTTGATGTACTCCTTCAGCCCATCCACGCCCAAGGCCAGGATGGCTTCTGGTGTGTTGGCGACCGGGTACAGTTTGTCGGTGGCCTTGTTTACCCCAACGTCGGTAGCCTGGGCCGACAGGATCACCGCAATCAGAAGCTCGAACGGTGTGTTGTAGTTAAGCTCCGTGGTGGGGTTGGGGTTTGCATCTCGCAACCGGGTAAAGATTTCGGTTCGTTTCTGTTTATTCATAGGAGCTGAGTTTCACCTTACCTGCGAATCAGGACACGTTGCCGGTTACCCGGACCCGCTTGCTGCCGCTGGCGGTTGGGGTGGGTTCGGCGAGCTTACGGCGGGCTTCCAGGTGGTTGTCGATGCCGTTCTTGAGTGCGATCAGCAGGCCAAGGCCAACAAAGGCACCGGGTGGCAGCACCATGAACAGGACATCCGGATAGCTCTCGAATGGGCGAATAACCCAGTCTGCGGCCGCCGGACCTAGCAGCAGGTTCATGTCCACGAACAGGGTGCCCTGGCCAATCAGCTCGCGCATGCCGCCAAGCAGCACCAGCACAACCAGGAAACCCAGACCCATCATGACGCCATCAAGCAGCGCCGGTCCCGGACTGGTTTTCGAGGCAAAAGCATCGGCCCGGCCCAGAATCGCGCAGTTGGTGACGATCAGCGGAATGAAGATACCGAGAATCTGGTACAGCTCGTAGGTGAACGCCTGCATCAGCAGCTCGGCGCAGGTTACGAAGGAGGCGATGATCATCACGAAGGCCGGTAGCCGCACCGACTCGCCAACAAAGTTGCGGATCAGGGACACGGCAAGGTTCGAGCCCATCAGCACCATCAGCGTTGCCAGACCCAGGCCAATGGCGTTGACGACGGTGCTGGTGACTGCCAGCAGGGGGCACAGGCCCAGCACCTGAACCAGGGCCGGGTTGTTGGTCCATAGACCGTCACGGATGATCTCGCGGGAGGTTTTGCTGGCCATGTCAGGAATGCTCCGCTGTGGTGGCTTGTCCGGCGATGGCTTCCGGTGTCAGGGCTTTGTTTCGGGGCGAGGGCGCTGCGTTGACCCGCGACCGGATCACCTCCTGATTCAGGCGGAAATAAACCAGTGCCTCTTTCACCGCCTTGACCACGGCTCGTGGCGTGATGGTGGCGCCGGTAAACTGGTCAAACACGCCGCCGTTCTTTTTGACGGTCCAGTCACGGAGCGGGGGCTCGCCCAGGGCGCGGCCATCGAAGCTGGTAATCCAGCCTGATTTCTTCAACTCAATCCGGTCGCCCAGGCCCGGGGTTTCCTTGTGGCTGGTAACGCGGACACCCAGCACGGTTCCCTGCAGGTCGATGCCCACCAGCAACCGGATATTCCCGGAATAGCCGTCCGGCGCCACAATTGGCAGGATCAGGCCCGTCGGCTCGCCGTTCTGGCGTGCTACCCACGCCGTCATCTCACCGTCGGTGGCGAGGATGTCACTCGATGGAAGTGCAATGGTATCCCGCAGTAACTCGTTATCGTGGGCACTCTCGGGAATAATCTCGAACAGCGCCTTGGCTTCGGCTCGTGCCGCCTGCTCCTGAATCCGCTCAGAAGTAAGTGCCTGAGTCACCGCGATGGTGCCGCCGGTAATCACCGCAAACAGCCCAAGACCCACGGCGCTGCGGCGTACGGAGTGTGCCAGTGAAGCCATGATTTACCCCTGAGTCCTGCCGGGCACACCGCGCCTGGCCTTGTGGTGGCCATAGGTGCGGGGCGGCGTGTAGTGATCGATGAACGGCACCGCGAAATTCATCAGCAGCACGCTGAAGGCCACGGCATCGGGATAGCTGCCCCAGGTGCGGATGAGGTAGATCAGAACGCCAATGCCCGCACCGTAGATCAGTTTGCCCTGGTGGCTGGTGGCGGCCGAGACCGGGTCGGTGGCGATGAAGAAGGCGCCCAGCATGGTGCCGCCGGCCAGCAGGTGCAGCGACAGCGGCGCATACTGGTCGGCGTTGCTGCCGAACGCCAGGCTCATGATCGCCAGCCCGGCAAGAACGCTGACGGGAATGTGCCAGGTAATGATCCGCAGGCCAATCAGCACCAGGCCGCCGGCCAGAAAGGCTGCATTCACCCACTCCCAGCCCCGGGCAACGCCGTCACCGAAACTGGGGTGGCTGGTTACCTCTGCGGCAGTGAGGCTGCCGATCTTGTGTTTGTATTCATCCAGCGGGGTTGCCATGGTCCAGCCATCAACAACGGTCTGCTGGACCGATGCGATGGCACGCAAAGTGTCGGTGAAGCTTGGGGCGCCTTGCCAGAGCAGGGCGGGATCGGCCCAGTTGGTGGTCATGGCCACCGGGAAGGAGATCAGTACCAGCGCGTAGCCCACCATCGCCGGGTTAAACGGATTGGAGCCCAGGCCGCCATAAAGCTGTTTGGCCATCACGATGGCCGAGATAACGGCAATGCCCGACACCCACCAGGGCGCAAATTGGGGCAGCGAGAGCCCCAGCAACAGGCCGGTCACCGCAGCGGTGTTGTCTTTCAGGAAGAACGCTATGGGCTTGTTCCGGAGCTTCAGGATTGCCGCTTCACTGGCCAATGCGACGGCAATGCACCACACCACGTTGATCAGGTTGCCCCAACCAAAGAACAGTGTCTGCGCGAGCAGGCCGGGCAGCGCCGCCAGGATCACCCAGAGCATGACCTGTGAGGTCGACCGGGCGCGGCGGGCATGGGGTGAGGACTGTTGCGCAAATGCCATGAATAGTGAGCCTGAGATCGGTTAGTCGGGTGATTGGGTTTCGGTGTTCCGGGCCAGCTGCTCGCGGGCTTCGGTCAGCGCTTTTTGCGCGCGGTCTACCCGGTCGTGATTCTTGGCAACGGCCCGTTCCAGTTTGTCCACGTTGTCGGCCTGCTGAGCCTTGGCGTCTTCCAGCATGCCCTGCATGGTTTCAAGTTTTGCCTGGGCCTGGGTTAACTGTTTTTCCAATGCCTCAAGATCTGGCTTCTCCACCGCCGGCTCCGAAGGGGCAGCGGCAGGTTCCTTGGCGGTCGCGGCAGCCTCGGTCTTAGCCTTTTTGCGAGCGAGGGCCTGCTGCACCAACGCCGCCTTGGCGGATCGTTCGTCCACAGCCTCGCCCTCGGCAGCTGCCTTCTCGGCTTCGGCCTTTTTCTTCGCCTGGGCTTCGGCTGCAGCCTTGGCGCGCTCTTTGCGCCGTTGTTCTTTTTCCTGCTGTTCCCGTTCCAGGCGCTCCTGGCGCGCTTCGAAACGCTCTCGGGCACGGTCGGCCTTCAGCTGCTCCGCCCGCTGCACGCGGATTTCACCCTTGGCATAGCGGTAATACTGGACCAGCGGAATGGAGCTGGGGCAGACGTAGGAACAGGCCCCGCACTCGATGCAGTCGAACAGATTGAGGTGTTCAGCCTTTTCAAACTCGGTGGCCTTGGAGTACCAGAACAGTTGCTGCGGCAACAGTTCCATGGGGCAGGCCTCGGCACACATGCCGCAGCGAATGCAGGCCTGCTCCGGTGGTGGTGCCGGCAGCTCGCTGGCGGTGGCGGCGATGACACAATTGCTGGTTTTAACGATGGGCACGGCGGTGGTGGTCAGGATGTAACCCATCATCGGACCGCCCATCACCAGCCGGTTAACCTGATCCGGCTGCAGACCGGCTTGCTCCAGCAGGTGCTGGACCGGCGTGCCGATAAGAGCCTCGAAATTACCGGGCTCGCGCACCGCCTCACCGGTGATGGTAATGGTGCGTGAGATCAACGGCTTGCCTTCAACGATCAGCTGGGAAATCGCCACCGCTGTGCCGATGTTCTGGCACATCACCCCGATATCCGCGGGAATGCCTCCGCTGGGCACTTCCATACCGGTGAGGATCTGTATCAACTGTTTTTCGCCACCCGAGGGGTACTTGGTCGGAATGACCGCCATTTCTATCTGGGTGCCTTCTGTGGCGGCCCTGAGCGCGGCAATGGCCTCAGGCTTGTTGTCTTCGATGCCAATCACGCAGCGTTCGGGCCGCAGCAGCCACGCCATCACCTTAAACCCAGCCAAGACCTCCCCGGCCCGCTCGCGCATGGTCATGTCATCAGCTGTAATGTAGGGCTCGCACTCGGCACCGTTCAAGATCAGCGTTGCCACCTTACGATCCCGGGGCGGTCGCAGTTTGATGTCGGTGGGGAAGCCGGCGCCGCCAAGGCCTGCGATGCCGGCGTCGCGAATCATATCCAGGACCTGATCCCGTTCCAGGCTGCGGTAGTCGGCAACCGGTTGCAGCTCAACCCACTGATCTTCGCCGTCGGGGCGAAGGGTAATGCACCAGTCGGTCATGCCGGACGGGTGTGGCACCGGCAGCTGGGCAATGCTCTCAATAATCCCGGAGGTCGGGGCATGCACCGGCACGCCCAGGCCATTGGTGACGTCGGCAATCTTCTCGCCTTTCAGCACCCGGTCGCCAACCTTGACCAGGGCGGTGGCCGGCTCGCCGATATGTTGCTGCAGGGGCAGAATCAGGTGCTCAGGCAGAACGGCTGCCCGGATTGGCCGGGCAGTGGACTGGTGCTTGTTCTCGTCCGGATGGATGCCGCCACTGAAATCCCATAATTGCGTCATCAGGCACTGGCTCCCTGGCGATCGGTGGCAATCACGCCATTGGCGGGTGGTGTCCAGGTCCAGGTCCGAATGTCGGGCTCGATGGTGATCATATCAATGCAGTCGACCGGGCAGGGATCGACGCACAGGTCGCAGCCGGTGCACTCGCTCTCAATGACCGTGTGCATGTGCTTGGCGGCGCCAAGGATGGCGTCAACGGGGCAGGCCTGGATGCACTTGGTGCATCCGATGCATTCGTCTTCGCGAATCACCGCCACACGCTTGGCCTGTTCGACACCGTGTTCGGCATCCAGGGGCTGGGGCTCGACATCGAGCAGGTCGGCCAGCGCCTTGATGGTGGATTCACCGCCGGGAGGACACTTGTTGATGGCATCGCCATCGGCAATGGATTCGGCGTACGGACGGCAGCCGGGAAAGCCACACTGGCCGCATTGGGTTTGAGGCAGTAGCGAATCAATCTGCTCCACCAGGGGATTACCCTCAACCCGGAATCGCTCCGCGGCAAAGCCCAACAGGCCACCAAAGACCATGGCCAGAGCCAGCAGAACCAGAACAGCAATGATAATGCCCGTCCACATACAACCCGTCTCCGTTACACGCTGACCAGGCCGGTAAAGCCCAGGAACGCCAGCGACATCAAGCCTGCGGTTACCATGCCAATGGCGGCGCCCCGGAAGGCCACCGGTACATCAGACACTGCAATGCGCTCACGCATGGCCGCGAACAGCACCAGTACCAGGGAGAAGCCGGCGGCAGCGCCGAAGCCGTACAGGACCGACTCAACAAAGTTGTTGTTCTTGTTGAGGTTCAGCAGTGCCACACCGAGTACCGCGCAGTTCGTGGTGATCAACGGCAGAAAAATGCCTAGCACCCGGTACAGTAGCGGGCTGGTCTTGCGCACCACCATTTCAGTGAACTGGACTACCACCGCGATCACCAGAATAAAGGTGATGGTTTTCAGGAACGCCAGGTCCAGCGGTGCCAGCAGATAGGTGTAGGCGAGGTAACTGCACACCGATGACAAAGTCAGCACAAAGGTGGTCGCCAGCGACATGCCCATGGCAGTTTCCAGCTTGCCCGAAACCCCCATGAAGGGGCACAGGCCGAGAAACTGCACCAGCACGAAGTTGTTGACCAAAATGGTGCTGACCAGAATCAGCAAATACTCTGTCATCGGAGCGTCTCCGCCGTTGTCAGTGCGTGCTCAGCACTTACATAATCCGCATGCCGGGCGTGGCGCCGGAATCAGGCGAGAGGATGAAGATGTCCTCACCACCTGGCCCTGCGGCCAGTACCATGCCTTCGGACATGCCAAACTTCATCTTCCGTGGCTTCAGGTTGGCGACCATCGCAGTCAGTCGTCCTTCCAGATCCTCGGGTTTGTAGGCCGACTTGATGCCCGCAAACACATTGCGCTCACCTTCGCCAATGTCCAGGGTCAGGCGCAGCAGCTTGTCGGCACCTTCAACGTGTTCTGCTCTGACAATCTTGGCGACCCGAAGGTCCACTTTCGCGAAATCGCCAAATTCAATCTCGTCCGCCACGGGCTCCAGATCTGCCTTGGCCTCTGGCGCAGGTTTCCCGGTTGCCGCCGGCAGCTCTTCCTTGGAAGCGTCGAGCATTTTCTCAATCTGTGCCATGTCCACCCGGTTCATCAGTGGCTTGAACTTGTTGATGCCGTGATTCTCCAGACGCTGCTCCCGGCCATTCCAATCCAGTTTGGCATTCAGGAAGGCTTCGGAGGCCTTGGCGGTTTCCGGCAGCACCGGCGCCAGGTAGGTCATCAGCAGGTGGAACATGTTGATGGCGTTGGTGCAGATGGCCTGCAGGTTCTCGTCCTGGCCTTCCTGCTTGGCAATCACCCAGGGCTGCTCGTCGTTGACGTACTGGTTGGCGATATCCGCCAGTTCCATGATCCGACGCATGGCGCGGCCGAATTCCCGGGCCTCAAAAAAGTCCTCGATTTCCTTGCCGGCGTCCACGAACTCGCGGATCTTGTCGTGTTCGGTGACTTTGCCCAGCTGTCCGTCGAAGCGCTTGGTGATGAAGCCGGCGCTACGGCTGGCAATGTTGACCACCTTGCCGACCAGATCCGAGTTCACCCGGGCCGCGAAGTCTTCCAGGTTCAGGTCCATGTCATCCACACCACCGGTGAGCTTGGCGGCGAAGTAGTAGCGCAGGTACTCCGGGTTCAGATGGTCCAGGTAGGTGCGGGCCATGATGAAGGTGCCGCGGGACTTGGACATCTTCTTGCCGTTCACGGTTACAAAGCCGTGGGCCCAGACCGCGGTGGGCGTCCGGAAACCGGCGTCGTGCAGCATGGACGGCCAGAACAGTGCGTGGAAGTTGATGATGTCCTTGCCGATGAAGTGATACACCTCGGCGGTGGAATCGGCCTTCCAGAAGTGCTCGAAATCGATGTTCTCGCGGTTACACAGGTTTTTGAAGCTGGCAAGGTAGCCAATAGGCGCGTCCAGCCAGACATAGAAGTACTTGCCCGGTGCGTCTGGAATCTCAAAGCCGAAGTAGGGCGCATCCCGGCTGATGTCCCATTCCTGCAGACCGGCGTCCAGCCACTCGGCGAGCTTGTTGGCAACCTGGGGCTGAAGTGTGCCGCTGCGGGTCCAGTTGGCCAGGAAATCGGCGAAATCGGGCAGCTTGAAGAAGTAGTGCTCGGACTCTTTCTCAATCGGCGTGGCACCGGATACGGCCGAACGCGGGTTGATCAGCTCGGCCGGGGTGTAAGTGGCACCACAGGCCTCACAGTTATCGCCGTATTGGTCCTCGGTCTTGCACTTCGGGCAGGTGCCCTTGATGAAGCGGTCGGCCAGGAACATGTTCTTTTCCGGGTCGAAGGACTGGGTAATCTTGCGCGTGGCAATGTGCCCGTTTTCCTGCAACTGACGGTAAATGTACTCGGAGAACTGACGGTTCTCCTCCGAGTGGGTGGTGTAATAGTTGTCGAACCGGATATGGAAGCCGGCAAAGTCCTGCTGGTGCTCATCGCGAATGCGGTCAATCAGCTCCTCGGAGGTGATGCCTTCGCGCTCGGCGCGGAGCATAATGGCAGTACCGTGGGCATCATCGGCGCAAACGTAGTAGCAGTTCTGGCCCCGCATATTCTGGTAACGCACCCAGATGTCGGTCTGAATATACTCCAGCAGATGGCCCAGATGAATGGGGCCGTTGGCGTAGGGCAGGGCGCTGGTGACCAGGATATCGCGCTGTTGCTTTGGACTCGCTTGCGTCATGGTGTGTCCGAACCTTTCTTCAGAATAGGGGTTGTGTGGTCAGAAACGGGCACAGATGATACCTTCCGAGCAGATATTTTTCACCCGAATCCCCTGTTTCCATGCTTAAAATGAAGCATGAGCTTATTCCGGAGAACCCGATGACACAGATTTCAGAGCAGGCCCTGCAAACGGCGATTCGCGAATACCGCGATCCGTATCTCCAGAAGGACCTGTACGAACTGGATGCCGTAAAGGCCCTGAACACCGATGAGGCGGGCAAAGTCACGCTGATGGTCGAGTTGCCGTACCCGTCCAAAGGTATTGCTGGCGCACTGAAGCAGTTGGTGTCGGTGGCTTTGGAAAACGTGGACGGCGTTGAAAGCGCCGAGGTTCACGTGGGCCAGAAGATCCACTCGTACAAAGTGCAGAAAGAACTGCCATCGGTGCCGGGTGTGAAGAACATTATTGCCGTGGCCTCCGGCAAGGGCGGCGTTGGCAAATCCACCACCGCCGTCAACCTGGCCCTTGCCCTGCAGGCCGAAGGTGCTCGCGTGGGCATCCTGGACGCCGACATCTACGGCCCAAGCATCGGCATGATGCTGGGCGTGCCCGAAGGCAAGCGCCCGGACACCCGTGAAAACAAATACTTCGTGCCCATGGAAGCCCACGGCCTTCAGGCGAACTCCATGGCCTTCGTGGTCACCGACAAAACCCCCATGGTCTGGCGTGGGCCAATGGTCAGCGGCGCGGTCATGCAACTGCTGCAGCAGACCCTGTGGAACGAGCTCGACTACCTGATCGTCGACATGCCCCCGGGCACTGGCGACATCCAGCTTACCCTGGCCCAGAAAGTCCCGGTCACCGGCGCGGTAATCGTCACCACACCCCAGGACATTGCCCTGCTGGACGGCAAGAAAGGCATCGAGATGTTCCGTAAAGTGGATATTCCGGTGCTGGGTGTGGTCGAGAACATGAGCGTGCACATCTGCAGCAACTGCGGCCACGAAGAGCCCCTGTTCGGCCACGGTGGCGGCGAGCGCATCGCCGACGAATACGACACCACCCTGCTGGGCCAGCTGCCCCTGCACATGACCATCCGCGAACAGACCGACGGCGGCCAGCCCTCGGTGGTGGCCGAGCCGGATTCCGAAGTGGCGCGCCGCTACCGGGACATTGCCCGCCGGGTTGGTGCGGAGCTGTCCACCCGTGAGCGTAACCTGTCCGGTTCGATCTCCAGCGTGTCCGTTACCGAACACTGATTGAGAGAGGCTTCGGGTCAGAGGTTCCAGCTTCGATCGCGGGCGCAGGATAAGCCGATCAAAAATCTCGTAGGCCATGGAAGGCCGGAGAGAAGCACACAGGGACGTGCTCGTCGCGGTTTTTGGTCGGCTTATGCTGTGCCTGCAGCCACCGAAACACAGATGCCATAGGGCTTCGACACAACTCCGAGTAACGGGTAAACTACGCCCCAATTTTTCCAGTGAACACGAGACGTCACCCATGAGCATCAAATCCGACAAGTGGATTCGCCGAATGTCCGAGCAGCAGGGCATGATCGAGCCGTTCGAAAGCGGTCAGGTCCGTGAATCCGAAAAAGGCCGTGTTATCTCCTACGGCACCTCCAGTTACGGTTACGACGTACGCTGCAGCAACGAATTCAAAATCTTCACCAACGTTCACTCCGCCACCGTCGACCCCAAGAACTTCGACGAAAACAGCTTCGTGAACTACACCGGTGACGTCTGCATCATTCCGCCGAACTCCTTCGCCCTGGCGCGCACCGTCGAGTACTTCCGCATCCCGCGCAGCGTACTCACCATCTGCCTGGGCAAATCCACCTACGCTCGCTGCGGTATCATTGTGAACGTCACGCCGCTGGAGCCGGAGTGGGAAGGCCAGGTGACCCTGGAATTCTCCAACACCACCAACCTGCCGGCGAAAATCTACGCCAACGAAGGTGTGGCGCAGATGCTGTTCTTCGAATCCGATGAAGTCTGCGAAACCAGCTACAAAGACCGGGGCGGCAAATACTTGGGCCAGACCGGCGTGACCCTGCCCAGGACATGAACGCCAACCAGTTTCTGAAAGCCGTTTCCCAGCTGCAGGGATGGCGCGAATGCGCCTTCCTGCTGTCGCTCGCCGAGCGCTCATTCCCCAACTACGCCCTGTTTGCCGATGCCGTTGGCCTGAAAACCGGCGCCAAGATGCGGCAGATGCTGGATCAGGGCTGGGGCATGCTGCAAGAGGATGTCGCCGAATCCGCCATCCCCCAGCTCCTGGCCAAGCTTGAGGCCCTGTCTCCGGATGTGGAAGCCTACGACGCCTATGGCGTGTACCCGGCCTTCGATTTTTGCCAGCTGCTGGAGCAGGCCCTGCTGAATCGCCTGAACCCGGCCAAGCATCGCGCCACCGAAGCTTCCCAGATAGCCACCGGCACGGTGATGAGCTTCATCGAGATGTCCGAGGGCGACGAGCTCGATGAAGACGGACTGGTGCGCCTGCTGGAGGTGCACCCGTTGATGAAAGAAGACAAAGCCTTTCAGCGTGAACTGGTGCTGGCCCTGAAGCGTCAGCGCACGCCCACGCAGCAGTTTACCGAAGGCCTCCGCATCGACGCCGCCAACGACGGCATCAGCAATCTTGGCATTTCCCTGACCGAATAACGGCACAGCAAGCCGCTCGCCAAAAGAGCGGCTAGACTGTCGCTGCCACAGAACGATAAATTTACCGGGTGTGCATAACGGATTTTTCGCCATGAAGCTCTCTGCATTTGGTCGCAAGTTCACCGCCGATGCCGGCATAACCTCATTGATGGATGATCTCGGAAACGCCATGGCGTCCGGTGACGACATGATCATGATGGGGGGCGGCAATCCCGGGCACATACCGGAAATCCAGGAGCGCGTGCAGGAAATTCTGGCCAACATCAGCCAGAGCGAATCCGACGTCCGTCGTTTGGTGGGAGTCTACGATCCGCCCCAGGGCGAAAAGCAGTTTGTTGCCGCGCTGGCAGAGCTGCTCAGCCGGGAATACGGTTGGGATCTGGAGCCTGAAAACATAGCCCTGACCAACGGCAGCCAGGCGGCCTTCTTCATGCTGTTCAACATGTTCGGGGGCGACTACGGTAACGGGCAGCACAAACATATCCTCTTGCCGCTGGCGCCGGAGTACATCGGTTACGCCGATGCCGGCATCGAACCGGGCCTATTCCGCGCCGTTCAGCCGGACATCTCCTTCACCGATGCCCACGAGTTCAAGTACCGGGTTGATTTCGACGCCGTGGAAGTGACCGGTGAAACCGGCGCCATTTGCGTGTCCCGGCCCACCAACCCCACTGGCAACGTGATCACCGACGACGAACTGGCGCGGCTGGAAGTTCTCGCTCGCGAGCACGACGTGCCGCTGATCGTTGACGGCGCCTACGGTATGCCATTCCCAAGCCTGTTGTTTGTAGACGCCGAGCCGACCTGGAATGAGCAGATTATTCTCTGCCTGAGCCTGTCCAAGCTGGGTATGCCCGCTGCCCGCACCGGCATCGTGATTGCCGCCAAACCGGTCATCAAAGCGCTGTCAGGAGTGAATGCGATCATGAACCTGGCTACTGGCAGTTTTGGCGCCATGCTGGCGGAACCGCTGGTTCGCTCCGGAGACCTGCTGTCACTGAGCCGCGACGTGGTGTGTCCGTTCTACAAGGCGAAGATGGAAAAAGCGGTGGCGGCGTTCCGTGACGCCATGGGCGAGGACAGTTGCCGCTGGTACATCCACAAGCCGGAAGGGGCCATGTTCTTGTGGCTGTGGTTCCCGGACCTGCCCATCACCAGTCTTGAGCTGTACGAGCGGCTGAAGGCGCGTGGTGTTCTGGTGGTGTCCGGTCACTATTTCTTCCCCGGCCTGCCCGAGGACGACTGGAGACACCGGCACGAATGCCTGCGGGTTACCTATTCCCAGGACGATGAACGGGTGGCAGTAGGGCTCCGGATTATTGCCGACGAGGTCAAGGCAGTCTGGGCGGAGGCGGGGAAGAGCGCCTAGCCGCCCAGGTCTGACCGGTTAAGCCGGAGTTCGTAGCGACTGCCGTCGGGTTCAGTCTGGAGCAGTCGCACCAGCAGGAAGTCTTCGTCCGGCGCAAACCACATCAGGGTTTCGCGCTTGGAACCTTCATCCCGTACTTTCTCGGCTTTCAACGTGGTGATGGAGCCCCGATTGGTTTTCATCGGCTCCTGATCGAGTACGGCGAATCGGTCTTCATCGTAATCGTCGCCATCAATCACCAGATAGGTGATGTCGCGCTTGCCGGATTTGATGTCCTGACTGAGCTGCAGTTGGAACCCGAGCGGGTCCAGCGCGCCTTCGCGTAGCTCCAGTTTGAACGGCTTGCCCTCATCCTTGCCAGTGGCGACTCCGGCATCCCAATCAAAATCAATGCTCTGTTCGCGATCCTTGATCAGGAAGCCCGATAGCCGGTAACGGTAGCGCAGCGGGATAACCTGGTTGTTTTCCCATTTCAGGATCAGGGATTCATCGATATTGGCGATGAACGAATCCACATCGGTCCGGTACAGCCAGACGTTCCCGTCTTTTCTGGTCAGTGTCCGCTTGGCGGTGCCGTTCAGGGTGATGCCCTTGTCCATGGCCGCGGTGTAGGTAACCTCATAGGGAGCAAGTTCGGCGCCGGGTTGCTGGGCGTCCTTGGGCGGCTGGTTGTCGGCAGAAGGCTGGCTGGCCAGAGTGGGAGCCGAGAACAGCGCAAGGGCCAGCAGGATGGCGGTTCGGCGGGTAGGAGGTTTTGTGGTCGTTCGATTCAAATGCATATCGGGTAACCCTAGAAAAGCTGTCTTTTATGGCGACAGTTTAGCGGGTTGCCCGATAGTGCAAGATGACAATACGTTCAGGGTGCGACTCAGTTATCAGGCAACCGCATCGGTTTTTTCAGTAATTCACCGTCGAAGGTCACGTAATCGCTGCCCAGCTGAATGCGGCCTTCGCAGAACCAGCGTACAACGATTGGGTAAAGGATGTGTTCCTTCTCCTGAACTTTTTCCGCCAGACTCTCGGCCGTGTCATCCGGTGCCACGGCCACCTCTGCCTGGGCAATAACCGGGCCGCCATCGAGCTCTTCGGTGACAAAGTGCACTGAAACGCCGTGCAGGGTGTCGCCGGCATCCAGGGCTCTCTGGTGGGTGTTCAGGCCGGTGTATTTCGGCAGCAGAGATGGATGGATGTTGAGCAACTGGCCGCGGAAGGCACGAACAAAGTCCGTGGTCAGGATCCGCATGAACCCGGCCAGGACCACCAGATCGGGGTTGTGGCGCCGGATTTCCTGCATAAGTGCACCATCGAACGCCTCCCGGGAGTCGTACTTGGTGTGGTCCACCACGAAGGTTTCGATGTGAGCCTTGGCCGCGCGTTCCAGTGCGAAGGCGTTTGGCCGGTTGCAGCCAACCGCAGCGATCTGGCCCGGGAAATCCCGCTCCCGGCTGGCCTCAATCAGCGCCTGCAGATTGGTGCCGCTGCCGGAAGCCAGAACGAGAATGGTGGGCAGGGGGGGCTGATCTGCATTCATGCCGACACAAGTCCCGGTGCGTAGCGCACAGTCGGTTCGTCGTCGAGGTTGTCAGCGCTTTCAACCACGCCGACCTGCCAGGCGTTTTCGCCCAGTGCTTTCAGGGTGTCCAGCGCCAGGTCTTTCTGCTCGGCCGGCACGCAGACAATCATGCCAATGCCGCAGTTAAAGGTGCGGTACATTTCTTCGTCAGCAACACCGCCGGCTTCCTTGAGCCACTGGAAAACCGGGGGCAGGGTCCAGCTGGCGGTGTCGATCGCCGCCACGCAACCGTTCGGAAGTACCCGGGGGATATTTTCTGGCAGCCCGCCGCCGGTGATGTGGGACATGGCGCGGACATCCACCTGACGGATCAGCTGCAGCAGGTTTTTAACGTAAATTCGGGTTGGCGCCATCAGGGCATTGGCCAGGGTAGTATCGCCCATGGGCTGGTCCAGATCGGCGTTGCTGACGTCAATGATCTTGCGAATCAGGGAATAGCCGTTGGAGTGGGGGCCGGAGGAACCCAGCGCCAGCAATACGTCGCCGCTCTGGACTTGGCTGCCGTCGATGATGTCAGCGCGTTCAGCGATACCAACGCAGAAGCCGGCCAGATCGTAATCGTCGCCTTCGTACATGCCTGGCATTTCCGCGGTTTCACCGCCTACCAGGGCGCACCCGGACTGTTCGCAGCCCTCGCCAATGCCTTCTACAACCTGGGCAGCAACGTCGACGTTGAGCTTGCCGGTTGCGTAGTAGTCCAGGAAAAACAGAGGCTCGGCACCACCCACGATCAGGTCGTTCACGCACATGGCCACCAGATCGATGCCGATGCTGTCGTGCTTTTGCAGCTGCATGGCCAAGCGCAGCTTTGTGCCCACGCCATCGGTTCCGGATACCAGCACGGGCTCCTTGTATCCAGCAGGGATGGAGACCATGGCGCCAAACCCGCCCAGGCCGCCTAGCACTTCGGGGCGTTTGGTGCGCGCGGCCGTCTGCTTGATGCGGTTTACGAGTTCGTTGCCTGCGTCAATGTCAACGCCGGCATCGCGGTAGGTCAGGGAGGGCTTCTGTTCGCTCATGGTGTGCTTTCACCGTTGGCCAATGGGTAAGGCGGCGGATTTTAACAGGTGAGGTGAGGCGCTCCAACCTGTTATTCCCCCTATGGTGTCTGCGGCAGAACGAGGCGTGGGCAAGGCTTTGGCATTATTGCTTTTATGAAACTCGGGGCCGCTACTCACACTTCTGGCCATGGTGTATCCTATGCGCCATTCATGCGAACTGCAGGGTGTTTCATGTCAGTATCAAGACGAAAATCGGCACGCCAGTCCGGACCGGTAGCGTGGCTTGCATTGCTGGGCCTTATGGTTGCGTCTTTGTGCGCCCCCGTCTCGGCGGTGACCGTATCAGGGCTCTATAACGTGGAGGTTCCGGTTGCTGGCTCCTCCCCAAGCGAGCTGGCGGTGGGCTACGCTGATGGTTTGGCGCGAGTGTTCGTGCGAGTGTCCGGCACCCGGGAGGTGCTGGAGCAGGAAGGTGTTGAGGCGCTGCTTGCCGACGCCGAGTCGCTGCTGCTGTCGTACCAGTACCTGCGCGGAGAGACCGGCGAAAACCGGCTTCGCATGGCATTTGGCGCTGTCGGGGTTAACCGTGCCCTGGCGTCAATCAACGCGCCGGTGTGGGGCGCCAATCGCCCTCTCACATTGGCCTGGGTTGCGGTCGAAGACCGCGGCACGCGCACTCTGATTACCGAGCAGGCGTCTGGCACCGGTGCCAGCCGTCAGGTGTCCTCTATCTGGCAGCAGGCGTTTGACCAGGCTGCGCAGGAGCGTGGCCTTCCCGTGGCCCTGCCGCCTGCAAAATTCAGCGGCGACCGGGAACTCCTGTCGGATCTGTGGGGCCAGTTTATCAACCGCATCCGCAACGCCTCAGGAGATCTGGATCAGGATGTCATGGCGCTGGTGCGGGTCAATCGCAGCGGCGGTCAATGGCGCGCGGGCTGGGTTTTTGACGGCATGGCCATGGACGGTGGTGAAGAGTCGGTTACCGCTGACAGCCCAGAGGCCCTGGCGCAAACGGTAATCAACCGCTGGGCCGAACGGTACGCCGATCGCTATGCCGTGGCGGCAGGCAAGGTGGCCGAGTCGCCTCAGGTCGATATCGTGCTGAAGGGCGCCTCTTCCCTGGCGGACTATGGCAAGGTCACCAAGGTGCTCGAAGGTCTGACTCCGGTGCTCAGTGCCGGTGCCACCCGGGTTAAAGGCGACCAGCTGACGCTTCGCGTCGCCTTCTCCGGCGAGCTGGACCAGCTCAAGGAATACATCGCATTGGATCCCCGTTTCGTGCCGCTGGAAGCCGAGCCGGCGACGTCGGCGCCAGCGCAAGAGGCTGCCGAGTCAGGATCGGGTCAAGCTGAAGCCTCCGCAGCAGAGCAGGGCGCCGAAACCGGTGGCCAGTCCGAAGGTGGTAGCGAGGAGTCCACTCAGTCAATGTTTACCTATCAGCCTATGCCGGTGGATGAGCAGGAGGCTGAACAGGCGTTCGAATCCCTCTATCAGGTGCTGTATTATCGGTGGCAGTCAACGCCCCGGATCAGCAATGGTGCTGGAGAGGGTATTGGCGAGAGTGCTGGAGAGAGCGCTGGAGAGAGCGCTGGAGAGAGTGCTGAAAAGTAAGGCGCTACCGGAGGGAGCCTTGTGAGTTTGGAACGCTGGCGCTGGATTCCCAATGCCCTGACGTTTTTGCGCATCCTGCTGATTGCTCCTTTTGCAAGGGGCCTGCTGACCGAAAATTATCGGCTCGCACTGCTCATCTTCGTTGTCGCGGCTGCCACCGATGCCTTCGATGGCTTCCTGGCGCGCCACTTCAATTGGCGCTCACGGTTTGGAGCGGTGGCCGACCCGCTGGCGGACAAGGCCCTGTTGCTGACCGCCTACCTGATGCTCACGCTGACCGAGGTGTTGCCGGTCTGGTTATTCATTCTGGTGCTTGGCCGCGATCTGCTTATCGTTGGCGGAGGCCTGGCTTATCACTACGGTATCGGACGCTTTGATATGGAGCCCAGTCTCCCGGGCAAACTGAACACCTTCATCCAGATTCTGGTGGTGCTGGCCATCATCGTCCTGTTGGCGGGGCTGCCGATGCAGCCCTGGGTCATGGACGCGGGCATATTGTTGGTGGCCGTTTCGGCGATCTTCAGCGGCGGGCACTACCTGATGGTTTGGGGCCTGCGGGCCTGGAGGGCCAGGCGGTCGTGAGTGCGTCACAGCTACCCCTGGGTATCAAACTCCGGGACGATGCCCGATTTGGCAACTTCCACGGTGATCGTAACGCCGATTCTGCCGCACGTCTGAAGGCGGTCTGCAGCCAGCCCCGGGGGATTCCGGTGGTGGTCATCTGCGGCGATTCCGATACCGGTAAAAGCCATCTGCTGCAGGCTGCCTGCCACGATGCCGAGCATCGGGGCACTCTGGCCGTGTGCATCAGCATTGCCGAACTGGAGCCCTTCGGCCCCGAGGCCTTGGCCGGACTCGATGGCGCCGACGTTATTTGCCTCGACGACCTTGACCGCATTGCTGGTCAGCCGGCCTGGGAAGAGGCGGTCTTTCATCTTTACAATCGGGTTCAGGATCGCGGTGGGCTGCTCATTGTGAGCTTGTCCGAGGTGCCATCAGCAGCGCCATTCAAACTTCCTGACCTGGTGTCCAGACTTTCCCACGGATTGCTGATCCAGCTTGGCATATACCGTGATGGTGACCGTCTGCGCATCCTTATGGCCCGTGCAGAGCAGCGCGGCCTGGTCATCGGGGACGACGTTGCCACCTTCATTATGCGGCGCGCACCGCGCCGGCTTGGAGATTTGCTGGCAATTCTGGATACTCTGGATGAGAATTCGCTTCAGGCTCAGCGCAGGCTGACCATTCCGTTCGTGAAGACCGTGATGGGTTGGTAAACGGAAGATCGCCCACAACTACAAAGCGTGCAAGGGAGAGACTAAATGAGACGGGTTGTATTCAATCAAAAAGGCGGCGTTGGTAAATCCAGCATCACCTGTAATTTGGCTGCAATCAGTGCAGCCCGTGGCAAACGGACGCTAGTGGTGGATCTCGATCCCCAGGGCAACTCTACCCACTACCTGCTGGGCAAACCCGCCAGTGAGCTTAGGGATACCGTGGCGGACATGCTGGAGCAGACGGTAGCGTTCACGGTCTTTAACCGTCGTCCGGACGAATTCGTGCACGCGACACCCTATGACAACCTGTTTGTTATGCCGTCCAGCCCGGAACTGGACTTCCTGGAGCGAAAGCTCGAGGCCAAGCACAAGATCTACAAACTGCGCGAAGCACTGAAAAAGCTGGGTGAGACCTTTGATGCGATTTACATCGATACCGCTCCGGCCCTGAACTTCTACACCCGGTCGGCGCTGATCGCCGCCCAACGCTGTCTGATTCCGTTCGATTGCGACGATTTCTCGCGTCAGGCGCTGTACAACATCCTGAACGAAATCCGTGATCTGCAGGAAGACCACAATGAAGACCTGGTGGTGGAAGGCATTGTTGCCAACCAGTTCCAGCCCCGCGCCAGTCTGCCCAAACAGCTGGTTCGTGAGTTGACGGAAGAAGGCCTGCCGGTTCTGCCGGTGCGCCTATCAAGCTCGGTCAAGATGAAAGAGTCGCACCAGGCCCGTCAGCCGCTCATTCACATGGCGCCCAAACACGCCCTGACTCGCCAGTATGAAGACCTGTTCGGTGTACTGCACGGCGAGAAGGTGGAGCTGGCGCCCCTGGCCGATTAGAGAAGACCCGCCATGACCGAACCGCGAGACGACATAGGGCAGGTTGCCGACAGCCTGCTACAGATCGAGATGGAGCTGCGACAGCTTGGCCTGTGGGAGGCCGAGTGGCCATCTCAGGAAGCGTTGCAGAGTACCCAGCCGTTCTGTATCGACACTCTCGAATTTACCCAATGGCTGCAGTTCGTGTTTGTGGTGCGGATGAAGGTGATCATCGAGCAGGGGCACCCGCTGCCGGCAGTGTCCGGCATGGCGCCCATGGCTGAAGAGTATTTTCGGGCTCGGCCTGAATCCGGTCAGGGCCTGATCCAGGCTCTTGAAGAAATCGATCAGCTTCTGTCCGGAGGCTGATCGCAGCAGGTGCATGGCCAGTTAGTCCAGACGCATAGAAAGATCGGTGGCCTTGATGTCTTTGGTCAGGGCGCCGATCGAAATGTAGTCCACCCCGGTTTCCGCCACCGGCACCAGGGTCTGTTCGTTGATGCCCCCAGAGGCTTCCAGGCGTGCCCTGCCTGCAGTGAGGGCCACTGCCGCCCGCATGTCTGCCAGTGAAAACTCATCCAGCATGATCACATCGGCGCCCGCCGCCAGTGCCTGGTTCAGTTCGTCCATGTTTTCCGTTTCCACTTCCACTAGCCGGCCAGGCGCAATGCGTCTTGCTTCTGCGACGGCTTTGGCGATGGAGCCACAGGCTGAGATGTGGTTTTCCTTGATCAGGAAGGCGTCCCACAGGCCAATCCGGTGGTTGAAGCAGCCTCCGCAGGTAACCGCGTATTTCAGGGCCAAGCGGAGGCCCGGCAGGGTCTTGCGGGTATCCAGCAGGCGCACACTGGTGTGTGCGACCTTGTCGGCATAACTGGCGCAGACAGTGGCCACGCCCGAGAGGGTTTGTAGCCAGTTCAGAGCTGCGCGTTCTGCAGTCAGCAAGCTCCGCGCCGGTCCGCGCATCTGGAACAGCACCTGATCCGGCACCACCTTGTCGCCATCGTGAGCCTGCCATTCCAGCACTACGCTCGGATCTACCTGGCGGAATACTTCGTCCACCCAGTCTTTGCCTGCCACGGTGGCATGTTCACGGGTGATGACCCTGCCTGAGCCCTGGGTGTCTGCGGCAATCAGCTGAGCGGTGATGTCGCCGTCGCCAATATCCTCACGCAGGCTCTGGGCGACAGTTTCAACTCGGGATTGGCGTAGCAGTTCAGCAGGGATCATGGTGTCGGGTCCGTTGGAGTCTGGGTGGAACATGAATTTAGGTGGGGATTCTATAGGCCTTAAGGGCATTCGCCAATCGGGTGGTACCGAACTGCTAAACTGTGAACAGCGTCTGATCTAAACAAAAGGTGACAAAATCTGACACAAGCTGACGTGGCCAGCTCGTAAGATGAAGTGACAGTACACGTTACGCACTCGCGCGATCAGACCCGGAGCAGTTCAATGGCGCAGGATAACAAGATTGTCAGTATGGTTGGCCAGAAGCCGCTGCAGCGATTTTCGTTGCCGCCGGCGTTGATTCGATTGCGTGACGCATCGGGTCAGTCGCTGCAGAAAGTCCTGGCAAATTTCTTCGATCGCGCAGACGATGCCCTGTTTGAGCTGGCCGATCGAGCCGCCACCAACGTTGATCAAAGCGCCTATTTTGATGCCATGCGTGAACTCCGGCTCCAGCGCAAGGCAATGGTCGTCTCCGTTTTGCAGCACGTCAGCCAGGCCTTCAATGATATTGGCAAGTTTAAACCGCGCCAGGCCTCTGGTTCGCTCGGTGGGGTGGATCAGGATTCCCTCAGCCTGGTGGATCATTCCCAGCTCGAACAACAGGTTGCCGTCGACAATCTGGTCAACAAGTTACGCAATCGCTATGCCGAGCAGATTCGCTTGCTGTTGGTGCGGGTTAGCCATCTGGTTCCCAGAGTGGATCTGGCAGACAACCAGATGCCATTGAGCCCGGAGGTGATATGCGGCGGCGTGGCCGAAGCTTGTGCCGATCTGGACATTGATATCCGGGCCAAGCTGGTCGTGCTGAAGATGTTCGATCGCCTGTTGGCCGATACCCTGGGTGATTTTTATCAGGAAGCCAATCGCACCCTGGTGTCGGAAGGCGTTCTGCCGGATATGAAGCGGCCACCGGTGGGGTCGTCTCGTTCAGGTCAGGGCGCGGCTCCCAGTGGCAGTGCTCAGGCTGGTGTGGCCCCAAATGGCGGGATGTCGGGTGTCGGACAGCAAAACGGCGTGGCGCCCCCGAGCGGTGGCAATGCGCCTCGTGTTGACATGGGCGGGTACAGTGAACAGTTTGCACCGCGGGCGACCTTCTCGGAATTGAGCGCACTGTTGCATCAGGGCGGCGGCTCCTGGGCGAACCGTACACAGGGAGCGAGCGAAGGGCATCTGGACACCGATGGTTTGATGGCCCGGCTCAGCGAGGTCCAGGTCACGTGTGGCCAGTGGGGCGAGGGCCAGGTCGTTGCGTTGAATGATCAGC
This sequence comes from Marinobacter sediminum, assembly GCF_016820575.1. Classification (GTDB taxonomy): domain Bacteria; phylum Pseudomonadota; class Gammaproteobacteria; order Pseudomonadales; family Oleiphilaceae; genus Marinobacter; species Marinobacter sediminum. The sequence continues at coordinate 1,385,306 of NZ_JAEMQH010000002.1, read as the reverse complement.
TGGCGCCGGTGCTCACAGCCAGTAATGGCAATTCCTACGAAGTCGGGCAGGTCGACAACGATGTCATCAATCTGGTGTCCATGCTGTTTGATTTTATTCTGGAAGATCGCCAGCTCCATCCGGTGATGAAATCCCTGATCGGGCGATTGCAGATTCCGGTGTTGAAGGTTGCCCTGAGAGACCGGAACTTCTTTAACCGCGGAGGTCATCCGGTTCGCAAGCTCCTGAACGAGCTCGCTATGTCCGCCATTGGCTGGGCCGAGAAACGCTCCGGGCAGCGCGATCCGCTGCGGGACAAAATTGAATCGGTGGTCGAACGGATCCTGAACGACTTCACCGACAACGTCGGCTTGTTCGAGGAGCTGCTGGATGAATTCAGCCATTTCATGGATCTCGACCGTCGTCGACGTGAGCTGGTGGAGCAACGGCTGCGCGATGCCGAAGAGGGACGTGCCAAGCAGGAGCAGGCCGCTGACGCCGCCAACGGTGTGGTGGATGCTTTGCTTGCTGAACGAGACGTGCCGGCACCAGTCAGTGAGCTCTTAAAGGATGCCTGGAACAAATACCTGCAGTGGGTAGTGCTGCGTGAGGGGGTCGAAAGTGAGCGCTGGACCGAGGCCCGGGCACTGACCGAGCGCCTGGTTTGGAGTGTGGCCCCCCATCCGGTTACCGAGACCACCCGCGGTGATTTGCTGCGGGCCATTCCGACCATCGTTGATGATTTGCGCCAGGCACTGCAGGAAATATCCTGGGATCCGTTTGCCACCGATTCGGCGATTCGTGACCTGGAGTTGGTGCACGTGGATGTGTTCCAGCAATTGGTCACGGCGCCTGCCCGGTCGGAAGCGGCGTTAGTAACGCCGGTAGAACCCGAATCTTATTCAGCGTCTGAACCCCTGCCGCAGGCAACACCCAGCCCGGTGACTGAGGCCGACAAGGCACCGGTTACACCAGAAGTGGCCGAGCCTCAACCGGAGGTGGCCGAGGAATGGCTCAAGCGTGCGGATGGCCTGACAGTTGGCTCCTGGATTGAACTGTCCAGAGACGGCACTAAGGTGCGCTGCAAGCTGGCGGCGTTCATCAAGGCCACCGGCAAGTACATTTTCGTCAATCGCAGCGGCGCCAAGGTGGCGGAGTATCATCGTGAGAACCTGGCAGCGGCCTTGGCTGCCAGCGAGATTACCCTGCTGGATGACGGCCTGATTTTCGACCGGGCCCTGGAATCCATCATCGATAACCTGCGCAGCAGCCGCAAGGACTGAAGTCGTCCTGCCAGTCGTAGCCAAGCCGGCGTCTTTGTGCTTCAATCAGGGCATTCTGTAATGCCCTGATACCTTTGGATTTACCTTGCCGCACTCAGACGCCAAACCAGCCAGACAGGTCTTTTCCGACCACACCATCACCACACTCCGCGAGACCGGGAAGCTTCCTGAGGCCCGCTGGTGCCCCTCTCCCAATTTTGGCCCACGCCCCGATAATGCCTCGGTCTCTCTTCTGGTGGTGCATAACATCAGCTTGCCACCGGGTCAGTTTGGCGGGCCAGAGATAGAGGACTTTTTCTGCAACCGGCTGGACCACACGGCCCATCCCTACTTTGAAACCATCGCCGGTATGCAGGTGTCGGCTCATGCCCTGATTCGCCGGGATGGCTCGATGGTGCAGTTTGTCAGCCTGCTTGATCGCGCCTGGCACGCAGGCCGCTCCAGCTTCCAGGGCGAGGAAGAGTGCAATGACTTCTCCATCGGCATCGAGCTTGAGGGCGCTGACGACGTGCCCTACACCGAAGACCAGTATCGTCAGTTGGCCGCCACGGCCGACCTGATCATGACCGCCTGGCCTGCAATCACGCCGGAGCGCCTGACCGGGCATTGCGACATTGCCCCGGGCCGCAAGACCGATCCGGGTCCGGCCTTTGACTGGTCCCATTTTCGCGCCGTTCTGGCTAACGCTGCAGTCGCCGGGGAGTGACGCTTCATGGTTTTGATCGTTTTTCTGCTTGCCTACCTGATTCGACGCCAGCTCGACGCCACCAACCGGCTGTCTGGTGACAAACTCTGGCGGCACTGGTTCCGTCGTGCCAACACGGTGAAGGCGGGGCACGAATCCGGCAACGGTGTGGGGCTTACGCTGATTCTCCTGCCGGCGCTGGGGGCAGGGCTGGGCATTTTCGCGCTGGGCGCGATTGGCTGGCAAATTGCGGGCTACCCCCTGGAAATCCTGGTTCTGGTGTTGCTGATGGGCGCTCCGGGCTGGAACACCGTGCTTCGCGCTTATTCCATGTCCTGGCGCCGAGGTGATATGCAGGCGGCCTGGCGCAATGTTGAGGATCGCCTGCCAGCGGACGAGCGGGGTGCAGCCTTGTCACCAGATGCCTTGCACCTCTCCGTTGCGCGGGTGTTCATGGTCACCGTGTTCCAGCGCTTTTTCCTGGTTGCCTTCTGGTACGTGGTTGGTGGCATAGGGCTGGCGGTCTTGGCCCGGGGCATGGTGGCCCTGGCTGAGCAGTGGCCACGGGCAGCAGCGCGGCCGCGGTTTCAACGCTACGCGGAGATTCTGGCCTGGATTCCGGTGCGGTTGTTGTCGGTGACCTTCGGGATCGCAGGGGATCTGGCCGGCTGGCTCAGGGAATCGCCGGATGGCGCGGGGCGATTGCGCAAAAATGTCGCCGACACTCTCATGATTTCTGCCAACGGGTCGTTAACCAGGTATGCGCTGGATCCGAATCGGTTCTCGCAGATGCATCCGGAGGAGTGGGCCGATTTCGGCGGCCGGAGCCTGAGTGCCATCCGCGATTTGCTGAACCGCAGCATGCTGGTCTGGATTTGTGCGCTGGCGTTGCTGGTGATTTTTGGCATCGTCTGACGGTAGTAGGGTCAAAGACATAACATTTTAAAACAACAAATAATGCTCAAGGTTTTAGATCCTTAGGCGATAATACTAAATAAGAATCAATGTTCATTTGTTGAACAGCCAACAAGAAGAGTGACCATGAAGCAACTCATTTATCCCGCCATAGCACTGATGAATCGGCTGCCCATGGTGTATAAATTCAGCCTGATCAGCATTCTTTTCCTGTTGCCGATCGGAGGGTTGTCCTGGCTGGTCATGTCGCAACTGAATCAATCGGTGCAGACCATGACCCGCGGGGTTGAGGGGCTTGAGCAGCTGCGCAAGGCTGAACAATTACTCTCTTCTTCGATGGCGTATCGGGATTACCGTGCCCCCGGCATCCTCAAGAACGAAGACGAGCTGATTGCCGCCTCCGAAGAAGCCGCCGACGAGGTCGACGCCATCTTTGAGTCGCTGCTGGCGGAAGAGCGCTCTTTTGATGCCTCTGGTTCCTGGGCGGAGCAGGTTACGGCCCTCCGGCAGGACTGGGAAGCCCTGCGCGCCGATGATAATTACCAGGGCAACATTGATCCCCAGTTCAAGTACTACCAGGAATTTGTCCAGAAGGTGGTGGCCTTGCTGCCGGCTACCGTCGAGATTTCCGGTCTGGGGCAGGACTCCTCCCGACAGAACCAGTTGCTGCTGGGACTGGTCCGCGAGGCGCTGCCCGAAGCGCGCAGTGTCATCGGCCAGGCCCGTTCCTATGGCAGCTTTGCTCTGGTGGAAGGCCAGGTCGGTTACGCCCTGAGCGAGGTTCTGAACAGTATCTACGATCGCCTGACCAACCGTGCGTCCCTGCTTGAACCGGCGTTGTCGGTGGCCTCCGAGGCCTCGGACCAGTTGTCTGAAGACGCCGGCAACAGCATCGATCAGGTCAACGAGAGCCTGATTGTGGTGCGCGACCTGCTTGAGCTGAACGTGATTTCACCCATGCGCCTTGAAATGCCCTGGCAGCAGTACGACAGCCGGATTCGTGCCCAGCTTGATAGTTACAACGAGCTGACTCTGGCGATCTTTGATGTGATGGAGGCCAATCTGTCCTCGCGTTTGGAACAAGAGGTCAATCAGCGTCGGCTGATTGTGGTTGCCCTGATCGCGATCTTGCTGGTGGTGGTCTACCTCTATGTGGGTTTCTTCATGTCGGTGCGCAACGCCATCAACCGCTTTACTGAGGCGGCCCGGAGTGTGGCAGCGGGCGATATGACCACACACATCCAATTGCGCAATCAGGATGAACTGGGCGAGCTGACTGACGAATTTAACAGCATGACCGACCGCATTGCGGAGCTGATTCGCTCGGTCAGCCGCACCACCGGCGACGTCGATCAGCAGGCAAGACGGGTGAACGATACCGCCGCAGCCAACAGCAGCGCCGTGGCTCGTCAGATGGAGGAAAGTGGTCAGATCAATGAGGCCATGAACCAGATGGTGAGCGCGGTCAGCGAAGTGACCGAAAGCGCACATCGCGTGGCCGACAGTGCTGGTACCGCAGAAAGCGATACCGACACCGGGCGCAAGGTGGTGGCCGACACCGTTGAAACCATCAACCGGTTGGCGGCGGAGATTTCCGGAGCGGTTGACGTGATCAACCGGGTCAGTCACGACAGCGATAACATCAGCCAGGTGCTGGTAGAGATCAAGGCGATTGCCGAACAGACCAACCTGTTGGCCCTGAACGCCGCAATCGAGGCGGCCCGGGCTGGCGAGCAGGGCCGTGGTTTCGCGGTGGTTGCCGACGAGGTTCGCTCACTGTCCCAGCGTACCCACAAGTCCACGGAAGAAATCGAAGGCATGATCTCGCGCCTGCAAAGCGGCGTGAAGGACGCGGTGTCCGCGATGACCAATAGCCGGGATGTGACCGAGAAAACCGTGACCAAGTCCGGCGAGGTCACCCATGCGCTCGATCGCATTGCTCAGGGCATTTCAACCATCGTGGACATGAGCCATCAGATCGCCCAGGCGGCGGAAGAGCAGTCGGCGGTGGCCAAGGATGTGAACACCAGCGTTGAACAGATTGGGGAACTGGGTCAGACCACGGCCGCCAACGCCGAGGAAACCTTGGGCTCATCCCGGGAGATGTCGGAGCTGACCGCTTCACTGCAGCGCCTGGTGGAAACGTTCAAGGTATAAGTGAGCTGCGGCAATAAAAAATCCGGCCTTAAAGGCCGGATTTTTTTTGTTCCCACAAAATCTCTTCCCCGTTTTCCCGTCGTGCCAATACCCGGGCGACAACGAACAGCAAGTCCGAAAGCCGGTTCAGGTAGTGTCGGGAGGCGGTGTTGATGGAATCCTCGTGTCCCAGGGCAACCACGATGCGCTCGGCGCGGCGGCACACGGCTCGGGCCAGGTGACACTGGGCCGCGGCTGGCGAGCCACCGGGCAGCACGAAGTTCTTAAGCGGCGGCAGGCCCTCGTTGTAGGTGTCCAGGGTCTGTTCCAGCCAGTTGATATGGTCCTCGCCAATCACCGTGCTGCCTGGAATGGCAAATTCGCCGCCCAGGTCGAACAGGTGATGCTGAATTCGGCGCAGGCTTTCAATCAACTCATCGTCACTGTCGAGGGTTTCGATCAACAGGCCAATGTGGCAGTTGAGTTCATCGGCGGTGCCCATGGCATCAACCCGTTGGGCGTTCTTGGCAATCCGGTTGCCATCGGCCAGGCCGGTCGAGCCGTCGTCTCCGGTTCGGGTGTAGATCTTCGAAAGGCGATTGCCCATGGGCGTGCTCCTGTTAATTTAGTGACAGATGATGTACCCGCTCCGCCAACATTTGGTTCACCGGTGTGGCGATTCCTTTTGACCGGCCCAGCCGCACCAGGAAGCCATTGATGTAATCAATCTCGGTGGCGCGTCCATTTTGCACATCGCTGCGCATGGACGAGGTGTTGCGAGCGGTATTTCTGGCAACGGTTTCGATGCGTTCTCTCAAGGTTGCCGGTGCTTGCCGTGGCTGACCTGCCGCCACCATCAGGCTGGCGATCTCCTCGCACAGGCCATCAATGTGGTTCTGGAACAGCTCGGCGTGAAGAATGTCGCCGTTGGGACAGTCAAGCAGGGCGGTGAACGGGTTGATACCGGCGTTAACCACCAATTTCTGCCATAACCGGCCAAGGATGTCGGCTTCCGGATGCACGGTGAGGCCACTGTTGGCCAGGGCCGTAGTGCAGTTGGCCAGGACCGCATTGGCCGGGCCGGTCATCGGGCCAAGCCAGGTGGCGCCGGCACCGGCATGCACCACCCGGTCGGGCGATGGCCGGTTGGCGCCTTCGGTGGTACTGGCGGCCAGTATGGGTCGTTCCGGCCAGCGCTCGGCAACCTGTTGCTGGCTACCCAGACCATTCTGGAACAACACGACAGGCACGGTGGGCGGAAGGGACTCGGCAATGCCCTTCAGGGCCGTCAGGGTGTCGCCTGCTTTGGTGGTAACCAACACCAGCTCAGGCATCTGTGAGGGTGTAAGCCAGGGTACTGTGACCGCGCGCTCGGTGCCATCCAGGGCGCGGAAGTTGTAGCTAAGGGGTGTGCTGGGGCTGTGCCCGGGGCGGGCAATGAAGGCGGGCTCATCGGCGGGCAATGAGGCGGCCCATAGCCGCCCCATTGCACCTGCGCCAAGAATGGCAATCATGCCGTTACATGGCCTCGATGTCGGCCCGTTGCTCACTGAGACGGGACAGGCTGCTCTGGGCATCCCGGAGCTTGTCCTGTTCTTTCTCCACCACTTCGGCGGGCGCCTTGGCGGTGAACTTCTCGTTGCCCAGCTTGCCTTCCAGGCGGCCAATTTCCTTCTGCAGCCGCTCCAGCTCCTTGTCCAGGCGCTTGAGCTCAGCGTCCTTATCAATCAGACCGGCCATGGGTACCAATACTTCCATCTCGCCAACCAGTTGGGTGGCGGACATCGGGGCTTTTTCACCGTCAAACCAGTCCAGGCTGTCCAGCTTGGCCAGTGACGCCAGGAACTGACGGTTGTCGTCCATGCGGCGCTTGTCGTCGGCACTTTGGCCACGCAGCAGCACCGGTACCTTTTTGGCCGGAGAGATGTTCATCTCGCCGCGGATGTTGCGCACGGCCAGAATCACGCCTTTGAGCCACTCGATGTCGGCGGTGATGGCACTGTCCTGCTTGCCGCTGTCCGGTTGCGGGTAGGGCTGCAGCATGATGCTGTCGCCGGATTTGCCCGCCAGCGGGGCGATCCGCTGCCAGATTTCCTCGGTGATGAACGGCATGATCGGGTGCGCGACTCGCAGCACGGCTTCCAGTACCCGGACCAACGTGCGGCGGGTGCCACGCTTGGCTTCGGCACTGGCGCTGTCGTCGCTCAGCACCGGCTTGGACAGTTCCAGGTACCAATCGCAGTATTCATTCCAGATGAATTCGTACAGCGCGTAGGCGGCCAGATCGAAGCGGTACTGGTCCAGGTGACGAATCACCTCCTGTTCGCAGGTCTGCAGCTCGCTGATGATCCAGCGGTCTGCCAGGGACAGCTCGACTGGCTCGTCGTTGACGCCGCAGTCTTCGCCTTCGGTGTTCATCAGCACATAGCGCGCGGCGTTCCACAGCTTGTTGCAGAAGTTGCGATAGCCCTCGAGGCGCTTCATGTCCCAGTTGATGTCACGGCCGGTGGTGGCCATGGCCGCCAGGGTAAAACGCAGGGCATCGGTGCCGTGAGCGGAGATGCCTTCCGGGAATTCTTTCTGGGTGCGCTTGTCAATCTTCTCAGCCAGTTTCGGCTGCATCAGATTGCCGGTGCGCTTCTCCAGCAGATCATCCAGGCCGATGCCGTCGATCATGTCCAGGGGGTCAATCACGTTGCCCTTGGACTTGGACATCTTGTCGCCGTGCTCGTCCCGGATCAGGCCGGTCACGTACACGGTGTGGAAGGGCACCTGAGGCGTGCCGTCTTCGTTCTTCATGAAATGCATGGTCATCATGATCATCCGGGCGACCCAGAAGAAGATGATGTCGAAGCCGGTGACCAGCACATCGGTGGGGTGGAATTGCTTCAGGCGTTCGGTGATCTCGGGCCAGCCCAGGGTGCCAAAGGTCCACAGCGCGGAGCTGAACCAGGTGTCCAGCACGTCGGCGTCCTGGGACAGTTCCAGATCGCCGTCGAGGTTGTGCTTCTGGCGCACTTCTTCTTCGCTGCGGCCCACGTAGATGCTGCCGTCGGCGTCGTACCAGGCCGGGATGCGGTGGCCCCACCAGAGCTGACGGGAAATGCACCAGTCCTGAATGTCACGCATCCAGGAGAAGTACATGTTCTCGTATTGCTTGGGCACGAACTGGATACGGCCGTCTTCGACCGCTTCAATAGCGGGCTTGGCGAGGGTCTTGGCGTCGGCAAACCATTGGTCGGTCAGCATCGGCTCGATGATCAGCCCGGAACGGTCACCCCGGGGCACGCTCAGAACGTGATCTTCTTCCCGCTCAAGCAGACCAGCTTCGTTCAAGTCAGCCACGATGGCTTTGCGGGCCGCTTCGCGGGTCAGACCGGCGTAGGCGCTCGGCAGCTGGCCATCGATCTCGGTGTTTTCGGTGCCGTCGAAGTTAAAGACTTCGGCGATGTCCCGGATGTTGGCGTCCTGGGTCATCACGTTGATCATCGGCAATTCGTTGCGCTTGCCAACGGCATAGTCATTGAAATCGTGGGCGGGGGTGATTTTGACGCAGCCACTGCCTTTTTCAGGGTCGGCATGGTGGTCGGCCACGATCGGGATACGACGGTTTACCAGCGGCAGCATCACGTGCTTGCCGATCAGGTGCTGATAGCGCTCGTCGTCCGGGTGCACGGCAACGGCGGTATCGCCGAGCATGGTTTCCGGGCGGGTGGTGGCGACCACGACATAGTCTTTGCCGTCCTGGGTCTTGGCGCCGTCAGCCAGCGGGTAACGCAGGTGCCAGAAGAAGCCCTTTTCTTCCTTGTTCTCCACTTCCAGGTCGGAAATGGCGGTGTGCAGTTTCGGGTCCCAGTTCACCAGGCGCTTGCCGCGATACACCAGGCCTTCGTCGTACAGACGGATGAACACTTCCTGCACGGCTTTGTAAAAACCGTCGTCCATGGTGAAACGTTCGTGGTCCCAGTCCACGGAGTTGCCCAGGCGACGCATCTGGCGGGTGATGGTGCCGCCGGATTCTTCCTTCCAGTCCCAGATCCGCTTAATGAACTCGTCGCGGCCCAGGTCGTGGCGGGTCTTTTCTTCTTCTGCGGCCAGCTTGCGTTCCACCACCATCTGGGTGGCGATGCCGGCGTGGTCGGTGCCTACCTGCCAAAGGGTGTTGTGGCCTTGCATGCGTTTGTAGCGGGTGAGCGTGTCCATGATCGTGTGCTGGAACGCGTGGCCCATATGCAGGCTGCCGGTAACGTTGGGTGGCGGAATGGCGATGCTGTAGGACTCGCCTTCACCGGAGGGGCGGAAGTAGCCCTTGGCTTCCCAGTTTTCGTACCACTGGCGCTCGATGTTTTCTGGCTGGTAGGTTTTTTCCATGGGATTCTGCAGGTGACCGTTGGTTAGTTCGCAAGGGAAAATTCAGGACGCACGATTATACATGCTCGCCTTGTTTGCGGCGAACCTCAGCGCTTTCGTTGATCGTGGACTTTCGGTTCGATACCGAGGGCCCGGAGCTGCTTAAAGTGTGATCGTGCCTGGTTCAGAACCGCGGGGTCGTTATGGGCGACCAGGGCAAGCCGTTTGAAACGGTCGGCGTCGGCCGGCAGGGTGGCCGACAATATGACCACGGTGTCCCAGTCCTCGGCCACGGGTGGGCACAGGAGGATGCCAACGGGCTCGGAACAGGTGGTGGCGGAATCGGGCACTAAGCTGTGCGGGATGAACGCATCCGGGCTGAAGTTCCAGAGCAGGTCGTCCAGTTCTTGAGCCTGCTGCATGGTATCGCACACCACGCAGACGCGATCGCCTTGTTGCCAGGCCTTGTCCACCAGTTTGGCGGCGTGCAGGTTGCGGGCAGCGGGCGTGTTCTGGGCCAGGATGTGGAACCAATAGCGTTGATTGGCGTCGCTCTGTCCGGTTCCTTTTTGGCCGGGAGCCGAGGCAGCGGTGCTGCCCGGCTCCGGGTGTCCGTCGGTGTTATTTGCCGACATGAGACATCAGGTAGTTAACCAGCAGGGGTACCGGGCGACCGGAGGCGCCTTTGGCCTTGCCGGAATGCCAGGCAGTACCGGCGATATCCAGGTGCGCCCAGCGGTATTCCTTGGCGAAGCGGGACAGGAAGCACGCTGCGGTGATGGTACCGGCGGAGCGATCACCGATGTTCTGCATGTCGGCGAAGTTGCTGTCCAGCTGGCTCTGGTAATCGTCCCACAGCGGCAGGCGCCAGGCGCGGTCGTCGGAGCGTTCACCGGCGGCCAGCAGCTCATTCGCCAGTTCGTCGTTGTTGGCAAGCAGGCCGGAGGCGTGGTGGCCCAGGGCAATGATGCAGGCGCCGGTCAGGGTGGCCATGTCGATCACCGCTTCCGGATCGAACTTCTTGACGTAGGTGAGGGCGTCGCACAGAACCAGGCGGCCTTCGGCATCGGTGTTCAGAATCTCGACGGTCTGGCCCGACAGGGTGGTGACGATGTCACCCGGGCGGCAGGCGCCACCGTCCGGCATGTTTTCAGCGGCCGCGATTACCGCAACCACGTTGATCTTGGGTTGGGTTTCCGCCAGGACCTGCATGGTGCCAAAAACACTGGCAGAGCCGCCCATGTCGTACTTCATCTCGTCCATGCCGGCGCCCGGCTTCAAGCTGATGCCGCCGGTGTCAAAGGTGATGCCTTTACCGACCAGCACGTACGGTTTGTCCTTCGGGTTGCCGCCGCGATATTCCATCACGATCAGGCGCGGCGGCTGGGTGCTGCCCTTGCCGACGGCAAGGATGGTGTTCATGCCCATCTTTTCCATCTGCTTTTCGTCGAGCACTTCGGTCTTGATGCAGTCGTTCTCTTTGGCCATCCGCTTCGCTTGCTGGGCCAGATATTCCGGGTGACAGATGTTGGGCGGGGTGTTGCCCAAATCGCGGGTAAAGTTCATGCCGCGACCGGTCGCCAGACCCAGATTGAAGGCGTCTTTCAGGCCCTTGCCGCTGCCGGAGGCGGTAACCACAAGCTTGTTGAGCTTGCGCGCGGCCGGCTTGTCGCTCTTGTAGTCGTGGAAGGTGTAGAGCTGTTCTTCCAGGGTGCGACCGATCAGGTTGAGGCGAGCCTCTTCCGAACTGACGGCGTCGGTGCCGGTTACGGCGGTGTCGGTCAGCGTGATCAGCGCGGATTTGGAGGGGCCGTCTTTCAGAGCGCCGACCATGGCAATCAGGGCCTTGCGGTAGGTGGCCTGGGTGCGCTCGCTGTCATTGCCGGTGCCCACAACCACAACCCGGCTCCAGGGCTGGTTGCTCAACGGTACGGTACGGGTGGTGGCGTTTTTGCCACTGATGTCGCCGTTCTTCTGGAGTGTCTTGATCAACCCGTCCAGCGCTTCATCGGCCTGAGTCGTGGATTCTGGCCAGGTGCCTTTTTCGGGCAGGCCAATAACAAGACAGTCGGCTTTGGTGCTGGCAATGGCTTTACTGCTCAGGCTGAAATTCATGGCAACTCCTGTTGATTCTTTTGAAGAACTCACCGCCGAGGGCGGAAGCGATTTCCGATCTAGTCTAGCATTGGGGCTGGCCGCGGATTTATCAAGCCGTGGGGCTACTTACGTGAGAGATGCGTGAGAGATGCGTGAGAGTTGGGCGAGAGCCAAGCGCCAGGATTGTCCGTATGGTCCCGGCTCTGTCATTCGGCCCGAAGGTTACATAGAATACGCGCAGTTACCTGTTTCCTCCATGATTTACCGGCACCGGCAGAGAGATCCTTTTGACCATTATTTTCCGTTATCTAATTCGCCAGGTGATGATCAGTATGGTGGCCGTCTCCGGCATTCTGTTGCTGGTGTTCATGAGCGGCCGGTTCCTGAAGTACCTGGGCAGCGCCGCGGAAGGCGAGATTGCGGCCGATGTGCTGTTCTCGATTATGGCGTTCCGCTTTCCCGGCTTCCTTGAACTGATCCTGCCGCTGGGCCTGTTCATCGGCATTCTGCTGGCGTACGGGCGCATGTACCTCGAAAGCGAAATGACGGTGCTGTTCGCCTGTGGTGTGAGTGACCGGCAACTGCTGACCAAAACGCTGCTCGGCAGCCTGCCGGTGATGGTCGTGGTCGGAGTCATGAGTCTGTATGTATCGCCCTGGGGCATGAAGCAGGTGGAGCAGATCTTCAACGAGCAGCGCCAGGCCACCGAATTTGAAATGCTGGCGCCCGGTCGTTTTCAGGATTTCAGTGCCGGTAACCGTGTGACCTATACCGAAGGACTCAGCGACGACAAGCGGGAGCTGCGCGGCGTATTCATTGCGGAGTACGGCAAGGATGGCGAGGGCATCACCATCTTCACCGCCAATTCCGGATCCCAGCTGATCGATGGCGAGACCGGCAGCCGGTTTCTGATTCTGGAAGAAGGGGGCCGTTTTAACGGCGAGCCCGGCCGGCTGGATTACAACGTCACCGGCTTCGAAGCCTACGGTCTTAAAATCGAGAGCGGGGAAAAAGGCACCCGAGAGCTGGAGGAAGGGCTCAGCACCCTGGCCCTGATGAAGTCGGACAACCTTGAGGATCGTGCGCTCCTGCACTGGCGCTTCTCGTTGCCATTGATTGTGCCCATCGTGACCCTGCTGGCGGTTCGTCTGAGCCGGGTTAATCCACGCCAGGGCCGGTTCTTTCACCTGCTGCCGGCGATGCTGGTGTACATCACCTACCTGGGTCTTCTGATCGTTGCCCGCGATGCCCTCGCCGATGGCAAGGTGCCGGAGTGGATCGGGATGCTCTGGGTGCACGCGCTGTTCCTGGCGTTTGGGCTCTGGCTGCAATTCGGGCCGGCGTGGCTGCATAAGCGCAGGGCACTGAAGGAGGCGCGTACCCATGCGTAGGATTGACGGTTATGTCATGCGCACCGTTGGCGGTGCCATGTTTCTGGTTATGGTGGTGGTGTTGTCGCTGGACCTGATCTTCGGGTTCATCGCTGAGCTGGAAGACACCCGCAACAACTACCAGACCCTGGAAGCGCTCTGGTACGTGGCCCTGACCTTGCCGCGGCGTATCTACGATTATCTGCCGCTGGGCGCCTTTATGGGCTGCCTGGTGGGGCTTGGCTCCATGGCCAGTTCGTCTGAACTGACGGTCATCCGCGCCGCTGGTGTTTCACTGAAACGCATCGTCTGGTCGGCCATGAAGCCGGCTTTGGTGGTTGTTGTTCTGGGTGTGCTGATCGGCGAATACGTGGCGCCGCCGGCTGAACGCCTTGCCCAGAGCGAGAAAGCGGTGGCTCTCGGTGCCGGCAGCAATGTCGCTTCGGCGGAAGGGTTATGGCACCGGGAAGGCGATGTCTTTATTCATCTGAACGCCGTGCAGCCCAATGGCGTGCTGCACGGCGTGTCACTGTTCCGGTTCAACGAGGCGCGGGAGCTGAAATCGGCCAGTTTCGCCAAGCGCGGTATTTTTCAGGGTGATCACTGGCGCCTGGAGGATGTTCGCCGAACGCTGATTGAAAAGGAAGGAACAGAGCTGGAAACCGAGCAGTCCATGCGTTGGGAGACTGGGCTCTCGCCCCAGGTGCTGAGCGTGCTGATCGTAAAACCGGAGAATCTCTCGATGTCTGGCCTGTACACCTACGCCAGCTATCTGGAAGAGCAGGACCTGAGCGCGTCGCGGTACTGGCTGGCATTCTGGAAAAAGACCCTGATGCCGCTGGGAACCGGGGTGATGGTGCTGGTGGCGATTTCCTTTATTTTCGGCCCGCTGCGGTCGGTGACCATGGGGTTCCGGGTGTTCACCGGTTTGCTGGTGGGCCTGCTGTTCAAGTACATGCAGGATCTGCTCGGGCCGATGAGCCTGGTGTATGGCTTTAACCCGATGCTGGCGGTGCTGATCCCGATTGCCATCAGCGCGGCGGCCGGCGCCATCCTGATGCGCCGGGCCGGTTAGTCGAGCTGCTGGCGGTTATGTGCTTTCTTTCGGAACCTGCACCACCACGCTGCCGGACAGGCGATCGGTGACTGACAGGCCATTGATCGGGAAGAACAGGGCGAGCAAGGCGGGCAGGGTAATGATCAGGGTGATCGCGCCGACATAGTAGCTTGCCAGCAAGGTCAGAAAGACCACCGCGGCTGCGGTCACATAGCGGCGAAGAGCCTGGCTCCAGCTCACTGAGGTGCCGTCCAGATTCTCGATGCGGATGCGCCAGACCTGCATGCCCAGTGTCTGGCCGATGCGAGTCCAGAAATACGCGAAGAACAGGTACAGGGTCAGGAACAGGGCAAAGGTGAGACCGGGATCTCCGGACAGCTGTCCCGCTTCCGCCATCGACTCAAACTTGTCCCAGCCGGTAATCCAGCCGCCAATCATGGTGTAAATCCAGGTCGCCACGAGCAGAACCGCGATACTGATCAGGCCGTCATAGATAATGGCTAGTGCACGCTTCAGAAAGGTGGCCGGTGGCAACAGTTCTTCGGCATCATGGAAGCGTCGGGGCATGGGGTCTCCTGTGCGGTTTCACGTTTTTCCCGTTCTCGGCGTGTGCTAGAGTAGCCGATTTGCACACGCATGTAAGTATTCGTATTCAATCGCGGACGCGCCGGATTTACGGCAAGTTTCTGGAAAGGTATCAAAGGGCTATGAAAACCGCTGAGTTGCGACAGGCATTTCTCGAATATTTCAAACAGCAAGGTCACACCATTGTTTCAAGCAGTTCGCTGGTTCCGGCGGACGATCCCACGTTGCTGTTTACCAATGCGGGAATGAACCAGTTCAAGGACGCATTCCTTGGCCGGGAAGAGCGTGACTACACCCGCGCCACCACCTCCCAGAAGTGTGTTCGTGCCGGCGGCAAGCACAACGACCTGGAAAACGTGGGTTACACCGCGCGCCATCACACCTTCTTTGAAATGCTGGGCAACTTCAGCTTTGGCGACTACTTCAAGCGCGAAGCGATCAACTACGCCTGGACCTTCCTGACCGGTGATGAGTGGCTGAAGCTGCCCAAGGAAAAGTTGTGGGTGACCGTTTACGCCGAAGACGATGAAGCCTTTGATATCTGGAACCAGGAAATCGGCGTTCCGGCCGACCGCATTGTCCGCATTGGCGACAACAAGGGTGCCCGTTACGCGTCTGACAACTTCTGGCAGATGGGCGACACCGGCCCCTGTGGCCCGTGCACCGAGATCTTCTACGACCATGGCCCGGATGTGGCCGGTGGGCCTCCGGGTAGCCCCGAGGAAGACGGCGACCGCTATATCGAGATCTGGAACGTGGTCTTCATGCAGTACAACCGCACCGCTGATGGCGAGATGCTGAACCTGCCCAAGCCGTCCGTAGACACCGGCATGGGGCTGGAGCGTATTACCGCCGTGCTGCAGGGCGTACACAGCAACTACGAGATCGATCTGTTCCAGAACCTGCTGAAAGCAGCCTCTGACGTGCTCGGTGGTGTGGATGCCAGCGAGGCCAGCCTGCGCGTGGTGGCCGACCACATCCGTTCCTGCGCCTTCCTGATTTCCGACGGCGTTATGCCCTCCAACGAAGGCCGGGGCTTTGTACTGCGTCGCATCATCCGTCGCGCTGCCCGCCACGGCAACAAGCTCGGCGCTACCCAGCCGTTTTTCTACAAGCTCGCCGGGCCCCTGGCTGACCTGATGGGCGAGGCTTACCCGCAGCTGGTCAGCAGCCTGAAGCAGATTGAAAAGGTATTGCTGCAGGAGGAAGAGCAGTTTGCCAAAACTCTGGACAAAGGCCTGCGTCTGCTGGAGCAGGACATCGCTGAACTGAAAAGCGACGTGATTCCGGGCGAAACCATCTTTACTCTGTACGACACCTTCGGTTTCCCGGTCGACCTGACCAACGACATTGCCCGCGAGCGTGGCCTGACCCTGGATTACGATGGCTACGAGAAAGCCATGGAAGCCCAGCGTGACCGCGCCCGTGCCGCGAGTAAGTTCGGTATCGATTACAACGCCGCCGGGCTTAAGCTTGAAGGCAAGACCGAATTCACCGGTTACGACAACATTGATGGCCACGAGCGCATTCGCACCGTGATTGTCGGTGGCGAAGAGAAGAACGCCGAGGCGGGTGACGAAGCGGTTGTGGTACTGGAGCGCACGCCGTTCTACGCGGAATCCGGCGGCCAGGTGGGTGACACCGGCCTGCTGACCTGGAGCGGTGGCCGCTTCAAGGTTACCGACACTCGCAAGGAAGGCGAGAACCACCTTCATGTAGGCACGCTGATCGAAGGTGAGCTGTTCCCGGGTCTGGAGGTGGATGCGCGGATTGATCACGCCCGTCGTGAGCGCACCAAGCGCAATCACTCCGCCACGCACCTGCTGCACGCGGCACTGCGCAAGATTCTCGGTGAACACGTTAACCAGAAAGGCTCGCTGGTGGATCCGGACAAACTGCGTTTCGATTTCTCGCACTTCGAGCCAGTTACACCAGAGCAACTGACTGAGATTGAGCGCAAGGTGAATGAGCTGATTCTCGACAACACCCCGGTGCAAACCGAAATCACGGATATGGAGCAGGCCCAGGAAAAAGGCGCCATGGCTCTGTTCGGTGAGAAATACGGTGACACCGTGCGGGTGCTGAGCATGGGCACCGACAACTACTCGGTGGAACTGTGCGGCGGCACCCACGTTGGTCGCACCGGTGACATCGGCCTGTTCCGCATCACTTCTGAAAGCGGCATCTCCTCGGGCGTTCGCCGTATCGAAGCAGTGACTGGCATGGGCGCGCTGGAGTGGGTCGACAGCACTGAACGTACTCTGCGCGACACTGCCGGCCTGGTGCGGGCGACTCGTGACACGGTCGTTGAAAAAGTGCAGCAAACCCTGGATCGCAGCCGTCAGCTCGAGAAAGAAGTGGATGCCCTCAAAGCCAAGCTGGCAAGCTCCGCCGGTAGTGACCTGGCGGGTTCCGCTGTCGACGTGGCGGGTCTCAAAGTAGTGGCCTCCGAAATGGAAGGTGCTGATCGCAAGGCCCTGATGGAAACCGCCGATCAGCTTAAGAACAAGCTGGGTGAGGGCGTGGTTGTGCTGGCCAGTGTGGAAGACGGCAAGGTCACGCTGGTGGCCGGTGTGACCAAGTCTGCCACCGGCAAGATCAAGGCCGGTGACCTGATGAAGCATCTGGCGGCCCAGGTTGATGGCAAGGGCGGCGGCCGACCTGATATGGCCCAAGGTGGTGGCAGTGATCCGAGCAAGCTGGCGGATGCGTTGGCCGGCGTGCCTGAGTGGATTGCGAAAAATATAGCTTAAGCAACTGTTTGTGAGGTGGGTCAGGAGGGTATACTCCTGCCCACGATCTCTTACGACTGGCGAGGCGCTGCCTCGCTGTGAGTCACCGTTTCGGATATTGGGAAAAAAATGGCTCTGTTGGTTCAAAAATTTGGTGGCACGTCGGTTGGCACAACCGAGCGTATTGAAGCGGTTGCAGATAAGGTCGCCCGCTTCCGGAAGGAAGGTCACGATGTAGTGGTTGTGGTCTCGGCCATGAGCGGTGAGACCAACCGATTGATTGGTCTGGCCAACAGCATCATGGAGGAGCCGACGCCCCGGGAAATGGATGTGCTGGTGTCCACCGGCGAGCAGGTCACCATTGCCCTGCTGTCCATGGCATTGCAGAAGCGCAATTGCTCCGCCCGTTCTTACACCGGCTCCCAGGTGCGGATCGTTACCGACAGCACCCACACCAAGGCGCGCATCAAGCAGATTGATGAGCAGCGGATGCGGGAAGACCTGGATGCAGGCCGGGTTGTGGTCGTGGCCGGGTTTCAGGGCATTGATGAGTGCGGCAACATCACTACGCTTGGTCGTGGCGGGTCAGACACCACGGCCGTTGCCCTGGCAGCTGCACTGAAGGCAGACGAATGCCAGATCTATACGGACGTGGACGGTGTATATACCACCGATCCCCGTGTGGTCGACAGCGCTCGTCGCCTGGATCGCATCACCTTTGAAGAAATGATTGAGATGGCGAGTCTGGGGTCCAAGGTTCTCCAGATTCGGTCAGTCGAATTTGCAGGCAAATACAACGTTCCATTACGGGTTCTTTCCAGCTTCCAGGAAGGTGAAGGTACCCTGATTACTTTTGAGGATGAAAACGCCATGGAGCAACCGGTTGTTTCCGGCATCGCCTTTAACCGCGACGAAGCAAAACTGACCATTGCCGGCGTTCCCGATACGCCGGGGAGTGCACTTCGAATTCTGAAGCCGGTGAGTAATGCTAATATTGAAGTAGACATGATCGTTCAGAATGTGGGCGAAGATAATAAGACCGCGTTTACCTTCACCGTGCATCGCAACGATTTCAAACGCGCGAAGGAAGTTCTGCAAGGTGTTGCAGATGAGCTGGGTGCCCGTGAAGTCAGCGGCGACAGCAAGATTGCCAAGGTCAGCATCGTGGGTGTTGGCATGCGTTCACACGCTGGTGTGGCCACCCGGATGTTCGAGGCATTGTCCAACGAGGGCATTAATATTCAGATGATCTCCACGTCAGAAATCAAGATTTCCGTGGTGATTGATGAGAAGTATCTCGAGCTGGCGGTTCGTGCTCTGCACAGTGAGTTCGAGCTGGATAAGCTTGCGGTAAAGGAAGAAGGTTAAAGGGGGCAGTTGCCAGGGTTAAGTGGCAGGCCCGTTAAATAAGAGAATCATTTGCTGGCCCTATCGCAAAGTGCATTCGTATAAAGGGATGCGCGTCTTTAGGACAACAAGTGGCCTCACTATAAAATTGTGGTATATCAAGAATAACCATTTGTCGAAACAGGTAGCTCTGTAAAGGGAGTAAGGGATATGTTGATTTTGACTCGCCGAGTTGGCGAAACCTTGATGGTCGGTGACGAAATCACAGTAACCGTCCTAGGTGTGAAGGGGAATCAGGTGCGCATCGGCGTCAACGCGCCAAAGGAAGTTGCGGTTCACCGGGAAGAGATCTATCAGCGTATACAGTCGGAGAAGGGCTCTGAGGAGCCAGAACCGGGCAACAGCTGACAGAGAAAAAGCCGTTCAAGGGAAACCTGAGCGGCTTTTTTGTTTTCTCGGCAAATCGAAGCCAAAAAAATTGGTGTCAACCCTATGAAAACAGAAATCTTATGGTAGTATACGCCCCGTTCTCAAGGAGAGGTGGGTGAGTGGCTGAAACCAGTTCCCTGCTAAGGAACCGTACGCGAAAGCGTACCGAGGGTTCGAATCCCTCCCTCTCCGCCATTTTCCTTTTTGGAAACGAGAGCAGGTTGACGTAGCACTCAACCACAGCAAGTGATGAATGCGCGGCTGTAGCTCAGCTGGATAGAGTACCTGGCTACGAACCAGGCGGTCGGAGGTTCGAATCCTCCCAGCCGCGCCACTTCTTCAATATCTTGCCCAGTTTTAAGCGGCT
Organism: Marinobacter sediminum; assembly: GCF_016820575.1. Lineage (GTDB taxonomy): Bacteria > Pseudomonadota > Gammaproteobacteria > Pseudomonadales > Oleiphilaceae > Marinobacter > Marinobacter sediminum. The sequence goes on along the minus strand of NZ_JAEMQH010000002.1, from coordinate 1,365,974 downwards.
GTAGCTCAGCTGGATAGAGTACCTGGCTACGAACCAGGCGGTCGGAGGTTCGAATCCTCCCAGCCGCGCCATATAAAATAAAGAACCCCGCCAAGAGCGGGGTTTTTTATTGCCTGCAGAAAAGTCCCGTCTTACATGCCGTGAGGGCCCATCAGCTGGCCGCGTACCGCACCCTTGGGAAATTCGGGGTTGTGCACGTTAATGTAGAAGTCCGACGGATTCTCCAGAATGCGTTGAACAATGCCGGCTTCGCCGGTGGGGAACTTGCCTTCCTCGCCTTCGGTCAGGCAATCAGCGGCATCGCCATCTTCCGGGCCTGCCAGCATTGCCACCGGGGCGCCATTCATGCCTTTGCCCGCTTCGTGGATGTGGGCAGCCATGCCTTCCTTGACGGGTACGGTCTGGATGTTTTGCACCTGCACCACATAGCACAGGGTGGTGGGGTCGCCGTCGATACCGAAGACGTGGGCGTAACCCTTGCCGTCGCTGTCGCCCATGGAGCCGATCATCTCTGCTCCGCTCAGCTTGGCGTCGAGTACGTGATTGGTGTGGCCCGCATAGGCGGTAGAGGCGAGGCCCAGTGAGGTTGCGGCGATTGCTGTAAGCAGGGCGTTCATTGTCAGTTTTTTCACGATGTATCTCCTGTCGGTATCTGCTTTAAAAAGTCTGGAGCAGAACAAAGGGTTGGACTGCCTAGGAGATGCGTTTCAGACGGGTAAAAGGTTGCAGGCAGGGATAAATAATTTTGGTCGGGCAGTTGATGGGCTGCCCGACCCAGGTGATTACCACATCAAATCGTCGGGAATCTCGTACCCGGCATAAGGGTCGTCCTCACCGGTGTCATCGGTCTTTCGGTCGTGCAGGACCACTACAGCGGTTTCGTCCCGCTCCTGGATTTTCCGGGCCACTCCCTCGGCAACCAGCTCGTAGTTGTCGTTCACGAACACGATAGCCAGTCGGCCCCGGGACAGTTGGTCCACCATGGTGTCGTCGACAAAGATCTTCTTGATCTTCTTGTCGTGCACGAACTGGTAGGAGGTTTCGCCCCGGCTTCGATCCAGGCGGTTGGTGCTTACCAGCTGGCGGATCTGGGCCTGGATGGCCTTCTTGTTGGCCTCTTGCTGGCGTTGCCGGTTCAGTTCCCGGTCTCGCTCGGCTTTTTCTTCACGGGCCTGGCGCGCCCGAATCTCGGCCTCGTTTTCCTGCACCGCACCCTTGGGCTGGGCCTTGCGCTTTTTGCGTTTCTCGGTGCGAATAGCCTTGGCCTTTTTCTCGTCGGCCAGGCCGGCTTTCAGTAGCTGGTCCTGCAGGGAAGGCATTGGTAACTCCTCGTGGCTCCCGGTAACTCAGTTAATTGGTGACAAACTCTGGTATCCTGATGCGGTAGTATACGCCCTCACTAATGTGCCTCCACAATTCGCAGCCCCGATTTCAGGATTTTCCCGTATGCCTTCCTTTAAAGAGTTTGGTCTTTCCCCGGCTATGGCCTCCAACCTAGAGCAGCTTGGATTCGAGCAGCCTACCGAAATTCAGGCGAAAGCCTTGCCCCCATGCTTGGCGAAAAAGGATGTCATTGCCATGGCCCAGACCGGAAGTGGCAAGACCGCAGCCTTCGGGATTGGTCTGATCGAGCACCTCAATCCGCGCCTGTTTGCGGTTCAGGGCCTGGTACTGTGCCCGACTCGGGAGCTGGCGGACCAGGTGGCCAAGGCGCTCCGGGAACTCGCGCGCGCCCGGGATAATGTAAAGATCCTGACTCTGTGCGGTGGGGTATCGATTGGGCCCCAGATTGGCTCTCTGAGCCACGGCGCTCACATCGTGGTGGGCACTCCAGGACGCATTCAGGATCACCTGCGCAAGGGCACCCTGACACTGGACCGGGTAAATACCGTAGTTCTGGATGAGGCGGACCGGATGCTGGACATGGGCTTTGAAGAGGCCATGGAAGACATTCTGGGGCAAACTCCCGATTCCCGTCAGACCCTGATGTTTTCCGCCACCTGGCCTGAGACGATTCGCGCGCTCAGTGGCCGCTATCAGCGTGAACCAGAGGACGTTCGGGCCGAGGCCAAGAAGGGCAATCCCGATATCCAGGAGCTGTTCTACGAAATCGCCCCTGGCACTGCCCAGGATGCGGTGATGGCGCTGTTGTCGGAGCGGCAGCCGGCGTCCTGCATCGTGTTCTGCACCATGAAGCAGCAGTGCGACGAGCTGGCCGAGGCATTGCGCCAGCGCGGGTTTTCGGCGCTGGCGTTACACGGTGACCTGGAACAGCGGGACCGCGACAGTGTGCTGGTGCGCTTCGGCAATCAAAGCTGTTCGGTGTTGGTGGCGACGGATGTGGCGGCTCGTGGGCTTGATATCAAATCCCTGCCGCTGGTGATTAACGCCGAGCCGGCGCGTGACAGCGAGGTTCATACCCACCGGGTAGGGCGTACCGGACGCGCGGGTGAGCAGGGCCTGGCGGTGACCTTCTGCACTCCCTCGAAGGGCCACAAGATCAACCGTCTGGAATCAGACCGTGGCCAGGCGGCGGAATGGGGCGATACCGAGGCGCTGATGGCGGTACCGCTGCAGCCGGTTAAACCTGCCATGGCAACCCTATGCATCGCCGGCGGCCGCAAGGAGAAAATTCGTCCGGGTGATGTTCTGGGAGCACTCACAGGCGAAGCCGGGATTCCGGGCAAGGCGGTCGGGAAAATCGACCTGTTCGATTTTCAGTGTTTTGTGGCCGTAGAGAGAAGTGTCGCCGATAAGGCGCTGAAGCGACTTGAGAGTGGGCGAATCAAGGGCCGGAAAATACGCGTTCGATATGCGTGAAATGGGGCGCTGTGGCCCCGGTTAATGCAGTATGAAATTCAGGTGAACGGCTCGGAAACCCCGTATAGTAATTTGCATTTAGGTTGCTCATGGCAGGCTAAAACGGTAAATTACGCAGGATTTTGCCTCCCGAACTGTCTTGGTGTGGCCTAAGACTTTAGTAGAACTGGTCTAACCAGGCAATTCGGGGAAATCAACAAACCAGAAACAGGTAGCTATTCGATATGAATGACCTGATGTCACAAGCCGCGGATCTGATGATTGCCGGCATGGGATTTGTGTTTGCATTCCTGGTAGTGCTGGTGTTCGCAACGCTGCTCATGTCCAAGCTGATTGCCCGGTTTGCGCCGCCAGAGCCGGCAACCCCGGCGAAAACACCACGTGCCAAGCCCAAGGCGCCTGCGTCGGTTGATCCGGACACCGCCGAGGCCATCAAGAAGGCAATTGCACAATTCCGGTCACGCCACAAGAAGTGACCCGGTACTAGATAGAACCTTTAAACAGAAGGCTGACACGATGACTGACACTAAGAAACCGCTGGGGATTACGGACGTTATCCTGCGTGACGCCCACCAGTCCCTGCTTGCCACCCGCATGCGACTTGATGACATGCTTCCCATTGCCGAGAAACTCGACAAGGTTGGTTTCTGGTCTTTGGAATCCTGGGGTGGAGCTACCTTCGATTCCTGCATCCGTTACCTGGGCGAAGACCCCTGGGAGCGCATTCGTGAACTGAAAAAGGCGATGCCTAACACTCAACAGCAGATGCTGCTGCGTGGCCAGAACCTGTTGGGCTACCGTCATTACGCGGACGACGTCGTCGACCGTTTCTGTGAGCGTGCCGCCGAGAACGGCGTAGACGTGTTCCGGATTTTCGACGCAATGAACGATCCGCGTAACCTGGATCGTGCCATCAAGGCCGTTCGTAAGACCGGCAAGCACGCCCAGGGCACCATTGCCTACACCACAAGCCCGGTGCACACCATCGACATGTGGGTAGAGCTGGCGAAAGAAGTTGCCGACATGGGCGCGGACTCGATCGCCATCAAGGACATGGCGGGTATCCTCAAGCCGTATGTGGCCTTTGATCTGGTCAGCCGCCTGAAGAAAGAACTGGATATCCCGATTCACATGCAGTGCCACGCGACTACCGGCATGTCTACCGCCACCGCCATCAAGGCCGCGGAAGCCGGCATCGACAACGTGGATACCGCCATTTCTTCCATGAGCATGACCTATGGCCATTCGCCCACCGAGGCGGTTGTGGCGATTCTTGAAGGCACAGACCGTGATACCGGCCTGGACCTGAACCTGCTTGAAGAAATTGCCAGCTACTTCCGCGAAGTTCGTAAGAAGTACGCGAAGTTTGAGGGCAGCCTCCGGGGCACCGATTCCCGCATCCTGATTGCTCAGGTTCCGGGCGGCATGCTGACGAACATGGAAAACCAGCTGCGCGAACAGAACGCGAGCGACAAGTTTGACCAGGTTCTGGACGAGATTCCCAAGGTTCGTGAAGATCTGGGCTTCATCCCGCTGGTAACGCCAACCTCCCAGATTGTCGGTACCCAGGCGGTACTGAACGTGCTGACCGGCGAGCGTTACAAGTCTATCTCCAAGGAAACCTCTGCAATCCTTAAAGGCGAGTACGGTGCGGCACCGGCTCCGATGAACAAGGAGCTGCAGGAGCGTGTTCTCGATGGCAAGGAAGTGATGACCTGCCGTCCGGCGGACGTGCTTGAGCCTGAGATGGACAAGCTGACCGACGAGCTGAAGAAGCTGGCGGACGAGAAAGGCATCAAGCTGGCCGACAATGTTGAGGACGACGTGCTGACCTACGCACTGTTCCCGCAGATCGGCCTGAAGTTCCTGGAAAACCGTGGCAACCCGGACGCGTTTGAGCCGGTACCGACTGCTGAAGACGCCGCACCTGCCAAGAAGGCTGGCGGACCCGAGACTTACACCGTTGATGTTAACGGCAAGAAGTTCGTGGTTGCGGTATCTGAAGGTGGCGAGATCACCCAGATCCAGGGCGAGGGCGGTGCTGCCTCAGCTCCGGCTGCAGGGTCTGCTGCGCCTGCACCTGCTGCAGGTGAAGGTGAGCCGGTTGTTGCGCCTCTGGGCGGCAACATCTTCAAGGTTCTGGTCTCACCGGGCGACGTTGTGGAAGAAGGTGACGTGATGATTATCCTCGAAGCCATGAAGATGGAAACTGAGGTTCGCGCACCCAAGGCCGGTACTATCGGCGAAGTCTTCATCAAGGTCGGTGATGCCGTCTCTCCTGATGATGAAATGCTGACAATCGCATAAAGGGCCAGCATTCCATGGATAAAATTATGACGCTCTGGACAGGCAGTGGCCTGTTCAACATCGAATTGGGCCAGGTGATCATGATCGCCATCGGTCTTCTTCTTCTGTTCCTTGCGATTCGCAAGGGGTTTGAGCCACTGCTGCTGGTACCCATTGGGTTCGGTGGCATTCTGGCGAACATTCCGGAGGCAGGGCTGGCCCTGACTGCGGCGGAAAATGCCATCCACTTTGGCCTGAAGAGCGAGGCGACTCAGTTGCTGGCCGCTCTGGCGGCGCAGCTGGATGTGGCTTACCAGGCTGGCCAGGCGATCACGCCTGAGCTGAAGGAAGCCTTTAAGGTGGCGGTGAAAGAGGCTAATTATTCCGAAATGGCGATGGCGAATGCTGTGGCCCAGGACGCCGGTTATGGCAATGGCATGCTGTATAACTTCTACTCAGTGGTTATCGGCAGCACCATTGGTCCTCTGTTGATCTTCATGGGTGTGGGCGCGATGACCGATTTCGGTCCTCTGCTCGCAAACCCGAAGACCATGCTTCTGGGTGCGGCGGCACAGTTCGGTATCTTCGGTACTGTTATTGGTGCGGCGCTTCTGGACTGGACCGGTGTTCTGGACTTCAACATCCTGGAAGCTGCGGCCATCGGTATCATCGGTGGTGCGGACGGCCCAACGTCTATCTATGTGGCTAGCGTGCTGGCACCGCATCTGCTGGGTGCAATCGCTGTCTCGGCCTACGCTTACATGGCGATGGTTCCGATGATTCAGCCGCCGATCATGAAGGCGCTCACCAACAAGGATGAGCGGGCCATCAAGATGACTCAGCTTCGTCCGGTCAGCAAGAAGGAGAAGATTGTCTTCCCGCTGGTCGTACTGATTGCCGTCGTTCTGTTCCTGCCTGATGCAGCGCCGCTGCTGGGTATGTTCTGCTTCGGTAACCTGATGCGTGAGTGTGGCGTGGTTGAGCGTCTGAGCGACACTGCCCAGAACGCGCTGATCAACATCGTGACGATCTTCCTTGGCCTGTCGGTTGGCTCCAAGCTGATGGCCGACAAGTTCCTGGATGGCCAGACTCTGGGTATCCTGGGTCTGGGTATCGTTGCCTTCGGTGTGGGCACCGCCTCTGGTGTTCTGATGGCGAAGCTGATGAACAAGTTCAGTAAGGATCCGATCAACCCGCTGATTGGTTCTGCCGGTGTATCTGCGGTGCCGATGGCGGCGCGGGTTTCCAACAAGGTTGGTCTGGAAGCCAACCCGCAGAACTTCCTGCTGATGCACGCCATGGGTCCGAACGTGGCTGGTGTTATCGGCTCTGCAGTTGCTGCGGGTGTGATGATCAAGCTGCTTAGCTGATCTTCGTTCCTTCAGTACCGAAAACCCCGCTTGGCTTCTGGCTTAGCGGGGTTTTTCTTTTTCTTGGCTTCGAATTTGGTGGTGGCTCCTGTGTGAAAGCCCTTTTCAGGAACCGCTACGAGCACATCCATGTGCGCTTGTTTCCGGCCGTCCATGGCCTCCAACATTCCTGAAAAGGGCTTCCACACAGGCGCTCGCAGCCACGGTTCAGGCTTCTAAAACTAATGAAAATCCCGGGAGTCGACCGGGAGGGTCTTAATCAAGTGGCTCAGGTCGGACAGCTTTCCGGCCATCACGTGGATGATATTGCCCTCTCTTTCCAGTACCCCTTTCACATGCAGCAGCCGTGCAGTTAGCAGCGGTTTGCGCTGGCGGCGGGCGGTTTCGAGCCAGACCACCACGTTCACGTTGCCGGTTTCGTCTTCCAGGGTCACGAAGGTGACGCCGGAGGCGGAGCCGGGGCGTTGGCGGCCGGTGACCAGACCGGCGACCTGGACTGGGCGGCCGGCCTCGGTTTGCTGGAGTTGTTCGGCGCTCAGGCAGAACTGCAAATGGCCTTGTTCCCGGAGTAGGGCAAGGGGATGGCGCTGCAGGGTCAGGCCCTGGCTGGCGTAATCGGCGAGTACGTTCTGGCCTTCGGTGGGCTCCGGTAGTTGTTCGCAGGCTTCCTGCGTGTAGGTTTCGGCCGCTTCGGCGGCGAAGAGTTCGGCGGGTTGTTCGTGGCCGAGTAGTTGCCAGTAGGCCTGGTGCCGGTTGTCTGTGAAGCCGGGCATGGCGTTGGCGCCGGCGAGCAGTTCCATGTCGCGCTGGTTCAGGCTGGCGCGCTGGCGCAGTTCGCTGGTGGAGCGGTAGCCCTGGGCCGGGCGCTGTTGGCACAGGCGTTCGGCGCCTTTGGCGGATAGGCCCTGGACTAGTCGAAGGCCCAGGCGCAGTTGGCGTTCGGGGCCTTCCAGGGTGTGGTCCCATTGGCTGTGGTTAACATCAATTGGCAATGCAGCAACGCCATGGCGGCGGGCATCCTGTACCAGTTGTGACGGTGAGTAAAAACCCATGGGTTGGCTGTTGAGCAGGGCGCAGTAGAAGGCAGCCGGGTAGTGGCATTTTATCCAGGCCGAGACGTACACCAGCAACGCAAAGCTGGCGGAGTGGGATTCCGGGAAGCCGTAGCCGCCAAAGCCGCAGATTTGCTCATACAACCGTTCGGCGAAGTTGGCATCGTGGCCGCGCTCGAGCATGCCGGTGATGAGTTTTTCCCGGAACTGGGTGAGATCGCCGTGGGATTTCCAGGCCGCCATGGCCCGGCGTAGTTGGTCGGCCTCGCCGGCGGAGAAGCCGGCGGCGACCATGGCCAGTTTGATCACCTGTTCCTGGAAGATGGGTACGCCCAGGGTGCGTTCCAGCACTTTTCGGATGGCGTCGTTAGGGTAGTTCACCGGTTCCAGCCCGTGTTTGCGGCGCAGATAGGGGTGCACCATGTCACCCTGAATCGGGCCGGGGCGGACAATGGCGACTTCGATCACCAGGTCGTAAAAGGTTTCCGGTTTCAGTCTCGGCAGCATGTTGATCTGGGCGCGGGATTCCACCTGGAACACGCCGATGCTGTCGCCTTTCTGGAGCATGGCGTAGGTGGCGCGGTCTTCCTGGGGGATGTCCTGCATCTGGAAGGTTTGGCCCTTTTGATCACTGATCAGCTCCAGCGCCTTGCGGATGGCGGACAGCATGCCCAGGGCGAGTACGTCGACTTTCATCAGGCCCAGGCTTTCCAGATCGTCTTTGTCCCACTGGATCACGGTGCGGTCAGCCATGGCGGCGTTTTCCACCGGCACCAGTTCGGCCAGCGGGCCGGAGCTGATGACAAAGCCGCCCACGTGCTGGGACAGGTGGCGGGGAAAGCCGAGCAGGGTATTCACCAGGGTAAAGAACTGGTCCGCTACCTTGGGGTTGCGGGTCAGGCGTTTGTCGAGTACCTGCTGGCGCCAGCCGGTGGCTTTGTCGCGCCAGTCGATGCCTTCCAGCAATTGCTCTACCTGAGCCGGATCAAAACCCAGAGCCTTGCCGACATCGCGGATGGCGCTGCGGGGGCGATAGCGGATGACCGTGGCCGCCAGGGCCGCCCGTTCCCGGCTGTAGCGCCGGTAGATGTACTGGATGACTTCTTCCCGGCGTTCGTGTTCAAAGTCCACATCGATGTCGGGTGGCTCGTTGCGATCCTTGGAAATAAAGCGTTCGAACAACAGTTCAACCCGGGCCGGGTTCACTTCGGTGATGCCCAGGCAGTAACAGACCGCCGAGTTGGCGGCCGACCCCCGGCCCTGGCAGAGAATGCCCTGGCTGCGGGCAAAGGCCACGATGTCGTGAATGGTGAGGAAGTAGTGCTCGTACTTCATCTCCGAGATCAGGTCCAGCTCTTTGCGGATCAGCGCCTGCACGGTCAGCGGGGTGCCCTCCGGGTAGCGGCGGCGTTCGCCTTCGCGGGTCAGGCGTTTCAGGTAGCCGGCCGGGGTTTCTGCTTCGGGTACCAGGTCCGGCGGGTATTCGTAGCGCAGGCTGCCGGGTTGGAAAGTGCACTGGTCGGCAATCCGCCGGGTTTCCCGCAGCCAGGTGTCCGGGAACAGGCGTTGCAGCACCGGTACCGGGCGCAGGTAGCGCTCGCCATTCTGGAACAGGCAATGCCCGGCCTGTTCCAGGTTGGTGTGGTTGCGCAGGGCGGTGAGTACGTCCTGTAGCGGCTGGCGTTCACGGCTGTGCATGTGCACCTCGCCGGTGGCGGTGATGGGGCAGCGTAACTGGTCGGCCAGCCAGCGGGCCCGGGCCAGTTGCTGTTCCTCGCCCGATTCCAGGGTGCGGGCCGCCGCAAGCCATAGCCTGGGCTCAAACAGGCGTTGCAGCCATTCGCCACAGGCCAGGGCCTGGTCGGCGTTAGCTTCAGCCAGGGTGGGCGGTAACCACAGGCACAGGCAGTCATCCAGCTCGTGGGTTTCCACGTCTCGGAACAACAGTTGGTACTGGCCTTTCTCCGCCCGGCGCCGGCCGGTGGTGATCAGCTGGCATAGCTGGCCATAGCCCCGGCGGGTGCGGGCCAGCAAAATGAACCGGGGCAGGCTGGCGCCGGGTGGGGCATCGTCCAGTTCGAACCAGCTGCCGGTAATCAGTTTCACCGGGCTGTCTTTCAGGGCGGCCCAGGCCCGGGGAATACCGGCCACCGAACAGGCATCGGTGATGGCCAGGGCGGCATAGCCCAGCTCTGCCGCTCGCTCCGCCAATTCGTGGGGGTGGGAGGCGCCGGTCAGAAAAGTGAAGTTGCTGAAGCAGAACAGCTCGGCGTAGGCGGATTCCGTCATCAGCCAAACCATCCATGCACAAACCAGCCGTCGCGGACATCCCGGAACACCCAGGCCAGTTGGCCATTGTGCAGTTGGGCGATGTAGTAATCCCGGTGTACCCGCTGGCCGTCCCACCAGCCCCCGCTTATCCGTTCCGGGCCGGCAAACCAGGCGGTTGGCGCTTCCGTGAGCGGTTGTGGCCCCTGCAGTAACCACAGGGGGCGGCGCGGCAGTTGGTCATTCATAGTGGCCGCCGGCCGGTTGTTGCGTTGAACGCCGGAAGCAGTCCAGGCCCGTTCCGGGCGGTGGTCGGCCTGGGGCGACAGCTGTTGCAGGGCCTGGTCGCCCAGCCGGGCCTGTAGCCGGCTCATCAGAGTGTGCCAGGCTTCGTTCAGATCCTGGGATTCGCCGAGAAGATCCTGCCCGGTGTCTGCCTCCCGGCCTAAAAAGCGTTTTACCGACAACTGCAGCGACATGACCGGCGCCCGTAAGGGGTGCTGCTCAAAGCGCAGGCGAACCAGATTCAGGAATGCCTCGGCCCGATGCTCCGGGCCAGATGTGCGGATGCGCAGGCGGGAGGGTTCTTCGTGCCGGTGTTGAAGCACCAGCAACAGGCTGTCGGTTTCCTGCTGGCGCCAGCACAGGTCTTCCTCCAGTTCCGCCAGGATACGCTGCAGCGGGAACAGCAGCCCCTGGGACTGTTCGATTTCCTGCACAAAATCCGCTTGCTGGCGAAAGTGGTGCGGCGGCTGCCAGGGCGCTTGTGGGTCAGGCCGGGTGCCCTGGATTTTCTGGACGCGGGCCAGGGTTTCCGGGGACAGCCGGCGCGCCAGTTCGGCCGCCGGCAGGGCAAAGACTTCCCCCAGGGTGTTCAGCCCCAGCCGTTGCAGGCGGGTACAGGTGCGGGCATCAAACTCCGCCGCCAGTAGCGGCATCTGGCCCAGGGTGCGTTGAATGTGGCCCTTATCATCGGTGCATTCACCCTTGCCGGCACGGGCAATCAGGCGGGCCGCCAGGGGCGTGTGGCCAAGGCCCGGCCAGGCGATGAGCTGCCGCTCGTCCAGGGCCTGCTCCACGGTTTGCCAGGCCGCTGGCAGGCCGCCATACAGCCGCTGCAGGCTGCCGATTTCCGCCATCAGGCCATCCGGTGGCACCAGCACAATGTGGGCGGCGTAGCGATACAGCCAGCGGGCCTGATCTTCCAGAATGCGGGCTTCCTGTTGCTGGTCGGCACGCACGGTGCCCAGCTCTGGCACCAGGCTGATGGCGGTTTTCAGGCGCATGCCGCCATGCACGCCCTGGTCCCGGGCTTCCGGGCAGGCCTGTATCACTTTTTGCCCGGACCCCTCGACAATCACCAGCGCGCCGGTTTCCTCGCGGGTGCGGCGAATGTGGTCCAGCAGCAGGTGCGGGAAGTGCAGATACAACCAGAGCATCGCGAATTTACCGGGTAGAGGTGGGCCAGGGGCCCTGAACCACGCGGGGCGCCTCGCGGAAGGCCAGATCGGCCCGGTGCGCCATGGCCAGGGCACAGCGTTGGCCGGGCCAGCTGCCGCGGCGTTTCACGATGTTGATCTTCAGCTCCTGGTTGTCGCCGGGTTCCAGTTCCAGGCGCAGGGCGGCGGGCGAATTCTGCTCGGCATAGCGGCGTTCGCGGAAGAGCACGCACACGTTGCTGCCGGCTTCTGCCGCTAGCTGCAGGCGCCGGATATCCCGGGACGCCAGCTTGCCGGGCCAGGCCATCACCAGACCGGTCACCGGCGAGCGCAGGCAGTTTTCCAGGGTCCACAGGAAATCGCCGGCTTCTTCGGTGTGGATCATCACCACCTGATCCAGATTCACGCCTTCCCGGGCCAGCGCCGGGGCATAGGGTGTGTGCGGCGGATTCAGCCAGAATATGGTTTTACCGTTGTGGGACAACCGCTGCATTAACGGCAGCAGCAGGTGCAGCTCGCCAATGCCGGGTGCATCCAGCAGGCATTCACTCAGCGCACCCCGGGGCCAGCCGATGCCACCGAGCTGGTTATCCAGCACCTGGTAGCCAGTGGGCTCGGCCGGTTGGGTGGTTTGCTGGTGCTTGTGCCCCTGCCAGACACGGGCATCTTGCATCAGTGTGTTCAGAAGCTCGCTCATGGGAAATATCTCAGAATACTGTTTAAATATACAGTATTCTGAATAGGGGCAGATTTCAAGGCATGGGTGAGGGGAACAGTGGGGGGAGGAAGGAGTAATTTGTAAAACTGATTTTCATATATTCTATATAGACTTTTTATTTTTGCGTCTCGTTAAAACCCCCTTCTATAATCGCCTGCTGGTGCTGTAGATTTACGCTGTTACAGCGTGACCAGCTGGATATTCATAACCATAAAAAGGAAAAAGACATGTTGAAACGCCGGATCCTCCTGGCTACCACAGCCGCAACCCTGCTGTTCAGTGCTGCGGCGACCGCCCAATACAAGGATGAATACACCGTTTCCACCGTCCTGCCGTCTGCGTTTCCGTGGGGCCAGGCTGCCGACAAATGGGTTGAACTGGTGCGGGAGCGCTCAGACGGGCGTATCAACATGAAGATTTACAGCAACTCCCAGCTGGTTTCCGGGGACCAGACCAAGGAATTTTCCGCCATGCGTTCGGGCCTGATCGACATGGCGGTTGGCTCCACCATCAACTGGTCGCCCCAGGTGCCGGAGCTGAACCTGTTTTCTCTGCCGTTCCTGATGCCGGATTACGAAGCCATCGATGCCATTACCCAGGGTGAGGCCGGTGAGGCTATTTTCGAGGCAATCAAGAAGCGCGGTGTTACCCCGCTGGCGTGGGGCGAGAATGGCTTTCGCGAGCTGTCTAACTCCAAGCGCAAGATCACCGGCCCCTCGGATGTTGAGGGTCTGAAAATCCGGGTGGTTGGCTCTCCGCTGTTCCAGGATACCTTCACCACACTGGGCGCGAACCCGACCCAAATGAGCTGGGCCGACGCCAAGCCTGCGCTGACCACCGGCGCTGTGGATGGCCAGGAAAATCCAATTTCGGTGTTTGACGTTGCCCGTATCGACCAGGTTGGGCAGGAGCATCTTACTCTGTGGCACTACATGGCCGATCCCCTGGTGTTTGCGGTGAGCAACCGGGTGTGGAGCCAGTTCAATCCGGAAGACCAGGCCCTGCTCAAGCAGGCGGCCATTGATGCCGGCCAGTGGGAGATCGAAAAATCCCGTGGTGAACTGGAAGCGACCCTGGCGGCCATCAAAGAGCGTGGCGTGCAGGTGGTTGAACTGACCCCGGAGCAACACGCTGCCTTTGTTGAGGCAACCCGCCCCGTGTACGACAAGTGGACCGACCGCATTGGTGAGGATCTGGTTGAGCAGGCTCAGGAAGCCGTGGCTAACCGCTAAACCCTTACCCCTAACCCCTAACCCCAGGCGCTGTCTGTGAAAGCACCCGCCCGCTGGCGGGTGCTGTTATTGAATCCGGAGTTTTCATGTCTGCTCGCCCCCCGAAGTTCAGGCCTGACGCCTGGCTGGCCGCCCTGGCTTTGATTGGAATTTGTGTCATCAGCTTGGGCAATGTGATTGTCCGCTACGCCACCGATGCCTCGTTTGCCTTCACCGAAGAGTATTCCGTGTTCCTGCTGGTGGTGCTGACTTTTGCCGGGGCCGCGGTTGCCGCCCGCCATAACCAGCACATCCGTATCGAGCTGATCGAAGACTTCCTGCCACCACGCTTCAGGAAGGTTGTGTTTGTGCTGCAGTGGCTGGCCGGAGTTACCGTGCTGGGCATCACCGTGTGGTACGGCAGCAAGTTTGCGCTTGAGGAGTATCAGTGGGAGTCGCTGTCGCCGGGGCTGGGACTGCCGAACTGGATTTACGTGATCTGGCTGCCGGTGCTGTCGCTTGCCATCATTATCCGGATGACCCAGAACCTCATTGATCGCCTGCGCGGCAAGGTTGATCCGGAGGTTATCCATGAGTCCTGATCTGCTCCTGATCGGCAGTTTCTTGTTGGCGCTCTTACTGGGCGTGCCGGTGGCGATCGCCCTTGGCCTGGGCGGCGTGGTTGGTATTCTGGCGGGCCTGTCACCGGACATGCTGGCAACGCTGGGCACCAATACCTACAACAGCGTGGCCAAATACCCCCTGATCGCAATTCCGCTGTTCATCCTGACCGGTCTTATCTTCGAGCGGGCCGGGGTGGCGGCCAGCCTGGTGCGCTTTGCCCAGGCCATCATTGGGCCCCGCCATGGCGGATTAACTGTGGTTGCCGTTCTGGTCTGCCTGATCATGGGTGGCATGAGCGGTTCCGGGCCAGCAGACGCCGCCGCGGTGGCCATGGTGATGCTGCCGAGCATGCGCAAGGCCGGTTACCCGCAGCCGTTCTCCGCAACACTGATTGCGGCTTCATCTTCCACTGCCATTTTGATTCCGCCGTCCATTGCGTTGATTCTCTACTCGATCGTGGTGCCGGGCGTGGACCTGCGTGCGCTGTTTGCCGCCGGTGTCTTCCCGGGCATTCTGGCTGGGTTGTCTTTGCTGGTACCGGCACTGTTTCTGGCCCGCAAGTACCGCTGGGAAGACCCGAAAGACTCCGAGCGGCCGCCATTCTGGCCCAGCTTCAAGGCCGCGCTGCCCGCGCTGTTCGCACCGGTGATCATTCTGGGCGGGCTGCGGTCAGGGTTGTTTACTCCCACCGAGGCCGCCGTGGTGGCGGTAACTTATGGGGTAATCGTGGGCTGCCTGGTGTATCGCAACCTGAGCATCCGGAACCTGTTTGACCTCGTTACCGATGCCGCGGTTACCTCTGGCGTGGTAATGCTGATCATCGCTTTGGCCGGCATTTTTGCCTGGGCCGGAACCACCTTGGGTACCTTCCAGCATCTGGCCGATGCCTTGCTGTCGCTGTCTGACAACGGCTGGGTACTGCTGGGGCTGGTGATGGTGCTGGTGCTGATTGCCGGCATGCTGCTGGATGCGGTATCGATTTACCTCATCCTGATTCCCATTGTGTTGCCACTGATGAATCACTTTGGCTGGAACCCGGTGTGGTTCGGCATCCTGCTGGCCATGAACATTGCCATCGGCCAGTTCACACCGCCGGTGGCCGTCAACCTGATGGTGACTACCCGCATAGCCAATATTCGACTGGAACACACCCTGGGTTGGGCCCTGGTGTTCATTGCGGCCATGGGCGTGAGCTTGCTGCTGGTGATGCTGATACCGGGCATTGCCCTGTGGCTACCGGACAAACTCGGGTTTGTGGTGGGGCAGTGGTAGCGGGGTTGATAATACCCGTGCCGGCACCCACGCTAGTAATACAGTCATCAACCAGGGAGTTTGGTCATGAGCGAGTTAACCCAACAGCACTGCGTGGCGTGCCGTAAAGACGCGCCAAAGGTAACCAGCGACGAGAAGCAAACGCTGCATAAGGACATCCCAGACTGGAAGATTGTTGAGACCGATGGGGAAGAGCAGCTGCACAAAGTGTTCAAGCTCAAGAACTTCGCCCAGGCCCAGGCCTTCACCAACAAAGTGGGTGACCTGGCCGAGGCGGAAGACCATCACCCCGCCATATTGCTGGAATACGGCAAGGTGACCGTCAGCTGGTGGACCCATGCCATCGGCGGCCTGCATCGCAACGATTTCATCATGGCGGCGAAGACCGACGCGGCTTATCGCGACATGTAACCATCTGCGGTGGCGGAGCCGAGCCTCCGCCACATAACCCTTTCCCCCAGCCATCAGCAACAGGACGAGCCATGGTTGAAGACCGCAGCGATAGCCCGCTTACACTGAAGTTTGGCCACGAAGAGCTGATCATTCGCCGCCGGTACGAAGTGATCAGTATCGTGAACGATTTCTTTATCGCTATCTGGTTTTTGGTTGGCAGTATCCTGTTTCTTTTCCCCGAGTATGAAAAAGCGGCCATCTGGCTATTTATCATCGGCAGCTTTCAGTTTCTGATACGCCCCACCATCCGGTTGGTTAGCCATATCCACGTCAAGCGGATTCCTGCAAGCCACTGGGACAACTAGACCGCATCATCGATGGGGCTACGCACGCCAAAGCCACCTTTGCGCACCACGTGGGTGTAGATTTCGGTGGTACGTACATCGGCATGACCCAGCAGTTTCTGAATGGTGCGGATGTCATAACCGGCCTCAAGCAGACGAGTAGCAAAGCTGTGCCGCAACGCGTGGCTGTTCGCCTGCTTGTAAACGCCCGCTTCGCTGATGGCGGCACCAATGGCTCGCTGGACACTTCGATCCAGCAGGTGGTGCCGGCGGAGCACATCACTACGCGGATCCTTGGATAATTTTGTGGCGGGAAACACATACTGCCATGCCGGTTCCCGACCTGCGCTGGGGTATTTTCGATCTAAAGCCGTGGGCATATAGACCTCACCGAGACCTTGAGCAAGATCTTTCCTGTGCTGGGCCAGACAGCTTTCCATCTGCAACGTCAGTGGTTCAATCAGTGAGTCTGGGAGCAGGGTGGTTCTGTCTTTGTTGCCTTTGCCGCTGCGAACGATGATTTGCTGCATTCCGAAATCCACGTCTTTTACCCGCAACCTCAAGGCCTCGTTGATTCGAAGCCCCGCACCGTACATCAGCCGGGCGACTAGCTGGGCTTCACCGTGCAGGTGACCAATCACCGCCCGGGCTTCATCGTGAGTGAACACCGTAGGTAACCGCCGAGGCTTGCGCGCCATCTCAAACGACAGCTCCTCCAGCGGCTGCTGAAGGAATTCCCGAAACAGGAAAACAATGGCGTTCAAAGCCGTGCGCTGGGTACTCACACTGTTATTACGCTGTACCGCAAGGTGGGACAAAAACTTCTCTACGTCTTCTGCGGAACAGGTGGACGGATGCTTCATGCCATGAAAGCGGATGAAGCGCCTGATCCAATGACAGTAAGTTTGTTCGGTTTTGTAGGCCATATTCCGGCTGCGGATAAGCACCCGAAGCTGATCCATGAAGCGGGTAGGGTTATCCGGCAGTTTTGGTGGTACATCCAAAATCATGCGCACAGCCTCCATACTGTTCTTATATACAGTATTTTAAGACTGAATTCAAAGAATGCCACGGTAAAAAGCGGAGATATACGACAACTGTCGCAAAACTTCGTAAATTCCGCCCCATCTGGCTTACAACTCTATGAAAGGTATGGAATAGTCAGTGAATAACGAAAACAGATAAACGAATGGGTACGCTTGGGAAAATCCGACAATTGACGCTTATTTCCAGGCTAGCTTGTTTTTAGAATTCGTAGTTTTCTGAAAATAAAAGAATTTATGGTGGGTAATGTCTGGACCGCGCGGAAATAAGCGCGTTCGTGATATACGTCATTTGTCGTTGAATTAGCTGTTAGATTTAAAGATGATCAGGCTACGATAAGGAGGCGTTGATCCGATGTGGTTGTCCTTGGAAGTTGCTTCAAAGCTGTATCACTGGGCAAATATCGGTTTGATTGCGTCTCTAGTCGGAGGGGCTGTCTCCACAGTCTTTGTCGTCTGGATGGGTAATATAAAAGAGGAATACTTGAACCGGGATTTGGGTGCAGCTCAAGAGCGCTCCACGCTTCTTGAAAGTCAAATCACGGAATCTCAAAAAGCTATTTCAGAAGCGAATGCGCGAGCAGCGGAAGCTAAGCTTGAACTGGAAAGGCTGAAAGCTCCCCGCATTTTGGATGAAAGCCAAAGACAGGCTCTGGTAGAAGCGACAAAGGCGTTTGTTAACCAAGAATACTGTGCCCTTCTGCCACCCGCCGGTTTAGACACAGAATCGTTTTGGGCGATTCTCAACAAGACGCTGTCAGATGCTGGCTGGAAAAGAGTCGATCCTCCCGGTCTTGTTGTTGGAGAGCCGCCTGCGGGCGTCGCAATTAACGCTCCGCCAGGGGTTTTCCTCGGTGTCGCACCAAGTCAAAAAGATAGAATAGGAGCTGCAGCAGTTGCACTGGCTAAAGCTCTAAACGATGTTGGAATTATGGCCGAGGCCGGTCTAGATAACGAAGCGGAAAAGAAGCCTGGGGTAATCAGGATTGTCATTGGCCTCAAACCACGATAATGAAGGTCTAAAATCTAACAAAAGCGGTCAAGGGACGCTCCTGACGTCGCGCCCCTGCCGCTGGCGTTATCACACAAGGAAGTGCATCAATGAAGCAAACGGGTAGTTGTCTCTGCGGAGGCATCCAATACGAAATCAACGGTCCACTGACCGATGTGCTGAACTGTCACTGCTCAATGTGCCGGAAGCTACATGCTTCAGCGTTCAGAACCCGAGCCAAGGTAAAGTCCTCTGACTGGCATACCGTTCATGGTCAGGAGTTGATGAAGTTCTACGAATCTTCTCCAGGTGAGCATAAGGGCTTTTGTTCAAACTGCGGTTCCAGCCTTTACACAAGATTCGATGCAAACCCTGATATTTATGGTTTTCCCTTTGGAACACTCGATACCGACCCAGGAGTAAAAGCCGAGCGCCACGTGTTCGTTGCCAGCAGGGCTCCTTGGTTCGAGATTACGGACGATCTGCCTCAGAATGCGGAGTATGACTGAGACAGTGATAACAAGCCGCGTCACTCGGACGGCCTTGTCAGGCCGCCGGTGCGCTCAGCGTTATACACAAGGAGTAGTCACGGAAAATGGCAAGGAAGCGTGGCCAAGGTGGGCCAATCGAGTCAAGGTTGATAAGTCTCTTTGCATCTCTGTTTTTTTCGGTCCCGACCGCAGCCTTCATCTGGCCTGGGGTTAATAAAGAGCTCTCGTTTTGGGGCGGCTTTCTCAGCAGTACCTATCTGGTCGCCTGTATCATCGTCTTTGCTGTGCTGGCATTGCTGCTCCCGCAACTGTTTCCATCTATTCTCGGGGGCATCTGGCGTGGCATTGTCAGGATTGAACGTTGGTGGGGCTGGTAGCCTTATGTATAACAAGGCAATTAAATACGTTCCGGCCTACGGCCTCCACCGGACGCCCTTTTCAGTGCGCCGTTTATTGCAGCGTTAATGGCCAAGGCCACGGAAGGATTCAGGCAGTAGAGCAGGGAGTTGCTTTCAAATTATCACGTAAGTTCAACCCTTCTCCCCGCAAAACACTGCAAAATCCGAGAGTTTCGTGTTCTGGTTCCTCGCGTCATGGGCTAGGGTCAGTGCAAGCTGTTTGGTAAAGGGCATTCGGGTTCGGGTGCCAGGAACGAACCGCCGGGTAACCGGCCATTAACAAGCCACTGTAGTACGCGGCCGATGGCCGCCGGACGCCCTTTTCATTTCGGCTTCGCCTCCATTACAAGGTCGCCGCTAAGCTCAGCGTTAAAGCTGGAAAGCCGAGTCGTGGCACCAGATACCCATCCGTGTCAAAACTGAACGATACGCGAACGAGAGGTTTCTTCTATGAATCTCCAGAAAATTGAAGACGAGGCGCTCCACCTTCCCAAAGAGGAGCGAGCCCAATTGATCCAGCGACTGGTATTGAGTCTGGAGTCTCCCTCAGAAGAAGAACTCAGGTCCGATTGGTTGCTTGAGGCCCGCCGTAGAGGCGAAGAGCTAGATAATGGTTCAGTTCAGGCCGTGTCCGGTGAAGATGTCATGAGGAAGGCTAGAGCACTGATCAAATGAACTATTCTTTTCACCCGGCAGCGGAAGCCGAGTTCCTGGAGTCAGTTGGTTATTACGAATCAAAAGTTCCGGGATTGGGTGGTGCCTTCATAGAGGAATTTGAGGCCCTGGCCAATTTAGTTGGCGAGTCACCAAAAGCCTGGCAAGTTGAGTTGCAGCCAGATATTCGTAGAGCGCCCCCTCACAGATTTCCGCTATCCATCGTTTACCGAGAGAAACCTGACGGTTTTCAAGTTCTGGCGGTTGCCCACGACCGGCGACGTCCGCAGTACTGGCTTGGCAGGCTTTAACAAGCGGCTGCACAGCGACCGTTTTTCCGCCGCTTCGCGGCTCTAAACCGGCGCGTGAGCCGGGAGTTATGACCACAAGGAAGTCGAGTGAAGAAGAAGGTTTATCTGTCCATTTTTGCCAGCCTAATTTTGGCAGTGTTTGTCAGCGCCGCAGGCGGAAGTTATGGGCGAGCACTGACAGAGCACGTTAATAAAGAGGCTATTGAATTAGCGTTAGATGGCAGGTCCATATCAGATCTTTCCCGAGAAGAGGGCAATGCATTGAGGCGCTCTCCGGAATTTTTGGACCGCTTGGTCGCAGCTAAGGAAGAGGTATCTGACCAGTACTGGTGGTATTTCGCCGCGAACCTCCCCATCCAAATTTTACTAATGCTCGTCATTTGCTTGGTTTGCGGAAAATTTGTAATTCATACGGTGACTAAGCATGCGAGGCCATAACCAGGCGGTCAACCGGACGCCAAAAGCGTGGCGCTTTTGGTTCCCTCCGCTACGCTCCGGCGCCGGTTACCTCAGCGTTAAATGCCTATGATCGATCACGATAAATTCCGGACCTTGGTCAAGCAACTCTATGCCACGGTCAATGAGTTGGAGACCATGTTCCCGGGCAGGCACTTCACCCCGGATGGTCACATGGTTGGCAGTCTGGGTGAGTGCATCGTGGCCGACGCCTATAATTTGGAGCTGAAGATAGCTTCCAACAAAGGCTATGACGCTGTCACCGAAACCGGCTTGGAAGTTGAGATCAAAGCTACGCAATCCAAATCTGTAGCATTCCGGAGCCAGCCGCAGCATACGATCATCATCAAGATCTTGCGTGACGGAACATTCGAAGAAATTTATAACGGGCCAGGAGCCCTTGTTTGGGATCAGTTCACAGGTAAACGGCTACCGAGTAATGGCCAGTTTCAAATCTCTCTCAACAAGCTCCGGCAACTCAATCAAACAGTGGCTCAGTCGGACCGTGTGCCCAGGGCCATTTAACAAGGCGCATCAGTACGCGGCCGGTGGCCGCCGGACGTCCCTGACGGGTCGCCGCTGTGCTTCGCGTTAAGCGAGTCTAAGAATGAACCGAAAGAAAATCGCAGAAAAACTTGTAAGGTATTCGGTGCTTGGTTCATCGACGTGGGTCTGCTTTCAGCTGATTCTGATGTTTGGCGTAGAGAAAAAGTCATTTTTCCAAATGTTCGCCGATATCTTAGGTGGGGGAACCGCTGGTGCTCTCGCTGGTTTGGCATTTTTCGTGGTGTTTGGAGCTATAGGTTGGGTATCGGGAGCAATCTATGGAGCGCTTGGTCTATTTTCGCTCATGCTGGGAGGGGCGCTAGGCGGTTTAGGGCTTGGTTCGTTAGTGCACATTTTCAGAAACCCGGATCAATACAACTTCAATTGGTTGGTAATTCTTCCCGGGGTTTTTATTTCCTATTTTGTGGTCCGGTGGGTAACTCGTAAGGCTATGGAGCTTTACCATCAATATGGTCCTTCGATAGTAAACCATTTCCTAAAAAAGGATGAGGAGCCAGATCCCGCTTAACAAAGCAATGCAGTCGACGTCTTACTCTGTGCATCTTTTACACGGTCGCTGCGCTCCCATTTTCGTGCAAAAGGCACACAATGTAAGCCGCGGCTGATTGCGGCGTTATCGAAATAGAGGAGTCAACTTTGAAAATTTCTATCAAGAACCGTTCTGACATTTTTACTTATGATATTACTAACGCTGACGACAGAGGGTACGACAACACTCCTCCAGAGGTTGTTTCCGGCGAATATCATGTAAATCTCAATGCTATCTCAAGCCTCAAATTTCACGACAACTTCGATTTTTTCTTTCGTGGCCCCGAACCAACTCCTGAGCTTGGGGGCTGTAAAAAAGCTATTGTCCTTTCGTTTGCTGACAAGCATGAGGTTATTGCCTTCGAAGAGAGTGCAGTCGGTGAGTACCAAAGGTTCAAGAGAGAGCTGGAAAGCTTGTTTGACGAAAAGGTCCCCGAGAATAAAACGTTGGTGATTGAAGACGCAGACTAATTCGATAACAAGTCGCGTAAGGCGGACGGCTTTCAGCCGCCGCTTCGCTCAGCGTTAGCTGGGTAGTGCTTCGGTCTTTTGGGTGGCTTGGTGCCCATTCCGACAAATCCGCCAGAGGTTTGGTAGCTCGGTTTGTCAGCGGCGTTCTACTGAGATTGGGTGTTCACCTTGTGGGGCAGTCCACCGAAAATTCGGTTGCGCTCTGCTACTCTGAAGTTCAGGTTCATTCACCGCAACAAAGGCGGTGGTATTAATCACCGTGCATCAGCGAGTGGCGGTGCCAGGGCAGCGGAGCATGCCGTCGAATTGTTAGCCAGGGATTGGTCTTCTTCGTTACCCCCAGCTAACCAGGCAATCAAATTCGTTCCGGCCTACGGCCTCCACCGGACGCCCTTGTCAGGGCGCCGTTTATTGCAGCGTTAAATGTAAGTAGCGAATCATGGCACGGAAGCAGTTCCTAGATGGAACAATAAGGCTTGGTAATATTTCGAAAATCACTGGTTTGCGGATAACACAAATCGCAACTGGAACAGGCAGAGGTTTTCGAGTGATTGCATTACCAGGTGAAGAAATTGTTTACTGGTCGCTCTGGCGTGGAAAAGTAAACCGGTTCGCTATTAAGCAGGCGGAAGAGCTGAACGTCCCCGTCGATTTTGACCCAGACCTTTATGGGCAGTCCCTGAAGTTTAAATATCGCTATGAGCCTAACGAGTACATTTTTGGCGGGCTTTTTTGTGTGGCGACTGCTGGCCTGTTACATGGAGATGCTGACATCTCAAATGCAGTGGTTGCGTCGTTCATTGGGTTGGGCCTCTTTCAGTTCGTGCAAGCATACAGGGCAAAAACAGCCCTCAAAAACCTTTAACAAGTCGCAGCAGTACGCGGCCGATGGCCGCCGGACGCCCTTTACGTGGCTCCTTCGTCGCCACTCCAAGGTCGCCGCTGTGCTCAGCGTTAATGGCCAAGGCCACTGAAGGATTCAGGCAGTAGAGCAGGGAGTTGCTTTCAAATGTTCACGTCCGTTCAACTCTTCTCCCCGCAAAACACTGCAAAATCTGCGAGTTTCGTGTTCTGGTTCCTCGCGCCATGGGCTAGGGTCAGTGCAAGCTATTTGGTAAAGGGCATTCGGGTTTGGGTGCCAGGGAGAAACTGCCGGGTAACCGGCCATTAACAAGCCGCTGTAGTACGCGGCCGATGGCCGCCGGACGGCCTTTTCATTGCGGCTTCGCCTCCATTACAAGGCCGCCGCTAAGCTCAGCGTTAAGCTCTATTGTTGCGTGGTGCGCAACATGCTAGCATTCCCTCATGATTAAATCATTCCGTCACAAAGGACTGAAACGGTTCTACTCGACTGGCAGCACGTCCGGCATACAGCCAGATCACGCCAAGAAGCTGCGCATGCAGCTGGCTGCTCTGGATACGGCGACTTCAGTGGAAGACATGGATATCCCTGGTTTTCGGCTTCATCCACTGAAGGGCAAAGACAAAGGCCGGTGGTCGATTAGGGTTAACGGAAATTGGCGCATGACGTTCGAATTCCAGGACGGCAACGCCTACATTCTTGATTATGAGGATTATCACTAATGACTATGCATAATCCGCCGCATCCTGGTGAATTCATTCGCGAGGTGTACCTGGAGCCTTTTGGTATCAGCTCTCGTCAGCTTGCTTCCAGTCTGGGCGTTTCACCTTCTACTTTGTCTCGGCTGCTCAAAGGGGATAGTGGCATTAGCCCTGAAATGTCTTTGCGGCTGTCCAAGGTTCTCGGGCGTACTCCTGAGAGCTGGTTGGCGATGCAAGATATGTATGACCTATGGGTGGCTCGCGGCACAGTCAATCTGGATGGTATTCATCGCCTGGACTTCGAAGCAGCTTAACCAGTGGCTGTTGTCGGACGCGCCTGCGCTGGCGCTCCGGCACGCCGCAAAGCCAGGGCGTTAGGCAAGGAGAGTGAGTTGTTCTTTCGTGCTCTGAACAAGGCATTGGAGAAGCCGGCCCCTGAGCGTATTACGCTTAGCTCGCCAGGGGCAATGGATAACGACTTCTACTCAGTCAAACTGGAAGATACTGAGTCAAACACACGCATATTGATCCGGAAACGTAAAAAGGCCGGGTACGAGGCGTTGGTTTGGAAAGGTGAGGAGTCCGGGAAGGAGAAAACCCTTTCAGAAGAGGATATTGACCCAGCAAAATTTGATCTGAGAATAGAGCACTATTACCAAGGGTACCAGTTCGACTATACCGACCCCGGTAAATTTCTGCTGATGGATCTTGCCTGTTGGCACAAAATTGTTAAGTACCGAGACCGGGTAAGCCAATCCTTATACAACAAAAAGCGCCTGGTTCGTGAAGAGAGAATGGAACTTCTTCGTCATCTCGTAGAACGTAAAATCGATAACCCACGAGATGAGATATATCCGCTTATGCTGGCAGTGCAGAAATATTCGCGTAAGTGGCTCTATCATCCAGATAAAGATAAGCACAAAGCCCACCTTGAACTTGTACTTGAATCATTTGTGGATTCCGGAGAGCTGACTAAGAAAGGTACGAACTATGTCGTGACCGGTAAAGCTCTGGTTACCCTCTCGGAATTCGAGCTGAACGTTCAGCGCCACCAAGATCAGATCAAAACGGCCAAGGTAGGTAATCGATTAACTTGGGCAATCGTCTTTGTGGGTATAGCAGGGATCTTGTCTCAAGCGTGGATGTGGGCTATCGAACAAGGGGTAGTCTGATGCCTAACCAGTGCAGGCACGGCGACGCCCACTACATTGCGCCTTCGGCTCCATTCCGTGGGCGCGCATGCTGCAAGCGTTAAATCAGTAGTGGTACCGAAGCTGAGCAATGAGCAAAGCGTCATCCGTGACCTTGTAAACGATGCGGTGTTCTTCGTTAATTCGGCGGGACCAGTAACCAGCGAGGCTGTGTTTGAGGGGTTCCGGTTTGCCCACTCCATCGAATGGTTCTCGTTCGGTCTCCTTGATGAGCTTGTTGATTCGGTTCAGAATTTTTTTGTCGGTTTTCTGCCAGTACAGATAGTCTTCCCAGGCGTTCTCGGAGAAGATGAGTTTCATTCAAGAAGTTCCTTTTCCTGACCACCGCCTTGCTCAAGCTCGGCAACAGATTCCAGCAAACGACGGGCGTTTTTGGGTGCGCGCAGAAGGTATGCGGTCTCTTGCAATGCCTCGTAGTCCTCAAGAGAGATCATTACCACGGATTGCGACTTGCTCCGGGTGATGATCACAGGAGAATGGTCTTCACAGACCTGCTCCATGGTTTTTGCTAGATTGGTTCTAGCGGCTGTGTAGCTAATTGCATCCATAATGCTGCTCCTGTACAGGATATTGTTCGTGTGCAGAATAGCGTACATGTAAGGATTTAACAATCGGCTGCACAGCGACCGCTTTTCCGCATACTAACGCTTGACGTTAATAACGCACTGCGTCATCATTTCCCTATGATCATATCGTTCAAGTGTAGGGATACCGAGAAGCTGGCAAGTGGACGCCGCGTCAGACGCTTCGTCAATTTTGAGCGAGTTGCCTTGAGGAAAATTCGGCAACTCCAAGCTGCAAGTCAGTTGGATGATCTTAAAGTACCGCCCGGGAATATGTTGGAGCCATTGCATGGTAACCGCCAAGGTCAGCACAGCATTCGAATCAACAGGCAGTTCCGGGTTTGCTTCCGTTGGACCAAAGCTGGTGCGGAAGATGTCGAAATTGTTGATTACCAGTAGGAGGTAACTCATGCGCAACATTGAAGCCGTAACGCCAGGCGAGTTACTGAAGGAAGAGTTCCTCGAGCCGATGGGTATTTCTCAATACCGCTTGGCTAAAGAGATTGGGGTGCCTGCTCAGAGGATCGGCCAGATTATTGCGGGAAAGCGTTCGATAACCGCAGACACGGACCTGCGACTCTGTCGTTTCTTTGGTTTGTCCAATGGCTACTGGTTGCGAGCTCAGGCAGCCTACGACACTGAGATTGCGGAAGATGCGCTAGAGGATCAGCTGAAGAATATTCGTCCGTGGAATGCTGTATCCGAAATCGGGCACAGGGCATAACAATCGGCTGCACAGCGACCGATTTTCCGCCGCTTCGCGGCTCCAAACCGGCGCGTGCGCCGGGCGTTAAATGCCGGTGATAGCGAGGTCCAGAGCTCCAACAATCTGGTCTCTGAAATGTGAGAGAGAGCCAATAGGGCTCTTGAGATGTTTTTCAGGCACGGAGGAAATTTGCGGAGTTAACAGCAACAGCTCTTGATCGGCAAAACTGATTTCGGGAGTGAGGCCTTGCATGGCTTCGCCACCGAAGGCAGAACGTTTGCCCAAAGGGATAACAATGCGAGTTGCCAAATCGCTCAGAAGGCTGCTTTGAATATCCACAAGGTAAGGATAGTGAGCCTTGCTGATTTTGCTCGGGTTGGGGTACACATCGAACTGTGCCATCAGAACTCCCGGAATTCGTCGCCGAAGCATCCATGTTGTTCGACGAAATCGTTGTAGCTTTTTATCGCAGCGCGATTATCTTCAACCCATTGTGCGGCTTCGCGTTTCGAAAGCTCTTCTTTCAGGGCTCGTTCCAGGGTGGCAGACAAGTTAATGTTCAGTTCCCGAGTTTTACGCAGAAGATCGCTATTGATTGAGAGATTCGCTGCTTTTTTGGGGGCGGCTGAGTTATAGAGTTCGGCCATGAGGGCCTCCCAGAAGATATCGAATACAAAGTTTGATCTTATGCGCATAGCCATGCGCATGCAAGCATTTAACCTATGGCTGTTGTCGGGCGTGCTTACGCTGGCGCTCCGTCACGCCGCAAAGCCAAGGCGTTAATGGCCAAGGCCTCGGAAGAATTCAGGCATTAGAGCAGGGAGTTGCTCTCAATTGATCGCGTCAGTTCAACGTTTCTCCCCGCAAGACACTGCAAAATCTTTTAGTTTTGTTTTCTGGTTTCTTTCGCCATAGGCTAGGCTGGGTGCAAGCTACATCTCCGCAATTTACGCATGCAACTTTGTGATTATTGGGGGATGTGCTGCGACGCACTACAGCAGGCATTGGACTGCAGAGTGATATGGCACAACGGAACTATTCCTTAAACGGTTTGCACAAAGTCGTGTGCAGGTTGTCTTTAGCTGGCCGAGGCAACCTCGAACAAGCGACGACCTATCCCGATCGATCACTGGGGGGATGATCCAATGAGAATAGGCCTGCTGATCATCGCAGCATTCTGGGTCCTTCCAGTCTCGTCCCAAACGCTTCAGATTATGGGGTCGGACCAGGGCTTTGTGCCGTTTTATTACGGTAACAACCTTAATAAGGGCATTCTGGTCGAGGTGATCAATGAGTTCACCATCAAGACCGATATCGAAGCCGATTTCCGCCCAATGGCGCGCAAACGCCATGCCTGGGCCTTGGAACAAGGACTAGCTAACGCGGTTTTCGCCAACCCGCGGTGGATGCCGCTGCCGGATCGGATGCACGCCGTCGGACCGGTATTAACCTGGCGTGACCGCGTGTTCGCGCAACCTGAACGTCAACCGGACTCCTTCGATGGCCTAAAGGGCAGCATCTGTCTGCGCCGATGGTTTGTCTACAGTGATCGACTCGAGCGGCGGATCGGCACGGATCTGGTCCGCCATGACGCGTACAATGCCCAACAGATGCTGGGCATGTTTCTGCGCAAACGGTGCGATTACATTGTCATGAACGAAATGGAGTTCCAATTTTTTGCATTGTTGGCGGAAGTCGATTCGGACCGTTACAGCACGCCGCTGATCGATGCCGAATGGCCGGTCTATCTTGGTATCCTCAAAACCGAATCGGTTCTGATTGAGGCTGCGGAAGCTTTTTTCGCTACCCACAAGGTTGACGTGGAGGCCATGCTATCCGAATTGCCGCCGCCGGACCGGCACATCTCGATTCAGCCGGACAAGTAGGAGAGCTGGCGGCCAAAGATCGATTTGCCAGGCACCTAAACAGTTTGATCAGTGGTATGAGTGGCGGTGCCGATAGTCGGGTTGGTTTGGGAGATTCTGGTGGCGAATTCTTTACTGATTGAACTTAACAAGTGGGTCCAGCCGACCGGTGCTAAGCTGCGCCTTGGCCCGGCGGCTTACCCACGGCATTAGGCGCTATGGAGGCAGTCAATGCTGACGGTAGTCGCTTTAAAGGCTTTAGCAATCTGGGTTGGCATCCTGGTCCTAGCTGTTGCCAATGGAGTGTTGCGTGAATCGGTATTTGTGCCAGAGTTCGGAATTCCGGTCGCGCTCGTGCTAAGTGGTTTGCTGCTCTCAGCCTCAATCATTGGCGTAGCGTATTTTTCGCTTCCTTGGCTGCAAATTAGTCGCCCCGTTGGGTTCTGTGTCGTCGGGGTGGGCTGGCTCGTTCTTACTCTCGTTTTTGAGTTTTCGTTCGGGCTTTGGCAAGGCAAGTCGTGGTCCGAGTTGCTTGAAGCGTACACATTCAAGGGTGGCAACATCTGGCCCGTTGTTCTTGCGGCAACGGTTCTTGCACCATACATCGCTGCTAAGCTGAGAGGGCAGGTGTAATGCGCCTAACCAGGCCAGTTACGGCGATGTTTACTGCTCAGACCCGCATCGCGATTTCATCCTTCTTGGGGTGTCCAGGTGATTAAATAGATGAGAACGGGAAGTTAGTCTCGGGTAACCTCCACTACAGAGCTTGGAACGTCAAAGAGGCATCGGCGAGTTGGACCATCTACAGCATCCCAATAAAACTGATAAGCGCGGTGTCGCAGTTGCCTATTTTGATGCCCAGAGGCGTTTTCTTGACCTGTTTCTCAGGCGCCACCTGTCGCGCTTGTCCCAGCAGGAGTTACGTCGTGGTCGGGTGATGGTGGCATTGTTGATTTTCGGTGTTCTGGCAATGTCCGCCATGGCATTTGTGCGCTTGTCGACCGAAGGTATTGGGCCAGTCTCCCTGGTAGCGTGTTTGGGGGTGTTTGCCATCGTTGCCAGCCTCGTTTTTTTCGTCCGGACAGGCAAGAGTGGGGCAGCGGGCGATCTGATGATTCTTAGCGTTGTTGCCGCTATTTTCATGACTGCTTTTAACGACAACGGGCTGTATTCCCGGGTACTCACCTGGCTGCCGTCGTTGCCGCTGATTGCCAATTTCACCTCAGCCAGACTGACTGCCCTTCGAACGACCTTCCTGGTGCTGGTTGGGTTGTTGATGCTGTTGGCGGCCCATGAAATGCAGTGGATTACTACCAGCTACCCGGACGAATCGTTGGTCGGGCGGCTTGCAGCCGGTTTTGGTTCCATGCTGTTTGTCTCGGCCATTGCCTATGCCTACGAGGATTCCCGGCGCCAGGCCGATAAGGAAAGAGACGCCCTGAGTCGTACCAGGAGTGACTGGGTAAGCATGGTTAGCCATGAGTTGAGAACGCCCCTTACTTCCCTTTACGGCGGCCTCAAACTGCTGGCCAATGGCAATCTGAACGAGCAGCCGGAAAAACAGCAAGCATTGCTGAAGATGTCGACCCGCAATACCGAACGGCTCATTGGTCTGGTGAATGATGTTCTGGACATTGAGCGATTGTCCGAAAGCCGCTTCGAGCTGAACCTGCAAATAATTGATCTGGCGGACGTCATCGACGAAGCAGTGAAAATCCAACAATACCTGGCCGACGAGCGGGGCATTGCATTGAGCACCCGGCTTGAGCCCGCGCCGTCGGTCATGGCCGATCCTGATCGCCTGTTGCAGGTGGTGCAGAACCTCTTGTCCAACGCTATCAAGTTCTCTCGTGCCGGTGGTGAGGTGGTGGTCCATCTGGCACCGTCAGAGGAAGGGGTTATGTGCACCGTACAGGATGAAGGGGAGGGCGTGTCGGAGGAGTTCAGCAACCATCTGTTTGAGCGCTTTGCTCAGGAGACGTCCGACACCCGTCGACGCTCTGGCGGCTCCGGGCTCGGTCTGTACATCTGCAAGGGCATCATTGAATTACACGGTGGTCAAATAGGTTACCGTTCCAGAGCCACGGGCGGCAGCGAGTTTTTCTTCACCCTGATCAGATGAACGTCCAGGCCAATATCCTGGTGATCTTTTTACCCTGCTTCATCTCTATTTCCCGAACATCAACGGCACCGAGTTTTCGAATCAACTTCTTCGCAGGCTTAACATTGTCGGCTTTTGAAACCAGGCTGGTGAACCAGCGGCATTGAGTTGAATACTGCTGGCTTTCTCTTATGAGCTTTTTAAGGAACAGCTGCTCGCCGCCCTTGCACCAAAGCTCTGCTCCCAGCCCACCAAAATTTAGGGTAGGGGATGTGGTGTTTGCGTTTCGTTCACCGCGACTACGGGCAAGGTTGTCGAGCTTGAGCTGGCTACCTTTCAGTGCTTCATCGAGTGAGGCATGAAACGGTGGGTTGCACACGCTGACGTCAAAGAACTCCCCGGCCTGAATGATCCCTTCAAAAATGTGGTTTTTATCGTGCTGGGTGCGCAGCGTGAAGCGGTCTTTGAGTGTGGGGTTGTTGGCGATAATCGTGGCTACGTTCTCCAGCGACTCAGTGTTAATGTCACTTCCCACGCACTGCCAGCCGTAGATCTGGCAGGCCAGTAGCGGGTAGATTCCATTGGCTCCCGTCCCTATGTCGAGCAGTTTGATGTTGGCTTGGTCAGGCTTGAGCAAGTCAGCCATGTAATGGATGTAATCCGCTCTGCCTGGGATTGGGGGGCAAAGCGCGCCCTCTGGAATATCCCAATCGACAATGTTGTAGTATCGGTTCAACAACGCGGCGTTGAGCGTTTTTACCGCCAATGGGTCTGCGAAATCGATGGACAGGTTGCCATGAGCGTTCGGTTTCACATGAGGGGCGAGCGCTGGGTGGCTATTCACGAGGCCTTGGAAGTCATAGCCCTGGTTGTGTAAATTCCTCGGGTGCAGACCTTTGTTCGCAGGCTTGGCTTGTTTTTTTTCACTTCGATACGGGGTGCTCACAGTAATAGGCCCGAGGCTTGGAATTCTGAAGTAGAGAAGGTCTGGCTTGGCCCGTGATTATATTCTTAATGCAGGTGTTGGGCATACCCGGCAATTCGGGGGTCGCATGAGCCCTCTGACTGTACATTCATTTTCCCAAAAGGCGACAGCAATGACTATTGAGCGCATTTCCACCAATAACCGCATGAGCAAGATCGTAAAACACAATGGTACCGCTTACCTATGCGGCCAGGTGGCCAAGGACAGGAATGGTGACATTCATACCCAGGTAACCGGGATGCTGGAGAAAGTGGACGAGCTGCTGGAGAGCATCGGTTCCGGCCGGGATAAAATTCTGTCTGCAACCATCTACCTTGCTGATATGGCTGACTTCAAAGCCCTAAACGAAGTGTGGGATAACTGGGTACCTGAAGGCGCAGCTCCAGCCAGGGCTTGTGTGCAAGCGCAGATGGCGTCTCCTGAGTTGAAGGTCGAAATCTCGGTAGTTGCTGCGACGTCCTGACCGGAAAGCGCCGCCCGATTTATACCTCAGTCAATTCAGCCAGGAGGCTCGCCATCACTGTTGCACTGCATCGTTTGTACTCCTTCCGTCGTTGCCCCTACGCCATGCGCGCTCGCCTCGGTATCTTGTTTGCCGAGCTGAACGTGGAGCTGCGGGAGATCGTGCTGAAACACAAACCGGCGCAGATGCTGGCAATCAGCCCAAAAGGCACGGTTCCTGTTCTGGAGCTGGCCGAGCGTGATAGCTCCGGGAGTCTCGTGATCGAGGAAAGCAGGGAAATACTGGAGTGGGCGCTGCAGCAGAGCGATCCGCACGGTTTGTTAAGCGTCGATTTAGCACGCGCCGATGCCCTGATTGAGCGTAACGATAACGAATTTAAACACTGGCTGGATCGCTATAAATACGCTGATCGCCACCCAGAACTCACACAGCTGGAGTACCGGCAGAACGGCGAGGTGTTTTTACAGGAGTTAGAGAGCTTGTTAGCCAAGAATCGGTATCTCCTGGGGGAAAACATCAGCATTGCTGATATTGGCATCATGCCGTTTGTAAGGCAGTTCGCCCATGTCGATCGAGAGGTGTTTTACAGCCTACCTTATCCGAAACTACAGCAATGGCTGAGGGATTGGTTGGAACACCCAATATTCCAGAAGGTCATGGTCAAGTACCAGCCCTGGCAGGAAGGTGATGACTTGGTAGTGTTTCCAGGCGACAGCCGCTACATCTAAACACTTCTGCCCGCCGGCATCTATTTTTACTGGAGAAAAAGCAACATGAACACGGCTCTTACGCCCTATCCAATTGGTACGTCAGGCACTCCCTGGGGCGACGCTGAACGCGCAGAGTGGTTGTCACGGCAGACTCGTCAACGCAGCTACGAGTCGGAGGTGTTGAGTGTGATCGAGCGCTTGCGCTCGTGCTTCGACGTGCAAGAGTATGGCCATCTCGACTACGGCTCCGATGGCTATCCGTTGATGGCGATCAGGAGCCGCGACTGGCGTGACGAGTTGCCGGTTGTACTGATAACCGGGGGAGTGCACGGCTACGAAACCAGCGGTGTGCACGGCGGGCTGCAGTTTCTCGATCAGCATGCAGAAGCATACGCGGGCCGCGCTAACCTGTTGGTCGCACCCTGTGTCAGCCCCTGGGCTTACGAGCGCATTCACCGCTGGAACCCGAACGCGGTGGACCCGAACCGTTCGTTCCGCGAAGACAGTCCGGCTGAAGAGTCGGCCGCACTCATGCGCCTGGTCGCGCCCGTGCGTGATCGTGCGCTATTGCATATCGACCTGCACGAGACCACCGACACCGACGAATCCGAATTTCGCCCTGCGCTGGCGGCCCGAGATGGCAAGCCCTTCGAGCCGGGCGGGATTCCCGACGGTTTTTATCTGGTCGCTGATACCGAGAACCCGCAGCCTGAATTTCAGCAGGCGATAATTGAAGCGGTGGAGCGGGTTACGTATATCGCTCCTGCCGATGACCGCGGCGAGATCTTCGGCTCACCGGTGGTCGCCCGGGGCGTGATCCAGTACCCGCTCAATGAGTTGGGGCTGTGTGCCAGTGTCACCAGAGCGCCCTACAAAACGACCACTGAGGTTTATCCTGACAGCTCCCGTATAACCTCCGAGCAATGCGATGCCGCGCAGGCTGCTGCGGTGTGTGCGGCGATCGACTACGCGCTGGCGCACCAATAGGGCAGGTTAATTTGGGGCAGGGAAAAGTCCCTTTAACAAGAGACCATTTTGGACTGCCGGTGATACGCACCGTCAGTCTCAAAGATCAGCTTTGGTGCCGGCCAGCCAATTAAAACCAATCTGTTTTGCGTTTTGCACCTATACTTCTTGTATTGCTTCGATGGCCACGTCATGAGGCCCATTATGCTTACGACTAGTTGCCGTGCGGTTTCTCTTGGGTGAGCACTTTCGAGTTGAAGCTGCCCGAGGTTTTCACGAGGGAGCTGCCTGAGTCCCATATCCTTACATGTCTTGCATCTGGAGGTGCGCCTTACGCGTGTCTGAAACCTGTAGGCTTCGATCTTGGTTCAGCCACTCTCGCCTTTACCCATGCACTTGATAGTCGCTCGATAGAAGCTGTTGATAAGTTGACTGCCGAAGCATTCGGCAAGCGCCGGCTTGACCATATTTATGCTGTGATGAGCCAGAATACGTCCGCTCCCGTTTTCGGCGGTCGCTGCGCGGAAGTGTTCGTTTATTATTTCCTTTCTTGCGATATATCATATAAAGCTTCACGTGGTGATATATGAATAGAATATTAGCTTTTTTTGTGATTTTGTTTTTTTCTAGTTTAGGTCATGTGAATGGAAGTGGTGAATTTCCAAAGCTTGATATTTACATGGAGGAATGGGATCCATTCCAATTTGAAGATGAGAGTGGAGAGGTAAAAGGATTTGCTGTTGATCTTCTGGACATGATGTTAAAAGACGTAAACTCGATGCAGTCTAAGAGTGACTTTAAGTTTATTCCGTGGGCAAGGCTTGTCGCTAATCTGAAAAGAAAAGACACGCTTGGATTTTCAATGTTAAAGACACCCGAGAGAGAGGGGATGTACCAATGGATTGGTCCATTTCATACGATAAATAACTATGTGATAGTTAAAAAATATAGCGCGTTAACTAAGGAGAGCTTTAATTCTGGTAACAATGTTACTGCTGCCACTGTGATTGGAGATGCAAGCGTTAATAATATTAGGAGTCTTGGGGTAAACGAAAAAAACATCTATAAAGTTTCTAATATTGAATCAACGATTCGTATGCTAGATAGGGGGCGAGTGGATATAATTGTTGATAACTGGGAAAACTTCAGAGCCTTGGCGATTAAGCTTGGTATTGATTTTTCAAAATACAAGAGGCTAATTAATTTTGGTGGCAATGATATTTACTTTGTTTTGAGCAGAAATACCGATCCAGAAATAGTGGGAAAGCTTCAGCTTAGCTTTGAAAAAATAAAAGTTAGCAGCCAGTTTAAAGATCTATTAAAAAAATATAAGTTGGGTTTGCAAAGGAGTTCAAAGTAACACTTTCTATCAGTATCCGTCCATTTCGTAATCTGCTCCAGGTTGAAAGAGCCTTGTTCATCCTTAAGGTGATGGTTGGTGTAGTGGAAAACACACCAAGCAATGACACGCATCAGAAGGAGGCAAGTAATGGAAAACGTGCAAGACTGGAAGTCTGAGCGGGAACGGTATCAGGCAGCGTGGGCCAAGTACTAGAACGTGGCAGAGCGGATAGATGCCAAGTACGAAAGCCTTGATGGCGGTACCAAGGACCAGGCGCCCGCCGAGGAAGACTTGGCTGAGTTGCAGGAAGCCTGGAAGAAGCTTGAACATGCTCGTGAGCGCCTTGGCGAGTATAACAATGAGCTCCATGAGCGGTATATTCCGTTCTCCGTTTGAACCTGTCAGGGATGTCCATCTGTTCATCTTTAGCTTTCACCAAAAAAAATACGTTAGGGTATTTCGTGCCTGCGAAGGTACGAACATTTGGTCATAAGGAGGTTGATGATGAGTGCACCATTAAATGGAAAAAGAATTGCGTTTCTCGCGACCGATGGTGTCGAACAGGTTGAGTTGACCCGACCCTGGAAAGACCTGCAGGGCGCTGGTGCCGAGTTGCATCTGATCTCGCTGGAAGAAGGTGATATCCAGGGTTACCACCACCTGGATAAAGCGCATACCTTTCCGGTGGATAAAACGGCAGCGAATGCCGATGTAAACGATTACGATGCACTGATTCTACCCGGCGGCGTCGCCAACCCGGATGCGCTGAGAATGGATGAAAGCGCTGTCTCGCTGATCAAGCAGTTCTGCAACAAGCATAAACCGGTGGCAGCGATATGCCATGCACCCTGGACGCTCATTGAAGCGGAACAGGTTCGTGGCCGCACCCTGACATCGTTCCCGAGCCTGAAAACCGATATTCAGAACGCCGGCGGCCACTGGGTCGACGAGCAGGTTCATAACGATAATGGCTTGATTACCAGCCGTGTTCCCGATGATCTCGACGCCTTTTGCGCCACGATTATTGAGGTTCTGTCTCCCGTCGGCTGATAGCCGCACTGGCAGTATTCGCTAGAAGCACAGGCCAGGACTGGTTTCGGCTCAGGGTCGAACCAGTCCGCCCTATACCTCCCGAACAACTCCGCCAGTTTATCGCCATTCTCCGATTGCCCGCCTTATGCGATCCGTTGCACAGCCTTGCTGTCAGCGCTTTTAACCGTTTGACAGATCAGCATAGAGAGGTGGAAGTAGGGTTGTGCTCTGGTTGAATGGGGTCTGCGCCGTTGCCTTTGAACTCATTCATCTATTCATTGGTAAGCTCACCGTTATCAACATACTTGCTCTTGCCCTCTGCGTTGGGCACTGCCTGTAATCCAGTCGCACTCGTCTCGACCTGGTTGAACAAACAACCGCTTCGTCCCTTCTTTGTTGTCCTGCTATCAGTTAACTTGAATGTTAGCCATAAACAATAAGGACAAAAAATTGGACACAGAGCTTTATGATTTCAGGCAGCATTTGGATTCAATTGAATGGATTTATAGTTTGCCCAATGGACTGGTCAGCGAAAAAATTGATATCAGATATAGTGTTGTCACCATCACTGAGCTGGAGGATGGCTACGAGATTTATATTGGACCTAAAGAGATGGAACTAGGTGGGGATGCTATTCAGGTCATACTTAGTGACGACTTTCAGTTGAAGGACTATCTAATTGAACGGATAGAGCCATCTCCTTACTAGTGCCAACCCGGCTAACAGGCCAGCCAGCGGCGCTCTTGCAGAAACGCATAAGGTGTCCGCCGGTTTTCTGGCCAATCTCATCAACCTCGTGTTCAAGTAGGGCGCTCAGTGACAGTGGGCGTGTTGACCGTGTTCATCACGGGGGTCCCCCATGCCACCTTTCAAGCCATATCTAATCAATAAGAGATTAGCGGGCCAGGCAGCGAACAGGCCCAGAGACAGGGAAACATAAAGAGAGCTCCAAAACAGGGCATCGCTCATGGTGGCTTGGCCACCTAAATAAAGGTCCGTGGTGATCGCAACAGACTCCATGACCACGATGCTGATTGTTTCAGCTAGGAAGGCTCCCTTAAAGGCTTCTCTGAACGCCATGCCATTTTGCATCATTGGCCCGATGTTCAGGGCAAAACCGAAAATATAGGCCAGTGAAAAGGTGACGACAGCGGCCCAAAAGTTTCCCAGCGCAAATAGCCCGACGGAAATCAGAACTCCCAGAATCTCACCGATTCCGCAACCGGAGTAACAATGCGCCACAGAACGAAAACTTTTGCGTGAAAGGCTGTCGGTGGCTATCTGTTTACGCCCGGAATACCGATAGATTAATAAGCCGATCGGTCCAGAATAGAAGCCTGTGAGTATCCATACCCATTGCATGATAGAGGGGATATGGCTGTTGTTGGTTCTGAGGTCATGGATCATCCAAGCCACGCTGGCGACAACTAATAGAAGCCAGCCCGCCAATAGAGTCCAGCTGTCAATTGTTGACTGTATCTGCTCAATCATTATGAAATGAAGCACCCTTTGATTAGTGAAAAATCTCATTACCTGCGGGCCTAACATTAGACCCGAGGTTGTTTTTTTCAACCGGTTGTCTTGTTCAAGTCGCTTTTCCCAGGGGATTCAGCCCCATAGACAATTGTGACCCTCCACTGAACGACCTTGTCAGGCGTGCGTCAGCAGCGTTAGTTTGTAGGGTATTTTCTGACGAGTGAAGCAAGGGAACGGAGGCGCAATGAACATCAGAATTTATCGCATTTATGATGATGATCTGCCGCAGGGATATCATGCTCTTGTGGATCGCTTGTGGCCTCGTGGTATATCCAAAGCTGAGGCTGATCTTGATGGTCACTGGAAAGAGTTGGCGCCCAGCAATGATCTACGGAAGTGGTTTGATCATGATCCAGACAAATGGGGCGACTTTAGAAAGGAGTATTTGAGTGAACTGAGCGATCATAAAAAAGACGCCAAAGAGCGCCTTGAAGAAGTGAGCCGGAAGAACCTCATTCTGCTGTATGGGGCGAAAGACAAGAAACACAGTCACGCCCATATCTTGAAGGAATACTTGGAAAAGTTGGTCTGAAAGCAATCAGGGCGCATGCTCGGACGCGGTGCTTTGGGCGTCGGGCACTGACCTCACTGAGAGAATATTTCGTGAAAGCACTTGAGCTTAAAGTTCCGCCCGCTGCACTGGTAGTCGTGGTCATTGCCGCTATGTGGGCGATTTCAGGTATCGCGCCGAATCTATACTTTTCGATTCCTGGAGTGGCCTGGTGGTCGGCCGGCCTTGCAGTCGTCGGTATTGGCATTGCCATTCTTGGTGTTCTTCGGTTCAGAGCCGCCGGTACAACGGTAGATCCGAGGGTGCCGGACCAATCTGCAAACCTGGTCGTTAGCGGTGTCTATCGGTACAGCCGAAATCCGATGTATTTCGGTTTCTTTCTGGCCCTATGTGCGTGGGGTTTGTACTTGGGCAGTGTTGTTTCTCTGCTGTTCCTTCCCGGATTCATCGCGTATATAAACCGCTTTCAAATCGTTCCGGAGGAGCGATTTATGCACGATCAGTTTGGTGAGGTGTACGACAAGTACAGGTCTGAAGTACGCCGGTGGATTTAAGGCCCCAACAAGGCGCCCGTGGCTGGAGAATTTCTTAACCGCTTTGCGGTCCCAATGGAAGCAACGCTCTGCGCAATGCAGCTTTATTCCGTCATACGGCAGGTTTAACCAAGACTACGGAGGCGATGAATCCATGGACGTAGAATTTCAGCCCGGTCGCAACATTGCGATGAAGATCCCGCCGCACGAGCATCAGAATACGGTGCGCTTTTACAGAGATATTCTCCGCTTCAAAGAGATGCCTGCCACTGGGGGAGATGACACTCCTCGGTTCGACTTCGGGGACAAGGTCCTATGGCTCGATAAGGTGCCTGGCTTGAGCCAAGCCGAGATCTGGCTGGAAGTCATCACCAGCGACATTGGCAATGCGGCCGAGTATCTCAAGGAGCAGGGCTGTCGCCGCCGAGATGAAATTGAACCCCTCCCGGATGGCTTAAAAGCCTTGTGGATATCGAGCCCAAGCGCATGTTTGGAGGCTATGGCATCTATTACGACGGGCTGATGTTTGCGCTCGTCGCCGATGATGTTCTGTATTTCAAAGCGGACGGTACCATTTCTTCGCCTAATTACTAATGCGAGCCAGCTCGTATTTGAGGACAAGCCTGATGAATTTTTTTGGGCTTTTTTCCAGATTTGTTTAAATCTGGAAATTGCACAACCATGTCATCCAGCGAGGCGCTATTAAGAACATTTAGCATCAGCGTTGAACTAATGTAGGTAGGGTGGCGTAGGGACGTTGAGTTGAAAAGATTGAATCGCGCCTTGGCCACCATCAGCAACAGGTAGGCAAGGCTTAATCCAGCTTGAGAAAGGAAATTCAGGATGACTATTTTTGAGGAGCTTCGGGCAGACCACGACAAGCAGCGAGAGATGATCGACCAGGTACTTGCAACCAGTGGCGCCAGCGAAGAGCGTGATCGCCTGTTTTTGAACTTGAAAAAGCAGCTAGAAGACCATGCGCTCGCCGAAGAACGCTACTTCTATGTCCCGTTGATGAAGTTTGATGAAACCCAAGAGAAAGCCAGACACAGTGTCGCTGAGCATCATGAGCTCGATGAGTTAATCGAAGCCCTGTCTAATGCTGAGCAGGACTCTCCAGCATGGCTTGCTCACGCAAAGAATCTTGCCCACAAGCTACTGCATCACCTTGAGGAGGAAGAAAAAGAAGTGTTCCCCTACGCAGGCAAATTTCTTGGTGACGATGAAAAGTCGTCGCTAGGGTCAGATTATCGAAAGGAGATGGACAAGAGGACGTCCCCCTAATGAACCAACGACCAAGAGGAATGGCCGTGTCCCCAATTTCCCGCATTCGCCGCGCTGCGGCTTTAACCCTTCTGTTATTCGCCGGGTCAACAATGGCTGCTGAGTCGGTGGTTGTATCGTCCAAGATCGATACCGAGGGCGCCGTGCTGGGCCAGATGGTGCTGCAGTCCCTGGAAAAAGCCGGCATTCCGGTGCAGAACCGGATCCAGCTGGGGGCAACCAACATTGTTCGCAATGCCATCAAGGCGGGTGAAATAGACCTCTACCCGGAGTACACCGGCAACGCCGCTTTCTTTCATGATCAGGCGGATCGGGATATCTGGAAGGATGCCGATAAGGCCTACGAGCATGCGGCCAGCCTGGATAAAGAGGCGCACAACATCGTCTGGCTTAAACCGGCCAGAGCCAACAATACCTGGGCCATGAGTGTGCGTGGGGACCTGGCGCGAGCGAACAACCTGGAGACGCTTGAGGATCTCGCCTGTTACATCAACAACGGTGGCGACTTCAAGTTTGCGGCCAGTGCCGAGTTTGTTGAATCCGCCAGTGCGTTGCCGGCGTTCCAGAAGGCCTACGGCTTTGCGCTGAATTCCGACCAACTTCTGGTCCTCTCAGGTGGCAACACCGCCGCGACACTCCGGGCTGCAGCGTTGAACAACAACGACGTTAATGGCGCTATGACCTACGGCACCGACGGCGGCCTCAACGCGCTTGACCTGAAGGTGATGGAAGACACTCTTGGCGTTCAGCCGGTGTACCAGCCTGCGCCCATTGTGCGTGCCGAGGTTCTGGAGGCCTATCCGAAGATCCGTGAGGTTCTTGAACCCCTCTTTGAATCACTGGATCTGGAAACCCTTCAACGCCTGAACGGCTTGGTTGCGGTAAACGGTGTGCTGGCCGAGCAAGTGGCACGGGACTACCTGGAATCCCTGGGCCAGGACTGAGGTTTGCTTGTTACCAAACCTGCTTCCAACGTGATGGTGCCGAATAGGGTCATTCCAGCCTTGGGTGTGCTCGCCCTCGTGCTGGTCTGGCTTCTGGATCTTGGCGCCATACAACCTAACCGTATTGTCCCCGGCACTGGCCATGGCCTGCTGTCAGCCGTTGGATGGCTGGGGGCAGGGATGGTCACCCTGACGCTGGCTGCGTCCATTTTGCTTTCCCTTTTTCCTTTGCGACTGCGATACCCACTGCTTCTTGGCCTCGTTGGTTTCTCGTTGGCCGCCCTGCCTCTTTTGCTTGATGTTTTTGCCGGTCGCCATCTGCCAGAGGCATCGCCCTATGCGCGCTCGACCATTGGTGCGGGTTTCTGGAGCTTGCTGTTCCTGTTGTCATTGATGCTGATTGAGATCGTTGGACGGCTTCGGGCCGGGCGAGGGCTGCAGCTCGTGCTGTTGGTGGTGATTGTGGGTAGCTGGCTGATGTTATTGCGAGGCGAGGGCCTGGCGAGCCTTTCGCTGGTGCGGGAATTCAATGCCCGGCCTGATGAATTCGAGCAGGCGCTGTGGACGCATCTGGCGCTGGCCTTTGGTGCCGTGACGTTCAGTGCTGGCCTCGCCTTTGTGCTGGCGCTGAAAATGATTCGCAGCCCGGCCTGGCAGAGGCCAGTTCTTGGCGCCGTGAGTTTTCTACAAACCATCCCCAGTCTTGCAGTGTTTGGCCTTTTGATCGCACCTCTCGGGGCGCTGTCGTCGGCGTTCCCGGCTTTGCAGTCGCTCGGCATTCGGGGTATTGGCTGGGCGCCGGCTCTGCTGGCGCTCATCGCTTACAGCCTGCTGCCCATGGTGCGAAATACCTTCGTCGCGATCACGGAGGTTCCGGAGAACCTGGCCGATGCTGGCCGGGGGATGGGCATGACCGAGCGGCAGCTGTTCTTCAAGCTGAAATTACCCTTGGCACTGCCGGTAATCATCGAGGGTGTGCGCATTACCACTATTCAGGCCATCGGTCTGACAGCGGTGGCGGCCTTGATCGGCGCTGGCGGCTTCGGAGCCTTTATCTTTCAGGGGCTGGGGCAGGCGGCAATGGACTTGGTGTTGCTGGGTGCCTTACCCACCATCGCGCTTGCGCTGCTGGCGGATGCTTTGTTCACGATGGTCGGTGACAGTCTCAAGCCGACGCCGGCGACAACCTGATATGAGAAAGGAATTGCCTGGATGATCGAACTGAAAAATGTCACCCGGCGCTTCGGCAATACGGTCGCGGTGGACAACATCAACTTGACCATCGAGACCGGCGAGGTCTGTGTGCTGGTGGGCAGTTCCGGTTGTGGTAAATCGACCACGCTGCGCATGATCAATCGCCTGTTGCCTCACAGTGCCGGAGAGATTCTGGTGGATGGTGAGGACGTGAACGCCATGAATCCGGAGCAACTGCGCCTCAACATGGGCTATGTGATTCAGGGTACCGGGCTGTTTCCCCATTGGACTGTGGCTCGCAACATCGCCATGGTGCCTCATCTGTTGAAGTGGCCAAAAGAGCGAATCGACGCGCGTGTTGAAGAGCTGATGACCCTCCTGGACCTTGACCCGGCCACTCACGCCAGCAAATACCCCCAGCAACTCTCCGGTGGTCAGGCGCAGCGGGTAGGTGTGGCCAGGGCGCTGGCGGCAGACCCCAACATTTTGCTGATGGATGAACCCTTTGGCGCGCTGGATGCGATTACCAGGGAGAACCTGCAGATGGAGATGCTGAGAATTCAGAGGCAGGTGCGTAAAACCACCGTGTTCGTGACCCACGATATCGATGAAGCCCTGAAGCTGGCCACTCGGATTGCGGTGATGGACCAGGGCCGCATCATTCAGCACGATACGCCTGAAAATATTCTCCGGCATCCCGCCTCAGACTTTGTTGAAAACCTCGTGGGCAAGCAGGATCGCGGCCTGAAACTGATGAGCTTGCGGCCGGTGCGGGACCTGATGTCGCCCCATGCTGAACCAAGGCAATCGGTCGCCGGGGAGGGCGCGATCAGGGAAGAGGACAGCGTGCGATTGGCGCTATCAGTCATGCTCTGGAAAGATCTGGGTGAGGTTGCGGTGTTCAACGCACGCGGACAGGAAACCGGTGTCATCACCCGCGAACGCATTATTCAGGAAGGCGCCTGATGCGCATCTGGCTACCTCCTGTATTACTGGCGGCTCTTCTGTACGGGCTGAGCGTAGGGATGCCTGTCTTGGAACCGTTGTTTCAGTGGCTGCAGCCAGACAAACAAACGGTGATTTACGACCGTGAGAGCTTCTTGTTTCTGCTGCAGAATCACCTGCTGTTGGTGGTTGT
Source organism: Marinobacter sediminum (assembly GCF_016820575.1). GTDB lineage: Bacteria > Pseudomonadota > Gammaproteobacteria > Pseudomonadales > Oleiphilaceae > Marinobacter > Marinobacter sediminum. The sequence continues at coordinate 1,323,620 of NZ_JAEMQH010000002.1, read as the reverse complement.
GTCTGCAGCGGTCGGCACCTTCATGGCGGTTACCGGCGGTATTTTTGCCACCCGCCCGTCGGGCCGAGATTTCCTGCCCCTGGTTAGTCAGGTGGCCTCCATTGGGCAGACCTTCCCTCCGGTGGCTGTCTTGGCGCTGGCGGTGCCGGTTCTTGGTTTCGGCGAAGCGCCAATCCTGATTGCCTTGATCCTGTATGGCTTGCTGCCGATCTTGCGCAATACCCTGGCGGGCCTGGAAGGCGTTGATCCCACCGTGCGGGAAGCGGCAAGAGGTATGGGCATGTCACCGGGGCAGATACTGTTCCGGGCAGAACTGCCTTTGGCGGGGAGGGTGATCCTGGCCGGCATTCGGACGTCAGTCACCATTAACATCGCCACTGCGGCTATCGGCTCCACTATAGGCGCGCGCAACTTGGGCGATCCCGTCATTGCCGGTCTGGTGAATGGCAACACAGCCTACGTGTTGCAGGGGGCAATTCTGATTGGGCTACTCGCGCTCACCACTGACAGCTTGTTTGAAGCACTGGAGCGGATCTGGGACCGTCGGTTTTCGCCTCAGGCAGCCGTGTGATCGGCGTTTTCAATGTACTAAACCGCCCGGATAAGTACTTTTGCTTTACTGGCCTGCCTTGCTAGCTCGGGCATTTTGATCAATATTTAATCAGAGTGGCGGCGTATCGTCACGAGTGTGAGGAGGTCATTCTTGTCCTCTCCGGCTCCGGAACCTGCACGGTTGGAGGCGAAACCTTTAGCTTTGGCCCTGACTCGACCCTGGTTCTCGAATCCGACACCGTCCACCAGATTGTGAACACATCAGATGAGGAAATGAAGTTGGTTGCCGCCCTGGGCATGGCCCCGGTGCGCGTTAAGACCGGCGATGGAGAGCCGCTTCCGGTCCCTTGGCAGGCACCTGCTGCCTGACCTTTCCTCCCTCAACGGAGGACAACTGTACCACCCGCGCAGACAGCTCAGGCTTGCTGACGAGGGTGGGGCAGTTCTTTGGTATGGAGTAGAGATATCTGTGGAAAATCAACGTTGAACACAGAATCATAAGAGGGATCGGGCTATGAAACTTACTTCGTTAGTTCTCGCTTTAATTTCGTTATCCTTTTTCGGCTACGCAATCGCGGCCGAGAAGGCACTGGTGATTTCGCATGAGGATGAGAATCTTCAGTGGATGCCATGCCCTGACTTCATTCCTAAGGGGTGTGAGATTGCGGTTCTGAATGGGGACCCGGCTGAAAACAACCTGGACATCTACTTTAAGGTTCCCGGTGACTTTGAGATACCACGGCACTTCCACACCTCCCAGGAGCGGATGGTACTGGTGTCTGGGACTCTGGATGTCACCTACGACGATCAGAGTAAAGAGACGATACAGGTTGGGCAGTACGCCTATGGTCCGGCGAAACTGCCTCATTCAGCGTACTGCCAGAAAGGAGATGACTGTGTTTTGTATATTGGCTTTGTGGCGCCGCTGGATGCCATTCCCATTGAAAACGGCGAGGTTAAGTAGTTGATCAGGTTGTTGAAGAGTTGGTTGCCTATGCGGGTGGCAGTTGTGACCCCGTGAAGTCTGCTTTGCGCCCGAAGTGGTGAGTGAACTTATCTCTTTGAAGGTTGCTTAAACCTCTACGTATCGATGCCAGTTAAACCCCGCGGCTGAACATCCGCACAAGGACGGCAAGCATGAAACCAAAGATCAGCCTCGTCACACTGGGTGTTGACGACCTGGACCGGGCCACCCGTTTTTACGGCGAGGGGCTCGGGCTGCCAAGGCATGAGTTTGACGGTGGTGGAGTCTCTTTTTTCAGCCTGAAGGGAACCTGGCTGGCTCTGTATCCCCGCGAGGAGTTGGCCAAGGACATTGGCTTGCCGGTTCCTGTTGAGGTTGCATTCTCCGGAATTACCCTCGCCCATAATGTGGCCAGCAAGTCAGAGGTGGATGCCTTGCTACAGCAGGCGATTGAGGCAGGCGCCACTCTGATCAAGCCGGCGCAAGAGGTGTTCTGGGGAGGGTACTCCGGGTATTTTCAGGATACCGAAGGGCACTACTGGGAAGTGGCGTACAATCCCTATCAGGACCTGACGTGAGTTCTGGTTTTAACCTCGTTAGGCTGAGGCCGACCCAATAAAACCCGGTAGAAAGGCATCCTCAGAATGTATGTGCCCAAGCACTTTAAGGAAGATGACACAGAAACGCTGCATCGCTATATCCGCGATTACAGCTTCGGACTGTTTGTGATTGCCGACGACGATGGCATCGAGGCGAATCACGTACCATTCCATTTCCAGGTGGACTCAGACAATTCGCTCGGCACTTTGCAGTGTCATTTGGCGCGAACCAATCCGGCGTGGCAGCGTATAGAGAAGAGCGGTTCTGTGTTGGCCATTTTCCAAGGGCCAGATGCCTACGTCTCTCCATCCTGGTATGCCACCAAGGCCGAGACCGGCCGGGTGGTACCAACTTGGAATTACCTCGCGGTGCATGCCAGGGGCGCAGCCCGGGTAGTGCAGGACCCAAGCTGGCTCAAAGAGCACCTCCATAACCTCACTGACCGACACGAACGCGACCGTGCCCAGCCCTGGTCCGTGGACGATGCGCCGGAGGAATACACGGAGCGCTTGATGCAAGGAATCGTGGGCATTGAGATTCGCATTGAAGAACTGTCGGGGAAACTAAAGGCTAGCCAAAACCAGCCGGAGGCCAACCGGGCGGGCGTTAAAGCCGGTCTCAAGGCCGAAGGCGTTACACACGCCGCAGCCATAGCTGACTTGATCAGCGAGCCGGATACCAAGGGGTGATGTCCGGCTTCGTCCGGTAACGCTTCTGCAGTCTCAGTTCGCAACCGTCATCGGATTGGTTCTGGGAGCTTTATGGTATTCACCTGTACTGTTCGGGAATTGACGGATTCGGGGCCAGGGTAATACCAGAGAGACCCTCCGCAGTGTATGTTTGCCCGAATGGCCTCAGTAAAGGAGCTGGCCTGGCTGATGGTGTGGAAGATCATCGGAATACGCGATTCACCGGTAGTTTGGTTCGATCGATCGGAGTATGGCACCTACTATTTAAAAGCGTTGGTAAGACATTGAGGTTGTTGTCGGCCATAGTTCAGCCGCCCAAATTCAAAATGAGGAAGGACTAATATGGACATTATTCGAATAGTTATCGCCATTCTGCTACCGCCGCTTGGCGTGTTTTTACAAGTCGGCATTGGTAAGCATTTCTGGATTAATATTGTGCTGACCCTTTTCGGGTACTTGCCGGGAATCATTCACGCGGTTTACATCATCGCCAAGAAATGACGAAAACGAGCTAGAGCAGCGGCTCAGAAGCTCTTGCAGAGCCAAGGAATCGCAAGATGAGAGATCGCATCAGGTTCTTCCTGAGTAGACTTGGTGAACGGCTGTGGGTGAAACCGTTATTTAGCTGTGTGCTCTCCATTGCCGCCGCATTCTTGGCCCGGGTAGCGGATAACGCTTTCCCCGAAAGTGGCTTACCCGACATCAGTGCCGATTCCCTGGAAACGTTATTAAGCATCATTTCAGCAAGCATGCTGGTGATTGCCGTGTTCGCAGTTGGGTCCATGCTTTCCGCCTATGCATCCGCCAGTGGTTCGGCTACGCCTCGGGCGTTCCCCGTGGTGGTTGCTGATGATGTCTCTCAGTACGCGCTTTCCATTTTTGTAGGGGCTTTCATCTTCAGTATTGTTGGCCTGATTGCTCTTATGAATGGGTATTACGGATCAACCGGTCGGTTTGTGCTGTTTGCAATTACGGTGACGGTGTTTGGGATTGTCATTATTGGGTTTGTTCGCTGGGTGGACCGGATAGCCCGGCTAGGTCGCCTTGGGACTACGATTGGCAAAGTCGAGGCCGTCGCTTGCTGTTCTCTGTTACGAAATCGCCGATTACCCACGCTTGGAGGGCGACGACTGGACGGTCCGGTTCAGGGTGAGCCAGTGTATGGTGACACTGTTGGCTATGTGCAGCGTGTAGACGTTGATGAGTTGCAGGCTTTTGCCGAAAAGAATGACCTCCAGGTCTATGTGGCTGTGTTGCCGGGCGCGTTCATAACCCCTGGGCAACCCTTAGCCCACGTTACCAGAGGCGCTGACAGTAAAGACGTTGAAGGCGGAGGCATCGCCCAGGCGTTTCGGATAGGAAACGAACGGACCTTTGAAGAGGATCCCCGGTTTGGCCTCAATGTGCTCTCAGAGATCGCCAGCCGGGCGTTATCGCCTGGTATTAACGACCCGGGCTCGGTCGTGGAAATCATCGATTCGTTCGTTCGGATCTTTGCGAAATGGAGTGCCACTGAAGAGCAGGAGCCTGAGGTGCAGCGGGATCGGGTCTGGGTGCCGGAGGTCTCTTTGGACGGTATGTTCGATGATGCGTTCAATGCCATTGCCAAGGATGGTGCGGGCACCATTGAGGTGATGCTCCGGCTGCAAACCGCCTTGGCCTCACTCCATTCCCTCGGTAACGGGCAGTTCAAGTCGACGGCTTCCAGTCACGCCCGATTGGCATTGAAGCACGCAGAATGTGCGCTCAGGTTGCCTGAGGAAGTCGAGCTTGTTCGCAAGGCGGCCCAGCGCATATCGGCCGGGTAAGAGACACACTCAATTCTTACGAGATCGGAGGTGGGCTGTCAGTGCGAAAATCGCAGCACAGAGGCCCCCTCCCAGCGTGCCACAGAGGTGGCCCTGTACAAGTATCGGCCCACCGATCATTGCTTCAACCTGGCTACTCCCACCATTCAAAAGTTCAACGCCAAGTTTGCCGACCAGCACGAGAAGCACGAACCAGGAAGTGACCTGGTCTGTGCGCAATGACAGCAATGCCCCTGCCGCGAGCAGACCATGCAGTAGGCCAGATAGGCCTACGTACCATTCGATTTGAGGGTGGAAGAGAAGTAGGCAGAACGAGGTAAACAGGGCGATTCCACCAGTGACCACCCAGGCTTTTAGCCCACTTAATACCTCGCCAAACAATAGCCAGATTACGGCTAACCCGCCCAGGTTCATCGCCAGATGTTGCCACCCCAGATGGACCCAATGGGCTGTTAGGAGTCGCCAGTGTTGCCCGTCAAGAACTGCATCGCGTTGGTACCGGAGTAGATCTGCGGTGTCGGGTCCCAAGGCCCATACTAAAAGTGCGATCGAGCCCAAGGTGACAGGCAATACGGGTTTCGTAATTCCAGCGCTGGGTTTGAGTGCTAGATCATTCATTCGTAGCGACTTTTATGGGGTTTTCCTCAAAATTAGTGAATGTTTCATATTGTTTTTGTTGTTTTATTAACTTTTTGACATAAACTCAGTCGGTTCGCTGGCGTTGGAACTAGCGAGGATGGAACGACAGCCGGAGGTTTTGTTACCGGCCATCATAAGTGGTTATTCGATTAAATAGGGAATATTGAATGCGAAGCTTCTTTTTTGTGGTGCCGGTTGTAGCGCTAGCTTTACCTCTCAGTGTACACGCTGACGAAGTCATCCTGGATGACCTTATTGTCGATGGCAGTCTTTGTGTCGGCGAGGATTGTGTTGTCGATACTGAGTTTGGGTTCGATACACTTCGCCTGCAGTCACCAACGCCGCAGATTTTCTTCCAAGACACCAGCACGTCCGCGAGCTTTCCTACTCAGGACTGGCTAATGGGTGTTTCCGACGACGGCACCGCAATGACTTCGTCGTTTTTTATCAAGAATCTGACAACTGAACTTACCACGTTGATGATTTCGCCCGAGGGTGATGTAGCCATAGGCGCGGGCGCAGAGGTGGTTGAGGGGGCAGTGTCGGTTGGGGACCTGGGGATGGAAAGAAGGGTCACGTCCGTAGCTGATGCGATAGACGACTCCGATGCCGTGACTTTGAGTCAGTTCAACGCGTTCAAAACCACAGCTACGGCTTCGGTTTCTACGGAAGTGGATGCACTTGAGGCTCGCCTTTCGGGGCTGGAAACACGTCTAACCAATCTGGTTGAGCGCCTTGAGGCCGTTGCGGCCCAGGTTAACTAAAACGTCGGCTCAGCCAGGAAATCAGATTATGAGATTACGTAACTACGCCCTGAGTGTGATGTGCGTTATGGCTACGTCAGCGGTTGTCGCTGATCAGGTCATTCCGGATGACACTATTGTTCAAAGTAACCTGTGTGTCGGCTTTGATTGCGTCAATGGTGAAGACTTCAGTGGTGGCGCGCTCAAGCTCAAGGAAAATAACGCCAGAATTCGGTGGTACGACACGTCCGCAGTCCCGGGCGAATTGATTCGCCATAACCTTCTGAATACGTTTGTGTATGGCGTCGTGGGTCAGTCCTGGCGGATGGATGCCAACCAGTCCGCTAACGAGGGCAACGATTACTTTTACCTCAGTCAGCATAGCCTCGAGGATTATCTGGTCTACAGCGACGGCACGGCGCCGGACTACGACTGCTCCACTCCGTCTTCGGATCCGAAGCCTGTCATAGGAGTAATCCCTGAGGGAGTGCCCGCTGAAGATGAGTTTCTTTGTCAAAACTACCGTAGCTTTATTCAGCGAGATGCTCTGGTAACTGCGGGCGGCGTGGCCTCGGGTGTGGCGATTGGCATTGGCTCATCGGTGGTTGATGGTGAGGTCAGTCTTGGCAACGCTGAGCTGAAGCGGCGTCTGGTGCATGTCGCCAGTGCTATTGCAGAGTCTGATGCTCTGATCAAAGAGCAATTGGATCTGGGTTTGTTCCAGGCACAACTCACCCGACTCAACGAAGTCGAATCGTTGGTCAACATGGCCGAAAAAGAGCTGGAAGTTCTCGAAGCTGCGGTGAAACCAAAAGGCGGTGGAGGTGCAGCCGGATGGCTGATGCTTTTGCTTCCGTTGGTTGCGCTTAAGCTCCGCAATCGAAAGTTAGTTGCGTAAAAAGCAAACCAGTCTGCTGATTGGGATTAGGTTTCCCAATCAGCAGACGTTTGCAGTACCTCAGTTCAAGGCGTTTCTTTCGTCGAAGGCTATTGGCTTTTCGCCACTGCCCAAGACGAACGGCATCAAAAACTGGATAATGGCGGGAATATAAGGCCACGGCGCGCCAAATTCTCCAATTCCGGTACCCTCGTAATGGAAATCAACGTCAACTTTCTCGACAATCTCAGACTTGAAGCCAAGTTTGACGATTTCACCGTCGTTACTGACCAACCTATCCGCTACAAGGGCGACGGCTCCGCCCCCAGTCCTTTCGATTACTTTCTGGCATCCTCGGCGCTGTGTGCGGCCTATTTTGTGCGGGTGTACTGCAAGGCGCGGGACATCCCCATGGATAACATCCGCCTGTCGCAGAACAACATCGTCGATCCGGAAAACCGCTACAACCAGATCTTCAAGATTCAGGTTGAGCTGCCGGAAGACATTTCCGACAAAGATCGTCAGGGCATCCTGCGGTCGATTGATCGCTGTACCGTCAAGAAGGTGGTTCAGACCGGCCCCGAGTTCCAGATTGAGCAGGTCGATAACCTGGATGAGGATGCCCAGGCTCTGCTGATGGTAGAGCCAGACGGCGATGCTCGCACCTTTATTGAGGGCAAGGACCTGCCGCTGGAGCAGACCATCGCCAACATGACCGGCATCCTTGCGGATCTGGGTATGAAAATTGAGATCGCAAGCTGGCGCAACATTGTGCCCCACGTGTGGTCGCTGCACATTCGCGACGCGGCTTCGCCCATGTGTTTCACCAATGGCAAGGGCTCCACTAAGGAGAGCGCCCTGTGTTCCGCGCTGGGTGAGTTCATTGAGCGCCTGAACTGCAACTTCTTCTACAACGATCAGTTCTTCGGCGAAGAGATCGCCAACGGCGAGTTTGTCCATTACCCCAATGAGAAATGGTTCAAGCCCGGGCCCAATGACGAGCTGCCTGAGGGGATTCTGGACGACTACAGTCTGGCTATATACAACCCGGACGGTGAGCTGGGTGGCTCCAATCTGATCGACACCAACTCCGGCAATGTGGAGCGGGGCATTGTGTCCCTGCCGTTCGTGCGCCAATCCGATGGTGAGGTGGTGTACTTCCCCTCGAACCTGATCGAGAACCTGTTCCTCAGCAACGGTATGAGCGCCGGCAATACCTTGTTCGAGGCTGAAGTACAGTGCCTGTCTGAGATCTTCGAGCGGGCGGTAAAGCGGCAGATCATCGAAGAGGAAATTGCGCTGCCGGACGTACCCCGCAACGTACTGGAAAAGTACCCTGACATCCTCGAGGGCATTGACGCGCTGGAAGCCCAGGGTTTCCCTATCCTCGTCAAAGACGCCTCGTTGGGTGGCCAGTTCCCGGTCATGTGCGTGACCCTGATGAACCCGCGCACCGGCGGTGTGTTTGCGTCCTTTGGCGCACATCCGAGCTTTGAGGTGGCGCTGGAGCGCAGCCTGACTGAACTGATGCAGGGCCGAAGCTTTGAAGGCCTGAACGATGTGCCGGCGCCCACGTTCAATAGCCTGGCGGTGTCTGAGCCCAACAACTTTGTTGAGCACTTCATCGATTCAACCGGTGTGGTGTCATGGCGTTTCTTCAGTGCCAAGCAGGATTACGAGTTCTGCGAGTGGGATTTCTCCGGCAGCAACAAAGAAGAATCCGAAGGGTTGTTCAATATCTTGAAGGAGATGGGCAAAGAGGTCTACGTGGCGGTTTATGAAGATCTGGGCGCACCCACCTGCCGTATTCTGGTGCCCGGCTATTCCGAGGTGTATCCGGTTGAAGACCTGATCATGGACAACACCAACATGGCCCTGGACTACCGTCAGGACATTCTCAACCTGCATTCCCTGACTGATGAGCAACTTGCCGATCTGGCGGAGCGCCTGGAAGCCAGCCAGCTCGACAACTACATGACGATCATCAGCCTGATCGGTATCGAGTTTGATGAGAACACCGTGTGGGGCCAGCTGACGATTCTGGAGCTGAAGCTGCTGATCTGCCTGGCGCTGGAGTGGCACGAGGAGGCTCTGGAGTTCGTTGACATGTTCCTGCAGTTCAACGATAACACCGTTGAGCGTAACCTGTTCTACCGGGCCGTAAACGCAGTGCTGGAAATCACCCTTGATGACGAGCTTGAGCTGGACGACTATCTGGCCAACCTCAAGCGCATGTACGGTGAGCAGACCATGGACGCTGTGGTTGGCTCGGTGAATGGCAGCACTCGCTTCTATGGCCTGACGCCGACCAATATGCAACTGGAAGGCCTGGACAAGCACCTGCGCCTGGTCGATAGTTATAAGAAGCTGCATGCGGCGCGTGCCGAGAGGGCAAGCAACTAAGTGGCAAGGACGAACGCCTAAGCAGGGTGAGGTTTGGTTGTTGCATCTCTTAGAAGGCAACCAAGCCGCGCCTTGTCGGGCAAATCCCGAAATACCCACCTCTCCAGCGGGGGTTAGCGACCCCAGCGACAACGACTCGCCTGCAACCTCTAATAGCGCCATATAAAAACAGGTTTTCAGAAGTATTCCTGATTTCATACCCGCTAATTGCCGCTTATACCTCGACACCCTGGGGCGCGGCCTACAGGGAAGAAGGAATGACGGATATGCCTCCAAGAGCTGAGCTTGTCGAAACCCGCACAATAACCCACGAGGAGGCCGAAGCGTGTGCGAGTGAGCGGGTGCAATATATCGGCTCCGTTCAGCCCCATGGTTTCGTCTTGGTGGTAGATCGAGAAAACAACCGCATCGTCCAGTACTCGGAAAACGCGGTTGCATTGATCAACAGTGTCACATCCACACCGTTACCCGAAGACACCCCTGTTTTAAACACACTCTTAACCGATTGGCTGGTGCCGGAAGAACAAGGTGGTGCCTTCGCCAATCTGGTGGCTGGTGCTTTACAGCTGTTCTCGTTCAGTTCCGAAGGCCGGATCTCGAGCCGGATTTGGGAGTCTTTGGGCGTTGTGGTCGAAAAGTACATCGTTCTTGAGTTCTTCCCAGCCACCCCCAAGCTGGATTCCTACGATTTACTGATCAACATTGACCGAATGGTGACGCGAATTCGAGGCAGTGCGTCTACGGAAGAGCTGTTTAAAGTGTTGGTAAACGAGTTCCAGAAGCATGCCGACTACGATCGTGTCATGTTGTACCGCTTTCTACCCGATTGGTCAGGGGAGGTGGTTGCCGAATCGGTGTCTGAGCGCGCGAGCATAGAATTCGTGGGTTTGCGTTTCCCGTCAGAAGATATTCCCAAGCAGGCACGGGAGCTTTATAAAAACTCCTCGCTACGGATTATGGCCGATGTCGACGCGGAGCCCGCCCCCCTGGTGCCGCAATTTTTGCCTTCGGGGAAACCTCTTGACCAGAGCCTCAGCGTCCTGCGTGGCATGTCTAAGATGCATGTGGCCTACCTGAGGAATATGGGCGTGAAAGCCTCCATGTCCATCGCGCTGATGTCCGGTCGTAAATTGTGGGGGCTGGTGGCCTGTCATCACTATTCGGCCAAGGTTCCGCCCAATCACCTGGTGTCGGAGATGAAGGCTTCCTGCGAGCTGTTTGCCGACATCGTGATTTCCCATCTGGACCCAGCCATTAATCTGGAAACCATTCAGCGCTCAGTGGCGAACAAGCACTTTATCGAAGAGCATTTCAGGCTTCTGAAAGATGTCGGTCACGACCTGCACGCATTGCAAGCTGCAATGGAGTCTGTTCAATCGCAGTTTGGCATTCGCTACATGGGATTGTGCTACGGCGATCAATGTTTTGTGGCAGGCGGGTCGTGGCAGGGGACCGAAGAGTTCGCCAACCGTTTGCACGATCAAATCAGCCGGGGGGGTGGCTATTCCTATGAATCAACGGATTTGCTGGACCCCTCGCGCTCCAATGATTTCCCCGCTGCGCCGGACATGGCCGGTATCTGCGCCTTGCGTTCCCGGAATTTGCCGGACCTGGTTGTTTTCTTGGGTGCGTCTGAGGTCGAGAAAGAAATCACTTGGGGGGGCAAGCCGGGCGCCGTCAACATTGTTATCAAAGACGGAGAGCGCCAGTTGGAGCCCAGAAGCTCCTTTGCGCTTTGGCGCCAGAAGGTTTTTGGACAGTCCGAATCCTGGACGGAAGAGGACAAGGAGCTGCTGTTTGCGCTGATGGTCTCCGTAGAGGGTTATGTGCTGCACTGCCAAAGTGAACAAACCAAGGTCACGCTGCACAGATCTTCCTATAACGACAATTTAACAGGGCTGCCAAATCGGCGATATCTTGAAGAGTATTTCCACAAGCTATCGGTGCTGGGCGATTATTGCCCGATGATCACGGTGTTGTTTCTGGATTTAGATAACTTCAAGCGTATCAATGACTTTATGGGGCATAGAGCGGGCGATTGCCTGCTCAAAGAGGTGGCTGCACGCCTGAAGAAATGTGTCAGGCCGGATGATTTGGTGACGCGTTTGGGGGGCGATGAATTTGTTGTCGTGGTGCAGCACAACAGCGACGAAAGATCGATTAATCAACTGGCTGCCTTGAGTATTGCGGAAAAGATCATCCACACCGTGGGTCAGCCGGTTTTCGATAATGATCAACCAATGGTGACCACGCCAAGCGTGGGTGCCGTGCTGTGCTTTCCCAGCCAGATCCCATTCGGCGAAATTCTCCAGCAAGCCGATATCGCCATGTACCGCGCCAAAAATGCCGGGAAAAATCAGGTGCATTTCTTCAGTTCGGAAGACCAGAACGAAGTGAATCAGGAAGTGCGTATGGAAATGGCGTTACGCGAGGCGTTGGAGCAACGACAGATCCACGTGCACTTCCAGCCCAAGGTCTCAAGGGGGTTGCGCGTTGTGGGCGCCGAAGCGCTGGCGCGATGGAATCACCCGAAGATTGGTTTTGTACCACCCGATGTGTTTATTCCACTGGCCGAAAAAAATAATTTGATCAATGAACTGGGATTACAGGTTTTCGATGAGTCCTGTCGCCAGTTGGTGCAGTGGCGTCGGAAAAGTAATTTGACGGACTTCGAAAGCCTTTCCATCAACATCAGCCCTGCTCAGTTGCTGAGTGAAAAATTTGAGTCGATGGTAAGAAATACGGTCGACCAGCACGGTCTTTCAATGAGCGATATCAGACTGGAAATCACAGAAACACTGTTCATGGAAAATTATGATCGCGCTAACAGCGTGCTTCAGTCATTGCGGAGTTCCGGCATGACGGTATCGTTGGATGATTTCGGTACAGGCTATTCGTCGCTCAGTTACCTGTGGAAGCTGCCCATAGACGAGGTGAAAATCGATCGCTCGTTTATCGAGAACATGGGCGAGAACGATGATTCGCTGACCATGGTAGAGGGCATTATCAGCCTCTGTTCGAGGATGAACCTGGAAGTGGTCGCTGAAGGGGTTGAGGAAAAGGTACAGGTGGCGGTACTGCGGGGACTGGGGTGCAATACTTACCAGGGGTATCATTTCGGAAAACCGGTAGCGGCCGACTGTTTCAAATTCAAAGTGTCCTCATGATTGGCCAGCTGCATCACCAGTTGAAAGAGGCAACCGCACCGATCCATCGGCGCCTGGATGCGCACAGTATTTTGACGCCGTTAACGGGGTTAGATCTCGACATTGAGCGGTATCAGCAGATTATGGTGCAACACTGGTGGGCCTATCGGTGCTGGCAACCACAGCTGGACAGGGCATTCCCGGCAACGCGACTGGGTAAACCCTGGCAGATTGATTTGGCGTTGGACAAGTTAAGCCTGGACTGCGCGGACCAGCTCAAAACATCTGTGCGACTGACCGCTCCCGAGCCAGCGCCACTGACTGTTGAAGGGTCTGCCGAATACCTGGGGTGTGCCTACGTTTTTGAGGGCTCCAGATTGGGCGGCCGCTACATATATAAAGCCTTGCAGTCTCGACGAGCTCACCTTGGTGTTGACCGTTTTCACTATTACGAGACGCTTGCCCAAAATACTTCCGTCGCCTGGCCGGCGTGGGTGCAGCAGCTAGAGGCCTATGCGGTTGCCAATGATCTGGCGTTCGAACAGATCGTGAGCGGCGCTGTCGCTTGTTTCGAAGTCTTGACTGATTGGTTCAAACAACCACAGGTAGCGCCCAGCAGAACGATACAGACGGTGTTGTAGGCCAGAACGGTTGCCAGGGGAGGTCGAACCCCGCAATAACACGAAGCTGATGCTTTACCGACTGGGGCGGGACTCAATGTCCACTACCTGTCCGTTTCTCAGGGTAACGACCTGCCGGAACTGGTTGTCGGACAAATCGTACAGCCACAGCTGAACCAGCACAGGCCGTATACCTTGCCAGGTTTCCAGCCTACGCGTTGGTTTGGGTGTTCGCCATTCCACGCGCTTTGAGATGGGCTCGCCGCAACGGGCGACCAACTCGTACTCGGTTCTGGCGTGGCGAAGTGTGCTGATGTTGCAGCTGGCCCGCTCGGACACGTGGAAGCCGTACCCCAGGCTCTCCACCTGCGCCAGCTTGCCATTACGGAAGGTCAACCGACGGATAAACCGCTGCGGCCCCGGGTTGTAGTACCAGTGCATTTCGGTTTGCACTACGCCCAGCCCGTGAACCGTGGCCGTCGGGTATTCCACCACGTAGTCCGGCGGCCCGCAGCGCTCTTCCACTTCGATGGGCCAGGCGTCGTTGTCGACCAGGTACGAACCGCAGCGCAGGGCGCCCTGAACGCTCGGGGCGAGGGCGGTCAGCACAAGCATCCACATGAATCGTCGGGAGCGGGTCATGATCTGGTCACTGTTCTGCGCGTTGGTTTCTCCTTATTGTACGCCTCGACCACTAGTGCAGACTAAGTAACTGTGGATAATGTGCTTTTCGCGGATTATGGCTATTGGCTTCACCTAGGAAATTCCATGAACGAACAGGAAGTACTCTACAGTTTCAGCAGTGTTCTGATTGCCACGTCGCTTTTCGTAGCGATTGTGCTTTGCAACGAACTGGGGGTCGGCATTGGCCGTTTTACCCAGAATCGGACGACGTCGGAGATGAAGGCACTCACAGGGTCCGTTCAGGCGAGTATCCTGGGTTTGTTGGCATTGCTGCTGGGTTTTACCTTCAGCATGTCGATGCAGCGCTACGACAATCGCAGCATCGCGGTTATTGATGAAGCCAACGCCATCGGAACTGCAGTGCTGCGGGTGGAACTGCTGCCACAGGAGTTGCAGAACGACGCCAAGCGGTTGTGGCGTGACTACGTTCAGCTGCGGGTGGAAGTTGGTCAGGTGGACCTAACCAAGGTTGATGAGCGAAATGAGTACAACGCCAAAATTGCCGCTTTGCAGAGCGAGCTTTGGTCGCTCGCGGTCTTGGCGACCAACCTTGACCCTCGGCCAGTAACCACGGGGGCGTTTGTTAAATCCCTGAACGACGCGATCGACAGCCAAGGCAAGCGCAATGCCTTGCTTCAGATGCATGTGCCGGAAGTGGTGCTCATTCTTCTGTTTGTCGTTTTTATCGCGTCGGGAGGGATCATGGGCTACTCCTCGGGGTTGAGCGGCGAGCGGATGGTCGTGCCGATCATGCTGGTGTCTTTGCTGATTACGCTGATTGTGTTCCTGATTATCGATCTGGACCGGCCGAAACGCGGGTTCATTCAGGTGAACCAGACCCCGATGGTTGAGTTGCTGACCAGTTTGAACCGATAGCAGGCTCGCTGTGAAGGCTTTAATCCGGATTCGAATCAAGGCCCTGGCGGCTGTGTGCGCCGCCGGGCCGGATGATGTCAGCGGCTTTGGATTTGGCCGGATTCGTCCGAAATGACGATCTCGACCCGCCGGTTTTGCTGCCGCCCGGCGCTGGTGTCGTTACTGGCCACCGGATAGGATTCTCCGTAACCTTCAACTTCGACGCGGCTGCTGGAAACGCCGTGGCTGAGTAGTTCGTCATAGACCGCCATGGCGCGACGCTCGGACAACCGTCGGTTGTAGGACTCATCGCCAGTGCTGTCGGTGTATCCTTCAATGCGCACTCGACGGTCATCATACTGCAGCATGAACTCGGCTAATCGGGCGACGGTGCGTTGGCCTGAGGCCTTGAGGTCAGCCTTGTTCAGATCAAACAGGACATCGCCGAGCGTCAGCACCATGCCGCGTTCGGTCTTTTCTGCTTGAAGCGCCGCCATCTGGGCCCGCAGTGCCTCGGCTTCGTTGGTTTTCATCTGCAGCATGATCTTCTGACGCCGCTCTTCCGCGGAGCTTATCTCTTCCTCGAGGCCAGCACGAAGGCCCTGTTGCTGGGCGATTTCTGCGTGGCGGGTGGCAAGATAGGCGGCATGTTCAATGGCGACGAGGTCGGCTTCCTCCTTCAGCAACGATTCAGCCCGCTCAAGTTCACGTTTGGCTGCCCGAAGTTGACTGGCGCCACTGCGGGCGACATCCGGGTCCTGCTCAATGTTCAGGTATAGGGTGCGCGCCTGATCGACCTCGGCATTGTACGGTGGAGAGCTGGCACAGCCAGTAAGCAGTGCAAGCAGCCCGACTGCGATGCTGGTGGCAAAAGTACGAGTCATCATCTCAATCTCCTGGTTCGGGCTCACGATTCGTTGTTCTCGAGCTGATCCTGCAGTTCGTCGATAGACCGGTTAATCTCCGCTACCGCACGCTGGGCTTTCTCGGTTTCTGAGCGAGCGGCGGCCAATTGGGCATCCACGGTGGCCTGCTCCAGCAGGCGTTCCGCCTTTCTGTATTGCTCCTGGTCCATTAACTCACGGGCATCCGCCACTTTGTTCTGGGCCTGATTCAGCAGAACCGGCTCAAATTTCCGAGCGTCGGCCGCTTCGGCTTGCTGAACGGACGACTCGGCAGCTTGCAGTTCGCTGTCTGGTTTTGGCCCTGGTCCGGCGCAGGCGACCAGAAGTGTGGCCGTGGCGACGACCAGCCAGGTACCTGCTAATCGATTTAATGGCTTCATATGTAAACTCCCTTGTTTACAGCGGTATTCGTCACAGGACGGTGTGAACAAGATTGTCAAAAAATGTGAAACAGACTATTTCAACTATAGCAGTGAATTCGGATCTTGCCGTTTCGACTCCGGTGCGCCCAAGGCTCGGGAAGGGCCCTGCTTGAATCCTCGGTTTCCAGCCCAATACCTCTGAGTTATAGGCATTTTTTCGACTGGTCCTGTCCGCCTTAAGCGGCGTATCACTTGCAGGAAATCCAAAGGGCAGCCGCAAAGCGTTGTCCGTTTGCCCGTTAGGAGAGAATTTCGTTATGAGTGACCCGACTTACACCCCTCCCAAAGTCTGGAAATGGGAGTCCGAGAGTGGCGGCACCTTTGCCAAAATTAATCGGCCGATTGCCGGGCCGACCCACGATCAGGAGCTGCCGGTGGGCGAGCACCCATTGCAGCTGTATTCGCTGGCAACGCCCAACGGTGTCAAAGTCACGGTGATGCTCGAGGAGCTGTTAGAGCAGGGTATCAGGGGCGCGGAATACGACGCTTACCCGATCAAAATTGGCGATGGCGACCAGTTTGGCAGTGGCTTTGTCGAGGTGAATCCGAACTCCAAGATTCCGGCTTTGGTGGACCGCAGTACCGATCCGGCCATTCGCGTGTTCGAGTCCGGTAACATCCTGCTTTATCTCGCAGAAAAGTTTGAGGCCTTCCTGCCCAAGGATATCGCCAAGCGCACGGAAACCCTGAACTGGCTATTCTGGCAAATGGGCAGCGCGCCCATGCTGGGTGGTGGTTTTGGTCACTTCTACGCCTACGCGCCGGAAAAGTACGAGTACCCCATTAACCGCTACACCATGGAGGTAAAGCGGCAGCTGGATGTGCTGGATCGCCAGTTGGCGAAAAACCGGTACATTGCGGGTGATGAATACACCATCGCCGATATGGCGATCTGGCCCTGGTACGGGGCCCTGGTGGCCAACAAGGTGTATGACGCGGCCGAGTTCCTGGAAGCTCACACCTACACCAATGTGGTGCGCTGGATGGAAGACATTGCCCATCGCCCAGCGGTGCAGCGTGGACGGATGGTTAACCGCACGTGGGGCGAGCCAGAGGAGCAGCTGCACGAGCGCCACGATGCCAGTGACTTTGAGGATAACACCCAGGATAAACTGGCCGCGATCCTCGGCCATTCCTGATGGCCGGGCAGTCCGCCTGGGCGGCGTGAATGCCGCTCAGGCAATTTTGCGGTTGTCTTCCCGCTTGAGGATTTCATCGACTTCTTCCGCCGACAGGGTTTCCTGTTTAAGCACGGCTTTGGCCAGGGCTTCAAGTTGCGCGCGGTGCTTAGTCAGGAAATCAAACGTGGTCTTTTCCAGTGCTTTCAGTTGTGCCTGAATTTCAGCATCGATCAGCTCGGCGGTCTTCTCGCTGAACTCTCTAGGCAGACCCATTTCGCGACCGAGAAACACGTGCTCCTCGCCAATACTCAGTCCTAGCGGCCCGATCTTCTCGCTCATGCCCCACTGGCCGATCATTTTCCGGATCAGTTTGGTGGCTTCTTTCAGATCGTTCTGGGCGCCGGTGCTAACCTCGCCGTAGATAAGCTTTTCGGCTGAGCGGCCACCCATCATTACTTTGATCCGATCCTTCAGATAGCTCTCGGTGAAGCTGTACTGATCGTCTCTTGGTGTCTGTTCCGTGACGCCCATGGCCATGCCGTGGGGAATGATGGTGAGCTTGGTTAGCGGGTCGGCCTTGGGTAGGTAGTAAGCCATGATGGCGTGACCACACTCGTGGTAAGCCACGGCCTCACGCTCCTCGGGTGAGAGGTGAGCGTCGCGCTCTTCGCCGAGAATGATTCGGTCTCGGGCCAGTTCAAAGCAGTGGGCCGTAACTTCATGCAGGTTCTCCCGGGCTGCGGTCAGGGCAGCTTCGTTGACCAGGTTTTTCAGGTCCGCGCCGGAGAACCCAATGGTGCGCGCGGCTACTTTTTCGAGATCAACATCCTCCGCCAGGGGCACTTTGCGCACGTGCACTTTCAGGATCTCGGTGCGTGCTTCCTTGTGGGGGCGGTCCAGGGTGATTTTGCGGTCGAATCTACCGGGGCGGAGCAGGGCGCTATCCAGGACATCCGGCCGGTTGGTAGCGGCCAACACCAGAATGTTCTCGTGGGGTTCAAAGCCGTCCATCTCCGTGAGAATCTGGTTCAGGGTCTGCTCCCGTTCGTCGTGACCGCCGCCGAGTCCGGTGCCCCGGGACCGGCCGATGGCATCCAGTTCGTCAATGAATATCAGAGCCGGCGCGGCTTTACGGGCGTTCAGGAACATGTCCCTTACCCGGGCGGCACCCACACCGACAAACATCTCGATGAATTCCGAGGCGCTGATACTGAAGAAGGGTACGTCGGCTTCGCCGGCGATGGCGCGGGCCAACAGGGTTTTGCCAGTGCCTGGTGGGCCTACGAGAAGCACGCCCCTGGGCATTTCGGCACCGAGCGCCCGGTATTTTTCCGGGGATTTGAGGAAATCGATGATTTCAGCTATCTCCCGTTTTGCAGATTCGATCCCTGCGACATCATCAAGCGTGGTGGTGGACGTTTCCGGGCGAGCCAGCCGCGCTTTCGACTTGCCGTAATTGAAGGGGCCGCCGCCCTGGGTCATCCGCTTCTGGGCCACTCCCCAGAACCAGAACATCAGTGCCAGCAGAAGGATCCAGGGCAGGAAGCCGCGAATTAATTCCTGCCACCAGGGCAGCCCGGAAGGGGCCGCCGAGATGGTGACGTCGTATTCTTCAAGTAAGTTGAGTAATGCCGGGTCCTCCATCGGTGGGCGAATGGTCTGGAATCCGGCATCGGCGTCGGAAAACTGGCCAGTGATGCGCTCGTCTTTCAGAGTGACGGCGGCCACCTGGCCATTGATAACCGCTGTCTTGAACTCGGAGTAAGCCAGTACCTGCAGCTTTGGTTGCCCGCTGTCCTGGAGCCAGAGCACCATCAGGAAGATGGCGGCACTCAGCCACAGGAAGGAATACTGGTTCGGAATGGCCGGTTGTGGTGAATCCGACGGCTTCCGATCGCCCGGTTCATTGGGAGCGGTCATTTCGGTCTCCGGTCACCCTCCATGATCTTGGCCACGAACACGGATTTGCCGTAGGTTTCGAATGACCATTTCATGGTATCCGAGAGCACCTTCATGACTTCGTCGTACTCTCCAAAGATTTCTGTGCTCATGCGGCCGGGGTAGACTTCCAGCCCGGTTTGTTCCAGGCGGGCAATCAGGTCCCGGATCGGTTGTTTGTAGTCTTCCTTGAGCGGGTAGCAGCTCAGTTGCACAGACAGATACATAATCGCCTCCTGGTTTGGGAAATCCGGCGCAGCGGCGGTTTAATAACCTTTTGCCGAGGACGTACTTCGCCGCGGATCCGCGCCCCCGTATAGCGTTCCGTCCTCTCCCACCATAATACTCTGTATAGCGCCCATCGCCGAATTGGTCACCACAGTATGGCCGCGATCCTCAAGAAGCCTGATGGTGTCGCCGCTGATGCCCTGTTCAATCCGGAGTTCATCGGGCAGCCACTGGTGGTGGACCCGGGGCGCACTGACTGCGGTCTGGATGTTCATGTCGTGGTCGATCACATTCAAAATGACCTGAAGCGTGGTGGTGATTATGCGTGAACCACCCGGGCTTCCGGTTACCAGGAAGTTCTTGCCCTGCTTTTTCATAATGGTGGGCGACATGGAGCTGAGCATGCGCTTGCCGGGCTCCACCTTGTTGGCCTCACCGCCGATCAGGCCATAAGCGTTCGGCACGCCGGGTTTGGCGCTGAAATCGTCCATTTCATTGTTGAGCAGGAAGCCGGCGCCCTCAACGGTGATGCCGGAGCCGTAGCTGAAATTGATGGTGTAGGTGTTGGAGACGGCGTTGCCCCATTTATCAACGACGGAGAAGTGCGTGGTCTCGGGGCTCTCGTAGGCCGCAGGCTGCCCGGGCCCGATGTCGCTGGCGGGTCGAGCCTGCTCGGAACTGATATCTTTTCTGAGGGTCTCGGCGTAGGACTTGCTGGTAAGACCGGCCAATGGCACCTCGACGTAGTCGGTGTCCCCCAGGTACTGGGAGCGGTCAGCGTAAGCGAGTTTCATGGCTTCGGCCATCCAGTGAATGGTGTCGGCAGTGTTGTGGCCGGATTCCCGGATCGGGAAACCTTCCAGGATGTTGAGGATCTGGACGATGTGAGTGCCGCCAGAGGAGGGCGGTGACATGGAGTAGATATCGTAGCCGCGATAGGTGCCGTGCACCGGGCTGCGGACAACCGGCTCATAGGCGCTCAGATCCGCCTTGGTGATCAGGCCGCCGTGACGTTCCATTTCTTTGACAATCAGGTCGGCGGTTTTGCCCTGATAAAAGCCATCGACACCTTTTTCCGCGATGCGCTGGAGTGTATTGGCCAGTTTCGGTTGGCGAAATGTCTCGCCTGGCTGGTAGGCGCTGCCGTCGCGTTTGTAGAAGGTTGAACGTGTGGCCGGCCAGCGTTCAAGGCGGGGTCGGGCCTGTTCCAGGCCATCGGTAAAGCGCTGGGGTACCGTGAAGCCGTCCCGAGCCAGTTTGATCGCCGGTGCCAGGGCCTGTTTCAGGGATAGAGTACCGTGGCGCTCCAGGGCCATGGCCAACCCGGCGACGGTGCCCGGGACACCCGCTGCCAGATGGGTGAACCGGCTTCGATTCTGCACGACGTCACCGTTGTCATCCTGGAACATGGTTTCGTTGGCGGCGGCTGGCGCCTTTTCCCGGAAGTCGATGGCTTCCGGTGCGCTGTGATCGCCCTTGGCGATGAGCATGAATCCACCGCCACCAATGTTGCCGGAGCGGGGCTGGGTGACGGCCAGGGCAAAACCCGCGGTGACCGCCGCATCAATGGCATTGCCGCCTTCTTTTAATACCTGCAGAGCTACGTCGGTGGCGAGGGTGTGACTGGTGGACACCATGCCCTGAGTGGCAACGGCGGGGTGGAAACGTTCGCCTTCCAGAATGGCCTGCCCGGAGACTGGACTGGCAATGAATAAGGTCAGGGTCAGGGCGATGGCGCTGAGGCTCTCTGACCGCCTCTTGAGGCGGGTTCCTTTGATTTGCCGCTGTGGGGCCTTGTCCATGATTCTGTTCCTCGTTTCTGGCGTTCAGATAGGCTATGATAGCCGGTCATTTTCATCGGTGCGTAACGTCAACCTGTCGATTGTTCCGCCAGTGGTTCCCCGGCGCACCTGCTTTCCCGGATTTCAGTTAAGGAAAGGCTTTCCATGGAGCATACCTATCGTCTTGTGATTTCCTGCCCGGATCGGGTCGGAATTGTCGCTAAGGTGAGTAATTTTCTGTCCACGTACAACGGCTGGATTACCGAGGCGAGCCATCACTCGGACACCCAGAGCGGCCGGTTCTTCATGCGGCACGAAATCAAGGCCAGCTCGATTCCCTTTGGCCTTGACCAGTTCCGGGCGGCGTTTGAGCCGATTGCCCGTGAGTTTGAGATGGACTGGCACATTGCCGACTCGGCCCAGCCTAAGAAGGTCATTCTGATGTGCAGCAAGGAGTCACACTGCGTGGCGGACCTGTTGCACCGCTGGCACAGCAAGGAGCTGAATGCCGAGATCGCCGCGGTGATTTCCAACCACGACGACCTTCGCCGCATGGTGGAGTGGCACGAAATTCCCTATCACCATGTTCCGGTGAGCAAGGACAACAAGGCCGAGGCCTTCGCTCACATCGAAGAGCTGTTCCAGCAGTACGATGTGGATGTGGTTGTGCTGGCCCGCTACATGCAGATTTTGCCTGCCGAGTTGTGCCGCAAGTACTCGGGCAAGGTGATCAACATCCACCACAGCTTCCTGCCGTCGTTTGCCGGTGCGCGTCCATACCACCAGGCCTATAGCCGGGGTGTGAAGCTGATTGGTGCGACCTGCCATTACGTCACCGAGGATCTGGACGAAGGTCCGATCATCGAGCAGGACGTTATTCGCATAACACACCGCGACTCCATCGACGACATGGTGCGCCTGGGCAAGGATGTGGAAAAGAACGTGTTGGCCCGAGGCCTTCGCTCCCACATCGAAGACCAGGTGATTACCTACGAAAACAAGACCGTGGTGTTTGATTAAGCCTGTCTCACAGTTGCCCCGGTAACGGTGTGATTGTGGTAGACTCGGCGGCTTATTACAGAATAACTAGGGGGCCCGGAAACGGCTCCGACACGACTTCCAGATAACGCAAAGGAACCTTTCTCGATGGGTGAGTTAGCCAAAGAGATCCTGCCGGTAAATATAGAAGACGAGTTAAAACAGTCCTACCTCGATTACGCCATGAGCGTCATCGTCGGCCGTGCGCTGCCGGATGTGCGGGACGGCCTCAAGCCGGTACATCGCCGCGTTTTGTTCGCCATGTCTGAACTGAACAATGACTGGAACAAGGCGTACAAGAAGTCGGCCCGTGTGGTCGGTGACGTTATCGGTAAATATCACCCGCACGGCGACTCTGCGGTCTACGACACCATCGTACGCATGGCCCAGCCGTTCTCCCTGCGTTACCCGCTGGTTGATGGCCAGGGTAACTTCGGTTCGATCGATGGCGATAACGCGGCTGCCATGCGTTACACCGAAATCCGCATGGAAAAGATCGCCCACTCCCTGCTGGCGGATCTGGAGAAGGAAACGGTTGATTTCGTCGACAACTACGACGGCACCGAGCGCATTCCTGAAGTACTGCCCACCCGGGTTCCCAACCTGCTGGTTAACGGCTCTTCCGGCATCGCCGTTGGTATGGCCACCAACATTCCGCCCCACAATCTGACGGAAGTGGTAAACGGCTGTCTGGAACTGATCAACAATCCGGACCTCACCGTTGACGAGCTGATGGAATTTATCCCCGGGCCGGATTTCCCGACTCAGGGCATCATCAATGGCCGGGCGGGTATTGTTGAGGCTTATCGAACAGGTCGCGGCCGGATCTACATTCGCGCCCGTCACGAAATCGAGCACGACAAGAAAACCAACCGCGACGCCATCATCATTACCGAGCTGCCGTACCAGCTGAACAAGGCACGGCTGATCGAGAAGATTGCGGAGCTGGTAAAAGAGAAGCGCCTGGAAGGCATTTCCGAGCTGCGGGACGAGTCCAACAAGGAAGGTATCCGTGTTGTGATCGAGCTGCGCCGGGGTGAAAACCCGGACGTTATCATTAACAACCTGTTTGCCCAGACCCAGCTGGAAACGGTCTTCGGCATCAACATGGTTGCCCTGATCAACGGCGAGCCCAAGACCCTGAATCTGAAGCAGATGCTGGATGCGTTCATCCGTCATCGCCGGGAAGTGGTCACCCGCCGGACCATCTTCGAACTGCGCAAGGCCCGTGAGCGTGGTCATATCCTTGAAGGCCTGACTGTTGCGCTGGCCAACATCGATGAAATCATTGAGCTGATCAAGGCCTCGCCGTCCGCGGCGGAAGCCAAGGAAAAGCTGATGGATAAGGGCTGGTCGCCCGGTGATGTTCTGGCCATGCTGGAACGCGCCGGCGAAGACGCCTGTCGTCCGGACGATCTGCCCGAGATCTACGGCCTGCGTGAAGGCCTGTACCACCTGTCACCCGAGCAGGCCCAGGCGATTCTGGATCTGCGTCTGCACCGCCTGACCGGTCTTGAGACCGAAAAGCTGCAGAACGAGTACAAGGAAATCCTGGAGAAGATTGCTGATCTGCTCGACATCCTGGGCGATCCGGAGCGTCTGATGCAGGTGATTCGTGATGAGCTGCAGGAAATCGTGAACGACTACGGTGACGAGCGCCTGACCGAGATCACCAGCTCCCGTCGTGACCTGACCATTGCCGATTTGATTGACGAAGAAGACCTGGTGGTAACCATCTCCCACAGTGGTTATGCCAAGACCCAGGCGGTCGAGGATTACCAGGCTCAGCGTCGCGGTGGTCGAGGCAAGGCAGCAACGTTCATGAAGGACGAAGACTTTGTTGAGAAGCTGCTGGTCGCAAACTCTCACGACACCATTTTGTGTTTCTCCAACCGCGGCAAGGTTTATTGGCTGCGAGTCTTTGAGATTCCCCGTGCCAGCCGTGCCCACCGTGGTCGTCCGATGGTAAATATCCTGCCGCTGGACGAAGGGGAGCGTATTACTACCTTCCTGCCGGTGCGCGATTATCCGGAAGACCAGTTTGTGCTGATGGCGACTTACGCCGGCGTCGTTAAGAAGACTCCGCTGCCGAACTTCTCCCGTCCGCGCAGCAGCGGCTTGATTGCGCTGTCACTGGACGAAGGCGATACCCTGATTGGTGCAGCCATCACCAAAGGCGACGCCGAAGTCATGCTGTTCTCCACCGCTGGTAAAGCAGTGCGCTTCAATGAAGAAGCTGTTCGCCCGATGAGTCGGACCGCTCGTGGTGTGCGCGGCATCAAGATGCCAGAAGGGCACCACGTGGTTTCCCTGATTATTCCTCAGGAAGATGGCGTGATCCTCACTGCCAGCGAAAACGGCTACGGCAAGCGCACAGCCATTGATGAATTCCCGACTTACGGCCGAGGCAGCCAGGGCGTTATTGCCATGCAGTGCTCCGAGCGTAACGGGAACCTGGTAACGGCCCTGCAGCTGTTCGACGGCGATGAAATGATGCTGATCTCCGATAAGGGCACGCTGGTGCGGACCCGTACGGACGAAGTTTCCGTGCTGAGCCGGAACACCCAGGGTGTGCGTCTGATCAAGCTGAGCCAGGAAGACGAGCGCCTGGTAGGCGTGGAGCGGATTGCCGAAGCCGATGACGCTGGCCTTGATGGTGAAGAGCTTGACGGTGAAGCACCTGAGGGCGAAGCGCTGGACGGTGCAGAGTCCAATGGTGAAGCCGGTGATGCGGCGGGTGAAAGCAGCACCGAGGAAGGTGCCGGCGAAGACTAAGCCGGCACTGCCAACAGACCGAATCAGTATGACTTGAGAGATCACGGAACATGAGTAGGGCGTATAACTTTTGTGCAGGCCCGGCAACCTTGCCGGAAGCAGTGCTGCAGCAGGCACGCGAGGAAATGCTGGACTGGCGCGGCACTGGCATGTCCGTGATGGAGATGAGCCATCGCAGCGACGAGTTTGTACAGATTGCTGAGACTGCCGAGCGAGATCTTCGTGAATTAGCCGGTATATCAGATGATTACGCGGTACTCTTCATGCAGGGTGGAGCTTCCAGTCAGTTCGCCACCATCCCCCTCAATCTCCTCGGAGAAGGTGGGACTGCGGATTACGTGAACACCGGAATCTGGTCCAAAAAGGCGATCGCCGAGGCCAAGCGGTACGGCAACATCAATGTGGTGGCCAGTGCCGAGGATTCCGGATTCAGCTCGATTCCGGATGTTTCAGGTTGGCAGACCAGCGCCGATGCGTCGTATCTCCACTACACGCCGAATGAAACCATTGGCGGCCTGGAATTCGACTTTATTCCAGACAGCGGTTCCGTGCCGCTGGTAGCGGATATGTCCTCAACCATGCTGTCCCGGCCAATGGATTTTTCCAAGTTTGGTCTGATTTACGCCGGCGCCCAGAAAAACATCGGGCCGTCCGGTCTGGTGGTGGTGATCATTCGGAAAGACCTTCTGGGCAAAGCCCGTAGGGAAACTCCGACGATGATGAACTACCAGGTCATCGCCGATAACGATTCCATGTACAACACGCCGGCTACCTATTCCTGGTACCTGGCAGGGTTGGTGTTCCAGTGGATGAAGGCTCAGGGTGGGGTAGAGGCCATGGGGGCGATCAATGCCCGCAAGGCCAAAAAACTCTACGATTTCATCGACACTAACGATTTTTACGCCAATCCGATCGATCCTCGTTTCCGGTCCTGGATGAACGTGCCGTTCACCCTGGCGGACGATGCTCTCAATGCTGACTTCCTTCGCGGTGCTGATGTCCGAGGTTTGCTTAACCTCAAGGGGCACCGCTCCGTGGGTGGCATGCGTGCGAGCATCTACAACGCCATGCCGGAGGCCGGTGTCGATGCGTTGGTGCAGTACATGGCTGAATTCGCGAAGGAGCGTGGTTAATCATGAGTGACGAGCAGATTCGTCTGGCTGAACTCCGGGACGAGATTGATAGCCTTGATCAGCAGATCATGGATCTGATCAGTGCCCGCGCTCGCTGTGCCCAGGAAGTGGCGCACGTGAAGATGGATTCAAATCCGGACCAGGACGTGTTCTTCTATCGTCCGGAGCGGGAAGCCCAGGTGCTGCGCCGTATCAAGGAGCAGAATCCCGGGCCATTATCGGGCGAGGAAATGGCGCGACTGTTCCGCGAGATCATGTCGGCCTGTCTGGCATTGGAAAAACCAATGCACATTGCCTTCCTGGGGCCGGTAGGAACGTTCACCCAGGCGGCTGCTCTGAAGCACTTTGGGCATTCAGTGGTCAGTGTACCGTTGCCCGCCATTGATGCA
Organism: Marinobacter sediminum; assembly: GCF_016820575.1. Classification (GTDB taxonomy): domain Bacteria; phylum Pseudomonadota; class Gammaproteobacteria; order Pseudomonadales; family Oleiphilaceae; genus Marinobacter; species Marinobacter sediminum. Next base: position 1,297,310 of record NZ_JAEMQH010000002.1, on the reverse strand, counting down.
GTGTTCCGGGAAGTGGAGTCGGGTGCGGCTCATTACGGCGTGGTGCCGGTGGAAAACTCCACCGAAGGCATGATCAACCACACGCTGGATATGTTCATGTCGTCACCGCTGAAGATTTGCGGCGAAGTCCAGCTGCGGATTCACCACCACTTGCTGGTGTCGCCCAAGCACGAAGACCAGGACATCACCCGGATCTACTCTCATCAGCAGTCTTTTGCCCAGTGCCGCCAGTGGCTGGATACCCATCGCTACGGTATTGAGCGCATCACCGTGTCCAGCAACGCCGAGGCGGCGCGCCGGGCAGCGGAAGAGCCTGGTGCCGCGGCAATCGCCGGCGACATGGCCGCCGAACTTTACGGCTTGAAAAAACTGGCGAACAGCATTGAAGATCGCCCGGACAACACCACCCGGTTCCTGATTATTGGTCGGGAAGAAGTGCCGGCCAGTGGCCACGACAAGTCTTCCATCCTGGTTTCCATGCGCAACAAGCCGGGCGCCCTGTACCAGTTGCTGGAACCCTTCCATCAGCACGGTATCAGCCTGACTCGCATTGAAACGCGGCCGTCGCCCAGTGGTACCTGGGCCTATGTGTTCTATATCGATTTCGAAGGCCATATGGAAGACGACCAGGTGAGTAAGCTACTGGCCCAGGTGGACGAGGAAGCAGTTGAGCTGAAACGTCTGGGTTCCTATCCGATTGGTGTTCTCTAGCATTGCGATGTTAAGGGCAGGAACAAGTTACGGAGTGAGTGATAGCGATGGCAGTTGATTACCAGAGTCTGGCAGTAACCGGGGTTCAGGCGCTGTCTCCCTATCAGCCGGGCAAGCCAATTGACGAGCTGGCCCGCGAGTTGGGTTTGAATCCGGCCGATATTGTTAAGCTGGCCAGCAATGAAAACCCGCTCGGCCCCAGTGACGTTGCCCTGAAGGCAGCCCAGAAGGCGCTGTCAGAGCTGTGTCTGTATCCGGATGGCAACGGCTTTGATCTGAAGCAGGCATTGGCGAATCGATTTGGCGTCAACATGGATCAGATCACTCTGGGTAATGGCTCCAACGATGTCCTTGAGGTTATTGCTCGCTGTTTCGCCGATCGAGATGCCGAAGTTATCTTCTCGCAGTATGCGTTTGCGGTTTACCCGCTGGTGACCCAGGCCATTGGTGCCAAAGGGGTCTCGGTACCTGCCCGAGACTGGGGCCATGATCTCGACGCCATGGCGGCGGCCGTTACCGACCGTACCCGCCTGATCTTCGTCGCTAACCCGAATAATCCCACCGGCACTGTCCACGGCGCTGGGGTGATAGAAGCTTTCCTCGAAAAAATACCGGCCGATGTGCTGGTTGTGCTGGACGAAGCCTACTGCGAATACTTGCAGGGCGATGAGTTTCCGGATGGGGTGAAACTGCTGGCACGGTTCCCGAACCTGATTGTCTGCAGAACCTTTTCCAAAGCCTGGGGCCTTGCGGCACTCAGGGTGGGCTACAGCATCAGCTCGGCAGCCATTGCCGATATTCTCAACCGTGTGCGCCAGCCCTTTAACGTTGACACTGTGGCGCTGGCGGCCGCAACTGCCGTGCTGGCAGATGAAAGCTATCTGGAGCGTTCCCGTGAGGTGAATACGGCCGGCCTGCGCCAGCTTGAGCAGGCCTTCGACCGTCTCGGGCTTGAGTATATACCCTCTGCCGCCAATTTCGTCGCAGTTGATGTGGGCGACAGGGCGCAGGACATCTATCAGGCCTTGCTCGCCAAGGGCGTGATTGTACGCCCGGTAGGCGGTTACGGCATGCCTCGCCACCTGCGGGTGTCAGTTGGTCTGGCGGAAGAGAATCAGCAATTTATTGAGGCGCTCGAACAGTCTTTGTCATCTGGGTCGTCATCAGAGTCGCTGTCTGAGAGGGAAGCCTGAGGTGTCGGGTCAGCAAGCTCTGTTCAAGCGTGTTGCGATTATCGGCTTGGGCCTGATTGGCGGTTCGCTGGCCAGCGCATTGAGGCGCAATGGCCTGGCCGACGTGGTGGTCGGAGCGGACAAACGCGCCGAAGAGCTGGCGCTGGGCGTTGAGCTGGGCGTTATTGATCAGGCGGCCAAGTCTATTGAAGAGGCGGTCACCGGCAGTGATCTGGTGGTTCTGGCGGTGCCGGTTCGGGCAACCCGGGCGGTGCTGGCAGAAATTAAACCTTGGCTGGGTGAGTCGGCAGTACTGACTGATGTTGGTAGCACCAAGTCCAGCTTTGTGGCCGACGTTGAAGCGGTGTTTGGCAGTTTGTCCCCGCAGGTAATTCCCGGTCATCCGATTGCGGGCTCTGAGAAGAGCGGTATTCGGGCTGCCAATCCCGACCTGTTTGCCCGCCATAAAGTCATTCTGACGCCGGCCGACGACGCCAATCCCGAGGCCCTGGCGAACCTCAAGCGGTTATGGGAAGGCTGCGACGCCACCGTATTGACGATGTCGGTGGCGTATCACGATGAGGTGCTTGCGGCCACCAGCCATCTCCCGCACCTGATCGCCTTTTCGCTGGTGGATACCCTGGCTGGCGAAGACGAGAATATGGACATCTTCCGGTACGCCGCGGGCGGGTTTCGCGACTTCACCCGAATCGCAGCCAGCGATCCGGTAATGTGGCATGACATTTTTCTTTCCAACCGTGACGCGGTGCTGCGCGTGATTGACCATTTCACTCATGATCTGGATCAGTTGCGCGATGCGATTGCCAAACAGGACAGCGCCATGCTGCTCCGGGTTTTCAGTCGCGCCAAAGCGGCGCGGGAACATTTTTCAAAAATGCTTTCAGGGCAGGCTTACGTGACAAAAAACAGTGAGAATCAGGTAACGTTCCGTCTTAAGCCCGGCGGCGCGATCGCCGGTGATATCCGGGTTCCGGGCGATAAATCCATGTCCCACCGGTCGATCATGCTGGGTGCGCTGGCTAACGGCATCACCGAGGTAAAGGGATTCCTCGAGGGCGAGGATAGCCTGGCAACGCTTCAGGCGTTTCGGGATATGGGTGTAACCATTGAAGGGCCGGATGACGGCTTTGTCCGTATTCACGGCGTCGGCGTCAACGGTTTGCAGGCACCGCGGGGCCCGTTGTACCTGGGCAACTCCGGGACAGCCATGCGTCTGTTCGCTGGTTTGCTGGCGGCGCAGCCATTCGATTCTGAGTTGACGGGCGATGCTAGCCTGACCAAGCGGCCAATGGGTCGTGTAGCCGATCCGCTGCGGGCCATGGGAGCAGTGATTGAGACCGCCGAGGGCGGGCGTCCGCCGATGAAGATCCGTGGCGGCCAGCACCTGACCGGTATCCATTATGAAATGCCCGTGGCCAGTGCCCAGGTTAAATCCTGCCTGTTACTGGCCGGTCTCTATGCCGAGGGCAGCACCTCGGTGACAGAGCCTGCGCCAACCCGGGACCACACTGAGCGCATGCTGGCCGGATTCGGCTATCACGTGCATCGCGATGGTGCCACCGCCAGTGTCAGCGGCGGCGGGGAGCTCGTTGCCAACGATATTGATGTGCCTGCAGATATTTCTTCCGCTGCCTTTTTTCTGGTGGCTGCCAGCATTGCCCCGAACTCAGATTTGGTGCTTCGCCACGTCGGCATGAACCCGACCCGTGTTGGTGTCATCAACATCCTGCGCCAGATGGGCGCGAATATCGAAGTGCTCGATGAGCGTGAGATCGGCGGTGAGCCAGTGGCCGACCTTCGGGTTCGTTCCGCAGAACTGTCCGGTATCGACATTCCGGAAGACCAGGTGCCCCTGGCTATCGACGAATTCCCGGTGCTGTTCATTGCTGCCACCTGTGCCAAGGGGCGAACCGTGCTGCGTGGCGCCGAAGAGCTTCGTGTGAAGGAGAGTGACCGGATTCAGGTAATGGCTGATGGTCTGGCGAATCTGGGTGTCGAAACCACGGTAACGCCGGACGGCATCATCATCGATGGTGGGCAAACCATTTCCGGTGGTCAGGTCGACAGCGAAGGCGATCACCGCATTGCGATGGCGTTTGCCGTCGCCTCCTTGCGGGCAACGGGTGACATTGAAGTGACTGATTGCGCTAATGTGGCAACATCGTTCCCCGGTTTCGTCGAGTTGGCCCAAAGCACCGGAATCCGCATCACTGCGGAGGGAGCTGAGTAATGACGGATAACCTGCCGACGGTAATCACGGTCGACGGCCCCGGTGGGTCGGGCAAGGGCACGGTCACCCAGATGCTGGCCAAGAAACTGGGCTTTCATCTGCTCGACAGCGGCGCACTCTATCGCTTGACCGCACTGGCGGCGGTGCGTCAGGGTGTGTCTCTCGAAGATGAGGCGACCCTGGTGGGCGTGGCAGCGTCTTTGGATGTGGCATTTGAGCCGACGCCCCCGGGTGAACCGGCGAAGGTCATTCTGGCTGGAGAGGATGTCACCTCAGAGATACGCACCGAGACCTGCGGCGATAACGCGTCGCGGGTTGCAGTCATGCAGCCGGTTCGCGATGCGCTGTTGCAGCGTCAGCGGGATTTCCGAAAGGCGCCGGGCCTGGTGGCCGACGGTCGTGATATGGGCACTGTGGTATTCCCCGATGCTCCGGTTAAGATCTTCCTGACCGCCAGTGCCGAGGAACGGGCTCGCAGAAGATTCAGCCAGTTGAAGGATGTAGGCGTCGATGTTAACATTGATGCCCTTTTAGAAGAGATACGGGTTCGCGATGAGCGGGACATGAACCGTTCTGCAGCCCCTCTCAAGCCTGCGGATGATGCGCAAGTCATTGATTCTACAGGGTTGAGTATTGAAGAGGTGTTAGGCAGGTGTATGGCCGCAGCGGGTCAGGCCTGACTGCACCTTTTCGTCGTTGAAATGCCGGATGTGGCGTTATCGGCCAGCCACTGGCTTCATCCGGACATGACTAACAGACCGTGTTGCTGGTAGCACGGAGTAAACTTGCGTTGATCACATAGGACACATAATGAGCGAGAGCTTTGCGGATCTTTTTGAAGAAAGCCTAAAAGAAATTGACATGCAACCGGGTTCCATCGTCCAGGGAACCGTAGTTGACGTCGACAGCGACTGGGTCACCGTTAACGCCGGACTGAAGTCCGAAGGCGTTATCCCCGCCTCCCAGTTTCTTAACGAAAAAGGCGAGTTGGAAGTTGCGATTGGCGACGTTGTAGATGTCGCTCTCGATGCTGTCGAAGATGGTTTCGGGGAAACCCGTCTGTCTCGCGAGAAAGCCAAGCGCGCAGAAGCCTGGAAGGTACTTGAGAAGTCCTTCGAAGCGGAAGAGGTTGTTAAGGGTATTATCAACGGTAAGGTCAAGGGTGGTTTCACCGTCGATCTGGCCGGTATCCGCGCCTTCCTGCCTGGCTCTCTGGTAGATGTTCGTCCGGTTCGCGACACCGCGCACCTGGAGAACAAAGAGCTCGAGTTCAAGGTTATCAAGCTGGACCAGAAGCGTAACAACGTGGTTGTTTCCCGCCGCGCGGTTCTGGAAGCTGAAAACAGCGCTGAGCGTGAAGCTCTGCTGGAAACCCTGACCGAGGGTATGGAAATTAAGGGTATCGTCAAGAACCTGACCGACTACGGCGCGTTCGTAGATCTGGGCGGTGTTGACGGCCTGCTGCACATCACCGATATGGCCTGGAAGCGCATCAAACATCCGAGCGAAATCGTGAATGTGGGCGATGAGATCAGCGTTAAGGTTCTGAAGTTCGACCGTGAGCGTAACCGTGTATCCCTCGGCCTGAAGCAGCTGGGTGAAGATCCCTGGGTTGATATCAAGGGTCGTTACCCGGAAAACAGCCGGGTCAAGGCACGTGTTACCAACCTGACCGACTACGGCTGCTTTGCTGAGCTGGAAGAAGGTGTTGAAGGTCTGGTTCACGTATCCGAAATGGATTGGACCAACAAGAACATCCATCCGTCCAAAGTCGTTCAGGTTGGCGACGAAGTGGAAGTGATGATTCTGGACATCGACGAAGAGCGTCGTCGTATCTCCCTGGGTATCAAGCAGTGTGTATCCAACCCGTGGGAAGATTTCTCCAGCAACTTCAACAAGGGCGACCGCATCTCCGGTAAGATCAAGTCTATTACTGACTTCGGTATCTTCATCGGTCTGGACGGTGGCATCGATGGTCTGGTTCACCTGTCTGACATCAGCTGGAACGAGACTGGCGAAGAAGCAGTTCGTGAATACAAGAAGGGTGACGAAGTTGAAACCGTTATCCTGTCTGTTGATCCTGAGCGTGAGCGTATCTCCCTCGGCATCAAGCAGCTTGAAAGCGATCCGTTCGCCGAGTTTGTACAGCTGAACGACAAGGGCTCTATCGTTAAGGGTACCGTCTCTGCTGTAGACGCGAAGGCCGCGACCATCGCTCTGAATGACGAAGTGGAAGCTGTCCTGAAGGCCTCTGAGATCAGCCGTGACCGTGTTGAAGATGCACGCAACGCGCTGAAAGAAGGCGAGGAAGTTGAAGCGAAGATCATCAGCATCGATCGCAAGAACCGCATCATCAACCTGTCTGTGAAGTCCAAAGACGTTGAAGATGACAAGCAAGCGGTTGAAGGCATGCGTGCCAAGACAGCTGAAACTTCTGGTGCGACCACCATCGGTGATCTCATCAAGGAGCAGATGCAGCAGCAAAACGCCAACAAAGACTGATAATCTCGGTTGGTAAGAAAAAAACGGGCTCTAAGAGCCCGTTTTTTTTGTGTTTTTTTTTGGTTTGGCTAAACTAGGAGTCATGAGAGTCCGGTATCCGGCGGACACATAATAAAGAAAGAGGGAAACGCCTCATGACGAAGTCCGAACTGGTCGAGCTGATTGCGTCCAAGCAAAGTCAGCTTTCCGTTAAAGACGTCGAGTTGGCTGTAAAAACCATTATTGAGCACATGTCCCAGTCGCTCGCCGATGGCCAGAGAATTGAAATTCGAGGGTTTGGCAGTTTTTCGCTGCATCACAGGGCTGCACGCACTGGTCGCAATCCGAAAACCGGCGAAGCCGTGCAACTGCCCGCCAAATTCGTGCCGCACTTCAAGCCTGGCAAGGAATTGCGGGAACAGGTTAATGACAGCCTGAAAAAAGGCTTCTGACGCAGCATCAGGGAACTTGTATAATCCGGGCTTCTTTAAAGTCCGTTTGGGAGCGTTATTGCTATGGCAGGATTGCAGAAAATCTTTATTATTCTGTTAGTACTGGTGCTCATCCTGCTGGCACTCGTGTTCTCTCTCAACAATCAGATGGCGGTATCGCTCAACTTCCTGTTGTTCGAAACCCAGCCCCACGGCGTCGCCGTCTGGATTATCATGTCTTTTATCATTGGCGCGCTTGTGGGCGTGTTGATGACCATGCTGGCCACCGTTCGTAACTCGGTGTCCCGGCGAACCCTCGAGAAGCGACTTAATCGTGCCGAGCAGGCATTGGAGAAATCCAGGGCCCAGACCGACCGGACTCTTTAATGGATATAGTGCTTCAGTGGCTGCTGCTGACGATAGCGGTTGCGGCCGGCTGGTTTGCAGGCCGGCTTGGCAAAAGCCGTCGCAGGTCCAGCACCCCGATCGCTGATGAAGAGTCGGTGCGCGACCGACTCCAGTTCCTTTTTACCAATTACTCCGATCAAGCCGTCGAGAACTTCGTACAGTCCCTGGCCGTGAACAAAGAGACGGTCAGCCTGCATTTATCCATTGGCAGTCATTTCCGCCTCAAGGGCGAGACTGAGCGCGCCATTCTCATTCATCAGAATCTGCTGGCGCGCCCTGAATTACCTACCCGCTTTTCTCCCCAGGTTACCCTCGAGCTTGCCAAGGATTATCTCAAGGCGGGTCTGCTGGACAGGGCCGAGGCACTGCTGCAGGAGCTGATGGGCGATCGCGATTACGGTCGCGGGTCGTCGCAGCAACTGATCGAGCTGTACCAGCAGGAAAAAGAGTGGGGCAAGGCCGCCGACGTGGCGCGGGCGCTCACCAAGGGGGACGCCGATCCGGCCATGTTCAAGGTGCTGGCTTACATTACCTGTGAGCTGGCCGAGCAGGCGTTGCGTGAGGATGACCGCTGGGGCGCCCAAAAGCTCTGCAAACAGGCGTTGGATTATGACCAGTCCTGCGTTCGCGCCACGCTGATTCTGATGAAGTTGCAGATTCGCCAGGGTAGTTTCCGGGAAGCCGCGAATCAGAGCTTGAAGGTGTTCGATCAGAATCCAGAATTTGGTCCCGAGGCTGTGGATCGGTTGATGAAGCTGGAGCAGGAGCACGGCGATGTTGGGCGGCTGGGCAAAAAGCTGCGGAAGCTTTACGAGAGCTACCCCAGTACCAGTCTCTTGTTGGCGCTAGTGGAGTCCGTTGAGCGATCCTCCGGGCGCCTTGCCGCCATCGAGCTCCTGCGCAAGGAGCTTGAAGTGCGCCCTAGCGTTCGGGGCCTGTTGCGGCTGGTTGAGATGGCCGGGTATGAGAAGGGCATGACTACTGATGAGGGGCGTTTGGTAAGCCGCATCGGTCACCTGATTCTCGTGAACCGACCCATATACCGTTGTGCCAACTGCGGCTTCTCCGGCCAGCAATTGCACTGGCTCTGCCCCAGCTGCAAGCAGTGGGAGACCATTCGCCCGATTCAGGGTGTAGAGGCCGAATAATTCTTTAAAGCATTCTGTAGGGTTTATAACGTGCAAAACCAAAACGATCCGAAGATCATTGTCGCCCTGGATTTTCCATCTGAGAAACCGGCTGTAGAGCTGGTAGAGCAACTGGATCCGGCCAAGTGTCGGCTCAAGGTAGGCAAGGAGTTGTTCACCCGCAGTGGTCCGCAGCTGGTAGATCGCCTGCAGAAGCGCGGTTTCGATGTGTTCCTGGATCTGAAGTTTCACGACATCCCGAACACAACCTCGGCCGCCGTGGCAGTGGCTGCAGATCTGGGTGTTTGGATGGTCAACGTTCACGCCTCAGGTGGTGAGAAGATGATGACCGCCTGCCGGGAGCGGCTGGAATCTTACGGTGCCAGCCGCCCGTTGCTGATCGCAGTCACTGTGCTGACCAGTATGTCTGCGGATGATCTGACCGGAATCGGTATCACTGACTCGCCCGAAGTCCAGGTTTCGCGCCTGGCGACCCTCACCAAAAACTGCGGCCTCGACGGCGTCGTCTGCTCCGCCCAGGAAGCCCCCAAGCTCAAAGCCGAGCAGGGCGCCGACTTCCAGCTGATCACCCCCGGAATCCGCCCGTTGACCGCCGACAAAGGTGATCAGCAGCGCATCATGACGCCCACGGACGCTTTGAAAGCCGGTTCCGACTACCTCGTGATTGGGCGCCCGATTACTCGGGCTTCTGATCCTCTGGCTGCTCTAGAGGCGATTCATGCTGAGGTGATTGGTCTCTAGCTCTGATTCTTTGTTTTCGTTCCTGCCCCAGCCTTCTTGATTCGGAGGTTGGTGGTGTGGGAACGCCCTCCCAAAAACCGCTACAAGCACGTCCGTGTGCGCTTGTTTCCGGCCGTCCATGGCCTCCAACATTTTTGGGAGGGCGTTCCCACACCACCTTTTCGAATTTGGGAGGAATAGTCGCGCTCCAAACCGTCTGAGTCGGCTTTTCTCTGAAAGGAGTTTGGCCTGCCATAGCCGTTTCCTAAGAGAGGTGTATAACGTGTCGCTTGCTGTTCTTCGCTGGGTTTGAGTTGATCAGGTTTATGAGGTTGGAGGTCTTTGAAGCGTTAGCTATATCTGTAAATTAAGATAGGGCGCGGCCGCACCTACTTCTCAAAAATGTTGGAGGCCATGGACGGCCGGAAACAAGCGCACACGGACGTGCTCGTAGCGGTTTTTGAGAAGTAGGTGTGGCCGTGGCCAAACACCAAATCTCGCAGGCTAGGAGCAGAGTTCGGCCTCACAAAACGGCAAACGTTAGGAGAAAAAGCAGGCAATAAAAAACCCGCTAACTCAGAGAATTAGCGGGCTTTTCGAATAGTGGCTCCCCGAGCTGGGCTCGAACCAGCGACAAACGGATTAACAGTCCGTTGCTCTACCAACTGAGCTATCGGGGAACGTCGTCGTGTGACGAGGCGCGTATATTAGTGTGGCTATACGCCCTCGTCAACCCCTCGCCATATTTTTTTAGCCAAGGGCCTTTTGCAGACGTTCAATGGCCTGCTTGAGGTTGTCCATGCTGGTGGCAAAGCTCAGTCGCATGTGGCCCGGAACACCAAAGGCAGAGCCCGGAACCAGGGCAACACCGGCTTCAGTCAGCAGCTTCTCGGCAAACTCGACGTCTGTGTTGGCGTCCTTGTCGGCTTCGATTGCGGCGTGAAAGCTCGGGAATACGTAGAAGGTGCCGTCACCATGCAAGCAATCCACACCGGGCAGGCCGTTCAGGGCCTCTACGAGCCAGTCGTGACGCTCCTTGAACGCGCTGACCATCTCGCCAACGCAGTCCTGTGAGCCATCAAGAGCCGCCTGGGCAGCAGCCTGGGACACCGACGACGGGTTGGACGTGCTCTGGGACTGGATCTTCTTCATGGCGCCAATGATCTTGGCGGGGCCAGCGGCATAGCCGATGCGCCAGCCAGTCATGGAGTAGGCCTTGGAAACACCGTTCAGAACGAAGGTGCGGTCGTACAGCTCCGGCGTCGCGTTCAGGATGTTGCAGAACGGCTTGCCGGTCCAGAGGATGGGCTCGTACATGTCGTCGGTGGCGATCATGATGTTCGGGTGCTTCTTCAGCACTTCGCCAATCGCCTGCAACTCTTCCAGGGTATAAGCCATACCGCTTGGGTTGGACGGGCTGTTGATTACGAACAGACGAGTCCGCTCGGTAATGGCGTTTTCCAGTTGTTCCGGCGTGATCTTGAAGCGAGTATCAGCACCCGTTTCGAGAATCACTGGTTTGCCTTCGGCGACCAGAACCATGTCCGGGTAGGACACCCAATAGGGCGCCGGAATAATGGCTTCGTCACCGGGGTTCAGAGTGGCAAGTGCGAGGTTGAAAAAGCTCTGTTTGCCTCCACTGCTTACCAAGATCTGGTTGGCTTCGTAATCCAGGCCGTTGTCCCGTTTGTACTTCGCGATAATCGCTTTTTTCAGGGCCGGCGTACCATCCACAGCCGTGTACTTTGTCTGGCCGTTGTTGATGGCTTCAATGGCTGCCTGTTTGATGTGATCCGGGGTGTCGAAGTCGGGCTCGCCAGCTCCAAGGCCAATGATGTCCTGGCCGGCTGCGCGGAGTTCAGCGGCTTTGTTGGTGACTGCGAGGGTGGGAGAGGGCTTGATAGCCTGTACTCGGCTGGAAAGTTGAAGGTCCAAACTTGCGCTCCTTAAAGCTGCGTCTGATAGGGCTCTGCGACGGGCGGAAATACGCACAATGACTTATTTTCTGCCGGCCGTCGATTGCTCCGATGGTATCATGAAGCCGGCATAACGCTAAATTTCTGGACAGTGGGGCTTTTCGTGGCCCTGTCCGTCAAAAACCGGAGGTTGTCCGCCTATTATGGCCAAGAATGAGCCGAGTACCGCAAACGAGGGGAAGTTCAGGGTTGATTCACCCTTCGAGCCCGCCGGTGATCAGCCGAAGGCCATCGAAGGTCTGGTGGATGGCATCCATTCCGGCCTGGCACACCAGACCCTGTTGGGCGTGACGGGCTCCGGCAAGACTTTCACCGTTGCCAAGGTGATCGAGGAGATTCAGCGGCCCACCATCATCATGGCCCATAACAAGACGCTGGCCGCGCAGCTGTACGGTGAGTTCCGCGAGTTCTTCCCGGAGAACTCAGTGGAGTATTTCGTTTCCTACTACGACTACTACCAGCCGGAAGCCTACGTACCGTCGTCCGACACGTTCATCGAGAAAGATGCGTCGATCAACGAGCACATTGAGCAGATGCGCCTGTCAGCCACCAAGGCTTTGCTGGAGCGGCCCGACGCAATCATCGTGGCCACGGTATCGTCCATCTACGGTTTGGGCGACCCGCAGTCCTATCTGAAAATGATGCTGCACCTGGATCGGGGTGATCAGATTGACCAGCGCTTTATCCTGCGCCGTCTGGCCGAGCTGCAGTACACCCGGAATGACATCGAATTCCATCGCGCCAATTATCGGGTTCGCGGTGACGTCATCGATGTGTTCCCGGCCGAATCCGAGAAAGAAGCCATCCGCATTGAGCTGTTCGATGACGAGGTAGAAAACCTTAGCTATTTCGATCCGCTCACCGGTGAGGTGCTGCGCCGAGTGCCTCGGGTGACGATCTACCCCAAGTCCCACTATGTCACTCCGCGTCAGACCGTGCTCGATGCGGTGGAACACATTCGCGTAGAACTGGATGAGCGTCTGAAGCAGCTGCGTGACAACAACCGGCTGGTGGAAGCGCAACGGTTGGAGGAGCGCACCCGGTACGACATCGAAATGATGATGGAGTTGGGTTATTGCAACGGCATCGAGAACTACTCGCGCTACCTGTCGGGCCGTCGTCCAGGCGAGGCGCCACCGACCCTGTTCGACTACATCCCGGCCAATGCGCTGCTGGTGGTGGATGAGTCCCACGTAACCATTCCCCAGATTGGCGCCATGTACAAAGGCGACCGGTCCCGTAAGGAGACCCTGGTGGAATACGGTTTCCGGTTGCCATCGGCACTGGATAACCGACCCATGAAATTTGACGAATGGGAGCGTATCGCGCCCCAGATGATTTTTGTGTCGGCGACTCCGTCCACCTACGAAGCCGAGCATGCTGGGCAGATTGTGGAGCAGGTGGTCAGGCCCACCGGCTTGCTGGATCCCGAAATTGAAGTCCGCCCTGCATCAACCCAGGTGGATGATCTGTTGTCCGAGATTCACGCCCGAGTGGCGATCAAGGAACGGGTGCTGGTGACCACCCTGACCAAGCGCATGGCCGAAGATCTCACCGACTTCCTGATGGAGCACGATATCAAAGTGCGCTACCTGCACTCCGACATCGATACTGTAGAGCGCGTGGAAATTATCCGCGATCTGCGCCGCGGTGAGTTCGACGTACTGGTCGGGATCAACCTGCTGCGGGAAGGCTTGGATATGCCCGAGGTGTCGCTGGTGGCCATACTGGACGCCGATAAGGAGGGCTTCCTGCGCTCGGAGCGCTCGCTGATTCAGACCATCGGCCGGGCCGCGCGGAATGTAAACGGCCGGGCGATCCTCTATGGTGATCGGATTACTGGCTCGATGCAGAAAGCGATTGATGAAACGGCTCGCCGGCGAGCCAAACAGGCCGAACACAACGAAGAACACGGCATTACGCCGCAGGGTCTTAATAAGAAGATTGCCGACATCATGGAGGGTGCCGGCGGCGGCGGTCGTGGTCGCCGCAAGGCTGAGCGTCCGGGGCAGAAGGCGGCCGAAGAAGCCGAGAAGTATCGGGCCAAGACCGGCAACAAGTCGCCTGAAGAGGTGCTTAAGGAAGTTTCTCGCCTTGAGGATGAGATGTACAAGGCAGCCACGGATCTAGATTTCGAGACCGCGGCGCGGCTCCGGGATGAGATCTCGGAGCTTAAAGAAGCTGCCTTGCGGACCGGTTGATCAGGGCTTTCGCTTAGGGCCGACGATGACGGCGGCCTGGAGCGGTTGCAGACTGCCGTAGCGCGACATCTTGTCGAATATCCGGCGGTCGATGGGCAGATATTGCTTGTCGGCCACGGTCTCACCGGCCTCCACGTCGATTTCCGGATCGTGCAGGTAGACGAACTGATCATCGATGGCACACACGGTTACCCAGTGCGGCACCCGGCTGCGGTTCAGTTGCCAGGTGCTGATCAGGATGACCGGGATGCGCCCTTGGTGCAGTGCGCGCTCCATTCCTTCAAGTGTTAGCGGGTCGTGCCGCAGTTCGATCTCGGTCTGGCCGATGTCGTGCAGAAAACCCTCGTGCACCAACTCCAGAACCCGTTTCTTGTCTTCGTTCCGCACTGTGTCCTTGAACAGGGCGCCCTCTTTGCTGATCCATGCGCTGGCATGAAAGCCACGGTTCCAGGCGGACAGCGCCAGACCATGGGGGCCACAGCCTCCGTGGCCCGCAAGCATGAAGATGGTGGTGGCCTCACGCCAGAGCTTTAATTCCTCAAGAGTGCTGACGGCCTGGCCCTCGTCAAGCGCTGCCATGGCCATGATCAAAGCTGCCGGACCACAGGAAAATTCCGTGGTTTGAGGGTAGTAGGGTACGTCTGGGAAATTCCCGGAGGGTTCGTAAAACAGAATGCGTCGTTCAAAGCGCAGAGCGTTACCGTGATCCTCGTAATAGTCACGGTATGTGCCAAACTGGCGGTAGCCCAGGCGCTCGTAGAGACCGATGGCAGACTGGTTGTCCTCACGAACTTCCAGGCGCATCACAATACGGCCGGCTTCGACCGCTTCCTGTTCCGCTGCCCGAATCAGTTTTTCCCCGGCACCGCGACCCCGGGCTGAAGGGGCAACGGCAATGGAATAAATGCGGGCCAACCGGGTGGCCGCATTCATCAGTACCAGGGCATAGCCCACGAGCTCTCCGGCCAGAGTCGCGACAATCAGACGGTCTCGGGGCACCTCGAGAAAACGGCGAAAACTGCGCCGGGAAATCCTGTCTTCATCGAAGCACAGGTTTTCGAGACGGACGAGCGCATCCAGGTCGGCAGTCGTAGCCTGTCGGAGCAGGAGGTCGGTCATGGTGATGGAGCCTTGGCGAGTGACGGGTCGGGGCATGCAGGGAGCTTCCCTTACCTGGGTATTATGAGAGAGAGTGTGCTACTGGAACATAGCTCAAGTATGCGTAAAAGCACGCATTATTCGAAGATTGTGCGGGTACCCGTCCAGGGGTATTGTTGCGCAAATTAGTCAGGGCTCAACCTTCAGGGAGGATTGCCCCAGATGTCTCGATTGTTGATTGTGGTGGACCGCGCGAAAGACTGGTCTCCGTATTACCCCAGTGAAGACGTACTGACGTTTGACCAGTACCTGCAATTTACAACACCGGCCAACGGCCGGGTGCGGGTGATCAACCTTTGCCAGAGCGCCAAGTACCTCAGTCGCGGCTATTACTGCTCCCTGTTGGCGGAGGCCCGTGGTCATCACGTGGTGCCCTCAGTGATGACGCTGAACGACCTGAGCCGCAAGGGCCTGTTCTCACTTGAGCTGGAAGAGCTGGATAGCAGCGTTTTGGAGTGGCTGGAAGCGTCAGGCTCGGCCATCGATCCGTCCAAAGATGCGCGTCATGCCACTCACGAAGTGCGTATCCGGACCTATTTTGGTCAGGTCGAACATCCGGAGCTGAAGCCGGTGGCGAGAGCGCTGTTCGAGCGTTTCCCCTGTCCGATTCTTGAGGTGGTGTTCAAGCGACGCAAAGGCTGGCAGATTGAATCCATGAAGCCGGCATCTCCGGCCGATCTGGAAGAACGCGAGCAGGATGTGTTTGCCGCCGCCCTGGACCGGTTCAGCAGTATGATTTGGCGCAAGCCACGGGCCCGCCGCCGCTATCGCTTTGATCTGGCGGTGCTGGTCAATCCGGACGAGGAAATGCCGCCCAGTGACAAGGTGGCCCTGACACGATTCGAGAAAGCCGGCCGCAAGCTGGGTATCAACGTTGAGCAGATAACCCGGCGCGATTACATGCGACTGCCGGAATACGACGGCCTGTTTATCCGGGAAACCACCGCCATCGACCATCACACCTATCGGTTTGCCCGCAAGGCCGAAGCCGAAGGAATGGTGGTGATTGATGATCCGGTGTCCATCCTGCGCTGCACCAACAAGGTCTTCCTGGCTGACTTGTTGAAGAACAACAAGGTGCCTACGCCCAAGACCCTGATCCTGTCGAAGGACCAGAAGCAAGCTGTGGAGCAGGTGATGGATGAGCTGGGCTTCCCGGTGGTCATCAAGATACCGGACGGCGCCTTTTCCCGGGGTGTGACCAAGGCTGAAGACGAGGAATCACTGCGTGCGGGCCTGAAGGAGCTGTTCAAGCAGTCGGCTCTGGTGCTGGCCCAGGAATACCTGTACACCGATTACGACTGGCGTATCGGAGTCCTCGGTGGCCGTGCCATCTATGCGTGCAAGTACATGATGGTGAAGGGGCATTGGCAGATTTATCAGCACGGCGAATCGACCAGCGAAAGTGGTGACTTTGAGACCATGCCCACCTACGAGGTGCCGCGTAATGTGATCCAGGCAGCCTTGAGCGCGACCAAGCTGATTGGTAATGGGCTCTACGGTGTTGATATCAAGCAGTCGGGCAATCGCGTGGCAGTCATTGAGGTCAACGATAACCCCAGCATCGACGCCGGGGTAGAGGATCGGTTCCTGGGGGGCGAACTCTATACCCTGATCATGCAGGAGTTCCTGTCCCGGATGGAGGCCAACCGGCGCCGGTAAATCTCAGGGGCCACTGACCCACACCCGAACACTGCCAAGCCAGCTGTAGTCCGCCAACTCACCCCGAATTCGTTCGGCGGTGAGTATGTCGCTGCCTGCCGAGGTGTCAAAGAACAGTTCCAGGTGCACCTTGTTTTTCAGGTAGTGCAGCCGGAGCCGGGTGTTTGACGGTAAATCCCCAACGTGATCAACCAGTACCCTGTGAATTTCATCCCGGTGGGGCAAACGCTCGGACGTGGGTGAGTGGTCTTCATCGTTCTCGGCATCGATGTGGAAGTTGATGTCACGGATGTTGTCGAGTGCGTGCCGCATGCCACTGACAACCTGCATGCCGATCTGGTGGCCCTCGGAAACACTGATGTCGGGCCGGACCAGGAGGTGGATGTCCAGCAGGATGTCGTGGCCCATACGCCGGCTCCGCAGCTCGTGTACATTGCGCACGCCATCGGTCTGTCGGGCAATGTCCTTTAGCATTTCGGTATCGGCAGGAGACAGGCCGGTATCGACCAACTCTTTCACGCTGTCCCAGGAAAATTTCCAGCCTATGTGAATAATGATGCCAGCAATGACGACCGCCGCCAGCACGTCCAGCCAGAGAAAGCCTGCCATCGCCCCTGTGGTTGAAATCAATACGACAACAGACGAAAAAGCATCCGAACGACTGTGCCAGGCGTTGGCAAGGATAAGGTCGGAGCGAATGGCCAGGCCAACGCGGCGAGTGTAGTGGTAGATCCACTCTTTGCTGGCGACCGATACAGCCGCTGCCAACAGCACCGGCCATCCGGGAACAATGTCTGCTTTACCCTCGATCAGTCGTAAGGTATTTTCCCACGCCAGCGCTGCACCCACTGCAATCAAGATGCTGCCCAGAACCAGGGTGCCGAAGGTTTCGATCCGTTGATGGCCGTAGGGATGCTCCTGATCGGGTTCTTTTCGGGACACCCGCATGACTCCGAGCACTACCAGATCGGAGGCAACGTCAGTAAAGGAGTGAATGCCGTCAACAACCAGGGCCTGGGAATGAAAAAGAGCACCTGCAATGACTTTAATGAGACCGAGTATCACATCCAGAATCATGCCGATGATGGTGACCCGGGATGCCGCCTTTTTTTCACCGGACAGGTTTTGGCGATGCTTTTGAGCGGGTGAAGCGGGCTCGTTCATGAAGGGCTCCGGAATCATGGGGAGTGCCTAATTATAACGTTATTCCCCGTCAAGGGCTGAATCGCTTTTTCAGGCCCATTTTGACTTTTTTATGCACAGTGTTGCGAAGTTGTGACCAGCTAACATTTTGTTCATGTTTACTCAACACCTTATAAAAATATTTATAACTCACTGAAAACAAAGCAAAATTTAACTGGTTAAAAAATGATCAATCTGTAGGCGGGCGCAGTTATCAAGGGATAGCACCCGTTGCCCCGGGATTTTCAACAGGTTTATCCACAGATTCCGTGGAAAAGATTTCAAGAGCGGCTCTCGACAGCTATTTACCTCATTTTTTTCAGGTGCGGCGATGCTGTGGACAACTTCCGGTATACTCCGATCACCGAAATGCAAGGAGTTTTCAGATGTACGGCTTAATTCGTAACCTGCTTTTCCGGCTGCCTCCCGAGCAGGCTCACAACCTGGCACTGAGTGGCCTCGATGCGATCAACCGGATTGGCTTGCTGAATGCACTCTCGCCCAAAATAGATGCATTGCCAGTGAATGTTATGGGGCTGGATTTTCCCAACCCCGTGGGATTGGCCGCCGGACTGGATAAGAACGCCGATCATCTGGATGCCCTGGGAGCTTTGGGCTTCGGTTTTATCGAAGTAGGTACCGTGACTCCGCTGGCCCAACCGGGTAACCCCAAGCCGCGGATGTTCAGGTTGCCGGAGCATCAGGCGATCATTAATCGCATGGGCTTTAATAACGAAGGTCTACAGCACCTGTTGGATCGGGTAGATCAGCGGCGCTACCAGGGCGTTCTCGGTATCAATGTGGGTAAAAACAAGGATACCCCGAACGACGAATCGGAATTGGACTACCGCAAAGGCATTCGCTCGGTTTATACACGGGCGGACTACATTACCGTCAACGTGTCATCGCCCAATACGCCAGGCCTGCGGGATCTTCAATTTGGTGATTCGCTGAAACAGTTGCTGGCGTCGATTAAAGACGAGCAGCTTCAATGTCAGAGCCAGCTGGGCCGCTACGTTCCCATCGCGGTAAAGATCGCGCCGGATATGGATGACAACGGAATTCGCTTTGTGGCCTCCGCCATGAAAGAAACCGGCCTGGATGGGGTGATTGCCACCAACACCACCATTAGTCGCGACGCGGTCGCCGGTCACGCGCACGCGGGTGAAGCGGGCGGGCTTAGCGGCGCACCTGTTCGGGCCGCCTCTGTGCGAGTCATTGAAGGGCTCTACGCAGAATTGGGTGAGGCACTGCCGATCATTGGGGTAGGCGGCATTACCGATGGCGAGAGTGCGGCAGAAAAAATTCGCGCCGGTGCCAAGCTGGTGCAGATCTATACCGGGTTTATCTACCGTGGCCCCGAGCTGATTCGGGAGGCGGTGGAAGCCATTCGTCACCTGGAGCAGGGTGGTGAGCTAGCGACAGCGCCCTGAGTTTTCAGCAGGCAAAAAAAATGGGCCCGCTTAGCGGGCCCGTGCGGGGAATGAACCCCGTGGCGCTTCTTCGCATGGTACGGGGCGGGAGGCCCCGTTTGGGTTACACTTTGGTTTTTAAGTTACTGCTTCAAATTGTGTACAAAAGACCAGATCAAGATCCGGGGTTGTATTGAATTGTCACGCCGACGTGACGTTTGAAAGTTTGTGGATGCCGGAAACTCCGGTCATGCCCTCCCAGTTATCGGTGCGGCCTTCACGCCACCCGTTTAGCCATTCCTGGCGAACTTCCATTTGTTCTGAGGGGCAACTGTCTTTAGGTTTACCTGATACGCCGGCTAGATAACCCCGTTTGAATGCACGAGCGAAAACGTCTCTCTTCTGTCTTTTCATGCCGTTCCTCACTGATGGATTAACAGAACAAGCGTGTACACATCTGCAGTGGCGAGGACAGAGGGCCCATTCCGGGATAACCCACTATTGTCAGCTCAAGCCAGAGCAGTCAGGATCCTGTTATCGGAGACCTTTGTTTGCCTCCGGAACGACGCGTCACCTACAAGGTAGTTCGAACGTCGAGCGGATGTACACTAATAATTTCATCTATATGACGCTTTTCTTATAGTTGTATGAAATAACGAAGAGTGGCTGGCTGCTTAAAGTCCGCTATTCCGGAAACTTACCCGAACCCGAGTGAACCAGGAGTTGAACTTGTCCAAATCCGTCTTTTTCGTAAGCTGCCCAAAAGGGGTTGAATACCTTTTGGCAGACGAACTCAGTACTTTCGGCCTGGAACCGGTGCGTAATGCGCCGGCTGGTGTCTGGGCGGAGGGTAGTCTGGAAGGCGGTTACCGAGCCTGTCTGTGGTCGCGCCTGGCCAACCGGGTCATCCTTCATCTGGACGAGGTGGATGCCACCAGTGGTGACCAGCTGTATGACGGCGTGGTGCACATGGACTGGCAGCAGCACATTCCGGTTAACGGCAGTTTCCGGGTGACCTTTCTCGGGCAGAACGACGCGATCCGCAACACACAGTACGGGGCCCAGCGGGTCAAGGACGGAATTGTGGACCGATTCCGCGCCAGCGGTGGCCAGCGCCCTTCGGTGGCGGCCAAGATGCCCGATGTCACGGTGTCGGCACGCTTGAATCGTGGTCGGCTGTCGCTGGGCATCGATCTGAGCGGACACAGCCTGCACATGCGTGGCTACCGTATCGAAAAGGGCATGGCTCCTCTCAAGGAAAACCTGGCAGCGGCGCTGTTGATGCGTGCCGGGTGGCCTGAGCTGGCAAAGGAGGGTGGCGATTTTGTCGATCCCATGTGCGGTTCCGGCACTCTGGTTATTGAAGCGGCCATGATGGCCCTGGATCTGGCGCCGGGACGCAAGCAGGAACATTTCGGGTTTGAGAAGTGGCTTGGGCACCAGCCCGACCTCTGGCTGGCTTTGCGGCAGGAGGCCGAGCGCAGGGCTCATGAAGGCAAGCAGCGAAAATTGCCGAGAATGGCAGGTTTTGATCAGGACAGTCGGGTGCTTTCGACCGCCCGGAATAATATTGAACGGGCTGGGCTGCAGGGCCTGGTGCAGGTGGACAGTAGCGCGATTGCCGACCTGGCGCTGGAAGGTGACTGGGCATCCTCAGGTTTGGTGCTGGTCAACCCGCCTTACGGTGAACGGCTGAGCGAGCGACGTGAACTGGGCACTCTGTATCGGGCGCTGGGCGATACCGTTAAGCGTCTGCTGCCGGGTTGGCGCCTGGGGGTGTTCACCGGCACACCGGAGTACGGCAAGTCCATTGGTCTGCGCAGCTACAAGCAGTACCGGTTGTTCAATGGCAAGCTGCCCGCCCAGCTGCTGCTGTTCACCGTAGACGAAGCCAGCGCGATGACGCCCCACGAGCCGGACGTACCGGGTGAAATCACGCCCAAGATCGCCAATGAGGAACGGGCGGCTATGCTCAGAAACCGGCTGAAGAAAAACCGCAAGAGCATCGGTCAGTGGGCCCGCAAGCAGGGCATCGGCTGCTATCGTCTCTACGATGCCGACATGCCCGAGTTTGCCCTGGCCATCGATGTCTACGAGGGCAGGGTGCACGTTCAGGAATACGCTGCTCCGAAGACCGTGGACGAGCGTTCCGCCCGGGAGCGCCTGGCAGAGGCGCTGGCGGTGATACCCGAGGCTCTGGGTATCGAGCGAGAGGATATGGTGTGCAAACAACGCCAGCGCCAGTCAGGCACCAGCCAATACGAAAAGCAGGCCGCCAGCGGTGACTTTTTTCAGGTGCACGAGCACGGCTGTGTGCTGAAAGTAAACCTCAAGGACTATCTGGACACCGGCCTGTTCCTGGATCATCGGCCTGTTCGGCACTGGATTCAGCAGCATGCCAAGGGTCAGCGCTTCCTGAACCTGTTCTGCTACACCGGAGCGGCTACCGTGCACGCTGTGGCTGGGGGCGCGAGTCGCTCGTTGAGTCTGGATATGTCGAAAACCTATGTGAACTGGGCCCAGGATAATCTGGCCCTGAATGGGGCAGATCCCAAGAAGCATGTTGTGGAACAGGCTGATTGCCTGGCCTGGCTGGCCTCGAAGCCGACTCTGGATCAGCGTTACGATCTTATATTCATGGATCCCCCGACCTTTTCCAACTCAGCGAGAATGGCCGGAGTGCTGGATATCCAGAAAGACCATGGCCGGCTGGTGCGCCAGGCCATGGCTCGCCTGAACTCCGAAGGCTTGCTGATTTTTTCCAACAACTTCCGTCGTTTTAGGCTGGACGAAGATCTGGCTGCGGAATTTGATATCGAAGAGGTCAGTTCCAGCACGCTGGATAAGGACTTTCAGCGTAACGCCCGTATTCACCGGTGCTGGCATATCCGCCATCAGGGCTGAGCTTTAGAACTCGTAGCGTAACCCGCCGGAGAACTGGAACGTATTCACCTCCGTTTCAGTATCTTCGAACAGCCGGCCGCCTTCGAAGGCGAGGTAGGTGTTGTCGAGAAGTTCGATGTCCAGGCCAACCAGCCAGCTGACACTGAAACTGCTGCCAGGAAAGTCTTCCTCGAAGAGTTGAAACTGGCGGTTCTGGGCGGCCTCGGGCCGCTTCAGTTCAGACTTGCCGCTGAGGTGGGAAAAACCGAACTGGCCGTAGACGTTGGCGTAGTCTGTGATCGAGTGATGCATGCCGATGTACCAGCTGGCGAAATAGTCGATGGCCAGGGTCAGGTTGCTGTTGGGTACGTCAGCATCAGTGATGCCGCCACCAGCGCGGATTTCGGCGTGAAACAGATCGGTGATGTGGCCGCCGACTACCAGTGTGGCGCCATTGCCCCAGGCTGCCTCGTTGGTCACGGTTCCGACAGAGCGATGATTAAAGGCCGTGGCCAGTAATCCCACGTAGTGCATGTCTTCCCGGGCCTTGTCAGAGGCCATTTCCTGGGCGAAAACAGACGAAGTGGTCATCAGTGTCGCTGGAATCAGCGCGGCAAGCAGGGATGTTCGCACAACCTTGTTCATTAGTATCGGGCTTCCTGACGTCAACGGTACGGACCTGATCTTGCCCTGTGTAACCGTTTGTTACGTCGACCCGTGTCACACTTCCCTGTGTCGGTTCCCGGTCAGCACTGGTCTGCGTCAGTCGGCGTCGAACAGGCCTTCTTCGCGGGCCATCAGAAGCAGGGCATACACCCCGTTTTCCGGTAGCTGTGGTTCCAGGCCTTCGTCGATCATTAGCTGACGGCGGCGATCCTCTAGGGTGTCACCGTCCAGGCTGGTGATCAGCTCGGTGATGGGGGCAATTTCGAAAGGGGCATCTTGTCCGATGGCGCTGAAAATCTTGTCGATCAGAATCTCATCCGGGTCCAGACCGTCCACGTAGACAGTCTGGTCGGGCAGGTCTTCGTGCAGTTCGCGCGCGATTTCCAGCGGAGGCACGCCCTGTTCTTCCAGGTAGCGAAGGTCGAAGTCACCCAGGTCACCGTCGTCCGGCAGCCATGCGTCCTCGGGGCTGATCACCACGGTTTTCATGCGGCCATCGGCCAGGGACCAAGCCATGGCAACGGGAAACAGGGCATCGTCGGTTTGGCAGTATTCGATATCAAGAAATCTGGGTGCTTGCACGCTGAGCTCCGCTTGCGACGGGTGAGTGTGATTAGGGCATAAGGAATGTCCGTGCAGCCAGTATGAGGCATCAAGGCTTCATGCCATACTGTTGTGGCAATTATCATTCAATCAGGGACATCATGGAACACGCTGAATTTAACAAAGATTTGCTGAAGTTTCTGGATTCATCGCCAACACCCTGGCACGCCGTGTCGACGATGAAAGACCGACTGGACGCCGCCGGCTTTGTCGAGCTCGACGAAAAGGACGATTGGTCGCTGGCCTCGGGGCAGGGCTATTATGTCATTCGCAACGGCTCTTCCATTGTCGCCTTCCGGACCGGCCAGCGGGATGTAGCCGCCTCCGGGATTCGAATGGTTGGCGCGCACACCGACAGTCCCTGTCTGAAGGTGAAACCGAACCCGGAAGTTCGTCGCAAAGGATTCTTTCAGCTTGGTGTCGAAGTGTACGGCGGAGTGCTGCTGAACCCCTGGTTTGATCGCGATCTGTCACTGGCCGGTCGAGTTACCGTGCTTGATGAAGCGGGCGAAGTTCGGGACAGCCTGATCAATTTTCGCAAGCCGGTAGCGTTCATTCCCAGCTTGGCAATCCACCTCGATCGGGAAGCAAACAGCAACCGCACCGTAAACCCACAGACTGATCTGCCGCCGGTGCTGATGCAGGTGCCAGAAAGCGACACCACCAGCTTTGCCGACTTACTGCGCCAGCAGATTGCGACCGAGTCCGGATTGAAGGTGCGTAAGGTGCTTGGTTACGAGCTGAGCTTTTACGATGCCCGCGAAGCCTCGTTTGTTGGCCTGCGTGATGAATTCATCGCCTCCGCCCGGCTCGATAACCTGCTCAGTTGCTACATCGGCCTGCAGTCTCTACTGACCGCCTCTGGCGACGAAGCCGCGCTGTTGGTCTGCAATGACCATGAGGAAGTCGGCAGTATGTCCGCTGAGGGCGCCCAGGGGCCGTTTCTGTCGTCGGTTCTGGATCGCTGGTGCGGTGCCGGCAGGAATCGTGCTATTGCCCGTTCCATGATGATTTCCGCGGATAATGCCCACGGTATTCACCCCAACTACATGGATCGACACGATGAAAACCATGGACCGCTGCTGAACCAGGGGCCGGTGATCAAGATCAATCATAACCAGCGTTATGCGACCAACAGCCGGTCAGCCGCCGTTTATCGTCACATCAGCGATGAACTGGGCTTGCCGCATCAGTCGTTTGTGGTGCGCAGTGATATGGGCTGTGGCAGCACGATTGGGCCAATTACGGCAGGTAATCTGGGTGTCACCACGCTGGATATTGGTGTGCCGCAATTCGGTATGCATTCGATTCGGGAGCTCATCGGCACTGAGGATGGCTATACTCTGTTTAGGGTGTTGACCGAATTCATGCAGCGCGAACAGGTTTTGTGAGGCCTGAAACGAAAAATGCCGCTGCTTCGTATGAAGTAGCGGCATTCCGGAAAAAGTGGCTCCCCGAGCTGGGCTCGAACCAGCGACAAACGGATTAACAGTCCGTTGCTCTACCAACTGAGCTATCGGGGAACAGCATCAGAGTGGCGCGCATATTAAGTGCTTTGGTGAGCCGGGTCAACCCCCTGAATTAAAAGGTTAAAAATTGTACGAAAGCCAGTGTTCAGTAGTGCGTAGTGACAGGGAGGTGTCGTTATGACTGCTTTCGAATCCGCCCCTCAACCTTTGCCCGCGAATGTAAAGCCGGACCGCCTGCAGTATCACCCACCACCCTGGTTACGTAACGGCCACATTCAGTCGGTCTGGCCGACGCTGTTTCGCAAGGTCGATATGATCTCGCCCCAGGCCGAGATTCTGCCCACCGACGATGACGATGAACTTCACCTGGATTGGTATCGCCAGGGCAGTAATCGCCTCGCCATTGTCTCCCATGGTCTGGAAGGGCATAGCCGGCGACCCTACGTGCTGGGCATTACCCGAGCCCTTCTGAGTGCGGGCTGGGATGTGCTGGCCTGGAATTATCGATCGTGCGGCGGAGTAATGAACCGGCAGCCCCGGTTTTACCACAGTGGGGCAACGGCTGATCTCGAGCGTGTCATCCACCATGGCCTGGGCAAGACCTACGACACGCTGTTTCTGTCCGGCTTCAGTATGGGTGGCAACCTGACCCTGCTGTATTTGGGCGAGCAGGGAGAGCGGATCGATAGCCGAATTTGCGGTGCTGTTACCTATTCGGTGCCGTGCGATCTCGCTGGCAGCGCCGAGGTGCTCTCCCGGCCAACGCGGCGCATCTACATGCAGCGTTTCTTGAAGGATCTTCATTGGAAGATGCGCGAAAAAGCGCAAAGATTCCCGGATCTGATCGACGTGTCCGGCTTCGAGTCTATTCGCAATTTTCATCAGTTTGACGATCGCTACACCGCGCCCCTGCATGGCTTCCGCAGCGCCGTGGACTATTGGGCGCAGGCGTCCGCGCTTGGGCGGCTCCGGGATATTCGGGTGCCAGCGTTGATGGTCAATGCCGCTGACGACCCGTTCCTGTCTAGCAGCTGCTTTCCGGAATCACGAAATCTTCTGGGAGCCTACGTGCGCGTGGAGGCGCCACGCTGGGGTGGGCATGTCGGCTTTGTTGAGCACGCCCGCGACGGCTATTACTGGTCGGAACGCCGCGCCATCGCGTTTCTCCGCGATATCTGCGCTTAGTCGATCAGGGAATAGTCGATCAGGGAAGGTTCAGTTTAGGGCTGGTTTGAGCACCGGCCACACGTTCTCCAGCAGTTTTGGCTGCGCCTCGGCACTTGGGTGAATGCCATCGTCCTGCATCATGCCTTCCTGGTCGTATACGCCCTGCAAAAAGAAGGGAACAAGCGCGGTGTTATAGCGGTCTGACAGTTTCGGAAAGATATCAGCGAACATCTGGGTGTAGCGTTGGCCGTAGTTCGGCGGGATCTGCATACCGACCAGGATGGCCCGGGCACCTGCATCCTGCACCTGAGTGATCATCTGGGCCAGGTTGGACTCAATGACGTTTGGCGGAAAACCGCGCAGGCCGTCGTTGCCGCCAAGCTCAATAACCACAACATCCGGGCTATTATCGGCCAGCAGGCCGGGTAGGCGCCGCGCGCCACCATCGGTGGTTTCACCACTGATGCTGGCATTGACGACGTTCCACTGGCTCAGGCCATTGTTGTTCAGGCGTTCCTGCAGCAGCTGAACCCAGGCCCGGTCCGACGGAACACCGTAAGCCGCACTAAGGCTGTCGCCCACTATCAGAAGTGTGTTTTGATTGGCCAGAGCCACTGATGCCATTAACCAGGTCAGTGCAATGAAAAGGATTGATCTGACCCACAGCCGTGCCGTATGCATAAACAAATTAAGTACCTTAAATCCGTTGATTTGAACCCAGAATCGGGAGTGTCCGTGAACCAGATGACCAATGTTAAAGCCGACCGTCCAGCACCGATGTTGCGGGTCGACAACCTGACGCACCGGGTTCGCCTGGAAACCGATACGTTAACGATCTTGCAGGGGGTCAGTCTGGAAATCAATCGCGGCGAATCGGTGGCGATTGTTGGTCGCTCCGGTTCCGGGAAAACCACCTTGCTGGGATTGCTGGCGGGGCTGGATACGCCCAGCGACGGCACCGTTGAGCTGGATGGTGCCATGATCAGCCAGTTGTCGGAAGACGAGCGCGCCAAGCTTCGTGCCCATCGGGTCGGGTTTGTCTTCCAGTCGTTCCAGCTGCTTCCGGCGCTGTCTGCGTTGGAGAACGTAATGCTGCCGCTGGAACTGGCCGGCTCCGAGGCGCCCGAAGACCGGGCGCGTGAGCTGCTGGAGCGAGTGGGGTTGGGGGAACGGCTTAATCACAGCCCGCGGCAACTGTCCGGGGGAGAACAGCAGCGAGTCGCAATCGCGCGGGCCTTCGCCTCGGATCCTGCCATCCTGTTCGCTGATGAACCCACCGGCAATCTGGACAACCGCACCGGGCAATCGGTGTCGGATCTGTTGATGGAGCTGAACCGGGAGCAGGGCACTACGCTGGTGATGGTTACTCACGATGAGCATCTCGCGGCGCGCTGCAGTCGTCAGTTCCACATCGAGGCTGGTGTATTGACTGAACCGTCGGCGGTCGAGGAGTTGACCCACTGATGGCCGCTGCACGGAAATTAATGTCAGTGCGCCGGGACTGGCGCGAACGTGACGTACGGGTGGTGCTGGTAGCACTCATCATTGCCGTGGCCACGGTCGCCACCATCGCGCTGTTTGCGGCGCAGTTGCAGCGCACTCTGGTGTCGTCGGCAAGTTCGTTTTTGGCGGCAGACCGTCAGCTGGAGGCGGAAAATGGCCGGGAAATACCGCCTGACTGGCTCACCGAGGCGCAGTCTCGTGGGCTTGAGACCGGTCGCATGGTGGAGTTTTCCACCATGGTTTTTGGCGCCGGCGGATTCCAGCTGGTTTCGGTGAAAGCGGTCAGCGATGAATACCCCCTGCGCGGCCAAATTGAAACCCAGGCTGCTCCGGAGCAGCCCAGAGAGCTGGTACGCTCGGGGCCTCCACCGGGCGAGGTGTGGATCAATCCGAGATTGCTGCGCCTGTTGGAGCTGGAAATCGGCGATTCTCTGGAAGTGGGTAACCGGAATCTCAAAGTGTCGTCGTTGCTGGTGCGGGAACCGGATGGAGGGTTCCGGCTGTCGGCGCTGGCTCCAAGGGTAATGATGCACGTCGACGACGTGACCTCTACCGGTGTGATTCAGGAAGGCAGCCGGGTCGAGTATGTGTACCTGTTTGCCGGCGACGACACGGTTATTGAAGACTATTACCAATGGCTGGAGCCGCGTCTGGAGCCCAGCCACGAGTGGGAGGGCGTTCGCGATGGCGAGACCTTCTCTCGGTCCCTGGAACGCGCTGAGCGCTTCTTGTTACTGGGTGGCAGCCTTGCGGTGTTGCTTGCGGCCGTGGCCGTGGCGGTGGCCAGCCGACAATACGCGCTGGCGCAGCGGGACACCGTCGCGCTACTGAAAACCCTGGGTGTGCGTAGCCGCGGCATTGGCCGACTCTATCTGCGCCGACTGGTGCTGTGGGGCGTAACTGGCGTGGTGGGCGGCTTGATGGTGGCCCTGCCGTTGTTCTGGCTGCTTACCCGATTGCTGAGTGAGGTGTTGGAGCGACCGGTTGAATTCCACCTGTCGCCGCAGGCCCTGATCCCGGCGTTGTTGACTGCGCTGGTGTCCCTGTTTGCGTTTGCCTACCCCCCCATTCGCAGGCTGCGGGATGTGCCGGCCATGCGAGTGCTTCGGAGCCAGCCCGGAGAGGCGGGACGTGGTGCTTTGACGGATGCAGCGATTGCCATCCTTGCGGTTTTTGGTCTGGTTTGGCTGTATGCCGGCGAGATTAGCCTGGTGGTGTCGCTGTTAGCTGGTCTTGCGTTGCTGTTGGGCGCGCTCGGACTGCTGGGTTGGCTTCTGGTTGCCCTGTTACGCAAAGTACGGGGCGGCGGCAATGCCTGGCGCCTGGCACTTGTGGGTTTGTATCGTCACCGTCGGGCCAGCCTGTCGCAGATGGCCGTTTTTGCCATGACGCTGATGCTGGCGGCAACCCTGGTGTTGGTGCGCACATCGTTACTGAACGACTGGCAGGCGCAACTGCCGGAAAACGCCCCCAACCATTTCCTGATCAACATCGCGCCGGATGCCGTGGAAGAGGTTGGTGCGTTCTGGCAGGAGCGCGGACAACCGCTAAACCAGTTATACCCTATGGTGAGGGGCCGATTGACCGAGCTCAATGGCGAGCCGGTCAAGGAAGCGGTCAGCAAGGATGAGCGAATTGGCGCCCTTAACCGTGAACTGAACCTGACCTGGATGTCGGCGTTGCCTGAGGATAACGAGATCGTGCAGGGCCAGTGGTTTGGCCAAGGTGACGTTGATGGGGTTTCTGTTGAAGCCGAATTGGCGGAGAAACTGGGTCTGGCTCTGGGTGATCGGTTGACGTTCACCATCGGCTCGGAAAAAGTAACGGAACCGGTTACCAGCATCCGCACCGTGCAATGGGATAGCATGAAGCCCAATTTTTACATGGCGTTTCCTCCGGATGGCGGCCTGACCGACATGCCGGCCACCTGGATCACCAGTTTCTATCTGCCGTCGGATGAGAAGACGGCATTGAATGCGTTCTCCAGGAGCTTCCCGACCATTTCGGTGCTGGAGATTGATCACATCATTGACCGCATCCAGCAGATCGTTCGCCAAGTCACTCAGGCCATCGAGGCGATACTGGCTCTGATTCTGGCTGCGGCACTGGTGGTGATGGCGGCCGTGGTGAGTGCCACCCTGCATGACCGGCAGAGAGAGGGGGCCTTGCTTCGGACCTTGGGCGGCCGGCAGTCGTTGTTGGTGCGCAGTACGATGCTGGAGTTTGCCCTGCTGGGTGGTTTCGCCGGGGTGTTGGGTGTCGCGGCCGCGGAAGTCGCGGTCTGGGCGTTGCAGTTCCGGATGTTTGAGGGCTCATTCAGCTGGCACTGGCAGGTGGTCTTGCCGGTGCCGCTGATCAGCGCCCTGGTGCTGGCGTTCTTTGGCCGTTGGCAATTGCGCCCGGTGCTGAATGTGTCGCCGATGTTGTTGCTTCGTCGGCTGGAGTAATCGGCAGGCTAGCGATATTTCGCGAGGATGGCGTCCAGTTCGCCGTTCTCGCGGATGCTCTTTAACTCTGCATTGAAGGCATCAACAAACGCTTTCGAGTCTTTCCGCAGCATGATCCGAAAATCAACCTGGCTAATGCCCCGGCGAGTGCTCCGGAATTGGTCCTGAAGACCTTGTTTTTTAAGTATCCACTGGCCTACTAGCCGGTCGGCGACAGCGGCGTCAAACCGGTCTCCGTGAAGGACAAAAGTAAACATGTCCTGATCCTTGGGAACATCGAAACGGCGGATGTTTCCCGCATCAAAATGAACCTGAAGTTCCGGATAGTGATAGCCCAGGTGGGTCACCACGGTTTTCGAATAAAGATCTTGCGGGGATCGGTATTCCAGCTTCGATTCCCTGGGCACAAAGAACACTTCTTCAATGGGCACCACCGAATCGGTGAACAGGAAACGGTTGGGGTTTTCGGTCCACTCACGGGCTCGTGAGGTTCCGTCTATCACCCCGTCCAGCAACATCTGGTCGACGCGCTTTCTGGGTACTTTTTTGGGCACGACGTTATAGTTTAGTCGCTGACCAATCAGTGAGACGACATCCCAAATAATTCCGGAAGGCTGTTCCTGCTCAACAATCAGGTACGGTGGATAGCCGTTAGGAGAAACGTTGAAGCGGAAGGTTTTCTGATGTGAGGCCGCGCTGGTGTTAAAGCTGAGGGCCAAGACCCACACGAAGGTAATAACCAGTTGTGGGAAATAGGCCAGTCGGTTCGACCGATTTCTCATCATTATGCTGGACCCTTGTTACTGGAAAGTGTCCGGCCGTCCTGCCAGTGTAGGAATCAGTGTCACGTTTTTGCGGGGAAACTTCAATGATAGGGAGCCAGGGACCGGATAAGGCCCCTGGCGGGAGGAGATTAGGCCCAGGCCCGTTGCAATACCGCTCGGGCGTCCTCCAGGGAAACTTCTTTTGGATTGAACATGATGGCACCGTCGTCCAGGGCCATCTCTGCAATCTGGTTTCGTTGGTCTTCGGAGACCTTACCGGTTTCCTTGAGTGTGCGGGGCAACTGGCAGCGCTTGTGCAGTTGGTCCCGCAGCTTGCGCAGCGCCGAGATGCTGGCTTCGGCCCGGCGGGCTGCTGGCGTTGCCGAGAACACCTCAGGGCCCTCGAGTGACAGCAGTAAGTCGCCCAGCGGTTCGCGTATGGTCTCGAGGTTGTACTCGAGCACGTACGGCAGGTAAAGACTCATGCACAGGCCGTGGGGCAGGTGGCAGATAGCGCCGGTCGCGTGGCCCAAGGCGTGCACCAGACCAACCATGGAGTTGGAGAAGGCAATGCCGGCCATGGTGGACGCCTGGGCAAGTTCGAGTCGGCCATCCACGTCTTTCGGGTTGTCCATGACGGACAGCAGCGACCGACTGACTTTCTTCACGGCAGCGGTGGCATAGGCATCGCTGAGCGGATTCTTGGCCATGCAGGTGAACGCCTCAACGGCATGGGTCATGGCGTCCATGGCGGTTGCGGCGGTGATGTGCGGTGGCAGGGTCAGGGTCATGCGGGGATCAATGATGGCCGCATTGGGCAGCAGGAACGACGACGTGAAGGGCAGTTTCACGCCCTTGGCTTCGTCGGTGATGACGGCAACGGAAGTTACCTCAGACCCGGTGCCGGCAGTGGTGGGCACCACGAAGAACGGCTTCAGCGGGTGTTTGATAACACCGGCACCGCTGTACTTGGCGATGTCATCGCCACCCTCAGATACCAGAATGTTTACGGCCTTGCCAGTATCGATGGCAGAGCCGCCGCCTACGGCGATGATCGAGTCGCACTTTTCCTGGCGATAGATGCCGGCGATGTCCCGAACTACGGTTGTGGAGGAATCCGGCGGCACGTCATCGTAAATGGTGACGATCTCCAGACCACTCTCTTCACAGGCGGCGATGACCGGATCCAGCAAGCCCGCTGCCCGAACGCCCTTGTCGGTCACGATCATTGGCCGCTTTGCGGCCAGACCCGTGAGCTCGTAGGGAATGTGCTCAAGGGCGGATTTGCCGGCGATGACTTTGACCGGGCAGAAGAACTCATAATATTTTTGGGTCATTACGCTCTCACCGTCTCAACAAAATTAGTGGCAACTTTCAGGTAGATTCGCACTGCACTGATCAGCTTGTGCGGCAGGTGCAGATTGCTGGGGTATTCCTTGACTGCTCGTTCGGCAATGAGTTTGGGCAGAATGAACGATTCCAGCCGGTTCAGCACACGGGTCATGCGCACGGCGTAACTGATGTCGCCGTCTACCAGCATTCGGTCATTGGCAAAGGCCACCGCCGTCTTCTCCTGAAACGACAGAACCAGAAAGGCGTGGGCGATGTGCTTGAACTGAATCGACAGATCGACCGGTCGGGGCGCAGAGGCGCCGTGGTAATGAAGGCGTCCCAGACCGGTATGTTCCACAATCAGACGCGGACCGTTCGGCATCACCATCATTTCGAAAAGGAAACCCGCTGGCAGGGCCTGGGTCTCTTTTTTTACTGCATCATCGACTTCACTCACGGCCTGAAGGGCCCGTCCCATTACCTGGAACATCAGCTCGACATACAGGCGTCGAGCCTGGGATACCATTGGTTGGATACGTTTCGCCAGCATTGCTGCCATCCACTTGTTGTTTGTGTAATCTGATTTTTAGAGTTATTGCTCTAAAAGTCAATGTAGTGATGACAGGTAATGGGCGTCAGTGCGGTCAACTCATGGAGAAACCGTAAAAAAAGAGCCGGCGGAGGGGCTCCGTCGGCTCTTTTTGCTCAATTCGTTTCGTTCAATTTGGGGCCTAGTTTCTGAGCGCCTCGAGTTTCTGCTGGGCTTCCTTGGCGATCTCACCGCCTGCTTCGGCTGCCTTGCCGTAATAGGCGATGGCCTCGTCCCGGCGGTTCTGCCGCGCGGCGATGTCGCCCAGGCGCAGGTAAGCGATAGAAGTGGGTACCACCTGGTTGGCGCGCTCAAGGTTAGTGCGGGCCTTATCGAGGTTGTTCAGCTCCAACGCATTCAGACCGTTATAGATCCTATACACGAACATTTCCGGGTACAGCGATACAGCCTTGTCGAAATCGTCTGAGGCTTGTTGCAGCTTCTCCTGCTCGTTGTAGATCCGGCCGCGCAGGGTATAGAACATGGCCTCATCCGGGGCCAGTCGAATGGCCTCGTTGACCTTTTTCAGGGCTGCGTCCATATTGCCGTCCGAGGCCAGTTTGAGGGCCTCGTCGTGGGCGTCATAGGCAGGCTGGAGTTTGCGGAGGGTCGCCAGCTTGCGCTCGTAGACATCCTCGCCCCGATAGCCGCCAACTCCAATCTCGTCGACCAGTTCCCGATTTCGCTGAACCCGTTTTGCTGACGGCGGGTGTGTGGCAAACATGCCTTGAATGAAGCTGCTATCACGACCTTCTGACAGCTCGAGGAACAGCTGCTGCAGTTCAACCGCGGCGGTGGGGTCGTAGCCCGCCTTTTTCATATACAGGATGCCGTAGTAGTCGGACTCAAGTTCGTCCGACTGGCTGTACTGCGCCAGCGCTAGTTGGGCGCCCAGCGCCGCACCGCCCATCAGCACGCCAGCCCACTCATTGTCGGACAGGGCAAAGCCCAGGCCGGCAACGCCGGCGCTGATCAACATGCTTTGCTGCATACGTTGAACACTGTGACGGGCAGCGGCATGGACAATTTCATGGCCGAGGACGGAGGCCAGCTGTGCTTCGTCGTCCAACTTGGTCAGCAGGCCCCGGTTAATGGCAATTTTACCGCCGGGCAGCGCCCAGGCATTCGGCGTGCTGCTGTTCAGCACTACAAACTCATAGGGCAAATCCGGCCGGTCACTGACCTCCGCCAGTTTCTGGCCAACCTCGCGAACATAAAGAGCGAGTTCCGGATCCATGTAGAACTGACCACCCTGGGTTTGCTGGGTCGGGGTGTATTGCTCCGCGCCCATGGACAGTTCCTGGCTTTCCGGGATCAGCGATAACTGTTTTTCACCGGTAACCGGATTGACCGAACAAGCGGTCAGCGACAGCGCCACCACTACCGGGGCGATGCAGCGTTGCAAGAGGTACTGATTCACACGAAACTCCCTTTTTGAATGGCTTCCAGGCGGACAGATCGGAGTCTTATCGCCTCATCGTGTCCTTCACGTTAGCTACATGATTGCATGGCTGGGGCGGCCTGAAAATCCCCCGTCGTTCTGGTGACGTAAAGGCCCTTAGCGTATTATAAGTGCCTGTTCCAGCACCATTTGATTGTGCATTTTCTACCAAAGGCGGCCTATGGGTAATATTCTCGAAGTAATTGCGTTGCTCTGGTTTCTGACCTGCTGGCTGGGGTACACCGTGTACTCCCGGCGTCGGGCAAGTGACCGTCCGTGCCTTTCTAATACGCTGGATATGTATCGGGAAGACTGGATGCGTGTGATGCTACGCCGTGAAAACCGCATCGCAGATGCTTCGGTGGTGGGTAACCTTGAGCGTAATGGTGCCTTTTTCGCGTCCAGTTGTCTTCTGATCCTGGCGGGTATCATCACCGCCCTGGGTTATACCCAGGAAGTGATGGAGGTATTCAGCACCCTGCCATTCGGCACCTTGCCCAGCCGTGAAATCTGGGAGCTCCGGATGGTGCTGTTGCTGGTGGTGTTCATCTACGCTTTCTTCAAGTTCACCTGGTCCATGCGGATGTACAACTTCGTGTCCGTGATGGTGGGCAGCGCGCCGCCACCGGACGACACCAAGACCAGCCCTGCCGGGCGCGAGGCCTTCGCGCGCAGTGCGGGCAATGTCTGCAACCTGGCTGGCGACGCTTTCAACCTTGGCTTGAGATCCTACTATTACGCCATGGCGGTTGTCGGTTGGTTTATACACCCGCTGGTCTTCATTGCCGGGTCCACACTGGTGGTGGTGGTTCTGTATCGGCGGGAGTTCTGCTCTGACGCCCTCGGCGCTTTGCGTTCCGGGAAGGTGTTTGACGAAGAAGCGCCAGCCAAAGCCGAGAAAACACCCAAATAAATCTTTGATCCACAGGTTCGCTCTCAATGAATGACGACATCCGACTAGACCGGGTTGCCCGGTTTATCGACACCCTGAAACAGGCCAAGGAACTTGGCCTGTCGGTAATTGAGGCCAGGGAAGGCAGCCTGACGCTGTGCCTGCCATACAGCGATCGTATTATTGGTAACCCGGATACCGGCGTTATCCATGGCGGTGCCATTACCACCCTGATGGACACAACCTCCGGCTCGGTAATCCTGTGCGCTCTGGACGAGTTCGAGCTGTGTCCAACGCTGGATTTGCGGGTGGATTACATGCGCCCTGCAGCACCCCACAAGCCGGTCTACGCCCGCGCCGAAACCTACAAGGTTACCCGCAACATCATTTTTACCCGGTGTGAGGCCTACCAGAAGTGCGACGAGCAGGGCGGTGCTGAACTGAACGAAATTGAGACCATTGCCAACTGCGTGGGTACTTTCATGCGCATTGGCCAGGAAGCAACGCCGAAGCATTACCGTGACCTGATTACCGGAGGTGCCCAATGACCGATCCGGAGATCTATCGTCACACCCGTGAAACCGGGGATTTCACCCGTTTTTTGGAGAGTATCCCTTATGCCACCTTCATTGGTCTGGAGTGCGATCAGTTCGGTGACGACCTGATTTTCCGCCTGCCTAAGAAAGAGGAAAATATCGGCAATCCCATCCTGCCTGCCATTCATGGTGGGGTCATCGGTGGGTTCATGGAACTCTCGGCCGCGATCTACCTGATGATGTCCCAGGACAGCATGCGAATGCCGCGTATCGTCGACTTCTCCCTGGATTACCTGCGGGCAGGCCTGAACCGCGAAACTTACGCCGAATGCCGGCTTACCCGACAGGGTAACCGTGTTGCGAATGTGATGGTCACCGCCTGGCAGAAATCCCGTGCTCAGCCCATTGCCACGGCTCGGGCGCACTTTCTCCTCGAAGACTAATCTCCCTCCGATACCGGGGCTTGAAATGCCCCGGCATGCCCCCACTTTTGTCTGCAAGTTAATTCCGTAGTCGGATGACACGGGTGCGCAGGGCTTTCCAGAACCGTGCGGAGCCATGGATGGCGGAGCCGAGCGTACAGGGATGTATTTACAGCGTGTTCTGGAAAGTTTTGCGCACCCGAGTCCTCACCAAACGTTGAATGTAGGAGACACATAAGCCATGACGGTTGAGTCGCAAAAAGAGACCCTGGGTTTTCAGACCGAAGTGAAGCAGCTGCTTCACCTGATGATCCACTCCCTCTATTCCAACAAGGAAATCTTCCTTCGTGAGCTGATTTCAAATGCCTCAGACGCCGAAGACAAACTGCGTTTCGCGGCACTGAAAGACGATGGTCTGTACGAAAACGATCCGGAACTGAAGATCCGCCTCGACTACGACAAAGAGGCGAACACCATCACGCTGGCCGATAACGGTATCGGCATGAGCCGTGACGACGTGATCGAGAACTTGGGTACCATTGCTCGTTCCGGCACCGCAGAGTTCCTGAAGCAGCTGTCCGGTGATGAGAAAAAGGACAGCAAGCTGATCGGTCAGTTTGGTGTGGGTTTCTACTCGGCCTTTATCGTCGCCGACAAGGTAGACGTCTTTACCCGCCGTGCCGGTGCGCCAGCCGAAGAGGGCGTGCACTGGGAGTCCAAGGGCGACGGCGAGTTCTCCATCGAGCAGGTGAACCGCGAGAACCGGGGTACCGAGATTGTTATCCACCTGAAGAAAGACGCCAGCGAATTTGCCGATGGCTTCCGTCTTCGCAACCTTGTGAAGAAGTACTCTGACCACATCTCGTTCCCGGTCGTCATGAAGTCCGAGTCGGAAGACGAGGAAGAGAAGGGCAAAGACGAAACCGTCAACGATGCCACTGCGCTGTGGACACTGCCGCGTACCGAGATCAAAGACGAAGAGTACAAAGAGTTCTACAAGCACATCGCGCACGATTTTGAGGACCCGCTTACTTGGTCCCACAACAAGGTGGAAGGCAAGTTGGACTACACCAGCCTGCTGTATATCCCGGCTCGTGCGCCGTTTGACCTGTACAACCGCGAAGCGCCGCGTGGCCTGAAGCTTTACGTTCAGCGTGTCTTCATCATGGACGACGCCGAGCAGTTCCTACCGCTGTACCTGCGCTTTGCCAAGGGTGTGATTGATTCCAACGATCTGTCCCTGAACGTGTCTCGTGAGATTCTCCAGAACGACAGCACCGTGGAAAGCATCCGCACCGCACTGACCAAGCGGGTGTTGGACATGCTGTCCAAGCTGGCCAAGAAGGATCCGGAGCACTACCAGAAGTTCTGGGGTGAGTTCGGTACCGTGCTAAAAGAAGGCCCGGCAGAAGACTTCAGCAACCGAGAGAAGATTGCCGGCCTGTTGCGCTTTGCCACCACCCACACCGGCGAAAGTGCCCAGTCAGTGTCTCTGGACGATTACATCGGCCGGATGAAAGATGGTCAGAAGAAGATCTACTACATCACTGCTGACAACTTCATGGCCGCCAAGAGCAGCCCGCATCTGGAAGTCTTCCGCAAGAAGGGCATCGAGGTGCTGATTCTGTCGGATCGCATCGACGAGTGGATGATGGGTTACCTGAACGAGTACGACGGCAAGCAGTTCCAGGACGTTGCTCGTGGTGACCTCGATCTTGGCGAAGTAGAGACCGAAGAGGACAAGAAGCACAAAGAAGAGGCTGCCGAGGAGCACAAGGATCTGCTCGAGCGCATCAAGACAGCGCTGAGCGACCGAGTGCAGGAAGTTCGTGTGACCAACCGCCTGACTGACTCCCCGGCGTGCCTGGTTGTGGGCGACTTCGACATGGGTGCCCAGATGAAGAAGATCATGGAAGCTGCTGGTCAGAAAGTGCCGGACAGCAAGCCAATCTTTGAAATCAACGTGGACCACCCGCTGGTTCAGCGCCTGGAAAATGAAAAGGGCGAGGAGCGCTTTGGCGAACTGTCTGCGGTACTGCTGGATCAGGCTACCCTGGCCAGTGGCGAGCAGCTGGAAGACCCGGGCGCTTATGTCACCCGCCTAAACCGTCTGTTGCTGGAACTGGCTAACTAAGCCCTATGCAGCAGATTATTGTGGACATCAGCATCAGTCCTGATGAGTGGATCAAACTCTATCAGGGCGTTGCCACCGACGTTCACACCACGGCCCGGGACGGACGTTCTGTCCGTTTCCCGGCCCGTATTCTCTCCCGTTTTTACCTGCGCGATGGTGTGCGCGGATCCTTCCGTATCCTGTTCGATGGTCAGGGCAAGTTTGCAGGCATCGAGCGGCTTTGATAGCTAATACCTACCGTTAGTTTTTCTTTCCTTTATTTCCCACAGTGGCTGAGCATTGACTATTCTTCGAGTATCCACACTGGAAAGGGAGTTGTGTGATGGTTCGTTGGATGGCGTCCTGGTCCGAACAATGGCAACAACAAAGTAAGGTGCTGGCGGATTACTGCGTCAATTACGCGATGTCCCAGTAGGCCCCTGGCGTGGTTTGCCACGCTTCATTCTGTCCCAAAAACTGACTACAATGCCGGCCCGCTCAATCTTTAACCACGTCCGGAGCCGACATGCGAGTAATCCTCGCCCCTATGGAGGGGCTGGTAGATGCACCCATCCGTGAAACGCTGACCAAAGTTGGCGGCATAGACCGGTGCGTTACCGAGTTTGTTCGCGTGACCCACGGCATGCTGCCCCCCCGTGTTTTCTACAAGTACGCACCCGAACTCTACAACCAGTCGCTGACCCGGGTCGGTACGCCGGTGGCGTTGCAGTTGCTGGGTTCTGACCCCAAGCAGATGGGGTTGCACGGCGCCCGGGCTGTTGAGCTTGGTGCAACCCAGGTGGACATTAACTTTGGCTGCCCGGCCAAAACCGTCAACAAGCACAAAGGCGGCTGCGTACTGATGCGGGAACCCGAGCTGATGCACGAAATTGCTGCGGCCGTGCGCCGGGCGGTGCCAGACGCTATTCCGGTAACTGCCAAGATGCGGCTTGGCTACGACGACCGCTCCATGGGCGTCGCCTGTGGCCAAGCCCTGGAAGCAGCCGGTGCGGCCGAAATCGTAATTCACGCCCGGAGCAAGGTTGATGGCTACAAGCCGCCGGCCTACTGGGAAGAGATTGCGAAAGTGCGTAACGCGGTGGCAACCCCGGTGATTGCCAATGGCGAGATCTGGACCGTTGACGATTACTGGCGGTGCCGCGAGGTTTCTGGCTGTGACGATGTCATGATCGGTCGAGGGCTGATTGCCCGGCCTGATCTGGCCCGCAAAATCAAAGCCAGCCAGCGTGGTGACGAGATTGCTGACATGACCTGGCCGGAGGCAGTTGCTCTAGTTCGGGAGTACGCCGAAGTCCTGCAAGGTTGGCTGGAAGACCGCTACGTAACCGGGCGCATAAAACAATGGATGAATTTCCTCCGGCTGGGCTTCACCGAAGCTGAGGCAATCTGGCCCCAGGCTAGAAAGATTCGGGAAGTCGCTCCGATGATGGCGTGCCTGGAACAGGGCGCTGTTTCAGACAGCTCCGGTATTCGAGCCGCCTGATGATCCTTTAATCTTCCTGCGATCGCTTTTCCTCCCTGGTTGCCAACTACACTGGTACGAAGCGGGCTGAGGCTCGTAACTGTTGTGGTTGTAGAAGAATAATCCACCAGGGAGGAATACCCATGTTTGATCGATTATCACGACGTGCGCTCGCCACAATGGCGGGCTGTGTGACCCTGACAATTGGGCTGGTCGCCGGAGCAGGCGCGGCTGAGGGCGATGTAAAGGTGACGCCGCTAGGCAGCCACGACGGTGAGTTCTGCAGTCGCGACCGGGCCCTGGTGTTCGAGGATCCCAACGGCACCCGGATTCTGTACGATGCCGGGCGCACCGTGGCCGGGCCGGATGATCCCCGGCTTGGGGACATTGATGTGGTCCTGGTGTCGCACATGCATGGCGATCACGTTGGCGATGCCCGTATTGCCAAGACTAACGCTGGCACCTGTGCCGCTCCGGATACCTCCGTGTCCACCCTGCCACAATCAAATACCGTAGACATCGCTGTAAAGAAGCAGGCCAAGATCCTTACTGGCAGCGAAATGCCGGCGTTCTTTAGCGCTAAACTGCGTGAGGCTGGCGGTGATGCAGGGAACTCCATGCTGGTGCGCTTCGGCGCCGAGCAGGAGTTGGGTGGCGTGGCCATGACCACCGTGCCAGCGGTGCACAGTAATGGTGTGTCGCCCAGTTTCCTGACTGGACCGCTCGCAGAATACCTCAAGGCAGCAGGTGTTGGCGCGAGCGTCGGGCCGCCCACCGGCTATGTCCTGACCTTCTCTAACGGCCTGGTGGTTTATCTTTCAGGGGATACCGGTATTACCGCGGAGCAGGAGTTGGTGGTGAAAAATCACTACGGCGCCGAACTGGTGGTTATGAACATTGGTGACACCTACACCACCGGCCCTAAAGAGGCGGCTTATGTCATTAATGAGTTGATTGAGCCAAAGGCCGTTATTGCCTCCCATGCTAACGAGCCGGCCACCGACGGTGGCAAGCTTAGGCAGGGCACCCGTACCGCACAGTTCCGAGAGCTGGTGAAAGTGCCGATGTACGTCCCCCTGAGTGGACGCACCATGGCTTTTAATGGCGACGCAGACTGCACGCAGGGCTGCGACTGAATTTAGTGCTCCATGTCGGGGCTGTAGGTGCCTGAGCGCGCGGCTCCATTGAGCCGTGCCCGCTTCAAGATGGCGTCCTGAGCTGCAGGGCCGTTGCCCAGATCGCCAGCCCAGGCTTTCTGGGCCGGTTCCTGAAGGGCTCGGCCGTAGGAGAAGCTCAGCTCCCAAGGCTGGATTCCCACGCTGTTGATGGCGTTCAGATTCAGGGTCGCCTCCTCCGGTGTCTGGCCGCCAGACAGGAAATTAATGCCGGGGACCGCTGCAGGCACCACCCGTCGGAACACTGAAACGGTTGCTTCCGCCACTTCTTCCGGGCTGGCCTTGGGGCTATCCTTGCCGGGAGTAACCATACTCGGCTTCAGGATCATGTACTCGAATTGCACCCGATGCCGGGCCAGCGCGTTAAACACTTCCCGCAGAACCACTTCACTGACCTCCGCGCACCGCGCCAGACTATGGTCGCCATCGATCAGCACTTCGGGCTCAACAATAGGCACGATGCCGATGGATTGACAGATCGCGGCGTAGCGGGCCAGGACCTCGGCGTTGGCTTCGACAGCCTGGCGGGAGGGCA
The DNA here is from genome assembly GCF_016820575.1 of Marinobacter sediminum. Classification (GTDB taxonomy): domain Bacteria; phylum Pseudomonadota; class Gammaproteobacteria; order Pseudomonadales; family Oleiphilaceae; genus Marinobacter; species Marinobacter sediminum. The sequence continues at coordinate 1,256,377 of NZ_JAEMQH010000002.1, read as the reverse complement.
GGGTGTCTGATATGTGGAACACGTTGCGCCACTTCGCAAACCGGGCGCCGGCGTTCTTGTAGATCTCCAGCCGGTCTTCGAGACCATCCAGACCCACGGTGATTTCATCGCCCGGCGCATTGATCAATGGCTGTTTGCCTTTGTCGACCTTGATGCCCGGCACAATACCCTGAGCCTCCAGCATTTTCGGGATCGGTACGTTATCCAGACTTTGCTGGTTGAGCGTCTCTTCGAACAGGATTACGCCACTGATGAATTCACCCAGGCCCGGCGCAGACAGGATCAGGCTGCGGTATTCCCGGCGCTTTTCTTCGCTGGAATCGACGCCGACCGCGGCAAACCGTTTGGCAATGGTCGGGTGGCTTTCATCGGCGGCCAGAATCCCCTGGCCGGGCTGAATAAGCTTTTGGGTAGTGGCTGAGAGTTCATCCTGAATACTCATTGCTAATGCCTCCGTAGCGGGGTCAGTCTGAAGGATTCCGCATGTGCTCCTGACTAGTGTAGACGGTTAGCGGATGACTGAAATTTGATCTGTGCTAAAGCACAAAGCGCTAGCCTGGCTTAACCTGAACCTAATAACGCTGTGAATCAGGATCGATACAGACTATGAAAACGGTGGTGAGTGTCAGCCAAGGCTCTTCAGATTTCGACTATGAGATCGAGACCGAATTTCTGGGCCAGAACTTTCGTGTCATTCGGCTAGGCGCTGACGGCGATCTGGGGCGTGCCGAGGCGCTGCTCGAATCGGTCCGGGATCAGGCCGATGCCATTGGCCTGAGCATGGTGCATGACCACTACCAGATCGGAAAGGAGCGGCTTCGACACCCGGACACCGAGCGCCTGGAAGCCTGCGTGCCCGACAAGCCAGTGACCACCGGCGCCGGGTTGCGGGGAATTCTGCAGGAATGGGCCATTCGACACACGCAGTCAGAACTTGGCCATTTTTTTGATAACGCACGGGTGCTATTCCTCAATGGCCAGGCGGGTTATCGGATCGCCAAGGCGGTCGCGGAGCATACCGACAACCTCATGTTTGCCGATCCCTACATCGACCTGGGAGTGCCCCGATTGCTGACCAGCCTGGGCCAACTGGAGACCTACACCGGTTTGACCGGGCCGCTACTGTTCCGGCCGGCCGCAGCCGCAACCCTGACCCGCATGCGGCGTAGCCCTCTGTACCGACTTGGGGAGGGGCTGGTGAAGGATTCTCTGAACCATGCTGTTGAGAATTCCCATGTCATTGTGGCGGGTATGGCTGACCTTGCGAATTTCAGTCAGAAACTGCTGGATGGAAAAACCATCATTACTTCACGGGTGACCGAGTCCGGATTGGACTGGATGCGCTCCCGGCGGGTGGCAATGGTGGTCGATTACAGTCCCTGGCTGGATGATCGGCCAGTGGGCATGAACGTAATGGAGGCCATGATCAGTGCGGTGCTCTCCCGCAGCCCCGGGCAACTGAAACCAGACGATTACCTGGGGGTGATTGAGGCCCTCGGAATCAAACCCCGCATCTTGTATCCGCTCGGCTATCGCCGGGTAAACCGGTTCGCGTTCGTGATTCACCCCCTGTCTCAGCAATACCTGACCAAAACCCCTCCGCTGGACTGGATCGCCAGTATTTCACCGCCGGCGGTGATGAATCTGGTGGAAAAGGCAGTGGCTTACTCACCGCCGTTTATCTATTCGAAGGTTTCCGGCATTCGCTCGCCCACCGGCGACGAGGTTGAGGGCTGGTTAATAACGGTGGGTGGCACACCCAGGGAGATCATGGCCCATGGTCCGGAGTTCACTTATTCGCGGCTACTGGCGGCGGCGAAGCTGGCAAAAAAACTGGGCGCTCAGATCATGGGTTTGGGGGCCTTCACCAAGGTGGTGGGGGATGCTGGTATTACGGTGGCCAAGCGGGCACCACTGCCGATTACCACGGGCAATAGCTACAGCGCCTCTGGCGCGCTCTGGGCTGCCCACGATGCCGTGAAGCGGATTGGGCGTGTGCATTTAGGCCCGAGTGGAAAAATGGCTGGGAAAGCGATGGTAGTGGGTGCCACGGGTGCCATTGGTTCTGTCTGTGCCCGATTACTGGCCAAGGCGGTGGACGAAATCTACCTGGCCGCACCAGAGCCAGCCAAGCTCTTGGCTCTAAAGGAGAGCATTGAGCAAGAAACGCCGGGGGCCCGGGTCCACGTTGCGGGTACCGCCGACCGGGACGTGGCCGATATGGACATGATCGTTACCGCCACGTCGGGCGCGGGCAAGCAGATTCTGGACATCATGAAGGTGAAACCGGGCTGTGTGATTACCGATGTCGCCCGGCCACTGGATATTCCTGCTGCGGATGTCGCCAAGCGGCCAGACGTGCTGGTGATCGAATCCGGTGAAATCCAGTTACCTGGTGACGTCATGATGAAGGATATCGGTTTGCCCCGGGGGATCGCCTATGCCTGCCTGGCTGAAACCATCGTTCTCGCGCTCGAGGGACGTTTTGAGAATTTCACTCTGGGCCGGAACATCGAGTGGGAAAAAGTCCGCGAGATTTACAAGCTGGGGCTCAGACACGGGATGAAACTGGCCTCCGTTTCCGGCGTAAACGGGGTGTTCAGCGACGATGATTTTGAACGAGTGAGAGCCCGGGTGAGGGCGCTCGAAGGTGAACCCTCTTCCGTCAAATCTCACCCAAAGCGAGCCTGACCGCGGCGTCGGCATGAATTTCGGTGGTGTCGTACAGCGGCACTGAGGTGTCCGATGGTTGAACCAGTAATCCGATTTCGGTGCAGCCAAGAATGACCGCCTGGGCGCCTCGATGGGCCAAGGAGTCGATTGTCGCTAAATAGTTTTCTCGGGAGCTGGGCAAAACCTGCCCCTGGCACAGTTCCTCGTAGATGATGCGGTGAATGTCATTGCGTTCGGCCTTGTCTGGAACCAGCACTTCAATCCCCGCCCGCTCCAAGCGGCTGCGGTAGAACGCCTGCTCCATGGTGAATCGGGTGCCGAGCAGGCCGACACGGCTAACGCCATCGTTCTGCAACGCCTGGGCCGTTGCGTCGGCAATGTGGAGGAGCGGAATATTGATAGCCTCGGCGATCTCTGGCGCCACCTTGTGCATGGTGTTGGTGCCGATCATCAGGAAATCAGCACCTGCGGCCTCGGTAGACCGGGCGGCTTCGGCGAGGATGTTGGCGGTAGACTCCCAGTTCCCCTGGTGTTGCAACGCCTCAATCTCGGCAAAATCCACGCTGTAGAGGATGACGCGCGCTGAGTGCAGGCCACCCAGGCGGCTCTTGATTCCCTCGTTCAGCAGGCGGTAGTAACTCTGGCTGGACTCCCAGCTCATCCCGCCCAGCAGGCCAATCGTTTTCATCTGGGCAACCTCCCTTTTTAAACGGAAAAAGGCCCGAAAGTGGTTACTTTCGGGCCTTTTGGTTACAGCTTCATGGCGTGTCGTTTAGCCGCATTTGCTGTCGCCGCAGGACAGGCACGTGGCGCAGCCATCCATAACAATGACAGCCTTGGTGCTGCACTTGCCGCACATGGTGGCATTGGCTGGATAGTCACTGGCCTTGTCGTCGTTTGTAGCCGTGGTGTGGCTGGCTTCGAACTCAGCGCGTTTTTCCGCCAGGATACGCTTGGTGGTCTCGCTCATTTCTTCGCTTTCGAGCAGACCAATGGCCTTCAGGTGCTTCTCGATTACGGCGCCAATTTCAGCGACCAGCGACGGCATGAAGACACCGCCTTTCTTGAAGTAACCGCCGTTCGGGTCATACACCGAGCGCAGCTCTTCCACCAGGAAGGTCACGTCGCCGCCTTTACGGAATACCGCGGAGATAACGCGGGTGAGGGCGATAACCCATTGGAAGTGTTCCATCGACTTGGAGTTGATGAACACCTCGTAGGGCTGACGGCTTTCGTGGTCCGTGTCCTCGTTGAGCAGGATGTCATTGATGGTGATGTACATCGCATGCTCGCCAATCGGCGGCTTGATCTTGTAGGTGGTGCCCAGCAGGAAATCCGGCCGTTCGATGTGTTCGTTCATCTGAACGGGCTTGGTTTCCTGGCTCGCTGTTGCCTTGGCTTCAGCGTTGCTGTCTGTGTCGGCTTTCTTAACGCGGTAGCCGACGATTTTGTTGCTGATTTTAACTGTCATGTTCGTTGTCCTATGTCGGGTTCCCGGATCAGTACTTGCCGTAAGTGCCTTCTTTCAAAGCGTCAAACAGGTTGGCGGCGTTGTGAATCTCGCCATCGTACTCGACCTGCTCGTTGCCTTTCAGAGTCACCTTGCTGCCATCATCCAGTGTGAACTCGTATTCGGTGTTCTCGAGATCTTTCTCTTTAACCAATACGCCCTGGAATGCTTCCGGATTGAATCGGAAGGTGGTGCAACCCTTCAGACCCATGTCGTAGGCGTACAGGTAAATGTCCTTGAAATCCTGATAGGCGAAGTCTGTCGGAACATTGGCCGTCTTGGAAATCGAGGAATCTACCCATCTCTGGGCTGCAGACTGGATATCTACGTGCTGAGACGGCGTTACATCGTCAGACGTGGTGAAGTAGCTCGGCAGCTTCTTGTCTTCGTCGTCAGAGAACGGCATTGCACCCGGATTGACCATGTGGCGGTAAGCCAGCAGCTCGAAGGAGAACACATCAACTTTCTCTTTCGTCTTACGGCCTTCACGAATGATGTTCCGGGCGTAGTGATGCGAGAAGCTTGGCTCAATACCGTTACTAGCGTTGTTGGCCAGCGACAGGCTGATGGTGCCAGTCGGCGCGATCGAGGTGTGGTGGGTAAAGCGGCCGCCTTTCTCGGCCAGCTCTTCCACCAGCTTCGGCTCAACGCTGGCGATCTGCTGCATGTACTTGCTGTATTTGGCGTGTAGGACGCGGCCCTTGAGCTTGTCGCCCAGCTTGTAGCCGTCCTCAGACAGCTGCGGGCACTTGCTCAGCATCTTGGGTGTGATTTCGAACTCGTCGTCCATGATCGGAGCGACACCCTTTTCTTCGGCGAGGGCCAGGGATTGGCGCCAGCCCTCTACGGCCATCTCACGCACCACTTCTTCGGTGAACTGGACGGATTCTTCAGAACCGTAAGGCATACGGAGCATCGCCAGTGTGGAGCCCAGGCCCAGAATGCCCATGCCGTGACGACGCTTGTAGGTGATTTCGTGGCGCTGCTCTTCCAGCGGCAGGCCGTTGATCTCAACCACGTTGTCCAGCATGCGGGTGAAGATGCCCACAACCTTCCGGTACTTCTCGTAGTTAAAGCTGGCTTTGTCAGTGAACGGGTAGTCCACGAACATAGTCAGGTTCACCGAGCCCAGCAGGCAGCTGCCGTAAGGAGGCAGGGGCTGCTCGCCACAAGGGTTGGTAGCGCGGATGTCCTCGCAGAACCAGTTGTTGTTCATCTGATTGACCTTGTCGATCAGGATGAAGCCAGGCTCGGCGTAATCGTAGGTGGAGGTCATGATGGTGTCCCAGATGAACTGGGCTTTCAGAGTGCGGTATATCCGGCACGCCACTTTGCCTTCTTCATTGACCACGTAACCCTTGAGGATCGGGAAGTCGCGGTACACGAACTGGCTGGCATCGGTCAGATCCAGACCTTCGTCGTCAACTTCTTTCTGGGTGACCGGGAATGACAAGTGCCAGTCATCGCCGTTTCGAACGGCTTCAATGAAGTCTTCGGTGATCAGCAGCGACAGGTTGAACTGGCGCAGCCGGCCGTCTTCACGCTTGGCCTGGATGAAATCGATGACGTCCGGGTGGTGCACGTCAAAAGTGGCCATCTGGGCGCCGCGGCGACCACCGGCGGAAGACACGGTGAAGCACATGCGGTCGAAGATATCCATGAACGACAGCGGGCCGGATGTGGTCGCGCCGGCACCGGCAACATAGGCACCTTTCGGACGCAGCGTGGAGAACTCATAACCAATGCCGCAACCCGCTTTCAGGGTCAGGCCTGCTTCGTGGTTTTTTTCCAGGATATCGTTCATGGAATCCTGAACAGAACCGGACACGGTGCAGTTGATGGTGGAGGTGGCAGGCTTGTGGGCTTCGGCGCCGGCGTTGGAGGTGATACGTCCGGCCGGAATGGCTCCGTGCTGAAGGGCCCAGACAAAGTCTTTCTTGTGCTTTTCGCGTACAGACTTGTCTTCTACTTCGGACAGGGCTTTCGCTACGCGTTCGTACGTTGCTTTAATGTCCTTGTCGACAGGCTCGCCAGTCTTGGTTTTCAGCTGATATTTGCTGTTCCAGATGTCGAGTGAAGCTTCCTGCATCGGAATCGTTGTTACCACTGCCTGTGCCTTAGCGTTCATTGCCACCCTCGGAATTTCCAGTATGTCTTCTTTTGACAGCGCCGTGCTTGTGACAGCACTGCACCCCTTGAATTTCTCACAAACCGGCTCTGCCCCTGGCGCGTTAGCGACCACTATATATGGTGGTTGTTTTTTGAACAAAAAGCGCCTGGATGTGCCGGTATCTATCTCTGATCGTTATTGTTGGCCCGGTGGGGCCGTTTATAAGCCCGCCTGGCGGCGGTCAGTCGTATCGAATCTGGGCCCTATATATAGGCTTAATTTCGAAAAGTATAACAGGATATTGTGTTCTGTGAAGAAGATCGGAACTATTGAATAGCGTTGAGGTGCTAAGAAAATCAATCGCCCTGCGGTTGCAACGGTGAAAATCACCGTAAAACCACGGCTTGCGGGTAATTATTCATAAACACTACATCTTGTGTTTAAAAAATGGGCGGGTAAGCACTTATCATTTCAGGAGGGGACGCTATGGAAGGGCCGGGATCGGGCCGGTGGCGATTCAAAGGCATTGAGCAGCCCGTGCTGTCGCCAGCCAGCCCTTATCCAGTCTTTTAGCCGAGTAGCAAACTGTCATCATCCACGGATAATCCGCGCTGTTTCTCGAACAGCCCGAGCAGATCCTTTACTTCCAGTCCTTCGCGTTCCTTGCCGGCTATGTCGAACACAACCTGTCCCTGGTGCAGCATTACGGTACGGCTGCCGACTTCCAGGGCCTGCTTCATGCTGTGAGTGACCATGAGGGCAGTCAGTTGCTGTTCTTCAATGATCTGAGTGGTGAGTTCCAGCACGAATGCCGCTGTCTTGGGATCCAGTGCGGCCGTGTGCTCATCAAGCAGCAGAATGCTAGACGGCGTAAGGCTTGCCATCAGCAGGCTCACGGCCTGGCGCTGGCCGCCGGACAGTAGCCCCATCTTGTCGCCCAGGCGGTTTTCGAGCCCGAGGTTGAGTGACGACAAGCTGTCCCGGAACTGCTCCAGATACTGTTTCTTGACCGCAGCTGTCAGGCCACGGCGTTGACCGCGTTTTATCGCCAATGCCAGGTTTTCTTCAATGGACAGGGTCTCGCAGGTTCCAGCTAAAGGGTCCTGGAATACCCGGGCAACCTGGCCTGCGCGTTTGTGAGTGGGTAGCTTCGTGACATCGGTGTTATCGACGATGATTTCGCCACTGTCCACCAGCACCTCGCCGGAGAGGGCGTTAAGAAAGGTGGACTTGCCGGCGCCGTTACTGCCAATGACGGTGACGAACTCACCCTGGTTGACCGTCAGGCTCATGCCCCGGAGTGCGGGGTTTTCCAGTGGCGTTCCCTTGCCGAAGGTAAGTCGGAGATCGCTTGCACTGATCATGTCGCCTCCTCAGGCCTTGTTGCGGGTCAGTTTGCCGATCACAGAGGTACGGACTCCGGGCAGCACGATGGCCAGGGTAACCAGTACGGCAGTGATCAGGTTCAGATCCTGGGCCTGAAGGCCTAGAAAATCGGCATTCAGAGCAAAGGCTATGGCCAGGCGGTAAATGATGGCACCGATAACGCAGGCGAGCAGGGCACGCACTACGGTTGACGGGGTAATGACGGCTTCACCGCCAATCAGGGAGGCCAGGCCAATGACGATAACGCCAACGCCCATGGTGACATCGGCTGCGCCCTGGCTCTGGGCAAACAGCGCACCGGCCAGACCGACCAAGCCGTTGGACAAGGCTACACCCAGTACAATCATGGCACCGGTGGCGATGCCCTGGGCGCGGGCCATCCGCGGATTGGCGCCGGTGGCACGCATGGCCAGGCCGGTCTCTGATTTCATGAAGCGCCACAACAGAATCAGGGATACGGCCACCACGATCACAAACAGCAGTACAGGAACATGGTGGTAGGCCAGGTCCAGGTTGTACCAGGGGGTGAGTACCGTTTCTTCGGTCAGCAGGGCCACGTTGGGTCGGCCCATGATGCGCAGATTCACGGAATAGAGCGCGATCATGGTCAGGATCGAGGCCAGCAGGTTCAGGATTTTCAGCTTGACGTTGAGCAGGGCGGTGACTGCACCTGCCGCCATACCGGCCAGAATAGCTGCCCCGGTAGCAATCCATGGGTTCCAGCCTGCGATGATCAGCATGGCTGCAACAGCCGCACCGAGTGGGAAGCTGCCATCCACGGTGAGGTCGGGGAAGTCGAGAACCCGAAACGAGATGTAGATGCCAAAGGCGACCAGGCCATAGATGAGACCGGTCTCAATGGCGCCGTATAGTGCGATTTCACTGAGCATGGGTAATATTCACTGTGAAAGAAAACGGGCGGGCCCTTTTGGGGTCCGCCCGTTTTGGTCGGGCGTTACTTGTCGTTCTTGACGACTTCTTTGGCGTCCTGGATCAGGTCATCCGACAGGGTAATTCCCATGCGCTCGGCGGCAGCGGGATTTACGAACAGGTCCAGGGTGTCCATGGTTTCAACCGGCATATCGCCTGGTTTGTCGCCATTTAAAACGCGGGCAACCATGGCGCCGGTCTGGCGGCCGTGATTGTAATAGTTGAAGCCAAGGGCTGCTACCGCACCGCGGGAAACCGTGGCTGTATCGGCGGCAAATACTGGGATACTGGCGCGCTCGCCCACGGAAATCACTGCTTCTACAGCGCTGATCACCGTGTTGTCGGTGGTCAGATAAATGGCATCGACTTCTCCAACCAGGGAGCGGGAGGCACCGAGCACTTCTGAGGTTTTAGTGGCGGCAGCCTTGACCAGTTCCAGATCTCGTGCGGCGAGACGCTCTTCCAGCAGGTTTACCAGAGAAACCGCATTGGCCTCACCCGGGTTATAGACCGTGCCGATACGCTTGGCGTCTGGCATGACGCGCAGGAGCATATCAAGGTGCTTGTCGATCGGCAGCATGTCGCTTACGCCGGAAATGTTGGTGCCGGACGCTTCGAGGCCGGGCACCAGCTTGGCGCCGACCGGATCGGTAACCGCAGAGAAAATAACGGGGATGTTGCGGGCTGCTGCTGCAACCGTCTGGGCTGAGGGGGTTGCAATGGCCACGATCACATCCGGACTGTCACCTACGAATTTACGTGCAATCTGGGAGGCAATGGCCGAGTTGCCTTGTGCGCTCTCGTGCATCACCTTCAGGTTTTCACCTTCCTTGAAGCCCTGCGCTGCGAGTTCATCTTTCACGCCCTGATAAACAGCATCCAATGCCGGATGTTCTACGATCTGGGTGATGGCTACGGTACGAACGTCCTGAGCCTGCACCAGGCCTGCTGCTGCCAGCAGTGTTGCACCAATCAGGGTGCGCAGAGTTCTCTTGGCCATATGCCTGTGTCTCCGAGTCAGTGTCTGGTTATGGTAGGGTTTTGATGTTCAGTGCTATTTTGGTGTTTAGAGCTATAAAGGTGCGCAAGTTTATCACAGGCGGACGGTATTCTGGGTAGGGATTCTTGGCTCTGGCAAGGGCAGTGCATTAAGCAGTGCACGAGAGCAGTGCACGAGATAGTTGCGAACCGGAATAGTTTTGCGTGTGTCACACTTTGACGGGGCATTGTGTGTTGAAATACCCTACGAAAGTCTAATAATAGCCCCCAACAATTCGAACAACGAATGCAAGGAAGATTCATGGACACAACAAACAAGCTCCCCCTGGATATGGTCTATCACTGGGAGAACGCGAAGGCGAACTCCCTGTACATGACCCAGCCAATTGGTGATGGGAAAGTGGTGGAGTATACCTGGGGCAGAGCTGTTGATGAGGCTCGGCGTGTTGCGGCTTATCTGAAGTCGCTCAACCTCCCGGAAAAAAGCCGGATTGGACTGATCTCCAAGAACTGCGCCCAATGGGTCATGACCGACTGGGCCATCTGGATGGCCGGCCACATTTCTGTACCGCTATATCCAACCCTGAATTCCGACACCGTCAACTACATCCTCAATCACGCCGAGTGCGATGTGCTGTTCGTCGGCAAGCTCGACGACTGGGATATGATGAAGCCTGGGGTGCCGGAGTCAGTGCGCTGCATTTCCTTCCCTCTGAGCCCGCCCAACGATTTCGAATCTTGGGACGACATTGTGGCCAAGTACCCGCCGCTGGAAGAAAATACCCATCGCGATCCGGACGAGCTGGCGACCATTGTTTACACCTCGGGCAGCACAGGGCGTCCGAAAGGCGTCATGCTGAGCTTCCGTAACATGGCTTTTTCTGCTGAAGGTGGAACGCAAGTCCTGGGTGTGGGTTCGGAAGAGCGGATGCTTTCCTATCTGCCCTTGGCCCACGTGTTTGAACGGACGTTCGTTGAGCTTGGCTCTCTTTACACCGGCTTCCAGCTGTATTTCGCAGAGTCCCTGGATACCTTTGTGCAGGACCTTCAGCGCGCCCAGCCCACGCTGTTCCTCTCCGTTCCCCGGCTGTGGGTGAAATTCCAGCACGGTGTTCTGCAAAAACTGCCCAAGCAGAAGCTGGAGCGGTTAATGAAGATCCCGGTGGTCAATAAGTTGATCAAGAAGAAGGTCCTCAAGGGCCTGGGTCTGAGCAAAGTCAAGCTGGCGGGCAGTGGCTCCGCGCCCTTGTCCAGCGATGTGCTCGATTGGTATCGCAACCTCGGCCTTGAGTTGCTCGAAGGCTACGGTATGTCCGAGAACTTCGCGTACTCTCACATGAATAAACCGGGCCGCTCGCGCACCGGCTATGTGGGTGAGGCGCTGCCGGGTGTGGAGGTCAAAATCAGTGAGCAGGGCGAAGTGCTGGTCAAGAGCCCGGCTACCATGATGGGCTATTACAAGGACGAGGAGAAAACCCGCGAAACGTTCACTGACGATGGCTTCCTTAAAACCGGAGACAAAGGCGAGATTGACGAGATGGGCCGTCTGAAGCTGACCGGTCGCATCAAGGAAATCTTCAAGACCAGCAAAGGCAAGTACATCGCGCCTGCGCCCATTGAAAATCGTCTGATGTCCCACGCTGCCATTGAAATGGTGTGTGTGTCTGGTGCCAATCAGACCCAGCCCCACGCCCTGGTGATGCTTGGTGAGGAGGTTCGTCCGAAAACCGCGGATGAGAACTTCCGCAAAGAGCTTGAGGCCAGTTTCAAGGCCCTGATTCAGGAGGTCAACAAAACTGTCGACCCCCATGAGCAGCTTGCCTTCATCACCGTGGTTAGTGATGAGTGGTCGATTGAAAACAGCTTCCTGACGCCGACCCTGAAGCTGAAGCGGAATGTGGTCGAGGATGCCTATCAGGAGAAGGTCGATAACTGGTACGCACAGCGCCAGGCGGTGATTTGGCAGTGATGCCAAGGTGACACCTGGAGTGCTTCAAAAAGCCCGGCCATGCCGGGCTTTTTGCGGTCTGGAACCGACGTAAGTCGCATAGGGAAACCCAGGGCGTGGGAATAAACTGGAACAAGATCAGGAGGATGATATGAGTCGGCTGAGTCATTTCCAGAAACGCATCAATAACGAAATCCCGTTGTCGGAGGCCTTGGGCATTCGGTTGATTTCCTGGGATGGTCACGCCCTGTTGCTTTCGGCACCCCTGCAGCCCAATCGTAACCACCAAGGGACGGGTTTCGGAGGTAGCGTCTACTCCGCTGCGGTTACCGCCGCCTGGGGCCTGACAGAGCTGGCACTGGCGGACATGGGCCTAACGGGTGCGGTTGTGGTGCAAAGCGGCAATATTGATTATCTGGAACCTGTTGATCAGGATTTCTATGTGATTTGCCGGTTGCCGGCGGGCGAGATTCCGCCCCGGTTCCGGAAAAGCCTGGCCCGCCATGGCAAGGGGCGCCTGGACCTGACGGCGGAAGTGTTCTGCGGTGAGCCAAACACTCAGCCCGAGCGTGAGCCTGTAGCTGTGTTTCAGGGCCGCTTTGTGGTTCAGGATGTTCGTTCCCGGGTCAATTCGTAAGACGCAGGCCTGTCAGGGTTAACCCATGGCTCTGGTCTTGGAGATGGAACGACTCATCAGGATGATGGGAACGATCCCCGCCAACACGATAATAAGTGCCGGTAAGGCACTGTGATAAAGCCGCTCGTCAGACGCAAACTGGTACACGTACGTTGCCAGCGTTTCAAAGTTGAATGGCCGTAGAATCAGCGTAGCCGGCAACTCCTTCATGCAATCCACGAACACCACCAGTGCTGCCGTCATCAGCGTCCCGCGAAGCATCGGCAGATGCACGCGCACCAGGGTTTTGCCCGGGGTGTGGCCGAGTGAGCGCGACGCCATGTCCATGCTGGGGGTGATTTTCTGCAAAGCGCTTTCGACACTGCCTGCCGACACCGCGAGAAAACGCACGGTGTAGGCGAATACCAGGGCAAAGGTAGAGCCACTCAGGAGCAGCCCCGTGCTCACGCCGAATACGTCCCTGGCAAGGCTGTCCAGCCAATTGTCGAAGCCTGCCAGAGGTACGATAACGCCCACCGCGAGAACGGCGCCCGGCATCGCATAACCAAGACTGGACAGGCGCATGAGCACCTGCATGCCTTTGGTGTCATGCAGCCGGCGGCTGTACGCCAGGGTGATGCCGATCAGCAGTGTGGTGAGTGCCGCGGTGCCGGAGAGAAACAGGCTGTTCAGGGTGTTCTGGATGAAATCGGTGTTCCAGCTCTCGCCGAAGTATTCCCAGGCGTACAGGCCAAGGGTGAAGCCGGGAATAAGGAATCCGAACAACACGGGGATGGCACAAACCGCCAGACATGCATATTGTCTTGGGGTAGACATGGTAAAGCGCTGGATGGGGTCGCGGTTGTCGCGTGCGGCGAACTGCTGCTGTCGGCGTCGTGAATAGCGCTCCAGAGTGACCAGGATAACCACAAAAATGAGCATGGTGGTCGCAATCTGGGCGGCGCCGCCCAGATTGCCCAGGTTCATCCAGGTGTCGAACAGGCCGGCGGTCAGGGTCTGGACCGCAAAGAAGTCCACGGTCCCGAAGTCGTTCAGGGTTTCCATCAGAACCAGAGACAGGCCTACCGCCACGGCCGGTCGGGCGATCGGAAGAACCACCCGGAAAAAGGTGCTCAGAGCGGAGTGCCCGAGGCTGCGGCTGACCGCAAACAGAGAAGGCGACTGTTCCAGGAACGCGGCCCGCGCCAGCAGGTACACGTAGGGGTAGAGCACCAGGCCGATCATCAGGATGGCGCCCTCAAGGCTGCGAATTTCCGGGAACCAGTAGTCGCTGGCATTCTCCCAGCCGAACCAGTCCCGCAAGTTTCTTTGGACCGGCCCTGCATAGTCCAGCAAGCTGGTATAGACATAGGCGATGACATAGGCCGGCACGGCGAAGGGCAGCAGCATCGCCCATTCGAAAAAGCGTCGACCAGGGAATTCGCACATGGTGACGGCCCAGGCAGACGATAACCCGATGACCAGTGTCAGTGCGCCCACGCCAAGCATCAGCTGCAGTGTGGTTGAGAGGTAGCGGGGCAGGGTGGTATCCAGCAGATGAGGCCAGATATTCTCTTCCGGGAAAAAGGCGAGAAAGATAACCGAGAGTACCGGCAACGCCACGATCGTTGTCGTAAGGAAGGCGGCAATGAGCCAGTGCCGAGAGGTACGCTTCGCCAGCAGGGGTTCGGTTAACCCTGGGTCAACTCTGCTAACGGCCTCGGTCATAGCTTTCCTGTGATTGGTTCGAAATGAGAATGGCTGCCGATTGTAGACAGCTGAGGTGCTGCCTGCAATGAACAGACGTCACTCACCGAGATTGACCGGGAATTATGAGGGCCGACGCCGCATGTGGCGCCGGCCCGCTTCCGGTTACTCGCCGTCGTAATCGACGCGGTCAACCATCTTTACTACTGCGTTGCGGTTATTTGCGATTTCCTGCAGGGACAGCTGGTCCGGGTTGATCTCGCCCCACTCAGCGACCAGGCCAGACGGTTGAACGTCAGGATTCGCCGGGTACTCGGTGTTAGCTTCCGCGTAAATACGCTGGGCTTCTGCCGACGACAGGAATTCCATCAGTTTGATGGCATTGTCACGATTCGGCGCGCTCTTGGTCAGTGCAATGCCGCTGATGTTCACGTGAGTACCGCGACCTTCGGCGTTCGGGAATACCAGGCGAACCTGTTCGGCAATGCCGCGCTGATTTTCATCCTGCAGCATGTTGCCGTAGTAGTAGCTGTTGCCAATGGAAATGTCGCACACGCCTTCGGCAATCGCTTTGATCTGATCACGGTCGCCGCCCTGGGGCTTGCGGGCAAGGTTGTCCTTGAGGCCTTCTAGCCAGGCCTTGGTGTCTGCTTCGCCGTGGTGGGCCAGCATTGAGGAGAACAGGGCGATGTTGTAGGGGTGCTTCCCGCTCCGTGTACAGATGCGGTCGTTCCACTTGTCATCGGCCAGTTCCTCATAGGTAGTGATTTCGCCTTCCTCAACACGCTCCTTAGAGGTGAAGATCAGACGACCGCGAGTCGTCAGCGCGAACCACTTACCCTCCGGGTGGCGAAGGTTCTCTGGAATGTTCTGGTTGAGTACGTCGTTGTCGACGCCTTGTACGAGATCACGCTCGACCAGTTCGTTGATGCGGGAAATATCGACCGTCATCACGACGTCGGCCGGGCTGTTGCGGCCTTCACGCTCCAGTCGCTCGGCCAAGCCTTTTTTTGCAAAGACAACATTGGTATCGATACCCGTTTCCTGCTCAAAGGCATTCAGAAGCGGTTCCAGCAGATAGGCCTGGCGATAGGAGTAGATGTTGACGTCGCCCTCGGCGGAAGCGCTGAGGGGCAGTGCCGTCAAGGTCAGGGCTGCAGCAGCTGCGAGCTTCATGTGCATGGTTGTATCCTCGTTACCAGGTGATGTGGCTGTGCTAAGCGAAAGTGCACTTGGAATTAAAACGTCAACCATTCTCATTTGGATTAGTGCCGGAGTCAATATTATCGGTGGTCTATTTGATTGAAAATGGTGCTATGCTTCGGAAGACTATAAAAACTATGTAAAAAGTAGTGGGCAGGCCGATGGCAGGGATTGATAGAAGAGAGTACATCCGCACCGCGATGAGCGCCAAAGTGAAGGTCGTGCATCCGGAACTGGGTGAGTTCATGTTCTCCACCCGGGATATTTCGGATGGTGGCGTGTTTATTATCGTTGATGCGGAACCGTTTGAGCCGAACATTGGTGACACGGTGAGCGTTCAGGTGCAGGGCCTTCCCGTACCCGCACCCGTGCTCGAAATGGTAATAGTGCGACGAACCAACGATGGCTTGGGGCTGCAGTTCGAACTCAGGGATGCCTAGCATGAAACGGCTGTGCCTGGTATTAGTCGCCTTCGTCACCTCCGGTTGTGCTTCTTATCATTCCCATTATGCGATGTTCCCTGCCGAAAACTCCGCCGGTGAACCCCGCCAAGTCCGACTGTCTTGGCAAAGCGCAGATTACCCGGACTGGTGGTTTACGAGTGACAAGGCCACTGCGATTCGGGTTGAAACCCAATGCAGTGAGCGGGTCTGGCGGTTGCGAGACAGCGCTGATCCCCAAGCCGGAGAGTGTGGCCCAGGTATCCGCGCATGCGGGGAGGCCGGCCAGGACCTGCATGCGCCGAGTGGCAAATTGGCCACAGAGGGCGTGCGCTGTATGGTGGCGGAACCCTCCGATCCTCAAGCCAGAGTTGCCGGAATTGGGGGCAGCCTTGACCTCCTCGTTTCCTGTGCTCCGGTTTCCACGACCGTGCAGGCAGGTGACAAAAAACGTAACCTCGACTACCTGCGGGCCTCTCCGGTTCCTTATACCGTGTATGTCCGAAAAGCGCCGCGTGGCTCCCTTCGCGCCAAGATGCCGGAATTCGATGACTCGGTGTGTGACGTACAGTGACACATTTTGACGTTGCCGTGTGACCGTCATCACACTCCTACATTTTGTTTCCTTCTGAGCTAAAACGTTACCCTTCGTCGCTCTCTGGTTACTTCGTGCTACCAAACTGTTATGGACTCTGTTGGTCACTCCGCCAAAATGGTAGCCATCGAAAAGTTTCCGTATTGAGGTGACCTGTGGGCGTCCAGCAAAAGAAAATTGCGGTGCATGATCTGGAAGTGGGCATGTTTGTGTCTGACCTGGACAGGCCCTGGCACCAGACTCCCTTCCCAATCCAGGGGTTTCATGTCCGGTCTCAGGACGATGTTCGGGCCCTGGCTTCTCACTGCAAGTGGGTGATGGTGGACGTTGCCGAAGTGCGCGGTGTCCATGAGGCCTCTGAAAACAGCACTCCCCGTTTCGGCCGCAAGGCTGGCCGCAGAGGTCAGGGCCGTGATGTCCTGCAGTTGCCGCCGCTGACGATCCGTGAGCCGGTTCGCTACGAAGAAGTGACCACCCTGAAAAAGGAAGCGAAGGCGTCAAAACGTCTTCTGGATGATGCGGATATTGCACTTCACCGGCTGTTTGACACGTTGAAGGTCAACGGAGTGGTTGATCTCAAGCCTATTGCCGAAGTCACCAGCAAGATGGTGAGCAGTGTGGTGCGTCAGCCTGATGCCTTGTTGTTGTTGAGCCGAACACGTCAGCACGACGATTACGTATACCGGCATGCCCTGAACACAGCAGTATGGGCCCTGGTGTGCGGTCGGCACCTGGGGCTGAACGAAGGCCTTATGAACCACCTTGGGCTGGGCTGCCTGCTGTCGCAGGTGGGCAAGAGTGCTCTGCCCAAAGCGCTTCTGAGTCGGGAAGGTCAGTTGGATGCCGGCGAATACGCCCAGTATCGGGAGTACGTGGACAAGGGTGTGGAGATGCTGTCGGACAGCGGCCTGTCTCGGGCCGTCTTGAGTGTTGTTCAGGGGCATCGTGAGCGCCATAACGGCTCTGGTTTCCCGGAAGGTGTCCGTGGTGACCGCATTCCGTTGTTGGCCAAGATTGCAGGTATCGCTGAATTTTTCGAATCGTTGATTGGTCCAAGAGAAGCTGCGGTTCCGGTCACACCGGACAAGGCCGTCGCCCTGTTGTATGAAATGAGAAATATCGAGTTCCAGGATGATCTGGTGGAGAACTTCATTCAGTCCATTGGCATCTATCCAACGGGCAGCCTGGTGGAGCTCTCGGACGGCCAGCGTGGGATGGTGATGTCACATTCCCCCGAGCGCCGCTTGTGGCCGCGCATCATGTTGATGACGGACAGCGATTGCAATCCGTTGAAGTCGGCAAAGATTATCGACCTTGCTCGCCACAACGAAGCCAAGACGGCTGCCGAGACCGTTACCATTCGGGAGTGCCTGCCCCATGGCACGGAAGAGCTGGATCCGGCGAGATATGACGTGACCGGAACGGAGTCCCGCTGGAGCTTGAACCGTTTGATCAGCGGATGACTACCCGCAACTGTTTGTGAATCCACCGATAAGTATCTTCCGGGCGGAAACTGACCACCAGCTCAGACTCTCCGCCCGCGTCTCCCGCAACAAAATAGTCGAATTCGGCTGCCTGCCAGTTGGTGGCGTGAATGGCGACCTGATCCGTTCGCGTACTGATGGCTTCGATATTGCCTATCTCCGGAGCTCCGTCGATTTTCCGGATGCGCACGGACTGCACTCCGGTATCGCTGGCGGTATGGCTGGCAACGTGCTCATCCAGGTAATAGCGGTTCGCCACCGCTGTTGTTATGGCCGTGAGTTCCCGGGAAAGATAGGACTCCAGGTCGTTCGGCAGTGTGTCGTCTAGGGTCCGGATGGCGTCGAGGATGCGATCACGGGTGTTTTCCAGATCCTCTTTATAGGTGATATTCGGATCTCGATCGGCTTCGTTTTCCGGCCGGGAGGGCGCCAGTTCTATTGCCTCCTTTGTTGGCGGTTCGTCACATAAAGAATGGCCTTCCGGGTAGAAGCAGATTTCCGCGAGTAACCGGTTGGCGGGTGAGACCTCCTCATTTGAACCGGTGAACGCAGCTTCACTGACGCTGAAGTCGATCGGTTCAGGCAGATTGGGCAGGGCAGCGTTGAGCTGGCTGATGACTCTTTTCCGGATGGCGATACCCTGGCCCTTGGGCACGTCTCCCGTCCAGTTCAGGCTCATCAGAAATCGGGTGATATTTCTCAGTTCCGCGTTACCTAGCAGCAGCTGCTCTCTGACCGTGTGAGTGCTCAAGCCCTCATCGTCGGTTGAAGGGTCGGTCAGAGCAGCTCGAACCTCGGGCACAAACTCCAGAAGGGTAACGTACTTCTGGGTGGGAACGTCTTGAACAAGAGCCAGGTCACCGACCCAAAGGCTGAGAGTTTCGCCCGGATAATAGCGGAATTCGCCATTGGCATTGGTAGTGCCACGCTGGCTTTGGGTCTGATAGGTCAGGCCGCTGAAGCCGTTGTAGTTAAGGCGGCCGACCCTGGTGTCGTTACTGTCGGAGCCGCCGTCGTCCAGGCATCCGGTGAGGGCGAGGGTAGTTACCAGGGTCGCGGACAATCGAATCAGGTGGGCAGATCTCATGGTTTGCTTCGGTTCCCGGTGCGCGGGCGTCACGCTCCAATCGAAGAGTGAGCTCGTCGTTTGTAAGTTGTTGTAATCGGATTATAGGGATGGGGTGCTGCGGATATCGGGATACTCGTCGCAGTTTCCGTTTTTGCCCCGGATTCCGACGGCGGGATTTGCACCTTGAAATAACCCGAGCTGCCACAATCAATAGCACTCTCTATTTCACTCTAAATGTTGGCCCCGGTGGAAGTTCCTGCTGGGGGACAGGTGCCTCGGAATTCAGGATGATTTATGACCCACGCTCTTGAGATTGAAGGTCTGATCAAGACCTACGGTGATGGTTTCGAAGCTTTGAAGGGAATCGACCTTCACGTCGCCGAAGGTGATTTCTTTGCATTGCTCGGTCCTAACGGAGCCGGCAAATCCACCACGCTGGGTATTGTCTGTTCACTGGTCAATAAGTCCGCAGGCAAGGTGCAAGTGTTTGGCAATGACATAGATACCCACTTGTCCGATGCCAAGCTTAATCTTGGCGTGGTGCCCCAGGAATTTAACTTCAACCAGTTTGAAAAAGTCTTTGACATCGTCACGACCCAGGCCGGCTATTACGGTATTCCGCTTAAACAGGCGTCGGTGTCGGCCGAGAAGTACCTCAAGAAGTTGGGTTTGTGGGAGAAGCGGGATACGCCTGCGCGTATGTTGTCCGGCGGCATGAAGCGGCGGCTGATGATCGCCCGGGCCCTGGTTCATGAGCCAAAGCTGCTGATTCTGGATGAGCCCACCGCAGGGGTCGATATCGAGCTTCGGCGCTCTATGTGGGCATTCCTCGAAGAAATGAACCGCCAGGGCACCACCATTATCCTGACCACCCATTACCTGGAGGAGGCGGAAGCGCTGTGCCGCAACATTGCCATCATTGATCACGGTCGGATTCTGAAGAACACCAGCAAGAAAGACCTGTTGCAGGAACTGAGTGTCGAGACCTTCGTGCTGGATACCGCCACGCCGTTGGCATCAGCACCAGAGCTGGCGGGTTTTTCCACTCGCATCGATGGGGAAGGGGCGCTGGAAGTGGATGTGCAGAAGGGCCAGGGCCTGAACCAGGTATTCGTTCAGCTGGACAAGTTGGATATCAAGGTAGTCAGTATGCGAACCAAGGCCAATCGCCTCGAGGAATTGTTCATTCGTATGGTGGAGGAAAACGCCTCGGAATCGAAAAATAGCCTGGAGGGTGTCGCATGAGGGCTCAGGCGCTAGCTACCGCATTCAACACCATTGTGACCCGGGAAATTCGCCGCTTTACCCGTATCTGGGCCCAGACCCTGCTGCCGCCCGCGGTCACCATGACCCTGTACTTCATCATTTTTGGCAATCTCATTGGCGCGCGCATCGGTGAGATGGGCGGATTTGACTACATGGCCTTTATAGTTCCTGGCCTGATCATGATGGCGGTGATCACCAACTCCTACGCCAACGTGGTGTCGTCGTTCTTCTCGATGAAGTTTCAGCGCAGCATAGAGGAGTTGCTGGTGTCACCGGTTCCGAACTGGGTCATCCTGGCGGGATACGTCTGTGGTGGAATGGCTCGCGGGCTTGGCATTGGCCTGATCGTTACCCTGTTGTCGCTGGCGTTTACCAGTCTGACCATTCACAGTCTGCCGATGATGGTGGTGACGGTGTTTCTGACGTCTGCGTTGTTTTCCCTTGGCGGTTTTATCAACGCCATGCTGGCCACCAAGTTTGACGACATCTCCATCGTGCCGACCTTCGTGCTGACACCGCTGACTTATTTGGGCGGCGTGTTCTACAGCATCGATATGCTGCCGGAATTCTGGCAGGGCGTATCCATGGTTAACCCGATTCTGTACATGGTTAATGGCTTCCGGTATGGCATTCTCGGGGTCTCGGACGTTAATCCGTTCGTATCTCTTGGTATGATTCTGGTCTTTATTGCCCTGCTGGCGTTCATTGCCCTGAAAATGCTGGCCCGGGGTAAAGGCATCCGTCACTGATCTCAGGAAATTTTATGGCGCTTCACAACGCACCGCTGGGGAAAGCCAGCGAATACCCGGATCGGTACGATCCGTCTCTGCTGTTCCCGGTTGCCCGGGACGAGAACCGTCGCCGGATTGGGCTGAACGATGGCCGCTGGCCATGGTTTGGGGAGGATCTCTGGCAGGCCTGGGAAGTGTCCTGGCTTCGTTTGAGTGGTGTGCCGGCTGTGGCCTGGGCGGAAATCCGATTTCCAGCCGCGTCGCCGTCCATCATTGAGTCCAAGTCCCTCAAGCTGTACCTGAATTCGTTCAACCAGAGTGCGTTTTCATCACCTGAGCAGGTTGCCAAAACCATCACCGATGACCTCTCCAGCGCCTGCGGTGCCGCCGTTCAGGTTGATATGAAGAGCGTGGATGAGCCGGGAGATGCCTTTGGCCGCCCCCAGGGGTACGAGCTCATTGACGACGAGCCGGTCAGCGACGTGGTTTACGAGTATTCCCCGGAGTCGCTGAACGCCGGTGGTGAAGTGGTTACCGAGAAGCTGTGCTCGCATCTCCTGAAGAGTAATTGTCCGGTGACCGGGCAGCCCGACTGGGCCACGCTTATGGTCAGCTATACCGGGCCCAAGCTTGATCGGGCGGGTTTGCTTAAATACGTCGTCAGTTTCCGGCAGAAGCAGGATTTCCACGAACACTGCGTGGAAACGGTGTTTACGGATTTAATGGCACAGTGCCAGCCGGAAAAGCTCATGGTATGTGCCCGCTATACGCGAAGAGGCGGGTTGGATATCAATCCCTGGCGCGCCACCGAGCCTACGCAGGACGGTTCCTCTGGCAGGCTGGTTCGTCAGTAGCGGCCGATTAAAGGGAAAGAGGGGAGCGGAATGGGCGCATGAGGAAAGGTCTCAGGATGCGCCTTCTTCCTGGCGTAGCCGGTCAGCGGCATCCTCGAGAGCAGCCAGGATGGCCTCCCGTTCTCTCTCGGTCACCTTGTCGGAATCCAGGTACATCGCAAAACCACTGTGCTCATGTTCGAGAAAGCTGCGGTGGGGGCCCATATCCCTCCGGAAATCGACCACTTCGTAAATGGGAACGGGTTTGCCGAAGCCCTTTACTGTAATTTCCCCTTTATCCCGGCACATGATCTTGTCTTTGATGAGCGAGAAGGTTTCGTAGGAAATCAGGATCTCGCCGGGTTCGGCAAGTGATTCCAGCCGGCTGGCCAGATTTACTTCCTTGCCGATGATGGTGTAGTCCATCCGGTTTTCGGCACCAAAGTTGCCCACGGTGGTATACCCAGTGCTAATCCCCATCCGTATCTGCAAGGGCGTCTTGATGCCCTGGCTGCGCCATTTCTGGCGCATGATTTTCATGTGTTTGCGCATCTCAACAGCCATGGAAACGCAGGCAAAGGCGTCCTCTCGTTGGCCTCGGCTGGTGGGGTCGCCAAAGAACACCATGATGGAATCGCCGACGAATTTGTCGATGGTGCCGCCGTACTTTAGCGCCACTTCCGACATTTCGTTGAAGTAGTGGTTCAGGAGTTCTGTCAGCGCCTCCGGTTCCATTTCTTCCGACAGCTCGGTAAAGCCCTTGATATCGGAAAAGAACACGGCCAGTTTCTTGCGCTGGGTTTCCAGCCGAACGTCGCGCTCACCCGTGAAGATCGATTGCCAGACCTGAGGTGACAGGTACTTGGACAGTTTGTGGGAGAGTGCGATGGATTGTTCACGCTGATTCTGGATTTGGGTTTTGGCCAGCATCAGCGCCTGGGCCTGCTGGTGCGAATAGTAGGCAGTGAGGCAGATATAAAGGCCGGTGGCGCAAATTGCGAGAATGCTGGTCAGCAGCGGTGATTCCAGCGACTCAGCAGGCCCGACAATGGCGACGGAGGCCGCAATGGCCGCGGCCATAAAGATGCTGCCCAGAAACCATTGCCGGATGCCACCAACAATAAGACAGCTGAACATCAGCATTAGGACAACAGACACCGATGGAATGGCTACCAACCCGATACAGCCAATAAAGGCGCCGCCAACCATGCAATCGAAAATCAGCATCTTATGTCGGATACGGGGCGAGTGCTGGAGGAAGGTGCGGCGGGTCAGTGCGTGAGCTACGTGCGGCCAGGTCAGGGCACCGGCCACCAGCCACAACAACCATTGCTCGAAGGCTCCCTGGAGCGCGCCGGTAACGATAATGACGGCAGTCGCGGTGTAGGCAAGAATTCGGCCGTTATAGTCCGGCATCGGGGGGATCACCACAGGATGATTGTGATGATCCATGGTCAATGCGCTGCTGGGGCTGCGCAGCTCCGGCGGGACGCTAACCATGCTAGAAGCGAATCCGGCCGATGAGCATATCCCTGAACATGACCCAATCGCCTGCAAGGCTGTAAAGTGGGTGTTTGAACGTAGCGGGTCGGTTCTTCTCGAATTTGAAATGGCCAACCCACGCGAAGCCATAACCGATGACTGGCACCAATAGCAGCCACGCCAGCTTCCCGGACATTAGAGCCCAGGCTGTGACAATCAGAACTAACAGACTGCCCACGAAGTGAAGCCGACGACACATGACGTCGCTGTGTTCTTCGAGGTAGTAAGGATAGAATTCGGAAAAGTTGTTAAACGTGTGTTGCTCACTCATGGTGCTGCTACTAAGTTGTTTTTTAATTTTTAGGTAGGCCGGACTACGACTAAAGGTTAGCAGTATTAGGTGTAACCCACAATTCACCTGAGCTCCAAAGTATGGCCAAGATTCCTGAAACCATTATCCGATAGCGAGACGATATGACCGCAGTCAGCGAATTCCTGCTCAACCGTGCTTCCGAGCCAAGGCTGGAGGCACCAGCACCCGATTCTGAAACCCTGGAGCGCGCCTTTGCGTGTGCCGCGCGGGCGCCTGATCATGCACTCCTGCGCCCCTGGCGCTACCTGGTCATCGAAGGCGAGGGTCTGAAGGCCCTGGGCGACCTGTTTGCTTCTACCTGCGCCAATAACAGTGACGAGCAGGCCATCGAAAAACTGCGCAGGGCACCCCTGAGGGCGCCGATGGTTATCGTAGGAATTGCCTCTCCGACGCCCCATCCGAAGGTGCCGGAAGTTGAGCAGATTATGTCTGCTGCAGCCGGCATGAGTTTTCTGGAGTTGGCGCTGCAGGACGCCGGATTTGGTGTCATGTGGCGCACCGGGAGTCCGGCCTATCACACCCAGGTACACCAGGGGCTGGGTCTCAGTGAGGCCGAATCGATCGTCGGCTTTCTTTATACGGGTACGGTGTCGTCGGAAAAGCCCCCGGTGCCGAGGCCGGAAACCCCCGAATTTGTCCAGCACTGGAACGGTTGAGCCAGGCGGCTGATTCTGGCCAGATCCCCCGGCCCGCCGGTCGGGGGAAACAGTTTGCCGCTTTCCCGATGTGGTTATTGGTTTTGCCCCGTCTTTTCAGTGCCTTCCTCGCCTCAATCCCTCGTTTCGCCGCTCCCTGGCTAGCTTTTCGAATTCTGGCATCTGCTTTGCTTTAACCCTTTCAAAGAGCACAACCGGCAATTCCGGCCGGCAGGCGAGTGCAGATTTTGGGAGGCAGTATGGCAATTTCATTTGATAACGCTCTGGGAGTTCACGCTCAGGCGCTGGAAGCCCGGGTAAAGCGGGCTGAAGTGTTGGCGAATAACCTCGCCAATGCCGACACTCCGGGTTACAAGGCGCGGGATGTCGATTTCCAGGCGATGATGCAGAAGGCTCAGCAGAGCGTTTCCGGACTTGAAATGGCCAAGACGGACGATGGCCACATGGACACGTCCACAGAGTCTGCCAGCGGTGATCTGCTTTACCGCACCCCGCACCAGCCATCACTGGACGGCAACACTGTCGACGCCCAGCAGGAGCAAACCCGGTTCATGCGCAACGCCATGGATTACCAGGCCAGCTTCCAGTTTCTGAGCAGCAAATTTTCCGGGCTGACCAAAGCCATCAAGGGCGAGTAAGCCGCAGCGACGCGATTAGCGAAGGAGAGACAACATGTCATTAGGCAGCATTTTTGACATCGCCGGGTCCGGTATGACCGCTCAGTCACTGCGGCTGAACACCACGGCTTCCAACATTGCCAATGCTGAAACCGCCAGTTCCAGCACTGAAGAAACCTACCGGGCACGCAAGCCGGTTTTTGCCGCCATCCAGCAGTCCATGCTTAACCCGGATCAGCAAAGCCTTGGAATGGGTGGGCAGCAGGGTCCTGGCGCCGGGGTTCGTGTGGAGGGTGTGGTTGAGAGCCAGGCCGATCTGCAGATGCGTTATGAGCCACAGCACCCTGCGGCCAACGAAGAGGGCTATGTGTTCTACCCGAACGTTAACGTGGTGGAAGAGATGGCCGACATGATGTCCTCCTCGCGCAGTTACCAAATGAACGTGGATATCATGAACACCGCCAAATCCATGATGCAGCGCATTCTGACGCTGGGTCAGCAGTAATCTGGTGAGGAGCACGCAATGAGCGCAATTAACGCAACAGACGCTTCCGATGTTCTGAGCCAATACCAGCTCAAGCAACAAAGCGGTGCCGAGGGTAACAGTGAGCTCGGCAAAAACGAGTTCATGGAGCTGATGCTGGCCCAGCTGAAAAACCAGAATCCGCTGGAGCCCCAGGACAACGGCGAATTTATCTCCCAGCTGGCCCAGTTCAGTTCGCTGGAGGAAATGCAGAAGCTATCCGGCAATGTCGACGACGTGGTTGGTCAGTTCCGCTCAACCCAGGCACTGCAGGCCTCGGCCATGGTGGGCAAGAGCGTGCTTGCACCGTCTCAGATCGGGTTGCTGGGCGCCGAGGGCGTGGTAGATGGAACCATTGAGGTGCCGGCATCCACCGGCGGCCTGCGGCTTTCGGTTCAGAATCAGCAGGGCGAACTGGTGCGTCAGATTGACCTGGGCAGCAGTCCGGCGGGCGTGAAGTCCTTCAGCTGGGATGGCCAGGACGGCAACGGCAATCAATTGCCGCCAGGCCCTTATCGGATTGTCGCTGAGGCATCTTATCCGGAAGGCCAGCAACAACTGTCGACCATGGTTAGTGCCAACGTCGATAGCGTCTCCCTGGGCCAGGGCGGTTCAGTGACATTGAATCTCGCGGGTATGGGCTCGATCGCCCTGTCCGACGTCAAACAAATCAACTAATACCGGTGTCAGACCAAGGGGTGAATCATGGCATTTAATACAGGGCTCAGTGGCCTCCGGGCAGCATCGGTGGATCTGGACGTTACCGGCAACAACATTGCCAACGCCAGTACCGTCGGTTTCAAAGGCAGCAAGGCGCAGTTTGGCGATCTTTATGCCAGTGGCTTTCTGGGTGCGGGCAATAGCCCGGTGGGCGACGGCGTGCGGGTTCAGGACGTTAAGCAGTCTTTCAGTCAGGGCAATGTCAGCTTTACGGACAGCGGCCTGGACATGGCGATCAGCGGTGATGGCTTTTTCATCCTGAATAACGGTGGCGAGACCCGCTATTCGCGGGCCGGGCAGTTTGGTATCGATAAGGATGGCTTCGTTACCAACAATCAAGGCATGCGAGTTCAGGGTTTTACCGCAGACGATAACGGTAATTTGTCGGGGATTCGCGGAGATCTTCAGATCGATAGTGATAATTTGGCGCCACGCCGGACTACTAATCTTGTCTCGGACCTGAACCTCGATTCCAGGGAACCGGTATTGGAGGTGCGGGGGACCAATGTTCAAACTGGTCAGCCCGATCCTGACAATCAATACGCTGCTGAGACAGTCAGATTTACCCAAGCTGATGGCTCTACTAACGTTGTAAATATCCCAGCTAATAGCAGCGCCGCAGATGTCGCTGGTCTTTTAGGCTCAGTGGAGAATGTCAGTGCCTCTGCACGCACAACATTTACGTTTTCCCCTGCTATCGTTGATGGTAGAGCCTACACGGTTCAAGGCGAATCATTTACAGCCTCCGCCTCGTCAACGCAAACGCCACTTCAATCTCTCATTGATCAGATAAATAACAGTAGCCTTGATAGTGTTTTTGCGAGTGATGTTGGCGGGGAGCTTCAGCTAATCGAGAGCCAAGGACGTGATATTTTATTTCAAGACGGGTCTAGCCCGGCGGTGAGCCAGACCGGCGCCCTATCAATTACTTTAGGGCGTGATATTGACCCGCCAGTGGATGACGGTTCAGGTGGCACGCCTTTGTTCCTTTCAACATCGGGCACTGACGTATCGCCATTTGTAACTAATGAATTTGATCCGCAGGATCAGCGAACTTATAACCACGCTACATCAACGACGGTTTACGATAGCCTCGGTAACTCTCACGAGCTGACGCAGTTTTTTGTAAAAGATCCTGCGCCGGGCAATGGCGTTGGCCAAAGCCAATGGTCGATTTACGTAGAAATAGATGGAGAGATGGTTCCTGATATCAGCTCGGGTCAACAGCCGTTTACTGCAACTTTCAATCAGAATGGCTCATTGGAATCAGTTAATGGTGATCCTAGCGGGGAAATTTTTGTCACGGGCTGGACGCCAAAGGACCCGAATGGAGATGCTAATGGTGCGGACGGCCCCCCAGGAGCGGGTGTGACTGAAATTACTGAGCCGCCTTCCAGCTCCGCATTTGTGATAAATCTGGGTGGTACAACGCAGTTTGGAGCATCTTTCGGGGTTAATGACCAGAAGCAAGATGGCTACACAACCGGGCGTCTTTCGGGACTGGATGTCTCAGATACCGGCGTTATTTTCGCCCGCTACACCAACGGCCAATCCCAGTCGCTAGGTCAGGTGGCTCTGGCGTCCTTTAACAACACAAACGGCCTGTCGCCGGTAGGGGATACCTCCTGGGTAGAGACCTTCGAGTCTGGCCAGCCGATTTTTGGCGCACCGGATACCGGCACGCTTGGCTCCATCCAGGCAAGTTCTGTTGAGGAATCCAACGTTGACCTGTCGGCCGAGCTGGTGAACCTGATCATTGCCCAGCGCAATTACCAGGCCAACGCCAAGACCATTGAAACCTCTGATGCGGTTACCCAGACCATCATCAATCTTCGCTAAATCCTAAAGCGATAAACATGGCACAACTCCTGCAGGAAGACTGGAAACAGTCAAAATTCCGGCAGGAGTTTTCCCATGGACAAAGCCCTCTATCTCGGTATGTCTGGCGCCAAGCAAACTATGCTGGGCCAGCGTGCCCACGCCAATAACCTGGCTAACGTCAGTACCACAGGGTTCAAGAAAGACTTCGCGCAGGCCCGCAGCATGCCGGTTTACGGCGAGCATCATCCAACCCGTGCCTATGCCATGACCGAACGTCCGGGCTCGGACTTGTCGGCCGGGGCGCTGATGGAAACTGGACGGAAGCTTGATGTTGCCCTGGAAGGTGATGGCTGGCTTGCGATCCAGAACAATCTTGGCGAAGAGGTTTTCACGCGCTCCGGTAGTCTCCAAGTTGATGTAAACGGCCTGATGCGCCTTGCCGACGGCGAGCTGGTGCTCGGCAATGGCGGCCCGGTCGCACTTCCCCCATTCGAAAACGTTCAGATTGGTGCCGACGGTACCGTATCCATTGTCCCTGTTGGCGGCGCTCCTGATGAGCTGGTTGAAGTCGATAGGCTCAAGCTGGTGAATCCACCGGCGGGCGCGTTGGAGAAGGGGGTGGATGGTTTCATGCGACGCAAACCGGACCAGGCCATTGATGGAGTTGAGCCTCCTGACGCGAACCTGCGAGTGGCCACGGGATTCCTGGAAAGCTCCAATGTGAACGCCGTTGAGGAAATGATTTCCAACCTTCAGCTGTCCCGACAGTACGAGATGCAGGTGAAGGTGATGAGCACGGCCAAAGAAAATTCCGAAGCGGCGGCACGGCTGTTGCAGAACCTTTAATAACGATTGAAGACCACGGCCTGGTGGGCTGAAAGCGGCAAAACTTGGCCGCTTCGACAGTCATCCGGCAAGGAGAAAGAACATGCATCCAGCACTTTGGGTCAGCAAAACCGGGTTGAGCGCACAGGACACCAACATGTCCACCATTTCCAACAACCTGGCCAACGTGAATACCACCGGTTTCAAGCGAGACCGTGCCGTGTTCCAGGATCTTCTGTACCAGATCAACCGTCAGCCGGGCGGTTTGAGCACCCAGAACTCGGAATTGCCTTCGGGCCTTCAACTGGGTACCGGTGTTCGCGTGGTTGGTACGGCCAAGCAGTTCTCCCAGGGCAACCTCCAGGTGACCGAGCAACCACTGGACATGGCCGTAAACGGCCGTGGATTTTTCCAGGTGCAGTTGCCGGATGGCCAGGTGGCGTACACCCGCGATGGTCAATTCCAACTCAACGCCAATGGCGATGTGGTGAACCCGGACGGTTATGCACTGGAGCCGGCGATTACCGTGCCGGAGAACGCTACGACCGTCACGATTGGCAAGGATGGCACGGTTACTGCGATCACCGATGACCAGGCTGCTCCGGTCAATCTGGGTCAGGTCACGCTGGTAGATTTCATCAACCCGCAAGGGCTGCAGGCCATTGGTAACAACCTGTTCAAGGCCACTAACGCAAGCGGCGACCCGACCGAAGGCGAGCCCGGGCTGGCCGGTCTCGGCACCATTGAGCAAGGCTCTGTGGAAGCCTCCAACGTTGAGGTGGTTGAGGAGTTGGTCAATATGATAACAACCCAGCGCGCCTATGAAATGAACTCAAAGGTCGTGTCCACTACCGACCAGATGCTTCAGTTCATCACCAACAATATTGGTTAAGTTATGACACACGTCCTCCGAACCAACCTGCTTGATCGAGTGCCTACCTTGGCGCTGGTCGGTGCTTTGATCGTGCTCCAAGGGTGCACCGCGATGAGCCGTCCCAGGGCGGTTCCGGACGATCCCCAGTATGCGCCAGTGCGTGCGCAGGCCATGATGCAGAAAGACCCGAATTCCGGGGCGATCTTTCAGAGTTCCCGCAACTACAACTTCTATGGCGACACCACCGCGCTGAACGTGGGGGATGTGCTGACCATTACGCTTGCAGAGTCCACACGGGCGAGCAAGAACGCCGAAACCAGCATCACCAAAGACACCGAAATCAGCTTGCCCGAGCCAACGATTCTTGGGAAAAGCAACTTCGGCATCAACACCGCGCTCAATCAGGAACGGGATTTTGAAGGTTCCGCCGAGGCGGACCAGAGCAACAGTCTGGCCGGCAACATCACTGTTACGGTGACTGAAGTGCTGCCAAATGGCGTGTTGCGTATCCGGGGCGAGAAGTGGCTGTCGCTGACCAATGGCGACGAATACATCCGTCTGACGGGCCTGGTGCGGCCGCAGGACATTCAGCCAGACAATACTGTTGCCTCCAACCGCATTGCCGACGCCCGTATTGCTTACGGTGGTACCGGTGATTTTGACCAGGCCAACCAGATGGGTTGGGTTGCGCGTTTCTTTAACAGTGAGTGGTGGCCGTTATGAGCCTGAAAAAGCTTCTGGCTGTGGCGTTGATGCTGACGGTTTGTGCCGCACCGGTGATGGCGGATCGCCTGAAGGATCTGGCGCGGATCAAGGGTGTACGGAACAACCAGCTGGTGGGGTATGGCCTGGTGGTTGGTCTCGATGGTACCGGTGACAAGGCTCCGTTTACCAATCAGACCTTCCGAAACATGATGAACCAGTTCGGTGTGACTCTGCCGGAGGGCGTGAATCCGAACCTGGCGAATGTGGCGGCGGTTACCGTCAGCGCGACTTTGCCGCCCTTTGCCAAGACCGGTCAGGAACTGGATATCACCGTGTCATCCATTGGCAATGCCGATAGCCTTCGCGGCGGCACGTTGCTGATGACTCCGCTGAAGGGCGCCGATAACAATATCTACGCCATGGCCCAGGGCAGCCTGGTCGTTGGCGGTTTTGGTGCCCAGGGCCAGGATGGTTCCCGCATCACCGTCAATGTTCCTAGTGTGGGCCGGATTCCCAATGGCGCAACCATCGAGCGGGAAGTGGCATCGCCGTTCACCAAGGGCGACACCATCACCTTCCATCTGTTGCGTCCGGACTTCACCACGGCTCGCCGTGTGGTGGAAGCGGTTAACGGTCACCTGGGCCCGGACATGGCCTACGCCCACGATGCCACCTCCATTTCGGTGCG
The DNA here is from genome assembly GCF_016820575.1 of Marinobacter sediminum. Taxonomy (GTDB): domain Bacteria; phylum Pseudomonadota; class Gammaproteobacteria; order Pseudomonadales; family Oleiphilaceae; genus Marinobacter; species Marinobacter sediminum. Next base: position 1,225,593 of record NZ_JAEMQH010000002.1, on the reverse strand, counting down.
GGCGCCCCGGGATCCTTCCCAGCGGGTCAGTTTCTTGTCGATCCTCGAAAATATCAATGTCGATCCCGCCCAGGATGCCGCCAAGGTGGTGATCAATAGCCGTACGGGCACCATCGTGGTTGGACAGAATGTTCAGGTCAGCCCGGCCGCGGTGACCCACGGTAACCTGACCGTCACCATTCAGGAGAACCCGAATGTGGTTCAGCCTAACCTGTTGGCCCAGGGCGAGACGGCTTTGGAGCAGGATTCCCAAATTGCCATTACCGAAGAGCCCGCCCGGATGTTCAAGTTTGGGCCGGCAGTGACCCTGAATGACATTGTTCAGGCAGTGAATCAGGTAGGTGCGGCACCCGGGGATGTCATGGCGGTGCTTGAAGCCCTCAAACAGGCCGGCGCTCTGCGCGCCGAGCTGATTGTGATCTAGGTGTCGTGATGCAGGACTATCAGGTTCAACAGGCTCAGGTTTACACCGATTTCAACGGGCTGAATGCGCTGAAATCTCAGGCTCGCACTGACAAGCAGGCGGCCCTGGAAGAGGTGGCGCGCCAGTTCGAGAGCCTGTTCCTGTCGGAAATGCTGAAATCCATGCGCAAGGCCGGCGATGTGTTCGCGGAAGGCAATTACCTGAACAGCAGCCAGTCTGAATTCTACCGGGACATGTTCGACAGCCAGTTGAGCCTGACTATGGCCAAGGGGCAGGGCACCGGACTTGCGGAAGCGCTGGTTCGTCAGCTTGGTGAACAGACTCCCGGACTGGCCAGCGATGGCGGTAAATTGGCGGCTCACAAGGCGAGTCTGGCGGATTACGAGCGCAGCTTGCCCGTTTTGTCGGCGAAATTGCCGGAACAGCTGGACCAGGTTACCGCAGTGGCAAAGCAAGCAGCGTCGACAGCACACTCGCTGAAACCTTCGGCAACCAAAGCACTGCCTGAGCAGTTCGATTCGCCAGACCACTTTGTTCGGGAACTGTTACCGGTGGCGGAACGGATTGCTGCCGATTCGGGAATCGATCCCAAGCTGATGGTGGCCCAGGCGGCTCTGGAAACCGGCTGGGGTCGGCACATGATCAAGGGGGATGGTAATCAGCCGAGTTTCAATCTGTTCGGTATCAAGGCCGACAGTCGGTGGCAGGGCGAAGCGGTCACCATCACCACCACGGAATACCGGGAGGGTTTGCCCCTGAAAGAGCAGGCGCAGTTCCGGGCCTATCCCGACTACGAATCCAGCTTCCGTGATTACGTGTCGTTCCTGGAATCGAATCCGCGCTACCGAGACGTGTTGTCCGTAGCCGACCAGCCGGAGATCTTTGCCGACAAGCTGCAGGAAGCAGGCTACGCGACTGACCCCAATTACGGTGAAAAGATCCGCAGGATCATGGGCCGTGATTCACTGATGACACTGTCCATGGACAGTGGAACTAAGGAGTAACGGTTATGGCGGGACTGCTGGGTATTGGCCTTACCGGGATTCTGAGTCATCAGTCGGCTTTGAATACCACCGGCAACAACATCACTAACGCGAACACGCCTGGTTACAGCCGTCAGGAAGTGCAGTTTGAAACCCAGACCGGGCAGCGAACGGGCGCTGGGACTATTGGCAGCGGCGTTAGCATTTCCAATATTCGTCGGTTGGCGGATGAGTACCTGGTTCAGCAGGTTCGCGAAGACAGCACCCTTTCCGGTGAGCAGGAAGCGCTGAACTCCGAATTGACTCGGCTGGACAACCTGTTGGGCGGTGAGTCCACAGGTTTGAGCAACGCGCTGAACAACTTCTTCGCTTCATTGCAGAACGCCGCCGAAGATCCGACGTCGTTGCCTCAGCGTCAGTTGGTGTTGAGTGAAGCGCAGCAAGTTGTGAATCGGTTTCAGGCGCTGAATCAGGAATTCATTCAGCAGCGGGAATCGGTAAAGACCCAGATGCAGCAGGGTGTGAAAGACGCCAACACACTGCTCAAGAGTATTGCTGAATTAAACCTGGCCATCTCGGAGTCGCCTGGTATTGCCCAGGGAAAAATGCCGAACGAGCTGCTGGACAAGCGAGACGAGAACCTCCGGCAATTGTCAGAACTGGTCAGCATCAAGGTGTCCGAAACTGAAGGTAGCCAAGTTAATGTTTCATTGAGCAACGGCTTGTCCCTCGTGGTGGGTAACAATGCTGCTCAGTTCGGCACTCAGGAAAGCTCAGAGGATCCGACTCGGTTGTCCTTCACACTCTCCAATGGTGGCCGGGTCGTCAATGTTGACGAGCAGATCAACGGCGGCAAGCTGGGTGGTCTTCGTCGTTTCGATAACGAAGCGCTCAAACCAGCTTTTGATGAACTGGGCCGGATTGCCATTGCCCTGTCGGACACGATGAATCATCAGCACGAAATCGGCATGGATCTGGAAGGCGAGCTGGGCGGGCTATTCTTCAGCGACATCAACTCGCAAGCGGCCCAACGTAGCCGCGTTGTTGCGAATGGCAATAATCAGCAACCCCAGACGGGACAGCTGGCCGTCGAAATTACGGACAGCTCAGTGTTGGCTGCGGACAGCTATACGCTGCAATTTAGTGGCGATGGCCGTAACTTTGAGCTGATCGACAAGGCGACCGGAGAGACGGTTAATCAGGGCCGCCTTCCGGATCCGGTCCAATCCGAAATTTCTATGCCGGGCTTCAACATCCGGGTGGAGGGTGGTGCCTTTAATGCGGGTGATAAATACCTGATTCAACCAAGCCGGAATGCGGCTGAGAGTATCAGCCTGCAGGTTGACCGGGAGGAAGATCTTGCGTTCGCTAGTCCAATTCGAGCGGAGACGGATCCTGGCAATTCAGGCACGGGAAAGATTGATCAAGGGACAATGCTTAACGTCCGTAACCCCAATACAAACGCTCTTTTACCTGGGTTCCAGACCGCAGGAACGCTAGCCAACGGCCCATTGACGATAGCCTTTGCGCAGAGCGGCAGTGATTTGACATTTACGGTTACAGATTCCAGCGGCGCCGTGGTCGGAACGCCAGGTCAAGTCTATCAAGCTGGTATCGCCAACACGGTTTTTTCGGACGATCCGAGCGCAGGGAGCGATTATCAAGGTTATCAGTTCCGTATCACTGGTCAGCCTGCAGTGGGCGATACTTTCTCCATAAGCTATAACGCAAATGGCGTTTCCGATAACCGCAATGCAGAGCGTCTTGCAGCGCTTGGAACGGCGAATACGCTGAATGGCGGAAACCAGAGTTTCTCCGAAGGCTACGCTGGATTGGTAGAGGATGTTGGCGTGAAAACTCGCCAGAGCCAGCTGGATCTGGATGCGGGCAAAACGCTTTTGGAACAATCGACCAATCAACGTGAGAGCGTGTCGGGCGTAAACCTTGATGAGGAAGCCGGCAAGCTGATTCAGTATCAGGCCGCATACAATGCCTCGGCGCAGGTTATGTCCGTGGCTCAGGATTTGTTCAATACGCTGTTACAGAGTTTCCGGTGATGGAACTGGTAACGGTCGCAATGGCAGCGTGAGGTGATTTGAGATGATACGTATTTCATCGCAACAAATTTTTTCCGGTGGCATTAACCGCCTCCAGGATCTGAACAGCAACCTGAACAGTACTCAGCAGCAGATTTCCACCGGCAAGCGGGTCAACCAGCCGTCGGATGACCCCGTTGCCGCTGCGCGGATTCTGAAGCTTGATCAGGAGCTTTCTCGTGTCGAAACCTACCAACGTAATGTGAATCTGGCGGACAACCGACTCATTCAAGAAGAGAGCGCTTTGGAAAGTTCTATTGACATTATCCAGAGGGTGCGAGAGCTGACCGTGCAGGCAGGTAATGGATCATTGTCGGCGAATGATCGGCAATCAATCGCGTCCGAGCTCAAGGAGCGGCTGGGGCAGCTTGCGAACGTTGCCAATACGCGAGATGCGTCGGGTGAGTATATATTTAGTGGGTTCCAGGGTTCTCAGCCCGCTTTCGTGCAAGGGAGTGACGGTAGTTGGGGCTACAATGGCGACGAGGGGCAGCGAGTCCTTGAAATCGATGACGGCGTAACTGTGCCGATCAGTGACCATGGCAAGGGTATCTTCGCCGACGTCACAAGTGCTGATGCGTCTTTCCGGACAAAAGTTCTAAACAATGAAAGCGGCACGGCCGCTATTTCATTTGTGTCAGTCAATGATCAAGATGATTTAAACAATTTCTCTCCTAAAGTTCTGACCGTCCGTATAGAGGACAATGGGATCGGTGGTCTTCAGGTTAGAGCCAGTGACGGTACGACATCCACGGTTTTACAGAATCCTTATACAGCTGGAAGCCCGCAGACGTTCGTAGAGGAGGGTATGGAATTTGAGATAACGGGTGACGTTGATGACGAATTTGTTCTTAATACAAGCAATAAGCAGTCAGTCTTTAAAACAATAGAGAACCTCATTTCGGGCTTAGAGACCATCGACAAGTCCGCGGTGGGCGGGCAGGCTGACTACGACGATTTAATCGCCGATTCGCTTTCCAATCTCGACAGCGCCCAGGAAAGTATCATCCTCAAGCAAACCGAGCTCGGTGGCCGGATGAACGCCGTAGAGTCCACCAAGAATTTTCTGGAGGATTCCTCGGTGTACACCAACCAAATCCGCTCGGAATTGCAGGACGTGGATTACGCCGAAGCCATCAGCAATTTGAGCTTCCAGAGCTTCGTGTTGCAGGCGGCACAGCAGTCCTTCGCACAGGTGTCGCAGCTGTCGTTGTTCGACCGGCTTTAAATAATTACTCGAGCGGGCGTGATCTGTCCGCATGAGTTATTGATTTCATGGGCAAGCTCAGTATAATCGCCCATCTCATCTTGCTGGCGGCGTGGTGAAATTGGTAGACACGACGGATTCAAAATCCGTTGGGGTAAAACCCGTGGCGGTTCGAGTCCGCCCGCCGCTACCACCTTTTCAGGTGTTCTGGTTCGCTCTGACACTCTCGCAAAATCATAATAATTGCTCCTGCTGTTCAGGCGAGTTCCATTCCGTGGTAAATTCCGTTCTCTTTTTCACAACCGCAGTTGCGTCTTGACAGTCCTTTCCTATGAACGTCTCTGATTTTGACTTTGAATTGCCGGACGAGCTGATCGCCCGATATCCGCTGACTGAGCGCACGGCCTCCCGCCTTTTGTGTCTGGATGGGATGTCAGGCAAAACCGTCCATCGGCACTTTGCGGATCTTCCTGACCTGCTACAGCCCGGCGATCTGCTGGTGTTCAACGATACCCGGGTAATCCCGGCGCGCCTGTTTGGTAAAAAGGAAACCGGTGGCCAGGTGGAGATCCTGGTAGAGCGGGTGACCGGTGAACATGAAATCATCGCGCACGTGCGGGCATCCAAGGCGTTGAAAGAAGGCCAGAGGGTCATTCTTGAGGACGGTACCAACCTGTGTATGGCGAGCCGGAATGAGGCACTGTTCACTCTGGTTTGTGAGTCTGCCGAGCCCGTGCTTGAGGTGCTGGAGCGCATTGGTCATATGCCATTGCCGCCGTACGTGGATCGCCCGGACGAGAGCACGGATCGCGAGCGTTACCAGACGGTTTACGCCCGAGAAGCGGGTGCCGTTGCCGCACCCACTGCGGGCCTGCATTTTGATGAAGCCCTGCTGAAAACGATTCAGGACCTGGGGGTTGAGACGACCTTCGTTACCCTGCATGTGGGTGCTGGCACGTTCCAGCCAGTGCGTGTTGATCGTATCGAAGACCATGTGATGCACAGCGAAGTAGTGCAGGTTCCGCAGGCGGCGGTGGACGCCGTGGAGCGCGCCCGGGCACGGGGTGGCCGTGTCATTGCTGTGGGGACTACTTCCGTTCGCTCACTGGAATCCGCGAGCAGGGGAGGCCGACTGAAAGCCTTCCGAGGTGAGACGGACATCTTTATCAGCCCGGGTTACCGATTTGAGATGGTCGATGCCTTGATCACCAATTTTCATTTGCCGGAATCCACGCTGATCATGTTGGTTAGCGCGTTCGCGGGCTACAAGAATGTTATGGATGCCTACGAAGAGGCGGTGGCCGAACGATACCGCTTCTTCAGTTACGGCGATGCAATGTTCATCACTTGCCAGGAGCCGAGTCGCGGGATGTTGCTCGGACCAGCTGGCACCACAAACGATTCAAGCTCTGATACCAACGGGGAATCACTTTGAGTCAGTCCTGTTTTATGTCATTTGAAAAACTCGGGGAAGATGGTCGCGCTCGTCGCGGGCGGCTGAGCTTTCCCCGGGGCACTGTCGAAACCCCAGCGTTCATGCCTGTCGGCACCTATGGCACCGTCAAGGCGATGCTGCCCCGTGATATTCACGGTATCGGGGCAGAAATCATTCTCGGCAATACCTTCCACCTGATGCTGCGTCCGGGCACCGAAGTCATTAAAGCCCATGGCGATCTGCATGATTTCACCCAGTGGCAAGGCCCGATTCTGACCGATTCCGGGGGCTTTCAGGTCTTCAGTCTGGGCGAGATGCGAAAGATCACTGAAGAGGGCGTTACATTCCGCTCCCCGGTCGATGGCTCGCCGGTAAAGCTGAATCCGGAAATTGCCATTCAGGTGCAGCGTGACCTTGGTTCCGACATCGTCATGATTTTTGACGAATGCACGCCGTATCCGGCAACCGAGCAGGAGGCCAAAGACTCCATGGAGCTGTCGCTCCGCTGGGCAGAGCGCAGCAAAAAGGCGCACGAAGGCAATCCGGCAGCTCTGTTCGGGATTGTTCAGGGCGGTATGTACGAGGGCCTGCGGGACGTTTCGCTTGAGGGTCTGACCGACATCGGTTTCGATGGCTATGCCATTGGCGGGCTGTCCGTGGGTGAGCCCAAAGAGGACATGATCCGCATTCTGGACCACCTGCCGCCCAAGATACCGGAAGACAAGCCGCGCTACCTGATGGGAGTAGGGCGTCCGGAAGACATCGTGGAAGCGGTTCGCCGCGGCGTGGACATGTTCGACTGTGTCATGCCAACCCGGAATGCTCGTAATGGCTATTTGTTTACCTCAACCGGAATTGTGAAAATCCGGAACGCGCGGCACCGTCACGATACCGCTCCGCTGGATGAGCGTTGTGACTGTTACACGTGTCAGAATTTTTCGAGGAGTTACCTGTATCATCTCGATAAATGTGGAGAAATGCTTGGTTCACAGCTCAACACAATCCACAACCTGAGGTTCTACCAGAACCTGATGGCTGGATTGCGTGGCGCCATTGAAGCAGGTACATTGTCCGACTTTGTAACCGACTTCTATGCTCTGCGCGGCGAGACAGTGCCGCCGATGGGCAGTGCCTGATTATTCGTAAAACACTTTTGTAAAACCAACGGAGATATTCAATGAAATCTATTAAGTTGCTCGTAGCCGGCCTTTTGGCAATGATGCCCACACTGGCTCTGGCACAGGATCCCGCTGCCCAGGGTATGGGTGTGATGGGTCAGGTTATCTTTTTTGCCGGCTTTATCCTGATTTTCTACTTCCTGATCTGGCGTCCGCAGTCCAAGCGCGCGAAAGAGCACAAGGCCCTGATGTCTGGCCTGAACAAAGGTGATGAGGTTGTTACCTCTGGCGGCGTTGCCGGCAAGATCACCAAGGTCACTGACGATTTCATCGTTGTTGAAATTGCCGACAATGTTGAAATCAAGGTGCAGAAAGTGGCTGTTGCGGCAGCACTGCCGAAGGGCACACTGAAGGACATCTGAGCCGGAGTCCGGCACCGGACGGACTGATTCTTTCTGGCTGAAACACCAAGGCCGGCCCGATGGGCCGGCTAAAAGGGATCCCATGCTGAATAAGTATCCGCTTTGGAAAAACCTGGTTATCCTGGTCGCCCTTGTGATCGGGTTTATTTATGCCTTGCCCAATCTTTTCCCCGACGATCACGCCATTCAGATTACTGGCGCCCGCAGCAGTACCGAAGTTAACTCAACCGTTCTGGATCGTGCTGTAAAGGCGCTGGAATCCGAGGGAATCGAGGTTAAAAGCAGTACGCTTCAGGATCGGGATGCCCTGATTCGCCTCAACAATGGCGATGACCAGCTGCAGGCTCGTCCAATTGTTCAGTCCGCTCTGAGCAACGACTACCTGGTTGCCCTGAACATGGCGGCGTCCACCCCCGACTGGCTGAAGAGTCTTGGCGCGGGCCCGATGAAGCTCGGCCTCGATTTGCGCGGTGGTGTTCACTTCCTGCTTGAAGTTGACATGGTTACGGCGGTTAATCAGCGCCTTGAAGCTTTGTCCAGCCAGATCAAGGGTGATCTGCGTGAAGAGCGCATCCGCTATCGCGGTGGCGATTTGGAAGGTGATCGCCAGATCGTTCTGAGTTTCCGCGACGAAGAAGGTCGCAGCGAAGCCTTTGACTTGATTCGCGATCAGTACAGCCAGTTTCTGATGGACGAGCGCACTGTTGATGGCGAGCTTCAGATCGTGCTGTCGCTGTCTGAAGCAGAGGTACGTTCCATCCAGGAATATGCCCTCGAGCAAAACCTGACCACTATCCGTAACCGGGTTAACGAGTTGGGTGTTGCCGAGCCGCTTGTTCAGCGTCAGGGTGCTGACCGGATCATCGTTGAATTGCCTGGTGTTCAAGATACTGCCCAGGCCAAGCGGGTACTTGGTGCAACCGCGAATCTGGAGTTCCGCATGGAGGCCCGTCAGGATGCTTCAGCGGGTGAAGTCGAAGAGTTCAGCTTTCGTGATAATCGCCAGCGTTCAGCCCGCCTTGAGCGTGACATAATTACCACCGGTAACAACGTCGCCAATGCCCAGCAGGCGTTCGATGAGAACGGTCAGCCTCAGGTCAATATCACCATGGATTCCGTGGGCGGCGACCAGATGAATCGCGCCACCCGCAACGCTATTGGTCGTCGGATGGCGGTACTCTTTATCGAGTTCCGCACAGAAACCGAGAACCGTATGGTCGATGGCGAACTGACGTCGGTCGACAAGCGCGTGGTAGAGAAGGGCATCATCAGCCTGGCTACCGTTCAGTCGGCGCTGGGGAGCAGCTTCCGTATCACCGGTCTGGACTCCATTCCGGAAGCGGCGGAGCTGGCGCTGCTGTTGCGTGCCGGTGCCCTGGCTGCGCCCATGTACTTCGTGCAGGAGCGAACCATTGGGCCAAGCCTTGGGCAGAAGAACATCAATGCCGGTGTAATGTCGGTGGCGCTTGGCTTTGGTCTGGTACTGCTGTACATGCTGGTTTACTACCGCGGGTTTGGTCTCATCGCCAACGTGGCATTGTCGCTTAACCTGATGCTGTTGATTGCCTGCATGTCGATCCTGTCGGCCACGCTGACGCTACCAGGCATCGCAGGTATCGTACTCACGGTCGGTATGGCTGTAGACGCCAACGTCCTGATATTTGAGCGGATACGTGAAGAGCTGAAGGCAGGGCTGCCACCGCAGTCGGCCATTAATTCAGGTTACTCACGGGCATTCGTTTCCATTTTCGATGCCAACATCACCACCTTGCTGGTCGCCGTCATTCTGTTTGCCATGGGCTCTGGCCCAGTTAAAGGCTTCGCAGTGACCCTGTGCCTGGGCATCCTGACGTCGATGTTCTCCGGCCTCATGGTTAGTCGCAGCATCGTGAATTTTGTATATGGCGGTCGCAAGATCGAGAAGTTGTCGATCGGAGGGAAGCTCGCAAATGTCTGAGCACGAGAAAAAACCATTTGATTTTATGGGGTTCCGGAAGATCGCTTCCGTTCTCTCCATCGCGTTGCTGGTTGCCTCCGTGGTGCTTCTGGCGGTTCGGGGGCTTGATCTCGGCATGGACTTTACCGGCGGTACGTCGGTGGAGTTTGAATACGCTGAGGCTCCGGTTCTGGAAGAGATCCGGACCACCCTGGATGCCGCGGGATACGATCAGTTTGTCGTGCAGAACTTCGGTGCCGACACTACTGTGCTGGTGCGGTTGGCCGAGGCAGGCAACGATGAACTGGCAGTTGAGGTCACTAAGGCCCTGAAGGCTGACGGCGCAAGCCTTGAGTTGGTGAGCTCAGAGTTCATCGGCTCTCAGGTAGGTGAGGAATTGCGGGAAGACAGTGGGCTTGGTCTGCTGCTCGCCCTCGCTGTGGTGCTGATCTACGTTGGCATGCGCTTCCAGTTCAAGTTCGGTATTGCCTCGGTGCTGCCATTGGCCCACGATGTCATCATCGTGCTGGGTGTTTTCTCATTGTTCCAGTGGACCTTTGACCTGACCGTTCTGGCGGCACTGCTGGCTGTCATCGGTTACTCGCTGAACGACACCATCGTGGTGGCGGACCGCATCCGTGAGAACTTCCGTAAGATGCGGGTGGGTGATTCCTGGCATATCATAAACACCTCGATTCACCAGACGATTAGCCGGACCATCAACACCTCCGGGACCACACTTGTGGTGCTGTTTGCGCTGTACCTGTTTGGTGGTGAGGCGATCAATAACTTCGCCCTGGCGCTGATCATCGGTGTTGTGGTGGGTACCTATTCCTCCATCTACGTGTCGGCAAACCTGCTGTTAGCGTTCGGTGTGTCGCGGGAAGATCTCGCGCTGCCGTCGAAAGAAGGTGCCGCTACCGATGAGCAAGAGGAAGAGCCGCCGGAGTGGTTGAACCGCATGTAATCCGTATTGCAGGCGTAAAAAAAAACCGCCATCCCTCAGGGGTGGCGGTTTTTTTGTGGCTGCCTTAATAACCGCTTAGCGCGGCAGGCGTCCCCGGAACGGGTGTAGTACTTTCAGTACTTCCCGGAACAGTTTGGGGTTGGCTACGACGAGCTGACGGGCACCACCGGTAGAGGGGTTGCCTGAGAAGTCGCCGGTCAACGCGCCAGATTCCATGGCCAGGGTCACGCCCAGGTCAAGGTCCACTGTTTCGGGACGGAAGATGATCGCGGCATCAAGGCTGCCGGCTGAGACGCGGGCAATGTCCAGAACCACACAGCCTGATGTCCGGAACATGGCTGATTCGCTGGCCACGACTGAGGCCATTTCGCCCCACAGTTGCGCGTCTTCATTCTTGCGGGCCTGATCCAGCAGGTTGGTGGCAATAGCAGCCTGTTTGCTGTGTTTGATTTCAGAGGCGCGAACCCGACGGCTGTTAAGCGCTGCACCGTGACCACGGCTGGCCGAGTATTCCTCGCCAGTCACCGGGTTGATCACCAGAAGGTTTTCGGTGCGGTTGTTGCGCTTTTGCGCCAGGGCCAGAGCAAATTCCGGGATGCCTCGAAGGAAATTTTCGCGACCGAGAACCGTGAAGACGTGCCAGCTTTTTTCGCTGTCACCCGCATTCGCTTCATTCAGAGGCGCGATGCTGTGGTCCTTGTAGGCCTTTTCGAGTTGCTCCGCAAAATTGTCGTAAATCGACTGCTCGACCCGTTCCAGCTGTCGCCGACGCTCAGCGTCGTCCTTGCCGGTGGGTTCTTGGCGCTCAAAATGGGCTTTCAAATAATCGGACCCCTGACGCGCGACGCGCAGGGCCATTTTTATAGCTGGTTGCATCTGAGTGTTCGTTATCCGGGTGTGTGAAGGGCGGCTATCATAGCAAAAGATCACCCCTCTTGTATGTTTTTTGGCTTAGCAATAGCACGGATAGCAATGGATTAGGGCATCTTGGGAGGGGCGATGGGTGCCCTGTTTCTGGTATCATTTTAACCACTATTCACTCAGCTTGGGCCTGTTCGCAATGCACAAACCGGCACTTCCTCTCGAAGGCACCGATACATTTGAAGATCAGATAAGAATTGTTCTGGTCGAGACGTCTCACTCCGGCAATATTGGTGCGGTGGCCCGCGCCATGAAAAACATGGGGCTTGGCAATCTGTGGTTGGTGAACCCGAATTCGTTCCCTGACGAAACTTCCTATGCCCGCTCCGCCGGTGCCTCGGATATTCTCGATCGCGCTCAGGTAGTGTCGTCATTGGAAGACGCGCTTGGGGATTGCTCCCTGGTGATGGGCACCAGTGCTCGTGGACGCAAGGTGCCCTGGCCGGTGATCGCGCCACCAGAAGCCGCTGTCGCAGCCGCTGAGAATGCGGTAAACGGGCCCGTGGCCCTGGTGTTTGGTCGCGAGAATCACGGACTCAGTAACGACGAGCTGCAGCGTTGTCATTATCACATTCATATCCCGTCGAATCCTGACTACAGCTCGTTGAACCTCGCGATGGCAGTTCAGGTCATGTGCTATGAATTGCGCATGCATCACCTGCGAGGTCTTGAAGGTGGTGAGGGTAGCCCCTATTTAAAGCCGATGACTGCGCCGGGCGATCCCGGCTGGGATGTTCCGCCGGCGCCGGTCAATGATGTTGAAGGCTTTTTCGGACACCTTGAGCAGGTTCTGGTTGATGTTGAGTTTCACCGTCGGGATAACCCGCGCCAGCTGATGACACGCCTGCGCCGTCTTTTTCAGCGCGCCAGGATGGATCAGATGGAAATCAACATTCTCAGGGGCGTACTGACGTCGGTGCAAAAGGCCGTAGGTACCGGAGATCGCGCCGGAGATAACAGCAAATCAACCGAGGCCGAAGCGAAGGCTACGGGACAGGAAGATGGCCATGTTTGAGCGTTTAAGGGAAGACATCAACAGCGTGTTCCACCGCGACCCCGCGGCCAGAAACACGTTTGAGGTCCTGACTAACTATCCGGGGCTACACGCGCTGCTGTTCCACCGGTTTTCCCACTGGCTATGGGGGTTGGGGCTGAAATGGCTTGCCCGCACGATCTCCACCATCGCGCGCTGGTTGACCGGAATCGAGATCCATCCGGGCGCAACCATTGGCCGTCGGTTCTTCATTGACCACGGCATGGGTGTGGTCATCGGCGAAACCACCATCATCGGTGACGACGTTACGCTGTATCAGGGGGTTACCCTGGGTGGCACCAGCTGGAACAAGGGTAAGCGTCATCCCACTATCGGTGATGGCGTAGTGGTCGGTGCTGGCGCCAAGATTCTCGGACCTTTCGAGGTGGGCGCAGGAGCCAAGGTGGGGTCGAATTCTGTTGTCACCAAGGCGGTTCCCGACGGTGCAACGGTGGTTGGGATTCCGGGTCGGATCATCGTGAAGCCGAAGGGTGAGGACGATCAGCGGCGCAAGGAAATGGAAGAGCGAATGGGCTTCGACGCGTACGGCGTAACCGAGGAAATGCCAGACCCGGTTGCCCGGGCTATGCGATCGCTTTTGGACCACATGCACGCAGTGGACGACCGGATCGAGAATATGTGCAAGGCGTTGCGTAAGGTCAATAGCGAATACCAGAATGGCGCTTTGCCACCGTTGCAGGAAGAAGACTTCGATTGCGTGCGTGACGACAGCGATGGCACCCGGGGGTGAATACTTGACTGTTTTACTAGGTCAATTCATACTCGCTGCTGTGAATCGCGATTCAATCCCATCATGGGGCTGATATTATGAAGTTGACCACCAAAGGCCGCTACGCCGTGACGGCAATGCTGGATCTGGCCCTGCACGGAGATCAGGGGCCGGTGAGTCTGGCGGATATTTCAGCCCGTCAAGAAATCTCGCTGTCCTACCTGGAGCAGCTTTTTTCTCGTCTGCGTCGACAGAATCTCGTGATCAGTGTTCGTGGTCCCGGCGGAGGGTATCGCCTCAGCCGTGAGGCCGGAGCGGTGTTCATCGCGGAGGTTGTGGACGCTGTGAGCGAATCACTGGACACCACCCGATGTGGAAACAAGGGTGATTGCCAGAAGGGCGAGAAATGTCTGACTCATCACCTGTGGTCAGATTTGAGCGATCAAATCCATCAGTTCCTGAGCGAAATCAGCCTCGGCGACCTGATGAAAAAGCAGGAAATCCGCCAGGTTGCGGACCGGCAGAACCAGCGTCAGTCAGACAACGGCTCTGAAACGATCAATACCGAACGCCTGTCCGACCAGGCGCCGGCCTGAAACTATACTCCTTACGCCCATGAAAAAGCCCGTATATCTGGATTATGCGGCGACGACGCCCGTTGACCCGTCTGTCGCTGAAGAAATGGTGAAATACCTGACCCCGGATGGGGTTTTTGGTAATCCGGCTTCGCGCTCCCACGCCTATGGCTGGCAGGCAGAGGCTGCGGTTGAATCTGCGCGTCGGCAGGTTGCCGAGCTGATTAGCGCTGATCCCCGGGAGATTGTGTGGACATCGGGTGCTACCGAATCCGACAATCTCGCCATCAAAGGTGCGGTGGCAGGCCATGACAATCCGCACATCGTAACTTCCATTATCGAGCACAAGGCCGTACTGGATACCTGTAAATGGCTTGAGCAGCATGGGGTAGAAGTAACCTGGCTGACGCCGGGGCCGGACGGGCGAATCCGGCCTGAGCAGGTATCCGAGGCGCTGCGGGACAATACCGTGCTGGTCAGCCTGATGCTGGTAAACAACGAGCTTGGCTGCGTTACCGATGTTGCCGGTATTGGTCGCATGCTGCGCGAGCGCGGCGTTCTTTTTCATGTGGATGCGGCGCAGGCAGCCGGGAAGATGCCGGTGGATGTCAGTGCGCTGTCGTTAGACCTGGTGTCTCTGTCAGGTCACAAAGTCTACGGTCCCAAGGGCGTTGGCGCGCTTTATGTCAGGCGCTCGCCAGATGTCCGTATCGAGGCCCAGATTCACGGTGGTGGGCACGAGCGGGGCATGCGCTCAGGAACCTTGCCGACTCATCAGATTGTCGGTATGGGTAAGGCGTTTGCCATCGCCAAGGATTGTCTTGGATCAGAAATGGCGCACCTGGAGGAGTTGAGAGCGTCGTTTCTGCAGGGGCTTTCGGATCTTGATGGTGTCACCCTTAATGGCAGCAGTGAATTCCGGGTCCCCGGTATCATCAATCTGGCGTTTGAGGGAGTTGAGGCGGAATCGCTGATGCTGGGCCTGCGGGATCTCGCGGTTTCATCAGGATCGGCCTGCGCCTCGGCGACTATTGAACCGTCCTTTGTGCTGCGTGGTATCGGCTTGAGTGATGAGCTGGCCCATCGGGCACTGCGTTTTTCCTTTGGCCGATTCAGTACCGCCGAAGAGGCCACCTTCGCCGCGTCCCAAATTGTTGATGTTATTAGCCGCCTGCGTGCAGTGCGGTAGGCAGTTGGCCCTGGACTGCGTATAATCGCAGGCCTGAATTTTAACCCGAACCTTACTGGAGAAAGATCATGGCAAATGAGCGCACGCTCTCTATTATCAAGCCCGACGCGGTTGCAAAGAACGTAATCGGCGAAATTTACAGCCGTTTTGAAAAGGCTGGCCTGAACATTGTTGCCGCCAAGATGATGCACCTGACCCAGGAGCAAGCCGAGGGCTTCTACGCTGAGCACAAAGAGCGTCCGTTCTTTAACGACCTGGTTGCGTTCATGACGTCTGGACCGGTTGTTGTTCAGGCTCTGGAAGGCGAAGGCGCCATCCTCAAGAACCGTGACCTGATGGGTGCAACTAACCCGAAGGAAGCTGAAGCCGGAACTATCCGCGCTGATTTCGCATCGTCCATCGATGCCAATGCCGTTCACGGCTCCGACTCTGCAGCGTCTGCAGAGCGTGAAATCGCGTATTTTTTCAATGACAACGAGATCTGCCCGCGCGGTTGATTTTGTTGATCGGGGGTGGCGATGCCACCCCCGAATTGGTTATTTGATCGAGGTTATAAGATGACAGCGGCCGCTGAAAAAACGAATCTTCTGGGGATGCCGAAAGCAAAACTTGAGGCTTTCTTTGAGTCCCTGGGCGAGAAACGTTTTCGTGCCACACAAGTTTTGCAATGGATTCATCAGCGTGGTGCCGATGACTTCGATCAAATGACCAATATGAGCAAATCCCTGCGGGAGAAGCTCAAGGACGTGGCAGAAATTCGCGGTCCGGAAGTAGTTTACGACGAGACGTCCAAAGACGGCACCCGCAAGTGGGTGATGCGCATGGACAATGGCAACAATGTTGAGACGGTCCTGATTCCGGATGGCGAGCGTGGAACCCTGTGCGTGTCCTCACAGATCGGCTGCAGCCTCGATTGCACTTTTTGCTCCACCGGTAAACGCGGTTTTAACCGAAACCTGACTGCTGCCGAAGTGATCGGTCAGGTGTGGGTGGCAAGAAAAGCCTTTATGCCGTTCGAGCCCGGCCCTGATCGCCCCATTACCAACGTGGTGATGATGGGTATGGGCGAGCCGCTGCTCAATTTCGACAATGTCGTTGATGCCATGAACCTCATGATGGAGGATCTGGCGTATGGTATCTCCAAGCGCCGGGTAACCCTGAGTACCTCCGGTGTTGTCCCGGCATTGGATCGCCTGGCTGAAGTTAGCGATGTTTCATTGGCAATTTCATTGCATGCGCCCAATGATGAGCTACGTAACAAGCTGGTACCGCTCAACAAGAAGTACCCTATTGCTGAGCTGTTGGCCGCGACCAAGCGCTACTTTGCAAGGCTGCCGGACAAGCGCAAGGCAACCATTGAATACACGGTAATTGAAGGCATGAACGACCAGCCGGAGCACGCCCATGAACTGGCGGTGCTGCTGAAGGATCTGCCATGCAAGATCAACCTGATTCCGTTTAACCCGTTCCCGGAAAGCGATTTCCGTCGGCCAAGCATGAACGCCACTCGCCGGTTCCAGAAGGTGCTGAACGAGGCAGGTCACATTGCAACCATCAGAACGACCCGCGGTGACGACATCGACGCGGCGTGCGGTCAGCTGGTGGGTAAGGTTGAAGACAGAACACGCCGGAGTCAGCGATATATCGAAGTGCGCCAGGTAAACCCCTGAAACGGAATTGACAACAAACAAGTAGCGAGGAATGCACAACTGTGACCCATAGATCAACGAGCTCGCGTTTTGCTGTCGTAGCGGCCCTGACATTGGTCGCCCTATTGGTTGCAGGCTGTGTCACCACTACCGACAGTCGGTTCTCCCGGGAGGCGGACCGACAGGAAGCCATCGCTGATTACGTTCAGTTGGCGACCGCCTACATCGGGCAGGGCAACCTCGAACGAGCGCGCCATCACCTTGAGCGTGCGCTTGATCTCGATTCCGACAGCGCCGGGGCCTTGGCCGCCATGGGCCTGATCTACAATGCTGAGGGTGAAGCCGCACTGGCCGAGAAGAGCTTCAAGCGGTCGATTTCCTCGGATTCTGATTATACCCGCGCACGGGTTTACTACGGTGCATTTCTGTACGGCCAGGGCCGGATGGATGAGGCCGTTGATCAATTCCGTTTGGCCTCACGAGATACCGAATACAAAGATCGGGGCTCGGTGTTCTTCAATCTGGGCATGACCCAGGAGCGTTTGCAGGATATCGAGGGTGCCACGGCGTCCTACCGCAGAGCCGTTGAACTGACCCGAGGTGACGCCCGATCACTGTTGGCCCTTTCACGAGTGCTGGCAGAGCAGGGTGACTTCAATGCTGCGTCGCGCTATTACGCCCGCCTTTCAATGATGATGCAGAAAAACAACCGCCTGCGGCATTCTCCGGAAAGTCTGCTGACCGGTATTCGCATCGCCCATCATTTGGATAACCGAAATCAGGAAGCCAGCCTGGCCCTGCAGCTCAAGAATAATTTCCCGGAGTCAGTTGAATATCAGCAATATAAGGCACTGATGTCCAATGGCAAATGAAGAAAACCTTGAAGTTATGACCAGCGATCCGGTGGGCCTGCAGCTGAAGCGGGCACGCGAACAAAGAGGATTGAGTGACAGTGACGTCGCCCGGGCCCAGCACCTTCGGCCCGCCGTAATTCAGGCCATTGAAGCCGGAGAATACGGTCAAGTAGACAGCGAACTGTTCTTGAAAGGCTATGTCAGAGCCTATGCCCGCCAGGTGGGATTGGACGATAACAAGATTGTTGCCGATCTGGACCGCGAGCTGGAGCCGCTGCGCCAGAAGCGGGAGCAGGAAGTTGAAGCCAATCCTCTGGTCGACATTGAACGTCGGCGCCGGAGAAAGCGCCGCCTTGCTAAGGTGATCTTGCTGCTTGGTGTGGCAGCGCTGGCGGGTTATCTGGTGTTTGCATTCGTCCTGTCGGAATCAGAAATGACGTCGCCTTCGGATGCCACTGAGGCGCCGGCGCAGGACGAGTCCGCGACGGTCGGCTCGGAGCAGGCTGCGCCCGAGATTGAAAATGGGGAGCCTTCCGCCCCTGAACCGCAAGAGCCTGCAACGCCGATTGTGGAAGACCCGGAAGTTGCTCAGTCTGAGGCAGACATTGGCCAGGAACCGACAGCTGATCCGGTGACGGACAGCGCCGCAGACGACAGCGCCTCAATTGCGCCGGTCCAGACCGCTTCGGTAGCCGCACCGGCCACGGAAACGGGCATCCAGGCGCCTTCGGAGCCGGTGGCGATGACAGAAACCGGCCGGCTGGAGATCAGTTTCCGAGCTGATTGCTGGGTTCAGGTTAGTGATGCCGATGGCGAACGGCTGGTAAACTCTTTGCAAAGGGACGGTGATCGGATTGATGTGTCCGGTGACGCCCCGCTCCGGGTAGTGATCGGCGCAGTTACCGCGGTCGATTCTATCCGTTTTCAAAACGAGCCAGTGGATATGGGCAATTTCCGCGTGGTCAACAATCGCTCAGAATTCACTCTGGCGAATTGAAACTAGATGAACTTATTGATATCGGTCTGCAATCCATGAAGCACGAATCCCCGATCGTTAGACGCAAATCCCGCCAGATCATGGTGGGCAATGTACCTGTTGGTGGTGATGCGCCGATTGCGGTTCAGAGCATGACCAACACCAACACCCTGGATGTGAACGCCACGGTTGGCCAGGTCCGGGCGCTTGAAGAGGCCGGTGCTGATATCGTTCGTGTATCGGTACCTTCAATGGATGCCGCTGAAGCCTTCGGCAAGATCCGCGAGCAGGTGTCAGTGCCTCTGGTCGCGGACATCCACTTTGACCACAAGATTGCACTCCGGGTGGCGGAACTGGGTGTTGACTGCCTTCGCATCAACCCAGGCAACATCGGTCGGGAAGACCGCGTCAGTGCTGTGATCAGCGCGGCCCGCGACCGCAATATTCCCATTCGTATTGGTGTTAACGCTGGCTCCCTGGAAAAGGAACTGCAGCGTAAATACGGCGAGCCGACCGCAGATGCTTTGGTCGAGTCCGCCATGAGACACATCGACATTCTTGACCGTCACGATTTTCAGGACTTCAAGGTGAGCCTCAAGGCGTCCGAGGTGTTCATGACCGTGGCGGCCTACCGTAAGCTCGCTGGGCAAATTGAGCAGCCGCTGCACCTCGGTATCACCGAGGCCGGTGGCTTCCGCTCTGGAACGGTGAAATCGTCGATTGGGCTGGGCATGTTGTTGATGGATGGTATCGGCGACACCATCCGGGTTTCCCTGGCGGCTGATCCGGTTCAGGAAGTGAAAGTCGGTTACGACATTCTTAAGAGTCTTCGTCTGCGTAGCCGCGGCATCAACTTCATCGCGTGCCCGAGCTGCTCTCGTCAGAACTTTGATGTTATCCAGACCATGAACGATCTGGAAGCGCGTCTGGAAGACGTGAACACGGCCATGGACGTTGCCATCATTGGCTGCATCGTCAATGGCCCGGGCGAGGCGAAGGTGGCCGATATCGGCCTGACCGGTGGCAGCCCGAAAAACCTGTTCTACATGGCGGGTAAACCGAACCAGAAGCTTGATAATGCGAACCTTACCGACGACCTTGAGCGCCTGATCCGAGACGAAGTGGCGCGTCGCAAGGAAGAGGAAGACGCTATCATTGCCCGCTCAGGAAGCTGATTTCATACGGTTTTCCGGCACCATTATCCAGACATACGTTTAAGGGTTTAACTTGGCTAAGATTCAGGCAATTCGCGGGATGAACGATATCCTGCCGGAGCAGACGCCCGTTTGGCAGTTTGTTGAGGGCAAAGTACGAAAGGTTCTTGCCCAGTATGGGTATCAGGAGATCCGTATGCCCATCGTCGAGCAGACGGATCTGTTCAAGCGCTCCATCGGCGAAGTAACCGACATTGTCGAAAAGGAAATGTATACCTTCGACGATCGCAACGGCGACAGCCTGACCCTGCGCCCTGAGGGCACGGCCGGCTGTGTGCGCGCAGCAGAGGAGCACGGGCTTCTGTTCAACCAGACGCGTCGACTCTGGTACACCGGCCCCATGTTCCGGCACGAACGTCCGCAGAAGGGGCGCTATCGTCAATTTCACCAGATTGGTGTGGAGTGTTTCGGCATGGCCGGACCGGATATCGACGCCGAGCTGCTGATACTGACAGCCCGCCTGTGGCGTGAGCTGGGATTGGCTGAGCATACCCGCTTGGAAATCAACTCCATTGGCACGTCAGAGGCCCGCAAGGTCTACCGGCAGGCCCTGGTGGAGTATCTTAGTCAGTACAAGGCAGACCTGGACGCCGACAGTCAGCGTCGCCTGGAGACTAATCCGTTGCGGATCCTCGACAGCAAGGACCCGGCAACACGCAGCATTCTGGAAAATGCTCCGAACCTTGACGAGTACCTGGACGATGATTCCCGTGCTCACTTCGACCGTTTGCGTGAGCTGCTGGACGCGGCAGGGATCGAGTACACCATTAATCCAGCACTGGTTCGTGGTCTGGACTATTACGGCAAGACGGTCTTTGAGTGGATCACCGACAGCCTTGGTGCCCAGGGCACTGTCTGTGCTGGTGGCCGTTACGACGGTCTCGTGGAACAGCTCGGTGGAAAACCTACCCGTGCCGTCGGCTTTGCTATGGGGCTTGAGCGCCTTATTCTACTGCTCGAGACGCTCGACCTGATTCCCGAGCATGTAAACAACAACGCCGACGTCTACGTCACCGCAATGGGAGACGGCGCGCTGGCGTCGGCGCTGGCATTGGCTGAGGAACTGCGCGCTGAGCTGCCGAATGCGGTGGTGGTTTCCCACTGCGGCGGTGGCAGCTTCAAGAGCCAGATGAAAAAGGCTGACAAAAGCGGCGCTCGCTATGCCATTATCCTCGGCGAGAACGAGGTGGCCAACGGCCGCGTAGGGCTTAAACCCCTGCGTTCGGACGAACTCCAGCAGGATCTGGCGCGGGATGAGCTGGCTTCGTCACTGGCTGCCGCTCTCAAACACTGACGTTTACCAAAAATAGCAACGAATTCGACTACAGGAGTCATCATGGCTGAACTGCGCACCGAAGAGGAACAGGTCCAGGCGATCAAGGACTGGTGGAAAAAGAATGGTAGTTCACTGCTGATCGGTATCGGCGCCGCGCTGGCAATCGTGTTCGGCTGGCAGGCCTGGCAGAACCATGAAGCCCAGCAGCGCACGGAAGCCGCTAACCAGTTCGCCAACCTCTTGAATGCCTTCAGCGATCAGGCCGACGAAACCAGCGGTGAAACCGTAGCCTTCGTTGCCCAGACACTTCGTGACGACTACACCGATAGCGCCTACGCGGTCTATGGCAACCTGCTCTTGGCACGTCAGCAGCTGATGGACGGAGAATCTGAAGCCGCCGTCGAATCGCTTGAATGGGCTCTCGAGAAGAGTGGTGAACAGCAGGCTCTGACCCTGGTTGTGCGCAGCCGTCTGGCCCGCGCTCAGTTTGATGCCGGTCAGTATGACGAAGCACTGGCCACCATTGATGAGGCGGCTGATGCCGACAGTTTCAACGCCATCTTCTCGGAACTCCGTGGCGATATTTTGCTGGCACAGGGTGATCGAGACGGCGCCCGTGACGCTTATCTGGCCGCACGAGAGCAGAGTCAGCAGGGCCGCAGTGGCATCCTCGAGCTGAAGCTGTCTGATCTTGGTGTAGGGGAGGATGCCTGATGCGGATGTCTCGCACCAGGTGTGTTCGCGCGCTCCTCGCCACCGGCATGCTGGCCGTTTTCGGGTTGGCCGGGTGCAGCACCACAGATTCCTTCGAGCAACCGGCGCCGGTGCCGGACATCGAAAGCTCCGTTGAATTCAAACAGGTCTGGAGCATGTCCGTCGGTGACGGTCATGATGGTGAGTACCTTTATCTCACGCCCCTGAATACGGGCGAGATTCTGTACGCTGCCTCCGCCGACGGTGAAATCTATGCGGTGCAGGCCGAGAATGGCAAGGTTGTCTGGCGGACTGATCTTGAGGATCGGATTTTTGCCGGTGTTGGCGGTGACAACGACAGTCTTTTCCTAACCACTCGTAACGCTGACCTGCTGGCGCTGTCCCGGGCAGACGGAACCGAACTGTGGCGCGCTTCGCTGCCGACAGAAGTGCTGGCAACCCCGCAGTCCAACGGGCGGCTGGTGGTGGCGCAGACCATCGATGGTCGGGTACTGGCATTTGACGCGACGAATGGCGAAAAACTCTGGCAATACGATGGCGTTGTGCCGGTCCTGTCCATGCGTGCTGCAGCGGCGCCGCTGGTGGGAGGCGATGTGGTGATTGCTTCGTTTGCCAACGGCAAGCTGATTGCGCTCAGCGCCGAGGCTGGTCAACCGTTGTGGCAGTACGAAGTCGGTGAGCCTCAGGGGCGTACGGAACTGGAGCGCCTGGTCGACATCACTGGCCAGCCCCTGGTTATTGATTCCGCCCTCTTGGCGGTGGGTTATCAGGGCAAACTGGCCCTGGTGGACATCCGCACAGGCCAGGAAATCTGGAGTCGTAAAGCCTCCAGTCTGTATTCGCCGATGATTGGCGACGGTAATATCTATCTGGCCTCCGCCAATGGTGAAATCGTAGCCCTTCGTGGTTCTGATCGCCGTGAGCTTTGGGTTCAGGATCGTCTGGCCTGGCGTCAGCTGACCCAGCCCATGGTGGTGGATGATTATCTGGTCACCGGCGACTTCGAGGGCTATCTGCACATTCTGGACAGCAAGGATGGCAGTCTGCAGGGACAGCTTGAATTCGATGATGAGGGTATACGCGTACCCGCACAACGCTTGCGCAATGGTAATCTGCTGGTCTTTGGTAACAGCGGTGATATGACGGTGTTTAAACTCCGTCCCGTTGAGTGAATTTCTCCAGCCTGGCGACGACGCCGGGCTGTTTTCCTTTTTTTGTAGCGATCTATTATGACCCCAGTTATTGCCCTTGTCGGCCGCCCAAACGTAGGCAAGTCGACGCTTTTCAACCAGATGACCCGGTCCCGGGATGCACTGGTCGCGGATTTTCCCGGCCTTACCCGCGATCGCAAGTATGGTGAGGGTAACTATGAGGGTCAGCGCTTCATTGTCATTGATACCGGCGGTCTGACCGGTGACGAAGAAGGTCTCGATGCGGAAATGGCGCGGCAGTCGATGCAGGCGGTGGAAGAAGCCGACATCGTTCTGTTTCTGGTGGATGGTCGTGCCGGTTTGACCGGCGGCGATGAAACCATCGCCAACCACTTGCGCCGCTCAGGCAAGCAGGCGCACTTGGTCGTCAACAAAACCGATGGCCAAGACCCTGATATTGCCGCTGCGGATTTCTATAGCCTCGGTTACGAATCTACTTTCCTGATTGCTGCCTCCCACAACCGGGGTATCCGGTCGATGCTGGAATTGTTGCTGCCATCAGAGGAAGAGCGTGAAGCTGCCGATCGCGCGGACAAGTACCCGGGTATCCGGATTGGCGTGGTCGGGCGCCCCAACGTAGGAAAATCCACGTTGGTCAACCGCATGCTGGGTGAAGACCGGGTCGTGGTCTACGATATGCCGGGAACGACCCGCGACAGTGTCTACATTCCTTACGAACGCCAGGGGCACGAATACACCCTGATCGATACGGCCGGGGTTCGTCGCCGGAAGAACGTTCGGGAAACCGTCGAGAAGTTCTCCATCATCAAAACCTTGCAGGCTATCGATGACGCCCACGTGGTTATTTTGGTGATTGACGCGAGGGAAGGGCTGGTCGATCAGGATTTGCACCTGATTGGCTTTGTTCTTGATGCCGGGCGATCGCTGGTGGTTGCAGTGAACAAGTGGGACGGCATGGATCCTGACGACCGGGCCAAGGTTAAGGAACAGGTTCGGCGCCGGCTCGACTTCCTGGACTACGCCGACAAGCATTACATTTCGGCGCTGCATGGCTCCGGAGTTGGGGTTATGTACGATTCGGTGCAAGACTGCTATGAATCCGCCATGGCCAAATGGCCCACCAATCGTCTGACAGCAATCCTGCAGGACGCTATCGCGCAACACCAGCCACCGATGGTTCACGGGCGCCGGATCAAGCTTCGTTTCGCCCACCAGGGTGGGTCCAACCCACCGGTTATCGTGGTCCATGGCAACCAGGTGGATGCGTTGCCGGGCTCCTACAAGCGCTATCTCGAAAATACCTTCCGCAAAGTCCTGAAGGTGACGGGCTCGCCCATTCGCTTCGAATTCAAGTCGGGCGAAAACCCGTTTGCCGGTAAGGTGGATCGCCTTACGCCGCGCCAAAAGGTAAAGCAGGACAACGATCTGAAGAAGGGTCGGCGGATCAAGAAAACCCGCCAAAAAAGCCTCAAACGCTGAGCAGTTGGGGGCTGGGATCAGCCCCCCTTGGCGTCCTCAACCTGTTTGGCCTGAACCGCAGTCAGGGCAATGGTGAAGACAATGTCTTCCACCAACGCACCCCGCGAGAGGTCATTGACGGGCTTCCTCAGGCCCTGGAGCATTGGCCCAATACTGACAACATTGGCACTGCGCTGAACCGCCTTATAGGTGGTGTTGCCGGTGTTAAGGTCAGGGAATACAAACACCGTTGCCTTGCCTGCCACCTTGCTGTCTGGTGCCTTGCTTTTTGCCACGCTCTCAATCGCCGCTGCGTCGTATTGCAGGGGGCCGTCGATGAGCAGGTCCGGTCGACGTTGCTGGGCTATCTTCGTCGCCTCACGTACTTTCTCCACGTCCTGTCCGGTGCCTGATTCCCCGGTACTGTAGCTGATCATCGCAACCACGGGCTCGATACCAAAGGCCTCGGCTGAGTCAGCACTCTGGATGGCAATGTCCGCCAGTTCCTCGGCATTGGGGTCCGGATTGATGGCGCAATCGCCGTACACCAAAACCTGCTCCGGCAACAACATGAAGAAGACCGACGACACCACCCGGGCGTGGTCGTGGGTCTTGATCAATTGCAGGGCCGGCCTAACGGTGTTGGCCGTAGTATGGACCGCCCCTGAAACCAAGCCATCCGCTTCGTCCTGGGCCACCATCATGGTACCCAGAACCACATGGTCTTCCAGCATGGCCAGGGCCATATCCGGTGCCAGTCCCTTATGTTTGCGCAGCTCCACCATGGGTGCGATGTAGTTGTCCCGCACGGTGGCCGGATCGATCACCTCGATATCGTCGGGCAGTGTTAATCCCTGGGAGCTGGCCACGTTTCTGATTTCATTTGGATTGCCCAAAAGTACACAGCGGGCCAGACCTCGCTGGTGGCAAATAATGGCAGCCTGCACGGTCCGGGGCTCGTTGCCTTCCGGTAGAACGATCCGCTTGTCGGCAGCTCTTGAACGTTCGGACAGCTGGTGGCGGAAGGCTGGGGGCGAAAGCCGGCGCTGGCGCTGCACCTTCAGGTGATCCTGAAGCCAGTCGGTATCGATTTGCGTGGCAACGGCTTCCATGGCTCTGTCGATCCGCTCGGGATCGTCCACCGGGATCGCAGAGGAAAGGTTCGCCAGCAGGTGGGCGGTTTCATAGGTGTTGGTGTCTGAGGCCAGCACCGGCAACCCGGTATCGAGGGCTCGGCGGCACAAATCAATAACACGAGAATCAGGCAGCAGTCCGCCGGTCAGCATCAGGCCGGCGAGGGGCACGCCGTTCAGGGCAGCCACCGCAGTGGTGACCACGATATCCTCTCGGTCCCCGGGGGTGACCAACAGCATGCCGGGCTTGAGAGTGTCGGCCATGTTCCTGATCGACCGGGCGACCACCGAAACCGATTGGACCCGACGTTTGTGCATCTGACCTTCGTTCAGAATTTGGATGTCCAGTTCGCGCGCAAGATCTGAGACTCGGGGTGCCAGCAACTCCGGCTGCCACGGGATTTCCGCGAGCAACTGGAATCGGTTGTCGATAAATACCTTGCATTGGCTGCGGTAATCGGTGGGCGATGTCTCGTCTTCAATGCTGCGCTGGAGCGAGAGCCCTGACAGGCCGTCCCGTTCCGGTTCGCCAACCTTGTTCAGGATCACACCAATTACGTCCGGGTCGGAGGGATCGGCAAACAGCCGCGCGGAGAAGTCGAGCTCTCCATCCAAAGCATCCGGGCGACTGCTCTTCGGTGAACTAACCAGAATGACTTCGGAGCCGAGATTGCGAGCAACTTCCACATTCAGTCGGGCGATGTAGGCTTCAGTCCGATCCGGGACCAGACCTTCGATGATGACCACATCCACATCCTGTGAAACTTTCTGATACTCGCCGACGATGGTTTCCATCAACTGGTCGGACTTGCCGCGATTCAGCAGGTGCTGGGCCTTTTTCAGTGACAGTGGGGCCGGTGGCTGGAGGTGACTGCGGGCACGGATAAACTCGACGGAGGTATCCTTGCCGTTGTTGTGCAGCGCCTCACCCTGATGGACGGATTGCTGGAACGGCTTGTAGAAACCGACACTGACGCCAACCCGTTCCAGCGCTCGCAGCAGGCCCAGGCAGACCGAGGTCAGGCCGGAGTCCAGGGACGTCGGAGCGATAAACAGACTTTTTGCCATAACAGATTCCTGGAATTAAAAGGGTTAGACCGAGCCGCCGGTGGCAAGCCGTGACGCCTCCCGGGCGATCACCAGTTCTTCGTCAGTGGGGATGACCAGAACGGGAAAACGGGAGTCGCTGCTCTCAATACGACCTTGGCTGTGCGCTCCATGGGACTTATTCAGTGCATTGTCGATTTGGAAGCCCATCAAACTGAGATGCCCGAGAGTCTGTTGCCGGACACGGGCACTGTTTTCTCCGATACCTCCGGTGAAGACCAGGGCGTCGAGCGAGGTAAGTGAAGCCATCATAGCGCCAACGTACTTGGCGAGTCGGAAGCAGAAGATGTCGATGGCCAGCGCCGAAGGCGTGTGGCCATGGTCGGCGAGATCGCAGAGGGAGCGCATGTCGTTGGTCTGGCCCGACAGCCCCAGCAATCCGCTTTGCTTGTTTAGAACCTCGTTGATGTCTTTTGCAGAGATACCCTTGCCGGCCAGGAAGTCGAACAGGCCTGGGTCCACGTCACCGCTGCGAGTGCCCATTACCAGGCCTTCCAGTGGCGTTAATCCCATGCTGGTATCGACGCTTATGCCATCGCGAATTGCGGTGATGCTGCAGCCGTTACCAAGATGGGCCGAGATGATGGATGTGGTTGCAGGTGTTCGCCCCAGCAGCCGGGCTGCTTCGTGGGCCATGAAGTAATGGCTGGTGCCGTGAAATCCATACCGCCTGACGGCCCAGTCGCGGTAGTAAGTCTCGGGCAGGGCATACAGAAAGGCTCTGGGCGGTAGGGTCTGGTGATATGCGGTATCAAAGACAGCAACTTGCGGCACGCTTGGAAACAGGCTTCGCGTTGCCAAGATTCCATCGAGGTTCACCGGGTTGTGCAAGGGGGCCAGGCTGGCGCAGTCCTCGATAGCGGCGATGGTCTCGTCGTTGAGCAGGGCTGCCTCACGAAAGGTTTCTCCGCCATGGACAACCCGGTGGCCAATGGCACATGGATCGTTCGCCATTATGGCCCGGTCCTTCAAGGCCTTGATCAGGGTGCCGAGGGCAATTTCGTGGGAAGCGCCGGAGGGCAGTGGCACCGCCTGTTCGCTACCGGCGATCCGGGCAAAGGCATTCTTGCTGTTCAGGCGTTCCGCGAGGGCGGAGGCACGCTTGCGGTGTTGGTCGTCAAAAACGGCCAGTTTCAGCGATGAACTACCGCAATTGATGACGAGTAGGCTGGCATCCATGGTTCGAGGGGTCCTGATGGATCAGATCTGCACGCGCTGGTTGGTCTTGAGCCAGGCTTCAAATTCTGCGGCGGGCAGCGGGTGGCTATAGAAATAACCCTGGGAGAAATCACACCCTTCGGCTTTCAGGAAGTGGGTCTGGGGTTCATCCTCAACGCCCTCGGCAATCACGCGAAGCCCCAGGCTATGGGCCATGTTAATGATGGCCCGAACCAGCGACGCGTCCTCCGGCTCCTTCATAACGTCTTGCACAAAGGATTTGTCGATTTTCAGGGTGTCGAAGGGATAACTCTTCAGGTAGCTGAGTGCCGAATACCCGGTACCAAAGTCGTCAACGGACAGGCGAATGCCCTCCCGGTCAAGCAGGCGCAGGATTTCGGCCGTTTCGATGGAATTGTCCAAAATCAGCCGCTCTGTGATTTCAAGCTCGAGCTGTTCTGCTTCAAGGCCACTGTTGTCCAGTGCCTGCATGACTGCGTCGGTAAAGCGTGGATCTCTGAACTGTCGAGGAGAAACGTTCACCGCAATGCCGATATTCCTTCCGGCAATCTCTTTCCATTCAACCGCGGCCTTGCAGGCCTCCTCCAACACCCATTCGCCGATTGGGATGATCAGGCCGGTTTCCTCAGCCAGCGGAATAAAACGGTCCGGCATGACCATGCCCATGGTGGGATTGTTCCAGCGCAGCAGTGCTTCGACTGCAACAAGGTTGCCTGAGTCGGTGTGAACGATTGGCTGGTAGTAAAGTTCAAGCTCCTTGAGCTCCATCGCCCGACGCAGGCGTGACTCCATTTGCAGGCGCTCATGGGAAACTTCGGTCATTTCCGGAGCGAAATGGGCGTAGGCGCTCTTGCCTTTATGCTTGGCCTGGTACA
Source organism: Marinobacter sediminum (assembly GCF_016820575.1). GTDB lineage: Bacteria > Pseudomonadota > Gammaproteobacteria > Pseudomonadales > Oleiphilaceae > Marinobacter > Marinobacter sediminum. Next base: position 1,196,950 of record NZ_JAEMQH010000002.1, on the reverse strand, counting down.
TGGCTGCGTCAGCGTGCTGGAGTAGGGTGCCGCTGTTGTCGGAGTCGACGGGGAATACGGCGATGCCAATACTGGTGGTGATGAACACTTCCTGGTTATTCAGGATATAGGGTGGCGAAAAGGTCTTCAGAATGCGCTCGGCGACCTGTGAGGAGTCATCAGGGCCGGTCAGTCCGGGTAGAATCACCAGGAATTCATCCCCGCCCAGCCGGGCTACGGTACTGGTGCCACGCAGGCAGCTGGAAATTCTGCGGGCGGCCTCGATCAGCAGGTTGTCGCCCGCGTCATGGCCCAGGGTGTCATTGATGTGTTTAAAATTATCGAGATCCAGGAACATTACCCCGACCTGGGTGTTTTCACGACGGGCCTGAGCCAGTGCAAGCTTGAGGCGGTCAAGTGCCAGCATGCGATTGGGAAGGCCGGTCAGGATGTCGTAGTTGGCCTGTCGCAGAAGTTGCTGCTCGTAACGCTTTCGAATACTGATGTCTTCACCGAGAATCAGGTAGCCGGTGGTCTCGCTACCGCTGTCCTTGATGGGGGTGACGATGAGTTGTTCCCAGAATCGCTCGCCATTCTTTCGAATGCTGTTGACCTCGCCCTGCCAGACACCGACCCGTTGAACCTGAAGTCGGATGGATTGCCACAGGTGCCGGCTTTCACGGTTCTCAAGGTCGTTTTCACTGAGTGCGCCCGGGTGTTTGCCAATAATTGAGGAGGCGTTGTAGCCGGTTAGCTGAGTGAATTTATGATTGGCAAACTCAACCCGCCATTGCCGATCGCAAATAAGGACAGAGGAAGGGCTCTGTTCAATAGCTTTGGAAAACTTGCGAATTTCAGCAGCATCCCGCTCTTGGCGGGCAACGTCATCGTTCAAGCGCTCCCGCATCTGATTAATGGCATCGGTAACGCGACCGAGTTCATCTCTCTCGTTGGACGGAGTTCGGGGGCGATCAAGCTCCAGTGGTCGGGAAAGATTCGACAGGGAGAAGTCCCGGGCGTAATCGGCCATGGTTGAAAGGTGGCGGGTGACGAAGTGCTGAAAGATCAAGATGATCAGGATGGAGATAAAAAAGGTTTTCAGGAACTGGGTGGCGAGGATGATGCCAACCTTGTGTTCCATTTCCTCATAAACCCGCTCCAGATCGGCGGTGACGGTCAATTCTCCGAGCTCGAACATCTCGTCCCCCTTGTGAACGAGCCTGAAGCTGTGAGAACGGGTTTGTGCGCCGCGTGGAATATCGCCCATGACCAGTTCGGAATCTGGCTCGATGCGCAGTCGGAGATGAACGATGTCTGGCAGGCTCAGAATACCTTCCATCTGAGTCTGCAGCAGTTTTTGGTCCAGTGCCCACAGGCTTCTGGCAAGGCTGGAAGAATAGCCAGCCTCGACAACGTTCATGCGGTTGTCGATTTGGGACAGGTCTTTCCTGTAGTCGGTGTAGATCTGGATACCGGAGGCAATCAGGGTGAATGCCGAGCTGAATAGGAGTATCCAGGCCAGCAGCCTGAAGGACAGGGGAGAACCTTTTCGGAATCGTTGGAGACGCGTCGACAATTTTGGCATGCCGTAAACTTCTGCCACCCAGTCTGGTTTATAGGTGCGTACGAGCCGCTACCTGTTGGACTATAGCAGTAGTTTGTTTCAACTGTCGTGCAAATATAGGATAAATAGAGAGAAATGTGTGCCGGCTCAGTAAATGTTGAGAGCTACGAAATCGGCTCAGTTGATTTGAATCAAGGTTGGCCGTGTCGCTGTCCGGTAGTTTGGGGAGAAAGCAGCAATGGAAAACCGGAGGGTTCAGATGTACACGGATGCTATCGTAATCGCGGGGATTGTAGCAGTACTTATGGTGTTGGGATTCTTTGTGGGAATAGCGCTGTTCGTAATCAAGGACCAAAGGGTCCATGGTCAGAACGAAGGAAAGAAAATGCCGTCTGACAGAACGCCAATCTAATAGGCGTTCTAACAAGCAAAAAGAAATGGCGTCCCCTAGGGGGTTCGAACCCCTGTTGCCGCCGTGAAAGGGCGGAGTCCTAGGCCACTAGACGAAGGGGACGCAACGTTTTCAAAAGCTTGCCTCGTCGAGGTGGCGCGTATATTAAGTAAGGCTCCTGGGTGTGTCAACGATTTTTCCAAAAAAAATGAATTAATTTAGCCATTCCCTTTTTTCGGGCTCACTAGCGCACCGAATCCTCCAGCGCCGCCTGAAGCTCAGGAAACCGAAACTCAAAACCCTGTGCGGTTAGTCGAGCCGGTTTGGCCTTTTGTCCAGTCAGCAGCAGTCCCGCCATTTCTCCCAAGGCAATCTTGAGAACCGGGGCTGGAGCAGGGAACAGGGTTGGGCGTCGAACCACTTTGCCCAGGCATTGAGTGAATTTGGCATTAGTGACCGGATTGGGGCTGACTACATTGTAGGGGCCCGAGGCGTTGTCCTGTTCCAGCATCCATATAAGTGCTCCGACTACGTCATCCCGGTGCACCCAGGGCATGTACTGGCGGCCGCCTCCCAGCCTGCCGCCCAGCCCCAGCTTGAAAGGTGTCACCATTCGCGCCAGAAAGCCGCCGCCTGGCCCAGCGACAACGCCGGTTCTGGACAGGCAAATCCTGACCTTGTCCTGCTCCAGCGCCAGGGCTGCATTTTCCCAGTCTCGGCAGAGCTGATGGGTGAACTCATCGTGGGGTTTGGTCTGTTCTGTGACTTCGGCATCGGCTTGATCGCCATAGAAGCCGACCGCGGATCCTGAAACCATCACTTCAGGCGGAGTCTCCCAGCTTCGGATTACATCGACCAGCGTTTCGGTGATGCCGATGCGGCTGTCTCTGAGTTCCTGCTTTCGCTTATCAGACCAGCGCTTATCAGCAATGCCTTCTCCTGCGAGGTTAATAACGGCGTCGAAGCCAGGGTGGGATCGGAGCTGGTTAAGGTCTTTCGTGGTTTCTACTCGCCCGCAGGCAGCTCGCACATCGTCGGGGTTCTGACGGCTGAGTACAGTCAATTCGTAGCCCCGATTCAGTAATTCGGGGCACAGGACTTTGCCAATAAAGCCGGTGCCACCGGTAACAAGAATGCGTTTTTTCATGGCTTTTGTCCTCCTTGCTCTACATCCCTAAAGGGGCGCCCGGTGATCAGGGGCGCCTGCTGCGCTGGAATTCAGCCTTTGATGGCGCTTAGCTGATGCATAACGACATCTTTAATGGCTTCGCCAAGTTGCGGGTTTTCGCCGATTGGCGGTGCTAGTTTTATAGTGACTCCGTGCGTTTCCTCGAGCCCTTTGATCATAGCAGGGACGTCCTTGCGCAGGTGCCGGCCCGCTGCCAGGAACAGGGGGACAATCGTAAACTGATGCACTCCGTCCTTAACGCCTTCTGCCACGATATTGTCCAGTGAAGGTTCAGCCAGCTCCATGTAGGCAATGCGCGAGTCGGCGACGGCGGTAAGGGTAGGGGTAGCGAGGTTCTCGAATGTCTCGCACCAGCGCTTGTCACTACTGCCGTGTGCTAACAGAATAATGCGATTGCTCATCTGTGCTCCTGAGTCATCAGTTCTGGGATGTTGGTCGTAAACCCGCGCTGTGGCTTAAACAGTCGGTTCACAAACGTTAAAAATAGCAGGGTGTTGGTTTATGTTCGATTGGAAAGAGATTCTGGATTTCTGGTTTGGCGAACTGGATGCCGATGGCCTGTCCGATCGAGTACACCGAAATCGATGGTTCCGAGCCGATCGCAAGTTTGATCAGGAGATCCGTCGCCGTTTTATGTCGATGGTGCTGTTTGCCTCAGAGCAGGGGCTGGACCATTGGCGGAGTGAGCCGGGAGGCGTGCTGGCAGAGATCCTTCTGCTCGATCAGTTCTCGCGAAATATCTTTCGTGGCGCCGGTATGGCCTTTGATCAGGACGCTCAGGCTCGCAAGCTCTGCCGGCAGGCAATGGCTAGAGGTCAGGACATGGCGCTGCCACCCCTTCAGCGGGCCTTTCTCTATATGCCCCTGCAACACTCAGAGCGTCTTGAGGACCAACGAACCTCGGTGGATTGTTATGAGCAGCTGGCGGCCTCCACGCCGGGACTGTTGGGAGACTTCCTTCAGAGTTTTGCGCAGTCCGCCCGGGACCATAAGGCAATTATCGAGCGGTTCTCGCGTTTTCCTCATCGCAATAAGGCATTGGGACGAACATCCAGCGATCCCGAAAAAGAGTACCTGGCGGGCGGTAGAACATTTGGCCAATGATATCCGGCCTCTTTTCAGTTTGTATAAGAAATGTACATTGTGACCCGTTAGCCGGAATAGCTTGATAAAATGCGCAACTCTTGTGACGTGGGTATGCGCACCGTATGCCTGTAAATATTTGGGGAAGAATTCGGATGTTTACTGCAGGGCGTTTTTTGCGTTCCGGGCTTTTTTTGGCGGTTTCAGTGGTGATTCCGTCGTTTTCTCAGGGCGCTTCCCTGGACGACGATTTGCTGCATCGGATGTCCAAGGCGGCGCCGGAGCTTGATCCTGTTGTGCTCGAAACCGCGTTCAATGCGTCCCGCTGTGCGGTGTTCTCTGGTGTGGAGATGCCACAGCGGCTGGCAGTGATCGACTTTTCACTGCCATCCAGTCGTGAACGCTTGTGGATCTTTGATCTGGAGCAGGGTGGGCTGGTGCTTCGGGATCTTGTCGCCCATGGAAAGAATTCTGGTAACTTCGAGTCCACAGTCTTTTCCAATGTGGAAGGGAGTTATCAGTCCAGCATCGGTTTGTTTCGCGGCAGCGAATCCTATTACGGCAAGCACGGGTACTCGCTACGCCTGGATGGACTGGAGCCGGGCATCAATGATCACGCCCGGCGTCGAGCAATCGTGATTCATGGTGCGGACTATGTGAATGAGTCTTGGGTGAATAAGTACGGCAGGATCGGTCGCAGTCATGGTTGCCCGGCGGTTGATAACCAGGTGATCGAGCGGGTGGTGGATAATCTCAAGGGCGGCCAGCTGGTCTTTAAGTTTTACCCGGATCAGGACTGGCTCCACAGCTCGAACTACCTCAATTGTGGCGGTGGGGCTGTTGCCAATAACGATGCCGGTCCCGGTGAGCAGGGGTAAGTGATCAGCTTTTGGGCAAGTTGTTCACTCCATAAACAGGTTGGCTCAGAAGAGAAAAAAACATCGAAAAACTTGAGAAAAAGAGGTTGACGGCCAAGCTCTGATCCGTAGAATACGCCTCCGTTGTCGGCATGAACCGAACAGCATTGCGGGAATAGCTCAGTTGGTAGAGCACAACCTTGCCAAGGTTGGGGTCGCGAGTTCGAATCTCGTTTCCCGCTCCAGATTTTAAAAACCCGGTTTCGAAAGAAGCCGGGTTTTTTCGTTTCAGGCCACAGCAAGTTCGGCGTTACCCTGCCTGGTCAGTTATAATCGCCAGCCTCAAAGGCGATTAATAAACAGGTTGGGAGCGCCACCGCATGAAAGTCCATTCTCTCTGGGTGTATCCGGTGAAATCCCTGGCCGGTATCTGTGTGGATGAGCTTGATCTGGATGATTTTGGTCCTGCCGGCGATCGTCGCTGGATGATTGTCGATGAAGAAGGTCACTTCGTCACCCAGCGTTCCCATCCAGAGCTTGCCAATATCCAGGTGTCGCTGGTCGAAGGGCAGGTGCAGTTGGGCATTCCCGGGCAAGGCAGTTTCACGCTGAAGCCAAGCAGTGAGCGCATCACAACGCTGGTCTGGCGCGACTGGACATCAGCGCTGCTGGGGCAGCCCGATGCCAGCGAAGCGCTAAGCCGCTTTTGTTCCAGCTCCGTGCGTTTTGTCTATATGCCTGACGACTCCTTTCGGCGAGTGGACCCGGAGCGGGTAAAAGATCGACGTCGAGTCAGTTTTGCCGACGGATTCCCGCTCCTGATTACCAATCTGTCGTCCCTGGAAGAGCTTAACAGCCGTTTGCAGGTGCCCGTGGAAATGCGCCGGTTCCGGCCCAATGTGGTTGTTCAGGGCGCTGCCCCCTGGGACGAAGATCACTGGCGTGAGCTTGATGTGGGAGCTTGCAGGCTAAGTTTGGTCAAGCCGTGCTCTCGTTGCGCCATGACCACGGTCGATCCTGATCTCGGGGTTAAAGATCCTGCAACACAACCGCTAAAAACCCTGTCTGGCTACCGACGAACTGAAGACGGGGTCATCTTTGGAATGAACGCCGTTCACGACTCGGCGGGTCGAATTCAAGTTGGCGATTCAATCACCACGATCAAAACGGAGTAATACGTAACGTGCCATTGTTAACACTGGATGCCTTGTCCCTGGCTTATGGGATGCACCCACTGCTTGACCAGGCGTCACTGATCGTGGAGGCCGGCGAACGGGTGTGTCTGCTCGGCCGGAACGGCGAGGGCAAATCAACGCTTTTAAAAATAGTCAGCGGGGAAGTGGTTCCCGATGGTGGTCTCGTTCGTCTGGATGATGGTGCTGTGCTGGCAGTTCTGCCTCAGAACCTGCCGACAAACGATACCCGCACGGCCTACGATGTGGTCGCCGGCGCTTTTCCAGAGACCGGTGAACTGCTGACTGAATTCCACCGCCTTTCTCAGCAGGCCGATGAGGCCAGTCTCGATCGCATGATGAAAGTGCAGGAGCGCCTTGAGGCGCTGGACGGGTGGCGCCTGGATCAGAAGGTGACCACTATTCTGGGGCAATACGGTATCGACCCTGACCGGCAGCTGGATACCCTTTCGGGCGGCTGGCAGCGCCGGGTGTTGTTGGCGCGAGCTTTGGTCGCTGAGCCCGATATTCTGCTGCTGGATGAGCCTACCAACCACTTGGATGTGCCAGCTATTGCCTGGCTGGAAGAGGCGCTGGGCCAGTTCCGGGGCGCGATGCTGTTTGTCAGTCACGACCGGGCATTCATTCGCAGTATGGCGACCCGGATTGTGGAGTTGGATCGTGGCAAACTTGTCAGCTTTTCAGCGACTTATGACAAATACCTTGAGTTGAAAGAGAAGGCGCTCGAGGAAGAGGAGCGCCAGAATGCGCTCTTCGACAAACGCCTGAAACAGGAAGAAGCCTGGATCCGCCAGGGTATCAAGGCCCGCCGCACCAGGAACATGGGGCGGGTGCGCGCCCTGAAGGCGATGCGTGAGGAGCATCGGCAACGCCGAACTCGTGGTGGCACAGCAACCTTTGCGGTCGAAGATGCGGCGCGCTCTGGCAAGCTGGTGGTGGAAACCCGGGATGCCGGATTTGGGTATCAGGCCCGCGCCGATATCATCCGGGATATGAACCTGACCGTCCTGCGCGGCGACAAGATCGGTCTCGTTGGCGAAAACGGCACCGGAAAAACGACTCTGGTGCGGCTGTTGCTCGGAGACCTTGAGGCCACTGAGGGATCGATCCGCCTGGGCACCAATCTCCAGGTTGCTTACTTCGATCAACTGCGTGGTGAGTTGGATTTGAGCAAGAATGCGCTGGACAACTTGTCGGAAGGTCGCGAGTTCATCGACATCAATGGCCAGAGCAAGCATGTATTGGGCTACCTGCAGGAATTCCTGTTTACGCCAGAGCGTGCCCGGTCTCCGGTGCGGGTCTTTTCCGGTGGTGAGCGGGCGCGTCTGCTGTTGGCAAAGCTGTTCAGCAAGCCGGCCAATATCCTGGTGCTGGACGAGCCTACCAACGATCTGGATGTCGAAACGCTGGAACTGCTGGAAGAACAGTTGGCCGAGTTCAAGGGCACCGTCATCGTCATCAGCCACGACCGTGAATTCCTCGATAACGTGGTAACTGAAACAGTCTTCCTGGATGGCTCCGGACGGGTGCGCGAGTATGTCGGTGGCTACAGTGACTGGCGTCGGCAGGGTGGACGTTTTCCTTCCGAAGCGGGTGGCAATCGGCCGGACAAGCAGGATAAGCGCTCGAAGAACGGAGGCGACGAGAAGCTGTCCACATCACCGTCCAAACCTGTGGGCCAGTCCACACAATCGAAACCCGCTAAGCTGAGTTACAAGCTTAAACTTGAACTCGAGGAATTACCGGGGAAAATCGAGGCCTTAGAGCAGGATGTTGCCCGGCTGCAGACGACGATTGCAGACTCAGAGTTTTATTCCGGTCCACCGAATGATGTCTCTGCCACGCTTGATGAGTTGGCGGATAAGGAATCTCGTCTTGAGCAGGTGATTGAGCGGTGGATGGAGCTTGAGGAACAGGCGAATCAATGAATGTAAATTACAGTTTCAGGTTTCAGGGCGGGCGTACGGTTGAGTTCAAGGTAACCGATCAGCCGGCAGTGTCGGCTCCGAAACAACCCTCCTGGGTAAAGTTGGAGCATTGCCAGTGCTCCAACTGTCCGCTGCGTTCCGGCGATACCGAACATTGCCCGGCCGCAACGGAAATTCTGCCCGTGGTGGAGGCGTTCCAGGCCGATGATGCCTACCAGAAGGTCGATGTAACCGTGACCGATGAACGCCGCGCCTATGTAAAGCAGACTGCTCTCGAGGAGGCACTTCGGTCATTGTTGGGTCTTAAGATGGCGACCAGTGGTTGCCCCGTACTCGCGGAACTGAAGCCGATGGCAATGCACCACCTGCCATTTGCCAATACCGACGAGTTCATCATGCGCAGCGTGTCCCATTACCTGCTGCAGCAATACTTCGCCAAGCGAAACCATGAGGAGCCGGATTGGGAACTGAAGGGTCTGGTGGAGCGGAACCAGCGCCTACAGTTGGTTAACCAGGCACTGTGGCAGCGAATCCATTCGGTCTGTAAGGGCGATAGCAATCTCAAAGCATTGTTGAACTTCTTCTCCATGGCTTCCAGCGTGAGCTTTTCCCTGGAAAGTCAGCTCCGTAAGCTCGAATCCAAGATGGGCGGCGAGCCGCACTAAACGGCACAGCGCGCTGCCGCTGTCTGAAAGGGCCCTGAGGTTTTTTCGGGGCCTGGTGCTAGTTGATCCTTACAGCCAGCACATCACATTCGGTGCCGTGCAAGACCCCATTGGCGGTGGAGCCCAGCAAGAGTTGGAAACCTTTTCTGCCGTGACTTCCGACGATGATTAGGTCCACTTCGTGTTCCTTTGCCAGGCGGTGAATCTCTGATTCCGGACGGCCAACGGTGACCACCTGATTGGCTTTTGGTATGTCGTACTGGTCTCCATAGCCGGCGAGCTGGTCGTGGGCAGCTTTGTCGAGCTGATCCTGCAACTCCGTGAGATCCATAGGGATGTCGCCGCCATAGGCGTAACCGACCGGCTCTACCACATGAATCAGTAGTAACTCAGCGCCGTGGGCCTCGCAGACTGCCTTGGCCTTGTTCAGCACCTGCGGGGCCTCTTCGGTCAGATCGATAGCAACAAGCATCTTGTTGTAAGTGGACATTGCATCACTCCTTCATGCCGGACATAACTTCAGAATAGTCGCTCTATTCTGATCCGAACAGTGTAGTGGGTAACTGATGCACATCAATGAAGGGTAATAAATTCAGGAAGCTGGCGGGCTGCGAGGCTCGCCAGGTTCAGAGGAGAGGGTCAGGCGCTGCGTTGCAGCAGGTTAATAGTGGTTGCCAGTCCTTTCAGAATGCCTTTTGAGTATCGGTCGATCACGAATCCAACGTTCTTTTCGTTGTAGTTTATGTACGAGCCCCGGATGAATTCCCACTTCGACGATACATCACTCATGATTTCTTTCAGCTCGGCGCCGGAGTCGCCCCGCATAACTGTAGCCAGCAACTGGTCGAATTCGCGGGCCTGCTCGTCCAGCGGCTTTTCAGTAGCGGAGCCCTGAAAGGTCTGGGCAACCTGCGAATTGGTTCGCACCGAATACTTGGCCATCATTTGCGCCATCTTGACGGCCGCTGAGCGGGCCGCTTCAACCCTTGGGTTGGTCTCGGTTTGAACACTTTCCTGAGCAGTCTGATAAAGGTCTGTTGCCATGTTGTTCATGGCAAGTGCCTGGTTCGCCATATCGGAAACGAGGCGAAGGTCAGGGTAGCCAGTCTTGCGAACGTCATTGATATTGCTGCGCATCAGTGCCTTGAACTGGTCAAACTCCTGATTCAGGCTTTCGATCTGCTCGGTCGAGAGCACGCCGGTGGTGCTTTTTATGATGGTGTTCATTGCATCGTTGGCCGCATTGATGCCGATGACGATTTCATTGAGGGTGTCAGTGTCGCCACTGCCGCTGAACCGGTAATAGGCGTCCAGGGCCATATAGTTGTTGACGCGGAATTCGTGCAGTTCTGACAGAAACCCTCCCGCGGTTTCCTGGGCGCGGGCACCCAGAGAGGTCAAAGTGAGCAGGATCAGTGCGGCTACCAGGGAGCGAACTCTCAGGCGGGTGTCTTCCATCGGATGAGTCTCCGTAATGCTGTTTTATTATTGTGGACTAAAGTCGCATATCGAAGTTAAAGTAACTTCGTTGGCCAATCAAGCGGTTTTGGCCGCTGCAACGGCGGTAACTGTAAACAAGTATCAAATCCGGGGGTTAGCGTCTCGGAGTCTGTGGCCAGCATCCACTTTTCAGATCCGCCGCAAGAAACAAATTGACAAACGCCCGTTTTTTTTTCATCGTGTGCCCTCGCGATTCAAACGACTGTATGAATTTTGGATCGAATGATCGGGCAGTGACCGAAATCTCGCTGCACAAACAGTCATCGCACCGCAACGTGTAGATGGCTGGAAGCAGTTCCTAACACAGACTGGAGATCAGTTGATGATTTACGAAGGTAAAGCCATCACGGTTAAAGAGATCGAAGGCGGGATCGCTCAGTTGAACTTCGACTTGCAGGGCGAGTCAGTCAACAAGTTCAACCGTCTCACTATCGAAGAACTGGGTGCCGCAACTGACGCAATTAAAGCGCAAAAGAATCTGAAGGGTCTGGTCGTAACCAGCTCCAAAGACAGCTTTATTGTTGGTGCCGACATTACCGAATTCACCGAGCTGTTTGCTGGTTCGGAAGAGGATCTGGTAGCCAACAACCTGAAGGCCAACGAAGTATTCAACGCCGTTGAAGACCTGCCGTTCCCGACTGTTACTGCCATCAATGGCATGGCGCTGGGTGGCGGTTTCGAAATGTGCCTGGCCACCGACTACCGGGTAATCGATAAGAAGGCCAAGGTTGGTCTGCCGGAAGTGAAGCTGGGTATCTTCCCGGGCTTTGGCGGTACCGTGCGTCTGTCTCGTCTGGTCGGTGTTGATAATGCCGTTGAGTGGATCAGTGGTGGTACCGAGAACCGTGCCGATGCTGCCCTCAAAGTAGGCGCAGTTGATGCCGTGGTTGAATCCGACAAGCTGGTTGCGGCCGCTGTTGGCATCATCAACCAGTGCAACGAGGGCAAGCTGGATAACCTGGCCCGTCGCGAAGAGAAGAAGGGCAAGATCAAGCTGAACGCCATGGAAAGCATGATGGCCTTCGAGATCTCCAAAGCCTTCGTTGCTGGCAAAGCAGGCAAGAACTACCCGGCGCCGGTTGAAGCCATCAAGGTGATGCAGAAGCACGCTGGCCTGACCCGTGACAAGGCCATTGAAGTTGAAGCCAAGGGCTTTGCCAAGATGGCCAAGACCAACGTGGCAGCCTGCCTGGTTGGTTTGTTCCTGAACGATCAGGAGCTGAAGAAGAAAGCCAAGGCTTGGGAAAAAGAAGCCAGTGACGTCAACCTGGCGGCCGTACTGGGCGCTGGCATCATGGGTGGCGGCGTAGCTTTCCAGTCTGCGCTAAAAGGCACCCCGATCGTCATGAAAGACATCAACCAGGACGGCATCAAGCTCGGACTGGAAGAAGCCAAGAAGCTGCTGGCCAAGCGAGTAGCCAAAGGCAAAATGGACGCCAGCAAGATGGCGGACGTTCTCAACAGCATCACGCCGACCCTGAATTATGGTGATTTCAAGAGCGTAGATCTGGTTGTTGAAGCTGTCGTTGAGAACCCGAAGGTAAAAGACGCTGTACTGCGTGAAACCGAAGATGCGGTTCGCGACGATACAATCCTGACGTCCAACACCTCCACCATTTCCATCGACCTTCTGGCCAAGAACCTGAAGCGTCCGGAAAATTTCTGTGGCATGCACTTCTTCAACCCGGTGCACATGATGCCGCTGGTTGAAGTTATCCGTGGCGCGAAGACCAGTGATCGCGCTATCGCGACCACCGTTGCCTACGCCAAGGCCATGGGCAAGACTCCAATCGTAGTTAACGACTGCCCGGGCTTCCTGGTTAACCGGGTACTGTTCCCGTACTTCGGTGGCTTTGCTGGATTGGTCCGTGACGGTGCCGACTTCCAGAAAGTTGACAAGGTCATGGAGAAGTTTGGCTGGCCGATGGGTCCTGCCTATCTGCTCGACGTAGTCGGCATGGATACCGCCAAGCACGCCAACGAAGTTATGGCTGAAGGCTTCCCGGACCGCATGAAGGACGAGAACAAGTCCTCCATCGACGTAATGTTCGAGAACAACCGCTACGGTCAGAAGAATGACAAGGGTTTCTACAAGTATGAAACCGACAAGAAGGGCAAGCCCAAGAAGGTTGTAGATGAAGAAGTCTACAAGCTGCTTGAGCCTGTTGTTCAGGGTAAGAAGGACTTTGATGAGGAAGACATCATTGCCCGGATGATGATCCCGCTGTGCCTGGAAACTGTTCGCTGCCTGGAAGATGGCATCGTTGAGGATCCGGCCGATGCGGATATGGGCTTGATCTTCGGTATCGGCTTCCCGCCGTTCCGCGGTGGTGCCCTGCGCTATATCGACGATATGGGTGTAGACGCATTCGTCGAGCTGGCAGACAAGTATGCAGACCTTGGTCCTCTTTATCACCCGACCGAGAAGCTGCGTGAAATGGCCAAGACTGGCGAAAAGTTCTTTGGTTAACCCTGAACGAGATTTCCGAACGGAGACAGATCTATGAGCCTTAATCCGAGAGACGTTGTCGTCGTCGATTGCGTGCGGACTCCGATGGGTCGTGCCAAGAACGGTTGCTTTAGAAACGTGCGCGCCGAGACTTTGTCAGCTGCGCTGATCGAAGCACTGTTTGAGCGCAACCCGAAGCTTGACCCGAAAGAAGTAGAAGATGTGATCTGGGGCTGTGTAAACCAGACCAAGGAACAGGGCTTTAACGTGGCTCGGCAGATTTCCCTGTTGACCCGTGTTCCTCACGAGTCCGCTGCCCAGACCGTAAACCGCTTGTGCGGCTCGGCCATGTCCGCCATTCATACCGCAGCACAGGCTATCCAGACTGGCAACGGCGATATGTTCCTGGTGGGTGGTGTCGAGCACATGGGTCACGTACCCATGACCGAAGGTTTCGACCACAACCCGGCGGCGTCCAAGTATTCAGCCAAGGCCTCGAACATGATGGGCCTGACTGCTGAAATGCTGGCGAAGATGCACGGCATCACCCGCGGACAACAGGATGAGTTCGGTGCCCGGTCTCACCGCCTGGCCCACGAAGCGACTGTTGAAGGCCGCTTCAAGAACGAAATCGTGCCGATCGAAGGTCACGACGAGAATGGCTTCAAAGTGCTGATCGAGCACGACGAAACCATCCGTCCGGAGACCACGGCTGAGTCCCTGGGTCAGCTGCGTCCAGCCTTTGATCCGAAGAACGGCACCGTGACTGCTGGTACTTCATCACAGCTGACCGATGGCGCTGCTGCCATGGTGCTGATGTCCGCAGAGCGCGCCGAAGCCCTGGGCCTGAAGCCGATGGCTCGCATTCGCAGCATGGCGGTTGCCGGCTGTGATCCCGCGATCATGGGTTACGGTCCCGTTCCGGCTACCAAGAAGGCCCTGAAGCGCGCAGGCCTGAAAGTCGAAGACATCGACTTCTGGGAGCTGAACGAAGCGTTTGCAGGTCAGTCTCTGCCGGTTCTGAAGGACCTGAAGCTGCTGGGCGTAATGGAAGAGAAAGTGAACCTGAACGGCGGTGCGATTGCCTTGGGCCATCCGCTGGGCTGTTCCGGTGCGCGAATCTCCACAACCCTGTTGAATGTCATGCAGGCTAAAGGCGGTAAGCTTGGTGTTTCCACCATGTGTATCGGTCTGGGGCAGGGCATCGCAACAGTGTGGGAACGCCTCTAATCCGCTCAATACGTTGAGCAAGAGCGTTCCAGAAAGGCCCGGCACCACGCCGGGCCTTTCTATTTATAGCCCGGGAAAAAAGCAGGGTGTAAGTGAAATAATGGGTTGTCTTGCTATTCTTGACCCTGTAAAACAGAGGGCTTACACAGAATAGCGGCAATTTTGTTTTTTCTAGCCGACTGATTTTGCAGCGAGTTTACGGTTTGCTGACGAATTGACCGATTTATCGCCAAGGATACAGATCTCCGATATGGGTAAAAGTCTCGTAATTGTCGAGTCACCTGCGAAAGCGAAGACCATCAACAAATACCTGGGCTCGGACTTTATTGTTAAGTCGAGCGTCGGGCACATCCGTGATCTTCCCGTAAGTGGCAGTGGGTCCCAATCCGATCCCAAAGAGCGGGCCCGCCAAGCGGCGGCAACCCGAAAAATGGCTCCGGAAGAAAAAGCTGCGCACAAGAAGCGTAAGGCCCGTGAGCAGCTGGTCGCCCGCATGGGTGTTGATCCTGACAAGAACTGGGACGCCCGCTACGAGGTGTTGCCCGGTAAAGAGAAGGTGGTCAGCGAGCTGAAGCGGCTGGCGAAATCCGCCGATCACATCTATCTCGCAACGGATTTGGATCGCGAGGGAGAAGCCATCGCCTGGCACCTGCAGCAGACCATTGGCGGTGAGCCTGAGAAGTACCGTCGTGTGGTCTTCAACGAGATCACCAAGCGAGCCATTCAGGACGCGTTCAAGGACCCGGGTACGCTCGATAACAACCGCGTTAATGCCCAGCAGGCCCGTCGTTTTCTCGACCGGGTGGTGGGCTACATGGTGTCGCCGCTGTTGTGGGCCAAACTTGCCCGCGGTCTTTCTGCTGGCCGGGTACAATCGGTTGCGGTTCGTCTGATCGTCGAGCGTGAGCGAGAGATCCGGAAGTTTGTGCCGGAAGAGTTCTGGCAGTTGTACGCTGACCTGGCGCCCGGCAAGTCTGACCCTGTGCGGTTTGAAGTAACCCGTTACGACGATAAGCCTTATCGGCCGGTAAACGAGCAGCAGAGCAATGACCATGTTGCCAGGCTGGAATCGGGCAGCTTCAAGGTTGCCAAGCGCGAAGACAAGCCAACCAAATCGCGGCCGTCGGCGCCGTTTATTACCTCAACCCTGCAGCAGGCAGCCAGTAACCGCATGGGCTTCAGCGTCAAGAAAACCATGATGCTGGCCCAGAGGCTTTACGAGGCGGGTTTCATCACCTACATGCGAACCGACTCAACCAACCTGAGTCAGGACGCGGTGGCGGGCTGCCGGGAGTTTATCCAGAAGCAGTTTGGCGAACGTTACCTGCCTGAGAAACAGCGGGTCTATGGCAGCAAGGAAGGCGCCCAGGAAGCGCATGAGGCGATCCGTCCTACCGAGGTTAGCCGTCGTCCGGCGGATATCAGTGGTCTCGAAAAGGATGCGGAGAAGCTCTATGACCTGATCTGGCGTCAGTTCATTGCCTGCCAGATGGCGGATGCCGAGTTCCTCAGCACCTCCATTGTGGTCGCTAACGGCGATTACGAGCTCCGTACCCGGGGCCGGATCATCAAGTTTGATGGTTTCCTGAAAGCGGCTCCCCAGTCGTCCAAAAAAGACGAAGACGTGGCGTTGCCGGATATCAAGGTGGACGAGGTGCTGGACCTGAAGAAGCTGGATCCGAGCCAGCATTTCACCAAGCCGTCGCCGCGGTACACAGAAGCCAGTCTGGTTAAAGAACTGGAGAAGCAGGGTATTGGCCGGCCGTCGACTTATGCATCAATCATTTCCACCATTCAGGATCGTGGCTATGTCAGGCTGCAGAACCGCCGGTTCTACGCTGAAAAGATGGGTGAGATTGTCACCGAGCGTCTGTCGGAGTCGTTCCCGAACCTGATGGATTTCGACTTTACCGCCCGGATGGAAGGCGAACTGGACGAGATCGCCGAAGGCGATGTCGAGTGGAAGAAGGTGCTCAACGATTTCTATGGCAAATTTCGGCAACAGCTGGAAACTGCCGAGAGCACCGAAGACGGTGGCATGCGCGCGAACGTGCCAACGGAGACCGATATTCCTTGTCCGACCTGTTCCCGCAACATGCAGATCCGGGTCGCCAGCACAGGGGTTTTCCTGGGTTGTTCCGGCTATTCGTTGCCGCCCAAGGAGCGTTGCAAAACCACCATCAACCTTACCTCAGGGGATGAAGTGGTCAGCGCTGACGAGGATGTCGAGGGCGAGGGCGAAACCCGGCTGCTGCGCAAGAAGCGTCGCTGTGCCAAGTGTGGTACCGCGATGGACAGTTACCTGATCGACGAAACCCGGAAACTGCACGTGTGTGGCAACAATCCGGATTGTTCTGGCTTCGAGGTCGAGCAGGGCACTTTCCGAATCAAAGGTTATGATGGCCCGACGCTGGAGTGCGACAAGTGCGGTTCTGAGATGCAGCTCAAGACCGGGCGTTTTGGTAAGTACTTCGGATGTACAAGCGATACTTGTAAAAACACTCGTAAGTTACTGAAAAGTGGCGAGCCTGCGCCGCCTAAGATGGATCCGGTACCAATGCCGGAGCTGCAGTGCCAGAAAGTGGATGACACTTATGTGCTGCGTGACGGTGCTTCCGGGTTGTTCCTGGCTGCGAGCAAATTTCCCAAGAATCGTGAAACACGGCCGCCGCTGGTCAAAGAGATCAAGCCGCATCGCGACGAGATCGACCCCAAGTACGAGTTCCTGATGAAGGCGCCGGAGTCAGACCCCGAGGGTAATCCTACGGTCATTCGCTACAGCAGGAAGTCCAAGGAGCAGTACGTCATGTCCGAAAAGGACGGAAAGGCGACGGGCTGGTCTGCCTGGTACGTGAAGGGCAAATGGCAGCCGAAAGAAAAGTAGTCAGTACCTTGCCGGTCTGATGGATCGGCAATAAAAAGAAAAGGGGGCTTCGGCCCCCTTTTTTTGTGCGCTGAGTTTAGAAGCTGTCCTAGCGCAGTTTGCGGAGTCTCTGGATTAGGGAGGAGGTGTCCCATCGGCGCCCGCCCATGGCTTGAACGTCACCATAGAACTGATCCACCAGGGCTGTGACCGGCAGCGAGGCATTCACCTTGTTGGCTTCGGCCAGACAGATTCCGAGATCCTTGCGCATCCAGTCGACGGCGAAGCCGTGGTCAAATTCCCCGGCAATCATGGTTCCGGCGCGGTTTTCCATCTGCCAGGATTGGGCTGCCCCCTTTGAAATGACATCCACGACCTTTTGAACGTCCAGCTCGGCTTTCTCTGCGAAGTGCAGCGCCTCGGACAAGCCTTGGACCAGTCCGGCAATGGCAATTTGATTGACCATTTTGGTCTTTTGGCCGCTGCCTGCAGGCCCCATGAGGTTCAGGGCGCGGGCGTAAAGTTCAAGAATCGGCTTGGCTTTACTGAAATCTGTGTCAGCGCCGCCGCACATGATGGTGAGCTGGCCATTTTCGGCACCTTGTTGGCCGCCTGAAACTGGCGCATCGATAAAGCCTTGACCGTTTTGGCGGGCGGATGCAGCCAGCTGCTCGGCAATTCCGGCGGAAGCGGTGGTATGGTCCACCAGGATGGCGCCCTTGGGGGCTTTGGCGATGATGCCGTTGTCGCCCTCGAAAACTTCAACCAGATCCTTGTCGGCGCCGACGCAGGTCATCACAAAATCGGCATCTTCGACGGCCTCAGCGATGGTTTGACAGGGTGTTCCGGCGTAGTCCTGTGCCCATTGCTGGGCTTTTGCGGGGGTGCGGTTCCAGACTCTGACATTGAGTCCGGCTTTTGCCAGGTGTCCAGCCATTGGGTAGCCCATTACTCCCAGCCCGATAAAGCTGACGGTAGTTGTCATAGCGTTTGTCTCCTGGATTTCCAGTGTTGTTTTAGGTTCAAGTGACGTGATTTTGAATCGCTGTGCTAAACGGTACCACAGGCACGGCCGTTCCTCCCGATGCAACAATAGGTCAGCCGCTGGCAGGGCAAAAAAAAGGCCGCTAAAGTTAGCGGCCTTTTCTGTATTGCGTCTTGGTGCACGCTTATTCTAGCGTTACTTTCCCGGATAGTCCCGGGAGTCGGAACCGGTGTACAGCTGGCGTGGACGGCCAATGCGGTAGTCGCCACTGACCATCTCGTTCCAGTGGGAGAACCAGCCAATGGTGCGCGACATGGCGAAGATGACCGTGAACATGGAGGTCGGAATGCCGATCGCTTTCAGGATCAGGCCAGAGTAGAAGTCTACGTTCGGGTACAGCTTGCGCTGAACGAAGTATTCGTCTTCCAGGGCGATTTTCTCAAGGCGCTGTGCGATGCGCAGCAGTGGATCGTTTTCCAGGCCAAGCTCGCTCAGTACTTCGTGAGCGGTTTTCGCCATGACTTTGGCGCGCGGGTCGAAGTTCTTGTAAACGCGGTGGCCAAAGCCCATCAGGCGGAAAGGATCGTCTTTATCCTTGGCCTTGGCGATGAACTTCTCGATGTTGGACTCGTCACCGATCTCGGCCAGCATGTCCAGAACCGCTTCGTTAGCGCCGCCGTGCGCCGGGCCCCAAAGTGCCGCAATGCCAGAGGCAATGCAGGCGTAAGGGTTGGCGCCGGTAGAGCCGGCCAGGCGAACCGTGGAGGTTGAGGCGTTCTGCTCATGATCTGCGTGCAGAATGAAGATTTTGTCCATGGCCTTCGCCAGGATCGGGTTTGGCTTGTACTCCTCGCAAGGAACGCCAAACATCATCTGAAGGAAGTTCTCTGAGTAGGACAGGTCGTTGCGCGGATACATGAACGGCTGGCCAATGCTGTACTTGTAGCACCAGGCAGCAATGGTCGGCATCTTCGCGATCAGGCGGTGCGCGGTGATTTCACGCTGATGCTCGTCGGCTACGTCCATCTGGTCGTGGTAGAAGGCGGATAGGGCGCCAACAACGCCACACATAATAGCCATCGGATGCGCGTCACGGCGGAAGCCCTGGAAGAAATTGCGCATCTGGTCGTGCAGCATGGTGTGGTTCTTGATGGTGTCGTGGAACTGCTTGTTCTCTTCTGCAGTCGGCAGTTCACCTTTCAGGAGCAGATAGCACACTTCGAGGTAATCGGAATGCTCTGCAAGCTGCTCAATAGGGTAGCCCCGGTGCAGGAGGACGCCTTTTGCACCATCAATGTAGGTAATGGCTGATTCGCAGGCCGCGGTGGATACAAAGCCTGGGTCGTAAGTAAAAACGCCTTCCTGAACTAGGCCTCGTACGTCGATAACGTCAGGGCCGACGGTGCCGGAATATACCGGTAACTCAATGGACTTATCACCCACCGAGAGCGTGGCTTTCCTGTCGGTCATGGTGCTCTCCTATATGTCAGCTTGTCAGCTATGTCTACATTTTTAGATGCGCTAGAAGGCGCGTATTATCGCAAAACTGGCGGCAAAATATAGGGCGTTGGCTTTTTTTGTCAATGAAAGAGTCCTGAAAACCCCTTTTTTAGCCGGTTTTGTAAATCAGGGATATCCCACACAACGGTGAAAGACGAGCCAAATAAGTTTTGTCAATAGGCCTTATAGCGGTCTCAAGCCCATGAATTCCGGGCTGTCCACGGAGTTGCGCGTTTGTAATTAATTAGGGTACTCCTTATAATCCGTAGCCCGGAATTGGGGATATTCCTTGCTCCAGAGTCGAATGGTGGCTGTGACAAGGTAGTTATTCTCCCTCCTGAGCCAATCGCGTGTCGGTCTCGTATCGAATGCCGATCCTTACATACCAACCATCCGCAACCGGGTTTCCGGATATGTGGAATAAAGAGAGAGTGTGAGAGCGCTGTGAATAGCAAACGACCAGTAAATCTCGATCTCGGCAAGTTTCATTTTCCGCTGCCAGCCATAACGTCCATTCTGCACCGCATCAGCGGCATCATCCTTTTTGTTGGTGTTGCGTTCATGCTTTATGGTCTTCAGCTTTCCCTGTCTGGGGAAGAGGGCTTCAGCCGCGTCAGTGAACTGCTGGACAGCTTCCTTGCAAAGCTGATTACCTGGGGCATTTTGTCTGCTCTGCTGTACCACTTGGTTGCCGGTATCAAGCACCTGCTCATGGATATGGGTATTGGTGAAGAGCTGGAAAGCGGCCGTCTCGCCTCGAAGATCACGATTGTGGTTTCCGTCATCCTCATCGTTCTGGCAGGAGTTTGGGTATGGGCATGAACAGCGTAACGAACATTGGCCGTAACGGTATCCAGGATTGGATCATCCAGCGTGTCTCTGCCTACGTATTGGCGTTGTACACCTTGTTCCTGCTCGGCTTCTTTGTCACCACCGACGTAGATTATCAGTCCTGGTCAGCGCTGTTTGATCAAGCGTGGTTCCGGATCTTTACTCTGCTGACATTGTTGTCCATCGGTGGCCACGCCTGGGTAGGGCTTTGGACCATTTCGACCGACTACATTAAATCCGCAGGACAGCGCATGCTGTTTCAGGCAGTCACCGTCCTGGCGATCTTTGTTTATGTGGTCTGGGGTATTCAGATTATTTGGGGGCTTTAATCGATGTCTAACATAAAGACCATGTCTTTTGATGCGATTGTAATTGGCGGCGGTGGTTCCGGTATGCGGGCCGCGCTGCAACTGACGGAGTCCGGTGTAAATACCGCGTGTATCACCAAGGTATTCCCGACTCGGTCGCACACTGTGTCTGCCCAGGGTGGTATCACCTGTGCAATCGCGAGCGCCGACCCCAACGATGATTGGCGCTGGCACATGTATGACACGGTGAAAGGCTCCGACTACATCGCCGATCAGGACGCGGTAGAGTACATGTGCTCGGTTGGCCCCCAGGCTGTCTTCGAGCTGGAGCACATGGGTCTTCCTTTCTCCCGTACGGAGCAGGGCCGCATTTATCAGCGCCCGTTTGGTGGCCAGTCCAAGGGTCCTGATAACCCGACTCAGGCCGCTCGTACTTGCGCCGCAGCCGACCGTACCGGTCACGCGCTGCTGCACACCCTGTACCAGGCAAACCTGAAAGGTGGCACCACGTTCCTTAACGAGTGGTACGCCGTAGATCTGGTTAAAAACAGCAAAGACGAAGTGGTTGGCGTAGTCGCCATCGAGATCGAAACCGGTGAAGTGGCCTACATCAAGAGCAAGGCTACCGTACTCGCCACCGGCGGTGCTGGTCGTATCTACTCGTCTACAACTAACGCATTGATCAATACTGGTGACGGTATTGGCATGGCCCTGCGCGCCGGTTTCCCGATGCAGGACATGGAAATGTGGCAGTTCCACCCAACCGGAATCCACGGTGCTGGTACGCTGGTTACTGAGGGTTGTCGCGGTGAGGGTGGTTACTTGATCAACTCCGAAGGTGAGCGGTTTATGGAGCGTTATGCTCCGAACGCCAAAGACCTCGCCGGTCGTGACGTTGTAGCTCGGGCCATGGTTATCGAGATTCTGGAAGGCCGCGGTTGCGGTCCTGAGAAGGATCACGTCCTGTTGAAGCTCGACCACCTGGGTGAAGAAACCCTGAATCTTCGTCTGCCGGGTATCTGCGAGCTGTCTCGCACATTCGCCCACGTGGATCCGGTCAAAGAGCCTATTCCGGTGGTTCCGACCTGTCACTACATGATGGGTGGTATTCCGACCAACGTTGGTGGTCAGGCGCTTACCCAGGATGAAAATGGCAACGACAAGCCGATTGCTGGTCTGTTTGCCTGTGGCGAAGCCGCTTGTGTATCTGTACACGGTGCTAACCGTCTGGGTGGTAACTCTCTGCTGGACTTGGTTGTCTTCGGTCGGGCTGCCGGTCTGCACATCGAAGAGCAACTGCGCGGTGGTTTTGAAGTCGACGGCGCCAGCGAAGAAGATATCAAGCGTGCCATGGCTCGCCTTGACCGTCTGGACGGTGCTTCCGAGGGCGAAAGCGTAGCGGACGTTCGTAAAGACCTGCAAAGCTGCATGCAACTGTATTTCGGTGTATTCCGTGATGGCAAAAGCATGGAAGAAGGTCTGAAGAAACTGGAAGCCATCGGTGAGCGTGTTCGCAACACCAAGCTGGCAGACACCAGTAATGCGTTCAACACTGCGCGGATCGAAGCGCTGGAGCTGGACAACCTGTACGAAGTTGCACTGGCTACCGCGATTTCCGCCTTTGAGCGTAAAGAAAGTCGTGGTGCTCACGCCCGTAACGATTTCACCGAGCGTGACGACGAAAACTGGCTGAAGCATTCCATGTACTTTCCGGCTGACAAGCGTGTCGGAAAGCGCGCGGTGAACTTCGCGCCGAAGACCGTGGACACGTTTGAGCCGAAGATTCGGACTTACTAAAGGGGAGTGCCAAAGATGTTAGTAAGCCTTTATCGTTACAACCCGGAAGCTGACAACGCGCCTTACATGCAGGACGTGGAAGTCGAGATTCCGGAAGGCAAAGACCTGATGGTTCTTGATGTGCTGAACCTCATCAAGGAGCGGGATGCGTCAATGTCCTACCGTCGTTCTTGCCGTGAGGGAGTCTGTGGCTCCGACGGTATGAACATGAACGGGAAAAATGGTCTGGCCTGCATCACGCCGCTTTCTCAGGTTGTTAAGAACAACAAGCTGGTGCTGCGTCCGCTGCCCGGTCTGCCGGTAATTCGTGACCTGGTTGTCGACATGAGCCTTTTCTATAAGCAGTACGAGAAGGTTATGCCGTATCTGGTGAACGATAATCCTGCGCCCGCCATTGAGCGCCTGCAGTCGCCAGAAGATCGGCAAAAGCTGGACGGCCTGTACGAGTGTATTCTCTGTGCCTGCTGCTCCACTTCCTGTCCGTCGTTCTGGTGGAACCCGGACAAGTTCATTGGTCCGGCCGGCCTGCTCCAGGCGTACCGATTCCTGGCGGATAGCCGGGATACCGCACAAGCCGAGCGTCTGGAAAATCTTGATGACCCGTTCAGCGTGTTCCGCTGCCGGGGCATCATGAACTGTGTAAGTGTCTGCCCGAAAGGCCTGAACCCCACAAGGGCAATCGGCCACATCCGGAACCTCCTGCTGCAACGAGCTTCCTAAGCAGCAGGATCTGCACCAGGCGCTATACTGTCCTGATTAGGTTAGGCACCCTGAAGGCCCCGCAATGACGCGGGGCCTTCAACCAAAGGCTTATAGTCAAAAGTCTTACTCGGGTGCACACTACACAAGCCGTGACTGAAGCTTATAAAGTTGATGCACGGATTGCTGAGTACAAAAACCACCGGGGAATGGAAAACATCCACGTCGAGTGTGGCGGCCAAAGTCGATCCCGTAAAAACCCGTATTGACTGAGAATTACCCCTGGCCGACCATATTGCGCTCCCCCGCACCAGCCCAAGGTGAGCTATTCAAAATGCACGAAAGCATCATGGAGCAGTTATGGCAGACTTCCCACTTGCAGGGTGGAAATCTAGCCTACGTTGAACAGCTTTTTGAAACCTACCTGACAGACCCCAATGCCGTTCCCGAAGAGTGGCGTAGTTATTTTGACAAGCTTCCCAGCGTCGATGGCTCTCATGGCCGTGACGTTGCGCATTCTTCTATCCGCGAACAGTTTGAACACATCTCCCGTAATCAGCGTTTTCTGGCCAGTGGAGGCGTCCCCGCCAGTGCCACCAGCGATGCCGACAAGAAGCAGATTCGCGTTCTACAGCTGATTAACACGTACCGTTTTCGTGGTCATCAGGAAGCGAAGCTTGATCCGCTGGGCGTTTGGCAGCGACCCAAGGTAGAAGATCTCGATCCTGGGTTTCACGAGCTTTCAGACTCCGACAACGACCTGGAGTTCCAGACTGGCTCCCTGAATTTTGGCTCCGAGACCATGAAGCTCGGAGATATCATCGATGGTCTGCGTCGCACCTACTGTGAAAGTATTGGTGCCGAGTACATGCACATCGTCGATACTCGCATTAAGCGGTGGTTCCAGCAGCGCATGGAGCCAGTGCGTTCCCGTCCGGACTACGAAGCAAAGACACGCAAGCATCTCCTCGAACGTCTTACCGCCGCTGAAGGCTTGGAAAAGTACCTGGGCTCCCGATACCCTGGTGTGAAGCGCTTTGGTCTCGAAGGCGGTGAAGCGCTGATCCCGTGTCTCGACGAGCTGATTCAGCGCGCCGGTTCCTACGGCGCCAAGGAAATTGTTCTGGGCATGGCACACCGTGGCCGCCTGAATGTCCTGGTTAATACGCTCGGTAAGAACCCGAAAGAGCTGTTTGACGAGTTCGAAGGCAAGAAGCTTGCAGATTCCGGGTCAGGCGACGTTAAATACCACCAGGGCTTCTCCTCGAACGTCATGACTTCCGGTGGCGAAGTGCACCTGGCGATGGCGTTTAACCCGTCACACCTGGAAATTGTATCGCCGGTGGTTGAGGGCTCTGTTCGTGCCCGTCAAACCCGCCGGAAAGATCCCGACGGAACCCAGGTTGTTCCGATCATCATGCACGGTGACGCAGCGTTTGCCGGGCAGGGCGTGGTCATGGAGACATTCCAGATGTCCCAGACCCGCGGTTACGGCGTGGGTGGCACCATCCACATCGTGATCAACAACCAGGTGGGCTTTACCACCAGCAAACAGGAAGATGCGCGCTCTACTGAGTACTGCACCGATGTCGCCAAGATGGTTCAGGCGCCGATCCTGCACGTGAATGCGGATGACCCTGAAGCGGTCATGTTCGCCACCCAAATGGCAATGGACTACCGCAACGAATTCAAGAACGACGTGGTCATCGATCTGGTCTGCTACCGTCGCCGTGGGCATAACGAGGCCGACGAGCCTGCAGCTACCCAGCCGCAGATGTACGAGAAGATCCGTAAGCTGAAGACCACGCGCAACCTGTACGCCGAAAAACTGATTGCTGAAGGTGTCATCACCGAAGAAGAAGGCAAGCAGATGGAGAATGACTACCGTGACGCACTGGATGACGGTGAACACGTGGTCAAATCCCTGGTCAAGGAGCCCAACAAGGAGCTTTACGTTGACTGGTCGCCGTACCTTGGTCATGAATGGACGGCCAAGTGCAAGTCCAGTGTTGCTCTGAAAACCATTCAGAAACTTGGCAAGAAGCTGACTTCCGTGCCGGAAGGCTTCAGTGTTCAGCGCCAGGTGTCCAAGATTGTCAGCGACCGCGAGAAGATGACCGCCGGCGCACTGCCCATCAACTGGGGCTACGGCGAAGTGATGGCCTACGCGACGTTGCTCGACGAAGGGCATCCGATCCGGATCACCGGTCAGGACGTGGGCCGCGGAACTTTCTCCCACCGTCACGCCGTACTGCACAACCAGAAGGATGGCGCAACGCACATCGCACTGGAACAGCTGTCTGATGATCAGCCGCTGTTTGAAATCTATGACTCGCTGCTGTCTGAAGAAGCGGTCATGGCGTTTGAGTACGGTTACGCCACCACCGCACCCAGCGGTTTGATTGTCTGGGAAGCTCAGTTTGGCGATTTCGCCAACGGCGCCCAGGTGGTGATCGACCAATTCCTGACCAGTGGTGAGCACAAGTGGGGCCGTCTTTGCGGACTCACGCTGTTGCTGCCTCACGGCTACGAGGGCCAGGGTCCGGAGCACAGCTCCGCCCGTTTGGAGCGATTCCTGCAGCTGAGTGCCGAGCACAACATTCAGGTGTGTGTGCCGACAACGCCCTCGCAGGTATTCCACATGCTGCGTCGTCAGGTGAAGCGTCCGCTGCGTAAGCCGCTGGTTGCGATTACACCAAAGAGTCTGCTCCGTCATAAGGAAGCGACCTCTGATTTGGATGACCTGACTTCAGGCACCTTCCAGACCGTTCTACCAGAGAAAGAGCCGTCTGATCCGAAGAAGGTGACGCGCCTGATCATGTGCAGCGGCAAGGTTTACTTCGATCTTCTGGAAAAGAAGAAGGCAGAAGAGCGCGATGACGTCGCGATCTTCCGAATCGAGCAGCTGTACCCGTTCCCGGGTGACGATCTGGACGCTATGCTGGCCAAGTACCCCAAGTTGAAAAACGTGGTCTGGTGCCAGGAAGAGCCGATGAACCAGGGTGCCTGGTACCCGAGCCAGCATCACATGAGAAATGCGCTCCAGCGCCTGAACCCAAAGCTGTACCTCCAGTATGCCGGTCGCGATGCTTCAGCTGCTCCCGCTTGTGGGCACATGTCTGTGCACATTGAAGAGCAGAAGAAGCTGGTGAACGACGCGTTTGAAATCTGACGAGCTACCGAACTAAGGATCTGTAATGTCAACTGAGATTAAAGCCCCCGTTTTCCCGGAGTCGGTCGCAGAGGGTACCGTTGCGACCTGGCACAAGCAGCCGGGTGAAGCCTGTTCACGAGACGAGCTGATTGTCGATATTGAAACCGACAAGGTCGTCCTGGAAGTCGTTGCGCCCGCCGACGGTGTGATTGAAGAAGTGCTGAAGGGCGAAGGCGACACCGTGGAAAGCGGCGAAGTAATCGGCAAGTTCAAGGAAGGTGCGGCCGGAGAATCCAAGCCTGCCGAGAGCAAGAAAGAAGAAGCGCCGAAAGAGGAGGCTCCGAACGAAGAAGCCGCTGCCTCTGGCGATGCCATCCTCAGCCCGGCTGCTCGCAAGCTGGCTGATGAGAACAACGTTGACCCCAACTCCGTCAAAGGCACTGGCAAAGACGGTCGGGTCACCAAGGAAGATGTGCAGAGTCACATTGATAACAAACCGGCCGGCGGCGCTGCTGCAGCGGCACCGGCTGCTGGCATGCCTGAGGTTAATGTGGCCTCTGGTGAGCGTCCTGAGAAGCGCGTACCGATGACCCGTCTGCGGGCGAGCATCGCCAAGCGCCTGGTGAATGCGCAGCAGAGCGCAGCCATGCTGACCACCTTTAACGAGGTGAACATGGGGCCGATCATGGAAATGCGCAAGCAATACCAGGACAGCTTTGTTAAGCGTCACGGTATCAAGCTTGGCTTCATGTCCTTCTTCACCAAAGCTGCGACCGAAGCGCTGAAGCGTTTCCCGGCAGTGAATGCCTCGATTGATGGCAACGACATGGTGTACCACGGCTACCAGGATATCGGCGTGGCCGTATCCACCGACCGCGGTCTGGTTGTTCCGGTTCTGCGCGACTCCGACGCGATGGGTCTGGCAGACATTGAGAAGAAGATTGTCGAGTACGGCACTAAGGCGAAAGATGGCAAGCTGGCCATCGAAGACATGACGGGCGGAACCTTTACCATCACCAATGGCGGTATCTTCGGCTCGCTGATTTCGACGCCGATCCTGAACCCGCCGCAGACAGCTATCCTGGGTATGCATAAGATCCAGGAGCGTCCGATGGCAGTTAACGGCAAGGTCGAGATCCAGCCGATGATGTATCTGGCGCTGTCATACGACCACCGCATGATCGATGGCAAGGAAGCGGTACAATTCCTTGTCGCCATTAAGGAAATGCTTGAAGACCCAGCGCGTATTCTGCTGGACGTCTGAGCTGACACTTAACGAATCAGAAAACGGGATCAAATATGTCTGATAAGTATGACGTGATTGTCATTGGTGCAGGTCCTGGCGGCTACGTTGCCGCCATCAAGGCTGCCCAGCTGGGTCTTAAGACGGCCTGTGTAGAGTCCTGGACGTCTGCGGACGGCAAAAGCCAGGTGTTGGGCGGTACCTGCCTGAACGTTGGCTGCATTCCCTCAAAGGCGCTGCTGGAAATTTCTCACAAGTATGAGGAAACCACGCACGATTACGAGATGCAGGGCATCATCGCCAAGGATGTCAAAATGGACATCGGCAAGATGATGGAGCGCAAGGGTGGCATCGTGAAGCAGCTGACCGGTGGTATCGCCGGACTGTTCAAGGCCAATGGCGTTACGTCCATCCACGGTCACGGCAAGCTGCTTGCCAACCGCAAGGTTGAAGTCACCGATAAGGATGGCAACGCAAAGACCTACGAAGCCGATAACGTCATTCTGGCTTCAGGTTCCAAGCCGATTCAGATTCCGCCGGCTCCGTTCGACGGTGAGAACATCGTTGATTCCGAGGGCGCACTGGAATTCTCTGAAGTACCGAAGCGCCTGGGCGTCATCGGTGCTGGCGTTATCGGTCTTGAGCTGGGCAGCGTATGGGCACGCCTGGGTTCTGAAGTGACCGTACTGGAAGCTCAGGATACGTTCTTGCCAGCGGTTGACCAGCAGGTCGCTAAAGACGCAATGAAACAGTTCCAGAAACAGGGACTGAACATTGTTATGGGCGCACGCATGACCGGGGCCGAGGTTAAGCGTAAGCTGGTTAACGTTACCTATGAAGATTCCAAGGGTAAGCACGAAGCCAAGTTCGACAAGCTGATTGTCGCGGTTGGTCGTCGTCCGTACACCGACAACCTGCTGTCTGAAGACGCGGGTGTCCAGATGGACGAGCGTGGTTTCATCTTTGTTGATGACAACTGCAAGACCGAAGCGCCTGGCGTTTGGGCGATCGGTGACGTAGTTCGTGGTCCGATGCTGGCGCACAAGGCTTCGGAAGAGGGTGTCATGGTTGCCGAGCGGATCGCCGGACACAAGCCGCAGGTTAACTACGATTGCATCCCGAACGTGATTTACACGGCTCCTGAAGTAGCGTGGGTTGGTAAGACCGAAGAAGAACTCAAAGCCGAAGGCGAAGAGTACAATGTCGGTTCCTTCCCGTTTGCCGCCAACGGTCGTGCCATGGCTGCCAACTCGGCGTCGGGCCTGGTCAAGATTATCGCTGATGCGAAAACAGACCGGATTCTCGGTTTCCACGTTGTTGGTCCCCAGGCCTCGGAAATCGTTGCCCAGGGCGTAATTGCCATGGAGTTTGGTTCCAGCGCCGAAGATCTGGCGCTGACCTGCTTCGCGCACCCGACTCTGTCCGAGTCTGTGCATGAGGCAGCTCTGGCTGTCGCCGGTGGCGCGATTCACGTCGCCAACCGTCGCAAAAAGAAGTAACGCAAGCCAGGAA
The DNA here is from genome assembly GCF_016820575.1 of Marinobacter sediminum. Taxonomy (GTDB): domain Bacteria; phylum Pseudomonadota; class Gammaproteobacteria; order Pseudomonadales; family Oleiphilaceae; genus Marinobacter; species Marinobacter sediminum. The sequence continues at coordinate 1,168,030 of NZ_JAEMQH010000002.1, read as the reverse complement.
GCGGGGGCGCCAATATTGGCGCCCCACTGCCATAAAAACGGCTGGCTTCCGGTTGCGCTCACGGCGAGCTGAGGTGATCCCCGGCTCGCCAAACCGAATTCGCAACAGCAGTCCCACAGCGGGGCTTGCGCGGGTTCATTTCCGTACGTGGTTATCCTCCATCAAAAAGCGGGACATTAACTATGAATTTGCATGAATATCAGGGCAAACAGCTTTTCGCTGAATATGGCCTGCCAGTATCTCAGGGCGTTGCCTGCGATACCCCTCAGGAAGCCGTAGCGGCTGCCACCGAAATTGGTGGTGACGCATGGGTCGTCAAGGCACAGGTTCACGCTGGTGGCCGTGGTAAGGCCGGCGGTGTAAAGCTGGTCAAGAGCAAAGACGAAATCCGTGAGTTCGCTGAAAAGTGGCTGGGCAAGAACCTGGTAACTTACCAGACCGACGAGAACGGCCAGCCGGTGAGCAAGATTCTGGTTGAATCGCTGACCGACATCGACCAGGAGCTGTACCTGGGCGCGGTTGTGGATCGTGGCACCCGTCGTATCGTGTTCATGGCCTCCACCGAAGGTGGTGTTGAGATCGAACAGGTTGCCGAAGAGACTCCGGAAAAGATCCTGAAAGCCGAAGTGGATCCGCTGGTTGGCGCACAGCCGTACCAGGGCCGCGAGCTGGCGTTCAAGCTGGGTCTTGAAGGCAAGCAGATCGGTCAGTTCACCAAGATCTTCATGGGTCTGGCGAAGCTGTTTGAAGACCGTGACCTGGCGCTGCTGGAAATTAACCCGCTGGTTATCACACCGGCCGGTGACCTGCACTGCCTGGACGCGAAGATTGGCGTAGACGGCAACGCGCTGTACCGTCAGAAGAAAATTCACGAGATGCACGATCCTTCCCAGGAAGATTCCCGTGAAGCCGAAGCTGCCAAGTGGGAACTGAACTACGTGGCGCTGGAAGGCAACATCGGCTGTATGGTTAACGGCGCAGGCCTTGCCATGGGCACTATGGACATCATCAAGCTGTCCGGTGGCCAGCCGGCCAACTTCCTGGACGTTGGCGGCGGTGCTACCAAAGAACGCGTTTCAGAGGCGTTCAAAATCATCCTGTCTGACGACAGCGTACAAGCCGTTCTGGTTAACATCTTCGGCGGTATCGTACGTTGCGACATGATTGCCGAAGGCATTATCGGTGCGGTTAAGGACGTGGGCGTTAAGGTTCCTGTGGTTGTTCGCCTCGAAGGCAACAACGCCGAGAAGGGCACTCAGGTACTCGCCGACAGTGGCCTGAACATCATTGCCGCCACCAGCCTGGCGGATGCCGCAGAGCAAGTCGTTAAAGCCGCAGGGGGTAAATAATGAGCATCCTGATCAATAAAGACACCAAGGTTATCTGCCAGGGCTTTACCGGCGCACAGGGTACCTTCCACTCAGAGCAGGCCATCGAGTACGGCACCAAGATGGTTGGTGGCGTAAGCCCGGGTAAGGGCGGCACTGAGCACCTGGGTCTGCCAGTATTCAACACCGTTCGCGAAGCGGTCGAGAAGACTGGCGCTGAGGCGACTGTTATCTACGTACCGGCTCCGTTCTGCAAGGACGCCATCATTGAAGCCGCAGACGCTGGCATCCAGCTGATCGTGTGCATCACCGAAGGCATCCCGACCATCGACATGCTGTACGCGAAAGAGTACGTCGATCGCAAAGGCGTTCGCATGATCGGCCCCAACTGCCCAGGTGTTATCACTCCGGGTGAATGCAAGATCGGCATCATGCCGGGCAGCATCCACAAGCCGGGCAAAGTCGGTATCGTGTCTCGTTCAGGCACCCTGACTTACGAAGCCGTCAAGCAGACCACCGACTTCGGCTACGGCCAGTCGACCTGTATCGGTATCGGTGGTGACCCGATTCCGGGCTCTAACTTCATCGACATCCTGAAGCTGCTTCAGGAAGATCCGCAGACCGAAGCCATCGTAATGATCGGCGAGATCGGCGGTACCGCTGAAGAAGAAGCCGCTGCGTTCATCAAGGAAAACGTAACCAAGCCGGTGGTTTCCTACATCGCTGGTGTTACTGCACCTCCTGGTAAGCGTATGGGTCACGCCGGTGCGATCATCTCCGGTGGTAAGGGTACAGCAGACGAAAAGTTTGCCGCCCTGAACGACGCAGGCGTTAAAACCGTGCGTAGCCTGGCCGATATTGGCAAGGCTCTGAAGGAAGTAACTGGCTGGTAAGTCGGTCTTCTTTGCTGAAACCCCCGTTTCTGCCCTGCAGAGCGGGGGTTTTTTATTTATAATGCCGGGTCGCCTGTCTTATCATGGCGGTCCAAAAACAAATTGAGGAGTTCGTGCTTTGAGTTCTGTAGATTCCCAGCAAAGGGTTCTGTCCGGCATGCGTCCGACCGGCAAGCTACATCTCGGTCATTACCATGGTGTGCTTAAAAACTGGGTGAAACTCCAGCACGAGTTCGAGTGCTTCTTCTTCGTGGCCGACTGGCACGCGCTGACCACTGAATACGATAACCCCGCCGGCATTGAGCAAAGTGTCTGGGACATGGTTATTGACTGGCTGGCTGCGGGCGTCAACCCGGGCTCATCAACGATGTTCATCCAGTCCCAGGTGCCTGAGCACGCGGAGCTGCATCTGTTGCTGTCAATGATCACTCCACTTGGCTGGCTGGAGCGGGTGCCCACCTTCAAGGATCAGCAGGAGAAGCTCAGGGAAAAGGATCTCGCGACTTACGGGTTCCTGGGATACCCACTGCTGCAGAGCGCGGACATCCTGGTCTACCGGGCCGGCAAGGTTCCAGTCGGTGCGGACCAAGTCTCCCACGTCGAGATTACTCGGGAAATTGCCCGTCGGTTCAATCACATCTATGGCCGCGAGCCAGGATTTGAGGAGCAGGCCGAGGGCGCGATCGTCAAGATGGGTAAAAAGAACGCCAAGCTGTATCGCAACCTCAAACGGCGTTACCAGGAAGAGGGCGATCTGGAGGCACTGGAAACCGCCCGTGCCTTGCTCAAGGAACAGCAGAACATCTCCCTGGGTGATCGCGAGCGTCTCTATGGCTACATCGAAGGTGGCGGCAAGGTCATTCTGCCAGAGCCGCAGCCGTTGCTAACGCCGGAATCCAAGATGCCGGGGCTGGACGGCCAGAAGATGTCCAAGTCCTACAACAATTACATCGGTCTGCGCGAAGAGCCGGACAGCGTTGCTCAGAAGATTCGCACCATGCAGACCGATCCCCAGCGTGTGCGCAGAACCGATCCCGGCGACCCTGAAAAGTGCCCAGTCTGGGAGATGCACAAGATTTATTCCGATTCCGATACCCAGGATTGGGTTCAGAACGGCTGTCGGAGCGCCGGCATTGGCTGCCTGGATTGCAAAAAACCGCTGATCGACTCCATTGTCGAGGAACAGCGCCCGTTGCATGAGCGCGCCCGCGAGTACGAAAGCAACCCCGACCTGGTGCATTCAATCCTTCAGGAAGGACGTGAACACGCACGTGATGCGGCCCGCGATACACTCGAGGAAGTTCGGGCGGCGATGGGGCTGCATTACCGTTAAGCTGCCTGTTCAGGTGTGATGGTCAGGGTAGCAAGGTGCTTCCAGGGGAGAGAGTGTTGATGGACGACAGCGAAGCTACGCCAGTGGCCGACGAGGAAGAGACGCCCGAGCAGTCGCCGCTTGCTCGGGTTTCCGGCAAACCCTTCGTTGATCTGCCCAAAGATCTTTACATACCGCCCGACGCCCTTGCGGTGTTCCTGGAGGCCTTCGAAGGGCCTTTGGACCTGCTGCTTTATCTGATTCGTCGCCAGAACATGGACATCCTGAACGTCGATGTCAGCGAAATCACCCGCCAATACATGGATTACATTGGTGCCGTCGAGGCCATGCGCTTCGAACTGGCTGCCGAGTATCTGGTGATGGCGGCGACGCTGGCAGAGATTAAATCGCGCATGTTGCTGCCGCGACAGGAGAGCGAGGACGACGACGAGGTAGATCCTCGGGCTGAACTGATCCGTCGATTGCAGCAATACGAGCGGTTCAAGAAGGCGGCAGAGGATATCGACGAACTGCCACGACTGGAGCGTGATAATTTCTCGGCCTCGGCAGCACTGCCTAAAATGCCGTCGAGCCAGCCGCATCCGGACGTTGATTTGCGGGAAATGCTGCTGGCATTGCAGGGCGTGCTCCAGCGTGCCGATCTGTTTACCAGTCACCATGTTGAGCGGGAGAAGTTGTCCACCCGGGAGCGCATGTCGGCGATTCTGTCGGTATTGCGAGACGATCATTTTGTCACGTTCGAAAGCCTGTTTACTCCGGAGGAGGGCAAGCTGGGCGTCGTGGTGTCGTTCCTGGCGACCCTGGAACTGGTAAAGGAACAGCTGATTGAAGTGGTTCAGGCCGAAGTGCTGGGGCCAATTCATGTAAGAGCCAGGGCGGCGAGCTGATGGAGCCAGCTGGCTGTTATCTGAGAGACGTGTGGAGCACGGGGCACCGTTATGAATGAAGAGCATCTGTTACGTATCCAGGCGATCGCCGAGGCGGCTCTGTTGGCAGCCGGTAAACCGTTGTCGTTGGACCAGTTGCGAGAGCTGTTCACCGAGGATGAGCGGCCTGCGCGGCAGGTTATGGAGCATGTCATGATGCTGCTGGAATCCGCGTGCGAGAATCGCGGCTTTGAGCTGAAGAAGGTTGCCAGTGGTTTCCGTCTCCAGATCCGCGAAGAGTACGCGCCCTGGGTCGGACGCCTGTTCGAGGAACGACCCCAGCGCTATTCTCGGGCATTGCTGGAAACCCTGGCGCTGATCGCTTATCGCCAACCCATCACCCGGGGCGAAATTGAAGATATTCGAGGCGTTACGGTAAGCAGCAATATCATTCGCACGCTGCTTGAGCGAGAGTGGGTGCGCGTCGTCGGGCACCGGGATGTTCCGGGGCGGCCTGCTATGTACGCGACGACCAAACAGTTCCTCGATTATTTCAATCTCAGCGGCCTGGACCAGTTGCCACCTTTATCCGAAGTGCGGGATCTCGAAGAGATCGGGCGTGAGATTGAAAAGAACATGCAGGCGGAAATAGAGTTTGAGTCGCCAAAAGACGACGACTCGAACGAGCAGACACTTCACTGAGACCGCTACGGTTTCGGTCAGTAACTAAGGATTTATAGATGGGTTCACAACGCCCAAAGAAAGCCGCTAAACCAGCGGTCGACACAACCAGCGATGCGGGTCCCGAGCGCATCCAGAAACTTCTGGCACGGGCCGGTGTAGGGTCACGGCGTGAAATTGAGGGCTGGATGGAGGCCGGGCGTCTGACTGTGAACGGCAATGCGGTCGCACCCGGGCAGAAGGCCACGGTCGAGGACCAGTTCGAGCTTGATGGCAAGCGCCTCGATGTCTCCGGCGCCGCCGAGGTCGTTCGACGGGTCCTGATCTACAACAAGCCTGAGGGCGAGGTCACCACCCGCAAGGATCCGGAAGGGCGGCCGACAGTGTTCGACCGATTGCCCCGTCTCAAGGACCATCGCTGGATTTCCATTGGTCGCCTGGATATCAACACCACCGGCCTGGTGCTGTTTACCACCGACGGCGAGCTGGCCAATCGATTGATGCATCCGTCCAGCCAGATTGACCGTGAGTACGCGGTGCGCATCTTCGGCGAGGTGGACGACGCCATGATTGAGCGCCTGATGCAGGGCGTGTTGTTGGACGATGGCATGGCCAAGTTCACCGACATCAGCCCCGCGGGTGGCAGTGGCATGAATCGCTGGTTCCACGTGACGCTGCTCGAAGGGCGTAACCGGGAAGTCCGCCGCCTCTGGGAATCCCAGGGTGTGAAGGTTAGTCGCCTGAAACGGGTTCGCTATGGGTCGGTTTTCCTTCCCAGCCGATTGACCCTGGGCAAGTGGGAAGAGCTGGACCAGAAGGCTGTGGACTCCCTGAGCCGCGCGGTTGGTTTGAACGCGCTCGCCATCCCGCAGAAAACCCCCAGTGAAAAAGCGGCGCAGGATCGACAGCGCCGGAAAAGTCCCACCAGAAATCAGAAGCGCAGTGGCGGTCGCTGGCAGGTAAGCGACTCTCGGCCGGCGAAATCTTCGGTAAAGGCCACTGCTCCCAAGCGCAAGCCGGTTAAAAAGTAGGCCTCAGCCGATAGTTGCGAATACCTGAGTGCAGTTCCGCCCGTGGCGCTTGGCGTTATACAGGGCATCATCGGCCCGCGCCAGCCACTGCTCGGGCGTTTCGTTGCCAAGATGGGTAGCGACGCCGCAGCTGGCGGTTACTGAAAGCTTACCGTCCCCGCAGTCAACACGGATGTTGGCAATGGCCGTGCGAACTCGGTCTGCCACATCCCGTGCATCCTGATCACAGGTGTGCGGGAGCACAATGGCAAACTCCTCACCCCCGAACCGGTAGACACTGTCTGACGTCCGCAGTGCCCGCTCAATGCTTTCTGCCGCCTGCTGCAGGAGGTGGTCACCTACCACGTGGCCGTGATTGTCGTTGACCTTCTTGAAATGATCCAGGTCGCACAGAATAAGGGAGTAAGATTCCGCATGGCGATCCGACAGCTGACTCGCCCGCAATAGACTGTCGTCCAGGGCACGTTTGTTGGGAATGCCGGTTAGAGAATCAGTCAGTGCCGCCTGCTCAATGGTAAGGAACTGGCAGGCATTGCGCAGTGGGCAGATTGCCGCGCCCAGTATCGTTTCGACCCCCTCCAGTTCCTCCTCAGAGAATTTCTTGCGCCGGTACAGGGTAAGAGTGCCGTAGGGAACGCCCTCGAGATTGAGTCGGTACTCGCACTTGTGCTGGCCACCCAGGCCCGAGGCAAACACGAAATCCTGGCGCGCAATCCGATGCCGGTAGTTCAGTGAATCAAAGGGTACGATGGCGCTGAGTTCGTCGGCGACAATGCCCAGCTGGGTTTCCAGAGAGAGTGTCGTGGTCAGTCGTCGGGTCAGACGTGAGAGCACATCAGGGGTGTTGGCCCAGTCCTTCTGCGCCTGCTTCAGTTCCGCCAACTTGCGGGGCTGAGCGATGGATCGTTCGATGGAAGGTATCTGTTTCACTGGTGTTTACTCTGTCCGTGGAATTTGCGCGACTCTGACATGGTGAAAGCAGAAGCTATGCCAAAATATGAAAGTGCCTAATTTACAGCTGGTTAGGATTTACCTCTCACGCTGAATCTGAGGCTTTTCACGCGTTGGCTTGGGGTGGTGTCAATTTACCGGCAGACCTTTGCCGCCTGGGTGCGGGGTCGAAATCGAAATGTCAGGCAGGGCATTGGGCTGGCGGACGCCTGTGGTAAACTGCTGCGCTTGTACCTATGCCGTCTGCAGAAGTGAGCGACTATCTTTATGAGGTTTCAGGCCCCGGAAAGTCTGTCTGAACAAATCGCCCAGCACCTGGGGCAACGGATCATTACTCGAGATCTTGAACCTGGAGAGCGCATTCAGGAGCTTAAGGTTGCCGGAGATCTCAATGTCAGTCGTGGCTCTGTGCGTGAAGCCCTCCTGATTCTCCAGCGTCGTCACCTGATCAACATTTACCCACGTCGTGGCGCGGTGGTTTCGAATTTAACGCCTGAGAGCGTTAACAGCCTTTACGATATCTACATTGATCTGCTGTGCATGCTCGGGCGCAAAGTGCTTGAGCGCTGGTCCGGCAAGGAATTAGGCGGGGTAATGGGGCAGGTCAGCGAGCTGCAAGCGGTGATTGCGGCGATGAATTCGACCGGCGCTGACGCTGCCGAAAAAGTCATCGACGCCGGTTTCGGGGTGATGCGGTACGCTTACAAACTGGTGGAAAATCCGTTTCTGGAAGAAACCCTGGAAAACTTCCGGCCAGCTATCAGCCGAACCTATTTTGTTGCTTTGGAGCATTTCCGGGACGAGATCGGTGAAACCGCGACCTTTTTCCGTCAGTTGGCCGATGCCGCGGTCAATGATGACGTAGTTCGTCTGCAGTCCGTTATCGAGTCCTTCGGTGAGCACCAGCGCAAGCAGGTCCTGACCATTCTCAGGGATGAGGAGAACACCTGATATGCGCCTGAAATCCATCAAGCTGGCTGGATTCAAGTCCTTCGTTGACCCAACCACGGTACCGTTCCCATCGAACATGACCGCAGTGGTGGGGCCTAATGGTTGCGGCAAGTCCAACATCATTGATGCCGTTCGATGGGTCATGGGTGAAAGTTCCGCCAAGTACCTGCGTGGCGAATCCATGACTGATGTCATCTTCAATGGCTCCAGCGCCCGCAAGCCTGTCGGTCAGGCCTCCATTGAACTGGTTTTTGATAACAGCGACGGCTCCGCTCCGGGCGAGTTTGTCAGCTTCAACGAAATCTCCGTACGCCGCCGGGTGTCCCGCGAAGGTCAGTCCGATTACTTCCTGAATGGCTCAAAATGCCGGCGCCGGGATATTACCGATCTGTTCCTGGGGACCGGCCTCGGCCCGCGTAGCTACGCTATCATCGAGCAGGGTATGATTTCCCGGCTGATCGAGGCCAAGCCAGAAGAGCTCCGGATTTACATCGAGGAAGCGGCGGGCATCTCCAAGTACAAGGAACGTCGCCGGGAAACCGAAAACCGCATTCGCCGCACCCAGGAAAACCTGGAACGCCTGACTGACCTGCGGGACGAGTTGGGACGACAGTTGCAGCACCTGGAGCGTCAGGCTGCGGCGGCTGAAAAGTACAAGGCTTATAAGCACGAAGAGCGTCAGAAAAAAGCCGAGCTCACGGTCTTGCGTTGGCAGACTCTCGATAACGATCTGCAAAGCTGGCGCAGCAAAATCCGAGACACAGAGCTCGAGCTGGAAAAACGGCTCACCGAGCGCGTTAACCTGGAAACCTCGCTGGAATCCCTGCGGGACAACCATCTGGATCGAACAGAGCACTTTAACAAGGCCCAGGCGCGTTATTACGAGGCCGGCGCCGATATCGCCCGAATTGAGCAGAGCCTTGAGCACCAGCGTGAGCGTAGCCGTCAGACTGCAGCGGAGCTGGACCAGGCCATGGCCAACCAGCGCGAACTGGCCCGGGAACTGGAACAGGATGAAAGCCGACTGGCCGGCATCCAGGAAGAGCTCGATATGATCGAGCCGGAACAGGAAGCCCTCGCGCTGCGTTCCGAAGAGTCGGGTGAAAAACTCCAGATGGCAGAAGATGCCATGAGCGAGTGGCAGCAGCAGTGGGAGGACTTCAGTGGTCGCTCCTCAGACGCCCGTCGCCAGGCTGAGCTGTCGCAATCCCGCATTCGCTCTCTGGAAGATGCCATCGAGCAACTGAGGAACCGATACCGCAAGCTGGAAGACGAGCAAGCACTGCTGGAAGGCCAGATGGATCGTGCCGAACTGGAGGAGTTGCTCGAGCAGCAGGAAACCCTGGAGCTGCAGCGTGAAGAAGCGGCGGAGCGTATAGCAACGATTCAGGAGACTCTCTACCAAGCCCGGCAAAATCAGCGTGAGGCCGAGCAGGCTGCCGCCGAGGATCGCCAGAGGGTTCAGAGCCTGCGGGCGTCACTCGAATCCCAGCAGGCCTTGTTGGATGAGCAGTTAGGCGGCCAGGACGATGCCTTGCAGGGCTGGTTGTCTGAGCATGGCCTGACCGACTCGCCCCGCGTGGCTGGCAAGCTGAGTATCGAGAATGGTTGGGAATTCGCGGTAGAGCAGGTCATCGGTCGATTCACCCACGGGCTGGCGTTGCCCGGCATTGAGGACCTCTCCACGGCCATTGCGTCGGCGCCAAAAGGTCTCGCTTTGGTGAACTCGGGTGAACAACAAGCAGCCGAGTTAGTCAGCGACAGACTGGCTGCCAAGGTTTCCGGGCTGCCGGCCGTTGCCTCGCTCATGGCCGGCATCAGAACAGTTGAAACGCTGGATCACGCCCTCAAGCTTCAAGCGTCCCTGGCCGATGGTGAAAGCGCGATAACTCCCGAGGGTGTTTGGGTATCCCGTGACTGGCTGCTGATGCCGGATTCGGAGGCGGGCCAGGTTGGTGTTATTGAGCGTCAGAAAAAGGTCAGCGAATTGACCGAACAGCTGGCTCAGGCCGAAGAATCCCTGGAACTGGCCAACGATCGGCTCGACAGCCTGCAGGAACGCGCAGAGCGCGCGGAAGCACAGCGTGATGACGCCCAGGCCAGTTTGAGCGATGCCGAACGTGAACTGAGTGGTTTGTCGTCCCGGATCAGTGGCCTGCGGGCTCGGGCTGAACAGATTGATGCCCGGCTGAAAAGTATTCGCGAAGACCTGTCCGACGTGTCCCTCAATCTTGAGGATCGGGAAGAGAGCTTGCAGAGTGCTCGGGAAGAGTGGCAACAGGCTCTCGCGTCCAGCGAAGACAGTGATGAGGAAAAGGAACGTCTTCTGGAACAGCGGGACAGCCTCCGGGAGAACCTGGATCGGCTCCGGCACGATGCCCGTCATGACCGCGATCATGCCCACCAGCTGCAATTACAGCTGCAGTCCCTACACAGCCAGCGTGATGGTCTGAAGCAGACTATCGAGCGGATGCAGATGCAGAAGGAACGCATTGAAGAGCGCCTGGAAATACTCCGGGAATCTCGCGAAAGTGCAGAAGAGCCCATCGAAGATCTCCAGATGCAGCTAGAGGGCCTGTTGGATCGTCGTCTGGCGGAAGAGGAGAAGCTGGGCGGTGCTCGTGACGCGCTCGAGGAAATCGATCGAGAAGTTCGGGATAAGGAGCAGGGGCGTAGCCGTGTTGATCATCAGATTCAGGATGTCCGTTCGAGTCTTGAGAAACTGAAGATGGAATCCCAGGCCTTGGAAATTCGGTCTGGCAATCACATCGAGCAGTTGAAAGAGCTGGATGTGAAGCTGCAGGAAGTTCTTGAGCAGCTGCCCGAAGGTGCCAATGAAAAGGATTGGGCCGAGGAATTGGAAAAGATCGGCAATCGCATCCAGCGCCTTGGTGCCATCAACCTCGCAGCCATCGAGGAATACCAGGTCCAGAGCGAGCGTAAGACTTACCTCGACAGCCAGAACGATGACCTGATGGAAGCACTGGAAACCCTGGATAACGCCATCCGGAAAATCGACCGGGAGACCCGTCAGCGTTTCAAAGAGACCTTTGACCAGGTCAACAGCGGGCTGCAGGCGCTATTCCCCAAAGTGTTCGGCGGCGGTAACGCCTATCTGGAGCTGACCGGTGAAGACCTCTTGGAAACCGGTGTTGCCATCATGGCGCGCCCGCCGGGCAAGAAAAACAGCACTATTCATCTTCTGTCTGGTGGTGAGAAAGCTCTGACCGCGATTGCCCTGGTGTTCTCGATCTTCCAGCTCAATCCGGCGCCGTTCTGTATGCTCGACGAGGTCGACGCACCGCTGGATGACGCCAACGTTGGCCGCTACGCCAATATGGTCAAAGAGATGTCGAAACAGGTGCAGTTCATCTACATTACCCACAACAAGATCGCCATGGAGTTAGGGGATCAGTTGATGGGGGTAACCATGCACGAACCGGGTTGCTCGCGACTGGTTTCGGTGGATGTGGAAGAAGCGGCGGCATTGGCGGAAGCCTGAATGCTGTAACTGGACAGAAAACCGTCAAGGATGACAATAACGCCATCTGGCACGCCTGTGCGTTGTATTCGCAACGGGCTTTTCTTAGAGTAACACTGTTACCCGATCCGCAAACAGGACAGCAGGACTATGTCACTTAGGGAATGGTTAATCGCCATAGGTACCCTCGTCATTATTGGTATTGTCATTGACGGAATCCGCCGCGTCCGGCGCGCCCGCAAGGAATCCCTGGCCATCTCCTCCGGCATGGGAGCCGATGAGCTGGAAGAGTCGCCGCTGGACGACCATTTCAATCCGGAGCTGCCGAATGGCGGCGCCCGCACGATTTCCCGGGATACCCTCGAGGAGCGTGGGTACGTGAAGCCCGAGCGTTCCGGGCGCTTTGGCTCGCCAAAACCCAAGCCAACACGCCCGGTCACCGCGTCGGCCAGCACTCCGGCAAGTGAAAAACCGGCCAGGGGGGGTGATGATTCGTCCTGGGACTCCGGTTTTTCCGCCCACGACGAAGAAGACGCTACCGTGGATTCTGGCTGGGGCGCGAACGATGAGCATCTGGCTGATGATGACCAGAGGCAGGAAGAGTCCTGGGTTAATAGAGAGGCTGAGGCAGAGACCGAGAAAGAGGCTGAGCACGAGTCATCGATTGATGAAGCCCAGCCAGTCCAGAATCGGGAATCCGGAGATTCGGTACCGCCGACGGCCACCACAGAAGTGGAAGAAGATACTGCTCGCCGGGGCCCGATGGAGCACAACCACGGCCAGCCGCTTGCAGGCGCTAACCGTCCGGAAGCCCGGGAGGTCATCGTAATCAATGTGCTGGCCCGTGCCGGTGGCGATTTCAGTGGAACGGCTCTGAAAAACCTTTTTGAGGCCTGCGGCCTTGAATTGGGAGATATGGACATCTATCACCGGCATGAAACGACCGATAACACCAGTCCGGTTCAGTTCAGCGTTGCCAATGCGGTTGAGCCGGGCACCTTCAGGCCAAAAGACATACCCGGAATGACCACACCGGGAATCAGCTTCTTCATGAGCATGCCGGGACCCTCGAATTCGCTCCAGGCGTTTGAGTTTATGCTCGAAACGGCCCAGTGCGTGGTTCGTAACTTGGGCGGTGAACTCAAAGATGAGCGGCGCAGTGTAATGACGCCTCAAACCATTGAGCACTGCCGCCAGAGGATCCGGGAATTCGATCGAAAGCAACGTTCCCAGCGGGTTTAACGCGGGGCGACAGAGTAACGAATGATGCCCGGAGTATTCCGGGCATTTTTTTGACAGTTGAGAGCGCAACCCCATGAGTAAAGCCACGCCCGAGGTGATCCAGCGGGTCGAAGAACTCCGGTCTTTGATTGAAGAGCACAATTACCATTACTACGTGCTGGACGATCCAAGCATCCCGGATGCAGAGTACGATCGGCTATTCCGTGAATTGCAGGCCCTGGAATCGGAGTGTCCCGAGCTCGCCTCGGACGATTCGCCGTCACGCCGGGTTGGGAGTAGTGCTGAAACCAGTTTCGAAGAGATTGTTCACCGCATTCCCATGTTGTCGCTGGATAATGCCTTCAGCGAGGACGAGTTGCGTGATTTCGATCGCCGCGTTCGCGAGCGCTTGGACGCCTCGGAAGACATCGAGTATGTCTGTGAGCCCAAGCTCGATGGCCTTGCGGTCAGCCTGCACTATGAGCAGGGCCGGCTGACTAGGGCCGCGACCCGGGGTGACGGCTATGCCGGCGAAGATATCACCGCCAATATCCGCACCATTCCATCGGTACCCCTGAAGCTCCGGGGCGAGGGCGTTCCCGACTTGGTTGAGGTCAGGGGTGAGGTGTACATGCCTAAGGCCGGGTTCGACAAGCTTAACAAGCGGCTGGCGGATCAGGGCGAGAAAACGTTCGTAAATCCTCGAAACGCAGCCGCGGGAAGTCTGCGTCAGAAAAAATCCACGATTACGGCGAAGCGACCGCTGGAGATGTGTGCCTACAGCGTGGCGGTCGTTGATGAGCGTGATCTACCGGACAATCACTGGGCTGGATTGCAGCAGGTGAAAAGCTGGGGCTTCCGCATCAACCCCGAGATGCGCAAGGCCCGTGGCGTCGAGGAATGCCTCGAGGCCTACACCGAACTCATGGAAAAGCGCGATTCGCTGGCTTATGAAATTGATGGCATCGTGTTTAAGGTCGATCGGTTGGACCTGCAACAAAAGCTCGGTTTTGTGTCCCGGGCTCCGCGCTGGGCCATCGCGCATAAGTTCCCGGCGCAGGAAGAACTCACTGTCATCGAAGATGTTGAATTCCAGGTTGGCCGTACCGGTGCCGTTACCCCAGTGGCGCGCCTGAAGCCAGTTTTTGTCGGGGGTGTGACCGTAAGCAATGCCACCCTGCACAACATGGACGAAATTCGACGCCTCGATGCCCACATCGGTGATACCGTTTTCATACGGCGAGCCGGTGACGTCATTCCCCAAGTCGTTAAAGTGGTGCCAGAGAAGCGACCTGAAAACGCTCGCGAGGTGGTCCTGCCTGAACACTGCCCGGTGTGTGGTTCTGATGTCATCCAGATTGAGGGCGAAGCAGTCGCCCGTTGCTCCGGTGGGCTTTATTGCCCGGCCCAGCGCAAGGAAGCCATCCGTCACTACGCCTCCCGTAAAGCGCTCGACATCGAGGGCCTGGGTGATAAGTGGATCGACATCCTGGTCGGGCACGAACTGGTGGAAACGGTCGCCGACCTATACCGGTTGAAGAAGCAGGATCTCATTGGGCTTGAGCGAATGGGCGACAAGTCGGCCAGCAATCTGATCGCGGCCATTGACCGGTCCCGTCAGCCGGTGCTGTGGAAATTCCTGTACGCCCTCGGTATCCGTGAGGTGGGTGAGGCGACGGCAAAGTCACTGGCATCGTTCTTCGGCACGCTTGAGGCGATAGCCAGCGCCGATGAAGAGGCGTTGCAGTCGGTGCCTGATGTCGGGCCCATCGTGGCCGGGCATATTCGCAGTTTCTTCGAGCAGCCCCACAACCAGGAAACCCTGGCAGCTTTGAAAGATGCGGGCGTTCAATGGCAGGAAGAGATCGTTGAAGAATCCGAGAAGCCGCTTCAGGGACAAACCTGGGTACTGACCGGGACCCTGTCTGAGATGACCCGAGACGAGGCCAAGGAGAAGCTGGAAAGCCTTGGCGCCAAGGTGTCCGGAAGCGTCTCCAAGAAAACCGCCTGTGTGGTGGCTGGTGAGGCGGCCGGCTCCAAGCTCGCCAAGGCCGAGCAGCTTGAAGTTCCGGTGTTGGACGAAGACGGGTTGCTGGCGATGTTCAAACAACACGGACTGGAAATTTAGACCGGCATGCCGCCTTCTGGGGTAGGAGGTAAAGGATATATGTACACATTTCGGACGTGTCGTAACAAAAATAAACAGTAGGATCGCTGTTTTGAGTAATACTAGCTTGTAATTCATCGGAAGAATTATGTATGGCTATAAGTTCGGTCTTAACGTCGCGGCCAGTTCGTAACAGATCCCAGGAGCAGGAAGCGCGCGGCGTTATCGAGCCTCAAGCACCTCATCATGGACAGGCGTATGCCCTTGATCGGGCTACAGGCTCCGCCCCTCACTCAACTCTCCTTTCAGCCGAGCTGGCGCAAAGCTGGCTTGCGTGGCAGTGCAGGATGGTCACCGGCATTATTCGCGGCGCACTGTACTTGCCAACGGATGCTCGTGGTGTAACGACCGCCATTGCGAGTTGGCCAGAAGAGGGCGATGGAGAGTGCCTGCTAAGGGATGCGGCCACTCAGGCATTAGCAGAAAAGAGTAGCGTAGTCCGCTCACAGCAGCATTACGGGCCGGAAAAACAGCGTGCCTGCGAATTGATAGCCTGTCCTCTTATTGTTGATCGCCAGCTCGTAGCGGTTGTAGCGGTCATGATCTCGCCTCGTTCCGAAGCTCAACAACACGCCATATTGCAGCTGCTTCAATGGGGTGGCCTATGGATGGAGACGCTGCTTCAGCATCAAACCAAAGCCCAGCACCAATCGGGTGCCTTCGCTCTGACAGCAATGACGGCCATTCTTGGTCAAGCTTCGTCCCACGCCGCGGCAATGGAAACGGTCAATCAGTTAGCTGACTACTTCAGATGCGAACGGGTCAGTATCGGTTTTCGTCGGGGCCTGCCCATACGCCTTCAGGCCTTATCTCATATCGCCCGTTTTGATCCGCGAACCCAGCTGGTGCGAAGAATTGAAGCAGCCATGGAAGAGGCTGTGGACCAAAACCTTACGATCATATTCCCCGCCATTTCAGGTCAGGACTCAGCCGTTGCCCGGGCTCATGCCGAATTGGCGGGTCAGCAGCAGGACTCTGCTGTTTGTACTATTCCGCTACGGGGCCGGTCAAAAACTATCGGGGCCATTACGCTCGAACGCCCGGCTAACCAACCCTTTGACAAGCTGACGGTGGCTTTGTGTCAGTCTCTGGCCAATCTCGTTGGCCCCTCGCTGGAGTTGAAGCAGCGGGAAGAAAGATCTTCATGGGCCAAAGGCTTTGAAGCGCTGAGTGGGTTAGCTGGCAGCGCATTGGGTCCCGCTAATCTGAAGCTAAAGATGGTAACGCTTACGGCGCTGGTGTCGCTCGGTTTGCTCGCCCTGATTGATGGGACCTATGAGATGACGTCAGTGGCAAGAATCGAGGGTTCCGTTCGCCAGGTATTGGCCGCACCACAAAATGGCTACGTCCAGCAGACGGAGGTGCGGGCGGGTGACTTCGTCAATGAAGGACAGCTGATTGCTTCGTTGGATAGTCGTGACCTGCAGCTTCAGCGCCAGAAATGGCAGAGTGAGTACGACAAAATTCAGGCCGAGTATCAAGAGGCTTTGGCCAAGCGTGAGCGGGTTCAATTAAGTTTATTGCGTGCACAACTTGACCAAGTGAGTGCCGAAATCAAGCTGACTGAAGAAAGACTAAAGCGAACTCAACTGCATGCGCCCTTCGATGGCGTTGTGGTTAGCGGTGATCTCAGCCAATCATTGGGAGCACCGGTAGAAACGGGGCAGGTTCTGTATGAGGTCGCGCCGCTGAACAGTTATCGCGTCGTGTTGGAAGTGGATGAGCAGGATGTGGCCGGCCTCGAAAGCGGCAAGACTGGACGTTTGATTATCTCCGCTTTACCGGAATCAACGTTCGATCTTGTGATTGATAAGGTAGTGCCGGTCGCGGAGTCCAGTGATGCACGGAATTATTTCCGGGTTGAAGCTGCGCTGGATGAGCCCTCACCGTTATTGCGTCCAGGTATGCGAGGAGTCGCCAAGATCGACATGGGGCAACGTAGCCTGCTGTGGATCTGGACCCACTCGGTTGTTGATCGTATCCGACTCTGGATCTGGGCAGCAGGGTGGTAGCGGAAAAAATGACCACGGCATCCTCAAACCCGAACTGGCCCTTGCTTGCCCGGTTGCACCCAAAACTCCGTAAGCACGTGAGCATTTCTGCCCAGCACTATCGTGGCGAGCGCTGGTATCTCCTGCGTGATCGAACCAATGGTCGCAATCTTCGTTTTAGTGCACCAGCCTACGAGTTTGTTGGGCGTCTTGATGGCAATCTCAGTGTCGAGGAAATCTTCAGTGCAACACGGTCCATTCTGGGTGACGGAGCGCTGACTCAAGACGACATTGTGCTGATCTTGACTCAGTTATTCGCGATGGATCTTCTCAAGAGCGAATTGCCAACTGAGGCAAAAGAATTCTTTAACCGTTTTCAGAACGAACGCCGTCTTCGCACGCAACGTGCCATCATGAACCCGTTGTCGATACGGATTCCATTGCTGGATCCTGACAGCCTGCTCAATCGCTTTTTGCCGTTGGTACGCCCCGCTTTCTCCCGCACGGGCGCTGCTGTGTGGGTACTCATCATAAGTATCGCCGCACTATTGGGGCTGGCTAATATTCCGGAACTCACAGCGTCGGTAAATAAGGACATTCTTCAGCCTTCTAACCTCGTTGTGATGCTGTTTACCTTTGTGGTTATAAAGGTTCTGCACGAATTTGCTCACGCTTTCACGGTAAAGAGGTGGGGCGGAGAAGTGCATGAAATGGGCATTACGCTACTGGTGTTTGCTCCGGTGCCCTATGTGGATGCCTCTGCTGCCTGGGAGATTCGAGACAAACATAAACGGGCCCTGGTTGGCGCGGTGGGGGTCCTGGTTGAGTTGTTTCTCGCGGCACTGGCGTTGTTCGTATGGCTGGCCGTGGAGCCTGGCTTGGTGCGAGATGTCGCGTTCAACGCGCTGTTAATTACCACCGTGTCGACCTTCCTGTTTAATGCTAATCCGTTACTACGATTCGATGGTTACTATGTGCTGCAGGATTTGGCGGAAATTCCAAATCTTTACACCCGCGCCAGCCGTTACTACTTATATCTGATCCAGCGCTATCTGTTTGGTATCGAATCCGCCCGTTCACCGGTGACGGCAAAAGGTGAGGCAGCTTGGTTCGGTGTATATGGTCTGGCTGCCTTGCTGTACCGACTGTTTATTCTATCCGTCATCGTTCTTTTTCTGGCGGAAGAGTATCTCTTTATAGGGGTAGCTTTGGGTGTTTGGGCCGTGGCAACGCAAGTCGTGCTGCCTCTCTATCGCGGCGTTCGCTTTCTCCTGAAAGGCCCCTTGCTGTCTGGAAGGCGTGCGCGGGCTGGGGCAGTCTCCGCGCTGCTGGTCGGCGGCATCAGTGGTTTCTTATTGTTGGTGCCCGTGTCGCTGACCAGTTATACCGAGGGCGTTATATGGGTGACCGAGCAGGCCATGGTGTATAGCGGAGCAGAGGGTTTTGTCGAAGAAGTGATGGTGGAATCTGGCACGACTGTCGAAGCCAATACGCCGGTAGTTCGAATGCGTGCATTGTCATTGGAAACGCAAATTTCAAAGCTGGAAGGCAGGCACCGCGAGCTGAGCATTCGAAGTGCTGCCGAGCGCATGAGAGAGCGGGTGCAATCTGAAATGATCAACGCAGAACTGAAATCGGTTGAAGCAGAGTTGGCAATGTTAAAGGAGCAGCAGGCCTCGCTGATCGTCCATAGCGAAGTGGCTGGCGTTTTCGTATTGCCCGATGAAAGCAGCTTTGCTGGTCGTTACCTGCGTAAGGGTGAGTTGATTGGATATGTGATCAGCCCGGAACGCCTGATTGTTAGAGCGGTAGTGCCGCAATCGAAAATAGGCCTGGTTCGCGAACAGGTCACTCAGGTTGAGGTGCGGGTTGCTGAACGGCTGGGGGAAACGGTGACGGCTGATATCAGCCGGGAAACGCCAGCGGGCAGCAGGGTTCTCCCCAGTCGTGCCTTGGGTACTGCCGGGGGCGGCACAATCGCCGTGAAAATGACTGATAACGGCGGTACAACGGCCGCAGAAGAGGTTTTCCATGTGGACTTGTCGCTGCCCGTGAATCTTGATGTGGCTGGGGTAGGCGAGCGCGCTTATGTGCGCTTTGATCATGGCTCTGAACCGCTGGCCAGTCAGTGGCTGCGCAGTGGTCGCCAACTGCTGTTAAGCCGGCTTTCATTTTGACATTAAGAATGACGGGTTATGAACTACGTTAAAGGACAGGCTGATCTTTGGGCTCGTTAGAGAAGCGAATATCAGAGGACACAAACGTCAAGGAATAACCAATACAGACGAAGGGAGTGGGCGTGATAATCAACACACGGATGTTATCAATGTTGGCGTTTATCGCCTTTTACGCTGCTAGTGTTCAAGCAAATGCGAGCTCGATGGAAGCGGCTGCTAGCGCGATACCTGTTCAGGATTGCGTAATGGAGCCTAGTGAAATTGTCGATGTTGGCAGTGCTATCCCGGGGGTTGTGGAGGTCATTCACGTCTACCGCAGTGATCTGGTAAAAAAAGGCGCAGTTATTGTCGAGCTTGAATCCAGTGTCGAGAAGGCCTCTCTCGAGTTGGCTAGAGTTCGCGCCGGCCAGGATGCCGCAATCAAGTTGCGCCAAGAGAGCGCCAGGTTTGGTTCTCTTACGCAAAAGCGTGAACAGGAGCTGTTACGTAAGTCTGCGATTTCCTTGCATGATGTCGATAAATCAAAAACAGAAACCCGTATTGCCGAATTGCAGGTAAAGCAGGAGCAAGATAATAAGGCCATTTCCGAGCTTGAGTATCGCCGCGCGCAAATGGTCCTGCAGCAGCGCCGTATTCGGAGCCCGGTCGAGGGCGTGGTGATGGAGCGCTTTAAATCGGTAGGTGAGTTTGTTGAAGACGAACCGGTGGTGCGCGTTGCTCAGCTGAATCCGCTGCATATCGAGGTCATTGTGCCGGTGGATTATTGGGGCAGTATCGTGCCGGGCATGCAAGCGGACGTTACGACGGGGTTAGCAAGTTCTGGGGTCTATCGGGCAACGGTTGAACGTGTTGATCGTGTAGCGGACGCGGCCAGTGGCACCTACGGTGTACGTTTAAGCTTGCCCAACCCAGACTACACAATTCCGGCAGGCTTACGGTGTCAATTAAGTTTCTTACCTCAGCCGTTGAACGAGCCTGAGGAGGCTGTCGGTGCTACTGGGGTCGTCGTATCCGGTGAGAGCGACAGTGAAGGCTCGCTAGAACGTTGTTTTAGTGTTGGCCCTGTTGAGGACCAAAGCACTGCTGAGCTGCTTGCTGAAAAGTTGAGGGAACAAACAGACAGCCTGCTGTTACGCACTGATAATGACAGCGTCGAGGTTGGCTATCGAGTGCTGGCCTCTCAGCAATCAAACGCTCAAAAAACTGCAGAGTTACTAGCCCGTCTTGAAAAAGCAGGTATCAAGGATCGTTTCATCTTAGCGCAGGGTGAGCATAAGGGCCGTTTAGCTCTGGGATATTTTAGTAAGCTTGCATTTGCAAACGAACGCCAGGAAATGCTTGCGCTAAAAGGGTTCGACACTGAAATCCTGCCTCACAGCAAAGACGTTCAGCACTATTGGCTGGATGTCGCCTTAAACGGCGATCCCGATCGTTCAGATCCGTTAAAGAATATCACCGCATCCTTAGCGTCGGCCGCCACCTTTAAGCCGATGGCTTGCTACCCTGAATTGGCCCATCGTTAAGTGTTTCCATTTAACAAGGAGTCTTACATGGAGTTCGACGCCTGATGGATAGAAAACAACAAAAGCGAAGAGCGCCAATCATTGAGGCTCTGGAGCCGCGGGTGCTGTTCTCGGCGGATATGTTTGGCGGGGCAGTTGATAGCCCCGCTGCCGACGATTCTTTGGCCACACTGCTGGATGACACCGCCGCAGCGCTTGATAAACAAACGGCCCAGCTTCACAAAGAACAGACTGATAAAGCGCGATCCGAACCACTGCCCGAAGATGACGATGTGACGTCAGTTCTGGCGGAAGACTCCATCCGCATTGAGCTGGTATTTGTTGATACCGATACCCCCGATTACCAACAACTTGTTGATGACGTCTTATCTGCAAGCGATGAAAGCCGCCGTTTCGAGGTGATCCTGCTGGATAATGACCGGAATGGGATCGACCAGATCACTTCAACGTTGCAGGGTTATCAGGGGGTAGGTGCCATTCACCTGATCTCTCACGGCGCAGATGGCACCGTTGATCTGGGTAACACGCAACTAAATAACCAGAACCTATCTGATTACCAAAGCCAGCTGAAATCCTGGGCTGACTACCTGGATGCCAACGCTGATATTCTTTTTTATGGCTGCGATCTTGCAGCCTCGGCCGATGGCCAAAATCTGATTGATGAAATCGCTACCTTAACGGGTGCAGATATTGCTGCATCGGATGATTTAACCGGACATGCGGCACTTGGTGGCGACTGGGAGTTAGAGTACAGCAAGGGCCAGATCGATACCCAGATCGCGTTCAGCGACTATGCCCAGGCAGCGTGGCAAGGTAGTTTGTCGCAGTCGCTGTGGTTGAGCACTGATTCCAACGTCAGTTCACCCGGCGCAGACGGGTTGGCAAGTTGGACAGAGGGGCAGGTTTTGGAGTTCTCGGGGCCAACACTGGCCCACGGTGACGCAACCGAAGGCGAATTTTCGATAGTTATAGACTTCGATACCTTCACCCTCGATGCGGTTGATGCAGGGGCGCTGCATTTCGTATCCCATGACATGACCGTAGGTGGCGTAAATGGCACCTTCGATTTAAAAGCCGGTGACGTGCTGGTTTCGTTTTTGCAGGACGAGACCATCTTGGCCGCATACTCTTCTACCGGTTCGGATATGCTGGTAGGGGATCAGGACCTTCTGGTTTTTCGCCCGAATGCGTTCAACGATTACAGCGCAGGAACGTTCTCCGTATTGCTCGATGAAGTGGTCGCTGACGATCTAAAGGGCGTGACCCTGATCGAACAGGACACCACCATCGGTGGCACTGACATTGCCGCTGGCAGCTTTTTGCTCATCTCGGAACTGTCCGGAACCACGTCGATTGATCTTTTTGTGCCTACTGGGGTCGGTGCGACCACTACTACCGGTACCGTAACGGCGTTGATTGATCTCAGTGACCTTGGCATTGATCCTAATCGCCTGCGTGGAATTGAAGTGATCGAGGCCGCGACCACCATAGGCGGCCAGTCACTGGCCAAGGGCGATATCCTTGCGACGTTAAACGTAGATGACAATGTCTCAGGTGTCGGTAGTAATGGCCTGAAAGTCGACCTAAACGACGTATTTGTGCTGAGTCTAACATCTACCGGTATGGGGACGACCGCGGGCACCGCAACCATGTTCCTCGATGGCAGTGATGTCGGGCTTGATAATTCCCCGAGTCAGGAGAGCCCTTACGCTCTGGCGTTGTACAACTACAGTCAACTGACGGTCGATACCACCAGTGATGTTTCCGATGGTGATACATCTTCCATTGAAGCATTGCTCCTCAATAAAGGTGCTGATGGCAAGATATCGCTACGGGAGGCCATCGAAGCGGCCAACGCCACACCCAACGGCGATATCGCAGACGTCATTCGGTTCAATATCACCGATGCTCTGGTCAATGGTGCGCACACCATTGCGTTAGGTAGTGCACTGCCCACAATCAGCGATACTTTGGTGCTTGACGGTACCTCCGAACCGGATTTCTCTGGCACACCCGTGATTCGTATTGACGGCGGATCTGCCGGCGCAAATGTTGATGGTCTCAGCTTTTCTGCCACCTCGGACAACAGCATTGTCCGCGGGTTGATGATCACTGGCTTCACTCGAGATGGAATCCTGGTGCAGTCTGGTGCCGACTACCTGACGTTTACCGGCAACTGGATCGGTACCTCAGGAACCGGTTCAACCGGTGTTGGTAACGGCGATGACGGCATTGAGTTGCTCGGATCCAATGCGACCATTGGTGGCACAGGCGCTAACGAAGGCAACGTCATAACCAACGCTGGCGACGAAGGTATAAACATCGCCGGAACAGGAGTCACCGCGCACTTAATCCAAGGGAACTACATAGGCCTGGATCCGGACGGTGCTTCCGGTTCAGGTAATAGCGATGTCGGTATAGCGATCATCTCAGGCTCTGGCAATACCATTGGCGGCACCACCGCCTCAGCACGCAACGTCATTGCCAATAATTTCGAAGGAATCGAGGTCAACACCTCAAACAATGTCCTCCAGGGTAACTATATTGGCACCGACGCAGGCGGCACCCTGGATCGCGGCAACCGAAGTGACGACGGTATTGAAATCCAATCAGGGGCAACAGGCAATCTGATCGGCGGCACTGAAACCGGAGCCGGAAACGTGATTGCCTTCAATGCGCTCGATGGCGTCAACATTGTAAACGGCAGTGCCAATACGGTGCTCGGCAACCTGATCCATTCCAACAGCGGTCTGGGTATCGACTTGGGCACCAGCGGCGTTACCAGCAACGACACCAACGACGGTGATAGCGGTGCTAATAATCTTCAAAACTACCCGACTATCAACACGGCCGACCTCAATGGTTCGAACCTAATCCTGAGCGGCACCCTCGACACAAATGGTGTGAGCACCTCATACCGCATTGAGTTTTTTGGCAACGCAGTCGGCACTCAGGATGCAACCCATGGTGAAGGTCGGTTCTTCTTGGGAAGCACGACGGTAACCACTAACGGTACCGGCGATAGCTCTTTTAATGACGTAATACTGACCGGTATTTCATTGAACGAGGGTGATTACGTCACCGCGACCGCTACCAGGGTTGACGACGCCGGCCAAGTGGGCAGTGATGACCAGCTTGCATATGGGGATACCTCGGAGTTTGCAGCGAATGTTGCGATCGCTAACGGAAACGATGCCCCCGTACTCAGCGGTGCTAATGACCTTAATTCAATCAACGAAGACGACGTTAACAATTCCGGCACCCTTGTATCGGATCTGATCGCCGGGCAGGTGTCCGATGCCGATAGTGGATCGAGTGGCGGTATTGCCGTGGTCGGGGTCGACAACACAAACGGTACTTGGGAGTACACCACCAACGGCGGTGGTGTTTGGACGGCGTTTGGATCGCCAAGCACCGCGGCTGCGCGTTTGCTGGCTGACGATGTGAACACGTTAGTGCGATTCGTGCCCGATGCAGACTGGAACGGTACTGTCACGAACGGCATCACCTTCCGTGCCTGGGATCAGACAAGCGGTGCTAATGGCAGCTCGATGGCGATCGAGGAAGGTACCAGGTTTACATTGGACGAATTCAGCAGTGTCTCTTACAGCAACAATAATGGCACGAACGTTTGGAGTACTGACTGGGTCGAAAACGATTCAGGTAACGCTGGGTCTGATCCCGCAAATGGCCGGATCAGTGTTTCGGGTAATGAGTTGAAATTCCAGGTGGCCAACGCAGGGAATAGTCTTTCCCGTGAAGTTAATCTGGAAAATGCGACCAGTGCGACGCTCTCGTTTTCCTACGATAACACGCTGGGCGCATCAGCCGTGCTTCTCGCTCAGGTTTCGAACGATGGCGGTACCACCTACAACACGGTGGCAACATTTAACTCGAGTATAAACCAAGGTATTGGCACCCAAACTATTGACATAAGCTCTTATATTGCATCGAACACGCAGGTTCGTTTTTTTGTCGATAGCGGAGAGACGGGTGCCGGAAACAACAAGTTGTCTATCGACAATGTTCAGGTCGAGTATACGGAGCTGGGTGGAGGGAGTTCTCCATTCTCCTCGACGACGGCTAGCGCGAGTGTGGTTGTTAACGCTATGGCCGACACCCCATCCGTCACGAATACCAGCACAAATGAGGACACGCAATCGACAAGTGGTCTGGTGATTTCGCCAAACCCCGCAGATGGTTCCGAAGTGACTCATTACAAAGTCACTGGCATCACTGATGGCACGCTTTATAAAAACGACGGTATCACTCAGATAAACAACGGCGATTTCATTACTGTTGCCGAAGGTAGTGCCGGGTTGAAATTTACCCCGACGGCCGACTTTAACGGCAGCGGAAACTTTACGATACAGGCCTCTACATCCAACAACGACGTGGGGCTGGGTGGGGACACGACGGTCGCCACTATCAACGTTGCCCCCGTCAACGACGCGCCGGTGCTCGCCGATGCCAACGACCTGACCGTGATCGACGAGGATCCGAGCAGTAACGGTGGTACGTTAGTCTCGGACCTGATCGTCGGGCAGGTAACCGATAGCGACATTGGCTCGCTGGAAGGCATTGCTGTAGTCGCAGTCGATGATGCCAACGGCACCTGGCAATATACCACCGACGGCGGCACCAACTGGACGGCATTCGGAGCGGTCGACACCGCGAACTCTCGACTGCTCGCGGCTGATGCCAACACCTCAGTGCGTTTTGTACCCGATGCGAACTGGAACGGCACCGTCACCAATGGAATTACCTTGCACGCTTGGGACCGGACCAGTGGCACGGCTGGCGGCATCGCTGACCTGAGCACCGGTGTCGGCGGCACCACCGCTTTCAGCGCAAGCACGGCCAGCAGCATCACGGTCAACGCCGTGACCGATCTTACGGCTCAGGACGACAGCTTCACGCTCAACGAGGACAACACTCTCATTGGTACGGTCGCCACCAATGACAGCACCACCAGTGGTGGATCGCTGAGCTATGCGGTCAATACCGATGTGACCAACGGCAGTCTGACGTTCAACAACGACGGCAGTTTCACGTACACCCCGACGGCCAACTACGACGGCAGTGACGGCTTCACCTACACGGTCACGGATGCCGGCAGTGGCGAGAGCTCGACCCAGACCGTTGCCATCACCGTCAACCAGGTCGACGATGCCGGCATCTTCGGTGGCGATGTTTCGGCGACCACCAATGAAGATACCGCCACGTCCGGTACGGTGACCTTTGCCGATGCTACTGATGGGTACACCGCCAATAATTTCGTTCTAACCAGTGGTGCAGGTAACGGCACTGCTGCCGTCGATAGCAATGGCAACTGGTCGTATACCCCGAGTGCGAATTACAGCGGTGCCGACAGCTTTGTGGTTCAGGCCACCGATGATGATGGCAATGTCGAAACTCAGGTGATCAGCATCACGATCAACGCCGTGACCGATCTTACGGCTCAGGACGACAGCTTCACGCTCGACGAGGACACCACCCTTAATGACACGGTGGCGGCCAATGACAGCACCACCAGTGGCGGGTCGCTGAGCTACGCGGTCAATACCGGTGTGACCAACGGCAGCCTGACGCTCAATAACGATGGCAGCTTCACGTACACGCCGACGGCCAACTACAACGGCAGTGACGGTTTCACCTATACGGTCACGGATGCCACCAGCGGCGAGAGCTCGACCCAGACCGTTGCCATCACCGTCAACCAGGTCGACGATGCCGGCACCTTCGGTGGCGATGTTTCGGCGACCACCAATGAGGATACCGCCACGTCCGGCACGGTGACCTTTGCCGATGCTACTGATGGGTACACCGCCAATAATTTCGCTCTAACCATTGGTGCAGGTAACGGCACTGCGGCCGTCGATAGCAATGGCAACTGGAGTTACACGCCGACGGCCAACTGGAGTGGCAGTGACAGCTTTACGGTGTCGGTGACCGACGACGACGGCCATGTCGAAAGCCAGGTGATCGCCATCACCGTGAATCCGGTTGGCGATCTCACGGCCACCGATGACAGCTTCACGCTCGACGAGGACGCCATCCTCACTAATACGGTTGCGACCAATGACAGCACCACCAGTGGTGGATCGCTGAGCTACGCGGTCAATACCGATGTGACCAACGGCAGCCTGACGCTCAATGCCAACGGCAGCTTCACGTACACCCCAACGGCCAACTACCACGGCAGTGACAGCTTTACCTACACGGTCACGGATGCGGGCAGCGGTGAGAGTGCGACCCGGACCGTGAGTCTCACCATCAGCTCGGTTGATGATGCGGTCACCATCGGTGGCAACACCTCGGGCAGCGGGGCAGAGGACACCGCCATCAGCGGCACGCTGACGGCCAGCGACAGCGCCGACGGCCTGACCGACGGCACCTATTTCACGGTCTCGACCGGCGCCACCAACGGCACGGCCAGCATTGACCAGGCTACTGGTCTGTGGGGCTATACCCCAACCGCCGATTTCAACGGTAGCGACTCGTTTACTGTCACGGTCACCGACGATGACGGCTATACCGCCACCCAGGTGGTCAATATTACCGTGACCCCGGTGGCCGATATTGTTGATGACAGTCTGACCACGAATGAAGATACCGCGATCTCGGCCAACGTACTGACCGGCACCAACGGCACCAGTGCCGACAACTTCGAGGGTACGCCGACCCTGACTGCAGTGACCAACGGCAGTAACGGGACCGTCAGCTTCCTGGCTGATGGCACCGTCACCTACACGCCGACTGCGAACTTCACCGGCAGCGACTCGTTCACTTACACCATTACCTCGGGCGGGGTGACCGAGACCGGGACCGTCAGCATCACGGTCAACGCCGTGACGGATCTTACGGCTCAGGACGACAGCTTCACGCTCAACGAGGACACCACCCTCACTAATACGGTTGCGACCAATGACAGCACCACCAGTGGCGGGGCTTTGAGCTATGCGGTCAATACCGGTGTCAGCAACGGCAGCCTGACGCTCAATGCCGATGGCAGCTTCACGTACACCCCGGCGGCCAACTACCACGGCAGTGACAGTTTCACCTATACCGTAACCGACGCTGGCAGCGGCGAGAGTGCGACCCGGACCGTCAGTCTGACCATCAACCCGGTTGATGATGCGGTCACCATCGGTGGCAACACTTCAGGCAGCGGGGCAGAGGACACCGCCATCAGCGGCACGCTGACGGCCAGCGACAGCGCCGACGGTCTGACCGACGGCACCTATTTCATGGTCTCGACCGACGCGACCAGTGGCACCGCCAGCATCAACCCGGCCACGGGCCTGTGGAGCTATACCCCGGTTGCCGATTTCAACGGTAGCGACTCGTTCACAGTCACGGTCACCGACGATGACGGTTACACCGACACCCAGGTGGTCAACGTCACTGTGACCCCAGTGGTCGACATTGTCGATGACAGTCTGACGACGAATGAAGATACGGCGATCACCGCCAACGTACTGACCGGCACCAACGGTGCTAGCGCCGACAACTTCGAGGGCACGCCTAGCCTGACCGCTGTGACCAATGGCAGTAACGGGTCCGTCAGCTTCCTGGCTGACGGCACCGTCACCTACACGCCGAATGCGAACTTCAACGGCAGCGACTCTTTTACTTACACCATCACATCGGGTGGGGTGACCGAGACCGGAACCGTGAATGTCATGGTCAATCGTGTCGACGATGCCGCAGTGATAACCGGAGACACCAGCTACAGCGGTAACGAAGGTGACGCGGTGTCCGGTGACTTGAACGCCACCGATGTCGATGGCCTCACTGATGGCACTTACTTCACCGTGAGCGCCGGGGCAACCAATGGCACGGCCGCCATTGATTCCGCTTCGGGCGCCTGGACCTTTACCCCCACCGATGCCAACTGGTTCGGCACCGATCAGTTTACGGTGACGGTGACCGATGACCTGGGTTCGACGACTGAACAATTGGTCAGCATCACGCTCACCAACGTCAACGATGCGCCGATCGGCTTGGTGACCATATCCGGCACTGCCGTGGCAGGTGAAACCCTGAACGCATCTAACACTCTTACGGATGCCGATGGTATGGGGCCGGTCAGTTACGTCTGGAAAGCCGATGGAGTACAGGTTGGTGCTGGCACAACCTATACGCTGACGCAGGCGGAAGTGGGCAAGATTGTAACCCTGGAGGCACGTTACACAGACGGAGAAGGGTTTGCAGAAGTGGCGGCCTCGTTTGCTACGACTGCAGTGGTTGAAAGGCCGCAACTAGAACCGGGGCTGAATCCAGAGCTCGAATTCGAACCCGAGTTAGAGCCCGAGCCAGAAGTCGAACCAGATCCCGAAACTGAGGCGGAACTGGATTCCGAAGCCGAACCGAAGCCGAAACAGCTTCAAGGCCCAGGTTCGTTAACGGCTGGAGCTGAAAGGTTGTCCTCGATTGATGATGACGTTTTGGTTCAGGTGCTGACAAACGTATTTGCTGTGACCGAAGGCTATGACTACCCGAGTAAGGATTCTAAGGTGGTCTTACCTAAGGCCCTCGATTTGTTGAATTTAGACCTCACGCCTTTCCAGCCTGAAAGTAAGGAGTTTCTCGAGTTAGTTTCACCAACGAATAACGCCTCTTTAGCTGATGGACTGGACCAAATGAAGCGGGATCTTGATGACATTGCGTTGGCTGAAGACAAAAACAAAATGTTCAAAACAGAGGCGATGCTGGGAGCCACCATGGGTCTGTCTGCGGGGTTCATCAGCTGGGTGCTTCGCGCTGGCTCATTAATGGCTGGATTTATGTCGATAACGCCGTTGTGGCGACAGCTTGACCCAATGCCAATTCTTGGGGGAACCGAGGAGAAAGATCTGAACAAAGACGTCGAGGATGAAGCCAGTGAAGGCGGCCGCAGCGTTGAAGAGATCTTTGCAGACGAGGATTCCGACCGGTAAGGCGGATAAGACTATGAAAAAATTCTTTTTGTCTCCTTTGATAAGAATCAGCTTCAGCTTAACGCTGCTTACTGTATCCATGCTGCTCATCTCGGACCTGCTTGGCTTGATACCCGACACGAGACATGCCGAACTTCAATCAAGAAAATTTGCAGCTGAGTCGTTAGCGGTTCAATTATCGAATGAGATCACTCGAAAGCAATTAGAAGGGGTCGATCACATACTGCAATCGATTGTCGCGAGGAACGAATTTATTACCTCCGCTGCGGTGCGAAAAAAGGGTGGTGAGCTGGTATCCGAATTTGGGGGGCACGAGCAATACTGGACCTTGCAAAGTGGCGATAAATCAACAGCAACGCAAGTTCTGGTGCCGCTCTTCAATGGGCAGGATCGCTGGGGAAATGTCGAGCTGACGTTTACCGATTTGAACGGGAATGGTGGCCTATTCTCTCTTAGAAACTCCTTTCTTGGCATTCTCTTGTTTATTTCTTTAGGCGGATTCCTGGTTTATCTGCTGTTTTTAAAGCGGGCGTTGCGCGAGCTAAACCCTGACGCTGTCATTCCCGAACGGGTGAGCAAGGCTCTGGACACCTTGTCAGAGGGGTTACTGATCGTGGACCAGAAGGGGTTTGTTGTCTTTGCGAACCTGGCATTTGCAAAGAAAATGGGCCTGAAACCTCAAGAGCTTCTGGGCAAGGACATTGCCGGGTTCGGGTGGGGAAGTCCCGGTGAGGGTGGCGACCGTTTGAACCTTCCTTGGGCGGATGTGCTAACCGGCCAGACTTTATCCCGTAGTGCCACATTGACACTGACAAATGGTCTCAATGAAGTTTGCATTCTTAACGTCAACGTCTCTCCGATTACGGCAACGGAGGGAAAAGTGCGAGGCGTCTTAATTACTTTCGACGACATTACCCAAATAGAAGCAAAGAACGAAGCTTTGCATCGTACGCTACAGAAACTGGAACGCAGTCAAAAAGAGATCTCGCGGCAGAATCAGGAATTGCAATGGTTGGCTGCGCGTGACCCGCTGACAGGTGTGCTTAACAGACGCTCCCTAACTCATCATATGGATTTATTGTTCGATGAGGCACGAGAAGAGGGCGGAGAGTTCAGCTGTATTATGGTTGATATTGACCACTTCAAATCGGTGAATGACCGGTTTGGACACGGGGTTGGTGATGAGACCATTAAACTGGTAACCCAGATTCTCACAGAGTGTTCGCGTTCGGGGGATCTCGTGGGACGACTTGGTGGCGAGGAGTTTGTGGTCATACTGCCAGAAACCGATGTGAACGCCGCTGCCCGTATTGCCGAACGAATGCGTTCGGCCATTGAGGGGGCAGATACGGCTACGATCCATAGTGATTTGCGAATTACCTCCAGCTTTGGCATTGCTGCTTTGTTGGATGGTGCGGCAAGTGCCCCCGACCTTTTGGCGCAGGCGGATAAAGCGCTGTATGTCGCAAAGGAGACTGGGCGGAACCGTGTGATCTGTTGGTCGAGAACAATGGCATCGGACCCGTCGCTAGAATTGGCTCACGAACAGGACAGCGTGGTGAGCGCATTGCCTGTAATCGATAGCAAACCGGCTGTGCAGTTACCGGCAAAAAAGAGTGGAGCGGAGGCTAAGCTAGGTCGCGATTCCGCAGCTGGTCGCCCAAGTGATGCTTTACTGCAGGACCGGATCGAGCAGGGAATAAACAGGGCGCGGCGGGATGGTACCCATATCGCGGTTTTAGTGGTGAATGTGGATTCATTGCAGCGTGTGAAAGACACGCTGGGTTTTGCTTTGGCAGAAAAGTTAGCCAAGAAAATAATCGCATGTCTAAAGCAGACGCTCCGCTCGACAGACACAGTGGCCGTTTGTGAACAGGAAGGGTTGTTATTTACGGTGTCACGGCTTGATGGAAACGAAATTGCGCTCGTTCTCACCGACCTTGAGCGCCCTGAAATTGTAACGAAAATATTGCAACGTATATTTTTGGCATTTAAGACGTCAATTTCCGTTGAAAGCAATGAGTTCTATTTGAACGTTAATCTAGGTGTAAGCCTCTTTCCGCGTGATGGTGCAGACGCGGAGATACTGCTCAGAAATGCAGGCAGCGCGATGCGCGAGGGTAAAAGAGCTCAAGGGGATAACAGCTTTTGGTTCTATGCAGATGAAATAAACCAGAGTGCCAAGAAACAGATTCAGTTAGAGGCTGAGTTGCATCGGGCAATAGAGCGCAACGAACTTACTGTTTATTACCAGCCCAAAATTGACTTGAGAACGGGTGAAATTAACAGCATGGAGGCCCTTGTTCGTTGGCAGCATCCGATATCAGGGCTGGTACAGCCAGGTGAATTTATTCCGCTGGCGGAGCAGGCGGGATTGATCGAAGAGCTCGATCGCTGGGTCATTAGGGCCGTGTGTCAGCAAATCAGTTTTTGGCAGAAATCGGGCTATGGCACAGTGCCAGTTGCCGTAAACCTTTCCCCTTTTGAATTCCGAAACCCAAACCTGGCCGAAGAAATAATAGCGGTGGTGGAAGAATTCGACATACCAGCTGAAGCGCTAGAAATTGAAATTACGGAAACGGCTGTCATGCATTGTCTGGATGCGGCAACGGGCATATTGGAAAAGCTTGGCGCAGCCGGAATACGTTTTTATTTGGATGATTTTGGTACCGGATATTCGTCAATAAGTTATTTGAAGCGATTCCCGATCAGCGTCGTGAAAATAGACCGCACCTTCATAACCGATTTCCTGAAAAATTCGAGTGACGCGTCGATTGTCAGCGCGATTATCGCGATGAGTCACAGCCTGGGTATTCGGGTTGTGGCGGAAGGTGTCGAAACGGAGGAGCAGTTGCGCTTCTTGCAGGATCTTCATTGTGATGAAGTTCAGGGCTACCTGATGAGTAAGCCGTTACCAAAAGAACAGATAACTGAGCTTTTGGCTCATGCTTCAAATATCCGGCAGAAGGTTCTTGAATACGGGGCCGAATACAGGAGACTGAGGGATGTGCAGGGATCAGCCCCGGCTATGATAGGTATTGTGAACGCTTTTCCCGAAAAAATCCGAGCTGATCTGCCAGCAAAATAGAACAAGATAAAGCCACTAAGGTTGTTTCGCTGCAGTGATGTGCGGCCGGCGTGTGGTGACTGTGGCTGGCGGAAAAATCTGAGAACTCGCGCAGATCGCCCGCACGGTAAATTGGCTACCATGGCGTTGTTCTGTAACGGAGTGTAAATGGGCTTTCAATCGAGAGCCAGGGCACCCGATAACAACAACGTTAAAACGGATTTTTCCATGCGCGCCGATTTAGTCTCCCGCACTGGTTCCGCCAGCCGCCTCCTCGTGACGCTGGTTTTTGCTTCGGCCCTGATTGCCTGCAAGACCGAAAAAGACCCCGACGACCCTACGATTATTGGAGTGCCACCGGCAGAAGCCTATCTCGGCGTGGAGTACTACTACAACTTCGGCGCCTATGGCGGTGAGGACATTCTCGATTACACCCTTACTAACGCGCCATCCTGGCTTGCCCTCGAGGGCACCAGCAATAAGGCCCGCCAGGGCATCATCATGCGAGGCGTCCCTGGGCTTAGTGGGGGCAGTCGGGGCGAAGCGGATCTGGGGCGTCAGCTGGGTATCAACCTCGTCAGCACCGACGGGGGTATGTCGGGTGTGCAACCGTTTGATATCGAGGTTAAGTACAATGCGCTATCGCTTGAGAACGACACCTTCACGGAGGGGCAGAGTTCCGATAGTGGTGCTAATACCGGAGCCGGCAGCGGCGAAGAGTCGGAAGAGAGTGACGGGTTTTGTGACGTTCCGAACCTGGATACCCCGGGGGAACACA
The DNA here is from genome assembly GCF_016820575.1 of Marinobacter sediminum. Taxonomy (GTDB): domain Bacteria; phylum Pseudomonadota; class Gammaproteobacteria; order Pseudomonadales; family Oleiphilaceae; genus Marinobacter; species Marinobacter sediminum. The sequence continues at coordinate 1,134,649 of NZ_JAEMQH010000002.1, read as the reverse complement.
GTTTTACCGTAAACCAGTACGCCGAAGACGGCTCGGTTTCGGGTACCAAGACGATCACCGCCGAAACCCAGCCGGTTCTGGTTCGAGTACTGCTCGATCAACCATCCGTCACCCGGGTGGCGGTGGCCTTTGAACTCACGTCCGAGTACAACCCGGCCAGCTGCGACAAGGATCCCGATACTGACTACCTTCCGCCCCATCAGCGTTGTGATCACAGTAAGGCCAACGAGGCCGATGCCACTATCGGTCATGACATAGTCGCCCTGGGCAGCAACAGTCAATCTCGTCTGGAAGAGCTGGATTACCTTGTCTATCAGCAGGACGAGTCCGGTACCTACAGCCGCGGCGTTGTCACGCTGGAGCCGGGCATTACTGAGTGCTATATCCGCCTGGAAGTCATTGACGATTCTTTCCCGGAGAAGCAGGAAACGGCCAAGCTGAAGCTCACTGAAGTACGTTCGGGGCTGGCGGGACTGGGCCCCAATAACAAAGAAGCCGATACCTCTCTGAAAATCGATGACAATGAGCCTCTGGTAAGCATTCAGACCGAAGCTGGGGGCGCGCGAGATGCTCTGAACGTTGGCGATGCAAGGGAGTATCTGGCGGTGCTGACGGGGAACCGGGACGAGGTGATTCGGGCCAGACTTCAGGAAACCAAGGAGTCCGACGTCGAGCTGGGTGCGGGTGTAGTCACCGAGCGCTGGATTAATGGCGGTTGGTCGCCTTCCGATGAGCTGGAGTTTCCTGTTGGCGTCAATGAAGTCAGGTTTCGCATCCGGGTTCCGGATGGTAGCTATGCCAACCCGGAATTGGAGGACCGTTTCCTCCTGCTCGGTTTGGATCAGGAGTATCAGGCAGGCCGGGAAAACTACGCCCGTGTGGTTGACGAAAGTATTCTGAGAGTAAGCTTTAACGAGCAGGTTAAAGCACTAGCCTTGAACAAATCCGACGGCTTTGTTGCGACCGACCTCGATGTGTCTCACGAGGGGCGGGTCTTCGTCGCTGGTTATGACAGCCTCAACAGCGATCGTGTGCGGGTCAGGGTTTACGATCAGAAAGGCAGCGAACTGCAGGATATTCTGATTTCCAGCACCAGCGATACACTGTCACAGCCAAAACCGCTGATTGCCACCGTCAAGCGAGAGGTAGCCAAGGATAAAGGCAAGGTCGACCGCTTCGAATTTGTCGTCTCCTACAGCACGGATGCGGCCGTTGCGGGCACCGTCGCCCAGGGCGGAGAGGATATTGTGACGACCCGATACAGGTTTGATGAGCCGTCCAACGGTGGTGAGTATGTTGAGAACTGGACCATTCGAACCGGCACCAGTGCCGAAGACCAGGTGCGATCGGTGCACATGAATTCCGACAGTGGCTATGTACTGATCGCCGGGGAAACTGGGGGAACCTGGCCCAACCAAACTAACGCCGGTGGTAGGGACAGTTTCCTGCAACGCATCGATACTCAGCTGGATGGAGCCAACGAAGTTCCGAAGGTCGCCTGGACTCGCCAGGTCGGCTCGTCCGCCAACGAGTCTGTGGTCGGCGCTGCCCCACGCTCGGTAGCGCCTCTGCTCTTCGGGTCTGTGGCCGGTTCGGTGAATGGCGAACCGGTATTAGGCGGGGTAGATGCGTTCTACTACAGCACCACCTCAGGGGAGCGCGGGCTCGCCGTGTTCCAGGTTGGCTCCGAAGCCGATGATCCGCTGACTGATGCTACCTACGAAAGTAATCAAATGTGGCTACTCGGCACTGCGGCCGGCAGCTATCGGCTGCTGAAAGACAAGGAGGGCAATCGCAGCCTTGAGCGTGGGCCCCTGGACAGCCAAGCGGGTTTCCTGCTGGCTTACACTACCACCGGTCTGATCAGGCAGGCGTTCACTCTCAACGATGCTGGCGACCAGTCGGACGACCGCCTCAGGGTTTTGATGGCGTTTGAAGACGATATGGTAACCAGCGGGGTCACCGACGGTGGGTTCGACGGGATAACCGAGGTGGTCAACGGCGATCAGGGTATTTTGGCCAGGGTATCCCTGATTGAAGAAGATTCAGAATCTGATAGCGAGGAAAAGCCTTACAAGAACGAATGGCGTTACCAGTTGCCGAAAGGTGACTCCGAGATTATCGCCCTGGCCAATTATCGCGATGATGAAATCGCGGCGTTGACTCGCATTGGCAGTGATTGGTTGGTGCTGGTGTTCGGTCCGGAGGGCCACCTGCTTTCAGCGCTGGATTAAACTGCGCCTTCATGCCTGCTGGCGCTGGCATACAGCCTCAGGTAATCCGTACTGGTCACGATGCCTGAGGCCTTACCGTTCGGGTCTACCACCAGGGCAGCATTTAACTGGTGTGCAAGCATCAGTCTAGCCAATTGATGGGCGTCGGTTTCCGGTGAGGCCGTGAGAAATGCCGGCAGTTCCATATGGACCAGGTTCTGGTCGAAGGCATTGGCGCGATGGCGGTGCAACCAATCGAGAAGCCAACGGAGATCAACCAGGCCTGCAATGTTGTCTTCCGCTGTGATGACCAGATGGTGTACGCCGTGTTCTTCCATGAGTGCCATGGCATTCGAGATGGTGGACGTGGCCGGCACCGAGTACAGGGCGGGAGAGCAGATCATCGATACCGGTAGGTAGACCCGTTCCGCTCTGGGCTCTACTGCCGCCGTGGCGCCATATTCCTCCAGCGCTCGATGATGCCGTCCCGAGTTGGCTGCCTGCTGAAATTCCGCGTCCGTTGCTTCGCTGTGGCTGGGGTTGATGGCATGGCTCTCGGTCAGCTCCGTAACATCGTTCACACGCCGTGCCCGGAAGGCTTCCGGAAGGCGGGTCCCGATTGGACGGCCTGGCTCACTGACGAAGATGGACATGAATAGGAATCCCCAAGTTTTACACTGGCATTAGTCACTTATCGGCCGTGAAGCCCATTACTGTAGTTTACCCTGTATTCGATTCCGGTTTTTCCACCTGGTGCAGGCGCCGACTTGCCAGCCGACGCACCAGGTGTGATGGCAGGCATTGTGGTTGGTTTGACAGTTTGTCCGCCAGGTATTCCGCAAGCAACGGGGCATAGGTGAGTCCCTTGCTGCCGAGCCCAGTGAACATGAACAGGTCCGGGCTCACCCGGCCCTCAGAGTCGCACAATTCATCGGCCACGGGCTGGTAGTCGTGGGTAGCGCAGCGGAAGCTGACTCGCCCTTCAACGGATTCTTCGAGCCCCTCTTTGTCCTCCAGAATGCCCGGCAACAGGTCGGTTAGCTCTTGCAGGTTCTGTTCATGGCTGGCCATGGTGGGATTGGGATTGTCATCGCGCAGGTCAAAAGTGGCGCCAACCACAGCCACACCGCCATGGGCGGGATTCAGGTAGCGAGGGCCACAGATCACGGATCGAGGGCTTGTCAGGGATTGTGATTCCAGGTGAGTGACCTGACCACGAATCTTCTTGAGGCGGAACCGGCCCGAAACCGGCAGCAGCGACGGGGTAAGATGTCCGGCGCAAATCACCACGCGATCCGCGGCTATCTCTGGCCCGGTTGCGGGCTTTATGGCCCAGGCGTTGGTCAGTCGTTGCAGCTGCTGCACATCGGTCTGGAACTGCTGGCGGATCAGGGGGTGCGCCGCGAGTTCCGCACACAGCTTTGCCGGCTCCAGCCAGCCACTGCCTGGAAACCAGAGCCCGCCGGTTTGGGTCGGAACGCCGGTCAGTTGCTCAGCCTGGTGTTGGTCTACCGGGTAGAAGACGTCCGCCGGGTAAGCGTTCCTTTTGAGGAAACGCCGCTGACGGTCCTGTTCCTGTTCGCTCCAGGCCAGCTGGAGTAAACCGGTAGGATGCCAATACTGATCACGGAAGCGGTTGTAGAAGCGCTGACTAAAACACAGGGCGGTCAGTGCCAGCTCTGTTTGATCGTTGAATTCGACCCCCAGTTTCACATAGGTCGCGCCCTGAAGGTTTCCGGAGGCGCCCGCGCCAGGGCCCTTGGCCGAGTCGATCAGCGTTACCGGAAGGCCGCGCTCGGCGAGATTGCGGGCGAGCAGGCAGCCGGCGATGCCCGCGCCGATGATCGCAACCGAATGCGCGGGCTGATCTTGGTCTGAAACAACGTCAGCCGGTAGCGTCCCCGCCAGCATGTCTCTTTTGCGCCCGAATCCCGGTGAGATGTTCATGGTGAAGCCGGCACTTTCGAGTGCCCGCCGAACTCGGCTCACCGCGGTAAAGGTGGCGAGGGTCGCGCCCGGTTTGCTGTGCGCGCTGATCATGGCAAGAGCCTGATCCTGCCACATTTCCGGGTTACAGGCCGGGGAAAAACCGTCCAGAAACCAGGCGTCGGCCTTGAACTGGAGCGCCTGCCAGGCTTCATGAACATCCCCCAGGTAAAGCGTTAGCCGAACCCGGCCGCCATCCAGCAGAATGCGATGCGCGCCGCGGGTCATCGGTGGATACTTGTCAGCCAACTCGGCCGCCAATGGCGCCAGTTCCGGCCATAAGGCGAGGGCCCGAACCAGGTCGTCCCGTTTTAGGGGAAAGCGCTCTACCGACACAAAATGCAGGGTGGCCGACTGGTTGGTCGCATGCTCTCGCCACGCCTGCCAGGTGGCGAGGAAATTCAGCCCCGTTCCGAACCCGGATTCGGCGACCACAAAGCTGCCACCCGCCGGAACCGACGTAAACCGTTCAGTAAGCCGGTTGGGGCGAAGAAAAACATACCGGCTCTCGGCCAGCCCGTCCTCACGATTGAAATAGACGTCCCCGAACCGGGTTGATTCCGGGACACCGTCCTGCCAGGTCAGTTCAGCGGTTTCGATACTGGGTGAGAGCAACTCGTCGGGCATGGGATCAGTTAGCGGGCTCGAGTACCGAGACGGATTCAATGATCACCGGGTTTACCGGTACGTTTGCCATGCCACGAGCATTTTTTGTGTCCACGCCCGCAATCGCGTCAACCACGCCCATCCCTTCAGTCACTTTGCCGAAAACGGCATAGCCCGCGCCCCTGACGCCAGCATCCAGAAAACCGTTGTTGACCACATTGATAAAGAACTGAGAGGTGGCGCTGTCCGGAGCGCTGGTGCGCGCCATGGCAATACTGCCACGAAGGTTCTTCAGGGTCGGCTTGGCTTCATTCACGATCGGATCCTGGGTGGGCTTCCGGGTCAGGTCACTGGTAAAGCCGCCGCCCTGAATCATGAAGCCAGGAATTACACGGTGGAACACGGTGTTGTCGTAGAAGCCATCGCGAACGTACTCAAGAAAATTCTCAACCGTCTTTGGCGCAGCGTCCGGGCGCAACTGGAGGACAAACGGACCCTTGCTGGTGACAACTTTGACGCTGGGCAGAGCTGCAGAAGCAGTCTCGGAGGCTGTTTCGGCGTGGGCTCCGGTCATCGGCAGTAACGTCGACATCGCCAGAAGCAGGGCAGGGATCACACTACGAACCGGTTTTACGGAATTTAGCATTTGATTACTTATCTCCTGGTGAGCTGCAGAGTGATTTCCTGCAATAATTCATTGAATCTTAAGTTACCGCAGGATTTTAGCAGAAGCTTGGGCTGTTTCGGCGACTCATGAGATACGGAATCGCGAGACTAAGCTACGCTCAGTGGTTGCTGCAGTTTTTTTCCTCCATGCCGGGCCGGGTTGTACGGTTTTCACGAATAATAAGGAGAATTCAGTGAAAATCCGTCAGGGATTTGAAGAAAAGTCGCGATTAGGACGATTGCTCGTCGGTCGAGGCTACCTGTCTGAAGCGCAGCTTGAAGAAGGTCTGCGCCTGCAACGGAAATCAGGAGAGCGACTGGGTGAGGTGTTCATTCAGTCTGGCTGGATCAGTGAAAAAGAGTTGCGTCGCGTACTGAAGCATCAGTCCCGCTACCGTAACGCCGCCGCGCTCGTCGCCGTTGTAGCTCTGCCTTTCCAGCCACTGGTCGGTTTCGCGGCCACCAACCATGTCAACAACACGAACTCCACTTCGTCCGCGTCTGGCGAGATGTACGAGGAGGCGGGCTTCACGCCCTTGGAGGACGATGAGTTAGCCGCCGTGTCGGGGCAGGGCGATTCCTCGCTGCTGGAGCGTATGGCGCGGGTGGGCAGCATGGTGGATAACGCAACGGAACAGGGTGACGGATCGGAAGCGGATGTCATGAAGGGGCTGAAGCTTACGACCAACGTGTTCGTACCTGTCCTGAACTTCCTGGATTCTGACCTGAGCATCAAAGGAGTTCATTACCGGGAGGGAGAACCCCGATATAGGTTGCAAGAGGATGGCGGCCTAACTCTGGCGTTTCCGGAGCGCATTGAGGAAATCAGGATGAACAACATACGGGTGACTGGCAGTCGGGGGCCTTCGTTTGGCAACGTCAGCATCCATGATATTCGCTTCAGCCCCTCGTCACAGATGACTATCTATACCCGCTAACTACACCAATCCCCCCCCGGTAAAAAATAACGCCCGGCTTGCCGGGCGTTATCTCAGGTCTGGAGCACCTAGGCACTGGCCAGAATAGTCCTGCTTGATACCGAAGTCTGCTGGCCTTGCTGGCCGTAAAGCTTTTGCTGGCCGGTGGCACCGCGGAAAATATCGGTCAGTCGTGAGAGGCGTTTTTGCAAGTGGCCCATAACCCGGCCGTTGTGCTGATTCAGAGCCTGGCACTTGCGCATTTGCTCATCGGCACGTTTCCAGAGATCAAACAGTTCGGTCAAGCCGGCGCTTTGAATAAATCGGGAAGGTGCACCGCTCTCCGGCTTGTAGCCCATGGCGACGAGAGTGTGGATCTTCTGTTTTGCCCGCTCCCTGATCTGCGCTAGAAGCTGATTCTTTTCTGCGGTCAGCGCTTGCAGCGCACGAACATCTGAGGCCGACAGGCAGGCTTTTTCCTTATCAAGGATGTCCGTCAAAACCGCAAGTTGTTGCACGTCTTGCAACAGAAGCTCTTTCAATTCATCGATAGCAGCCATGATTTACTCACCCAAAAATGCTTTCATCCATCTCAAGCATTTTCTGGGCCAGTTTCTCTGCATCAATCTTGTAGGTTCCGTTCTCGAGCGCTGACCGGATTTCTGCAATGCGGTCGTCGTCCATCTCGGGATAGTCACCCAGCTTCTGTTCCAGCTGCTTCAGGTTTTTTGCCTGATTGCTGAGGCTAACGCTTTCGCCGCGAGCGGACTGTGCCTGGGTTTTAGCCTGCTCGCTGCTTGCCGGCTGGGTTCCCTGGCTGCTGGAGGACTTGTCGGCCGTGGTTCTTTGGGTGTTGACCTGGCCGGGGCCAATTCCATTTAAGTCAACTGACATATATATACCTGCTTGCCTGTAGTGCCGCGCGGGGGCGCGACTTACTCGAGTGTGTATCTATGTAACGGCCGTGCCGTCCATACCTTTAGTGAAATTTTCTCGATTTTTATTACCAATTCTCCATCTGCCGAGCCTCTAGCCATGCACTATGGCGAAAGCGGGCGGCAGGCTATTGCCGAGCGGCAGGAACTTGCCAGTTCCGGCTACATCGGAACCTCAACACGCCCCGGTGCGATTACATTGGCCCGAACCGTCCGGGCAGATCGGAGGTTCTCAACCAATACCTGTTCTCCGACCGAGGCATTCGCCAGGGCTTTGCCTCGGGATGTCACCGAGAAAGCTCCACTCCTGGCGAAGATAATAACATGATCGCCCCGTTCCACTGCGTCGGGAGCGGAGAGAAGATCCGGGGTAATCACGGACCCTGCGTTGATTGGCCGACGGATCTCCATGCCCTGTACATCATCAGACTTGCCCAGCACGCCTCTGCGACTGGCATTTACCACGACTGATTCAGTGGTGACCATATCGGTGGTTATGCGCTCGCCACGGGCCAGCGGTCGTGCTGCCACCAGGGCGGGACCGTTGATCGAAACCGACGCGGTCACAAACATGCGCCAGGGGCGTTTACCCTCACACGCGATCTGCAGGGACGGATGGGTGCTGCGCCAGGGATCACCGGTAAACTCAACTGCCAAAGGCTGCTCACAGCTGGCCAGGGCAAGCCGGCTGTCAACACTGCCCGGCTCAAAGGTAACCTCATAGCCTCGTTCAGCCTGCGCCTCGGCAAATGCGGTTAAATAGTTTGTTGCAGCCTGCTCAATCTCCATGGCCGAAGTCTGGGCCGCTGCGCCGCCCGCGACGCCGGACATGAGTAGAGCGATGCTAAAAATGGTGATGCGCATACGTGTCACTTTGTCCTATGCTGTCAATGTCCGGCCATTACTCTGGAAAAATCCTAAGGATTTGGCCCTGTCGGCCGTTAAGCGAGCAGATAGTCGTGTCGGTGACGATTTTTCGTCAGCTCGTTCATGATCTGAATAACAGCAAAATACATGCCGGTGATGAGCCGGTGAGTTAGGAGAGTATAGATGGCAGGGGTATTGGATAGCGTAAACCAACGGACTCAGCTGGTAGGGAAAAACCGCCTCGAGCTGCTGATGTTCCGTCTGCGCGGACGGCAGATGTACGGTATCAACGTGTTCAAGGTAAAAGAGGTTCTTCAATGTCCGAAGCTGTCCTCCATCCCGAACAGCCGCTCCGTGGTTCGAGGTGTCGCCCACACTCGCGGTGAGACCATCCCCATCATTGACCTCAGCATGTCCATTGGCCTGCCGGGCATTCCCCAGGAAGAACTGGCCAACAGTTTTGTGATCATTACCGAGTACAACCGGAAAACCCAGGGCTTCCTGGTTACCGGAGTGGATCGGATCATGAATATGAATTGGGAAGATATCCTTCCGCCGCCTAAAGGTGCGGGCAAGGATGTTTACCTCACTGCCGTTACCAAGATTGATGATAAACTGGTTGAAATCATTGACGTAGAGAAGGTTCTTTCAGAGGTTTCTCCGCTCAGGGAAGATGTTACTGAAGCGGTCTTGAGCAAGAGCGCTGGTCGGTCGCCTGCCGATTTGCCGGTCCTGGTAGTGGACGACTCCTCGGTAGCCCGTCGTCAGATCGAGCGCTGCCTGACGGCGATTGGTATGGATGTGGTCACCAAGAACGACGGCAAACAAGCCTATGAGTACCTGAAAGAGATCACCAGTGATGGTTCCAAGGCCCGCGATCACCTGGCACTCATTATCTCTGACGTGGAGATGCCGGAAATGGATGGCTACACACTGGTGACCCAGTGTAAGAGTGATCCGGCTATCAGCGAGATGTTTATTATGCTCCATACCTCGTTGAGTGGTGTCTTTAACCGGGCCATGGTGCAAAAGGTTGGGGCCGACGATTTCATGGCTAAGTTCAGTCCCGACGAACTGGCCGAGCGAGTGATGGAGATCATCGACCAAGGGTGATGCCATTGCTCACTGATGCACAAACAACAGAGATCCAATGAAAGCGGAAATAACGCCACAGGAATATGAAGCCTTCAAAACGTTCCTGCAGGATGCGTGTGGCATTTTGCTGGGCGAAAATAAACAGTATCTGGTTAAGAGCCGCCTTCGTCGAATCCTGGAAGAAAACGAACTTAACTCCCTCGGTGAACTGCTCGACCGACTGAAGCGGACGGGTAGGGCGAGCCTCCGTGAAGTGGTCATCGATGCGATGACCACTAACGAAACACTCTGGTTCCGAGATAATCATCCGTTCCGAATCCTGCAGGAAAAGCTGCTGCCAGAGTTTGCCGAGCGTAAAACGGCTCAGCCACTTCGGCTCTGGTCCGCGGCCTGCTCTACCGGGCAGGAGCCTTATTCGGTGGGCATGATTGTGGAAGAGTTTCGGCGTCAACGGCCGGGCCGCCTGCGTGATGTGAAAATTACCGCTACCGACATCTCCAAAAGTGTTCTCGAAGTGGCGCGCCGGGGCGAGTACGAAATGATCGCCATCGGCCGTGGACTCTCTCCGGAACGGCAAAAACAGTTCTTCACGCCCTCGCTGAACGGTGGCTGGCAGATCCGCCCGCAACTCAAGAGTATGGTCGAATTCAAGGAGCTGAATCTGCTGGAGCGTTACATACTCGGGAAATTCGACATCGTGATGTGCCGTAATGTCCTCATCTACTTCTCGGCAGAACTCAAGAAAGACATTCTGACCCGCATCCATGCCACCCTGAATCCGGGTGGTTATCTCATCCTCGGCGCCTCTGAATCGTTGAATGGTTTGCCCGACTTGTATGAGATGGTGCAGTGTCACCCGGGTATCATTTACAGGAAAAAATAGCCTGATGTTTATCGATTTTGAGAACATGGATCCGACCGAGGCTTACCACACTCTGACCCAGACCGTGGTACCTCGTCCGGTTGCCTGGGTGCTGAGTGAAAATCCTGATGGCGACTACAACCTGGCGCCGTTTTCATTCTTTACACCAATCACCAGCAATCCTCCCTTGTTGATGTTTTCGGTTGGCCGAAAGCCCACGGACAATGCCTTCAAGGACACGCGGGTGAATATCGAAGCTCGCAAGGATTTTGTTGTACATATCGCCCATCGAGAGCTCGCCAGTGCCATGACGGCAACATCCCGTACCCTGCCACACGGTGAGTCAGAGCTGGCGGACTTGGGCTTGGAGTTGACGCCGATGGAAGGGTCCCGCCTGCCGCGGCTCAAGGATTGCCACGTTGCATTCGCGTGTGAACTCTACGACATCAAGGAAATTGGCGCGGCGCCACAGAGTCTGGTGTTTGGTCTGGTGAAAGGGGTCTACGTGAGTGACCAGGCGACGCATTTTGACGATAAAGGCCGGTTAAAAATCGATGCCGCCGCGTTGGATCCCATCGGTCGCCTGGGCGGCAGCGAATACGTCACTTTCGGAGATATTCTTAAGGTGGCACGCCCCTCCTGAACATGGACTGCGGCCTTGCACGCGGCCCGGCTGTCGAGTCGATTAAGGCTCTACGAGAGGAAAGGGGAAGGTGCTGGGTTAGGGGGAAATTTTGAGCAGGATATTCGCATTAATTGTATTGGCAGCTGGCGTTTTGGCCGGCTGTACCGGGGTTCCTGAGGGTATTCGTCCGGTCCAGAATCTGGAAGTGGATCGTTACCTGGGCACCTGGTACGAGATCGCCCGCCTGGATCACTCGTTTGAGGAAGGGTTGAGCCGTGTCTCGGCCGAGTACGAGCTCAAGGAAGACGGCAGTATTGTCGTTACCAATCGGGGTTATGACGCCGGTGAAGGGCAGTGGAGTGAAGCGGAAGGTCACGCGGTGTTTGTTGACGAGCGAAAGAGCGGTCATCTGAAAGTGTCCTTTTTCGGCCCGTTTTACAGTTCCTACGTGGTGTTCGAGCTGGATAGTGTGGGTTATGAATACGCCTACATCAGCGGCTATAACCGGGACTACCTCTGGTTCCTGTCGCGTACCCCCACCGTCAGTGACGCCCAGATGGCCAAGTTCCGAGAGCGGGCGAGGGCAGAGGGCTTCGATCTCTCCGAACTTATCGTGGTCGATCAAAGCCCTTTAGAGAGTTCTGTAGAGAGTCCTTTGAAGGCAGGTGGCGAGCGCTAAGCGATCAGGCCTGGAATGGCAGGTGGCCGGTTTTCACCCAGATCACGGTTTCCTGCTCCACAAAAGGATGGTGTTGACTGAGATGAGGGCTGCGAATCCAGGTGCCGACCGGGTAGCGGCCGTATTCATCACAGAACTCGCCCGAGAGCACAAAAATTTCCTCGCCACCGAAGTGCCGGTGTGGTTGAAACCGCTCGCCCGCCGGCCATTTCACCAATGCGACATGCTCATGCTCGAAATCATGCAGAGGCATTACCTCCAACCCACCAATACCCGGTAGCCAGGGCCGGGAGTGGGTGTCTATTTGCACAGGGGTAAGGTCGCGTTCTTCAAACTGATGCAATTTGACCAGCAGGGTGCAGCCGTCACGGCTGAAGGGCGCATGGCCTGTTCCGGGCGGGTTCCGGAAATAAGTTCCGGCCGGATAATCTCCGGTTTCATCGGAAAAAACACCATCCAGAACCAGGATTTCCTCGCCTAATGGATGCTCGTGCCGCTTGAATGAAGCGCCCGCCTCATAACGAACCACGCTGGTGGCGTGACCACGTTCAGCTTCTTCACGGGCCAGCGGTTTTCTCAGCACGCCGCCCGCCGGGCTGGGAACCCACTCCTGTTCTTCAGTGCGGATTACTACACGCTTGGAGAAGTCCATGTTCAACATCGCTGGCCTCGTGCTTGGTTACTACTTGATCAAGTGTTGTACATCTCGGAAGTGCGGGTGCTTGCTGTTCTTCATCCACTCAAAGGCGACCATTTCCAGGGTCACGATCCGTGCGCCACTCTGAGCCAGTCGATCCAGGGCAACGTCCCGGTCGAACTCGTTACGGGAACCGGTGGCGTCTGCCACAACCCATACGGTGTAGCCGGCATCGAGCAAACTGAGCGCCGTCTGCAGCATGCATACGTGAGTTTCACACCCTGAGATCACGATCTCCTGACGTCCTTGCGGAAGCTGTTCGAGGAGACCGTCACCACAGGCGTCGAAGTGGTCCTTGGAAACGACCTGATCACACAGCTCCCGGATGTCGTCCACGTTATGGCCAAGCTTTTCCGGCGATTGCTCTGTGGCCACAATGGGCACGCCAAGAAGCCCTGCAATGGTGGCGAGAGTGAGGCACTGGTCGACCACTTCCTGACCGTGGGCGATGGCAGGCATCAATCGTTCCTGAACGTCGATCAACACCAGGGTTGATTGCTCGGCTTTCATCATCATTGGTTGGCTCCTTAGGCGGGATTGGCAGGATTGGAGTGGCGCGTGACCTGTCTCTCATAGTGCCCAATCCTAACAAGAGGTAAACGAAAACCCACCCGAAAAGAAAAAAATGCCGGAAGTACAGAAAGGGAGTTGCCAAACGGCATAAAAACCATTAGAGTTTGCGCCCTCAAATGAGCGACGATATGGCTGATTTGAAACAGTTTATTGGAGAGGTGGCCGAGTGGCTGAAGGCGCACGCCTGGAAAGTGTGTAAACGTTAATAGCGTTTCGAGGGTTCGAATCCCTCCCTCTCCGCCAATACTAAACCCCAGCATTTGCTGGGGTTTTTTATTGGCCGATTGGTAGGGTAAAAGGACCCCCGCGGGTTCGACCGAAGCCTGCTCTGCAGGCGGAGGAACGTCGGAGCAACGCGACGACGGCCCCGAAGGGGTGAGGGCCGAGGGCCCGAATAATCCCTCCCTCTCTGCCAATAGAAAGCCCTGACCTTGCAGAAGGTCAGGGCTTTTTTTTATGGGTTCAGAACGTGAGCTCTACCCCCGCGTAATAGGTGCGTTTGGCCGCCGGTTCGAAATATCGGCCGTTACTGGCGTTGATGCGCACATTGGCGAAATGCTCCTCGTCCAGAACATTGCGGACACCTGCGAAGGCTTTCAGCAGGCTGTTGCGGCTAACGTACCAGGTATCGCCCCCTCGCAGGTTCACCAGCCAATAATCGTCGACCTGAACATCGTTGGCATCATCCGCCACCAAGTCTCCGACATAGCGGGTTTCAAGGGTCGCGAAAGTGCCGCCGAGACCGCTCCAGTGGAGCTGGTTGCTCCAGACCTGTTCTGGCAACCCGGGCAGCCGGTTACCAGCAAAGTTATTGCCGCCAACCTGATAGTCATCAAAGGTGTAACGGGCCAGGGTCAGGGCTGTTTCAATCCGCCAGGCTTGCGAGATACTCCAACCTGCGGCCGCCTCAACACCCTTGCGGGTGGTGTCGCCGGTGTTGCGATAGAAGGTCCGGTCGTTGTCGCCGGGCAAGGTGTAGGGGGTCAACTCGTCACGCACATCGATCCAGAACAGGGTCAGGTCATAGTCGACGCCGACGTCCAACTCGCCCCGTAAGCCCAATTCATGGTTCACCGCCTTTTGAGGCTCAACATCCGGGTTGAAGCCGCCCTGGCCGGAGGGGTTGGCGAACTCCGAGAACGTGGGGGTCTCGAACGCGGTGCTGAGGTTGGCATAGGCCTGGTGGTCGGGGCGATATCTGTAACTCAGGCCGGCTGAGCCACTCCATTCACCAAAGGAGCGATCACCGGACTGATCGCCGTCCTCATCGAATTGATCGTCCACATCCAGGTGGATGTGATCGAAACGGGCGCCCACTGACAGGGTCAGATCGGAATTCAGGTCCAGATCACTCTGGCTGAAAACGCTGAGGGCCGTGGCGGTTTGCACCTCATCGGCGGTCTCACCCTGCAGTGTGCCGTCAAAACTCACTTCGCGTCGGCTGCGGTCATCCCGCTGTCGTCGTGCCTCAATGCCTGTGACTGTCCGGACAGGGTAACCGGCCAATGTTAAGGGTTGTCGATAGTCAGAGTTGAAGCCAAAATAATCACGGTTGTAGTCAATTCGGCTGGGGCCGGGAAAGGGCAGTTGCTGCTCGAAGTTACGACGCAGGTAGAACGTTTTTGCCCGCCATTCGCCGGAGCCGGCTGACAAGTCCTGGTATTGCAGGCCGAGCACTTGCTGGTCGACGGTCTGCCCAGTGTCATAGTCCTTGGTAAAGCGCCCGGCCTGGGTGCGGTCGTCTTCAACCTGTTCAGCGGTGAGGGCGCCGGGGTCGTCCGAGCGCGGGTTATCGAGAAGATTCAGGATAACCGTCAGGGATTGATCGTCACCCAAATCCCGGCTCAGCTTCGAATTGAACAGGTATTTTTCAACCTCGTTCTGCTCCCGGTACCCATCCACATTTAAAGCAGTGAAACCGATGTTATGGGCCCAGGCTCCATCAGTACCGCTGTTGCGGGCGGTAAGCTTGCCAAAGCCATGGCTGCCCCCGGTGAGGCGAATGCTGGAGCCTTCGGGTGTCCGCCGGCCATCGGCGGTCGTCACGCTGATCACACCGCCGGCGGCGTTGCCATAGAGTACCGAGGCCGGGCCTCGAATGACTTCGATCCGCTCGGCGTTGTCTAAATCAATGGCGTCGAGCTGGGCCTGACCGTCGGGCAGTGTGTAGGGAATACCGTCAACGATCACGGTGATTCCCCGAACCCCAAAGGGCGACCGGGCGCCGAAGCCCCGAATGGCAATGCGCTCGCCCTGGGCGTAATTTTCCTGGTTTTGCAGGTACACGCCGGGAACCAGCGCCAGGGACTCATCCAGCTTGTTTCGTAACTGGCCCCGTTGAATGGTGGGGCGATCGACAACGGAGAGCGCTGCAGGGGTCTCGTAGAGCGTGCGTTCCAGTAACGGTGCAGTTACGACGATATTCGCACCGGGCGCCCCGTGAGCGGCTGAAATACACAGCGTCAGCATGGCGCCAGCAGCGCTGCTGTGGGTCAATGGGCCAGGTCGGAACCCGGACGACCTCATGCTTGGCGCCGCCAGACGGTGATCCGGTTATTGGCGGGCATGTCGAGATCTTCATCCAGCGAAAGCCCGCAGCGACCAGCAAGCGCGATCAGATCGCTCATGTCCCGGATGCCCATACTCGGATTTTGCGAACGAAGGTGGCGGTCAAAATTCAGGTTACTGGCACTGGTGTGTTGGCTCCCATAACTGAACGGGCCGTAGAGGCAAAACGCCGACTCAGGTGCCAGAATCGTAGCGACACCCGCAAACATTCGCTCCACTTCGGGCCAAGACATGATGTGGGCGGTGTTGGCTGAGAATACACCAGTCACTGGGCCGGGCAAGCCCCAGTCTGATTGGCAAACGTCCAGTGGTTTGGGTGGATTAAGGTTGGCCAGACCGGCCTGCCTTATTCTGGGCAGGCAGAGTTGGTAATTCTGGGGATGGTCGCTGGGCTGCCAGGTAAGGTGCGGTAAATGGCCGGCAAAATGCACGGCATGCTGACCAGTGCCGGTGCCGATTTCGAGAACCAGCCCCGGCGCATGGAAGATGGCCGCCAGCTTGTCGAGAATGGGCTCTTTGTTATTCTCGCAGGCTTGAGAAAACGGTAGATCCTGAGTCACATTGGCACCGTTAATGCCGAATGCCGAAGTCACTGAATTCTCCGGTAGCCTCTTGTTTCGATACCTCCACCGAGTCCACCCGCGCGGCCGACGGGCCGATCTCACACCAGCTTTTCAGTTGCTGCAGTTGCTCTTCAGTACCCTCCGCTACGACTTCCACTCTGCCGTCGGCGAGGTTGCGGGCAAAGCCAGTAAGCCCGAATTTGGTGGCTTGAGTTGCTGTGGACGCTCTGTAGTAGACTCCTTGAACGAGCCCGGAGACGAGCAGGGACCAGCGCTTGGCGTGCATGAAATGTCCTTGTCAGGCAGAAATGTCAGCGATCTTTTAATCTACCGGCTGTTGGTGGATGTATTCAAGAAGGCTGGAGCGCAATGTCTGGAATTTTTTGCAAACAAAACACTACGGTATACGCCGATGCCTTGATCTGCGAGGCCGAGGGCTTGCGCCGGCTCTTTAACGGTTTAAAGGAGGCAGGGGTTGGGTCTGTCCGGGTACCCGAGGTTTTCAGGGTAGACGAGTCGACGCTTGAGATGACGGCCATTACGCCTGCCCGGTCTGGTAACGGAGCGCTGGAAACATTGGGTGAGGGGCTGGCCGCGCTGCACCGGCTGCCGCAGTCTATGTATGGTTGGCACAGGGACAATTACATCGGGCTGTCGCCGCAGCCGAATTGCTGGGCCGAGTACTGGGGTGAGTTCTTTGTTCAGGAGCGCTTGCGCTATCAGGTGTCCCGCATCCGGGCGAGCGGTGTTCGCAATCGGTTCGAAGACATTCTGGATCAGTGTGATGACACCTTGATCGGCTGGCTTAACGATCATTGCGACCAGCCAAGCCTGCTGCACGGCGACCTCTGGAGTGGCAATGTCTTGTTCAGTCAGGAAGGTCCCTGGCTGATCGATCCCGCTATCTACTGCGGAGATCGCGAGGCAGACCTGGCGATGACGGAGCTATTCGGAGGGTTTGGGTCTGCGTTTTATCGAGCTTATGACCGGGCATTCCCGCGAACACCGGTGTACGAGCAGAAGCGCGATATTTACAACCTGTACCACTACCTGAATCACTACAACCTGTTTGGCAGCAGCTACCAGTGGGGCTGCGAGCGCGGCTTCGTAGCGATGCAGGAGCTCTGCATGCGCACCGCCTAGATCAGGCCAGCACTGCGCAGGGCAAACACGCCAACAGTCACCGTTATGCTGGCCATCAGGGTTGTCAGCGCAATGATGTTGGCGGCCAGGCGATCGTTACCACCCAGTGCCTTCACCATGACAAAACTCGCGGCGGCAGTGGGGCTGGCAAAATACAGGAACATCAGTCCCAGTTCCGCACCCCTAAAACCTACCAGCCAGGCCGCGGCCGTGCACAGGGCCGGCAAAACAACCATTTTGAGCGAACTGGAGCCCAATGCCGTTGAACTGTCGCTGCGGATGGCGCTGAGCGAAACCGTGGCGCCAATACACAGCAAGGCCAGGGGCAGGGTCAGGGACGCAAAGTAGTCACCGGAGGTCATAACCCACTCAGGAAACCGAATATCCAGCCACGCCACGGGAATGGCGATGATAACCGCAATGATCAACGGGTTCCGGATAATGTCGTGGCCGATGCGGCGCCAGCTGGCGGATTGGCCAGGCTGATAGGCAATGAGCACGATCACCGACAGCGTGTTGTAAGAAATGATCACCAGCCCGAGCAGGATGCCACCTGCAGACAGTCCGAAGTCGCCGTAAAGGTTGGCCGCCAACGCCAGGCCAACAATGCCGCAGTTGCCCCGGAACGCGCCCTGGACATAAACGCCCCGGTCGGCGTGAGGGACCCGCCAGTAAGCCCAGAGCCAGGCCAGCGCAAAACTTGCGATGGTTGCCACCAGGTAAAAGCCCAGCAAGCTGAAGTTCAGTGCCGTGTCCAGGTCTGCCCGGATGATGCTTAGAAATACCAGTGTCGGCAGCGTGGCCTTAAAAACCAGGGCCGAGGCGGTGTTGACGAACGCGCTGTCGATCCAGCCAATCCTGCGCAGGCCCATGCCAATGAAAACCATGGCAAATACAGGCAGGGTTGTTTCCAGGGTTTGCAGGAAGATGTCCGTCAGATTCATGCCGGTATTGAGTTCCCTTGGTCGGCGAATGGGCTGCGTAAGTGAGGGTTTCACAGCAGGTTTTATTGTATGTGCTCGCTAAATAGTAAGCTATCTTTATGCTCCTAAAGTCCAATGCCAATCCCAACGGCTAATAGACCTGTTTTCAGTAGGTCCTTGTTGGACGGCAAAAAAGCGCCAGTGTCAAAGAATGCTAACGAAAATCCTTGTCCCAAGGCCTCAGGCCTGGGCTATAGTGGGCGCCAATCGCCGCAGAAGAAGAGGATCAGGATGGAAGCCGTCAATCCGACCCCGGAGCAATTACAGAAAGTGCTGGCGGATACGCCAAAGAACCAGCCGGTGGTCATGCTGAACCTGCTAAGATTCCGCGACCGGGCCAGCTACCCCGATGAAGCCATGGAGCGCTCAGGGCGCGAAGCCTACAAGCTCTATATGGAAGAGGCGGGTGCCTGCGTCAGGTCGGTCGGTGCCGAGGTAATATGGTCCGGCAACAGTGTTGGCTCCCTCATAGCACCACCGGAAGAATCCTGGGACCAGGTTCTGCTAGTCCGTTATCCGTCCATCGATGCTTTCATGGCAATGATTGAAAGCCCGGAATACAAGGGTGTGGTTAAACATCGAACCGCCGCCGTTCAGGATTCCCGGCTGGTCGCCAATCTCGAAGAGCGTGGTTAACGTCAAACCACGCCGGCTTGCTGAATGACCATGTAACTGGCGGTGCCCGCAGCAATGGATAGCAGGGCATTGCGCTGCCAGAGGTGTACAGCGACCACCAGCAATCCTGGTATGAGGGCATCGAAACCCGGCAGGTCTGCCGTCCAGCTGCCAGAACGTTGCAGAAACACCGTGGCTAGCAGGGCCATCACCGCGGCCGGCAAGTAACGCCCCAGGTGCTGAATCAGCGGATGTTCCGTGTGCCGCTCGAAAAACAGAAACGGAATGACCCGCGTCGCGAAGGTCGCGACTGCAGCAACGGCAATGAACGCGGCAATATAAGTCGATTCAGCCACGATTCACTTCTCCTTCCGATGATTGCTCACCACGAATTCGCCGATAGTGCAGCAGCAAAATAGCGGTAACGATGGCAATGGCCCCGATAAGCTGATGAGCCGGGGGCAGGGCGATCATGGCTACGCCTGCGGCCGCTGCGCCGAGCCAGACCGGCAGGCTGTCACCGAGCGCCTTCAGCTGCTCAATGGTTAGGACAATGAAGAGCGCGACCAGGGCAAATTCGATGCCGGTGCTGTTAAACGCCACATTATCCGCAAGCAAGGCGCCCAGCGCGCAGCCGATAACCCAGTAGCCCTGATTGAACGCGGTAATCCGGAAATCAACGGTTTGTTCATGGGCGCGGTCTGGCCCGCGTGGACGGCTGGTCAGCAGTGAGTAGGTTTCGTCGGTGAGACCAAAGATCAGGTAAACCTTGCGCCAGCCAGCGCCGCGGAACTGGCCGAGCAACGACAGGCCGTAAAACAGATGGCGCGCGTTCAGCACGAACATCGCCACAAACACCTCAACCAATCCGGCATTGGCGGCCAGCAGGCTCACCGCGAGGATTTGCCCAGCGCCGGCGAAAATCACCACGCCCATCAACGGCGCAATCCACCAGGCGTAGTCCAGCTGGGTCGCGAACAGCACGCCGAACGCCATGCCCAGAGGCAGGTAGCCGAATAGAATGGGCAAGGTCAGCCGAAAGACGGAGTGATTCATTAGCATCCAATCTGATTTAAAGTCGCGATGATAGGCAAATAGCCCCTGTTTTTGAAGCGATTCAGCGCGGGCTACTAAAGCTAAAGGCGGTGTTTCAACGCCCTTTTGACATAAAAGCGTCACAGAACCGTCTTAACCTGCTGCTCTCAGTCTGTCGTTGGAGTCGTCATGTTAGGCACTGTTCGCGCTCGCATTTTCTGTTTTGCCTTTCTCTGCGTTTTTGCACTGGCCGGGCTGGCCACTCTCTCCGGAACGATCATTCTTAAGGCCGAGGAGGCCTCGGATAAACTCATCCGCACCAACCTTGAAGACACCTGGCTACTTGCAGACCTGGAGCAGTCTCACCGCAAGCTCCAGGATCTGGCCTATAAAATTAAAGCCCAGCTATTGCTATGGGATGAGATCCAGCCGGCTTTTGCGGCCCTGGACGTCTCACTGCCGGCGCACTGGGAGGCGGTGCAGGCCAACAGCGGTCTGCAACCCTGGTCTGAGAGCCACATCGAGGATTTCGAGCGGGTTCAGTCGCTGATGGACGCCATGAGTGAGGGTATAGAACAAAAGAGCTATTACCGGGTTGGTCAGGTGGTGGACTTCGATCTGTTCCCCGCCCTTGAGCCCATGCTGACGGCTATCAACGAACGTCAAGAGAGTAGTCGCGAATCAGTTAAAAACGGCGCTGACGATCTGCTGGCCTTTCTGTCCGATCAGCAAGCTTTCCTGGTGGCCGGTTCGGTCGGCTTCCTGGCGTTGGTGATCTTGATGACCCTGTGGTTGCGGGTGTCCGTCATCCAGAGATTGCGGCGAATTGCCCGGGAGCTGGAGGCCATGGAAGAGCACAGCGACCTGACTCGAATCCCTGTACTGGCCGGCAAAGACGAAGTGGCCGGTGTCAGTCGTGCCCTGGGCGCCTTGGTGAGTCGTTTTGAGCAATTTATTGGTGACGTTCGCGGCGCGGCCGGTGGGTTGAACGAGCGCTCCAGCACCCTGGATCGTGGTGCAGAATCGTTGCAGCAGGCCTCGGAGAAAACCCGTCAGCAGATCCAGGACGTCAGTCAGTCAATGGCGGCCATTGCCGATCAGGCCTCAGCGATTGATCAGGCCACGAACGCCTCAGCAGACACCGTGAGAGAGGCCGTTGCCGCCAATGCCAGGGTGCAGGAGCGCCTGGTAACCAGCGAAAAAGCTGCAGAGAACACTGTGGAAGTCATTTCCCGGGTGTCTTCTTCCATTCAAGCCCTGAATGAATCGACCGGGAAAATTGAGCAGGTGATCGGCGTGATTGCTGAGATTGCCGAGCAAACCAATCTGCTGGCGTTGAACGCGGCAATCGAAGCAGCCAGAGCCGGAGAGCACGGGCGCGGTTTTGCGGTGGTGGCGGATGAAGTTCGAACGCTCTCTTTGCGGACCTCTGAATCGACCCAGAATATCTCGCAGTGGGTTCAGGACCTGATGTTGGGAGTGGGCGGCGTAGACGGCTTGCTGGGAGAAATGAGCGAAGCGGGCAATCAGAACCGCGAGCATCTGGTGGCCCTGCGAGGACATCTTGAAGGCCTGGGTGAGCGGTTTATCCGGCTTGAGCAGCACAGTGCGGAGATTACGGCCGCCATCACCACCCAGCACGACGAAATTGGCCGGGTGGGGCGCCGATCCGCGGTTTTGGACGAAAGCGCTGACTTTCTTGTCGAGAGCGTTGAGAATACGCGCTCCATCAGTGAGGCGCTGCGCCAGGAATCCCTCTCCATGCGGCAATTGATCGCTCACTTCCGGACGGCATCTGAAGCTTCCTGAGTCGTCGATTTCTTCCATTATTAATCAGGGCAATCGTCGATCAGGGCTTCTCGCGCGCAGCCATAATCCTTACCATGTTTGCCACGAGGGAGAATCTATGACCGACGATGCAGCCTACCAAGGCCAACCAGACCCACGGGAAGAGAAGTTCGTGGTGGAAACCGAGCTACTGACTCAAGAGCAGTTGACGGGGCTGGTTGAGGAATATTGCACCCGCTACCACGGGCTGAACGACACCGAGAGTCCGCTGGCCGAACGTGACAGGGTTATGGCTGCGGTCAAGCGCGGTGACCTCGTGGTCTGGTTTGATCCGGTCGAAAATACAGCTGGTTTGGGTCCTTCGGCACGATAATTAGGCTGATATCATGATTTCGGCCCTATTAGAGTGGTAAGGTAGCCAGTACAATTCTGCCGTTTCCCGTAGTCCGTGTGCGAGGTGAATTTTGATCAGGGTATTGGTTGTCGATGACCATGAGCTGGTGCGTTCGGGCATAACCCGTATGCTGGCCGATAACCCCGACCTGGACGTTATCGGGCAGGCATCCTCGGGCGAGGACGCCATAGAATTCGTTCGCCAGGAGCGGCCAGACATTGTTCTGATGGACATCAGGATGCCGGGCATTGGCGGTCTCGAGGCTACCCGCCGTATCCTCCGGATTGATGATTCCATTCGTGTCATTGTTGTCACCGCCTGTGCCGACGATCCGTATCCCACCCGAGTCATGCAGAGCGGGGCATCCGCCTATATCACCAAGGGCGCGGACATCAAGGAAATGGTTCGGGCTATCCGCATGGCCCATTCAGGGCAACGCTACATCAGCCCGGAAATTGCCCAGAAGATGGCTCTCAAGCAGATGAGCGGCGATCGTGATGACGACGGTGAGCTGTCGCTGTTCGAGCGGCTGTCCGAGCGGGAAATGCAGATCGCCATGATGGTGGTCGATTGCCAGAAAGTTCAGGATATCTCCGATAAGCTGTGCCTGAGCCCCAAGACGGTGAACAGCTACCGCTACCGAATCTTCGAAAAGCTCGAAATCTCCAGTGATGTTGAACTGGCCTTGATGGCCGTCCGCCTCGGGTTGCTTGATGCCGACAAGGTCTGACCCCGCCAATAAAGCAGCGGAGTTCGACAGTAAGAACTTCCTGAAACAGCTCACGGAACGGCCCGGCGTCTATCGAATGTTCGATGAAGGCGGCAACGTCCTGTACGTGGGCAAGGCACGCAACCTCAAGAACCGTGTCAGCAGCTACTTCCGCAAAACCGGTCTGGCGCCCAAGACCGAGGCGCTGGTGGGCAAGATTGCCTCCATTGAAGTGACCATCACCGGTAGCGAAACCGAAGCGCTGCTGCTTGAGCAGAACCTCATTAAATCCCTGCGGCCTCCCTATAACATCCTGCTGCGGGACGATAAGTCCTATCCCTATATTTACCTCTCGTCCCACAGCGATTATCCCTCGCTGACCTTTCGGCGTGGACGCACTAAAAAGGGCGGCGGCACCTGGTTCGGGCCTTTTCCAAGCTCCGGAGCGGTCAAGGAAAGCCTTAATGTATTGCAGAAGGTTTTCCGTATAAGATCTTGTAGTGAAAGCTATTTTAAAAACAGGACTCGTCCTTGCCTGCAGTATCAGATCAACCGGTGTACCGCCCCCTGCGTGGAGTACATCAGTCCCGAGGATTACCGCGAGGACATCCGCCGTGCCAGCATGTTCCTGGAGGGCAAGAACCCGGCCATTATCCAGGATCTGATGAATGCCATGGAAACGGCGTCCAAAAGCCTCGATTTCGAAAAGGCGGCGGCCTACCGGGACCAGATTAATCACCTCCGCCATGTCCAGGAACAGCAGTCGGTGGACGGCGAGGGCGGCGACGCCGATGTGATCGCCATCGCCCAGGACGCCGGCATTGTCTGCATCGTGGTGATCATTGTGCGCGGTGGCCGGGTGCTGGGCACCAAGGATTATTTCCCCCGTTATTCCATTGAGCAGACCGAAGGTGAATTGCTCAGCGCCTTTCTCGGCCAGTATTATTTTGGTGGTAACACGCGCCGGGAAATTCCCCGGGATGTACTCGTACCGGTGGATGTCGATGGCCAGGAGTTGCTGGCCGAAGCACTAACCAAGGCCGCTAACCGGGAAACCCGGATTCGCGGCAATGTTCGGGGCGAGCGCCGTCGCTGGCTGGAACTGGCAATGACCAACGCCCGACAGACCCTGCTGACGCACCTGGCGAGCAAGGAAACCGTGTACCGCCGGTTGCTGGCGTTGCGGGATACGCTGGAGTTGTCGGAAACGCCCTCCCGGATGGAGTGTTTCGACATCAGCCACAGCCACGGTGAAAATACCGTCGCATCCTGCGTGGTTTTCGACGAGAATGGCCCGCTGAAAAGCGACTATCGCCTGTATAACATCGAGGGCGTAACCGCTGGCGATGATTATGCCGCCATGCGCCAGGTGTTAACCCGGCGCTATAAGCGTATGGTGGCCGGCGAGGGCAAACGCCCGGACCTGGTGTTTATCGACGGCGGTAAGGGTCAGCTGAATATAGCGCGAGAGGTCTTTGACGAACTGGAGATCTCGGAGATCCCGCTGATTGGTGTTGCCAAAGGCGTGACCCGGCGGGCGGGTATGGAGCAGCTGATCGACGCGATGACCGGCGATGTGTTCCGGATACCGGCCGATTCGCCGGCCCTGCACCTGATTCAGCACATCCGGGATGAATCGCATCGGTTCGCTATTACCGGCCATCGGGCACGTCGGGATAAAAAACGCCGGCAATCCACCCTGGAGGGCATCGAAGGGGTGGGACCCAAGCGCCGTCGCGATTTGATTCGCTATTTTGGCGGGATACAAGGAATCCGCAAAGCCAGTGTGGATGAGATGACCAAAGTAACGGGCATTAGCAAGTCATTGGCGGAAAACATCTACGCAGCATTGCACGACGAGTAAGGACAGCATGAATTTACCTAACATACTCACGCTCTCACGCATCATCATGATTCCGGTGTTTGTGGTGATCTTTTATTTGCCGGTGGAGTGGAGTTACCTGGTAAGTGCCAGTATTTTTGCTTTGGCCGGTGTGACCGACTGGCTGGATGGGTACCTGGCCCGAAAACTTGACCAGAGCACCCCGTTCGGGGCGTTTCTGGATCCGGTGGCGGATAAGTTGATGGTGGCCGTCGCCCTGGCCGTGCTGATTGAAGAGCACGCGGCGATTCTGCTGACCATCCCGGCTACCGTCATCATCGGTCGTGAGATTGTCATTTCTGCGCTGAGGGAATGGATGGCTGAAATGGGCAGTCGCGCCAGCGTTGCCGTTTCCTACATTGGCAAAATCAAGACGACCGCCCAGATGGCCGCCATCGTGGGGTTGTTGGCGTTCCCGCCGGGCGTGCTGGGATCGAACATTGCGATCGCTCTGCTGTACATCGCTGCCGGCCTGACGCTTTGGTCCATGGGCCTTTACCTGAAGGCTGCCTGGGCTGACCTGTTTCCCGCCAAATAACGTCCGGCAGGCTAGGGTTTGGGCTGGTGGCACTCGCCAGCCCAGCGAACGACGGACTCCGATAATTCCTGCCCGGCGCGGCTAAACGCCTCCACCACCTGTTCAATGGACACGCTCTCTGAACGCTCCTGCACTTTAAAACTGGTCGCGCACAAGGTCTTGCGACTCTGGTTGTCCACCAACTGGCCATGCAGTTCAATAACAGCCTGGATGTCTTCGGCCTGATACTCGGTGTGAAAGGCGGTCAGTTCGCTTACCAGGGTCCAGTCTGCGTTGGCTGGGTTGGTGTCGCTGATCACCGAACTGAATCCTTGGCTGTCCCGTAACGTTTCGACCAACAGATCGCGCATTATCACGGGGGCAGTGTCCCGCCAACGCACGGCCTGATAAATCTGAAATTCCAGGGGTGTGGGTTTGGCCAGAATCCGGTTGGTGCCCAAGGGATCAGAAGCGTAGGGCGTGTCCACCCGCAAACTCAGTGGGCGTGTTTGATTGGCACGGATCTCTGAGGAGGGCGCCGCAAAATCCATGACTCGGGGCGCCTCCAGTTTTGGATACACCGTGCATCCTGTGATCGTGCCCAGAAACACCGCGTTGGCTACGAAGACCACTCGCCTCAAGCTCACTGTGTTAGCTCCTGTATTGTTTCGCCGCCCCAGATGGCACGTGTCGGGTCTTCACCCAGCCTGCGAGTGAGCTGGTTGAGGTTACGTAAAGTGCTGCGCAATTCGCGCAACGCCGGTGACAGGTCACCCATACCCTGCAGGCCAGATTCGATGGCGCCCTGATTGTTCTGGGTTAGCTGGTCAATGCGCGCCGACGTTGTCTCAATGGTTTGCAGTGCCGCGTTCAGGGAGCCCAGTACCGCACGCCCCTCGTTCTGCAGCAGGGCATTGGCGTTGTCGGACACGTTGGCTACTTTAGCGGCCGCCTCTCCAGCTCGCTGACTGGCGGTATCGAGGCGCCCTAATAATTCGTCCAGTCGACTTCGTTGCTCGATGAGCGCATCGGATACCTCGCGGGTGTTATCGAGAACGGCGGTCAGGTTGTCGATGTTTTTTTCGGAAAACATTTTGTTGGCGTCGACCAACAGTGATTCCGCTTTCTCCAGCAGACTCTGGCCATTGGCCATCAGGCTGTCTAAAGCCGAGGGGTTGGCGATGATCAGGGGAGGATCGTTTATGTCCCCAATGAGTTCCGGGCTATCCGGACTACCGCCACTGAATTGTATGCTGGTGCTGCCCGTAATGTTGGCCAGAACCAGCGTGGCCTCGGTGTTCTCCCGAATCGGAATGTTCTGATCGACCCGAATCAAAACCCGAACCTCGCTGGGGTCGAGGGGATTCAGTTTTAATTCCACGACATCGCCGACCTGCACGCCGCTGTAAAGCACCGGGTTGCCCTTTGAGAGGCCGCTGACCGGTTGATTGAAGCCAACCTCATAGTAAGACCAGTCCCGATCGGCCGTGGATTTCGCGAGCCACAGGGCGAAAAACAGTGCTGCAATGAAGGCGAGCAGGGTAAATAGGCCGATAATAACGTGGTGGGCCTTCGGTTCCATGGTGCTTACTCCTGTGGCCGCAGTGTGTTTGTCCCGGTGGCGCTGCTCGCAGCGCGCCCACGCGGACCGTTAAAATAATCCTGAATCCAGGGGTCGTCGATGGTAGCAACGCGCTCCAGCCGGTCGGCAACCAGAACCCGTTTCTTTGCCAACACCGCAATGCGATCACAGGTGGCGTAGAGTGTGTCCAGATCGTGGGTGACCAGAAACACCGTGAACCCGAGCGCATCCCGCAGGGTCAGAATAAGGCGATCAAAGGCTGCTGCACCAATGGGGTCGAGGCCGGCCGTTGGCTCATCCAGAAACAGAATTTCTGGATCCAGCGCCAGCGCCCGTGCCAGGGCCGCCCGTTTAACCATGCCACCGGACAGCTCTGCTGGGTATTTCAGTGCGGCTTCCGGCGGTAATCCGGTCAGCGCCAGCTTCACCCGGGCCAGGTGCTCTGCGTCTGGTCTACTTAGATCGGCATGCTCGATCAGTGGCAATGCTACGTTTTCCTGCAGGTTCAGAGACGTAAACAGAGCGCCGCCCTGAAAGAGCACGCCAAGGCGCTGCTCTATGAGTGAACGGTCACCGGCCGAAAGTTCCTGTAGATCTTCGCCAAATACCCGAATGTGACCTGCCGTTGGCGGATTCAGGCCAACAATGCTTCGCAGCAACACCGTTTTACCGGTTCCCGATCCACCAACCACGCCCAGAATTTCCCCGGTCATCACATCAAGATCCAGGTTTTCATGGATAACCTGGCTGCCAAATCGGTTGCAGAGCTCGCGAACCTGAATCACGGTCTGGCTCTGCAGGTCAGGGTGGGGCGCAAGCTGATGGTGTTTAGACACGGCCTACCACCCCATTTCCATGAAGAACAGAGCGGCGATCGAATCGATCAGGATCACCATGAAAATCGACTGGACTACGCTGGCGGTGGTGTGCTCACCGACTGATTGCGCGCTGCCACTGACCTTGAAGCCCTCAAGGCAACCGATAACCGCAATCAGAAAGGCAAATATTGGCGCCTTGGACAACCCCACCAGGTAGTGTCTGAGCTCAACGCTCCGTTCCACAATCGCGATAAACTGCGGAGGGTAGATGTCGAGCACCAGGGCACACACTGTGGCACCACCGGCCATACCGGCAATCATGCCTACAAACGCCAGGATGGGCAGGGTGATCATCATCGCCAGCACACGCGGGATGACCAGCAGTTCAATTGGGTCAAGCCCTAGAGTCCGGATGGCGTCCAGTTCTTGGTTTACCTTCATGGCGCCAATGTGCGCCGTAAATGCACTGGCGGTTCGGCCAGCCAGCAGGATGGCGGCAAGTAGCACGCCAAACTCCCGCAGGAAGGAAAAAGCGACCAGATTGACCGTATAGATAGTCGCGCCGAAGCTCTCAAGTACCGTTGCCCCAAGGAAAGCGACCACGGCACCAACCAGGAAGGTGAGCAGTGCCACAATGGGCAGCGCATTCAATCCGGTCTCTTGAATAGCGGCAACGAATGGCGTGATGCGCCAACGCCAGGGGCGCAGGAGGACCCAGAACAGGACGGCAAGGGTTTGCCCAATGAAGCCATTGAGTGCTTTGACCAGTTGATAGATGCCATCGGTGAGCTGACCGGTTTCGGACAGGAAGCGGGTAACCACTGGGATGGCCGGCGGTTCCGGCTCAGGGCGATTGATGACCGCGTCACACACGGCGCAGAGCAGTGCGGACCTTTCGGCAGTGAGCGCATTAGGTTCCGATGCCAGCGAATGCAGGCGCTCTGGCCCCAACAGGGTTATCAGTTGAGACGCGCCCGCGGTATCCAGGCGATCCAGGCCGGACAGGTCAACGGTTTCGAAAGCCTGGGCTTGGGACGATGCGGCTTCAACGGTTCGCTGAAGCTGCGAATAATTTTGTAACGTCCAGTCACCGCGGATGGCGATCGCCCTGTCGACGACCACGGCTTCGCCCGGCGACGAGGTGCTTGTCGCGAAAACCGATTTTTTCTTGCCCGCGGTGCTGGTCACGTTGGCCGATAATCCATTGATTGTTTTGTTGGTTAATCACTAGCTTAGAGGCTCCATTGGCTATCCGCCAGCACCTGCTTGTCCTCCTCATCGTGACTAGCCAGAACCATGGTAATGCCTTGGCTTTTTTGTTCCAGCAGCATCGCCCGAAGTGTATTGCGGGTATCCTCATCCAGCCCGGTCAGGGGCTCATCGAGCAGCAGCACCGGTTGGTTTCGAAGAAGTGCCCGCAACAATGCCACCCGCTGGCGCTGCCCACCAGACAGGGCCGATGGCATCCGTTCGCCATAGCCGGCGAGACCAACTCGCTGTAGTCCCGTCTGTATCGCCTGGTTTTGTTCGTGGGACAGTTTCATGCCGGGGTGCATGCCAAGGCCAATGTTGGTCTGGACATCCAGATGCTCAAAGAGGTTGTGTTCCTGAAACACACTGGTCATGGGGCGTTGCCACGGAGCCAGCTGATCAACGGTCTGTCCCAGCCAGGTGATGGTGCCATCGGCAGGTGGAAGAAAGCCCGCGAGCAAGCTCAACAGGGTTGATTTGCCAGACCCGCTGGGTCCGTCGATGGCAATGCATTGGCCCCGATCAACCTGAAAATCAAAGCACCAGGTGCGGTCGTTCGACGGGTAGGTGAAGGTCAGGTTGCGAACCTCAAGCATCCGATGTCTCCAACTGTAAGGGTTTCGGGCCCTTAAGCCTCTGGGTTTTCGTGGATGGCCTTCCGACCAGATTGAATAGGCCAAATAATGCCAACAGCACGATCATCAGCCAGAGCCCGGTGCCGGCGGCAGCGTCAATTTGATAACTCCCCAATTGCTGGTAGAGCAGCACTGGCAGAGTAGGGGCGCTGGGCGATCCAAACAAAGCAATCACGCCAAAATCACCGAGTGACAGGCCAGTACCATAGGCCAGGCTCAGGGCAAGAGGGCGCCTGAGCCTTGGCCAGTGTAGCCAGCGCCAGCGATACCAACCCCTGATGCCCAACTGGTCTGCCAGGCGGATACTCGCCGGATCAAGGTTGCGAAGTGGTCCCCGTAATAGCTGCATCACAAAGGGCAGGGCCATCATGGCATTGATGAGCGCGACCAGAGCCAGGCCCTCATCCGCGACCCCAAGCCCGGGCCGCAGTAGCAGAAACAAACCGGTGGCAAGCACCAGGGGCGGAATAATCAGGGGCAAGTAACCGGCGGTTTCGAGCAGCCGGGTACCGGGCTTGTGACCGCTGCCGGGTTTTGCCCCAAGTATCAGAAGCGACGTTACCACCGACATTGCGCCAGCGGGCAAGGCAATGCCAAGGCTCAGCGCTGTTGCTTTCAACAGTTGGAGCCCCTGGGTAGCAAGACCGCTTGGGGATAGGGCGTCGGTCAGCCCTGGCAGGCCACGGATCAGAACAGCTAGCAACGGAAGCGTCAGAAACAGAACAAAGGCTGCGAGCAAGCCGGCATCCAGCAGCTTTCTGACGCCGCCTGCGTCCGGGCGGGCGCAACCTATCGACAGTTGCCGGTCTGGAACCAGGGCGGTGTTGAGCCCTTTGCGCAACACCAGCCACCAGAGTGTTCCACAGATCAGTAGCTGTATCAGTGCCAGCAACGCTGCCCGGCCAGCATCGAACTCAAAGCGCAGTGCCTGGTAAATGGCGACTTCGATGGTGGATGTGGCGGGCCCGCCGCCAAGGGTCATGACAATGGCAAAACTGGTGAAGCAGAGGGTGAAAACCAACGCCACAACGCCGGGCAGAACCGGTCGGATGCTTGGCCACTCCAGGCTGCGCCAGAGCCAGAGTGAACCGAGGCCCAGTTGGCTGGCAATCCGTCGCTGCGCGGATGGTGCGCTTTCCAGGGCTTGCAGCAAGATGCGAGCGACCAACGGCGCATTGAAGAAGACGTGAGCCAGCACAATGCCGTTCAGCCCGTACAGGTTCCAGGTCATGGCTGGCAGCCACTCTTGCAGGGCTGCTGTGAGCCATCCTTGCCGGCCGTACACGCTGACCAGCCCCGACACCGCGACGATGGTGGGCACCACCAGACTCAGCTCCATCAACCTCAGCAGCAGAGCCCGCCCGACAAACTGCCGATGGCGATCAAGTGCCCGGGCGATGGGCAAAGCCAGCAGGACGCTGAAGGTGACCGACAGAAAGGCCTGCCAAAGCGTAAACAGCACGACGCTGCGGAGATATCGGCTACCCCAAAGCTCGCTGACCTCAAGCGCCGGTGCCTGCCAGAACAAGGCGCCGGCGCCACTGACCGCCAGCAACACAATCGCCGCTGCGAGCAGAGTTCCGGGCCAGCGCTGCCAGCCCGGATGACTTAAAGGAGCGCGAATAAGGTGGGGCATAACAACCTGAATCCGTTATCGAGTCATGGCATCCAGCCACTCATCCAGCCAGGCGCGACGGTTGTCAGCCACCTTGGCGGGCTCAAAATAGCGGGTCTGGTTCGGCGTGATCAGCCGGTCGAACACCTCGGGCAATTCAGGCCCAAGGTCGATGGCCGGATACATCACGTTCTTCAGCGGAATGTGGCGCTGAAAGCCGTCGGTGAGCATGAATTGCAGAAATTCCCGACCCAGCGCCTTCTGATCTGAGGAGCCTACCAGCGCGGCCACTTCAACCTGCAGATAATGCCCTTCGGCAAAGTTTGCCGCCTGATAGCGTTCGGTCTTGTCGATTGCCATATGGTACGCCGGAGACGTGCTGTAGGAGAGGATCATCGGGGCTTCGCCGTTCATGAACAGCGAGAAGTAGCCATCGCTCCAGCTTTTGGTGGTGGTGAGAATCTTGCCTTTGAGTTGAGCCCACTTCTCCGGCGCCTGATCCCCGTAGACGTGGCGCATCCAAAGTAACAGGCCCAGGCCGGGTGTGCTGGTGCGTGGGTCCTGAATAATGATCTTCAGGTCATCGGGCGCAGCAATCAATCCGTCCAGGCTGGCCGGCGGATTGGGTAGCTTTTCGGTGTCGTAGACAAACGCAAAGTAGCCCCAGTCAAACGGCACGAACAGGTCGTCTGCCCAGGCAATCGGCAGCTCCAGCGCGGTGGTGTCAATCTGATGAGAGGCCAACAGTCCGGTCTTTCGCGCGGTATCCATGGTGCCGGTATCGAGCCCCAGAACCACATCCGCCTCACTGCTGTCGCCTTCAAGGCGAAGCCGCTGCAAGATGTCGCCGCTGCTTTCCAGAACGACGAAGTTCACCTGGCAGCTGCACTGTTGTTCAAACGCCTCTTTGACCGCCGGGCCGGGGCCCCAGTCAGAGGCAAAGGAAGGGTAGGTATAGACAGTCAGTTCGCCTGCCGTCTGCGCCGAGGCCGCTAGCGGCAGGAGCAGGGCAAGTAGCAAGCGTGCAGTAGGGAAGCGCATGGTTGTAGATTCCTCCGACAAATCTGGGGGAGCAACCATGGCGCGGACCACCAACCGAGGTGAGCACTCAATCCCTTCGCCGGCATAATCCGGATCAGGTTCCGCGGGTCTGGTCTCAGCCCTGCGTTTAAGAGGGCACCCCGTTGAGTTGGTCGAATTGTATCACGCTGGCCTTCGGCCTGCCTGACCACGGTTTTCAGACAGGGAGATCGGCTAAAATTTGTCCAGAAACCCCTATAAAACAAAAAGTTGAAAAAGTGGTTGACGCAATCGGGCGAATCCGTAGAATACGCACTCGTTGATCAGGCGGGAATAGCTCAGTTGGTAGAGCACAACCTTGCCAAGGTTGGGGTCGCGAGTTCGAATCTCGTTTCCCGCTCCAATTTTTCGTTTATATGAAACGTTGGATCTGAATCAACACAGTCTCTCACAGCCCACCTGAGAGCATGAAAGTGTCGTAGTCCTTACGAGCTTTTACCCGGCGCGGTGGCAGAGTGGTTATGCAGCGGACTGCAACTCCGTGTACGCCGGTTCGATTCCGACCCGCGCCTCCATTTTTTCCCTGATTGCTTTTCCATCTCGACACTCCGTCATTGGTTTGTGTCTGTTGGCGATTCGTTCGACTTTTGCCTCTTTCCCCGAGCCATAACCCCCTCGTTAATTGCATCGCATCTGTAAAGTATTCGTGGGTAGTCTAGAATGACGCGAAAATTCCCCGATCTTTCAGGTACATAAAATGCCAAAGTTTTTGCATACGGCAGACTGGCAGATGGGCCGGGCCTTTACCCGTTTCGAAACGGAAGACGGCGCAGCCCTGGTCGAGGCCCGGTTTGAGGCCATTGAAAAACTTGCGCAGTTGGCCACTGAACATCAGTGCGATGCGGTCTTGGTAGCCGGTGACGTTTTCGATGCACAAACGGTCTCTGACCGCACCATTCGTAGGGTGTTCAATGCCACCCAGAGTTTTTCCGGACCCTGGGTGATGCTGCCGGGAAACCATGATGCTGCCTTGGCAGAGAGTGTATGGACCCGAGCCGAGCGCCTGGGTGCGGTGCCCGGGAACGTACACCTTGCGCTTCAGCCCGGCGTCATCAATCTGGAACCCCAGAAACTCAGCATCCTGTGCGCGCCTCTGACCCAACGCCATACCTACGGTGATCTGACCGAGCCCTTCACCGGCTACGAGTCGCCGGAGGGCTGCCTCAGAATCGGCCTGGCTCATGGCAGTGTGCAGGGTTTGTTGCCGGAAGAGATTGATTCCACTAACCCGATCGCTCCGGATCGGGCGGAGGCCAGCCGGCTCGATTACCTGGCGCTGGGTGACTGGCACGGCACCAAACAGATCAATGAGCGCACCTGGTACAGCGGAACCCCGGAGCCGGAACGGTTTCGGAACAATGAAGCGGGGAATGCCCTGATCGTTGAGGTGTCCGAACCAGGGGCTTCACCCAAAGTAACTTGTATTCCAACGGGACGTTATACATGGCACCAATGGCGGGAAACCCTGTCGGTCCAGTCCGATCTTGAACAACTGCTGCAGCGTCTTACTGACTTGCCCGACTCCGCGGTGGTCGACCTGCGCCTTGAAGGCTCGATTACCCTGGCCGGCGAGCAAACGCTGTTGAAAGCCCTTTCGGTCGCGGAAGCCAGATTCCGGAGCCTTCGCTGCGAACGCAGCGGGTTACAGCTTGCGCCCACGGATGAGGACATTGCGGCCCTGAAAGCGGATGGGTATGTGGGCGAGGTGATTGAGAATCTGCGTCAACGGCAAGAAGGCACACAAGATGATGCCGCCCGGGATGCGTTGGCCATTCTGGCGGGACTCTTAAGAGAACGCGAACAGGAGGCCAGCCAATGAAACTGCAGCGAATGCGCATTGAGCAGGTACGCCAGTTCCGCAAACCGTTTGTTCTGGACAACCTGCAACCCGGCCTCAACCTCATTCACGGGCCCAATGAATCCGGTAAAAGCACCCTGGTGCGGTCGATCCGAGCAGCCTTTTTCGAGCGCTATCGCTCAACGGCAGTCGATGATCTGCGCCCTTGGGGTGACTCCGCCGCAGCGCCCACCATTGAACTGAATTTTGAGCACGACAATCACACCTGGCAGCTCACCAAGAGCTTTCTCCAGCGCAAACGCTGCGACCTGACGGTCGGCACCGAGACCTACAGCGAAGACGATGCCGAAGAAAAACTGGCCGAGTTGCTGGGCTATCAGTACCCGCAAAAAGGCATCAGCAAGGCCAAACACTGGGGCATACCGGGACTTTTGTGGGTGGAGCAGGGCACCGGGCAGGACATCGAGCAAGCCATCGAGCATGCCGGGGATCACTTGAAGTCGGCCTTGAACTCCATGGTCGGTGAGGTGGCCAGTTCCGGCGGCGATGACCTGATTGAGGAGGTTAGAACCCAACGTGACACGTTACTGACGGGAACTGGCAAGCCCCGAGGGGATTACTTGCAGCTGGAAAAAGACCGTGTCCTGTATGAGCGTGAAATCGAAGAGTTGAAGCAACGGGTGCAACAATACCAGGAGCAGGTCGATCGGCTTGGCAAACTGGCTCAAGACTACGATCAGGCGGAGGCCGAGCGCCCCTGGGAAGAGGCCCAGCGACAGCTGGAGGAAGCCCGGACACGCTATCAGCAAATAGAGGGCCTGGAACAACAGCAAAACCAGGAAAAAACCACGCTCACCCAGCTGCAGCAAAACCACCGTTTGTTGCAGCAGAACAAAGAACATCTGGAAGGCTTGAACCGCCAGCTTGAGGGCCGGAAGGCCGAACTGGACCGCGCCGAGCGCGACCTCGGCCTGGCGGAAGCGCAGACCCCGGCTATTGCAGGCCGATTGGCCGAGGCCAGAACCGCCTACGAGCGGGCGGAAAAGCAACGGAAACTGGCGGGCTTGGTGCAAACCCGGGAACGGCTGGAGCAGGATGTCCGGCGGCTCGAGCAGCAGAGACAAGTGCTAACCCAGAACCTTGCTAAAGCGAAGGACTACCACCAGCAGTTAGAGCAAGCCAGGCAGCAGGCCAGAGACAACCGGACTGATTCAGGGTCGGTCAAAAGCCTGAAAGCGACCGCGAACCAGCTGAACGAAGAAACCATCCGGTCACGAACCATCGCCACCCGATTGAGTTGGCAGTTGGACGCCAGCGCGGCCTTGACGCTGAACAACGAGTCGCTGACCGGGCAAGGCGAGCAACAGCTTCTGGAAGAATCGACCCTGGTTATACCGGGCGTGGGCACCCTGGGTATAACACCCGGTGGAGAAGAGCTGGCCAGCACCCGAAGGAAGCTCAAAGCGCTTGAAGACAGCCTCGAAGAGCAGCTTAAAACCCTTGGCGTAGAGTCGGTGGAACAAGCGGAAGATCGTCTTTCAGCCTTTGAAAGCGCCGGAAGAGCCCAGAAGCATGCCGAGGATTTGCTCAAATCCGTGGCGCCGGCCGGCATCGAACAATTGGTCTCCGAGCAGAGCGAGGCAGAGAGCGAACTGGAAAAAGCCAGAAGCCAACTGCAGGTCACGCCAGAACCGGATTCGAAAGAGCAGGTACCTGCCCTGGAAGAAGCGGAAGCCGCTTTCGGGCAGGCAGGTACTGCGCTGGACAAGGTTGAATCCGAGGACCGTGAACACCAGGCGAGGCTGTCGGCTCTGAAGCATTCCCGGGACAACGCCAAGACAGAATGGCAGCGGCTGGCGGATGAAGAAAAGAGCCCAGAACGGCAGCAGCAACTGGAGCAATTAACCACCGATCTGGCGAACATCGAAAAACAACAGACTGAACTGCAAGCCAGCCTCGAACGCCGGGAACGGGAAATCCGGGAGGCCCGCCCGGACTTTCTCCGGCAGGATATCGAGCGCTATCAGAACGCGGTAAATCACCTGCGCCAGACCCAGGAGAATCGCGGCCGGGAACTCCGCGATATTAAAGTCCGGCTGGAAGCCTGGGGTGCGGAAGGGCTGGAAGAACAGCTTAACGAGAAAGAGGCGGAACTCGACCAATGCAACCGCCGCTATGAGGAGCTGCACCGCCGTGCCCAGGCGCTGGACCTCCTGCTGAATCTGCTCACGGAAAAGCGCCAGGCTCTGACACGTCGCCTGCAGGCACCATTGCAGAAACACCTCAACCATTACCTGTCGGTGCTCTTTCCGGAAGCCTCTCTGGAAGTGGATGAGCAACTAATGCCGGGCACCTTCAGCCGGGGCGCCGAGCTGGGCCAGATCACCGAACTGAGTTTTGGGGCGCGGGAGCAGATGGGACTGATCAGCCGCCTGGCCTATGCCGATCTGCTGCGGGAAGCTGGAAGGCCGACGCTGGTGATCCTGGACGACACTCTGGTGCACAGTGACAGCGACCGCCTCGAAGATATGAAACGCATCCTGTTTGATGCGGCGGGCCGGCATCAGATATTGCTGTTTACCTGCCATCCGGAGAAGTGGCAGGACCTGGGTGTGCCTCCTTTGGATATTCAGGCATCCAAGGAACAGAGCGCTTAGCGGTCATGTTGATTATGGATTATATGGACCGGTGCACTCGAAGTTGGTTAATGTGCGACTGAATTGGGAGTAAACGATTATGTCATCAGAAAGGGGAGCTTGATCTAGATGGATTCGTTGGAAGAATTGCGCCTAAAACTGAAGCGATTTGCTGAAGAACGCGATTGGCGTCAGTTTCACTCTCCGAAGAACCTGACCATGGCCCTTTGTGGTGAGGCGGGTGAGTTGTCGGAGCAATTCCAGTGGCTAAGCGAAGACGACTCGAAAAACCTCAGTGAAAAACGTTTGGCAGCAGTGAAAGACGAAATTGCGGATATCCAGCTATATCTTGTACTCCTGGCAGATTCTTTGGGCGTCGATATTGCTGAAGAATCTGCCCGGAAAATAGAGGCAAATGCTCTCAAGTATCCTGTTTCCAAAGCTAAAGGCAGGTCCAATAAATATAACGAGTTGTAGGGGTTATTCGTGATCGTCTATTCGGCTTCCAAGGCAGAATTTGTTGAACACGTGAAGTTCAATCAGATCGAGAAGGTTATTGAAGACGAGGTGTGGAAAAAGCTCAAACGACGAACCCCAAAATCCGAAATCGTTTCCTGGAAGAATTCACTTCAATACATGTTTAACGCGCTGCTGGACGACGGCATACCTCCGTCGGCTGGCGTGGCCATCGAATACACGATTCCACTGACCAGTCGGCGGGTGGATTTTATCCTGACGGGCAAAAATGCGTCACGCTGTGACACCGCAATCATCGTTGAATTAAAGCAATGGTCCAAAGCAGAGGTTACCGACAAGGACGCAATCGTCAGAACCTTCCTGAACGGATCCGACCGAGAAGTTAATCATCCTTCCTATCAAGCGTGGTCCTATTCAGCCCTGATTGAGGACTACAACGAAACGGTCCGAGAAGAGCGAATCAGTCTTCAACCCTGCGCTTACCTGCACAATATGGATAGTGCTGAGGCTATCAACGACCCTCGCTATGCTGAGCACACCGACAGAGCGCCTATTTATATTTCGAGTGATGCGAAAAAACTGTCGGACTTTCTTAGTCGCAATATCCGGTATGGCGATAGCGACAATATCCTCTACCGAATTGAACATGGTGTCATTAAACCGTCGAAAGGGCTTGCTGACAGCCTTGCCTCGATGCTTCGTGGCAATCGAGAATTCATTCTGCTCGATGAGCAGAAACTGGTTTACGAGACCGCGTTGGAGCTGGCGGAAAAAGGGCGCAAGAGTCCAAAACAGACGTTCATTGTGAAGGGTGGGCCGGGCACGGGGAAATCGGTCGTTGCAATTAACCTCATCGTTGAAGCAACCAACAGGGAGATGTTGACCCAGTTTGTCAGCAAGAATGCCGCACCCCGAGAAGTCTTCAAAGCCCGCCTGACGGGCACTATGCGGAAATCCCACATCGATAATCTGTTTCGAGGTTCTGGTGGTTACACAGATACCGAGAACAACTTTTTTGATTTGCTGGTCGTTGATGAGGCCCACAGACTGAATGAAAAATCTGGCCTCTACGGCAATCTGGGGGAGAACCAGATAAAAGAACTCATAACTAGCGCCAAAACCTCCGTTTTTTTCATTGATGAAGACCAGCGCGTCACTCTTTCGGATATCGGCACGGTTGAAGAGATCCGGTATTTTGCTAACCAATTGGGTTCAGACGTCACTGTCTTGGAGTTGAGTTCACAATTCCGCTGCAACGGTTCTGATGGTTATCTGGCGTGGATTGATCATGTCCTCCAGATTAGGGAAACCGCCAATACAGCGCTAGATGGCATCGACTATGATTTTCGGGTCTTTGACGACCCGAACGAACTGCGGAATTTTATTGAGCAGAAAAATCGTCGGGCCAACAAGGCGCGGTTGGTCGCTGGGTATTGCTGGGATTGGAACAGCAAGAAGGATCCAGCCAAGTTTGATATTGAGCTCCCTGACCATGAATTCAGAGCAAGATGGAATCTGGACAAGCACGGCTCAAAATGGCTGATCGCTGAGGATTCGATAAGTGAGATTGGCTGTATTCATACCTGCCAGGGGTTGGAGCTCGACTACGTAGGCGTGATTATCGGAGATGATTTTGTAATCCGGGACGGGATTGCGGTCACAAACGCTGGCGCGCGCTCAAAATCCGATCGGTCTGTACGTGGTTACAAAAAGAGGCTGAAAGAGGATCGAGAGAGTGCCCTCGCGGATGCTGACATGATCATCAAGAACACTTATCGAACTTTGATGACGCGGGGTATGAAAGGGTGTTACGTCTACTCTTCAGATCCAGAAACCAGAGAACACTTCCGTAGCTTTGCAGAGACGGAGATAACGGAACAGAAGAATGATGTTTCCGCTCTGCAAGTCCCGTATGAGGTGGTTGATTACGAATCAGCTTTCCCTTATGAAGGCTTCGTGCCCCTCTACGACTTACAGGCAGCCGCCGGCGAATTCAGTGAACTCCAGTTTCCCGTTGCAGATTTTGAGTGGGTGAAATTGCCCGAACATTTTGCCACCAGACCGGGCCAGTTTGTCGCCCAGGTTGTTGGTGAGTCGATGAACAAACGGATACCTAACGGCGCATGGTGCCTCTTTAGTGCCAACCCGGGAGGAACGCGAAATGGAAAAATAGTTTTGGTGCAGCATCGGGCTATTGAAGATCCTGACAACGGCAGTTGCCTTACCGTTAAACTGTATCGCAGTGAAAAAACGATGTCCGGCGATGAACTCGTCAACGAAAAAGTCATTTTGATGCCCGTCACTAGCGCTCATGGTTATCGAGATATCGTTATTGAAGATGATGATCTTCACGACCTGAGAGTCGTTGGAGAGTTTGTTGCGGTGTTGGCCTGAGCTCGGTCAGTAAAAAAACAGTCCTGCATCCTTAAGTGAAGTTTTGACGTGGATCCCAAGAGTCTGTTGGCGGCGAGACCGCTGCCTGGTAGCCTGACCAGACTCAATTGCATGCGTATTGGTCGCAAGGGAACTATTCAATGAAGGATACGCTGGCCTATTACAACAACAATGCCGATGCGTTTGTTGAATCAACATTTCAAGTCAGCATGGAAGTGCTTTACCAAGAGTTCCTGCCGCTAGTCCCCGAAGGTGGACATATCCTGGATGCCGGCTGTGGCTCTGGCCGGGATGCGTTGTTTTTCGATAAACAGGGCTACCGTGTTTCCGCCTTTGATGGTTCTGAAGCCATCGCCTCCCTCGCTGGCGAAAAGACCGGCTTATCGGTTCAGCATCGCTATTTCTCAGATATTCACGAGTCCAGTTCGTTTGACGGTATATGGGCCTGTGCAAGCCTCCTGCATTTGCCCCTTGTCGAGATACCCGGTGCTATCGGCCGGTTGTGGAATGCCTTGAAACCAGACGGCATTTTCTACATGAGCTTCAAGATTGGGACGGGAGAACGCAACCACAATGGCCGGCACTTTACTGATGCTAACGAGTCGATTGCCGAGCAGTGGATCCAGGATCTCCCAGGATTGGAAGCCTGTCGGATGTGGCGCTCTGATGACCAACGACCCGACAGGAAGGAGCAGTGGTTGAACATTCTTTTGAACAAGGCACCGGCTCCAGCGGAAAAGTTAACGACGGGCGGTAAAAATGATCATTTTCTGCCGAAATTGTGCCAGTCCATTAATGCTGCTGATCAAATAGATATGGCCGTAGCATTTGTGAAAACCACTGGTTTGAATCTATTGTTCCCAGATTTAGTTAGCGCACTTCAGCGAGAATCTGATCCAGCCCGTATTCGCATTCTCACGAGCGATTATTTAGATATCACCGATACGGAGGCGCTAAGAAAGCTTGTCCTGTTGCATGATCATGGAGCTCAGGTTCGTGTTTACCAGAGCCAGGGTAGTAGCTTTCATTTGAAGGCTTATTTATTCGCTGGCTATGTTGATAATCAACAAATGTGGGGCCGGGCGTTTATCGGCTCTAGCAATATCAGCCGACAGGCGCTTCAGGATGGGTTGGAATGGAATTATCAGGTGGATTTCCCACCCGACTCCGGATACCTGGAGGCTGCCCGCAGGTTCGATGAACTGTTTCAGCACCCAAATGTGGTGCCGCTCACTGACAACTGGATCGATGAGTACGAGAAACGGAGAAAGCCACCAGAACAGTCACTGGAACCAGGCAGTGATGAAAAACAGGAAGTTCCAACACCTAATGGGGTGCAACAGGAAGCGCTAGAGGCACTGAATTTTACCCGCGGAGAGGGCTACCGAAGGGGGTTGGTCGTTTTAGCAACGGGTTTAGGTAAGACCTGGCTATCTGCCTTTGATGCCGTTCAAATGGGCGCACGTCGGATTCTTTTTGTCGCCCACCGCGAAGAAATTCTCTATCAAGCGGCGGAGACCTACCTACGGATCAAGCCGAATAGTCGCGTCGGTTTTTACATGGGTAAGCAGCGCGATCGAACAGTGGACATCCTTTGTGCTTCGGTGCAAACGCTCGGCAAAGAAACGCATCTCGATCGATTTGACCCCCGGCATTTTGATTATATTGTGGTCGATGAATTCCACCATGCGGCAGCACCCATTTACCATCGGCTCTTAAGTCACTTTGCGCCGCAGTTTCTCCTGGGATTAACGGCAACCCCAGACCGTACCGACCGCTCGGATATCCTGTCGTTGTGTGACGACAACTTGGTTTTCGAATACCCGTTGTTTGAGGGCGTTAGGGGCGAATTCCTCGTGCCGTTTCATTACTACGGCATCTACGACGAGACGGTCGATTATACCGAGATCCCCTGGCGCAACGGAAAGTTTGACCCCAATCTGCTTGCCAATAAGCTGGCCACTTATGGACGTGCCAAACATGTGCTCAAGGTGTGGAGTGAAGAAAAGCAAAGCCGGACCTTGGCGTTTTGTGTTTCACGGATCCATGCCGATTTTATGGCCAGCCAGTTTGTGAAAAAAGGAATCAGGGCGGCAGCCGTTCACGGTGAATCTGAGATGTCTCGTGGCGAGGCCTTGGAGAAGTTGGAAAATGGTCAGCTCGACGTGATTTTTTCTGTCGACCTGTTCAACGAGGGTGTCGATTTGCCCGCCATTGATACGGTGCTGCTGTTGCGTCCGACGGAGTCCAAGATCCTGTTCCTTCAGCAAATTGGCCGGGGCCTGCGGAAAAGCGTGGCGACAGGGAAGGACAATCTTGTGATTCTGGATTTCGTGGGTAACCACCAAAGCTTCCTACACAAACCCCAGGCGCTGATTGGCCAGGCGATGAATCACCGGCAGCTAGCCGAGTTCGCCAGGAAAGCTGAAAAGAATCAGTTGGACCTGCCAGATGGATGCTTTATCAATTACGATCTGCAGATAATCGACTTCCTGAAAGGTCTTGATCACCAAGGCGCCGAACAAGACTATCAGGTATTGAAAGATACATTGGGTCGTCGTCCAACACTTACCGAATACTATCGTTTCGGTGCCAGTATCGCTAAGACTCGCAAGTTGCACGGAAGCTGGTTTGGATTGGTTCGAGATATGGAAGATCTTAGCGAGGTTGAGACGGAGCTCTTATCCCGCTACGAAACGTTTTTGCTGGAAGTTGAAACGACAGCCATGAGCAAATCATTCAAAATGATATTGCTCGACGCGTTCCAGAAGTTGGGCGGGTGGGGAAGCCCTCCTAAGCTCTCGAAACTGGCCCAAGCATCCTGGGAGACACTGAAGCGCCGACCAGGGCTATATCAAGAAATTGCTGCTTCAGTGAAGGAAGTTGATGGCTCCTCGGCGCAATGGCAGCAATATTGGAAGAAGAACCCTGTCGATCATTGGACCAATAAGTCTCCAGCGGTTTTTGAGATTGAAA
Organism: Marinobacter sediminum; assembly: GCF_016820575.1. Lineage (GTDB taxonomy): Bacteria > Pseudomonadota > Gammaproteobacteria > Pseudomonadales > Oleiphilaceae > Marinobacter > Marinobacter sediminum. The sequence continues at coordinate 1,092,469 of NZ_JAEMQH010000002.1, read as the reverse complement.
ACGATCATTTTAAACCAGCTGTTAGCCTCGAAAGTCATCAGATACCGCCTTTCGAGGAGATGGTGCAGGAGTTAATTGATTATCGCCTAGCCTCCTATGAAGCACGGCAGTCTGCCAAGCAGGAGCAATCGCCTCAAAATGTAGTTCCGATTACTCCGTCTGGAACGGAGTTGCCTTACTTCCCATCCTTGAAGATAGCTTGTGGCCACTTCAGAAGCAGTCACGCTGAAGAACCGGAGTACAGGTCCATCGGATTGGGACACGGGCGAATAGAGCCAAATCGTCATTTCATTGCCAGGGCGTCCGGTAACTCCATGAATGGCGGTAAGCAGCCGATCCAAGATGGGGATTATCTGTTGCTTGAGCAAATGAACCCTGATCAAGCCGGGTCCATTACCAACAATACGCTTGCTATTGAGCGGCTCGATGAGGCCGGTGACACCCAGTATCTTCTGCGGACAGTTCGCAAATCCCCGGTTGGCCAATATCTTCTCGAAGCTGCTAACTCAGAGTATGAAGACATTATTGTCACTCCAGAGCTTCTCGAACAGTTTCGAACGTTCGCACGCTTTTGCGAGATTATCGATCCATTGGAAATGGCTCTTGGACAGGAAATCCCGAGAGAGGAAATTCCGGAATTATTCGGCGCTAAGTTTAATCCCGGCAATTGGCAAAGCGGTCACGTCTTCCTGAAAGACGCCAATGCGCATATTTTGCTTGTGACGTTAAACAAACAGGGCAAAGGCGTTCAGCACCGCTATGTTGATCATTGGATTGATGAGCAAACCTTTCATTGGCAGAGCCAGAACTCAACTACGCCTCAAAGCAAGCGCGGTCGGGAACTGATCGAACACAAAAAGCTTGGACTCTCAGTGCACCTATTTGTCCGCGAGAATAAGCTGCGTAATGGTAAAGCGGCACCCTTTACTTATTTCGGACCGGTCAAGTATCAGAGCCATGAAGGAAGCAGTCCAATGAGTGTGATTTTCAGACTTAATTCGACGGATTAAGACCTCATGATCGAGGATCTTGCTCTTCTAATGAAATATAACCCGCTCCGCGATCATGATTCGAAAACCAACGAACTCAAACCATCAGGGTGATGCCATGCCCGAATCGCCCCTCGCGCAACCTCTAAAACTCCCTTGCGCAGCAGTCCTGCCTGTCCGCATCGCCAAGGCCGCCATGACCGAAGCTCTGGCCGACAATCAGCTACACGCCACCGACCGCTATGCAACCCTGTATCGGCGCTGGTCCGATGGCGGAGCAGGGCTGTTGATTACCGGCAACGTGATGATTGACCACCGGGTGCTGGAGCGCCCGGGCAACGTGGCTGTTTTCAAGGTCGTTGGGGCATAGCTGAAGGATGAGCTGAGCCAGGCCCAGCGGGTGAATAAGGCCCTTCAACAGCGCGGGAGCTGAGGTAATTAAGTTTGAGCCTGGCAATCAATGGTAATGAGGTGGGTGCGCAGAGCTAATCACACGCTGTCGGATCCACGCACGAGCCTGTTCGGCAGGTAACGACTCCATTGCAAAGCTCAAAGCCGACCAAACCAACGCCAGCAACACAGTCTGAACTGGAACGCTACCGTCAGCCGGCAGTATCTGGTCATCTGCCAGAATAGAGCCGAGCTCCTTCATGAGCTCCCGGGACTTTCGGAGATTGTTCGAAGGCTCCTGATGAGTGGGATAATCTGCGGACACGGATTCGAAAAAGATCGTGTCGGCCGCGCGGGCACATTCTGTGCGATATTCCTCGTGAGCGGAGGTGTCGATGATTTCGCCTAAGATATCGCAGAGAACCAGAGTGACTTCCAAGCCAGAGAGTGGGTTGGTTGCCTCACCCCGGAGATGGCTTCGCTGGCGAAACTGTTCTATCCGTTTAGAAATTGATGTGCCATATCGAGCGATGTCATCGACCATTTCTACGCCACTGTCATCGAACGGTTTGGATATCAGGCTCATAGGACGGCTCTTAAAGCAATCTGGCAATTCGAACGGCCGCTCTGGACCCAACACCAACTAGTTAGTGCAACCCATAGGCGTAAGGCGGTGCTGAGATGTGCTGATCGCCTGTGTTTTGCGTCATCGCGATGGTGAATCTCGTCGAACCGGCATTTTTCGAAGCCTGCGAGTACCGCCCTCTCAGAATCACGCAATGCCAGGGGCTCCAGCGCCTCGATCTGTTGCTGATAATGCTGATCGACGAACGTTTCCACGGCTTCAATGGTCGCAAAAACCGCCTGCCTTCCTGAAATGGCCGGAAGGAAGCCGGTTAAAAAGCCTGCAACTCGCCAGAGTGGCAACATCAAGCTCGGCCGGTAGCAGAACTGCAATTGCTCGAAAAAGTGAAGGTGTTCGCTCTCCCCAGCGAGGTGATCGCGGGCAAAAGTCTTCAGTTCACCTTTGGGGCGAGTCGCTAGAATCCCCCGGTAAATCCAGACTGCACCGGTCTCGCCAGCCTGGCTGCAGCGCAATTCCCGTTCGAACTGCATACTCACTCCCGATACCGAAAGCTGATTCCTATGTCTCAAGTTGATCTGCAATTCAGGCATTTCTCTGTGCTCTTTACTCTGTTCAGAATTCATACGAGCAGAAGGGTTTATGGTTCTCCCAGTTGACTCTCGCTTGCCTGCAACGCAACCTAAAGTTCCACCACCTAACGAGCGATATCTCCTATGGATCAGGACGAACCAACGGCCCAGGCTCTGGATTCCAGTGAAAAGCGAGATGCTCGTCGTCGAGAAGCACCCAGTGCCGCTGTGGTGTATGAGGCCATTCGGCGTGAGGCCGAATCAGAGCTGAATCGACCGTTGGTTGCTTTAGCCTGGTCTGCATTGGCCGCAGGCCTTTCAATGGGCTTCTCTCTGATTGCCCAGGCGCTTCTCTACAGCTATACGCCAGAGGCGCCCTGGCGTCCGATTATCAGCAGCTTCGGGTACTCGATCGGTTTTCTGTTCGTCATTCTTGGGCGGCAGCAGCTGTTTACGGAAAACACGCTGACGCCGGTGCTTGAGGTTTTGAGAGTCAGGAATCTGCCCACCGCCTCGGGCACGCTGAAACTGTGGGGCGTTGTTCTTTGTTTCAATATGCTGGGTACCGCGATTTTCGCTGGGGCCCTGAGCTGGTTTGACGTGCTCGACCCCAAAATAGATGGGGCACTTGAAGCCATTGCTGCTCGGGAATATGGCCATGGTTTTGGCACCATGTTTGTCAGGGCAATTTTTGCCGGCTGGCTGGTGGCGCTGATGCTCTGGCTGCTACCGTTCGCTGAGGCCGCGCGGGTGTTGGTGATTATTCTGGTCACCTATGTCATTGGCCTTGCGCATTTCCCCCATATTATCGCTGGCTCCGTGGCTGCGCTTTATGGGGTATTTTGTGGCTCGCACAGTATCGGGGAATTTCTTTTCCAGTTCTTCACGCCAACCCTGCTCGGCAACATGGTTGGGGGGATTATGATGGTAGCCGCTGTTAATTATGCCCAGGTGGCTTATAACGTGCCCGAAGAATAGCGCCTTAGTGTCACGTAGCAGGATCAGGCAGCGTGCCGTCTATCAGAAAACTGCTCAGGGCAAACTCTGAAACCTGTCGGGAACCGTCTGCCAGCGTGAGGCTCATGGACACGGATTCGGGACTGGTAACGATAATCAGCCGGGATGATTCCCGGGGTTTCCGGTCCTTTAGAGCGCTTGGCTCGAATAGCGCGACATTGATGCCTTCCATGCCATCGCCGGCATCGTAGGGCAGGCGGTAGAGTTCTGCCTGTCGGGCTCTGGCGGACAGAAACTGAAAGCAGTGCACACCGCACGCCCGCATCTGGGTGCCAAGGGATTGGGTCAGGGCATAGCTCGAAGGATGGGTAAGCGGTTCGTGGAGATCCTGCCAGGCAGGAACATGCAGGCGCACCCCATATTCGCTCCGAATTCTGGCGCCGAAAACCGTGTGCAGGGTTTGCAGGGGCTTTGGAAACGGCACGCTCAGGTGGCTGACGAAGACAAAGCGGTAGAAAGCAGTTTCGGCCAATGCGGTGTTGATGGTCATGGCGCCGTAGAACAGGCTTTTTTCGAACGCCCGGCCGAACCGTGACCCGTGTTTCAGAGGCGGGTAGCGAAATGGGGTAGCCAGCAGGTAGTGAAGGTTGTCGGTGCCTTTGGCGCGGGTCGGTTTGGTAGCCTCCAGTAACTCCTCCAGGCGGGCCTGTTCCGGTATGTTGTCGACCAGACGCGTGGTGGCTATCTCCTCCTGAGACTCCACCACCCGGTAAGCTGTTCCCTGCAGCGGTTCGAGGGCCTCGTAGATGCGTTCTTCATAATTCACACCTTACCTCGCATGGCATCAAGGTAGTGATTAACCCGCACCAGCCCTTCGGCTGATCTGATCAGCTGCCGGGGCACCTCATCGAAGTAGCGGTTTTCGGTGTTTATCCAGTGCTTCATGGCCGCAGGTTCACCCCCGGTCAGCGCAAATACGCTGCGGTAGAGGCGAATAAAGAGCAGGGCGAGTTCACCTGACTTGCTAGCCGGATCAATGCCGTCCCGAACCAGACCGGTCCGGTTCCGGCCCACAATGTCGGCCAGTTCGGTTTGATTGAAGCCGAAGGCTTTACCGGCGTTGAGCAGCGCTTTGGCGAGCAGTGCTTTGTCATGGGTTTGCTCGTTGGGGAGCTGTGCAGTACTCATCATAGAGCTCCTTTGTCGATTTTTCACAGTATAAAGCATTTTCGTGAAAAATCGATGAGCGTCCAGAGGTGGAAGTTGCTATTGCTGTAGGGAGTCGGTCAGGCGCTCGTTCAGTTCCTGCCAGCGCGAAAGCTTCTGCGCCTCGCCGATGCGTTCGCCTTCGCCGCCGGATGAGTTGTTAAGCCAGAGACCCTCACCATTAAAGCTGTAAACCGGTTCAAGATCAGTGCGTTGAGAGGCAACCTTTATCTCGTTTATAAGGTTGTCGAGGATCAGCGGATCAGCGTCGGGTTCCGAGTACCAGGCCAGCACCATGTGGGCCTGGTTCAGCTCCAGCGCTTTTACATAGACAACACGCAGTTGGTCATCCGGTACACCCATGGATTTCAGGGTCAGGTATTTGGCGATGGAGAAGTCTTCGCAATCACCGGCGTTGGTGGTCAGCAGTTCCACTGGCGTGGCCCAATAGTCCTCCTCGCCCCAGTGTCGGATGTCGCTGACAAATTTAACGCGGTTGAAAAAGCGGTTCACAAGCTCGAGTTGGCGTTCGACCGGAGCATTCGAGGCGAGCTTGTGCAGTCGCTGCCAGTTCTCCAGGCGCTCGAAGGCCTCGGTGCCGAATTCTTGCTGCACATAGTTCATCAGGCGGCTGCTAAGCTCGAAAGCACCGACCAAGGCAGCTGCCAGCATAAGAGCCGGTAACAGTGACGCAGGGTGCCGAAGTGCAGGAGCGGCAGTGCCCATTGGTGGCCTCAGTTGCTGTTATTTCGCAGCCGTTCCCTGAGTTGTTCAAGGCGCCGGCGGATTTCCTCTCTGCGCTGTTCATCGGCGGCAGGTGAGGGTTCCTGGTTGGATGTTGGTATCTGGGCTTCTGGCTCGGATTGCGCTGGCTCATCCTGATTGCCGGACGCCACGCTCATGCCCGAACGGTTTTTTTCTTCTGGAAAGAACAGGTTCTCCAGCTTGCCGCCGCGCTCTATGACCACCCGGTTGGCGTGCACGGATCGAAGCTTGGCGTTGCCGGGCAATTCGTCGCCTACCGGGTAAGCTTCGGTGTTGCCTTTCTGGTCTTCAATCAGGGCGCTGCCGGGGAATTCGCCGTCGGCCGCCATCACACCCCTTAAAAACAGGCGCAGGTTGGTTTCCGGTAGGTTTTCGGTCTCGACCGGTCCGGCGCCACCTTCCTGACTGGCGGTTCCGAACAACGCCAGTGTGGTCAGATCCACCTCTGGCGCCTGGCTCAGATCCCGGCCCTCGCGAACCAGTTGCTTCGTGTCCGACGATGACGCTGCCTGGTTCTGGGCGAGGGAGAAACTATAAACCTGCCAGGCTGTCACACCCACCATGGCCGCGCCCGCGATAACGGTGAGAAGGAGAGGAAGCCGTTGGTTATTAAAGGGCATTGATCTTCCTGAATAAAATTGTGTGGGCGGAAAAAGTCCACAGGTTATCAGACGGCAATGAATTATTGGCAGTATAGTGTATAGAGTTATTCAGCGGGTCCATATCCTGTGGTAGCCTTTCTGAATTGATTGAATAAAAAAGAATTTCGGGACGGGGAAGACCTTGACTACAGAAACTGAATTTCAGCAGCAGGATGCTCCGCTGGGCCGTCTTCCTTTTACATTTGCCAAGCGCAATGGGGTTATTCTGACGCGCTCGGAGGAAGGGGACCCGATCATCCTGATTCGGCCCGGTGCCTCGCATTCCGCTCTTGCGGAAGCCAACCGCGTGAGCGGTGGCCGAGCACGGTTCTCCACCATCGATCCCGACCGGTTCGACCACGCCCTGAACGCTGCCTATCAGAACGATTCCGCTGAAGCCATGCAGATGGTGGAAGGCATCGGTGACGATATGGACCTTGCCTCCTTGGCAGAATCCGTTCCCGAAACCGAGGACTTGCTGGAGCAGGAAGACGATGCGCCGATCATTCGGCTGATCAACGCCATCCTGACTGAAGCCGTCAAAACCAGTGCCTCCGATGTTCACATCGAGACCTATGAGAAGCGATTGGTTGTGCGGTTCCGGGTTGACGGTGTTCTGCGTGAGGTGGTGCAGCCCAAACGGGCGTTGGCGCCGTTGCTGGTGTCCCGTATCAAGGTTATGGCCAAGCTGGATATCGCCGAAAAGCGGGTTCCGCAAGACGGCCGGATTGCCCTGAGAGTGGCCGGCCGGGAAGTGGATATCCGGGTGTCGACCATGCCTTCGTCCAGCGGCGAACGGGTGGTACTGCGTCTGCTGGATAAACAGGCCGGCGCGATTCGCCTGGAATCACTGGGCATGTCCGGTGACGATCTGAAAGTGCTGAGGAAGCTGATCCATCGGCCCTACGGCATTCTGCTGGTTACCGGCCCCACCGGTTCCGGTAAATCGACCACGCTCTACGCTTCTCTGCAGGAAATCAACGACCGCAGTCGCAACATCCTGACGGTTGAAGACCCTATCGAATACGATTTGCCCGGCATTGGACAAACCCAGGTTAACACCAAGGTCGACATGACCTTTGCCCGCGGGCTCAGGGCCATCCTGCGTCAGGACCCGGACGTCGTGATGATCGGTGAGATTCGGGATCTGGAAACCGCTGAAATCGCAGTACAGGCCAGTTTGACCGGCCACCTGGTGCTCTCCACTCTGCACACCAACACGGCGGTGGGCGCTATTACCCGTCTGATGGACATGGGCATCGAGCCGTTCCTGATTTCGTCCAGTCTGGTGGGTATTCTGGCCCAGCGCCTGGTTCGTGTGCTGTGCACCGAATGTCGTGAGGCCTACACGCCCACGGAAGAGCACTGTGAGTTCCTGCAACTGGATCCGTCATTGCCGCCGACTCTCTACCGCGCGAAAGGTTGTGAACACTGTAACGACCTGGGTTATCGCGGTCGTATTGGTATTTATGAGGTGGTAGAAATCACCGACGAAATAAGCGGATTAATTGATAAGCGGGGCGGCGAACTGGACCTGGAAAAGGCAGCCCGCAGGCGGGGGCCGAGCATCCACGCAGACGGTGTGCAGAAAATTCTCGATGGCGTGACCAGTGTAGAAGAAGTTCTGCGCGTTACTTACCGGGGCCGATAAACCATGCCTGCTTACGATTACAAGGCACTTGATACCCGGGGCAAGCAGAAAACCGGCGTGATGGAGGCGGATGCGCCGCGAGCGGTTCGTCAGCAACTTCGTGAGAAAGGCTTAACCCCCCTGGCCGTCGAGCCTTCGACGGAGAAACAGGTACGCTCCAACCCCCTCAGCCGTCGTGGCTCACTGGCGGCGGCCGATCTTGCCCTGGTGACTCGCCAACTTTCTACCTTGATTCAGTCTGGCATCCCGGTGGAGCAGGCCCTGTCGGCAGCCGCACAGCAGTCCAGCAAGCCCCGTATTCGCAGCATGCTCATCGCTATTCGGGCAAAAGTGATGGAAGGCTACAGCCTGGCTGAGAGCTTGGGGGAATTCCCCAACGCCTTTCCGCGCCTGTACCGATCCACCGTGTCCGCGGGCGAACACGCCGGCCACCTGGATCTGGTATTGAATCGATTGGCCGACTACACGGAAAGCCGCCAGGAAGCCCGCCAAAAGATCCAGCTTGCCGCCATTTACCCCATCATTCTCAGTGTGGTGGCGATTTCCATCGTGGTGTTCCTGCTGACCTACGTGGTGCCGGACATCATTGAGGTGTTCCTCAAGCAAGGGCAGGATCTGCCGGCCCTGACCCAGGCCATGCTGAATGTATCGGACTTCCTCGGCAGCTACGGTATCTACCTTCTGGTTCTCTTGATCATTGCGGTGATCGCGTTCCGGCTAGCGCTCAGCAGGCCGGCTTTCCGGCTGAAGTTCCATAAACGCCTGCTGCATCTGCCGTTATTCTCCGGCATGGTGCGGGGCGTGAGTACGGCTCGGTACGCCAGCACCCTGAGTATCCTGACCACCAGTGGCGTGCCTCTGGTAGAGGCCATGCGGATTGCGGGCGAAGTCTTGTCCAACGATTATTTGCGGGGCGAACTGCGGGATGCGGCGCGAAAGGTCAGTGAGGGCGGATCGCTGCATCGTTCTCTGGACCAAACCGGGTACTTCCCACCGATGATGCTGCACATGATTGCAAGCGGTGAGGCCAGCGGTGAGCTGGACAGTATGCTGGAGCGAACGGCCCGGATGCAGGAAAACACTCTGCAATCAAAGATTGCGGCCATCGTTGGTTTGTTTGAGCCAATGATGCTGCTGATAATGGGCGTGGTGGTGCTGATTATTGTCTTGGCCATCATGCTGCCAATTCTGAACATGAGCAACCTGGTGGGTTAAGCCCCGACGGATGTTCGTGAATGCCACTTAAAACGAAGGAATTCCATTCCAATGACGAGCGAATCAATGACGAATCGAAATAGGAACCTGCGGACCAACAGTCGCGGCTTCACCCTGATCGAGATCATGGTGGTGATGGTCATTCTGGGACTTCTGGTGGCGATTGTTGCGCCGAATATCATGGGCCGCAGTGATCAGGCCAAAGTTACGGTTGCTGAAACCCAGTTGAGTAACATTGCCAATGCCCTGGACCTGTATCGGCTGGATAACAGCCAGTATCCCTCCACCCAGCAAGGCCTGGAAGCGCTGGTGTCAAAACCCAGCGGCAGCCCTGAGCCGAAGAACTGGAACCCCGATGGCTACCTGAAAAGTGTGCCAGAAGACCCCTGGGGAGCTGAGTACCAGTACGTGAGCCCGGGTACCGAGGGGCCTTACGATCTGTATTCCTTCGGATCCGATGGCCAGGAAGGCGGTGAGGGTGACGCGGCAGACATCAGTGCCTGGAACACCAAGGAATAAGTGACTGTGCGCTTCGGGACGCGGCAAACCGGCTTTACACTGCTGGAAATCCTGGTTGTCCTGATCATCGTCGGGCTGCTGGCTTCACTGGCGGTGTTCAGCTTTGGCGGCAGCTCCCAGCAAAGGGAGTTGAAGAACGAAGTGCGCGATTTGTACCTGTTGATGCAAACCGCCTCCGAGCAAGCGATTCTCAATAATCGCGAACTGGGGGTGCAGGTGATGGAGGAGGGTTACCAGTTCGTCGCCTATGAAGATGAATCCGGTGACTGGGCGGCTTCCGGGGAGCGCTTGTTCCGTCCGGGCAGTTTTCCGGAGTGGCTGGTAGTAACCAAGTTTATTGAAAGCGATGCCCCGAGACTGGCCTCGACCGAAGACGAGTTACGCCCAGACGTCGTGTTTTTCTCCAGCGGCGAAACCACACCTTTTGAGATTGAGTTTACTGCCGGAAAAAACAGCGACTACCTGCATATCCTGGCGTCCGATGGTGTCTCTGAGCTGGAATGGCGCAAGCCCGGTGATGACGAGGAAGATTTGTGAACAATCACAGAGGCTTCACGCTCATCGAGGTTCTGGTTGCGTTGCTGGTGTTTGGCCTGATTGCCACGGCGGCCGCGGAAGTGGGGAGCCAGTACATTTCCAGCTATGAACGAGTCCGCGATAAAACTCTGGCAGCCTGGCTGGCGGATAACCGGATCAATGAGCTGCGTCTCGCCGAGAACCTGCCAGGAATTTCTGAGAACTCTCGTGATACCGACTATGGTCCTTTCCGATGGCAGGTGACCACTGCCGTGCTGGCCACTGAAGAGCCAACCATGAGACGCGTTGAAGTCACGGTGTCTCGCTATCGCAGCGAGGGGGCAGAGCCCGCGCCGGTGCACTCCTTATCAGCGTTTCTGGGGCAAAACTGATGAGCCTTCCCCCGCACCCGACTCGGTCGCAGCGTGGCTTTACGCTACTTGAGGTTCTCATTGCCGTTACCATCACGGCGGTGATTGGTCTGGGCGTATGGCAGGTGTTAAGCGGTGTGATCACGTCCCGGGATCGGGTGAACGAGTTGGCTGAAGAGTTCGATGGACTTCAGCGGGCCATGTTGCTGCTCGAGCGCGATCTGATGCAGGTAGTGAATCGCCCGGCGCGGGATGTGTATGGCGACTATAAGGTTGCGTTGACCAGCCGGGAGGACGATTTTGCCCTGATGCTGACCCGGCAGGGTTGGCGAAACCCTTTGGGGTCACGCCGCAGTGGACTGCAACGGGTAGCCTGGGAATACACCGGTGAGGAACTCCGGCGCCGATACTGGCCGCTGGTCGATCAGGGACAGGAAGACAGCAGTAGAGACGTACTGTTGCTGGAAGGTGTGCTGGACTTTGAAGTGCGTTTTCTCAACGAGCAACGGGCCTGGCAACCGGAATGGCCGAGTGATGAAACCATGGCGGGCCTGTCGCCCGGCAGCCGCCCAGAGACGCCACTTCCCATGGGGATCGAAATCACCTTGGAGCATGAGCGCTACGGCGATCTGGTACGCACCTTTGTGCTGCCGGACTTTAATGCGGAAGAGGCGCAGGGCGTGGTGAATCAGGCCAACGAAGCGGAGAGCGAGACAGAAGCCGAAGAGGGCGCTGACGATTCGGCGGATCCCGGTACTCAGGGGCAGGGTGGCTGATGGAACACGTCCGTACGAGCCGATTCCCGCCCAGAGAGCGTGGCGTGGCGCTGATCATGGTATTGCTGGCGATGGCGTTGGTGGTGATGCTGACGTCCGGGATGACCCAGCAGCAAAGCATTCGGGTGTTCAAGGCCGGGCATTACCTGGCCCAGCAACAGGGAACGAGCATCGCGCTCGGGGCGGAAGCCTTCGCCCGACAGATTCTGGTCAGGGACTACGAGGACGATAAAGAAGAAAGCGAGATGATCGACAGTCTCGATGAGTTCTGGGCCATGAACGCGGCAATATTGCCATTGGACGACAACGGCGTGGTTGAGGTTCAGATCGATGATCTGGGTGGTCGAATTAACCTGAACGATTTGGTGACTGGCAATGGTCAAGTTAACACCCTGACTAAAGAACGTTTGACCCGGCTCTTCGCTGCCCTCGATATTTCGGCGATCAACGTCGACGTACTCGTCGACTGGATAGATGATAATGACCAGACCATCAGTGCCTATGGAGCGGAAGATGGCCAATATTTATCGGCCGAACCCGGTTACCGGGCTGGTAACCAGCCATTCGTTAGTGTGACCGAGCTGCGGTTGCTGGAAGGGATGACGGAAGAGATCTACCTGGCATTAAGCCCCCATGTGGCGGCACTTCCGGTTTCCGGGCTGGGGATTAACGTGAACACCGCCACCGCACCGGTGTTACGTTCGCTCAGTGAGGAGCTGACGGATGCTCAGGCGGCCGCTATTCTGGAAAAGAGAGAGGAGGAGCCATTTCTGAACCTTCAGGACTTTCTCGCGCTACCAGAATTTGCCGGGCTAGGTTTAACCTCGGCGGGGCTTGGGCTTCAAACGCGCTTTTTTGAAGTCGTTTCCAGGATTACCTACGATGACCGGGTTGTGAACATGGTCAGCACCGTTTTCAGAAACCCGGAAGGCGAAATTCGGACGGTTCGACGGGATACCGGCCAGAAAAACCGAATTACCAAAGAGCCGTTCACCATTTCAGAAGGATAGCCATGTCTTATCGCCTATACGTGCGGCCAGTGCCACCACTGGCCGACCCCGCGCAGAACCCTGAGGCGTTCTCGTATAACTGGGTGCTGCATGATGCAAGCGGCGATACCCAGGCGCGTGGCACCGGGGATACCCAGCGGGAAATTGAGCAAACACTGGGTCAAAATGCCCTCGACAACGTCTTGCTGATCGGGCTGATTCCCGGCGATGAGGCCTTGTTTTGCCTGGCGGACATTCCGGCCAAGCAAAGCCGGTACATTCAGCAGGCGTTGCCCTACGCCGTGGAAGAGCAGATTGCCCAGGACATTGATTCGGTGCACCTGGCCCTCGGCCGGCATACCGACGATGGCTATCGCGTTGCTGCCATTGATGACGAGCGGATGCGGCATTGGGTCGGCCTGTTCAGCGATTGGGAGCACGTTCGCCTGGACGCAATCTACCCGGACGCGGCCTTGCTGCCGGTCACGGAAGGCGGCTGGTCTGTTTGTCTGGATGGCGAAATCGCGCTCATGGTCAGTGATCGTGGTGAGTGGCTGAGCATGCACTCCGCCAATCTGGGCATGTTCGCTCACACGCTTGCCGTCCCGCCGTCTGAGGAAGTCGTCGCAGAAATGCCGGTTACTCTTTATGCCACCGAGCAGGAGTTCGATACCCACCAGACCATTGTGAGCGAGCTCAAGGCGCCAGGGCGGTTGCAGGTGCGTCGCGAAACTCTTGAGCTGATGCCGCTGGAATTACTGGCTCATGCTCATCACCACCACCTGTCACACCCGATAAATCTCTGCCAGAGCCGGTTTTCCAACCGGTCGGACACCGCTAGCCCCTTCAAGCCCTGGAAGCCCCTGATTGCCGTCGCGGCGGTCTGGTTCGGCGTTCAGATTGCGCTGGAAGTAGGTATGGGGATGTATCACGAGCGCAAAGCCAGTGATTTGCAGGAACGGGCAATGGCGATCTACCAGGAAGCGTTTCCTGGTGATCGGCGCACCCATGCGGGCAATGTTCGCCGGGTTATTGAAGGCCAGCTGCGAGTCGCGGGCTCCGATGGCCCGGATCTGGATTTTATCACGCTGATGAAATACACCGGTCAGGAGTACGCGGAGCTTCCGGGAGGACAGTCGGTCACCTTTAATTCGGTGAATTTCAGCCAGTCTCGGGGCGAACTGGTGGTGGATGTCCGGGCGGACAGTTACGACCGCCTGAGTGCGCTACGCAATGGGTTAGCCAATCAGGGGCTTGAAGCCCAAATCGGTTCGGTGGTTAATGAGTCCAGTGGCGCCCGTGGCCGACTGACGGTTTCAGGAGGTTAAGGCAATGTTTGAGAAACTTAAGGATCAACCCTCGGTTGGCAAACTGATTGCCCAGTACGACCAGCTGGCAAAGCGTGATCAGCAGGCATTGCTGGTGTTGATAGTGGCAGTCTTGGTTGGCCTGCTGTATTTCGCGATTTGGCGCCCGGCAACCACCTTCCATGATTCCGCGGTTGCTGACCGGGAAAACGCCGCTGAGCTTCTTGCCTGGATGCAGGCCAACGAAGCCACCATCAAACGCTTGGGCAGCGCTAATGGCGATGCTCCCCAGGGAGCCTCAGATCTGCCGGATGGCCGTGCACTCATGGCACTGGTAACCCGCTCTGCACGGGAATCCGGGTTGGCGCTTCAGCGCTTTGAACCGAGCGGTGAAAACGCAATCCGGGTCTGGCTTGAGGACGCTCCGTTTGCCGAGGTTGCGGCCTGGTTGGAGCAGCTGAAATCCGGCAATGGCGTAATCATTGATCAGGCGGCCATGGACCGGGCCGATGAACCAGGCCGGGTTTCTGTTCGTTTAACACTGACCATCTGATTGGGTAGTTCCGGCAGGAGAGTTTGAGAATGGCTAACGGTAGTGGTAATGGCAGTGGCAACAGCAGTCAATCAGAACCCGTGATTGTGCGCCTCGATGGCACCGCAACCAACGAGGCGCGCTCCATTCTGTATCATGCTTACCGGCAGGAACCCACGTTTCAATACCTGTTCGACCACCGGCGCCCAGGTTACGATCAGCGAGTTCGGGCCACCATTCGAGAACTGATTGATCTGTACTTCAATCTGGATCAGGAAGCCATAGGCGTGATGGTCGACGATACCCTGGTTGCGGTCGCGTTTATCGGCGATCCGGAATTGCGGATGAATCTGGCAGATCAATTCAGTTGGCGTATTCGTATGGTTCTGACAACCGGGTTTGCATCGACACGGCGATACCTCGATTACCACGAGAAAATCCGGAACATGCTGCCTCAGCCATTGGCGCATCAGTTGCCGCTGATGGGGGTGAACCCCAAATACCAGAACCGTGGCTATGGCCGCCTGCTTCTGAAAACCGTTGAAAAACTCTGCGCGGAAAATCCCCGCGGTAGTGGCTTGGTGCTTGATACCGGGAACAGCCGGTACTTGCCGTTTTACGAGTCCGAGGGGTTTCGCAGTCTTGGCAAAATTAGGCTCGGTGACTTCGAGGATCATGTTCTGTTCCGCGAGGTGCACCCTGAAAGCAAAGCAGCCTCTGAAGGCCGCCACTGAATTCGAATGACCTACAGGAGACACTGTGTCTGACAACCATGATTTTGATCTGATTGTAATTGGCGCCGGCTCAGGCGGGGTTCGCCTGGCAAGGATGTCGGCCCAGCGGGGTGCCCGCGTTGCTGTGATTGAATCACGGTATCTGGGCGGCACTTGCGTGAATGTGGGTTGTGTCCCGAAAAAACTGTTCGTGTATGGCGCCCATGTCCACGACGAGCTGGAAGACGCCGCCGGTTACGGTTGGAACGTGCCAACCTCAGACGTAACGTTTGACTGGCCAACACTGGTGGCCAACAAGAACACAGAAATCGAGCGGCTGAACGGTATTTATGGCCGCATGCTGCAGAACGCAGGCGTGACCATCATTGAGGGCACGGCGTCGTTCTCTGATGCCAATACAGTCGTGGTTGGCGATACCTCCTACACCGCAAAGCATGTGACGGTTGCGACAGGGAGCTGGCCTGTGGTGCCAGACATTCCCGGTAAGGAATGTGTGGTTACCTCTAATGAAATGTTCTACCTGCCGCAGTTGCCCAAGCGCGCCGTGATCTGGGGCGGTGGTTACATAGCCGTTGAGTTTGCGGGCATTCTGGCCGGTCTTGGCGTTGAGACAACCTTGCTGTATCGGGGAGACCTGTTCCTGCGGGGCTTTGATACCGACATTCGCAAATTCACCGAACAGGAGATGCGTAAAAAGGGCATTGATCTCCGGTTTGAGGTCAATATCGATTCGGTGGAGTCGGAAGGCAATCAATACCGGGTGCATCTGAACAATGGCGAGACCCTGCAGACCGGACTGGTGATGGCGGCAACCGGCCGGAAAGCGCTGGTGGAAGGGCTCGGATTAACCGAGCTGGGTGTGGAGCTGAGCGAATCCGGGCATGTGGTGGTCGATGATCATTTTCAGACCGCAGTACCCTCCATTACTGCATTGGGTGACGTGATTGGCACACCGCAGCTGACGCCGGTGGCGTTGGCCCAGGGGATGGTGCTGTCGCGCCGGTTGTTCGGTGATGGCCAGGGCGATATGGACTATTCGGCTATTCCGACGGCGGTGTTCTGCCAGCCAAACATCGGTACCGTCGGCTGGACGGAAGATGAAGCCCGTTCAGCGGGTCATACGCTGCGTATCTATCGTTCGGAATTCCGGCCGATGAAATATACCTTGAGTGGTCGCGACGAGCGTAGCTTGATGAAGCTCGTGGTTGATGACGAAACGGACAAAGTGTTGGGGGCTCACATGGTGGGACCGGATGCTGGCGAAATTACCCAGGGCCTGGCAGTGGCTATCAAGGCCGGTGCTACCAAGGCTCAGTTCGACTCAACCCTGGGCATTCATCCGACGTCTGCAGAGGAATTTGTGACCATGAGAGAAGCTGTGGTCTGAAAGCTGCAAGCGCCCAGGGAAGGGCGCTCATCCTCTACGTTTTTACATCGCCTTCAGTCCTTGACCCAGCGACCCAGTACCTTTCGTAGATTTTCCTTCCGTACCGGTTTGGCTACGTAGTCGTTCATGCCGCTCTCCAGGCAACTTTTGTCAGTGCCCGGCAATACGTCTGCGGTGAGCGCAATAATGGGAATACCCGACCGCCCACTGCTCCGTTCCCACTCGCGAATGCGACGGGTAGTTTCGTAGCCGTCCATCTCCGGCATATGGCAGTCCATCATGATGACGTCGTAGCCCCTATGATTATTGCGGATCAGGTTGAGGGCATCTTTTCCGTTGTCGGCCGAATCGGCCTGGTAACCCAGCTTGGTTAACATGGCTTTTGCTACGCGCTGGTTAACGGGGTTGTCTTCAACAACCAGTGCGTGTGCTAAACCAGATCGCCGTTCTCTGGTTGGCTGACTGTCGTGGGGTGGGGCGTCGGCAGTGGCTGCCAGCTCGAACGGCAGCTCAAACCGGAAAGATGAACCCCTGCCAAGATCTGTATCAACCTTGATGTGGCCGCCCATCAGCTCCACCAGCCGCTGGATCAGGGCCAGCCCGAGGCCGGTTCCGCCATGGCTCCGGTCGTCGCCGTGCTGCAGCTGTTCAAAGGAGTTGAAAATATCCGGCAGCCGGTCAATAGGAATGCCAGAGCCCGAGTCACTCACTGCGAAGTTGAGGATGATGCAGTTATCCTCAAGCCCAAAACAGCCTGCCTGTATGAAGATGGCTCCGTCGTTGGTGAACTTGATAGCGTTATCGATCAAACCGGCAATGATTTGGCGCAGTCTGGGTCCATCGCCGTTCACCAGGGGTTTTTTGGGCCAATCACCATAGAAGTTGGTGCTGAGGGACAATCCCCGCTCCTCCGCGACCTGGCGGTAGGTAGCTGTGCAGTTTCGGATCAGATCCTGAAGATCGAACTCTTGATGGGAAAGCTTTAGCGTGCCGCTTTCCATGCGGGAGAAGTCAAGGATGTCACTGATAACCGTCAGGAGATCCTCGGTGGATTGACGCGCGGTGGTCAGGTAATCCCGCTGACGGGGTGTCAGGGAATCCTCCTGCACCAGATCGATCATACCCAGTACGCCATTGAGCGGCGTGCGGAGTTCATGGCTCATGGTTGCCAGGAATTCCGACTTCGCTTGATTGGCTAATTCCGCTTTCTGGCGCGCGCTCTCTGAGGCAGCCAGGGTTTGCTCCCGGGAAGTCTCGAGGTTTGCCAAGTGGGTTGCCAGTTCATTTAGTTGTCGCTCAATGTCAACAACTTCCTGTGCGCTACTCCTATTGCCGGTAGGGCCTTTGGTGTAGTCCCGGTTGCTCAAGCGTGAAATCCGGCCAGATAGCTGTCGAACCGGATAGAGTATGGTGTTCAGATGGTGCTGAATGATCAGCATCGTAAACAGTAAGAGCGAGGCGCCCACCGCCAGCGAGGTCCAGACAATGTCTCTTTGCCGGTCCGCTAACAAATCCCGGTTGACCCCAACGTGAACCGTGCCAACTCGTAACGCACTTGCCCTGAGCCCGGATTCCGGCGTGAACCATTCGGTCGTTCGCCCGGAATCCAGGTCCAACGGTTGTTGCAAAATTTCCGTGTCAAAAACGTCGTAACTGCCAGGATTAATCGGGATGCTGGTTGAATCGGTTGCGACAAACCCGATCGGGTCACCCGAGACATTGGTCACCTCAATCCAGTCTGCCTTGCTCCGTTTCAGTGCCTGGGATAAAACCTGCTCCAGGGCCTGACTATTGCCCGAAACCACAGCGTACTCCAGAACCGGGCCCAAACTGTCCGCAAACATCTGACTGCTGTCGGACAACTGCTGTCGGGCATCCTGCAATCGAGCCGAGGTGAAAAACGCGATCAACACTATAAACATGACGATCGCAGGAAGGGCGCCGAGTAGCAGGAGCTTGCGATATAGGGTCGGCCGGGTCATCTCTGGACTATTCATCCTGTGGCCCCCTATTTCCGGTGAGTTCCTGTTCTATGGTCTGGCTCAAGAATGCTCGCTCAGGAAGCGGGATATTCATTGAGCGAGCAACCTGATCGTTAACCTCAACGCGATAGATTTGCGGGTACGATGGGGCGGGCAATTCGCCTGCAGCAAAATATTGTTCAATCATATTGGCGCCCAGAGCCGCCATTTCCGCAAAGGGCGCGTAGCTTGAGGCCAACGAACCCGCCTTTACATACGCCTGACTTGGGCCAATAACGATCTTGTTACGTCGATAGGCGGTCAGCAGGATGTGTTTGATGGTGCGGGGGTTATAGATGGCTTCGTCAGGCGCTGCAAGCAGGAAGTCACCGTAGCGAAGTGCTCTTACCAATGATGGGATCAGTTCGTCTTCATTGTCGACGATGAAAACCCGTGCTCGCATCCCGTGGGCGGGAAGTTCGTCAATCAAGGGTTCGTAAAGTTCTACCGTCGCGGTAGTGGCCAGGATTGCCACAGTGTTGGCCTGCGGCAATATCGCCTTTCCGGTCAGGGCTTGGCGAAGCAGTGGAACGTCGTAGAGGACGCTGGAAATTTGCCCCGGGTTTCTGACTGCAAAAACATCGATGAACGAATGGTTCACCAGCATGGCCAAAATGGGTATCGAACGGTTGGCCTGGCGCACCCGGGAAAACGCGGCAGGGCCGATGGAGATAACGGGGGTGTTCTTGATCATTGGGAACTGATCGTCTGAGATCGGGGTAAGGGTGATATCACTCCTTAATTGGTCGACGAGTAACGACCGAATATGCTGATCAAGAGCGGTACTTCCAGATCCGGCTAGATATACGAGGCGGCCGGGCGGTTCCTGGCCGTGTGCCGAAACCACCAGAATAAGGCCTAAAAAGGTACACACGGCCCGCCTGTATGTATAGCGGGTCATGTGCAGCAAGCTTCGCCATCTGAATCTGCTGTGTGGTGTCATACCATCCTGGTTTACATACTTTCCTTGGTCAATGTTCAGAAGCGAATCCCGGCCTCAACGAAATACTGATTGGGTTCATCAATGATGTTGTCAGGGCTCATCCACGGTTCCATATTGATGTAGTGCTGCATAGTGAATGCTAGTTCATAGCTGAAATCAGGCTGGTCTATCCGGCGGGCGAGTCGGAAGTCTGCGCGCTTAAACCGGGTTCCTCGCACCTCGTGTGCAAGATAAAAGGCTGCGGACGACGTCAGAGACCACGGCAGCTCCTGGATCCACGCCACGCTCCCTGAATGACGAGCGGAAAGTCGTCCCATAAGGGCTACGGCTCTTGATTGGGTGCTGGGTGGCAGCTTGTCGGGATCGCCTGTATAGCGACTGTCCTGGTCGAGATAGGCGTAGGTGGCGCGCAGCAGGGTGCCTGAGAACTCCAGTGAACCTTCGAGCTCGACACCTTCCTGATCCACTGCGACGTTGTTGTCGATGTACCAGTCCTCTTCGTTGATCACTCCGCTGATCATATCTCGAAGATAGTCATTGAAATACCTTACTTCAACGCTCATCAGGGCCGAGTCCAGATGGTACTGCCCGAAATAACTGATCTCGCGAGAGGTAATGGTTTCCTCTTCCAATTCTTCGCCAAACGTAGAGGTAGTTTGGTCTACCAGGTCTTTTACCTCGAAACGGGTGCCCTCCAAGGCCTCGAAGGGGGGCTGCACATTGCGTGGTCGGTAGGACCAATCCGGATCTTGCTCAAAGGCATCCGGTGTTCTCACGGCGCGGGAGAACACAAAGCGAATGGCGTGGTTGTCATTGATGATGAAATTGGTGGCCACCCTCGGCGAAAAATAACCTTCATCGGTTGTGGTGGTTGTCTCCCAGTTGCCGCCGGCGTTAAACGTGACCCAATCGAAGGGCGAGTACTCGGCGTTGGCGAATACCCGGCTCTGATAGTTGTTGCCGCGGCCGTTGAAGTAAGTCTCTGAGTCATAAGCGTCTTTGCGATAGCCAAGTCCAGACACCAGTTTGAATTCGGGGTTGAAAATGATGGTGTTCTGTAACTCGAATTCCAGGCGAGACTCTTCCGCATCCTCATTGAAGTCGGCCACAAAGGGGCCTTGATCGGTCGGGAACGGCGCTCCCGGGGGCAGCAGCTGGATAAACTCGTCGGCAGGCACTGAGACCGACCATCGCTGACGTCGACGCTGATTCTGGTACGTGGCTTGGAGGTGGTAGAAGTGGTTGTCAGAAATGGCGCCATTGAAACGGGTTTGCAGATAGTAGGTGTCGAGAATGATGTCTGGATTGGTGGTTGCTTCCAGTTTCCCCGATTTTTCACTGTCTTCTTCGTTTACACCGTCGACCACGCCAGCCCGAAAATCGACTGAGTGGATGTTGTCGATGGCCAGCACGCTGTCGAAGTTGACGTTGTTGATGTCGAAGCCGTCGTGGAATTCCTCTTTTTCGTCATCCTTCTGCCGGTCGAATCCGTCAGATTTTCGTTTCTCATAGGATAGGCGCCAGCTGCCACCTTCAGTGCTGTCACCGACTGAGGTAAAGGTGCGCAGGTGGCCCCGAGAGCCTATCGAGGTGTATGCCTCAGCGCCCGCGGTGTCGTATGGGGAGCGCGTTATAATGTTTATGCTGCCGAGAAAGGCATTGATGCCATAGGCAGCAGCATTCGGGCCACGGCTAACCTCGATTCGCTCAATGTTTTCCAGTGCAACTGGCATTGCAATCCAGTCAACGTCAGATAGGCTTGCGCGGTAGGCCGTTCGGCCGTCAATCTGAACCTGAAGCCGTCGTTGTTCGTACTGAGAGGTGCCGTGGTAGCTGGTTACCTGATTGTTGCTACCGTACTCGCCGACCACCATGCCGGGTACAAGTCGGAACACTTCCACCAGATTCATGATGCCAAGGTCACGAATCATGTCGCCGGTAATAATGGTGGTGGTGCCCGGTACTTTGAGCTTCGATTGGCGCAGGCGAGTCGTTGTCAGCACCTCCGGGATCTGCGATTGCTCACCTTCCTCGGTCAGGAATTGCGGGTACACCTCGGGTTCTTCAGTCTGTCCCCAGGCCAAGGCAGGTAGGCTTAAAGACAGAAAAAGCGTGCAATGAGCGGCGCTTACAGCCAAGAATAACTTTTTTGGTGACGTTGTTGTCGAACTGGTCATGGGTGAGGATCTATACTCTGCCAAGCCAAAGAGCGGGCACACCGCGATCATGTTTTGATCTATCGTAAGGGACTACACACGGTTTGTCTCTCAAAAATGTAATGAATCTGAGAGCTGGGAGCTGCAGCTTTATGAATTGCTGGGAAGTACTGGGAATTGAGCCGACGGAAGACCGCCAACGAATACAGCTGGCCTACGAGCAGCAGCTGAAATTTGCCTCAGGCGAGGAAGCTGAAAAACTGAACCGTGCGTTTCGGGAAGCCACCGGAGGCGCGCCGAAGCCTGAGGCGCCGCAAGCCTCGGTAAGCGATCAGGCACCGGATTCCGAGCGCGCTCTCGATGCCAACGAGGGCCAGATTGTTCGCGAGGTTGTGATACAGATCAACGCCCTGCTGAATGATTCAGGACGAAGTCGGGATGCGGGGATCTGGAAGGCCATTCTCTGTGAACCACCCGCAGACCGGGCGCCAGTGCGCCGCGAAATTGCTCGTCAACTTGAGCCGCAGGTTCGCCCTATGGCTGAAAATGGCAGCTTACCGGCACCGGTGGCTCAGTTTCTGGGTGACTGGTTTGAATGGGCCAGTCTGCAGGACATTGTCGCGCAAGCGGAAGAGCCGAAAGCCGGAAGTGCAGAGAGGGAAGCCGAGGAAGCAGATCAGCCCCCTCAACTGGTTAACTTCTGGCCGGCGGTCATCGGCTGGATTGTTGGTCTGGCGATTCTTGCCAGTCTGTTTGGTGGCATGGGTGGAGGAGGTTAATCCTCTACGGTACCCGTCAGCGAATCCATTTTGGCCCGGTATCGCTGGGCCAGAATAGCCCCAAGTATCACCTGAATCTGGTTGTAGCACATGATCGGAAGAACGATCATTCCAAAGCCCGGATGGCCTGAGAAAAGCACTTTCGCCATCGGCAAACCAGAAGCCAGACTCTTCTTAGACCCGCAAAACACAACCGCCGCCTCATCCTGCAGACTGAAACCGAAATAGCGGACCAGCAACCGCGCAATAATCATGAACAGAGTCAGCAGCGCGACGCACAGAACAATGGTCAGGATGATCGCTTTCGCCGGCAGGTTCTGCCAAAGACCACTTTCCACGGAATGTGAAAACGCCGAATAGACAATCAGCCAGATCACGCATTTGTCGTAACGCGCCATCAACCCCTCATTGCGACCCAGAAAGCCACCCAGCCAGGGTCGCAGGGCATGGCCTACTGCGAAGGGTAGAAGCAGTTGCAGCATGATGTCCTTGAGTGCTTCAGCAATGGAGAAATCACTGGCGCCCGAGGTGCTCACCAATAGCAACAGCAGGAATGGCGTTAGCATCATCCCGAATACATTGGAGGCCGCGGCACTGCAGATGGCAGCAGGCACATTGCCCCGGGCCAGTGCGGTATAGGCAATAGAAGACGACACCGCCGAGGGCAGTACGCCCAGGTAAAGGAAGCCCAGCCCCAAATCTTTCGGCATCCAGGACGGTGCCAGGTCACTCAGGCCGTTGATCGGCAGAACCACAAGCGGGAAAAACACAAAGGTCATCGCGGTAATGAGAATGTGTAACCGCCAGTGTGTGGCGCCCGCAATGATTTGCTCACGTGACAGCGCGGCACCGTGGAAGAAGAAGAGTAGGGCAACCGCGATGGTTCCGGCCGTTGCCAGCGCCTCACCGATGTCACCCGTAGCAGGCAGCACCGAGGCAAGAACGATGGCGCCAAGCAACAGCAGGGTAAAGGTGTCGATCTTGAATTTCATGAATCAGGATTCCCGGTCTTGCAGAGCCTGAAGGCTGGGTTGAAGTAGGGCTCTGGCCAGTTGTTCCGCTTTTACTGAGTCCCGGCGACGAACGGCGGCCAGCAACAGTTCGTGGTCTTCCTGGGAGGGCTCAGGCAAATCGGCTTCGGTTTCCGTGCGCTCGATGGTTTCCCGGATGCCATGGGAAAAGTAATCGTAGAGCTCAGAAAGGGCGGAGTTATGGGATGCCGCCACCAGGCCATGGTGAAACGCTTGATCGTGTCGAACCCTGTCCGCCACCGATGCGCCCGCTTTGGCGCGGGCATCCAGTGCTTCTTCCATCACGCGCAAGTCTCGATCGGTCCGTCGCGTAGCTGCGAGTTTGGCGGCTTCGGTCTCGAGCATCAGGCGCACCTCCAACTGGTCGGCGAGGTGGGTCCTGCTGATTTTTCTCAGGGTTTCGCCTGCGTCGCGGGTAGAGCGAACGTAGGTGCCATCACCCTGGCGTGTCTCCAGTATTCCCACATGAACCAGAACCCGCACCGCTTCACGCACGGTGTTTCTGCTTACGCCCAGCGCTTCGGAGAGTTCGGACTCCACGGGCAGCTTGCTGCCAAGGGGCCAGTGTTCGGATTCGATGGCTTGCCTGAGGCTTTCGATGGCGGTATCAACCAGGGAGCCTTTGCGTATCTTTTCGAGCATGTGTCAATCATCCTATAACCAATAAACCAATCATCCTATGAATTATAGTCGGCTGCAAGCCGCCGTCAGTGCTGAATCAGGAGACTGAGATCAGTAGGTGCGCTCAGGCGTTCCGGGGCGGGTCAATAAACTGATAATCGGCGGTGTCCACGCGGCGGGTGGCCAGCCGGTAGGTGAAGGTGAACCCAGGCCAGTTCACCGTATTCTTACCGTTGGCATCCAGATACCAGGATGAGCAGCCAGAGCTCCAGACGCTGTGCTCCAAGCCTTCCTGAACGACTGACGAAAATCGTTCTTGCCGATCCTCGCGCACATCCATGGCCGAACCGGGGTATTTTTTCAGGGCCTCGAGGGCGTCCAGCACGTAGCGAATCTGGGATTCCAGCATGAACACGATGGAGTTGTGGGCAAGGTTGGTATTCGGGCCATAGAGCATGAACAGGTTAGGAAAGCCGCTCACGGTAATGCCTTTGAAGGCCGACGCGCCGGCTTCCCAGGCCTTGTTGAGGCTCATGCCGGCGCGACCGGAGATTTCCATCGGGGCCAGAAAATCCGAAGCCTTGAATCCGGTGCCGCAAACAATCGCATCGACCGGGTAGTGCTGACCGTCGCGGGTGACGACACCGTCAGTATCAATGTGATCGATAGCGTCGGTCACCAGTCTGACATTGGCCTGGTTGATGGCTGGATACCAATCATTGGAAATCAGGATACGCTTGCAGCCGATCTGGTAATCCGGAATCACGTGTTTCAGTTTTTCCTGATTGGTCACATGGTTTCTGGCCTCACGACGGGCCTGGCGGGCGAAGATTCCCAGCAAACCCTTGAACTTGGTAACGGCCAGGGCCCGGCTTTCGTTCTTCCAATAGATCAGATAACGGTAGAGGCGATCCCAGGCCGGTACGGCACGGAACAGTGATTGCTCCCACGGTCGGAACGGCCGGTCCGGTTTGGGAAGCACCCAGGGGGCCGAACGTTGAAACAGATTCAGGGATTTCACTGTTTTCGCCAGTTCCGGGACAAACTGGATGGCACTGGCGCCGGTGCCAATCACCGCGACGCGTTTGTTGGCAAAGTCGTAACTGTGGTCCCAGCGGGCGGAATGAAACAGCTTTCCTGTAAACCGCTCCATGCCTGCAATTTGGGGCCAGGCGGGCTGATTCAGTTGACCGGTGGCGGTGATCATCACATTGGCCGTCAGTTCCTCGCCATTGGCTAACGTAACCTTCCATTGATTGCGGGCATCATCGAAACGGGCCTTGCTGACCGGGCAGCTGAAACGGATGTGGTTCGACAATGCGTATTTTTCAACGCAATGCTCCATGTACCCAAGGATTTCATGCTGGAGTCCGAATTTGCGGGTCCAGTCGTGTTTAGGCTCAAACGAGTAGGAGTAGAAGTGGGACTGAACATCGCAGGCGGCGCCCGGATAGGTATTATCTCGCCAGGTGCCTCCTACACTTGAGCCTTTTTCAAGCACCGTGAAAGAATCGATCCCCGCTTTTTTGAGCTTAATGGCCATTCCCAGCCCGCCAAAACCGGCACCAATGATAATAATGGACGGGTACGACGCGGTATTGGATCTGGTCATGCAAGGGGCTCGATACGTTTATTGTTTGAGGTGTTTGACCTCGAGTATACGGGGCTGCCCAGGTCGATTGGATGACATCTTTCACCACATTCGCTAGTCAGAATGACCAATTTGCCGAGCTGGTCAGCAACTCTTCTGCGGGCTGAGACAGAAGACGGGTCAGAAGCGGTGGCTCAAACTGTCGTCGAATACTGACCGCATAGAACTCCTCGAACACACCGGGCAATGCGCCATAGTCGTGAAGGGCGCCGGACTTCAATTCATCCCTGACCACGACAGGTGGCAAGACGGCAATGTGGTGAGTGTCTCTCGCCAGAAGCCGCATCATCGCCATGTCGTCTACCTCCGCAACAATGCGAGGGCTAAGCTTGTGATAATCACAGAGCTGGTCAAAGGCATGGCGAATGTTATTCTCCCGGCCCGGCACGATCAGGCTCCGGTTGGCCAGCAGGTCTGAAAAAGATCCTCTGCTGGCTTTATCAGGGCGACCAATCAGGCTTACTGGCTGTCGGGCGATGCGTCGCGAGCGCCAGGGGTTTTCTTCATCCCCTTGTACGGGTTGATTCGACAACAGCAAATCCAGGCGGTGTGCGGACAGCCTGCGAAGCAGGTCCTCGAGAGTGCCGCTCTGAAGGATGAGCTCCAGGTCTTCCCGACCCAGTAAGGGTCGGAGAAACCCCTCCTGAAAATTTCGCGACAGGGTGGCTACAGCGCCTATTTTAAGGCTTTCCCGATTCGTTTGTGCGCCCGAGCGGAACAGCTCGGTCAACTCCTCGCCTTGCCTGAAGATCTCTTCTGCATACTCAAATGCCACGCGCCCGGCTTCAGAAAGCTTCAGCCTTCGTCTCTCCCGAATAAACAGGTCGTAACCGAGACTGTCTTCCAACTTCCGAATTTGACCAGAGAGAGCGGACTGAGACACGTGTAAGGATTCGGCTGCGCGAGTGAGGTGGCCCGTTTTCGCGACCGTCCAGAAGTAGAAAAGGTGGTGGTAATTGAGTCGCATGCAAGGGGCCTCAAAGGTGTTCTTCATAAGAGAACGATTCAATCGTTATAAACCATTTTTTATATCAATTCATCCCCGGCAAAGTACATCGCATACTTGTGGGGAGGCGTTTATGCAGGAATATCTTACTTTTTTGTCCATACCGGCCTTGCTGGTTTGGCTGATTTTGCCGGTTGCTTTATTGCTATTAGCGGCGTTCAGCGGCTGGACGAGCAGTTCGTCAAAACAGGACCATTGCTGGCGGATAGCATCCCGCCTTTTTGAAGCGTCGATGGTGTCGACTGTAATGGTAGGCATGCTGTTGTTGTTGGGCGCAGGAATGCCTGAGCTGGGTCGCCAGTTTGGTCTGTATCCGGATGGGCTCGCGGTCTGGATGGCGCTGCTGGTTGCCTTCATTGGATGGGTCATCCTGAGATACGCCGATAATTACCTTCGGGGCGATCCAGTGCGGACTCGGTTCTTGCCATGGTTTCTGACTACACTGGCCAGCGTGCTGTTATTGCTCTTCACCGATAACCTTCTGGTCCTGGCGGGTGCCTGGGTGGGCGTCAGCCTGGCTTTGCACCATTTGCTGACACTCTATGGGCATCGTCCGGAGGCGCGGCTGGCGGCTCTCCAGAAATGTATCATCAGCCGGGTGGGGGACTTTTGCGTAATCAGTGCGGTGCTGTTGCTGTACCGGCACTACGGTACCTTCCATCTTCCGGAAATGCTTCAGATGGCGGGTAATGGGGCTTACGGCACCTTCGCATTGGATGCGGCCAGTGTTCTGTTTGCGGTTGCCGCCATTCTAAAGTGCGCGCAAATTCCCTTTCACGGCTGGCTGTTGCGGGTTATGGAAGCGCCTACTCCGGTTTCAGCATTGCTGCACGCGGGGGTCATCAACCTGGGAGGGTTCCTCTGGCTTCGGCTTTTCCCGGTGTTTGAGGGTTTTACCGCCGGGCATCTCCTGTTGCTGACTATCGGTGGGCTTACGGCCGTTGTTGCGGTTCTGGCGATGATGAGCCAGTCCTCTGTGAAGCACGCGCTGGCATGGTCAACTTCGGCTCAAATGGGCTTTATGCTTTTTGAAATTGGTATGGGCGCTTATACCCTCGCATTTCTGCACCTGCTGGCACACTCCCTTTATAAAGCTCATTCGTTTTTGGCATCGGGTCGCACGGTGGCTGCCTCGAGTGTCATGCCAATCCGGAATGCCAGTACACCGCTGCGCCTGAGTTGGGCGTTAACTGCAGGAAGTGTGGCGGCTGTGGTTTTATGGGGTATTCCAAGTCTTGCTGGCAATAACCCTGTTCTGGGCGGTGTTCTGGTTCTGGCGATCAGCGGTGCGGTAGCTGGAATTCCTTCCGGAACCCCAATCGGCAACAGGCTCCTGCTCAGTTCTCTGGCCCTGGCGTTGTTGCCCATCTACGCCGCACTGCATTGGCTGGTGGATCCAGTCCTTCTCCAACCAATGCAGTTCCAATTGCCGTTCAGCGCCCTGGTAATCGGCACGCTGGTGTTACTCACCCTTTTGCTGCTCTCCTCAGTGATTGCGTTCAGTCCTGAAGGCCGTGTCACCACGTTGCTCAGAATCCATGTCAGCCATGGATTCTATCTTATGCTGCCGTTTGATCGCCTGACGGCTCGGCTCTCCCGCCGCATCCGGGACCAACATACCGATACTTTGCCATCAAAAAGCGGTTTGGCTTCACTGGGAGAAAAGTCATGTTGAACACAGCCTTGTCCGGTAAGAGAGCAGAGTTTGCTGGGTGGCCTCGCCCCCCCGAGGCACTCCCGTCTTGCTCAGTGGTTCCGCCCAGTTGGCCGTTGAATCGTTGGATTGCGGTAAACCTATGGTGGGGTGTCAGGCACCTTCCGGCGGAGCAGGCCAGCCAAATACCCGGCGTTCTCTCAAAGACCTCATTGCTCATGCCCCTGGCTTTCTATCGGAATGCCTGGCGAGGTGGGCGTATCAAAGAGGAGGATCTTAGTGCGGCTATCGAAGAGCTGGGAAGTTATTTGCAGGTTGAACAGCTGTTCCTGGCATTGGATAAAGACGAGGCAGGCGTAAGTCAGGCTACTCCGTTAATGCTAAGCCAGATCTCCTCGGCTGGTGGCGTGCCAGCCATCCAAACGATTCGAGAGCAGGTGGCGCGGGCATGCGGATTGTTTTTTGACCAGCGACAGTCACAGGGTTTTTTACGAGACACGCCGCATTCGTTGTTTCAGAGCTGGCTGGAGCAGTCCATCCACGACCTAACTCTTGATCACAAAGTCGGCATTAAACGTGCTCGAAAAAAATTAAAGTCGATTCCTAAGAACCACCTGCAAGCATATGCCTGGGCGCATAAAACTCTTGCTCTTTCAGGCTCGGACGTTGATCAACTCGCGTCCAGATTGGTGTTCGAATTGGTGGGCTGGGCATCCTGGTGCCGAGGTGTGGACTGGAGAGAAGGTCTTGAAGGACGAGAAAGCAGCATGGCTGGCGAGCTCTTAGCCGTACTTCTGGTTTGGGAGGCCATCGCAGTGGAGGGCGCAAGCACAGACCAGCGCTACAAATGGCAGCGGGCGTGGAGCCGGTTCCGTAGCCATGCTCCTGTTACCGGCTCAGGGGAGTCGCTCCACGATGCGGCATGGGTTTGGCACCGGGCGTTTGAGTACGGCTACAAGCGCCAGCTGGTTGAATCTCTGTTTCACAGTGCCCGGGGCGCCGAGCCTGCAGCGCGTCATTCCAAACCTGCTGCGATTCAGGCGGTGTTCTGTATCGATGTCCGCTCAGAATTGATGCGACGTCGTCTTGAGGAGTGTTCTGCGAATATTGAAACCATAGGCTTTGCCGGGTTCTTTGGCATGCCCATTATGCACCAGACGCTCGCGCCTAGAGACAGTGAAGTCAGACTGCCTGGCTTGTTGGCTCCGGCCTACCGACTGTTGGATTCCACCGGCAGTCCGGAGCAGGATCTGAGACTCCGCAGAGCCGCAGATTCCCGCGAAACTATCCGGCAGTCGGTTCGAAGAGCCAAGTACAGCAGTTTCTCGAGTTTCACTTTGGTGGAGAGTACCGGGCTGGCCTGGGCATGGAAGCTCCTCCGCGACAGCCTGAACCAAACCGAAAAAAAGGAGCCGAGTTATACGCCGACCAATCGTCGCCTATACCACCGCCATGATGGCGATCCGGTTTCTGATAGCGAGCGGGTCAGCCTGGCTGAAAAAATGCTCCGGGGGATGTCGAAGACTAAGGACTTCCCGTCGTTATTGGTGTTCGTGGGCCACGGCAGCGAAAGTGACAACAATCCGCATCAGTCGAGCCTGGCTTGTGGTGCATGCGGAGGGCAGAACGGTGGGTTGAACGCCAGTGTGGCCGCTGAGTTGATTAACGATCCGGTCATTCGTGCTGGCCTGGTTGGAAGAGGGATTCGTATTCCGGATTTCACCATTGCCGTTGCCGCTGAGCATTGTACGGTAACTGACCGGGTCACAATCCTGCAGAGGGATTGGATCCCGAATGCCTATCTGGATGCTGTGGTTCGGTTGGAGCAGAGCTTTGAAGAAGCGGGCCGTCGCACCCGCCGAGAACGTGCAACCGCGCTTGGGCTCAATGGCCTTAATGACGAAACTTTGCTGGATGCGATGGTGAAAAAAACATCAAGCTGGTCTGAAATCCGGCCTGAATGGGGGCTCGCCAACAATGCGGCAATCATTTTCGCAAAGCGGTCTTGCACTCGAGGTATTGATCTCCAGGGCAGGGTTTTCCTGCACGACTACGATCCGGTTTTGGATGACGATGGCACGGTACTCGAGGCATTGATGACAGCACCGATGATTGTTGCCAACTGGATTAACCTGCAGTATCTGGGATCAGTCTCGGCTCCAGATACCTTCGGAGCAGGTAACAAGTTGCTGCATTCAGTGGTCGGCGGAAACCTGGGAGTCGTCGAGGGTAATAACCCTGACTTGCGCCTGGGCTTGTCATTTCAATCGGTCCATGACGGCAAAAAGTGGCGGCACGAGCCTATCCGGCTTCATGTGGTCATTGATGCCCCGGCGGAACGAATAGAGCGGGTTTTGAAACAGCAGACTGAGGTCAGGCAATTGGTCGAGAATCGATGGCTTTGGCTGTTTCGGTGGGGAGATGGAGGGTTGGAGCACTACCGGAATGGTAACTGGAACGTCAGTTGAATAGGGCAGCCAGGCTGCCCATCTGACATTCGATCTTACGCCTGAAATTCTGCGTTCAGCAGCTCCGGCTTTTTCAGGGCCTTTTGGAACAAATCCCGCTCTTCAGCGATGGCCATGGCACATTGCTCTGCCTGGTCGTCGCTTAAACCTTCAACCTTTCGGCTTAGAAATACCTGTATTTCTTCCGCCAGCTCCAGAATTTTATCCCGAGCATCGGCATCGGCTTTAGACGTAAAGAGCATGGTGTCAGGATGTTTAAGCGCCATATCAAGGCCGTCCCTCTCGGAAAAATAGACTGCTTGTACCGCCATGGTCACTCCTCGCAGTGAATGCGTTATACTGTATAAAAAGACAGTATAACGGAAGTGGGCCGGTCGCGACAATAAAGTTTCCGGCTGCACCTGCTATTTATCAGTTACAAAAATTCACATCCCGTTCTAGAGTTAAAACGTAGAGTGCACCGTTAGATTTCTGGTTGGGCGGGGGCCCCGGAGACTTATGATTTTGGCGCGTGTTGTGTTCAATAAAGTGAAGCTGCGATGACCAAATCGAGCAAGTTGTGGTGGGCTGTAGTTGCTCTTATTGCGGGGGTCGGCCTCAGCCTTGTATTGGGTCGCACTTTGTATACGGAAGAAACCCGCGCTATTAACAAAGAGTTCGAGGCCGACATCGCCCAGTTGTCGGCGGTGTTTGAGCGCGAAGTCCTCCTCAATCTTGAGATACTCAATGCACTCAAGGATGCAGTAGCCGTCCTTCCGGAGATGACGTCCCAGCGCTTTTCAGTGCTCACGCGAAGAATACTTGAGCGCTCGCCTACGATTCAGGCCTTTGCCTGGGCGCCACTGGTTCTGCACGACGATGTGCCCGCATTTACGCTTCGCCAGCGCGATGAATTTGTGAACTTTGTGATCATGGAAGCCTCTGAAACCGGCCTTCGGCAGGCACAGGAGCGGCCCTGGTACGTTCCGGTCCAGTACATTGAACCCTTGTCCGAAAATCGTTCCGCCCTGGGTTTTGACCTTGCCAGTGAAACCTTACGTTTGGCGGCGCTGCTAGCGGCCAAGGATTCGGGCAAGATTGCTGCCACTGCAGGTATTCGCCTGGTACAGGAACCGGATAATCAGAAAGGTTTCCTGGTGTTTGCACCGCTTTACCGGGCACCAGCCGACATTCGCGCGCTTAATGACGGCGTGCAGCACTATGGATTTATTAACGGTGTCTTCCGGGTTGGCGAGCTGGTTGACCAGGCGATCGGTGAGGAACTGCATGAGGACATCCTGTTTGAAGTCTATGATCGTTCGGGCTCAGATAGTGTGTTGCTTTTCAGTAGTGGAAATTCCTCGGACCAAAACTGGCATTCTGAGGGTCGGTACGAATCACCGGTGTTTGATATCGCCGGTCGCCAGTGGGTAGTAGAGGCCGTGCCGTCCATCAACTTTTACCAAAGTAGGCGAGGTGCCTTTCCATTTTTCGTCAGCTCGGTGGGTATCGTGCTATCGGGGCTGGTCTTCGGGTATGTCCTGCTGAGCGATCGCAAGAACACTGAACTTCGCGAGGCCAAGGCGAAGCTGGAGAGAATTTCCCTTACCGATTCTTTGACCGGGCTTGCTAACCGTCGCCATTTTGATGCTTATCTGGAGCGGGAATATCGCCGAGCCGTAAGGCAGGGAACGGCGCTGACGCTGGTGATGCTGGATATCGACCAGTTCAAGGAATACAACGATCACTACGGACACCCGGCCGGTGATGCCTGTTTGAAACAGGTGGCGGATGCGTTAGGTGAGGTGGTGCATCGGCCGGCGGATCTGGCGGCGCGTTACGGTGGGGAAGAGTTTGCCCTT
This sequence comes from Marinobacter sediminum, assembly GCF_016820575.1. Taxonomy (GTDB): domain Bacteria; phylum Pseudomonadota; class Gammaproteobacteria; order Pseudomonadales; family Oleiphilaceae; genus Marinobacter; species Marinobacter sediminum. The sequence continues at coordinate 1,060,198 of NZ_JAEMQH010000002.1, read as the reverse complement.
GTGCTACCAGATACCGCTGACGGTACCGAGGTTGCCGAATCTTGCCGCCAGGTAATTGAAGCTCTCAGCATTCCACACGAGGCGTCGACAGTTGCGGATGTGGTGACCATCAGCGTGGGCATCGCTGTGTTAACCCCCGAGACGTGGCACCAGAACCTGACCGACCTGCTGCATCGCGCCGATGAGGCGCTGTACGAGGCCAAGGAGTCAGGTCGAAACCAGGTGTGCCGGGCGTAACTCAGTAGCGCAGCAGTGCAGAACCCCAGGTAAAGCCGCCGCCAAAGGCTTCCAGAAGCAGGACCTCATTGCGCTGGATGCGACCATCCCGAACCGCAACGTCGAGTGCCAGCGGAATGGAGGCGGCCGAGGTGTTGCCGTGTTCGTTCACGGTAACCACCACTCGATCCATTGGCATATTCAGTTTCTTGGCCGTTGCCGAGATGATCCTGAGATTGGCCTGATGGGGCACCAGCCAGTCTACGTCAGATTTCTGCATCTGATTGGCGTTAAGGGTTTCGTCGACGATCTTCCCGAGGGTATTGACGGCTACCTTGAAGACTTCGTTGCCTTTCATTTCCACAAAGGCCTTACCGGCTTTGACCTGGTCGTAACCGTCGGCAATGCCGCAGGGCACATGGAGCAGGTCTTCGTAATGACCGTCGGCGTGGATATGGGTGGAGAGAATGCCGGTTTCCTCATTGGCCTCCAGAACCACCGCACCAGCGCCATCGCCGAACAGCACGCAGGTTCCCCGGTCTTCCCAGTTGATAATGCGGGAAAACACTTCCGCGCCAATCACCAGGGCTTTTTTACTGCTTCCGCTCTTGATGAACTTTTCCGCGGTAGCCAACGCATAGACAAAACCACTGCATACCGCCTGGATGTCAAAGGCAGGGCAGCCACGGATGCCGAGGCGAGCCTGCAGGATGCAAGCGCAGCTGGGAAAAATTTTGTCGGGCGTTGAGGTCGCAAATACGATCAGATCAATATCGCCAGGTTCAATGCCGGCGGCTTCAATTGCGCGACGGGCGGCAGGCTCGGCCAGATCAACGGTGGTCTGGCCCTCCACGGCAATGTGTCGACGTTCAATGCCAGTGCGCTCCCGAATCCATTGGTCGGTGGTATCGACCATCTTTTCGAGGTCCTGATTAGTAACGATATTCTCAGGCAGGTAAGAACCAGTGCCGGCAATTCGTGCAAACGTCATTCGTGCGTGTCCCGAGCTATGCTGTGTTTCGTAAACCCATGCTATACCCACCAAGCACAGAGCGTTATTAGCGATTTGTCAAAGGCCCCCCGAAAATGGCAGCCTCAGCTATTATAAAGAAGCCACCGAACCAAACTCAGAGTCGGAGAGGAGAGCACCGTTATGGGAATTTCCAGTCACGAGCTTCACGAAGAGTTTCCTCAGTACAGCGATCTGATCGATCAGTTGAAAACCAACGACCCCAAGTTCGGGGACAAGTTCAAGCAGTACTCAGAGCTGGACCAGGAAATAGAGGGGCTGGAAAGGCGTGATGCGCCAATTGGAGATGACAAACTTCATCGTTTAAAGCAAAAACGGGCACACCTTAAAGACCAGATTTATCAGACTCTGGTTCAGAATGGACACGCCTCCTGAGGAACACTCACGAACACTGCAAGGCCGGGCCATTACAGGCCCGGTTTTTATTTCGTCAAATACGTTAAACCGGCCGTAAAACGGCTCTGATAGGTGTTTCCAAGTATTCAGGCTGTAATGTCAAGTCATTAGAATAGGTGCTTATTCAAATAGGGTTTTGAACGCCGAAACTCATGACTACTGAAACTGGAGATACGATATGAAAAGAGCTGCATCTTTCTACAAAGGCTGGCGTATGAAGCGCAACTTCGTGCACCTGGTGATGACCACTGATCGTCGCCTGCTGAATGACGTTGGTTTCTCACCTGACGTGGTTCACCAAAAGCTGAACACACCTTTCTGGAAGTTTTAATCGCTGGCAGTCGCGCCCGGGGTTTAGGTGGGCTTGGGGCAGAGGCCTCAGTCAGCCCCGGGCGCTGTTAAGATCGTCAGATGAGACCTTCGTCAGTCGATTTTACTTTCTTTACTTCAACCGAAATACCTTTCCTCATCAGACCTTGAATCGACGAACCAAGTCGGTCAGATCTTCAGCCATATCTGCCAGTGATTTGCTGGACTCATTTACTTGCCCAATGTCATCTGCAAGCTTATCAATTGCACCACTACTAGCCTCAACGTTCTGCGTCATTTCCGCTGCTGTTGCGCGCTGTTGCTCGGTAGCACTGGCAATTTGTGTTGTCATTTCCACGATGCGCTGAACAGCTGACAGGATGTCCGATAGCGCTTTACCAGATTGGCCGGCCTCGTCTGTCGCTTCACCCGCCATTTGCTTAGCTCTACTCATGTCCACGACAGCCCCTGCCGCGCCTTGCTGAATATTGGACACAATTCGCTCGATATCAACGGTGGAGTCTTGGACCCGTTTGGCGAGCCCCCGGACTTCATCGGCTACAACCGCAAAGCCGCGGCCCGCTTCTCCAGCACGAGCAGCTTCAATAGCGGCGTTCAGTGCCAGCAGATTGGTTTGTTCTGCAATGTTTTGAATCACTTCCAGAACGCTTCCGATTTCTCCCGATTCATCTTCCAGCTTTTGAATGCGCTTGGAAGCCTCTTCCACCTGGCTCGCCAGATTAGATACGGCGTTGATGGCAGTAGTAACGGTTTCTTGTCCCGTTTCAGCCAATGAAGCCGCCTCGCGTGCAGACTCATCCGTGTCGCTCGTATTTGATGCAATTTCTTCGGAGGTAGACACCATTTCCTGCATGGCGGCTGATACCTGAGTGATTTGGTCCCTTTGTTGTTCAGAGTTGGCTGTCGTTCTTTCGGTGATGCCCGATAGAGATTCGGACTCGGTCGTTAGCTGACGCGAAGATTTAACGATCTTGGAAATAGTGTCTTCAAGTGTTTCAAGGAACGAGTTTACAGCGTTGATGAAATCTCCAACCTCGTCCGGACGACCTCTGCTTAGGCGGGTGGAAAGGTCACCCTTGTTATTGCCGATGTCTGTCAGGTATCCGAGGATTTCCTGGCGTGCGCGCTTCACACTTGAGCCCATCAAACGGCTCATCAATACTGCGACGATCAGCCCAAGCACGACCGACACTGAAAATGCGGAGACAGTGAACTGCAGAGCCTTATCCGTCTCAGCATCAGCATCGTCTGCTACCATTTCCAGCGAACCAAAAACACTGTGCTCAAGGTCCCGTGCCATTGCGGCGATTTCTGGTCCGAGTGTATCCAGCTGCTGGGTCTTGACCTGAATCACTGTTGCCTGTTGGACCAATAATCTCTCAACAGAAGACTGATACTCCTCCAGTTCAGATACGGCGGTGTCGAAATAACCCCTAACGAAATCTGGAACATCGGAGGCGTCGATCAAACCTAATGCATCCTGGAGATCCTCGATAGCATAGCCCAGTGCTTTTCGCGAAGACTCGTCACCGTCTGCAAAGTAACGCTGCGCAGCCATGCGCATTAACAATGCGTCGCCCAAGAGCTGTTCAAGCACGGCCCTTAGGCGGCTCTCCGGGTCTCGGTTGGCCACGCCATCAAGTGCTCGTCGTAACGCACTCGAGGCGTTTGGACCATGAACATCCAGCTCATCCTTGATAATTGAAAGCACCTGCTTTTTCGCTGGAACCAGCTCATTTTTAAAGGCTGAGGCGTACTGCTTCATGGCAGCATCAATGTCATCAACAAGCTGTGCACGCTCCGGGTTCTGAATATCTTCCTGAGCTGCCGCCATCCGCGCGTCAAATTCAGTTTCGAGTTCCGCAAAAGACGAGAGGAGGGCCTCGTTGCCAGTAGAGTAGTAGTCGAACACTCGCAGTCTCATGCGGTAAAGATTAATCAATGCCTCCGTCGCTGTAGCGGTATCGGGTGCAAGGTCCCTCGCTACAGTGTTCATGCGCTCATCAAGTATTTGAAATTCCCGAACGCAATAAAACGTGACGAAGGCAAACAACAGCAGAATGAACACAGGGGCAATAAGGAGTTTTCCAGGTACACCCAGTTTTCGCTCAACAGTTTCCAGGGTAGAGGCAGCCATCTTTTTACCTTCTAGTTGTTCTAGTGATTGCTAACTTAACGGCCGATTAGAACCAAACTGAAGAAGATAGGCCAGATAAATCTTTGGCCTTTAGTGCTGCCTTCTTGGGCAAAGCCACCCGAGGCGCGTTAAACCATCCAACCGAACAGAAAATGGAACAGGCTGCCGAAGATATTCCGGTCATTATCTGGCTTAGCGGGTTGTTCTTTCTGCGTGGCCTCAGCGGTTGCCGTTTCCGGCGCCTCGGCCTTCGGAGCTTGTGCAATCGGTTCGTCTACTTTCGTGTCTTCCGGTTTTTTGGAAACAGTGGCCTCGTTCGGCAATTGCTTCATCCAAGCGACGGTCTCAGCGCTGGTCGGCTCCGCAGTTTCGGGAGCAGGGGACTTCACCTTTGCGAGATCGGTGCTGGGCGCAGGCTTTTCGACGGTCTGAGGCGCCGGTTGTGCCTTGGGTACTGGGGAGGACTCTGTGACTAGTTTGGCTGGCGGGGTGACGCTGGTTTGAGAGGCAACTTGGGGAGTCGCTTCCGGAGTAGCGGGATCTATCTGTTTGGTAGGCCGGCTCTGGGGTTGAACCTGTGGCTTCGGCTGCTGGTCGGCAACGGGCGTTGGGGCTGGCTCCGGCTCCGGCACTATGTCCTTCACCGAGAACGCAGGCTTGGGTTGGAGACGGTGCCGAGGTTTAGCCTCGGGCTTTGTCTGGGTTTCAGAGATACCCAGGGCGGCCAGGGCGGCGGTTTTGCTGGCGACAAGATTGCCTGACACTGCCCGACCTGAGCTGTTCGAAACCCCAAGTGCGGAAAGAGTCTCTGCGTCCAGAATTCCGGAGGCTTTCAGTGCGCCATTGCGAGCCTGGTAATCGCGAACGCCCTGTTGCAGGGCTTTGTCCATCCAGCCATCGGCCCGGCCAATGTCGTAGCCGGCGCCGTAAAGAGCGTTCTCGGCCGCAAAAATGACATTAACGCTGTCGACCTGGGCCTGGGCGTGGGAAGAGACGGCGAGGGCAGCGGACAAAAACAGGCCCTTGCTGACGGTGCTGAGTTTGGCGGAATCCATACGGGTACCCTCCCTGGTTGTGATGGGGTTGTGCGAATTGGTTGAGTATCAAACAGATTTGCTCTGTATTCCGTGCACCACCACACAGTGTGCCAACAACGGCGACGGGTTCGTCCTTTGGGCTTCGGTAAAGTTGGGCAAGAATCGGATGGAATCGGATTATGAAACCGGTTGTTATGGTTGTATCGTTTTGGGAATGAGGATGGGGGCAAGCCAATGCCAAACGAAACAACAATGCGGAAGACAGTGTCTGAACCCGACACCGATAAACGGCGTCTCCAGATGTTCGACTTGGCGCGATCCATCGAAGAGCGAGCCGATGAACCGCTGACGCTGGCAAGCCTGGCTCAAGAAGTGGGGCTGTCTCCGTCGCGCCTGCAAAAGGTGTTTAAGGACGTTCTCGGAGTGTCGCCCAAGGCTTATCAAAACGCCGCCCGAATGCGCCATTTCAAGCAATCGCTCAGGCAGGGCAGCGGCGTAACGGATGCGATTTTTGAATCTGGCTATGGCTCTGTAAGCCGGGTGTATGGCGAGGGCAAACGCAGCATGGGCATGACGCCAACTGCGTACCGGGCAGGTGCCGAGGGCGAGCGCATCAGCTATGCCTATCGGAACACCTCACTGGGCCTGGTGATGATGGCGGCCACCAACGAGGGCGTGTGCTTTGTCCAGTTTGACGATACCGCTGAGTCACTGCTCGAAGCGCTCCAACGAGAATTTCCAAGAGCAAATCTGAGTGTTTCCTCGGCCCAAGACGCCCCGGAGCTGGATCAGTGGATTGAAGCGCTAGATTGCCACATTGATAACGCGGCGCCGAAACCTGACATCCCGCTCGATATTCGTGGTACCGCGTTTCAGATCAAGGTCTGGAACTTCCTGCAGTCCATTCCTGAGGGCTCGGTGCTTAGCTACAGCGATGTTGCAAAGGGCATTGGAAAACCCAAGGCTACCCGCGCCGTGGGAACGGCTTGCGGCAAGAATCGGATTGGCTTGCTGATTCCGTGTCATCGGGTGCTTAGGGGCGATGGTCAGCTCGGGGGCTACCGCTGGGGGCTTGAGCGTAAACAGGCGTTACTGGCAATGGAGAGCCAACGAACTCCCCAGCCGGCTGATCAGACTTGATAAAAGCCACTCTGTGATGAGTGGCTACCAATCTATAGGAGCAGGGTGGTTAGCCTAATCCACAAAATTGGACTGGCTGGAAATTAGCGAGGAAAGCTCTAGGTTCCAGTGTGCCATTCCGCTGCGGCTGTAAACGTAATGACCGCTCAGGGATTTCATTTGCGGAATGCGGTCTGGCTTCATCCCATTCAGGATCATCGACGCCAGGCGCGCTGCGGTTAGCCCCTCCTGATGAGCAGATACGGTGAAGCCGCCTATGCCTGCCTGCTCACCCACAAAGATGTCCCAGAATGAGAAGATCGGCACCTGGGCGCGGTTGTAGGCCTCGGTCATGATGTCTTTCGGCGGCGCGTAGTTATCGTTTCCGTCGCGGATGGTGTGATGGGTGCCGACCACAATCGCGTCATACTGGTAATGGGCGTTAAACACTGATTCCAGCCAGGTTTGTTTGTCATTGGTCAAGACAATATCGAGCCGCGACCCGTAGAGGGTAGGCTGGCGTTCATCCCCGAAATACTCGTTCACCGCATTTCGCATGGTTGGTGAATCGTCCATCAATACCAGAAAACGTTCGTTCTTCTGCAGTACCTTGCGAAGGTGTCGAATGCTCTCGGCGAAAAACGGCCGTTCCAGAATACCTGTGACCAGCGGGTGGTTGAGCGCGGGGTGTTGGTCCGGGCCGCCGTTGACGCCCAGGAACACAACAGGAATCTGCTGGCCCACCAAATGCTCAGCCATCAGTGAGAAGGCGTTGTCGTCGCCGAGAATGGCAACATCAGGCCGAATGCTGGCAACGGCCTGCTGAATCTCAGCCGCTTTCTGAGGCCATTCCGATTTTTTCAGCCGCTTGGTGTCCAATTCCAGGACGTGAATGTCGTGCTTTGTTCCTAATACCGATTTAACAGCGGCAACGTAGTCGGCATCCCATTTGTAGCCGCCGTGATAGCTTTCTATCACGACCACGGTTTTGCCAAAACACATCGGGCTGAACAGCAAAAAGGCCAGGAGGAGTAGTCGCATGCAATGTTCCTTGTTGTTATTAAAACGTGCCTGGAATTATTAAAATTCCAATAGTTGCGACTAAAACCTATTCAAAAACTGCACCATATCTTTACGTGTATGATTTATAAGTGATTGTCAGTGTACGGGGGCAAACTTGTCCTGAAATCTGGATACAGATGTCCGGCTTTACGTACAGGTTTTGTCCGTCATTCAGGACAGTTGTAGGGCTGGCCGGTCATTCAGGCAATCGGTTAAGAAGTAACGCTGGTGGATCTGGGATTCCGGGGGTAATAACTCTCCGGTAAGCGCTCAATGTGAGGGAAAAACCGGGTGTCTTTGTAGGGCATTTTCATGAAGCCAGACACGCCCAGCCCGGAAATCTCCTCCACCGCTGAGAGGATCTCATTCAGCAGCCGGCTGAACTCCGGCTCCTGCTCTGGGTCGAGCAGCCGGTAATGGCTGTGAATCTTCAGGTGCTTGGGAAGAGCCTCAAAGATGATCATCCCGGTGTGGTGAATTCTGTTCAGCGCTTCCAACGCCCGGATGATGGTCTCTGGCAGCACTAGAAACTCTTCAGGATCGGGACCGTCCTCGAAGTAGGAGTGAACGCGGGTTTCGTCTTCCACCTCCGGTGCCGCACTGACCTCGTAATGCAGGTTCATACCGGGAGTTACCAGAAACGGCTGGTCCGGTTCGGCGCGATCAATGTGGAGGGTGTTCCGGGCGTTAAACAGGCAACTCTTGAAGATACCTTTGCGATAGATCGCCTGGGCCAGATAGACCATGTTGTTGACCGCACGGACAAAGGCAGCCTTCAAGCTCGGATCGTGCAGATTCAGCGAGGTATCGATGTATACACCATCAGTTTCCCAGCGCACCGCGAGGCCACCTTCGACCGGGTATCGGCCCAACCTGCTGACTGAAGCGAGAAAGGCCTTTTCAGTTTCGCCCATGCCCTGCATGAAGTTCTTGTAGTAGCGATCCAGCTGCACGTCGTTAACGTCGTTCAGAGTTTCGGGCGCGCCTTCCTCACGCAAGAAGGATTTCCGGGAGCTGTAGACAACGGTGTCGATTTCCTGCTCAGAAGCTCGTACCCACACCGGAACCAGCGGCGCGACCGGCTTGGCTGGCAGGTCGATCATTACCGTACGTGCCATTCTCGGCATTTCATTCAGGTAGTAATCACCGGCCTTGCGGCGGGTTTCCGGATCCGGTGACAGCATGCCGTCCAACATGCGGGCAAATTCCATCGGCAGCCCCAGCGACGATGCCGGAATAGCCTGGTGGCCGAAACGGCAGGACTGGCCCGAGGCCAGGGCGTACAGAGTGCCGGCTGCGCCTTGTTCATCAAAGCGCGGTGACGAGAGCCCTCCGCTCAATTGTTCCGAACCGATGAAATAGACATCGCCCAGCCGGGCGTTGGTTTGTTGAAGGTTATCGGACATCAGCTCCATTACATTGGCGGTGATGAACTGCTGGTTGGCATCCAGTTGGGCGAACACCGACGACCCCCAGTCGATCAGGGCAATGTTCTCGGTGCTGGCGTCGAAGACCAGGTTCGAAGGTTTAATGTCACCGTGCACGATGGGGCGTCCGGCAGGGCCGGACTCACGCCGCAGGTTGCGCAGTATGTCCGCAAGCTGGTCGGCAATTCGTACAATGAGCCGAGGTTTCAGTCGGCCCTCACGCAGGGAGACTTCTTCAAGATTGAGGCCGGCGGCCCGTTCCATTACCAGAATGGGCTGATTGTGGGCGCGTTGGAAGGAGATCAACCTTGGCACCCGCGGGTGCCGAACTTGCTCGAGGATGTAGGCTTCATCTTCCAGCCGATCCTGCAGGTGCTGGGGCAGGTTGATGCGGGTGAACTTGAAGACGTGCTCCAGGTCGCTTGCGCCTTTCAGGCTCAGGCGGCCTGCGAACACGAAGCCATAGGCACCTTTGCCGATCATCTCGATGTCGTGGTACCCAAGCTGGCGGAGCTGGGCGGCGCATAGCGCCACCCAGTCCTTGAGCTTTTTGGCGTCGTCATGACTGAGCAGGTAAACAGATTGCTCTTCGGGTATGTAGAACTGCTGGATCTGTTTTGCCTGCGTCATGATTGCCCGTTAGCCCATATGCAGCAGCATCGACTGCGGCGATTCCAGGTAGCTTTTCCATCGATTGCAGAAGCGGGCAATGGTGCCGCCATCAATAATGCGATGGTCGCCTGCCCAGCTTACCGTCAAGATAGCCCGTTCCACGACCTGGCCGTTGGCGTCGAAGCGTGGCAGCTTCTGGGTACGGCCAAGGGCAACGATGGCCACTTCCGGCGCATTTATAATAGGCGAGGCATAGGTGCCGCCCAGCGCGCCAATGTTGGAAATGCTGATTGTGCCTCCTTTGAGATCTTCCTGGCTGACACGGCCAGAGCGGGCGGCCTCGGTCAGGCGTGCCACTTCGTCAGCAACGCCGAGCAGGGTCAGGCTTTCAACGCTTTTGACGTTGGGCACTATCAGTCCAGACTTACCGTCTACCGCCATGCCGATGTTGCACTGAGACAGGTAGTGAATCTCGGTACAGTCGTCGTTGACTCGGCTATTGAGCACCGGGAAGTCCTGCACCGCCAGAGCCATGGACTTCATGAAAAATGGCATAAGGGTCAGGCGAGAGCCCCTGGCTTCGGCCTCCACTTTCAGTTTCTCACGCAGCGCCAGCAGGTCGGTGACGTCGATGTCCTCACTGTAGATGAAATGAGGGATCGTGCTCGCCGAAGTAACCATCTTGCGAGCCATGGCCGCTTTCATGCCTTTGATCGGCTCAACACGGACTTCCTGCTCGCCCGCCGCACGTCGGCGTCCATCACTGGCTTGCGTCGGCTTGGCTTCAGCAGAGGTTGCCTGGCTTGAAGGCTGCGCAGCCGGTTTTTCAAGATGAGCCAGCACATCGGCCTTCAGCACGCGGCCGTCTTTGCCGGAACCATTGATGTCGGCCAGATTCAGGCTGTGTTCCCGGACCAGTCGACGAACCGCCGGGCTGGCCGGAATTCGTTGTCGATTCTTTGCCGCCGCCGGTTGCGCAGCGGCTGGCGCTGCATCCTGGGCAGGAGCCTGGCTGGGCTTGGCTTTCGATTCGACCGGCTCGTCACGTTCGCGCGGGATAAAGGCGAACAGAGGCGAGTGCACCTGCGCCATTTCCTGCTGCTGATGGTAAAGCTTAGTGACCCGGCCGGCCTTGGGTGCGGTGATTTCAACCATCGCCTTGTCGGTCATTACGTCGACCACGGGCTGGTCTTCTTCGATTTCGTCACCCTCGGCAACGCGCCATTCAACCACTTCACACTCAACAATGCCTTCGCCAATATCCGGTAGAATAAAGTCTTCGGTGGCATCGTCGCCCTGATCGGGGGCTGAAACGGTTTTCGGGGCTGGCGTAGGCGGCTGCTCGCCAGACGGTTGCGGTTCTTTAGCGTCCGAAGTGGCCTGCGCGGTGCTATCGCCGGAATCATCTTCGCCAACCAGCTCGAACAGCGGCGCATGAACCTTCGCGATGTCGCCTTCCCTATGATAGAGGCGAGTTACGCGGCCCTTATAGGGCGCGGGGATTTCCACCAGGGCCTTGTCGGTCATGACCTCGGCCACCGGCTGATCTTCTTCGATCAGATCGCCTTCACTGACCAGCCATTTGACCAGTTCACATTCCACGATACCTTCGCCGATATCGGGCAGTATAAAATCACTCATGGTTACTCTCCTGTCCTGATATCAGCCTAGAAATCGACGCTCGCCCTGATGGCCTCATAGACCTTCAGGTGATTGGGCAGGTGCTCTTTTTCCAGCACCAGCGGGAACGGTGTGTCGATCCCGGTAACCCGTGCAATCGGAGACTCCAGATACAGGAAGCAACGGTCCTGAATGGTGGCGGCGATTTCACCGGCGAAACCGCCGGTCAGGGGAGCTTCGTGAGTAACTACCAGGCGTCCGGTTTTGAATACCGAGTTGGCAACGGTTTCCACGTCCCAGGGCAGGATGGTTCTCAGGTCGATAACCTCGCAGGAAATGCCTTCTTTCTCGGCCATTTCCACGGCTTTTTCGATCACTTCCATCTGGGCGCCCCAGCCCAGCAGGGTAATGTCCGAGCCTTCCTTGATGACTTCGGCTTCACCCAGTGGGAGCCGGTAGTCCTCGTCGGGCACTTCGCCAACGGACGCGCGATAGAGGCGCTTGGGCTCGAAGAATAGGGTGGGGTTAGGATCATGAATCGCGCCCAGCAACAGGCCCTTGGCCTGATGAGGGTTGCGCGGCACCACAATCTTCAGACCGGGTGTGTGAGCGAAATAGGCTTCCGGTGACTGCGAGTGGTAAAGGCCACCGGCGATACCGCCGCCATAGGGTGCTCGAATGGTCAGGCCACCTACATTAAACAAGTTGCCAGAGCGGTAACGAAACTTGGCGGATTCGTTAACGATCTGGTCGAACGCCGGAAAGATGTAGTCCGCAAACTGAATCTCCGCCACCGGGACCGAACCTTGCGCGGCCAGGCCGTTGGCAAAGCCGATGATCCCCTGTTCCACCAGTGGGGTGTTGAAGCACCGTGCCTTGCCGTATTTCTGTTGCAGGTTGCTGGTGGCTCGGAATACCCCACCAAAAACACCGACGTCTTCACCGAAGCACAATACCTTTTCGTTTTCGGCCATGGCCGTGTCCAGGGCACTGTTAATGGCCTGGAGCATATTCATCTTAGACATCTCAGGCCCCTCCCTTCGCATGCTCAGCACTCTTTGGATACTCATCCGGATACTTGCAGATGTGCGCTTTTACCTTTTCGAACTGTTCTGCCAGGTGCGGCGGAACTTCGTCGTAAACATCGGTAACCAGCGTATCGAGTGCGGGAGGTGGCCGCTTCTGGGCGCGCTTCATGGTTTCAAGCACTTCGCGGCGCATGTTTTCCTGGAGTTGCTTTTCGTCGTCTTCGCTCCACCATTTGAGGCTTTCCAGCCACAAACGCATGCGCAGGATCGGATCTTTTTCGCGCCAGACGGCTTCTTCGTCTTTGCTGCGATAGCCCGAGGGATCGTCGGAGGAGGAGTGGGCCGCCAGGCGATAGCTCATGGCTTCGATCAGCACGGGGCGATTGTGCTCCACCGCCAGTTTTCGTGCTTCCTGGGTGGCCTGGTACATGGCCAGAATGTCGTTACCGTCCACCCGGATCACGTCCATCTTGTAGCCGTAGGCCCGGGGCGCAACACCATCGGCCGCGAACTGTTCAGCGGCGGGCGTTGAAATGGCGTAGCCGTTGTTGCGGCACAGGAAGATCACGGGCACGCGGTGAACCGCGGCCATGTTCAGGGCGGCGTGAAAGTCACCTTCGGAGGCAGCGCCTTCGCCGAAGTAGGTGATGGTGCAATGACCTTCGCCCGCCATTTTCTGGCCGTACGCGTAGCCTGTGGCCTGAGGAATCTGAGTGGCCAGGGGCGATGAAATAGTCATGTAGTTGAGTTTTTCGGAACCGTAATGGACAGGCATCTGGCGGCCCTTGCCATAGTCCAGCTCGTTGCCGAACAACTGGTTCATAAACTCGTCGATGGAGAAGCCGCGATAGGCGAGGGCGCCCTGTTCCCGGTATTGCGCCATGATCATGTCACCATCATCTAGCGCAGCGGTGCTGCCGATAACAGCGGCTTCTTCACCGGTGCACTGCATGTAAAAGCTCAAACGCCCCTGGCGCTGAGCGGCAAGCATGCGCTCGTCGAGAATCCGCGTGGTGACCATGGCCCGGTAGATACGCAGGGCCTTCTCTTTATCTAGATCAGGAGCCTTGGCACTCTTGTAGAGTGAACCGTCCTGTTTCAGAAGCTTGAAGGTGGGAATCCGGAATTCCGCACCATCGGTAAATACTGGGGAATATACAACTTTGGATTTTGTTGTTGTCATAATCCTCTTCCTGGGGTGATGGCCTGAGGAACAAAACACTCCTTGTGGGAGTGTAGTTAAAGTCTCGAAAGACAGCCTGACGGGATCCGGTGAGATCTGTGTCAGGATCGGAACACCTTTACCTTAACGTAAACTTCCGAATTGGGGTAGACCTGTGACGGGATTTTAAGAACTTCTAGCGGCCGAAAACTCGTTGGGCTTCTTCAATTACAATGGCATGGCGGCGGGCCAGGGTGTCCCGGTCATCGTCGTAGCCACCGCCAATCACTGTCGCGACGGGAATTTGTGCTTTTTTGAGCTCACTCAGCACCAGGTTGTCCCGTCGCCGTATGCCGGATTCGGTGATGCGCAGCTGGCCGAGCGGATCACCGTCGAACACGTCGACACCGGCGTCATAGAGCACGATGTTGGGTTGGACTTGTTCAATAGCCGTCAGCAGTGTTGATCGAACGGTATCGAGATAGGCTTCATCTTGCGTACCTGCAGGCAGCTCTACGTCCCAGTCACTCTGTTGCTTGGTGAATGGGAAATTCTGTTTGCAGTGAATCGAGCATGTGAAGGCTCGGGGTTCATTCCGCAAAAGTGCGGCGGTGCCATCGCCCTGGTGGACGTCGCAGTCAAACACCAGAACTTGCAGACCTCCGTTCTGGCGTGCCAGCACGTTTGCGGCAATGGCCAGGTCATTCAGAATGCAAAAGCCGGAGGCGTAGTCGTGATGGGCGTGGTGGGTACCACCGGCCAGATGGCAGGCAATGCCATGCTGCAGGGCAAGCTGTGCGGTGAGCACGGTACCGGAGGGTGCCAGAAAGGTCCGCTTTACCAGCCCCTCGCTCCAGGGTAGGTTCATTTGCCGACGCTCTTTGTCGGACTGAGTGTTGCGATAAAAGCGCTGGAGGTACTCGGAGCAGTGGGTTTGTGTCAGCCATTGCTGGCGGCAGGGGCCTGGGCGATAGCAATTGCCCGGTGTCAGGATATTCTGGCCACGCAGGTAGGCAGCCAATCGCGCAAACTTCTCCATGGGGAAGCGATGGCGGGACGGAAACGGGAAACTGTAGTCTGGGTGGTACACCAAAGGGATGGTCATGGTGGTCAATTTTTTCTCACTTCGATCACTACAGTTCTACGCCCGGTTCTCGAAGTGGTTTGGTTGCTGTCGAGGTATCAGCCATATCAGGTTCCCTGAGAATGGCCGAAGCATGGTACCTTCGGGTATTAGCACTTTCTAGCACGGCTCCTTCGTGGAGCAAACTTAAAAAAATCAGGCGGATGGATAAAGTTTATGAACGTGATCATCATCGGCGCGGGGATTATGGGCACCACTCTCGCCACGCTGGCGAAAGAGCTGGCTCCCGAGCTGGACGTGACCATTCTGGAGCGATTGGATCGTGCCGGGGCGGGTAACTCTTGGGTATTCAACAACGCCGGTACCGGGCACGAAGCCAACTGCGAGCTTAACTACACCCCCGTAGACGAAGAGGTCATTTCCGTTGAGAAGGCTTTAAAAATCCACGCGCAGTTCAATATAGCCAAGCAGTTCTGGGCGCATTTGGTTGAAAAGGGCGCCATCAAAGATCCCAAGAGCTTCATCAACCGCACCAAGCACTGCACCATTGTGTCTGAGTCGTCCATTGAAGAGCTGAGGCTGCGGTTCAAGGAAATGTCAGCTCACCATTTCTTCGAGAACATGCAGTTCTCCGAAGATTTCGACGAGATCAAGAGCTGGATCCCGTACCTGATGGAGGAGCGTCCTCGCCACGAGAAGATGGCGGCCACGGTGATTGAAACCGGTACCGACGTGAATTTCGGCGCCCTGACTGAGCAGATGGCCGCCCACGCGGTGCAGGAGCTTGGCGTAAAAATTGAGTACGGCACCCATGTGAAACGCGTGCACCGCAGCCCCACTGGGCGCTGGCTGATCGAAGCTGAACAGAACGGAACGGAAATTCAGCATCGCGCCGACGTACTGTTTGTCGGCGCAGGCGGTGGCGCCTTCCCGCTGTTGAAGAAAAGCCACCTGCCTTTCCGGAGCCGTTTTACCGGTTTTCCGGTCGGCGGGCGGTTCCTGCAGGCGCCAATCAGCGCAGAGCAGGCCGAACAATACCGGGCTAAAACCTATGGCAAAGCCGCGGTTGGCGCGCCACCGATGTCAGTGCCCCATTTGGATTTACGGGTAGCGGATGGCCAGCATTACCTACTGTTTGGGCCTTTTGCCTCTTTCAAACCTGTGTTGGAAAAGGGGCGCGGGTTCTTTGATTACCTCAAGTCCATGCGGCTGCATGACATCCCCGGCCTGTTAAACGTTGCCTTGGAACACTTCCCGCTGGTTAAGTATCTGGTCTCAGAGACCTTCAAAGGCGAGAAGAGCATGTTCGAGGAGCTGGAGCGCTTCGCTCCTGGCATGAGCAAGAAGTTTAACTGGAAAGCCATAGAGGCCGGCCAGCGTGTGCAGATCATCAAAGACGGTGATCTGCAGATGGGCACGGAGATCCTGGTATCCAGTGACAAAACCTACGGCACGTTGCTGGGCGCTTCGCCTGGTGCATCGGTTTCCCCTGAGGTAATGTTGCGCTGTCTGGAGCAGCTCTTGCCTTCGATTTTTACCAAGGACGAAGCCCAGGAAAAGAGGAAAGAAATTTTTCCCGAGGATGACCTGGACACGCTGATTAATAACCCGGAGCGCTACCGGGCCATTCGTGATTCGGCAAATAGCAAGTTGGGGATAGGCCAGCCTGCCACTCCGTAAGATCGTTCCCAAGGGCGGCTAACCGGTCGCCCTTGTTTTGTTCCTTTTTGCCGCTGAGCTCTGAAACAGATCCGCATCTGGGGAGGCCGGTTGTTCGGATCAAGCGTATATTTAACCCTGGCCCTTAGGTCGCTACCAGAGAGTCACAACACCATGATCGTATGGGAAGGGAATAGCTTAGTCGTCACTCTTTTCAAAACCTGGGCAACGACCAGCGTCAGCGATTATTTCCTCGCCTATAGATCCATGGTGAACCACCATCCGGCCGGTGATTGGGTCAAAATCATCGACTTTACTGACTATGCAAAAACCTCCGACCTTCTGGGGCTGCTGTACGCCGAAGACTTGAAGCAGATCCGAAAGGACATCGCCGAGTGGTCGGTGAAGCGGGGAATGATTCGGCAGGTGATTATCCTGGCCCCAGACATTCCCGATGACGTGATCGACCAGTTGATTGAGATCTACGATAACAAGGGAGCCCCTGCCGAGACGGTTACCTCCCGGCAGGGGGCCGATGCGAGGGCTGAAGAGGTATTGAAGGGGCATGACTGAATAATCAGAAGAGCGATAGATGCCCAATGATCACGCGGGCTACGTCATCAGGGGATCGCTCGGAATTATCGATCTGAAGAGCGTTCATGTGCTCAATGGGCAAGAACTGCCACTCCGACAACAACTCAGAAAGCTGGCCCTGGCAGGAGATCTTATGGCTTTGCAGGCGCTCTACCGACACTGCGCGGCTGAAAAGCACGTCATGCCTCGGGAGTAACTGAACCGGGTATACCTCAATGCCCTCAGACTGAAAGAAATCCAGGTATCGAGCAATTTCCTCCTCATCTTCCTCCGCACAGGTCATGAATGTCATCACCATGCGCGCGACCCCAAGTTCATTGGCCTTGGAGAGCGCCTGGCGTCTGATGGAGTTGGTGAAGTCGTGGAAGTCCTTTTCACCGAAGCCATCATAAATCGCCATGCTCAGATCAACCGCAAGGTGGTTATGAAAGAGCTTGAAGCCGTGATTGCTCTGCAAGGCTTTAGCAACGGTCAATTTACCTGCGGCTGGTGGCCCATGAAGCCAGACTAATTTCATGGTCATTGATACTCCTCTAAATGCAGGCCAAGACTTGGCTGAGCCTGAGCGACGCTGGGAATTTCTCAAGTCCTAGAGCGAGATTCTTCACTTCTGATTGCAGCATTAGACTTTAGTTAGCATCCAAATAATCCAGTTCCTATATGTTATTCCTTAGGATAGGCTTTGAACAGTTTCCATCTTTTCGTCCTGAGGTGCCCATGAATGACTCAGCCCAACGTTACAAGGTTCTGACCGCAGGAGTAATGAACCTGATTCTGGTGATGGGCATTTCGCGGTTTGCCTACACGCCGTTGTTGCCGGCCATGTTGGAGAACACAGAGCTGGGAGCGGCTGAAGGCGGCTGGTTGGCCGCGATTAACTATCTGGGTTACCTGTGTGGCGCATTAATCGCCTCGATGATCAGTGACCTGGCATTGAAGGATCGGCTATATCGGATAGGCCTGTTCTTTGCCGTGGTTACCACAGCGGGTATGGGGCTCACTGAAAACTTCTGGCTTTTGTCGTTCCTGCGCTTTCTGGCCGGTTTAAGCTGTGCCGCCGGTATGCTTATCGGCTCCGGGTTGGTGCTGAATTGGCTGATGCGGAATAACCACCGTAGTGAGTTGGGCATTCAGTTCAGTGGCGTTGGCCTGGGCATGGTTTTGTGTGCCGCTGCCGTTGAGTTGATGAACACAGTTTTTGATTGGCGCGAGCAATGGCTGGTGTTGACCGCGATTGGTGCCATTCTTTTGATTCCTGCTTTGGGTTGGTTGCCGCGACCGGTGCCGGTGCCCGTCGGGTTGAATCAGAAATCCATGGAGGACTCGCCACCCAGCGCCGCCTTTATGAGACTGTTCGCCGTTGCCTATTTCTGTGCCGGCGTTGGTTACGTGGTCAGCGCGACCTTCATTGTTGCGCTGGTTGATGAACTGCCCGGGCTGGAAGGTAAGGGCGTCTGGGCCTTTCTTGTGATGGGGCTGGCTGCAGCGCCAAGCGCCATACTCTGGGATCTTATCGCGCGCCGGGTAGGCAATCTGAATGCGATGATTGTCGCGAGTTTACTGCAAGCTGTAGGCATTCTGTTGCCTATCATTGAACCCAATCTTGTCTTAACGGTGTTGGGCGCCATCTTGTTCGGCGGCACCTTTGTGGGCATTGTTTGCCTCGTGCTCACCATGGCAGGCCGCTTCTATCCCTCCAGACCCGCCAAATTCATGGGGAAGATGACCATCTTTTATGGGATTGCCCAGATTATTGCTCCGGCGATCACCGGGCTTCTGCGTGAGTACAACGGAGATTACTCGGCGGGGCTCTATACAGCCGCTGGAGCAATGGTGCTTGGGGCTCTGCTACTGATCATGGCGAAGAGCCGGGAAACTGCCACTGAACAGCAGCGCTTGAAAATTTGTGAACATTAAGGTGAGTGATCACTCAAAACTATCTAAAGTGTCTTGTCCAGCGCAAAATTAAGCCATTCGAGTTCTCTGGCGGGGGCGTATCAATGGGCTCCAAAGGTCACGACGGTGGTGGCGTGCGCGTGTTCGATTCCAATGCGATCATTTGGTCAGAAGGCCAAGCCCTAGCCATTGATGGTGTTAAGGCTGGCGTAAGACTTTCGCCGCCTCGAGGATGCAGTCCTCCAATGGACCCAGAAACGTCTTGCACAATGTTCCCGCCTCGATCAGATTCATAGTGAGTAGGCGCTGGTTCGGCAGGCTGTCCATGCGCAAGGGCCGTACCCGCTCTGAGGAAATTGAAGACTCTGGCAGCAGAGCCACCGCTAGGCCGCTCTCTACCGTTGCATACAGATTGGCCATGTCTGGGCTTGTAACCACCGGATGGTAATCCAGGCCAGAGTGTTTCAGATCCAACTGGGCCAGATCCCGCAGGGCACAATCGCTTTGCAGCAACGCCACGGGCAGGGAGCCCTGTTGCTCAAGGGGCATTCCTGTTGGCGCGAACCAGCATAGCCTTTCTGACCACAGGCTCTTTTCACCTGGAAATTGGGCTTCGCCGGTCACAATCGCAAGGTCCAGATCGCCGGTGTTCACCAGCTCCCGAAGTTTGCGGCTGCGGCCGCAGGTGATGCGTGGAACCAGCTCTGGGAAGGAATCCCGCATGCGCGGCAGGAAATGATCCAAAAAGGTCTGAGCGTAATCGGTCGGAATTCCGAAGTGCACCGGGCCACGTAAGGGCTCTGCGCTGAGAGCGCTGAGGGTCTCGTTGTTCAATCGCAGCAGCCGATTGATGTAGGCCAGGAGCGTTTTCCCTGAATCGGTTAGTTCGATGCCCTGATTGCTTCGCTCTAGCAGCCGTTGCCCCAGCTGTTCTTCGAGGCGCTTGATCTGCATGCTCACAGCTGCCTGCGAACGGTAGAGCCGGGTAGCAGCTTCTTTGAAGCCGCCCATTTCAACGACAACCGAGAAGGTGTTCAGCAACTCGAGGTTTAGCAAGGGCTTCATGGCGGGTTCCAGAGTAAGGGGGCAGGTAAGCTAATGCACTAGCTCATGATTCAAATATTCTGAATCACGGTATCACATTAATTCGTTTGAATGAATTATTGGGCGTTCTTATGATGTCAGCCTGACATTCCGCACCAGCGGGCTTTTGCAAACCGACGAGTGAGGGCAGCAGCATGAAACAGAACGATCTTCCTGAGGTTATGGCGGGCATGGTGCTCACAGGTCATGGCGGTCTGGACAAACTCGAGTACCGGGACAATCTTGCGGTGCCAAAGGCCGGTGCAGACGAGGTGTTGATCGAAGTGGGTGCCAGTGCAATCAATAATACCGACATAAACACCCGCACTGGCTGGTACTCTAAAGGCGTGACGACGGGAACGGATCAGGGTGCCGCAGCCGGCTTTGTGTCCGCTAACGAGGAAGACGGCGGTTGGTCTGGACAGCCCCTGGAGTTTCCGCGTATTCAGGGTGCCGATGTTTGTGGGCGCATTGTAGCGGTAGGTGAGGGCGTGGATTCGGGCCGGATTGGTGAGCGGGTACTGGTGCGCCCCATGCAACAGGCGCCCGATAATCCCTCTTCCTACAATCTCATTACCTTCGGTTCCGAGTGTAATGGCGGCTACGCCGAATACGCCGTCGCGCGCTCAAGCGAAGTGTTTTCAGTAAACAGTGATCTGACTGACGCTGAACTGGCTTCGTTCCCCTGTGCCTATTCCACGGCGGAGGGCATGCTGGACAGAGGCGGTTTGAAAGCAGGTGAACGGATTCTGATTACCGGTGCTTCCGGCGGTGTCGGATCGGCTGCGGTGCAATTGGCCAAGCGCCGTGGCGCTGAGGTCATCGCAGTGTGCGGGGAAGCCAAGTTTGATGAGGTTCGTGAGCTGGGGGCGGATAAGGTGATCCCCAGAGGTCAATCTCTGCTTGAAACGCTTGAGAAGGACAGCATTGACGTGGTGGCGGATTTGGTTGCTGGCCCGCAGTGGCCGGAGCTGCTGGAGGTGCTGAGCCGAGGCGGGCGTTACGTGGTATCCGGTGCGATCGCCGGTCCCATCGTGGAGCTGGACGTGCGCACTTTGTACCTGAAGGACCTGAGCTTTTTTGGGTCTACCTGGCAGCCGAAGCATGTATTCGAGAACCTGATCGGCTACATCGAGCGGAATGAAATTCGCCCGGTGGTAGCAAAAACCTACGCGTTGCGTGATGTGGTTCAGGCTCAGGAGGACTTCATGGCCAAGCGCTTTTCGGGAAAGCTGGCTATTAAGGTGAAGACTTAGGTTCTCGCTAGCGCAATACGAAAACCAGAAGCATTAAGCAAAGTGCGATGTTGAGGGCCCATATCATCCATAAACCCCGTCGCCGCGTGCTCAGGCGCTTGATTGGATTAGTCATAGCTGAACCGCTCCGACAGGATACGATGAGAGGGCGTGCCCCTCTCAGTCAGGTGATCTTCAACGATATCCATCATGATTGCCGGCCCGCACATCACAAAGACCCATTCGCTGAACTCTTTCTCCGTAAATACGCGGTCTATTAGCGCCGCATCTACGAAGCCTGTTTCTCCGTGCCAGGTTTCTGGCGGTTCCTGAAGAACGTAGAAGACGTCCTCCGTATCCAACTCCTCACGATAGGCAATCTGATCGATTATCCGATTTCCATAGATCACCTTTACCTCGCGTGAATCGCCGGTCAGGCGCATTTGCCTGAGTATGCCCAGCAGCGGGGCGAGGCCAACGCCCCCTGCGATGAGCGCGACCCCAGGTTCAGTGCGACCTTCGAGAGAAAGATTGCCATAGGGGCCATCAAGATAGGCGACGGTTCCAGTTTTTATCTGGCGGATTGTTCGTGTGAAGTCGCCAAGTTCTTTGATCATGAACGACAGTTCCGGTCCGGCCGCCGGCGCTGAGCAAATGGAGAACGGGTTTTCTTTCAGCGAGAATGGGCTGTTTCCCACGTTGAGCCAGACGAACTGCCCGGCTTTATAATCCAACCCACTATGACCGTTTGGTTTTACGGTCACTTCCCACTGCTTGGGTGTCAATCGGGCTACCGAGGTCACCCGCCAGGGGCGGGCCTTTTGAAGTAAGGGAACCAGGATGTAAACACAAAGCAGTGACCCAACAGCCAGTCCAGTCATTGCCAGCCACACCCAGCTCATCACGGGCTGCGATCCGTATCGCCCTGCATTCACGGTGTGGTGCAACAGAAGAACCGCGATCAAGAGCGCGCCGATCCCATGCAAAAGGCGCCACGTCTCGTATCTAAAGTTTAATTGAGCGCGCCCGATTGCCAGCAGCACAAGGCTTGGAAGGAGCAGGTAGGCGGCAATGCCTGTCGACAGAGCGGAAAAATCAGTCGTAATCGTCAATACATGCGTGGGGTCCCATGGGCGTGGACCACCTGAGGGCGTGCCCTGGTAAAGAAACGGGTGCAGCAGAGCAAAGACCAGAGCCGTGCGGGCCATGATCTGGTGAAGCCGCATGGTTACATCCAGGCCTACGCCATTTGAAATGGCTTTAAAACGGCCGGACAAGATGAATTCCATGAGGACCATCGAGAAGGCAAGAATGCCCATGCCGGATGCCAGTTCCTGTTGGAATTGGCGCGGAGGCCCACCAACCCACCAGGACAAGGCCAAAGGCAATGTGACAACGACAAGGTAACCGACGATCAAAAAGAGCGGTTTCATCCGTTCAGTCTGTTTCACTTCTTACGATCGTGCAATTCAGTTTTTCGGAGCAATAAGCTCTTTATCGATGACGGTTTGAGCTACAAGATAGCGACCATGGAGGGCGCAGGGATTGCCATACATGCTCTGTGGAGCGTTCATAGGGAACTCGCCGAAGGCACCCTGATTCAGGTTCTGCCAGATTACCAGATGGATGCAGAGCCAGCGCTCTGGCTGGTGTATCCCAAGTCCAATGTGTTGACGGCGAAGGTTCGGGTATTCATTGATTTTCTGCTGGAACGAATTGGCAGCAGACCGCCATGGATGGAGGTCAGAATGGAAAGCAGGGCGGTTAAGCCGGGTAAAGCGGAGTAATCGGAAAAACGCACCGTCCCTGGTGCCAAGACGCACATGAACTATTCAAAACTTAGCCGTGGCTTTCGGACTTAACTTCACCACGAATAACAATCTGACCGCTGTAGGGTGCTGGCTCTGCGTCGTCCTTTTTGGCATTCTCAGAGCGAACTTCGCCGCGAATGACCACTTGGCCACTGTAAGGCGCGGGCTGAGCAGTTTCTGCGCTCGGTTCGTCAGATTTGCGGTCTGCCAGAGTTGCATGGGCAGGAAGGGCCGCTACGGCGATTAGTGAGGCGAGGGTTACCAGAGCAAATTTACGCATAACATCTTCTCCTGAGTTCAAGTTGGTTAATGCTTCAATCGATACCGACCAGGTGGTCGCTATCTGATGGAGTGAAGTATGCGGACTGCGGTGGGCCATGAATAATTCGGAATCAGTATGGGTGATATCACGCCAGGTTATGATTTTGGGTGCCTGATCCTCGTCTGGATCATTTTTGAACTGCTGATTTTCCCAAGGGAGAATGTTAAAACATCATTAAAACAGTTGTGTATAGGAGACTCCTAGAAATTTTCTCATAAGTGACAAAAACCGATCATACTCTGAAGAACTTTTAAACTACGTATGCATCACGAATAGTGATACTCCAAATACGAACTTCTTATTAGTCCTCACCGCCTTGCCTCCCAAGAATAGCCGCCAACTCGATCAACGATCTCGAAGTACTGGAGTTGGCCATGCGTTACCTTTCACTCGCCTTTGCACTCGGTTTTACCGCCGTCTCAACCACCGGCCTTTCAGCCGGTCCGGACTCTGTGAACGCTTTGTCTACGGACAACGATCTGTTTGCTCCAACTCAAACAGACCGGGACTACACCGCCGGCGTGGCGATTACCTATGCTTCGAACTCTCCAGAGTTTGGCAACAATGTGTATTCGCGCCTGGCCGGAACTATCGATCATGGTTTGCTGGGCCGCTTTACTGCATTTCCCGACATAGCTGTGAGTACGTCCCAGGAGTTTGGCGTTTATGGCTTTACGCCCGAGGAAATTTCCGCCTGGCGGATTGATTATGGTGACCGTCCATACCCACACGCTCTCTAACGGTGTGGAGCTGAGCTATGTGCTTCGGGTTCAGAGCTCGGAGACCAAAAGTGGTACGGGAGATCGCACCTTGGCTTGGGGGGGGGCTGGTGCTCAGTAAACGACTGAGCAATCGTTAATGCGGCGGCGGTCATCATCTGAGGAAATGCCATGTATACGTCTGAACAATTGGTTTTAATCCGGACCAGACTTCATGGTTAGGGCAAGTCGCAAATTGAAAGGAGTAACAACATGACAAACATTATTGATGTAAACGACAGCAATTTTGAGACGGCTGTTAGCCAAAACGGCAAGCCGGTGTTGGTGGATTTCTGGGCACCCTGGTGTGGCCCGTGCAAAACCGTGGGGCCGATCGTTGAGGAGATCGCCGATGAGTTTGGCGAGGAATTGGTTGTAGCCAAGGTGAACGTGGACGACAGTCCCGAAACGGCTGCCCGCATGGGGATCCGAAGCATCCCGACGCTGGCATTGTTCCGAGACGGTGGTGTTATCGCCCGGCAAACTGGCGCTGGCAGCCTGGGGCAATTGCGAACCTTCGTTAAAGGCAATATCTGACAAACCAAGCCGCTTGAACGCCCTGTCACTTCGACAGGGCGTTTTTGCGATTCAGTTGCGCCCTAGGTAATTGCTGGGCAGACTTATTGGCGACAGCCGTCCTCATCCAGGAAGCCACCCGATGAAAACGCAGGAGCTGCAACTCCTCTATATTTTTGATGCCATTATGACTGAGCGCTCGGTTACCCGAGCGGCAGAGCGGCTTGCCATGACACAGCCGGCGGTGTCGAACGCGATTTCTCGGATGCGCCAGATCTGGAACGACCCCTTGTTCGTCCGAAAAGGGCGCAATATTGAGCCCACCTCTTACGCGCTGAGCCTTTGGGACCAGGTTGGCAACCCGATGTACGCTCTAACCAACGCGGTGAGTGCTACCCAGTTCGATCCGGCCAGTTCCAAAAGGAAGTTCAGGATTGCTGCGACCGATGTCATTGTGGAAATGATCTGGCGGCCGCTCATAGAGTTACTTGAGCGAGAAGCGCCGGGCGTTGACCTGCACGCGGTTCCGTACACCCCAGATGGCAGCTATGACGATCTGAGAGAGGCGCATGTTGATCTGGCGGTTGGTGTGTTGAACCAGCATGACCATAGCCTGCGCAGTACCTGGTTGTTCGAGGGTGGGTACGTTCTAGCCATGCGCGAAGACCATCCGCTGGCGGGCAGGCCCATCACCATGGAAGAGTTCCTGTCCGCGCGCCATTTACTGGTGTCCATGTCAGGCGATGCTCATGGCTTCGTAGACAGTTACCTGGATCAAAAGGGGCAGAGTCGCCGAATTGCTACCACGGTTAACCATTTTTCCATTGTGCCGCAGATATTGAGAGACACGAATCTAATCGCGGCGGTACCGGAGCTGATCAGTCAGGATTGTGGTTTTGTAAATGGGCTTTGGATGGGTGAGTTGCCGTTCGAGATTGATCCCACCAGTCTTTACCTGATCTGGCACGCCCGTCATGATCGCGACCCCGGCATTATCTGGATGCGTGAACTTCTGGAGCGACTTCTTCGGGATCGTTGGCATGACATCATGGCGAATTCGCCCTGTGGTCGGCACCTGAAAGCGGTCTAACTCGGACGTAAAAAATGTCGAATGTCCGAACGAACCTCCAACTAAAAAGTTATGGTGATCAGGGCCAGAAACATGCCCATGATCACCATCAACTGGTGTTGCCGTTAGTGGGTACCCTGTCGCTGTCGGTCGACAGTAAAGCGGGGGAAGTGAGCGGTGGCAAAGCCGCGATCATCGCCGCTGGGCACGATCACGATTTCGCAGCAACGAATGCCAATCGGTTCGTGGTCGCTGACATTCCCTCAGCGCTGGCGCCGATGCTGGACAAGCTGCCTTGTTTTGTCCAGTTGGACGCCGGACTCGAACACTACGTGCAATTCCTGCATTCGCAGTTGGAGCAGGGCGATGAGTCCTCCCAAACGCAGCACCAGATGCTGCTGCTGTTGATTCAGTTACTACAGGAACGGTTTGGCGACACACTGAGACTGGACCGCCGGGTGGAAACCGCCAAGCGGTTCATCGACGAGAACTACCACCAGAAAATTACGGTTAGTCAGCTAGCCTCCATTTCACACCTGAGCCCGCGGCAGCTTAACGAGCTGTTCAAGCATCAGGTCGGACTGACTCCGCATCATTACCTCACCGAGCTCCGCATGCAGGCATCCTGGCAATTGCTGGAACGTGGTGACCTGTCGATCCAGAGCATCGCTGATGCCGTCGGCTACAGTTCGTTGTCGGCCTTCAGCGATCGCTTTGCCCAGCATTTTGGGCACTCCCCGAGTTACTTCCGCAGACTTTCGAAATAACCCTTCCGAATTCCGAAAGCCCACTACAGGCAGCAAACCCTAAGCTCTCTTGCTTCGAGTTCTACCAATGGTATCCAAGGGAGAGACAATAATGACGACAGCAACAGCCACCTGGATTGGCTCAATATCGGTGCTTCTGTGGGGCACTTTGGCCTTACTGACCAAGCTGACTGGCGGCCATATTCCGGAATTCCAGCTCATGGCAATGACTTTCAGCATCGCGTTTTTCTTGATGGCGGTGCGGTGGTTGCGGGCAGGGCACATGGGTATTCGATTCGCTCGCCAGTCGGTATTTGCGTGGTGCATTGGTGTGGTTGGTCTTTTCGGGTATCACTTCGCCTATTTCAAGGCAATGACCCTTGCTCCAGCTGTCGAGGTGAGCCTATTGGCCTATCTCTGGCCCCTGTTCATCGTGCTGTTTTCAGCCTTCCTGCCGGGCGAATCCTTACGCGCCCAGCACATCGCAGGAGCGGTAATGGCGTTAGTCGGGTGCTGGTTATTGATCGGCCGCAACAGCAGCGGATTCAGCGTCGAGAATGTGGATGGCTATCTGGTCGCATTTGCCTGCGCACTAATCTGGTCCTCCTATTCGGTGCTGAGTCGCCTGGTTAAATCCGTACCCACAGATGCCGTCGGCTGGTTTTGTGGGGTAACAGCCGTGTTGGCGTGGGTCTGTCATCTGCTGTGGGAGCAGACAGTCTGGCCAGATAGCTGGAGCCAGTGGGTTGGGGTGATTGGTCTGGGGCTTGGCCCGGTGGGTATCGCGTTCTTTACCTGGGACTACGGTGTAAAGCACGGCAATATTCAGCTACTCGGTACTTTGGCCTACAGTGCACCACTGATTTCCGTCGTGCTGTTGGTTTTGGCCGGCTTTGGTGAAGCCACCAACGCCGTAATCGCTGCGAGCGTGTTGATAGTTGTTGGTTCATTGGTCGCGGGAAGAGCTGGTCGAGGGGGCGAGGTGCCAAACCATGACTCTCTGGATCAGCAGAGCAAAGTCACGGCTAGTGATAAAATTAATAAGTGCCCGGGCTCATAGATCCCTGTTTCAGTATGGGAGAGCTGCGTGCGCGGTGCTTTCTTCGGGCACAAAAAAGGCGGTCACCAGGACCGCCTTTTCTTTCAAGCAATGAGCTCCAGATTTATAACCCAGGCGAATACGGTACACTGCAGAAAGCGGAAATATCGGAAGGAAGGTTGAATGGGCGCGGAGAAGCAACGCATCAAACCCGAATTTGAATGGGTTGATCAGCGCGGGGATGAGTCGATCCGCTACCTGGATCACGGCTACCCGCACCCGTTGGTGCGCTGGCACTACCACGAAGAATACGAACTCCACCTGATCACCGAAACGTCCGGCAAGGTCTTTGTCGGGGATTACATTGGTAACTTCTCACCCAACAGCCTGATTCTGGTTGGACCAAACCTTCCTCATAATTGGATCAGTCACATTGAGAAAGGGGAGAGGGTGGCACTGCGTGACCGGGTGATCAATTTCTCCCATGACCTGATTAATGCCTGCGATGCGGTGTTCCCTGAAACCCGTGCCTTGGGGCCATTTTGGGAACGGGCGGCTTATGGCATTGAGTTTTTGGACGCCGCTCAGATACCGAAAGCCGTGTCGTTGTTTGAAGAGGTGGCTGAATCCACCGGGTTCAGACGTTTGACCCGCTTCTGGTCGCTGATTGAACTCCTGGCGGCCATGAGTGACTACCGCGTATTGTCCTCCTCAACCTATCTGCCCATTACCGACGAAAAAATCCTCAACCGTCTGAATCAGGCCCTGGATCTCATTTTCGAGCACTACCACACCGGTATTTCCCTTGAGGAAGTCGCGGCCCATGTGAACGTGAGCCCCACTTACTTCTCGAAGTTCTTCAAGAAGGCCACGGGGCATCGATTCATTGAGTTCATCAACAGCCTTCGCATCAACAAAGCCTGCGAGCACCTTGCTCACAGCGATGAACCCATCACCGAAATCTGTTTTCTGGTGGGCTTCAATAACATCGCCAATTTCAACCGCCGCTTTTACGACGTGAAGAAGATGACGCCATCGGAATATCGAAAAACCTCCCTGGACGCCCTGTACCAGAGCTGAGCTCTGGTTCTCTCCTGCCTGTTTATTGGTCAGTTGGCCCTTCCTGAATAATACTTTCTGGTGATAGTTGTTTCGCTAATTTTCGGGGCGTATCTCCCTGAAAACCCCCAGTGGGGCGCGGCTTGGGCCCTAAAAAGGTGCGGCACTAAGAGTGAACAGGGTCACTGGACAGCAAAAAAGTATAGAAAAATGACAAGGTACGTATTTGTTCGGTTTTCACATAGAGCGTGTAATTGACCCATGCGATTGGCCGTGCCCAAACGTGGTGCGCGCGGCGGGTCTACAGTAAAAAAAACAGCTCCACGAAGTCAGAGCATTTTGATCGACCTACTCCAAAAACAAACAGAGGTTCGAGCATGAACAACAATCGATATCTTTCCGCGGTTATGGCGGTTGGCATGACCGCTGTTGCGTCCTCCGCAATGGCTGCTACCAAAGTCACCATTGGCACGGTGAACAATGGCGACATGGTTCGCATGCAGGGCCTCTCTGAGGAATTCGAAAAGCTTTATCCGCACATCGACCTGGACTGGGTAGTGCTTGAGGAAAATGTCCTGCGGCAGCGTCTGACTACCGATATCGCAACAGACGGCGGCCAATTCGATGTCATGACCATCGGCATGTACGAAGCCCCGATTTGGGGTGAAAAGGGTTGGCTGACGCCGATGAAGGATTTGCCGGCCGACTATGATATGGCGGATATTTTCCCATCAGTCCTTGGGGGCCTGTCCCACAATGACACGCTTTATGCGCTGCCGTTCTACGCCGAAAGCTCAATGACCTTCTACCGCAAGGATCTGTTTGAGGCCAACGGCCTGAGCATGCCTGACCAGCCCTCCTGGGATCAGATGAAGTCCTTTGCCGAGCAACTCCATAAGCCGGAAGAAGACCAGTACGGTATCTGCCTGCGCGGTAAGGCAGGGTGGGGCGAAAACATGGCTCTGATCACCACCATGGCTAATGCGTTTGGTGCTCGCTGGTTTGACGAAAACTGGAAGCCTGAATTCACCGGGCCTGAGTGGCAGAACGCCATCAGCTTCTACGTTGATCTGCTCGGTAACTACGGCCCTCCCGGAGCCAGCTCCAACGGTTTCAACGAAAACCTGGCGCTGTTCAACAGTGGCAAATGTGCCATGTGGGTGGACGCTACGGTGGCCGGTGCTTTCCTGACCGACGAGACGCAAAGTAGGGTGGCTGACCAGATCGGCTTTGCCCTGGCGCCCCAGCAGGTAACCTCTAAAGGTTCAGGTTGGTTGTGGTCCTGGGCCCTGGCAGTTCCGGTGAGTTCGGATGCCAAAGAAGCGGCAAAGACCTTTATCACCTGGGCAACCTCGCGGGCATACAGCCAGCTGGTTGAAGAAACCTATGGCATTGCCAATGTGCCGCCCGGCACACGGACCTCTACCTACAACAACGCTGAATACCTGGAAGCTGCCCCATTTGCGACCCGCACACTGGAAGCAATCGGAAACGCTGACCCCAACGATTCTACGTTGAATCCTTCCCCCTATGTGGGCGTTCAGTTTGCGGCTATCCCTGAGTTCCAGTCGATCGCAACCCAGGTCGGCAAGCTGATCTCGGGTGCCTTGGCAGGGTCGATGTCGGTCGATCACGCCCTGAAGGCAGCGCAATCGATCACCCTTCGTGAGATGACTCGCGCCCGCTATTACTCCAACTGAATACCCGGCCAAGACGAAACAACAATGACCTGCTGCAGGGTCCGCTTCGGCGGAGCCTGCTTGGGGTCACCGGAGAACCGATATGAAGACAACCGCTCTGAATGCAGGTCCCGTGAGCTCCGCCGCGGAACCCGAAAAGGACAGCCGCAAGGGAGAGAGTAAAAAGACCTCCCGCATCAATCGTTTTATGGTGTCGCCGTCGGTGCTCGTCCTGGCGCTGTGGATGGTGATCCCGCTGTCGATGACCATCTACTTTTCCCTGATTCGCTATAACCTGCTGTACCCCGGCGATAACGAATTTGTGGGGCTGGAAAACTTCCAATTCTTTGTCACCGATTTCGGTTTTATGGCCGGGATGAGTAACACACTGCTACTTGTTGGCGCCGTGCTGCTGATCACGGTGGTTCTGGGTGTGCTCATTTCGCTGCTGATTAACCAGGCGTTCTGGGGGCAGGGCATCGTCCGGATACTCCTGATATCACCGTTCTTTATCATGCCGACAGTGAACGCGCTGATCTGGAAAAACCTGCTGCTGCACCCGGTTTCAGGGGTCTTTGCCGCCATCTGGAAGTTCTTCGGCGCTACGCCAATCGACTGGTTTTCCGAGTTTCCGCTGTTCTCGATCATCATGATCGTGTCCTGGCAGTGGCTGCCGTTTGCCATCCTGCTGCTGATGACCGCATTGCAGTCACTGGATCAGGAACAACAAGAAGCGGCACGCCTGGACGGCGCCGGTCCGTGGGCGCTGTTCTTCCATCTCACCTTGCCGCACCTTGCTCGTCCGATCGCGGTTGTGGTGATGATTGAAACCATCTTCCTGCTGTCGATCTTTGCCGAGATCTTCACCACCACGGGCGGTGGCCCAGGTTATGAGACCACCAACCTTGCATACCTCATCTACAGCCAGGCGTTGCTGCAGTTCGATGTCGGACTGGCCTCAGCCGGTGGCCTGATCGCCGTTGTGCTGGCCAACATCGCCGCCTTCTTCCTGGTGCGGCTGATCGGCAAAAGCCTGACAGAAAAACAATGATTCCCGGAGGTTACAAAATGCTTAGCCTGAAACAACGACGTAGCCTTAACACTCTGCTTATGGGGGTGTTGGCGTGGGGTGTGGCCTTGGCCATTTTCTTCCCGATTTTCTGGATGCTGCTGACCAGCTTTAAAACAGAGATCGATGCCTTCGCCACACCGCCGCAATTGTTCTTCTCGCCGACCCTCGAGAATTACACGCTGGTTAACGAACGCAGTGACTATCTGCACTTTGCCTGGAATTCGGTGGTGGTGTCTTTCGGATCCACGATCATCGGAA
The DNA here is from genome assembly GCF_016820575.1 of Marinobacter sediminum. GTDB lineage: Bacteria > Pseudomonadota > Gammaproteobacteria > Pseudomonadales > Oleiphilaceae > Marinobacter > Marinobacter sediminum. The sequence goes on along the minus strand of NZ_JAEMQH010000002.1, from coordinate 1,029,142 downwards.
TGATGCTCGCCGTACCCGCTGCCTATTCCATGGCCTTTTTTGAGACCAAGCGTACCAAAGGGACACTGCTGTGGATGCTGTCCACCAAAATGCTGCCGCCGGTTGGCGTGCTGGTGCCGATTTACCTGCTGTTCAAGGACACCGGGTTGCTCGATACCAAAACCGGACTGGTCATCATCTACACGTTGATCAACCTGCCGATCATGATCTGGATGGCCTACACCTATTTCAAAGAGATACCCAAAGAAGTACTTGAGGCTGCTCGAATGGATGGCTCCACGCTGTTCCAGGAGATCTGGCGAGTACTGCTGCCCATGAGCAAAGGCGGTCTGGCCGCGACGGTGCTGCTGTCACTGATTCTCAGTTGGAACGAGGCGTTCTGGTCACTCAACCTCACGGCCTCGGAAGCGGCGCCGTTGACGGCCCTGATCGCATCTTATTCAAGCCCTGAAGGCTTGTTCTGGGCCAAGTTGTCAGCCGTATCGACCCTGGCCTGTGCCCCCATTCTTATCTTTGGCTGGATCAGCCAGAAACAGCTGGTTCGCGGCTTGTCCTTTGGCGCCGTCAAATAACGGAGATTTCCCATGGCTAACTTAACAATAAAGAACCTCAAGAAATCCTTCGGGGATATCGAAATTCTCAAGGGCATCGACCTTGAGATCAAAGACAACGAATTCGTCGTGTTTGTCGGGCCGTCAGGCTGTGGCAAGTCCACACTGCTGCGGTCCATTGCCGGGCTGGAGGACGTCACCAGCGGCCACATTATGCTGGACCACAAAGAAATCACCGATCTGGCCCCGGCCAAACGGGATCTGGCCATGGTGTTCCAGAGCTACGCCTTGTACCCCCATATGTCCGTGCGCAAAAACATGTCGTTTGCACTGGAGCTGGCGAAAGAAAACAAGGAGGTGATCAGCACCAAGGTATCCGAGGCTGCCCGAATTCTGGAACTGGAGCCTCTGCTGGAGCGCAAGCCGAAAGAACTGTCCGGTGGTCAGCGCCAGCGGGTGGCCATTGGCCGCGCCATCGTGCGCCAGCCCAAGGTTTTCCTGTTCGATGAGCCGCTGTCCAACCTGGATGCGGCCCTGCGGGTGCAGATGCGTCTGGAGCTGGCGCGCCTTCACCACGACCTGAACGCCACCATGATTTACGTTACCCACGATCAGGTTGAAGCCATGACTCTGGCTGACAAGGTTGTGGTACTGAACCAGGGCCGGATAGAGCAGGTGGGTACGCCCCTGGAGCTGTATCGCAACCCCGCAAACCGCTTTGTTGCAGGCTTCCTCGGCATGCCCAAGATGAGCTTTCTGCCGGGCAACGTAACCGCAATCGACGCCTCCAGCGTGACGGTTGAGCTGACTTCAGGTGCCTCTGTGACTTTGCCCGCGGCCAGTGAACACCTGCGTAAGGGCAGTGCTGTCACCGTTGGCGTTCGTCCGGAGAATATTGATGTGGTCGAACCGAGCGAAAGTTCACTGACTGGATACATGGACATTGCCGAGAGCTTGGGCAGCGATACCTATTGCTATGTGAAGACTGATGGCCAGGAGACGTTGACGGTCCGTATGCCGGGCAATTTTGCCTGTAACTACGGTGATCGCATCGGTTTACGCCTGCACGTGGATGAGTGCCATTTGTTCGATGAACAGGGCAACGCCGTTCAGAAACCCAGCCGAATGGCAGCGTGACCTCCTATGAAATTGAATAACTCCACATTGGACCAATTGAGTTCAGAGGTGTCCGTGCCTGCCTATGACCGGAGCAACCTCCGGCACGGCATCGTTCACATCGGCGTAGGCGGATTCCACCGTGCCCATGAAGCGGTCTACACCCACCAGCTGTTGCAGGCCGGTGGCAGTTCGGACTGGTCGATCTGTGGTGTGGGACTGCGTGAAGGCGATCGAGCCATGCAACAGGTGTTATCCAAGCAGGACCATCTCTACACCCTGATCGAACTGGGCGCCGACAACACCAACGCACTGAGCGTGATTGGCTCCATCACGGATTTCCTGTTTGCGCCTGAGGAGCAGGACGCCGTGATCGAAAAACTCGCGAGCCCGCAGGTGAAAATTGTCTCACTGACCATCACTGAGGGTGGTTACAACGTTGATGACAATACCGGTCGCTTTAACGCAAGCCATCCGGACATCCTGCACGACCTGGAACATCCCCAGCAGCCACGAACCGTGTTCGGTTACCTGGCCGAAGCGCTGGACCGGCGCCGGGCGCGCAATCTGCCACCGTTCACGGTGATGTCCTGCGACAATCTGCCCGAGAATGGCCACGTTGCGCGCTCAGCCTTGCTGGCTTTTGCCAACCTCAGGAATGCTGAGCTGGCAAGCTGGATTGATGCCAAGGTGAGCTTTCCAAGCAGCATGGTTGACCGCATTACCCCGGGAACCAGCGACAAACATCGTCAGTGGCTGACCGAGCATTATGACCTTGAAGACGGTTGGCCAGTGATCTGCGAGCCCTTTTACCAATGGGTGCTCGAGGACGATTTCTGCAACGGTCGCCCGGAGTGGGAAAAGGTGGGCGTGCAGTTCACGGATAACGTAGCACCGTACGAACGCATGAAAATCCGCCTGCTGAATGCCAGCCACTCTGCTATGGCGTATCTCGGGTATCTGGCCGGTTACCGCTACACCCACGAGGTGATGGCCGATGAGCGGTTCAGTCACTTTATCCGAAGCTTTATGGATAACGACGTAACGCCGATCCTAGGCGACATCTCCGGTATCGATATTCCCGCCTATAAGCAGACCCTGATCGAGCGCTTCTCCAATCCTCAAATGGGCGACCAGTTGGCTCGCCTTTGTATGGACGGCTCCAGCAAGATCCCCAAGTTCCTGGTGCCGACGGTGCAGACGTTGGTGAACGAAGGCCGACCGCTGTCACGCGTGGCTATGATCATCGCCAGCTGGGCGCTTTATCTCCGAGGTCAGGATGAGCAGGGCCAGCACCACGAGATTAACGATCCGATGGCCGCGCGGCTGAAATCCGTGGTTGAAGACCGGGCCAACCTGACCCCGGAATTCCTGGGAATGGCGGATATTTTCGGGACCACGCTCGCCAGCTCCAGTGACTTTGAAGAAGCCTTTGATGCGGCACTCGACAAGCTGGAAACCAACGGTGTGTTTGCGGGCCTTCAGTCACTTCAAGACGCCTGAAGTATTAGGGAGCACAGATATGAACGCACTGGACACATCCATGTGCTGGAGCAAGCTTGAACAACTCGCTAGTGAGACCGGGAACGATCGGATCGCGGATTATTTCAAAGCCGATCCGGATCGTTTCGATAAGATGAGTCTGCGTGTGGGCGAGCTGTTTCTGGACTACTCCAAGAACAAAATTTCGCCGAAGGTGATGGACGCTCTACAAGAAATGGCCAAACACTCGCCGCTGCAGCGGCGCCGGGAACAGATGTTTTCCGGGGAGGCCATCAACGTCACCGAGCAGCGTCCGGTTCTGCACATCGCCTTGCGAAACCTTGGTGACAAGCCGATTATCGTCAACGGCCGCGACGTAATGCCGGATGTCCGGGCCAGCCTGGAAAAGCTCAAATCCTTCACCGACCAGGTCAGGAACGGGCAATGGCTGGGTTACACCGGCAAGCGCATCCGCGACGTCGTGAATATCGGCATCGGCGGCTCGGACCTTGGGCCCAGCATGGTGTGCCGGGCGCTGCTTGATTATCAGCACCCGGACCTCAGCGTTCACTTCATTTCCAACGTCGACGGCCGGCACCTGAAGAAGGTGCTGAAACGGCTGGACCCGGAAACCACGCTGTTTGTTGTGTCGACCAAGACCTTCTCTACCCAGGAAACCCTATTGAACGCCAACAGCGCCAAGCGCTGGTTCCAGGAGCAGACCAATAGCACCTCAGCCGACATGGGCCAGCACTTTGTGGCGGTTTCGACCAACATCCAGGCGGCAACGGAATTTGGCATCCGCGAGGACAGCATCTTCGAATTTTGGGACTGGGTGGGTGGCCGCTATTCACTCTGGTCCAGCATTGGCTTGCCCATTGCGCTGAGCATCGGGTACGACGCCTTTGTCGAGCTCCTCGACGGCGCCTTCACCATGGACCAGCACTTCCTGAATGCGCCATTGGAGGCCAACATGCCGGTCCTTCTGGCCCTTATCGGCATCTGGAATATTAATTTCCTGGGTGCCGAAACCCAGGCGATCATCCCTTACGACCAGGCCTTGCACCAGCTGCCGGCATTCCTTCAGCAGCTGGATATGGAGAGCAATGGCAAGTCCGTGGACATTGATGGCAACCCGGTCAGCCACGCTACCGGCCCCATCGTGTGGGGGCAAACCGGATCCAACGGCCAGCATGCCTTTTTCCAGCTGCTGCACCAGGGCACCCGGTTCGTTCCCATCGACTTCATTGCGTCACTGAAAGCCGATGAAGAAACCAAAGAACATCACTTTGCCTTACTGACCAATATGCTGGCCCAGGCCAATGCGTTCATGAATGGCGACACCCAAGACAACCAGTACGCCAGTTGTCCCGGCAATCGCCCAAGCAATGTGCTGTTGCTGGACGAACTGAGCCCCCGGAATCTGGGCGCCTTGATCGCACTCTATGAACATAAGGTTTTCGTGCAGGGTGCCGTCTGGAACATCAACTCATTCGACCAGTGGGGCGTGCAGCTCGGCAAGCGGCTAGCCAATGACATCAGCCGTGATATTGACGGCAAGAGCAATGAGTACGATCCATCAACCCAGGGTCTGATGGCGATCGTTAATCAGCATCTCGCTGCGAGCACAGCATCGCCAAACTCCGCGACCAATGCGGGCTTAATGGCTGAGGAGAGTGGCACCCAATGATTAAAGTCATTTCGTTTGGTGAACTTTTGGTAGACATGTTGTCGAGCCGGGTAAACGATGCCCAGGACGGGCAGGGTGATGGATCGGAGAACGAGCGCTTCACCAAATACCCGGGAGGTGCGCCAGCCAATGTGGCCGCAGCAATTGGGAAACTCGGTGGGAACAGTTATTTTGCCGGTAAAGTCGGCGCCGACATGTTTGGTGATTTTCTGGCTCAATCGCTTGAGGCCATGAAGGTACGCACGGACTATCTGCTGCAAACCAAAGAGGCGAAAACCGCCCTGGCGTTTGTATCGCTGGATAAAGACGGCGAACGAAGCTTTGAGTTCTATCGCGGGCCTTCCGCGGACTTGCTGTTCGGCCCCCACGAGTTTCAGCAGGAATGGTTTGAGGAACGTGGCATTTTCCATTTCTGCTCCAACACGCTGACTGAGCCAGGCATCCTCGAAGCTACTCTGGCCGGTCTGGAAACTGCGCGAGCGGCCGGCTGGCTTGTCAGCTTCGACATGAACCTTAGGCACAATCTCTGGCCGGAAGGCGCCGACCCGTTTGAATCGGTGTGGGCGTGTGTCGAACAAGCGGACCTGGTGAAGTTATCCGCCGAAGAGCTCGCCTTCCTGTGCCGGCACACCGACGAAGCCCAGGTGTTAAAGCAGATATTAAACGCCGGTGCTTCGCTGGTGCTGATCACCGATGGCGGAAAACCACTGCGTTACCACACCGCTTATCACAGCGGTTCGATCCAGCCACCCAATGTCCAGATGGTCGATAGCACTGCCGCCGGGGACGCGTTCGTTGGTGGTTTGCTGTATCGCCTATCTGAGCTGGATATGTCGGTAGCAGGCCTGGAAGGGCTGGGTACCGATCAGCAGCGGCTGGAAAGCATTCTGACCTTTGCCAGTGCCTGCGGCGCCCACGCCGTAACCCACGCCGGGGCGTTTACCTCGTTGCCTGGCATTGAAGATGTGGAGGCCTTTCTTAGTTATTGAGCTGCTTTATAAGGCAAAATCAGCTAGAAAGTGACAAGATCACCTAGCACGATGGATAAGCAAAGGCAGCTAAATGAATGTCGTTAAAAGTGGCGAAGGCAAAGCGCTGGATGGATCCTCCCCGGGCACATACGACCGATTGATCAACCCGGTCCTCATTGCTGGCTGCATCATCATTCTGGTGAGTTTCGCAGTGCGCGCTTCCTTTGGCTTGTTCCAGCTGCCGATTGCACTGGAGTTCGCCTGGCCCAGGGAATCGTTTTCTCTCGCTATCGCCATTCAGAACCTGTTCTGGGGAATCGGTCAGCCGATTTTCGGCGCGTTCGCCGAGCGCTATGGTGATCGCAAAGCCATTCTCACCGGCGGTGTGGTGTACGTGGTGGGCCTGGTGTTGTCGGCCTTTGCCATCACGCCGGGCCAGCATCAGTTGCTGGAAATATTGGTTGGTTTCGGGATCGCGGGTACCGGCTTTGGCGTTATTCTGGCCGTGGTCGGACGTGCGGCCTCCGACAAAAACCGGTCTATGGCACTGGGCATTGCCACTGCCGCCGGTTCTGCGGGTCAAATCGTCGGGCCGCCGGTGGCGCAAGCGCTGTTGAGCCAGATGCCCTGGCAATCGGTGTTTATCATCTTTGCTGGGTTTGTTCTGGTGTCCATGTTGGCTCTGATGCTGATGCGCGCTCCGAAACCGACCCAGTCGACCGTGGCAGAAGAGCCCATGGGCGTGGTACTCAAGCGCGCGCTTAAGGATCCCACTTTTTGGTTCATCTTCATCGGCTTCTTCTCCTGTGGCTACCAACTGGCCTTCATCACCGCGCACTTCCCAGCCTTTATCACCGAAATGTGTGGCCCTATTGGGACCGACAGTCTGCTCTATGTACTGGGCGTGACATCCGCATCGGGACTTGGCGCCATTTCCATAGCACTCATAGGTTTATTCAACATCGGTGGAACGCTGCTTGCGGGGTGGCTGGGGCACAAATACTCGAGAAAGTATCTGCTGGCGACAATCTACTTATTGCGAACTCTGGTATCCGCGGCCTTCATCATGGCGCCGATCACCCCGGAAACAGTTGTCCTGTTCTCGGTTTCGATGGGATCACTCTGGCTGGCAACCGTGCCACTGACTTCCGGATTGGTAGCTCATATCTACGGCCTGAAATACATGGGAACACTTTACGGCGTGGTGTTTTTCTCGCACCAGCTGGGTGGCTTCCTGGGCGTATGGCTGGGCGGTGCCTTGTACGATCTCTACAACGATTACACGCTGGTCTGGTGGGTCGGTGTGGGAGTCGGGGCGTTGTCGGCGTTGATACATCTACCCATTAAGGAGCTCACTTGGTCGCAAAGAACCAAGCTGGCGGTGTCTGCCTGAGGAAGGGGCCTGGCGTTAAAATCAAGCGAGAGCAAAAGGGATGGTGGCCGATGGCACGGAAGGTACCATCGGCCTGGCATCAAGATGGAATGACGGTTGTTTAGTGAGTTTGTCCCACTCTTTCTCCGCTTCGTCTTTCTCGACGTCGTACTTTTCCTGAAGCTTTCCAACAAAATGGTCTTTCTTTCCTGCGATTTGATCGACTTCGTCGTCCGTCAATTTACCCCAGCTTTCGCGCACTTTACCTTTAAGCTGTCTCCATTTGCCTTCCATAATATCGTTGTTCATAGCCTTCCTCCTTGTTGCCATGAAGATCGCTCCGTTGATTCAGGATCCAGATCTTAGGCTTTTCGTAGATTGGAACTGACTTTTCGAAGTAATGCCTAGGTGCTCTGTTAAAGCGATATTACTTCGTTAATTACGGTCACATACCTACCTGGTGGCGACAAGGTAGCCGGCAGTTACAATTAGTTCATGGGATTGATGGAGAATCTGGCCTAAGAGTAGGGCGATAAAGTGGCTCAGATCAGTCCAGCTGAGCATGACCTCCTCGAGGAACAGCTAAGGCTGATGAACGTGCCGATCGGAGCAAGCCATTAAATTTCTATAGTAATGTCATGGGTTTTACCGTCATCAGTGAGCGCTAAGTAGCTTGGCTCCTTTGCAACTGATGAGGCCTCTGATTCTCTCTTAACGGTTATCCGATAGATCGTTTGACCATAGCGGTACCGCAAGGTGTAGCCCGGCCAATGGGGTGGTAGGCAGGGTTTAATTTGAAGCTGGTTGCCAACCCGGCGGATACCGAGAACGCCCTCGAGGATAAACCGGTACAACCAGCCGGCAGATCCCGTATACCAGGTCCAGCCGCCGCGCCCGATGTGAGGTGGTTCGCCATATATGTCCGCCGCCAACACATAGGGCTCTACCTGGTACTGGGCAATGCGCTTTTCGGAATTCCCGTGTTTCACTGGATTCAGGCAATCCAGAACGGCGCTCGCTCTTGTTGCATCTCCCATGGCCGCAAACGCCATACCTGTCCAACAGGCGGCATGGGTGTATTGCCCCCCGTTTTCCCTGACTCCAGGCGGATAGGCCGCGATGTATCCGGGGTCGGGCTGGCCCTCGCCTCGGCCTCTGAAGGCCGGTGTAAACAGCAACACCTGACCGGGGTCGGGGCGCACCAGTTTCTTCCAGACAGCGTTCATTGCCTTTATTGTGCGGTCAGTATCCGCTGCCCCCGAGAGAACGGCCCAGGACTGGGGTATGGAGTCAATCTCGCAGGCTGGCTGGCCTGCAGAGCCCATCGGTGTGCCATCGTCATAATAGGCGCGGCGGTACCAGCTGCCATCCCAGGCACTCTGATGAAGCTTGTCAGCAAGATTGTCCGCGCGAGTCGCGAGTTTTTCGGCCGTTGCCTGATCGCCTCGTGCCGTTGCAACGTGACTGAACCGTTGCAGTGTCATAATCAGGAACCACCCCATCCATACGCTTTCCCCCTGACCACCGAGACCAACCCGGTTCATCCCATCGTTCCAGTCACCACCGCCAATGAGCGGTATGCCGTGGGGCCCCAAACGATTGGCGCGTTCAAGAACACGGAGGCAGTGGTCGTAAACCGACGCCTTGTCGTCGGACACATCAAAATGGGCGTATCGTTCCGCTTCACCGTCGGCAAGCGGTTCCCCGGATAGCCAGGGAACCTTCTCATCCAGAACCTGAACGTCTCCGGTCAGCTCCAGATACTCACTGACAACCAGTGGTAACCAGACAAGGTCATCGGAGATTCGAGTTCTGACGCCGCGGGCATGGGGCGGGTGCCACCAGTGCAACACGTCGCCTTCGGGGAATTGACGGGCCGCTGCAGCGAGAATCTGGTTACGACAGACCTCCGGCCGGGTATGCAGCAGGGCCATGGAATCCTGTAACTGATCTCGGAAGCCAAAGGCACCACTGGACTGATAAAGACCACTGCGGCCGAACAGCCGACAGGCAAGTGTCTGGTAGACAAGCCACTGGTTAAAAATGAAGTCGACGCTCTCATCCGGGCTATCCAGGGTCACCGCGTCAAGGGTTTCCCGCCAATAGCTTTGGCTTGCCTGCCAGGCGGTGTCGAACATTGCGGGTTGTTGATAGCGGTTGATCAGATCAACGGCAGTTTCAAAATTCTGTCCGGCGCCGAGGAAGAACACGGCGGTGTGTTCGCCGTTGGCGGGCAGCTCAACGTGTATCTGGAGCGCAGCGCAGGGATCTCGCCCTGGTTCAACGCGGTTGTTCAGGCCCACCCGTTTCAAGGCCGCCGGATTAGCCAGGCTGCCGGGGCGACCAATGAACTCAGTCCGATCGGTGGTGTAGCCGTGAACTGCGTGGTCTGTTGCCAGAAAGGCAATCTGATCTGGCCAGTCAGGGTTGTACGGGTTGGCTGTGATCAGGGCGCGCTGTTCTGGCAAAAATGCCGGCTGCAAATAAGCACTGGTATCCTCGCGGCGTGTTCCCAGAATCCATTCGGCGTAATACGTCAGCGTGACTCGCCGAATCCTGTTTGAGCGATTACGAAGAACCAGACGCACCACTTTTACCGGATCTTCGGGGGGCACGAAAACGGTCATTTCCGATTGAACGCCGTGTCGGACATGTTCGAAGCAAGAGTAACCAGCACCGTGTCTCGTCCGGTACTCAGATTCATGGGGCACCGGTTTAGCCGTGGCAGACCAGAGCGCACCCGTTTCTTCGTCGCGCAGGTAGAGACACTCGGATGGCTCATCGAGCACCGGGTCGTTACGCCAGCTTGTCAGGCGATTTTCTCCGCTGTTCTGGAACCAACTGTAGCCGCCCCCGGCCTCCGAGACGATGGTGCCGAAGATCGGGTTGGCGATCACATTGATCCAGGGTGCCGGGGTGGGGCAGCTGTGGCTAACATTGATCACATACTCCCGGCCATCTGCGGAGAAGCCACCGTGCCCGTTGAAGCAGCGCAGGTCCTCGATGGGCGCAAGCTTTTGTTCCTCAAACGGCATCGTACTGGAGGGTCTGACATGCAATTTGGGCAGAGGGGATTCACGCTGCTCGAGCAGCTGCAGCGCGTGTGCAAGGGATGACCCAGAAGCATCCAGGACCAGCTTCGCCGCGGTTTCCAGCAGCACCACCTCTTCCGTGCCAAGCGAATCAGCCGTCAAGGGGAAAATGGCACCACGACCACCAACAAAGGGCTCAACGTTGTGTTTCGCCAATAGCCTTCGAATGGTGTCCTGTGTCGTGCCCTCATAACCGCTGTCGCCAATGTTGAGCAGCACCAGGTCCACTTTGAAATTGCGTCTACGCCAGAAGGTATGTGCTTTTAGTAAAAGGTGTGCTGTATCGACATCGGCCTCACGTCCCACCTTAACCAGAATTATCGGGAAATCCCCTGAGATTCCGACGCCCCAGAGGTTGGCCTGTTGCAAACGATTTGCCGAAAGCACGGCCACAGGTGCCCTGAGTTTTGGTGGCGAACAGATCAGCGCAGAGGTGAGGGCAATGACCTTGCGGAATTCGTCGTTGCTCAATTGGTTTCGCCACAGATCCTGACAGGCCTGACCTTCGCCTTCTTCGAAGGTTCGTTGAACGCGTGGCCAGAAAGCAAAGCGTGCGGCTGAGGCCAGAACATCCTCACGCGAATCGCCAACGAATCTCAGAAATGCCAGTTGGACTGAAGCCCCCGGTTCCAGAATCACATCCGTTTGCAGCGCCGCCACCGGATCGAGCGTGTAGCCCAGTGAACCTGAGAGCCCCTCGCTGGACTCCAGTGCTGCGGGATGCGCATAGGAGCCACCGCGGCCGATGAATTTAGCGCGGTCGGTTTCAATGGCAGTGGGTGTGATGACGCCTGAAATACCGATCAGGCATTCGCCCACGACGGGCGCCTTAGCCCCGGGATCACGGGTGCGACGCTCGAAAATCAGCAGAGATTGGTCGGCCAGGAATTCGGAATGTACGAACAGGTTGCCAAAGGCCGGGTGCTGACTATCTGCCCTCGGATCTGCGAGAACCATTTCGGCGTAGCTGGTCAGTCTGAGATTGCGGGATTTATCGCCATGGTTGGTCAATGAAATGCGACGTAACTCGACGTCATGCCAGGGCGAGACAGTGACCTCAAGGGTCTGGACCAGATTCTGGTCCTGCCGTTTGTATTCAACGCAGTGACTGAAGAAACGAACGTATTCGCGCACGCCTCTTCTGCTCATAGGAGCCCGTGAAATGGACCAAAGATCCCTGCTATCGCGATCCTGCAAATATATCCAATTGCCCCAGCGCTGCTCGGTGGCATCGGGCCGCCAGCGGGTGATGGCATCGGACTTCCAGCTGGTTCCCCCAGCACCCCAGCTGGATGCGAGGACGCTCAGGCGGCCGTTGGACAATAAATGCACCCGTGGGGTTGGGCTGTCCAGGGGAACGTCCCATGGAGTGATCGGCGCTGCCTGTAGACCGCCGGACGGCGGTGCCTGTTCTTCGCTGTAGGTGGGGTATTCCACCTCCACGTCCAGCGAAATTCGTTCCTGTAAGAAAAGCTCGCTGGCTTGCACTCTGGGATCACTGGAGAACCGCGAAACTGCGTTCTTGGTATCCAAGGCAATCCCCAAACTGATCAGGGACATGCCATGATGGTGTGCCATGTAACTCCGCACAATGCTGTAAGTGGAGCCGACCTCCATGCGACGCTCGGTGAAGTCCAACGCTTCGAAAAAGCCATATCGACCCAGCATGCCCATTTTTTCGAGCCGCTTGAGGTTATCGAAGGCGGCCTGTGGCCGCCAGTGCAGGGCGAGGAATGTCGCGTAAGGCGTGATTACCCAATCTTCCGCACCCTTGTTGCTCCGGAGTGACAATTCGGGCGCGCCAAACGCGTGGTAGGCATAGTTCTGTGCACCGTCCAGAAGACTGTAGCCGGACTCTGAGATGCCCCAGGGCCGGTCGTGGTTGCTGGCGTAACGGATTTGATGGTCAATGGCGATCCGGCCACTTTGGCCAAGCAGGGTCGTTGCCGGTTCGCGCATCATCAACTGGGGCATCAAATACTCGAACATAGTGCCGCTCCAGGAGAGCAGGAGGGCTTGTCCGTTCTCCAGAGTCAGAGGGCGGCCCAGATGAATCCAGTGATCTGCTGCCACCTCACCCTTGGCAATAGCAAGGAAACTCGCCAGTCGTGCCTCCGACGCCAGCAGGTCGTAGGCATTCTCATCCAGCTTCCCCTGATCCACGTCGTAACCAATTCTGAAGACCTTTTTTTCCTTGTCGTACAAAAAAGTCATGTCGGTGCTTTCAAACCATAGCTCGCAGGTTTCTGCCAGTTCCGTAGCGGATTTGATAAGTGCCTCGGCTGCTTTCGCTGCCGCTCGAATTTGAGCGGTTACGGTTGTAAGCCACTGTCGCGCAACTTCGGGAAGGTCATTCTTCCCGTTAGCCGGCATCAATTCGGCCAACTCTGGTTCCATCTGTTTGGGCATTGAGGCAAGTTCAGCAAAAGACATGGGCTGAACCAGCGAGTTAATCAGTGAGTCCCAGCATTGTTTTTTGGCTGAAGACAGTTCACTGGTTGCGAATTTCGGTCGGGTTTCAAGCCTCGACCACCAGGGCAAGAACTGCTCCCGGCTCTGCTTCATTCGCTTCATGTGGTGATGTGAACGTTCAAGCCAGAGCCGCATATCGGCAAGGGTTTCCGGAGGCAGGGATTTTGGCTCCCTCTGCAGTCTCTGGACGGCCGGGTCCACCTGCCGGTTCAGGTGACGTTCCAGTTTTTCAATCAGGTCTGGCCATTGTTCCGGACGTCGGGCTGCGCCCATGACAAGCTGCCGGAGGTCGACCAGCTCCTTTGCCAGCCGCTTGCGAGGCTCGGTTGAGGGATATTCCTCCAGGGAATCTTCGAGGACTCCAATGGTGTCGAGCAGTCCCTCGAAGTGACCGAAACGCCAAACTTTATCTTTGGCAATACCCAGGAGCCCTTGCTTAAGGGTCAGAAACGACCCAAGGAGGTTGCCGCTGTCGACAGTAGAAACGTAAGCCGGTGGAAGTGTGGTTAGGTGCTGGGTGTCACACCAGTTATGGATGTGGCCGCGAAAACGGGGCATTTTACCTAGTGTCCGCAAGGTGTTCCGTGAACGTATGGTCAGTTCCTGCGCATCGATATACCCCATGTCATAGGCCGTCAGATTACTGACCAGCAGTAACCCAATGTTGGTCGGAGACGTGCGGTGGGCAATGACGCCTTTGGGGTCCTCCTGAAAATGGTCTGGTGGTAGCCAGTGATCTTCCGGCCCAACGAAACGTTCGAAAAAGTACCAGGTGCGGCGTGCCAAGCGTCTGAGATGTGTTCTGTCCTCTGACCGTATCTTTTCAACGGGGGGCGTGCGATCTTGTTTGGCCAGATAGGCCAGTTGCGGCGACACCAACCATAAGAGCAGTACCGGAGCAGCGAAGAGAAGTAGGGAGGTCGTTGAAAAGGCAAGCGCTGCCGCAGTTACAATCGCAGCGAGCGGGCCTACCCCCATCGCTCGCCAATAATGGTGCGGTAAAGAACAGTTGGCGCGCCCGGCTTCAAGTGCGGCCGGCGACCATTCCAGCAAGTGCCGGTGACTCACATTCGTGCGGTACAACGACCGAACTATCGCATCTGTTGTTATTGCCGCCTCCTGCGGCAGAAAGGCAACCGCCAGAACCCAGCGCTTCAAATCTCCTTTCAGGTTACGTACGTGCTCGGATGAGCGTCTTCTGCGGATGGTGGCATGAGCCAGTCCCACAACACCGGTCAGAGTCGGAACCAGAAGCGTAATTAACGCCAACGTAGTCCAGTGGAGCGGCGATCCGGGCAAGGCAAACCAGCCAAGAAAGAGAAGCAGTAGCAACCAGGGCGCCAGGAGGCTGCGCAAAAGGTTGTGGGCGAGTTGCCAACGATGAAGGCCATTGAGCCGGTTGGGTTGTTTCTCGCCACTTTCGGAGGGAACCTTGGGCAACAACCACGGCACGAGTTGCCAATCCCCTCGAATCCACCGATGCAGCCTTCGACTAAAAGAGAGGTACTCGGGGGGATATTCCTCATACATCACAATGTCGCTAACCAGCGCCGTACGGCCATGAATCCCCTCAAAGAGATCGTGACTGAGTACTGCCTCTTCCGGTACGGCATTGCGGAGGCTGGCGACGAAAGCCTCTACGTGATAGAGGCCTTTGCCGGTAAAAATACCCTCGCCAAACAGATCCTGATAGGCCTCAGAGACGGCCAGCGTATAGAGATCCAGACCGCGGTCGCCGGAAAAGATCCGTGTGAATATATTGCGAGTAGCGGTGATTGGGTTGATCTCAACCCGTGGCTGCAGAATGCTGAAGCCAGACAGGACTTCGCCGGTTTGTTCGTCCCAGACTGGCTGATTGAGGGGGTGGGCGATGGTACCTACCAGCCGCTGAGCGCCTCCGACCGGCAGCAAGGTGTCTGCGTCCAGCGTGATCACATAACGGGCCTGTCGCAACCACTCAATGTCACCCGCTGTGTGTGTGAAAGATCCCAGTTCGCCGGTGAGCAGATAATGATTGAATTCCTTGAGTTTGCCCCGCTTTCGTTCCCACTCCATCCAGACTGCCTCGTGCGGGTTAAAACACCGAGCTCGATGCATCCAGAAAAAAGGTGCGTGTCCGTCGTGGTCATACCGTCTGTTCAGTTCAACGATACCTGCATCGAGGCAGGTCAAAAGATGTTGGTCCTTCAGTGTGGTCGCTTCGGTGGCATCAAAAAGTCCAGTCAGCAACCCAAAACGAAGCTGTTGGTCGGGGTTTGCCAGATAGTGTTTCTCGAGATGGGCCAGGGAAGTCTTGATGTCACGTTCTTGCCCAATGAGCAGTGCCATGCAAACAGCGGTTTTGTGGTCTTGTTGAATGCCCCGTCTAAAATCCATTTTGGGCAGGACTCTTGGTGGAATCCATAATGTTATCAGCCAGTTTAGTAGCACTGATGCCAAAACCAGAGCAGGCACTATGACCACCAGCATAACCGTAATGGAGTGCAGCAGATTTCCGGTATACAAAGAGTAGAGCGTCGGGAGCGCAAACAGGACAGTTGCGAATATTCCCAAGACGGAGAAGTAGAGTGCCAGACGGTGACGCACAGCCCACCGCCGCAACCTCGTCCAAATCAACGGACGGACGGACACCTTTTCCTCAAGAATCCGATACCCTTCACCAATCAAGAAATACCCCACATGGCTCGCCGCGGGCGCGTTGCCATTCGGTTTTTTTCTGGCGTCATTGGCAAGCTCCAGCGCACAACGCGCCACTCCCAGTTCATCCAGCTGGCTGCGTCTCGCCAGCTGCTCCACGCGACTTCGATATCGGTCTCGGGTGGTAAAATCCATCTGCCGGTACGCACCGGCGGGATCCTGTCTCAGCAAGAGTTCAACTTGAGAGGTGCGCTCGAAGAAATTCTGCCAACTGGTACGTTGCAGGCGGTGCAAACTCTGGACACAGTCAGCGACCACATCACGACTGTCGATATCGACCATGCCGTCAAGCTCATGTCTGGACCTCAGCTCGACAATCCGCCGGTGAACCGTTTCCTGAATAAGTTTGATTGCCTGATAACGAAGAAATAGAGGGAAGGCCCAGAGCTCTGCGGTGTTTAGAGGGGCAGAGTCTCTCTGCTCCAGGACAAGCACTTCAAGAACGTTCTGGTCGAATTTCAGCTCGGAAAGGTCCAACACGACCCTTGCCATGTCCTGGACGCGCGGAAGACCCGTCGCCGGGCCCGATATCAATCGAGGCAAGTGGGCAACGAAGGCGGCCGACAAATCTCTGCGCAGCATGCGCAAAATTCGTCGAATCAGGTATTCATTATCGAGGTACCAGTCGATCCAGGGGCCAGCCGCAGACGGATTACTGCGCAGAGCCAGCAACTCTTTATGGGTTCGATCGAGCTGTTTGTCGAAACCACTTAAAGTGCTGGAAAGATCGTGGTGTGGCGCACGAGAGCCGGGACCAATCGCAGACCACTGGCTTTGCAGATCTCGCTTGCATGAGGCATCTGCGCCGGTGGCTTCCGAGTCCATCTGGCCTATCTGATCGGTCTCCGTTGTCATTAATGCCCCCAGGCTTCTGCGGCGGCTTTCTCGGCAAAGGTAGGTTCTATTTCTTCTGGCTCCAGATCCTGGAGTACCAACAAAGGAGTCTCGCCATAGACAAGGGCATTAAGGGGTAGCGCGCCCAGTGGCCAGTGATTGACGCAGTTCCGGCCGTGGGCGGCCATGATGACCAGGTCTGACTGGGCTTTTCGGGTCACTTCCCAAATTGTCGAAATCGGTGAGTCCGCAATCTTTACCTGGGTCTGGACGTGCAGGCTCTCGTTCTTGAGCCGGTCCCCGATACGGTCCAGGTAAGCTACGAGTCTTTCTTTGAATTCGGTCTGCAGCTCCAGCACCTTGCCGAGCCGGCTGTCATTTTTATCAATCTGATAGTGATGTCCCAGCGAGGGCACAACGGAGATAAGATCAACGGTGCTTTCATTGTGGCGTGACAAAAGCTCAACAATGGGCAGCACACACTCAGATCGACTGCTGCCATCCAGAGGGACCGTGATCCGGTTGTAGTGATATTCCTGCAGCGTTTGGCACTGATCGCTGAAGGCCCGCACCAGAAGGAACGATACGTGCGCCTGCAGGATCGATTTATGAGCGACGCTGCCCAGCATGTAATGGCTGATGCCACCAATGCCGTGGCTTGTCATGACGAGAAGCGTCTGCCCATCCTGGCGAACGAAGTTAATAATCTGATCAACGGTTTCGCCTTCAAGAATTCTGGTTTCCGGGTGCAAGCCAAGCGCACCCAGTTTGGAGGCCACCGAATCCAGGTAAGCTGCGGCTTCGGCTTGGACGGCGTCCAGAGCGATTGGGTCTGCCGGATATTGCCGGTGGGAGCCGTCCGCCTGTTGCATCACCCGGATCAGAACAAGCTGGATATCCAGCGCTCTGACCAGGTTAATGGCATGCGGTAGTGCCCATTCGGCCAGGCAGGAACCGTCCAGAGGAACGACAATACGTTGAAACATGGTTTACTCCCTTGCGCGGTAAGGAGATAACCGACACAGGGGAGATCAGACAGCACGCTTGATTGTCTTGAACACCTGTAAAACGCGGCGAGACTCCACTATAGAATAGTACGTTCTTGACGAACGCCTTAATTTTATAGCGCGGCAGCGGTTCAGGAGCCATGATGCAGGTCAAAATTCGATCAGTAGGGATAGGCCCAAATACTATAAGAACGGTGACGAAATGAACGGAAAGCTCTCCGATTGACCAGCTGGCTACACATGGCCGTCTTGGAGGGAGTTCGGAACAAAAAGCAGGGGGAAGGGTAAAGAGTGGGGCAGTTAAGCGCTAATTTTCAGCCGCAACTGCGCGGTGCAGCGATTCGACCACAGTGTCCAGCTTGGATGTCTCGGAAACACGCGGGTAAACCAGGTAGGCTGGATAGCTAAATTCCGGGGCATCTGCCACGCGTTCGAGCAATCCGCTATCCAAATAGGGTTGTGCCACTCGGGTCCTAAAATAGCCGCTACCTCCATTTCGCAGAAGATGCTGAATCGCAAGGGGGCCTAAGGTGAAATTCATGCGCGAGCGGGCCTTCTCCGGGTAGGCCGCATCATGCTGTTGCCGGAAATGAGGCCCCCAGTCGACATAGACGTACGGTCCTGATTTTTCCTTCGTTTTTACCAGTATTAACTTCTCTTCCAGCAGCTGCTCAATTTGCAGTCCAGGCCAGTAATTGGGTTGGTGCACCAGAGCGGCATCCATCACGCCCTGTTCCAAACATTCATGGAGCGTTTCGGGTTCGCTGACCTCAACTCGCAAAGCGAGATTGGGCGCATCGTCTTTCAGCGCGGACAGCCAATCCAACATCAAAGGATCCCAAAGGCTGGTTTCAGCGCCCAGTGTGATCACGCTGTCGGAGTCATCAGGGAGCGGTAGTTCGCGACGAGCCGCATCCCAGGTCTGAACAAGCTGGCTGGCCCGAGCTGCAAACCGCTCCCCATCCGGTGTTAGTTTGGCGCCACTTCGATTACGGATGAAGAGACGACATCCTAACTGACTTTCAAGGTTCTGAATTCGAGCGGTAACTGTCGTCTGGGTAATGTGCAACCTTTGCGCTGAAGCCATGAAACTGCCAGTGCGAACAATCTCCAGAAAAGTGCGTGCGAGTTCGATATCCACTTACGTCACCTGGCTTTTTAGTGTGTTTAAATTCAATGTTATCGATATTAAAACGCAAGACAATTCATTATTACAGATGAAAAAGTCAGTTCATACTGGACAGCCTCGAGACATATGGAAAAGCTCCACGACGGACAACCTCTCTGTGCATTTCGCGGTTGCCTAAATCCCGAGTTGCACGAGTCGGCAATACAGCCAGGCTGGAGCGCCGAAAACGTTGCAAGCTGTTTCTGTGATAGGTGAAGGTTGATGAATAGATTACTGACCGGTTCTAACTGGGGATTGATCATTTCGGTAGCAGCATTGGGCGCGTCTGTTCTTGTTGCGTATCTGTGGGGATCTACAATTTCTCTGGCAGGACAGGTACTCGCGCACCTTTCAATCCCAATATGGGCGGCTGGTATTAAGATTTTTTACGTCATGAGGATAACCGCTCTCAGGAAGCTAGATCTGGCTGCAGATTAGAGCTTTCTTTATTGTTGGATTTTTCCGGATCTGTAAGCCTTGAAGAGCACCGTCGCGCCTCAAACCAATCGCCTGCGACCCTCGGTACGTCTGCGTGCCTGCTCTGAATTGACGTACACAGACTCCGTAAATGTCGCATTCGCGTGGCCCAATTCTTCACTGATGTGCCGGATATCTGCACCGGCCTCAATGGCCTGGCTGGCGCCGGTATGCCGCAGGTAGTGGGTTTCCGTGCGGATGGCCAGCAACTGCTTTGCTTCGTCGACATAGCCCTCCTGCTGCATTCGATCGGCCGTGGCAACCAACGATTGCTCGTAAATGCGTTGCACCTGGCGTTTACCAATGGCATCGCCCTTGGCAGAGGGCAAAACGGGGGTAGATTCACCGGGAACGGGCAGGGGAGATGTGAGCCCGAGATATTGCCGCCAACGCTTCAGGTAACTCAGATAGGCATCGGGCAGCGTGACCTGACGGGTCTTATCGCCTTTGCCGAAGATGGAGTAAACCCAGTACGCCTCGCCATCCACGATCGTTCGCCTGAAATCACCGAAACTTGGAGTCCGAATCTGTCCTCGATCGACGAGCCTCGGGGCCAACTCACTGACTCTGAGGAAAAGGCTTTTCATCGTCACGATGACAAACAGATTCCGCTCGAATTTTGGGTTGGTGCTGGCCAATTGGGTGAGCGTTTCCAGCAGATAGGACCACTGCCAATCGGTGAGACGTCGCACTTCGGCATCAGAATCTTTATCGAGGCTTGGTCTGGCATTTCGATCCCGTTTGCGGACATCAAGCAGTGGATTCCGTTGCAAATAATCCTGCAACAGCAGGTACTTGAAGAAGGTTTGTAATGCGGTTCGACTGGCGTTGAGGCTGGCCTGAGCAACGGAGTAGGGGCCATTGGAGTCTTTCGAGCGCTGAGCCATTGGCCGCCAATCCGGGTTTTGGCGCCTCAGGTTACTGCTGTCGACAAAGGCCGGATAGATACCCCGAGACACCCAGGTGGTCGGCGGATTCTTCAAAAACGAAAAATAACTGCTGAGTAGGTCACCGTCCGACTGGGAAAGGTTGCGCTTTGCAATGTGCCAGGTGTAGTTGAGAAATCGTTGAATTTCGCTTCGGAAGCGGTTGTAGGTCCCTGAAACATCGCTGTATTTGACGAGAAACCGTTGAGCTACCTGAAAGTCCTCGCGATGAGAGAGCGGTAAGGCCATCAGACGCGCCTGCAAATCCGGGTAAAGCTCAAGATCTGACTGCTCGTGAATCAGTTCGGCAGTATCAAACAAAGGGAAACCTGGAAATCTGGCTTTGGAGCTCATTGGAAATGATCTTTGGCTGGAATGTGAAATTGCGGGGTGAGCCAAAATGTCCAATACTCCTAAATATTGGACATCGGCTATATCCTCGTAAAATCAGGATATTACCGGAATAACCTCGACGTGTAACTAACGTGGCCCTGGTTTCAATTAAACGACAGATAGAACGATTCCAGGCATTAGCTCAATGCCTATGTCAGCGCTTCGGGTCGGATAGTAAGATCAGAGCTCGTTGAAGCTCAGAGGTTGGCGGTTCGATTTGACCGCAATACACTGGGGATGAAGTTTCAGGATTTTCGTACGGCAGGATAAGAGCTGAAGGAGCAGCCCGGCTGAGAATCTCAACCGGGTGCGACGTTTTGCATCGAACTAATTACGAGCCAGCGAGCTGGTTGTCGTTTTGAGTCTCGACTGCCTGAGATTTGGCAAGTGCGAATCTCAGTGTAACGGCCAGAGTAAAGAATGCTGTCAGGCCGCCGAACAGGGTAATTACAGGAATAAGATTCATAGCTTGGTTAACCTCCATTGGTTCTTCCGTTCGGATCCACTTCTCAAAACTCAGAAGGACTGTCGTGTTGGAAGAACAGTTTTGTGCCTCTTGTTAAAGAATGAGGCCCGTTTCGATAGTGTGCTTATTATACGAAAGGATGGCTGCTCCACGCGTATGCAATAACCGTTACTATCGTCCTGATTAAGATCCTGCACTGCGCATAATGTATATTATGTTAAATATTGTATGGTGAAGCTAAGGGCTTATTGGATTCCTGTGAATGCCGCTCTCGCCCAGTAACTATGAATTATCTTCCGTTCGCTACCTTGGCGACCCGGCCAAGGTAGCGAACAATCATCAAGAGAACGCCGTATTGAGAACTGCTTGGTGCTTTTCCCAGGTCACGCTTTGTAATGCTGCAACTGGGCTTGAAGCTCATCGGCAAGCTGCTGCAGCGTTTCAGCTGCATCACTGGTAGCCGCAGAATTTTGGTGACTATTCGACGCCATCCTTCGAATGTGCTCGAGACGTTGATTGATGTCTTCAGACACCTGGCTCTGTTGCTCGGCGGCACTCGCCATTTCGATATTGGTGTCTCGAATGTTCCGTACACTGTCCCGTAAATTTTGAATGGCGACCCCAGTTTCTTTGATCATTTCGCTGGCTTCTGTTGCCAGCTCACTTCCTCTGTTGATGACGTCGGAAACACCTACGACACCGTCCTGAAGTTGATGGATTTGGTCTTGAATTTCCTTGATCGAAGCCTGAGTTCTGCTGGCCAGTTGCCGAACCTCATCAGACACCACGGCGAAGCCTCGGCCGTGCTCACCTGCCCGGGCCGCCTCAATGGCCGCGTTCAGGGCCAATAGATTGGTCTGCTCAGCAATGTTTTCGATCACAGACAGAATACTCCCAATATTCTCGGAGGCACTTTGCAATGAGGCGCTTGTTTTGACGGAGGTTTGGTTGTTATCGAGCTGGCGCTGAATTGTATGGGTGGTCTTATCGATCAGAGCCTGACCATCTTCCGCAAGCGAATCAGCATCTTTGGCAATGCTCTCAGCCCGGGCTGAGCTTTCGGCCACTGACTGCGCTGTTGCGGCCATTTCGTTCATTGCGGTGGCAACCTGCTCGGTCTCCTCCGTCTGCTGAGAGACAACCGATGCGCTATCGGAAGCGATTCCTTTGAGCTTTTCAGCTGACTGCAACAGGCTCTTTGACGAACCTTTCGTATCGGATATCGTTGCTTGAAGTCGATCCAGAAGGCTGTCAAAGCCGGCAGCCATGCGGCCCAGCTCGTTTTTGGAATCCCAGTTAAAGCGAACGGTAAGATCTCCCTCGCCTTCTGAAATCCCCTCGATTGTTGAAATCATTTGGTCAAGAGGTCTGGCCACCACAATCTGAGTGAGGAAACTCAGTGCAATAACGAGGATCAGACCGCCGATAGCAATGGCCAGCACCGCACTTCCTGTTTTCGCTGCAACCATGCCTGAGACTTCGCTGTCGGAATAGCCTGTAACGATTTCGTACCCCCAGGGTTCAAAATCGGCTCGATGCAAATGCCACTCTTCGCTTTCGTTTTCCAGAATGTTTTCAAGGGCCTCTGTTTTGATGTTATCGGAGTGCATGCGCAGGCGGCCGCGATCATCAATAAGAGCAGCAAATCCATTTTCCAAAAGTGCACTGCTGGTAATTGAGTCCACGAGCTCTGTCAGGTCAGCGGAATAACCAACGTACCAGATACCCATGATGTTTCCGGCCGAATTGCGAATCGGGCTGTAAGCGGTAAGGTAAGGATTGCCAAGGATATCCACCTGGCCAAAGAATGCCTCACCTCTGCTGATTGCCTTGCCTGCGCCACCATTCATGTTGAGCTTTGTTCCAATGGCGCGGGAGCCGTCGGACTTCTTCACATTGGTGGAGACCCGGATAAATTCTCCTCCATCACGGACAAACAGGGTGGCGGTGCCGCCCATGACCTGGGTCACGCTGTCGACCAGATCGAAATTGTTGTTGATCAACTCATCGCCCAGATACAGCGCTGGCGCGTCAGTGCCACCGACAGACTGGCGGCCCTCAATTCGGGGTGTACCCAGCCGATTGCCTCTCTCTGTCAACAAATTCAAAGAATTTTCGACGCGCTTGGACATCAAGTTGTCCGTCACCGTCAGCAGACTTTCAATCTCATCTGTTAGGTCATCCCGCTTTTCCAGAACCTCCGTCGTAATCGTCGTTTCGGAATCCATGGCAACCATAACGCTGGCCACAATGGTGATAACCAGAAGCAAAGCGGATACAGAGGCAATGAAAAGCTTACGGATAGACATCGGTATTCCCCGTTTTTTAATTGGTTTAAGTCTGACCCACTACTGAAGTATTCCCTACTTCATAGGCTCTTTGAATCCTTGACGGCTAGCAAAATCGTAACATTAGGTTTTTCCTAAAATGAGTGGCGAGCCGGATAAAACCGCTGACGCAGCGACTAGTCTGAAGTTGATAGCTCCGAGAAATCACGGATGGCAGGAGCCTAGAAGTTGCACTAGGGTTCGGTGCACATTTGAAAAAGGCAGAACACGATGAGCGAAAGAAAAGGACAATATTTTGGTGCCAAATGCTGGCAGCAAGGACTGAACGTCAACGAAACGATTGCCGAGGCGGCCAAAGAGATTGGCATTGATAAGTTGTCGAACGATCCGCGCACCTGGCCACCGTTCGTTCATGGTGCCGAAGAGGCTTGGCAGGACAAGAACCTGGCGCACCTGGATGAACAGGCAAGGCTGAGAGATCTGCAAAAAGCCTGATTATCAGAAAGCGGGGAAAGAAGTCTGCCTTCCTTCCCCGCTTTGCTCCCGCCGTTAACTAGCCTTCCAATGCCGCCCGCACGGGTGGTTTTCTGCCGCAAGAGTTCCCGAAGAAAGTCTCACATCGCGATCCCCCAGTTCGGGCCGAAGTTCACAACTGATAACGGCCACGGAACTTCATGGGGAGCGGGCATTACGTTTTGCCAATTTGGCCCCACTGCTGATTCCGCTAGACTGTAGAAAATCCGCCCGAGATTATCTCGCCAAGATGAAAAGCCCTTTTCTTCAGACCATCTTTTTCGCGCTAGTCCTTGTCACAGGGTCGAGCCATGCTGACACCACATTGGCCGCACTCGATGACTTGCTCCCGCCCGTACAGACCGAAACCGAACGATTCCCACCGGCGGAAGATGAAGACGCAAAGGCTGAGACCTCAGAAGACGAGGCAGAAGAAGAGCCGGAGCCGCAGCTCGAGCCGGTAAAACCTGAAATAGAAGCACCAGATGAACCTCTGAAAAGCACTCTGCCAACGCCAAAAACCGCCGATATTCAGCAACAGATTCAAAAACTGCGGGATGCGCTCGACGGCCGGCAACATGCCCTCAGCCTGAGTGAACAAAGGCTGGACTACGCCGAGTCGCTGTTGAATCGTCTGAATAACGAGTACGAAAGTTTTGAGCTCCGCCTGGAGCGCGCCGGACTGAATCTGACAGATGACTACGCGAATCTGCTGCGACAGCGGCTCGAGCGTTTGCGAGACCAGACCATAGCCGCCGGGCTCACCAAAGGTATCACCGCACAATTGTCGGCGGCGCGTGAAGAACAGTTGCGGCTGGAAGAGTTTGAAGCGGTGATTGAACCCGACGACGATGCCCGTGGAAGGCTCGCAGTGAAGCGTGCGCAGCTTCTTCGGCAATTACACAGCACGGTCACCAAGCATATTGAGGTGCTGAACGAGTACTACAACATTGTCATTCAGCTCCAGGACCGGCTTGAAGCCTATCAAACACTGCTCCAGCAAAGGCTGTTTTGGCTGCCCAGCACGGAAAGAGTCGATCTGACCATTTTCAGTGAGGTCTATCGCGGGCTTGCCTGGTTTGTCTCTGGCTTTAAATGGGAGTCTTTGAAGGAAGCTGTTTCTGTATCGATCGATGAGAACTGGCCCCTCATGAGCCTGCTAACCGCCCTACTGCTGATCATGGCGATCCGCCGCCGAGCGCTTCGTAAGGCGCTCGTCGACACCGGCTACCACGTTGGCAATGTGCGCCGGGATCGTTGGCAATTTACGTTTTCTGCGCTCATATACAGTTTGTTGCTGGCCTTGCCGGGTGTGATTACGCTGACCATCGGGCATTTGGCCCTGGAGGGCGGTAACCGGTTCTTGCACGCGCTTTCCCGTGGTCTTTCCAACGCGGCATTTGTGGCATTCCTTCTGCGGGGCATCTACACCGTGGCCTACAACAAGGGCTTGGGTGAGCGTCACTTCCAGTGGAAATCAAATACGCTGAGGGTGCTTCGTAAACAGATCCCGATGTTGCTGGCCGTGCTCATCCCGATCATTGTGGTGATGCCAACGATGACCACCACCAAGGGCGCCGCATTCAGCGACAGCCTGGGGCGACTGCTGTTTGCGATAGCGTCAATCGCCCTCGCTTTCTTTGCCCAGCGCTTTATGTCGGCGGTGCGCAAGGACCAGCCCAACCGAAAAATACTCAAGCTTCTTCATGGGTTCGCGGTCGCCATGCCGCTCATTCTGGCCTTCATTTCACTCTGGGGCTACCACTACACTGCAGTACGTTTTGAGGGGCTGATGTTCATCAGTCTGTGCTGGCTGGCGTGCGTCATCCTGCTGCATTACCTGGGTTTGCGCAGTCTTACCGTTCGGGAGCGCCGGATGACCCTCAAGCGCGTCATCGAGAACCGGGAAGCGGAGCGCAAGATCGCCGAAACCCGCGAAGCCGCGGAAACCTCAGGCGAAGGCGTGCCGATGAACTACGAAATGCCCCAGCGGGATATCGATGACATCAGCCAGCAAAGTGAAACCGTGCTGAAGATTTTCTCGCTGATTTTGGCCGCCGCCGGGCTTTGGGCGCTGTGGGACAACGTTTTTCCCGCACTGGGAATCTTCGATGAGATAACCCTATGGACGATCAGCACCGGGATTGAAGGTGAAAGCCCGGTTCCAATCAATCTCGGCGACCTGATGATTGCCCTGGCCATCGGCGTTGGCACGGTTCTGGCGGCCCGTAACCTGCCGGGCACTATGGAAGTGGTGTTCCTGAGCCGGCTAAACCTGGAGCCGGGTGTGGGTTACGCCATCACCACGCTGGCCACCTACACCATCGTCTTGATCGGCATTGCCGCCGCGCTTGCCGGGCTCGGCTTCCAATGGTCCAAACTGCAATGGTTGGTGGCCGCCCTGGGTGTTGGCCTCGGCTTTGGTCTGCAGGAGATTGTCGCCAACTTTGTTTCGGGGATTATTCTGCTGTTCGAGCGCCCGATCCGGGTTGGAGATACGGTCACCATTGGCGGCATTACCGGCACGGTTTCGCGCATTCGCATTCGGGCAACCACCCTGGTGGATTGGGATCGCAAAGAGCAGATCATTCCCAACAAAACCTTCGTCACCCAGGATTTAACCAACTGGACCTTGTCCGACCCCATCACCCGGGTGATCATTCGCGTGGGCGTTGCCTATGGCTCCGATGTCGATAAGGTTCAGGAGTTGCTGTACCAGGTAGCCGTCGAAAACGAACGGGTTGTTGAAGAGCCTGCACCGGCGGTGTTCTGCGTTGAGCTGGGTGACAGTAAAATCGATTTCGAGGTGCGCGTGTTTGTTCGGGATTTGTTGGATTTCATGCCGCTGTCCCATGAACTGCACTCGGCCATCACCCGCACACTGGAAGAAGCGGGCATCCAAATCCCCTTCCCGCAACGGGATATTCACATCCGAACGGAACCCGTGCGCAAGGAGACTGGCCAACCCGAGTAAAATCCGTTCCGACATCCATTGCAACGGCCCTGCCCCTTCTCTACCATACTGGCTATTCATACAGTATCTGGCCTGAGGTAGTTAGTGACCGTTTCATTTGTGCACATCCGACGCCGGTACGATTTCCGGAGCATTGAAATCGGGCGATGGGTTACCGAAGCAGAGCGTGACCGGGCCGCGGTGCGGTTTCATGATGCCCTGATTACCCTGATGAATACCCTTCATGTGCCTGAAGAAGTCATCTCGCTAAAAAGCTCGTTGGGCCTGCAATATGGCATTGGCGGTCAGCTTGGCGTGTGTGCCCACTACATTCCTGCCACCCGGCAATTGGCGCTGGCCAAGAACGCAGGCGCAGGTAGCCTGGCCCACGAATGGTTTCACGCCTTTGACCACTACATTGCCGGCAAAGTCTTTGTGCAGCCGAGTCGCCAGGCCTTTGCCAGCTCACTGTGGCTTGATAGCCAGGCCTATAAGTCACACTCACTCACCTCCCTGCTTTTCCGATGCTTTGAGGCCATTTTACTGAGCAAAGACGGCACCCAGCCGAGCGAGCTGTTCCGGTCATCGCAAAAAGTGGATAGAGAGCAGCAGGTTCTTTATTGGGCACGGCCAGAGGAAATGTGTGCCCGCGCCTTTGAAGCTTTCATTGAAGACAGCGCGCCCTATAACAGCTTTCTGGTCAGAGGCACCCGTTCGTCCCCGGAGGCCCAGCTTGGGCTGTATCCCGAAGGTGAGCAGCGTGATCAGGTCGCTCAGGCCTTCGGCGACTATTTCGCTCAGCTTGGCCGGGCACTGGGTAAGGCTTCATTAACTGGCAGTAGTAAACATTGAGGGCCATACTTCAAGAATCCGGAGGGACCGGGTAGACAACGCGAATCCTAAAAATACGACAATGCGTTGATCTAAATGTGAATTTCTCGGCATAGGACAACGGTATTAACCGATGATGTCCTTGAAGAAGCAGAACGGATTCAGCCTGCAGGAATTGCGACAGTGCTTACGAACCGCTACCAACTTTCAGGATTGGTACGGCGCTGCTTTGGCCCTCGATAACCTCTCTGGCGCGGAGGCCTGGCGCCAGAACGATGCTTCAGAGTTCTACGATTTCCTCGATATCCGGGCTCGCTATGAGCAACTGGTCACTCTCCTCAACGACAAGAATCACGAAGAACTGCTGTACGCCCTGAACGAAGGCATTCATGGCAACATGAGCGGCATCGGCCGCCCGATTCTCTACGACCGGGCGATGACAGGTACCAAATGCCTGATTGACGACTACGTCACAGCCATTGCCGATGCCCTCTGGGTGGTTGCCCGCTCGCCCTCGAACAAGATTTCACTGCAGGATAAAGTTGATTTCTTCCGCCGGGCTAGCCACTGCTACGGCCGCTCCGCACTCATGCTCAGTGGCGGTGCCGGCCTGATCTATTCCCACCATGGTGTCGTGCAAACGCTTATTGAGCAGGATCTGCTGCCGAACGTGATTTCGGGGGCCAGTGCCGGTGCCTGGGTGTCGGGGTTGTTGGCGATGTACACCAACGAAGAACTGAAATCAGGTGTCATCGGGGACTACCGCTACGATTTGCCAATACACTTGAATCCTTTGAGGGTACTGGCGGGCCTGGAACCCGGGGTTTCGCCGCTGTCGATTAAACAGTGCGCATTGGATGGCATCGACAACCAAATGACGTTCCAGGAAGCCTACGAGCACACTGGCCGTTACATCAATATCTCAATTGCGCCGGCTGAGAAACACCAGAATTCCCGTTTGATGAATGCTATTACCTCGCCAAACGTGTATATCCGCTCGGCCATGGATGCGTCTGGCAGTGTTCCGGGCGTGGTGCCACCGGTCACTCTGTATGCGCGCGGTGCCGATGGCAAACCCAAGCCCTATTTGCCTACTCGAAAATGGGTGGACGGCTCCTTTGCCGAGGACCTGCCGGCCAAGCGATTATCCCGGCTGTTTGGGGTCAATCACTACATCGTCAGTATGATTAATCCGGTGGCCGTGCCATTTGTAGACGATCCGAAGCTGCGTACACGCCGACGCATTCGAACCATGACCAATACCATGATGACCGATGTAGCAACGGATCTGCTCAGTGGCCTGGAGCACTACCTGACTCGGGTCGGCGTCTCACTCATCAGTCCGGCCATTTTGATGGCGCACGGCGTGCTGAATCAAAGCTATACGGGCGATGTGAATATTATCCTTGAGAAGAAGAACTTCCACTGGCGCAATGTGCTGTTCAGTTACCACGGGGAGGAGGAAATCGAAAATCTCGTGCTTGCGGGCAAGCGCAATACCTGGCCTAAACTGGCGATGATTCGTAATGCCACCCTGATAGGCCAGGAACTGGATTCCATCCTGGAATCGCTGGATCAGAAGGAATTCGGTGTGCGCCCCAGCGGTGGGAAGCGAAATGGCGGAGCGCGAAATAGTAGCGAGCAAAGCAAAGGAGAGCGTCGCAGGCTGACGCTCCCCTCCGTGCCCTGTTAGTCCACTTGGGCGGCAATTTCCTCAAGCGTGTTGTATTCACACTCGCGCTCAGCGATGAAGCTGTCGGCAGAGTCGATGAGGATGTTGTCATCGCGCATGAAGCGACGGCCCAGTAGCACAGGGTATTTGAAGTTGCCGCGGTCGGTCAGTGAAAACTGGGTTTCGTGCACGGTACCGGCAATGCAGAAGTTCATTTTCACCACGTACCGGCGCTGCGACGGCGCGCTCTTCCGCTTGATCAGCACGGTCCGATGTACCGGGCGCTCGAATTCCAGGATGACATCTTCGTGTTCAATAGTGCCCTCGCTGGGCTGGTCTTCATGGTCTCCCAGCGGCAGCTGGAACTTCACCCACTCTTCTTCGCCCTTTTTGAAACCTTCCACGTTCACTGCGTGCAGTGACGAGGTCTTGGCCCCTGTGTCCAGGCGGGCCTTTAGGCGCACGCTGGTGTCGTTCATGACCAACCATTCAACAAAGCCGAGGGTTTCCGGAACGGGTTTTTCCGAATCCTCAGAGGCTTTCGCGAATGCGGCGCCTGCCGGCAGAGCCAAGGAAAATGCGAGTGCCAGTGACGTTAAAAATTTCATTCAAAATCTCCTGCAAAGGACTGTAAATCGGGGAAAAAGCGAAGAAACCGTTTTTCCAGTTCAACATCATTTGCCCGGATTTCGTCAATCATCCCGGTGAACTTGTTGGCGAACCGAATGCGACCGGCAACGCGATCGAGGGCATAGCCAATACTCTCCAGATCTCGATATGCACCAAACCAGTCGTGCTCCACCATGCGTCGTGTCACCTGTGCCATTTTCTCCGGCATCAGGTGCTCATTACGTTGAAGTTCCTGGTAAATACCTTCGACAAAGATACCACGATCGGTCTGGCTAAAACGTTGCCAATGCCTTAACAGATAGTGATCGTACAGAATGTCGAGGGCTACGCCGGCGAACCGGCGCCGCTGCCTTGAAAAGATGGCCTTGCTGGCAAGAACCTCAGGGTGCTGGTCGGTAAAGCTATCCACCGCCCGGTGATGGCGGATGCCCTGCTGCACCGGAACGGGCAGCAGGGACACATCAATACCCCGGGTAAAATCGCCAAGAATACTGCCCACTCTGGCCTCGGGGGAATCCGGCGCGAGAAAAACATGGGCAAGGTGATTCAAGCAAGCTCCTGGCGATTATAGGATCAGAAGTTGAACTGAACGCCAACTCCGAGACCGTCTACGGTAACGTCATCGTCGTCATAGTAACGCATGTACTCAAGGTTGCCAGAGACATTGCGTGCGAACTCCATGTTCAGGCCGACACCGTAAGATACGTCGCTCTCGTCATCGGTAACGGTGTTGAATGGCCCTTCCGCCTCAACTTCAACACGGGTGAAGCCCAGCACCGCGTAAGGCGTTATTGGGGATTCGTTCGCGATGTTGAACGTGGCATAGCCACCGAAGAAGTTGTCGACGGAATAATCGATTCCGCGAACGCGATCGTCATCCACGCCAAATCCGCCGCGGGCTTCGAAGCCCAGAAACGGAGTGGCCATAACCCCGGCTTTGGCTGAGAGCGTACCCACGTCAGCGTCTTCGCCTCCGGCGTCGAGACTCATAAAGGTGTAGTTAAGGCCGGTGTAAACCCCACCTAACCCGGATTTGTACATATCTTGAGCGCTGGCTGCACTGGCGGCAAAAAGGCCTGAGGCCAGGACTACGGCAAGTGAACGTGAGTGTTTCATTGCTTGTTCTCCTTATCGAGCAAAGTGTGGCTCTTTTTAGAAGTTGCACCAATAACACGGGCAATACCAGAGCCAAGATCCCTATTTACCCCTTTTTTACAGTGATTTAATGCTCTGTTAATTCGCAACCTGTAAGTGCCGTTTTGTTGCGGAAGCGGGCACCCACAGGTATTCTGACGCCACTCTTGTTTCAGCTGGCCTGAGCATTCTTTGAGAAACCTCTATCCCGTAATATTCATCGTCAGTGTCATGTTTGTGCTTTTAAGCATTTTCATGACGTTACCGGTCATTTTTCTGGCAGGTTCTATTGCGCCTAATGCCTCGGCGTTTGCGGAATCGGCCAGCATTGTGTGTGGCCTTGGAATTTTTGGCATCGTTGCCACTTATCGGCAACCTCGGGATCTCAAGCCCCGGTACATGTTTGTCCTGACGGTTTCCAGTTGGTTCATCCTCACCCTTTGCTCTGCCTTGCCCTTTTATCTCAGTGGCAACAACATCTCCGCGCCGGATGCCGTTTTTGAGGCAACCTCCGGTATAACCACCACAGGGGCAACCGTGCTCAGCGGTCTGGATACCATGGACCGGGACTTGCTTTTGTGGCGCTCCATTCTTCAGTGGATCGGGGGTATCGGGATAATCGGAATGTTCGTTGCGGTTCTGCCGTTCCTGCGTGTTGGCGGTATGCGGCTCTTTGCCACCGAATCCTCTGAGTGGACCGATAAGGCCCTGCCCCGCATGAAGACCCTCAGCCGAGGGCTGCTGGTGGTTTACATTATCTTTTCCATTGTCGCGGTGCTGACCTACTGGGTCTCCGGGATGACCCTGTTTGATGCCTTCAATCATGGCCTGACCAGTATCGCCACCGGCGGTTTTTCCACCTCAGACATGTCCATGGGCAAGTTCAGTGACCTGATCTTGATGGAAGCAACCCTGTTCATGATTCTGGGCAGCCTGCCGTTTTTCCTGTTTGTTCGGGAGATGCACGGACAACATGGCGTGTTGTTTCGTGACCAGCAGGTGCGGTTTCTGCTGACGTTACTGCTGCTGATTCCGGCGGTGTTGACCCTTTACCGGTGGGCCGTGTCGCCGGTGCCCTTTGACCCACTGCACAACTACGCCTCTACTCTGTTCAACGTAACCTCGGTAGTAACCACCACCGGCTACGCCTCTGAGGATTACTCGGCCTGGGGTCCATTAGCCTTCGTGCTGTTCTTCTTCCTGATGTTCATCGGCGGCTGTTCGGGCTCAACCTCCGGTGGCATGAAGGTCTTCCGCTTCCAGCTCTCGATCATCATCCTAAGAGAGCAGTTGATGCGCTTGCTTCACCCTCGTGCGGTATTGACGCGGAACTACAACGGCCGGGCGGTCAGTGACGAAATCATCTCGTCCATGATCGCCTACAGCTTCATTTTCCTGCTTTCCCTACTGGTGATTACGGTGGCACTCGCCGCTATGCAGCTGGACTTCATCACCTCGTTGTCGGGTGCCTTGTCGTCGCTGACCAATGTCGGCCCAGGGCTAGGTGACATCATCGGTCCCTCTGGGAACTTTGGTCCCCTGCCAGACGGCGCCAAATGGTTACTCTCAGTCGGCATGCTGATGGGTCGCCTGGAAATCCTCAGTGTCATTATCGTACTGTCGCCCGCCTTCTGGCGCAGTTAGGGCTATTATTGAACAAGCACTGCCTTAACGGGTGCTGTCTAAGCGAGTACCGACGTTCAAAGCCCTACCGCCCTAGCGGGTGGTGAAGCTAAGGTCATTGCCATGACCCGTGTTCTGTTTGTCACCAGTGAGGTTCATCCGTTGGTCAGAACCGGCGGATTGGCCGATGTGTCCGCCAGTTTGCCAGAGGCGCTGGGCCATATTGGTTATGACGTCACTATACTGTTGCCGGGCTACCCTGCCGCCATGGAATTAACCCGTGACGCCGGGGCTCTTCACAAAGCGCGCTTGTGGGTCGACAGTTACGATGTAAACCTGTGGCAAACCCGCTTACCCGGCACCGCCGTTACCCTTTGGATCGTCGATTGCGCACAGCTTTTCAGGCGCCCCGGAAACCCCTACCAAAACGCAGAAGGACAGCCTTGGAAGGATAACGCACGTCGTTTCCAGTTGTTTGCCAAGGTAGGGGCCAAAATTGCACTTGGTAAGGCCGGGTTATCCTGGATCCCCGAGGTGGTGCACTGCAACGACTGGCAAAGCGCGCTGCTACCGGTCTACCTGGAGTTAAGTTCCGAGCGTCCCAGCACGGTATTTACCGTTCACAATCTGGCCAGCCAGGGCCTGTTCCCGCAAGACACCTTTCAAAACTTTGGTCTGCCCGAGAAATCCTGGAGCTACGATCTACTGGACCTCAAGGGGCAGCTTGCGTTCATCAAGGGCGGCCTGGTGTTCAGTGACCGCATCACGACCGTGAGTCCGGGTTACGCCGAGGAAATCCAGACCCCGGAATTCGGCTGTGGCCTGGAAGACCTGCTTTACCAACGTCGTCATGAATTAACCGGAATCCTGAATGGCATCGATACGCGTGCTTGGGATCCTGAAAACGACGCCCACCTTCCCCACCACTATGGTCCTGAGGACATCAAGAGCAAACGCCTGTGCCGCTTTCAGTTGCGACAGGAATTGGGGCTGGAACAGACTGATGCCGCACTGTTCTGCTTTGCAGGTCGAATGGTTAAAGGAAAGGGTCTGGACTGGCTTTCGGACGTGTTGCCGGCGCTGTTAAAGCGAGGCTGCCAGCTGGCCATGATAGGCGCCGGAACCGCTTCTCAGGCGTCGAGTTCTGAAGAAAGGAAATTTGAGGTTGCAATGGACCAGCATGCGCGGGACTGGCCTGGACAACTGTCAGTGACCATTGCTTACGATGAGGCCCTTGTTCACCGCGTGATTGCGGGCAGTGACTTGCTGCTCATGCCCTCACGATTCGAACCCTGCGGGTTGAACCAGCTTTACGGTCTGCGCTATGGCACCATTCCCATCGTGAATCGGGTCGGAGGGCTAAGAGACACCGTGTTCGATGTCTCCAACAACAGCGGTGAGATAGCCAACGGCTTCAGCTTTGACATTCCAGACGCCGCGGCTTTGCTCTCCACTATTGAACGGGCCCTGAAATATTATGAAAGCCGAAGAACCTGGCGCCGGATCCAGGAAAACGCCATGACAGGCGATTATTCCTGGAACCGCAGCGCCCGGCTATACAGCGATCTGTACCAAAATATCCTTGCCGAACGCCAGCATGCCATTTGGGGTTAGCCCGGTCTGGCGTGGCTCAGAGCGCGTGCTTCTGAATAAAGCGACCGATATCGACCACTTCTTCCAGACAAACGCTGTGTTCCATCGGGAAGGTCTGGTAGTCCGGGGCAAAGCCCATGGCTTTCAGGGCCTCCACGCTTTGTACCCCCAGTGATTCCGGCACCATGGGATCAAAGGTTCCGTGGTAGACAGAAATGGGTATCCCGGCATTGGCGCTCGACGGTTTCACCGTTTTGGCGGTGGCAAAGTAGGTCGACAGTGCCAGCACACCGGCCAGGCGGCTCGGGTAACTCAGGCCCAGCTCGTAAGCCACGGCGCCGCCCTGGGAGAAACCAGCGATAACGATTTTTTCAGACGGGATGCCGCGTTCGATCTCGCGATCCACCAATTTACCCACGGCATCGGCGGATGCCATCAGCTGCTCGGTATCCACCACGCGATCTATATCCATGGCCTTGATGTCGTACCAGGCGGGCATGCGCATGCCGCCGTTGATTGTCACCGGCAACTCGGGGGCGTGGGGAAAGATAAAACGCACAGCCGCGCCTTCAGGCAGGCCCAGCTCCGGTACTACCGGTTCGAAATCGTGCCCGCTCGCGCCCAGGCCGTGCAGCCAGATGACCGCAGCTGTCGGATTCGGAGCGGTTTCCAGTTCAATGTAATCAAGATCCTGCACTCAACACCTCGTTGACGTCGGTAAATAGATGATTCGGATTATTCCGGATTCGGTTCGTCTGAATTCGCTTCCAGTGCCGTCACTACCGGGTTGGCGTACATATCCAACAGGTACGGACGGATGGCCGGATCACAGGCGTCCAGGCGCCGGTCCATTTCGGCCTCGGCAGCTTCCATTTCCGCCGGTGACCAGGCTTCGGCCGTCACCACGGTATCGCTGACGGTGTCAGGGGTGACGTGCGCATCGGGATGTACACCACGGGCATGGTACGCGACCAGGTTAGAGGCATGCAGGTGGTAGTTAGCGTGCATTTCCCGATCAATCAACGCAGACATAGCCTTGGCGTCGTCCGGTGCGTTTTGAATGGGCTTGCCAAAGTGAACGTGCACATGGCCCTTGAATCCGGTTAGGCCCTTCATGATCTGATCGGTGTCCTCACCTTCGGCCTTGGTGTAATTGCCGGTGCGGGCGCGCGCTTCCAGCTCTCGGGCTTTGTCTTCGTCGCAGGGATCGTACTCATAGGCAATGGAGACAGGCACCACGTGTAGCCGGTTCATGGCCTCGGCAAAACTGAGCCCGCTCTTCTTGCGGCTCATGTAGAACATCTTGATGATGGCGGGATCGGTAAAATCGAGGCCGTCTTTGGCCCGGCCTTCCCGCTGGGCGATCCAGATGCTGTTGTTGGTATCAATGCTGTGGTTAATAAAGGCCGACAGCGTCAGATAAGCGTCCCGCATTTCCCGCGGGCTGGTCATGTTGCGACGAACCACAAAGCTCTTGTTCAGTCGCATCATCTCCGCAAATACGCGGTTGGCGAGCAGATTGTCACCAATTGCAATTCGGGTGGTGTGAAAACCGTTCTGGAACAGCAGATAGTTCACCACCATCGGGTCGAAGACGATATCCCGGTGGTTGGAGATGAACAGGTGCGCGCTGTTTTTGTCCAGGTGTTCCAGGCCACTGACGGTAACCCGTGATGTGGTGCCGTCCACCAATTCGCCAACATAGGAAGACAAGCTGGCTTGCAGATCATCAACCCGGTGGTATTGCCCAAAATGGTTTGCCAGCCAGCGGCGAATGAACACTCTGAGCACTGCCGGAGCCCAACGGGCGAGTGTCGGCGATTTGAACCGGCCGACCATGTCGAGAAATTCCTGATCGTTTACCAGGCGCTTAATGGCCGGGCCGGTCTCTTCGTCCGAATACGGACGGATGGCATCAAATTCCTGCATGGAAGCCCTGTTATTATCGGTGTCTGTCACAGAATTCCGCTAAACGGTGATTCAAAAACGCGGTATTGTAGCGTTTCTCAGGTTACTTTGCCTCCATCCCCCGCCATCGTGTTTCGCATCCTCGCCAATGAATCTGTTGGTGAATCTGGTATCATTCGCGCCCAAGCAAATTCCCTCTGCAATCTCTTCGGCAAACACGTCGATTAACCGGTTACCTTATGCATTTTGATCAGAACTTCGAAGAGCTCAGCACAGAGCGCCCGACGACCTCCCGCAGGGATCCCGAACAGGTGCTCCATGAGGTGTTCGGTTACGAGACGTTCCGGCCGTTGCAGGGCGACATCATTCGGGAAGTGGTCGATGGCCGTGATGCCCTGGTGCTGATGCCCACCGGGGGCGGTAAATCTCTGTGTTACCAGGTACCCGCTTTGGTTCGGCCCGGAACTGCCGTGGTGATCTCCCCGCTCATTGCCCTGATGCAGGATCAGGTCGCAGCGCTGAAAGAGTTGGGAGTGAAAGCGGCGTTCCTGAACTCCACCATGGACATGGAGCAGGCGCGTGCCACCGAATACGCGTTGGCAACGGGTGAACTCGATTTGCTGTATTGCGCGCCTGAGCGACTGATTCAGCCACGTACCATTGACCTGCTGCACGACGCATCGATCTCTCTGTTCGCCATCGACGAAGCTCACTGTGTGTCCCAGTGGGGGCATGATTTCAGGTCTGACTACCTCCAGCTGAGTATGCTGGCCAACGAATTCCCGACGGTTCCGCGCATCGCTCTGACTGCCACCGCCGACGAGCGAACTCGCAAGGAGATTGCCGAGCGGCTTTCCCTTACCGAAGCGCGGCACTTTGTAAGCGGGTTTGATCGCCCGAATATCCAGTACCGAATTGCGCCTAAAACAAACGCAAACAAGCAGTTGCTGGATTTTATTAAAGCAGAACATGATGGCGAATGCGGCATCGTCTACTGCATGTCTCGCAACAAGGTGGATGCAACGGCGCGCATGCTGGCCGACAAAGGTTATACGGCTCTGCCCTACCACGCGGGCCTGCCGTCCGAAACCCGGGCGCTGCATCAGGAACGATTCCTGCGTGAGGACGGTGTGATTATTGTGGCCACCATTGCGTTCGGGATGGGGATCGACAAGCCTGACGTTCGGTTTGTTGCTCACCTGGATTTGCCCAAGAGCCTCGAGGCCTACTATCAGGAAACCGGTCGTGCCGGCCGGGACGGCAAGCCCTCAACCGCGTGGATGGTCTATGGCCTTCAGGACGTCATCAAACTGCGCCAGATGCTGGAAGCGTCACAGGGCAACGATCAGTTCAAGCGGGTAGAACGGCAGAAACTCGACGCCATGCTTGGCCTGTGCGAAGTCACCCGGTGCCGGCGTGAGGTGTTACTGCGTTATTTCGGGGACACACAGGACGAGCCCTGCGGCAATTGTGATACCTGCCTGAATCCACCTGAAACCTGGGATGGAACCGTCGCGGTCCAGAAGGCGTTGTCCTGTGTTTTTCGGACTGGCCAGCGCTTCGGTGTCACCTACCTGATTGATGTGCTCCGGGGATCGGAAAACGAACGAATCCTGCAGTCGGGCCACCAGGCAGTGTCCACCTACGGGATTGGTACCGAGTTGTCAGTGAACGAGTGGAAGTCGGTATTCCGGCAACTGGTTGCCAACGGCTATTTGCGGGCGGACCCCGAGGGCTACGGCGCCCTGCAATTAACGGAGACCTGTCGCCCACTGCTTCAAGGCAAACAGCCGGTTGAGCTGCGCAAAGATCCGGTGGTTAAGAAAACCTCGTCGCGAGGCCAAGGCAGTCGCAGTGGTGCAGCTATACGTGAACAGATTACCGACCAAGCCGGCTGGGATGCCTTGCGGGCGTGTCGCAAGGAACTTGCCGACAAGCAGGGGGTTCCGCCCTATGTCATCTTCCACGACGCCACCCTGTTCGACATGCTGGAGCGCAAACCGCAATCCCTGGACGAGTTGGCCGAGGTAAGCGGCGTCGGCGCCGCCAAGCTGGAGAAGTACGGCGCCATTTTCCTCGAAACCCTTTCTGGTCTGGAGCGCTCGTAAGCGCTCCATTTACCGTTCCCAGTTAACAACTCCACAGGGCTTACTCGCCCTCAGCTTTGAAGCCCTGCTTTCGAACCCGGTAATGGGCGATTGAATTGGCAACGTGGTTGCCTTCTTGATCATGTAGCTGGCCTTCCAGGGTAAACTTGGCCCGGCCGGTGGCGTCCGCGTCCGCCAGAATGCCCTCGACCATTTCCGGTGTCAGTGAGAACTCCACGGTGACGTCCGAGTTTGCCGGCTGCAGAAACTGCAGGGTCATCTCCTTGAGGATCGGCGTGTACGAAGGCCCAAGGTCAAACAATGTCAGCACGCCACCGGGTATTTCCGCGACCAGGAAATAGGCGCCGGCATACAAACTGCCAAAGTGATTCTTGTTGCCCTTCAGGCGAATTCGGGCCTTAACGTAGCCCGGCCGCAACTCCTCCACGCTGAATCGATTGCGGGTAGCAAACGGAATCGACAGGCCGATGATGCGGTTTACCGCGGCATAGCCACCGGTCTTGCGCAGCCACGCCAAAGGGTTTGCCAGGGTGGCGTTGGAATCTGAATGCGCAACCCATTGCCCGGTTGCGCCGATGATCGTGTCAATAAGTGC
Source organism: Marinobacter sediminum (assembly GCF_016820575.1). GTDB lineage: Bacteria > Pseudomonadota > Gammaproteobacteria > Pseudomonadales > Oleiphilaceae > Marinobacter > Marinobacter sediminum. Next base: position 990,580 of record NZ_JAEMQH010000002.1, on the reverse strand, counting down.
CATGTTCATGCTCTATTAGGGGAGATTGCCTGATCTTCGCACAATTGGCCCCCGGGTGCCCGTTACACCCGGAATCGTGACGCATTCTGGTTCAGCGTGCGACCAATGCTTTCAATCTGCCCACTGTAAACGTCGTTTTCGCTAGCCGCCGCGGCCGCTTCCTGACCCTGGTCGGCGATGCGCGTGATGGACGAATTCAGCTCCTCGGTCACTGAAGTCTGCTCTTCCGATGCCGTCGCGATCTGCGAGGTCATCTGGTTGATGGAGGTGATAGCCTCGGCAATGCGATTCAGCGACTCCATGGCATCCTGGGCTTTTTCCATGCTGACATTCGAGACTGCCGTGGAGGCATTCATCACGGTGACCGCATTGTTGGCACCCTTTTGCAGGCGCTCGATCATGCTGTTGATTTCTTCAGTGCTCGACTGGGTTCGCTGAGCCAGATTCCGTACCTCATCGGCGACCACGGCAAAGCCTCGCCCTGCCTCACCGGCACGCGCTGCTTCAATGGCTGCGTTTAGTGCCAGCAGATTGGTTTGCTCGGCAATGCCCTGAATCACTTCCAGTACCGAGGTAATCGATGACACATCTTCGCCCAGGGCATTGATGACCTCAGCGGCGGAATTTACCTCTTTGGACAGCTTTTGTACGGCATCCCGCGACGCAGCTACGGTTTCAAGCGAAGCGCGACTGTCGTTGTCGGCAGTATTAGCGGCATCGGCAGTTTGTTGCGCATTCTGTGCGATTTCACCCGCTGCAGCGGACATCTCATTAATGGCGGTGGCAACCATGTCAATTTCCGACTGTTGCTGCTCAACGCTGGATCGGCTGGTACTGGCGGTGTCGCGCAGGGACTGCACGTTATCATCGAGCTCGTCGCTGCCTCTCTGAACATCGCGAACGACGCTCTGGATGTTTTCGACAAAGCGGTTAAAGCTCTCCGCCAACTGGCCAAATTCATCGCGGGCGCTGGCGTCCAGTCTTTGGGTAAGATCGGCATCACCGGCACCAATGTCCGCCATCGCGGTGTTAAGGCGCCGCACAGGCGCCATCAGGACCTTGATGCCAAGGTGCAACAGGACAAGGGAGATCAAAAGACCGATGAAGGCCATTATCAACCCGGTCAGACGAGCACTTTGAACCGGCGCACTGATCAGGTCCTGATTGACGAAGGTACCCAGGTACCAATCAACGCCTCGAGCATCCTCAATGGCGTGAAAGCTGGCCTCCCAGGAGGCCGCGTTGTTCTGGAATTCGTGGACGCTGCCGTCAAGGTTTGGCGCCTCGCCAATCAGCGACTTAATGTTTTTGCCAATCAACGCCTGGTCGGGGTGAAACAGAACAACACCGTTGGCGCTGATCAGAGCCGCGTATCCGGCGTCTGCTAGAGTAATATTGTCCAGGATGTTCTGAATTGCGCTTAGTCCAATGTCAGCTCCGACGACACCTTCATAGGTTCCACGTTTTACGGGAGCAGACGCCGAAATAATCATCCCCGTGCCAGCGGCATCGACGAAAGGATCTGTGAATGAGGCCCTGCCCAGCCTGGTGGCCTTCTGATACCAGGGTCGGCTCCTTGGATCGAAGTCGGCGGGGAGGCTAGCGTCTGCTGCTTCGGACTGCATCATCATGCCCCCATCCGAACGGCCAACGTAAACTGCGGAAAATCCGCCACCGGCTGTCATGGTCTGGAATACGGTGCGAGCCTGTTCGTCGGAGTCTAGCTTTACAAGGGAGTCGGCAACGGATTCGGTCATCCGCAAGCGCGTATTGAGCCATTCAGCAATGCTCGGCGTACTTTGCGCAACAGCGTCGTGGATAACTGCATCAACATAAGTTGTGGTGGTTTCGCGCAAACGGAGGTCGTTTGACAACGTAAAAGCGGCCATTACGAGCACAAGGAGAACGCCGAAAGCGATTAGCAGCTTTTGACCGAAAGTGAGATTCACAGTGAGATCCTTAGGATGAGTCGTTGGGGCTAAAAAACGGAAGCGAGGATACGCATTTGCACGCTATATATCTGTTAAAAGTTGTTTCGGCCGGCTATGCGAACTCTTTTACAGCATCTGATAGACTTTCGTTGGTTTGCTGCTCATTTAGCGGCATGTTAACTGCTACTTATAACTGGCGGGAGCCGATCTGAATGGCCCACGAAGAACTGCACCTCAATCTCCGAAACCTGACGCTTGAAGACTATGACCAGCTCCAGGTTCTGATGGATCGTATCTACGATGACATTGGCGGGGCCTGGCCCAAAGAAACCATCAAGGCACTGGTGGAGCAGTTTCCAGATGGCCAGATCTGCATTGAGGACAATGGCCAGTTGATTGCGGTTGCGCTGACCGTGTGCGTGAAATACGAGCGTTTCAGCAACCCGCATACCTACGACGACCTGATCCTTCGGAACGAAAAGATCTGGCACAACGCCAACGGTGACTCCCTGTACGGCCTGGATGTGTTCATTCATCCGGAATTCCGCGGGTACCGTCTCGGTCGTCGTCTCTATGAGGCTCGCAAAGAGCTGTGCCGGTCTATGAACCTGCGCGCCATTCTTGCGGGCGGTCGCATACCGAGTTATTACAAGTATGCGGACCAGTATACGCCGGCTGAATACATCCAGCGTGTCGACCGGAAAGAGATCTACGACCCGATTCTGAGCTTCCAGCTGTCCAACGATTTCCAGGTCACGCGGCTGATGCACAAATACCTGCCCGAGGATGAGAAATCCCTGGGCTACGCCACGCTGCTGGAATGGCGGAACATCCTGTACACGCCGCCTTCGTCAGTTCTGAACGTTAAGAAGACACAGGTTCGACTGGGCGCGGTTCAGTGGCAGATGCGTGAATTTACATCGGTCGAAGAGGTGCTCAAGCAGGTTGAGTACTTCGTGGACGCACTCTCAGATTACAAAAGCGACTTTGCCCTGTTCCCGGAATTCTTCAACGCGCCGCTCATGGGACTGACCGATCAGATGGACCAGACCCGGGCCATCCGCTTCCTGGCCGGGTTCACCGAGCAGTTCCGTGATGAGATGTCCGAGATGGCAGTCAGCTACAACATCAACATCATCACCGGCTCTATGCCACTGCTGGAAAATGACCGGGTCTACAACGTTTCTTACCTGTGCCATCGTGATGGCCGAGTGGATGAGCAGCGCAAAATCCACATCACCCCGCATGAGCGCCGGGACTGGGTTATCGAAGGCGGCAGCGACTTCGAAGTGTTTGATACCGACGCAGGCCGCGTTGCGATTATGATCTGCTACGACATTGAGTTCCCGGAGCTGGGTCGGATTGCCTCAAGTGAGGACGTCGACATCATCATGGTGCCGTTCTGGACCGACACCAAGAACGGTTACCTGCGGGTACGACACTGTGCCCAGGCCCGGGCCATTGAGAACGAATGCTACGTCGTGATCACCGGCAGCGTGGGCAATTTGCCAAAAGTTGAAAACCTCGACGTCCAATACGCGCAATCGTCCGTATTCTCGCCCTCTGATTTTGCGTTTCCCCATGATGCGGTGATGGCGGAAACAACGCCAAACACCGAAATGATCATGTTCTCGGACATGGACCTGGAAAAGCTCAAACTGGTTCGAAATGAGGGCTCAGTAACCAACCTGAAGGATCGTCGGGTTGACATGTACGACCTGAAAAAGAAGTAATAGGCTTGGGTCCAGGCAGTTAAAAGTTCAATAACTGCCTCAAACCCTTTTCGTAGGACACTGATAGCGTTGCTAAACTGCCATTCAGTGGCTATCGTTTAATCAATATCAAGCTGCCTTAGGGAAGGCAGGCTAAGGCCGATACGGAAATCACTCGAGACCATGTTAATGACTGAAGCACTACCGGACCTTATCGCACAGTTTCGAATCAGGCAGGGCCTGTTTCGTAAGGAGTTGGTCGAAGCCGCTCTTTATGAGCTGGATGCGTACGGGTGCGTGATGAAAACCGACAAAATGTTCAATCCGGGCGACACCATCGTTTTGGATTTGGTGATGGATATGCCTTTCGACAAGCTTCGTGCGGAGGGTGTGACCGGCCTGGTGACTGAGCGCAGGAAGCACTGCAGCAACTTCTACTATTCAATTGATTTTGTTGAGTTCGATTCAGATAACGACTCTCCCCTAGCGGAGAAACTGCGGCGAATTCGGGAAGTTCTCTCGAAAAAACAGTCTCTGAAGTCGAGGCGTTCGCCCGGGTCCATTTCCGGTTTCCGGCAAATGGCCTAATCCCCGTTGTTCGTAATGCCCTCATCCTCAAGGAGACATTTCATGGCAAAGAAGGCCAAACCCAGCGTTGACAAAATTGTCAAAAAGGTGAACCAGGAGTTCGAAAAAACGTCCTCTCAGATCGAGGGGCTGGTTAATGATGCGTTGAAGCAGTTTGATAGCCTGCAGCAACAAGTTCAGGAGCCGGTACGGAAGCTTCTCAAAGAGGTCGACGAGCTTCGCGATCGCGAGATGAAGCGTTTCAACGAAGAATTTGAGCGGCGTCTGAACGAATTCCACGAGCTGCAAAACAGTATTCTGGAGCGTCTTGGTGTCGCCTCTAAAGACGCTGCCGAAGACGTCAAGAAACAGGCTGAGCAGGCCAAGAAACAAGCCAAGTCCGCGACCAGTAAAGCGACCTCCGCGGCGAAGAAGGCTCCGGCATCCAAGTCGGCGGCTAAGAAGCCCGCAGCGAAGAAAGCAGCTGCTAAAAAAACTGCCGCCAAGAAACCTGCAGCAAAGAAGCCTGCGGCTAAGGCAGCCAAGCCGGTAAACAAGAGTGACCTCACGTTGGTGAAAGGCATTGGCCCGGCGACCGCGAAGAAGATGAAGGACGCAGGTATTACCTCCATCGATCAGATTGCTAACCCCTCCGCCGCCGATCAGGAAAAACTGAAGGCTTTCTCCAGCGTCAAAGGATTTGACCAGTTCAGTACCGAAGCTAAGAAAATCATCTGATGCGCACGCCTGACCAGCCTGTATTACGGGATATTGTCCTGATTGGCGGCGGGCACAGCCACGTCGGGGTACTAAAACGGTTCGCTATGAACCCGGTACCCGGCGTGCGCCTGACCCTCATCTGCCGTGACACCCACACACCCTACTCCGGCATGTTGCCCGGCTACATTGCCGGACATTACAGCTACGACGATGTCCATATCGATCTCAGCAAGCTTGCGGAATTCGCAGGTGCTCGATTCTATCGGGCTGAAGCGATCGGCATTGATCGAGAGAACAAGCGGGTGCTGTGCCGTGGGCGGCCAGATGTTCCGTATGATCTTCTTTCGATCAACATTGGCTCCTCCCCCCGGGTAAACGAGGTGGAAGGTGCTTCGGAGCATGCCGTTCCGGTTAAACCCATCACTGGCTTCAATAACCGCTGGCTTGCCCTGCTCTCACGAATTGAAAATCACGAAGGCCCGCTCACTGTTGGCGTGGTGGGCGCCGGCGCCGGCGGTGTGGAGTTAACGCTGGCCATGCAGTTCCGACTAACCCGTGAACTCAAGCAACGGGGCAAGGATCCGGACCAGCTCCATTTTCACCTGTTTGATGCTGCTGACCAGATCCTGCCCACGCACAACGCCAAAGTGCGAGCCGTGTTTGAGAAAACCCTGGCTGGACGCAATGTAAAGGTTCACCTCGGTTCGCCGGTGCAAAAAGTTCAGGAAGGCTTGCTGCAAACTGAATCCGGCGAGTCGTTGCAGGTTGATGAAGTTTTGTGGGTTACCCGGGCCGGTGGGCCTGAGTGGCTTAAGGACACCGGCCTCGCTCTGGACGACGGTCTGTTTATCCGGGTACGGGATACTCTTCAGGCTGAAAACGACGACAGCATTTTTGCCGCCGGCGATATAGCCAATGTTCTCAATCACCCGCGCGAAAAGGCTGGCGTGTTTGCGGTTCGTCAGGGTCCGCCCCTGGCCGACAACCTAAAGCGGCTAGCGCTCGGCAAGGCGCCCAAGGATTTCCAGCCCCAGAAAAACTGGCTGGCGCTGATCAGCACCGGCGACAAGTACGCCATCGCCTCCCGGGGCAATTTCGAGGTGGATGGCGCAGCGGTCTGGCGCTGGAAAGACTGGATCGATCGTCGCTTCATGAAGAAGTTCAACGATCTGCCAGAGATGGAAGAAAACGCCAAACTACCCGATACCGCTGCGGCCCAGAATCCGGAAGAAGCGTCGCAGGCCATTTCGGCCGTTGCCATGCGCTGCGGAGGCTGTGGCGCCAAGGTCGGCAGTACGGTTCTTTCCCGCGCTCTTGGCGAGCTTCGCCCTATAGAGCGGGATGACATCATCATCGGGCTGCATTCTCCCGATGATGCTGCAGTGCTGGAGGTTCCGGCGGGTAAGGCTGTGGTCCATACGGTGGATTTCTTCCGGGCGTTTATTGACGACCCGTATGTGTTTGGCAAAGTTGCGGCCAACCACGCCCTGGGAGATGTGTTCGCCATGGGTGCAGAGGCTCAAAGTGCCACTGCCGTCGCTACCGTCCCTTACGGCATCGAGTCCAAGGTTGAAGACGTCGTTTACCAGATGATGTCTGGCGCCGTAGAGGTTCTGAACGAAGCAGGCTGCGCTCTGGTCGGTGGCCACACCGGCGAAGGCAAGGAACTGGCACTAGGCTTTGCGGTAAACGGCCTGATCGATCCGGACGAAGTCATGAGCAAAGGCGGCCTGCGTGCCGGTGACGTTTTGATTTTGACCAAACCGATTGGCACCGGAACTCTGTTCGCAGCTCACGCCAAATTGGCCGCCAGGGGGCGCTGGATTGATAGCGCCCTGAGCTCCATGATCCAGTCCAACAAAGCCGGTGCTGAGTGCCTCAGGCGTTATGGCTCAAGGGCCTGTACCGATGTGACTGGCTTCGGACTGCTCGGCCATCTGGTCGAGATGACCCGGCCATCTGGCGTTGATGCCGAACTGGATTTGTCTGCCATCCCGGTGCTACCGGGTGCTGAGGAAACCGCAGCCGCAGGCATTCTGAGTTCACTGCAGCCGGCAAACATCCGTTTGCGTCGCGGTATCCGTGATCAGGAGAAGTGGATAAATCACCCGAGGTACCCGCTGATCTTTGATCCACAGACCGCCGGTGGTCTACTTGCCAGTGTTGCGGCGGATCAGGCTGAAGCGTGCGTGCGCGAGTTGAAAGCACTGGGCTACCCGCACACGGCCATCATCGGTCGGGTTACAGCCCAGGACATGCAGGGCGCCATCGAACCTATCTCACTCAAGGATTGATCGATTGGGTGTGAACCCCGCAGCCTAGCCCTTCAGATTGGAGCGGCGCTGGAGAGCCATTTCCAGTGCCCGCTCCAACGAACGTTGTTCGTTTTCCGGTGTAAACAGAGGAGCAAGTTCATTCACCTGCTCTGTCAGACACTTCAGGAATTCCGGATCAGATTCTGATTTCTGCAGCAGCTTGGCCAGGGCCACGTGGTCACGGGCCGGGTAATAACCTTGGTAGTCGTTGCCCAGCAACCCCCGATTACCGGGGATATTAGACGCTATAATCGGCAGCCCTGCGCAGCAGGCTTCGGACACCGCGTTCGCACCGCCCTCCATCACCGAACTCATCACCATCAACTGGCACTGCGCCATCAGCTCTTGGGTGCTGGGCTTGTCCAGTTCACCGAGCCACTTGAAGCGTGGGTTCGCGGCCACCTCCTGTTCTGCTAACGCTTGCCATTCTGCATTGTGAGGCTTGCCTGCGTTGAGAATGCGCACTCTGGATTCGTCCGGCAGCAAACGCGCAGCCATCGCCGCCCGAAGCGAATCTTTCTCTTCACGCAGATGGCCAATCACGCATACATCGAAGGTTTCGGTCGCAGCCGCTTTGTTGGTGGCGGGCGGGATCTCATTGGCGGATTGGTAGAGGGTCAGTAGTTTGCCGGCGAACTCCTCAGGGATGTCCTCCGAAACCAGCGCATGCAAACCAATCAGCACATCGGCCGCAGCCATGGATGCCCGGGTAGGAAGCGGATACTCCTGTTGATGCCGGTAGATGTCCGTTCCGGTCAGCACCAGAATTAGCGGCGTTTCCGGCCAGCATTTGCGAAAGGCCTGAATGGCATCGTGGCTGCGCCAGGCGTGTAACGCGATGAACAGGTCGCAGGGGGCGCCGTCGTACTCCGTGACAACACGGACTCGATGCCCGGTATTTTCTAATAGTGATGCCCAGCGATCCGCTGTTGCCCGGTTGCCAGCCCGTGAACCTGACGGCGCAGGCGTGATCAGAGTGATGTGCATGGCGGCTGAATTCCTGCTGGTTTGCTGGCGACGATATTTTTCCCCGTCAGGCTGCACTTTTTCTTGACTGCAATCGTATAGCTGTTCCGAGACGTAGTAAATCACGGTATGCTGATGAAGCCAGTATTTTCGGCAGCTTACAACCCAAAAGAACGAACCATCCCCGGAAAGAAAGGACCCTCAAATGGCTCTGAATATGATTCGGAAATTCGCCGCCGCAAGTGTCGTGTTTTTCGCTTGTTCGGCCGCTGTTTCAGCCGAGACTCTCGTGTTCACCGCGATTCCTGACGAAGATGAAACCAAGCTTGTTGAGCGCTTCCGTGGTATCGCAGATTACTTGTCGGAGAACCTGGACGTTGATGTTCGCTACATCCCGGTGAAATCCTACGCCGCAGCAGTGTCTGCATTCCGCAACAATCAAGTGCAGCTGGCCTGGTTTGGCGGCCTGTCTGGTGTTCAGGCGCGCTCGCTGGTACCCGGCTCAGAAGCGATCGCCCAGGGTGTTGAAGACCAGGCGTTTTATTCTCACATCATTGCCCATAAAAGCACTGGCCTGGACGAAGCTGAAGAGCTTCCGGAAGCATTGCGCGGCAAAACCTTCACGTTTGGCTCGAAAGGTTCTACCTCCGGCCGCCTGATCCCCGAATACTACATCCGCGAAGCCTTCAACGAAGCGCCGGAAGACGTGTTCTCACGGGTTGGCTTCAGCGGTAACCATACCCGCACCCTGCGCCTGGTCGAGGCAGGCACTTATGACGTGGGCGCCATCAACTTTTCGGTCTGGGACAAAGAGACCAAAGACGGCAACGTGGACACCGATGCGGTCAAAGTCATCTGGACGACACCCAGCTACCCCAATTACCAGTGGAGCATTCGCGGTGACGCGGACGAGCGGTTTGGTGAAGGCTTTACCGATCGCGTTCAGCAGGCACTGTTGAACATGAAGGATGAAGAGCTGCTTAACAGCTTCCCGCGTTCTGGCTTTATCCCCGTTTCCAATGACGCTTATAAGCCGATTGAAGTGGTAGGAAAGCAGATCGGAATCATCGATTAATGTCCGGATTTGATCTGTCTGGCCTAACGGCCTCGTTTGGAGGGGAGCGGGTTATTGGCCCGCTTTCCCTCCAAGTAAAGGAAGGAGAGCGAGTTGCGCTGGTCGGTAAGAGCGGCGCTGGCAAGTCGACCTTAATCAGCCTGATTCATCAGCAGGTCGGCCGTACGTCTTCACTGGTTCCGCAAGACCTTGGATTGGTAAATGCGCTGTCCGTGTTCCACAACGTGTATATGGGACAACTTGATGCCCACCCTACCTGGTACAACACCCTTACGCTGATCCGCCCGTTCTCCAAAGACTCGGCTGCCGTGCGCGAGCTGCTCAAAGATCTTTCCATGCCGGAAAAAATCTGGGTGCCGACCGCGTCCCTGTCCGGCGGTCAACGGCAAAGGGTCGCTATCGCCAGAGCGGTATTTCGCAAAGCAGACATGTTGTTGGCGGATGAGCCTGTGTCAGCACTGGATGGACCCATGTCTCACCTGGTAATGAAACTGATGAGCAAGCGATTTCCCACCAGTGTTGTGGCTTTGCACGATGTTGAGTTAGCGCTCCAATATTGTACCCGCATCGTTGGTATTCAGGACGGTCAGATCGCTCTTGATGAATACAGCGAGCGACTGAGCCCCGCTGACATCACTCCACTGTACTGACGCCTGCCATGTTCTCCTCACCCACAGTTCGAGTCAGTTTTCTGTTTGTTGCCATTGCCCTGGTCGCGCTGCTGTTTGCCGACATTGCGATCACGGCCGCTAACCCCTGGAAAGACCTGGGCCGTTTTTTCATGGGCATTGTCACTCCGGACTTCTTCAGTTCCGAGGGGGTTGCCGTGGCTTTGTTGCGCACAGTGGCTTTCGCCTTCGTGGGTGTGGCGTTGGGCAGTCTGTGCGGCTTCGTTCTGTCATTGGTGTATCGCAACCCGGTAGTGCGCACGTTCTGCGCGTTTATCCGCGCCATCCATGAGCTTTTCTGGGCTCTGATATTCCTGCAATTTTTTGGCTTTCACCCGCTCACCGGTGTATTGGCCATCGCGATCCCTTACGCGGGTATTTTTGCCAAGGTTTATTCAGAGATATTTGAAGAGGCGGACCCGTCCCCAGGCCGCCTTCTGCCGCCAGGAACCGGCGTGGTTTCTGCCTTCCTGTACACCCGAATTCCGGATTGCTGGGTTCAGCTGAGAACCTACACCGCCTATCGGCTGGAGTGCGGTTTGCGGTCCAGCGCGATCCTCGGTTTTGTCGGGCTACCCACCCTGGGCTTCTTCCTGGAATCGGCGTTTTCCCAGGGCCATTACTCCGAAGCCGGGGCCATGCTGATTCTGTTCTATGTACTGATCGCGACTATGCCGCTTTGGGTGAAGCCCAAGCTGCTTCCGGTCTACATCCTCGGCGCACCCTTTTTTCTCGGTGAGGGTTTGCCCATCGTCTGGGGCAATGTCGAGCGATTCTTTACCCAGGATATCATCCCGTCACCCTTGCGGAACGGCGATGGAGTTGGTGGCCTGGTGCCGTGGCTGGGGGATGTGATGGCGAACGAGGCCCTGCCTGGCATCTGGAACACCCTGGTGCTGACCCAGATTGCCCTGGTAGCGACGGGATTGATCGCCCTGCTGACCTTCCCGCTGATATCCAATCACTTTGGCGGTCCGGTGCGACGCACTGGTGGCCACGTGTTTCTGGTCATTGCACGCTCTACCCCAGAGTACATTCTCGCGTACATTCTATTGCAGCTTTGGGGGCCATCAATGTTGCCCGCGGTAATCGCCCTGGCCCTGCATAATGGCGGTATCATCGGGCATTTGATCGGACGGCAATCCAGCGCAATACAACTGCGCCCAGACGCCATAACTGGCTTCAACCGATACACCTACGAGCTGGTACCCCGGGTGTACCGCGCGTTTTTGGCCTTCCTGTTCTATCGCTGGGAAATCATCATGCGGGAAACCGCAATTTTGGGAATTCTTGGAATCTACACCCTTGGCTTCTATGTTGACAGCGCCATTCAGAATATCCAGTTCGACCGCGCCATGGTGCTAATCGTTATTACTGCGCTGCTGAACATCGGTGTGGATATTTTGGGCCGCTTCATAAGGCGGAAGCTGGCACTTCAGACCATGCCAACCTGTTAGGGCTTCTATCCCATTGGGCGAGGGGCAGTTGACAAGACAAAAAAAGCCGGGCATTGCCCGGCTTTCTTCACACAAACAGGGATACGTTACTCTTTTTTTCGTCTCCGCAGCACGCCGAAGCCCACCAAACCCAATCCTAAAAGAGCCAGTGTCGACGGTTCAGCCACAGAAATTTCAAACTGCTGATAGATGCCATGGGAACCTTCCAGCACCAGGGTATTGGTCGAGGCGTAGCCATCGCCAATGAAAATCCCGGTGGACGCCACGCCCGGATCTGCCAGTGTCGGAGCAAGCCCGGAATAGATACTGGAACCCAGTGCAAACTGGAGCAACTCTGTATGGCCTGTCAGCGTGAAGTTGAATCCGTCGACACCCCCGCTGTCGTTAGTAGCAGCCTCCCAGGTAATGAAGTCGGAGGTCCCGAAACTCATGCTACTGAGGGTGTCCACGTGAGCACCAGAGGTTTCGAAGCCGAACTCCTCGACTGTACCAAGCATCGAATTTCCGAATTGGAGGTGTCCGAACCACTCTACCGTGCTGTCCGAATCGATGACTCCCGGAGCTGTCCAGCGAACAAACCAGTCACGCGTATTGTGCAGGTCATTCCAGATGTAGTAGCCGGCTCCGTGGCTCAGCGCCAGATCACCGTTGGCTGTTGTGGTGCCATGGTATTGAGGTGTTGCAAGAGCGGCGCCTGCTACTGCTGCAAACACGAAACCAAGTGCCGTTTTGAATAGTTTCATCGACCTTCTCCGGGAGGCTTAGAACTCGCTCGGCGCAGCCCGGCTGTCTCCTGGAGACCCGCAGCTTTCCGTCCCACTCTCGCGAATGGTTTGGCTACACGTTTACAGTTTGCGAGAAGCATGCCAGAGAACGTAGGGATCTGATATTTAATGACTTCTGAAAGTTTGCGACTGGCAACTGTAAAAATAATCGACGCATATCTGTAAATCTGAAGTTACATCCCTCGCAACGCTCATTTCCTGTAAAAGGAACTGACACCGGCCCGCACTGACAGCAGGACTTGCGCAAGCTTTGGCCTCCTCTGACACCGCCAAATCGCTGCCAGTGGGACTCCAATCACAAATCGAAGACAACCCGGAGGTTTTGGCGCATTCTGCCAATCTGTTAGCTCTGACGCCCGATTACATTCCGTTACAATCCGCCTATCTTCTTAATGCTTGGATTCGGATGTTATGACAGACGGGCTGATTTTGGTGACGCAGGTTGGGCTGGTGGCGCTGGTGCTATTGATGGCCTTTCGAATGGTGGCGTTGATTCGCTCAGCACCGGTGGATGGATTGCAGGGCAACCACATGAAGACGCCAGGAATTACTGGCCGGACGGATGCAGGCATGATGCCACCGGTTTCAGCGCCTGATCGAACGGAACTGTTTACCCAGCTTCATATTCTCGCTGGCCTGCAAGAAAGGGACTGCAGGACCCGTGGTCTCGACCTGGCCGACTCCCCTGCCGCCGTTCGAGCCTATGCTGCTAACTGGCTTTACGGGGCAGCCTGTGCACTTTGCGAGCACTCAGTTCGGCATTCTGACTCCCTTGCTGGCATCGTGGCTCACATCGCCAGCCGAAAGACAGGCCTGAGGCAATCACAGGCGCTTCAGGCCATCGCAACATTAACGAACAGTAGCGCCGGTCTGGCGTGCTTTCGGGAAGGTCTCGATGGGGCCAAGTTCTGGACGCAGCATCACTATGTGGCGTCGCAACACAGTCTTTATGAAGCGGTTACCGCCAATTCGTTTATTTGATTGCGGCAGGCTTGGAGGCCCCTTCCAATGTCCATTGAGTGCCAAGCTGGGTGAGCTCCGGGGTATCCGGTGAGTGTACGGGCGTTCCAGCGATTGCAGGTTTGGTAAAAGCGCCCTCTTCGGTGGGCTTCATGGTTTCAACATCCACCGAGCGCACCAGGTAAACGCCATCTCCGGAAACAACGCGAGCGCGATGGGTTAGGCCGAACACAAACCGGCAGTAGTCCAGTTTCAATTGAATGAGATCCTGCTCTGCTTTGCGAATTTTCCGCAGCAATACTTTCTGGACACTATCTCCGTAATCCATGGCGTCTTCCCTGATGTTGGCGACAAGATTACTGGAGTCTACACCTTCGTGGGGGCTTGTCAGCAATGCAGGGTTCAGGTTTTGCGGTCTTTCACAGAGTGTGTGCCTGAAACACCATGTGGAAGGGAGCAGTATCGATACTGGTCTGCCCTCGCTGGAGAATCAGGCGCCAGCGCATATCACTTCCGGTGCTGCACAGAGGGGCGCTGAAGCGCGCGACGTAACGACCGCCACCCTGGCGGCGAAGTGGAACCGGGTATTCCCCCATGTACATGGAATCGCCCTGCAGAACCGCAAGCAGTCGGTCTGGGGCTTCCACCCCGGTCACGGTCAACTCGTAGTCCGCTTCCTGATCCGTCAGCTGCTTTAATTGCACGTGCCAGTTGCCATCAAGATCGGACCAGGAGCAAGCACTGGAGTCCAGATCACACTCGGTTTTGGCACCGGTGCCGGCTTCTGGCTCAACCGTCCTCAACAGACGAGGCCCAAAAACCGCTGCAATTAACAGCGTCAGCATCAATCCCACCACCAGAACCGCTCGTAACATACCCGTACCTCATCTGCAGACAGCGGCATTATGGAGCTTATCCGTTGTCAGGCAAAGCTTTCTAAACCTGCGTCAGTCATGAGAAAATATCGCGCTTCTATTTCTGGCCCATTTCAAGACAGGACACGCCCGTGCAACCGGACATTTCCGTACAGCACCTCAGCAAGGTTTATGGCGACGGCTTCCAGGCGCTGAAAGACATTAATCTGGAAATCAAACGGGGTGAAATCTTCGCCCTTCTCGGCCCGAATGGAGCTGGCAAGACCACCCTCATCAGCATCATCTGTGGTATCACCAACCTCTCTGAAGGCAAGGTTGAAGCTGCCGGACATGACATTGTGCGCCAGTACCGCAAGGCTCGTCAGTCGATTGGTCTGGTGCCTCAGGAACTGAACACCGACTCGTTCGAGACGGTCTGGAATGCCGTTTCATTCAGCCGTGGCCTGTTTGGCAAAGCACCGAACCCCGAGCACATCGAGAAAGTGTTGAAAGACCTATCCCTGTGGGACAAACGCAATAACCGGATCATGTCACTGTCCGGCGGCATGAAACGGCGAGTGATGATTGCCAAGGCCCTGTCCCACGAGCCTCAAATCCTTTTTCTCGATGAGCCCACCGCAGGTGTCGATGTTGAGCTGCGTCGCGACATGTGGGAGATGGTTCGAAAGCTCCGGGAAAACGGCGTCACCATCATTCTTACCACCCACTACATCGAAGAAGCGGAAGAGATGGCGGACCGGATCGGGGTGATTCGTGAGGGCCAGATCATCCTGGTGGAAGAGAAAGACCAGTTGATGAGCAAGCTTGGCAAGAAGGAATTGCGTCTGCAGCTGCAGAGCAAGCTCGACAAGATGCCGGGTGAACTGACTCTGGAGCCCATCGAGCTGTCCGAAGACGGCTACGAGCTGATCTACACCTTTGACTCTCAGCAAGAGCAAGCCGGCGTGGCCCGGTTGCTTCGTACCCTGGGCGATCTGGGCATCGACTACCGCGATCTACAGACGCGAGAGAGCTCCCTGGAAGAGATTTTCGTTGGCCTGGTACACGAATAAGGCCAGCGGCCCCACTGGAGAAAGGCATGAATTTTTACGGCGTTCGCGCAATCTATAATTTTGAAATGGCCCGCATGAAACGCACGGTGATGCAAAGCGTGCTGTCCCCGGTAATCTCGACCTGCCTCTATTTTGTGGTGTTCGGTTCCGCCATCGGATCGCGCATGGGCGATATCGACAACATCAGCTACGGCGCTTACATCATTCCCGGTCTGGTAATGTTGTCACTGCTAATGCAGAGCATTTCCAATGCATCCTTTGGGATCTACATGCCCAAATTCTCGGGCACAATCTACGAGGTGCTGTCGGCACCGGTTTCCTACGTTGAGGTAGTGCTGGGCTACGTGGGCGCTGCCGCGACCAAGTCCGTTATCCTCGGTTTGATCATTCTTGCCACCGCTCGATTGTTTGTCGACTACGAGGTACTGCATCCGTTCTGGATGGTTGCCTTCCTGGTACTGACGTCGGTCACCTTCAGCCTGTTTGGCTTCATCATCGGCATCTGGGCGGACGGTTTTGAGAAGCTGCAGATAGTACCCATGATGATTGTCACGCCGCTGGTCTTCCTGGGCGGCACTTTCTACTCCATCGACATGCTGCCGTCGATCTGGCAAACCGTCAGCCTGTTCAACCCGGTGGTCTATTTGATCAGCGGCTTCCGCTGGGCGTTTTATGGGGTTTCAGACGTGCACATCGGCATCAGTGTCGGCATGACTCTGGTGTTCCTCACCGCTTGCATGCTGGCCGTCTGGTACATCTTTAAAACCGGTTACCGGCTACGTTCGTGAGGGGCTCAATGCGACCACTGTTGGTGGCAATCGCCTGCACCGGCATCCTGACCAGTGCGTGTGCCGCTGACACGTCCGTTCCCCAGCCCAGGCTGCCAGAAGTGGTTGCCTGCTTTATGACGGATAACGGACCCGTGCCGGTGACTCTGGAGGTAGCACGGGAATTCAGCCAGCGACAATCGGGGCTGATGGGGCGCGAATCACTGAAAGAAAATGAAGGCATGCTGTTCCAGTATCCGAATCTACAGAGCCCTGATCGCGGCTTCTGGATGTACAAAACCCAGCTTGATCTGGATATCGCCTACCTGGATGAACAGGACCAGATTGCCAGTATTCGCCAGATGGCGCCGTGCGTGACGGGCAGCGCAAGCAGCTGTCCCTCCTACCCCGCTGGCGTGGCCTTCCAATCAGCTGTGGAAATGAACCAGGATTTCTTTTCAGACCACGGTATCGAGGTGGGCGACCGGCTGATGACTGGAACAGAGCACTGCTCCAATCCCTAACCGCCCTGCCCGCACCTTTTAGCCGCCTTTAATCTTTGCTCCACTGCGGATTGCGTTTTTCCAGAAACGCACAGATACCTTCACGGGCATCACTGGCCTGCATGTTCTCCGCCATCACCTGAGATGTAAATTCGTAGGCGTCGGCCAGTGGCAGCTCGAGTTGCCGGTAAAAAGCTTCTTTGCCCACTTTTACCGCCTGACCGGATTTGTCGGCAATAGTCCGGGCCATGCGATACACGGTCTCATCCAGCACCTGCTCATCCACCACCCGGTTAACCAGGCCGATGGTTTCCGCGCGGGCGGCGCCAATCATCTCGCCGGTTAGCAACATTTCCATGGCGTGCTTGCGGCTGACATTGCGTGACAGCGCGACCATGGGCGTGGAACAGAACAAACCGATGTTGACGCCTGGAGTGGCGAACCGTGCCGTGTCGGCGGCCACAGCAAGGTCACAACTGGCAACCAGTTGGCAGCCCGCAGCGGTGGCTACACCAGCAACCCGGGCAATCACCGGTTTCGGGAGATTGACGATCTGCTGCATCACCTTGCTGCACAGCTTGAACAGGGCCAGCTGAAAGTCATGATCATCGAATCGATCCTGAATCTCAGTAAGATCATGCCCGGCACAAAACACACTGCCATGAGCAGCCAGTACCACTACACGGGTTTCTGCATCTTCGGCCACCTGTTCCAGCGCTGTCGACAATTCCTCAAGCATGGCCATCGACAGGCTGTTGCGTCGCTGCGGCTGATCCAGGGTGAGCGTGGTGATCCCATTCTCACTGTAGTAGTGCAGCAAGGGTTCCTCTGCAGACAGCATAGCGGCTTCTCCCGGTTGGATTCTGAAGATATTCATTAGAACCTTCAGTATTAACCAGGCCTCTCACACTGTCGAAACGACTTTTGTAGGACGTTCAGGAATTTGTTGGGGCTTGTGATCCGTAGCTCAGGCCTAAAGGTAAGTGGCAGTGGGTCGCGCATTAAAAGGAGAGACTGATGTTGAAGTCGACGATTTTTAAGGCCATTGTCGCGGTAGCCATTATTGGCGGTGGCTTGCTGGTGATCTATCAGGATCAACCGGCTCCGCCTACCGGCGATATAAACCGGATTGAACCGGTGCCCAAGCAGGACAGTCCGTAACCAACTGACGGTCCCAACTGCTCGTTTAAAGGGAAGTAACCATTGCACACCACACGCATCAAAGGACTGGCCATCGCGGCGCTTGGGGTTCTGTTTATTACACCAGACGCCCTGCTGGTAAAAATTACCTCTGTGGATCCGGTGGTGTTTTTGTTCTGGCGGGGCCTGTTACTTGCCCTCAGCTTCCTGATTATCAACTCGGTACGTTACCGGTCACAGCTGGTCCCGGAAATGAAGCGGTGCGGCTGGAAGGGCTGGTTCTGCGCCTGTGCCTTCGCAGTCAGCACCCTGGGCTTCGTGGTCGGGATGAAAAACACCGCTGCCGGCAATGTGCTGATCATCCTCAACACCGCACCGGTGATTGCGGCCCTCATCGCCTGGCTGATCTGGAAAGAAACCCTGCCACGGCGAACCTGGGTCATTATCGTGGTGTGCGTAACCGGCGCATCCATCATGGCCATTGGCGAGTGGGGCCGAGGCGAACCGTTGGGATTGGTTATGGCGGTTGTGGCGGCCATTGGCATCGCTGCCAATTTGAACGTCGCCCGCTCCAAACCGGATGCCGACATGAGCGTGATGCTGATGTTCGGAGCCCTTGTGTTGGCAGCATTGGCTGCAGTGGCCGGTGGCGCCAAGCTGCCATCATTGCGGGACAGCTTATTTATCGCCCTGCTCTGCCTGTTTTTCCTGCCAATCGCCGCCACACTGATTCAGATCGGTCCACGCTACATACCAGCGGCGGAAGTAAGCATGATGCTGCTGCTGGAAACCGTAATCGGTGCCTTTTTGGTCTGGCTGGTATTGGACGAAGTGCCCACCAGGCTCAGCCTGTTCGGCGGGGTGATCGTGTTCTCGGCTCTGGTTGCCCATGGCTGGATAGAGGTTCGCCGCTATCGAAGGGCCAGTCTTCGGTGAGAACTACGTTGGACTTACAGTCAGTAGTTGCGACTCGTTAACCTCGGACTGGGTCGTGCGACGTTCCAGCCAACTCAAAAGATCTGGGAATGCCAACGGACGAGAGAACAGATAGCCCTGAACCGCGTCGCACTGATTCAGCGCCAGCCAGTCCAGCTGATCCTTACGCTCGACGCCCTCAGCGACCAGTTTCAAGCCAAGAGTTTTTGCCATCAGTATCACCGACGAAACAAACGCGGCGTGCTTGGTGTTCACCGGAATTTCGTCAAGAAAAGATTTATCCAGTTTCACCGTGTCGGCATTCAGTTGAGTCAGGTAGCTGAGTGACGAGTAGCCGGTTCCGAAATCGTCCAGAGCCACACCAAAGCCAAGCCGTTCGATGTCCCGGAGCATCATCTTCACCTCAACACTCTCAAGCATCAACGCGCTCTCGGTAATCTCAAGGTCGATTCGACGCTGAGTGCCTTTCAGCTGTTGCGCGATCTCTTCAAGCAGGTCGATCAGCTTGGGGTCTGCAAACTGCTTTACCGAGACATTGACGGCGATGGAGAACGCCTCAGGCAGCATCGGATTCTGTACCAGAAGCGCGGCCTCTCTCAGCACCCAGCGCCCCACCGCCATGATGTCGCCAGTGGATTCGGCAATGGGAATGAAATCGGCCGGGTTGACGATGCCCATGGTGGGGCTTTGCCAACGGATGAGGGCTTCGGCGCTGCTGACAGCGCCAGTCTCTATTTCCACTTTGGGTTGCAGAAACACCGTAAATTCATTGGATTTAATGGCATGTTGAAGTTGCGAGCGAATGCCCATCCAACGGTTGAACCGATCTGACATCGAAGCGTCATAGCGTGCAAACGAGTTGCCCGGATTTTTGGAGGCTTCGCGCATGGCAGAAACCGCCTTGCTGATCACCGCGGATTCATCATGCTCGTCGCCGCACAGCGAGGTAGCGCCGATAGATACCGTCAAGTACAGCTGCTTGGTTCCGGAGAAATAGGGATGATTAAAGGCCTGAAACAGGTCTCCGATGGTGCCCTCCTCCGCCTCGACATCCTGTTCCGGCGTCAATATCAGGTACTCGCCCAAACCAACGTGGGCAACGGTCAAAGCACCACTCCCGGGATTCTCGATTCGCCTGGCGACCACCTTTACCAAGCGGTCGACGATGGCTTTGGTATGGGTTGAGTACATCTGCTCCAGGTCATCAACTTTGAGCGACAACAACGTGTAGCCGGTGCCACCCGAGAGACGGGCCTTGCGCATATGGCACACCATGCCCTCAAGGTTCAGCATCCCGGTGACGGTATCCTGGTATTTTTCCCGCTTCATCTTCTGAATAGTCGACACACTGGTCGAGAGCCGGCGCTTGTCATCAACCGACGACACCAGATTCTTGGCCATAACCATTTGCTTGTAAGTCGACATCACACTGGCCACCAGAAGCATTACCAGCAGCGAGGTTTCATGATTCATGCCGGGCTCCAGACTCTTCTGAATCAGGAGTGCGCTGGCACTACCAAGCACCAGGATTGGGTGCAGGATGGCCGCGGGCAAACAGTAGGCCAGCACTGGCATGGGCACCGAAACTATGGCAAACAGGATCATAAACAGCGCCACTTCCTGCCAGAATCCAAGCGACTCCAGGCAGATGAAGGTGAACACTCCCCACATCACTCCATAGCTTGCGAACGCCCAGATAAAGTTTCGGGTCCAGACTGCGTAGGTATCGGCGTTGGGCTTTCGCCGGGGCAAGAACAGGGCCAGATAGGAAGCGGCATAAAGCGCAATGAACGTGATCGCCCAGATCGTGAGTGCGCCCTTGTTTTCGGCGGTTTGGAACAGAGTTGCGCAGGTGACTGCAGCCAAGATGCCGACCAGCGGAATCTCCCGTCCTCGCTTGAACAGCTGTTCCGCTAACTCAAGCCGAAAATACTCCGCGCGCGTGGAAACAAAGAGTGCTTTGAATTGAGCCATTCACATTCCTTCCCGGGCCAATCGGCATGCGCACGAAGTGTACGTATAAATCCTCACGTAAGTCCGCAGCAATTGGTTCCATGTTTCTGGAATTTAGGAGGAAATGACTTTCAAGGTGCGAGTTTAGAGAAAGTAAGAGCGAAGTTATTCGACGAGGGCAAGCGAGCAATTCGGGCAAAGCATGGTGCTCCGGGCCGGAATCGAACCGGCACGACCGTGAGGTCGAGAGATTTTAAGTCTCTTGTGTCTACCAATTTCACCACCGGAGCATCGGAGGGCAATCAGACGGGCCGAATTGTATAAGGGCCGGTTCGGTAACGCAATTCCGATTCCAGGCGCCCTCACCTGTCAGGATTCGGCGGGCTTAGTGGCCCGGCCTTTATAAATGTATCCCGCGATCCTGGGTGTCTTAGGTACGTAGAGGTTTTCCAGCTCGGTGATCTCGAAGCCAGCGCTGCGAATAAGGTCAGCAATGTGGCGATTCAGGTGGCAGCCGCCCGCGATTTTGCGCCAACCTGGTGTAATCCGGTGTTGCCACTTCTGGGTGCTGGCGTCTGGCGATTCACCGTGCTCAAGGAACAGCAGTATGCCCCCAGGTTTTAGCACGCGTTTCATTTGCTGAAGTGCTGCGCTCCAATCGGGAATGGTGCACAGCGTAAAGGTCAGCAGCACGGTATCCACACTCTCGTCGGGCAAGGGAATCTTTTCGCCCGGCAGATCGAGCCATTTCACCTCAACGGGCGAGCGCTCAAGATTGCCGGAGGCCTTGCGGCGCATCCCCTCTGATGGCTCCAGGCCATAAACCAGTTCCACCAAATCCGGCTTGTAGAATTGAAGGTTTATACCTGACCCCATGCCCACCTCCAGTACAACACCGCGGGCTCTGGGCACTACCTGTTGCCGAAGTTTCATCACCTGGCCCACAGAGCAGGCGCGGTCGATCAGGTGGGGCAAGATGCGTTCTTCGTAAAAGCTCATGGAGTTACCATCGTTGTCGTCGATAATATGGGTGGAAATGCGCCCTATCGAATTTGCCCAGGTTTTTAGTAGCATGGTAACCATCTGCCGGTAATAACAACAGACAATAGGCGCCAAGGCAGCGGCTGCGAGAGTTCTTGCTCTCGTTTATTGAGATGTGCGAGTTACCGGAGGGTTCCAATGGAACTAGATCCTCTTCTTCTTTCGCGAATCCAGTTCGCGTTTGTGGTGTCTTTTCACGCCATTTTCCCGGTGTTTACCATTGGACTGGCCTCGTTTATCGCCGTTCTGGAAGGACTGGCGTTCAAAACCGGTGATGGCGTCTGGGCTAAACTGTCGGCCTTCTGGACCACGGTGTTTGCGGTAGTCTTCGGCATGGGCGTGGTGTCTGGCATTGTCATGTCGTTTCAGTTCGGTACTAACTGGAGCAACTTTGCCCAGGCCTCCGCGAACTTTCTCGGGCCAGTACTCAGTTACGAGGTCATCACAGCCTTCTTCCTGGAAGCAGCCTTCCTGGGCATTCTCCTGTTCGGGCGCGACAAGGTTCCGGCCGGTGTGCATCTGCTAGCGGCGGTGATGGTGGCCACGGGTACTTTCATCTCATCGTTTTGGATTCTATCAGCCAACAGTTGGATGCACACACCCGCGGGTTACGAGCTCAGGGAGGGCGTTTTTCATGTGACGTCCTGGAGTGAGGCGATTTTTAATCCGTCCTTCCCCTATCGATTCCTACACATGGCCCTCGCCTCCTTTCTAACCGGGAGCTTTGTGGTGGCTGGCGTCAGTGCCTGGTATCTGTTGCGCGGGCGCGAGGTTGAGGCCAATCGAAAAGCGCTTTCGATGTGCCTGTGGTTACTCTTGTTCATTGCCCCGGCCCAAGCCGTAGTCGGCGATTTCCATGGCCTGAACACCCTGGAACACCAGCCCACAAAAGTGGCAGCGATGGAGGGCAATTGGGAGACATCGAAAAATGTTCCGCTGCTCCTGTTTGCCATTCCCGATCAGGACAGCCAGAGCAATCTTTTCGAGATTGGCGTGCCTGGTCTCGCCAGCCTGATCCTTACCCACGAATGGGATGGAGAGGTTCCCGGCCTGAATGAGACGCCGGTTGCGGAGCAGCCACCGGTTGCCATTGTGTTCTGGGCGTTTCGGGTGATGGTGGGCCTCGGCATGCTGATGATCCTTTTTGCGGTAACTGGCCTGATCCTCCGTGCAGGCGGCCGCTACTGGCGCAGTACTTGGTTCCTCAACGGTCTGCGGTTTATGAGTTTTACTCCATTTCTCGCGGTCCTGGCTGGCTGGATTGTCACCGAAACCGGGCGCGCGCCCTGGCTGGTGTACGAGGTGATGACTCACGCCGAATCGCTCACGCCGTCCCTTACCGGCGGAATGGCCCTATTCACCTTGCTTGGCTACATGCTGGTATATGCCCTGGTCTTCTCGGCGGGGATCTATTACCTGCTTCGGGTGCTCTACGTGGGCATGGAAGAAAGCCACGATGACGGTGAGTACGAAGCCGAGCGTCCAAGCCGGCCCTTCTCTGCGGCCCACGTTCCCTTTGAATATGACCAGCACAGCCACCCTGGCAACCCGGAATCTCAGGAGGGTCACTGATGATGGAACTCTTCGATCTGCCCCTGATCTGGGCGTTTATTATTGGTTTCGGCATCATCATGTATGTGCTGATGGACGGCTTCGATCTTGGCGTGGGCATCCTGTTTCCGTTCGCACCAGACGAGGAGGCGCGGGATGTCATGATGAATACAGTTGCACCGGTCTGGGATGGCAACGAGACCTGGCTGGTGCTGGGTGGCACTGGCCTGCTGGCCGCCTTCCCGCTGGTCTACACGATTTTCCTGCCCGCGCTTTACATCGGCGTGTTTCTGCTGGTCGCCGGCCTGATTTTCCGGGGCGTGGCGTTTGAGTTCCGGTTCAAGGCCCGAACCTCCCGGTACCTCTGGAACTGGGCCTTTGCCGGCGGCTCGACGGTTGCGTCTTTCGCCCAGGGCGCAGTTGTAGGTGCCTATATCCAGGGCTTTGAAACCGCAAACGGTGTATATGTAGGCGGTGCCCTGGATTGGTTAACGCCGTTCTCAATGCTTACCGGCTTTGGCATGCTCGCCGGCTACGCCCTGCTCGGCGCCACCTGGCTGATTATGAAAACCGAAGGCGAGCTACAGGCCTGGGCCTATCGCCTTACCTTACCGTTGCTAGCCGCGGTTCTGGCGGTGTTTGGTGTTATCAGCATCTGGACACCATTCGTTGATGAGCTGGTTCGGGACCGCTGGTTTAACAACCTCAGCGTGATCTGGGTATTGCCGGTGCTCACCCTGTTGTGCGCCTTCCAAATCTACCGTTCAGTAAGAAACCGATTCGAAGGTATGCCCTTCGTAGCGACCATGGGGCTGTTCATCACCACCTATCTGGGGCTTATAGTCAGCCGATGGCCATACGTTGTTCCGCCTGATTACACCCTGTGGCAGGCGTCCTCCGCCTACGAATCCCAGCTTTTCCTGTTGCTGGGCCTGCTGTTTGTAATCCCGATTGTGCTGGTCTATACCGCATGGACGTATTGGGTTTTTCGCGGCAAGGTTCGTGCAGGCGAGGGCTACCATTAAGTGGCAGAAACAGCCGATCCAAACTCTTCAGTGGCTGAAGAATCTGCTTCAGCCTCGGATCAGCGCCAGGTAAAGCAATGGTTGGCAGAGCTCGGTAAGAGCAACCGCCGGTGGATGTACGGTGCCGTAGTGGCGGGGGTGGTCACCGGCATTGCTACCCTGGTGCAAATGGCCATGTTCGCCCTGATTGTGCATCGGGGCGTTGGTGAGGCTGTGCCGGTCTCAGAGCTTTCTCCCCTATTTCTCGTGCTCGTGGCCGCCGTGCTTGTTCGCGCCCTCGGCCAGGGAATGCAAACCCGCATGGCTGCCCGGTGTAGTGAGCATGTCCGGTGCGATGCCCGGCGGCAGATTCACCAGCACTGGAACGCCGCTGGCCCAGTCGCCCTGAGCCATTTCTCCGCGGGCGCCTTGACCCGGGAATGGCTGGATCACGTTGAGGCTCTGCACGGTTATTACGCCCGGTTCCTGCCCCAGCTGGTACTCGCCTTAATTATTCCCAGTCTCATACTGATCCTGACATTTACCCTGGATTGGATCGCAGGCCTGCTCCTGCTGTTGTCCGCACCACTCATTCCACTGTTCATGGCACTCGTAGGGATGGGCGCGGAGAGGCTCAACCAGCAGCACTTCCAGACGATCAGCCGGCTCTCCGGGCAGTTCTTGGATAAGGTCCGCGGGCTCACCACACTGCAACTGTTTGGCCAGACCGACACCGCCGCCTCATTGCTCGCCACCCGCTCAGATGCCTATCGACGCATCACCATGAAGACCCTCCGAATTGCCTTCCTGTCGTCCGCGGTTCTGGAATTCTTTGCCTCGATGGCGATAGCGGTGATCGCGATCTACGTTGGCTTTGGCTTGCTGGGGTACATCACCTTTGGACCCGCAAACGAATTGACCCTGTTTTCCGGGCTGCTGATTCTGCTGCTGGCGCCAGAATTCTTCCAGCCATTGCGAAGCCTTTCCCAGCACTATCACGACCGGGCCTCCGCTCTGGGGGCTGGTGCCGAGATTCTGGCCCGAATGAACGATCTTGAACGCGATTCTCCGCGCTGTGGTAACGATATCCAGTACGAGGATAAGGTTGAGGACAGCGTTCGTCTGGGCGCGGTGGGCCTATCCTACCAACAGGCCAAGCCGGTCTTTTCGGATGTATCACTGACGTTTGAGAAAGGTGATTGCATCGCACTTACTGGTCCGTCCGGAGGTGGCAAAAGCAGCCTGCTTCATTTGTTGGCCGGGTTCGTGATGCCAGATGGCGGATCGATTTCGGTATTCGGCAAACCACCAGGTTCCTTTAGTTTTGGCTGGCTTGGGCAAACCGGCTTCCTGGTTCAGGGCTCCTGGGCCGATAACCTTCGCCTGACCCGTCCCGACGCTTCCGACATCGCCATCGAAGCAGCCCTCTCCAATGCGGGCCTAAGGCCACTACTGGACAGCCGTGATGCAGGCATTTACAGCCAGGTCTCGGAAGACGGCCAAGGCCTGTCCGGTGGGCAGGCACGGCGGTTAAGCCTGGCCCGCATCTTTGTGGCGGATTACGACCTGATCCTGCTGGACGAGCCAACTGCGGGCCTGGATACCGACAGCGAGGTGCATGTGATCGAGGCCCTGCACAAGCTGGCCGAAGCCGGTAAGACGCTAATTTTCTCAACCCATCACCAGGCACTGCTCACTCTGGCTGACCGGGTATTACTGGTGTCTGAAGGGGAACTGCGGGATGCGTGAGCTGCTGCCCTGGTTACGCCTGATTTTTCAGCGCTGGGGCCGGCTCTCAGTTGGCGGCCTGCTGCTCCTGATCACTGTGATTTCAGGTATGGGGCTTCTGGCGCTGTCGGGCTGGTTCATCACGGAGACGGCACTGACAGGCCTTCTGCTTGCAGCTGGAGTTCAGGCCTCAATCAACCTCTACACGCCCGGTGGTGGAATTCGTCTGTTTGCCATTGTCCGAACAGTCGGGCGCTATCTGGAGCGGGTCTATAACCACGATACGGTGTTACGCCAGCTGTCTGATATTCGAACCCGGCTGTTCCGGCAACTAGCGGCCACGCCTCGCAGTCAGCGTCTTGGGCTATCGGGCGCCCAGTGGCTATCGAGATTAACCCGCGACGTAGACGCTCTGGATACACTGTATCTTCGCCTGATCGCGCCGACTGCTCTGGCCGCAGTGGTCAGCCTGCTGGCCGTGTTTCTGGCCGCGGTTCTGTTCGATGTCCGGCTCGCCCTGTGGCTAGGATTGTTGCTGGCGAGCGCCCTGCTCTTTTCAACCATCGGGACGCTTTTACGAACGCGACAGACTTCCCGTCGGCTCAGCGATAGCGAGGAGGATTTGCGCACCCATATTATTGAGCACCTTGAAGGCTTTGCTGAGCTTACCGCCGCCGGGCGCACGGGTAAGCATGCGGCCTGGCTGATGCGCCAGGCACACGGGTTTGCCAAGGAACAAGCGAAAGTAGACCGGCGTGTAGGTTGGAACCAGGCGTTTACGCATTTGCTGATCAACCTTGCCGCTATAGCCGTGCTTTGGGCCGGGTTTGGGCTGTTTCAATCTGGGCAAATTTCAGGGCCGGTGCTGGTGTTGTTGCCCATTGCCCTGCTGGGACTGGCCGAGGTTTATGGGGGCCTGCCGGAAGCCTTTGGCAAGCTGGGCGCCAGCGAGACCGCCGCCATCCGCCTGAACCGGGATTCCCTGAGCGGTCCCGGCGAGCAGAAAATCCCTACCAACGAGCCATCAAAAGGCACGGCGCTGGTCGCAACAGAGCTTGGCGTGCGATACGACGATGCTCCGCCGATCCTCATGCACTTCAACCTGAACGTTGCCTGCGGGGAGCACCTGGGCATCATTGGTCACTCCGGAAGCGGGAAATCGACCCTTGCCGATGTACTGGCGGGTCTGGTGCCCGCGTTTCAGGGCGATATAGCGCACCTTCCACTGAGTTACCTGACTCAGAGCACGGTGCTGTTCGAGGATACCTTGAAAGCGAATTTGCGGGTGGGCGACCCCACGGCGAGCGATGCTGCACTATGGCGGGTATTGGAGCTGGTCGAATTGGGTGAGCGGTTCGCAAGTGAATCTGATCTGCTGGATACCTGGCTCGGCAACAGCGGAAGCCGGCTGTCCGGTGGCGAAGCCCGCCGGATTGCTTTGGCCCGGGTACTGTTGAATCCGGCACCCTTGCTGATACTCGACGAACCTTTTACCGGGGTAGATGTGCCCACTCGGGAGCGCATCTGTCATAACCTGCGTTGCTGGCTGAAAGGGAAAGCGGTGATTGCGCTGGGCCACGGGCCGGATGCCCTACCGGACACCGACCGCGTGATTCACCTGATTTCCTGAACCCGGTCATTAGCGGGTTTCCAGAACCTCAAAGGTCAGGCCCGCCTTGCTGGTCAAGCGGTCCATCAGACTACCATTCAGCAGGGAGGACGGCGTCCAGAAACCGCCCTCTTTCTCGGCGGGAATGTCGAAGGCCAGGCACATTCCGGCTTCGCCCAGCATCTTGCCGGTTGAACCGTAGCCCGGGTCCTGGTCGCCGGTTACCTTGGTGATGATGGTTTTGCCGTCCTGGGTACGGCCCACAAAGCGCAGGTCGTAGTACCCGGCTTTCTGGGCTTCCGGGCCGGGCCCTTCGCCGGGCTGCGGCACGAACTTCTCTACCAACCAGCGTGTGGGTTTGATCGCCGACGCCGTGAAGAAAGCGCCAAGGCCGCCGGTGATGCTGTAGGCGGCCAACCGCCCCTTCATGCCCCGGCCCGTCATCATCGCTTCATCGTAGGTGAATTCCTTCCCGTAACGCGCGTTCTGTAGCCCGTTGGAACGGTGGACGATGCGGGTGTTGATCGCACCCATCACAAACGGCGCCAGCCAGACGTCGAAAGTCTTATCGTACTCGGCGCCCTTGAGGCTGGGCTGGCGAGCCTCGGAGCGATGTCCCGCTGGAGAAATTGAAAACGGGTTAGCCAGTTCTTTGCGCAGTTTGGGATCCGCACCGGCTTCTTTGGCGATGTTCATCATGGAAGCGACGGTGCCGCCGGAGAACTCGCCCTTGAGCGCTTTTACCCGCATCCGGACATCCTGGCACGGTTCACCAAATGTCTGCTCGGCTTGTTGCTGCAGGAACCAGACACCCATATCGGACGGAATGGAATCGAAGCCACAGCAATGCACGATGCGTGCACCGGAGGCTTTGGCCTCGTCCTCATACCGGTCGACCATCTTGCGGATCCATTGCACTTCCCCGGTAAGGTCGCAGTAATCCGTACCTGCACGCACGCAGGCCTGAACCAGCGGCTCTCCGTACAGGGCGTAGGGGCCCACGGTGGAGATAATCACTCGGCTCTGGGCACACATGGCCTGAAGCGCCTGCTCATCAGCGGCATCGGCCAGGATGACCGGAAGATTTTTGGCCTTGCTGCCGAGATCGTTTTTCAGGGTATTCAGTTTGGATTCGGAACGGCCGGCTATGGCCCAGTTTACCGTTTTCCCTAGTCCGTAGGTCTCAAGCAGATATCGGGTGAGGATTTGGCCAACAAAACTGGTGGCGCCAAATACGACCAGATCGTAGGTCGTTTCTGCTGATTTAGTCATTGCTTATCCTTTGCGTTTTATATGATTAGGTTATGAACCGATCGTGCGTTGCGCGCGGGCATCCATCACGACCATAAACACTGCAACACCCAGACCCCAGAAGCCGTTAAGCAGCAGGCCACCCACCCAGGTCTGAGCAGACGCCTCAAGGCCTTTTAAAGGGAACACCACCAGCATGGCAACGGCGGTTGGCCCGATCGCACCCACCAGAACATGGCCGAGCCAGTACTTGGCCCCGGCCAAACGGCCAACAAGAAGCCAAAGCAACATACCCCAGAGCCCACCGAAGAAAGCCAGGGAGAGAACTGAGGGTACGCCCAGTGGCGGCACTGGCGATAAATTGAACGGTGCCATTGGCACCATGTCAGCCAGAAAGAACACCATGAACAACCCCTGGTGAAAGATCAGGGTTGCAATAAAACCGGCGAAAAAAGCCTTAATCCAGACCATAATGGGTCCCTGTCAGTGAATTATTCTTTAGTCTTAAGTAGTTGATTCTGCACAGCACCGCAACACACTGCAAATGTTATTGCCGATGCTGTGTCTGCGCCTGCATTCCATGCAAACCAAGTCATTCCCGTCGGCTGGGCCAATCGCTTACAGTCGTTAATCGGGCACACTGAGTTGCAGAACTCATGATGACGCCGAGGAGGTATAGATTGATCACAACTCTGGTGATAGTAAGCCTGATTCTTGCCGTCTTCAGTGGCTTTCTGTGTTGGCAGGTCATTGAGCAACGAAGGATGATCGGGCAGATGATGGAGTCCGACGACATTGACGGCGAAGCTCCCGACCCCGAGCTGGTGCTAACCCTACGAGTACTGGATCCCATCGCCATCGCCAAGCGGGAATCCCGCTCGGGTCGCATGCTTGCCGACAAGCTGCCGGTCATGGTGCGGAAAATGGTTTACCAGGAAGTGATGAAAGAGCTGGAGACCGAGATGGCGGAGCGGGAAATCGATGTTCAGATGCACATCGAATACCGCTAAGGGGCAATCGATATGATGAGCACTTCCCTGATCGTTCCGGCAATCCTGCTACTCGCTTCGCTGATCGCGCTGGGCTTCACGCTGAGCCAACTACAAGCTTCTCGACGGCAACTGAGGATTCTTAACGCTCGACGGATTGCCGCCCAGAGCAACATCCAGAAACGCCGGATGGAACTGCAGGAGGTCCGCAATCGGGCCAAACTGCTTGAGGACACGGTTTCCGGCGGCACCAGTGCTGTTGAAAAAGTTCATAGGGCGATTTCCAGCACCACATTTGGCCTGATCGACCTATTTTCCCGAGACGAGGAATTCCGCCAGAGCGCCCGAAAAGCGCGTGAAACCCACGATCAAACCAGCAAAACGGTGTACAAAACCGTCCGAACCACCAACAAAGCCCTGCACATTCTGGCCGACACCCTGATCATCGGTAAGGCGGAAAAACAACTTGCCTCGAAAAGGCCCGGCGCAAGCGACACCCCCAAGACCGGTAAATGATCCGTCTGGCGGCTATCAGAGCTTGGCGTAGTGCTGCAACACAACGTCTACCGTGACCGTCAGCTCGCTCAGCTTTGCCGCCCTCTCCCGGCCCTCGGCGCTGGCACGATAAAGATGTGGCGTCATCGCCAGCAAATCCGCAATCACCTCCTGCCCCCTCAGGGTCAGGGTGTGGCGAACCGACTCCGATGCGGCCAGTTTGAAGCCTTCCGGCGCGGCCTCATTCCTGGACTTTTCCGGTTTTAGCTCCGGGTAGATGATTTCCCGCAGCTCCCGAAGGTGATCCGGTCCTGCATCTACCTGCAACACAAGACCACCTGATTTCAGGACCCGATGGAATTCACCGTAAACCGGAAAGCCGAACAGGCACAGCACAGCATCCAGCGTGCAGGGCAATACCGGCAGGTTGGCGTTACTCCCCACCACCCAGCTCATCTGTTTGTCCTGCTTGGCAGCAGCCAGCACCGCCCACTTGGAAATATCCAGACCAACTACCGCAACCTCGCGGCTTTCTGGCTGAGATTCGGCCAGGCGCCGAGTGTAATAACCCTCACCACACCCGGCATCCAGTAGACGTACCACGTCCGATTCCGGCAAGCCGCCGGCCACAATTCGGTTCACAGCATCAGAGATGGCATCGTAGAAGCCGGCATTCAGGAAACGCTGGCGCGCGGCCACCATCTCTTTGCTGTCGCCAGGCTCACGGGACCGCTTCTTTTGCACCGGCAACAAGTGCACATAGCCCTGTCGGGCGATGTCAAAGCTGTGCCCGGATTCGCAGCGCCAGCTATTGCCATCGCGGTGCAAAGTCTGGCCATCGAGTGGACACGCCAGTGCGTCAAAAGGAGTGAGGGGCATGGGAAAGATTCCGGCTATCAGGATGGTTCGGTGACTCTGGCAGGTCTATTTTATGACCGCCCAACAAAAAAGGCACCCGAAGGTGCCTTTTTCAAGCGTCCAGAAAGTTACAGAACTTTCTTCAACTCTTCTTCCAGCTGCGGTACTGCTTCAAACAGATCCGCTACCAGGCCGTAATCAGCCACCTGGAAGATCGGTGCTTCTTCGTCCTTGTTGATCGCGACGATCACCTTGGAGTCAGACATACCAGCCAAGTGCTGGATGGCACCGGAGATACCCACGGCAATGTACAGCTGCGGAGCAACAATCTTACCGGTCTGGCCAACCTGCATGTCGTTCGGTACGAAGCCAGCGTCGACAGCAGCACGGGATGCGCCAACAGCAGCACCCATCAGATCGGCTACCTGCTCCAACATTTTGAAGTTGTCACCGTTCTGCATGCCACGACCACCGGAAACAACGATACCGGCGCTTGCCAGATCTGGACGGTCAGACTTGGCCAGCTCTTCGCTTACGAACTGGGACAAGCCAGCGTCTTTTACAACGTCCAGCTGTTCGACAGCTGCGGAGCCACCTTCACCAGCGACTGGGTCGAAAGCGGTCGGGCGAACCGTGATTACTTTGATGCTGTCACTGGATTTTACAGTGGCAATCGCGTTACCTGCGTAGATCGGGCGCACGAAGGTATCTTCGGACTCCACACGCATGATGTCGGACACCTGCGCAACGTCCAGCAGTGCAGCAACCCGTGGCATAAAGTCTTTGCCCACGGTACCGGCAGCGGCCAGGATATGGCTGTAGCCCTTGCCTACTTCGGCAACCAGCTCACCCAGGTTTTCACCCAGGAAGTGGCCGTATGCAGCGTTGTCGGCAACCAGTACCTTGTTAACGCCTTCAGCCTTGGCAGCAGCTTCTGCAACGGCACCGCAGTTCTCGCCGGCAACCAGTACGTCGATGTCTCCGCCGATGGCCTTGGCGGCCGCTACAACATTCAGGGTAGCCTGCTTCAGGCTGCTGTTGTCATGTTCAGCAATTACAAGGATGCTCATTTAGATCACCTTCGCTTCGTTCTTCAGTTTATCGACGAGCTCTGCAACGTCTGCCACTTTCACGCCGGCCTGACGAGAAGCAGGTGCTTCAACCTTCAGTGTGGACAGGCGCGGGGCGATGTCGACGCCCAGATCAGCCGGGCTCATGGATTCGAGCGGCTTCTTCTTCGCCTTCATGATGTTCGGGAGCGAGGCGTAACGCGGCTCGTTCAGGCGCAGGTCTGTGGTAACAACCGCCGGCAGGTTCAGAGACACGGTCATCAGACCACCGTCTACTTCGCGGGTTACGTTGACCTTCTCGCCTTCAACAACCACTTCTGACGCAAAAGTGCCCTGCGCCATGCCAGTCAGTGCTGCAAGCATCTGGCCAGTCTGGTTGTTGTCGGAATCGATGGACTGTTTGCCGAGAATAACCAGCTTCGGCTCTTCTTTCTCGACAACACTTTTCAGCAGCTTGGCCGCTTCGAGGGACTGAACCTCTTCGTCGGTTTCCACGTGGATACCACGGTCTGCGCCCAGGGCCAGTGCAGTTCGGATCTGCTCCTGTGCAGCTTTCGGGCCGATAGAGACCACCACGATTTCACTGGCAACACCCTTCTCTTTCAAGCGAACCGCTTCTTCAACCGCGATTTCACAGAACGGGTTCATTGCCATCTTGACGTTGGCGAGATCAACACCGGTGTTGTCCGGCTTGACGCGCACCTTTACGTTGTAGTCGATTACTCGTTTTACAGCGACCAGAACCTTCATAGATTCCTCGTTCTTCTACGATGGGTTTAAAGACTCGCAATCAGAAACACTCTTTTGCGACCCCGCAGCTGCGGACCTCGGAGTATTCTTGATTCCTGTAGTTTCGGTATGAAGCCAGAATTATGGGTCTTCACGCCGAACGTTACAAACAGCTTCCTCACGCGGGGCCTGCTGTCACGGCGGACTAATACTGCAGGCAAAGGGTGAACGGGTCAATAGGCCCGCTCGACGCGTCAGGAGCGATTTTCAGGCCAATCAGCCGTTGTTGACTCGGCCGGGCAGTGAGACGATACTAAAAAACGCCTCAGAACACACGATGTTTCGGTGTACACGTACAATGCCAAAGGAGAGGCAGAATTTCAAACAAACGTTTGTTTGATTCAGCAAATACGATATCCTTTCGGTTAATAGTCGGTGTGATCGGCTTTGGGCAGTCGTCTATAGGCAGTTTTACCGGTATGATGGCGCCCCAGAATTCCGCCTGCGGGCACACAATATCCATTAAAAGAAGTTTGAGGAGACCAACGTGGAACGCGAATCGATGGAGTTTGATGTTCTTATCGTCGGCGGCGGGCCTGCAGGCCTGTCGGCAGCTTGCCGTGTCATGCAGTTGGCACAGGAAGCTGGCGAAGAACTCACCGTATGCGTGGTAGAGAAAGGTTCCGAAATCGGCGCGCACATCCTTGCCGGTACCGTGTTCGAGCCCACTGCCCTCAACGAACTCTTCCCGGACTGGAAAGAGAAAGGTGCCCCGCTGAACACACCGGTCACCCGGGATGACATTTTCCTGCTGAAGAACCAGGAGAAAGCGACCAAGATTCCGAATGGCTTTGTGCCGAAAAACATGCACAACCACGGCAACTACATCATCAGCCTGGGCAACCTATGCCGCTGGCTGGCTGAACAGGCCGAGCAGCTGGGCGTTGAGGTTTACCCTGGCTTTGCTGCCTCCGAGACCATCATTGAAGATGGCCAGGTTAAGGGCATCATCACCGGTGATATGGGCGTAGCCCGTGACGGTTCCGAGAAAGACGGCTACATGCCAGGCATGGAGCTACGCGCAAAGTACACTCTGTTTACAGAGGGCTGTCGTGGTCACCTGGGCAAGCGCCTGATCAACGAATTCAAGCTGGACGAAGGCAAGGATCCGCAGCACTACGGTATCGGTATCAAAGAGCTGTGGGACATTGATCCTGCCAAACACGAGCCAGGCCTGGTTGTGCACACCACTGGCTGGCCGCTGAGCGAAAGCGGTACGACCGGCGGTTCTTTCCTTTATCACCTGGAAAACGGCCAGGTTTACGTCGGCCTGATCACTGATCTGTCCTACAGTAACCCGCACCTGAGCCCATTTGAAGAATTCCAGCGCCTGAAGCTGCACCCGGAAGTCTCCAAGTACCTGGAAGGCGGCAAGCGCGTGTCCTACGGCGCTCGTGCTATCAGCAAGGGTGGCTACAACGCCCTGCCGAAGATGAGCTTCCCTGGCGGTCTTCTGCTTGGCTGTGACGCCGGCACCCTGAACAGCTCCAAAATCAAAGGCTCCCACACTGCCATGAAATCTGGCCTGCTGGGCGCGGAAGCAGTCTTCGAGGCCCTGAAAGAAGGCAAGAGCGGTGAGGAAATCACCAGCTTCCAGCAGCGTTTCGAAGACAGCTGGCTTTACAAGGAGCTATACGCGGAACGTAACTTTGGCCCGGCCATGCACAAATTTGGCAACTTCGTCGGTGGTGCGATCGCATTCGTCGAGCAGAACATCCTGCGCGGCAGTCTGCCATTCACCTTCCACGACACAACACCGGATTACGCCACGCTGAAGCCGGCCTCTGAAGCCAAGCAGATCAGCTATCCGAAGCCAGACAACAAGTTGACCTTCGATCGCCTGTCCTCGGTGTTTATTTCCAACACCAACCACGAGGAAGATCAGCCGGTTCACCTGAAGCTGACCGATCCGGACATCCCGCTGAACGAGAACCTGCCGAAGTACAACGAACCGGCACAGCGTTACTGCCCGGCCGGGGTTTACGAAGTTATCGAGAAAGAAGACGGCAGCGGAAAGAAGTTCCAGATCAACGCCCAGAACTGTGTTCACTGCAAGACCTGTGACATCAAGGATCCTGCACAGAACATCAACTGGGTAACGCCGGAAGGTGGCGGTGGTCCCAACTACCCGAATATGTAAATTCGGTTAGCGAAAAAACGGCCCTTTGTTGGGCCGTTTTTTTGCCCTGATTTTCTTCCAGGCATAAAAAAACGGCTCCAGTTGGAGCCGTTTTCGCAGAAACTTCAGAAAAGCTTAGTGAGCGTGACCGTGCTCTTGCTCTTCGTCAGTCGCATCGCGCGCTTCGACAACTTCTACGTCGAAGTGCAGGGTCTGGCCTGCCAGCGGATGGTTGGCATCGATAGTAACGGTTTCATCGCCAACTTCTACAACGCGAACTACCTGGGGGCCGCCCGGAGTCTGCGCTTGGAACTGCATGCCAGGCTCGATGGTGTCGACGCCTTCAAATGCAGAACGGGGAACCGGCTGTACCAGCTCTTCGTTCAGCTCACCGTAACCTTCAGCCGGCTCAACAGATACCTTGACCTGGTCGCCAGGGTTCTTTTCATTCAGTGCACTTTCCAGTCCACCGATAATGTTCTGAGCACCTTCCAGGTATGACAGCGGCTCACGACCTTCTACACGGGAGGAGTCAAGCTGCTCTCCCTGATCATTGGTGAGCGTGTAATGGATGGTGACAACACGAGGTTGGGCCATGTGATCTCCTTGCGTGTCGCAATGACTGTTTAATTGAATTAAGGCAATCGAAAGTGATCTTGAACAGCCGGACTGCACAGAGGGACTGACGACCACCGGGCCTCGTTAGAGAGCCAGGCTCGTAACAAGTATGAAAACACAGTTTAACAACTGACTGAATGCGTTTTCTACCGTCATTGATGGGGACGCGGTAAGGGTTTTCAACCACCCTACCCGATTTTGTAGAAATTTCCGTTACTAAACACGCCGAGCTCAGGCCCAGCCTGCCCCTGACGTTCAACCACATGCTCTGCCAGATCGTAAAAAGCAGCGGTTAACAGTCTCGCTGTAACACCGTGGCGCACATGAATGATCGGGCGCGGCTCATCAGTGCCAGAGTAGCTGCCTACCTCCAGCGGGTGGTCATCACCAACCGCAAGAACTTCGCCAACGTTGGTGGTCAGCTTGATGACCTGTTCTGCCCCGTCAGCTTCCACTGTCAGGGAATGAGCCAATAAGGGGGCATCTTCCACCTGGATGCGCCATTTTTCCACCGGCGTGACCAGATAAAACTCGCCATCGTCTTCACGACGCAGGATGGTTGAGAACAGACGTACAATAGCCTCACGGGCAAGCGGCTCACCCTTGTAGATCCACTGACCGTCCCGGGACACGCGCAAATCCATGTCGCCGGACAACTCGGGGTGCCACTGATCAAGTGGCGGCAGTCCTGATTTGCTTGCAGTTTGCTCAACCTGACTGGCAATAGTTTCCGGATTCTGACTCATGCAACAACTCCCGCTAACATCGAAAGAACGGCTATAAGCCGCGCATCCACTCTGCCCGGAGCGGTGCCGCTCCGGGGTTGGTGATGGCGAAATTGACCTGCTCGAGCATTTTCTCTTTATCCCGCCCCAAGGTGCCCTTTAGAACGAGGTAGTTTGAAGCGTGGTCGCTCCGAAAGATCGTTCGGTCGAGATCCAGATGTTCCAGGAACAATCGAATCTCTTCGAACAAGCCCTGCTGGGACAGGGGTACGAAGTCATCCCCGAATCCGGATCGGAATCGCTCTTCCCCCTGAGGGAAACTAACGACCAGGGTCGACAGGTAATCGGGCTGGGTTTCGTTACACAGGGTTGCGGTGTTAATGGCGTGCTGCCGCGACAGACTCTCCCCGCCCAAGCCATTGAGCACCATCACCGAGCTGGTCAGGCCAGCTTTACGGATCTTCACCAGCGCCGAACGGGTGGATTCCCAGGATTCGCCCTTGTTTACCCGGTTCAAGACCTCGTCGTCTCCCGACTCCATGCCCACGTACAGAATCTGCAGACCGGCTTCTTTCAGCTGGGCTAGCTCTTCCACGGTCTTCTTGGCCAGATTACGGGGCAGACAGTAGCTGGACACACGCTGCAGGTCCGGAAATGCAGCCCTGAGATCAGCGAGAATTTCCAGCAACCGGCGGGTCGGCAATACCATTGCGTCGCCATCAGCGAGAAAGACCCGCCGCACGCCACCCAGGCTGCGGGCCGCCTTCTCAATGTCGGCGCGGACATCCTCGGGCTTGCGGGCCCGGAATTTCTTCTGGGGCTGCGTGTACATCTCGCAGAAGGTGCATTTGTTCCAGGAGCAGCCGTTGGTAACTGGTAATATCAGTGACTTGGCTTCACTTGGCGGTCGAAAGACCGGCTCGACGTAATCAATGGGGAAACTGTACATAAGAGTGACTCAGCACATCACAGTGGGTGCGTTAGAACGAAAATTAGGGCAGAAACTGGGCTTTCAAGTCGGCACAACCGGGTCCGACCACCGGCATATCCAATACCACCGCCTGGGAGGTCATGAACGGGATGCCATGACGATGACCATCCACCAGCAACGTTGAAAGACTGCCGACCAAAGGCATGTGTGCCACCAGTAACAGCGGCGAGGAGTTGTGCTCCAGCAGCGCCTCCAGGCATAGCCCGGGGTCATCGTCCGGGGTCAGGAACGGCTTTTCCTCCACCGGACAATTCAGGATTTCGGACACGATGGCTGCGGTTTCGCGCGCCCGCACATACGGACTGGTCCAGATCAGCTTTGGCCGCCAGGGCGAATCCGCAATCTGAGCGGCACACTCGGCAGCATGAAGCCGGCCGACTTCCGTCAGCTCCCGCTCCTGGTCCAGGGTATGCCAACCCGCTTCACCATGGCGCATCACGAGCACTTGCACTGGCAATCCTCCGGTACGTGTGCGTTACTGAGTGATGGTGCGGGGCAGAATGAACTCCACGTCGGAGTTCTGCACCGCCATCATCAAGCTGTTAATGACTGCCTTGATCGACGCGTTGCCGTAAAGGATTTCATACAGACCGCGAACCAGCGGCATATAGATGCCAATCGCCTCGGACTTTTCCTTCACCAGCTTCAGGGTGTAGATACCCTCGGCCACCTGGCCCAGCTCGGCAACGGCGTCATCCAGGTTCTGGCCTTTGCCGACAGCGTAACCAACCCTGAAATTCCGGCTCTTGGATGAGGTGCAGGTCACGATGAGGTCGCCAACACCCGCCAGCCCCATAAACGTCATGGGGTTTGCCCCCAGGCTGACGGCAAAGCGACTCATCTCTGCCAGGCCACGGGTAATCAGCATGGCCTTGGCGTTCTCGCCCATGTCCAGGGCCGATGACAGGCCCGCAACGATGGCGTAAATATTTTTCAAAGCACCTGCTAATTCAACACCATAGATATCAACGTTCGCGTAAACTCTGAAGTATTCACAACCCAACAAATCTTGAGCGGTGCGGCGTACATCCGGGTCCTTGGCGGCAATTACCGTGGCGGTCAGGTCGCGGTTAACGATTTCTCCAGCCAGGTTGGGCCCACTCAACACACCAATACGGCAGCGGGGAATCTCCTCCTGAAGAATCTCACTCATCAGTTTGAAGCCGTGCTCTTCGATGCCCTTCGTCAGGCTGATAACAATCTGACCATCGCGGAACTCATCAGAGTGTTCCCGAATTACAGCTCGGAATGCTTTGCTGGGAATGGCGACAAATACGATCTCGGCCTTGCCGACAGCTTCGGCCAGATCGGTGGTAGGCAGGACATCTCCGCTCAATTTAACATCGGGCATGTACCGACTGTTGATGGAGGTGGTGTCGATTTCCTCAACTTGGGCCGCATCGCGCATCCAGAAATGCACGCGATGACCGTTTTCCGCCAGCACCTTGGTCATTGCGGTACCAAAGCTGCCGCCGCCAAGCACCGCTACGTCGTGCACCGGAACGGCGTCCCCATTACTTTGAGGTCCATTTTTCTCAGGCATAGTTAATCCGTTGTGTTATCTAGTCGGGTGAGAATCTGGAAGATGCCGAGTCGGCACAATGCCTTTAACTGGGCTCTTCACACTCAAGGGCACGCACCAGACTCTTGAACTCTTCCCTGTTTCGACTGTTCAGGCCCATTAATACCTTGTGAGCATCAAGGACTTTATCTCGAACTTGTTGTTCGCTGGCTTTCAGTACAGGGATTTCTTCAAGCTCTTCAATGCGGGACGCGGGCTCCCTGACAATGATGAATATCTTGTCGAACCCCATGGAAGTGATGATGCGGGTAATATCCGGATTGGTGGAAATCAGAGTGGCCAGAAAATGACTCTGCTGCTGAGCAGCCATGCCGATCTTGGCCAGCAAACCCAGCGTGGTGCTGTCGATAATCTCGGTTTCAGTGAGATCAATGACCACCGTCTTGAATTCGGGATCCTGGGTAATGGACTCAACCAGATTATCCAGCGTTGAACACAGGTTCAGCCGGATCTCTCCAATAAACTTCAGGACATAAATGCCCTGTTTTTCAGCTTGCAGGATCTTATAACCAGCCATGCTTCACACTGCCACTATTTCGACGACCTGTTGACTGAATCCATTATGGCGTCAGATACCGAGACGATCGCTATATCATCCGGTAATTCCGTGATCTCGTCGAGATTTAGAGCCTCGCTCAGGGAGCCGATAGTGTGACGACCTCCCGACACGAGTTCAAGTAGTGTCCTTTCCTTTTCATCCAGGCTTTTTGCCGGGATGACCTCTAAAATTCCGTCCGAGAACAGAGTTAACCGAAACGGTTTGTCTAGGGAGATTTCGTAAACCTCCCACGTTGGTGTCTCAAAGAGCCCTACTGGCAGCCCGCTTCCCTCCAAGAAAGCCGCGTCTCCACCCTCGAATGAAAGAATCGGCATCGGGAAATGGGCCCCAACAGCATACGTCAATGTACGCTCAGCGATGGAAATAATGCCAACAAATACGGTTACGTGTTTTCCGAGCCCGGTATCCAGCA
Organism: Marinobacter sediminum; assembly: GCF_016820575.1. Lineage (GTDB taxonomy): Bacteria > Pseudomonadota > Gammaproteobacteria > Pseudomonadales > Oleiphilaceae > Marinobacter > Marinobacter sediminum. The sequence goes on along the minus strand of NZ_JAEMQH010000002.1, from coordinate 950,807 downwards.
ATTCCGAATTAATGCGTTCCAGTAAACGGTCGGGGTACAGTATGTCATCACTGGAGTGTCTGCGAAGATTGCGCTGCAGACGATTGGTCAGATTCTTTAGCAACACGGTTACAAACGCAGAGCTCGCCCCATGGCCGGAGACATCGGCGATGTAGACCAAAACCTGATTCGGCGAAATCTGGAAATAGTCCAGAAAATCGCCACTCAGATACAGCGACGGCTTGATCAGGTGGTCTATCTTCAGCCCTAGCAGATCCTCGACCCGGTCCGGAAGCATTTTTAGCTGCACTTTTCGACCAGCCCGCTGATCGGCCCGCAGTTCGGCGATGCCATTACGCAGGTCGCGATTCGCCTCCTCCAGCTCGTGGCGATACAACTGGTTGAGCCGATTCACCCGAACCCGATCAAACAGTTTCTCGATCACATCGTCCAGTGCGCCCTTGTCGTTATTGCAGGGCTTCAAGACAAAGTCGGCCGCGCCGGCCCGAAGCGCAGCGACCACATCGGCACTGGATTCACTGGTGGAACAGCAGACAATGGGGGAGAAGACGTCCGCCTCTTCCAGCCGCGCGGCCAGGCCTTTGATCGATTCCGGCGGCAGATCGGCGAAGATCACGTCGGGAGCATTGTCGTCGAACAGGGTCTTGGCAGAGGCAACACTGGGGTATCCGGAAACGTAAAAGCCTCGGGCTTCCAGATAGCGGGACAGATCCGTGCGGGCCGTTTCATCGGCGTCAATAATGAGAATGCGCTCAGTGCGCGAGGTCATGGCTACTGCCCTAAACTACCAGCGATAAAAGAAAAATTGGCTTTAATAAGCCTATTCTGGCACGACCCTGTGATATAACAAGGCCAGTTTGATGAATTTGGGGGTAATCCGGTGATGAGACGAGCGGTAAACGACTTACTTGGCGCTTATGACAAGCTGATCATGGATCCGGTGCATGGCGGAATCCCACTCTACCGGCACGAAATCCACGTGATCGACCACCCGCTGTTCCAACGCCTCAGGAACATCTGCCAGAACGATATCCTGAGCCTTGTCTTTCCAGGGGCCACCCATTCCCGTTTTCTGCATAGCATCGGCGTGATGCATGTGGGGAGCCGGATGTTCCGGTCCATGATTGACGCCTATCTGCGGGAGCGCCAGCTCAGCGACCTTACCGATCTCAGCCTGAGCCAGCTCGATGCCATCGACTACCTGGCGAAGACCATTCGGCTTGGCTGCCTGCTGCACGACAGTGGCCACTCAAGCTTTTCCCATCAATTTACCCAGGCTCGTCGCATTCGGGCGCTGATGTCACGCCCTGGCCGTTTTTCCGACCTCTGGCAAGGTGTGGACTTTTCCGCTTACCACAGTGAGGAGCCGGCAGAACTTGAGCACGAACATTACTCGGTTCGCGTGGCCCATGACGTCCTGTCCGCGGTGGATCTTGAACGCGCCGGCCTCCATGCCCGGGATGTCATCGGCATCATGGAAACCACCGACGTTACGCCCAGTGAAACCTTTTGCCGCCATGCCCAGACTTTCTGGGCCTTTATTGCCGGGGAAGACGCGGAATCCGCCTCACTGATCGGTCGCGATGTTCCGCGGATGGTCATGGACCTGCTGAAATCGATTGTCTCCGGTGAAATTGATGCCGACCGCGCCGATTACATGCTCAGGGACGGCTTCCACTCCTCAGTCACCATCGGCGGCTTCAATCTGGACCACCTGCTGAGCAACCTGCGTTTTGGTTGGGATGTGTCTGAGCCTTGGCTGGGCCTGGCAATCACCCAGAAAGGTCTCGGCGCGCTGGAGGATTTTGTCTACAGTCGCCATCAAATGTACCGGAAGGTCTACGCCCACAAGACTGCGCTCGGGTTTGACTGGCTCTTAAGGGAGGCGATTAATGAGGTGCTCGAGGACCCAGAGAATTTCGACTGGGTGGACACCTGCCTCAGCGATATGCGTTACTTCGCGGAACTGACCGATAACTTTTTTTGGGAAGCGTTCCGGAAAGTGGCCCGCAAGCATCCCGGCAGCTTTTCGTTCTGCATCGTAAACCGGATCAAGCTGAACCACCTCGATACCCGAGAGGACCTGAGCCAACGTGGCATTGAACGCCATAGCGCCTGGCTGGCGCAGGAATTGGGGCTGGATGCGGAGAAAGTCGTCACCTGCTCAATGCGGGCCCGCTTCTCCAACATTCAGGACAACTTTAATGGTATCAAGGTACTGACCCGTGCCCCCATCACCCGGAAACGATCGATTAAGAAGATCACGGATGTCAGCGCTTTCTTCAGCAAATTCCGCGATGGCACCATCACGCATTTCTATACCCGGCCGGCGGTGACTGCCACCGATAACCGCGATCGTTCCGGGAGCGAGTTCTAGCCTTCTCCCGTTATCGCCGCGACCAGGCTGCTGGCACTGTCAAAAGCACCCTCCACTCGCCCACCGGACAACCAGTCCCCGGCGATGCCGATGCTGTCATCGGCAAACCACAGGTGCCCGGGCTGATCGCCATCCCGAGAGCGGGCATACAGCCACCGGTGCGTTACCAGGCTGTCTGGCTCGGTACTGAACCCGGTCAAGTCCCGGAAAGCATCGACCATAAGTTCCGCGACCCGCTCGGCCGGGGTTTCCACATGTTGCTTGGTCCACTCCGGGTTGGCGTGCAGTACCCACCAGTGTCCGTCGTCATCTCGTCCGGGCTTGCTGGAGTTGTTGGCAAGCCAATAAAGCACCGGGTGTTCAACCCTCATACCCTCGTGGTGGCACCAAGGCGAGGTTTCGAAATGGGCTGCAACCGCCCAGCATGGCAGCACCTTCTGTACCGGCTCATCCAGCTCCGCCACAAGGCGGGAAAGCTGACTGTTTGCCAACAGGGTTTGGGCCTGTGCCGGGGGCGCGGTAATAATGACCTGGTCAAATTCACCCAGGAAGTTGCCTTCGGTATCGACCAACAGCCATTGATCGCCCGAACGTTCGAGCCGCTCGACCCGGGTTTCAGCGGTTACGTCGACATGGCCTGACAATGCTCGGGTGATTGCGGTCATTCTGGGCGCACCGACGTAGCGGGGTTCATCCGGAAAGTTGCCCCAATTGCCGGACTCATCAAGGAATCCAAACCGACCCTGCCAGATCGCGAAACTCTGATCGCCTGCGAACTCCCGTAGAAACGGCAGAAACTCAGGATTCCGGGACGTGAAGTACTGGGCGCCCACGTCAGCGGAGCCGCCCGGTACCCGCTTCGCGGCAAGCCTGCCACCGGGACCTCGGCTTTTCTCGAACACCTTTACGTGATGTCCTTGTAGCTGTAACCGAATTCCGGCCGTCAAACCGGACAAACCTGAACCAACGATGGCTACCCGGCGTATAACAGGCATCTGAGCTGACTGATTATTCATGGTCTAGTGTGCATCCAAAGTAACAAGTTAAAACGTACAACCCTGCAAGCGTTTCGTTCAGACCTCTTGAATGATCGCGCTCTCAAGATTCATTTTAGGAAACAAAGGCAAACAGGGTATGACCCGAGTGCAAAACTGGCTTACAAACATTCTGAGGTGGTTCGACGCCTCTGCGGGTTCGGATCACATCGATACCAGCTCCCGCGCCTTCAACTTTATCCGTGTAATTCCGTTCCTGGCGCTGCATGTGGCGTGCTTTCTGGCACTTTATACCGGGGTCAGCGCATTCGCGGCGACGTTCGCGTTCGTCTTTTTTCTGGTGCGGATGTTTGCCATTACCGGCTTCTATCATCGGTATTTCGCTCACAAAACCTTTAAAACCAGCCGACCGGCCCAGTTTGTCTTTGCCCTGCTCGGTGCCAGTGCGGCCCAGCGCGGGCCATTGTGGTGGGCCGCTCACCACCGGCATCACCACCAGCACTCCGACCAAGAGCAGGACCTACACTCCCCACATCAAGGCGGATTCTGGTGGTCTCACGTGGGCTGGTTCACTTGCGATGCAGGCTTCGCCATGGACGAGCGCCGTGTAAAAGACTGGATGAAGTTCCCGGAGCTTCGATTCATTAATCGGTTTGACGCGGTCGTGCCGGCCGTAGCTGCGGTAAGCATCTTCGGGCTCGGTGAAGCCTTGGCGCATTGGGCGCCGGGCCTGGGTACTAACGGGTTACAGCTTCTGGTCTGGGGCTTTTTCATCTCAACCGTGGCTCTGTTCCACGCGACCGTCTCGATCAATTCGCTTTCCCATGTCTGGGGCAAGCGCCGTTTCGAGACGTCTGATGGTAGCCGCAACAACTTCTGGCTGGCGCTGCTGACGCTGGGCGAGGGATGGCATAACAACCATCATCGTTGGCCGCAGAGCGTACGCCAGGGCTTTCGTTGGTACGAAATCGATGTGACTTGGTATGGCCTGTGGCTGCTGTCCCGATTCGGCATTATTTGGGACCTAAAGCCAATTCCCAAACATATTCAGGAAGAAACCCGTCAACTGGACAAAGCGAGGAGGACACGAACATGAGAACCGCCTCAGCCATAGAAGTCGGATCGCAGGATTCCGCGGTTCCAGCCACTCTGGCTCAGTTCACGCAATTGTTTAACGAATTGGACAAGGGAAACCTGAACAAGCTGTCAGAAGTCTACAGTGAAGATGTGCAGTTCCGGGATCCTCTCGCTGCTGTTCGCGGTTTGGATCAGCTTACCCACTATTTCGCCGGGGCCTATGCCAACGCCATTAGCTGCCGATTCGATTTCTCCAAACCGGTAACGCATGGGGACACCGTCGCCATTCCCTGGATCATGCACCTGCGCCACAAGCGCATCAAAAGGGGTCGCGAAATCATGGTGGATGGAATCAGCCACCTGCGGATACGGGATGGCAAGGTCTGTTACCACCGGGATTATTTCGACGCCGGTCAGTTGCTGTACGAGAATCTCCCCCTCGTTGGCCGCGTGATCCGTTTCATAAAGGGATACGCCGGATGAGTGAACGTCTGCAAAGCAAATCCAACATCTGGATCACCGGAGCGAGCTCTGGTATTGGCGAGGCTGTAACCCAGGCGCTCACCCGTGGCGGCCACAATCTGGTCATAACCGGACGTCGCCAGCAGCCGCTGGAGGACCTCAAGTCCGCGGCACCGGAGAGAATCATAACCGCCGCAGGCGACACCACCAGCAAAGAAGACCTGAAGTCGATTGCTAACGTGCTCGAGGATCAAGGCGATCTGCACATGGCGATTCTGAACGCGGGTACCTGCGAGTATCTGGACATCACCCACTACGACAGTGATGTGATCGAAAAGAACATTCACACCAACGTGATTGGCACCGCTCGCTGCGTGGACATTGCCCTGCCCGCTCTGCGCCGGACCCGCGCCAAGGGCCTGCCAGCAACGCTGGTGATTGTCAGCTCATCGGCCTGGTGGTTTCCGTTCGGACGAGCCGAAGGCTATGGCGCCTCAAAAGCGGCGTTAACCTATTTTGCCCACGCCTTGAGAGCAGACTTGGCTAAAGAAGGCATCGACGTGGTCGTTGTATCGCCGGGCTTTGTAAAAACGCCCCTGACCGACCGCAACGACTTCCCAATGCCCTTTCTCGTGACTGCAGACGATGCTGCGGAACGGATCGTGGCCGGCCTGGCCAAGGGCAAGAATGAGATCGCCTTCCCCAAGCGCTTTACGTGGATGCTTCGAACCCTCGGGGCGTTGCCGCAGAGGGCGATTGATCGCATGGCGGCGAGCATGGCACGGAAGAGCACGAACAAATAACTAGGAATCCTCTGAATGACTAACGAACGTCAGCGTATTGCTGTCATTGGAGCCGGCGTTTCCGGCCTTACCGTCGCCTGGCAATTGGCTGAAAAGCACGATGTCCAGCTATTTGAGGCTGGCGATTACGCCGGCGGTCATACCAACACCGAGCGGGTGGAAGCGGGCGGCCGCACCTGGCCGGTCAATACCGGCTTCATCGTGTTTAACGACTGGACTTATCCGAACTTCATCAAGCTGATGGACCGCTTGGGCGTCGCCTCGGAGGTCAGCGACATGAGCTTCAGTGTGGATTGCAACGCCTCCGGCCTCCAGTACAACGGCACCAGCTTGAACACCTTGTTTGCTCAGCGGAAAAACCTGCTGAACCTGCCGTTCCTGAAGATGATCCGGGAAATCCTGCGGTTCAACAAGGAAACCAAGGAGGATCTGGATTCGGGCGCCATCGATGATGACGAAAGCCTTGGCGAGTATCTGAACCGTAATGGTTATTCCCGTTACTTCCGTCGTTTCTACATCGTACCCATGGGGGCGGCCATCTGGTCAGCACCGGAGATCGTGCTCGAACAGTTCCCTATTCGCTTCTTCCTGCAGTTTTTCAATAACCACGGCATGCTATCCGTGGATGACCGGCCAACATGGCGAGTCATTTCAGGAGGCTCGGCCCAGTACGTTGCTAAAATGATGGAGCGCCTGGGCGATCGCACTCACCTGAATAGCCCGGTTGAACGCATTCAGCGAGACGACAGCGGTGTCGATGTGACCGTGGGCGGAGAAGTGCACCGGTTCGACCAGGTGGTACTGGCGTGTCACAGCGATCAGGCCCTGGCCATGCTGGACGACGCCACCGAAAAGGAAAATGAAATCCTGGGCGCCATCGGATACCAGCAGAACGACGTGGTGCTGCACACCGACAGCAGCGTTCTACCCGATACCCGGCGCGCGTGGGCGGCCTGGAATTACTACATTCCGACCCACAGCACCGAGCCAGTCTCTGTGACTTACAACATGAATATCCTGCAGAACTTTGATGAGGCTCCGGAGACCTTCTGCGTGACCCTGAACCGCAGTCACGATATTGCCCCGGACAAGATCATCAAACGGTTCAGCTATGCTCATCCGGTTTTCACCATGGATGCCGTGGCTGCGCAATCCCGTTACGACGAAATTGGCAACCAGAACCGCACCCATTTCTGTGGCGCCTACTGGTTCAACGGTTTTCATGAAGACGGAGTGCGCAGCGCCCTGCGTGTGACCAAGGCGTTCGGGCTGGAGTTGTAGCAGTGAACAGCCAATGGCTTGAGGGTACAGTTCGCCACCGCCGGAAATTTCCGGTCAGCCACGAGTTCCAGTACAGCACGGGCATGCTAGCGCTGAATCTGGACGAATGGGACCAGGTTACGCAGACCAGCCCGCTGTTTTCCCTGGAACGCTTCAACTGGCTGTCACTGCGTCGCAGCGACTATTTTCAACCTGAGGCTGGCTCACTCTCCGAAGCGGTCCGCGATCAGGTTGAAACCGCCACCGGCTGGCGTCCCGACGGAGCCATCGAGCTGGTGACCCACCCTCGATACTTTGGGTACGTGTTCAACCCGGTCAGTTTCTACTTCTGTTACCGCTCAGGCGATAAGCCGCTGGATGGCCCGGTGCCGAAGGTCATCATGGCCGAGATCTCCAATACGCCCTGGCACGAACGCCATGTGTATTGCATGGAAACACTGAACGAAGCCCCCAACGCTCAGGGTTGGCACAGTGAACGGTTTGAGTTCAGCAAACGCTTTCATGTATCGCCGTTCAACGGCATGGAGCAACACTACCAGTGGACATTCAGCTTCAAAGGTCCCGACCTCCGAATTCACATGAATGTGCTGGAAGCCGAAAAAAAGCATTTTGATGCCACCTTGGTAGTCCATCGCACCCCCCTAACCCGTAAAGAAGTACATAGAAGTTTGCGAAAGTTTCCGTTCGAGGCGGTCAAGGTGACGGCCGGGATTTACTGGCACGCCCTGAAGCTGAAAGTAAAAGGCGCGCCGTTTTACACCCACCCGGACAAACTTGCCGCAGACAATCCAGCCCACAAGCGGGGCGCCAGCGATGCCGGCCTGGAAGTTACCAGTGCCGAACGCAGTAACAATAAATCTGGAAGGGTAAGTTCATGGAGAACCTGAATACTTCAGTACAGGCCACCGAAGAGCGGGCGAACAGCAAACCATTAGTTAGTCGCATCGCCAGAAATCTGGTCGTACAACAGCTAAACCGGCTTGAAGATGGCCTGCTGACTGTTCGGGAATCCGGCTATGAGGATCTCGTGTTCGGAGATGGCGACACCCGGCACCAACCCGCAGAACTGATCATTCATGATCACAGCACCTGGCGGGATCTGCTGACCGGCGGCAGCATTGGCGCGGCCGAGGCCTATGTAAGCGGCGACTGGTCTACGCCAGATCTGGTTGCTCTCCTGCGCTTCTTCACCCGCAATGTCGATCGAATGAACGAATTCGAAGATCGGTACAGCTGGGTGACCAAGCCTGCCCTGAAGGGCCTGCACTGGCTCAACCGGAATACCCGGGAAGGCTCCAGGAAGAACATCAGCGCCCACTACGACCTGGGCAACGACCTGTTCGAACGGTTCCTCGACCCCACCATGATGTACTCATCAGCCATTTACCCCTCTCAGGAAGCCACCCTGGAAGAGGCGGCGGTTCATAAGCTGAACACCATTTGCCGCAAGCTGGATTTGAAGCCCGGTGACCGGGTCATCGAAATCGGCACTGGCTGGGGCGGATTCGCGATTCATGCCGCCAAGCACTTCGGCTGTCACGTAACCACCACCACAATTTCCCAAGAACAGCTGGAATTGGCGAAGGCCCGGGTGGTGGAAGAAGGCCTGCAGGAGCAGATTACCCTGTTGTTTGACGATTACCGGGATCTGGAAGGCCAATTCGACAAACTGGTCTCCATAGAAATGATCGAAGCCGTTGGCCCCCAGTTCCTGGATAGCTACATTGCCCAGGTCAGCGGCCTATTGAAGCCGGACGGACTGGCGCTAATTCAGGCCATCAACATGCCGGAGCAGCGTTACGTGCGCGCGCTGTCCAACGTGGATTTCATCCAGCGCTTCATCTTCCCGGGGAGTTTCATCCCCTCATTCGGCGCCATTCTTGAGTCCGTGCGCAACCAGAGCAACCTGGTACTGACTCACGCCGAAGACATTGGCTTCCATTACGCCCGCACGTTGAAGGACTGGTGTGAACGGTTCATGGCCCAATCCGATGAGCTGGACAGCGCCGGTTATGACCTGGCGTTCCGGCGCCTGTGGCATTTTTACTTTGCCTACTGCGAGGCCGGCTTCAGCGAACGCGCCATCGGTGTCTCACAGATTCTGCTGGCTAAGCCTGGCAACAAACGAGCGAACATCCTAAGCCTATGATCCGCTCAGAAACCGCCCGCAATGTCTTGAACTTTGTCGTTTTCCAAACCGGCTGGCTGATCTGTGTCCTGTATCCGGGCCTGGCAGCGGTCGGGCTGGTGCTGGCCTTCCTGGTGCTGCACTTTGTGCTGGTCAGCCAAAAGCGAATGAGCGAACTCCAATTCATTGGCCTGGGCACGGTCCTTGGGGCCGCCCTGGACTTGCTATGGTTCCGTACCGGCATTTTGGCGAGCGTGGACGGCGAGGTGTTTTTAACACCACCGTGGCTGGTGGCAATCTGGGCCATTTTTATGACCACCCTGAACCATTCCCTGAGCTGGATCGGCCGGAAAACCTGGCTACCCTTCGTGCTGGCGCCGATGGCGGGGCCGTTTGCCTACTGGTCTGCCGCCCAGCTCGGTGCAGTCACATTACCCGCGCTGATTCCGTCGCTGATTGCCTTGGCAGTTGGCTGGCTGGTGGTGTTCCCACTGTTGTTGTTCCTCAGAAATTCGCTGTATCCGGAGCTTCAGCCATGAACAGGACACCCATCAAGGCGCTGATCTGCTCGGTGGTTTCCTTGGCGGTTATGCCTGTGCTGGCGGCCGACATGGAGTTTACTGGTACAGCAAAAACCGAAACCGGGTCTACTCTCTACCAGGAGAAACACCGGGTGACTGGTACTTGTCAGGAAGGCGTGTTCCAGCCCCAAGAACACCAGATTGGCTATTATCGCCCAGAGGCGGATGAAACCTTCGCTTCAAAGGACTTGGCCTATCCGGAATCGGTCATCCGCCCAACCGTCGAGTTTCTCCAGCCTGATTTCAGCGAATCGCTTTCGATTCGGTATCCGTCTCCGAGCAGCCTTGCTATTGAGTGGCAGAAGGCGAGCAAAGAACTCAAACGTTATGACGTTACCTACAACCAGGACGTGGTGGTGGACGCAGGCTTCGACACCTTTGTCCGGCAGCACTGGGGCGAAGTAACCAATGGCAAATCAGTAGAGTTTCGGTTCCTGGCGCCGACGCGGGGCGAGCACTACGCATTTGTCCTTGAGCCTGTAGAAAGCGCCAGGGTGGTGTCTGATCATGTACTACAAATCCGCGCCACCGGCATCGTGCTGCGGTTTTTGGTGGAACCCATCATTCTCGGCTACAACGCCGACGGCGCCCTAACCGACTATTACGGCCTCACCAACATTCGGAAAAACCTCGACACCAACCACACCGCACACATTCGTTATGCGGTCGAAAAATACCCGGATTGCGCTCTCACTCCATAAAACTGTCGCCTGAGCCAAGGAATACCCCGGCATTCAATGTGTTAAACTCCGGGCGGAACCAACGCCGGAGACCCAGTGCCCATGATGTTCGTGTCGTTTAACGTCAACAGTATCCGCACTCGCCTGCACCAGCTCGAAGCGGTGATCGCGAGCCTGAACCCCGACTTTATCGGCCTTCAGGAGACCAAGGTTCGGGACGAGGAGTTTCCCGTGGAGGCCATCCGCGAGTTGGGCTACCACGTGCATTTCCATGGCCAGAAAACCCATTATGGCGTGGCCCTGCTGTCCCGGATGGAGCCTGACGAGGTCATCAAGGGCTATTCGTCAGACGGTGAAGACTCCCAACGACGCTTGATCACTGGACGCTTCACGGTGAACGGTGAGCGCCTCACCGTTATAAACGGCTACTTCCCCCAGGGCGAAAGCCGCGACCACCCCGTCAAGTTCCCCGCGAAAGAGAAGTTCTACGCCGACCTGATGGCCTACCTTGATGAACTCAAGCAACAGGGTGGCCACGTAGTGTTAATGGGCGACATGAACATCTCGCCAACGGACAAGGACATTGGGATCGGCGCTGACAACGCCAAACGATGGCTCAGAACCGGCAAGTGCAGCTTTCTGCCTGAAGAACGGGAGTGGCTGGGTCAGGTTGAGGCTCGTGGCTATACCGATGTGTTCCGGCACCTGCATCCGGATGAGGCTGACACCTTCAGCTGGTTTGATTACCGCAGCAAAGGCTTTGAGCGTGAGCCCCGACGAGGGCTGCGCATCGACCTGATCATGGCCAGCGATAGCTTGTTGCCCAAGGCCACAAAGGCTGGCGTATCCTATGACATCCGCGGAATGGAACGCCCCTCGGATCACTGCCCTGTATGGGCGAGTATCGAACTCTAGGACCGGATTGTCCGCAACATGGCCAAAATAAAGACACGCGATCGCATCCTCGACACCAGCCTGGCACTGTTCAACACGGTCGGGGAACCCAATGTGACAACCCTGCTGATCTCTGACGAGATGGACATCAGTCCGGGCAACCTTTACTACCACTTCAAGAGTAAGGGGGACATCGTTGAGGAGCTGTTTGGCCATTTCGAGGAGGAAATGCTGGACCTGCTGGCGGTACCTGAGGACGTTGACATCAGCCTCGACCAGCAGAGCTTTTTCCTGCACCTGCTGTTTGAAGCCGTTGCGCGGTATCGTTTTATCTATCAGGATCTGGTCAATATCCTGTCCCGCTATGATCAGTTGCAGGTACGCTTTAAACGACTACTGAAAAAGAAGACCGCTGCGTTCCGGGTGATCTGTGAAAGCTTCCGGCGTCAGGAAAAGATGGGCATTGAGGCTGAACAGCTTGACTCGCTATGTGAACAACTTACCCTAACCGCATGTTATTGGGGAAGTTTTGACACCCTATCCCATCTCGACAACAGGGATAAGGTGGATCCGGGCCGTGGCGTTTACCAAATGATGAATCTGATGATTCCATACCTCGCCCCAGACGAGCAGGCCCATGCCCGCCTGGTTAGTCGCGACTATCTGTAGCTATAGCCCAATTCTCTCTAGGCCAACTCTAGCCCACTAAATCACTCTTCTTCGTCGCGGTCGCCCCGCAGACGCTGCAGTTCCGCTTCGAGTGCCGTAATACGGTGTTCCAGCGCCTCAATTTCTTCACGACGATGAATGCCCAAGCGACGCAATGCACCAGACACCCGCTCGTCGAACAGGGTCTCGAGTTTATCCCAGGTCCCTGTGGCGCGTTCGCGCACTCCGCCAACCCGGTCTTCCACCGTCTTGATCTGCTTTTCTACGACACCGCGTGTTTTGTTCTCGAGCTGCTCACCCTCTTGAACCAGGCGCTCAAAGAATTTACCGGTGTCTTCTTCGGCCTTGGTGTAAGCCCCGAGGCCGGCCAGCCAGATCTGGCGCGCAGAATCTTTGATCTTTGCGGCCAGTTGCGGATCGTTCTCCGGCTTTTTGTCGTTCTCGTCAGACATGCTCAAACCTCAGGGGATTAAAAATTACGATGGATGCCCAGTATATTACACCGCGAATCCAATTTCAGTGGGCCTGAAAGCCGCACCGGAACAGGTCGCAGTATAAACAGGCATTCCATATGACAAAATGTTTTCAAACGAACTTGGCTGCGGCTTGAAGTGTTTAAAATATAGACAATACTTGCCTATACCGACGTCCCTGCTGACGCCGGTTTGTCTGGAAGTCTTTCATGGATACTACTCGCACGCCTCTGCCCGGCCCACACGCCGGGCTTTTTTTGCTACTATCTTCCGCCTTCACACCTGATTTTCGAAAGCTCATTTTTCACTCCCTGGAGACTCCCAATGATCGACGTTGCCTGGAGCGACTTTACGCCCTGGACGGCCCTGGCAGGCGGACTGCTGATTGGCCTCGCTGCTGCCCTGTTCCTACTGCTCAATGGCCGAATTGCAGGCATAAGCGGCATTTTAGGCGGGCTTCTCTCACCCTCCCGCGGCGACATTGTCTGGCGGCTTGCCTTCATGGCCGGACTGATTGGTGCTCCGTTAGCCTGGCTCATGGTGGCGGACCTGCCTCCCATTGAGATCAACGCGGGTTATCCCAGCCTTGTCATTGCTGGCCTGTTGGTGGGCGTGGGCACCCGTTACGGCTCGGGCTGCACCAGCGGTCACGGCGTGTGTGGGCTTTCGCGCCTGTCTCTTCGATCTTTGGTGGCAACGCTGAGCTTTATGGCTGCCGGCTTCATCACCGTTTACATCATTCGCCATCTACTGGGAGCCTGACACCATGAAATACAACCTTGCATCGCTGTTCGCCGGGCTGATCTTCGGTTTAGGGCTAATTATTTCCGGTATGGCCAACCCTGAAAAAGTACTCGGATTCCTGGACATCGCCGGGCTCTGGGATCCGTCTCTGGCCTTAGTTATGGCAGGTGCCATTATCGTCGGGGTCGTCGCGTTCGCTGTTGCGCGCCGGCGCACACTGTCTTTTCTTGGCTTTTCGATGAAAATTCCGACCAGCACCCACATCGACAAGCGTCTGATTATCGGCGGTCTCAGCTTTGGGGTGGGCTGGGGAATCGCCGGCTTCTGCCCTGGACCGGGACTGGTTGCTTTGGGCGCTGGTGAGATCAAAGCGGCGGTTTTTGTCGTAGCCATGGTGGCAGGCATGGCGGTGTTTGAGCTGATCGAACGACAGCGCGTAAAAACCTGATCAATTCTGCTAACTTGATACCCGACCGCTCTGACACTCACAGTGGTCTGTGCGATCATAGAGTTAGATTCAACAGCGTTTTCGGAGGCAGTAATTAATGGATATCAGAAAGATAGACGACACCATCTCAGTGGCACCGCAAATCACTGCGAATGACGTCGCCGAGATCGCGAGACTCGGGTACAAAACACTGGTTGCCAATCGCCCAGATCAGGAAGAATTTGGTCAGCCGGCCATGGCCGACCTTGAAGCGGCGGCGCAGGAGCATGGACTCAGCTGGGTCTTTATGCCGGTGGAATCCGGGCACATTACCGATGCCGACATCGATCAGTTCGCGCCAATGATCCGCGAAGCAGACAAACCCGTATTGGCCTTCTGCCGATCGGGAACCCGCAGCGCGGTGCTCTGGGCATTGAGTGCGGCGCGCGATTCGTCAGCCCAGGATATTGTCTCCAAAGCTCGCAACGCCGGCTACGACATCAGCGGACTGGCATCCCGTATGGCCCAGCAAGCCGACCTCAACAAATAGTCGGATCTGCCCCTAGCCACACGACCAATCAGGAATTACCTATGCAGTTCAAAGGCTCTGAGAACTTCAGCCACAGTCAGCCGGAGAGGCTTGGCGTGCTTGTTACCAACTTGGGCACTCCGGATGCACCAACGCCGTCCGCACTCCGGCGCTATCTGGCTGAATTCCTCTCAGATCCGCGCGTTGTAGAACTGCCCCGCCCGCTGTGGTGGCTAATTCTGCACGGTGTCATTCTGAGGATTCGCCCCAAGCGCAGTGCGAAGGCCTACGCGGGCGTTTGGCAACCGGAAGGCTCTCCCCTTCTCACCCACACCGCCAAGCAAGCAGAAGGCATCCGAGAGGCACTGAAACAGAAGTATGGCCCCAATGTGGTGGTAGGGTTTGCCATGCGCTACGGCAACCCAGCGATCTCCAAGGTGCTGGATGAAATGCAGGAACAGGGCGTACGCAAGCTACTGGTACTGCCGCTGTACCCTCAGTATTCGGCTTCGACCTCGGCCTCGACCTTTGACGCCGTAGCCAAGGATTTCGCCAAGCGCCGCTGGCTACCGGACTTCCGGTTTGTCGCGCACTACCCCGATTACCCGCCCTACATCGAAGCCATGGCGCGGCACATTGAGTCGCACTGGGCCAACCATGGCCGCAACGACAAGCTGGTGCTGTCCTATCATGGTGTGCCCCTGAAATACCTGTTGAAGGGCGACCCCTACCATTGCGAGTGCCACAAGACCTCACGCCTGCTAGCGGAGCGTCTCGGCTTGAGCAGCGAAGATTACCTCACCACCTTCCAGTCCCGATTTGGCCGGGAGGAGTGGCTAAAGCCCTACACCGACGAGACGCTGAAGGCCCTGCCAGGCAAAGGCGTACACTCCATTGATGTGTTCTGCCCCGGCTTTTCGTCCGACTGCCTGGAAACCGTTGAGGAAATCGACGAGGAAAACCGTGAATACTTTATAGAGAACGGCGGCAAGGCCTTCAGCTACATTCCTGCTCTGAATGCCACGCCCGGTCATATCGAGGCGCTGGTGCAGCTAATTGAGGAAAACCTTCAGGGATGGCAAGTGCCGAAGAATGACGCCGATGAATTGGCTGAACGCCAGAGGCTGGCGGATGAGCGGAAAGAGGCTACCTTCCCGGGCCGAGACTTCACCTAACGCCTTTAGCGGAAAGGGGCCAAACCGGAAAGAGACAAGCGAATGTGCATCGGGTGGGATTGCCCGGCAGCCGCAAGGAAGAACGGCGGTTGCCGGGTAGGGTAAAGTCAGAAACCGTCGCTCTTAGAACTCAACTTTTTGGAACATCACATCGGTAAATTGAAGGCTTCCTGCCGGGAGCTGGTCGAAACGAAGTTCTGCTCGAACAAGGCTTGTCAGATCCAGCTCACTATCGAAGATCGGAAGCGCATCCAGCCGGAACGGCACCATATTATTTATAGTCTTGCCTCCGGTATCTCTCGCTGAGACAGGTAAACCAGGGGGTGCATAGAGTGCGTCACTGTAGTCGCTGGCAAGCAGGCTAACGGACGTGCCGTTAGCATCACTTAACACCAAGGTGAAATCCTGACCCAGCAAGTTGTCCGGGGTTGTGCTAACGCCCACGCGCAAACTAAAGAAATCCATTTCACTTACATCCAACCCCGTTTCTGAGAGCACGAAAGAAACGTTAGCCGACGCACCCAGATACCCAAGCGAAATCTGGGGCGCCCCAGAAATCGTCGCTGGCGAGATGCATCGATCCAAATTGCCATCAGCAAGATCGTCCCGACTATCCAAGCCACCACCGAAGCTCGGGCTGCACCAGAAAAGAACGTCGGTCGCGCCGGAACTGTTGGCGTTTTCAAGGTTGTTCTGCTCGAGAGACGAGGCGTCTAGGGTGTCATCCACGATGATGATCGAGTCTTTTGGTTGCTGAAAAGATAAGTGAATAAGCTCATCACAGGTTTCTACACCTATCGGGCACGCACTTTCCGGCAGACGCTCCTTTCCACCCCAGTATCCGGCAAATTGCGTTTCACCGCCTACGAAAAGACGCAAAAACGATGCAATGAGAAATTCGCCATGCCGCTCCTGGTCTTCACGCGCATAACGCCCTTCAAGCGGTGATGCCTCCGAGCAGTACGGATCAAAACCATTGAGTGTCGCATCATCATTGAACCAAAAGCTGTTGTAATAGTTATGGTTGGCGCCAATTGACGTGATCATGAATTGCGCACCGTCAACATTGTCCGGATTGTAACGCAGGTTATCGTACATATAGATGCCGTGCGGGTTAGCGACATCGCCGTCACAGTATGGAGATAGGGTCACCCACGCTGTATTGGTCGGAGCTTCCTGATCGAAATCGGTCGGTGCCAGCGAAAATACGCCTCGAATGTCGTGAATTCTGGTGAACGAGTCCTCGCCGTTATTACGATTGTTGATGGCAAAGTCCCGATTGTAAGAGACTGCCTTGGCAACCGCGTTACCGCCTCGAGAGTGCCCCATCAACCCCACTCGGTTAATGTCTGTTACTCCGAATAGGGCACTGAAATCACTACCATGTTGGTCGAACCGAAAAGCGGAATCCGGGTTGTTGGCGATATCACGAACAATATCCAAATGATGCAGAAGCAACTCGGCTCGTGCGGTAATACCCGCATCATTAGAGCTTCCGCCATCTTGAGCATTGATATCATTGGCGTCCACCGACAAGACAACATAGCCATGACTCGCCATGTTTTCAGCTATGTAGTCATAGCCCTTGTCTGAACGAATAGGCTCAAGGCCATCGGCCTGACAATCAGTTCCGGAAGACTCGCTACCGTTTTCATTGCCTGTTGTAGAACAGGTAGAGTGCCGACCGTGCTGAAACAAAATCACGGGGAATCCGGCCTCTGGAGCGACAGCTCCATCTGGCAAAGCGGGAAAATGGATAACACCCGCAACATCGACCTCAAAGGTCTCAGTACGGCGACCGCCATCATCAATTCGGGAGGTAACCTCCATTGGCGCGTAACGATAATCAATAGGTCCGGAGATTTGGTAGGAACCCAGATCGTCCACAGCAGGTGCCGCGCCATCAAAGCGTGCAGCACCGCGCGCAACTGCTTCAACAACATCCTTCGGCTCTGTATTAACCCGCTCGCGGGGGACGGTGTTGCTTGCAGAATTACCGGACCCACCGCCGCACGCGGTAAGGATTGAGGCTACGACAGCCAAGCTAATCACACTGGTTTTCATTCGGACATTCCCAAGTTGGAGAGACAACTGAGGAACAGCAAGTAGCAAGCCAAAAGTCGCTTAGTCTTTATTTTACAGTTGTTGCAGAGCGATTTTGTGGACCAATGACGATTTAGAGATGAAGCGGAACAGTGCCAATGTGATGCGTCATATTTTCAAACGCACGTTTTAAGTGCGCGATTGAACGAAGCTGTGCCGAAAAGGCATAAGCTTCACCGTAGAGGGATGCTAACCAAGGAAAAACACGCACGGTTAATGTAGAAACTATTCTAAAAGGGCAAAATCAGCGGTTGTGACAGTCAAGGAGGGGGGGAATCGCTGAGACATGGAAAAATGGCGGTGGGCCAGGGATTCGAACCCCGGGAAGGCTACTAACCTTCGGCGGTTTTCAAGACCGCTGCATTCAGCCACTCTGCCAGCCCACCGTTTTTTCCATTACTGCCTTGCGACAGCGGGGAGCATGATACCGGAATTGCCTGCGCTGTCAACGCCTCACCTGAATCCGGCATGAATTTCTAACATTACCGCCATTTAATGAAATCCATACGCCAGTTTCGTGTCGTAAACGATTGAAAGTTGTGATTCTGACACTATGATGGAACACAGTATCCAGACGTTATCAACGGAGAAGACAATGGAAGACAGACGATTCGGCGCTCAGAACAATCAGGGAGCTTATTCAGCACCCCAGACCGAGCGCGCGACGACCGGTATCAGCGCAGATGCCATGAATGTGTTGCGAAACACCTACATGCTCCTGGGCATGACTCTGGCGTTCTCGGCACTGACCGCATTCCTGAACATGAACGGCACCCATCCTGGTTTTCTCATCACCATTGTGGGTTACATCGGCCTGCTGTTCGCCACTTATAAACTGAAGAACAGCCCGTGGGGCATCGTAACCACCTTCGCACTGACCGGCTTCATGGGTTACACCCTGGGCCCGATCATCGGTGCATTTGTGGCCGCTGGCGCATCCCAGATTGTTGCTCAGGCCCTGGCCCTGACGGCTGTCGCTTTCGTGGGTCTGTCTGCAACGGCGATCATCACCAAGAAAGACTTCAGCTTCCTGTCCAGCTTCCTGACAGCCGGCGCTTTTGTCCTGATTGGCGCCATGCTCCTGGCCTTCTTCATGGAAAGCTCTGTACTGCAACTGGCAGTTTCGGCCGGCTTCACCATCTTTGCCTCGATCATGATCCTGTTTGAAACCAGCCAGATCATCAAAGGCGGTGAGCGCAACTACATCATTGCGACAGTTGGTCTGTATGTATCCATCTACAACCTGTTTGTCAGCCTGCTGCACCTGCTGTCTGCCTTCAGCGGTGACGACTGAGCCGAGGCTGAGTCCATCGTCAAGCGAGCCCCGGCCTTTGCCGGGGTTTTTGCTTTCTGTAAACTGAAAACTTTCTGGCCAGATTCATCACCATGACCCACTCCACGCCCGACAGCGAAAAAACGTCATTTACTCTGGTTATCACCGGAGCGCCCTACTCTTCCCAGGCGCCGCAAACCGCACTCAGCTTCGCCAAGGCCACCGTAGCAGCAGGCCATACCATTGACCGGGTCTTTCTTTATGGTGATGGTGTACACCTTGCCTCAGCGCTGGTAACGGCCCCGTCCGACGAGACCCATTGGCCAAAGCAGTGGGCGGCGTTCCTTGAGGAGCATGAGGTTCCTGGGGTTGCCTGCATTGCATCGGCCTTGCGCCGGGGACTGGTGGACAGCCACGAGCAGAAACGCTACCAACTCGGTGCTAACAACCTGCTGGCGCCGTTCGCCATAGCGGGCTTGGGGGAATGGGTCGAAGGTAGCATCAAGTCGACCAGGACCATCTACTTCCACGCGGGAGCCTGACTATGGGTATGCTCATCATCATCGATCAGCCACCGTACGGCACCTGGGCTGGCCGTGAGGCGCTGGATATGGCCTTTGCCCTGGCTGCCTTCGACCAGCCGACCAGCCTCCTGTTCACAGGCGCTGGCGTAAACTGGCTACGCAAAGCTCAGGACACCGCTGATATTGAGCAGAAATCCCTGGAAAAAAACCTGGCTGCCGCCCCTATTTTTGGTATTGAAGCGATCCTGGCCGACCGAACTGCGTGCCAGCGCTACAACCTCAACAGCGAGGCCATGATCGACGGGGTGCAGCTGACCAATGCCAGCGCGGACCTGCTGGGCCAATACTCCCAAACCGCATTCGCGGGATAACTTGCTTGATGAACAACCACTGGGACAGCCAACGATGAACCAATTGCACACGCTGCACATACTCAACAAAACCCCGGACCACCCGCGATTTAGCGAGTGCCTGGGCACCCTGGGCCCGGACGATGCGGTGGCATTGACGGAAAATGGCGTACTCGGGCTGGTCGCATCCAAGGCACTCGGTTTGGTACAGACCTACGCGCTTGAAAGTGACCTGAGTGCTCGCGGTTTATCCGACGACAACCTGGAGGCCGCAACCATCGATTACTCCGAACTGGTTAACCTGACCCTGCAAGCAGAACGTGTCATCAGTTGGTGAGTTATGACTAGAGCCACTCCCGAGAGAAATAACGAGGGTTTTCTGGAAGACGCCTGGGCCTGGGACCCGGACGTTGCAACTGAAATCGCCGCTGAGGATGGACTTGAACTAGATAGAAATCACTGGGAAATCATCAACTTTCTAAGAGATTTTTACAAAGAACATGAAATTTCACCGCCCTCAAACAGACTGTTCGTTAAGGCGGTCAAAGACGCCATGGGCGAAGAGAAAGGCAACAGCATCTATCTGATGCAGCTGTTTCCCGGCACCCCGGCAAAAACGGCCTGCCGGATTGCCGGCCTGCCAAGGCCGACCAACTGCCTTTGATGCTCAGCGCCTAGAGGGAGCGTCTGGCTTCGGTTTTTCGCGACCTTGCGCAGACTCGCGCTCCAGATCCGAGGCTGTTCCAAGGAAGCTGCTCAGGCCATTCTCAAATAGCCCCGAACCAAACTTGAGGAACTGGCGGGTAGACTCCCGGACCGTGTCATCCAGCGCACTCTCTGGCAGCTCCCTGACGGCCTCGGAAACGCCTTTTTTCACGCCGCGAGTCACCTTTGGCTCGATGTCCTGAGTCGCCTTGATCAACTCGGCGACTTTCCGGTCGAGGTGCGGGCGTGCTACGAAGCGCCAGAACCCCGCCAAAACCAGAATTACGGTCACCGCTGTCACGAGCACCTGCAGCGCTATATCTGCCCAAGCTGTCATAACGTTTCTCCCGCTCCACGAGCCTAGATGGGTATTCGGATGTCCAGAGCAACCAATGATACAAACTGGGCCAGGCCGGCCAGCGCGCCAAAAGCACCGCCGACCAGCATCAGCCGGAACTCTTCCTCACGAAAGGCCGGGCGCAGGATATCCTGAAACTCCCGGGGCCCAAGTGCCCGCATCTGCTCTGCAAGCACACCGGCTACAATCGGCGCCCGCTCTCGGTTAAAGGCCCGATCACTGAAAACGTCCCGGGTTGCGAGCACGGCTTTCTGGCTCATCACTTTCTTCAATTCCGTGTAGCCCGTCATTCCCACCGTTACCTGGGCTGTCAGTTTCATGACTGCCGAGTTATCAAGCAAGGGCCTCAGGTGCTTTTGAATAATAGCGCGGGTGCGATCGCCACGAGCCCCGTTCAGCATGGCATCGGCGACCTTCTCCACGGTAATGAGCTCTTCAGCCACCAGCCTGGCCCAGACATCGCTGATTTCCGGTTGCCGACGTAAAAACAGGCCCTGAATTTTCCAAAACAGGATTCGACGAGGCTGAAGTGGCGCGAAAATCAGGTTGATAGCCAGCCAGTTGGTTATAAAACCAATGGCAAAGCCGCCGACCGGAAGCAACCAGGGCTCGGGATACCGGGACCACAAGGGGATCAGTGCAGCGCCCAGGATCCCACCAATAATCGCGCCGCGGTTGATCACCGATCGCAATTCAACGGCTCCCGCCTGCTGAAAGATGCGATTCATAAGGTCCGGGTGCTGGCGAAGTTCGCGGCTCAGCAAGGCCTTGAGATCAACGAGATCGTCCAGATCGTCACCAAAATCTTCAACCATCTCTTCTATCCGCGCCGGCAACTGCTCCCTCGCCCATTGATACACCCGCCTTTTTAAGAAAAGAGGCAAATTGTCCCATAACACCGGCTGAATCTCGTACATAACCTCATCAATGTATTCATCCAGTCGCGGCGTCAGTTGCGAAATGACCTGCTCAACAATCCGCTGGGGTTCCAGTTGCTGATACACCGATTGCAAATCGCCAAACTGCTGGAGTGTGCGATCAATGCAGATGTGCGCCATTTTCTCCGCCTTGCGGGGAATCACGCCCTGCCAGCCGATAGAGCCAACTCCGATGAACTGAACGGGATAAAAAGACATCTGGATGGCCAGCCAATTGGTGAACCAACCAACGAGGGCAGCCATTAGGGGCAAGGAAAGCAGCGTGATGTCGAACAAATGAAACCCCGATTCCGGATGTTGCAACCGATACTGAGGATGAAAATGGCCAAGGTGGAGCTATAGCGCTGTGAAGTCAGTAGCTGATATTGCAGTGCTTGAAACCGGGAGACATTGGCCGTGCAGCCAGAAAAAACCCGGTAATTGGGCAGCACCCTTGATCGGGCGCTGACCCGCCGCCCATCGAAGGCTGGCGGGTGCGGGCAGAACTTTTACTGGTAGTAGGCGTTTTCGGTGTTGGTATGGTCCGTCACGTCGCGCACTGCGGTAATTTCTGGAACCCGCTCTTTCAGCGTGGTTTCAACACCCTGTTTCAGGGTCAGGCTGACCGCCGAGCAACCCTGGCAACCGCCACCAAAGCGCAACACCGCCACTGATTCATCAACGATTTCGACCAGGGAAACATCTCCGCCGTGGGCCGCCAGGTTCGGGTTGATCTCGGAAGCCAGGACATAGTTGACGCGATCCGGCAGCGGAGCGTCATCGGACACGTTAGGCACCTTGGCGTTTGGAGCCTTGATCGTGAGCTGTCCGCCCATCTGATCCTTGGAGTAGTCCACAAACGCTTCTTCCAAGAAAGGAACCGAGTTGTGATCGAGGTACAGGGTAAATTTTTCCAGATCGACCTGTTCGTCGGTCGGAACGACCTCGTTAGGCGGGCAATAGGCCAGGCAGGTCTCGGCATTCTTGGTGCCGGGCTGGGTCACGAAGATACGCACTCCCATGCCTTCAACGTCCTGCTTTTCGATGAGTTGTGCAAGATAATCCCGTGCGGGATCTGTCACAGTAACCAATGCCATGTTGTAAACCCGTTTGAAAGTTTGAATTTATTTTAAGGGACTTCGTCGGAACATGAAAGACCAAGTAAAATACTAGGTCTTTATGAGGCTAATGACTTCTACCTACGCCATGCCCCGGCCGCGCTTTAAAAATGAGCACTTCATAATCGTCATTCGTACTAAGACGGACTTGCGCATTTTTGCTATGATCCCGCGCAGTTGACGCAAATACTACGTAACAAACGACTTCCGGAAGTATTGATATGACCGATCGCAACACCCGCCTGGAACAACTCCAAACCGCTCTGAAGGAACGTATCGTAGTGCTTGATGGCGGCATGGGCACCATGATCCAGAATCTTAAGCTGGACGAACAGGCGTTTCGTGGCGATCGATTTGCAGACTACGACCGCGAGGTCCAGGGCAATAACGATCTGCTGAACCTGACCCAACCTGCCCTGCTCCGCACCATCCATGCGGACTACCTGGATGCCGGCGCGGACATTATTGAGACCAACACCTTCAATTCCACCCAGCTGTCGCAGGCGGACTATGGTCTGGAGAGCATTGCCAAGGAATTGAACGTAGCCGCCGCGAAGCTTGCTCGTGATGTGGCCGATGAGTTCACCGCCCGTAATCCGGACAAGCCACGCTTTGTGGCCGGAGCCGTGGGCCCAACATCGCGCACGGCGTCCATTTCGCCGGATGTTAACAACCCCGGCTATCGTAATGTTGATTTCCAGACACTGGTCGACAACTACTATGAGGCCGTCGAGGGCCTGGTTGAAGGTGGCAGCGATCTCATCCTGATCGAAACGATTTTCGACACCCTGAACGCCAAGGCGGCCATTTACGCCACCCAGCAATATTTTGAAGACAGCGGCATAGCCCTGCCGATCATGATCTCCGGGACTATCACCGATGCCTCCGGCCGTACGCTGTCTGGCCAGACCACAGAGGCTTTTTGGAACTCTGTCGCCCACACTCAACCGATCTCCGTCGGCCTGAACTGCGCACTTGGCGCGGATGCGCTCCGGCCTTACGTGGAAGAACTCTCGGCCAAGGCCGAAACCTATGTCAGCGCCCATCCCAATGCCGGCCTGCCCAACGAATTTGGCGAATACGACCAGACTCCGGAAGAAATGGCGGAGATCATCGAAGGCTTTGCCCGCGATGGCTTCCTCAACATCATCGGTGGTTGCTGCGGCTCCCGTCCTGAGCACATTGAAGCGATCGCCAACACGGTTGCCAAGTACCCGCCCCGGAAGATCCCGGAGCGCAAGAAAGCTTTGCGCCTGTCTGGTCTGGAACCGTTTACCGGCGATGAAAACACCTTGTTCATCAATGTCGGCGAGCGCACCAACGTTACCGGCTCCAAACGTTTCCTGCGACTGATCAAAGAGGAGCAATACGAGGAAGCCCTGAGCGTTGCCCGCGACCAGGTTGAAAACGGTGCCCAGATCATCGACATCAATATGGACGAAGGCATGCTGGAGTCGAAGGAGGTCATGGTCACCTTCCTGAACCTGGTCGCCTCCGAGCCCGACATTTCCCGGGTGCCCATCATGATCGATTCCTCCAAGTGGGAGGTGATCGAAGCCGGTCTGCGCTGTATCCAGGGCAAGGCGGTGGTGAACTCCATCAGCCTGAAAGAAGGCGAAGAAGAGTTCATCAAGCGCGCCAGAGACTGCATGCGCTACGGCGCTGCCGTGGTGGTCATGGCCTTTGATGAACAGGGCCAGGCGGATACCTACGAGCGCAAAACTGAAATCTGCAAGCGCTCTTACGATGTCCTGACCGGGATTGGCTTCAATCCCGGGGATATCATCTTTGACCCCAACATCTTTGCTATTGCTACCGGCATTGAAGAGCACAACAACTACGCGGTCGATTTCATCAACGCTACGCGCTGGATTCGCGAGAACCTGCCGCACGCCTCCATCTCCGGCGGCGTCAGCAACGTGTCCTTCTCGTTCCGTGGTAACGATGTGGTGCGCGAGGCGATTCACTCGGTGTTCCTGTACCACGCCATCAAGGCCGGTATGAATATGGGTATTGTGAACCCGGGCCAGCTGGTGATCTACGATGAAATCGAACCGGAGCTGAAGGAACGGGTCGAGGATGTCGTGCTCAATCGGCGTGAAGATTCCACCGACCGACTGCTTGAAATTGCCGAGCGCTTCAAAGGCAAAGGCGGCAAGACCCAGGAAGAAGACCTGGCCTGGCGCGAATGGCCGGTAAAAAAGCGGCTTGAGCACGCTCTGGTGAAGGGCATCACCAACTACATCATCGATGACACAGAGGAATGCCGGCAGAACGCCACTCATCCGATTGAGGTCATTGAAGGCCCGCTGATGGACGGCATGAACGTAGTCGGTGACCTGTTCGGCGACGGCAAGATGTTCCTGCCCCAGGTGGTGAAAAGCGCCCGCGTGATGAAACAGGCGGTGGCGCACCTGATTCCCTTCATCGAGGCGGAAAAGACCGAGGATCAGAAGGCCAAGGGTAAAATCCTCATGGCCACGGTTAAAGGCGATGTCCACGACATTGGCAAGAACATCGTCGGGGTGGTGCTGCAGTGCAATAACTACGAAGTCATTGATATGGGCGTTATGGTGCCCTGCGACAAGATCCTTGAGACCGCCAAAAAGGAAAACGTCGACATCATAGGCCTGAGTGGTCTGATCACGCCGTCGCTGGATGAAATGGTTCACGTCGCGCGGGAAATGCAGCGTCTGGATTTCAACATCCCGCTGATGATCGGGGGCGCAACCACCTCCAAGGCCCACACCGCGGTTAAGATTGAACCCCAGTACAAGAACGATATTGCGCTCTACGTATCCGACGCTTCTCGCTGCGTGAACGTAGCTTCCCAGCTGCTCAGTAAAACCGGCAAAGAAGGCCTGGTGGAAGCGGCCCGCGTGGAGTATGACGAAATCCGCGAGCGCAGGAAGAACCGTGGCGACCGCACCAAGCTGGTGTCGCTCAAGGAAGCGCGGAATCGAGCACCGGAAATCGCCTTCGATGACTATACTCCGCCGAAGCCAGCCTTCACCGGCATCAAGGTGTTCGAGGATTATGATCTGAATGAACTGGTGGACTACATCGATTGGACTCCGTTCTTCATTTCCTGGGACATGGCCGGCAAATATCCCGGCATCTTCGACGATCCGAAACGCGGGGCGGCAGCCCGAACCCTGTTCGACGACGCCCAGAAGATTCTGCGCCAGATGATTGATGAAAAGCGGGTGCAAGCCCGTGGCGTTATTGGCTTCTGGCCCGCCAATCGTCGCGGCGACGATATTGTGGTGTTCAAGGACGAAGAACGTTCCGAGGAATTGACCGTGCTTCACCACCTGCGCCAGCAGGATGAAAAAGCACCGGGCAAGCCGATGATGGCGCTGTCAGATTACATTTCGCCCGAAGGTTCGGAGACCTGTGATTACGTGGGCGGCTTTGCAGTTACCACTGGTATTGGCGCAGAAGAGTTTTCCGTGGAGTTCAAGGACAACAACGACGATTACAACGCCATTATGGTGAAAGCCCTTGCCGACCGTTTGGCGGAAGCCTTCGCCGAGCGCATGCACGAGCGGGTTCGTCAGGAATTCTGGGGCTATGCGGGTGATGAGACGCTCAGCAACGAAGATCTGATCAAAGAGCGTTACCGGGGCATTCGCCCTGCCCCTGGCTATCCGGCCTGCCCGGAGCACACTGAGAAGGCCACACTGTTCAGCTTGCTTGAAGCCACATCAACGGCCGGTATCGAGCTGACTGAGCACTTCGCCATGTACCCGAGCGCAGCCGTTTCTGGCTGGTATTTCGCCCACCCAGAATCGAAGTACTTTGCGGTTGGGAAAATTGGCGCTGATCAGGTTGAAGACTATGCTGAACGCAAAGGTATCTCCAAGGCGGAAGCCGAGCGCTGGCTGGCACCAAGCCTCGCCTACGATCCAGCGGAATGACAGGTAACTGACACCTGACAAACTGGAGTGCCGCCAACACCGAACCCATGCGGTTAGCGTTGCATTAAGGGAGTCCAGTTAATGACGGACAAAACGTCGGACAGGAATGACGCCAAGGACGACTATCCGGACGGTTCAAACCGTCCGGGGCGCCCGGGGGTGCTGAAAATCATGCAAAGCATTCTTGCCGGCGCATTTGGTGTCCAGTCGGACAAGCGTCGGCAAGAGGATTTCTCCAGCCACAGTCCGTGGCCCTACATAATTGCCGGGGTGTTATTCACCGTGAGCTTTGTTGTAGGGCTCATCCTGATTGTTCAGGTAGTCCTCGCGGGCCAGTGACCTATTGCCCCGATACCCAGACCACCGCAAACGCAACTACCAGCATCACCAGCAGAACGGAAGCGACTGCATCTACCTGACTGTCTGAACGTGCGGATTTCTTCATCGGGTGTACCTCTCTTGGGTTCGCTACTCGGAATTTTTTATTATTCACAGGGCATCGCGGATCTTCTCCGATCCTCTCTAATTAAAGCCCTGAAACTGCCAATCGTCCAGTCTGCTCACAACGTCCGCTTATCGCCTAAATCGATAAACATATCTTGAAATAATCATTTTAAGAATAAAAACACGGTGCTATCCTCGCGGTCAGCTATAAGGCATACCCCCTGTAACTCCAACTCGCGGGGCTAGCCGCAACAACGTTTTCAGGCAGGATCTTCCATATGTACGTATACGATGAACACGATCGGCAAATTGCAGCCGAACGGGTTGCGCAATTCCGGGACCAGACCGAACGCGCCCTGGCTGGAGAACTGGCCGAGGAAGAGTTTCTTCCCTTACGCCTGCAAAACGGCCTGTATGTGCAGCGCCTGGCGCCGATGCTGCGCATAGCGGTGCCTTACGGCATGCTGCGTGCAGACCAGCTGCGTCGACTGGCCCGCATCACCCGGGATTACGACAAGGGCTACGCGCACTTCACCACACGCCAGAATGTGCAGCTGAACTGGCCGGCGCTTGAAGACGTGCCCGACATCCTTGCCGAGCTGGCAGAGGTAGAAATGCACGCCAACCAGACCAGTGGCAACTGCATTCGTAATACCACCACCGATCAGTTCTCCGGCGTTCAGTCCGACGAAATCGCGGACCCGCGCCCGTACTGTGAAATCATTCGTCAGTGGTCCACCTTCCACCCGGAATTCGCCTTTCTACCGCGGAAATTCAAGGTGGCCGTGAACGCTTCAGAGAAGACCGACCGCGCAGCCATCCAGGTGCACGACATCGGCCTGCAAATGGTACGTAATGACGCCGGCGACCTGGGTTTCCGGGTGCACGTGGGTGGCGGCCTCGGACGTACGCCAATGGTTGGCCCGGTTATCCGTGATTTCCTGCCGGAAGCGGACCTGCTGACCTACCTCGAAGCCGTACTGCGCGTATATAACCGCTATGGTCGCCGGGACAACAAGTTCAAGGCGCGCATCAAGATTCTTGTGAAGGCGCTAACCCCTGAAGCCTTCGCCGAAAAAGTTGAGGCCGAGTGGTCGCACATCAAGGATTCGCCAAGCCGCCTGACCCGCGACGCCATCGATCGCATTCAGGCGTACTTCACCGAGCCCGATTACCAGAACGTCGACCATGACACCGAGCTGTTGGCCAAGCAGCGCTTTGAGCATCGCGGGTTCGATCAGTGGCTGAGCCACAACGTCGATACTCACAAAAAGCCCGGTTACGCGATCGTGACCTTAACCATGAAAGAAACCGGCACCCCGCCGGGCGACGTGACCGATCGGCAGCTGGAACAGATTGCCGACCTCGCCGATGAGTTCAGCTTCGGAGAAGTCCGGGTCACTCACCAGCAGAATGTGGTATTGGCCGACGTTCGCCAGGATCGCCTGCTGGAACTTTGGCAGGCCATTGTGCCCATGGGCTTCGGCACCGCCAACCTGAACACCCTGACCGACGTTATCTGCTGCCCCGGCGGCGATTTCTGTGCCCTGGCGAACGCCAAGTCCATTCCAGTGGCAGAAGCCATTCAGCGTCGGTTTGATGATCTGGACTACCTGTATGACCTGGGCAACATCGACCTGAACATCTCCGGTTGCATGAACGCGTGTGGTCATCACCACGTTGGTAACATCGGTGTGCTGGGGGTCGATAAGAAAGGTGAAGAGTTCTACCAGATCAGTCTGGGCGGCTCTTCTCACCACGACGCGACCATCGGCAAGATCCTCGGGCCCTCCTTTGCCCGTGAAGACATGCCAGATGTCGTGGCCAAGATCATTGATGTTTACGTCGACAAGCGTACCGAGGAAGAAAGCTTCCTGGACACCTATCGCCGCGTTGGAATTGATCCCTTCAAGGAGCGGGTTTATGCCTGATGTAATTTCCCAGGACGGCAGCATCCGACAGGATGACTGGATCGTTGTGCCCCGCCCGGCCGAGGGCGAATCTCTCGACACTCCCGAGCAGAGCAAGGCTCTGATTCCAGCCGACCTGTGGCTGGCGGGTTATGAGCACTTTACCGGTCGTGATGACATTGGCGTGTGGTTTGATAGCCACGATGAACCCGAAATGCTCGCCGGAAAATTCCAAGAGCTGTCCGTCATCGCAGTGAACTTCCCGAAATTCAGCGACGGCCGCGGCTACAGCATTGCTCGTCTGCTGCGTGAGCGTTTCGGCTATGAAAACGAGCTCCGTGCGATTGGCGATGTGCTGCTGGACCAGCTCCAGTTTATGAAGCGCTGCGGCTTTGACGCCTACGTGCTGCGCCCGGACAAAGACATCAACAAGGCGGCCCGCTGCCTGAACTTCTTCAGCCAGGGCTATCAGGCGGCAACCGATACCGACTTGCCCCTGTTCCGTCGCCGGGCTTCCTGAGAACGCCCAGCACAAACAAAAAAGCCTGCCACTCGGCAGGCTTTTTTATTCCGCAGATTTTAGCGGCTGTGATGAAGAACAGTCTTGCCAACCGAAGCGCCGCCCAGAAATGCCTTCAGCGCCGCATCCAGTTCGGACCGACCGATATCCCGCGCCGACTGCTCAGTTTTCGGGCAGGCCCAATCACCGGAGAACTTGGCCCAGACTGCCCGCTTGTCCGCCAGCGGAATTTCCACCGAATCGACCCCAAGCAGGTTCACGCCGCGAAGAATGAATGGAAGCACAGTCGTCTGCAGCTGCGGGCCCGCTACCAGACCACAGCAGGAGACAGAGCCGCCCGGCTTGATCTGCTTCAGCAACTCCGCCAGCGGCGTGCCACCGACGGTGTCGATAGCATTACCAAAGACCGGCTTCAGCATCGGCTTCTTCTCTTCGGACAACGCATCGCGACCCACCACCTCACTTGCTCCCAGCGCTTTAAGGTCGGCGGCGTGGTCGGCCTTGCCGCTGATCGCGACAACCTCAAAGCCGAGCTTGGCGAGTAATTCCACCGCGACACTGCCAACCGCGCCACTGGCGCCGGATACCGCTACCGGGCCCTGGGCCGGCTCAGCTCCCATGGTCAGCAGCTTCTGCACACACAAACCGGCGGTCAGGCCGGCAGTGCCGTAGATCATCGCCGTTCGAGCATCCCATCCAGCCGGCATGGGTACGCACCAGCCTGCCGGCACGCGAATGTATTCGCCAAAGCCACCATCGGTATTCATGCCCAGATCAAAGCCGGTAACAAGCACGGCCGTGCCCGGCGCAAGCTTGCCTGAGGCGTCTTCCACCACTTCACCGGCGGCATCAATGCCAGGTGTGTGCGGGAAACTGCGGGTTACACCCTTGTTGCCAGATGCAGACAAGGCATCTTTATAGTTCAGGGACGAATGGGAAACCCGGATCAAAACCTCGCCTTCTGGAAGGTCCGCGATGCTCAAGGTCTGTTCGCTGCCTATGTAACTTCCGTCCTGCTCCTCAACGCGCCAAGCCTTGAAATCGGTGTTCATTGTCATCGTTGTTTCCCACCCTTCTTGAACTATTGAATTTTCTGGTTCCGGAAGGCACTCAAAACCCGCCAGACTGTGTGTTCCAGCGCGGCACTGGTCGCCAGACCAAGCTTTTCCGGAAGCGTGCGTTTCCGCTGGTACGCTACCGAGACTACGTCTGCCCGATCACAGGCCTCAATGAGATATTCGTCGGAGGTCTTGATCTCATCGATCAGCTGAATGTCCAGAGCGCGCTTACCAAACCATATATCACCATTGGCAACCGCATTGATATCAACGGCCGGACGGCGCTCACCCACGTATTCCTTGAACAGAACATGGGTGTCTTCCAGATCCTCCAGAAACTTCTGCCGGCCCTTATCGGTATTCTCGCCAAAGACCGTCATGGTGCGCTTGTGTTCGCCCGCAGTCAGCACCTCGAAGTCAACGTCGTTCTTCTTGAGGAAGCGGTGGAAGTTCGGAAGCTGGGCAACTACGCCAATTGACCCGAGGATGGCAAAAGGCGAAGCAATGATGCGATCGGCTACGCAGGCCATCATGTAGCCACCACTCGCCGCCACCTTGTCGACGCAGGCTGTCAACGGCACACCCTTGCTGCGAATGCGATCGAGTTGCGCCGCTGCCAGGCCGTAGGAGTGCACCAGTCCGCCGCCGCTTTCCAGCCGCACCACAACTTCATCCCGCTCTGGATCAGCCACGCTGAGCACGGCAGTTATGGATCTGCGCAGTGGATCGGTGTCACTGGCTTTGATGTCGCCATCGAAATCGAGCACGAACACTCGCGGCTGGCGCTCCGGTTCGGCGGCTACCTCTTTATGCTTGGCTTTTTCGGCCTTTTTCTTGGCCTTCTGCTCTTTTTTCTGACGCTTCTCGAACGCCTTGCGCTCAGCATCGGACATGAGCCGGGCCTGGATGGATTCCCGGAGTTTGTCGTACTTGTCGTTGAGCTTGCGAATCTTCAACTCGCCGTCGCCGCCATGGTCTTCCCGCTCTTTCTGTGCCGACGCAATGATCACGGCGACCACAACGATCGCGGCGACGGCAAAGGTGACGACCTTCGCCAGGAACAAACCATACTCAGTCAGGAACTCCAAAGTGCTTCTCCGTGTGGTTAAAACGTGAATGTGTAACTTACCGAATTTGTGGTAATAAGCAGAGTAAAATAATTAAAACAAGCGTTCGATCGAGCTTGACACAACCTGACACTCACCATAAAGTCGCATAGCGAGGTCGGCTCCAGACGGATTCCCGCTCAGGCTCATGCAGCCCGGGACATCGACGCCGTCACCATGACAAGACAACCACCATTAAGGGTATAAAAATGTCGGTAGCTCAGGTATTTGAACAACTCGAACAGAACTTCAACGCAGATGCAGCGCAAGGCCTGGACCTGGTATTCCAGTTCAACATCGAGGACGACAAGAACTATCACCTGGTCATCAACGATGGCACCTGCCAGGCGCATGAAGGCGAACACGACGATCCTTCCGTTACCCTGATCATGAGCTCTGAAACCCTGCACGGCATCGTTTCCGGCGAAACCGACGGCATGCAGGCGTTCATGGCCGGCCAGCTGCGCGCCGAAGGCGACATGATGCTCGCCACCAAGCTCGGCGAACTGTTCAAGATGGGCTGATTGCCCTCGCGAGCGGTGAAAAAAAACCTGCGCAACGCGCAGGTTTTTTATTGGGCGAACAAAACACTATTCATCCCACAGTTGAACCGCTTCCCTGGCCTGCTCGTTAACGGGCACCGCTACTAAGCCCGAGGCCGACAGGCGAATGTCAAACATCGCGCCGTCACGCATCGGCATGAAGGTCGCGTTGCCGTAAACACCTTCCACGAACGGCATGTTAAAGGTTTGGTCCAGCTCCCACAGGTCCGGCCAGGATGCCTCACCCAAACCGATCACCGACCGCGGTCCTGAGCGCTCCTGCTCAAGCGACGTATAGCGCCCGCTCAGCCGCTCAAGACGGTACCCAGGCGCAATCCCAAGCCAACGCAGCGGCCCCGAGAACCGAATAATACGAGCATCCACCTGCCATTGATCGCCGGTCAAGGTCTCGGTCACGGTGGTTTTACCCGGCGCCTGAAGTCTCACGTACCAACGCTGCTCAGCCTGACGCTGCGTGGATACCGTTGCAACTGTCTGCATACCTTCAAGTGATTGGTAACCGGCAACGTTGATGGCAATGACGAGGGTGTAGACGCCTACCAGCATCAAACCGAACACCGCCATACCTTTGAGCCATCCCAGCAACCATTTCGGCCGCAGGAAGAACAGCAGACCTGCTATGACCAGAAGCGCGCCAAAGACGGTCAGCACTGCGGTTGCGAGTTCATGAGACACAGCTTAAAGACCTACATCGTCCAGGGACGTTTGTGCGAGCTTGAGGAGATCGGGATTACGCTCTTCGCGCCGGCCGATACTTTCAATGTAATACTCAAGCGACGTCAGGGCGTCTGCCAGTGCTTCCAGTACCTGCATAGGCGGTGCCTCTCGGGCATCCAAGAGCCGCTCCTGAATGGATGCAGCTACCCGCTCCAGCACCGATGCCGCCGCAGGATCATTGACCATGTGTAGCCCGCCCCAGATGCTGTGCAGTGTGGCGGGGAGATTGGCCAGGTGCAGCTTATCGTAGTCGGACTCCATGAACGCCGTAATAGCTCGTTTCGCCAGCGTCAGCGCGCCCCGCGCTTCGTCGGCTACCACAAACAGTGCCTCGCTCAAGTACACCGATTCATCCCGACCGCGATGTCCTCGGGCCAGAGCATCGGTTTCCGAGGTAATGCCACGGGTGACGATTTGCAACACGGCATCTTCAATACTCAATACAGAGTCAGCCAGAACGTACAGCTCATCATCATCGGGCAGTCGTGATTCAGCTTCCCAGCCACGCAACCGTGAGGCTTCTTCCTGGGCTACGGTTGCCAGCTTGTTCAGATCCAGCATGACCAGAGTGTTTGCAAGACGCTCAAGAGCATCAGAAATAGACGACAGCTCCGCCAGGTCCGGCTCGATGCCACGCTCAATGATATCGAGCTTGTCCTTCAGTTGGTTCAGTTCGTCCTGAAGAGCTTCCGCTAGAGATCGGAGCACATCGCTGCCGGGGCCGTACAGTCGACGGGCATGGGCTTCGAGCATGGCATCCGGGTAGTCTGCCGGAGTGAGCTGATAAGCCGTCAGCACCTGGGTTACTTCGGGATTGGCGGAACCACTGCGATATAGCAGGTAAACCAGATCACGCACCAGGGAATCAGGCGCATCTTTAGCGGTTGCGACCTTGCCGACGTACACGACTTCACGGGCGTACTTTTCAATCCGCATAAACATGCGCTTGCGGGCCTTGGTGAAGGGCATTACACGGTCGAGCATGGTGTCGGCCACAATCGAGACCAAACACCACAACTGCCCCATCGGAGCGCCCTGGCAAAGACGGGCCAAACCACGGGAGGCCCGGGCAACCAGTTTTTTGCTAACCACGTCGTTGCGATCACGAAGGATGCTGAGGAGTGCCACCTGAAAGGTCAGGCGCATCCGTCGCGCCATGACTTCAAACTCAGCGTTATCGCCTTCAAACACCTGCATCGGGAGACCGGCACAGAAATCCGGCCGCTCCTTCACATCAACATCAAAGAAACAGGATTCCGGGTAAGGCTTTTCCCGGCGGGCCTCACGCAGATCGTTGATGACCGGGAGCAACAGCTCCGGATGGTCTTCACGCTGCTGGTGATAGTACTCAACGTATCGACGGAGGATGAACAGCGCACTGTTCAGGGTGGTGAGCAGGATGTTTTTATCGTCGTTGGCACCAACAGGAACATCGTTGGCCATGCTGACCGCTTCCTGGCATAGCAAGGTGCCACCACGAAGCTCGACAAGAATGAAGATACCGCGAAGCTGATTGATGAAGTCGACACAATTCTGAAGGTCTTCACCACTCTCACGGTTTTCCTGAAAGCGTTCAAGGCTGGATTCTGCCTGTTTGATGGTTTGTTCGATTTCACTCTTAACCAGATCAAACGACTGCGATTTCGTCGCCAGAGACGATTGAACCATAAACGCTTCCTGTTAATTTGCGGAGACTACCGCTCCCTGATACGACTGCGCCCGTCAGGTGGAACGACAGGTGTTGTTGTTAGAGGCCAGCTCAACCCTCGCTGGCTCATACACGCAAAAGTGACCAATTGTTCGCGAAAACTGGCGAACTAACCATTACTTATAACACAAAACTCAAGTACCTCAAGAAAGCCAGAATGTAACATTTAGTACAAAGCGAACCTGCTCTCACTCACTTTGTTGGAGCTTGCCCCACACCGTTTCACCGGCCTGCTTCTCCAGCATTGCCATGAAGTCCTCGTGGGCGCCGTGCTCGTCCTCAGAAGCGCGAATAACATTCAGCGCCGGACGCTCCGCTGGCAAACGTCGGATACCAGTGCCAGAACTGCCCTCCTCGGCTCCAGCATCCAGCGACAACGCAGTCTGGCCACCGGTCAACAGCAGGTAGACGTCGGCAAGAATCTCGGCATCCAGCAGGGCGCCGTGGAGATCCCGGTTGCTGTTGTCCACACCGTAGCGCTTACACAGTGCGTCGAGGTTGTTTTTCTGCCCGGGATGTTTCTTACGGGCAATCGCGAGGGAATCCACAATCCCGCAGTGGTCCGCGGTCTTCCGGACCGGCTTCAGCCGGGCAAACTCGGCATCCATGAAGCCGACGTCGAACGCCGCATTGTGAATGACCAGCTCGGCTCCCTTGATGAACTCAAAGAAGTCGTTGGCGACCTCGGCAAACTTGGGCTTGTCTTCCAGGAATTCGTTGGTGATGCCGTGGACGGTAATGGCCTCGGCTTCTACCTCACGCTCCGGATTGATGTAGACGTGATAATTCCGCCCCGTCAGTTGGCGCTCGACGAGTTCCACGCAACCGATTTCGATGATCCGATGACCATCGTTTGGATCAATACCCGTGGTTTCCGTATCCAGTACAATCTGTCTCATGACTCACTCAATTCAATAGGTCGTGCTCAGGCGCGAGCCAATTCGGCTACGCCTCGGTTGGCCAGTTCGTCGGCCAGCTCGTTATCGGGGATACCAGCGTGGCCTTTGACCCAATGCCAGTTAACGTCGTGCCGGGCCACTTCTGCGTCCAGCTCGCGCCAGAGGTCCTCGTTCTTGACCGGTTTCTTCGCTGAGGTTTTCCAGCCGTTGCGCTTCCAGCCGGCCATCCACTCGGTAATGCCCTTACGCACGTACTGGGAATCGGTATAGAGCTCCACCGCGCATGGCCGCTTTAACGCAGCCAGCCCACGAATCGCCGCCATCAGCTCCATCCGGTTATTGGTGGTGTTCGCTTCGCCACCGTGCATGGTTTTGCAGGTCTCACCATAACGCAGAACAGCACCCCAGCCTCCAGGCCCGGGATTTCCCTTGCAGGCCCCGTCGGTATACAGAATCACCTTGCCTGACATCACGTCTCCCATTGATTAGACACTTTCTTCCGGCACGCATTGCCCTCTGGACGCACCGACTGTTCTGGCTCCAGACAGTGCGATAACCTTGGCTTGGCGCCAGGCCGGCCGTCGGGGTATTTGGGCATAAACGCGTTTTTTGGCAAGGATACAGTAATACGCACCGACCGGCAGGATTCTGTTGCCACCGAGCCGCGCATCAATCCGGCTAATCGCTTTGCGGCCGCTTCGTTGCAGCGGCAACCGCAGGAAACGTGTCACCGACGCCTCGACATTAAAGCCCAGCAGATGGAGCCAATCTTCCATGCGTCCACGCATCAGGAAACGGCCACCCCAGGGCCCCTCGTTATGCCGTGAAAGCAGGCGACGCATACCCCACAGGCTCATCGGATTAAATCCGATCAGGGCCAGATTACCTTCACCGCGTAACACTCGGGCCGCTTCCCGGATCACTTCGTGTGGATAACGACTAAAATCGGCGCTGTGGTGCAGAATGACAAGGTCCATGGAATCGGCGCTGAATGGCAGTTCATGGGCATCGCAAACCGCAACCTGATCCGGAATCTGGGGATACCAGCGAGGTGTCGTGATGATCCGCTGCACAAAGTCGGTGCCAGTGGCCAACGGCAGCCGATGGCTCACGCCTACCTGTAGTTGTCGTGCCCCGGTAAATCGACCCAACTCCTTGTCGAGCATTTGTCGCTGATCCGCCAACAGAGCCCGTCCGAGCGGCGTCCCGAACCAGCGTTCGAAACTCTCGTGACGTGCAGGAAAATTAATCGCTCCCGATTCATTCATGCTCTGTCACTCCCGAAATCAGAACCCGCTGTTGGGGCCGTTGCTGTATTGCTCTATCATATCAGTCACACTCGTTTTGCACATGTGGGGCTTTATGTTAACCATCTCTGCCATCCCGGCCTTCAGCGACAACTATATCTGGTGCCTGTCGAACGCCGACAACCGCAAAGTCCTGATTGTTGACCCGGGCCAGGCAGCGCCAGTGCTAAAACACCTGGCCGCTCAGGACCTTGTTCTCGACACCATCCTGATCACCCATCACCACCCCGACCACGTTGGTGGTGTCAACGAACTGATGCAAGCCTTTCCGGACTGTGAGGTAACCGGGCCGGCCGAGTCGCCTTTTAAAGGTTCTACCAGCAAGGTCCAGCCGGGCGATGAGGTGCAGTGGGAAAGTATGACCTTTCAGGTGCTGGGCGTTCCCGGTCATACCCTTGACCACATCGCTTACTTCTCAGATTCCGAAGTAGATGGCCGCCCGGTTCTGTTTTGTGGCGACACCCTGTTCGTGTGCGGCTGCGGTCGTTTATTCGAAGGCAAGCCAGAGCAGATGCGCCACTCCCTGCAAACCTTGCGGGCACTGCCTGACCGGACTGCGGTCTATTGTGCCCACGAGTACACCCTGGCGAACCTCAAGTTCGCCCGCAGCTGGCTGCCTCAGGATGAGGGCCTGAAAGCCTTCGAGGAACGCTGCATTGAGCGCCGTGCTCAAGAAAAACCTACGGTGCCCTCGGTGCTGGCCGAAGAAAGACAGCTCAACCCCTTCCTGCGCTGGGATGATCCGATGGTGGTTGATGCAGCCCGCAACTACTGTGCCCAGAACGGTTTGCCGGCAGATTCGGAAAACGCCATCTTTGCCGCCATTCGCCATGGCAAAGACAACTTTTGATCGGTTAACAAATCCTCTCACAGACGTAACGAGGGTGTTCTTGACCACTTGAAATGAGCTCCCATAGAATCATCCCAACTTTGCGCCTGTAACTCTTTAAACCTACCGGATTTTCCAAAGAGGGAATCCGGTTTCAACCGTGAGCCGGAAGTATTCTATGTCGGTCAAACGCTTGTCTTTGCTCTTTTTCACCGGTGCGCTGGCCTCCGGCTGCAGCCTGTCTGATACGCCGGATAACAGCTGGGCAAGTCCCACTGCCTGGTTCAGCGACAGCGAATCCGGCGACAGCGAGACCAACCCCCTTGATACTGAGCAGGTAACCGTGGCCACCGGCGACGAAGACCTGAAACAGTCGGTTGAAGCCGGAAATGGTGAAGACGCTACAGCGGACGCTGCGCTCGACGACGCCATCGCGCCTGAACTCAGATCCACAGCCCGCGAAGCCCGCGAGAAACTGGACGACCCCGGGCAGAAGATTGTTAAGGAATCGGCGCAACCCAGCGACCTGTGGAGCCGTCTTAGAGCTGGCTTCGCCCTCAATCACGATGTCGATAACCAGCGTGTCCAGGACCAACTGAACTGGTACGCCAGCCACCCAGGCTACATCGACCGGGTAGTAGAACGCGGAAGCCGCTATCTGCATTACATCATCAATGAAACCGAGAAACGCGGCCTGCCAGCAGAATTCGCCCTGTTGCCGGTAGTGGAAAGCGCGTTCGACCCCTTTGCCTATTCGCACGGACGCGCCGCCGGTCTGTGGCAATTTATCCCATCGACCGGTAAATACTTCGGCCTGACCCAGAGCTGGTGGCACGATGACCGGCGTGATGTGGTGGAAGCAACGGACGCGGCCCTTACCTACCTGGACAAGCTCGCCAACCGCTTTGATGGCGATTACACCCTGGCCCTCGCCGCTTACAACAGCGGTGGCGGCACGGTTTCCAGCGCGATGCGAAAAAACCGGAAGAAAAACCAGCCCCAGGATTTCTGGTCTCTGGATCTACCCCGGGAAACCCGGCACTACGTGCCGAAGCTGATCGCGCTGGCCAAGATTTTCGACAAGCCTGAAGACTACGGCATTGAGCTTCCGGCTCTGGAAGACAAGCCCTACTTCGAAATTGTCGATACCGGCTCCCAGATGGATCTGGCCCAGGCCGCTGATCTGGCCAAGGTTGACGTGGATGAGATTTACCTGCTCAACCCCACTTACAACCGCTGGGCCACCAATCCGGATGGGCCCCATCGGCTGCTGGTACCGACTGAAAACGCCGATACTTTCCGGGCCGCCCTGGCAGAGATTCCGCGCAGTGAACGGGTGTCCTGGCGGAACTACAAGGTACAGTCCGGTGACAACCTGAACACCATTGCCCGAAAGTTCTCGACCACACCGGCAGTTATCCAGCAGGTGAACAAACTCAACTCCGATCTCATTCGGGTCGGCCAACGGCTGATGATTCCGTCCGCCAGCAAGGGCTCAGACACCTATGCCCTCAGCGCTTCCCAGCGCCTGGAACGGAAACAGGATCGCAAACGCGACGGCAACAAGGTTCGCTACACCGTTCGCCGTGGTGACACTTTCTGGGATATCGCCCGGGAGCACCGGGTATCGGTACGCCAGGTGGCTGCCTGGAACGGCATGGCGCCCGGTGATCCGCTGATCCCCGGCAAGGAACTGGTGATCTGGTCCAAGACCTCTCAGCCGACCGTGGTTGCCAGCAACAATGCACGCGGCAAGGCCATGGTTCGTAAAGTCGGCTATCGGGTGCGCAAGGGCGATTCGCTGTCGACCATCGCCAACCGGTTCTCCGTGAATGTGCGGGACATCGCAAGCTGGAATGATCTGAACACATCACGTTATCTGCAACCGGGACAAAGTCTGGTACTCTACGTCGATATTCGGAACAGTCCCTGACCGGCTTGATCGCAGGTTCAGGAACTTTCCCTAACTATAAGAATCATAACGGTTCGATTAGGAGCCATGGGTGCGCCAACCTGGCAGACGGTGCGCCCGCCTAACCCTCCGGAACGTGCGAGACCTATGACCAGCAAACGGACAGCCTCATACCTTACGTCGCTCCTCTCCTCTTTCGCTTTCATGGCATTCACTGCCCCCACATTCGCCGCTGAAGACAGCGCCGGTTCAGTCGAAGCCCGACATGGTATTGCCATGCACGGCGCCCCCAAATATTCACAGGGATTTTCTCACTTCGACTACGTGAACCCGGAAGCGCCCAAAGGCGGCACACTGAAAATGGCGGTGGTGGCCAACGGCTTCGATTCCTTCAACCCGTTTGATATCCGGGGTGTTGCGGCGGCCGGGATCAGCACCTATCTGTACGACACCCTGATGGTGTCATCAGACGATGAGCCCTTCTCTGCCTATGGCCTGATTGCCAAGTCGATTGAGACACCCGAAGACCGCAGCTACGTTGTCTTCAATCTCCGGGACCAGGCGCGGTTCCACGACGGTGAGCCAATTACTGCCGAAGACGTGAAGTTTTCCTTCGAGATCTTAACCACCAAAGGCCATCCTTTTTTCCGTAATTACTACGCCGATGTTGCCAAGGTAACGGTGGAAAATCCCAAGCGTATACGCTTTGACTTCAAAGCCACCACCAACCGCGAATTACCGCTGATTCTGGGGCAGATGCCGATCCTGCCAGCCCATTACTGGGCTGAGCACGAATTTGGTGACAATGGCCTGACGCCCCC
This sequence comes from Marinobacter sediminum, assembly GCF_016820575.1. Lineage (GTDB taxonomy): Bacteria > Pseudomonadota > Gammaproteobacteria > Pseudomonadales > Oleiphilaceae > Marinobacter > Marinobacter sediminum. The sequence continues at coordinate 910,450 of NZ_JAEMQH010000002.1, read as the reverse complement.
ACTGGGCAGCGGCCCCTACCGGATCGGCAAATTTGAGGCTGGTCGCTCGATCGCCTACGAACGCGTAGAAGACTACTGGGCAGAAGATCTGCCCGTGCGTCGGGGTCGGTTCAATTTCGACCGCATCCGCTACGACTACTACACCGACGACACCGTGGCACTCGAAGCGTTCAAGGCCGGCAGCTTCGATTTTCGGGTTGAGACCTCGGCCAAGAACTGGGCCACGGCCTACTCCGGCGAAAAATTTAAGAACGGTAAGATCATTGCCGAAGCCGTCGATCATCAGCGTCCGACCGGCATGCAGGGCTTTGTATTCAATACCCGCCGTGAGGTGTTCAGCGATCCGCGGGTCCGGGAAGCACTCGCCTACGGTTTCGATTTTGAATGGGCCAACAAGAACCTGTTCTATGGCCAGTACACCCGAACCAACAGCTATTTCGAGAACAGTGAGCTGGCCTCTTCGGGCCTGCCCCAGGGCCGGGAACTCGAGCTCCTGGAACCGTTTCGCGACGAGTTGCCCGAAGACGTCTTTGCCGAGGTGTACCAGCCGCCGGCAACCGACGGCCAGAAAGGGGTGAGAGCCAACCTGCGTGCGGCTCTGGAGCTTCTGCGTGACGCCGGTTACGCCATTGTGGACGGAACCATGGTGCATCAGGAGACCGGTGAAGCCCTGGCGTTCGAGATTCTGCTATTCCAGAAAAGTTTCGAGCGGGTGGTACTGCCCTTCAAGAATAACCTCGCGAAACTCGGCATTGCAGTGACCGTACGGCTGGTCGACAGCAACCAGTATATTCAGCGGGTCCGCGAGTTCGACTTCGACATGATCACCCAGGTGTTGCCACAATCGGATTCACCCGGTAATGAGCAGCGTGAGTACTGGCACTCTGACAATGTTGAAGCCATCGGCTCCCGCAACTACATGGGGGTGGGCCATCCAGTTGTCGATCAACTGGTCAGCCAGGTCATTCAGGCGCCAGACCGCGACGAGCTGGTGCATCGGACCCGGGCCCTGGATCGTGCGCTCCTGCATGGTCACTATGTGATTCCACATTGGCACTTGGCCAAGGATCGGGTCGCCTACTGGAGCCACCTGCAACGACCGGCAGAAACACCCAAGAACGGGGTTGATCTGGATAACTGGTGGGTGCAGCCCTGAGCATGGAATTCTAACCCTCGCTGTAATGGAAGGAACTTCCTTCGTAGGAACTCGCTTCATAGGAATTCTCTTCCAAGGGACTCTCTGCTAAGGAATTCTCCACTAAATGGGCATATACATACTTCGAAGGCTGGCACTGATTATCCCGACGCTGATCGGGATCATGCTGTTGAACTTCGTGATTGTTCAGGCAGCCCCCGGGGGCCCGGTTGAACAGCTGATCGCCGAAATGGAAGGCCACGGCGGCAGCGCGCTGGCCAGGGCATCCGGCGGCGATTCCGGTGCCGAGGTGTCCAGCGCTTCCGGTGACAGCCGCGGCTCTCGCGGTATTCCCGAGGAACTGTTAAAAGAAATCGAAGTCATGTACGGCTTCGACAAGCCCGCTCATGAACGCTTCCTGAAAATGCTGGGCGACTATGCCACCTTCAATTTCGGTGACTCCTTTTTCCGGGAGAAGAGCGTTACCGAGCTGATCCTCGACAAGATGCCGGTCTCCATCTCCCTGGGGCTCTGGTCGACACTGATCATCTACATCATTTCCATTCCCTTGGGCATCCGCAAGGCCGTCACAGACGGATCGCGATTCGATGTCTGGAGCAGCTCTGCCATCGTCATTGGCTATGCCATTCCCGGCTTCCTGTTCGCGATCCTGCTGATCGTCCTGTTCGCCGGTGGTAGCTACTTCGACTTTTTCCCGTTACGAGGGCTAACCTCGTCCAACTTCGACGAACTCACTTTGCTGCAGAAGATCGGCGATTACTTCTGGCACCTGGCTCTGCCGGTCACCGCCAATGTCATTGGTGGTTTCGCGACACTCACTCTGCTTACCAAGAACTCGTTTCTGGACGAAATCAGCAAACAGTACGTGGTGACTGCCCGAGCGAAAGGCCTCGACAACAAACAGGTGCTGTACGGCCATGTGTTCCGCAATGCCATGCTGATCGTGATTGCGAGCCTGCCGGGCGTGCTGGTATCCCTGTTCTTCACCGGATCCCTGCTCATTGAGGTGATCTTCTCGTTGGACGGGCTGGGCCTGCTGGGCTTCGAGGCGGCTCTGAACCGGGATTACCCGGTGATTTTCGGCACCCTGTACATCTTCACCCTCATGGGGCTCATTCTGAAGCTGATCAGTGACATAACCTATGTCCTGGTCGACCCCCGTATCGACTTTGAAAGCCGGGAGGGAGCATGAGCAAGCTCTCTCTGACTCCCATCCAACAGCGCCGGCTCCGTAACTTCCGGGCCAACCGACGTGGGTTCTGGTCACTGTGGGTGTTTCTGGCTCTGTTTGGCTTGTCACTGGCGGCGGAACTGATTGCCAATGACGCGCCACTGGTGGTCTCCTATCAGGACACGCTTTATTTTCCTGTGGTGGAGTCGGTTCCCGAAGAAACCTTTGGCGGCTTCCTGCCCACCGAAGCTGATTACCGGGACCCTTTCATTGCCGATTCGATCGAAGCCGATGGCTGGATTGTGTGGCCACCCATCCGGTTCAGTTACGACACCATCAATTACGATCTGGGGGTGCCCTCACCGGCGCCACCCAGCCTCGAGAACTGGCTAGGAACCGATGACCAGGGTCGCGATGTTGCCGCCCGGGTGATTTACGGCTTCCGCATATCGGTACTGTTCGGCCTCACACTTACCATCGCCAGCTGTATTGTCGGCGTGGCCGTCGGTGCGATTCAGGGCTATTACGGCGGCAAAACGGATCTGCTCGGCCAGCGCTTTATCGAAGTCTGGTCCGGATTGCCGGTTCTGTACCTGCTGATCATCTTGTCGAGTATCGTGCAGCCGAACTTCTGGTGGTTGCTGGGTATCATGCTGCTGTTCAGCTGGATGGGGCTGGTCGACGTGGTGCGTGCGGAATTCCTCCGAGCGCGGAACTTTGAGTACGTGAAAGCTGCTCGCGCCCTGGGCCTGGACAACCGCAAGATCATGTTCCGGCATATTCTGCCCAACGCCATGGTCGCCACCCTGACCTTCCTGCCTTTCATTCTGACCGGCGCTATCACCGGGCTGACGTCCCTGGATTTCCTCGGTTTTGGCCTGCCATCGGGTTCACCATCCCTCGGTGAGCTGATCGCACAAGGCAAGGCCAACCTGCATGCGCCCTGGCTCGGCATGTCTGCGTTCGTCTCGCTTTCAATCATGCTGACCCTACTGGTGTTCGTCGGTGAAGCCGTACGCGACGCTTTTGACCCGAGAAAGAGCTGATATGAACGACCTGCTGCGCATCTCCAATCTGTCTATCTGCTTCGATCAGGGGCCAAGGGTGGTCGATTCCCTGTCACTGGCCGTTCGTACCGGACAGACACTGGCCCTGGTGGGCGAAAGCGGCTCGGGCAAGTCCATCTCTGCCCTGTCAGTGCTGCGCCTGCTGGATGAGCGCCATGTCCGGTACCCCACCGGAGAGATTCACTTCCAGGGTGAAGACATGCTCAAGGTCAGCGAAAAACGCCTGCGCCAGATTCGCGGTCGGAAGATAAGCATGATCTTTCAGGAGCCGATGACGTCCCTGAACCCGCTGCACACGGTGGAAAAGCAGATTGGTGAAACCCTGGCGCTGCACAAGGGCCTGCGTAACTCAGCCGCCAGAACGCGCTGTATTGAGCTGCTGGAGCTGGTCGGCATCCGGGACCCGGAAAGCCGGCTTTCAAGCTACCCCCACCAACTGTCCGGTGGCCAAAAACAGCGGGTGATGATTGCCATGGCCCTGGCCAACGAGCCGGACCTCCTGATTGCCGATGAACCCACCACGGCCTTGGACGTGACCGTTCAGAAGCAGGTTCTTGAATTGCTTCGTGAGCTGCAGGCCAAGCTTGGCATGGCGATCCTGATGATTACCCACGACCTCACCATTGTCCGCCGGTATGCGGACGAAGTGGCGGTGATGGAACAGGGCAAACTGGTGGAGCACGCCGACACCGAAACCCTGTTTGCCAGCCCTCAGCATCCGTACACCCGAAAACTCCTGGATGCCGAGCCACCTGATGCGCCCCTGGCGATCACGGGCACCTCCGAGCCCTTGCTAAAGGTGTCGGATCTGGATGTTCGCTTCATCACCCAGAAATCCCTGTTCGGCAAGGTGAAAGACTCTTTTCACGCGGTTAAATCCACCAGCTTCAGCCTGAACCGTGGTGAAACCCTCGGGATCGTCGGTGAAAGCGGCAGTGGCAAGACCACCATTGGCCACGCTCTGCTCAAGCTGACCACGAGCTCTGGCGCGATACAGCTCGCGGGCGAGGAGCTGGGCTCCCTGACCCAGAAGCAGTTCCGGCCGTGGCGCAAGCGCATTCAGATCGTTTTCCAGGACCCTTTTGGCAGCTTGAGCCCACGCATGTCGATTGCTGAGATTGTTCGGGAAGGCCTGGAAATCCATGATCCAGATACGGCCGAGGCCCACGAGCAACGGGTGATCCGCGCGCTCCATGACGTTGGTCTGGACCCCGACGCGCGTCACCGCTATCCCCATGAGTTTTCCGGCGGTCAACGTCAACGGATAGCCATAGCCCGGGCCCTGGTTCTGCAGCCAGATTTGATCATCCTGGACGAACCTACCTCGGCGCTGGACCGCACGGTCCAGAAGCAGGTTATTGAGTTGCTGAGGGATCTTCAGAGCCGCTATGGTCTAAGCTATATTTTTATCAGTCACGATCTGGCAGTGGTTCGGGCACTCAGCCACAAACTGCTGGTACTGCATCATGGTGAGATCGTGGAGTATGGCAGCGCTGAGGACATATTCCGGGCTCCGAGCCAGCCCTACACTCAGGAACTTTTGAGTGCTGCCTTCTTTTACCAGCAGACTTCTACGACCAATTGAGTGTTACCCGGAACCATGGTGTTCAGGGATAATGCCTCAAAATCAGGAACACAGGGAGATTTACCCATGGGAATACTCAGTGGCAAGAAAGCACTGATCGTTGGCGTTGCCAGTAAGCTGTCGATCGCCTACGGCATTGCCGAAGCGTTTGCCCGGGAAGGTGCCGAGCTGGCATTCACCTACCAGAACGAAAAGCTGCGGCCTCGGGTGGAGAAGTTCGCCGAACAATGGGGCAGCAAGCTGACTTTCCCCTGTGACGTGGCCAGTGACGAGGAAATCGAGCAGGTCTTTACCGAGCTCAACAAGCACTGGGACCACATCGACATCATCGTCCACGCCGTGGGCTTCGCGCCGGGGCACGAGCTGGACGGCAACTACGTGGATGTAACCACCCGTGAGGGTTTCCGCATCGCCCACGACATCAGCTCCTACAGCTTTGTGGCCCTTGCAAAAGGCGCGCGCGGAATGATGCACGAAGGCAGCTCACTGATTACTCTTAGCTACCTGGGTGCCGAGCGGGTACTGCAGAACTACAACGTGATGGGGCTGGCCAAAGCCTCGCTCGAGGCTAACGTGCGCTACATGGCCGCCAGCCTTGGCCGCGACGGCATCCGGGTGAACGCCATCTCCGCTGGCCCGATCAAGACGCTGGCAGCCTCCGGAATCAAGAGCTTCCGCAAGATGCTGGCCGAGAACGCCAAACGGGCGCCATTGCGCCGCAACGTTACCATCGATGAAGTGGGTAATTCCGCGGCCTTCCTGGGCTCGGATATGGCCAGCGGCATCACCGGTGAGATCATGTACGTGGATGCCGGCTTCAACATTACCGGCATGGCGGAAATGGAAGACTAACGTCAGATCACATCGACGCCCACAAAAAAGCCGGCTCCGTGCCGGCTTTTTTGTGGCTGCTATTCGGCTGCCATCGCAGTCGCCACCGCCTCGACCCACTCGACGAAGGCGGTTTCATCGGATTGCAGGATCTGGGCGCCAACCAGAAACTCGGATTCGCAGGGTCGGCACCACACCACTTCCAGCATCAGGGAAAACTCCTGGTCTGGCTCACCCAGCGAAACCCAAGCGGGTAAAAGCGCACCGAGTGAAACCGGCTCATTGGAGAACAACGACATTCCCCGGGCCGAAATATCACGGATCCGGCATGCCAACTGCCGTCCACCTTCGTTCTCACCTTTGGTCGGACCCGGCATAGTAGATTCAAGTTCTAATGTAGCGCGGGCGGTTGCGGTAAGGCGGTAGTCCGCACGATTGTCCGGCACCTGCCTGCCCTGCCCGGCATTACCAAATTCGTAGTCTGCGTCAGTCATTATTGTTATACCTTCCTGTTCGAAACGCTCAATTTCGGCCGACCCGGATTCGACCCACGACACGACTCAACGTGTCATCAAATTCTGCTGCACTACCCAATACCCGGATTTGGCCAGATACGATGCCTTCCACCAGTTGATTGTCGATATACTCCCGGCGATTCAGACCGAGCCGATCGACGAAAACGAGTTTTCGCGAGGCATTGATCCGCACCGCCAGTTTCAGCCGAATCGGATCCTCGTCGCCCTTGTCCGGAGTAACGACGATCCACCCCCCCAGTTTGATCCCGTCCACCTGAGCCTGGGCCAATAGTGTCTGCTCGCGCTCCAGGCGCTGCTGTTCGGCACGTTCGCCCTCAAGCCGCTGCTGCTCTGCCAAATCACGCTGACGCTGCAGCTCCGCCTCTCTGGCTGTCTCTTGAGCCATCCGCGCCTGTTCGGCGGCTTCCCGCTCACGCCTGAGTGCTTCGGCACGTTCTCTTGCGTCCTTGGCAGCTTGCTCACGTTGCTTGCGTTGCTTTGCGCAAACGGTCGCCAGCACGGTCACCGTATCGGTTAATACCTGACCAAAGGGAGTCAACGTGGGTAGCGGTCTTAAGTCGCTTTGAGTTCGAGCGGTTTCAAATTCGGCCCAGGGTTGCAGGCCCAGTTTTACGCCGGCGCCATTGGTCCAGAGGATTTCAGCGGTATCTTCCAGCAGCGCGAAGAAGAACCGTCGCTGCTCCCGGCGACCTTCGCCTTCAACAAACCAGCCGCCCTCAAGGCCCTCGGCAATGCCGGGCTGACACCCGGAAAATGCCAACCAACTGCTGTCCCAGGGAAAAGCCTGTGACGTGGGCAGCGCCTCTGCCAGCTCCGGTGCTTCTCCCCGAAGCCTGGACACCATTACGTTCTCGATGCCTGCCAATGCCTTTGCTTCAAGGGCCTGACCGAAAGTTCGGTTCCAGACATCCATCAGTCGATCGCCAATCTGCTCACCAACGGTGTACAGCCGATTGCGGTCCTTGTCAGACAGCGATGGATCGCCGACCCAGACCAGCCACTCAAGCAGCTTTGACCCATGGCGACAGCCCTCACCTTCGACTCCCGATGCCCAGATCGCCTGTTTCAGCAGCCGGTACCAATAATCCAGAATAAACGTTGTAATTTCCGGTGGCAGCATGCGGCCCTGCAGAGCTCGTCCGATCAAGGCCCGGGCAGTCTGGTCTGCCCGGCGCTGACGGGCGGCGCCCTGTTCAGTCTCCAGCAGCCGCTGCCTCAACTTGCCAGTTTGGGCATTCCGCTTTTCGGCATCCAGCTGCCACTGTCCGCAGAACTCCTCGACAGGCGCGGCCTCGCCCGACTCGAAACTACTGGAAACGGCGATAACCAAGGCATCGAGCTGGTCAAGCAACACTCGACTTGAGCGCCCGCCGGAATCACTCCAGCCCCGCCACTCCTGCAGGCTGTCGAGCCAATTGGTGAGGGTGTCACTAAAGGCATCAGCCCCTTCAAGATTCATCCGCCAGGCCAGATAGAAACGCAATCGGGCAACGCGACGGGCAAGCTCAGGATGCAGTCCACTGGTTTTCAGGAACACGTCCATGATGCGATCAGCCACATAGGCGGCATTGATCTGCATGGACGACCAGTCGAGATGAACGGAGCGGATGACATGAGTAACGCGCTCATCGCGCTGCTCAACCCAGCATGATGACAACAGTGGGCGCCAATCGCTGACGAATTCCGGTGCGAGCTTACCGGCCGGGTAAGGCAGATCCGGGACACGAATGCCGGAGAGCACGTCTCCAATCTGTCCGGAAACCGCTTTGCGACTCGCACTACCCTGCGGTTTTTGCCGGTTCTGTGACATCCGTTCCCCATTCGTAAGAAGCGTTGAAAAGGCCTACCAAATAACGCAGTATAACCACCTCCCCGGGGTTATTCACACCGGATTCCCGGGGCTTTGGCACCAATCTGCAACTTCGTTGGCATTTGTTCGTCCAATGGAGATGCAACGATCAGAATCGGGGATAAAGAACAACATGTCGGGCAAAAAACTAGAGAACCTGAACGTGGCCAGCCAGGAACCACTTATCACTCCTGAAGCACTCAAGCAGGAGATGCCGCTCTCCGACGCCGCCGCCGAAACCGTGGCCAAGGGCCGCCAAGCCATCTACGACATCATGGACGGTAAAGACCATCGTCTGTTCGTGGTCATTGGCCCCTGCTCCATCCACGATGTTGAAGCCGCGCGTGACTACGCCCAGCGCCTGAAAAAACTGGCGGACGAAGTCAGTGATACCCTTCTGATCGTAATGCGGGTCTATTTTGAAAAACCGCGGACAACCGTCGGCTGGAAAGGTCTGATCAACGACCCGCACCTGAACGATACCTTCGACATTGAACAGGGGCTCCATATTGGCCGCCGCCTGTTGCTGGACATCAACGAGCTTGGTTTGCCGGCCGCGACTGAAGCGCTGGATCCGATTTCGCCCCAATACCTCCAGGACACCATCGCCTGGTCAGCTATTGGCGCTCGAACCACCGAATCCCAGACCCACCGCGAGATGAGCAGTGGGCTTTCTATGGCTATCGGTTTCAAGAACGGCACCGACGGCAGCCTGGATGTTGTTGTGAACGCCATGAAATCGGTATCGCACCCGCACAACTTCCTTGGCATTGATCAACAGGGCAAGGCTGCCATTATCCGCACCAAGGGCAACAACTATGGTCATGCGGTTCTCCGTGGCGGTGGCGGCAAGCCCAATTACGACTCAGTCAGCGTCGCGCTGTGCGAACAGGCCCTGGAAAAAGCGAAGCTGCGTAAATCGATCATGGTGGACTGCAGCCACGCCAACTCCAATAAGGATCCTGGCCTGCAACCGTTGGTGATGCAGGACGTCACCCACCAGATTCTGGAAGGCAACAGCTCTATCCAGAGCCTGATGGTTGAAAGCAACATCAACTGGGGCAGCCAGTCCATTCCTGACAATCTGGACGACTTGAAATACGGCGTATCAGTAACTGACGCCTGCATCGACTGGCCGACCACCGAGAAGGCCATCCGGGAAATGCGGGACAAGCTGAAAGATGTCCTGCCTGGCCGCAAGATCGGCTGACCGGACACTGACTGCATAAAAAAGGGGAGCCAATCGGCTCCCCTTTTCTGTTCATGGCTGACGGTACTGATCCAACCCTAGCCTCAACCCGCGATTCACCTGCGCGCTGGCAAACCACCGACCCAATCCAGTCGATCGCGCAGCGCAACGACGTTGCCAATGATGACCAGCGTGGGCGGCTGAACATCATCCGAGCCAACCCGGGCAACAATGGTGTCCAGCGTGCCAGTGATGACTTTCTGGTCTGGTGTGGTGCCCTTGGATACCAGCGCCACCGGCATTTCCGGAGACATGCCGTGACCGATCAACTGCCGGCATATAATCGGTAGACCAACCAACCCCATGTAGAACACCAGGGTCTGGTTGTTCTGCACGAAGTCCTTCCACGGCAGATTGCAGCTGTCATCCTTCAGATGTCCGGTGACAAACCGCACAGACTGGGCATGATCCCGGTGCGTCAGCGGGATACCGGCATAAGCCGCGCATCCCGATGCGGCAGTAATGCCGGGGACCACCTGAAAACGCACGCCCGCAGCCGCCAGGGTCTCAATTTCCTCGCCGCCACGGCCGAAGATAAACGGATCACCCCCTTTGAGCCGCACCACTTTGTGGCCCGCTCGTGCCAGATCCACCAGGCGCTGATTGATCTGATCCTGAGGCAAGGTGTGATTTGACCGCTGTTTGCCAACATGAATCCGTTCAGCGGTTTCAGGAATGAGTGCCAGAATCTCAGGCGATACCAGTCGGTCGTAAAGCACCACTTCAGCGGCCGAAATCAAACGCCAGGCTTTCAGCGTCAACAACTCCGGATCCCCCGGGCCGGCACCCACCAGGGCGACTTCACCGGCGGAGCTGTTGGGGTTATCGGTTACCGGGTTTACCCGGTACCGAATTGGTGCGGGCGTTGCACCAATGCCCTTCCCTGGTGCATTTTCTGGCTGATCACTCATTGGATTCGGTCTAGGCCTCCCATGTACGGCTTGAGTACGTCCGGAATCAGGATGCTGCCATCGGCCTGCTGGTAGTTCTCCATCACAGCGATCAGGGCACGGCCGACCGCCAGGCCAGAACCGTTCAAGGTATGCACTGGCTCGGGCTTTCCGGTTTCCGGGTTACGCCATCTTGCATGCATGCGCCGTGCCTGAAAGTCACGGGTGTTGGAGCAGGATGAGATTTCGCGGTACTTTTGCTGCCCCGGCAACCAGACTTCCAGATCAAACGTTTTCGCCGCGGAGAAGCCCATATCGCCGCCACACAGGGTCATTACCCGGTACGGAAGTTCAAGCAACTGCAGTACTTTCTCAGCGTGCCCAGTCAGGGCATCCAGCGCCTGGTCGGAATCTTCCGGGCGAACTATATGCACCAATTCCACTTTGTCGAACTGGTGCTGCCGGATCATGCCTCGGGTGTCGCGGCCGTAGGAGCCGGCTTCGCTGCGGAAACACGGTGTATGACAAACCATCTGCAGCGGCAACTCGCTGGCGTCAAGAATGCTGTCAGCAACCAGGTTGGTGGCAGGCACCTCTGCGGTCGGGATCAGGTACAGCGGGTTATCCCCTTCCATTTTGAAGAGGTCGTCCTCGAACTTGGGAAGCTGTCCGGTGCCATAGAGTGTTTCGGCATTGACCAGGTACGGAACATAGGCCTCGGTGTAGCCATGCTCGCCGGTGTGCAGGTTGAGCATGAACTGAGCAAGCGCCCGGTGCAGCCGAGCCACCGGGCCACGCATGACCGCAAAGCGGGAATGTGCGAGCCGGCTGGCCGTCTCAAAATCCAGCCCCTTAAGGCCTTCACCAAGCGCCACGTGGTCTTTGGGTTCAAAATCCAGCACCGGAGGCGTGCCCCAGCTACGGATTTCAACGTTGTCGTCCTCGCTGTCGCCAGTAGGAACGCCTTCGTCCGGAAGGTTAGGAATGCCTGCCAGAAACGCGGTCAGCTCTTCCTGCAGCGACCGCAGCTCGTCTTCCGCTTCGGACTTTTGCTTTTTCAGGCTCTCAACCTTGTCCAGCAGCGGCTGGATATCCTCACCAGCGGCCTTGGCCTTGCCAATCGACTTCGACTGTTTGTTCTGCTCGCCCTGAAGTGTCTCGGTACGCACCTGGAGTGCGCGACGGCGTTCCTCAAGCTGCTCGAAGGTGGCGGTATCAAAGGTGAAATTCTTGATGGCCAACCGACGGGCGATCTCGTCAGTCTGAGTACGGACACGTTTTGGATCGAGCATGGTTATCCTGACTATTCCGGTTTGCGATGTGTGAGAAATGACGGGACATTATACCTGCACTGAGGCTCGTGGCTACCTTGCCGCCGGGCTCAGGAGTAGCGCTTACGGGTACTTTCGGCATTGCGCTGGTTCAAGCGCTCGCGCTTTTCCGCCAGTTTGATTTCGAGCCCACGATTAACCGGCTGGTAATACCGACGCTGATGAATCGCTTCGGGCAGATAGGATTCGCCGGCAGCGAACGCCTCCGGCTCGTCATGGGCGTAGCGATAGGATTCGCCGTGGCCCATGGACTTGAGAAGTTTGGTGGGTGCGTTCCGAAGGTGCACAGGTACTTCGTAATCGGGGTCTTGCCGAATATCCGCCATACAACGGTTAAAGGCGTTGTACACGGCGTTGCTCTTCGGACACATGGCCAGATAGGTCACGGCCTGCGCAAGCGCCAGCTCGCCCTCAGGCGACCCCAGACGTTCCTGGGCGTCCCAGGCATCCATGCTTAGCTGTAGAGCTCTCGGATCGGCGTTTCCGATGTCCTCACTGGCAATCCGTACCAGCCGTCTTGCTGCGTATAACGGATCGCAGCCACCATCAAGCATCCGGCACAGCCAATACAGGGCTCCGTCCGGGTCCGAGCCCCGCACCGATTTGTGCAATGCAGAGATCTGATCGTAGAAAACATCCCCACCCTTGTCGAAACGGCGCAGGCTGGTTTGCATGACCTGCTCCAGCTGGGCCTCAGAGACGGTATCGCGGCCCTGGGCATCCGGTTCAGCCAGGTCAGCGGCCACCTCAAGGATATTCAGCGCACGGCGGGCGTCGCCGCCGGCAGCCGCGGCCATCATCTCCAACACCTGCCGAGGCACCGCCAGGCGCCCGGCAAAGCCGGTGTCTGATTCAAGGGCACGCTCGAGCAATCGGAGGATGTCGTCGTCCTCAAGATTCTTGAGCACGTAGACTCGGGTTCGGGATAACAGCGCGCTGTTCAGCTCAAACGACGGATTCTCGGTGGTGGCGCCCACAAAGATGAAGGTGCCATCTTCGATATGCGGCAGAAAGGCATCCTGCTGGCTTTTGTTAAAGCGATGGACTTCGTCCACGAAAAGCAGCGTGTCCCGGCCTTCCGCGCTCTTACGGTGACGGGCCCGGTCGACAACAGCGCGGATCTCTTTGACCCCGCTGAGCACCGCCGAGATGGTTTCAAAACTGAGGTCACTGAGGTTCGCGAGCAGCTGGGCGAAAGTGGTTTTACCAACACCCGGCGGCCCCCAGAGAATCATGGAGTGCAGCTGGCCCTGTTCTACCGCCCGACGTAACGGCTTGCCAGGGCCAACCAGGTGCAACTGGCCGACGTATTCATCCAGTGAGGCTGGGCGCATGCGCGCCGCGAGCGGTCGGAATCCGGTCTGTTCTTCGAACAGGCTGTCCTGCATCAGGCTCCGTCCCGGATGATATCCACGCCTTCCGGGTAGTCCAGGGAAAAGGCGCTATCGTCCACGCTCTGGTTCAATCGAATGTCGTCGAAGCTCAGGATGCTGAGCTGGGCCAGGGAATCCTGCATGCGCATTTCCTGCAGTTCGCCCTTGAAGAAAGTCAGGCGAAGGGACACAAACAGGGAATCCGGGTTCCGGGGCTCTAATGTGTATTCCCGGGTGTTGTCGCCAATCGCCTTCAGGGACACCTTGTAGGTCTCATCCAGATTGCCGACTTCACCACTGAGCAGCAGTGCCGGAGTGGTTTGCACCCGTTCATCCAGCTTGTGGACGGTCACCTGTTCAAGGTCCGGGTCATAGACTTCAACCGTCTCACCATTGCTGACAATGAACTGAGACAGGGGCGCACTGGTCTCCCAGTAGAACAATCCGGGGCGTTTTGCCTTCAGGGCACCGCGGGTTTCCTGTACCCGATTGCCGTTCTCATTGACCACGATCTGAATGAAGCTGGCCTGGTACGACTCGTAACTCTTGAGCACCGAGGCCAGTTTGCCGGCGGCATCGTGAGATTTGGCCGAATCATCAGCGGCGTTTGCCGACAGCGCAAAGACAGCGACCAAGGCCAGGGCAATGAGCTTGAAAAATGGGTGCTGTTGCATAGCGAACCGCTCCTAATCTCTTGGGGGTGGTGGTGCCAGCACTTCCCGGGCGCCATTGTGCCCCGCTGAGCTGACCACGCCAGATGCTTCCATGGCATCAACCAGGTTGGCCGCCCGGTTATACCCTATCTTGAATTTGCGCTGGACGGACGAAATTGACACCCGCCGGCCCTCGGTAACGAAGGCGACCGCCTCATCGAAGAGAGCATCGCCCTCGCTGTCTCCGCCACCCTCTGTCAGGGTCGGAACCCCGGGCAGGTTTTCACCTTCCGCGCCGTTGAGGACATCGTCGACATAGACGGGCTCACCACGGGCCTTCCAGGCGCTAACCACACGATGGACTTCATCGTCGTCCACAAAGGCGCCATGGACCCGCACCGGCAGACCGGAGCCCGGTGGCAGGTACAACATGTCACCATGGCCGAGCAACTGCTCCGCACCGCCCTGATCGAGTACGGTACGGGAATCGATCTTGGAGGACACCTGGAACGACATCCGGGTAGGAATGTTGGCCTTGATCAGGCCGGTGATCACGTCCACGGAAGGCCGCTGCGTGGCAAGAACCAGGTGAATACCAGCGGCACGGGCTTTCTGGGCAATCCGGGCGATCAGCTCTTCCACTTTCTTGCCAACGATCATCATCATGTCGGCGAATTCGTCGATGACCACCACAATGAACGGCAGGGTCTCCAGTTCCGGACGCTCCTGCTCGTCGTTCGCCAGGTATTCGTCCGGCTTCCAGAGCGGATCGAGCAAAGGTTCACCGGCATCCCTGGCGTCTTTCACCTTGCGGTTGTAGCCGGCAATGTTCCGAACACCCAGATTGGCCATCAGCCTGTAACGGCGTTCCATTTCGGCCACACACCAGCGCAGGGCGTTGGCGGCCTCCTTCATGTCGGTGACCACCGGCGCCAGCAGGTGCGGAATACCGTCGTAGATGCTCAGTTCCAGCATCTTGGGGTCGACCATAATGAAGCGGACCTCATCCGGTGTCGCCTTGAGCAGCATGCTCAACAGCATGGCGTTAACGCCAACGGACTTGCCCGACCCCGTGGTACCCGCGACCAGCAAATGCGGCATCTTGGCCAGATTGGCGACCATGGGGTTGCCGCCAATATCGTTACCCAACGCCATGGTGATAGGCGATGCGGACTCTGCGAAAACCCGCGCGCCAAGCACTTCGCTCAGGCGAACGATTTCCCGTTCCTCGTTGGGAATTTCGATACCCACAACGGACTTGCCGGGAATGACCTCAACGACACGAACACTCAGAACGGCCAGGGATCGTGCCAGATCCTTGGCGAGGTTGGAGATCTTGCTGACCTTAACCCCGGCCGCCGGCTTGATTTCGAAGCGGGTGATCACCGGCCCCGGATTGACTTCAACCACTTCCACGGAAACGCCGAAGTCGGCCAGTTTCTCCTCAAGCATCCGGGACATATGTTCCAGCGACTCTTCGGAATAACCCCGCTCCTTGTGCTCTTCCGGAGGATCAAGCAAGGTCAGCGGCGGTATGGCGCTCTCAACGTCCTCCAGCAGGGACGCCTGCTTATCTTTTGACTTCGACTCCGTCGGAGGCTGCTCGTTCTTTTTGAACGGAGAAATCTTCAGCGATCGCCCAGCCGGCTGCTGCGCCTGCTCTGCGGGCTTAGCCGTGCGCGATGGCTGCGGCTCCGCCTCGGCCGCACCGTCATCACGTGAACTAAAGCTCTCAAGCCTGGCCGGCTCGGAATCGATATCGGCCGACAATCCCTCAAGACCCGGCTCCTTGCGCTCTTTCAGAGCCTCGCCTGTGGGTTTTGCTTTAGCTTTGCCCGGAC
Source organism: Marinobacter sediminum (assembly GCF_016820575.1). Lineage (GTDB taxonomy): Bacteria > Pseudomonadota > Gammaproteobacteria > Pseudomonadales > Oleiphilaceae > Marinobacter > Marinobacter sediminum. Next base: position 894,918 of record NZ_JAEMQH010000002.1, on the reverse strand, counting down.
CAAAACCGGGAATGCGATGCCACCATCTCGGCCCCTGGTTGTCCTTTTTCTCACCCTTGGGAGCCGGAACCCGGTCTTTAACAAGGGGTGGCTCTGCCGATCTTTCAGGCGCCTTGGCGGGCTCTGGCTTGGCCTTCTTTTTATCAGAATCCGGGCTAAACATGCCTTTCAGGGCAAGGCCGAATCTGAGCGTCAGCCCACCGATCTGGTCCATCAGCCAGAACCAGGAAAGCCCGGTGGTAACCGTAAGGGCGAACAGGAAAATGGCAATCAGCAGGAGTGTGGTGGCTGGCAAATTAAAGAAGCGTACCATCGCCTCAGAGACGGCGGTGCCCATGACGCCCCCGGAGGACACACCGAGGCCAAACACCGAATAGAGCGACAGCAGGCTGGTGGCAGAGAGCAGAATGAGCAGGAACCCGCCAAACCGCATCATAAAGAGCGGCCAGTGCAGATCCATGGAATCGTTGCGGCGCCGGATCAACATGATCGCGTAGCCCGCGATCATCACCGGAAACAGATAGGCCACCTGCCCAAAGAAATCCATGAACAGACTGGCCAGCCAGGCGCCAGTGCGCCCGGCATAGTTCTGTACGCTGGTGTCGTGACCAATACTGGCCCAGCCGGGGTCTGAGGGGCTGAACGTCACCAGTGCCATTGCGAAGTAGATGCACAGGGCAATCAACGCAATCACTGCACCCTCACGGGCGCCCTGTGCCGCCAAATGGCGGAAGCGTTGCTGTTTTTCGGTCAGCTCCTGCGGTGCTTTCTTCGCTTTAGCGGATTCGGCCATGAATACTCAAACGTTTCCATTGCTTGGGTTCTGAAGTGCCTGAAAGCCGCGAGCAAGATCGGTTTTCAGGTCTTCGACTGCTTCTATCCCTACGGAGATACGTACCAGGTTCTCGGTGATCCCCGCGGCATGCTTGTCTTCAGGCGACAGGCGACCGTGGGTTGTGGTGGCCGGATGAGTGATCGTGGTTTTGACGTCACCCAGGTTGGCGGTGATCGAAATCATGCGCGTGGCATCGATAAACTGCCAGGCTTCTTTCCGATCGCCCTTCAGCCGGAACGAGAGTACACCCCCAAAACCGGATTGCTGCTGTTTCGCCAACTCGTGCTGCGGGTGACTCTCAAGACCGGCGTAGAACACTTCCGCCACAGCAGGTTGCTCTTCCAGCCACAACGCCAACTGTAGCGCATTGTCGCAGTGAGCACGCATACGAATTGGTAAGGTTTCCAGGCCCTTCAGGAACACCCACGCGTTAAAGGGACTCATGGTTGGTCCTGCGGAACGGAGGAAGCCATAGACTTCGTCCATCAAGGCATTTGGCCCGACCACAACGCCGCCAACACAGCGGCCCTGGCCGTCCAGATACTTGGTCGCCGAGTGGATAATGATATCGGCACCATGTTCCAGTGGTCGCTGCAGGACCGGTGTACAGAAGCAGTTGTCGACCACGAACAGGGCATCATTGTCCTGAGCCAGAGTCGCCAGCGCTTTCATATCCGCCACTTCACACAGCGGATTCGACGGTGTCTCGATGAACAGCATGCGAGTCTCGGGCCGTACCGCCTGTGTCCATTCATCCATGTTGGTGAGGCTGACGAACGACGTCTCGACGCCAAACTTCGCCATGTATTTCTGAAACAACACGTTAGTAGTTCCGAATACGCCTCGGGAGCAGACGACATGATCGCCAGCCTTCAGCAGCGCCATGCAGGTACTCAGAATGGCGGCCATACCAGACGCGGTCGCTACCGCACGTTCACCGCCTTCCATCGCGGCAATCCGGCCTTCGAAAGCCTGGACCGTCGGATTGGTAAAACGGGAATAGATATTACCGGGCTCTTCGCCACCAAAGCGTGCAGCAGCCTGGGCTGCACTGCCATAAACAAAACTTGAAGTCGGGAAAATCGGGTCACTGTGCTCCAGCTCACCGGTACGAATCTGCCCTGCCCTCACCGCCAGGGTGTCCACAGACATACCTTCAAGATCCGATTCCGGAATCCAGACATTCTCTTCACGACGTAACGTCATGAGCTACTCCTGATTGCACGCAGTGCGTGATTAATCTTCGTCATTGTGCAGGTCGATGATGCCATTATCACCAGAATCTCCGCCTTGTTGCTTGGAGCGACTGTCATCGTTGCGCGCATCTTCCAGACGGTCCAGGTAGGCCTTGTCGACATCGCCGGTCACGTACTGCCCGGTAAAGACAGAACACTCCCAGCCTTCAATATCCTCGTTGACGTCATTAACGCAGGTGATGAGGTCGTCCAGATCCTGGTATAGCAGCCAGTCTGCGCCAATCAGGTCCCGAATCTCTTCAACCGTGCGGTCATGGGCAATCAACTCGCTGGCCGACGGCATGTCAATCCCGTAGACATTCGGGTAACGCACAGGGGGTGCGGCCGAGGCAAAATACACGTTGCGCGCGCCAGCATCCCGGGCCATCTGAACAATTTCCTTGCACGTTGTTCCGCGAACAATGGAGTCGTCAACGAGCATGACGTTCTTGCCCCGGAACTCAAGATCAATCGGGTTCAGCTTCTGGCGTACGGATTTTTTCCGCATCTTCTGACCGGGCATGATAAAGGTACGGCCGATGTAGCGGTTCTTGATAAAGCCTTCTCGGAACTTCACTCCCAACCGGTGCGCCAACTGCATGGCGGAGGTACGGCTGGTGTCGGGTATAGGCATCACCACGTCAATATCGTGATCGGGCCGCTCACGCAACACTTTGTCTGCAAGGGTTTCGCCCATTCGAAGACGCGCCTTGTAAACCGACACCCTATCGATAATGGAGTCCGGTCGAGCGAAATACACGTGCTCGAAGATGCACGGGAACAGATGCGGGTCTTCGGCACACTGCTGGGTGTAAAGCGTGCCATCCGTTTCGATATACACAGCTTCACCTGGTGCGATATCTCTTACCAGGGTAAAGCCAGCTGCGTTCATGGCCACGCTTTCCGATGCGATCATGTATTCCTTGTGCCCGTTGTCGTCCTCGCGAACCCCGTAGCAGGCCGGGCGAATCCCATTTGGGTCGCGGAAACCGACAATGCCATAGCCAGTGATCATCGCAATGACGCCATAAGCACCCCGACACCTTTTGTGCACGGCTCGCACAGCAGCAAAGATGTCATCTTTGGTCGGATTCAACTTGCCCAGCTTCTGCAACTCATGAGCAAAAACGTTCAGGAGAACTTCGGAATCAGAATTGGTATTGATGTGCCGAAGGTCGGTCCGGAACAAATCCTCGCTGAGATCGTCAGCGTTGGTCAGGTTGCCGTTATGGGCCAGCGTGATGCCGTAAGGGCTGTTGACATAAAACGGCTGCGCCTCGGCTGAGCTGGAACTGCCGGCCGTGGGGTAGCGGACGTGGCCGATACCGACATTGCCGACCAGACGACGCATGTGGCGGGTATGGAAGACATCGCGAACCAACCCGTTGTCCTTGCGGAGGTAAAAGCGCTCATCCTGAAAGGTAACAATGCCCGCCGCGTCCTGGCCCCGGTGCTGAAGTACAGTCAGTGCATCATAGAGCGACTGATTGACGTTGGAAGTGCTGACGATGCCGACAATGCCACACATGGATAAAGTGTTCTCCGAGTGTTAAAACTGAATGTTAGCTAGAGGTGGATGCAGGTGCCACGCCTTGCTGAAGTTGACTGCTGTCTGATTCCCGGTAGCTGTCCGAAGCCGGTCCCAGGAAACGGGCGAATTCATCACCCAGTGTACGCCGTGACCAGTCCTCGACCACCGCAAGCTTGTTAATCATGATCGACTCACGCCACCAGGTATCCTGAGCCAGCGGTGTGTAGCGGGTAAAGGCAATGGCGACGATGACAACCACCAGTCCGCGCAGGAGTCCGAAACCCATTCCCAGTACGCGATCCGTCGGGGACAGTCCGGTAGCCCGAACAAGATGGCCAATCATGTTATTGATGATCGCGCCCACAATGAGCGTGCCGAAAAAGAGAATCGCAAAGGCGGCAATCAAGCGCACCAATGGTGTTTCGACCGTGCTCTCCAGAAGGGTTTGCATTTGCGGGTGGAAGGTTCTGGCGAGTATAAACGCGCCTACCCAAGTCACCAGAGACAAGGCCTCTCTCACGAAACCCCGCTTCAGACTGATGAGCGTAGACACTGTAATCAGGGCAATGATGACCCAGTCAATCCAGATCAGCGCTTCCATGTAAAACCCGGTGGAAAAAAGGAAGCGCAAATTCTATCAGGAATCAGCCCGCCACCAAACTGCCAGAGGCTCGGAAACTCAAGAAAAGAAGCTCATTTATCTCCGGTGGTCACCAGGCTATTGAGACTGAAGGACTCATCCAGGTCGCGCTTTGCCGCTTCGGCGTCCGATTTACTGCTAAACGGACCACTGAACACACGGGTCAGTGTAGTGTCGCCCCGCTCGACCTTCTGGAGATGAGATCCATAGCCTTTGTCACGCACCTGGTCCCGCAAGCGTCGAGCATTATCGGCGTTGCCAAAGCTACCTAACTGCACCACATAAGCGCCGTCCAGTGACCGGGTAAATTCAGCGGACTCTTCAGCGGACTTTGATTCTTTGCTTTGGCTGCTGGTGCTGGGCTCCGGCTCGGTAGCAACCTGCTCTGCAGGTTCATCGCGCGGGGCCGGGGCATTGGTCTTGGCAGTCTGGGAATTCTGAGCAACTTCTGGCTCCGGCGCGCCTGAGAAAGGCTCAGCATCCTCTTCCACCAGACGGTAGTCTGGCGCCTCGCCGGAGTCTTCCGAGGCCACCGATGGCTGCTCGGCATTGTCAGGACGGGGCTCAGCATACGCCGGTGGCTCTTCGCGGTCAGATTCAGGAGCCGTCACCTCAGGAAACGGAGGCTCCTCCGGAATCTTGATGGTTGTCGAGGTTCGCTCGGAATGCGGCTCATCGAACACCATCGGAACAAAGATAACCGCCAGGGATACCAGTACCAGCGCCCCGATTATCCTTTGTTTCAGTCCATCCACGATTCCAGGCTCCCGTTGGTTAGCGACTTACCACGTTGGCGATAGCAGCAGATACTAACCGCCATCCTGACAGAACTCAAAGCAGCACCGCCCGCCATGGAGAAAGTTTAAGGCGCACTCGGCACTCCCTGCCCTGCGAATTTGGCCAGAATATGGGCAATACGCTCGCGCATTTGGTGCCGATCAAGAATCATATCCACCGCACCTTTATCAAGCAGGAACTGACTGCCCTGAAACCCTTCCGGCAGCGCCTCCAACTCAACCTGTTCAATCACTTCGGACCGGGCGTAGCCAGCCCGAGCATCTGGCTCAGCAATATTCAGGTCACCCAGCATCGCCAGACTGGCCGACACCTCGCCTGAAACTTGCTCGGTCATTACCGAGATGTACGGAAGACCTTCCTGTCTCATCCGCTCAAGAACAGCCGCCGCCTTCGCCATTTGCAATAACGCGCTAAGCCCCTCCTGAATCCGGGCACCACCACTGGAAGAAAAACAGACCAGGGGGACTCTTCGCTCTATGGCTGCGGTTGCCGCTTGAACGAATTTGTCGCCAACAACCTCACCCATGGTGCCAGCCATGAAGCTGGCCTCGAACGCACAAGCGACGAGAGGTACGCCCAGTGTGGTTCCTGTCATCACGACCAAGGCGTCGTTTTCGCCAGACACCTGGCGGGCAGCATCCAGCTCATCCTGGTAACGGGCAACGCTCTCGAATGAAAGCGGATCGGATGACACCAGGGCTGCCGCAAGCTCTTCACGGCCATCGCTATCGAGAAACGAGCCCAGCCTTTCTCGAGCGGTCATCCTTGTCAGCCGGCGACGTGCCTCCGCCACCGTAAAGAAAGACCCGAACACGATAATCAGGTCCTTGGGACGTGCGATAGCACGGGCCGCGGAAATAGCCTGCGAGACAGTATCTGCACACTCGTAATGAACAAGATCCGTACTCTGGGCTCTCTCTTGTAGACTCTGGACCGACAACCCTCGTGGCACGGTGAGTCCTGCCAACCACCAATGATCTACGGCCGGCTTCATGGCCGCCAGGACACCGTTGATGTCTTTATCACCCAACGCTGCATAAACCGCAATAACTCGGCCATCTGGATTCTTCTCGGCCTCCACCCTACTCGCCAGCCATCGGGCTGCATGGGGGTTGTGCCCGACATCAACAAAGATATTCGGCCGCTCCGACATTCGTTCAAAGCGACCGGGCACCCGGAGTTGCTGCAGCGCACGTTCGATACGACCAATTTCCAGGTTCGGCTCCAAGGTGTGCATGGCCACAACCGCCGCGGCAACACTGGATACAGGTAGAGGTCCCGATGGAAGCGCGATCTCCCTGCCCTGATGAATCAGCACCAACCGGGCCGGCGCAGAATCTTGGCCAGCTTTCATGGGATGCACTTGGTAGTCCCGACCTGCAAGCGCCAGATCCACCTTCTGCGCGGCCGCCTGTTGAAGCACCGAGCGTGGCGGATCATTGTCGGCGCAAACGGCGGGTATGCGGGGGCGCAACACGCCGGCTTTTTCAAAGCCGATGACTTCGCGGTTGTCACCGAGAAATGCCACATGGTCAATGTCCACGGACGTAATGATGGCCAGATCCGCATCCATGACATTGACGGCATCCAATCGCCCCCCCAAGCCTACCTCGAGCAGCCAGTCGTCGACCCCCGCCTCCGCGAGCGCCACAAACGCCGCCAGGGTTCCAAACTCAAAGTAAGTCAGGGAGACACCGCGGCGAGCCGCTTCCACACGCTCAAAGACGGAAACCAGCGAAGCATCGTCGATGTTTCGGCCGTTCAGGCGAATTCGCTCGTTATAGACTTCGAGGTGTGGCGAGGTATAGGCCCCGGTCGTTCGGCCAGCGGCCTGCAGCAACGCCTCCAGAGAGGCGACTGCGCTACCTTTGCCATTGGTACCGGCGACGGTGATGATCCGACCAGGGGGCTTGCGCGGAAACAGTCGTCGCAAAACGACAAGCACGCGATCCAGGCCAAGATCAATTTCGGTGGGATGGAGTGCTTCCAGATAGGACAGCCACTGATCGACAGTGGCGCCAGCCCCCGGGGCAACCGGGGGCTGGACGTTATTATTGCTCGGCAGGGGCATCAGCTTCCGGTTTTTCCGTTACTTCGAACTCGATGGGCGCTTCAGTTCCAGGACGCTCATGACCGGTAAACTTGGCCAGCACATGGGCAATGCGTTCACGCATTTGGTGCCGATGCAGGATCATGTCGATGGCACCGTGCTCAAGCAGGAATTCACTGCGCTGGAAGCCTTCTGGTAATTTTTCACGCACGGTCTGCTCGATCACTCGCGGACCCGCGAAACCGATCAGCGCGTTTGGCTCGGCAATATTCAGGTCACCCAGCATCGCCAAACTCGCGGAAACACCACCAAACACGGGGTCAGTCATCACAGAGATGTAAGGAATGCCCTCCTGCTTCATGCGCTCAAGCACCGCGGCCGTTTTGGACATCTGCATCAGCGACAGTATCGCTTCCTGCATACGGGCGCCGCCACTGGCAGAGAAGCACACCAGGGGAATCCGTTCGGCCAACGCAACATTCGCAGCCTGAACGAATTTTTCGCCGACCACCTGCCCCATTGAGCCACCCAGGAAATTGAACTCGAACGCGCAGGCTACCAGGGGAACACCGAGTGTGGTGCCCTTCATGGCCACCAGGGCATCCTTCTCGCCGGTTGTTTTCTGGGCATGTGACAGACGGTCTTTGTAGCGCTTGCTGTCTTTGAACTTCAGGCGATCCCATGGCTCCAGATCGGCTGCAATTTCGTGCCGATCTTCAGGGTCCAGGAAAACATCGAGACGACGACGGGCGTGAACCCGAAGATGATGATTACACTTGGGGCAGACGTCGAGATTCTTCTCAAGCTCCGGCTTGTACAAAAAAGCACCGCACTTCGGGCACTTCTTCCATAGGCCTTCCGGCACACCGGTTCGTTGCTTGGATTCCGAGCGAATCTTGCTCGGCATAATCTTGTCCAGCCAATTACTCATGATTTCATCCTGTCCTTTGATGCCAGTCGGCCTACCCCTGCTTCTCAGGAGCTCAGGCCATCCAAAGCCTCACGCATCGGGTGGAGCAGATCCGTCAGCGCTCGCTTAAGCTGGTCGTTATCTGCCTGGTTTCTAGCTATTGTATCCACCAGGACGCTACCAACAATTACACCATCGGATACCCGTCCCACCGCTGCAGCTGTGTGAGCGTCCCGAATACCAAAACCTACCGCCACCGGAAGCGCAGTAAGTTTATGAATATGATCCACGCGACTAGCGACTTCGTCGACGTTGATTTTCGAGGCTCCGGTCACACCATTGAATGAAACATAGTACACATAGCCGGAGGAGTGCTCGCTGATTGCACGAATCCGGTCATCGGTAGTGGTTGGCGACAACAGGAAAATGGCATCCAGGTTGCGCTCAGTGAACAGCGGTGCCACGTCGTCGGCTTCCTCGGGCGGCAGATCCACCGTCAGAACGCCGTCGACACCAGCATCAACCGCAGCGTCGGCAAAGGCTTCATAACCCATCGCTTCCATTGGGTTGAGATAGCCCATCAAAACGATCGGCGTTTCGCTGTCCTTGGTGCGGAATTCCTTGACCATGGCAATGACCTGGCGCAGCGACGTTCCGTGTTTCAGGGCGCGCTCACACGCCAGCTGGATAACCGGACCATCGGCCATGGGATCCGAAAACGGCACGCCCAACTCGATGATGTCGGCGCCTGCGGCCACCAGGGTATGCATCAGACCTACCGTTGCATCGGGATGCGGGTCACCGGCGGTGATGTAGGGAATAAGTGCCTTGCGACCTTGTCCTTTAAGGGCCTCGAGGGTCCTTTCAATTCGGCTCATGCCTGCTCCTGTAACTTCTTCAGATCTCGATGCCTTCAAGCTTGGCAACCGTGTTGATGTCTTTATCGCCCCGACCGGACACGTTGATCACGACGGTTTGATCCTTGTCCATGGTAGCCGCAAGCTTGATGGCATAGGCCACCGCGTGGGCTGTTTCCAGTGCCGGCATGATCCCTTCGACACGGGTCAACTTACGGAAGCCTTCCATCGCCTCATCGTCGGTGACGGACACATAATTGGCACGACCGATGTCTTTCAACCAGCTGTGCTCAGGCCCCACACCCGGATAGTCAAGACCGGCACTAACGGAATGAGTGCCAGCAATCTGGCCATTCTCATCTTCCATCAAGTAAGTGCGGTTGCCATGAAGGACACCGGGGCGGCCCGCGCACAGGGGAGCAGCGTGCTTGCCGGTTTCAATGCCCAGACCCCCGGCTTCAACACCGTACAACTGAACAGATTCGTCAGACAGGAACGGGTAGAACATACCAATAGCGTTGGAGCCACCACCGACACACGCCACCAGGGCGTCCGGAAGTTTACCGGTTTTCTCCAGCGCCTGGCGGCGGGTCTCACGGCCAATGACCGACTGGAAATCACGAACCAGCATCGGATATGGGTGCGGACCGGCGACCGTGCCAATGATATAGAAGGTTTCGTCTACGTAGGATACCCAGTCGCGCATGGCGTCGTTCATCGCATCTTTCAGCGTGCGAGTGCCACTTTCAACCGCGTGCACCTCGGCGCCCAGCAGTTTCATGCGGAATACGTTCAGCGACTGGCGCTGCACATCCTCTGCACCCATGAAAACGTGACACTCCAGGCCAAGACGGGCACACACGGTTGCGGTCGCCACGCCATGTTGGCCGGCGCCAGTTTCGGCAATGATCCGTTTCTTACCAAGAAAGCTTGCCAGCAGCGCCTGGCCGATGGTGTTGTTCACCTTATGGGCGCCTGTGTGACACAGATCTTCACGCTTCAACCAGATTTGCGCACCACCGGTTTCCCGGGTCAGTCGTTCTGCGAAATACAGTGGGGTGGGCCGACCGACATAATCCGCCAGCTCCTTGTCAAAGCGAGCCTGGAACTCGGGGTCATTCTTCAGCATCTTGTATTCTTTCTCGAGCGTCATCAGGGAATCCATCAACGTCTCGGAAACAAACCGTCCGCCAAAGGCCCCGAAGTGCCCCCGTGCATCCGGCAGCGCGCTCAGCATTTCTTCTGTCAATTTCTCAGACACGGTGAACCTCTTTGATAAAGTCGGAAATTTTTTGGATATCCTTGATGCCTTTACTGCGCTCCACACCACCGCTGACATCAACAGCCCAGGGTTGCACCTGTTCGACAGCGCGGAACACGTTATCAGAAGACAAACCACCGGCCAATATGAGCGGCAGCGGCTTCTCTGACGGGATCAGATCCCAGTTAAAAGACTTCCCCGTCCCTCCGTAGCGCTCGGGGTCCCAGGCGTCCAGAAGCAGGCCTGCGGCCTCGTGGTACCGGGCAAAGGCCTGAATCACTTGTTCGCGATTCTGAACCCGGATGGCCTTGATCCAGCGACGCTGAAATTGGCTGCAGAACTCGGGGCTTTCATCCCCGTGAAACTGGAGCAAATCCAAAGGCACATGAGAAAGCACCTCTCTAACCTCCTGCTCGGTCGGATTTACGAACAGCCCGACAACAGAGACGAAGGCCGGAACCGATCGAATCAACTTCTGGGCATCCGCAATGCTGACCGCACGCGGGCTTGGCTCGTAAAAGACAAAGCCCAACGCATCAGCGCCGGCCGCCACCGCCGATTCCACATCCTCGGTGCGGGTCAGGCCACAAATCTTGACTCGCGTACTCATGCCTGTTCTACCGGTTGCTTCGGGTGAATGTGGGTTGGCGGTATTGGTCGATTCTCTGATCGATCAAACCAGGGTCGCAAAAAACCTGGCCCGCACTCAGCCTGAGGGATACCAAAATGACCGGGGTAACCGACATCAACAAGGTACAGGCCATGCGGCGGTGCCGTGACCCCTGCCACTGTTCTGTCTCTTGCCCCTAGTATGTCATGAATCCATTGAGCCGGCTTCTGCCCTGCGCCAACCGCCATCAGAGCGCCTGCTATGTTCCGCACCATATGGTGCAGAAACGCGTTTGCCTGCACGTCTATTACGACAAAGTTTCCTTTGCGGGTTACCGCAATCCGCTCCATGTACCGGATTGGTGTGCGGGACTGGCACCCCGCCGCCTGGAATGACGAAAAATCATGCTCGCCCAACAAAGCCTGTGCGGCTTCATGCATGCGGTCAGCATCGAGAGGACGGAAAGTCCAGCTGACCTGACCTCGCTGGATGCCGGGTCGAACCGGATGATTATAGATAACGTAACGATAACGCCGATAAACGGCAGAAAAGCGGGCGTGAAAATCTTCAGTACCATTACCGGCCCAATGGACAGCAATGTCGCTCGGCAAGGCGGTATTGATGCCCATCACCCAGGAGCGAAGACTTCTGATCGACGGGGTTTCAAAGTGGGCAATCTGGTAGCTGGCATGCACGCCGGCATCGGTTCGCCCGGCACAAACCAGATCCACGGGATGATTCGCAACTTTGCCAACCGCCGCTGCCAGGTTCGCCTCTACCGAGCGCACTCCGGATTTCTGCTGCTGCCAGCCGTGAAATTCGCGCCCATCGTATTCGAACGCAATGGCGACCCGGCCGTTACCAATTTCAATATCCGTGGTGAGTTGTTGAGATTCGAAGAACAAGCGCCTATCCGAAAAAAGTCATACTGAAAAAAACAAAGCGCCGGCTTGTGTCGGTTAAGAACCCGACGGCCGGCGCTTTTACCTTAATGACTCGATTATAACGAATCAGGACAGATTTTTAAGGAGATCCTGTGCTTCGCTTTTCTGCGCGTCATCTCCTTCCAGCGCGACTTCCTCAAGGATGTCACGGGCACCATCACTGTCGCCCATCTCAATGTAAGCACGGGCCAGATCCAGCTTAGTCGCCGCTTCATCGGTCCCAGCGAGGAAATCGAAATCATCTTCGTCACCCAGCTCGCTTTCATCAATTTCAGTCACAGCGGATTTCGACGCATCTTCGCCCACAGTTTCCGAGGCCACCGGCAATTCAACATTGTCGTCGCTGGTCAGTGACTCAGGCTCATCAAGGTCATCCAGGGAACTCAACTCTTCCAGTTCCTCGGTGCCGGCAATTTCGTCCTCCGGGCTATCCGCTTCGGTCTCCCCAAGAACATCACCTTCGGCGAGCGTATCTTCAAGGTTCAATTCGTCGTCCAGCGCAGGTGTCTCACCTTCCTGATGATTGGCCGAGTCTGCGGAATCAGAGAACTCTTCCATCAGTGCCAGATCCTCATCCGAGACGTCCAGTTCAAGATCGTCGAGCGAAGATTGCTCCATTTCTTCGCCTCCAAGCTCGTCGTCTTCTCCTGCGACCTTGTCCAGTTCGGCATCAAGTTCGTCAAGGAAAGACTCGTCGAGGGAGTCAACATCCGACTCGGCGGACTCCGGCTCATTGCTGGCCACCTCCTCGTTTGCGCCGCCCCCAAGAGCGTCTGTCTCAGGCTTCTCATCTAGAGCGCTTTCGAGTTCCAGCTCGAGATCGAGATCGTCAGCTTCATCGCTTTCGCTCAATTCCAACGAGCCTTCATCTTCGAGATCGACTTCCAACGCCGAGTAGTCGTTATCACTCTCTAGAGAGGTTTCGAGCGAAGTCTCCTCGCCTGCGGCGCCCTTTTCTTCCGAGTCCAGAGAAAGTCCCGACAGATCGTATTCGATCATGCCATCGTCGTTCTTCTCTTCAGCGGTCGCTTCAGCTGCCCCTTCAGAAAGGTCTTCAGAAGACTCGCCTGAACCCTTTACCCCGGCATCAACCGATTTTTCGGCAGACTCAAGGTCATTGAGATCGAAATCGGCAAAGTCTGTATCCAGTTCGCCAAATTCGTTCTCAATCTGCTCTTCCTGCTCTGAATCGTACTGGTCAGCCAGTAGCTCATCCGACAGTTGCATCTCGTTGTCATCGGATGCTGCCGTTTCAGTCTCCAGCGGCTCCGCGCTACCAAACGAGTCAGATTTGAGTTGCGACTCAAGATCGTCAATGCTCGGCATTGCTTCAGCTTCGTCCAGCTGAGTTCTCAGCGCTGTTGCAGAAGCCATTGCCTGATCGTCATCCAGCGCAGCGATCTCACCAAACTGCTTTTCAAAAGAAGCGCGATCCTGACTGTCGGCATAGACACCCAGCAACTTCAGGCGCAGATCAGTGCGGCTTGGCTCTCGAGAAATCGCAGTCTCCAGAGTCTGAGCAGCCTGATCGTGGCGGCCGAAGGCAACGTAGGTTTCGGCCTCGGCCAGCGGGTCTTCGGCTCCGGCCTGCTCCGGCTCCTCGTCATCCAGGCTTAGCTGGATCGAGTCGCTGTCATCCTCGGCTTCGCTGTTCAGCTCTTGGTAAAACGCCTTTTCACGATTGGCATTCCTTCGAGCCAAGAGCAGCAACAGCAGCAGCAGAACGATCAGGCCTCCACCAACTGCCATCTGGTACATGGCGTTGTTGGTAATGGAGTCGAAGATGTTGCCCAACAGGCCTTTGTCGGCAGCTGGCTGCTGACTGGCGGTCTGCGGTGCTGGCGCCGCTTCCTCGGGCGCAGCTTCCGAAGCTACAGGCTCGGCCTCAACAACTTCTGCCTGCTCAGGCTCAGCCATCGACTCCGCCTCAACCGCAGAACCGTCACCTGCAGCGGCGGCTTCCACATCAGCGCCTTCGCCTGTGCCTTCAGTGGCAGAAGCAGTTTCGCCTTCAGCGGTTTCACCTACCGGCTCAGCTTCACTCACCTCGGTGACAGGCTGCTCCTGTTCTGTGATTGCAGATTCGGCGGCCTCAGGCTCGCCTTCAGCACCAGCAGTATCCTCTACAGCTACAGCACCTTCCGGCGAATCTGTTGCCGGCGCTTCTTCCGATTCTCCAGCCATCTGCTGCATTTCTGCCAGCTGACTATTCTTCAGCTCGAGCAATCGCTGTAGTGTCTCAACCTGTTCCTGCAGATCATCAACACGAGTGTTCAGCTCTTCGTTTTCACGGCGGGCACTTTCAAGCTGCTCCATCGCAACCGCACTACCGGCGTCGGCACCACCCGCAAGTTGACCATCGCCACCCGCAGAGCCGCCTTCAGTTGCTTCGCGACTTTCTTCATCCGGGACCAGAAGCTTGAGCTCATCGCCCCCAGCTGCTGCTGTTGCTGTTGCTGATTCCGGTGCTGCCTGAGGCTGGCTTGGGGCCGTGGCATCAACGGTGCGCTTTGGCGTCTGGAATTCAGTGTTCTGCTGGCTGACTGCACGGGTCGCCTGGGCTCGCGTGCGTGACTGGATCTGATCCAGTGTCGGCACCCGCAGAATCTCTCCCCGCTTCAGGCGATTGATGTTTCCACCAATAAAGGCATCGGGATTCAAATCCTGAAGGGCCAGCATCACCTGCTGCATCGACACCGAGTCGTTGGGCCGAACTCGCGAGGCGATGGTCCAGAGGGTATCGGAGGACTGGGTTGGGCCCAGGGTATTACCCTGGTAGCCACGGCTCAGGGATTGCTGGGCCTGAGCCTGGCGACGAATAGATTCGTTGCTTCGCGTCGATGTGGGCTGCGGCTGGACTGAGGTAACCGCTGGAGCACTGACCTGCTCCTGAACCCCGGAATCTTCAGCGTAGACAGGGGGATCCACCAGTACGGCGTATTCCCTCATCAACCTTCCGTTTGGCCAAGTCATCTCAAGCAGAAAGTTCAAATATGGCTCACGCAGGGGCTCCCTGGACGAGACATTGACCGCCAGCGACCCATCGTTTTGTGTAACAACCTGGAACCTGAGTTTACTCAGAAACTGGTTGCGGCTGAGTCCGACCCTTTCATAGGCAGATTCGGGGGCGACGTTCACGAACACGTCCCCGGGATCTACTCCCCGGCTTTGGGGCAGATTTATCTCTGCATCCAAAGGCTCGTTCAGGTAAGACTGAAGTTCAATTTCTCCCAGCCCCAGGGCCTGTGCGACGCTGGAGCCAAGCCCTCCCGCCAGAGCCAGGGCAACCGCAAGCTTGCGTACCTTCATGCTTTTTCCTTTCCAGTCTCCGTTATTCGTTACTGCTTTAATAAAACAGAATCGGACGAGGTTGGATGACTTCCGTCTGGATAATTCTAGTTATTATGTCGTTTTAGTAACGTTCGATCCGGCAAGTATTGTTGATAATATCCCTTTTATCAATCGATCAGCCGCATTCCTTGTACCATTTTTTTATCAATCGCGCGGAACTCCCTAGCGCTCTTGAAAATAACAGGGGCGAAGACTGAAATCAGCCTTCGCCCCTCTTCCGGCTTTCAGAAACCGGACACAGTTGGCATTAATTGCCACCGCGTAACATGTCTTAACGTTCCTGCAGGATTCGCAGCATGCGCCTCAGCGGCTCAGCAGCACCCCACAACAACTGGTCACCCACCGTAAAGGCAGAGATATACTCCGGCCCCATGGCGAGCTTCCTGATCCGGCCGATCGGAACGCTGAGCGTACCCGTGACCTTGGCAGGCGTGAGCTCTTCCATAGTGGCATCACGATCATTGGGAATTACTTTAACCCAATCGTTCGCCTTGGCCAGAATAGACTCAATTTCCTCTACCGGCAGGTCCTTCTTAAGCTTGATAGTCAGGGCCTGACTGTGGGAACGCATCGCGCCGATGCGGACACAGATACCGTCGATCGGAATCGGCTTATCGCTACGACCCAGAATCTTGTTGGTCTCAACACCGGCCTTCCACTCTTCCTTGCTCATTCCGTTGTCGAGCTGCTTGTCGATAAACGGAATCAGGCTTCCCGCAAGCGGCACACCGAAGTGCTCAGTCGGGAACTCACCTGAACGCATGGTTTCGGTAACCTTGCGATCAATTTCGAGAATGGCGGACGACGTATTGGCCAGCTCGGATTTCACACTGCCATGCAGATCGCCCATCTGGTTGAGCAGCTCCCGCATGTTTTGGGCACCGGAACCGGAAGCGGCCTGATAGGTCATGGGAGAAACCCACTCGATCAGATCCTGCTCAAGCAGGCCACCGAGAGCCAGCATCATCAGACTGACGGTGCAGTTACCACCGACGTAATCCTTAACACCCTTGGCCAGAGCCGAATCGATCACATTGCGGTTAACCGGATCCAGCACAATCACTGAATGGTCGACCATGCGCAGGGTCGATGCGGCATCGATCCAGTAGCCCTGCCAACCGGCATCGCGCAGCTTCTGGTACACCGCCGAGGTGTAATCTCCACCCTGGCAAGTAACGATAACATCGAGGGTTTTCAGGGTATCGATATCGAACGCGTCCTGGAGTGGAGGCACTCCTTCCTTGCCAACGTCCGGCGCCGGTTTGCCGGTTTGCGACGTTGAGAAAAATACCGGATCGATATCGGCGAAATCGTTTTCGTCACGCATGCGCTGCATGAGGACCGAACCCACCATGCCACGCCAACCTACAAGTCCAACTCGCTTCATGTGCGACCTTTGAACCTCTTTTATGCCCGCCCTCAGCCCTTTTCGCTGGCTGGGACAGGATGGGTGATCCCGCGGCAGCCGCATCGTGGTGCCGTCGGGGCTCAAATAATCGGGACAGGCGCCTGCTTACAGGGCAGCCAGTACGGCTTCACCCATTTCACGGGTCGACACCCGTTTGCCGTCATCGGACATGATGTCAGCTGTACGCAAGCCCTGATCCAACACCTTGCTGACCGCTGCCTCAATAGCCTCCGCGGCTGCGTCCTCACCTAAGCTGTAGCGCAACAACATGGCGGCACTCAGGATGGTCGCCAGCGGATTGGCAATGCCTTGACCGGCAATATCCGGGGCTGAACCGTGGCAGGGTTCATACATTCCCTGCTTGTCTGAGTTCAGCGACGCTGATGGCAACATGCCAATAGACCCGGTCAGCATGGCGGCTTCGTCAGAAAGAATATCACCAAACATGTTGCCAGTCACAATCACGTCGAATTGCTTGGGTGCCCGAACCAGCTGCATGGCGGCGTTGTCCACATACATGTGAGACAGCTCGACATCCGGGTATTCCCGACACAGATCGTTCATGATCTCGCGCCAAAGCACGGTCACTTCCAGGACGTTGGCCTTGTCCACGGAGCAGAGTTTCTTGCCCCGCTGCTGAGCCGCCTCAAAAGCTACACGACCGATCCGGCGAATCTCGGATTCGGTATAAGCATAGGTGTTGTAGCCCTGGCGCTCACCACTCTCAAGTTCACGGACGCCTCGCGGCTGACCAAAGTAGATGCCGCCAGTCAGCTCCCGCACGATCATGATATCCAGACCAGACACCACCTCGGGCTTCAGTGACGACGCAGAGGCCAGCTGGGGATAAAGGATGGCCGGCCGCAGGTTGGCAAACAGCTCCAGATTCGAACGCAGACCCAAAAGACCCTTTTCCGGTCGCTTGGCCATCGGAAGGCTATCCCACTTCGGACCGCCCACCGCACCCAGCAGGATGGCGTCGGCTTTTCTGGCGCTCTCCAGTGTTTCCGCCGGCAGCGGCGAATCGGTTTCATCGATGGCTGCACCACCGACCAGACCTGATTCAAAGCTGAGCCCCAACCCAAATTTTTCGTTTACTTTTTTCAGTACCTGTTCCGCTTCGGCAACGATTTCGGGACCGATACCATCGCCCGGCAGCATTAATACGGTTCTGGACATAATCCTTTCCTGAGTCAGATCTACTTCAATCAATAAAAATCAGTTTCCGGCGCCAAACAACCAGGGCGCGGTCTGTCGACGCTGCTCTTCGTAGGACTTGATAACATCGGCTTGCTCAAGGGTGACGCCGATATCGTCGAGGCCATTCAGCAGGCAGTGGCGACGAAAGTCATCAACCTCAAAATCAAAGGCCTCTCCGGCAGGCGTGGTGACCGTCTTTGCCTCGAGATCAACCGCCAGCTGATAGCCCTCTTGAGCTTCAGCTTCACTGAAAAGCTGGTCAACAATTTTTTCATCCAAAACAATTGGCAACAAGCCATTCTTAAAGCAGTTGTTATAGAAAATATCGGCGAAGCTGGGGGCAATGATCACCCGAAAACCATAGTCTTCCAACGCCCACGGGGCGTGCTCACGGCTCGAGCCACAACCAAAGTTAGTGCGGGCAAGCAGCACACTGGCGTTTTTATACCGATCCTGGTTAAGCACGAAATCCGGGTTGATCGGCCGCTCGGAGCAATCCTGATCCGGCTTTCCTTCATCCAGATAGCGCAGTTCATCAAACAGGTTCGGCCCAAACCCGGTCCGCTTGATGGACTTCAAAAACTGCTTGGGAATGATCATGTCCGTGTCCACATTGGAACGGTCCATGGGGGCCACCAGGCCCTGGTGTTGCTTTAATGCGCGCATGGTCTCTCTCCTGTGGCTCAGTTCATCAATTCACGGACATCAACGAAATGGCCGGTAACCGCTGCGGCGGCGGCCATGGCTGGGCTGACCAGGTGGGTGCGACCACCGAAGCCCTGACGTCCTTCGAAGTTACGGTTGGACGTGGACGCGCAATGCTCACCCTGCCCCAATTTGTCGGCATTCATGGCCAGACACATGGAACAACCCGGATCACGCCACTCCAATCCAGCTTCAATGAAGATCTTGTCGAGCCCTTCCTGTTCGGCCTGGGCTTTCACCAACCCCGAGCCCGGCACCACCATGGCCTGCTTCAGACCAGCGGCAACCTTGCGTCCCTTGACCACTGCCGCGGCCTCGCGCAGATCCTCAATACGGCTGTTGGTGCAGGAACCGATAAAAACCCGATCCAGGGCAATGCCCGTGATCGGCGTGTTGGGCTCAAGCCCCATGTACTTCAAAGCCCGAACAATGCCCTCACGCTTGATGGGATCTTGCTCTTTGGCCGGATCCGGCACGAAGCCATCGACGCCAACAACCATTTCCGGTGAAGTACCCCAGCTGACCTGCGGCTTGATGTCAGAGCCTTCGAGCTCGACCACTTTATCGAACACAGCGTCGTCGTCGCTGTGCAGAGTGCGCCAGTAATTTACGGCCGCATCCCACGTTTCGCCCGTTGGCGCAAACGGCCTACCACGCACGTAGTCAATGGTGGTGTCGTCTACGGCAACCATGCCCACCCGGGCACCCGCTTCAATCGACATATTGCAGATGGTCATTCGTGCTTCCATGCTCAATCCACGAATGGCTTCTCCACCAAATTCGATGGCATGGCCGGTGCCGCCAGCGGTACCAATCTTGCCAATGATCGCGAGCACAACGTCTTTACCCGTGACACCCGGCCCGAGCTTGCCGTTCACCTTCACCAGCATGTTTTTCATTTTCTGCTGCACCAGGCACTGGGTCGCCAGCACGTGCTCAACCTCGGAAGTGCCAA
Organism: Marinobacter sediminum; assembly: GCF_016820575.1. Lineage (GTDB taxonomy): Bacteria > Pseudomonadota > Gammaproteobacteria > Pseudomonadales > Oleiphilaceae > Marinobacter > Marinobacter sediminum. The sequence continues at coordinate 875,628 of NZ_JAEMQH010000002.1, read as the reverse complement.
TACCATGGGCAAGACACCCAAAAGCACCATGGGTGGACGTGTGAGAATCGCCACAGACGATGCTCATACCGGGCAGCGTTGCGCCCTGCTCAGGCCCAATGACGTGCACAATCCCCTGGCGCTGATCCTTGATCTTGAATTCAAGGATGCCGAACTCGTCGCAGTTCTTATCGAGGGTTTCCACTTGAGTGCGGGACACCGGATCAACAATACCGTCGATTCCCTTGTCGCGGTCTGTGGTCGGAACGTTGTGGTCTGGCGTGGCGATGTTGGCATCGATCCGCCAGGGCTTACGCCCGGCCAGACGCAAGCCCTCAAACGCCTGCGGCGAAGTGACTTCGTGCAACAGTTGACGATCGATATAGATCAACGCTGAGCCGTCATCCCGTTGCTTGACCAAATGGTCGTCCCACAATTTGTCGTATAAGGTCTTGCCCGCCATGATTACTCTCTCGTTCGTTGGGGGTTCTTGATTGTTCAATGAATGGGGCCATCTTACTCCCCCGCACCCAATAACCTCAATTCATGTTTTTTATTCTTTGCATTCCAATTTGGCATAATTTATTTTTGGGACTGTAGCGCTCACGGCATGCACTCTTATTACATCCACTGCCCCGGTGAAGCCCATGGATTCCAATTCTCTTCGCGCCTTTCTGACCATTGTCGATCAGGGCTCTTTCTCAGAAGCCGCCGAGGTTTTGCACCTCACCCAGCCGGCCATCAGCAAACGCCTGGCGGCCCTGGAGCATCAACTGGGCACCACCTTGATTGACCGCAGTCATCGGCAAATCCGGCTGACGGAAGCCGGTACTCGCCTGCTGCCCCACGCACGCCTGATTCTGGACGAAATCCATAACGCACGGGTATCGCTGTCTCCGGATAATGAAACCCTTGCCGGTGAGCTCCAGATCATTGCCAGCCACCACATCGGCTTGCACCATCTGCCCAACTGGCTTCGGCGCTTTACCTCTGAATACCCCGACGTGAAACTGAATCTGCAGTTCATGGAGTCGGATGCGGCCTACGCGCAGATGCGCAAACGAAAGGCGGAACTGGCGTTTGTCACGCTCAGTGACAGCATGGAAAGTCATTTCATGGTGTACGAGCAATGGGCAGACCCAATGGCCTTCGCCACTGGACCAGACCACGAACTCACCGGCCAAAACCCGGTAACCCTTAGCGACCTGGCTCGTTACCCGGCACTCCTGCCGGACACCACAACCGCGACCTACCGAACCGTCAGTCGCTTGTTCCTGGAGGCAAACCTGCCCTTACAGCAACAGATTCCAACCAACTATCTGGAAACCATAAAGATGATGACCAGTGTCGGGCTGGGCTGGAGCGTTCTACCCATCCGCATGCTGGACAACTCCGTTCACAGGCTGGATCTCGGCTTTTCGGTTTCGCGGGTATTGGGTGCAATTGGGCTCTCAGGCCGTCGGCTTAGCCTTGCGGCCCAGGCCTTGCTGGCAATCGTAAGGGAAGAAGAACTGAACAAAGGTCCAGACCAGAAACCGGATTAGCCTGCCGCTTGAAAAGCAGGTGCTGGAGGAGGTCTCAGCCCCCGCCAGGCAATGACAATGGCAGCCAGCATGGCAATGGCACCGCCCCAAAACGCAGCGGAGGTGCTGAAACCATCAACGAGGAACCCGGACATCCAGGCCCCCAAGGCACCACCTGCACCAAAGGTCAAGCCACTATACAGCGCTTGGCCCTGGCCATGATGATGCTTGCCGAAGAAACCCTGAATGTATTGAACTGAGAGCGCATGGAGCGCGCCATAAGAGGCCGCATGCAGGCACTGCGCGAAGATCAGCACCGCCAACACATCGGTCACCTCTGCGATCAACACCCATCGAATCGTCGTCAGCGCCAGCGCACCGATCGCAATCTGCCGGACACTGAACCGGCGAGACAGTCGGTGCATGACCAGGAACAGGCCTATTTCGGCAATCACCCCCAACGACCACAGCAAACCAATGGACAGCTTGCCATACCCATGCTGCTCCAGATGGATACTGAAAAACGTGTAATAGGCCCCGTGCGACACCTGCAGCAGGAAGTTCATCAGGAAGAACGCAACCACGGCTGGGTGCGTGACAATCGCTTTCAAACTGCCTTTTGGCGCAGGCGGCTTACGCTCGCCTTGCTCCGAGGGCACCAGAAACGCAGAGATCGCAATACCGGCGAACACCGGTAATAGCAGCCAGGGCAGGCTTTGGATGGGAACATACTCGAGAATGGCCCCGACAAGCCCGACGGCGACAATGAACCCGACCGAGCCCCAGAGCCGGACCTTCCCATACTTATCTTTGCGTTTGCCGAGTGTGCGGAGCGTGATGACTTCATAAAGCGGGAGGATGGCATTCCAGAAGAAGGTAAACGCCAGCATGACAAGTAACAGGCCATAGAACCCAGGCTCAAGAAACACACCCGCGAAAAACAGCGAGCCGGTGATTGCCCCGAAGCGAACCAACCGAACCCGCTGTCCGCTGCGATCACCGAGCCAACCCCAGACGCTGGGAGCAACGATTTTGGTCAGCTGAATGGTCGCCATCAACGTGGCGATCTGGAGATAGGTAAACCCCTGCCCCTCGAGGTACAGGGACCAGTAAGGCAAAAGCCCTCCGAGGAGGGCAAAGAACCAGAAATAGAGGTTGGACAGTCGCCAGTAGATAGCCTGCGCTCCCGAGCCAGCTGGGGTTTAAAGCTGGCCCAGAACTGGCGTGTCTACCGAGACATCACCGTTTTGTCCGCGGTGACGCAGGTAATGATCCATCAACACGATGGCCATCATCGCCTCTGCAATCGGCGTGGCACGAATGCCAACGCACGGATCGTGGCGTCCGGTGGTGATGATCTCGGCCGGGTTGCCGTGAACATCGATGCCACGTCCGGGCAGACGGAGGCTGGAGGTCGGCTTTAAAGCGATGCTCGCCGTGATTGGCTGGCCAGAGGAAATACCACCCAGTACGCCACCGGCGTTGTTCGACAAAAAGCCTTCCGGCGTCATTTCGTCCCGGTGCTCCGTGCCCTTCTGCTCGACACTGTCAAAGCCGGCCCCGATCTCCACCGCCTTGACCGCATTGATGCTCATCAGGGCATGGGCCAGATCGGCGTCGAGACGATCGAATATAGGCTCGCCCAATCCCGGCGGGACACCCTCGGCCACCACGTTAATGCGGGCACCGATGGAGTCACCCTCCTTCCGCAGCGCGTCCATGTAGGCCTCCATTTCTGGCACCTTATCGGCATCCGGGCAGAAGAATGGATTCTGGTGTACCTGGTCCCAATCGATCTTTTCGATCTTGATAGGGCCAAGCTGAGACAAATAACCGCGAATGGTTATACCCAGGCGTTGCTCCAGGTACTTCCGGGCGACCGCTCCCGCGGCAACCCGCATGGCGGTCTCCCGGGCAGAAGAACGTCCGCCACCACGATAGTCACGCACACCATATTTGTGCATGTAGGTATAATCGGCGTGCGCGGGCCGGAACTGCTCGGCAATCTTGGAGTAATCCTTGGAGCGCTGATCGGTATTCTCGATCAGCAGGCCGATCGGAGTGCCGGTGGTCTTGCCTTCGAACACACCGGACAGAATCCTGACTTCATCCGCCTCACGACGCTGAGTGGTATGTCGCGAGGTGCCGGGCTTACGAAGATCCAGATCGCGCTGCATGTCCGCTTCTGTTAGCTCCAGACCCGGAGGGCAGCCATCAATAATGCAGCCCAGTGCAGCGCCGTGGCTTTCACCGAAGGAGGTGACCGTGAACAACTTTCCGAAGGTATTTCCCGACATGATTCAGCACTTTATTCAGTTTATATAAGAAAAGGGTTTAAGCCTTTTTCTGCCATTCGCGAAGGGCTTCCGCAGTAACCAGGAATACCCCACTGCCACCATTCTCAAACTCCAGCCAGGTCAGCGGAAGATCCGGATAGGCGTCATCCATCGCGCCCCAACTGTTGCCAACCTCGACAATGAGGAGTCCATCCTGTGTCAGGTGCTCGGCAGCCTTTTCGAGAATTCGATGCGCAATATCCAACCCATCAGACCCAGCCGCCAATCCCAACTCAGGTTCGTGATGGTATTCATCCGGCATATCAGCAAGATCTTCCGCATCAACATAAGGCGGATTGCTCAGAATGACATCGTACTGGCCAATGATGTTGCTGAATACGTCGGACTGGATGCATTGGACCCGATCACCAAGCTCGTGCAGGTCAATGTTCGATTCAGCTACCTCCAGCGCATCCACCGAGATGTCCGCCAGATCAACCAGAGCGTCTTCAAACACGCTGGCCGCGCCAATGCCAATACAGCCACTGCCGGTGCAAAGATCCAACACACGACTCACAGACTTGTCACCCAACCAGGGCTGGAGACCGTTTTCAAGCAGTTCCCCGAGGGGTGAGCGCGGCACCAGCACGCGCTCGTCGACGTGAAACGGCATACCCATGAACCAAGCCTCACCCAGCAAGTACGCGAGCGGCACCCGCTCGGTGATCCGGCGATTGATGCGTTCGAGAATCAGCTGTCGCTCTTCACGGACCAAGCGTGCATCGAGAAACAGGGTGTTGTTTTCCAGCGGCAGGTTCAGGGATCGCATTACCAACTGAACCGCCTCATCCCAGACATTATCGGTGCCATGACCAAAATACAGCCCGGAAGCCGCAAATTGCGTTGACGCGTATCGCAGATAGTCGCGAACGGTATGGAGGTCATCAATAGGGCTGGTCACGGGCACGGTCCTGTAAGGCGAAATTAACAGCGCGACATTATACGCCCTTTCGTGCCCGCCCTGCAGCCTCTGCGGCGTCCGGTCTTTGCAGACGCCCGATCAAATAGCGAGTGGGCCGGAGCTGTTGCGATTCTCCTCGAATCTGTCCAGTGCCGCTGACATGCGCTCTCGGCCAAGCTGAATCAACTCAGGCGCCTTGTGGTAGTCGTAGCTTCTGCTGGCGTTCTTGGGGATATTAACCAGCAGATCCGGCGGATAACCGGCGAGCTTGTACTGCACAAGCGCGCTTTGCATGGTTTCGACGGTCAGGTTCATGACATCGAACTTGCCAATTCCCAGCTTGTCCCAATCGATGGTTTCGTGCTCTTCCTGGGCCTTCTTCGTGGCCGCATTATTTTCTTCCTGTTTTTCAGCGTCTTTCTTCCGCATCTCCCGGGAGATCTTATCCTCCGGGGTTTCATCACCCTCGCCCTTTCGCGCAGCTAGTGACTTAAGCGTATCCCAGTCAAACCAACGAGATGCCTTTTCCCGTATCGTGTCCACCCACTCATCCATGTCTGCGCCTTCGGAATCCTGGCTGAACGCGGCGTCTGGGATTCGGCGACGTCGCTCGTCCTCGCCGCTGAGATTGACCGCTACAATCAAATCGGCATGGGATGAGATGGTGGGTATGATTGGCAATGGGTTCAGCAGCGCGCCATCAACCAGAACCCGCCCGTTCAGGACGAGCGGGGTAACAACACTGGGGATAGCCACGGAGGCCCGTATGGCCTGATCAAGCGGACCTTCCTGGAACCAGATCTCTTTGTGGGCGAGCAAGTCGGTAGCCACTGCCGTAAAGGCAATGGGCAAATTCTCGATTCGGATGTCGCCCAGCATTTCCCGGACCACGGAGAAGATCTTTTCACCGCGTATCGCGCCAACCGAATTAAAGGTGACGTCCAGTAACTTAAGGACATCAAACTGGCCAAGGCCGGTTACCCAGTCCTTGTACGCCTGCATTTTGCCCGCTGCATACATGCCGCCAACAAGCGCACCCATGGAACACCCTGACACCGCAATGATGTCGTAGCCGCGTTCAACTAAAACTTCGATAGCCCCAATATGGGCATAGCCCCGGGCGCCACCGCTACCCAGCGTCAGCGCCACCGTTTGCCGTTTGGCAGTCGTCTTTGGCTGGTTTGATGATGTCTCCGATGCGGCCGCAGATACGTCAGAGCTTTTTACAACCGCCGAGGCACCGTCTTCAGTGCCAGAGGTCACAGTCTGTTCAGGGTCGGCCCCCGGCTTGTTTTTGGAATCACCCATGAAACTACCTCGTGATAACCGTCACTTCTACTCGATCGCCCTGGCGATCAGGGTCGGCGATGGGAACGCCCGGACCAACAATAATGAGTTTCTGGCGCGCCGCCGGCACCCCGGTTTTGGATAAAACTTCCGACAACGACTCCGTTGCCTGCGCAGTACGAGCCATGGCCTCTTCTACCGTTTCATCGGCACCAAGAGCGGCAAAGCCCGTGAGAATAACCGTGGCCGTGTCGTCACTGGCCCAATCTGAAATCCGGCGCCGCTCTGTGGCCGACCAGTCGAAACGATAGGTGACCCCGCCTTGCCAGGGCACCACAACCGGCCCGCGAATTCTGGTATTAACGCCGCCCAGCCCCGGAACCACTGCCCCCGGGTCCACAGAGAGGTGCTCAATCCAAACATATTCCCTGAGATTGCCCCGGGTTACCGTGTAGACCAAGGTTAACCAACGGCTGCCATCGCTTTCGGTGGTTCCTGCAACCAGATAATCCTGAGTGGCATCCCGGCCGTAAAGAACGCGCTGCCCAAAGATCTGATTGGCCCAGACATTACTACGCCCGCATCCAACCCCTGAACACTCGAACAACACCTGGGCACCTCGAGCCTGCAACTGGCCACGATAATGATCCCTCGCCTTTTCACGACTGGAATCACGGGCAATTTCGTACAATCGCCCTTCGCCTTCAACCGGGAGACGCGCCAAGGACTCCGAGCGAATCTGATCATTCACTTCCCGCACCGGGCTAAACAGAACCAGATGCCCGGGTGACCGGATGGTCGTCGTGGTCTCAAGCGAAGATTGAGGAAAGGGCTCAGGCATTACCTCGGGGGTAGCGGCCGTCGCCGTAGGTGCAAAGCCGAATGCTGACAACAGCACGCATAGTGAAAACAGTTTTTTTGAAAAGATATTATTCATCGCTCAGAAAGTGTTGAATGGCCTCGGAAACCGGGCGTGTGTTGCCATCCAGGTGGCAATGATGTCCACCCGGGACATGGGCAACCCTCAGGTTTGCAATGACTTGACCCCGCTCATCCAGCCCGCCGCGATTGGCCAGCAGACCAGATTCAGCGCGCACGAACAGGGTCGGCGTGGTAATCGCCCGCAGCGAGGCCATGACCTGATCCTCACTCATCATCAAAGGCGTTGGATGGCGCAGACGCGAATCGGTCCGCCAGACATAGCCGCCCTGCTCGGGCCTCATGTTGCGCGGAATTAGGGTAAGCGCAGCCTCCGGACTCAGCGGGCTCAGCCCCCCTTCCCTGGCCTTGGCGGCCGTTTCAATATCTGGGTAAACAGTTGGCCGCCCCGAACCCGCCAGCCGCTTCTGGACCGCTCGCCGAAGCTGCGGAATCGTCTGTTCGACCGGACGGCTCATGGCACCAAGGCTGTCGATCATAACCAGTTTTCGGACCCGTTCCGGGAATGCAGCGGCATAAAGCGCACAGACGATACCGCCAAGGGAATGCCCGACCAGGTCCACCTGTTCTTGTGAACTGGCGAGCAGATGGTTTTCAACCAGTTCCGCCACATCCGCAACGTAATCCATCAACAAATAGCTTTGCCCGGCCGGGCGATGTCCAGATTTTCCGTGACCGGCCATATCAACCGCATACACGTCGGACCGAGAGGCTAATTCAGGGGCCAGTTTGATAAACGTCAGGCTGTTATCGAGCCAGCCATGCAGCATAAGCACCGGCACGTCGCTCGTGGTTTTGCGCTCTGCATGCCAGTGCAAACCCGCAAGACGAATGTTCCTGAGTTGCCACTCCACCTCCCGGAAATCGGTCACGCTCTGAAAGACCTTAGGAGGTACCGCGGTATCGTTCATGCGCGGGTCGCCTTACATCGTGTGCGTGGGACGATCAGAACTCAGCGACCCCGCCAGATAGGATTCGATTTTGGTGCGGGCGGTCTCGTCGTCGCCATTGAACTGGACGCCGATGCCAGCGGCCCGGTTGCCTTGGGCACCTTTCGGGGTAATCCAGATCACTTTGCCCGCCACCGGAATTTTTTCGGGCTCATCCATGAGGTTCAACAGCAGAAAAACCTCGTCGCCCAGCTGATACTGCTTTTGGGTCGGGATGAATAATCCGCCCTGGCGGATATACGGCATATAGGCGGCATAGAGAACCGCCTTGTCTTTAATGGTCAGGGTGAGAATGCCACTGCGTGCACCAAATCCGGGCCCCATAACAGACACCTTTCCTTTGTGATCTCAATAGGTTGTTGCAGGGACAAAAATCCCTGTCTTTTCGCAATCATAGCAGTTGTTTGTCAGGAAGGCGCTATCAGGGATCATCAACCTGCCCTACGTTTTACCGGCATCAACTTCTGCCAGGCAATCAACAATCGGCTCGCTTCCAGTTCGGGGTTGGCATTGTAGACTCCAGCCTCCCGAGCCTCCTTGACCATATCCAACAGCGCATGAGCGCGCCACGCGGGATTTGATCGAGCAAGGAAGCCAAGCATTTCCTCAGCTTCCGTATCGATCGCTGAGCCGCCCAGACTCAGCCTTGCCAAGTCAGCTGCCCAACCTTCGAATAACCAGAGGCTGTCTTCCAGCCCCAGCGCCTTGAATGCCTTGGCCGCTTCCGCAACCGGCACGCGCCCCTTCATGAACTGCTTGAACTGCTCAAACGCCTTATCACGCAATCCGATAAACTCACCCGTGGCATATTCCAGTGCCAGCCTCGGTGCATTGCCGGAGAGCATTAACGCTTTTGCCAGTACCTGAGCGGAGGGCCGGGCCGCCTCATCCAGAGCCTGAACCTCAGCCACCAGCCAGTTGTTGGCTGCCTCCATGTCCGGCGTAGGTATGGTAACGGTCTGGCACCGCGAACGAATCGTCGGCAAAAGTGGCCGCCCGCTCTCCTGCAGGAGCAACAGGGTGACATCCGGCTGAGGCTCTTCCAGGGTTTTAAGCAACGCATTGGCCGCATTGATGTTGAGCTGGTCAGCACGATCAATAATCGCAACTTTTCGCTGGGCCACCTGGGGCGACGCCACTGCGAAGGTCGACAACGCTCTCACTTGATCAACCTTAACCATCCGGGACTTCTCCGGTGCATACGCACGAAGATCCGGGTGGGTGCTTGCCGCGAACAGTTCACACTGCTTACACCGCCCGCAAGCAGCAGGCTCTCCCGCCTCACCGTTAGCCGGGGTATCACACAGCAGTAACTCCGCCACTGCCTGGGCCCAGGCACGCTTGCCCACACCACGTTCACCCGTAATGATCAGGGCATGGGGCAACCGGCCTTCAGACCATTGGCTTCGAACCGTGGCCCTGGCTCTTGATTGCCAGGGCATATTGCGTGCGTTATCGGTCAAGAACGTTTTCCCGTGGTTGAATGTCGGCGCCGAAGCTGTTTTTTCATGGTCTGCAACAGGCGCCGCAGGCGTTTGAGCTCGCGATCGCGACCCGCAGACGAACCATCGCTATAGTAATGGCTGTTAATGCTGTGGGCAAAGAGCCTGGCGGATTCGGCAACGGCCGGTTCAGCCCTGGCCAACCGGGCGGCCAACGTTGATGGTGTTTCGCCCACTCGCACTGGCACCCCCGCTCTGGCGCTCAGGTGATGCCACCCGCCAATAATGCGGAGAAAGGCATCGCGGGATCCGCCGCGACGCATCTGCCAGGCGGAAATCAGTCCGGCTATGAGCAAGCCCGCACCGACAATACCGGCGGTCAGATAGCCGAGCTCCCGCATGCCAAAGCCGCCCGGAAGACGCGACATCAGATTCATCTGGGTTTGCCCCTGATACCCCACAATCCAGCGCTGCCACTGATAATTGATCCGGTCCAGCTGAAGGCTGGCCCACTGAATCACAGCGATATCAGCATAACGCTGGGGCGACGCCCAGTTGTTTTCAAGGAACGAGCCTTCGTCCGCAACCGCATCACGCAAACCCGACTCGATTCGACTGGGCGCGATGGCGGCCGTCGGATCTATCCGAACCCAGCCTCTATCGCCGATCCATACTTCAACCCAGGCGTGGGCATCGTACTGGCGGACGATCAAATAGTCCCCACCGGCGCCGGGCGCCCCACCCTGATATCCGACAACCACACGTGCGGGAATACCGGCTGAACGCAGCAAGAACGTGGTGGCTCCAGCGTAGTGGGCACAGAAACCACGCTGGGAATCGAACAACAGGTTATCGATGCCGTTTTCACCCATGGTGGGCGGCCTGAGTGTATAAAAGTAAGGCTCTTCCCGGAATCGGGTTAACAGCGCCCGGACCAGCTCGACGTCACCGTATTGGGTACGCAGGTCACGAGCAAACTGGCGGGCTCGCGGATTTCCGGTCGCCGGAAGCTGGAGGTAGCGTCGCCGTTGCTCATAAGTCAAAGATTCCCGGGCCTGATTACCGGCATCCTCACGGGCAAGACGATAGCGAACCGAGGTGTCTGCCGGCCGTCTAAACCGGAAAAGATCGTTGGACTCCTCAATGACATTGCTCGAGACAGCCCGCGACCCTTCTAACGCGAAGGCCCAGCGCTGATCCGTCGGCTCAAGGAGCACATCGTACTCGCCGGTCTCCAGCTCACCCACACCGCCATCCAGAGCTACCCGCCCCGGACGCTGCAGTGGATCGCGCTCGCTCTGCCTCCAGGTTTCACCATCGAGATAGTCCAGGATCAGCCCTCGCCAATACCGGTCCCGGTAGGCCGGTAACTGTCCACCGAAGGTGGCTCGGAACGCGCGCTCGCTACTCTGAGCCAGGTTGGAAATATCGCCTGGCCGCATGGTGTCACTGATACCGGTTCTCGCCTGACCTGAAACCAGGGGCACACTCCAAAGTGGCTCCATGCGTGGGAAAAACACAAACAGCAGAACGACAATGGGCAAGGTTTTCAGCAGCATCAGGCCCAGCCTTTTCCAGCCTGCCTTCACGCTGCCAGGAAGATCCGGCGCGTTGATGATCTGCAAGCCAACTAATAGCAGGGCTACCGCGAGGATATTGACGAGGCTCCAATGAATTTCCTGATGAAATAGAAAATTCACGGTGCCGAGATAGGCAAGGATGAAAAACAACACGTAGAAATCGCGCACGGTTCGAGTCTCAAGCCACTTCAGCCCGACCGCCAGCACGAAAAACGATGCGGCCGTATCCACGGTAAAACGGCCCTGAACGGTGGCGATATAGACCGCAACCAACACCAACATGATGCCGGTTCGCAGCCACCGCCCTGGCAGACGAACATGGCCGAACTGTGCCGCCCCGCGCCATCCGGCCAGCACCAGGCAGGCAGCTATCAGCCAAATGGGCAAGCGATCCAGTTGCGGCGTAAGCAGAATTGCAAAACTACCAAACAGCCACAGCAGGGCCCGCGAAGGCAATCCGGTTGCGGCACCATCAGCCGCTACTAACACTGAGCTACCATCGGAGACACTCATGCGCGCCTCCTCGATGGGCCGGCAGCGTTATCGGATTTTTGTCGCCGGCTCCCGTGTCGTTCGGTCACCGCATCACGCGGGCGCTCCTCGCCCCAAACCGCTAACGCACGCAGACAACGGTTTACATGGGTGGAACCGGAATCTGGCTCGATGACTTGCCCGGGCAGGCTCAAACCAAAACGGGCACCGGTTCGTTCGCGCTCGTTTACGAGCCACGCCAGGTAGCTAAGCCGCAGTTCATAATCGGCGCCGGGAAAGGCATTAAAGTCCAGCCAATGAGGACTGCCCCGCTCGCCTTCCCAATCGGCAACGACCATCTGACCGTTCCTGGCGAATCGTTTCCACATCACCCGCTGGCTCGGGTCGCCCTCACGCCAGGGCCTCAGGTCCGCATGGTCATTTCCGGTCGCCGGGCTGGCCTGTTCTGTTTCCTCGCCAGCTTCGACGGTACTGGTTACCTCGGGTGCCGCCAATGGCCTGGGTGAAACAATGCCGGGCGATACCGGCCTGATCCAGGACCACGCCTTGAGAAGACCGAATGGAAACCGGGTTTCGACGCGAATTCTCTCAGGCCGGAGGTAACCTCGGTATGCAGAGGGTACGGGTAAAGTCATGTCCTTCGACTGGCCCGCCCTGATGTGAGTAGCCCCCAGACTGAATTCCTCGCACGACAACAGGATGGCCACAGCATCATCGCGCCCGGCCGTCGCACGAAACCGAAACGGCACTTCGTCACCGGCCACGCCTTCTCCTGGCTGAACTAATGCCAACTGCAGCCCCGACAGATTACGATGGGTCTGATGCATGGCACCGACAAAGACCGCTCCGAGCAAGAAAGTTACCAGGTAGATCAGACTGTTCTGATAATTGATACCGGTGATGAGCATGATCAGCAACAGAATGCCGAACACCACGCCTGCCCCGGTCGGCAAAATGAAAATATTCTTCTGACTGAATGTCTGCACGTCAGAACGGGGAAGTCTCCGATTCACCCAACGTTGCCAGCGCTTTGATACTTGGTTTTTCATGGTGGCCTTGAGGCGACAAAATGCATTGAAAGTTCCGACAACATCCTCTGGAATGTCGCTCCTCCTTAACAATACCCGATTTGAGTCGAATCTGATCACAAAGCAACAAAAACCAACTTGAAAACCTGTCGGACAAACCGAATACTGACTATGGAGCGGAGAGTTTCTGTTGTTATGTCAGAAGCCTGCTTTCCCAGCCTTCAATCCTGCAAGCCTGAAAGTCTGCAAGTCTGAAAAGGACCTGACTATGAAACGCACGAACCTCTTAGCCGCCGCAGTTGCCGGGATGACTGTTTCCCTACCCGCCTTGGCGGGTGTCCAGGCCCTTACTTCAGATGAAATGGTAGAGACTTACGTCAAGGACTCCGCCGTTATCATCGTGCCAAAGAAACAGCAAAAATCGGAAGCAGACCGTCAGCGCATAATCCGTGCACTGACCATTTCCCCGGGCGAGCCGGTACTGACCGAGGCCGAGGAAGAGGCGTACCGGGAAGCCCTGCAGCGATATGTGGAAGAAGGCAGAAAGGACGCCCTGGAAAGTGCTGAGGAAGAATTCCTGAGACGAGCTTTACTCCTGCCTCAGGAGGAGCTGGCAAGAGCCCAACCACCGGCCGAGTTCACACCCACTATCCCGCCGATTATTTTTGGCCAGCAGGCAGAGATTCCGGATGAACCCTTCACCCAGACCTTCCTGAACGATCAGTTGGGCATTGGCTTTGACGGACAGAATCTGAACTTCTCAATCGGCAACCCACCGGGCATCGATCGAATCCAGATTCCACAAGCTATTAACGAAGGGCCAATCAGCCTGACTCCGAGACCGGGCGGCGGGTTTGATCTTTCGATTGCCGTACCGGATCAATAAGCGGCAGAGCGTCAGTGGTTTAGTGTAATGGCCGTATCGGTTACCCGTACGTTGTCCAGGGTAACCGCACCGAGGCCCACACCGCCTATCGACAGATTACTCATGCCTATGTCGGCCGCAAAGTTATGCACCTCTAAGGTCACCGTGTCCCTGCCGATGCCTGACTGTGCAGCTGAGAGAGGTCGGAAGGTGGAATCCAGCACCGCAAATCCTGCCGGCTCCATTCCTTTAACGTATCCACCCTCGATCCCGACGGTATTAGCGCTGGCGCCTGCTGTCAGATTCTCAATGGTGAATTCCGAATAGGTACTGACGCCTTGTGATGAACCGTCAGCGGCAGGCGGATTAACTCGACGTCGAATTTCTTTCAGGAAACCCCACGCCTCGAGATTGGTGAACAGGGCCGTTTTTTTGGCACCGGAGCTCTCCAGGGTGACGTCATCTGCACGGAAACCCCAGTCGATTTTGTCAGAGATTCCAGGCTGCCAGACCACGTCTAACACGCCATCGGAATCGATATCGAAGGTCACTCTGACATCATCGAAATTTACGCCATAACCTTCACTAAATCCTGCCTGAGTAACACCTGCACCGCCCATGGTGATGCCATCCACCTGATAGGCGCCGGCATTTTCGAATTTGAACTGGCTTAGTGTGGTTTGGCCGGAGTAATCCACGGTCAGCCCCGCCTGGGCAACGACACCCGATAACTCATCATCGGCTACGGGTTTCAGATCAGCCAATACACCGCCGGAACTTGTTACCAGCGTGGCTAGAATGCCAAACCTTAACAGTGAAACCATGTCACCTCCGGACCGACTGATGGCGGGATAGCCTGAAACAAGTCTGAATTGCAGAACAACTACGAAGGAATGCTAAAACGACGCCCTCACCGAGGGCGTCGTCGGTCTTCTCACTAAGGCAAAGCTTAGTGACCGTAGATGACCATGTCGGCGCGAACGGCCAGGTCGGTCATATATACGTTACCGATGCTTTCGGTGCCACCGGTGTTGATATTGGTGAGGTCTAGGTCACCAGAGAAATCCTGAACATTCACACGCAGGGCACTGATATTATTGGGGGCAAGTGCTGTACCGGCGTTATGACTATCCACGACACTTACGTCCACCTGGGCGTGAGCAAAACTGTAATCAGTACCAGCCACAGTACCTGCCACTGTTGCGCCGCGACGGTTGTGCAGCTCGAAGTCCAGGCTGGTGCCCATGAACGGCATGGTCAGGTTACCCTCGGCGCTGAAGTAAGCATTGACGTTCAAGCTGTTACTTTCTTCATTGATCACAATGTCAATCGGACCGAGGAAACCATCGATGCTCAAGTCCGATACCAGAGTGGTGCCGCCGGTACCACCATTAGCACGTGATTGCAGGGAACCAACTGTGCTTCCAGTTTTGGACAGGAAGATTTCGCCGATGCTCAGGTTGAAATCAACTGGAAGGCCACTCTGAGAGCGCAAACCGATAACCAGGTCACCGTCGGTAACGGACTGCGCAGTCTCATTGGCGCCGCTTACGTCAAAACCAGCACCGGCCAGGTAGGTTGCGCCCAGTGCAGCAGTACCCAGGTCACGGTTAGTTGTGTCGCCAGCCACGTCGATTGTCAAGCGAATGTCGTCAAGGTCCGTACCACCCTGGCCAGAGATGCTTACGTCAGAGAATGCCAGGAAGCCCTGGTCCTCATAAGCGATCTCGCCGATGGTCACGTTGGCGGACAGATCGATAGTTACACCTGCCTGGCCAGTTACAGCGCCCATGCTGGCGTCGTTCAGAGCTTGCAATTCCGCGTTGGCGGCAAACGGGGCGGCAGCAACGGCGGCTACCAAAGCAATCTTTTTCAGGCCTTTCATACTAGATCTCCTAGAATTTTATTTTTTTCTTCAACAGCCATTTCCTCTGGCTGCGAGATCAGTCTGTCAGACCGTGACACACCAAACTGCGAGGTGAAGCACATTTCAGTAACGGATTGTCACACAAACTTACGATCCGATAATTTTTGTGACGAACTCCGCTTACCGGGGTGAACCGGTTCCGTTTCCGGCAAAGACCATCGGCGAATACTTCTTGGCCGCACCCTGATGGAAAGTCACGCCACTGGGGGAAAGTGTATATTCCGTTGCCACCACCTCGGCGTGGCCGCCTAAATACTCCAACTCAATATTGACCTGGTCAATCTCTGAATCCGGGCTGGGCTTGTAGTCGTAAACCACCGCTGAGCCCAGAATTCGCCCTTGCTGAGCTTGCATTGATAACGCCTTTCGAACGGAGTTCAGTACCAGCTGACCATTGACCCCGATCAGCGGTTCACCCGGAGGCACGGCCCAAACGTAACGAACGCTGCCATCCGGCATCAGGGCAGCCCCGAATGGAGCAAAATCGTCATGGTTTTCGATGATGCCTTTGGTTTTGTTGGTGACATGCTGCAATAGATACTGAGTATTCGCCCGGATCTCTGTGGCAATCTGCTCCGGGGTGGGTTGCTTTATGTCCTCCGTGCTGAAAGCCGGTTGACTGAACCCAATAGCCATGGCTGTCACACCAAGTGCAAAAGCTCGCCGGAAACATACCCGAGGCGTCAGAAGCGCCTGAGCCGATGAGTGCAGGCGGGATAAAAGGGAGGACTGGAAGCCGAGCATCATAGTTCTTATTCCTTTTGCTGAGCGTAATAAATGCCGGAACCCTGCTCAGTGAAGTAAAATGCGTTTCATCACGCAGGGTGCGCGCACTATTAGATCAGCGTGACTTACCCGGAAACAACGTGCTAACTGTGCACGGCTTATCACTTCAGAGATTATTAAAGGAATACATTTTGACCTCGCCATCAATAGCGACCCTTTCACGAGAAGCCTATGAGCGCCTGTTGAGCAATGCCTCGCGCGCTGAGGACTTTGCTTACATCGGTAGCGAAGGTGCGGGGAATGCGCGCGGCAAAATGAGAGGCTTCACCGCCCTGGCGCAGAAACATTTGCGATTGACCGATCTTGCTGAGCACTCAGTGGAGTCGATCGCAGCTGAAATGGCGAAGCCAATGGAGCTGAACGCTGTCGACCAGACCAAAAGCGGCAATCACCTGCTTGGAGGCTGGTATGGCGTGCTGGCCTACGAGTTCGGCTTGCAACGTGAATCAAGACTGAACGGGCTGGGTAAGGAAATGGCGTTCCCGGTGCTCTTCGCCGGTTTTTATTTATGGGCCGCCAGCTACGATGCCGAGTCAGACATCCGTTACCTCTGGATTCATCCAGACTGTCCGCAGCATACGCGCGACACACTTGCCGACTGGATGTCCCGAGACGACTGCAACAAGGATCACCCATGGCAAATCGTTAGTCGGTTCACGCCCAGCCAGACCAAGGCCAGCTTCATTGAGAATGTTGCCAGGGTTCACCGCTACATTCTTGCAGGAGACTGCTATCAGGCCAATCTTTCTCAGGAATTTACCGCACGGTACACCGGAGAGCCTTGGGACGCCTTTCAATCCCTCGCGGAGGCTTACGCCACACCCTATAGCGCATTCATCAGAATCGGACGTTACTCCGTCCTCTCCCTGTCTCCGGAGCGTTTTTTTGAGATTCAGGGCAGCACCATTTCCACCAGCCCGATTAAAGGTACCCGCCCCAGAGGAGGAAACGAGGAGCAAGACAACGCCTACGCCGAGGAATTGCAGGCCTCAGAAAAGGATCGGGCCGAAAATCTGATGATTGTCGATCTGCTGAGAAATGACTTGAGCGTGAATGCCAAGGTGGGCAGCGTGCAGGTGGAAAAACTCTTCGCGCTCGAATCCTATCGCAACGTCCACCATCTGGTCAGCCACATTCGGGCCGATTTGGCTGACAACATCTCACCCATCAAAGCGCTGATGGATGCCTTTCCCGGAGGGTCGATTACCGGCGCCCCCAAAATACGGGCAATGGAAATCATCGACGAGCTTGAACCCCATTGGCGGGGCCCTTACTGCGGCTCGGTGTTCTACTGGGGTTTGGATGGCTCACTGGACAGCAACATTGCCATCAGAACCATGCTGTGCGATGGCGAAGGCACCATTCGCTGCTGGGGTGGCGGCGGGATCGTTGTCGATTCCGACCCTGAAAGCGAGTATCAGGAAACTCTGACGAAGGTTAAGCCAATGATGGACTTTCTGGAAAATCTGTAAGGGGCTGTTACAAGCCCCCTATCCTTCTCAATCCTGGATCAGGCGTTGTGCACGGCACTGGCCTTCAAGAATTCCTGCCGCAGATCTTCAAAATTATGCACCGCAGGGTACTGCGGAAACTCCTCGATGACATTCTGAGGGGCGTGAAACAAGATGCCCGCTTCAGCCTGGCCTAGCATGGTGGTGTCGTTGTAGGAATCACCGGCTGCGATTACCCGGTAATTCAGCAACTGGAAAGCCCGCACTGATTGGCGCTTGGGGTCGCGCTGGCGCAGCAGGTAATTTGTGATCTGGCCGTTTTCCGCTACTTCGAGCTTGTGACACAGCAGCGCGGGGTGGCCGAGCTTGGCCATCAACGGCATGGCGAACTCATAGAAAGTGTCGGAGAGAATCACCACTTGGAAGCGTTGACGCAGCCAATCGAGGAATTCACGCGCACCCGGCAGCGGGTCCAGCTCGCCGATGACTTCCTGGATCTGCGGAAGGCCATAGCCGTGTTGATCCAGAATCTTCAGGCGCTGGGTCATCAGCACGTCGTAATCAGGAATATCCCGTGTGGTCGCCTTGAGCTCTTCGATGCCGGTTTTTTCGGCGAATGCGATCCAGATTTCCGGAATCAGTACTCCTTCAAGGTCAAGGCATGCGAGTTCCACAATGGTCTCCTGATAAACAGTTAAGTGCGCAAGAGCGGATGCTCTGGCTTGGTTAGCGCCGTATGATAAAAAAAACTGCCGGGGAATGCATCGGGCATATCCATATAGATCCTCATTCCTTCAAGCTATGAGGCATTTAATGGTAGCCTTTTCACTCATTTAGATCAGGTACTGAAAAGCAATGACTGACATTCAGCAGCTCCGGGACGAACTTGAAGGCCAGAGCCCACGCGCCATTCTCAAGGCCGCATTGAACAAATACGACAACATCGCCATCTCGTTCAGTGGGGCCGAAGACGTCGTTCTGATTGAAATGGCGCACCGTTTGACCGACAACCTGCAGGTATTCACTCTGGATACCGGTCGCCTGCATCCGGAAACCTACGAATTCATTGAGCGCGTGCGCAAGCACTACGGCATTAACATCGAAGTCCTGTTTCCCGATGCAGCCGAAGTGCAGGGTCTGGTAAACCAAAAGGGGCTGTTCAGCTTTTTCGAGGATGGACACTCTGAGTGCTGCGGTATTCGCAAGGTCAATCCACTGAGGCGCAAGCTGGGCACCGTGGATGCGTGGATCACTGGCCAACGCAAGGACCAGAGCCCGGGCACCCGCACCGACGTGCCTGTGGTTCAGGAAGACACGGCCTTCTCGACAGAGTCGAAAACCCTGATCAAATTCAACCCGCTGGCAAACTGGACATCAAAAGAAGTCTGGGACTACATCCGGATGTCGGAAGCGCCCTACAACGAGCTGCATGAGAAAGGCTTTGTCAGCATTGGCTGCCAGCCCTGCACGCGCCCTGTCCTGCCAGGCCAGCATGAGCGCGAGGGACGTTGGTGGTGGGAAGAGGCGACCAAGAAGGAATGCGGGCTGCACGCCGGTAACCTGATCGCCAAGGAGTGAGTTGCCCTGGAAACCTCCTACGGCAATTTTTCCCGACTATCCAAGCGCGCCCACCTGATTAATGGGTGGGCAGCTCGATATCTCTGAACAACTCTTCGATTTCTGACCGGCTGCCCTGATGGGCAACGGCCTCATCGACCCGCTCCCGAGTCAGGTGCGGCGCAAACCTTTCGATAAAGTCGTACATATAGCCCCGAAGGAAGGTGCCTTTGCGGAAACCAATGCGGGTTATGCTCGGGCGAAACAGCTTTCTGGCATCAAGGGCAACCAGATCCGGATCGGCCTTTGGATCGAACGCCATACTGGCAATGATGCCCACACCCAGCCCCAACCGAACGTAAGTCTTGATAACGTCTGCATCGGCGGCGGTAAACACCACCTTAGGTGTCAGCCCTTGGGATTGGAACGCCTCGTCGAGTTTGGAACGTCCCGTAAAACCGAAGACGTAAGTGACCAATGGGTATTCAGCCAACTTCTCGAGCGTGAGTTCATCCAATTTCGCCAGCGGATGGTCCTTCGGCACAATGACGCTGCGGTTCCAACGGTAGCAAGGCATCATGATCAGATCGTTGAACAGCTCCATGGCCTCAGTTGCGATGGCAAAGTCCACTGCGCCATTGGCCGCCATTTCGGAAATCTGCATCGGCGTGCCCTGATGCATGTGCAGCGACACATCCGGGTAGGATTCGATAAAACCGCTGATGATCGGCGGAAGCGCATACCGTGCCTGGGTATGGGTGGTGGCGATGCTCAGGTCACCCTGGCGCTGGTTACTGAATTCCTGGGCAATTTTTTTGATGCCCTCAACCCGGCGGAGGATTTCACCGGCCTCCCGGATGATAATCTCGCCGCCCGGAGTTATTCGGGTCAGATGCTTGCCGCTTCGGGCAAACACTTCCAGGCCAAGCTCATCCTCAAGCAGTCGTATTTGCTTGGATATGCCCGGCTGGGATGTAAACAGACTTTGAGCGGTTGCGGACACATTCAGGTCGTGGTGAGCAACCTCCCAGATATATCGCAACTGTTGTAATTTCATTGAACCTGCTGCTCCTGGATTCCCGGTATTCGGCTGGCTACGGACTCAATCCGCTTTTCCCAAGCGTACGCATAAAAAGGGTATTTTTCATTCTTTTTTAGAATAGGCGCTCCCTGTCTTTTAGTTTAGACCAAAAATGCATGACCACTGCTCCAGACAGGCCTATCTGTGATTTCGGCGCTTGACTTGGCTATGACAAAGCACACAATCCGTTATCGACACTTGCTGTAATCGGAATTCCCATGCTGTTGACCACCAAATTTCTTCGGCCAACAACCGACCGGCGCGCGGTCCATCGCGATCGGTTGAGTTTATTGCTGAAGCCTGCGAGCCCGAAAAGGCTGAATCTGGTGATCGCCCCTGCCGGTTTTGGGAAGACTACCCTGGCAAGCCAGTGGTGCGCCGAAACACCCTCCCCCACGGCCTGGTTATCGCTGGACGAACATGACGACGAGCCCCGCCGGTTTTGGCAGTATGTTATCGGCGCTTTTGAACACGCCGGGCTGGCTGGCTTGGCAGACTGCCGAAAACAACTCAGCCAAATCGAGGGTGATACCGCAACTGGCGCAATAACCGGGTTACTGAATCTACTGTCGGCGGATGCCAGTCCCTGGTTGCTGGTGCTGGATGACTTCCACTTTATCCGGCATGCCCAGATTCTGAGGGATTTCGCTTACTTCATCGGTTACCTGCCGCCCGAAATTACGGTCACCCTGGCATCCCGAACAGAACCGGCACTGCCACTGTCGCGCTGGCGGGTGCGGCGCTGGGTGCAAGACGTTCATCCCGGTTTGCTGGCGTTCTCAGAGGATGAATGCCGTCGTTTCTTTCAGGACACCATGGGGCTTAGCCTATCGGAAGCCGATGTCCGGTCCATTTGTCGAAGAACCGAAGGCTGGGTTGCGGCGATGCAACTCACAGCCCTGTCCGGCAACGGTCCCAACAGCGCTGACCTATCAGCAGGGACCGGTTCCGGGCTACCGGAACCCCAATTGGATGTCGACGAACGACAGATCAGCGATTACGTTCTCACCGAGGTATTGGAACAGCAGCCCGAGGAATTGACTCAGTTCCTCCTCGATACCGCCTGTTGTCCTCGCCTGAGTGCGTCCCTGTGCGATGCCATTCGGGCAAACGGAGACAGCCAAAAACTGCTGGAGAGATTGCTCAGCCAGAATCTGTTCCTGATCCCTTTGGACACCGACAATCAATGGTTCCGCTATCACGACCTGTTCCGGGACGCGCTGCTCCAACGGCTAAAACAAACGGATCCGAATCGGGCGGAGGCGCTGTGGCGCAGCACCGTCGAGTGGCTTCTCGACCATGGCCACGTTCAGGACGGCATCAGCCAGATCGTGCATCAGGGTGACCGGCAATGGCTCGCGGCGGTGCTGGCTGAGCACGGCAACAACCTTATCCATAGCGGCTATCACCTGCCGGTACTTGATTGGCTCGAGTTTCTGCCGGAATCACTGATTGAAGACAGCCCCCAGCTGCAGATGCTGCGAATCTGGGGCCGCTTCTTTGCCAACCGGCTTGATGCCCTGGACCCGCTTCTTGGCAGCGTTGAGGACTTACTTGACCAGCGGGTTGCCGACTCCCACCCGGACGCCGAAGGTGCCCTCGGGCTGCAGAGCGAAATTTCTCTGGTGCGCTCCTACCTCGCGCGTACCCGCAGTGATGATAAGAGCGCCAGCGATCTCACACGGCAGGTACTGGAGGACATCGATCACACCCGCATCCCCCTGAAGTCTGTCACCTACTATGGGGTCGGGCTCGACTACTTCGGCAAAGGACTGCTGATGGATGCCGAAGATGCCCTGCAATCGGCCGTCCGTTATGGTCAGATCGAGCGCAAACCAAGCACGGTTTTGTCCAGCGGCGGCTTATTGGCGTGGATTCAGTACAACCGCGGAGACATTGAGCTGGCCCTGGGCAGCTGCACCGACATCCGCAGATGGGTAGACAAACATTACTCTGATCCAAGCCAGCCCCGACTGATCTCGTGCTGGCAAAACAGCGCCCTGGCCGAGATCTACCGGGAACGCAACCAACACTCACTGGCGGCTACCCATCTTGCGCCACTACTGGAGCATGTACATCGCGGCACAGAGCCGGGGCAACACGTCATCATCCAGTACGTGCGTGGGCACCTCGCTTTCAGTGAGGGTCGATTTACCGATGCCATTGAAGCGTTGGAGGACGCGGCCCAGGTGGGACGCAAACGGCGGGAGCACATCGTCTTTGAACCACCCGCAAGTTCGGCCCTTCTAGCGAGATGCCATCTAGCCCTTGGCGACCTCGAAAAAGCCGAGGCCTGCCTGAACGCTGCGGAGACAGAGCCCACGAAAAACCCGTTGAACCGGGAACAGAACCTGATCAGCCTTGCGCGCCTGAAAGTCGCCCAGAAACAGCCAGAGCGAGCACAGGAAATCATCAGCGCTCTATTACCGGCAGCCGAGCGCAATGCCCACAATCGTCACCTTGTGGAGATTCTGCTGGTTTATGGTGAAGCACTGGATCTTCAGGACCGGGCCCAAGAGGCGTGTGAAATGCTGAATCGGGCGGTACGCAAGGCGTCAGAGGCTGGATTCTTGGGCCTGTTTATTGAGGAGAGCCCGCACCTGCGTGCCCTGCTTCGGCAGCTTTCCCTACTAAACACACCCGGCAGCTGGTTCCGGGAACTCACACAAGTCCTCGACAAACTGTCGGACGCTGTAGAGCCTTCGGCGGAACTTTCAGTAGCCCGACCATTAGCCCCGTCAGCCGGACGCACCGCCACTGTTTTGCCGGAACCGCTTAGCCAACGGGAAATGGAAGTTCTTGCCCTGATTCACGAGGGGCACGCCAACAAGCAGATTGCCGCTCGTATGGACGTCGCACCCGCCACCGTGAAAGCCCATATTCGCAATCTTTACGGTAAGCTCGGAGTGGGCCGGCGCACCGAGGCGCTGGCAAAGGCACGGGAACTAGGCTTGCTATCAGGCTGAGTACCGGAGCTCAGTTTGTGACGCGCGTCACGTTTGCACCCTGCAAAGAACCCGGACTACGCCCTTTGGACGATCCGTTTACGCCCCCTAAGCCCCTATTATGGTTTCAATGGTGAGGGAAACCTCTCCTTGAATTCTGAAACTTCAGGCCTTCAGATTTCTTGCTCCGCGTTGTTTCGACGCCCTGGGTTCGGAAGAACCCTGTTAATAAGAGCCACCCCCTATGGGCTGGCTCTTTTTTTATGGTCAGTACTCGATCACCCGCCGAAACGGGGGCAGCGCGTCCAGCAACAACTGACCATAACGCCGTGCAATGATGCGGCGGTCGAGGATGGTGACGCGGCCAGTGTCCTGCTCTGTTCTCAGCAGACGACCCACCGCCTGCACCAATTTGATCGACGCGTCGGGAACGGTGATTTCCATGAACGGATTGCCGCCGCGCTGGGTCACCCACTCCGCCAGACTCGCCTCAATCGGATCGTCTGGCACCGAGAATGGCAGCCGGGTAATAACCACGTGGTGCAGGTACTTGCCCGGCAAGTCAATTCCCTCGGCAAAACTGGCCACACCGAAGAGGACACTCGGGCGTCCCTCATCTACCCGGCTGCAGTGCTGGCGCAGAACCTCGCCCTTGGCCATGTCGTCCTGGGTGATGATCAGGTCCGGGTACTCGGGCGCCAGCGCATCGCGTACCTGCTGCATCTGCCGGCGTGAGGTGAATAGCACCAGCGTTGCCTTCTCGCCCGCCCACAGATCTGGCAAACGCTCCACCAGGGCATCGGTGAAGGCATCATCGGTTGGCATGATGGACATGGCGGGGACTTCCACCGTGGCCATTTCTCCATAGCGGAATGAACTGGGTACCACCAGATAGCGGCTGGATTCGGGCAATCCGGCACGGGCTCGCAGCCGATCAAAACGCCCCAACGCCGTTAATGTGGCACTGGTCAGAACCGAACCGTACGCTCTGGACCAAAGCCTGGAGTACAGCAGGCTGTCCGCCAGCACTGGCGAGCTGTAGAGGGTAATGTCCTCTGCGTGGTCCCAGCGCTGCCTGACCGCCCAGCGAGCCGGAGCCGGACTCTTGTAGCCGGTGCGCTTTTTGGCAGCACCATCACCGTCGGCTTCATCCGATTCCGTTTCGTTGTCAGTCGGTTTGGCCTCGCCCTGCTCGCACCAGGCGACCCAGAGCCGGAGCTGGTCCTCTGCCCGGCTGTGGAACGACCCGATCACCGGATACCAGGCCTCGGCGGTATCCCGGTCAATCTCATGGTCTTTACGTTCATCAAACGCGCCCTGGAGCTCATCGGCCAAAGCCCCCAAGTGACGCACCAGATTGGCCGTGGCAATGCGGGCTTCGGCGGAAAGTTCGGCCAATGCCTCGGGCAATGCGCCTTCAGGATAACGCCATTGGGCGGTGCGACGTTCTTCGTTGAATTCCCAACCGGTGTTCTGTTCGGCCTCGTCGTAAACCCGGGTCAGCACCTGATCGACCTCACGGGATGCACCGCTGATGCGATCGAGAGTCTTGGTAGCCTGTGTTCCCGGCGCCAGGAACGGCTGCATTTTAGTCAGAGCCTGGGACAACTGCTTCAGCCACTGCCGCGTGGAGTTCAATGGAACCGACGCTGCAAAGTGATTCAGCGCCTTGTCCGGCAGATGATGTGCCTCATCGAAAATGAACAGCGCGTTTTCTGGCTCAGGCAGAATCGCACCGCCACCCAGGGCCAAGTCTGCCAGCACCAGGTCGTGGTTAGCCACGACAATATCAGCGTCATCAAGGTCCTTGCGGGCGTCGAAAAAGGCACAGCTGTCAAAATAGCTACAGTGGCGGTTGGTGCACTGGCGGTGATCGGTGGTTACCTGTCGCCAGACATCGTCCGGGATCTGCTCGGGCCAATGATCCCGATCGCCGTCCCACTCCCTGGATCCGTAGCTCGCCAGCATCTCTTCAAAAAAGGCACGGGTGCCAGGCTCCTCGCCTTTGGGGCCGTCAAGAAGGAACAGGGGCATGGTATCGCTGTCGCCATTGCCCTCGTCGTGAAGCCGCGCCTCCAGTCTCGACATACACAGGTAGCGGCCCCGGCCCTTGGCCAGGGTCCAGCTGAAATCCATGTTGCTGTGTTTGCGCAGATCCGGCAGATCCTTGAGCACAATCTGGTCCTGCAAGGCTACGGTGGCGGTGGAAATCACCAGAGTCTTGCCAAGGGCCTTGGCCACGGGTATCGCGGCAATCAGGTACGCCAGGGTTTTACCGGTACCGGTACCGGCCTCGACTACGCAAGCCGAAGCTGGTGAGGTGCGCTGGCCATCGTTCTCGGTGATATCGCCCATGTATCGGGCGATTTCGGCAATCATCAGCCTCTGGCCATAGCGCGCCCGTACCTCCTTGCCTGCCAGAACGTCCCGATAACCCTGCTGAATCTGCTGTTTGATCTCGTCGGTTAACGCCATCAGCGCGGGCTCACCCAGTCGCGAACGATGCCGACCCGGAAACGCTGACCCTGCTTGCTGAGCACCACGCCATCCTGGGTAATGCTTTCCACCCGGAGCCCCGAGAAGCTGTCGCCCCGACGCAGGTAGTTGCTATTGATCATGACGCGACTGGCGTAAGGATCGGAGGCGTAAATGTGGCTATTGAAGGTCAAGTCAGGAACGCTCTTTTGAAAAGAAAGGGGAAGTTCAACCAGATGCGGTACCCTGCCAGCCGGCGCGGGCGCTCGCAATACCGAATTGTCGCGGGATGCTTCTGCAGCAGGAACAATGATCGTCGGCCGCTCTCGCGGGCTTTCGTTTGATGCAACGCTGCCACTCTCTGCCAGCGGCTCATCCGCTTGCGCCCTGACGGAACTGGGGTCAGCTTCGGGCACGGATTCGGACACCTCGGCCTGAACAGATTGGGTCTCAACATCCGTCGGAGGCGCTTTATCACTGACGACACTCGCCGGCTGTGTGGAAGCCGGCACTGCGACCACGGGTGACGCCTGCGGCCAGAAGAGTACCGCCAGAACCCCGGCATTTACGACCAGCGCCAACGAAAGCCAGGCGATAGGCGATACTGTCTTTTTCTTGGGGCGATGGATCAGCTGAACCTGATGCCCCAAATCGGGAACCTTGCCCTGCCGACGTTCTGTCTCAGATTTCCTGAGTGCATCGAGTATGTAGGACATGCTTATTGACCTTCCGACGGAGCTGGTGGTGTCAGTCGGGGGAATGGCCCACCCAGATCGTTGTTGATCTGGATTATGGTCATGGCGCCTGCGATGCCATCAACCGTCAGTCCTTTCAAGTCCTGATACCAGCGAATCTGCTTTTCCGTCGGCATCCGATTGATTCTACCCGTCTCAACACTCGACTCGCTGTGCTTGTCGGCAAGCTCCATCATGCGAGCGCCGATCCACAGCTGCTCTTCGCGGTTGCCGCTGTCCGCCGGCACATCCAAAAAGTCCGGGCGCCGCCACAGGATGCGGAAATCACCAAACCAATACCGCTCAATACTGGTAAACGTAACCTCACGAGCGCCTTCAGGCGTAACGATCGTGGCCATGCTTCCGTCCAAGCTCTTGATCACGGCATAGCCGCGTTTTCCGGATTGGTCCCGAAGCTCGAGAATAGCGGGCCGGTTCAGGAACTCGA
This sequence comes from Marinobacter sediminum, assembly GCF_016820575.1. Lineage (GTDB taxonomy): Bacteria > Pseudomonadota > Gammaproteobacteria > Pseudomonadales > Oleiphilaceae > Marinobacter > Marinobacter sediminum. The sequence continues at coordinate 848,902 of NZ_JAEMQH010000002.1, read as the reverse complement.
GGCTGCGACGAGTACCTTGGCGGTCAAGGCAGGCCATGCCCTCGGCGCGGGCATACTGACAGGCGGTCGGGAAGGCTTCCGGCCGATAGTCATACTGCCAGAGCTTGAACAAAGAACGGAATGCGTCCACCAGGTTGATGGAGTCCGAAGAAAATTCAAACGATTCGACCGCCGGGACAGCGTTTGACGGCCCTTGCAGTTCTTGCGGTGCCGGACTCGAAGCCGATGCCAACGCGCCGGATTGATCGATATTTTCCGAGTCGCCTCGCTCCACTATGCCAGCCTGCACCGATGAGGACGAAAATCCAGCCTGGATGTCAGTCACGGTCACCGGCCAGCGATCCGCCAGCCAGACCGTTCCCACTACCGCCACCAGGAGCGAAGCGGCGAGCAGCAGATAACCGGATGACTTGCGGGCCCCGGCGGCCTGCCTGGCCTGCATAACGGAGGTATCGCCCCGGACTTCCCGGGCCGCTTGGCGAATGTGTGCTGTGGTGATTTCATGCTCGCCTTCAGCGTAAGCACCCAGCAGAGCGCGATCACTGATGAGGTTGATTAACCGGGGAATGCCCTGACTTTCCTTGTACAGGCGAGAAACAGCGCCGGAATTGAAAATGTCTCCGCGCATACCGGCAACACTCAGGCGATAGCTCAAGTAGTTGGGTAATTCCGCCCGGCCGATAGCATCGAGGTGGTAGCGCGCGGTTACCCGCTGATTCAACTGACGTAACTCTGGCATTGCCAATATCTGCTGCAATTCCGGCTGACCCAGCAGCACGATCTGCAACAGTTTCTTCTCAGCGGTCTCCAGGTTGGTCAAAAGGCGCAGCTGCTCAAGCACATCCGCAGAAAGATTCTGGGCCTCGTCAATTATCAGGACCTTATGCCGCCCGGCGGCATGAGCACTGAGCAGATCCTGGTTAATCAGATCAACCAACTCTTTGATGGTCGCGTTGGCGGGGTGCGGCACGCCCATTTCATCGCAAACGGATGAAAGCAATTCACGAGCGGAAAGCCGTGGATTGAGAATCAGCGCAATGTCGACATTTTCCGGCGCGTTCTCTATGAAACACCGGGACACCGTGGTTTTCCCTGTTCCCACCTCTCCCGTAATCACAATAAAGCCGCCCTGCCCCTTAACACCGTACATCAGGTGCGCCAAGGCTTCCTTATGGCGTTCACTGAGGTACAGGTAGCGGGGATCGGGCGCAATGGAAAACGGCGGTTCCCGAAAGCCGAAAAAGTCGTAATACATGGGTATCCAGTCTGGTGCTCAGGCGCCGGGCCTGGCGGTGTCACGCAAGCCCCGGCTCTCTCTCGCGGTATCATACCGCTGGCTTCGCGGGCCTGTCATCTCACGATTCGCCGGAAACTGAATTGCTGACCAGGCGCAGGTCGGTGGTTCGACGATTTTGCTCCTTCAAGCGCCGAACACAACGTTCGAGGGTCTTGGAGATGCGGGCATGGGACCGGATCATTGAGATTTTCGGCCAGGTGGCACGCTCGCCGGCCAGGATCATCTCTCTGACGTATTCCGGTTCCGGGTTGGACAGAATTCGGCGATAGTCCTTGAACGAATAGGATGGCGCAATGGTGACGTCGCCGGAATAACGCTGCGCCATTATGGTATGGAGCTGACCGGACACCTGCCTCAGCAACTCCGGTTTTAGCCGTTTGCGCAGATAATCGAAAACGCCCTGGCCATGAAACTGAATTTCAGATTTGAGCAGATGCAGCGGCAGGCTCGGGATCGAGAGTTTTTCATCCATACCACGGTCGTTGAGGAACGGCACTACGTGCGGATTGGTCTGGCTGACAATGGTGAAATTCACATCGTACAGATGCATCAGGCGTTCGATGGGAAGATCACTCACCACCGATCCATCCACAAACTTCAGTCTTGGCATGTACGGCAGCGCATTACCGTGAATGTCCTTCTTCATCAGGGTAACCGGGGGGAATATCCCGGGCACCGCAGCACTGGCAAGCACAGCACTCCAAACCATCAGGTAAGGCGACGTATAGCCGCACAGCAACCGGGCTTTCTGGTGCGCCTGGATAGGCGAGACACTCACGTTGATGGAGCGACCTGTGCGCTGATAGGCCTCTTCAAAGGTGTACTCGCCAATATTGGCGCGCACACAGGATTTAAGCTGGTCCTGATCCATCAGGCCCTCGCCGCGCACGGCACTGAGTAGCCCGCGCCACTTCCAAGCCTTCAGATTGTGGTTCTCCGGCACCAGCATTTCCGGGATCTCAGCGTCGGTATGGACACCCAGAATGCCCGCGATAATAGCGCCGATACTGGAGCCGGCTATGACCTGGGGTAAAAGCCCCTTCTCCCACAACGCCTTGATCACACCAAAATGGAACATACCAAGGGTCGCGCCGCCGCTGAGCAGGAGCGAGGGACGGCCGTAACTGGTCAGGGTGTCACGAAAGAACTGCAGCTTTTCCGAAATGGGGAAACCGGGCACCGGGTGATCGCACAGGTAATCCAGTGACTCACAGACCTGGGTGATGTACTCCTCAACCAGATGCTTGGTGCCTACTCGTGAGTGGGTGTATAGAGCCGGGTTCCCCATATTGCCAAGGTCATGGTGCAGACCCTCGCGAAGTGCCCGCTTCAGGCGTTCGAAGTCGTTCTGCTGGCGATACTGTTTCAGGTTGCTGAGGCGATCGTAGATCAGTTCATAATGGTAGAGATCGGAGGCGAAGTCCTCTTTCCACTCGGCACTGCCCTCAAGAAAATCAAGCTCCAGAGCCGCCGCTTTCCAGACCTCGTAATTCGGTGCCTCGGCGAGCATTTTGCGGAACTTCTTTATTCTTGGGTCCCTGATCACCGGAAACCTCCTGTTATTAAGAGAAACGTACAGGGTCAGAAATCTTCGAGCATCACGTCTTCATCATTGCTGCTTGAAAAGGGGTCGTCCACCATTTTGCCATCTTTGATCAGGTATTCACGGCGTTGGAGAAACGCATTTCGGACAAAAATGTAGCTGTCACCGGAAATGAAACTCTCGGCCGGGATTAAATCGGCCCGCTTGTCGACAACCTGTACGCCCCGTGCATACAGGTCGGTCGGACTGTCAACCGCGTCCCACGCTGATGGCAACACAACGATATCTGTCACCATACCACCGAAATGCCGCGGGCTCGACGGCCCCAGCAACGGTAGCATCAGGTAGGGTCCGGAACCGGCACCCCAGTAACCGAGGGTTTGGCCAAAGTCTTCAGGGCGTTCGGGGAGCTCAAATGCCGTGGCCACGTCGAAAAAGCCCGCCAGCCCAAACACCGTGTTGTAGGTGAAGCGGCCGGCAGCAACTACAGCCGATTCGCCCTTGAGCTGCAACAGACTGTTGGCGAGGTTGCGAATTTCCTGGAGGTTATTGAAGAAATTGGTGATACCACGGTCGATGATATTGGGAGTAACCGTGCGATAAGTTTGCGCCACCGGCTTTAGGAACCATTGGTCGAGCGTCTCGTTAAACCGGAACACCTTTCGGTTCCAGCCCTCATAGGGATCAGAAACTCGTACCTCAGCCGCCCCTTTCGGTGCCGGCTCCTGCATAGCCTGGGCCGATGCCTGGCCAGCTGGCAGCCCTACCAAAAGCGCCGTTGAGAGCAGAAAAACATACCAGCGCCGAAAAAAAAGTAGTCTCATTGTGTGCTCTTGGGTTGTTTAAGTCGTTTCGATCCGTCAAAAATACCGGCGCTTTTATCGTTTTTATTCTGCTCGCTGTTTCGGAGGAACTCTTATGTCAGTACCGGGAAACCACGTCGCCACGCTATCTGTGCCACTCCGCTGGGGCGATATGGATGCTTTTGGCCACGCCAACAACACGGTTTATTTCCGCTTTTTTGAAGAAGCCCGCATCGTGTGGCTCAGCTCCCTGAATCTCGGTGGCCCGGAAGAACCTACGGGCCCGGTCATTATAAAGACCAGTGCGACATTTCTGAAGGAACTGAATCACCCGGCAACCGTCGTGGTGGAAACATACGCAGACAAGGCAGGAAATACCAGCCTTGATACTTACCATGTGCTTACCGATGCCGAAACGGGCGATGTTTACGCGGAGGGTTATGCCAAAGTGGTCTGGTTTGACCGCAAGTCACGGACCTCAACCCGGCTGCCAGATACCCTGAGGGCACTGGCAACCGAATAACGAGGGCTTATCGGCGGCGTACCACTACGCTGCCGATCGAGTAGCCGGCGCCAAAGGAGCAGATCACCCCGATGTCTCCGGATTCCAGGTCTGCCTTGTGTTTATGGAAGGCAATGATCGAACCCGCTGAGCTTGTATTGGCATACTCGTCCAGAATGACCGGCGCTTCATCCTCGGAGGCGTCGCGACCCAGCACTTTGCGGGCAATCAGTTGATTCATGTTCAGATTGGCCTGATGCAACCACATGCGACGCAGGTTGTCCGGCGCCAGCGACAGGTCCTCGAGCTGGTTCTGAATCGTCTCAGCCACCAGCGGGGAGACTTCTTTAAACACCTTCCGGCCCTGCTGAATGAACAGCTTATCCGGCTTGCCCACACCCGACTCATCCGCACGGTTCAGGAAACCGAAGTTGTTGCGGATGTTGTTCGAAAACTGGGTTTTCAGGCGGGTACCGAGGATCTCGAAGCCCTCGCCAGCGTTGGTGTCCTCTTCCCGCTCAACCAGAATGGCTGTGCACGCGTCACCGAAAATGAAGTGGCTGTCACGATCACGGAAGTTGAGATGACCAGAACAGATCTCGGGGCTGACGACCAGAACTGAGCGGGCAGCACCGTTCTCAACCGAGTTGACCGCTGCCTGAAGACCAAACGTCGCCGAACTGCAGGCCACGTTCATGTCATATGCAAAACCGTTAACGCCGAGCGCCTGCTGCACCTCTATGGAAACCGCCGGATAGGCCCGCTGCAGGTTGGAGCAGGCAACGATCACTGCATCCACGTCAGCGGCCGTTTTGCCAGCTTGCTCCAGGGCTTCTTTACAGGCAGAAAGCGCCATTTCGCACTGCACCGAATACTCGTCGTTGCTGCGGTCGGGAATGGACGGCTTCATCCGATGCGGATCCAGGATTCCGTCTTTGTTGATCACATGACGACGTTTGATGCCGGACGCCTTCTCAATGAAGGCCGAGGAAGACGGCTGCAAGGCAGTCACCTCACCGCTGGCAATGGCATCGGCATGCTCTGAATTGAAAATCTCAACAAACTGGTTGAAGGCTTCAACCAGTTCGTCATTGTCTATGGTCGCCGGCGGTGTATAGAGACCGGTTCCGCTAATGACGGCTTTAATCACGCTAACCCCACGTCTTGGTTATTAAAACTGAAGACTTGCCTAATATGCTGCCGGAAATACTAACACAGTCTCCGGCATTTGCCCGTCAGCAAAAGGTACCGTGCGAGACGGACAGGGACGCGTGGAGAATTGGCCTTAAATGCGGGTCTGCTCCCACTGCCTTTCCAATCGCTTGACGGAAACCGTCATCGCTGTGCCGAGTTGTTGTGCGAAAAAGGACACCCGGAATTCCTCCAGCATCCAGCGATAGACGATCAGCTCCGGATCCCGAACGCCCTGGCGAAGCAGTTCGTCTCGCTTGCTGGCGTAGCGGGACCACAGGGGCTCTATGGTGTGCAAAAACTCCCGTTCCCGGCCCATTTCCCGAGGCATCTTTTCCAGCCGAACCAGCGCCGCCTCAAAGTAACGACCAAATTCTGCCAGCCACTCCGGTGGCGTCGCCACCAGGAACCCGGGATAAACCAAGTTCGCCAATTGAAACTTGAGATCCGCCATGCTCGAGGCCAGGGCCAGGCTGATCTTACCCTTCAGTCTCTTCGCCACTTTCTGATAGCCCGTCATGGCCTGGTGTAACCGCTGATCCGCTTCTTCCAGCGCCGGGATAAAGTCACCCCGGTGACGATCAAACAGTTCGCCAAACGCCTCGGCTGTCCTTGGTACGCCGTCGCTGAGAAAGTGCTGCATTGCAGTGGCAAGTAACAGATCATCAAGCAGCACGCTGGCCCGACCGATCGGGGCAAACATCAATGCGGACTGTTTGAATCTCGGCAGCTTGCGCTCCAGATCCTCCAGAGTCTTGCCAAAGCGATTCAGGAACAGGCGAGCCACGGCCTTACGGGTGGTGTCTTCTGCGGTTAATCGATCGAGGCAGCGAATCTGACGGACCGATTTTCCCTGGTCTTCCAGCGCGGGATAAACCGTCACCTGCATGCCGCCCTTTTCGGTCTGCACCTGCTCCGGCAAGGTGCCAAACTGCCAGTCGGTATGCTCGGCCGTCGGTTCTGTAGTCTTGGATTCACTGGTGGCGGACGCCAATGCCTCTTCCGCCTTTCCTTCCAGCTGGTCCTGCAGCTGAGAGGTCTCGCGCCCCTCAGCCATGACCTTGCCACCATCCCCCATGACTCGAAGGTTCATGCGTAAATGCCGGGGCAGTTCGGACTCCGGCCAGGCCTCGGGATCAATCCGTACCCCAGTCATGCGCCTCAGTTGTTCAGCCAATTGCAGGGCAAGAGGTTCGTTCGAAGGCTGCATATTTGCCAGCGCTGCATCGACAAAATCCGGAACCGGCACAAAATTACGCCGCAGGGACTTCGGCAACCCCTTCACCAGCGCGACACACTTTTCCCGCAGCAAACCAGGCACCAGCCATTCAAGTCGCCGGGAAGGAATCTGCTTCAGTGCCATGAGAGGCACTTGCAGCGTTACCCCGTCTCGCTCGCTGGTGGGTTCAAACTCGTAGCTCAGCGGATAGCGAACGCCCTCCCACTCCAGGTAATCGGGGTACAGCTCACCCGCCTGAGCGTCTACCGGGCGTTGCAAAATATCCTCTTCCGTCAGCTCAAGGTGCTTGAGCTCTTCGGCAGACAGGCTTTTCCACCAGGTCTCAAAGTGCCGGCCACTGACAATATCTGCCGGCAGGCGCTCGTCGTAGAAGGCAACCAACGCCTCATCATCTACCAGGAGGTCGCGGCGCCGGGTTTTCTTCTCCAGATTTTCAACGGTGTCGAGCATAGCCCGGTTGCGGGCAATGAACGGCGCCTTCGAGCGATAATCCCCTTCCACCAGAGCGCGGCGAATAAAAAGATTCCGGCACTCGGCGGGATCAACCTTGCTATAAGGAATCCGTCGCTTGGGTACTACGTCCAGACCGTAGAGGGTCACCTTCTCGTAGCCCATCACCTGGGCCCGTTTTTGCTCCCAGTGCGGTTCGAAATAGTTGTGCTTGACCACATGCCCGGCCAAGGGCTCGATCCACTCAGGCTGAATGGCCGCGACCATGCGCGCAAATACCCGACTGGTCTCCACGATTTCGGTGGCGACGATCCATTTCGGCCCGGTTTTGGACACCTTGGAACCCGGGAAAATCAGCACCTTCCGGTTGCGCGTTGCCAGGTATTCCTTCTTTTCAACCTTCACCGCGACCTGCCCGAGCAGACCCGCCAGGATGGCCTGATGCAGCGCCTCATAACTGGCGGCATCTTTATTCGACGCCAGCTTTTGCTCACGACAAATCAGGGTTAGCTGACGATGAATGTCCCGCCATTCGCGCATCCGCATCCAGCTCAGGAAATTCTTCTGACAGACCTTTTTCATCTGGTTCTGGGACAGCTCCTGACGCTGTTCTTCGTAGAAATTCCAGATGTTCAGCAGGGTAACGAAATCTGAGTCCTTGTCGTTAAACGGTGCATGGGCCTGGTCCGCGGCCTGCTGTTTTTCCTGGGGCCGCTCGCGCGGATCCTGCACACTGAGCCCGGCGATGATGATCAGGGTTTCTGCCAGGCTCCCCTTGTCGGCCGCGGTGACCAGCATCCTGGCCAGCCGCGGATCCAGTGGCAGTCGGGACATGGTACGGCCAAGTTTGGTGACCCGACGTTTGTCATCAACCGCGCTCAGCTCTTCGAGCAGCTTGTAGCCATCGTTGACCTGCCGGCGATCCGGCGCCTCCAGGAACGGAAAGTTGCGAATTTCCCCTAGGCCAGACGTCGCCATTTGCAGAATGACCGAGGCCAGATTGGTGCGCAGGATTTCCGGGTCGGTGTATTCCGGGCGATTGATGAAGTCAGTTTCATCGTACAGCCGGAAACAGATGCCCGGTGCAACCCGCCCGCATCGCCCTGCCCTCTGGTTCGCACTGGCCTGGGAGATGGGCTCGACGGGCAGACGCTGGATCTTGGAGCGCACGCTATAGCGACTGATCCTGGCAACACCGGTGTCGATCACATAGCGAATCCCCGGCACCGTCAGGGAGGTTTCTGCCACGTTGGTCGACAGCACAATTCGGCGCCCCCGGTGCGACTGGAACACCCGATTCTGTTCCTGATTGCTAAGGCGCGAGTACAGCGGCAGGATTTCCGTGTGTTTCAGGTCTACATGACGAAGCACCTTACTGAGATTCCGAATTTCCCGCTCACCCGGCAGGAACACCAAGACGTCCCCGGGCGGTTGTTTCTCGGAGCGTTCGTGCTGCTCAATTTCATCCAGGGCGGAAATCACACCATCGGTCCAGCCCTGATCGCGATCGTCCTCGTCGCCGGTCAGTGGCCGGTAACGAACATCCACCGGAAAAGTCCGGCCGCTGACCTCAATAACCGGTGCCTGGTTAAAGAACTCACTGAATCGCTCAACCTCGATGGTCGCCGAGGTAATGATCACTTTCAGGTCGGGACGCTTGGGCAGAAGTTGGCGCAGGTAACCCAGTATGAAGTCGATGTTGAGGCTGCGCTCGTGCGCCTCGTCGATAATCAGCGTGTCGTACCGGTCGAGGAAACGATCGTGCTGTATTTCCGCCAGCAGTATGCCGTCAGTCATTACCTTGACCCGGGACTGCTCTGAGGTCGTGTCGGTGAATCGAACCTGATAGCCAATTTGCTGGCCGGTCTGCTCGCCAAGCTCATCGGAAATTCTGGCTGCAACACTGCGGGCCGCGATCCTCCGAGGCTGGGTATGACCAATGACACCCCGAATACCCCGGCCGGAGTTCATGCAGATTTTCGGGATCTGGGTGGTCTTACCGGAGCCAGTTTCACCGGCAATAATCACCACCTGATTGTTCTCAATGGCCTGCTGGATGTCATCTACCCGCTCCGACACCGGCAGGCCTTCCGGAAAACTGGCCGTCTTGTGCAACGCTTGGCGTTGCTGGACCTTTTCAAGGCCTCGCTCCAGCCATCGGGCCATCTTCTCAAGATCCTTCTGGCCCGGGTCCCCCTTGGATCGGGCCACAGCCTTCAGAATCCGGGCGGCTTCCTGCTGATTGCAGATCTCCAGCTGGCTCATCATGGCTTTCACGGCCGCCTTGCCATCAGGCGGCGGGTTGGCGGCGCTGGTTCGATCAGTGGTGGTGTTTGTCATCGCAATAGGGAGTCGTTCTCAATCGGTATCGGTTACTGGCTTGGCGACAGTCTATCGGGAAAGCCATACGCTTAAAAATGGAAAACCCCGCCGAAGCGGGGTTTGTATTCACACCTGCCCCGATGAACGGGGCCGGACACCAGTGGTGCCCTGGCCAGTTAACTGGCGTTGGCTTCGTCGCGCAATTCGCGACGCAGTATCTTGCCGACGTTGGTCTTGGGCAATTCCTCGCGGAACTCAAAATGCTTGGGCACTTTGTACGCCGTCAGACGCTCGCGACAGAATTCCTTCAGCTCATTCGCGCTGACACCTTCAGCCGTTGCCACCAGGTATACCTTCACCGCTTCACCACTCTTGGGGTCAGGAATACCAACTGCGGCACACTCAACCACTTTCGGGTGGCTGCTTACCACGTCTTCGATCTCGTTCGGGAACACGTTGAAGCCGGACACGATGATCATGTCCTTCTTACGGTCAACGATACGGATGTAACCGTCTTCTTGGACCAGTGCAACATCACCGGTTTTAAGGAATCCATCGTCGGTGAACGACTTCTGGGTGTCTTCCGGGCGCTGCCAGTAGCCACGCATTACCTGCGGCCCCTTGACGCAAAGTTCGCCCGGCTCACCGACCGGCGTCTCGTTGCCGTCGTCATCAATGGTTTTGATTACGGTAGAAGGAATCGGCAGGCCAATGGTACCCAGCTGGATGGCAACGTGGGGATTGAAAGTCACCACCGGTGAGGTTTCGGTCATACCGTAGCCTTCAGAAATTTCGCAACCGGTAACCTTCTCCCACATCTTCGCAGTATCGCTGGTCAGGGCCATGCCACCGGACGATGTCAGCTTGAGGCTGCTGAAGTCCAGGTTCCGGAACTCTTCGTTGTTGCACAGAGCCACGAACAGGGTGTTCAGGCCAAGGAACGCCGAGAACTTGTGGTTCTTGAGCTCTTTAACAAAGCCTGGAATGTCACGCGGGTTCGGGATCAGCACGTTGTGCGCACCGGCTTCCAGCATGATGCCGCAGTTCAAAGTGAAGGAATAGATGTGATACAGCGGCAGAGGCGCGATCACTACTTCCTGACCTTCGACCACGATATCGCCCATCATCGGGCGGGTTTGCAGCAGGTTTGCCACCAGGTTGCCGTGGGTCAGCATTGCCCCTTTGGCCACCCCGGTGGTGCCACCGGTGTACTGCAGCACAGCAATGTCGTCTTTCTTGCACTCAACCGGCGTAAATTTCTCACGTGCGCCAGCGCTCAGTACCGCCGGCAATTTATGGGCGCCGGGGATATTGAAAGGAGGCACCATCTTCTTCACGTGCTTAATCACGGCGTTCAGCAGCGTCCGCTTGATCGGCGAATGCATGTCCGCAATCTCAGTAACAATCACGTGTTCAATACCGGTATGCGGCAGGACCTTCTCAGCGTTCTCAGCCATGTTGGCCAATACCACCAGCGCCTTGGCACCCGAATCGTTGAACTGGTGCTCCATTTCGCGGGTGGTGTACAGAGGATTGGTGTTCACCACAATCAAACCGGCGCGCATGGCACCGAATACCACAACAGGATATTGACTAACGTTCGGCATCTGGACGGCAATGCGATCGCCGGGTTTCAGGTCCGTCTTATTTTGCAGCCACGCCGCAAAGTTGCGGCTCTGGGTGTCCAGATCACGGTAGGTGAGAGTCGCGCCAACAGCACTAAAGGCAGGACGGTCCGCGTGTTTCTTAACGGACTGGTCGAATACGTCAACCATGCTGCTGTACTTGTTCAGGTCGACCTCACGAGGTACGCCGGCAGGGTATTTATCCTGATAGAACTGCTCGAAATCCATCACCATCTCCTGTTTGGCATTTCTGATTGTAATAATCCACTTGTGCAACGCTGATCAAAATCAACCCTACAAAAGTATCAGAGTCAAAAAAGTGGGGAGAGAATAGCAGTTTTGTGAACGATGAGGTAGTTTTCAGGGAGCAAGCCTAAACACTTGTACTCGAATCGAATTCGTCCGGAGCACACGATGAGCGATATTCTGGATACCCTGGAAAACATCACCTACAACGAGCTAAACGAAGGCGACAGCGCCACCTATGTAAAAACCCTTTCTGAGGACGAGTTGGTGTTGTTTGCGGCGGTAACCGGAGATTTGAATCCGGTCCACCTTGATTCCGAATATGCCGCCGAATCCATGTTCAAGGAACGCGTCGCGCACGGAATGTGGAGTGGATCACTCATTTCCGCTGCACTGGCAACCGTTATGCCTGGCCCGGGCACTGTCTATTTGGAACAGAGCCTGTCGTTCAAACGCCCGGTTAAACTGGATGATACCCTCACCGTCACGCTCCACGTGCTGCGCAAAGAGGCGCAAAACCGTGTCGTCTTCAAGTGCGACGTGCGCAACCAGAACAACCAGCGGGTAGTCACTGGTGAGGCCCGGGTGATTGCCCCCACCGAAAAGGTGTCCTTGAACAAACCTCGCCTCCCCAAAATCACCATTGAGGGCTGATTAGCCGTCTACCCCGGAAGGAAATCGATGGGAAACCGGACTTTTCTGGTTTCCACATCATCTGCGCCAAAGTTGAACAGCCGGACTCGCATGGCGATACGCTGCTCCAACGGTGGGTTACCCAATTCCGAACTGACGACCTGACAGGCCGATACTGAGCCATCAGGCTCGATGATCAGCTCCAGCAGGAGTTGGCCCTCGAGCGTTGGGTCTTGCCTCAACTCACGGCGATACAAGGAATAAAGTGCGGTTTTCTGGGCGTCAAAGACTTTGCGTATGTTACTCATGGCCCGCTCACCCACCGACGATTCTGGCCGGACCTGCCTGGCCACCTTGGATACTGGCTTTGCCACAGCCTTGACCTCCTTCACCCGGTGCCCCTGCACCGCAACCTGAGCCTGAGGTGTCGCAGAATCCGTCACGCCACCACTACCCTGAAAAACTTCCGATGCGGGTTTGATGTTCTGCGCTGCCATTTCAGCACGGGTGTTTGCTCGCAGCCCCTCAGATTCACTTACAGCTGGCGTCCTTAAGGAGGCGAGCCGGTCCTTCATGGCAAGCAAACCGGAACGGGAAGCCTTTTCCCGCGCCTGCTCCGCAGTCTGACGCTTGGCAGCAACGGGTTCAGGTTTAGGCGCCGGTTCAGGCGCAGGCTTTTCAACCGCGGGTTTTGGTTGGGCTTCAGGAACCGGCTCTTCTTTAGTGACGGGTTCTGGTTCCGGCGGTTTGGGTTCAGGAGCCACAATCGGTTTTGGCCGATCCACCAAACGAGCCAGTTGTGGTGGAACCTGTTCAGCCTCGGAACGTTCAATCTCGGGAACGTGAAGGGAGGGAATCCAGAGTGAAACAGGAAGGAAAATAACGGCGACCAGTGCGGCTATAATAGCGAACTGGCGATCTTCTCTGGCGGCGGAACTCCAAGGCAGCTCGCCACTGGCTGCGCTCCACTGGCGAAGGTCAGCCATTGTGCACCTCCGCCTCAACGGCCAAGCGGACCTGCCGGAATTGCTGGTCAACACAGGTTTGCATGATTTTGCGCAACAGCCGGTAGTTGGTATCCCGCCCGGCCATGATGGTCACCTGGAAGCCTGCTTCAGGCACGGCAGATTGCCGCTGACGGCGGAACGCGAGCTCGTCCGCCAAGCCTGCGATGTGAACGTCGCTCACTTCGATCCCATCCAGCCGGGCAACCTCACGGCCTTGAACCAGGATCACACCGCTGGCCACCTGAACCACCAAGGAGTCAGCAGCCTCTTGCTCGGCCGTGGATTTGGGCAAAGCGACATCGGCCGTGTTCTTCATCACTGTGACGTCGGACGAGTTAACCATCAGGAAGAAAACAAGGATGGTAAAAATGTCCATCAGAGAAACCAGATTGAGCCCCCCTGCCCGGTGCATTCGACCGTAATGACGCCGAATTCTTCCTGCTCTGCGTGACGATTTCATACGCCCTCCCTGGCCGCAACACCGCCAGCATCGGCGAGCTGTCGATCTGCCGGCGCATCCATCAACGCAACATCGGGGAAGAGCTCGCCTTCAACCACACTCGCGGCAACAACGGCCGGGTACGAACGCACCGTATCCATGGCGTGCACCAGTGTCTGGTAATCGATATCCGCTCCCACCTCCAGAATGACGTCGGTCTTATTGGGGGCACGGCGCTTTATTTCCTTTAATACCTGCCTCAAGCCGCCGAAATCCTGCTCGTTGTTATTCGCTGGCAATGCCACGATGACGCCGCGCTCACTGTCAGCAACCTGGAGCCCAGCCGGAATTAGCGTAACCACCAGCCTGAGTTCCTGAGCCTCCCCTGAACCCACCGTGTCTAGACCGGGAAAGTTGAGCTCAATCATGCGCACCTGGCTGAAAACCATGCCCAGCAGCAAAACCGGGACCAGCACAATCATCAGATTCATGAACGGCGTAATGTCCAGATCTGGTGAAGCAGCCATTCTTCGATGTCGGCGTCTCATACACACTTACTCATGAGGTGATAGCCATGTCAGAACTATTCCTGAATTAAGCCAGGGCGGTTTGGCTGCGTTGATCCGAGATGATATTCAACAATTTGACGCCTGCCATTTCGAAGCTGTCGACAATTTCGTTGGTCCGGGTTTGCAGCACCGCATGAAACATCAACAGAGGAATAGCCGACATAAGGCCAAATGCCGTGGTGTTCATCGCGATCGAAATACTCTCTGACAGCAGGCTTGCCTTCTGCGAAGGGTCGGCTGCCGCGACCGCGGTAAACGCAGCAATCAGGCCAATAATCGTGCCCAGCAGACCCAGCAAGGTGGCAATGTTCGCAAGGGTGGCCAGGTATTGGGTGCGTTTTTCCAGGCGAGGCAATACCTCCATCAGCCCTTCTTCCATCGCGTATTCGATATCCTCGCGCCGGCTGTGGTTCAGCAAGCGCGCAATGCCTGCACCCATGATGGCGGCAATGGCGCTGTCAGAATTACTGGCGGCCTTCATCGCACGCTGGTAATCACGTTTCTGCAGCAGCGGTAAGATCCCACGCTCAAAGGCCACACGGTTTCTGCGTCGAACCGAGGCAAGGTAAAAGAAGCGCTCGAGGGTGATCGCAAGCCCAATGGCGAGCACCACCGCGATGGGATACATAAACGGCCCACCTTCCTGAAAAAATCGAACCATCGTGTCCAGCATGTGTCTGCTCTCCGTGATTACTGCGTGGTTATTGTGTTGTTATTACCGAGCCCTCATTGGGGCTCAGAAGCGATGGATTGAGAGATTCGCGAAACAGCCGATGACCCTCAAAAATGACCGGATCCACAGGTTGAGTCAGCGTCGGAAACTGATCCTGTAGCTCTTCCCGTGGCCGGCGCGGCAAGGTGGGCGCCTGCCAAGGCAGAATATAGAGCACACGCGGATTATCCTCGCCAATGCGCGCCGACAGCCCCTCCACGTTTAGGTTTATGCCCTGCTCTTCGGGACTCTGGCCCGGTGCCGAGGCCAATGAAGCGTGAGCAGTAAGAGCGAAAAAGACCGCGACCAGGCTAGGTACCAATCGCCTAACCGTTGCTGCCCACCCGCTGATTTCATTCATTCAGTCCAGCCTCCGTTCGAGGTCAGCAATCCAGCCGGCCACTGCCTGATCTTCCGCTTCAGAAAGCTCTCGGTAACGCCGGTAATGCACCAGTGCTTTCTGAAGATCGAGGAGATACAGCTCGGCAATCACCCCGAGGTTGTAATGAAGCTCCGCAACCCTGGGTGAATGCTCCAGCCCACGCTCCAGCAGTGACGTGGCTTCCGCGAAGCTGCGATCCTCGACCAACAGCAGCGCCAAATTGTTTACCACCACAGGATCTGCGGGATTTAAATCTACTGCCTGGCGCCACGCACGCTTGGCTGCCCCCGCATTGCCCTGCTCCAACGCTTGCCTACCCTGCTCTGCCAGAGTCGCGGCCAGAGCGGGATCGACTTGTGCCTGCGGCTTAACCACCGGGCCAGAGCAGCCCGCTAACACGGCCAAGCACACACCAAACAACAGGGCGCAAACCTCACTTCTGCCACCCATCAGCCCGGCCCTCCACTCGACGCATTTTGGTCTTTCCACGTCATCCACCGCACGGCACGGCTATAACGTCCAGGGTTGAGTTGAGCCAGAACGCCCAGGCTCTTGCCAATCCAGCCATCGTAACCGTGGTCTGTCACTCGACGATGATTGTCGGAGTGCAGGGCAATTGCTTTTTCCTCAAAGGGGAACGCCTCTTCCTCCAGCAACATTTGATACTGCATGGCCTCAAGTTCGTTCAGGTCTGCCGGAACCGACGACGTCATCAGGTCCTGAGCAAAAACCCGGTAAAGTTCGGCACGACGGAACAGCGTCTCCGAGCGCACGGCCTCCCCTCCCAGCTGCTCAGCCTCAAGAAATCGCATTCGGGCACTCTCCAGGGCGCGCTGTTTTCGATCCAGCGAGTCAGCCAGTGGCTGGCTAAGGGGGATCGAGGTAAAGATCGCGGCATCCCTGGCACCGAGCACCAAGGCAGCCCGGGCTGACCAGGCCAGGGACTCTTCAGAGTGCCACGGACTGGCTAATTCACTTGCCACCATAGCCGACCGAAGATTACCGGTCGGTTCACCGGAATTGATTAACCGATGCCGCATGGTTTGAAGTTGAAGGTGCTGTTCGGCGTCTTCAGCGCTCGGATTGGTCTTCAGGTAACTCAAGTAGAGCCGGTCGCGGTTGCCCTGATCGCCGGCCAGGTGGAAAAGCTCGGCGGCTTTTAATTGCAGGGGCCAAGGCTCGGCCGCGGTCGACGCGGCGCCGAGCAATTCATTGGCGGCCTGAACAGGCTGATCCGAGGCCACGTAAGCATGGACCAGCTTGTCGCTGATTCCAGCCGCCAGTTCATGGTCGGAAAATCTGGTGCGGAAAAGGCGGAGCTGTTCGATGGCCAGCGCCCACCGGCCCGCTTTCAGCAACGAGTTGGCGGCATCAAAGCGCCCTTTGATGGCAATTTCCGATCCTGGCAAAACTGCCTCTATTCGGGTGAAATGCTCGACCGCACTGGTCAGGTCGCCGCGCGCATTAGCCGCTTCGCCCTGACGGTAAATGGCCCCTGCCAGCTGTTGTTTTGCATTCCCCTCCGAATCGTTCTTGTTCGATTCCGGCATTTCCTGCAATACCTGCTTCCAGGCCCGTTCAGCCAAAGCATATTCCCGCCGGCTCTGGCGCGCCTTGGCAATCACCAACCAGGCGGCGTAGCGTTCCTCAGCAGAGGCTTTGGCGTTGGTGGCAGTCCGGCCTGCATAGGTCAGTGCCGATTCCAGATTGCCTGATGCCAACCACCGGGAAGCCAGATCGGCAGTAAGACCGGAAAGGCGAGAATCGTCAGGAAAGCTCTGTTCAAATCGGTCAGACTCGACAGAGACCGTTGCCAAGTCAGGCCGGAACTCGGTAGTTCGACGGTCGGCCTCGAGACCATCGCGCAGCAGGACCAGGGCCGCCCAGCCGGCATCGGCCGCCTCTGGGTAATGGTCAGTTTGATAGGCCGCCCGCTGATAGTCCGACAACGCCCGGAGATATTGCCCCGCCTGCAACCGCGCATCACCGGCAAGGCGAAATAGCTGACCCGCGGACCCAGCGCGTGATGCCAGGGATTCATAGTAGCTAGCGGCTGCGGAAAACGCGCCCTGAGCCCGAACCTTATCGTTTTTGGCGAAGGCCAGGGTTCCTTGGTTGTAGTGGAAATCGGCGAGCGTCCGACTGTACGACTGCCACCTCGCCTGGTCCGGCTCAGACAATCCCTGATAACTCGATGGGGCCGCATACATCGCAATATAATCTGCCTTTGCGGCACGAACTGCGTCAGGTTTTCCGGCCCGCTCCCACACAGCGGCAATCTGGGCCATGAACGCAGGGTTCTTGGGATGGTTCGGATGAGAACGGACAAACCACTTGTTGGTGGCAACGCTTGCCTCGTAATCGCCTTGAACCGCATAGAAATCAGCAAGCCGGTCGAATAACAGATACGCCCAGTGTCGCGGTGCTTCTGCTTTAAGCCAGGCAGCCAACGTATCCGGCCCCTCTTTCCGTGCAGCCATCAGGGCCAGGGCCCGGAATGTGTCATCAATGGCGTCGACCGCCGATGTCTGTGGATTCTGAAGGCTATGAGCGTCCGGAAGGAATTCGTTTAGAACGGACAGAAACGTAAGGCCCGCGCGCTCCCAGGCAGACGGGCCTTGCTTGAACTGACTCCATCCCAGCATGTATTGAGCTTTGGCAATGAGAGCACCGGCGTGTTCGCCGTTTATCAGGGCCCGATAGCCGGTCTCTGCCTCAGCGAATCGACCGGCGGAAAAGTCTGATTCTGCAATCCGGAAACGGGCCTCCGGCACGAGTGGGGACTGGGGATAAAGGCCCACCAGTTGTTTAAGCCGATCTACAGATTGTTCCGACTGCCCGGTGAGTGCATAAGCCTTGGCCATCTGGTATAGCAATTCGTCAAGGCGACCTCCGAATGAACCCTGCCCAAGTATGGCTTCGTAACTGCTGAGAACCTCACCATAGACACGCTCTTCTTCTTCGGGTGAAAAACCCAGGTCCTGGCCAGTGCGATCGCGGATATTGGTTAGGCGGTTGAGCGCGTCAATCCGCACAGCTGGCTCATCAGACGACCGGAACAATTGCTGATACCGGCGGGCGACTTCCGCCGGGGAAATGGCCGGCATCGGCCTGGATTCGAACTTGAGATACACCGGACGCATATCGGCAATGGTCTCGCCGTCGCGACCGAGCTCGACCCGAAAAGACTCCTGGCCCGCCGTCGGCAGCGGCATCAGCAATGAAGACATTAGCGCGCAAACGAACCGTCTCATTGAATCGCCTCCGCAAGGTTTTCCAGCGCCAGGTATTCATAGAGGTGGGCGATCTGTTGTGCGGTTTTATCGATAGCATTAGCCATTTCATTGTCCTGCTCACTGACGTATTCCAGCGCCAATTGATCCAGGTGTTTCTCGGCCTGCTGCGCCAGGAAAAAGCTCTGAGCCGACAGCCGCTCAGTCTGATTCCTCAGTGTTCGAGTTTGATCCAGCTGCTTTCGGATTGTGAACGGTCGAGCGCTAACTCGGCCCTTAAGTTTTTGCAGGTTGTCGGCGGAGGCTGAGAGGGTTTCCGAGACATTGCGAAGGACCTCTGCCTGAGCAGCATCCAGCGGCTCCGTGGTTAGCTCCTCCAGCCGCCGAGCCAATGTCATTTGGCGCTCGCGACGCTCAGTGGCCTCGCCATCACCCTGGGCATCAAGCAATACCAACTGATCGGCCAATGACTGAGCAAATATGCCGAGATCCCTTTGCTGCTTTTCCAGGCCCTGGCCTAGCTCCCTCAGCGCGGCCACTCGGCGCACAGCCCTTTGGGCCTCAGGCTGCGCCATAAAATCCAGTAGATAGGCCATTCTTGGCTGAGTCAGCGTTCGGCTGTCTGCCAGGAACCACTCGAGATCGGATGCCCGTGAATCTTCAACCAAGGACTTGTAGGCGCCCTGCTCGCGTATTCCGGTAGCCAGCTTGCGCAGGGTAACGCGTTCGCTCTCAAAGGCGGCATTGGCCGCAACATAGGCCTCGCCGGCCTGCCCCAAGTAGCCGGACAGATCGAATCCGCGCCCCATGGCAATCCAGGCATCCGCCACACCGGAAAACGCCAGCGGGAATTTTTTGGCTCGATGCCAGCTTTGCATTGAGGCGCGATGATTGCCCTTTTTAGCAAGTGCCAGCCCATGCAGGTACAGGGCGTGGGGCGTACTGTCGGACTCTAGGGAGACTTTTTCCAAAAACCCGATTGCCTTGTCGGGTTCGCCATTCTGCAAGGCCAGGTAACCAGCCCGAACCCGAAGGCGATTCAACAAATGGTCCTTTCGATCCGCATTCAAATCCCTTTCCGCCATGGCCATCGCGACTCGCAAAGCCACTAGCGCTCGGGTGGGATTCAGATCGGAGCGAGCGTATTCGCTGGACAGATTCAAATACCCGTTGGCGGCCCAGAATCCTGCCTCCATCTTTGCCAGTACCTGCCCGGCTTTCTCGGACCTGTCTGATTCCAGCTCCAGCTCGGCCAGCCAGTAGCCAGCCTCCTGCCGTGTTTCTCCAAAGCCAACACGCACCGCAAGTTCAAGCCATTGCCTGGCTTCTGTAATCTCACCTTGAGCCGCCTGATAACGACCCAGCAAGAGCGCGGCTTCAGCGCGGTGATACTGGCCCTCAACCACCTGTTTCAGGGCCTCAATACCCTCGGCCGTTTTTCCCGTACTCATGAGCACCTGTGCTCGGAGAAACTCTGCGGACTCTCCCTTGAGCTGCTCTGAAAGCTCTGATACCGGTGCAAGCTCACCCGTCGTCACGCCAAAACGGACCAATCCCTCGTTGAGCTTTTCCGATGCCTGGCCAGTTGCCGGAACCGCCAAAGACGGAACAGCACTCAGCAACACCATAGAGAAAACGAAATTCAGGGACGAGAACGTACGGAACATCATGGGTGCTTACTTCCACTCAAGAAACGACACACGAGGTTCAAAATCCGGCGCTTTGGCTTCCAGAGTCATCTGAAGCTGCACACTCCCCGGACGCTTCTGAAAACGGTAGCTCGATTCCCGACGCACGAAACGGTCATTGCCCGATCGAGCCGTGACTACCGCTTTCAGCGCATGGCTACCGTTCGGCAGATTGCCAACAAACAGCTGCTGAACCCCGCCTTCCTTCAAAGCCTCCTGCTCCCGCGCGGTGTATAGATGAGACACCACCGGTTTGCCATTGACGAACAGCTCAATCGAATCAAGCCCCAAGGCATCCGGACTACCCAGCGTCAGAAAAACTGACAGGCGACTATCAGCCGGGTGCAGCAGCCGCTGTTCCAAAGCAAACACTCGTGCCGAATGTTCAGAAACCTCTGCTCTGAGCTGGTCAATGGCATGGTCGATGTCTGACCCAAGGGCTGCCGACGGCAGCAGAGGTAGAGAAAAAGAGAACCCGAGAAGCATCCCAAGTGTTGGGTGTATCCGGCGCCGTCTTATTGGTTTTGTGCCCAACATAATGCCGTTTTTCCTCCTGCCGTCCTGGTGAGGGCCTTTTCCTGTTACAAGCTGACAGGAAGCGTAACACTCGGTAACTCGCAAGAACGGTATCCAGATCACCAATTGGAAAAGTCCAAAAATGAAACTTACGGTGTCGGAATTTTTAACAGTGACAGGAGTGACGATCGAGGTGCTAGAGGACGGTAAGTCAGTTGGCCATGTTAGCTGGCTGTTTAATAGCCGTTTTTCCTGGGTGGCCCCTAATTTGCGTATAGAAAAAAAGCGGGGACGCCTTTCAGGGCACCCCCGCTTGATATGCCGAGCTTTGCCGATGCTCTCAACCGCATCGGCTTTTTTTTACTTACTCAGATGCTTCATGGCCGATTCGAGACCGTCGATGGTGAGCGGATACATGTGATCATTCACCAGTTGCTTGGCCATACCCAGAGAACCGCCATTGCCCCAGTAACTTTCCGGTAGCGGATTCAGCCAGACTACCTTGCGGAAATGTTCCGATATGCGCTGAAACCAGGTGGCGCCCGCCTCCTCGTTCCAGTGCTCTATGGAACCACCGGGATGGGAGATTTCATAGGGCGCCATGGTTGCATCGCCGACGAAGATCACTTTGTAGTCCGGCGAATACTTGTGAAGGATATCCCAGGTACTCGTCGTCTCGTTCATTCGCCGAATGTTGTTGGTCCAGACGCTCTCGTAGACGAAGTTATGGAAGTAGAAATACTCCATGTGCTTGAACTCGAGCCGGGCCGCCGAGAACAGCTCTTCACAAACCCGCACGTGCGGGTCCATAGAGCCGCCCACATCAAAGAAGATCAGAACCTTCACAGAATTATGCCGCTCCGGGACCATCTTCAGATCAAGATAACCGGCGTTTCGAGCTGTTGAACGAATGGTATCGTCCATATCAAGCTGGTCCGCAGCACCCTGGCGGGCAAACTTGCGCAGGCGACGCAGCGCTACCTTGATGTTGCGAATCCCGAGGGTGATGCTGTCATCAAGGTCCTTGAAAGCGCGCTTTTCCCACACTTTGACGGCTCTGCCGTGGCGACCATTTTTCTGGCCGATACGGAACCCTTCCGGGTTGTAACCATCGGCACCGAACGGGGAGGTTCCTCCGGTTCCAATCCACTTGTTGCCACCGGCATGGCGTTCGTTCTGCTCTTCCATCCGCTTCTTGAAGGTCTCGATCAGCTCTTCAAGCCCCCCCAGAGTGTCTATCTTTGCCTTGTCCTCCTCGGACAGGTGCTTCTCGAATTCGGCACGCAACCAATCGTCCGGAATCAGCATTTCCATGAGGTCTTCAAGGTTCTCGATACCCTCAAAGTAAGCCTTGAACGCGCGGTCAAACTTATCGAAGTGGCGCTCGTCCTTCACCAGACACAGGCGTGCCAGGTAATAGAACTCTTCCATGTCGGCAAACGCCAGCCGATTCTGCAGCGCCTCCAGGAGGTCCAGAAACTCACGCAGGCTGGCGGGCACCTTTGCACGCCGAACTTCGAGAAAAAAATCAATCAACATAAAACGAGACTCTTGCTGAGTATCAGCTGCGACGACGGGCCATGAAGGCCAGCTTCTGCAGCAGGTGAACATCCTGCTCGTTCTTGACCAGAGCACCGTACAACGGCGGCAATGCTGAACTGGTGTCTTTCTCTTGAAGCATTTTGGCAGACAATTCGTCCGCCATCAGCAGTTTCAGCCAGTCGATCAGTTCCGACGTCGACGGCTTTTTCTTCAATCCAGGAACCTTGCGCACGTCGAAGAACACTTCTATGGCATCACGGACAATTTGCTGCTGCAAGCCCGGGAAGTGAACATCCACGATGTCCTGCATGGTTTCGTGATCCGGGAAGCTGATGTAGTGGAAAAAACACCGGCGCAGGAACGCGTCGGGCAGTTCCTTTTCGTTGTTGCTGGTGATCACCACGATCGGGCGTTGCTTGGCCTTCACGAACTGCTGGGTTTCGTAGACATAGAATTCCATCCGGTCCAGTTCCAGCAGGAGGTCGTTCGGGAATTCAATGTCGGCCTTGTCGATTTCGTCAATCAGCAGCACGACCTGCTCATCCGCATCGAACGCTTCCCACAGCTTGCCTTTGACAATGTAGTTGCTGATGTCCTTGACCTTTTCGTCACCCAGCTGGGAATCGCGCAGGCGGGACACCGCGTCGTACTCATAAAGCCCCTGCTGGGCCTTGGTGGTCGACTTGATGTGCCAGGGAATCAACTTCATGCCGAGTGCGGCTGCCATTTCCTCCGCCAGCAAGGTCTTGCCGGTGCCGGGCTCGCCTTTGATCAGCAGCGGACGCTGGAGCGAAATCGCCGCATTCACAGCCATTTGCAGGTCATCGGTGGCTACGTACTTGTCAGTACCGGTAAACTTCATCGCGTTAGTTCCTGTTGGTTACTTTTTCTGGCCCTGGTCATCGGAGTCAGGCTTGGGCTGCTCATCCGATTCATCAGAATCAAGATCACTGTGGCCTGGAAGATCGTCGAACTCGGACAGATCAAAGTCATCCAGCCCAAATTCGTCCTCATCGCTTTCGGCGTCCTGCAGGATCGGTTCCTCGACCGGTTCTCCACTTTCTTCTTCGTCGCCGACTTCCTGCGGCACCACACTCTCTGCGATCGGGATCTCCTCGTCAGGCACCTCATCGACATCTGTCTCTGGGGTTGCGGGATCGTTCGCAGTGTCCAGTTCTTCCGTTACCTCAGGAATGTCATCAGAGGCCTCTTCGTCTTCAACCTCGCTGGCCACGGCTGCTTCCGGTTTCTCTTCCGGCGCCTCGAGCTCTTCAGGTTCCAACGGCACGGGTTCGTCCGCCTCGGCAGCGTCAGTATTTTCGGAGGCTTTGGCCTGCTTTTTCCTCAAGGCCAGCCAGACCAGGGCCAGCAGGCCCAAGCCGCCAGCACCAGCGCCGAACACCCACACGGGCATCGGTGACGCGCTTTGAGTGCTGTTAGTAGCGTCCCCGGTTTCTATGGGCTCGGCTTCCGTCTCCGGAGCTTCCGCAAGCTCTGGTGTTTCAACTTCACTGACGTCAATCGGACTGACAATTTCATTACCGCTTGCAGGCTCTGCCACCAAATTCGGCTCGGGCGTTGACTCCTCGGGCATGGGTTCCGGCGGAGACCCAGCTTCAGCTTCGTCGGTTACCGCAACGTCGGCTTGTTCCAGATCACCCGGAGGCTGATCCGGCGCCGGCGAGACGGCCCTGAACACAGTGGTCGTGCTGAATTTCCGACCGAAGGTCTGCCCATCGGCAACTACCTCGATCTGGTAAATCCCATCCTGGGGTAGCCGACCAATGGTGTCAGTGAACATTCCATCTACCGGAGGCTCAGCCGATAAGTCCTTGGTCCCACTACGGCCATCCTCGGAAATCACACGGACTTTAATATCAAGAACCTGCAAAAACTCCGGGTCTGTAATCTTTTCGCCTTCCTCATAGAATGCGATATTCAGATCAATGGGCGTTTCTTCGGAAAATCCCGCTGGTACCGGGCTCACCGCCATTCGCAGATCACTGACCACTGTCACGCGACTGCCCTCACCCAGTTCACCTGCAATACGCCACCGGCCTGACATTGGCTTGGTGATGGTCATCAGGTCATAACCCGCTTCCCGAGTCCAACGCACGTTTTCCGGAAGGCTCGTAAGCGCCACCGAGCTGCCATCGGGCTTCTCAAGTGTCAGCTTTCGGGTATCCCGAGTTTCCTGCTCGCCCCAGAAAACCAGAGCGGTGAACTCGGAGACGCCTTCATCGACGGTAAAGCCATCCCCTTCGATTGGAATCTGTTCCTGCGGGACTGCTGCGTTCAATGCTTCCAGAAATGCCCGACTGAGGGCCTCGGCAGTATCCGCAATTTGGAAACGGCCACCAGATTGAAGGGCCAGTTGTCTCAAGAACTCGGCGTCCGCTTCGGCGGAAAGTGCGATGGGGTGGAAAGTGGCGCCCTGTTGGGCCAGTTCGGGGACAAGAGTCTCAAGAATCCGGCGTTCTTCCTGCTGATTCTTGCCACTATCGTTCGACACGTCGACTTTGCCATCGGTCAGCAAAATGAAGTGGGTGTTTTCGAGCACGCCGCCCGTGTAATAGCCGTCGCCCGCCACTTCGATGGCTTTGCCAAGGTTGGTTCTGAGGGCAACCGAATTGATCTGGGTTGACTTGTCCCTGGCCACGGACCGCCATTCTTCAGTCACCTCACGATGAGGCACCAGCATGTTGACGTATTGGCCGAAGGTCCAGAGCCCGGCCATTGAACCTTCCGGCAGCATCTCAGCCAGCAGCCTTACCGCAGGCTGACGCAAGTTGTCAGGGTCGTTGCCTTTCATCGAACCAGAGATGTCCACGATGATGCGGACATCGGATTTGTCAGCAAGGACCAACTCCGGGGCTTGCTGCGCCTGCACCACAGCAGGGAGCACCATGGCAAAAACGAACATCAACGTTTGCAATCTGGACATAGTCGCGTTCAAGGCATTATCCGTTTTTTTGTTGGCCCCTCCGCTAGCGTCGAACCAGACGATAGCGAACGAGATCCAGTATCCATACCAGTAGCATCACCAGGCCGGCAATGCCGAGATTGAACAGAGCCCGGCCAGCGGCCTCCGTTTCACCAAGCACCAATTCATAGCCGCCGTACAGCCACGCCGGGATCCACCAGTCTGCAAGCTCTGGCGACTCCACCGGGGTAAGCAGTAACGCCACCAGCGCTGCGGACAACAGCGTCCTAACGCCGTACAGAGGCAGGTATCGGAACAACTGCTTCATCATGTAAAAAAACACAACGAAGGCAATTGCGTAGGCGGACCAGAAAATCCCGTAGGCCACTTGTGCGTCAGTATCGATCATTACAGTATCCAATGAATGATGTGTTCTTCCCATTGATCTTCAGGCACCTGGGCTTCCGAGACGACCTTGTCACGGATTGAAACCCCTGCCTGATGCACCGTTGTCGGATCGCCGCTCCTTAATGGGTGCCAGTCCGCTAGCGGGCGGCCTTCAGCCAGAGTGCGATAGGCGCAAGTCTGGGGCAACCAATGGTAGTCGTTTACCGTGTCCGGTGTCAGCACGGTGCAACCCGGCACTTTTTTCAGCCGCTCCGAGTAGACTGTGCAGTGACAGTTCTGCTGGTCCATGTAGCGGCAAACCAGGTCGGTATGGTAGACCTCGTCAGTGTCCTCATCCTGGAGTTTGTTGAGGCAACATTTACCGCAACCGTCACACAGGGATTCCCATTCTGCCAGGGTCATCTCGTCCAGACGCTTTCGCTGCCAGAAGGGAATCTGCGCAATCATGAATCGCGAGGCTCTATCTTCTTCTTGAAATCCACGACGTAACCGTCGTGCTCTTCCGGCATTTGCAGGAAGAAGTCTTTCTCTTCAAGCGCTGCAAGTACCTGTTCACCCGAGGTCCGGGCCAGCTTTCGGTCCGGCGTCAGAATCAGGTCCATGGAGTGTACCGGTTGGCCAAACACCGTTCTCAGACTTTCCGGCAGGCCATTCCAATCCTGACCGCGGCGTACGAAAAGATAGGTATCCCGCTTTTTGCTGCTGCGAAATACAGACACAAATTCTCTTTCTTTCATGATCTCAGCAATTCCTCAATATCCGCCCGGACCGGTGCCAGGATCTGTTCTCGCCATCCCTGAAAAAACACGTGCCCGGCCAGACTCCGTTCCTGGACAACTTTTTCGAGGCGCTTTCTTGGTGCCAGAATTTCTATTGGAATATCAGCAGCTTCTGCCGCGCTTTTAAATTGACGTTTTAACTGCTTGAAAAAGGCCTGTTGATCTCGCGTCAGTGGCGGCGCAATGCGCTCAAGGTTGGAATTATCCGCAGCACGGCCCACCTCAACAAGTTGTAGCAACACATCGCCATAGCGACGAACTGCCCCGGATGGCACACCCTGTATGTTCGACAATGCTGCACGAGATTGAGGCATGTGCTCTGCCACTGCAATCAACAGGGCATCGGCAAAGACCCGATTCCGGGGCCGGTCCTGGCGCTGGCATTCCTGTTCGCGCCATTGAGCCAATTCGCGAAGTACGCCTTGCTGCTGGGTGGTTAAAGTCCAGCCGCCCCGCAACTTGAGATAGTGATTCTCGGGGTTGTCCTGAGACGCGAGCTCATCGGCGAACCGGCTGGATTCTTCGCTCAGGGCATACACCAACCCCCGCTCCTCTAGCCCCGCGAGCAGCCACTGGTACATAGGCTCGAGGAAGCGAATGTCGTCCACGGCGTAGCGCTGCTGGGCTTCGCTGAGGGGCCTTGCCAGCCAGTCGGAGCGCGTCACCGACTTGTCGAGTGTTTCGCCAAACAGGCTTTCCACCAGCCGGGCATAGCCGAGGGAGAAACCGGCCCCAGCCAGCGCTGCACCAATCTGAAGATCGATAACGCCCTTCGGAAAAATGCCCAGCCAGTGCCTGAAAAGCTCAAGGTCTTCACTCATGGCGTACAGCAGCTTGGGTGTCTTCGGGTCCGCCAGAAGCTCTTTGAACCGTACCGACGCTTCGGCCACATCGGGGTCCACCAGACAGAAGTTATCATCGTAACCGAGCTGCACCAGCCCTGGGATCGGGTAAAAAGTGTTTACCCGCTCGAACTCCGTATCCAGCGCCAGCAGGCTATCCCCGATCCCCTCCAGCCATTCGTCCAGTGCCGACGGCTCGGTAATCCAGTTAATCCTGTCAGGAGCTGGCGGGACTTCAACAGCCGGGCTTGGAGATGTCATAAGGTAACCTGGTGATGATTTATTCGGAGAGCGGCTTGCGGCCGCGGAAGGCATGAGTCAGCGTGAAACCGTCGACGTAACCCAGTTCGCCACCCACCGGTATACCGTGGGCCAAACGGGTGATCAGGATATCGCGGCCATCCAGGCGATCGGCAATGTAGTGTGCTGTTGCCTCACCTTCCACGGTCGGATTGGTCGCGAGAATAAGCTCGCTAACCCCTTCCTGGTTGACCCGCTCCAGCAAGCGTTCAATACCGATTTCTTCAGGGCCAACGCCGTCAATGGGTGACAGGTGCCCCATTAGCACGAAGTAACCGCCGCGGTAGTCGCCAGCTTGCTCGATCGCCAGCAGGTCCGAGGGGCTTTCAACGACACACAGAGTACCGGTGCGGCGGGCGCCGTTGTCACAGATCCCGCAGACTTCGGTGTCTGCAAAATTCTGACAGCTGTTGCACCGGCGAACGCCGGTCATGGCGTTGCTCAGAGCATCAGATAAACGGCTGCCACCGGAGCGTCCCCGCTCCAACAGGTGAAAGGCCATGCGCTGGGCGGTTTTCTGACCTACACCGGGCAAACACCGGAGCGATTCGACCAGCTCGTCAACCAGTGGGCTGAATGCCATGAAACGTCCTCAAATTGAGTTCAGGGGTCGATCCGATCTCAGAACGGCATCTTGAAGCCCGGAGGCATGCCCATGCCCGACATCATCCCGGACATTTTTTCTTTCTGATTCGCTTCAACCCGACGCACCGCATCGTTCACGGCGGCTGCCAGCAGGTCTTCAAGAATTTCCTTTTCTTCTGACATCAGCGAAGGATCAATCTGCACCTGACGAACGTCGTGACGACCATTCATGGTGACTTTAACCAGACCTGCGCCAGATTCGCCGGTTACTTCCGCCTTGGCGATTTCTTCCTGGGCCTTCTGCATTTCTTCCTGCATCTTCTGGGCTTTTTTCATCATGTCGCCCATATTGTTCATCATGTCGCTATCTCCTGCTTGTCTCAATTGGCCGGATACTGTCTTCGACTACCCGCGCCTCAAATCGTTCAACGATGGACTTTACCGCCGGATCCTTACGGATCGCCTCTTCGGCCGCTTGCTGACGCGCCTTACGCTGGCGCTCTTCGTAGGCGGCTGGCGTATGCGGCCCGGGATTGCCCGGTTCAATCTTTAATTCAGTGGCATCGCCAAACCGACTTCTCAACCCAGCCAGGATTTTTTCTTCATGCCGGGCGTTGAGCAGACGCGCGTGGCCATCGTCAATGGTCAATACCGCCGTGTTACCGTCCCAGGCCAAGGCGCCGTGACTGGCAAGATTCCCAGGCATACCGACTATTTCCAGTGAGCGAAAATCCCGCTCCCAGACAAGCTCACCATCAGTGCCCAGCTCAGGTGCCGTAACCGGTTCTGGGCCTGGTGCAGCAGGCTCTGCCACGGGAACTTCAAGCGGCTGTGTTTGTTGCTCCGGCTCCGACGCTGTCTCTGGGCTTGTGGCCGGGGGTTGGTCATACCGAAGATCCTGATCAGGGGAGTCGATATCGGGCGCCTGAGCGTCAAGGCTGGCCAACCAGGCATCATCCGACGACTCGGGTTCAGGCGCGGTCTCTGCCAGATACTCCGAGCCGGTCTCTGACTGCGGCCCTGGCTCAGCAGCATCTTGGTGGTTTTCTGGCTGCTCAGGCTGAGGAGATGTCTCAGGTGCAGCCAACGACTCGGTAACGGGCTCAGGAGCGGCTTGATCAGCAGCACTGATCTCTGGTTCTGACTTCTGCGCAGCGCTCTGCTGCCCGGCTCCGGCACTGGATGATCGTGCGGGGTCGGGTTCGTCGTGGGGCTCTTTGGAACCAGTCGGGGTGGACGAACTGACTGCCGGCGGCTCACGACGATCAGCACCGGGACGAAATGCCAGCATTCTGAGCAGGGTCATTTCAAAGCCCATTCTGGCGTCCGGTGTAATCGTCAAATCCTTCCGGCCCATCAACGCAGCCTGGTAGAAAAGCTGGGCGTCCTCCGCGCTTAACTGACGGGCAAGGGCTTGAACCTCAGCGGCATCCCCCAACGCGTTGTCAGCGCTGCCAGGGACTACCTGCTCCATGGTCACCCGGTGGAACAGCGACAGGAGGTCGGCAAGAATATTGCCGTAGTCCGGCGCAAAGTCAGAAATTCGGTTTATTTCTGACAGCAGGCCGGGGCCATCTCGCTCAACCAGGGCACTGACCAGTCGCTCTATGTCACGCTGGTCGATGGTTCCCAGCATATTACTGACATCGCTGGCAGCAAGCTTCTGGTTCCCAAAGGCAATCGCCTGATCGGTAAGACTCAGCGCATCGCGCATACTGCCATCTGCTGCACGCGCAAGCAGCCACAGCGCAGGATCTTCAAACGGAATCTGTTCCTGGCCCAGTACGTATTTCAGGTGGCCGGCAATGTGCTCGGGGGTCATTCGCTTGAGATTAAACTGCAAGCAACGGGACAACACCGTTACCGGCAGTTTTTGCGGATCGGTGGTGGCCAGCAGGAACTTGACGTGTTCGGGGGGCTCCTCCAGCGTTTTCAGGAACGCGTTGAACGACTGGTTGGTGAGCATGTGAACCTCGTCAATGAGGTACACCTTGTAGCGGCCACGAGTGGGCGCGTATTGCACGTTGTCGGTCAGCTCACGCATATCATCGACACCAGTCCGGGAGGCGGCGTCAATTTCGATCAGGTCGACAAATCGACCTTCCTGGATCTCGGTGCAGCTTGAACATTCACCACAGGGCCGGGGCGTAATTCCTGTTTCACAATTCAGGCACCGGGCCAGCAGCCGGCCGATGGTGGTTTTACCGACACCACGGGTTCCGGTGAACAGATAGGCATGGTGCAGACGCTGGCTCTCCAGCGCGTGGATTAACGCCTGCAGCACGTGTTCCTGGCCCACCATGTCTTCAAAGGTGCGTGGGCGCCATTTTCGGGCAAGTACCTGGTAGCTCATGTTCCGCCAACTGCTGTTAAAAACGGGCTTAACCTTAGCATGGACCCAACTTGAGAAGAAGCACAGATCAACCACAGAAAACACCGCAACAACGCCTTTCAGCGTGCGGAGAGCAAGACTAATTCGGGGATTGAATATAACGGGAGAGGGAGAAATCTGGGGGTGACCCCACCAGCGACACTCCGGCACACAATTCCACCGCTGCGGCTGCTCCCTTCCGGGCCTGACCGAGTTCACGGTTTCATGTTGCGGAGGCACCAATGGGGCCACCATAACGTCGCTTCGGGATAATTCCCTCAAAGCGGCGCGCATAGTATCAAATGGGTTTGCCGACTACAACGCCAATTCGGCTAGCCTGGAGTGAAAGCTTTTTTCCTAGAGCGGCAGTGGCACTTCATCCTGCCGGAACCAGCAGGCAATGCTGTGCCGGGTGCGATGTGCGGGCAACACCTCGTGGGGAATTTCTTCGCTCAGGAATACCGCAATCCGACCCGCCTCGGGCACAACCTGGGCACAGACCTCGTTATCGTTTTCCCGGTTGAACACCTGCAATTCACCGCCCTCCTCTGGCCGCCAGCTTTCGTTAAGGTACAGCACCAGACTGATAACTCGTGATGCTCGCCCCTGAAAGCTGTCCAGGTGCTTTTTGTAAAAGTCACCTGCCTGATAAGTAGCGTAGTGGGCTTCAAAGCGCTTCAGTCCAAGGAACAGACGCTGATTGAGCCCGGCCTGAATGGTCTCGAAGAAATTGAACAACGCAGCTTGAGGCGCGGTGATGCCCTGCAACCAGACAATCCGATCCCGGCGAACAGAGCGATCCCGGGTCAGGTCGGTGCCACGGCCGATACCTGCTTTTTTCATGGCGTCGGACTTGTCCAGCAACCCGACTTCCGAGACCAGGCTGGCCAACAGCGGGCGGCCGAGCACACCGGCAACATCGAGCGTCATCCAGCCGTGCTCACTTAAACCGTCGGCCAACTCGTCAAGCCAATGACCGGATACCGGATCGACATTGCCAGGAGTCAGCCCGGCAAGTTCGCCGCCGCTGGCAATCGCCTCAACAATGGAACCGGCAGGTTCAAAGTGTTGGTCTTTAAGGGCAATAACAACCGAGTGTTCCATTGACTGCTTCCTGAACATTTGGCCATATTCTATGCGGAATTCTCGCCGGGGCGGGAGATTTAATTTACTCTCTGTATAGGCAAATACCGTTAACTCAGGAGTCTCTGAAACACGCCATGTCTGAGAGCAGTAACCGACCGCCACTTTCCCTTTCTCCGGGCCAATGGTCCTTTACCCGATGGCGCACCATTGGACAACTGGAAGCGCTGGACGTAAATCACCCACTCTTCAGCGCCACGTTGTTCCTACAAGGTGCGCATCTGACCCATTTCGCCCCGAAGGACGAACCTGACTGGCTGTGGTGCAGCGATACTGCCCGCATGGAACCGGGCCGCGCCATTCGTGGCGGCGTGCCGGTGTGCTGGCCCTGGTTTGGTGACCCGGCCAGGAATGCCCCGGAGGTCCGGAAGCGCATTCACACCGACAAGGCCCATGGTTTCGCCCGCACCTCCCTCTGGAAGCTCGAAGACGTGCGAGAAAGCGCCCACGAGGTGGAAATCAGCCTCTCGCTGGACGCCAATGAAGACTTCCATGACCTCTGGAGTGGCCACGCTCTTGCTCTCATCACCTTCAGCTTTTCCATCCGGGGATGCCAAGTGGCACTGACCACCACCAACATGAGCAGCCACCCGCTGGCCTTTAGCCAGGCCCTGCACAGCTATTTTCCAACGGCTGACGTCGGGCGCAGCCGGGTGCTGGGGCTGGGCGATAGTCATTACATTGATACGCTTCGTGATTGGGAATACTGCTGGCAGGAAGGGGCCGTCTATTTCGAGGGCGAAACCGACCGGATTTATGAGAGCGGAGCGCCCATGACCATTGTGACTCCTTCGGGCAAGCGCAAGCTCTCCTCAGTGGGCAGCGATTCAACGGTGGTCTGGAACCCCGGCCCAGCCAAGGCCGCGACACTCTCCGACTTTCGCGACGAGGCCTGGAAAAACATGCTCTGCGTCGAAACTGCCAATGCCAGTGGCGACTACCGCGTGCTTAATGAAGGCCAGAGCCATACGCTGGGAGTTCTGATCGGCCGCGCCTGATCCCAGTATTTAATCCGCTAGCAAACAGGGAGTCAGCATGAGTCTGGCGTCGTTTATTAAGTCCAGGCTGGTGCCTGCAGAGCTTGAACAACAAGTGAATCGTATTCGCAAGCCTATTGGATCGCTTGGGTACGACCCGTGGGGCTATAACAATGAGGCGGTAAAATACGGCCTCGCATTGACCAAGCAGATTTACGAGAAATACTTTCGGGTTCAGGCCCATGGGGTTGAGAAAATCCCCGCCAAGGGTCCGGTACTGATCATCGCGAACCACAGCGGCCAGCTCCCCATCGACGGCATACTTATTGGCTACGCACTTGCGTCCCGGAAAAACTCCCCACGCATGCCCCGCGCCATGATTGAGCGCTTCTTCCCCACCGTGCCCTGGCTCGGAAACCTGCTCAACGAGGTTGGCGCGGTCCTCGGCGACCCGGTCAACTGCGCCAAAATGCTGGCTAACGAGGAAGCGGTAATCGTTTTCCCCGAGGGTATTCGCGGCTCCGGGAAACTCTACCGAGATCGCTACGAACTCAAACGGTTTGGCAGTGGGTTCATGCATCTGGCCATGAAATACAACGCCCCGATTGTCCCGGTAGGCGTGGTCGGATGCGAGGAGACCATCCCTGCGATTGCCAACATTAAACCGCTTGCCAAAGCCCTGGGGATTCCATACGCCCCTCTGGCACTGCCGGTGGTGCTGCCAGCCAAGGTTCACCTCAATTTTGGCGACCCAATGTACTTTGACGACCTCGAAATTCCTGAGGAGCAAGTCACGGAGCGCGTTGAAAAAGTAAAGGCAGAAATTAGCCGACTGATTGACAAAGGCTTGAGCGAACGGAAAAGGCTTTTCTAATGACCCAGAATCGCAGACCTCACATTCTCGTCACTGGTGCCGCCGGCGCCCTGGCGCAACAGGTCATAAAACAGCTTCGTAATCATTGCGACCTGGTTGCGGTCGATTTCCGCGAGCAGGTTTACCTGGGCGACGATATCCCTAGCTACTGCATCGATTTCAATAAGCGGGTTTTCGAGGACCTTTTTCGCCGCTACGAGTTCGACGGCGTCATCCACCTCGGACGGATCATGTCGAGCCAGCTCACCCGAATGCGCCGATACAACGCCAACGTCCTTGGAACCCAGAAACTGCTCGACCTGAGCCTAAAATACGGCATCAAGCGAGTTGTGGTGTTGTCGACTTACCACGTCTACGGCGCAGTAGCCTACAACCCTGCCCTGATCGACGAGTCGGCTCCTCTCAAGAGCGCCGGGCTTAGCTCCGATCTGATCGATTCAGTCGAGCTGGAAAATCTGGCCAATATCTACCTCTGGCGCTACCCGGAACTGAACATCTCGATTCTCAGGCCCTGCAACATCGTTGGCCCCGGCGTCAGGAACGCCATGAGCACGCTTCTGGCAAGCCAGCGAGCTCCGGTATTGGCAGGCTTTTCACCGATGATGCAATTTATCCACATCGACGACATGGCCGACGCCATTGTGCTGGCCTATAAAAAGCCGACACGTGGCGTCTTCAATGTCGCCCCTCAGGACTGGGTTGCCTATCAACACGCGCTGAAACTCTGTCACTGTAAGAGCCTGCCAATCCCTTCGGTTCCACCGATTCTTCCGGCCATGATTCTGCGCACGCTGAAACTGAGAAGTTTTCCGTCGTACCTGATGGCATTTTTCAAGTATCCTGTAGTTATCGACGGCAGGGCATTCGCGAACGAGTTTGGTTTTAAGCCAAAGCGGCAGCTCAAGGACATTTTCCGGTTTTACAAAGAAAACAAGAAACCGGTTTAGCGCAGGCCCAACCGTCAGGGATCAGCGGACACTCACGCAGGATGCGAGAGATGCTAAGCGACTTCAGTGTGATAAGCCACGTAGCGGCCGCCCTGACCTTCGGGATGCTAGCAGTGCTTGTGGTGACGCGTTACACCCGGCGAGACATCGACCGGGCCCTGTTTCTCGCGGCGATCGTGACCACCCTCTGGTCTACGGCGCTGATCGTTCAGAGTTTCTGGGGCTTCCCGAGCTTCTTCATCCGCTATCTCCTGGAACTCCTGAGATACAGCGCCTGGATTCTTCTCCTGTTCGCAATGCTCAGGAACTCGTTCCGCCAAGGCAGCCTGACCGGCCAGCTTAAAAAAATACTGGGTGTTTCGACGGTTGTCCTGCTGGTGCTTCTGGTGGGCTTCGGGATGCTGGAGTACGTGTTTGGCCTCTCCATCCTGAGCGGTAAGACCAGACTCCTGGGCCAGATTGCGTTGTCGTTGCTTGGGCTGTCCCTGGTCGAACAGATCTGGCGGAACTCTCCAGGATTCGGCCGATCCAGTATGAAATACCTGTGCATCGGCGTTGCCACCCTGTTCGCTTTTGACTTCTTCATGTATGCCGATGCGCTGTTATTTGGCCAGGTATCCGATTCGTTCTGGAATGCTCGTGGGTTTGTGAATGCCTTACTGGTTCCTCTGTTCGCGATCAACGTCATAAACACCCGCAAACAACCGGTCGACTTTCAGCTTTCCCGATCCGCGGTTTTTCACGCCGGCACCCTGGTGTTCGCTGGCGGCTACCTGCTTTGCCTGGCGGTAGGTGGCTATTATGTCCGGGTACTCGGAGGCGACTGGGGCGACGCGCTGCAGGTACTGTTCTTCACCATTTCTCTGGCGTTCCTGGCCACCCTGGTTCTCTCCCGTCGGATTCGGGCCAAGTTGATGGTGCGAATCAGCAAGAACTTTTTCGACTACAAATACGACTACCGCGAAGAATGGCTAAAAATGACCCGAGAACTGGCCAATCTCAGCGATGATCCCCCTCTACCGGAGCGAGTGACGAGGATTCTCGCCGGCCTGGTCGAAAGCAACTCCGGGGCAATCTGGTTAAAAGATGATCGGGGGAGCTTCACCCTGAAAGCGTCGGTCAACACGCCGATTGGCAAATACACCGACATCGAATCGAATTCCGATTTGGTTCGTCTGTTTAACCATCGGGACTGGATCGTGAACCTGCAGGAATACCGCGCCGATCCCGTGGCCTATGATCTGCTCGAAATTCCCGAGGCGATCGCCAACATACCCGACGCCTGGCTGGTGATTCCGCTCTACCTCGACAACGAGCTCTACGGTATTGCGATGGTCGGTGCACCTTACGCGCAGGTCGAGCTGAACTGGGAAAACTTCGACCTGGTAAAAGTCGTCGCCCGGCAGACCTGCAACCTCCTCGCCCAGGCGGATGCCCAGCATCGGCTGTCACGGGCCATGCAGTTCGAAGCCGTCAGCAAAGCCTCGGCATTTATGATT
Organism: Marinobacter sediminum; assembly: GCF_016820575.1. Lineage (GTDB taxonomy): Bacteria > Pseudomonadota > Gammaproteobacteria > Pseudomonadales > Oleiphilaceae > Marinobacter > Marinobacter sediminum. The sequence goes on along the minus strand of NZ_JAEMQH010000002.1, from coordinate 813,314 downwards.
CACGACCTCAAGACCGTCATTTCTCAATTGTCTCTTCTGGTCAAGAATGCCCCCAAGCATCGACATAACCCGGCCTTTATAGACGATATGATCGACACTACCGACCACGCGGTCAGGAAGATGTCGAACCTGGTCGGCCATATGCGCCGGCCCTCCCCTGAGGATGAGGGAGAACAGGAGCCACTGGACCTGACCAGCCTGGTGGTCAGCCTGTTGGAGCACTACAGTCTGACTCCGCCCAGGCCCCGCCTGGAAGGCAAGACGCCTCAGGCGGTGGTGTTGGCCGATGAGGAACAGCTGCGCAGCGTTTTGGGCCACCTCATCCAAAACGCCAAGGACGCCACGCCACCGGAAGGCGAAATCACCCTGTCCTTAAAAATAGCCCGAGGCAATGTGGTGCTGTTTATTCACGACTCCGGATGTGGAATGACCGAAGAATTTATTAACTGTCAGCTGTTTAAGCCATTCGAAAGTACCAAGGGGCTGACTGGAATGGGCATAGGCGCTTTTCAGGCGCGGGAGTATGTGCAGAAGCTGGGTGGCAGTATCGACGTTACCAGCGAACCGGGCGTCGGCTCTTGCTTCTCGGTTCGGATTCCGTTGGCCGAGGCGCAAACCAAACCAGCTCCGCAATCCCAAGTGCTCACCGAAACCATGCCGGTACCGCCCAGGAAAAACGCCAATTAGTAGGCGTTTCGCATTAACATTTGGACTTTACGTTGCAAAGCGTCAATGTTCAGTTAAAAATTAAGCACAGGATGCCAACGGAATAAGGCGTCGCTATTTTCACAGGGTAGATAAACAAGGGAATTGTTTCTGGCGTGACTAGACGACTCTTAATCGTAGAGGATGATCCAGGCTTGCAGAGCCAAATGCGCTGGTGTTTCAGCGAGGAGCTGGATATCACGGTCGCCTCCGACCGGGAGTCGGCGCTGGCGGCACTGCGTCGCTCGGAACCCGATGTGGTAACCCTCGATCTTGGGCTCCCCCCCGATCCGGGCGGGGCCACCGCAGGCTTCGCATTGCTCGAAGAGATTTTGCGCCTGGCTCCGATGACCAAAGTCATCGTTGTAACCGGTCGCGAAGACAAGGAAAACGCAGTCAAAGCGATTGGCATGGGCGCCTGCGATTTTTACCAGAAGCCCCTGGATGCCGACATTCTTACCTTTGTGGTTCACCGAGCGTTTCGGCTTGCTGAACTTGAACGAGAAAACCAGGATCTGACCAGTCATCGCAATGGCACCAACATCAAGGGCATTGTGGCCGCCAGTCCTCAAATGCTCGCCATTTGTCGCACTCTTGAAAAAGTCGCTCCCACCGACGTCACCACACTGATCACCGGCGAGACCGGGACTGGCAAAGAACTGCTGGCACGCGCCATTCATGACCTGAGCCAGCGTGGACAAAAGCCTTTCGCTGCTATCAACTGTGCCGCCATTCCCGAAAACCTGCTTGAAAGCGAACTGTTCGGGTTTGAAAAGGGCTCCTTCACCGGCGCCACGCATTCCAAGAAAGGCAAAATCGAGAGCGCTAACGGTGGCACCCTTTTCTTGGACGAAATTGGCGACATGCCGATGGCGCTTCAGGCCAAGCTCCTGCGGTTCCTCCAGGAGCGCCTGGTTGACCGGGTTGGTTCTGTGCAGCCGATTCCTGTGGACGTGCGGGTGGTTTGTGCCACACACCGGGACGTCAAATCGCTGATCGACAGCGGGGATTTCCGCGAAGACCTGTATTACAGAATCAGCGAAATCACCCTGGAAGTCCCTGCCGTTCGGGAGCGCGAGGGCGATGCAGCGGTAATTGCCCAGTCTTTGCTAAAAAGTCTGGGCAAACAAATGGAGCGCCCGGGCCTTTGCTTCTCGGAGGACGCCGTAGATGCCATCAACAGCTATGCCTGGCCCGGCAACGTTCGCGAGATGATCAACAAGATCAAACGGGCCACCATTATGGCGGATGGCAAGCGGGTGACCGCCGAAGATCTGGAACTGCCGAGCGAACATACCGCCCAGGATCATCAGCTCAATTTAAGACAGGTACGTGAAAACGCGGAACGTCATGCGATCGTACAGGCGCTGCGCACCTGCAATTTCAATATTGCACAGACATCGCGCCTACTCGGCGTCACTCGCCCCACCCTGTACAACCTGACCGACAAATACCGGATCGAAACCTCGGCCGAGCCGGCGAAAACCTGAACATCTGGACGTTTATAATAAGACCCCAAAAGGACCAGGGCCATGAAATCAGCGGTATCAGTACGCACCTTCCTTCTCCCGTTCATCGTGACGCTGGCGCTTGCCGGATGTAGCGGTGAAGACAAGGACATGAGCCAGAAAGACATTCAGTACCGGAGCCATCTGGACCAATCCCGATTTTATCAGCGACAGGGTGAACTCAAGGCCAGCACCCAGGAAGCCCGAAGCGCCATTGAACTGCAGCCTAACAATATCGAGCCGTACTTTCTCATTATTGACAACCTGCTCACGGCGGGTGATGCGGTTAATGCGGAGCGACAGGTCAAACGCTTGATGGAGACCGCTTCCGGTCAGGAGCACGACTCCTCCGTCACCAACCGCGCCCATCTGATCCTTGCGGAAGCAAAGCTTCGGCAAGCCAAATACGACGAGGCGCTGGCCGCACTGGACAAACTGTCGCAGCTTTCAGAGTCGGTTGAAACCAAAGCTATTTTGCTACGGGGTCATGTACATCTGGCTGCCGGCAAACCCGAACTGGCTCGGTCGGCGTATGCGCAAGCAAACTCTACCGCCTCCGGCTCGGTTGAAGCGCTGATTGGCCTTTCCAAGATCGCTCTTGCGCAAGGGGATCAGAGCGCTGCCCGACAACATATTGCAAAAGCAGAAGAGCTGAATCGCGACAACGCGGAATTATGGCTGTGGAAGGCCCAGCTCGCTCACGCCGATGAGGATTGGGAAAAAGCGGAAGACGCCTACATCCGAGCTTTAGAGGATATTGGGCAGTACGATGTCATGACTGCACAGAAATACACCACCATCTCGGCGCTGATCTATGTATTGCGAGCCCAAAGCAAGTTCTCTGAAGCGTTCGTGTATGAAGAAATTCTTGCCAAATCTCCCCCCGGAAAAATTCGCAGCAACCTGATCGCGGCAGAAGAAGCCTTGCGAAATAAAGATCTGGCCAAGGCAGAGCGCTATCTGAATGAAATCCTGGCCCAGGTTCCACAACACGAGCAGACCGTTCTAATGCTCGGTTTGGTTCGTTTTCGTCAAGGTCGCCCCGAGGAAGCACACCAGTTACTTGAGCCCATTGCCCGCATGGGCGACTCAGATATTGCCAGCAAGATGCTGGCCGCCACCCTGCTCCAAATGGGAAATCCGCAAGGGGCGCAATCGACCTTGGCGGAACTGGAAAACGGCGATTCCGATCCCGAAATTCTTACCCTTGTAGCCATCGCTGCGTTGGAAAATGGCGATGCAGAAACCGGTGAAGCGCTGATGGAGAAGGCGCTCAGCATCAATCCGGACAATCATGAGCTCCGCCTGCGTTACGCAGGCTATCTCAGCCAACGCGGCGAACATCAAAGGGCCATTACTCAGGCAGGTCATGTCAGGCAGCACGCACCGAAACTCGATCAGGCCCGCCAGGTGTTAATCCAGGTTTACGCTCGAGCTGACGACATGACAGCGGCCGTTGAAGCTGCGGAGCGCTGGGTCAAGGACGATGTCGACAGCATCCAGGCCAGGCTCACTCGGGGCAATCTCGCCCTAACGGCGGGAGAACCTGATCAGGCCCGGCAGTACTTTCTGACCGCACAACGCAAGGCTCCAGAAGCCGTTGAGCCGATAGTAGCATTAGGTCAGCTCGCCCTGATCCAGAATGACCAAGCCGAGGCGCTACGACAGTTCCAGGCGGGGGTCCGGCTCGCTCCAGACAACGCAGCGGCGTTGCAAGGGCTGCTTTCCGTGCAGGAGCGGGAAGACACTGAGAAGTTCATGAGATCCGTTCTCGAAGACCATCCAGATGCCACGGGACCACGCCTTATACTTTTGGAAATAGCCCTTCTCGAAAACAACACGGACGTGGCCGATCAGTTGACGGCCTCGTTACTCGAACGGTCCGACGAAACGACGCCCGCACCGGCTTCCGAACTGGTGGCAGGCGTGTATGGCAATGCTACGTCGAACCTGCGTAATAACGGTAAAACTGACAATGCCGACACTGTGCTCAAGCGAGCACAGGTGCTGTTTCCTGACCATGAGCGCATCAGCCTTTTAGCCGCCAGGCAGGCTTTGGATGCGGGCAACACCGAGGCTGCAACGACCCTGCTCGACGAGACCAAGAAGCAGCACCCCCTGTCACCGGGCCCCTACCTCCTGGAGGCTGCATTTCATGAGCGTGAAGCAGACTATGAACAAGCCGCACAAAGCTTCCGGGAGGCTCTCGCAAAAAAAACCAATGCTGAGATCATTACCGGCTATGTCAGAAATCTGCAGCGCTCTGGAAAATCGGAGGAGGCTCTCACCTTCCTGGAGAAGGAACTTCAGGCAACGCCGAACAACCTCCAGCTACGCCTGAACCTGGCTTTACTCCAGCAGTCCAGTGGCCAAGAACAACGCGCTCAGGCCAATTACGAAACCTTGCTCGCTGCCATGCCCGACAATACCGTGGTGTTAAACAATCTGGCATGGCTTTACCACAAGGCGGGTGATGAACGGGCGGTGGAGCTGGCCGAGCGCGCCTACGAGCTCAGCCCCGACAACGCCGCCATTGCCGATACCTATGGCTGGATCATGCTTAAGGCCGGTAACCATCGGGCGAGCGTTCCCGTACTCGAAAAGGCCCACGAACTTCAGCCCGATTCAGAAGAAATCGCCAGGCATCTGGCCGAAGCCTACCGCATAGTGGGCATGAACTCGGCTGCGCAACGCATTCTGGAGAAGTTTGGTGTTCAGGGTTAGTAAGCGATGAGCGCCCTCACCCATTCGTCAGCGCAATTCCGATGGATAGTGCTGGTACCCATACTGTTGCTGGGCCTGTGGGCCGAGTGGCAGGACTTCTTCACCCTCTGGTATGACTCGATCATCTACACCCACGGTTACCTGGTTCTGGCCGGTGTATTGTTCCTTCTCTATGAGAGGCGGCACGCGCTACGAAGTCTGACGGTTACAGGCTCCCCCGTTGCACTGCTTTTGCTTGCTGGAGCCAGTGTTACGTTGCTCATCGCTCAGGCAGCGGATATTCGGGTCGTCCGGTTGTTGTTGACCCCTGTGCTGATCGTGCTGTGGGGCTGGTCTATTTGGGGCCGTGGTTTTTTGGAGACAGCGGCTGGGCCGGTTTTACTGCTGGTTTTCGCGGTACCCATCTGGGACGACTTCTCTCCGTTACTTCAGCACATCACGGTGTTTTTCAATACGCTGTTTTTACAACTCGCTGACATTAAAGCCACGATCAACGAATTTCTCATCGTTCTTGACGTGGGCGCCTTTCTGGTCGAGAACGGTTGCAGTGGCGTTCGGTACCTCATGGTGGCACTGTTTTTAGGCGCGTTTTACGGTCAACTGTATTACCGCTTAATCCGATCAAAGATCCTGCTGGTGCTTGCCGCCGGGCTTCTGTCAATGCTGGCTAACTGGATAAGAGTTTTTGGCATCATTGCTGCGGGCCACTACACCAACATGGAAACGTCCCTGGTCAAAGATCACGAACTGTTTGGCTGGGTCATTTTTGTTATTTTTACCTTAATTCCACTGTTCTTTTTGTCATCAAAGCTTGAGGCCAAGCTCGGCTCCGAATCTACTAAGCCGTCCGAGGCGGGAAAGCCCTCTTCTGTGAGGTCTGGTCGGAAGTCCCTGGCTTGGCCTGCTGCTGCGTCCGTGCTGGTCATCTGGCCAGCGCTGGTGCCGCTTGCCCTGCAGGCAAAAACCGAAGCAATTGCCAAGGCTTGGAATCCTGAGCTGGTAAAAGAGGTGCCAGAGTGGCGAGGCCCACTAAAACACGCCAACTTCTGGAGCCCCCAGTTCACTAATCCCGATGTTGATCTTGGTGGCGTCTATGTGTCGAGAGACCTGGAACAGGTACAGCTCCAGATCACGGGATATAGAAATCAGTCTCAGGACAAGGAGTTAATTTTCTATAAAAATCGCTTGTTCGATGACTCGGAGTGGCAACTGGTTTCAGTAACGGAGCGCGCCTTTTCCACTACCCACCCGATTCGACCTACCCAGGTAGCTGAGACGGTGATTCGGACGCCGGAAGACGATTCGCGGGTCATCATTTGGTCGTGGTACGACGTTGGCGGACACCTGACAGCCTCAAGGCTTGAGGCAAAGCTCGCCGGAGCATTAAAGAAAATTACCGGGGACAGCCGGGGCGCACTTTGGGCATTGGCCGGTCGCTGTGTGGACGGCTCGAGTACCGGATGTGAACAGCAACGCGCGGCCTTCGCTCGTTTTCTTAATCAGACGGTTAATTAGCTTAGTGTGTCGAAGCTATCGTCTTCTTTTCCAGGTCGTTCTTTCCCGAGAAGTCGTTGATCAAGGCAGTTACCACCCGCTGGTCTCGCTCGACTTGCTTGGCAAGGTAATTCGGTAGCAGGCCAGCCTGCAATTGGTGCCAGGTTTTACGTTTAGCCCGGGTAGTGAACATATCGTTCAAATACAGACGACCTTTCGTCGTGAGCGACGCCGAATTGCATTGGTGATGCTCCAAATCGGAGACCGCCTGAACCATCATCTGTACGCCCAATCTCACCACTTTCTCATACAAGGTATTCGGATTGTCCTCGGCACTGATCGTTGGCCGGCCCTGATAGACAACATCACCGTCGTCTACTCCCTCTGAAACGAAATGCACCGTCGCACCCACGCACTCAGGCTCACCGTTGTGAATGGCCCAGTCCGTTGTGAATAGCCCGCGGTAAAATTGAGACAGGCCTCCGTGAAGGTTCAAGACACCGTGCGTCGGAATGGATAGAAGCTCGGCTTTCATGATCGATGCGCCACACACCGCGATAACATCAGGGCGAAGATTCTGCATCCACTTTCGATATTCCGGAGCGTTTATAGCGTTCACGCCCTCCGTGTGCAGCACTTCAACACCCTCTCCAACTCTAAGGCGTCGCCCTTCATCGCCAAAATCCAGAGCGTTCTCAGGGCGGTTATAAGCCTGGCGTGGTTCAAGGAAAGTGCGGTCCAGCACATCCAGACTCTTCTGAATAAAGATTCCTGGGCTGGCCAGATACTTGCCGGCTTTTTTAACCAACGATGAACGATCTCTTTCAGGCGTCTGATTCTCTACAACTACCCCAACCACGTTCAAGAACTTCATCAACTGATTAGCAAAAAATACATCCGACTTATCCGGACTGACCACGACCAGTGTGCGCACTGAGCTCACCTCCCTATGACTGTATTTTCCAAACCATGTTTCTTCTAGCCGGTTCTGATTACCCGTTTGATAAGTGGAATGAGTGAATATTCCAACCAATACAGTGCCCGCACCTTTGCGCTGTCACCAAAAACCTCGACCGAACAGAACTCTCGATAGTTGGTCGTCCAGTTACTCAGATACCAGTAGTCGTCGGCACAGGTGTAGTACTGTGTGTACCCGCCTTGCTCGAACAGGCTTCGCAGCGCGGAATACTCCAGTACCGAGCCAGGCGACAAGGCCTTGAATGCCTGATCATAATCGGCGCGGATAGGGTAAACGACCTCGTCGTGCACCAGATGGAGCTCAAAAGCCACGGGTTTGCCTCCGGACCTTGCAACCCAAGCGTTCAGCGCACCGGACGTGCCGAAGGCCTCCACCAGATTCAAAAGAAAACGACGACTCTTCAGGTTACTTCTGAGATCATTTTTGACAGCGGATTTCCAGCTATGGGCGGAGACAGCAACCAAGTCATCGATGAGGGGCTGATCAACATGAACAAGCTTTTCGCACCCTATTGAAAAGTCACCAGCCTTCTTTAAGCGGTTAAGTTTGTTGTTGAGGCTTTTTTTCAGGCTTCTCGGCCTTGAACGATAAAAATCGTCCCAGCTTTGATCTATCTCCACCACTGGAGTCCGGATGCTAGGCTTTTCCCCTACCCTCGCATGGCCGTTTCTCGAGCGGTCCATGAGAAAACGTTCAAGATTGTCGTTGGCACCAATTTTGAAGAACAGTGCTATCTCATTGCTCGCGACATGAGTTAACGCCAGGAGCGCCTCTTCTACCTCTGATGGCGTCAGTGACGTATCAATGACAACAGATGAATACGGACTATGGCCGTTTGCCGCAAGCTTAAGCATTGTCACTGAGATACCCCGGAAACGCTCCCGGGAACGGACTAAGGGCGCCACTCCCACCAAGATATTGTTTTTATACAGGCACCTGAACTCCATTTTCAGGTTATCTGAAAAAGCGTTCCACCAGGATCGCAACCAGCTATGGGTAAGAGGGAGCGGAGCCGGGCTCAATGTTCCGATGAGGGCATCCCATTGGGGCTGAATTCGATCAAACTCCTCCTCATTTCTGACAACGAATAAGTCCACAGTCTTTGTTTTTCCTGTCGGTGACCGGCTAGAGTCCGGGCCTACTCAGGCAGCGGAGAGTTTGTGCTTAACTTTGCGCAGTTGATCAAGTAGATCGATAGCCCGGCGCTTGATCCAGAAATCAAGCAGGGGTTGATTCAGCCAGTCTTTCAGGCTGTTCTGCAGCCAGAAGTAATTGACCGAAACGTTTCGACCCTCCGCCTCTATGAAGTGCCAGGTACCGGCAGGGATAAACAACGCCTGCCCCTCCTCCAACCAACCCGACAAACCTTTCGCCTGATTCAGCTTGGGAAAGCTCTTCACATCGGGGTTCTGACAATCAATCCGGCTGTCGACCACTCTGTTTTCCAACAGGGCCTTGAGACTGAACGGGCTGTAGGGATACATGCAATCACTCTGATCGGGGGAAAACAGAATAAATCGCTTTCTACCCTCCAGCATCATGAGCAAGCTGTGGGTTTCGTCGTAATGCAGCAGCGATTTATTGCCCCCGGGACCGATGTAAAGGTTTGAAACACGAAACCCTGATTCGGGGATAAATGAAGGCAGTGCCACGGAGAACTCGGAAGGAAGGTCACCGGAAACGCCCTGGCCTTTCAATGGTTCAAGCGCGTACCCGTTGTGGGTCGTCTCCATGATGTGGTCAAAATCTGCCATCGGAATACGCTCGAACCCAAGATAATGATAAATCCCATCCTCAGACTTGCGCTGTATCCGAATTGATTTGAGGGCTTGCCGAAAGAATTCGTAGTTCCAGGGGCGGGTAAACGGCAACATCTCCCTGATCCCATCCAGAAGAACAGGCTGCCGGCGCTGAATAAAGGGCGCGAGACCTTCTTTTTCCACTGGGAAAGTGATGGTTTGAATCGCATCAGAGCCAGCCAGATCAAACAGATTCATACGAGTTCCCTTTTCTATGACTTACTTCGCCGATGCCTTCCGGGCACCTTCACATTCTGCTTGGGCGCATTACTGAGTTTAGGAAATCCAACCACAAACTCAAGGCGACACCCCTCTAAATAAAAGCCGGCTTTTGTACAAAACAAAGGGTGTTAAAACGAACAGCCTGTTCCGGTCGAAACGGCTCGGGCACGGGTTCTCATAAAGCATTAAATGGGAGCCGCAAGCGATTCCCAAAAAAAATAGAAGCTGCTATCTTTAATTTAGGCGATGGAGCAGTAAGTGGCCCGGACTTTTAAGCCTAATTCCTTCCTGGAATAAAGGTTTATTTGTTTATCCCCCCTTTGCCGTTAGCTGGTTTGTTTGCTGAACAGGATGTTTTGCTATGACCGCGAGCTGTATCCCGGATTCCATAATTTCCCGATTTATCGACATTGCTCAAGAAAATTCCGATCGCATTGCACTGAAATGGAACGACAACGGAATCTGGAATCAGCTGACCTATGCGGAATTGCTGGAACAGGCTCGGCACACGGCACTCACACTGCAACGGTATGGCATATCTGAGGGATGTTCCGTTGTATTACCTGCTGAACGCCACCCCAAACTTTGCGCCCAATTGCTTGGCATTCTCTGGTGCGGCGCCCATTACGTATTTATCGACCCGGAGTATCCACCTGAGCGACAGGCACTGATTGCTAATGCGGTCTCGGCGAAGTTTGGTCTTAGAGGCTTAAAAGCGCTAAAAGTTGAAGATCCAGGTATATCGTGGATTGACACCCCTGCGCCGACGGAAGCCGTATCGGATGTATCTGCGAACGGAGTTCTTCCGGAAACCGCCGCTTATATCATGTTCACATCCGGCTCGACCGGCTCGCCAAAAGGCGTGGTCGTTCCTCACCGGGCAATTTTGCGGTTGGTCACCGGCACTGATTTCATTTCAATCTCAAACAACGAAACGTTTCTACAACTATCCGCTCTTGGATTTGATGCATCCACATTGGAAATATGGGCGCCCTTATTGAACGGGGGTATCTGCGTACTTCACCCTGAGTCCAGTGCAATAACACTGGAAGGCATTGCGGACGTTATTGAATCACAAGGGGTGTCGACACTTTGGCTAACCTCTTCTCTCTTCAATACATTTATCTCCGAAAAACCAGAAGCATTAAAGCCGGTAAAGCAGCTGCTCACCGGTGGCGAAGCGCTATCGGTTCCGCATATACGGAAAGCCCTGGACGTTTTGCCCGATACCTTACTTTTTAACGGCTACGGTCCTACTGAAAACACCACATTTTCCACGGTTTACCCAATACCGAAGGTGCTTCCAGATAACCTGACAAGGATACCTATTGGATACCCGATAAAAGGTACCCAATGCGCTTTAATCGATGAACATCTCAATGTGCTTACCGAGCCAAATTCATACGGAGAACTCATTGTTTTTGGGGAAGGACTTGCACTTGGCTACCTGAACAATCCGGACCTCACGCAAGAAAAATTCGTCAAGATCAAAACAGATGAAGGAGAGGCTCTCACCGGATACAGAACAGGGGATCTCGCAACACAGATTCAGGAAGGCCTCTACGATTACCTGGGTAGAATCGACAAACAGGTAAAAATTGACGGCCATCGGATCGAACTCGGAGAGATCGAGTGCCATTTAAACGACCTGGATTACGTCGCGGAAGCCCGGGTGGTGCTGAAGATCGGGCCACAAGGTCAGAAACGGCTGGCGGCGTATCTGGTTCCAAATTCTGCGTTGGATATTCCATCGATTAGAGCCGCACTCAAATCCAGGGTGCCCTCCTATATGATTCCGCACTTCATAATCGAGGTTGCCGACTTACCGAAGACTCAAAATGGCAAACTGGACGAGTCTCGTTTACCGGATCCCTATCGCAGAGCCAACTCCGCCGACGCCCACCCATTAAAAGAAAACACCAAACAGATCGTCGCCAATGCTTGGGTGACAGTGCTTAACCGACGGGTCGGCGACAACGAAAACTTCATGGATGCAGGCGGAACCTCACTTGAAGCACTTAAGCTGGCGAAAGTATTAGAGCGGGAGTTTGAAGCAGAGCTCAGTGCTACTTTCGTATTCGAATACCCGACTATCGCGAAGCAAACCCAGTATTTTAACGCTAGTGAAGACGTAACCGGTCCCGGTGAAGGCCAACGCAAGTTCGACCAAGATCACCATGAATTTGCGATTATTGGCATTTCCTGCCGGTTCCCCGGTGCAGATAACCTTGATGAGTTTTGGGATAACCTGTTGTCCGGTAAAGAAACCGTCAGTTTCTTTACCGATGCAGAACTCAGCACTGAAGTTCCTCCAGAGCAACGATCAAATCCTGCCTACGTCAAGGCCAAGGGTATCGTCCAAGGATTCGACCAGTTTGACGCCGCATTCTTCGGAATTTCCCCGGCCGAAGCCAGAGTGATGGACCCTCAGCAGCGAATTCTGCTCGAATTAAGCTGGCATGCCCTGGAAGATGCCAGTATCCCGCCCGGCGACGACGTTTATCGCACAGGCGTGTTCGCTGGCATGAACTGGGCACGCTACTACCAGCAATATGTCCTTCCCAACAAAGAATTGGTGGAGGGTTACGGAGCGCTGAATTGCGGTCTGGCCAATGAACCCGACCTGTTAAGCACTCGCATTTCCTACAAGCTGAATCTCAAGGGCCCAAGTATCAATGTCTTTACCGCGTGCTCTACGGGCCTTGTTGCCGTCGCCCAAGCCTGTGAAGCGATCGAAAACGGACAATGCGAACAAGCCCTTGCAGCCGGCGTTTCAATCTCTACACCGGTTCGGCGCGGTTATCTGTACCAGGAAGGCAGCATGCTTTCGAAAGATGGGCATTGCAGACCCTTTGATGAGAGCGCTTCCGGGACCACTTTTAATGACGGCGCCGCCGCGGTCGTCATCAAACGCCGCGATTTGGCTGAGAAGGATGGCGACAACATTTATGCGGTCATTAAGGGCTATGCAGTCAATAATGATGGCGAACAGAAAGCGAGCTTTACTGCCCCCAGTGTCGCGGGTCAGGTTGCCGTCTACAAAGCTGCTCTTGATCGGGCCGACGTGCAACCATCCTCTATTGGGTTTATCGAGACCCATGGAACTGCAACTCCTCTTGGGGACCCCATCGAGGTGCTCTCCCTCAAACGGTGTTACCACCAGGGCGAGACCTCAGAGAAAACCTGTGCCATCGGTTCCGTAAAATCGAACATTGGCCACGCCATTCACGCGGCCGGCCTGGCCAGCCTCATCAAAACCACGATGGCGGTTAAAGAAAATAAAATTCCCCCCACGCTCTTTTTCAAGGCCCCCAACCCGAAACTGGAGTTGAACAAATCCCACTTTCATGTGAATACAACGGTCGAGGGCTGGAGACTGCCCTCTCCCCGCAGGGCCGCAGTGACCTCTCTGGGGGTTGGTGGAACCAACGCCCATATAATTCTGGAGGAATACACGCCAAACCGGCCGCTGGAACAACCCTCCGGCCCAATCCCGATGGCAGGCACGCCCCGCTGCTTCCCTATCTTGATCTCGGCCAAGAACAAAGCATCCCTTGAACAGCAAGTTGCTCAATACAGGGAGTATCTAAGCAGGAAGACGGGCAACGGCCTTTCGGACATCTCCTACAGCTCAATATTCGGCCGCAAACACTTTGAGCACAGAACCATAGTTTTTGCCTCAGATAGCCAGGAAGCGATTAAAAATCTCGACTCTGGGGCATGGTCAGCCAAAGGAAAGGCAGTAGCCAACGAGCAACGGCGCCTGGGTTTCATGTTCTCTGGCCAGGGCGCACAGGCCAAAGATATGGGGCTATGGCTGTACTCCACTTCGGAATCCTATAAGAAAATCTTTGATCAGGGTTGTGAGGTTGTTCTCAAAACCACCGGCATGGACCTCAAGGAAATCCTATTCACGGCAGGAAATGAAGCCTTTGATGAGCAGAAGGTTAACCAGACTGCCTTCGTGCAGCCTGCGCTGTTCCTTCTGGAATACGGTCTGGCGAAACATCTTTTGTCACTCGGCGTGACCCCTGCGTTCATGATTGGTCACAGCATTGGAGAATTTGCCGCTGCCGCCCTGGCCGGAATTTTCAGCTTCGAAGATGCGGTAAAGCTTGTCGCCCGGCGCGGGGCACTGATGCAGAGCATGCCCCCCGGGAATATGTTGGTCGTTCGAGCCAGTATCGACGAGATCACCCCGTTGGTTGGCGAAGCAGCCGAACTGGCTGCAGTGAATGCGCCCGACATGATTGTACTCTCTGGTAAACCGGAGGCGATTTCCGGGCTCTCCACTAGGCTTTCCGAACATAAAGTCGCTAACACCCTGCTTGCGACCAGTCACGCCTTTCATTCCTCAATGATGGAGCCAATCGTTTCCGAGTTTGAACAGCTCGTTGCAGAAACCGAAAGACAGGCACCGTCTATTCCCATTTTCTCAACAATGACTGGCGAACGCCTCTCAGATGACGAGGCGGTCTCGCCCGCTTATTGGTCACACCAACTACGCAATCCGGTGCGGTTTTCCAGCGCCATTCAGGCAGCCAGCCTCAGCCAGCAAAATGACGGGAATCAAACCAGTTTTGTTGAGGTTGGGCCGGGCAATACGTTGGTGAGCCTTGTGGGCTGCCACAAGGACCCAAAGGGCATGCGCGCATACCCAGCGCTCAAAAACAAGGGTACCGATGAAAAAGCGGAAGAGGATATCTATCGATGTGTTGGTCAGCTATGGGCTGATGGGCATTCCGTCGATTGGGGGCAGTTGTTTGGCAACCTGACGCCAAAAAAAGAACGCCTCCCCGGCTACGCTTTTTCAAAAGACCGGTTTTGGCTCGGTCCCGAGAACATCAAAGACGCCAAGGTCGGCTCGACCAACAGTAGCGCTCTGACTCCACCAGAGCATCCCGTAACACAGGACGTTAGCATGGGCTCAAATCAGCATTCGGAAAAAATTCGCGCGGTCGTTTTAGAGATCATTGAGGATGTAACAGGTTACGACCTGGCAGAAGATGACCCCGCCGCACACTTCAGCGAAGTCGGCCTGGATTCCTTGCTCCTTACCCAGGTGGCAACAGCACTGGAGCGGAAGTTCAAACTGGGGATCACCTTCAGAAATCTGGTTGAAGATTACACGTCACTGGAGCTGATCGCCGACTATATAGCGTCCCAAGTTACGCCGGAAGCCAGTCCGCTGCCGGCAGCCCCCCAATCTGAAACGGTCAGCCAGTTGCCGCAGCCCACACAGGCCCCGGCGGTTGATACGAATTACTTTCGATCCGCGCCTGACAGCGATGGCAGCATCCAGAATATCGTAAATGCCCAGTTGCAGATCATGAGAATGCAACTTCAGGCCCTGGGCGGAAACACGGCGAACTCGGTTCTGACCGAAGATCGAGTGAGCCAATCAGTTAACACCGCGGCTTCCGCGTCCCCGGCGCCAACCACAGCAGCTTCGAACCAAGAGCACATGGAACCCAGCGCACCAGCGCCCGCTCAGACCAGCCACACGCCTGGCACACGAATTGTGCGGGAAAGAACCAGTACTGAACTGACGTCAGCACAGAAAGATTGGGTCGAGCGCCTCATGGTCAGATACCAGGAGAAATTCGCCGGGTCCAAGAAATTCACCCAGAAACACCGTAAACACCTGGCAGACCCCCGTAGCGTGTCTGGTTTCAACCCGGCGTGGAAGGAGGTCATATTCCCTATCGTGACCGTTGAATCCAAAGGATCAAAACTCTGGGATATTGACGGTAATGAGCTCATTGATACCTCTAACGGATTCGGCCCTATCCTGTTTGGCCACTCTCCGGATTTTATAACCAGTGCCGCTAAAGCGCAGATCGATCGTGGCATAGAAACCGGCCCCCAATCACCGCTTGCGGGCGAGGTTGCCGAGTTGTTTTGCGAGATCACTGGCAATGAACGATGCACCTTTGCCTGTACCGGCTCTGAGGCGAATGTTGGCGCCCTGAGAATTGCCAGAACCGTCACTGGCCGCTCCAAAGTAGTTGCATTCGAAGGCTCTTACCACGGCATTCACGATGAAGTTGTCATGCGCGCTGGCAAGGATCATGCGGCACTTCCAGGCGCGCCGGGCATTCCCAAAGAAGCAACCAGCAACATGATTCTTTTGCCTTGGGGTGACCCCAGCAGCCTGGAGCATATTCGCAAACTGGGCGACGAACTGGCTGCGGTACTGGTCGAACCCGTCCAGAGCAGAAAGCCGCAATTTCACAGCCAGGAGTACATCAGCGAGATCCGCAAAATCACCGAGGAGAACGGTGTGGCGTTGATTCTCGATGAGGTCGTCACGGGTTTCCGTGTTGGCCCCGGAGGCATACGCAAGCGCTTTGACATCGACGCAGACTTGCAGACCTACGGCAAGGTTATCGGGGGCGGTTACCCCATTGGCATCATTGCCGGTAAAGCCAAGTATCTCGACGCAATGGATGGTGGTCAGTGGCAGTACGGCGATGAATCCATCCCGGAACAAGGGGTGACTTTCTTTGCCGGAACTTTCGTCAGGCATCC
Source organism: Marinobacter sediminum (assembly GCF_016820575.1). GTDB lineage: Bacteria > Pseudomonadota > Gammaproteobacteria > Pseudomonadales > Oleiphilaceae > Marinobacter > Marinobacter sediminum. The sequence continues at coordinate 797,352 of NZ_JAEMQH010000002.1, read as the reverse complement.
CCTCAGCCTTGCTGTTGCCAAGGCGGTTCTGACTAAAATCAAAAAGGACGGAGCAGAACTCTATCCGGCGCTGGAAAAAAAGACCTCCGAGATGGCGCAGGAAGCGAAGGCTTTTATCAACCAATTGAAGTCGGATGTCAGCTTCGAGGAATTCGCCTCACTGTTCTACATTTCGGTGCCTCAATCGGCCCATTGGGGGCACCTGCTGTTCCTGTCGATGACCCTTGATGGGATACACATTCAGCAGTACCGACCGAACTTCCTTACCACCGAGCATTCCGACGACGACGTTAAACGCATCCTGACAGCGTTCAAGTCGGCTCTGGCAAACCTGGTCGTCCATGGACTTCTGGCCGGTGATCAGGTGGCTGCGAAGAAGTTCCTCAGTGGCGCCATTCCACCGGGCGCAAAGCTGGGCAAAAACGAACATGGCGAACCCGCCTACTTCATCGAAGATCCAAATAATAAAGGCGCTTACATGGAGGTTGGCCGGCCATGACTTCAGCTAACTTTAATCCGTTTGCTGGCGGTGAACTTCTGCGAGTCACACCAACGACCCAGCCGCAAAAAGAGATCATTACGTCGGCGCAACTGAATGACGTTGCCAACACAGCATTTAATGAAGCGGTATCGGTCACATTGTCGGGCCACCTGAACATTGAGCTGCTCAGCGATTGCCTGGACGACCTTATCGAGAAGCACGATATTCTCCGGGCGACTTTTTCCAGAAGCGGGTCCGAGATTTGTCTCCACGAAAAATCACCCTTTGAGCTTGATTTCGAGGACCTCAGCGGCCTGTCTGCAAGCGAGCAAGAGGCCCGTATTCATGAGCTGTGGCAGAACATTGCCATCTCGCCCATGAACCTGGAGGAAGGCCCTTTATTCTTTGCCTGGGTAAAGAAGCTGGACGACATTACCCACGAGCTGATCATTGCAGCACATCACATTATCTGCGATGGCTGGTCTATCGGGTTAATGTTGTCCGAGCTGTCTGAGCTTTATGGCAATCAACGGGCACAGACGGACGATAGTCGTGAAGACATTTCGTTTTTTGATTACGCCGAACTGATTGATTCGAAGGAAATCAGCAACATCGATAACGATTATTGGGTCGAGCAATTCGCCGAGCTTCCACCGAGCCTTGACCTGCCCCTGGACCTGCCCCGGCCAAATTTCCGAACCTTCGAAGCAACGCGTCTGGACTACACGGTTGATTCACAACTCGCCAGGCAGCTACCCAAAATGGCAGCTGGTATGAAAGTCAGCCTGGTGAACACAATACTTGCTGCCTATTTCGTGCTTCTGCATCGCCTCACATCCAACACCGACATTGTCGTGGGTTTGCCGATCGCGGGACAGGCCACACAAAACCGGCCTCGGCAAGTCGGACACATGGTCCACTTGCTTCCAATCAGAATTCAACTCGACGCAGACACCCGTTTCTCTGACCTCTGCGGGACGGTAAAAAAGGAAGTGCTGACTGCCACAGAGCACTCGAACTTCACATTTGGCAAGCTCATTGAGTCCATTAATGTTGACCGCTCCCGGGTGCCGCTGATCAACACCATTTTCAATATTGATCAGCCTTTGGATTCGATTCGTTTTGGCGATGTTTTAGGCAAGGTACGCACCGTGCCCAGGGCAGCGGAAAATTTTGAAATGTTCATCAATATACTGCCCGCAGCTGATAGCCTGACCATTGAGGCAACCTACTCAACAGCGCTATTCCGTGAGGCAACGATCACCTCCTGGCTTCAGGCGCTGGAGAGGATATTGATGTCCTGTGCTACCAATCCAGAGACGCCAATTGCGGACATCCCCCTGGCGGTGGATGAAGCAGACATTATCAAGGTCGCCAATGACACCTCAGAAGAGCTGGTTAACGCCAACGTGGTGGACGCGTTCCGCCAGCATGTGGCGGCCAATCCAGGCGGTGTCGCCTGCGTCTTCGGTGACCGGCAATGGACCTATCAGGAACTCGATAACCAAAGTAACTGCGTGGCCCGTAATCTCGCGAATCAGGGAATCCGCGCGGGCAATACCGTTGCCTTGTGCATCGAGCGTTCAGATGCGGCCCTTGCTGTAATCCTCGGAATTTTCAAACTGGGCGCCATCTACTTGCCTCTGGATCAGGAGCTGCCGGAGGCCAGGCTCAAGTACATGCTTGAGGACTCGGACGCTTCGGCGATTGTCGTCGATAACCTAACGCCGACAGCCATCGTCGAGCTGGATGTGGCAAAACTCAACATCAGTGAAATCAACAGTGAAAGCTCAGCGCCAGGTTCTTCACCGGAATTAGAGTCGGATCTCGACCCGCAACAGACCGCCTATATGATTTATACATCGGGGTCGACGGGAAATCCCAAGGGCGTGCTCATTCCTCACCAAGCGCTCATTAACTTTCTCGAGAGCATGTCCAAGACACCTGGCTGTGGACCAGCCGACAAGCTGTTGGCGGTAACCACCTTTTCGTTTGACATCTCTTTACTGGAGCTACTGCTGCCTCTCACTCGCGGTGCAGCCACCGTCATTGCAGAAAAAAATGCGGTCAAAGACGGCGAAAAACTGCGCCAGCTGATATCAAAGCACCAAATCACCATCATGCAGGCCACTCCCGCCATGTGGCGCATGCTGTTGGATACAGACTGGCGACAAGACGACTCGTCTTTGAAAAAAGGGCTGTGTGGTGGAGAGCCTCTGCCGAGGGATCTTGCTCAGGATCTGTCTGGCACTCTCAGCGAACTCTGGAACATGTACGGCCCCACCGAAACCACCGTTTGGTCAACCTGCCATCGGCTGAGGGCGGCGGACAAAATCATTTCAGTCGGCAAACCGATCAACAATACTCAGGTGCATATACTCGATCGGAAACGAAATCCCTTACCGCTCTCCTGCCCCGGCGAGTTATTTATCGGTGGCAATGGACTGGCCCAGGGCTACCACAAGCGTCCTGAGTTAACGACCGAAAAATACATCGACCATCCAGCTTACGGTCGCTTGTACGCAACGGGCGATCTCGCCAAATGGTGCCCGGATGGCAGCATCCAACATCTTGGCCGGCTAGACGATCAGGTTAAAGTCCGCGGTTATCGGATCGAACTTGGTGATATCGAGGCGGCGCTCAGTGCCTGCCCGGATGTCAGAACCGCATGCACCTACGTCTGGGAGGTCGCCCCCGGAGACGCCCGCATCGTTGGCTGCGTGGTTTCAGATCTGGGATCCGAACCCAATATCGCGGGCATCCGAAAGGAGCTGAGAAAACTACTTCCCAGCTATATGATCCCGCAATACATTCTACCGATTCAGAGCATTCCGCTGAGCCCGAGCGGCAAAGTGGATCGACGTAAGTTACCCAAACCGGAATTGAGAGAATCGAGCATTCTCAAAGCATCCGCTCTCGCCAACGCAACAGAAGAGATGGTTGCTCAATCATGGTCAAAGGTCCTCAACAGCAACTCCCGAATCGTGCGCGAGGACAACTTTTTTAGTCTTGGCGGCCATTCCCTATTAGCCCTCCAAGTCATCCGACAAATCGAGAGCAACACCGGAATCAGACTTGCGCCTGAAGACATCGTCAGCCTCAGTCTCAGTGAAATTGCCGATAAAATTGCGCACAGCAGACCATCCACCAACGAGCATGAGGATTCGCCAGCAGATCTGCCAGCTGCGGCCCAACGTCGGTTGAGTAATGAACAGAATCGTTTAATACTCAGGCAACTCTCGTACCCGGATAATGTCAGCAACAACCTGCCCGCATCCTGGATGTTTGAAGGCGACCTGAACATCGATACTTTTTCCAGAAGCCTGGAGAAAGTCATGGAGCGGCAAACCGCCCTCAGGACGATCATTACGCGGCGCGATGGTGTGTTTCAGCAAGCGACGCTCCCCATCAAGCAAACCCCCGTTCTGGACGTTATTGACCTGACCAGCAGTGAGGACTCGAAAGAGGCGGCATTAAGCCGGGCCAAGGAGCTCGCCTTTAAGCCCTTCAAAGTACTCGATCGGCCGCTGTTCCGCTCTACCCTTTATGTGCTCGATGAATCCAGTTATTACTATGTCTTCGTGCCGCACCAGTTGATTTTCGACGGCTGGTCTTTCGACATCTTTCTGAAAGAACTCGAAGATACCTATCTGGCTCTCAGCGGCACTGAACGTGAGGCCCCCAGCAGGCTCGCATTCCAGTTCAAGGACTATGCCGAGTGGTCAATTGCAAAAGGAACATCTACTGAAGATGTCGACTACCATAAGGCCAGGCTGGCCGATTTGCTAAAACAGGATTCCTCCCCGGGCGAGAAAGAGTCAGAAGTCAGCAATTGTGAGAGAGAGACCCTGTGTTTCTCAGAAACAAACCTGGAATCTATTGTCCAAAGCGCCGGCGAGCTGAACCTCAAGCTGCACGAAATGCTTTTCTGCCTGTTTGCCGAAGCCGCGACAACCTCCTGGAAAACTGACAGCGTTGTCCTGGGAGTTCCAAGTGCAGGACGGCACCGGGCTGATGTCATCAATTTGATTGGTAGTTTCGTCACCACCATTCCTTGCGTGGTGCAGACACCGCCAACTGGCCCCAGAGAACGGGTGACCAGCATGGCGCGCCAGCTTCGAGAGACGTTGGCCCACCAGCAGGTTACCTACGCGGACATCGTCAAAAATTCGCCTGCCGAACAGACCATGTTTCCCCGTTTTATCCAGGCGAGTTTTGCATTCCAGGACGTTCGCAACAGACCAACAACCATTGCAGATTTAACGGTAGAGCAAATCGATGTCCCCAGGCTCCATACCGAGTCCCCGATCGAATTCTGGATTCGGATTCAGCCAGGCGGCTTCATGGCTGTTTTCGATTACGACGGGACACCGGAAGGCCGAGAGATAGTAAAGCGATTGAAGGATAATTTTTCGCAACTGGTGCTGGACGTGGAAAACCTGGTAACGGAAATGCCGATTCAGGCAGAGGTGCCGGACGACTCTTTCGGAAAGAAGCCTTTCTGGAGAAAGCTTTTTGGCTGAATACAAGGACGTCACTTAGAAATGATCGAACCTTTTTTCTTCGATAACGACCAGCTTTTCGGCTGTTATTTTGCGTCGAGTGATGCCGATTCAGACACCGTGGTCGTTGTATGCCCGCCGCTTTTCGATGAGTATCGGCGAACCTACCGCGCCCTGTCGGAATTGTCGGTCGCCATTGCCGAAAGCGGGGTTCATGCCTTCCGCTTTGATTACTACGGTACCGCCGAATCCCAAGGCCTGCTTCAGCAGGCGACAATAGGCCAATGGCTTTCAGATATTGAGAAAGCGATGGATGAGGCCAAGGCAGTTTCAGGTGCAAGCAAAGTGGTTTTGCTGGGTGTCAGATTTGGGGGCACGCTAGCGGCTCAGGTTCGCGACGACAGCGTGAAGACCTATCTCTTATGGGACCCAGTTACTTCCGGCGCTCACTACCAGAGCTGGCTCGACCAAGTAGACGACATTCTCTTTCAGCGTCACAGGAGCGCCGCACAAGACAACAACGTTCCCTTTGAAAATATCGAGTACAAAAATTTTGATCTCCCTGCCGCCCTCGTATCCGGAATGCGGGAACTCAGCATTCCCGCAAGCATTCTGAACGATCCTGACCAATGCTTCACCGTGTCGTCGGATCCGGATTTTTGCGAAACATCCAAGCTGAGCAACTGTGCATACACTGGCCTGACGTATGACTGGCCCTATTACCACGATGGGGTCATCACGCACAAACCTGTACTCAAGGCTCTGCTGGATCGGTTACTTGTATGATTAAGGAAAGAATCTTCACCTACGGGGAACATCAGCACGGACTGGGAATACTTTCAGAGCCCGCAGACACAAGCAGCAGCCCGATTATCGTGATGTTGAACGCCGGGCTCTCTCACCGAGCGGAACCTTACAGGTTGAACGTGCTGCTCGGTCGAAAACTGGCAGAACTTGGGTACATTGGGCTGAGGGTCGATCTGTCGGGTAAAGGAGACTCTCCGGCCCGGGAAAACATGACCAACCGCGAGTCCGTTGCGCTCGATTGGTCATTCATCAAGGCCGCATTGGAAAAGCTTTACGGAGCCAGGCCCATCCTGATTTTTGGGCTTTGCTCAGGCGCAGACAACGGCATCAAAATTTGCGCGGATGACCCGTCAGTGAAAGGGCTCATACTTTTAGACCCTGTATCTCGACAAGATTCTGGATTCACCAAACGAGATCTATACCGAAAACTTACGAATCCCCGTAAGTGGCTGAAAATGCATAACATTTTAAGTCGAAGGCTGGCCAAAAGAGGGGCGCGGGACGACATCGACAGCAGTTCGACCATTAAACTGAGGGATGAGCCTAACGCATCCGATATGGACCTGTGCTTCAACGGACTGATGAAGAAAAATGGTCGCGTACTGGCAGTCTTCACAAGCCAGGCGCTCTACCACTACAACAGTCAGGGTCAGTTTGCGGTGGCAATGGGCATTCCGGGCCTCGACCAAATTGTCGAGGAGGTTTTCTGGCCAAATGCCAAGCACGTCTACCCTATTGAATGGCACCGCAATCAACTCATGGAGACGGTGGAGTCCTGGGCAAAATCGAATCTCTCTCATTTTCTGAGTCTGGATGCGAAATGAGACGGCCCTACGCGATCGGCATGTTCACGCTGCTCTTTATTACCCTCGCTATTGCGAGCGAACTGGATGAAATCGAAACCTTGCTGGGAGATCTGAATCTCAGGCTTGTCGAAGGCATTCAACGAAGTAGCAATATCATGGTCCCCATGCGCGATGGCGTCCGACTTGCCACGAACCTTTACCTGCCGGTGGATGAGAACGAGCGCTATCCTGTCATTTATATTCGAACCACCTACGGCGGATTCCAGTTCCACCGAATCAAGCACTTCGTAAATCACGGTTACGCCGTGATTGTTCAGCATGTTCGTGGTCGGTTTGCCTCAGAGGGCCGGTACGAAAGCCCCTATTGGACAGCGGGCAGGGACGGCTATGACACGATTGACTGGGTCGTTTCGCAACCCTGGTCGAACGGTAAGGTGGGAACGTTTGGCTGTTCCTATCTCGGTGAGAGCCAGATCATACTCGCGGCAGAAAACCACCCCAATCATATTGCGATGATCGCCTCAGGCGCAGGCGGCGCAATCGGTAAGGCCAAGGAACGCTATGGCTATTTCGGGGTTTTTGAAAATGGTGTCTTGAACCTGGCGTCATCACTGGGATGGTTCACGGCCGAGGGCGCCAAGGATGCCAAGATAACCCAGAGGCCCAATGATTATGAGAACCGAGTGCGAACTCATATCGGTCACCTGCCCGTTTCAGAAGTTGCGAAAAAAATAGTGCCCTACGACACCGGATTCGATGACCTCATCAGTCGCCCCCTGACTGATCCGTGGTGGGACCAGCAGGGCTACATTCATCCAAAGGATCAGTTTTCAGTTGCCACTTTGCATATCAACGACTGGTTTGATCAGACTGCCCACAACACGTTCAAGCTTGCAGAACACATGGCGGAAAACGCCATCCATCCACGGGCTAAGTCCCAACATGTGCTGATCGCACCGGGACTCCACTGCACGGCAGGCAAATTAGATAGCGGACCAGTTAAGATCGGTGAGTTGGAATTCACCTACACCAACAAAAATTTTAGCAGGCTGTACATTGACTGGTTTGATTACTGGCTAAAGGATAAAGACAAGGATTTGCCGCCTCGATACGAGTATTTTTTAATTCACTCCGAGCAGTGGCACGCCTCTGGCGATTGGCCTCCCCCAACAACACAACAGCGACGTTTTTACCTGTTACCCAATCAGCATCTTGGTGATCAGAGCGAAGCTAATAGATCTAACGCCGCGCATGACGTGCCTTCCGATCAATTCGTTTATGACCCACTCAATCCAGTACCAACGGCTGGTGGCCCGATTTGTTGCACCTATCGTCAGGAGGACCGACCGGGGCCTCTCGACCAAACCGCACTGAAATCCCGCCAGGATGTACTGGTCTATACCAGTAACCCACTTGACCAGGATCTGGATGTCGTCGGTAACGCCAGGGTTGTTTTGTTTGTCTCAACGAGTGCGAAGGACACTGACTTTACCGTCAAGATGGTGGATCAATACCCAGACGGTAAGGCTTACAACCTACAGGATGGTGTCGTTCGATTGCGTTATAGAAATGGGATTGCGAGACCGAGCGACGTCGAACCGGGCCGAATCTACCGGATCGAACTGGAAATGAGGCCCATCGCCTACCGCTTTAAACAAGGCCATAAAGTTGAGTTACATATCTCAAGCAGCAATTTCCCCCGCCTGGCACGAAACCTCAATACAGGTAACCACGAGTACAACGACAGCACCGTTGTTATAGCCACGAACCAGGTATACCTGGATGAAGACAGCTCGTCTTACGTTGAGCTCCCTGTGATGACTTCACATCAAGCCTCTTCAAAAGGGAAGCAAAGTGAATCAAGCCCTCAAAAAAAGAATCATTAACAGCCTCGAACTTCTGCCCTACGGTCATGATCTTTACCTTCATTTGGCTCGAAAGCGACTGGGCATTACCTACCGGGGCATCTTTGATTCCTTCGATCAGGCCCAGGCCTCAGCGGCACGCCAGCTACCCAACCAATACGACGTCATCAACGAAAACAAGGGAGACCATCTGGAACAGGAACTTCCAGCCATCGACAAACGAATGCTGGACATCGACTACCCATTGCTGTTTTGGTTATCTCAGCTGATGAAACCATCGCAAACAATTTGGGAGCTGGGGGGAAGCCTCGGGCAGAGTTTTTACAGCTTCGAGCATTATTTTCGGTATCCGGACGACCTGAAGTGGGTGATTGAGGAATTGCCTGCCGCAGTAAAGGGAGGGGAGAAAATCGCTGCCCAAAGGGGCGAACAACGCCTGGCGTTCGTGGAAAGTGACCCAGCAAGTCAGCCCAGCGAAGCGGATATTTTCCTCACAGCAGGAACACTCCAGTACATGGAGCCCAATGTAACCGACATGCTTGATAACTTTAGCGGCTTACCGACGCATGTCTTGATCCACAACCTTCCAGCCCACCCGAGCGAAAGTTTTTGGACCCTGCAGTACCTCGAAGTGTGTGAAGTGCCCTACAAAATTCACTCGATAAGCGCTTTAATCGCCGCCATGAAGGAAAAGGGCTACGAGCTGATAGATCAGTGGAAGAACCCCCGCCAGATCGATATCCCCTATCACCCCGACAAAAAGGTTGAAGGTTATTGTGGCTTCTATTTCCGAAACAGTTCATGTTGCTGAACGACAATTCCAACTTCGTAGTTGGTCGCTGGCAATTACTCTTTTCGTGCCCGTTGACCAAACCAACCATGGAACCTATGTTTTCTTGACCGGCCAAGGAGAGGCGCAGCATGGACAAGCTCAAGCAACCAGAACCGAACTTAGAGCCCCAGCCTAACCCGAGCTACAGAATCTGGGTGGAGGACGCAGGGGACTTCTCGCTGGATAAGATTTCGCTGTTACGGCATAACTATCACGAACATCCGCTGCTTCAAATTGACCAGCTGGAAAAGCTTGCCCAAAAATTGTTACCGCTCAATCAGTGCCGGTTCATATCTCCAGGGGCAACCCAACAATCGGAATTTATTCATAAGCCTAAGAGTCCTGACGGGCGCGATCTTGCAGAGGTTTTCGAACGAATATCGGAACCCGGCTCCTGGATCGCGCTTTACAATGCGGAAACTGACCCGAAGTATGCTCAGTTGGTCCAAGAAGCGCTTGCAACCGTCGAGGGTTTGATCAGCAAGGAACAGCCCGGAATTTTCAGTCCGCAGGCCTTTATCTTCATCTCAGCCCCGCCCTCAGTCACCCCCTTCCACATAGATCGCGAAAACAATTTCTGGCTGCAGATCCGTGGTCAAAAGATCATGAACGTTTGGGATCGTAACGACAGAGACATACTGCCAGCCCCGACCGTGGAGAATTTCATTATCGACAAGTCGCTGAACACCGTGACATTGCGTGACGAATTTATGTCCAAGAAGTTCGAGTGGGACTTGGGAGCAAGCGAAGGCGTTTATTTCCCCAGTACATCGCCTCATTCGACTCGCACAACCGAAGCGTGGGTGTCGCCTGAGAACGGGGTGTCTATATCTATTGGGGTAGTTTTTTATACAGAAACAACCCGAAAGCATGCCTATATTCACTCTCTGAACCGGTTTTTACGAAGGATGAAGCTCGATCCGAAATTTCCCGGGGAGTCCAAATTCGATGACATCAAATTTACCCTAGGGAAAGTTTTGGTAGGCTTTAAAAAACGGTTCCGGAGCTATACACCCCCCACCGGTTTTTGATTATTTGAGCTCTCTTTCCATATCCAGCTGACAAGCCTAAGCAGCGACGGACTGCGTGAAAATACTTTTTGCTTATCAAAACTTCGTTTATAAAAGCATAAAAACTAATCCCCGTTATTTATTTATCACCTCCGTGTGCCATGCTTCAGGGAGCCATCGAGAATTTTCCATTTAGCCTCCTGAGGGTGCTCCCATGGTCAGGAATAACAGAATTTTACTTCTGTCTATCTCGAGCTCATTTTTTGCCGGTTGCGCGTCTCAATCTCCACTGATTGTCGACGACCTTCGCCCCCCTGCCGCCGGAGATCCGTCCGAGCACATCATTGATCGGGAAGACACCGGTTTTTACACGGACGGCGACTGGCGTATTTCAAGTTCAATTCCCGGCTATCAGGGCTCTGACTACCTTATTGTCCCAGCGGGAAGTGGCGCCAATGTGGCCACATGGAACCTGAACATCATTCGAACCTTCGATGTTTACGCCAAGTGGTCTTCGACGCCGCGGCGCGGCTCCAACGTCAAGTTCGTGGTTCACCACCTCGATAACGCCGGCAATCTGGTGACCGAAACGGTAACCATTAACCAGAGGGAAAATGGCGGCGAATGGTTCAAACTTGGAACCTATCGCATGTCCACGCTCACCGGAAGGGTGACCGTAAGTGACGACGCTGACGGTTACGTGGTTGCCGACGCCGTTTTGTTCCGTGAACGGGGTATTTCCGTCGGCGGAGAACAGGCTGAGACGACTGATGATACCGATGGCGACGGGTTGCCTGACGAGTGGGAAGTTACCTATGGCCTCAATCCAGACTCCGCTGACGATGCGAGTCTGGATCTGGATGGTGACGGTTTAACCAATTCCGATGAATTTCTGGCACTTACTGACCCGTCGATTTCGGATACGGACAGCGATGGTATCGACGATGGCTATGAGGTCGCTAACGGCCTCAATCCAACCATCGACGATGCGTCGGGCGATGCGGATAACGACGGTTACACAAACCTGGAAGAGTTCGTTTCTGGAACCAGTGCCAGCGACAGCACCAGCCAACCCACCACCCAATCAGTCCTTGTTACCTGGGATCCTCCCACCCAAAGAACCGATGGCAGCACTTTGACCTCAAATGAGATTGCCCAATACGAGCTGACCTATCAGATGGTGGCCATCGGCGAGGAACAGGTGGTCGACAATGAATCGAGCGCTTTCGTGACATCTGGAGGCGGAAGAACTTCAACCGGTTATGGAGGGTTCATTGGAAGCGACTACTTCATTATGGAGCCGGGTTCCGGCGAGGTGACTGCGAGCTGGCAGGTGACTGGACTGATGCCCGGAACCACCTATGAGCTATTTGGCCACTGGGTGTCGTCTGGCCTAAGGGCGTCCAACGCTACCTATGAATACATCTACACCGATGCCAACGGTAATCAAACCACGGATGCCGCGGTGGTTGATCAACGCAGCAACGGCGGAACCTGGCAAAAACTGGGAACTTTCTCAGCCGGCGACGCACAGGCGGTCGTGCGGATAGATAACGATGCCGATGGTTACGTTGTCGCCGACGCAATCCGGGTGAACGCTCAGGGTTCCGGCGAACAAACCGAGATCATCGAAAATGATGGCTCAAACCGGTATATGGTGAGAGACCTTGATGAGGGCGAATGGCAATTCAAAATAAGAGCTATTGATAACGAAGGTATTGCCGGCGAATACTCCGACGTCAAGACCAGTGTTGTTCAATAGGACGTACCCGAGTGTGAGGGAACCGAAGGGCCCGTGCTTCTATGACACGAGGCCCTTATTCCCGGCTCAATCCAATCAAAATGCGAACAATGAGGGTAATATCATCCGTGGTCACGTCCTCGTGACACGGCAAGGTGAGTAACCTTTCAGCAAAACTTCGGGCATTCGGGTAGTCCGAGGTCCCACTGATACCCCGGATTCCGTCAATCTTAGGAAGAATTCGACGATACAATCCACTGGCACCCACCCCTGCCCGGTTCAGTTTGCGCTCAGCAAGATCGCGGTGATGTCTGCTAGGCGCCAAAAGACCGAAACGGTTTCTCGCAACCCGTTGGAGCTCTCTGGAGATAGGCTCCGTGTCTAAAAAACACCAACCGTTTTTCTGCAACGGGTCTAATTGCTCTAGGTAGTCACGATGCATGGCCGAACGTTGATGAAAGTGATCAATGCCCAGGTGCAACAGTCTCTCGGGCAATGCCAATCTCACTACCTCGTCAAGCGTTTTGAACCTGGTCTCTCCAATATTCAGCCCCGGCAGCTTCTCCGTCAGAAAATAGGGAAAACGCCGCAGCAAAAAGTTGAACACCAGTCGTTTAACCTTCCACCTGAAACCAAGTTTCATCTCGATCAGTGGAAACCGATTGATAATGGGTTTGGCGCCTGAGAGAAGGTCTTTTCTGACCAACAACGCACCGCCCCCCATCAGGTTAACCGGTTTGCCACGGCCAAAACTCAGCACAATAAGATCTGCCCAGCGCTGATGCTCGCTGGCTGGGGGAAAGCATTGCGCCGAATCCTCAATCAAGGCAACACCGTTGCTTTGGCAGAGTTCAGACAACAGCTCCAGGCGCTCAGGCACACCAAGCAAACCCACCCCGACGATTGCCACAGTCGCGCCAGAGAACGCTTCTTTAACTTTCTCCAAATCCATGTGTGGTGAATCAGGAACCAAGTCGACCAATACAGGTTTTGCTTTCTGGGCTAGGACAGCAGCAACGAGATCCGGGCAGCCGTAGGCGGGAAGAATGACTTCGGGAGTATAGGCTAGCTGCCTTTCTCCAATTGCCACTGCGACGGCCAAAGCCAACGCGGTCGTCCCAGAGACGCAGAACTCGGTGTGATAGTTTTCGTCCCAATCGAAGGTAGAGGGCGCCTCACCGTTAGGGGGAATTCGGGGAACCCGGCTGCCAACCGGTCTGAGTTTCGCCAGCCCCCTCAGACCCTGAGATCTCAGCGCTTTGATGGCGTCCATACAGTCATCCGCTTGCCTGCAAGGTAATTCAAGGTTGCATGGGCGATAGCGAGGTTCACCTGAACAAAAAAGAAAGGAATTTTTACCCAACTCCGCCTTCGTGTTTTCGGCAGTAGCCAGGCTGCCAGTACCAAGCCATAAACGCCAATCTGGCATAGCAATACAAACTGATATATCGCTCCTTTGCCCACCAATAGCAGCGAACTTAAAAAGAGTGACAACTGAAACCAAGGCACCGCCCATCGCATGAGTTTGTGGCCAAAAACCTGGAAAGAAAACAAACCGAATTTAAAAGGATTGAGAATTTCGATGTGCCGACCTAAAGCAGTCAGCCCCCGTATGACCGTCCTAATCTTTCTCTGGTACTCCTTCGACGGGTCACTCACATCGTGATAGATGCCAAGCACATCCGGTGCGGTAACGGCTATCAAACCCTTACGGGCGCAATTGAGTGCTGTGTTGAAATCGCTGGGCGAGCAGATATCCCAATGGCTTTCACACACTTCTTTACGCGCAGCGAAGAAAGAGCCACTCAGGCCGACGATGCCGCCTCGTTCAGACTCCAGGCTACGCAACCACATTTCATACCGAACGTAGGCGCCCTCGCCCACAATGTTTCCATCCCGACTTATGAACCGATCCTCGCTGGAAACCGCGCCCACGGATGGGTCCCGGAAGTATCGGACAAGCTTGCGAAGCGCATCGCCTGGAATCGATGTGGCGACGTCCGAAAATACCAGAATTCTCCCGGAGGCTTTGGCTATTGCCTGATATTGAGCGTGCTCTTTACCCTTTCTTTCCTCCGCTCGGGCAAGGATCACGTTGTCGCCCTGATAATCTCTTACGATGGTGTCCGTATCGTCCGTTGAACAATCAGACGCCACGAGTATTTCCAGATCGGGATAGTCAATCGCGAGGCAGTTCTGGATTTTCTCCCGAATTCGCAACTCCTCATTATGAGCGGTCACAATCAGGGACACCCTCGGGAGAGAACAGTCGGATTCTATTTCAATCGGAGTGGGTACTTTTCGCTTAGGAACGAGCAGGAGCAGGATTGGATATAAAAAATAACTGAATCCGACGCCAATCAACGACAACCAGAACAGGAAAACCAGCATAGTTCTCAATCCTTGTGAACCGGTAGTAATGACAAGCCCGCCATCTGCTGCCAGAATCTATATTAAAGACTATACAGGGACGATAAAGCCAAAACTACTAGCGGCTTTCAGGGAGGCATGGTCTTGGCGCACCTAAGATCGGTATTGAAGTACTGTGCCCTCACGGCGCTTGCAGTCTATGGCTGGCTAAGGATCAAGTTTACCTCCACGCCAACACTGATCATTCTGACCTACCACCGGATCCTTCCTGCGCAACACTCTGGCCGTCAGTGTGAACAACCCGGAATGATTACATCCCCAGAAGCCTTACGCCGCCATATTCGGCTAATGAAGTCATTGGGAGCCGTGCCCATGCACCTGGATGACTGGCTGGCCAAGCGCTCAAGTCACGATAAACTACCCAAACTTGTTGTGGCCCTGACCTTCGACGATGGTTGGCAAGATAACTATGAATACGGCTTCCCGATCCTTCGCTCGGAAAGCGTACCAGCTACCGTTTTTTTGGTGACCGGATTACTCGACACCCATCAGGTGTTCTGGCCCGAGCAGGTCTTGAAGCTACTAACGAACACTCCTATCGATACCTCCCGGCCAGAGTTCCATTGGTTAAAGCCATACCTCCCGCCCAAGTCATCTCCAAATTCGCCGCTGACCCTGACCGAGGCCGACTCCGTCATTGATCGACTTAAAGAGTTGGACGACAAAACGATCCTAGCCCATCTCTCAGGTATCCCTGAGTTGGTCGCTGCTGGAATTTCCAGTGGACAATCTCGCTACATCCTGAGCAATGCAGAGCTTGAGGAGATGGCACACAGTGAGCTCGTTCGCTTCGGAGCCCACACTCAGCATCATTTTCGACTGAACCGAATTGAACTTGGCTCAACTCTCCGTGATGAAATCGTCGGCTGCCTGCAGGACTTGCGAAAATTTGGCGGCACGGCGGTACCTATCTTCTGCTACCCGAACGGCGACATTACCCCGGAAGGTCAACACCTGGTCAAAAGTCATTATCAGGCTGCGTGTACAACGAAGACCGGGTGGAACCCCAGCGATCGGGATGCCTTCGACCTACACCGTTTCAATCTTCATGATGGCAATAGCAACTCGGCTTGGAGGCTTTTCGCAACCTTGGGGCGGGGTATTTTATGAATACCCCAACGAAAGTTACCGTTGTCACTCATGTTGTTTCCGGCGACCTTTGGGCTGGAGCCGAAGTACAGGTGTACAGTCTATGCCGGGCTCTGGTGGATTCCCCTCACCTACAGCTAACCGCCGTCGTCTTCAACGAGGGAGTGCTTAGCCAAAACCTGAGAGAGCTTGGGGTTGAGGTCGAGGTTGCGGACGAAGCACGGCATGGCGCCTTGAAAATGGTAAAAATCATTCGCGACCATTGCCGCCGTCACAACACAACCGTTCTGCATACCCACGGTTTCAAGGAAAATATTCTCGGAATCCTAGGCAAGGACCTTGCCGGTGTCCCCTATTCCGTTCGAACCGTCCACGGCAACCCCGAAGTAGAAATCTCTTTTAAGTCGCCTCACAAATGGCTGGTCAGGCAACTAGACTTGTTATTAGGGCGGCTCCGGCAACAAACGATCGTTGCTGTGTCATCCCAGCTTGAAACAACACTTGGTAGGGTCTTTCCAGGCAAGGTTCGAAAAATTTTCAACTTTGTTGACGTTGATGGTATTCGCGAGCAATGGCCCAAGCGCCCATCAACGGGAGGAGAACATTTTCGCATTGGAATCGTTGGCCGCCTGATGCCAGTAAAAAGAATTGATCTGTTCATCCGAACGATCGCTTTGCTCAATGAGCAAGGTTTTAAATGCGTTGGGGTTGTCATTGGCTCTGGCCCGATGGAACAGCGAATGCGAGCACTGGCTCTAAACCTTGGAATCACCGGCAGGATCGAATTTAAGGGCTTCATTAACCCGGCCTTTGGCGAGCTTCGAACACTCGACGCACTGCTGATGACCTCCGACCACGAAGGCCTACCGATGACTTTGTTAGAAGCATTGGCAATGGAAATCCCGGTAATTGCCCACCGGGTAGGCGGGATACCAGAAGTTCTGGCCGACGGCGAGTGCGGCTGGTTGGTTGATGAACAGAGCCCCGAGGCCTACGCGAAAACCACGGCTCAGGCCCTGAGATCCCGAATAGAGCTTGGAAAAAAGACGGAAAAAGGTCTGCTCCATGCACTTACGACCTTTGGTCTGTGCGCGAATACTAAAAAGTACGAGGAGCTGTATATCCAATAAGCCGATAATAGGCGATGTCTCCGCGACATCGATTCGGATTCGATTCTGATCTTGTCGGGCGCTTCATAAGTGACATGGATCGTTAACTGACTTATGACTTACAGAGTGTGCAAAATGCCAAAAATTCTCATGCTGTCGGACATTACGGGGCTCGGGCCAGAGTATCATGTCGGCGACGAAGCCATGGCAGAGGTAGCGATCGAACGCCTCAGCAGACTGATTGGAAAGGAAAACCTTGTCCTCGGTTGCGCCGCCCCGACAGCCATCCCCGAGACATACGGGATAAGGGCTTTTCCGTTCTACCATGTGACAGACGAAAATTTTCGCAGGATGCGATGGAGAAACCCTTTGTCTTACTGGAAGGCCATCCTCATGAACATTGTCCAGGTACTGAGGTGCGACAAGGTGTTGATCTGTGGCGGTGGCAACATGACCAGCGTCTGGCCCCATGTCCTAGAATCCCGTCTTCGCCTCCTTCGCGTTGCCAATTTCTTCCGAAAGGACGTTTACCTTGTTAGCCAAACTATAGGTCCCTACGAACCTCATCACCGAAAAACCGTTGATCAGGTCCTTCGCCGGGCAGCGTGGATTGGCGTCAGGGACGTAAATTTTTCACACACCCAAGTTAGCTCTCCAGTCCATTTTGCCCTCGACGACGCTTGCTACCTGGAGCGTCGACACAGCAGCTATAGCCGATCGATCAGTCAACAAAGTGGCGCTTTCGCCTGCGTTTCCATGCGCAAGTTTGGTGACATGGACAACGATGATGTTTTGAGAGTGGCATCCACTATCGAGAAAACAATTCGGAACCACGATCTTAACACTGTGTTCATCCCGCACCATGCTCCAAGAGGCACAGAGGGGGATATCAAACTAGCGCACAATATCGAGCATCTCTGGCAAGATCACGGTTTCTGCCTGGTGGACCCAATTCCACTCGCCTCGGAGTTAAAAGCACTCACCGCAGACTCCCAGTTCGTAATCTCCATGCGCTACCACCAACTTGTCTTTGCTCTGTCAATTGGAATCCCAGCGGTTGGCATTTATGTTGATGAATACACTCAGGCGAAACTAACTGGATCGTTTGAAGCCCTGGGGCTCAAACCAAGGGTTGTTTCGATTCATGAGGTGGAAACCCACCTAGAGGGTTTGGTTACGGAAGCTTGTGCGTCCAAGGACGAGTTCCTTGCTGCCGCACTCCGAATTCAGCAAGACGCCAGAGAAGATAGCGAACGCCCCTACAAGATGCTGTCAGGCCTCACTAAACCAGGTGCCAATATTCCCCTCAACCAACGCAACGAGGCAAAAACCTCATGAGCGGTATGTTGGTTCTATTTCACTGTGAATCCAATCCAGGGTTTGCCGCCTCAAGTCACGAGCATACTTTTCTAAGCGTCGCGAAGTCTTTAACTAAGGACATTTCAGACATACATTTCGCGTACTCCAGGCTAGACGGAGGAATGACACCAAGTCTCCCTAGTGAGCTTAAGAACGTTCTTCAGTTAAATACAACCTGGACGCATCAAAACAAAATTGACGAAATCGAAGCCTACGTAAGACGGCACAAGATCACCCGACTGCTTGGGTTCGACCAGCCCGTATCCCAACCTATGTACCGTGCATTGAGGCTAGGCGGCATAAAAACCTTTGTGTCCTACTGGGGGGCCCCAATGAGTTCACCAAACAGCGGCGTGAAGCTATTGCTAAAAAAGCTGGAAGTTTCTTTTAGAAAGCATGGACCAGACCATTTCATTTTCCAGTCTGAGGGAATGCGCAATACCGCAGTGACTGGACGCGGTATCCCGAAATCCAGGACCTCCGTTGTAAAAACCGGCATTGACACCGAACAGTTCGCTCCAGACCCGAATAAACGATTCTACGCGCATGATAGCTTTGACATTCCTCGAGACCGAAGGATCATCGTCTTCTCTGGTCACATGGAGAGAAGAAAGGGTGTACACGTAATCCTTCAGGCCGCCAGTTCTCTTATTCATCGGATAAAACGACGGGATGTCCATTTTCTTATACTCGGTAACCGCGCCGGCGAGCTAGAGAGCTTTTCAGAGTACCTGAACGACGACGCGGTGAGCGCCCATGTCACCTTCGGTGGTTATAGAAGTGACGTCGCTGATCTATTGAAAAGTTGCTCTATCGGAATGATTGCCTCGACAGAATGGGATTCGTTTCCCATGTCTTCCTTGGAGATGGCCTCTTCTGCATTGCCACTACTTGTTTCAGACCTGCCCGGCCTCAATGAGGCCGTGACTCCACTGACAGGCATGAAATTTCCGGTAGGCGACCACGAGGCTGCCGCTGACGCAGTCGACAAATTTCTGAGTGCCCCCCACAAGCTTCTTGAATATGGACAAAACGGACGGCAGCGTGTTTTGAAAGAGTATTGCCAAGAATCACAAGCACGCGGAATTTTAAGCGTATTTCGCACACTTGAGCAAAATTTGGAGAAAGTATCGTGAGCCAGGCCCGACAAATGGTCTCTCACTCTACAATTTATGCAGTGGGTAATGTCTCCCGGCAACTCGTTGGGTTCCTGATGCTACCCATATACACCAACTACCTGTCCCCATCAGATTATGGTGTTATCGGACTGCTCGTATTTCTCGTCAGCCTATTCGAAATCCTCCTTGGCGGGCATATGTTCCAGGCTATCCCTAAGTTCTATCATGAACAAGACAACATCCAACAGAAAAATTCGGTAATAAACACCGCGTTTTTGGTGACTTCAGTCTTTAGTGGCTCGGCATGCCTGGTTATGGCTGGCTTCTCTACGCCTCTTTCAAATATCGTGTTTGGTAATGCCGACTACAGCATTTACGTAACAATATTTTCGGCTTTGATACTTACCCATGCTTTAGAGCAATACAGCCTTACTTATATAAGAATCATAAAAAAACCGTGGACATTTTTTAATTTCAATATGGCCAAGCTGGCTTTACAACTTTCTTTGAACGTAATCACCATAGTTGTTTTGGAGTGGGGATTGATGGGGCTCGCTCTGAGCAGCCTTGTTTCCTCCGTAACAATAGCACTAATACTAATGTTCTATACCCTCTATCACACGGGAATACATACGAACAAATTTTTAGCCATCAAAATCCTAAAATTCAGCTGGCCTCTATGGCTCTCAGGGATGATTGGTCTTTATATCGGCTCATCTAATCGCTATTTTATTCGAATTTTTTCTTCGCTGGATGAGGTTGGGCTATTCGAATTGGCGGCGAAATTTGGAGCCATTGTCGGGGTTCTGGTTTGGAGCCCATTCGCCCAATACTGGCAGACAGAGCGGTATTCGATTGCAAAAAATGATAATCCGTACCCGGCGTACTCTCTTGCCTTTCGTATGATTACCGCATTGCTTCTCATTTCGGGAGTCTGGGTCAGTGCGTTTTCTCCAATCCTGATCGAGCTGATGTCTGCGCCCGAATTCCATTCGGCTATTAATGCGGTACCCTTTCTAATATTAGCCAGCGTATTTCAATGTTTAACAATCTTTAACAACTTCAGTTTTTTGATAACGAACAAGACGCTTGAGTTGACGAAAAATAATATTTTTACAGCGGCTATAATAACCTTTTTTTATGCGACGTTAATTCCAAAATTTGGCTTTGTTGGTGCGGCTGCTGGATTAGCGCTAGGATCCTTAGCTCAATACTGTTATGCGCTCCACACCGGAAAGAAATTTTATCCCCTCAGAATCAATCAGACAGGATTAATCACTGCGTGTTTGGTTTTTTCAAGCTATGCCGCAATCGATTACATTTTTATTCCCCAGAATATCTGTGGGCTAACTATATTTGCCAAAACCGTGTCAGCGTCTATCTTATCCTTCGTTATCGCAATAATTTTATTCCGTAAGGAGGAACTTCTGGAATCAAAGTGTTATCTGACGGCTTTCATGAAAAGGCATTAACAAAAATCTAAAACAAAAACAATAAGCTGATGATCTAATGCTCCTCGATAAAATCGCTCTTGGTTTAAAGATACTCGACCTGCTGATTCCAAGAGGTAGATCATTACTGTAGCTCTATGCAATTTGATAATAATCAAGATTTAGAAAATTGATGGTCTCCGGAGGAATACTCCATAGAATATTTTCGGTCAGGAAATACGACTGAACGCAAAAATAAAAATTCCATGAAACGAAATTTAGAGGTTTAAACCAAAAAAATTCAGTTCCATGGAATAGTCAGCCCCCCACTGGAAAAACGCCTAAAGAGCTAACCAAAAGCCTTAGCCTGATTCCATCTCAAGGGAGTCAATTATCGATTTTTATATTGGAGGGTGGCTTTGGCCGAGCACTCGTTCCCGCAGCTCCTCCGCTTGGCTGTGATGTATAAACTGTAAAATCATCGACGTAGATATCAGTGGCTTGTGAAAAGCCAGAGTTGGACCAGCCCAGTATATAGCCACCGTTAATGCTGCCTCCGTTATCTCTTTCCCAAAATGGCCACTCCAGGGAGTGAAATAACTCATCATTGATCCAAATTTCTGCTAACCCATCATTTGAACGACCATCGCTTCCGCTTTTGTAGTGAATCATTACTTTAGTCCATTGACCAAGCTGAATTGCAAAATTACTTCCGGAGCCAATGAAGTTGGGCGTGTCTGAGTCACTTACTGGCCAATTGTTTGACCCGTCGGGGTTTTGAGTGGTAGACA
Organism: Marinobacter sediminum; assembly: GCF_016820575.1. Taxonomy (GTDB): domain Bacteria; phylum Pseudomonadota; class Gammaproteobacteria; order Pseudomonadales; family Oleiphilaceae; genus Marinobacter; species Marinobacter sediminum. Next base: position 775,982 of record NZ_JAEMQH010000002.1, on the reverse strand, counting down.
GATAACGACGCATCAACGACGCCCCGCCGCCTTGGACCGCCGATTCTATCGTTAACATCTGTTTGGGGGCAGCATTGTAATTAAACTGAAAAAATTTATTATTCGAAGAGCTTGACTGTGACCTGTGGTTGTAATTACTAGGGTACAGAATCCAGTATTCAACCCATATTTCGGAAAAAGCCCTATCAAATCGGAAACCAAGCTCTCGCCAAGAATCCTCACCATTAGCATCTGGACCAAATACGAATTTTGCTGAATAGGTACCTGAGTGCGAAAAGGAAGATGATATAGAAACATTTGACGGACTCCAGCGAAGACTGCCGGCGCCCGTGGAAGATTCTGTAGAGAAATCCCCAGATTCAAAGCCATCTTTAAACCATGACTCCAAAGCGCTTACATCCGCGGCAGAGCATAGTCCGACGCTCAAGAGCGCCAGAAAAGCAATTGATTTTTTCATTTTGGCCACCTATGCACGGTTGACAGTTTAGGTTCTACTCAATTCCTCGCTAACGTCCGTTTCGACGGCAAAATCCGTCTTTAGCTTCTGATTTGCCCAAGGAAAAAGGAAATTTTCCCAAGCAAATGTTTTTGATCGATCTTTAAAAAAATGCTTGCTCCTCAGAAAATCAATCAACCTTTGTCGAACAATTCCTCGCCATAAATCAACAAAAAAACGAACTATGGAGAGCGTATAAATTCTAAGAGGTGGTAAATAGTTCATTGAAAGAAATTTTTGGTACTCATTCCTTAACTGGCGTGTGATCGGCAACAAAATCAACTCATCGACAGTGGTAGCGCTTTTCCGCTGGCCAAAGCATTCTCTTGGGATTCCTGCAGCTTCGGCAATCCTGCGAGGTACAGGTCTATCGTACTCTCCTCCGAGCGCCCAGGGAGCCATCATTTTGTTATTACTAATTCGTTTGATAGATTCAATCTGCCTGATTCCCCAAAACGGCACCGGACAGTGTATTACCCCTTTCAATAGCCGATGCTCACAAAACCCAAGCCCTGTCGAGTCCTTCCGTTTTAAATAATTTCCGTCGGATGCCTCCCCCCTAGACCAAACCATGTCTCCGTTAAAGCCAGTGAACATTGCAGAGGGTCCGTTAGGGTAATCAAAGACCGAAAAATTCATGTCTTGTAAACTGCCATTTGCAGCCCAATACCAAAGCTCATCACGAAAACGAGTACGGTTGTTAGTAAACTCCTTGCACTCCAGCCCCAAATACTTACAAATTTCAAGCCCGGAGTCTTCTCGGGGCAAGAGACTTCTTGCCGACTTTATCGTAAATGCAGTCTTTGATCCCGCGGCTTTAGCTAAGACAGAAGCTACAGGACTGTCGTATCCACGGGAAATAGTGCTGAAAATTTTTACAGGATATTCTCTAGATGAATCTGCTGCGTTAGCGCCAATAGCTATAGCTGTATCGTATAAAAATGCAGAATATTCATCGAAGTTTTCGAAAGGAGAGATCTCTGTCGGCTTCACTTCTATATTTATACCTTCTTTTGTTACTCGAACATTCTCAAAATAGTGAACATGGAGCCGTCCGTGATCTACCGGAAATTCACTCTTGTATTCGTTCCCATTGACGATACTCTCAACTAACTTGGCATACTTATCTTCTGAGCAAAGAAGATTGATGTCCGCTACGCTAAGCAGGCAAGGCAAAGAATTAGAGAGGGTAATAATGCGATCTTTTTGATGGCACCAAATTCGATCGACCGTCGAACAAGACGATACGAAACACAGCTCATCTTTGGAAAGAATTCGAAAGCCGCTACCGAAAAAGCGTTCAGAAACTGAGAAGCCCAGTTCAGCAAACGGACCAGGCCACACTCCCTCAACTAGGTAATTTGAACCTGCCTCGACTAACAGTCCACAATGGGCTCTAACCGACCCCCAATGATCTAAGTCGACTTTCACAACCCAACCCAGAGAAGGAAACGAACTGTCGTCCAAACGCGTAACAGATAGCTTCATGACTAAACATCCTGTGTTTATCTACCGCTTCCTTAGTAACAGATTAGCTTATTTTTCGAACATTTTAAAAAAAGAAACTTACCAACTGAACACTCGAAAAACCTGATGAGTTTAGGCTCTAACTCAACTACACAAAGCCCAAAATTTGCCAGACACTCACGAAAGACACGATTAGCAGGAAAAATTTATTCAATCGGACGTTGCGGTGTGATAGAAAAGTCCAAAGTTAACGCCTTCGACAGCATATCGAACAATGGGTATTTCATTCCTGAATCTTTAGAGTTCGAAGCTCCTACGATCGCATCTCGATCCCAAAGATCACTTTGGAAGTTCGCAAGCATTCCATTAGCTAGCTCCGGGCTTACAATCGCTTCAAAATCGTTCCAACCAAACTTTCTTCCTCCATAAACAGACATCTTGGAATAAAGTGTCATCCCTAAATTATTTTTTTCTATGAACTTTCTGGTTGCCCGGGATATTTCCTGAACAAGTAGGGGCCGCCCAGCATTTGCTAAAGTTGCCGCCAGCGGAAACTTTAAAAGTTCCGGGCAAATCTTGCGGACTACTTTTTTGTTAAGTTTATTATGAGCCCGATCTTCAAATTTGATGCTAGACACGACTGCAATGAGATCCCGGTTGGTGAAAGCATTTCGAAACCGCCCCGCCACCGCTGCGTTTTTCATTTGAAGGTTAATATATTGTCCACCTCTGTGTTCAGTATAAAACCTTTCATAAATCGCCTGTGCGTTATCTGTGCCCTGTTCCCGATATGACGTCAAAACGGAATTTAATCTATCATTTGAGTCCTCCATAAGCTGAAGCGTTTTCAAACGTTCGGAGATTTCATCTCTAACCATCCAAAACACGTTGTAATTCGAAACTTTCAAAAGTTCATACACCTGCTCTATATCTTCAAGGTGCAGGTACCTGTCCACGAACCCTCCGAGCCCTAGCATGTGGGCAGCCAACGAAAGATATTTCTTCTTGGGCGGCAAAGAATTCAGAGTGCCGTAGTGACCACCGAGTACTTCACCAAAGGTTCCTGCCGTCATTACAAGGGACCTTGTGCTGGCGAGCCTGCCAGCTTCGGCCCAGTGGCTGAACATCATAGATTCATTCTTTTCTAAATATCCCTGGAAAAGAGAATCATCAAAATTGTCGCACGAAAAGTCGTGCTCAATTAACTCTAGGCGCAAGAGATTCGCAATATCCCGAACAATCGCTATCTCCCTGCTCGCCAGATTTCCATGGGTGTATAGCACGGGGCTAACGTCCTTCATTGCCGATAGCAGCAACCTCGAATCCCAGCCACCCGACATCATCAACAAAGAACGGTCTATCTTCCCAGCCTCAAACCTGAGAATATCGATAATCGAGTCGACTTTATCCTCTGTAACCTCTCCGCCCATAAGCCAGAAGTTCTCTAACCGATTGACTTTTATATTTATCTCATTACTATTTCCTGAGACCGCCAACATACTATTAGCCATCAACCGAGATACGTTATTAAAGATCGAAAATTCACCAATTATATAGCCAAAAGAAAGAAACTGATAAAAAGAAGTCCAATCTATTTTAATTTGATTAAAAGCCTTGATTGAGTTAGAGGCTATGACGTCAGAATCGATCGGCGATTTAGAGAAAAAAATCGGAAACGAGCCATAGCTATCATTTATTATCTTTAATTCTGCTTTTATTTTATTGATAGCGATGCAAACTCCTCTACCACCCCATGTTTCGGCCGCTCTATCTGAATCAAGTCTATCGGCCAAGAGGCTTAAATCCGGCTTAGCATCGAACTCGCCGTACCACAGGAAAAACCAATTTCCATAATCTTCTCCCTCTACAAGGTCTTTCCTGTAGGACAAATACAAACCTTTCGCTATGTCGATTTTCTCCAAGTGATCCCATGGGATTTTCGATGTACTTGGATTCGAGATATTTCTATGAACGATAAATAATTCCATTCCAAGCACCCTGAGAAATAAAAATCTTATATGGTCGTTTCAAAATATTGAGTCTTTTTGGTCTCTACTGAAAACTGCCTCAAGAACTTAATATTGAAAACTATATCTTTACCAAAATATTTATATAACTCCGATTTCACATCTTCTATATGACGCCGATTACTTTCACCCTCAATATAAATATCGACACATCCTTGTTCCGACTGAGAAGCTTTATAATTTAAAAGAATATCTTTTTTAAGCGCCAGATTCTTAAAAACATAATAAAAAGTAAGAGCAGGATAGGTTTGAGAATGGCCAAACACTGTAGCTCCGCGTCTTCCAGCGATGTCTTTTATGACCATATGCTTTCGGCCGCACCCACACTCGGAATGGCTTAATGAGACACAGTCACCCAGTCGGTAGCGAATAATAGGAAAAGAAAATGAGGATAAGTTAGTAACAAGTAAGTCGCCATTCTCGTCGACCTCAAGAACAACGTTCTCAACATTGACGTGCATGCTCCCTCTTGGACACTCGAATGCGATCAGGCCAGATTCGGCGGCCCCATATTCGCTGATAATCCGCCCGCCGAAGGCTTGTTCAGCGCTGGGCTGATAAGCATCGAGGATCATCTCTGACGTACCCTTCACCATCCGCAAGGGGAGCGGTTCCAGGTCAAGCTCTATCAGCGCCTTGGCTACTTCATAGATCATGGAGGAGTATCCGGAAATGAAAGAGGCGCCGTTCAACTTTTTGGCAAAGCTTCTTATCTCCTCTTCGGAGTATCGAAAAATACGAAATCGATTCTGCAGTTTATCGAGAAGTTGGGTTTTCTTTGAATCGAGGTATCGTGTGTTGTATCCCCAAAGGTATCCGTTAGGGTCCCAGGGCTTGACTCCGTACCAGTCGTACGACCTCATCATGAGGGCCCGATTTGCCGAATCCCACTCTTCATTTCTCAAAAACGCAAGCGCCTCTCCTGAGGTACCCGAAGTTTCAGCAAGACGACATTTCGCCCGTTCCATTCCGGTGTGGATTTCCGAATTGAATTGAATCAAATCTGACTTACTTACTGGCTCAATAACCTTCAGGTCACTCAGAGATGATAGTTTTTCAACATCAAAACCAGAAGCCTTGAATCGGCGCTTGAAAAAGGGTGAGCTTTCGGCAGCATATTTAAGCAACTTCCGCGTTCTTTCTAATTGCAGCTGCTCGAGAGCGGGTAGGTTCCACCATTCTGTGTCTTTAAACGACTCGTACTGGCGAAAAAGGCTTGGATTTCGGAGCCTGGCGCCAGACTCAAACAGAGCTTTTGCCAACGACGAATTCATCAAATTTCACTCCCTGATTTTTTGCTTTGGTTGCAGCTTCCGTTACTGCTGACGAGTAGGTTCTCCCAATGCCCTCGTAACTATAACTAGATTCGATCAGTTTTGGCCCCCGCTCTCTCAATCTAGCACGGAGTTCCGGATCGGAATTCAACAGCTCGATCTTATCCACGTACTCCGCGCCTGATTCTGCGAACAAGACATGCTCGCCCTCTCGGACCTCGATTCCTTTACAGGCAAAAGGGTGAGCAATAATGCAACATCCGGAGGCTAGCGCATCCAGAATCTTTAGTTTGGTCCCACCGCCTATTCGAATCGGACAAAGGTAAAACTCGGATCGCCAAAGATAGGGCCGGACGTCGTCAACGAAGCCTTGCACGTGAACACGGGGCTCCTGCTCTGCAAACTTGGTCATACTCTCTGTGGGACTTCTCCCGATAATATCCACTTCAGCTGTAGGCACGCGTTCTTTCAGTAAAGGCCATACTTCCTGCAAAAAGTACTCAACAGCGTCCCTATTCGGGTACCAGGAGAGTCCTCCGACCAACACTATTCTATTGGCGATTGGCAAAACCGATCTATTGGTCGAGAAATACGAAAGATCAACACCATTTGGTATCGTCATAACATTATCGACACCAACCTCTGCTCTAATATCATTTGCATCGTCGTCAGAACAGGTAATGTTCAACTGCACCTTTCTTATATAATTTTTTTCGCTATCAAGAAGTCGGCGGGCTTCGTGAGCGTAAAAAATCCGCTTTAATTTATTTTTTTCTTTTCGCGAACGCTCCATAAGCATTTTGCTTTCAAAGTTATGATGATTAAGTATTAGCGGCGCCTCATGAATCACATCAAAATAGGCACATAAACTAATGGTATCAACATGGACCACGTCGAATTCATCTGATTTAATTTTGTTAATTAATTCTTTTCTGAATGGATCAGACTTTAACCATTCCATGTTGTATGAACTTCCCTTAAGTATTGCCTTAGTTACGACCCAAAGCTTTCCTCCAAGAAGTTTATCCTCTGGAATTTCAAAAACTTTTATGTGCTGAACATAGTTCAGAAGTTCAGAGCAAGCGAGTTCAAGCGGATCAGTCACTTCAGGAAGGGTGCTCTCAAGGAAAGCTCGCTGATTAAAACACAACAGGGTAATTTCATGCTCCCTAGCCGCCTCTTTAATTAGGTTAAAGGAGCGCTGCAGGACCCCGCCTTTGGGCGGGTATGGCACCAAATGCGAAAGCCATAGTATTTTCATGCCCGTGCCGCCCTGAATAGTTTTTTCACCTTTACCTCTTTAAAACTATTTTCCATTGAAACTATGAGTGCGAGGTGTATCCATAGAAACGGATAATAAGTAACGGTTACAAATTGACCAGCCACCAAGAATCCGATTAAAGAAAGGTTTGCACACCGCCCCATAACATTGTTGCCGTTTTGGCAGGATGGTGTTGAAAACCTGTTACCGATTCTGAATGCAGTAACAATTATTAGGATAAACGTAAAAAGTCCTAACAGGCCGGTATCGGTGCCGACCTGAATGAAAATATTATGTGGCAGTTCTGCTCGCCCTAATATTACGTCATCGCGAAAATACTTTTCATAGTACGGTGCAAAATTAAAATAGCCAACTCCCAAAACAGGATTATCATTGATCATCTTTACACCATTTTCAAAGTAAAGTATTCGCTGTTTTGAGGTCCCATCATGACCAATTGTTTCGAATCTCTCTTTTTGTGCATCCGGTAAAAAAAACCAAAAAGCTGACAAAAAAATCAACAATGATGCAGCAACCCTTAACTTGAATATGTATTTATAATTCATGATCATTAGTTGTATTACTAGAGCAAGTTGAGCCCCCCTGGAACTTGCACCTAGAATTACCATTATTCCAGTTATCGGCATCAACAAACAAAGCAAATACATTTTTTCCGATATATTTTTTCTTATCGATTGTGCGAAGGCTAACGCAATTGGCCAATAGACCAGCATCTGTATTGCCAGCTCTCCTGAGTTCTGGAAAAAACCCGGCGGTCCCATTAACCCCCAATCGGCAAATGAAAACCCCCTTCTTGCCCATGTAATGGAGAGGGAAAGGGAAAGCTTGAAAGATGCAAGTAAAAATATTCCTATGAAAATATAGAACCTTCTTTTTGTATTTACTATATTAATTATAAGAAAATAAATTATAACCCAGAGATAGTACTTACTCAGGTTTTCAAAAGATACTCTAGGGAAATATGCCAGAAAGCTAGAAAGGATAATAAGAACTAGAAATAGTATTAGCAGAAAATTAATTGACGAAGAAACCCAGCGAACGCTTTTGTCCGTAAAACAACCCAATATCGCCCCACAAACGACTAGCTTGGTCCAAGGCAAGACGTCTATCGAAGGGTATATTGATTGAGGTCGAAAATATTCTAGAAAGAGATACGCACATATCATCCAAAATGCAAAGCTCTCGGTCTTAAAATATCTCCACAGGACACCTGGCTTCAGTGCGAAAAAATCCTGGTCAGCAATGCCTGTCTTCCTTTTAAGCACAGACCCCCCGAACAGCTTCGAGTACCTGGCGTTCGCAATTTTCAAAAAATCCTGTGCAACAATTGTAAGGATCGTGGATATACGGCCTTGGTCGTTGACAGAAACTTCCAGCGAGTACGATGTGGTGGTGGTCGCCCACGATTCTCTGAAACGAAGCGATGTGGGATGGCTCCATCACTACGACCAGGTCGTCCGGCCGAAAAGAAAAGCTCTTTGCGTTAGTTGTCCGATGATGCTCAAGATCCAGTTGATATTGTTTGGCGAAGTCCTTCGCTCGGGGATCGGCAGGGTTTCCGTCCCCGCAATTCAATCCACAAGATGCAGCCTCTCTGCCCAAACTTCTTGCGTACACCTCAGCTAGTGGGCTTCGACAGATATTCCCATTACAAACGAACACCAAACGCTGATTTTGTTGTGGGCGAACTGGAGGGAATTGCCTGAAACCTCCGATATTTGCGAGAAACCAATACCCGAGAAACAAAACAAAACCGCTCCTCGAGCCAAACCGCTCATACACCAACCGGTTCAACCTGGAACCTCCTTTTCTCATAGATAATCCATTTGCAACACGAACCTGGCAAAACCCGTTCGGACGAACCGAGTCTCAGCGAATTGAACCGTTCTGAGCACATTTCGAAGAGAACGGAGTACAGACTGCAATACTGGTATCCACAACCCCATAGAAAACGCCATTTCCTTATCTGATAATATAGCTCGTTTTCCATCAGAGGTGTCGGCAGGATGTCGCAATTCCCGGATTCCAAAATTCTAGTACTGGACGGAAATCAACGGGCCTCGCTTGCAGCAGTGAGGTCACTTGGAACACGGGGTTTGTGGATTGCTGTCGGAGAAAGCTCTGCTCCCTCCTTGGCTGGCTCTTCCCGATTCAACAAAAAAACTTGCATCTACCCAGACCCGCACGCCGCTCCACGAGCCTTTTTCGAGACGTTATTGAGACTCATCAATGAATTAGAGATCACCTTTCTGCTACCCATCACGGAGACAACAACCTACGTTGTTCTAAGGTATCAGGATGAACTTCCCTCCTTCGTTACTTTCCCCTTCCCCTCTGAAGCGGAGGTAGAGAAATTAGCCAACAAGAACAACCTCTTCGAGTACGCCGACCGCCAAGGAACCCCGATTCCCGCCACGGTATGGTGTCAGAACCGCCAGGATGGTCTAAAAGCACTTCCCTTAGTAAAAGACTTCCCAATCGTGCTAAAGCCCTTCAAGTCGAAAATACTGCAAGCGGATCGCATACTTTCGACAAGGGTTTTGATTGCCAATGATTCCAACGAAGCCGAGTCCCAGCTCCAAGCGAATGCCTTTTTTGACTACCCTTTCACTATCCAATCTTATGTCCAAGGCACCGGTCAGGGTATCTTCGCGCTGTTCAACAAAGGTGAGCCTGTTTGCTATTTTTCACATCGCAGATTGAGGGAAAAACCTCCGGGTGGCGGGGTCAGTGTTCTGAGTGAATCGGCACAACTAGATCCCCAACTCAAGATGTACGCCGAAAAGCTTCTCATTGGGGCTAACTGGCATGGCGTTGCGATGGTGGAATTCAGGGTTTCTCCGACTGGCACCGGATACCTGATGGAGGTAAACCCCAGATTCTGGGGTTCGCTCCAATTGGCAATAGACTCCGGAATAGACTTTCCCTGGTGGCTTTATCTCGTGAGCACCGGACAGGAGGTGCCGGAGATCAAATGGCGTCAGCGCCGAGTTAGATGGATTCTCGGAGACATTGACCGACTCTTCATCGTTTTGAAATCACCGACGTCAACCTACTCGTGGAGGAAAAAACTGCTCGAAGTCCTTCGATTTCTTCGACCGGGGTTGCGAACTCGCCATGAAGTCAATCGCTGGGACGATCCCCTTCCTTTCTGGTTCGAAATTAAGCAGTACATCCGTGCTTTAAAAAGTTAATAGGATCCGTCTGGTACCAAGCGGTCGCCAGTCTTACTAATGAGTTGCATCCCTCGACATCAGTCCCGATAAAGAGGCTTTGTGATTGGCGTTAAGGAAAAACGTTTTAAAGGCCTCGAAGCGGTTCATAATCTGCCTGAAATCTTCTGCGTTCTCAGGGACAGAGAAGCGAGGAAGTTTGAGAAGGCTTTGGCCCTTGCTCACGTAGTCGGTAACAGTCGTAAAAGCCATTTCAACCCCGCACTTTGCTAACTCTTCAATGTCCGATTGATCGAAATCCATTTGGCGTCCGGTCGGATAGGCAAATACCTTCGGCTTATTACCCAACTCAGCCTGCACTCGTTTTAACGATTCTTCGATTTCTACCTGTTTTTCTCCAATAGGGAGCGATGAAAGAATTCTATGGCTATATGTGTGGGGATAAATGCCATGACCGTTCGCTTGCAGCGTTCTCGCATTGTCCCAGGACATGGCGGTAAATTCAGCCGGAACATCAGTAGGGTAACCGACAGCCAAAGCGGTGAATAACTCAAATTTCAGCCAGTCGTAAATGTTTGTTTGGCGGCAGGATTTTAGCTTGTTTCGGAGCTTTCTGATCGAATGGATAGCACCGTCCTTCGCCATATTCAACTGATATTTCTCGCCCGTTGGTAGAGTCAGTGCAACCTCATTAAGGGCACAATGATGAACGGCGTAAGTAATTTGATAGTCCCAGGGCCAGAGCTTTCCATCGAGAAAACCGGTAATTACGAAGCAATTAAGCACAAACCCGAATTCGTCAAAGGCTCGCGCAGCAACCTCGAAATGATCAGAAAAACCGTCATCAATGGTGAAAATGACCGACTTCGGGTCGATACGACCGCCCTCACCTAGCATCTCGAAGAGCTCGTCCATCGTGAGGACTCTATACCCGTGTCTGGATAAATAGCGAAGATGGTCACGAAGGATGTCCACGGATAGACCGCCAGCAATGGTACGTTCACCCGAATACACCCGATGCAACATAAAAACCGGCACAGTCTCTGGAGACAGGAACCGAAAACAACCAGTTTCACCTACAAGGTTGGCAATCCTTAACGCAGCGTTTTTGAACATCCTGTTTCAACCAATCAGTTGTTGATAAAGCCCTCGATATTCGTTCAGCATAGACGGCAAGCTGAATTTTTCCTCAGCTACCTGCCTGGCCTGCTCCACTACACGGTTTCTTGTATCTGCAGTCCCTAATGCGCGAATAGCGTTAACGATGGCAGATGAATCCTGCGTCGGAATGAGAAACCCGGTTTCCTCATTGGAGATGATCTCTTCCGGTCCTCCGCTTCGCGTCGCAATGACTGGAATGCCTGCCATCATGGCCTCGACCGTGGAGATCGAGAAGCCTTCTGAGGTCGAAGGCAGCAAAAAAACATTCGCCTGCCTGAGAATATCAGCAACGTCTTCTCTGAAACCCAGCCAATGGATTTTGGGCGGTTTGGGTGCTTTGCTCATCTGATGCAGCAGCTCTCGAAAGAGCGCCTCACGCTGATGACCTACCACTACAAAATGGGTGTTGTCCTCTAATTCAAGCATCTTCACTGCGGCGTCCACCAGAAATTCATACCCCTTGGCGGGACGGATGTTGCCGATCGACACCACCAGATTGGCATCCGGAGAAAGGCCCAGTTCTGCGCGCAGATCGGTGGGCCCACTGCCCTGAAAATGCGCAGGGTCCACACCGTTGTAGATCAACTTGAGCTTTTTTTCTGGCAGGTTGCTTCTGGCAATCAATTCTTTTTCGAGTCTCTTAGAAACACACACGATCCTTGATGCACCCCAGCCAACAAGCATGAACTTAGCTCTAAGGAAACGCTCTTTCGCAGCCACATCAACTGCACCATGAAACGTTGCAATCATCGGTTTCCGTGAAAGCAAAGCCAGTAATGCGCCGTAAACGTTAGACCCAAGTAAATGGGCATGAATAAGATCCACCTGCTCGTCTACCAGAAGCTTCCTCAAGGCTTTGATGTATTGCAGATTAAAGCTGCCCTTGGAATCGATGAAACGAGGTGTAAGGCCTATGGCGCGAACCCTCTCAGCCACCCAACCTTCCCCCCTCAGAACCACAACATTCCGAATGTTAGTTTTGGCCAGTTCCTTCAGTAGGCTAGTGAATACTGTTTCCGCCCCTCCAGGCCCCGTCGTATCAATCAGATGCAAAACCGTCTTTTGCCGGGCACTCTCTTGACCGTTCACTATGGCAACACTCTGACAATTTTAGGACCCAGAATATTCGCAATCCATACGGGCAATTTCTTCCAGACAGCGATCAGAAACCGGAACTTCGGATTGTCCGGGTTGAGACCGGGCAACGGCACCCCCGGTGCCAGCAGGTAGTCCCAGTGCAGTTTAATTGGCTGCGCCCCCCATTGTTTTTTGAAATGGTAGGTTCCCGCATCTTCGGTGCACCGGCCAAAATCGAACACTGTGTAACCCTGGGCAACGGCAAATTTTAGGATGTTCCAGTACATCGCCATGTTTATTGCTGTATGGCTTACGGTTCGTAATGTAGAGGCCCAAGGTATCTCCAATCTGCCCCGATATCCCACCAGAAAGGCGCAACCGACTGGCCTGTCCTGAACGCTCAAGATCACCAGCCAGGACTGGCCCGGTAAGCTTTGGAGTAAACCACGGAAGAAGTCACGACCGTACACTGGTGTACCCAAGTCGCGCATATTTCTGGAGAAGACGCGATAGAAAGCATCGAGTTGTTCCACACCCCCGAAAATAACTTCGGGCCTCTCTCGTTCACCCCGGCGAATCTGGGCCCTTAGCTTAGGTTTGAAGCTCGTCCAGAGGGCATCTGGTGTTTCGGGTAAAGGCAACCAAAATGCGAACTTGCTGCTGCGCTGGGGAAGGTTCTGCTCCAAATCCAGAACATGGCGGAGCTCAACATGGCTGGCGAATTCCTTCTCACGCCAAGAATCAGCAGCAGAAATCAATGCCTCAGCAACCTTCTGGTTGTCGGCGAGAATCCCTCCGTAATTGAAATAGGGCAGCGACACCAGATAGGTGCCAAATAGGCGGCTCTTAAGCTTTACCAAGGCGATTGTTCCGACTACTTTTCCGTCGCTTGAGAGGGCCGTGAACAGTCGGATGGGATGACCATAGAGCGTGTTGATAAAAGCGGAAATGACAGGTCTATGCCAGAGAGACGCTGCCGGATGCGCTGCAACATAATTATCAACAGCCTGCGTTAATTCGCTATCACATTCGCGAACAGTTACCGGCCCTTCGACGGTCCGACCAAGAATGGCCGCCTGTGGATTAATCTCGGGCGGATTCCACTTATTCACCGTATGCCCAGCATTTTTCTGATGTTTAAGACCTTTTTGCAGAGTCTTTATTTCAGCACTGACGGACTGAAGTTCAGAAACCAGATTTGCTGGCGAAGTACCTGCAATACGCGCCTCGCTTACAAGCCGGCCCAACCTTCCTTTTTTTCTTTTAAGGTGTTCGATTCGGCTTTTAAAGCCTTCAATTTTGACCGCGGAGAGATCCATTCCCATCCAAACACCCTTATACTGCGATTAGACTGCAACAGCCAACTTCGAGATGGCCGCACCAGAAAGCACTTGGGAAACCGGCGCAAAACTGAAATCATCAAGCAGGGATTCCAGCCTGTTCATACACTTGTCGAGATTGTTGTAGTGCCTGAACCGGGACAACGCCTTCACCTTTAATCGAGGCTGTTCTTCATCTATCTCCCAAGGGTGGAGGTAGAAAATAAAGGGCTGTCCGGCACGATTGATTCGCCCCAGCCCCCATCGACTGAACCAGTACGGATACAGACGGAAGTAGCCACCTCCCGCAATCGGCAACCGATAGTTGCCCAGTGGGCAGGTAGATAGTGGGAATTCAGTCAGTATGCCGCCGTTCGGGGTCTTGAGTTGGTAGGGTTGGAAGGGTGTTCCAGGCATGCCATATCGGTCGTGATGAACCGGAAAAATGGACGAATCCCAAGTAAAGCCTTCCTCACAGAGCACATCAAGAGCCCACCGTGACTCAGCCGTAATCGAATAGCTGGCTGCCCGATAACCTGTCACGGGTTCGCCAATAATCCCCTCAAGTATAGACTTCGATCGCCTGGTCTCTTCTCGAAACACACTTGGAGTTTGTGTGTAGACAAGCTGGTGGCTGTATCCGTGACTGGCTATTTCATGGCCAGCCTCGTGAATACGACGAATCAGTGAAGGGGAGCGCTCCGCAACCCATCCGAGGATGAAGAAGGTTGCCTTGGTATCGAACCTATCGAAAGTCTCAAGCAGGCGATCGGTGTTGGCTTCCACCCGGTATTCCATCCGCGGCCAATCTTCCGTGGAGACGGCTTCCGCCAATGCTGCAACCTGGAAATAATCTTCCACATCGATCGTTAATGCGTTCTGAATTGGAACTTGCATAACACCTTCCCTGTCCAGCTGTTCCTTTATTTCAAAGGCTAACGAAACTGGTAAACCAATCCGGCCAAAATCCAGGCTTCGTCGAATTCCCGACTAGGCACATCGCTGGTTCGTCTCTCAAACCCGACGCTGCTCACAAAATTCAACTGTCGATTCAATTGAAACTCGATCCCAGCATTTACCTGCGCTATCTGGTCTTGAGTATCATCCGATGAATAGTCAAACCACACATAGCGCGCACCCAACAGTCCAGTAAGCTGGCCCGTGACAGGTCTACGAAAGCTTGCATCAACACCCAGGTTATCCTCTTGGATTCCTATATCCAGGTAATCAGAGCGACTAGCAAAAAAATCAATGTCCAGCTCTGCCCCGTTACTGAGATCGTTATTGATACCCAGCCGTAAGGCGGTGACTTCAACCGCACTGGTCTGTTCCAGATCAAAAACGAATTCATCAAACCGGCTATCAAAATCTGCGGTCTGATCAGTCAATTCCCGGCTGCTTTCGAGTTCCAGTTCAGTGGAGGCATTGATCTGCCGCACCAGGAGCAGGTTGCTCACGAAGGCTTCGTATTCGCGCGTTGGCTGATTGATCAATTTTGTTTCGATCTGGCCGTAACCAAAACTGCCACTCAACACTGTTGCAGCCCAGGCTTTGGTGAAAGGAAGGCTGTATGTAACGCGGTCAATCTCCTCCCCCGTGTCCAGCTCCGACTGATCAATGCTGGCACTCAGACCAGCCGTGAACGAGGGGCTGAATAAGTGATTCCAACCCACTGTACCTATGTGGCGCTCACCATCTTTTTGTTCGGGTTCCCGGAATTCCGTGTTTTCATAGGCCGCTGAGAGCAAGAGTTCGTCAACCGCCCCCATTCTGAGGGTAACCACAGGCCCGGTACGAAAAACGTTTTTCTGGGTGCGACTATCCGGCGTGTCGTTAGATCTACTACTTTGGGCGACATCGCGCAGGTAATCAGAGACTTCCCAAACGACATTTGGCCCTAACCGGCAGTCGCCCAGAAAATCGGCATCAGCCGTTGTTTCGGGATCAAAGCTGTCATCCCACCAGTACCTGTAGGCAGTCCTTGCTGACAAACCCGAATTACAAGTGTCCGGGTCGGAAATATGCTGAATACCAATCGACAATCTCGACTCTAAGTCGGACTCCTCATTCGAGGGTGCCCGGCGAATGTTGTCAGAAAATCGAGAATCCAACCCCAGTGTCACTACCGCGGGTTCGGCCCGAACAATGCCGGCAGATAACGCGAGAAACACGAGAACATTCAGGCTTTGCCGGAACCAAAAGATAAGAAATTGCTGTCTATCCATTAATAACCGTCCCCACAAACTTTTGTGGATTGAAAGCAATAGCCGCCTGGTCTATTTGATTCGGTGTTACCCGACCATGGGGGACCACTAACATGGCGTAGTCACACAACTCGGAAAGGATGCGCGCGTCCGGGGATTCAGTAATGGGCGCCGTATCGAGCACGATAAACCGGTCAGGGTAACGACGCCTGACAGCCTGAAGAAACTGTCGCATTCTGAACGAGGTAAAAAATTCGCTGGGCGTTTCCCGGCGACTACCCGCCGGGATCAGCCGCAATCGTGGAATGCCCGTTGGGTATAGGATTCTCGCGATGTCAAAGTCGGGATCATCGAGAAAATCCGTTAATCCCGTTTCGGGCAGGATATCGAGCGTTGAGTGCAGGGACGGATCCCGAAGGTTGCAGTCGATGACAACGGCGGTTTTCGATTGGTCAAAAGCGAAGGCCGCTGCCAGGTTGAGCGAAACAAAAGACGCGCCCGCACCTCGATTGGTCGCACTCACCACAATTGTGAAGTTGTTGCCCCCTGATGCTTCCAGCAGCTTCGTGCGCAAGTCACGGAAACGATTGACCAAGGTCCTGTTTTTTGACTCTGGATAGACGATTCTTCGCTCGTCCATGTCGTCCGGAGTGAGCCGTCTCGGCTCCTGCATGCGTACGATCTGCTTGCTGATCACGTACTTATCGACGGAACCCGTGCCCAATTCCAAAGAACTGGGCACCAGCATGCGCGAATCATCCCATTCAGACGTAGATGCACCGGTTGAATTCGAGCCATTTCGGCTCTTCATCCAGTGACCCTGCTCCCGATCGTTTTCGACATCGTCTCCGATCACTGATTGGTCGTCCTTTGTATTTTTTTCGGGGTCAGTGTTGTTTTTTTGCTTATTCATTCCAAAACCCCTATGAGCGCTGCGCCGGATACCGCCAGATAGGTCAGGGTCGCTGCAACGGCAAATACACAGATCACCACAGACACTTTGCGATCTCGACGCTGCTCGAAAGGTGTACGAACCTTTGGCAACTCAACCAGCACCGGCAAATCAGTGGTTTCCTCCAGCTGCTCCCGAGCCCGCACTCGCGGGTCCACCTGGAGGAGACCGGCTGCCAGGCCGAAAGGCGCCGCTATACCCAGGAACAGCCCCGCCGCCGCAAAAATTTCAAACCCAGGCCCTGAGGCTGATAAAGGAAATTGCGCTTTTTCATTTATGCGGTAATTCAAACCCTGCCCTTCGACATCCAAGTGCATGGAAACCCGAGCTTTCTCACGTCTCTTGAGAAGGTCATCGTAGATTTCCTTGTTGACCTCCATATCGCGAGTCAGCTCGAGATACTGGGCTCTTTTTTCCTGGATCCGCTCCATGCGGGCGGCTTGGTCTGCCAGCAGTTGCTGAAAACTGTTAATGCGGGAGTTGATGGTCTGGAGGTTTGCTCGTGTTGCGGTGAGTTCAGTCTGGATGTCCTGAAACACCGGATTGGAAACGGACTCCTCTCCGATTGGCGCAGCTTCAGGTACCCGACTGGCGAGCTCCCGAGTCCGTTGACGCCTCAGTTCCTGCAGCTGTTCCCGCAGAATAACGATGTCCGGATAAGTGTCGTGGTATTTTAATCGGAGGGTATCCAGCTGCTCTTCCATGGCACTTATGCGAGTCTGGTAGGCGTCTTGAGTCCGTCCCTGACGGATTGTAGGATCAACCCTCGTGAGCTCAAACTCGAGCGACCGTTGTCTGGCCTGGAGCTCAGACTTTTCCAGTTGGGCAAGCTCAAGCTGACTTCTCAGGCTATCCAGACGACTGTTGGCCGCGCTCTCTGTACCGTCAACGTTCTCCGACAGGAAGGCCTGCAAACGCGTTTCTGCGGCCGCCAATTGATTCTCGTAGCTGCGAACCTGATTATTGATGAACTCATAAGCATTGCGACTCTCAGACCGTTTGCGCCTATTGGTTTCTTCAATGAATAATTGCCCCATGCGCTGGGCAATTTGAAATGCCTTCATGGGCGAGCCTGCTTGATACACAATCGCAAAATAACTGTCGCCCCGCGGAACAACGGTAAGGTTTGATCTTAAATCAGCGATTCGGGCTTCGAATTTCTCACGGTTACCATCAACCAGTTCCTCACCGTAAATCTCGTCATCGGTGACCACCTTTTCCAGGATACTCCGGCTCCAGAGCAACTCCTGCGCGGCAGACGTTGTATCGTTGATCTGTGTCGCAACCGCACTGCCCTCCATCAATGGCCGGATGATGTTCTGGTCATCAATAAAGATGACGGTTTCCGATTCATACTTGTAAGGCCAGAGAAAGCCAGCGGCGAGAACACCAAAACTCACCGCAACGAACAGAAGCAAAGCCAGCCACTTTCTGGCCCTGACTTCCTGCGCAATCTCAAATGGTAACCGGGACAAAGGCAGTGCCATGGCGTTTAACTCACGAAAAAGTTGGTAAAATTCCTTTTCTACAACGGATGCTCAAAAATTTCGCTCAGGAACACTGAGAATGTCACCCGGCCTAATCGCGTAGTTTGTTGTGACATCCCCATTGTTCAGAATATCGTCCAGCCGAATCGGAATAGCGATGATCTCGCCATTAATCGTGCGATAGAGCATGGATTTATTCAGGGCCGCAAACGGAGTGGCGCCTCCTGCTCCCAAAACCACATCAAGTACGGTCATGCCAGAGCGGTGTGGCACGGAAACCGGTTGCGTGACGGCTCCGGTGACTCTCACCCGGTCAGTAAATTCATGACTGCCCATGGACGTGACCACAATGCTCACCTGCGGCTGGCGTATGTACTGACCAAGAGAGCTTTCGATATCGTCTGCCAGGGCTTGAGGAGTTCGGCCACTGGCCTGAACATCGCCAACCAACGGTACTGAAATCTTCCCATCTGGACGGACAGGAACCTCAATACTCAGGTCCTCATTGCGCCAGACAGAGACTCGAACAACATCGGTCACGCCGAGCAAATATTCGTCGACGCTGTTGGTCGTGCTGACACTGAGTGCTTGCTGGATTTTGTCCCTCGAGGAGGCGGAAGGCCCGGCGCAGCCGGAAATCAGGGTAACGGTCAACAACAGGGCGAGCCCTGGCAGGGTGTACATCCGTGACATTGTGAATCCTCTCTACAAGTCCTTGCTTCATTCCATGTTCCGGGAACAGCATAACCCCGAAACTACCTTGATCCTTTTTTAAACAATACCACTTCGACTGTTTGAATTATAATCAACAAATCGAGCAGCAGGCTTTGATTCTTTATGTAGTAAAGGTCATATCTCAACTTCTCGCGCGTGTCCTCTTCATTATCAGCATAGGCGAAGCACAACTGGGCCCAACCGGTGACGCCAGGTTTCACCCGGTGTCTTTCACTGTATAACGGTATTTTTTTCGCGAGTTGCTCAACAAACACGGGTCTTTCCGGGCGTGGGCCGACAAAGGCCATCGAACCATTGAACACATTGAAAATCTGAGGCAACTCATCAATTCTGACCTTGCGGATGAACTCGCCAACACGGGTAACACGGGTATCGTTTTTCTTCGCCCACACCGCGCCATTCTTTTCCGCATCGATGGCCATTGATCGAAACTTGTGAACCCTGAACACCCTGCCGTTAAGCCCCACCCGTTCCTGACTGTAGAGCACAGGTGCTTTCAGACCATCCTCAATTTTGATCGCGATGGCGGTCAGGATTATGACCGGCAGGCCAAGGACCAGCAGCGTAGTTGCGGCCAGGACATCCAGGGATCGTTTGCCAATCCCGAAGACTGACGACACGGTGAAACCGTCTGAGAAGACAAGCCAACCATGTGAAATCATCTCCAGGGCGACTTTCCGGGATTCGCGCTCATAAAAAGTGGCACCGTCAACAATTTTGACACCCTCCATTTTGCACTCGAGAAGGTCCTCCATCGGCAGACCTTTCCGGCGGTCGTCCACAGCAACCACGATTTCCCTGACCGGGTGCCTGTGGATGTATTGCTGAAGCGTTAAGGGAGGATGAATCAGGTACTCTTCCGGTACTTTCTGCTGCTCCCCAGGCAGGGGCACAAAACCAATCAGCGTGAAACCTTTCCGGTTAAAAGGTGTTTTCAGATCTTCAAGTAGCCGATTTGCCCGGGATCCTGAGCCCAGCACCAGTACCTTGCGTTTAAAGGTGTCCTTGCCCGCTACGGCAAAGAACACCGAGCGGACAATACCTAACAGGAAAAAACCGAACACGGATGCAGAGGTTAGAACGCCACTGGAGCTCAGGTACCACAACCACTCTTTGGCTAGCAGGTAGGTGAAAGCAGCGATCGGAACACCAGCAATTAAAGCCAGAATGGTCCTGAGCATCATCCCCGACATGCCCTCTTCCAGCCGGGCCTGATGGACACCGATCGCAATCATGATCAGAAGATTGACCAGCGAAAAAACAATGGCCGAGGGAATCAGAAAAACAAGATGGTCGAGGAAATAGCTGAGGTCGCCGAAGTAGCGAAAAAAGGTGGCCAGCAGGAAGCTGAAGACCAACACCAATAAATCAATCAGGCCAAGTATGACAAAGGGAAGGTGTATGTAATGCCTGAACAATCTGACGTGAGCCACGCCAACTCCTTGTGTTGTTCATCCGAGCCTGATGCCGCACATCCGATGCAGCGGTAACTCCGGTCTTCCTTGAGTCTAATGTAATTCTATGTATCTTCAACAAAACACATAATTTTTGAGAACCGCCGCAACACAGCGGCAGCTCTGCATCTCTTGGCGGCAAGTCAAATCATCAATTGATCCATCAAGACCTGTACAGGCGTGCTTTCAAGGGCGGTCTGATCGGCAAACAGATCAACGATTTTCTGACACCTGTGGGCAGGAAAACGTGTCGAAAGATTGCTCCGGAATTTCTGTTCGAGCAGGGGGATGCTCTCTTCTCGCCGACGTCGATGGCCAATCGGGTACTCAACCAAGACCTGCTCTGTGCAGGTACCGTCCTTGAAAAACACTTGCACGGCATTAGCGATCGACCGTTTATCCGCCTCAAGATACTCCGCCGTGTATCGGGGATCTTCAACAACCTCCATTTTTTCACGAAGCTCATCGATGATCGGATGTGCAGCGTGGAACCCATCCTCATAATGCTCGGCCGTCAGTGCCCCAAAGATCAGGGGAACTGCCGTCATATACTGCAAACAATGATCACGATCTGCCGGATTGGCCAAAGCTCCCTGCTTTGAAATGATTCGAATTGCCGACTCGTGCGTGGTGATCACGACTTTATCTATATCGGAAATCCGACCCCGAACTTCGGAATGCAAAGTGATCGCGGCCTCAGCCGCTGTTTGGGCATGGAATTCCGCCGGGAACGACACTTTAAACAGCACGTTTTCCATCACATAGGAGCCGAAAGCCTGGGGTAATGAAAACTCCCTTTCATTTTCAGGCTTGAGTTTCAGGTCCTTGTTAGTGGTACTGAAAGAGACGTCGTAAAATCCCCATTGTGGCGCCGTTAACGCACCAGGGATCCCCATCTCTCCCCGCATCGCGATATCAGCCAAGCGGACTCCCCGAGAGGTTGCGTCACCTGCCGCCCAGGACTTCCGGGATCCCGCGTTGGGGGCGTGGCGATAGGTACGCAAGGCCTGCCCATCAACCCAGGCATGCGAAAGTGCGGAGAGTATCTGCTCACGGTTAGCGCCCATCAGCTTCGCTGTCACTGCAGTTGACGCAACTTTGACCAGTACCACGTGATCCAGGCCAACACGATTGAAAGAGTTTTCCAGCGCCAGAACACCCTGAATTTCGTGCGCCATGATCATGGCCTCAAGCACCGTACGAACGGTTAATGGCGCCTGGCCCGAAGCGACCCTTTGCTGGGACAGATGATCCGCCACCGCCAGTATCCCGCCCAGATTGTCCGAAGGGTGCCCCCACTCCGCCGCCAGCCAAGTGTCGTTGTAGTCCAGCCAGCGAATTGTGCAGCCAATGTCCCAGGCTGCCTTGACTGGATCCAGGCGGAACGAGGTTCCTGGCACTCGGGCCCCATGAGGTACGACCGTTCCCTCAACGATGGGTCCCAGATGCTTCGTGCATTCCGGGAAGCGCAATGCGAGCAAACCACAGCCAAGCGTATCCATCAGACAATAACGTGCTGTCCGCCAGGCTTCGTCATTGTTTACTTGGAAGGTGAGCACGTAGTCGGCAATGTCCTTTAGAACTTCATCGTAGTCCGGACGCAGATTCTGGTTCGTATTTTGGGCCATAATCGGGATCCCCAATTGTCGTTGTGATCGTTCGCTCTAAAAAGCCTAGCTCACTGAGGCGAAATCTGGAGACTTGCGCCGTGAACTCGCTGGCACGTACCTTCCGTCGTTCGCAGATGTCACTTTTTTTTACAGTCGGTACTACCCCGTTTTCCTCAGGCAATCTGAACACGCATGTTTTGGTTTAGTTAAACCCTTTCTGGTATTCCGCTTGCGTGATTTTTCAAAGGCGGCCGTGGCTTGAGTTCAGGCCTCGTGAAGCCAAATCGAGAACGGAAACCATCATGAAAGTTCATGTCATTGCTCTCTTGTTTTGGAGTTCAGTCATTTTCAGCGGATATTCAGCTGCCGCACCCATCGGATTGAATGATGTGAGTGCAGACGCAAAGGTCCTGTTGTTCGCGGATCAAGCCGATAGGATTAGAGCAGTGGACATTGAGGAAGGCGTGGAGCTTGGAGACAACAGAGTCACATCTGTCTGGAGTAATTACAGAGCAGCGCCCCGTTCAATCGGCCAGAGAAGGTACGATGCCGACTTCCGCAGATTCTCTTACAACACCGAACTGGCCGGTGACTTATGGTCTAGAACGCGATCGACTAAATCCCTGCTATCCGGAGTGTTGGGATCAGGGGTCCTAAAAGTGACAGAGCCCTCTTCTTTAGCCTTGATCGTGCTCTGTGTGATGGGGCTTATCTCAAGAAGAGTTCTCAAGAAATAGATTAAGGCCGAACTCCGAACTGTTTCGGTGGCGGCCGCCATAGCACCCGCCACCCAAACAACACCATTTGTCAGAACGATCCGCCTGGTACTCTAACCCACCCCTCCATGAGGATTCGGGCACTGCGGCTCATGATTGCTTTGGTCGCCGTCCACTGACCATTCACCTGGCTGGCCTCTGCCCCCACACGCAAGGTGCCCGAGGGGTGACCAAAGGTGACGTCAGTACGATCACCGCCACCGGCAGCCAGGTTCACCAGTGTGCCCGGCACGGCAGAAGCCGTTGCAATCGCTACAGCAGCCGTTCCCATCATGGCGTGGTGCAGCTTGCCCATAGACAAAGCGCGCACCAGGACATCAATGTCTCCGGCCCTGATCTGCTTGCCACTGGAAGACACGTAGTCGGCTGGAGCCGCTACAAACGCCACTTTCGGGGTGTGCTGTCGGCTGGCTGCTTCGTCCACATGACCAATCAGCCCCATCTTGACCGCTCCATGAGACCGAATGGTCTCGAACATGGACAGAGCCTTGGGGTCGCCATTAATGGCGTCCTGCAATTCGGTACCGGTGTACCCAATATCTTCGGCATTAATAAAGATGGTGGGGATACCGGCATTGATCATGGTAGCGCGCAAGGTTCCAACACCCGGAACCTCCAGATCATCGACCACGTTGCCCGTAGGGAACATGGCTCCGTCGCCATCGGCGGGGTCCATGAATTCCACCTGGACTTCGGCTGCGGGAAAGGTGACCCCGTCCAGCTCAAAATCGCCGGTTTCCTGCACTTCTCCATTAGTGATCGGAACCTGGGCAACAATGGTTTTCCGAATGTTCGCCTGCCAGATACGAACGGTGCAAAAGCCATTTTCGGGAATCCGGTCCTGGGACACGAAGCCGCTGTTGATGGCAAAGGCACCGACGGCAGCGGTCAAGTTTCCACAATTACCGCTCCAGTCCACAAACGGCTTGTCGATAGACACCTGCCCGAACAGGTAGTCGACGTCGTGGTCGGGCTGGGTCGGCTCGGCCAAGATCACCGTTTTGCTGGTGCTCGAGGTGGCACCGCCCATACCGTCGGTCTGTTTCTGATAAGGATCCGGGCTGCCGATAACCCGTAGCAGCAGCTTGTCCCGGGCTTCACCCGGGACTTGGGCGACTTCAGGCAGATCTTGAAGCCGGAAGAACACGCCCTTGCTGGTACCGCCACGCATGTAGGTGGCGGGAACTCTTACCTGCGCTGGATGGCTCATGCGGCGCCCTCCGCCTCCAGGAAGTCCTGGGCAAACCGCTGCAAAACGCCACCCGCGGTATAGATGGAGACCTCCTCGGCGGTATCCAGGCGACAGATCACCGGAACATGCTCGGTACTGCCGTTCTTTCGATGGATAACCAGCGTCATTTCCGCTCTCGGCGCGGCAACACCTTCCACGTCGTAAGTCTCGGTGCCATCAAGTGCCAGGGTCTGACGGGTTGTGCCGTCCTCAAACTGAAGGGGCATAACGCCCATACCCACCAGGTTGGTGCGGTGGATTCGCTCAAACCCTTCCGCAACAATGGCTTCAACGCCCGCCAGGGCAACGCCTTTGGCCGCCCAATCACGGGAGGAGCCCTGACCGTAATCCGCACCGGCAATGATGATCAGCGGCTGTTTACGCTCCATGTAGGTTTCAATTGCTTCCCACATGCGTGTCACTTTGCCTTCGGGCTCAACTCGCGCCAGCGAACCTTGCTTCACATTGCCATTTTCATCCCGCACCATTTCATTAAACAGTTTCGGGTTGGCAAAGGTCGCGCGCTGTGCCGTCAGGTGATCACCACGGTGGGTCGCGTAGGAGTTGAAGTCTTCCTCCGGCACGCCCATTTTGTGCAGGTATTCACCAGCCGCACTGTTCATAAGAATGGCGTTGGAGGGCGACAGGTGGTCGGTGGTGATGTTGTCTGGCAGGATCGCCAACGGCCGCATTCCCTTGAGCGCCTTCTCCCCGGCCAATCCACCTTCCCAATAAGGCGGGCGGCGGATGTACGTGCTCTGCGGACGCCACTCGTAGTTCGGGTTAGTGTTGGCGTTAGCATCACGCGTAATGTCGAACATCGGAATGTAGGTGCTACGGAACTGTTCCGGCTTAACACTGGTTTTCACGATGGAATCGATTTCTTCATCGCTCGGCCAGATGTCTTTCAGAGTGACGGCATTGCCTTCCTGATCGTAACCCAGGACATCCTTTTCAATATCGAAGCGGATAGTGCCTGCAATCGCATACGCCACAACCAGCGGTGGTGATGCCAGGAACGCCTGCTTGGCGTAGGGATGAATCCTGCCGTCGAAGTTACGGTTGCCGGACAGAACAGCCGTTGAGTAGAGATCCCGGTCAACGATTTCCTTCTGGATTTTCGGATCCAGCGCACCACTCATGCCATTGCAGGTGGTACAGGCAAAGGCGACAACACCAAAGCCAAGATTCTCCAGCTCAGGCAGCAGATCGGCTTCTTCCAGATACATCTTGACCGTTTTGGAGCCCGGTGCCAGCGAGGACTTAACCCATGGCTTTCGGGTAAGGCCCAGCTTGTTAGCATTACGGGCGATCAAGCCAGCGGCCACCATGTTCCGCGGGTTAGAGGTGTTTGTGCAGCTGGTGATCGCAGCAATGATGACCGCACCATCCGGCATCTTGCCCTCTTCCTGCTCCCATTCACCGGCAATTCCGCGCTTGGCGAGCTCGGAGGTGGGCAGATGCGCGTGGGGATTGGAAGGGCCGGCAAGGGTCCGCTCAACTTTCGAGAGATCAAAGGTCAGAATCCGCTCGTATTCCGCGGACTTCAGGCTATCGGCCCACAGGCCTGTGTGCTTGGCGTAGTTCTCAACCAGCGCAACCTGCTCGTCTTCGCGCCCGGTCAGTTTCAAATAATCAATGGTCTGGCCATCGATGTAGAACATGGCGGCAGTTGCACCATACTCCGGCGTCATGTTCGAGATCGTTGCGCGATCGCCAACCGTCAGGCTGTCGGCGCCCTCGCCAAAGAACTCAAGATAAGCACCGACCACCCGTTCCTTACGCAGGAATTCTGTCAGGGCCAGTACCATATCGGTACTGGTTATGCCCGGGCGCAGTTTGCCCGTCAACGCAACACCAACAATGTCCGGAAGCCGCATCATGGATGCTCGGCCTAGCATGACGCTCTCAGCTTCCAGGCCGCCAACACCCACAGAAATAACGCCCAGCGCATCGACCATCGGGGTGTGGCTATCGGTACCCACACAGGTATCCGGAAACGCCACGCCGCCACGTGATTGCACTACCGGAGACATCTTCTCCAGGTTGATCTGGTGCATGATGCCGTTGCCCGGTGGAATCACATCCACGTTCTCGAACGCGGTCTTGGTCCAGTTGATGAAATGGAACCGGTCGTCGTTTCGACGGTCTTCGACCGCCCGGTTCTTTTCGAACGCGTCTTTCTCGAAGCCCGCGTGCTCAACTGCCAGTGAGTGATCGACAATCAATTGCGTTGGCACGACCGGGTTAACCTTGGCCGG
Source organism: Marinobacter sediminum (assembly GCF_016820575.1). GTDB lineage: Bacteria > Pseudomonadota > Gammaproteobacteria > Pseudomonadales > Oleiphilaceae > Marinobacter > Marinobacter sediminum. The sequence continues at coordinate 749,996 of NZ_JAEMQH010000002.1, read as the reverse complement.
GTCACCGCCCTTCTCCGCAATCGCATCTCGGAGACCAGCCAGGTCAACAAGGGCGGTTTGGCCAAGAATGTCGTGACACACCACACGGGCGGGATACCACGGGAAGTCCAGATCCCGCTTGCGCTCGATCAGCTGTTTCAGGGAATCAGTCAGCATCTCGGGATCGCAACGGCGAACCAACTGCTCTGCCAGAATCCGCGAGGTGTAAGGAAGCTTTTCGTAGGCGCCAGGCTGAATGTCTTCAACAGCCTGGCGAGTATCGAAATAATCCAGGTCGGTGCCCGGTAGCGGTTTGCGGTAGTCAGTATTCATGGCCAGAAACTCATATCGGAAAATCGAAGGTGTGGGCGAAAACCGGCGCTCTCCTCAACTCGCTCGAGAGCGCCATGCCAGTTTTATGGACGCTCGTCGATGGGCACCCACTTCGAGTCCGCCGGGCCGGTGTATTCGGCACTGGGGCGGATGATGCGGTTGTTTTCCCGCTGCTCTTTCACGTGTGCGGTCCAACCGGAAACCCGAGACATCACAAAAATAGGCGTGAACAGCTCGGTCGGAATACCCATGAAGTGGTACGCCGACGCGTGGAAGAAATCGGCGTTGCAGAACAGCTTTTTCTCGCGCCACATCACCTCTTCACAACGGACCGACACCGGGTAAAGCACGGTATCGCCGACTTCATCCGCCAGCTTCTTGGACCATTCCTTGATGATCGCATTACGCGGGTCAGATTCCTTGTAGATGGCATGGCCAAAGCCCATGATCTTCTCTTTCCGAGCCAGCATGCCCATCAGGCCTTCTTCCGCCTCGTCCGCTGTCTGGAACTTCTGAATAAGCTCCATGGCGGCTTCGTTAGCGCCACCGTGCAACGGCCCACGGAGGGTACCGATGGCGCCCGTCACGCAGCTATGAATGTCCGACAGAGTGGAGGCACAAACGCGGGCGTTGAAAGTGGAAGCATTGAATTCGTGCTCGGCGTAGAGGATCAGGGACACGTTCATCACCTTCTCATGCAGCTCGCTGGGCTTTTTGCCGTGCAGCAGCTCGAGGAAGTGGCCACCGATGGAATCTACATCACTGTCGGTTTCGATTCGAACACCCTCGTGGGCGAAGCGATACCAGTAAGTGATGATGGATGGGAAGACCGCCAGCATACGGTCGATCTTGTCATCCTGCTCGGAAAAGTCCGCTTCGGTTTCCAGATTCCCCAGCATAGAACAACCGGTCCGCATGACGTCCATGGGATGGGCGTCTTTCGGGATTTGTTCCAGTACAGTCTTCAGCGCATCCGGCAAACCACGCAGGCTATGTAGCTTCTGCTTGTAGGCGTCGAGCTCCTGACGGTTTGGCAGCTTGCCCCTTAAAAGCAGGTAAGCGATTTCTTCAAACTGCGCCTTTTCGGCCAGATCGGCGATTTCATAACCTCGATACGTCAGGCCTGCTCCGGATTGACCGACAGTACACAGCGCCGTTTGACCAGCTACCTGTCCGCGCAGACCAGCGCCTTCGAGTTTCTTCGCTTCAGCCATTGTTCCTCTCCCTCATCTCAGGATGATCATCAGTCAGGTATCAATTTAGTTTTTTTGTTGCTGGAAGAGCTGATCCAGCTTCTGTTCAAATTCGTGGTAGTTCAGGAAATCGTAGAGCTCCATCCGCGTCTGCATGAGATCAACGACGTCTTTCTGATCGCCCTTATCCAGAATGTTCTGGTAAACGGTCAGGGCCGCCTTGTTCATGGCACGGAAAGCGCTCAGCGGATACAGCACCATGTCAGCGCCGGCTTCGCCCAGTTCTTTGCGGTTATAAAGAGGTGTTGCGCCAAACTCGGTGATGTTGGCCAGAATCGGTACATCCAGCGCCTCGGAAAAGGCTTTGTAGTGCTCGAGTTCGGTAACCGCTTCCGCAAAGATACCGTCTGCCCCGGCCTCGATACAGGCCTTCGCGCGCTCGATGGCGGCGTCCAGGCCTTCCTTTTGGAACGCATCGGTGCGAGCCATAATGAAGAAATCATCGTTTTCCCGGGCGTCTACGGCCGCCTTGATACGATCGACCATTTCTTCCTGGGAGACGATCTCCTTGTTAGGCCGGTGTCCGCAGCGCTTCTGGGCAACCTGGTCCTCGATGTGGACAGCAGCAGCACCGGCACGTTCCATTTCCCGAATGGTTCGGCCGATATTGAAGGCACCACCCCAACCGGTGTCAATATCCACCAGCAGCGGCAGATCACTGGCTGCAGTAATCCGACGAACGTCCTCAACCACGTCGTTCATCGTGGTCATTCCGAGATCTGGTAAACCGTAAGAGGCGTTGGCCACACCGCCACCGGACAGATAGATTGCCTGATGCCCTACTTTCTGAGCCATCATTGCACTGTAGGCATTGACGGTCCCAACAATCTGGAGCGGTTTATTTTCGTTCAGGGCTTTCCGGAAACGTGCGCCCGGTGATAGTTTGCTGGACATAGTGCATTTCCTCTTCGTTCGAATTAGTTGGTTCGAATTAACTCAAATAGTTAACACGCCATCTTGAATCTGTTTTTCGATATTTCGGCGAGCAGCGTTGATGTGCCTTTTCATCAGAAATTCTGCGAGTTCGCCGTCGCGCTGAGCGATGGCTTCGACGATACGGCGGTGTTCCCCGAGCGCACGATGGGGGCGCCCGGCTGAGGTGCTTAACCGGTATCGGTACATTCGCACCATGTAATACAGATCGCCCAGTAGCATCTGGGCCAGTTTGGTATTGCGGCTACCCGTGGCGATCCGGTGATGGAAATCGTAATCCCCTTCGGCTTGATAGTAGGCTTGTCCCTGGGCTTCGTCGATCATTTGCTCGTGAGCATCCAGGGTGGCCTGCAGATCAGCGATTTCGCTGTCGGTCATCCGTTCGGCCGCCTGCCGAGCGGCCAACCCCTCCATTACCTCACGAATCCGATAAAGCTCTACAAGCTCCGATGCACTCACCGACACGACTTTCACACCGGCGTGGGGGCGTCTAACCAGCAAACCTCGGGATTCGAGGCGCCCCAATGCTTCTCGCAAAGGCCCTCGGGTCAGATTGAACCGGGTGCACAACTCCAGCTCGCCAATTTTTTCCCCCGGGGCGAGCTCGCCTTTGACAATCGACGTCTGTATACAATCGAAAGCTTCGTCTGCTCGAGTGTAGGTTTTTTCGGCTTCTTCAGGCATTGTTTGTCAACAATCTGGATTATTTTCAAACAAAAGTACGCCCGAAGCCTTATATTGTCAACAATCCAAAACGTGCGAGGGATTAATTGTTAACACTTTCAGCTGGAGGCTAAGGGAATTTACAAGGTAAGGAATAAAGAGAGAGACACATTGGGCCGACTAACCCGGGTCATGGAGGGGGCGGACGCGGTCAGCATCTTGCCCACGCTCATTGCAGCAACGAAATCGTCCGCATCCAGCTGCAAAGACAGCTCACCGACGCTGGCCCCGCCGTCTGACTGTGCTTCAGCCTTAACGCCTGGCGCCCAGCTTCGCAACAGGGAAATTTGAAGATAGGAGTGCGCACCATAAAGGGTGGGCACCGGCAAGCCAGGGCTTCCTGCCTGAAGGCGTAACCAACCTCCTTCATCCACAGTTCGGTATTGACCATGAAAGCCGCTCGACAGTGCCTCCCCCGCTATCTGCAGTCGCTCTGAGGACGGCAAATTGGTCGGCGCAAATTGGTACCTGCCATCGATGCCGAGGTTCCACGCCAAGACCTTTTTGCTAAGCGATGCCGACAAAGCGATCTTCCGAAACTGATCGGTAATGTAATCACTGCCCAGATTGTCGGCCTCTTGCCTGGAATCAACGCCGCTGATTGCCCGAAGATTTGCAGATGACCAAAGGCCCGTTGGCCACTCGTGGCTTTTTTCTATTTCCACGCCGAATGTCGAAACCTGATATTGGGACTGCTCCATCCGCCCCGTCGCATCGGCCACACGGGACCGCCCTGTGGAATGACTGAACACACCGCTCATCGAAACCCCGCGCCAGGAGAATACGGCTCTCCGGCCATCGATAGTGAGAGCGTTTCGCTCACTCTGAGTATCAAACCTGCCAACGTCGCCCTCTTTGACGCCCCTGGAATCCCGGTTTCGAAATTCAATCCCCAGATTGATGTCTGCCACGGTGAGGCCATAACTCAGCGTCCAGGCACTGAACTCCTGTTCGTCACGATGAGACGATCGATCCCGATAATGTAATCCGAGACGGTGCGCTGACCAGCCCAAGTCGTCACTGACCAGACCCAGGGTATTGGAGGCTTGGCCATCGTCGCGGTTTGAGGCGCCCGAGATGCTCACCTTCGACGCAACGTATCGAGCTACCGAGTGCAAAAGATCACCGGGGAACAAGCCTGGCATGTGTGCACCCGCAGGGTAGTTGGTCGCGGCGGAAGCGCTCGCAGAAAAAGCGCACAGTATTAGTGCAAAAAGAGGCGCAAGGTGCACAGGACAACCTTTAAAGATGACCAAAACATGAACAACACTGTAACGGGGAAGTGAATAACCAAGCCAGTGCCGCTCACCAAAAACAACATCTTTTATAATGCGGAAATACAGTTCCTTACCAAAGGAATTAAAAGCTCTTTACTAACTGTATCAACCTGTATCCGAATAAACATTTGGCAACAAAATAGCTGCTTTTTCTTGCCAGAATCGGCTAGCACTCCATTTCCGGTGGCAACTTCGTTACACTCGGCACGGTTTGTGATTACCTAGACTAAGTCGACTGCAAACCCACCCTGGGAACTCGTTTGCGCTAAAAAGGAAAAGCTCAATGATCAAAAAATGCCTGTTTCCCGTTGCCGGTTATGGCACGCGATTTCTCCCCGCCACCAAGGCCATGCCCAAAGAGATTCTGCCGATCGTAAACAAGCCTCTGGTCCAGTACGGCGTGGAAGAAGCCGCCGAGGCGGGCATCCACGAGTTCGGGTTTGTTACCGGTCGGGGCAAGCGGGCAATCGAGGATCATTTCGACATCAGCTATGAGCTGGAACATCAGATTGCAGGGTCCGGCAAGGAAGACCTGCTAGCGTCCATCCGCGACCTTATCGACAACAACACCTTTGCCTTTACCCGGCAAAATGAGATGAAGGGGCTGGGCCACGCTATCCTGACCGGTAGAAACCTGGTTGGTGACAACCCCTTCGCGGTGGTTCTGGCCGATGACTTCTGTCTGGGCCCGGACGGTGATGACGGCGTACTGGCGCAAATGGTGAAGCTGTATAACCAATTCCGTTGCTCCATCGTCGCGATCGAAGAGGTTCCAGAGGATGAGACTCACAAGTACGGCGTGATCGCAGGCGAGTCAATGAAGGACGGTCTGTACCGCATCACCGACATGGTTGAAAAACCGGCACCGGAAGATGCGCCCAGCAATCTTGCCATCATTGGCCGGTACATCCTCACTCCGGATATCTTCGACATTATCGAGCGGACGCCAGCAGGCAAGAATGGCGAGGTGCAGATCACCGATGCCCTGATGGAACAGGCTAAAAATGGCTGTGTTCTGGCCTACCAGTTCAAAGGTCGTCGGTTCGATTGCGGCAGCATCGATGGCTTTGTCGAAGCCACCAACTACGTTTATGAGAACATTTACAAGAAGGGCAACTGATTCATTCGGCGGAGCCTAGCCGCCGAGAATCTGTAGGATCATACGCCGGTTTTCTGCTGTAGCATTGCGGAACCGGCGCAACAGCTCCACCTCATCGTCTGACAGCTGAACTCTGTTAATTTCCCGCTCCAGCTCTTTCAGCGCCGTCGTCAAATCATCACTTTGGCTGAACGAAAGCCCCGGAAGTTCCAGCTGGCCATCAGAAGTCTCCTCAATATCGATCAGCTGCTCTAAGGGCGTCTCTGACCTGAAACAGAAATCCAGTAACTGGCCAATATTGGGATAGCTACGCTGCCGAGCATCTACTGCTTCCCAACTCTCAACCTGAGCCTCCTCCACACCGCACATGTGGGCGACGTCCCATAGGGACAGCCGACTCTGGTCTCGAACCTGGCGCAGCCGACGATTGAACGATTGCAGGTACCGCATGCTGGTTGCCTCTACCCTCTGCCGGGACGCCAGGAAATCTGGAATCCACACTATTCCGGAACTTACCCGTAAAGTGAATCAAACTGGAAATGTAACGTACATATAGCTTTCCAGACAAACTGCCTATACTAAATTCAACGGCTACAGAACGAGATCTTTATGACCGCTCTACCCATGGACTGCGATGCCGCCTGGCAGCTGGTTTTGGATGCAATAGATTGCAGCAATGTGACACTGGCATTGCCGGAAAGTGATCAACCAGCGGTGCGCCTAAACGGCACAGGTGCCTGGCATCTTCTGCATCCAGCCACTCCCCAAGCCCACGATCTTCTCTCGACATTCCTGCCATTGTGCCGCCCGATATCAGCTGATTCGGCACCTCGTGTTATCGGTCAGCTGGGCCAGAGCCTGGACGGCAGAATAGCGACAGTCACGGGCCGATCACGGTTCATAAACGGCGATGACGGCATCACTCATCTTCATCGAATTCGAGCGGTTTCAGACGCTGTGGTAGTTGGCGCGGGAACGGCAGCCACTGACAATCCGATGCTGACGGTCCGTCGCACTACTGGCCCAAATCCAGTTCGCGTTGTGATCGACCGGCATCGCCGCGTACCCCAAAGCCATCACCTGTTTACCGATGGAAAATCCCGGACAATCAGGCTGGTTGCTGGTCAGTACGACTCGCAGTCAGTGGCAAGGGAGTATGGTCAGGTCACCGAAGTCGCTTGTCTGGGCGATAGAGAACAAACCGAGCCTGTTGACCCTCGAGTGATTCTGCAGGTGCTGAGTGATTTTGGCCTGCGAAAAATCTTTATCGAAGGCGGTGGCCTGACAGTGTCGTCTTTCCTTAACGCTGGCCTGCTGGACCGCCTGCATGTCATGGTGGCGCCAATGATCATTGGCAGTGGGCGGCCCGCTTTCTCGCTGCCGGAGATCGATCAACTCGATGGCGCCCTGCGCCCTAAATCCCAGCTGATCAATCTGGGCAGCGATATGTTGTTTGACCTGGAGTTTTCGTAAGCCGGTTCCCGTTTTTCACCCCTACCGGGGACTGCCTCCTAAGCAACACAGCCAGCCCCGGGAAGGACGAGATCAACACCAAAACTCCATAAGCCACACTCAGGGCCACGCCCTGCTCAGCGGGCAACCCGGCTAATGGCCACAAAACGGCTGCCGCCCCTTCTCGCACGCCCCAGCCAGCTACTGTCAGTGGGATCACCATGCTTAATAGCAACAAACTGCAAAGTGCCAGCATTAAAAACCCGGAGCCCTCCCGTTCTATATATCCGGCCTGCTGGGCAAGTAAAAAAAAGACGGCGAGGTAACTCCCGAGCACCAGTAAAGAGGTCCCCAACTGAATCGGCAAGACCTGCCAGCCAAACAGCGTCTGTGACAGGTCCTTGCACAGGCGGCGTATATAGCGCCCAGCCCGATTTTTGCTGCGCATCCCCCAAAGGCCGACAGCCAGGCTGCCAATGGCTACGACGGGAAGTAGCCAACCGACTGACAAGTTCGGGCTGAAGCGACCAGACTCACTCAGCCACGCCACTGCCCAGGCCACCACCAAAAACAGTGCAAACTGTCCGGACAAACGCTCAATAATTACAGCATGCACGGCCCCGAGTTTCTTATCCGTTTCCCGGCTGTGCCGCCAAGCTCGACCAGCATCCCCCATTACCCCACCCGGGAGCACCTGATTGAGGAAGCTCGCCAGGTAATACTCGCGAAAAGCCCGGGAGTAGGACATCTGAAGACCCAGACGCTTGGCGGTGTATCGCCAGCGCCAGGCCGACAACCCTACCTGAAAGACCGTCAGAGCTAAGACCGGTAGCAGCAAAGATGCTGGTAAACGCTGAAGCTCCAGCCACAGTCGATCCAGGTCCAGAAACAAAGCCAGACCGGCCAGCAACAGGAATGCCATGAGCCAGCGCCAAAGCGCAGCAACCTGCCTCATGAGATTTGATCCGGAGGAAGCGCCATCAGATCCAAGTGGTGGACGCTGACCGACAGACGGCCCTCGGCCAGCCAACGCTTTCGATCCGACAACCAATCCGACAGCCATTCTGAACCGTCGCCGTTGATATCAGGAGCCAGCTCAGCCGCTGCTGCCACCCAACCTTCCAGCAACTGGCTGATCAGTGCTCGATCACGGGCATTGAGCCGCCAAGGGGTTTCAGAGATTTCAACGGAGTGGCCCGCCTGTTTCAGTTTTTTTGCCAGTACGCGAGGTGCATCTGGCCCCAACGCCCGGCCGGTTCCCTTCTCGCCTCTCTGATGCTGATTGACCAGCGTCTGCACTCGCTCGTCGCATGGGTGTTCGGGTTCCAAACGGAATTGGCCGGAGTAACTCAGGGTCACAAGCAGCGCGGCTCTCTGCGACCCAGCCGACGCCACCAGCGCATCCAGCCATTCCTCTGAGACAAGGTCGATCAGTGCAGAAGCGGTGATCAGCCTTGCCTCAGAGGGAATCTGTGCGGCCAGCGAGTCAGCTGTCAGCCATGCCTCAGCCACCGAACTCGATTCCCCCAGTTGCGTCAACCGATCCTTCGCCACCGTCAGCAATGAGGCATCGTGATCCAGCAGCAGCCACTGCTTCGGCACAAGGAGCCTCGGCGCCAGAAACACAGCGTTGGATCCACGCCCCGTACCCAGGTCGACAATCGTCACTGGCTCCCGGGAACCGGCATCAACTTGCCCGGCAACATCCCGATGAAGCCAACGATCCACGGCTTCGGTCAGCGCCATCGATCTCGCTTGGTGGTCCGCACTTTCACGGAGTTCCAGCCAACTATTCTCAAACACACTGCCCGCCGCGACGCAGCCCAACCCTGCCACCTTCAAAAAAACCTGCGCAGCATTCTCCCAGGTGCGAAGGGGGCTCGACAGGCATTGTGCCTGCGTTGTTTGCTGTGCCAGTCCTTCAGGATCACTCAGCCAGGCTCGCAGCGCCGATTCCAAAGCCTCAACGTCGCCAGCCGGGTACTGAAGAACACCTGGCTGGTCGCCAGTGTTGGCTAAAGCGCCACCGTCCGAGGTTATGACAGGCAAGCCAGACGCAATGGCCTCGTCAATCACCATCCCATAGCCCTCATAGAGGGAGGGAAACACGAACACATCAGCCTGTTGGTACAGCTCCAATAACCGTCTTTCGGCTACTTCTCCGGTGAGCTCTACCCGCCCTTCCAGCCCGGCCTTTCGGATCTGATTGGCAACTTCCTGACTGTAGGCAGAATCTCGATCCAGGGAACCTGCGAGAGTGCAATGCCACGGTAGGGATTGAAGGTTCTGTAAGGCTTTAACTAACTGATGTTGCGCTTTGCGCTGAGAGAGATGGCCAACACAGAGTAACTGGGGAACAGGTGCACGGCGGACGTCATTGTTCGTTTGAAGCCTGGCTTTGATTGCAACGCCTGGATGCGCAGTATCAATTCGGTCAGCAGAAACACCGAAAGCCGCAAGGCGCCCAACAGTGAACGCGCTGGTAGTCACCACATGGGCCACGGCTGCCAGGGCGCGGCGTTCCTGCTCGAAGAACCACTGGCGTTCTTCCTCCGACAACCCCGTTTCATCGGCAAGTGGGTGATGGATTAACGCTATTAGCTTCAAACGCTGCGCATGCTCCTCTATAACCTGCGGCATGGCACCTATAGCCAGACCATCGAGCACCACCACCGCTGAGTCCGGGCACTGTTCCAGGCAATGATTCATCGCCGCCAGTGCCCGCTGGTCGGGACGCGGAAACTGCCCAGCCAGCCCGGTGACAACAGCCCGGGTACCGAGTTCGTTTATTGCATCGACAGCACGACGAACATAGCGGTAGCCACCGGTGTTCTGACCGGGATCACCAGGCACTACAAATCGAAGGACCGGGCTGAAATCAGAGCTTGCCATGGAAACTGGCCCAGGCAATGTGGGATTCAGACAGGGTCACTTTCAGGCTGTTCATACCTTGGGCGGACTCGCCCAGACGCCCTGTCCTGATCGCAGCTGCCATGCGCTCAAACACCTGCCTGGCCATGAACTCGGTAGTGGTATTCTGACTCTGCAGTTGCTCAAGGTCGTCCAGATTCTTCATGTTGAATTCTGCGAGAACGTCTTTAAGCACTGACGCCGCCAGGCCAATATCGACCACCAGGTTGTCCGCATCCAACTCCTGCCGCTCAAAGGCTACATCCACAACGTAAGTTGCCCCGTGGACCTGCTGTGCAGGTCCGAAAATCTCGCCCCGAAAACTATGGGCAATCATCATGTGGTCTCGGACGGTCAAGCTGAACATAGATCGTTCTCCGGAAGGTAACGGTGGGTGGAAACTAGTAAATAATTCGATGGCACAGGGTGTGCCCGTCATTCGCTAATATATCGCCCATAACCTCTGGCAAATCGGCAAACCGGGTCTCCCCAGTAATCAGGCAGTCGAGTCGGTCATCGGCCAGTAACTCCAGCGCCAGCCTCATGCGCCGGCCATAGTTCCATCGAGGTTGTTGGTAGGAGGGAATCTGGCCGACTTGGCTGGATCTGAGCGTCAACCGGCGGGAATGGAAAGCTTCGCCAAGAGGCACTTCCACTCTCCGGCTTCCGTACCAGCTCATTTCAACAACCTTGGACTCCTGACCCGCGACTGACAATGCCGTGGTTAGGCCCGATGGGTGGCCACTGGTGTGAAACACCAGGTCATAGTCGTTTTCGTCAGGGCACTCTGCAAACTTGAGCCCCAAGGCCTCCGCCTGGGCGCGTCTTGCCGGGTTGAGGTCAATAGCGGTGACGTGAGCCCCCGGTATCTGCCTGGCCAGCCACGCGACCAGCAACCCGACCACGCCCAGCCCAACTACCAGGATTCGATCGCCAACGGTCGGCAAGGCATCCCACAGGCCGTTGATCGCGGTTTCCAGGTTGGCCGCCAGCACCGCACGTTCAGCCGGAACATTGTCAGGAATCAATTGCACGGCTTCCTGAGGCACCTGAAAGCGTTGTTGATGAGGAAACAGGCAAAAGACAAGTCGGCCTTCCAAATGTTTTGGCCCGGAAACCACCCGTCCAACATTGGCATAGCCGTATTTTACCGGAAACGGAAATTCACCCTGCTGGAACGGAGCACGCATACGCTGAAATTCGCTCTCTGGGACCTGCCCCCGGAAAACCAATGCTTCAGTACCTCGGCTGATACCGGAATAAAGAGCTTCAACGGTTACCCACCCACAATTGGTATTGGTCTTCTCGGAGCGCACCGGCGCATGCGACAGCATCCCTTCGCCCGGCCCGGTCACCCACCATGCCAGGCTATCCCCCATTTCCTGCCTGTTATCCAGCTGCACCGCCCTCTCCCTGTTTTTTTCCAATGAAAACTGGGTCCGAACACCACGCTTGTGCGTAAGCACCCTTAGCTCTTCACAACTATAGTCAGTCTGTGAGTGTTTCACTGTCTGCACCGTGTAGTAGCTATACGCTAGGGCTCAGCTATGGATTCTCGAGACAACACGGCTCCGCCAGGCTTATCCATCCATCAGGACCTGGTTTGGGGCTTTGCATTAACCGCTACAGCCTGCCTGGCCGCGGCCTGGTTCTGGCAGCTCACGCCGGCTGCACCGGCGATTGCTGTCGGTTTATTTGCATTCATTGGGTGGTGCGTTTTCAGGCACTGGCCTGCGGACCAGGACTTCAACCCCGCCAACCGGGCGACCCTGGCTCGAAGCTCACTGGTTGTGACGCTCGTGGCCAGTGCTCCCTTTATCGGGCATCTGACCAAAGGGCACCTTGATGCCCAGCTTTGGACTTACGCCATCGTTGCCCTGACCGCCCTGCTAATGGACGGCGTGGACGGCGCGCTGGCACGGGCCAATCGATGTCAGAGCCGGTTTGGCGCACGCTTTGATATGGAGCTGGACGCCGCTCTTATCCTCGGTTTGTGCATAGCGGTTATGACTCTGGACAAAGCTGGAGCGTGGGTGCTCTGTTTAGGTCTGATGCGCTATGCTTTTATCTCTGGGAGCACAATCTGGCATTGGCTTAAGCACCCGCTTCCCGACAGTTTCCGGCGCAAAACTGTCTGCGTGTGGCAACTCGTTACCCTGATGGTGGCATTGCTGCCGCCCGTATCGCCTGCGTTTGCCGGTACCACACTGGCCACGGCTCTGGCCCTGTTGGCATGGTCATTTGGACTGGATATTCGCTGGCTTCATCGAAGGAGGTTCTCCCATGATTAACGGAAATCCCATTGGCAAAGCCGCATGCTGTGCTCTAATTCTAGGTACTTGCGCTATGCCCGCCACGACATTTGCCGAACCTGCTACGTTTGAAGTGGACTCCGATCACTTTTCCATGTCCTTTGAAATCATGCATATCGGTTACGCCCCGGTGATCGGCATGTTCCGGGACGTGGAAGGACAGTTTGTATACGACGACGCCACCGGCGAGCTGGAATCAGGCACCCTGGTGTTCGAAAGTCGTAGCGTGTTCACCAACCATAAAAAGCGGGATGAGCATCTTCGAGGTTCAGATTTTCTGCATAGCAGCAAATACCCGGAAATCACCTTCAACCTCACTGGATTTGAAGCAACCGGTGAAAAGACCGGCAAAGTGACCGGAGATCTGACTATGTTGGGACAATCCAACCCGGTCATCTTGGATGTGACGCTTAATAAATCCGCTGACTACCCGATCGGGCATGAGGACTTCACCCTGGGGATCAGCGCCGAGACTACGCTGCGCCGAAGTGACTGGGGAATGACCTACGGACTGGATCCAGCATTGGTCGGGGATGAGGTTCGCTTACGATTTGGCTTTGAGGCCAACCAGAAGTCAGGCTGGTTCTGAATGTGGTCTTGGCTGTAGCTCCTTCGCTTTTTGCAGGAACAGCCTATTGGTTAGCCTCAAGCAGCCACGCCAGTTTTAGTTGGCTGAGTCCCGACCCACGAGCCGAGGGCTATCGCGGCAATCGCTACGAACCGGTCAGCCTTCCGCTGGGCAATAACGGCCAATTTAACTTTATTCTCGAGCAATACCGCTTCACCCGCGGAGAGCCGATTTTGGTCGCCGCCTCGATTCAGGGCCCGCAGGTGGTGGCAGATCGCCTGGAACTCTCACTAAAAAATTCCCTGAACCGGTACTCTGTGGTGTCTGCCCGATTGATAACCACAGACGGCGATGGGATCTACGAAGTGACCATCGCCGGGAGCCTGGTGGCAGTGTTGGGGCTCCGGCGACCGCTACATCGAGGCGCCTGGATCCAAAGACACCGACATGTCGACTTTGGTCTACTCAACACTCAACAACTAACTTTCTAACCATCTGTTATTAAGACAAAAATAAGGCCCAAGGACGGGCCTGCCCAGGTTGCAAAATAACTGGCCACCTTTCCTTTTTAGTTCGCAAACTATACATTGATCCGTTTGCCATTCTACTGATCGACGCTCAAGCGGTTATTCATGTCCGATACTCAAAAATCCGATGCTTTGTTGTTCGCCGTTACTTTGATAGCGGCGGTCAGTTGGATCTTCTCCAAGGAGGCGATATTGCTGATGCCGCCTCTTCTTTTCATGGCAGAGCGTTTCCTCCTCGCCGGTTTCGTTCTGGCGATTGTCGCGTGGCGCCCCCTATCCCGTCTCAGCGCAGATCAGATTCGCCGAAGCCTTGGCGTTGGCCTGGTATTTGGAGTCGCCATGACCTTCTGGATCATGGGCCTGTTCCATGGCGAGAGCATGGGTGAAGGTGCATTCCTGACGAGTCTGGGTGTGGTGATCGTTCCGATCCTTGCCAGACTTTTGTTCAAAGAGGAGCAACCTAAAAGCACCTGGATCGCCATTCCCATTGCAGTTGCCGGGCTTGCCCTGCTGTCACTTAAGAATGGCTTCAGGCCGGAACCGGCCCAACTATTCTTTGTCGGCGCAGCTTTTATCCTGGCGCTGTACTTCACCATGAACACCCGGGCTGCGAACCAGCGCACGGTGATCAATCGGCGCGGTGAAACCATCGAAAAACGCCGGGTGCCGGCCCTACCGTTGACCAGCCTGGTGCTCACCACAGTAGGATTTGTCACACTTGCCGCATCATCAGTGCTTGAGCCCTGGCAAAAGGCTTTGTTCGAGCCATCTGGCGCTCTGGTCGGCTGGATCCTGGCCAGCGCCATAATCGGCACTGCCGGTCGCTTCCTGATACAAACCTACGCACAGAGCCTATCGGCCCACAGCCATGGCGTAGTTATCCTGATCCTGGAGCCGGTTTGGGTAAGCCTGTTTGCGGCCCTCTGGTTTGGAGAAACCATGAGCGGCCTGCAGCTTGGCGGCTGTGCCCTTATTTTTGCTGCATTATTGGTCAACCGCTGGGGTGCACTCAGCAAAGCGCTCAAGACTTGGCTGCGCAATCAGAAAACCTCGTGAAAGTAGTTGACCAAAAACCGTAGAATCAGTATATTGCGTCCCCGTTGCAGGACACAGGACCATAGCTCAGTTGGTTAGAGCGCTGCCTTGACATGGCAGAGGTCGGCAGTTCGAATCTGCCTGGTCCTACCACTTCTGCATAGAAAGTCAGTTACTTGCGACACCGTAAGAACTGGCTTTTTTTATGTCCGGATATCTATACTCTCTTCCCCGGACCTCTTGCCCGGTATTTCCCCCATGCGAACCACCATCGACTTCACACTGGAACACTCGCAGACTGCGGTCGACGCACTCAGCGAAGCCTCGGGACTGCCCAAACAGCGCATCAAAGACGCCATGAGCAAGGGCGCATGCTGGTGGACGCACAAAGGCAAACGAGTTCGACTGCGTAAAGCCAAACGGGAAGTACGAGCCGGCACGCGCTTGCAACTCTTTTACGATGAGGCCGTGCTCGCCCGCAAACCGGAACCTGCCACCCTGCTGGAAGACAGGCGCCGCTACTCCATCTGGTTTAAGCCTCACGGCCTGTTGGCCCAGGGCTCACAGTGGGGCGATCATTGCAGTCTGCTTCGCGAAGCGGAATTAGCTCTTGGCCGGGATTGCTTTCTGATTCATCGCCTGGATGCAGATGCCGCCGGGCTGATGCTTATTGCTCACGACTCCAAGGCCGCTGGCGCGCTCTCAAAGTGCTTCTCGGGACGAGCGATCACCAAGCACTACCAGGCACGGGTGCGTGGCGAGATTACCGCTCAGGATCAACTCATAGATGCCCCGATCGACGGCAAAGAGGCCATTACCAGAATCTCAACCGTCAGCATTAACGAAACCGATCAGACATCGCTGCTACAGGTAAGCATTGAAACAGGACGAAAGCACCAAATCCGGAAGCACCTAGCAGGCATCGGCCACGCCATCATTGGTGACCGGCTTTATGGTCGTCCTGCACAAGAGCCTCTGCAACTATTGGCTTACTTTCTGGAATTCGACTGCCCATTGGAACGCCGGCGCGTCCAGATCCGCTTGCCCGAGCCTGAATACAGCCTTAAGTAGGCTCTTAGAAATCAAACTGGCACGGGCTCCAGGCCTAGACAATCAAATACCGGCTGTGCCCGCACCAGTCTTCCCTTTTTCAGCACGGCACTGAAGATCGTTCGACCCAAAAACTGCATAGTAAAATAGGTAAACATCGGGTTGAAACCCGCCTTTGCCAGCGCCCGCCTTGAGGCATGATTACTGACGGCTACGGCGCTCCATGCAACCCTGGTTGACGGACGGTGCAAGTTAAAGATTTCATTCAGCATGATACCAAGCAAACCCTGACCCCTGTGCTCTGGCGCTGTAGCCACATCCCAGACATAAATTGCATTGCCAGGTATTGTCAGCTTTAAATGGTGCAAGACACTCACATGAGCTCCTTCGCAGGCGACCCAGCCATAAACTACGGGCTTATCACCAACAAGCAACTCGTAAAACTTGTGGCCTTCGCTCACTCGCCTGACAAACTCCGCCTTAGAAACTGGGAGACCATCCCTTAACATTGGCGCACCTGTCATCTCCCGCAACAGCCCAACGTCAGTCGAGCTAGATGAACAATCGGGGCTAATTTTTAGAGACAGGAAGATACCCGCATCTACGCGGACTAAGCGATTGAACCATCGTTTGAGGGGGCGCAGCCAGCGCCTGAGGGCCTTCAATGCTCGAACATCCGTTGTTTGCCCATCTAAGCTTTACCAGAGGATAGTAGAAGCTTAGCCGGGTTCACAATCACTGCAAAGGTTGTTCGTCGATCTCGAATAGGACCGAGTTCTGCCGAGCCTTTTCTGGCCCGGCATTCACTTACATGAACATCACAGTCGTTCGCTAGACGTCGTAAAACTCACGATACCAGTCAACAAAATTGGCAATACCCTCTTCCACTGTTGTGCCGGGCTTGTAACCGACATCGGCAATCAGGTCATCCACATTGGCGTAGGTGGCCGGGACATCCCCAGGCTGCAATGGCAGCAGGTTTTTCTCTGCTTTCTTGCCGACACGCTCTTCAATGATTTCAATGAAGCGCGACAACTCAACCGGGTTATTACTTCCGATGTTGTAAATCCGGTAAGGACCTTTGCCGGTGCCTGGATCCGGATTCTCACCTGTCCATTCCAGATTGGGTTCCGCAACATGATCGAGGGTACGAATCACGCCTTCGACAATGTCATCGATGTAGGTGAAATCACGCCGGTGCTGGCCGTGATTGAACACATCGATTGGCTCGCCTGCCAGAATCTTCTTGGTAAAGATGAACAGCGCCATATCAGGCCTGCCCCAGGGACCGTACACAGTAAAGAACCGCAAGCCGGTGGTGGGCAGATTGTAGAGATGGCTGTAGGTGTGAGCCATCAACTCGTTGGCCTTCTTGGAGGCCGCGTAGAGGCTCAGAGGATGATCGACGTTGTCATGCACAGAGAAAGGCATGGTTTCGTTAGCGCCGTACACCGAGCTGCTGGAGGCGTAGACAAGGTGTTTGACGTTATTGTGACGGCAACCTTCCAGGATATTCATAAACCCTACAAGGTTGGCGTCGACATAAGCGTGAGGATTCTCGATGGAGTAGCGAACGCCTGCCTGAGCGGCCAAATGGACGACGCGCTCGGGCTTGTGCTTTGCAAAGAGCGCCTCCATGGCGCTCCGGTCCGCAACATCCTGACGAACCTCAGTAAAACCGGCCTTGCCTGTCAGTCTCGCTAAACGAGCCTCTTTCAGGTTGACGTCGTAATAGTCGTTGACGTTATCAACGCCGATTACTTCATCGCCACGGTCCAGCAAGCGATGCGCCAGGTGCGAGCCAATAAAGCCCGCCGTTCCGGTCACGAGAATCTTCACGTTAAACTCCCTTTAAAATACAACTCCAGCACTGACAAACGGCCCATCAATCTCGACGTCCAATCTGTCGTCATCATCTTCGTAATCAATCGACATCTGGCGGTAGCCAGCTCGCAGCTGAATGACAGCCATTTCAAACTGGCCGTACGCGTTAAAGTCGTGAAGGGAATCGCCGCTGTAGCTGACGAAATTACCTTCAGCGCCAATCGACACGCCGGTCAGCGGTAAATCGAACCGGGCAGCCAGGTACCCCATGGGCAGAACCGCATCCACTTCGGTCTTGCTCGCTTGGCCAGCTCCGCCAATCTGACGAACTACCAGCTCACCGGAAAGATCACGGGCAGTGAGACCAAGATCCAGATTGACCCAGTTATCAAGCACTTCGTAATAGAACGTGAAGTCCAGCTGTTCCAGATCCAGCTCGGACCGAACATCCACGCCTGATCCTACATTAACAATACCGCCAAAGTTAGCGCCCAATTCACCGCGGCCGCTCTGCTGGACCAGAGTGTAGTTGAGCCTCACGTTAGGCAGCACCGGGACGGGATGCTCAAAATACAAAGAAGCATTCGTGTTGGAATCGTTTTCAAGGTCCAGGTCATTCTCGACATCCACCTGGCCACCGCGCTTGTCTGCAGCCTCACCTGTCAGCTCTGAATCCCAGTAACTTACACTTGCACCAAGACCTACCACGTCCGCGTGGGCGAAGGGTGCGGCCAGAAGCAAGGAACCACCGGCAGCGACAATCAAGTTACGCATAGAACACCTTTTCTTTGTTGTGTGTCTGGATTAATCGAACTGGATGCCTAAACGGCGCCCCACTTCCTCATAGGTTTCAATCACATCACCCAGTCCCTGGCGAAACCGATCTTTATCCATCTTCTTACGGGTTTCCTTGTCCCAGATGCGGCAGCCATCAGGACTGAACTCATCCCCCAGGACAATCTCGCCACCACTGCGACCAAACTCCAGCTTGTAATCCACGAGCAGCATACCGGCGTCATCAAACAGAGCCTTCAGCACGTCATTCACCTGGTAGGTCAGCTGCTTCATGCGTTCCAGCTCGTCGGCCGAAGCCCAACCAAAGCTCACGGCCAGCGATTCGTTGACCATCGGATCATGCAGTGCGTCGTTCTTCAGGAACAACTCATAGGTAGAGGGTTTCAGCTCAACGCCCTCTTCCACACCAATTCGACGGCACAAGCTGCCGGCGGAAATATTCCGCACCACACACTCCACCGGGATCATGTCGAGTTTCTTCACGATGGACTCAGTTGAAGACAGCAGGCCTTCGAAATGAGTCGGTACGCCCGCAGCCTCAAGCTTTTCCATTACGAAGGCATTGAATTTGTTGTTAACCATGCCTTTGCGGTTGAGCTGCTCTTTCTTTTCGCCGTCAAAGGCCGAGGTGTCATCCCGAAATTCAAGGATGAATCGGTCCGGGTTGTCGGTCTTGTAGACAGACTTTGCCTTGCCGGCGTATAGCTCTTCACGCTTTTCCATTGGGGTCTCCGAAGTGGTGCCGAACCAGCGGCAACCACTCAATCAGTATAGATAGTCGAACAGTTCTGTCAGCAGATCCGACGCCGTTTGCTCACCGTCGTAGCTCGGCAGCCGTTCAGCAGTAATCACGATGTCCTTGTTACCCTGCATCAGAGTAACAGTGTGGGTATGCCGGGGTTCTTCTGCGTCCCTGAACCAGCTGAACCAACCCGGTTCGCGTTCGTCTTCAGTGCGGTAGTCCACGTAGAACCAGCCTTCACTGCGGTTCAGATCCACCACCGGAACCTTGGCCTCCGTCAGCGCCCGACTCACCTCCGCCCAGGAGCGGCCGTAATCCAGGCTCATGCGGATCGCTGAAGTCTCCTCGTCGCTCGAGATGAGTTTGACCAGAGGATCGCTGACCATACCAGACGCCGCCCGGGAGAAGGACTTGTTCTCCTCTCGGGCCTTTAGGAAATCGCCCATGTCGGCCAGCAACCGCTTTTGCAATTCCAATGCCTCTGGAGTTGGGTTTGCTATCCCCGACCAAGGCACTAACTCCTGAGGCTGGCCCTCCACAGTCAGCTTACGAACCTGGATCTCGGTGGTCTTGCGCCGAACGCCCGGTGCCATCCGGACCTGCAGCACTACCTTGGACTCTTCCGCACCAGGATTTTCGGGCAGCTCGGCCAATTCGCGGGCGCGCTTGCTGAAGTTAAGCAGTTCACTCTGCAACAGACCCAGCTGCGGGCTGTCGTAGCTGACTCCCAGACCTCGGCTTGTCATGTAGGCGTTGGCCGCAGGCCAAATCCGACCGGGAACATCGTTCACCAACAACCAAACCCGGCCATCTAGCTCCTCAACAGCATAGTTCTCATCGAGAATTTCAGAAGTCATGTCTGGCGGGTTGGGAATACTGGACGGGTACAGCTTACTGGAATCCGCCACGGCGACATCCCGGATGGGCATCACCTGACTGAAATTGGCTTTTTCGGAACCGGCCGGAAGCTGCAGCAGCTTTCCTTCTTTGGCGGATACATAACGTTCAGATCGGTCTTCCAGCATGCCACATCCGGACAGCGCTGATACCAGCAGCAATCCGGAGGCAACAGTCAGGGAATTTGACAACAAGGTACTACGGGTTCCAAGAAGAACCGGCATCGGGTTACTCCGGGTTGAACACAGTTTCAGTAAACTCAGAGCACACCTGAGGCTTTCAGCGCATCTTCCACTTCTGCGTGGAACTTCTCGCTCAGCGGCGTCAGTGGCAAGCGGATGCCTTCGCTGATCATTCCAATGCGGTGCAATGCCCATTTTACCGGGATAGGATTGGCCTCAAGGAACAGCTTGCGGTTCAGGGGCATCAACAGTTCGTTGAGGCGCTCGGTTTCTTCGCGATTGCCGGCAATGGCGGCTTCACAAAGCTGGGACATGCCCTTGGGGGCAACGTTCGCGGTAACCGAAACGTTACCCTTGCCGCCCGCCAGCATCAGCTCAGCGGCGGTGGCGTCATCGCCTGAGTAGACCGCAAGGCGACCTTCCAGAGCTTCAATCAACTCGGCGCCACGGGGGATGTTGCCGGTTGCGTCCTTGATGGCCACGATGTTGGGAATGTCGGCAAGCCGCAGAACCGTTTCGTTGAGCATGTCGCAAGCGGTGCGACCTGGCACGTTATAGAGCATCTGCTTCATGCCTGGGACGGCTTCGGCAATGGTCTTGAAGTGCTGGTACAGCCCTTCCTGCGTCGGCTTGTTGTAATAAGGCACAACCAGCAGGCAGGCATCGGCGCCCAGCTTGTGAGCTTCCGTGGTGAGCTCGATCGCCTCGCGAGTACTGTTACCACCGGTACCCGCAATGACAGGAATCCGACCGTCCACACGCTTTATGATATGACCTATCACCTTGCAGTGTTCTTCAGGATCCAGGGTTGCGGACTCACCCGTGGTACCCACAGCAACGATGCCATGGGTGCCATTTTCGATATGAAAGTCCACCAGCCGATCCAGTTCCTGCCAGTGAATTTCACCGTTTGGATCCATGGGCGTGACCAGTGCGACAAGGCTACCCGTAATCATAAAAGCTCCGTCCGAATAAAACCGATATGGTAATGTTGGGCACGAACTGACACAAGGGAATTAAAGACTCGGGATTCCCTGTGTTCGAATGTTCCCCCGAGGGCCTGAACCGAAATCCGGCTCACGGCTGTTCAACTTCCTGGTTCATGACTGCCCCACTGTTGGTGGTGGCACGTAATCCTTCACCGGCCAGGCAGCAAAAACGGCCTTGAGCATCGTCGCCAGGGGAATGGCAAAAAACACTCCCCACAAGCCCCAGATACCGCCGAAAAACAGAACCGCTACGATGATGGCCACCGGGTGAAGGTTGTTCACCTCAGAGAACAGTACCGGCACCAGAACGTTTCCGTCCAGCGCCTGAATGACACCGTAAACCACCATAACCCAGATAAAGTGGCTGCCCCAACCAAAGGCAAAGAGGCCAATCATCGCAACAGGAACGGTCACTACCGCGGCGCCAATGTAGGGAATCACTACACTCAGCCCCACTAACAAAGACAGTAGCGCAGCATAAGGCATGCCGAGCAGCTTGAAGGCCACGTAGGTGGCACCACCCACGATAAGGATCTCGACCGCTTTACCGCGCACATAATTAGCACACTGCAGATTCACCTCATGCCAAATCTGCAGCATCATCGGGCGCTGCGGCGGAAGGAGCCGGCCAATAGCCCCAAGCAACACTTCCCGGTCCTTCAGGAAGAAGAACACCAGGATCGGCACCAAGACCATGTAGATCAGCAGGGCCACGAGATCCGGGATACTGGAGAGCGAGAACGACACCAGCCACTGGGTCATGTGACCTACTTCGGTCGACACCTGCTGATACAGCTTGTTGACCGCGTCGGCAGAAATCAGCTGCGGATACTCTTCAGGAAGCAACTCAAGATAGGTTTGCAACTCTCCGATAATCCGCGGAGTTTCACCGGCAAGATTGCTAAGCTGAGTCCAGATCAACGGCAACAGGCCAAAGGTGACACCCACGAGAATACCGAGAAAGACCAGGAACACGCTGACGATGGAGACCACTTCAGGAACGCCCAGCTTGGTCAATTTGGTCACCAGCCCCTGTAAAATAAAGGCAATGATCAGCGAAGCGATGGCGGGCGCCAGCATGGCCCCAAACCAGATCACAAAGACGGTACCGGTAACCAGAATCAGAAACAGGATGACCGCTTCTTCATCGGAAAAGTACTTGTGGGCCAGACCGCGTAAAATCCTGAGCATCAGTATCTCCGAAAGGTTATGCGCCGCACTTTATCACAAACCGGTACTGGCCATCGGTCTCAGCCGAGCTCACCAGCTGATGACTGGACAGCTTGATAAAGGCGGGGATATCGCGAGCAGAACCAGAGTCGGTGGCAATAACCTCAAGCTCTTCGCCAGGGGTCATGCTATTGAGCTCAAGCTTGGTTTTCAGCAGCGGCATGGGACAAAGAAGCCCGGAAGCATCCAGAGTACGATCAACCATAGGAGACAAACACCAACGCAGAACTGTAAAGCGAATTAACGGGCTGGCATTATGCCGCCAGTGGTAATGTATTGCACCACAATAGTTTTTAATCGAAAAGTCAGAACTTTTTATCGTAGGCTTCTGTCTCTATGACACACAGAATGGAAGGCAATACTCGCTACATGACTTCTTCCCGAACCAGACCTCGCCCAAAGTATGCCGCCAAAGCATGGACTCTCGCCCTTGGCCTTTTTCTCGTGGTTTCACCACTTCAGGCCCAGGAAACCGAGCTGCCAAGCATTGGTGGCGCAGGTGGCGGACTGATATCTGGCCAGCAGGAGTCCGAGATTGGCGAACAGGTCATGGTATCGATCCGCCGCTCAGCGCCAAGGATCACCGACCCTCTAGTATTTGACTACCTGACCGCGATTACCTATCAACTGGTGCCCTCCGCCCCACTCCGAGAGCGGGACCTGACGCTAGCGCTAATCGATAGCCCGGCGATCAACGCCTTTGCGGTGCCAGGCGGCATTGTAGGAGTCAACGGCGGCCTGTTCCTGAACGCTACCACTGAGCAGCAATTTGCCTCGGTACTCGCGCACGAGCTTGCCCACCTCAGCCAGAGGCATTTCGCCCGACGCCTCGAGCAGCAGGAAACCAGCGCGCCACTGACCATCGCCGGCATGATTGCCGGCATCGTGCTGTCTGCGGTCACTCAGTCCGACTTGGGCATCGCCGCAATCGCGGGCACCCAGGCGCTCGCCGTCCAGAATATGCTGGCCTACAGCCGCGCCCACGAACAGGAAGCAGACCGGGTAGGCCTGGACATTCTGGCATCCGCCGGCATGGATCCGGACGGCATGCCCGAGATGTTCGAAATCATGATGCGCCAGAACAGGCTGCAAGGTAACCAGCCGCCCGAATACCTGTCTACGCACCCGCTGACCCAGAGCCGGGTCGCAGATACCAGAAACCGAGCGGAGCAGTACCCAGATCGAACCGTCCGCGACAGTCAGGAATTTCACCTGATGCGGAGCCGGTTGCAGGTACGCTATGCAGCTTCCGCCGATGTCGCGGTAGAAACCTTTAAGGCCTATCTGGACCGCAGCGGAACAAAACCAAACGATTCAGTCCGATACGGCTTGGCAGTGGCGTATCAGAAGAACAACCAGCCTGACAAAGCGATTGAGCTGCTCAAAAGCCTGCTGGATGAAAAACCCGGGCGGATCACTTACCAGGTCACCTTGGCAGACGTTCTCATTGGCCAGGAACGGACGCAGGAAGCCCTCGCCTTGCTGAAAGACGCTCTGAAACGCAACCCAGACAACTATCCAATCATGTTCACGCTGGCTGAAGCGGAGCTGGCAAGCGGCAATGGCACCGCGGCGGCCGACATCCTCAAACAGCTCACTCGAATGCTTCCAAGGCAGGAGGGCCTCTGGCTAAGACTGGCCGAAGCAGAGGGTATGGCGAGAAACATCGTTGGAGTACATCGGGCCCGGGCGGAGTACGACGCGCTCATGGGCAACCTGGAGGCGGCCCAACGACAACTGCGGCAAGCCCAGGAGAAACTACCGGCTGGCTCACCCCAACGCCAGGTTGTCACCGAAAGACTGGCCGAAATCACCCGTCGCCTGAACACCCAGCGCCGAGGCTAACGGCCGGAGCGCTCAGGCGTTGCCCGCGGCTTTCAGGTTCATGTTCGCGGTGAAATCGAGCATTCGCCGCAACGGCTTGAGCGCGCGCTCCCGCAGAGCATCGTCTACCAGAACCTCCTGATCACCCTGCTCCAGAACGTGCAGCAGGTTCTCCAGGCCATTCATGGCCATCCACGGGCAATGGGCACAGCTGCGACAGGTTGCACCGTTACCAGCCGTGGGCGCCTCGAGAAGCGTCTTCTTGGGCGCGAGCTGCTGCATCTTGTAGAAGATGCCGTTGTCCGTTGCAACAATGAACTTCTCATTCGGCAGCGTCTGCACCGCGTGAATCAACTGCGAGGTGGACCCCACCACGTCAGCCATATCCACAACAGCACTCGGGGACTCCGGGTGCACCAGTACGGCGGCATCGGGGTACAAGGCCTTCAGGTCTTCCAGGCCACGATACTTGAACTCTTCGTGCACGATGCAGGAGCCATCCCAGAGCAGCATATCAGCCCCAGTGGTCTTCTGGACGTAGTGCCCCAGGTGTTTGTCAGGGGCCCAGAGGATCTTCTCGCCGCGGGCGTCCAGATCTTCAACGATGGCCTGGGCGCAGCTGGAGGTGACCACCCAATCGGCTCGCGCTTTTACCGCTGCCGAGGTGTTCGCATACACCACCACGGTCCTGTCCGGGTGCTGGTCGCAGAAGTCGGCAAACTCGTCGGCCGGGCAGCCTACGTCCAGTGAACAGGTGGCCTCGAGGGTCGGCATCAGCACGCGCTTCTCGGGATTGAGAATCTTTGCTGTCTCTCCCATGAAGCGCACGCCGGCCACCACAACCGTGGACGCCGGGTGCTGGTTGCCAAACCGCGCCATTTCCAAGGAGTCGGCAACGCAACCTCCGGTCTCTTCCGCAAGGCGCTGGAGATCCGGATCGGTGTAGTAATGAGCCACCAGAACCGCATCTTCGGCCTTCAGGGCAGCCTTGATGCGAGCCTCAAGATCAGCCTTCTCGTCAGCACTTAGCGGTTTTGGCTCTGCCGCGTGGGCAAGGTGTTCCTGGACAAGGATACGATCTTCAGCTCGGGTCATTACTGCGTCTCTGTGTTGCTATGTCTATGGAAGTATACCACTTTACACCCTTCAAATTCGGGTTCTGACACGGCGTGGTAACAGAACTCTGATGAGGATTTAAGTGCCCTCATTGAGTAGGTAGTAACTTATACGCAAAAAAAAAGAGCCCGAAGGCTCTTTTTTCGCAAAAACCCTTTCGGGCTTTAGCATTTGGTGGGTCGTGAAGGATTCGAACCTTCGACCAATTGGTTAAAAGCCAACTGCTCTACCAACTGAGCTAACGACCCGGAACTGCCGGCCAGACATCTTTTCCTGACCCATTTCCGAGCAACTCAGCCTGCTCGGAAATCTTGTTTGGTGGGTCGTGAAGGATTCGAACCTTCGACCAATTGGTTAAAAGCCAACTGCTCTACCAACTGAGCTAACGACCCAAACGAGGCGCATATAGTAATGATTTTTTGGCGCTGATCAACCCCTTTTTTTCAGGTTTCTCAACATTTTTCCCTCGACGCCGACTTAAGAGCTGCCGGAGTCCAAAAACTTCTTGGCCAGCTTGGCCGCACTGCTGTTCGGATAGTCCGTGACAACGGTATTCATGCGACGTTTGGCTTCCTCGGACTCACCCAGGCGATCCAGCGTGACACCCAGCTTGTAGACCGCGTCAGGCGCTTTCCGGTGATCCGGATAGCGTGTGGCAACGATGGTGAACGCCTGCTTAGCTTGCTCGAGCTGAGGCTTGACCAGGTAAACCTCTCCCAGCCAGTAATAGGCGTTAACGGTGAGGTCTCCTTCCGGGTGCTTGTCGATGAACTCGTACAACTGGCTGATCGCCTGATCGTACTTCTTCTGATTTCGAATCAGATCGACAATGTCCTGGTAGGCTTTGCGCTCCTCGGCACCGGGCTGGCGGTATTCCTTGGTAGCCGTACCGGCATTACTGCCAGCCCCAACTCCTCCTGTACCGGCGTCCGAAGCCTGCGGCTGCGGCTGCGCAGAAACCTTCTCGGACAGGTCCAGAATACGCTGATCGAGATCGATGTAACGATCCCGGCCTTGCTCTTTCAGACGATCGATCTCATGCCTCTGCTCTTCGACCTCACCCTGCAAGCGACGAACTTCGCCCTGCAACTGCTGGATCATATAGAACAGTTCGGCTGTCGCCTGACTGCTATTAGCTTTCCGCTGCGCTTCCGAACCGGTGTTCTGGAACGCGGGGGTAGACGATTGCGCCAGAGCCGCGCCCGCATGCCCGAGGGCAAGCGAGACGGCCACTGTCGCCATGAGTCTTGTTCTCATGGGCATTCCCGACTTCTGGTGTGTTTACTCGAACACGAGCTCCACACGACGATTCTGGGCCCAGTCGCTTTCTGAGGATCCCATGACCGCCGGCTTCTCTTCACCATAGCTTATGGTTTCCATCTGGCCGCGTGAAGCACCGTTTACGATAAGGAAACGCTGAACGGCGTTAGCACGACGCTCGCCAAGTGCCAAATTGTACTCCTTAGTACCACGCTCGTCGGCATGGCCTTCAAGACGGACCTGCTGACCTGGGTTGTTGGCCAAGAACTGGGCGTGAGCCACCAGTACGTCACGCGCTTCCTGCTTGATCTCGGCAGTATCGAAATCAAAGTAGAATACGGTGATATCGCGCAGCGCTTGCTGCTCGGCCTGCTGCTGGGCCGCCATGCGCTCCTCTTCGGTCATCGCTGAGGAAGACACACCAGCCTGGTCATCGCCACCGTAAACAGTGGAACCGCCTTCCTGATCAATCGCGGCCACGTCGGAACCATAAGCGCCGTCGTCCTGCGTTTCACCCGTGGAGCTACAGCCAGCAAACAGACCGGCGGACAGAAGGACTGCAAAAGCCTTGGATTGAGCTGACAACTTCATAACACTTTCCTTTCAGTTGGTGGACTTGCTTTCTGAATCAATTGACAGGCATAACCATCTGCCTGTTACCGCACCAGCGGCCCCCAGGCAGGTTCACGAACATCACCTTCCGAAGCCGGAAGACTGTACGCGGCACCGCCATCGGCTGAGATAACCGTAAGCACACTGTCTGCGCCCTGCTTGGTTGCATAAATCAGCATGCGGCCGTTCGGGGACACGCTTGGGGATTCATCGGATTCGGTTCGGGTGAGAATCGTCTCCTCACCGGTTTTCAGGTTGGTCCGGGCGATGTGGAACGCCCGATCCCTTTGATGCACGTAATAGACAAAATTACCGCTGTTATCCGGCCTTGGCCGCGCATTGTAACGGCTGCCAAAGGTGATCCGACGGGGCGAGGCACGCTCGCTCTCCTTGTAATAAATCTGCGGGCCGCCGGAGCGATCAGAGGTGAAAAACAGGCCATTGCCAGTGTGATCCCAGCTGGCTTCCGTGTCGATCGCCCAGTGGTTGGTGATCTTGGTCAGTTTCTTGGTGGCCAAATCCATTCGATAGATCTCGGCGTTGCCGTCTTTCGACAACGTCATCAGCAACGAGCGACCATCCTCGGACCAGGCTGGCGCCGAATTCAGGCCCGGGAAATCCGCCGCCTTGGTGCGCTTCCCGCTGGACAATTCGTGCACAAAAATAACGGGCTTGCCGGTTTCGAAAGAAACATAGGCCAGCTTCTTGCCATCAGGTGACCAAGCCGGCGAGAGAATCGGTTCCTGACTTTCCAGCCGGATCCGCGCCCGCTTGCCGTCAACATCGCTTACCTGCAGCCGGTAACGCGGTTTGTCATTAAACTTATCCAGAGTCACATAAGCCAGCTTGGTAGAAAATGCACCTGGTACCCCGGTGATGGCCTCGTACACCTTGTCACTGACATGATGGGCGAGGGAGCGCAGGTTGCTGGCCGGTGCAGCAGCGGTTTCACCGAGCAAACGCTCCTCGGTGTTCACGTCGAACAGTTCATAGCGGGCTGAGACCCGGTCGCCTTGGCGAGTCAGCTCACCGACCAGGACATAACGCTGGCCAAGCAAACGCCAGTCCCGGAAAAACACGTCTTCCCGCTTAGACGGCAGGCTGAGCATTTTTTCCGCCGGCAACGGACTGAATTCGCCACTCATGGCGAGATCGCTTCGAACGATGGTACTGAGCTTGTCGCCGGGGGGGATGTTGCCGGATTCAGCGAATGGCACCACCGCAATCGGAACGGCAGCGTCGGCACCCTCGGTGATACGAATCAACAACTCGGCACGCGCTGTACCCGCTGCAACCAGCGCCAAAGTCAGCACTGTAACTAGCTTTCTTAACAACATGGTCCAAGCCCGCTGTGTCAAAGTGTGTTCCATTCCCTATTTCAACCGGCGAGGGTTGAACTCGATGGTGAACTGGCGGAAATACCGCTCGAAAGTGTCCCGCTTATCCGGAATCGGATACCGACTGAGCGAACGTACGGCGCTCAGTGCCGAATTATCGAAAGCGGTGTTGCCACTGCTGCTCACCAATTTAACGCCGGCCAGCTCGCCCGTGGGTAACAAGGTAATCTGTAGGCGCGCTGTCATTTCCTCAGTGGCCGACGAAGGCGGGTACCAGGCCTGACTGAGCCGTTCGCGGATCAGTGCCTGATACTTCTCACTTTCCGTCAGCATCTGCGCCTCGCGGGCCTTGGCAGCCGCCGCTTGAGCTTGCCGCCGGGCCTCGGCTTGCTTGGCCTCGCTGGCTTCCTCAGCCAACGCTTCCAACTGCTTTTCCTTCAACCGACGCTCCGCCTCCTGACGTTTGCGCTCGGCTTCCTTTCGGGCCTCTTCTTCCCGCTTCTTGCGCTCCGCCTCTTCACGCTTACGCTGCTCTTCTTTGCGCTTCTTTTCAGCTTCAGCCTCGGCCTTGCGCTGCTCTTCCTGGCGTTTTTTCTCTGCCTCGGCTTTCTGACGTTCGCGCTCTTTCGCCTCGGCTTCCGCTTTCTGACGGGCAGCCTCCTTGGCCTTCGCTGCTTCTTCGCGCTTGCGCTTCTCAGCCAGCTGACGCTCTTGCTCTTGCTCCTGAGCCTTACGTTCAGCCTCTTCTTTGGCCTTCTGTTCGGCCAGTTTCCGGGCCTCTTCCTTCCGTTTCTCCTCCGCCTCGCGCTTCTGCTCTTCCAGCCGTCGCTCTTCGTCACGGTCCGGCTGATCATCCAGGGCCTCTATCGGACTGGGCTCCGGCTGCTGCTGGGTGACCAATCGAGCGGAGATGCTGCGTGGCGGTGGCTCGTGCTCCGGACTGCTCCAGGTCCAGCCCGCCAACGCGACACCCACGATGACCAGGTGCAATATCAGCGACAAGGCAACGGGTGATTTCCAGGGTGGAACGCCCGTGCTGGTTACTTCACGCTCGTGACCTATCACAAAATACCTGCCTGCACTGGTATCACTTGTCGTCCAGGGGTGATTCAGTGATCAAACCGATACTCCCGGCACCTGCACCCTGCAACTCTGCCATCAGCCGAACCACGGTTCCGTACTCCACGTGCTCGTCGCCACGCACAAGGATTTCACTGTTGGCACGCTGTGAAAGAATTTTGGCAATCTGTTCCCGAACCTCAGTCAGAGACATAGGGTCACTGCCGCGATCCCCAACTTCAACGTAATAGGCGCCATTGGCATCTACCGACACTACGATCGACTCGACGTTTTTGTCAGCCTGAATTGGATCCGACGTCGTTTCCGGCAGATCCACCTTTACGCCCTGAGTCAACATGGGTGCAGTTACCATGAAGATAACCAGCAGCACCAGCATGACGTCGATGTACGGCACCACGTTGATCTCTGACATCGGCTTTCGCCGATGCTGCGGCATCATGCCCATGCCTTTCATCGCGTTATCCTCCAACCATCAC
Organism: Marinobacter sediminum; assembly: GCF_016820575.1. Taxonomy (GTDB): domain Bacteria; phylum Pseudomonadota; class Gammaproteobacteria; order Pseudomonadales; family Oleiphilaceae; genus Marinobacter; species Marinobacter sediminum. The sequence continues at coordinate 720,181 of NZ_JAEMQH010000002.1, read as the reverse complement.
CGAACAAGCACATTTACGCGGCACTCTTTTCACTGTGGTGAACACGGCGATGCAGAATGCTCGAAAACTCCTCAGCGAAGGTTTCGTAGTTCTTGAGCAAGGCGTCGGATATGGCCGAGAACCGGTTGTAGGCGATAACCGCCGGAATAGCGGCAAACAGACCCATCGCGGTTGCAATCAGAGCCTCGGAAATACCGGGAGCAACCGTAGCCAGGGTGGCCTGTTGCACCTGGGCCAGGCCCCGGAACGAGTTCATGATGCCCCAAACCGTACCAAACAGGCCGATATAGGGACTGGTCGACCCCACCGTTGCCAGAAATGGCAGATGGGTTTCCAGGCGTTCCTGCTCCCGGGAGAAGGCCACTCTCATTGCGCGCTGGGTGCCTTCCATGACCGCGTCCGCGTCCCGACTTTGCTGACGCAGACGGGAAAACTCCTTGAAACCTGAACGGAACACGGATTCCATGCCAGAAAATGGAGTTGGCTCGGCATTCACTTCACGGTAAAGCTGCCCCAAATCCATGCCGGACCAGAATCGCTCCTCAAAAGCCAGCTGGGACTGCTTGGCCTTTCGGAATACCTGAAGGCGCTGAAAAATCAGCGCCCAGGACACCACGGAAGCCAGCGCCAGCAGCAACATGACAAGCTGCACCAGCACACCGGCATTGGATACGAGATACCAGACTGAAACTTCTGATTCCACCTTTAGCTCCTGGCTTATTCCGTTGTCTGAACGTTGCTTTCAAGCAACGCCTGCATGTTCTCGGGTAATCGGCGTGGGCGGCCACTGTCCAGCGCCACACAGGCCACTCTCACATCGGCTTCACACAGCAAGGCCCGGTCTTCGGCGCGCAGAACCCGCTGTTTGAAGCTCATCCACACCCGGCCGTAGCCCTGAGGCTCTGCCGAGATCAGCAACTGATCGTCCAGCCGTGCCGGCACCGCATAATGTATCGCCATACGCTGTACAACATAGCTGATATTCTCAGCGAGGCCTGCGCGCAGGCCGACCCCACAACTGCGAACCCATTCGGTACGAGCCCGCTCCATGTAGTGCAGGTACTTGGCATGGAACACAATGCCACCGGCGTCCGTATCCTCGATGTAGACACGAACCGGCAACTCAAACACGTCACCGCACGACGGCTCAGTCAAAGAGATCCTCCTCTTTGCCCGATTTCGGTGGCACCACACCAAAGTGCTGGTAGGCATTGGACGTAACCATCCGCCCCCGCGGCGTGCGCACCATATAGCCCTGCTGAATCAGGAAAGGCTCCAGGACATCTTCAATTGTGCCCCGCTCCTCACTGATTGCTGCAGCCAGACTTTCGACGCCGACCGGGCCGCCGTCGAATTTTTCAATCATCGCCAGCAACAGTCGACGGTCCATATGATCGAACCCCCGGCTATCCACTTTCAGCATGTTCAATGCCTGGTCGGCGATATCAGAACTGATATGGCCATCGGATCGCACCTCGGCGAAATCCCGCACGCGGCGCAACAGCCTGTTGGCAATGCGCGGCGTGCCGCGGGACCGACGGGCAATTTCAAACGCACCGGCCTCATCAATGGCGACCGACGACAGCCTGGCCGAACGCATGATGATGTTGGTCAGGTCATCAGTGTTGTAAAACTCGAGCCGCTGGACTATGCCAAAACGATCCCGCAGTGGCGACGTCAACAGTCCGGCCCGGGTCGTGGCGCCTACCAGAGTAAAAGGCGGCAGATCCAGCTTGATTGAGCGGGCCGCAGGCCCCTCACCAATCATTATATCGAGCTGATAGTCTTCCATCGCCGGGTACAGCACTTCTTCCACGGCTGCGCTCAGGCGATGGATCTCATCGATAAAAAGCACATCGCCTTCTTCCAGGTTGGTCAACATGGCGGCGAGATCGCCGGCCTTTTCCAACACCGGGCCGGAAGTCGTCTTGATCGACACCCCCATTTCGTTAGCGATGATGTTCGCCAGGGTCGTTTTACCGAGACCCGGCGGACCGAAAATCAGCACATGGTCAAGCGCTTCGTCGCGGCCTCGGGCGGCAGAGATGAAGATATCCATCTGCTCGCGCACTGCCGGCTGACCAACATACTCGGCCAGCAAGCCAGGACGGATCGCCCGATCCTGAACCTCTTCGTAATCACCGGCCCTGGCTGAAATCAGTCGGTCGGATTCGATCATGGCATCATCCGTTCATTGGGATTCAACATCGTGCCTTTAGCGCTTACCTCTGAGTTAACCAGTGGCACCAATTGTACAAACAGCTTGCGGGGTGTCACGTTACGCTCTCTACAGGTTTGGCTCTACATGGGCGACATATTACGGCATCGTCATCAGGCCGGAATCATATTGCGCAGGGCAAGCCTGATCAGCGCCTCGCTGGTCATTCCATCTTCAGCGACCTTGGAAATCGCTTTTGCGGCCTCCTGGGGTTTGTAGCCCAGAGCAATCAATGCGGCCTCGGCCTCGTCCTTCGGGGCGGGCGCTCTCGCCTGCATAGCCCCACGAGGCTCAACAGAGCCTGTCGCTTCTGGCGATGCTGGAACGAACTGCCCCTCAAGTTGCCCTATCCTATCCGCCATTTCAATAAGCAGGCGTTCAGCAGTCTTCTTACCAACACCCGGCAACTTGACCAGTGCATTTACATCCCGGTTCTCAACGCACCGAATAAACTGCTCTGCATCCAGACCCGACAAAATGGCAACTGCGAGCTTTGGCCCCACTCCGTTTACTTTGATCAGCAGACGAAATACATCTCGATCCAGACGCGAAGCGAACCCATACAGATGCTGGGCATCCTCACGGACGGCAAAGTGGGTATGCAGTATGACTTCCTGTCCGGTTTCGGGGAGGTGAAAAAACGAGGTGTAGGGAATGTCGACTTCGTAGCCCAGGCCGGCACTTTCCACCAGCACCTGGCCTGGCGCTTTTTCGATCAGCATTCCTCGGATACGACCAATCAAGGGCTCTCTCCTCTCGCTCCTGGGAGCAGTTTATTGTTGCCGCATTCGGCCACTTCGGGCCTTGCCGCCGGCACCGGCGACGCGCAGTATGCTCTGGCTCATGTGGGCATGGCACAGGGCAATGGCAAGGGCGTCCGCCGCATCTTCCTGGGGTTTGCGCGAGAGTGCCAGAAGGGCCTGAACCATATGCTGCACCTGGGACTTATCGGCACTACCCTTACCCACGACCGCCTGCTTGACCTGGCGGGCAGAGTATTCATGGACAGGCAGGCCGCTGTTGGCCGCACTGACAATGGCAGCTCCACGGGCCTGCCCCAGCTTCAGCGCAGAGTCCGGATTCCTCGCCATGAACACCTGCTCGATGGCAAATTCCTCGGGTCGATACTCACCGATGAGCGTGGCCAGGCTATGGAAGATAGTTTGCAGACGCTGGGCCATGGGCTTTTCGCCCACCCGGATACAGCCGCTGTCGATGTACTCGATGCTGCGACCTTCGGCCCGGATCAGACCAAAACCGGTAATTCTGGATCCCGGATCCACGCCCAGAATGATCGCCAAATCGATACTCCCGTTGGGTTACAGCGAATCCATGATGTCGCCGGAGATATCGGCGTTGTAGTAGACGTTCTGGACGTCGTCCAGATCTTCCAGCATATCGATCAGTTTCAGTATGGTTTCGGCTCCGTCCCGGTCCAGTTCAACACGGGTGGCCGGCACCATGGTCACTTCGGCGTTGTCAGGCTTGAAACCCGAGGCCACCAGGGCGTCCTTAACATCCAGGAACTCCTCGGGCAGAGTGACGATTTCGAACGAACCGTCCTCCTGGGCCTCCAGGTCTTCCGCCCCGGCTTCGAGGGCGGCCTCCAGAAGCGAGTCCTCAGCTACATCAGGGCCGTAGCTGATTATGCCCTGTTTACTGAACAAATAGGCAACCGAACCGTCGGTACCCAGATTACCGCCCATCTTGTTGAAGGCGTGCCTGATTTCGGCAACGGTGCGGTTCTTGTTATCGGTCATCGCCTCTACGAACACCGCGACACCACCAGGACCATAGCCCTCATAGGTGAGCTCTTCGTAGTTGCTGTCATCGCCACCACCAGCGCCCCGCTCTATGGCACGCTCAATGGTGTCTTTCTTCATATTGGCGGTGAGCGCCTTGTCGATAACTGCCCGCAGTCGCGGGTTATCATCGGGGTTGCCACCGCCCTGGCGGGCGGCAACACTCAGCTCTCGGATGATCTTGGTGAAGATTTTGCCACGCTTGGCATCCTGGGCTGCTTTGCGGTGTTTGATGTTGGCCCATTTACTGTGACCAGCCATAAAACCACTCCATCCATCGTCTGGGCGCGCGATCATCCGCGCGCCCGGTCTTCGGATTTACTCGCTCTTTGCCTGCTCAGCGCCCTCGGCGGCCTTGGCAGACTTTCGGCGACGAATGTGCAGCTCTTTCAGCTGCTTATCGTCCACCTCACCGGGTGCCTGGGTCATCAGGCAGGTCGCGCTCTGGGTTTTCGGGAAAGCGATCACGTCGCGAATGGATGACGATCCAGTCATCAGCATGATCAGTCGATCCAGACCAAACGCCAGACCACCGTGCGGCGGGCAACCGTATTTCAGCGCGTCCAGCAGGAAGCCGAATTTCGCACGGGCTTCTTCTTCGCCAATGCCCAGGATGCGGAACACCGCTTCCTGCATCTGCTCGTTGTGGATACGGATGGAACCGCCACCAAGCTCGGTACCGTTCAGCACCATGTCATAGGCCCGGGAAAGCGCAGTGGCAGGATTCGCGGCGAGCTCTTCCACACTGCAGGACGGCGCGGTGAACGGGTGGTGGATGGCGGTCAGGCTGCCGTCCGGGGTTTCCTCGAACATTGGGAAGTCGACAACCCACAACGGTGCCCAATCGCTGGTCAGCAGCTCAAGATCATGACCAACCTTGATCCGCAGCGCACCCAGCGCCTCATTGACCACCGTGGTCTTGTCGGCACCGAAGAACACGATATCGCCATCTTCTGCGCCTACACGCTCCATCATCGCCAGAGCGACGTCGTCGCCCAGGAACTTGATGATCGGCGATTGCAGACCTTCAACGCCCTTGGACAGGTCGTTGACCTTGATGTAGGCCAGGCCCTTGGCACCGTAGATACCAACGAACTTGGTGTACTCGTCGATCTGCTTACGGCTCAGGTCGCCGCCCTTGGGCACGCGCAGGGCCGCCACACGACCCTTCGGGTCCTTGGCCGGACCGGCAAACACCTTGAAGTCGACACTTTCAACCAGGTCCGCAACATCAATCAGTTCCAGCGGAATCCGCAAGTCCGGCTTGTCACTGCCGTAGCGCTGCATGGCTTCGGCGTGCGGCATGCGCGGGAAGCTTGGCAATTCAACGTCCAGCACGTCCTTAAACAGCGAACGAATCATGTCTTCGTTCAGGCCCATCAGGGTTTCTTCGTCGATGAACGAGGCCTCGATGTCCACCTGGGTGAACTCCGGCTGACGATCTGCCCGCAGATCTTCGTCACGGAAGCACTTGGCAATCTGGTAGTAGCGATCAACGCCGGACACCATCAGCAGCTGCTTGAACAGCTGGGGCGACTGCGGCAACGCAAAGAAAGAACCCTCGTGGGTGCGGCTTGGCACCAGGTAGTCACGGGCGCCTTCCGGGGTGGCACGGGTCAGGATCGGCGTTTCCACGTCCATGAAGCCGTTGCCGTCGAGGTAGTTCCGGATGTAGCTGGTTACCCGTGAACGGAACCGCAGACGATTGATCATTTCCGGACGACGCAGGTCGACAAAGCGGTAGCGCAGGCGCACATCCTCACCCACATCAACATGCTCATCCAGCGGGAACGGCGGCGTGGCGGCAGCGTTGAGGATGCTCAGCTCTTTACCCAGCAACTCAACCTGGCCCGTCGGCATGCTGTTATTCTCGGTACCTGCAGGACGACGACGGACCCGGCCGGTCACCTTGATAACAAACTCGCTGCGCACCTTTTCCGCCAGCGCGAAACTCTCGGGCGTGTCTGGATCGACCACAACCTGGGACATACCGTCCCGATCCCGCAGATCGAGGAAGATGACACCCCCATGGTCACGGCGGCGATGTACCCATCCGCAGAGTGTGACTTCCTGATCGATGTGGGATTCGTTGATCCCACCGCAATAATGACTGCGCATACCGGTTCCCGTTATTTCTGATGTGTGCGTAATGTCTGGGCAAGTAAGCGGGCGTGGCTTACCTTGCTGCTTAAATTTGGTCCGCAAAAATATCGTCGGGACCATACTGGAAAAGCCGCCCATTATAAACACAATGTCGCTGAAAATCAGGCGTCATTCGCGGCGTTCTCGGCAGGCGGATGACTCACCGCCGACAGACCGCTAGAATGCACGGTTCACGCAGTAGATGGAGCCCCACCTTGTCGTCCAGAGCCGAGCAGAAACTTCGTACCCGTCGCGCCCTGATGGACGCAGCCCTGGCACAACTGAGTGCCGACCGGGGCTTCGGCAGCCTGAGCCTGCGCGAGGTGGCTCGTGAAGCTGGCATTGCTCCCACCTCCTTCTACCGGCACTTCTCCGAACTGGACGAGCTCGGCCTTGCCCTGGTGGACGAGGGAGGCGTGGCGTTACGACAATTGATGCGCCAGGCCCGCAAGCGCATTGCCCGCGACGGCAGCGCTATTTCCACTTCGGTCGAGACGTTCATGGAATACCTTGGCAACAACGCCAACCTGTTCCGGCTGATGCTGCGCGAGCGCACCGGGGTATCCAAGCCCTTCCGTACCGCCATCAAGGCCGAAATCGACCACTTCGTAACCGAACTGGCTGACGACCTGCGCCGCTTTGCCGACGAACAGGGCAAACCACTGGCGGACGCCCGACTTGTTGCCGAGGCCATGGTTACACTGGTTTTCAATCAGGGCGCGGAGGCGCTGGATGCCAACGCCAAGGAACGGGAAGAGCTTAAATTGAAGCTGAAGACTGAACTGCGGATGATTTTGCTGGGCTCGCAAAGCATTGCCCAAAGAGCGAAGTCACAAAAAAATTAAATCCGTTGGAACCTTTTTGAAAGCGGCTCCGTGGTTGGTAATGGAAGACGATACACCTTCCATTGTTGAGTCGTTACCTTTCCAGGTAGCCTTAAGCCCGCCCTCTTCGGCGGGCTTTTTTTATGCCTGCCTTTTACCGCTGCCTAAGCCGCGCCAGAACCGGCTCAAGTTTCTCCTGAACGACCGCCAGGGCCTCTTGGCTATAGGGCACCGGAGGCTGGACTCCCCAAACCGGTCCCGGCCAGGCCGGGTCGTCCACAAACCGGACAATGTGATGCAGGTGGAGCTGGGGAACCATGTTACCCAGCGCCGCAACGTTCATTTTGTCGCCGGCAAACAACTCCATCATGCCCCGACTCAGCTCCGAGGACTCGTACACCAAGCGCGCTTGCTGCTGGTCCGAGAGCTCATAGATCTCCCGAATGCCAGCCACCGCTGGCACCAGCAACAACCAGGGCCAGGTGCTGTCGTTCATCAGGCGAATCTCACACAACTGGCTGCGCCCGAGACTGACGGTGTCTGACGCCAGGCGTTGGTGGAGCTGAAAGCCCGTATCATCCGCCATCATTGCACCGAACTGAATTGGTTTTGGCCCCGCCCGATGGCGTAGTAGATCAGGCCATAACGATGGAGCATCTCGGGCTCGTAAAGGTTGCGACCATCAAACACCGCTGGCTCTCTGAGCGTCGACGCAATGGCCTCGAAATCCGGCGAACGGAACTCCTTCCACTCTGTGCATATGACCAGGACGTCCGCTCCCTTAAGAGCCTGCTCCTTGGTACCACACAGGGTCAAACCATCGTGGTCGCCGTAGATCCGCTGCGTTTCTTCCATGGCCTCGGGATCAAACGCCTGAACCACGGCCCCGGCCTTCCACAAGTTTTCCATCAGGGTTCGTGATGACGCCTCACGCATGTCGTCGGTGTTGGGCTTGAATGCCAGCCCCCACACGGCGACCACTTTGCCCTTCAATTCACCCCGAAAATAATGGGATACCTTGTCGAACAAAACGTACTTTTGGGCGTAATTGACCGCCTCTACGGCATTTAACAAGCGAGACTCGTAATCGCAGTCACGGGCCGTGCGCGCCAGCGCCTGAACGTCCTTCGGAAAGCAGGAACCGCCGTAGCCGCAACCAGGGTAAATGAAGTGATAGCCAATGCGCGGATCGGACCCGATACCCTGACGTACGGCTTCAATATCGGCCCCCAATCGCTCCGCCAGGTTCGCCACTTCATTCATGAAGCTGATCTTGGTGGCAAGCATGGCGTTGGCGGCGTACTTGGTCAGTTCCGCTGAACGCACGTCCATGAAGATCATGCGATCATGGGAGCGGTTGAACGGGTAATAAACCTCACGCAACATCTCCGAAGCCTTGTCGCTGTCGGTACCGACCACAATCCGATCCGGCTTCATGAAGTCGTTGATGGCCGCCCCTTCCTTCAGGAATTCAGGGTTGGAGACCACATCGAAATCAAGCTCAAGATTGCGGCGGTCCAGCTCAGACCGAACCGCGGCACGCACCTTGTCGGCTGTCCCAACCGGCACCGTGGACTTGTCCACCACCACCTTGTAATCATCCATGTACTGGCCGATGGATCGGGCCACCGCAGTCACGTACTGAAGATCGGCCGAACCGTCCTCGTCGGGCGGCGTGCCAACGGCGATGAACTGGAGTACACCGTGCTTGACCGCTGCTTCGGCATTGGTGGTAAACGACAGGCGCCCGGCGGCAACCGTGTGCTTGACGATGGCCTCAAGGCCCGGCTCAAAAATAGGGATCTGGCCATTTTCCAGCTTTTCAATCTTGGCCTTGTCGACGTCCATGCAGAGCACGTTGTGGCCAACGTCCGCCAGGCAAGCGCCTGTAACCAACCCAACGTAACCGGTTCCGAAAATCGTAATATTCATTCAATCATTCCTGCCATGGTGAGAGGCGCAGTGAGAGGGGGACAAACTCTGCCCTCACACTGTAGAGCTCTTTTTTTTCTGCCAGATGGCTTCCCACGCCAGCGCAGTGCTAACGATGGTATCGAGATTGTCAAAATCTGGGGTCCAGCCCAGCGTCGCCTTGATACGGGCGTTATCGGCCATCAAGGCAGCTGGGTCACCGGCACGGCGACCGACCTGTTCAACTGGAAAATCCACGCCAGACTGCGCCTTGACCACATCAATCACCTCATTAACGGTGAAGCCGCGGCCATATCCGCAGTTAAGAACGCTGGATTCGCCACCCTGCGCCATATAGTCCAGCGCCATCACGTGGGCCTTGGCGAGATCTTCGACATGGATGTAATCACGGACGCAGGTACCGTCGCGGGTGTCGTAATCGGTTCCGAACACACTCATGCCATCGCGCTGACCTGTAACGCATTCGCAGGCCACCTTGATCAGATGAGTGGCCTCAGGGGTCGCCTGCCCTAACTTACCGTCAGGATTGGCGCCCGCCACGTTAAAATAGCGAAGAGTCACGTAGTTGAGATTTGAAGCGGCCGCCAGATCCATGATCATCCGCTCACTCATCATCTTCGAGGCGCCGTAGGGATTGATTGGCGCCAGCGGCAGATCTTCCGTCAGCACGGTCTGCTCAGGCATGCCATAGACGGCCGCGGTGGACGAGAACACCATGTAGGGAACGTCGTGCCGCTCCACCGCCTTGAGCAGATTAAGGGTGTTGCGGGTGTTATTGCTGTAATACTTGAGGGGATTGGCGACCGATTCCGGGACCACAATATGCGCGGCAAAGTGTAGCACTGCATCAAACTCATGCCTGGCAAACACATCGTCGATGGCGGCTTCGTCAGCCAGATCCCCAACCACCAGCTCACCGGCCGTAACCGCCCAGCGGTATCCGGTCGACAGGTTATCGAACACCACAATATCGTGGCCTGCCTGCGCCAACTGACGCACCACATGACTGCCAATATATCCGGCTCCGCCGGTAACCAGTACCTTCATGCTGCTATTCACCTTTCCCTGAAGATTTTTTCCGACTCTGCCGCCGCTCCTCGCGTCGGGCGCTGAAAAATTCGCTGATGATCCAGCTGCATCGCTGCTGCAGAACCCCCGCTACCGCCTCCACATTCCAATTCAGATGCGGCTCTTCCAACGTTCTTCTCGCCGACTCCACCGCACCGGCCTTGGGCTCGGTAGCGCCGTAGACCAAACGGCTAACACGGCTGTGTACAATAGCGCCAACGCACATCGTACAAGGCTCAAGTGTTACGTAAAGAGTAGCGCCGGACAAACGATAGTTGCCAACCCGGGCTGCGGCATCGCGAAGAGCTCGGATCTCGGCGTGGGCGGTGGGGTCACAGCCGGTGATCGGGGCGTTGAATCCAGCCCCGACCTCCCGACCGTCAAGAACAACGATGGCGCCAACGGGCACCTCACCAACCGATGCTGCCTGGGCAGCGAGCTCAAGCGCCCGCGCCATCCAGGCCTCATCGGTCATCTCGGTTCCGGCTGGCACAGGCATTTCTGCCCGCTTATTCCCATTCAATGGTAGCAGGTGGCTTGGACGAGACGTCGTAAGTCACCCGGGAAACCCCGGAGATTTCGTTGATAATGCGGTTGGAGACAGTTTCCAACAAATCATACGGCAGGTGAGCCCAACGCGCGGTCATGAAATCGATGGTTTCTACTGCACGCAAGGCCACGACGTACTCGTAGCGACGGGCATCACCGACAACCCCGACCGACTTGACCGGCAGGAACACGGCGAAAGCCTGGCTGGTCTTGTGGTATAGATCTGCCCGGTGCAATTCTTCCAGGAAGATGGCGTCGGCCCGGCGCAGAATGTCCGCGTATTCCTTTTTCACTTCACCCAGGATACGAACACCGAGGCCTGGCCCCGGGAACGGGTGCCGGTAGACCATATCGTACGGCAGGCCAAGCTCCAAGCCGATGCGACGAACCTCGTCCTTGAACAGCTCGCGAAGGGGCTCAACCAGCTTCAGCTTCATGGTTTCAGGCAGACCACCAACGTTGTGGTGCGACTTGATAACATGGGCCTTGCCAGTTTTGGACGCCGCAGACTCAATCACATCCGGGTAAATGGTGCCCTGGGCCAGCCAGTTCACATCCTTGATGGTGGTCGCCTCTTCATCGAACACGTCGATGAAGGTGTTGCCAATGATCTTTCGTTTCTGCTCGGGATCGTCGACACCCTTGAGCTTGGACAGGAACAGATCTTCGGCATCCACCCGAATCACTTTCACGCCCATGTTGCTGGCAAACATATCCATGACCTGGTCGCCCTCGTGCAGACGCAACAGGCCATTATCCACGAACACACAGGTAAGCTGCTCGCCGATGGCCTTGTGCAGCAGCGCTGCAGTCACCGAGGAGTCGACACCACCGGACAGGCCAAGCAGGACTTTATCGGTACCGACCTGCTCGCGGATCTGGCGCACTGCGTCGTCCACAATCTTCGCCGGCGTCCAGAGCGCCTCACAGCCACAAATATTGTGAACGAAATGCTCCAGAATGCGCTTACCCTGCAGCGTGTGGGTGACTTCCGGGTGGAACTGCACACCGTAAAGGTTCCGTTCGAGGTCCTGCATTGCGGCAATCGGCGCACTCTCGGTGGAGGCCAGCAGCTCGAAGCCTTCCGGCATCGCCACAACCTTGTCACCGTGACTCATCCAAACATCCAGCAGGGAATCGCCGGTGCCGGTCAGATGGTCGGTAATGTCCTGCAGTAGCGGACCGGTGGCCCGAACTTTGACCTGGGCATAGCCAAATTCCCGCTTCTCGGAACTGGCCACCCGGCCGCCAAGCTGCTCTGCCATGGTCTGCATGCCGTAACAGATACCCAGCACCGGAATGCCCCGCTCAAAAAGACCCTCAGGCGCACGCGGCCCACCCAGCTGGGTCACCGACTCCGGACCGCCAGCCAGGATGATGCCCTTGGGATTGAAGTCATCCAGCTCTTCATCGGTAATATCGAACGCTTTGATTTCGCAGTAAACGCCAATTTCCCGCACTCGACGCGCAATCAACTGGGTGTACTGGGAACCGAAATCGAGAATCAGGATGCGGTGGTCGTGAATATTCTGGGCCATGAAGTCCTCGGGTCAGAAAAAGCAACGCGGCTCAAGGGTGAGCCGCGTTTGGATAAGGCAATAATTAACCGATACGGTAGTTGGGCGCTTCTTTGGTGATGGTCACATCGTGTACGTGACTCTCCCGCATACCGGCATTGGTGATGCGCACAAACTCTGGCTTGGTGCGCATCTCTTCCATGGTGGCACTGCCGGTGTAACCCATGGAGGCGCGCAGGCCTCCGACAAGCTGATGCACGATATTGCGCATTGGGCCCTTACAGGCAACACGGCCTTCGATGCCTTCCGGAACCAGCTTCTCAATACCCTTGCTGGCGTCCTGGAAGTACCGGTCGCTAGAACCCTGCCCCATGGCACCGATGGAACCCATGCCGCGATAGGCCTTATAACTACGGCCCTGGAACAACTCGACCTCGCCCGGCGCCTCGTCGGTACCGGCAAGCAGGCTGCCAATCATTACGCTGTGGGCACCGGCCGCGATGGCTTTGGCAATATCACCCGAGAAACGGATGCCACCGTCAGCGATTAGCGGAACACCTCTGTCTTTCAGCGCTGCTGCCACATTGGAAACGGCTGAGATCTGGGGCACACCAATGCCCGCCACGATTCTGGTTGTACAGATGGAACCAGGGCCGATACCCACCTTGACCGCATCCGCACCGGCATCCGCCAAGGCAATCGCGGCCTCGGAAGTGGCAATATTGCCACCTATTACCTGCACTTCCGGGAAGTTCTGCTTGGCCCAGCGAACGCGCTCAAGTACGCCTCTTGAGTGACCATGGGCGGTGTCGATAACAATGACATCCACGCCGGCCTCGGCAAGGGCCGAAATACGGGCTTCGGTATCACCGCCGGTGCTCACCGCGGCGCCAGCACGCAGACGGCCTTGGTCGTCCTTGCACGCCAGCGGATAGTCCTTCGCCTTCTGGATATCCTTCACGGTAATCAGGCCGCGCAGTTCAAAGTTGTCATTAACAACCAACACCTTCTCGATGCGATGACGGTGAAGCAGCTCTTTAACGTCATCGAGGCTGGCACCCTCTTTTACCGTTACCAGCTTATCCTTGGGCGTCATGATGTCCCGAACCGGGGTATCCATACGGCTTTCGAAACGAATGTCGCGACCGGTCACAATTCCGATCAGATCGTTGCCATCAACCACTGGCAGACCGGAAATGCTATTTGCCGTTGTGATATCCACCAATTCCCGCACGGTGGTATCCGGAGAAACGGTGATCGGATCCTTAACCACGCCGCTCTCAAACTTCTTCACCTTGCGGACTGCAGCTGCCTGCTGTTCAACCGTCATATTCTTGTGCATGATGCCAATACCGCCTTCCTGAGCCATGGCAATAGCCAGCTCGGCATCAGTTACTGTGTCCATCGCAGACGACAGCAGCGGGATATTGAGGGTAATCCCCTTGGTCAACTGCGTTTGCAGATTAACTTCGTGAGGTAGAACTTCGGAATATCCGGGGACCAGCAAAACATCATCAAATGTGAGGGCTTCTTCGGCAATTCGCAGCATTGGGATCCGCCTTTTGAACGTGCTAAGTTGGGAGATTACCTGCTGTACTCGCGGCGGCACAGCAAAGCAAAATCCTTAATCGATCCATTATAAAGGGGCGTATCGAGACAGTAAACCGCACCTTTTTTAAGGTACGATTGCATCCTCTTGAATTCTGTCATTTTTTATCCTTCAGATTTTCGGCTATTGCGTATGGAAGACTACCGATCACCCCGGACAACCCCCGCTTTTCAGGACTCCAGGCCGCGAGCCCTGAGCGTCAGCGAGCTAAACCATCAGGCCCGACACCTTCTGGAATCCAGCTTTATGCAGGTCTGGGTGGAGGGGGAAATCTCTGGCCTGTCCCGACCCTCGTCGGGCCACTGGTACTTTTCCCTGAAAGATCGCAAATGCCAGGTTCGCTGCGCGATGTTCCGGGGTTTTAACCAGCGCATTCGTGAAATGCCGAAGGAAGGCGACCAGATCCGGATTCGCGGCAAGGTCACCCTGTACGAGAACCGCGGTGACTTTCAGATCATTGTCGAGCATATGGAACCGGCGGGACTGGGCGAACTTCAGCAGGCCTACGAAGAATTGAAGCGCAAATTGCAGGGCGAGGGCCTGTTCGACGCCGCCAGAAAGAAACCGCTTCCATCCACACCCAGGCACATCGGCGTTGTCACCTCGCCAACCGGCGCCGCCATCCACGATATCCTAACGGTACTGGCCCGCCGCTGCCCCGCCATCCCGGTCACGCTCTACCCGACTGCGGTGCAGGGCAAAGCCGCAACCGGCGACATCGTTCAGGCAATTGAGCGAGCGCAGAGCCACGGTGTGGCCGACGTGCTGATCATTGGCCGGGGCGGCGGCTCCCTGGAAGACCTCTGGTGCTTCAACGAAGAGGTGGTAGCGCGCGCCATTGCCAACTGTCCGATCCCCACGGTCAGTGCGGTCGGCCACGAGGTGGACGTCACCATCGCCGATTTTGTTGCTGACCTGCGGGCGCCAACGCCTTCGGCAGCGGCCGAAAAGATTTCTCCGGACCAGCGGGACTGGCTACGACAGCTCAACGAACGCGAACTCCGGCTGGCAAACGCCGTTCAGCGCGCACTGAAGCGATTCGGCACCGAACTTGAGCATTTGGGTGCGCGACTCCGGGATCCGCGGCGCGAACTGCTCGAAAAAGCCCAGCGGATGGATGACCTGGAACTGCGACTGATGCAGACCATCAGTCAGCGGCTCGAGCGCCTGACTGTGCGCAGTGAAAACCTGGGACAACGGCTGATGACGCAATCACCGGGTCGCCGGCTTGCAGATAGCCAGAGCGCCTTGGCGCGCGTATCAGAAAAACTGAACTCGGCAATCCAGATGCAACTAAAGCAGCGTCAGGATCAATTTGAGCACGTCGCGCAAACACTCAACGTCGTTAGCCCCCTGGCAACCCTGGGGCGTGGTTACGCCATCGTTCGCGATGCCGGCGGCAACATCGTGCGTGACGCCTCAGGCCTTGCCCCCGGCGACCGGATCAACGCCCGAACAGCTCGGGGCGAGATCGCCGCCGACGTCACCAGCGTGGAGATGCCAGCCGAATAACCATCGAAGATCGCGACTAAGCCAATGGTCTACTAGTCCATGATTTCAAACGGCCTAGAGTTGTTACGTCAGTCAATAAAACAACAATAGGCCCAGTGAGGTGGAACGCATGGACTACCACTCAGAGTTTCGCCGGTCGATTCACCGGCGGGAAGACTTCTGGCGCGAGCAGGCGGAACAGATTGAATGGATCCAGCCCCCCGGGACCATCTGGACACCCACCGACAACGGCCATGGCCAGTGGTTCCCTGATGGCGTCCTGAACAGCTCCGATGTCGCCCTGGACGCCAACATCCGGGCCGGACGTGGCGACCAGACCGCGCTCATCTACGATTCCCCGGTCACCAATACCCAGCAAACGTTCTCCTACAACGAACTGACCGACTCCGTGGCCAGGTTTGCCGGCGTGCTCAAGAACCAGGGCATCGAGAAAGGCGACCGGGTGATCATCTACATGCCGATGATTCCCGAGGCGGTGATCGCCATGCTCGGGTGCGCCCGCATCGGAGCGGTTCATTGTGTTGTTTTTGGTGGCTTTGCCGCCCATGAGCTGGCCGTACGGATTGACGACGCGGAACCCAAGGCGTTGATCACCGCCTCCTGCGGCATCGAAATAAATCGGGTGATCGAGTACAAACCCCTGGTTGACAAGGCGATTAAGCAGGCGACTCACAAGCCTGAACACTGCATCGTTTACCAGCGACCTGAAGCAAAAGCGCAGTTACAGTCCGGACGGGACTGGGACTGGAATCAGCTCATGGCCAAGGCTCAACCAGAGCAGCCGGTGCCAGTGAAATCCACCGATCCGCTGTACATCCTTTACACCTCAGGCACCACCGGTAAACCGAAAGGCGTGGTCAGGGATAACGGCGGCCACGCTGTCGCCCTGAACTACAGCATGAAGCTGGTTTACGATGCTAACCCGGGCGACGTTTACTGGGCTGCTTCGGATGTAGGCTGGGTGGTGGGCCACAGCTACATTGTCTACGGCCCCCTGTTCGCAGGCTGCACCACCGTTCTTTACGAAGGCAAACCGGTAAAAACCCCGGATGCCGGTGCGTTCTGGCGGGTGGTTCAAGAGCATCAAGTGAACCTGCTGTTCACCGCACCGACCGCGTTCCGGGCCGTGCGAAAGGAAGACCCAGAGGCCGACCAGCTGGACCATTACGATATCGGCTCATTGAAACGCATCTTCCTGGCGGGCGAACGGCTGGACCCACCCACCTATGACTGGCTCCGTGAACACACCAACCTGCCCATTCTTGATCACTGGTGGCAAACCGAAACCGGCTGGGCAATCTGCTGCAACCCAGTGGGCATCGAAATGATGCTCACCAAACCGGGCTCGGCCACCGTACCCTCACCAGGCTTCGATGTGCAGGTTGTCGACCCGAACGGCAACCAAATGCCCGCGGGCGAACAGGGCCAGATAGCGGTCAAACTACCCCTACCGCCAGGCTGCCTGCTGACCGTCTGGGGTGACGACGAGCGGTTCCACAAGAGTTACCTGGCGCCTATTCCCGGCTTTTACAGCTCCGGCGACGGAGGCTTTGTTGACGAAGACGGCTATGTCTTTGTCATGGGCCGCACCGATGATGTCATCAACGTCGCAGGCCACCGGCTCTCCACCGGCGAAATGGAAGAAGTGGTTGCCTCGCATCCTGCTATTGCCGAATGTTGCGTCGTTGGCGCCCATGACGACATGAGAGGCCAGGTACCAGTGGGGCTGGTGTTGATCAAAGACGGTGCAACCATTGGGCACGACGAGCTTGAGGACGAGCTGATCGAGATGGTTCGGGACAAGATCGGTGCCATTGCCTGCTTCCGCCGGGCCATGGTGGTCGACCGGCTGCCCAAGACCCGGTCTGGCAAGATACTGCGCCGAGTCATCCGACAGATTGCCGACGGCGAGGAGTATACGGTACCAAGCACCATTGATGACCCCGCCATTCTGGACGAGATCAGCACCCAGTTCCGACGCTGACCCTGCGCCAGAAAAAAGACCTCCGGGCCTTACTCAAAGGCCCGAATTTTGCCCATGCCCGCTCTGGCCAACCAACTGTTTTTGAACCAGTAAAGACCCTCAAAACGGGGTTAAAAAAAGCGTTGACGCCCCCCAAACTCGGTCTATACTGAAATTGCTGTGAAAATACAGCGGTATTTGGTGAATGCGCTATAACGTCCTGCCCACGTGCTCTTCGTTGCTCCTTCCTCAGTACTCTCTGGATTTCTCAGCGTCGATTCCAAACGGAATATGAAGGTCCCGTGAGGGCAAATTACAGAAAGACAGGAAAGATCAATGTCCGATACAAAAACTGGCCACGTGAAGTGGTTCAACGAGTCCAAAGGCTTTGGCTTTATCGCTCAGGATGGCGGCAGTGACGTGTTTGTTCACTACAGTGCAATCAACGCAAGCGGTTTCCGCACCCTGACCGAAGGCCAGCAGGTGCAGTTCACCGTTACTCAGGGCCCGAAAGGTCCCCAGGCGGAAAACGTAACCCCGGTTTAAGGTTACTGCTTCCGCCCTCTGCCCCTCACGGGCAAAGGGAAATTATTAAGCCGGCATCCTGTGCCGGCTTAATGCGTTCTGGCATGGTCGTTTCGCTCAGACCTCAGCCGCCTGCCGGTCCGACTGCTGTACCACTCCGGACGAGCCAACCACCTGGGCAACGGCAGAAAACAGCGCCTGCAAAGTCGCCGAGGTCGTGTCCTCCGCCAGGGCGGCGGCGCTGCAATGGGTCTCGTTGACCATCAGACGGATACAGGCCAGGGCATTGGCATTAGTACCTTCTCCCAGGGCAAATTCGTCATAGGCCTCAACGGCAATGGCGATCCCAAAACGTTGCTCCAGAGCGTCTGAGACAGCCTCAACCGCGCCCAGTCCGCGGCCTTGGAGAGTTACTGGTTGCCCTTCAGCACCCACGATCACATCGGCACGGACACCATTGGCATCGCGGTGCAGGTCATAGCCGCGCAGCTCCCAGTCTTTGTGTACCTTGAGATAGCGCTCTTCAAACAAGCGGTGGATGGTCAGTGAATCGATTTCACCACCGTTGGTTTCCGCCTCCCGCTGGACTGTCTTGCTGAACTCAATCTGCAGCCAGCGCGGCAGGCTGATGTTGTAGTCCCGCTCAAGCACGTAGGCTATACCGCCCTTACCCGACTGACTGTTGATGCGCACGACTTCCTCGTAGCGGCGACCGACATCGAAAGGATCAATGGGCAGATAGGCAACATTCCAGACCTCACCTTCGCTGCGCCGGGCCAGGCACTTGCGAATCGCATCCTGGTGGCTGCCTGAAAACGCGGTAAACACCAGCTCCCCGGCGTATGGATGACGGGGATGGGTGGAAATTTCGGTGCAGGCTTCAACCACCTCGGTGATTTCCGCCATCCCGGACAGATCCAGTGTTGGGTCAACGCCCTGGGAATAGAGATTCATAGCCATGGTGACCAGATCCATATTGCCTGTCCGCTCTCCATTGCCCATCAAGGTACCTTCAACCCGGTCAGCACCGGCCATCACCGCCAGTTCGGCGGCAGCCACCCCACAGCCCCGGTCGTTATGGGTGTGAACGCTGATGCTCAGATGTTCGCGGCGCTGGATGTTGTCGCAGATCCACTCGATCTGATCTGCAAACACATTCGGCGTGGCCATTTCCACGGTCGCCGGCAGGTTGATAATGACCGGCTGGCCCTGATCCGGGCGCCAGACCTCGGTCACGGCGTCCACCACTTCGGCAGCAAAATCCAGCTCGGTGCCGGTGAAGCTCTCTGGCGAATACTGGAAGGTCCATTCAGTTTCCGGCGCCTTGGCTGCCAAATCCCTCACGTGGGTCGCACCCTTTACCGCGATCTCGCGAATGCCGGCCCGGTCCAGCCCAAACACCTGCTCCCGCTGCACCGTGGAGGTGGAGTTGTAGACATGGACAATCGCCTGTTTGGCGCCTTTAAGGGCTTCGTAGGTACGCTCAATCAACTCAGGACGAGCCTGGGTCAGCACCTGAATCTTGACGTCGTCGGGAATCCGGCCTTCATCGATCAGTTTCCGGCAAAAATCGAAATCCGGCTGACTGGCTGACGGGAAACCGATTTCAATCTCTTTGAAGCCCAGTTTCACCAGCAGATCGAACAGCCTCTGCTTTTGCGCAACGGTCATCGGTTTGACCAGCGCCTGATTACCGTCCCGAAGATCGACAGCACACCAGGTGGGTGCCTTTTCGATAACTTGGTCAGGCCAACGTCGATCAGTCTTCCTGACGGGCTTGAACGCAGCATATTTACGATAATCAAAAGCCATTTCAATCAATCCTTGCGGTTGCCGGTGAAACATCATGCCGTGCCCGACAGTGTAACGCCGATCTCCGGGCACGTGATTGCTAATTACGCTCAATATGGCTATTTTTGGACATATTCAACTATTAAAACTAAAAAACGGGCAATACTATGCCAGAAATAAACAAAACGCTTGTCAAAATCGATAACACCGACCGGAAAATCCTTGAACAGGTCCAGAAGAACGGCGCACTGACCAATCAAGAACTGGCCGACAAAGTGGGCCTTTCCCCTTCACCCTGCCTGCGCCGGGTTCGCGCGCTGGAAGAGGCCGGGGTCATTGTCCGGACCGTCACCATCCTGGATCACAAGAAACTGGGACTGTCGCTCACCGCCATTATTCTGATCGGCATGGACCGGCACACGCCGGAGCGTTTTGCGGCCTTCGAAGAACAGGTGTCGGCCTACCCGGAAGTGCAGGAGTGCTACCTGATCACCGGGCAGGATGCGGATTACATGCTCAAGGTGGTGGTGCCGGACATGGATCACTACCACCATTTCCTGCTCAACCGGATTACTCGCATTCAAGGAGTCAGCGGCGTGCATTCCAGTTTCGTTCTCAGGCGTGTGCTCGACTCCACCGCCCTACCCTTGGGCTACCTGTCCTGACCCGGATGCGAGCCACACCGCATCCACCAATTACTATGAAACAACATCATCGGTTTCATCAGTGACCACCTGTACCTTGAGACAGAGGCTCCGTACAATAACCGGCACTTAACACGCGACAACTTCTTCTCGGGCAATCGATGGCCAAGCATGGCCTCGAGCCCCTGATAACCCCTGATTGGAACCAAACGGAAGACACGATGCGAGCAAGCCGTTACCTGATTGCAACCCAGAAAGAGACACCGGCAGACGCCGAGATCATCAGCCATCAGCTCATGCTCCGCGCCGGCATGATCCGAAAGCTTGCAGCCGGCCTGTACACCTGGCTGCCCATGGGCCTGCGAACCCTGCGCAAGGTTGAGCGGATTGTTCGCGAGGAAATGGACAAGAGTGGTGGCCAGGAAGTCCTGATGCCGGCCGTGCAGCCGTCAGAACTTTGGCAGGAGTCCGGCCGCTGGACCCAATACGGCGGTGAGCTGCTGAGAATGCAGGATCGGCATGGGCGCGACTTCTGCTTCGGCCCAACCCATGAGGAGGTCATTACCGACCTGATTCGCAATGAGCTGAAAAGCTACAAGGAACTGCCGGCAAACTTCTACCAGATTCAGACCAAGTTCCGGGATGAACGCCGGCCACGATTCGGTGTGATGCGCGCTCGCGAGTTCGTCATGAAGGACGCCTATTCCTTCCACCTGAATGCCGAGTCACTGGATGAAACCTACCAGGAAATGCATCAGGCTTATTGCGCAATCTTCGATCGCCTGGGTCTCGACTATCGCCCGGTTCAAGCCGATTCCGGCGCCATCGGCGGCAGCGCCTCGCACGAATTCCACGTGCTGGCCTCCTCGGGTGAGGACGCCATCGTGTTCAGCTCCGACAGCAACTATGCCGCCAACATTGAAAAGGCGGAAGCGGTAGCCCCAGCCGGAGAGCGCGCCGCGCCCAGCGAAGACCTGAAGGAAGTCGCGACCCCGGGACAACGCGCCATCAATGCCATCGCCGAATTCCTGAATATCGACGCGACTCGCACGGTCAAAACCTTGCTGGTTAAATCCGAGCCGGATGAAGACGGCAACAGCGGCCTTGTTGCCCTGATTCTGCGCGGCGACCACACCCTGAACGAGATCAAGGCGGAGAACCTGGCGGGTATCGCAGAACCGCTGACCATGGCAACCGATGAGGAAATCGAAGCGGCTATCGGCTGCAAGCCCGGCTCCATCGGCCCAGTAAACCTTTCAGTGCCAGTGATCGCGGACCGCAGCGCCGCCCACCTTGCCGACTTTGTTTGTGGCGCCAATAAGGATGATTTCCACCTGACCGGGGTGAACTGGGAGCGGGACGTACCGCTGGACCGTGTTGAGGACCTTCGCGACGTGGTTGAAGGTGACCCGAGCCCAGAT
Organism: Marinobacter sediminum; assembly: GCF_016820575.1. Lineage (GTDB taxonomy): Bacteria > Pseudomonadota > Gammaproteobacteria > Pseudomonadales > Oleiphilaceae > Marinobacter > Marinobacter sediminum. The sequence goes on along the minus strand of NZ_JAEMQH010000002.1, from coordinate 698,664 downwards.
GGCAAGGGCCACCTGGAAATCCGCCGGGGCATCGAAGTGGGCCACATCTTCAAGCTTGGCAACAAGTACAGCAGCGCCATGAACGCCACGGTGCTGGATGAAAATGGCAAGAGTGCGGTACTCGAAATGGGCTGCTACGGCATCGGCGTTTCCCGCATCGTCGCCGCCTCGATCGAGCAGAATCATGATGACAAAGGCATCATCTGGCCAGACGCCATTGCCCCGTTCCAGGTTGCCATCGTTACCCTGAACGCCCACAAGTCCGAGACAGTCGCGGAAGCAGGCGACAAGCTGTACGAACAGCTGCGCCAGGCGGGCTATGACGTCTTGCTGGATGACCGCAATGAGCGCCCGGGCGTGAAGTTTGCTGACATGGAGCTGATCGGCATTCCACACCGGTTCGTGGTTTCCGATCGCGGCTTGGCCGCTGGCACACTGGAATACAAGGGCCGTCGGGACGCCGAAAAGCAGGACCTTCCGATCGAGGAAGCCCTGCCTTTCCTGATCAATGCGTCTCCGCGTAAAGGCCTCTGAGTCCGATAGTCTCAAAAGGCAGAAGGGCAGACCGCAACGGTCTGCCCTTCTGTTTTCGTCTTGCCAACTATGCGCTTCCCTACCTGTCTTATCGCTCGCAGCACCCACGACACGCTCATTACAGTAGGCAGATTAGCTGACGATCCCGGGCTCCATCTCCAGTTCCACCCCGAACTTATCCTGCACCGATGCCCGTATCTTGGCGGCCAGCTCCAGGATATCCCGTCCGGTACCGCCAGAATGATTGATCAGCACAAGCGCCTGACGGTTGTGAACACCGACATTTTCGTTTCGGAACCCCTTCCAACCGCACTGGTCAATGAGCCAAGCCGCAGCAAGTTTGACGCTGGAGCTCTGGGCATAACCGACAATATCGGGATAGCGTGCCAGCAAGCTCTCATAGTCAGCGGACGGTACCACCGGGTTCTTGAAGAAGCTGCCGGCATTGGGGATCATTTCCGGGTCGGGAAGCTTGCGGCGGCGGATTGCCATCACCGCAGTGGCAACATCCTTAACCGTCAATTCCGAGGGTGAAGTGTCAGCCAGGTACTCCTCCAGATCCCGGTAGCCTAACTGCAAGGGCTTGCTGCGTGACAGCCTGAGCCGGATCTCGGTAATGACGTAACGCCCCGGAGTGCGCTTGAACAGGCTGTCCCGGTAGGCAAATTCACAGTCTTCACGCTCCAGGGTAATGACCTTGCCAGCTTCACGATCCAGCGCCGTAACAGACACCAGCGTGTCACACAGCTCCACCCCGTAGGCACCAATATTCTGTACCGGCGCCGCGCCCGCCGTGCCGGGAATCAGGGCCAGATTTTCGATTCCACGGTAACCGGCACCCGCAGCGTAAAGAACGGCCTCGTGCCAGTTTTCGCCAGCGCCCAGTACCATCGTGGCCTCCTGACCCGAAGCCTGCTCCCAGTGCCGACCGCGCATGCCCATACGCACCACCAGCCCGTCGAAATCGCCGGCAAACACCAGGTTGCTGCCACCACCCAGAATCAGGGTACGGAGTTCCTGGCGCTCGGCCCAGGCCAAGGCCTCGGCAAGCTCCTCGGCATCCCGGACGTCAAGGTAGTAACGGGCAATGGCAGCTACCCGCAGGGTGTTGAGCTCAGCCAGCTCTACATACTCAAGGGGTTGCGTGTTCAGGCTCAAGCCAGACGCTCCCGGATATCGGCTAGCAGGCCTTCGCCTGCCTCGTGGATCAGGTCCAGCACGAACTCAAAGCCGTCCGGGCCACCGTAGTAAGGATCGGGGACTTCCTGGTGCCGGGACCGTCCGTAGCCGAGGAACAGCTCCGGCCGGGTGCCGCCACTCTGGCGCCAGATGTCGGTGACATCAGCCAGATTCTGCTGGTCCATCACCAGCACATAATCAAAGCCATCGAGATCCTCGGCAACGAATTGCCGGGCTCTCAGGGTACTGATGTCAATGCCGCGCTTGCGGGCTGCCTGTGTCGCCCTGGAATCGGGCGCCTTGCCAATGTGCCAGTGGCCTGTGCCGCAGGAATCGATCTTGATAGAGTCTTCAAGACCCGATTTCTCCACCAGTGACCGAAACACGCCTTCGGCACTGGGCGAGCGACAGATGTTGCCCAGGCAGACAAACAGCACACTCACTTGCTTCGACATTACGCGCTCCTCGTCGCCAGCCATCCCCGGATGCGTTCCAGATCGGATTCGGTATCAACGCCGGCGGGTGGTTTTTCAGCGGCTACGTCCACGTGGATACGGGCACCGTTGTACAAAGCCCGCAGCTGCTCCAGAGACTCCGCCTTTTCGGTGGGTGCCGGCGCCCAGTTCACGAACTGCTCCAGGACATGTGCCCGGTAGCCGTAAATGCCAATATGACGAAAATAATCGACACCGGCGGGCATGGGTACGTCGTCGCCACTCAGTGGGCTACCGTCCATCCAGGCATCCCGGGGCCACGGAATCGGCGCCCGGCTGAAATAATGGGCCATGCCCTGGTGGTCGAACACCACTTTCACGGCATTAGGGTTAATCAACTGATCAACGTCGTGGATTCGCTCGCACAGGGTGGCGATGGCGGCATCGGGATAGAATTCCAGATTGTCCGCCACCTGATTGATCAACACCGATGGAATCAGGGGCTCATCACCCTGCACGTTGACCACCCGGTGATCGCCGTCCAGCTCGAGCTTTCGCGCCACTTCTGCCAGCCGATCAGTGCCGCTGGCATGGTCCGGCGATGTCATCACAACATCGGCGCCAAAGCGCTCGCAGGCTTCGCGAATACGGTCATCGTCGGTGGCCACCACCACCCGATCAGCACGGCTCGCCAACGCCCGTTCATAAACATGTTGAATCATTGGCTTGCCCACGATGTCCGCCAGCGGCTTGCCAGGCAAACGGCTGGAGGCATAACGAGCTGGGATAACCACAGAGAAAGACATGAGCACAAGTATCCTGAATCAGTGACTTAGCGTTTGTCGAGGCGCTCGTCGGTAGTGAGCGTACGAGCTTCACTGGATAGCATGACCGGTATCCCCTCGCGAACGGGGAACGCCATGGCGTCCTGATAGCAGACCAACTCGGTTCGAGCCTCGTTGAGTTTCAGATCGCCCTTGCAGACCGGGCACGCCAGCATTGCCAGCAGCTTTTTATCCATGATGTCTCACCCAGGGTTAAGAGATTAGCTGTTCGGAACTCTGCCGATGCGGGAGATCACCGAACGTGAAAATTCATCCGACAAACTGGCCTGTACGGAAAAAACCCAGGCGTTGTCTGGAGCAAATGAACGGCACTTCACTGCATCCTTGGCCGTCATCACCACCCACTGGCCCGCATCCGCAGTCAGATCACTGGCCTTGAAGCTGTGATGATCCGGAAAAGGTGCCTCGGTGACCGTGGCGCCCAAGTTCCTTAGTGTATCGAAAAACCGTCCAGGATTGCCGATTCCGGCAACCGCTCTTACGGTCTGCCCCTGCAAATCGGTAATTGGCCGCGCCTGTCCGGTTTTCAGGTTAACCAGCGTCGATGGCTCAAGCGCCATGGTGTGGATTTCCGGATGCTCGATATCGTTGAAGGCGTCGAGATGCTGGCCGGCCTCAAACTCGCCACCATTCACCACGACAAAGTCCACAGAAGACAGGCGCGAAACGGGCTCACGTAATGGCCCGACAGGAATTACGGCACCATTGCCAGCACCGCGGGCACCGTCGAAAACCGCCAGCTCGACATCTCTCGGTAAGGCGTAGTGCTGCAGGCCATCGTCGCAAACGAGAATGTCACCCAGCTCCTGATCCAACGCCCACAGCGCGCCGCGGCGGCGAATGGGGTCGACCACCACGGGAACACCGGTTGCTTGCGCCAGCATCACCGGCTCATCGCCCATTGCGGAGGGGTTGCTGTCGGCACTGACCAGTGCCGGATACTGCGGGGACTTGCCACCGTAGCCGCGACTGATGATCACCGGGCGCCAACCCGCCGACCGGAGCTCGGCGACCAGCCAAGCAGTGAGAGGGGACTTTCCGGTACCGCCAGCGGTGATATTGCCCACCACCACCACCGGCACGGGTAACGCCTCATTCCTCGCCTCCCACGCCTTTCGGCGTCGGGAGGCGGCGACCGCCTGGAACAGCCAGCTCAGCGGAGCCAGAGGCCACAACGGCCGGGATTTTCCATACCAGAGCCGGTCAATCAGCGAGCTCATACCGATTCGCTGAATTGCATCTGATGCAGCTGGGCGTAGGCGCCACCGGTCTTCAGCAGCTCGTCGTGCCGCCCGGATTCAACAATTCGGCCATTGTCCATCACCAGGATTCGGTCGGCTTTCTCAATGGTGGACAGACGGTGCGCGATGACCAGCGTGGTTCGGCCTTTCATGACCATTTCCAACGCTTCCTGAATGTGACGCTCAGACTCGGTATCCAGCGCCGAGGTGGCCTCATCAAGGATCAAAACCGGCGCGTTCTTGAGCAGTGCGCGGGCAATGGCCAATCGCTGGCGCTGACCGCCCGAGAGCATCACCCCGTTGTCACCAATCATGGTATCCAGCCCCTCGGGCATCCGGTCGATAAACTCAAGGGCATGGGCCTTGGCCGCTGCCTCCCGGATTTCCTCACGACTGCAATCCCGCAAGGCGCCGTAGGCGATGTTGGCGGCAATGGTGTCGTTGAACAGCACAACGTTCTGGGTTACCAGGGCGATCTGCGAGCGCAGGGCTTTCAGGGAGTAATCTCGCAACGAGTGGTCGTCGATCAGGATATCGCCACCGGTGTACTCGTAGAAGCGTGGCAACAGGCTGACCAGGGTGGACTTGCCGCTGCCGGAGCGGCCAACCAGGGCGACACTTTGACCGGCTGGAATGTCGAGCGTGATGCCCTCAAGCACATTGTCGAGCTGATCCCGGTACCGGAACGATACGTCCTCGAACCGGATGTTGCCGTCCACTCGTGACGGAGCGTAGGTGCCTGGATCCTGTTCGGGCTGCTCGTCCATGGTTTCGAACACATCGTAGGCGGCGGCCAGGCCTTTCTGGATCTTGGCGTGCACCGAAGTCACCTGACGGATCGGTTTCGCCATGGTGGTCGCGGCGGTAATAAAGGCGACCAGCTGGCCTGTGGTCATGCCACCCCGAATCTCCGGCGCCAACATGGTCCACACCAGTGCTGCGATAGCGATGGCCACCAACACCTGAATGACTGGCACACTGATGGCCTGGGTCGAGGCCATCTTCAGACTCTGCGCGAGGTTACGGTCGTTGACCTCACGGAATCGCTTTTGCTCGTAGTCTTCGCCGCCAAACGTGCGCACCACACGATAACCGGCAATGGACTCGGAGGCCACATGAGTAATGTCGCCCATGGAGCCCTGGATGCGCTTGCTGATTCGGCGGAAACGCTTGCTGGCGTAACTCACCACGGCACCGATGACCGGGCCAACCGCGAGGAAGATCAGCGTGAGTACCCAGTTGGTGTAGAGCATGAAAGACAGCAGGCCAATAATGGTCAGCCCTTCCCGGAGCGTGATGGTCACGGCATCGGTCGTCGCTGCCGCGACCTGCTCCACATTGAAGGTCAGCTTGGACACCAGTCGGCCGGCCGCGTTGTCATCAAAATAACGGGATGGAAGAGAAAGCAGACGATCGAATACATCATTGCGCAGGGCATTTATAACGTGTCGGCCGACGTAGCCGATAAAGTACTGACTCAAAAATGTACCCACCCCTCGGAACGCAAATACGCCGACAATAAGGAGGGTGAGAAGAATCCGATTGCCGTCAGTCGGGTTTTCGATCGCGGCAATTACATACTCCATGGCAGCCGCCATACCGGTGGATGCCGCCGCATAAATGATGTTACCTAACACGGCAAGGGAAAACGCCAACCAAAACGGTTTTACGTAGGCCAGCAGCCGCTTGTAGGTTTCCCAGCTGCCGGAAGGTTGGACGGCAGGCCCCTGGACCGGGAGCGGGTCTGGACTGCTCATTCTGTTTCCGTCTCCCGCTCGGTGGTGATGCTCAGTTTGGCAAAGCCGAGACGACCGGCGACGTCCATGGCACGAACCACAAACTCATGGGGGGTGCGGGCATCGGCGGTAATAATGAACGGCAGGGATTTATCACCCTCCGCCAGCTCTTTCACACCCCTTTCCAGGGTCTCGCGGCGGTTGTTGACCAGGGCCTGGTCATTTAGCAGGTATTGGCCCTCGGCGTTGATCACCACATCAATCTGGCGAACCTCTGAAGGCGATGCCGGCTCCCCGCTAGCCTCAGGCAGTTCCACCTGGAGATGGCTCTCTCGGGTAAAGGTGGTTGAGACCATAAAGAAAATCAGCAGCAGGAACACCACATCGATCAGTGGTGTCAGGTCGACCGCGACTTCCTGACTTCTCTGGCGCTTGAACTTCACGGCGTTCAGGCTCCTTCCACGTCGATTTCGCGGTCTCCGTGCACAACCTCAACCAGCTTGATGGCCTCTTGCTCCATGCTGACCACCAGTTCGTCGACACGGCGGATGAAATAGCGGTGGGCAATCAGGGCCGGAATCGCAACGCTCAGACCCGCAGCCGTGGTAATCAGGGCCTCCGAGATGCCGCCTGCGAGATTACCGGCATTGCCGACACCAGCCAGCTGAATCTCGGCGAACACCTTGATCATGCCGATCACGGTACCCAGGAGACCAAGCAGCGGTGTGATGGTAGCCACCGTGCCCAGCGGGTTCAGGAACCGTTCGAGGTCGTGAATCACCTGGCTGGCTTCATGCTCAATACTCTCTTTCATGATCTCGCGACCGTGCTTGGCATTAAGCAGGCCACCCGCCAGAACGCGGCCCATGGGAGAGGATCCCTGAAGCGCCTTCAGCTTACGGCCATTGAGTTCTTTCTTCTTGATCCAGCGCCAAAGCTCATTAAGGGTCTGGGACGGTGCCACCCTGGACGCACGCAAGGTCCAGAAACGCTCCAGGATAATGGCGAGGGCCAGAATGGAACACGCAACAATAGGCACCATCAAAATGCCACCGGCTTTCAACAGCTCGAACACGCTCGGTCTCCCTGATAGTTTACAAGCCGCGCTACTTTAGCATAGCTGCCGTGGCAGGCCACACCCGTTGTGTCACGGTATCGCACATTCATCCCGGGCCTGCCCTTTCGCGCCAATCCAGAACGGTGTATCCAGGCGCTTCTCTTTGATGGTCAGGCGGTTATCCTCAATGACTGCCACCAGCATTCCGGAACAGGCCGTACTGAACGCGCTCACCCCACGATTACGATAGCGGGCCGTTACGCTGCTGTGAGGGTGCCCGTATCGGTGCCGGTAACCGGAGGAGTAGATCACCACGTCCGGAGTTAAAGCTGACACCCACTGGGGCGAAGAGGATGTCTTGCTGCCATGATGAGGCGCAAGCACCAGCCGCGTCGCATCCGCCGCCAAAGCCCCCCGCCCGCGCAGGTATGACAGATAGAGCGCCTCAGTTGCGGCGCTGATATCGCCGGGCAGCAGCCACTCAGTGCGAGATGGCGGATGCTCAATCCGGACCACGCAGGAGGCATCATTGCCGGTCGGCGAACTACCAGTTTGCCAATAGTAAATGTGCAATCCTCCTAACGCCTCATCCGCCAGCGCGCAGGGCTGCACGACAAGGCCGGACGCTTCGCCCAGCTTTTCCCGAACGGCCAACACCTCACCGGTGACCAGCTTTCCTATCTGGATAGAGCTGGCCAGCGTTGCCAGGCCACCGGAGTGATCGCTGTCGGCATGACTGATTACCAAGGTATCGATACGGTGTACCCCCAGCGCTTTGAGATTCGGCAGCAAAGTCGACTCCACAGCCGAGAACACACCCGGTACTGCTGGTCCGGTGTCGTACAACAACACCTTGTCCTGATGCCGCACCAGTACCGCCAGGCCCTGCCCGACATCCCAGACTCGCAGCTCTGGCTCAACCAGATGGGGATTGGGTCGCTGGGATGCCGGTGATTGGAGCATTGCCAGCCAAACCATGAACAACAAACCGGCGCAGATGCCACCTCCAGGCGTAGGCACTTTCACCAACAACAGCACCAGTCCCGCCAGCCCCATCACCTCCCCCGGCCCCACCTCAATGACCGGAGACGGCAATTCCGCCAGGTAGGTCAACACCACCCAGAGCATTCCCATGAGTCCGTCACAGAAGGGAACCACCATCTCAAAGGCGGCCGGCACGATCGCCACGACCACAGCACCGCCAATCAGACCGGGCATAACCACCAGCGAAACCCAAGGAATAGCCAACAAATTGGCCAGCCCACCGATCAAGGGCTGGCCCTGCCCGAACACCTGCAGCAGCGGCCAGAGCCCGGCAAACAGCGCGCCCTGGGCCAGCAAAAGTGTCCCGAACCACCCCAGCGGCCGAAGCCCTGCTGCAAAGACCCAGATCAGAACAGCAACCGCGCCAAATGACAGCCAGAAACCCTGATCCAGCGGCGCAAACGGATCCAGCAATAGAACCGCCGCCAAGGCCCAGACCCACGCCTGCCAAGCCGGAAGTTGACGCGCGAACAGCAATGACCAACCGCCCACCCACACCATGAGCAGCGCTCTTTGGGTTGGAACGGTGAACCCGGCCATCAAGGCATAGACCAGACAACAAATCATCACCGCGAAAAATAAACAGCGGCGCTGTCCAACTTCTCCGATCCAGGTCAACGGCAATGCCAGTAGCAGCCTGCGCACCAGAAAACCCGCACCGAGCGCAATCAACCCCAGGTGCAGACCGGAGATGGCCACCAAGTGGATGGTGCCGGTGGCCTGCAAAACCTGCCAATGGGCGGGCGTCAGGTGCCCCCGATCACCCACCAACAGGGAACTGATCAAGGGCCGATGGTCGGCACTGGCAAACCGACGCTCAACCCAATTTGCAATCCAGTGGTGTGCCTCGTGGTAGCGGCATTTTAAGCTGCACACCACGGCGTGATCCGGCACTGCCTCCCGGACCGTCCCCGTCGCCCGGTAGCCTTTGCGAAATAGCCAGTCTTCATAGCGAAATCCAGCGTCGTTCAGGGCACCGTGAGGACGTTTCAGGACCAGCTCAAGTCTCAAACGGTGTGAAGGCAAACGGCGTTCGGCTTGTCCGTACCAAGCAAGACGCAGAAACTGCGGTAGCTCGAGGGTTTGACTCGAGGAATGGGGGCGCTGGTGCCATTGAGTGACACAGAAGCTGAAGCGGAGACTGTTAAAGCTTCCGGGCGATGGGATGTCACAGACGTAGCCGGAAACCGACAAGCGCTGCCCTTCCATGCCGGCCGGCAATCTCTCAGCCAGGCGCCCAGCAGCGTGCCAGCTGGCCCAGGCCAACCCTATGATCAGGGCCATGCTCAAGACAGCCATACGGCGAAGTGGATACTGACGGGCTCGAAACGCAATGCAAAAAGCTGTAATAAAGCTCGCCACGATCCATTCCGAAGGTGGCAACATCGACAGCCAATACAGTAAGATAACGCCGCACGAGAAGGCGAAGGCACCCGCGACCGCTAAACCGCGCCCAGATGCGGACCCGGGTCGGGTAATTGAGTTTTCGGACAATCCTTGTCCTCCGATTTGATGATCCACCGGCAGCATCCATGCTTCCGGAATTCACACGCAAATAACAGGCAGAGCTTCCAATGCCAAAGAAGTTCATGAAACGCTATCTGCCAACACCAGAGAAGGTGCAAGCGATGAAATCGCTACGCTTTCTTGGCGATATCCTTCATGAACCCAATCTCTGGCACATCAACCGCCACAGCGTTGCCCGTGCGTTTCTGGTCGGCATCTGGTTCTGCTTCATCCCTATGCCCTTTCAGATGATCGGTGCTGCCTTGTTCGCGATCTGGTTCAACGCGAACCTGCCGCTATCGGTAGTGCTCGTCTGGATCAGCAACCCGATTACCATGCCGCCAATCTTCTATTTCAACTACAAGGTAGGCGCCTGGGTACTGGACCGGCCAGTCCTCAACTTCGAATTTGAGCTATCCTGGGCCTGGATCAGCGAGCGCCTGCTGGATATCGGAATTCCCCTGTACCTCGGCTCGCTGATGGTGGCCACGGTTTCCGCCTGCATAGCCTATCTGATCATCCAGTTCCTGTGGCGGCGCAAGATACGCTCCGACTGGCGCTTGCGCCGTGGCCAACGGGCCGCTGATCAAACCTCCTGAACCAGCCGCCCCTGCTCAAGACGCAAGACCCGCCCCAAGCTTCGTGCCATCTTCATGTCGTGAGTAACCATCACGAACGAGATGCCCAGCTCATCCCGAAGCGATTCGATCAGCTTGCGTACACCTTCCCCCGTGTGCTCGTCGAGGTTGCCCGTCGGCTCATCCATCAGCACGCACTGGGGCTCGTTCACCAAGGCGCGGGCGATGGCCACACGCTGACGCTCGCCGCCGGATAGCTCACCGGGTTTGTGGGCAAGCCGCTCCGCCAGTCCCACTTGGGCCAGAAAACCCTCCGCCTTTTCCTTGGCAGCGCTAACGGCCATGCCGCCAAGTGCGCACGGCATCATTACATTCTCCAATGCCGAAAACTCTGGCAGCAGGTGATGGAACTGATAGACAAAGCCCAGATGCTTGTTGCGGAACCGGGCCCGCCCGGCCTCCGACAGCCGGTGAATATCGTTCCCGCAAATTGAAATCTGACCCGAGGACGGCCGGTCCAGGCCACCGAGCAGGTTCAGCAGAGTGGTTTTGCCGGCACCACTGCTACCCACGATGGCCACCGTCTCTCCGGCCGCCACCTGCAGCGAAATGTCCGAGAAGATTGTCAGTTTTTCAGGCCCCTCGCTGTAGGTGCGGGTAACCTGACGACAATCGATAACCGGCGCTGTTTCGTGCATGTTCCAGTTTTCCTTACTCATAACGCAACGCCTCCGCCGGATCGACCCGGGAAGCCCGCCACGCGGGATAGATAGTCGCCAGCAGGCTCATGGCAAGGCCGGCACCGCTGATGATAAACACATCCTGCCATTGCAGCTGGGACGGCAGATAACTAATGAAGTAAACGTCGGCACTCAGGAACTGGTGCCCCAGCGCATCCTCCAGCCAGGAAATAAAGGCACTGATGTTGAGCGCACCGACGATGCCAAGGGCCGTACCAATGAGCGTGCCGAACACGCCGATTACGGCGCCCTGCACCATGAAAATACGCATGATTCGCCCGGGCGTGGCGCCCATGGTTCTCAGAATTGCAATATCCGCGGTCTTATCGGTCACCACCATGACCAGGGTCGAAACAATGTTGAAGGCGGCAACCGCGACGATGAACATCAGCAGCAGACCAATCATGGTTTTCTCCATGCGAATGGCCTGGAAAAGGTTGCCATGAGTGCGAGTCCAGTCGGAGATGTAGTACCGGCCCGGGAGCGAGCGGGCGGCCTGCTCTGCCACCTTGGGCGCTGCGAACAGGTCATCCACCAGCAGTCGAACGCCAAGCGCCTTACCACCGGTGCGCATTAGCTTGGAGGCATCGTCCATGTGGATCAGGGTGTAATTCCCGTCAAGCTCGGCACCGACGCTAAACACCCCCTTTACCGTGAACCGCTTCAACCTCGGCAAAACACCGGCTGGCGTTACCGAGGCCTCGGGCAGCACCACCGTGACCTTGTCGCCCAATTTCAGGCGCAAGCTGGCAGCCATCAGCCGGCCGATAATAATGCCGAACTCACCGGATTTGAGGTCGTGCAGGCTGCCATCGACCATGTGCCGTTCGATAATCGATACTGTTTTTTCCTGCTCCGGCAGAACGCCATTCAACAGAACCCCGCGCACGTTGCCGCCACCGGTCACCATACCCTGACCCTGAATAAACGGCGCCGCCGCCAGAACCCGTGGATGCTGCTGGACCTGTTCATCGATCGATTCCCAGTCCTGTAGCGGGCCGGAGCCTTCGATGACGGCATGGGGAACCATGCCGAGGATGCGTTGCTTGAGCTCCCGGTCAAAGCCGTTCATCACCGACAGAACGATGATCAACACCGCCACACCCAGCATCAGCCCGATCATGGAGGTCAGTGATATAAAAGAAATAAAGTGATTTCGACGTTTGGCCGCTGTGTAACGCAAGCCGATATAAAACGATAAAGGTCTAAACATGGGGAGGCGCCTGTCGCTACCTGCGGATCTGTCGTGGTCTGGTTTTCCCGACCGTCTTCCTGCGCACCGGGAAACTGCTAAACTATTCTCAAATAATGATAATTGAACGCTTCGGAGTCAGGATGACATCACCCAACAACCCCAGCGAACCGGCCGAACAAAGCCTGGAACGTCGAGATTACTTCCGTATTGAGGACCGGATCGGTCTCGAAATCCGAAAGCTCTCACCGATGGCTAACCCAGACGAAAAAGCGTTTGGCGACGATCACCTGGAAAGCCTGAAGGCCGAGTACCGGCGACTGGACCAGGATGTCAGATCCCAGCTTGCCAGTCTCGCCGAGCGGGACCGCCTGGTCACCGGGTTAATTAAGTCCCTGAATGGCAAGCTCGATACGCTCGCGCGCATTATGGCCTTTGAGCAAAATCCGTTGCAACCGGAAGACTGGCAGGAAGTTACGCTTAGCGAGGGCGGACTCGCCTTCACCGCCGCCCCGGAAACCTTCAGGACTGGCAACCTGCTTACCGTCCGGATGACTCTGCCCCCGGAGCTTTTTCAGCCCCGGGCGATTGCCGAGATTATCCATACCCACCTTGATAACGCTGGCGGTGAGCGCATCCACAGCCAATTCGTGCACATCCACGACAGTGACCGACAGCAGATTGCGCGGCATGTGATGCGCTGGCAAATTCGCCAACGCAAAAAAGAATAAACTACCGCACGTTTATGACTTTTCCCCGGTGCAGAAAGACATTACGCTTTATCCACATCGATACGATAACAATTTTCAGGCAAATCAGGCTCTAATGGAGAACAGTCAATGAAGAAAAATAACATGATGCTGAGTGCACTGGCTCTGGCGGCCTTTATCCTGGCACCGTCCGGCAACGTTGTTGCCGAGCAGATCACCATCCCGGTGGGCTCGCAGACGGATCGCGCAAGCATCAGCACCCCCCAAATCGGCATGAGCCAAGCCTCTGTGCGCGCCAAGTGGGGTGCACCCGTGGAAATCCAGGGACCGGTTGGTGAGCCGCCCATCAGCCAATGGTACTACCAGGACTTCATCGTCTACTTCGAAAAAGACCGCGTGCTGCATACAGTACTCAAGCCCAAGCGCTGAACTCTGTTACAGTCCAACAACCTGTACGGGCATGCCATTGCTGGCATAGCCCCTGATGTTTTGACGCCTGTTTTGGTTAGAATGGCGGCTTTTACGATTTAAGGTGGCAGTAAAGTGACATCCAGACGTGTGATGCCCGCTGAATGGGCCCCGCAAAGCGCAGTAATGCTGACCTGGCCGCATCCGGGAACGGACTGGGCTGCTGTTCTCGACCAGGTTGAACCCGTCTTCATAGCTATTGCTGAAGCGGTGCTGCGTTTCGAGCACCTGCTGATCAGCTGCGAACATGTGGTTCGAGTCCAGGAACTGGAGCAGACTCTGAATCGCTTTGCCCGTGAACAGGGCCTGCCGGGACGAGCCGTGTGCGTTCCCGCGCCCGCCAACGATACCTGGGCCCGGGATCATGGCCCACTGGCGGTAAAGAAGGACGATGGTTTGACCCTGCTGGACTTTCGCTTCAACGCCTGGGGAGGGAAGTTCCCCTGGGAAAAAGACGACGCCCTCAATCGACACCTGGCTAATGCCGGCGCTTTTGGGACCACACCCCTGGAGGCGGTGGGTTTCATATTGGAGGGCGGCTCTATTGAATCCGATGGTGAAGGCACCTTGCTCACCACCAGCGAATGCTTGCTGACACCGACCCGGAATCCAGCCTACGATCGCGCCGCTATCGAACAGTTGTTGTCCGAGCAGCTGGGTGCCGAGCGCGTGCTCTGGCTCAACCACGGCTTCCTGGCTGGCGACGATACCGACAGCCACGTCGATACCCTGGCGCGGTTCTGCAGCCCGGACTGTATCTGTTACGTAGCCTGCGATAACCCGGAAGACGAGCATTATGGTGCCTTGTCAGCCATGGCCGAGGAGCTGCGGGAATTCCGACAGCGCGACGGTTCGCCCTATCAGCTGACGGCCCTCCCCCTGCCCGATCCGATTTATGACGACGAAGGCAACCGGCTTCCGGCCACCTACGCAAACTTTCTGATTATCAATGGCGCCGTTCTGCTGCCCGTCTATGGCTCGGCTCAGGATGAACAGGCCATCAGCATCATGGCGGACCTGTTCCCGGATCGGGAGATCGTGCCCATTAATTGTCGGGCGCTGGTTCTACAGCATGGCAGCCTGCATTGCGTCACCATGCAAATTCCCGAAGGAGTTGTCGCTTCATGAGCAGCCGCCCCGACAGTCAACTGTTGAACCTGGCCGCTATCCAGCAGGCATGCAGTTCCGATAAGGCAGCGAGTCTCGCTACTACCGAAAAACTGGTGCGCGAAGCCGTCGCCAATGGCGCCAACCTGGTTGTGCTACAAGAACTCCACGCCACACTCTATTTCTGCCAAACCGAAGACACCGATGTATTCGAGCTGGCCGAGCCGATTCCGGGCCCTACAAGCGAGCGGCTTTCCAGCCTGGCGAAGGAACTCGGCATTGTTCTGGTCGGCTCCATCTTCGAGCGGCGGATGAATGGTGTCTACCACAACACCGCAGTGGTGTTTGAATCCGACGGCTCAATGGCGGGCATGTACCGGAAAATGCACATACCGGACGACCCGGGTTTCTATGAGAAGTTCTACTTCACCCCGGGCGATGCCGAATTCAACGATGGTCGCAGCGGCTTCACCCCGATTGAGACCTCTGTTGGCAAACTGGGCGTGCTGGTGTGCTGGGACCAGTGGTACCCCGAGGCTGCGCGTCTGATGGCACTGGCCGGCGCCGAGATCCTCATTTACCCCACGGCCATTGGCTGGGACGTAACCGACGACCCAGACGAGCAGGCTCGTCAGCTTGAAGCCTGGGTAACGGTGCAGCGGGGCCACGCGGTCGCCAATAATCTGCCCGTGGTTGCCCCGAACCGGGTCGGCACCGAGCCGGATCCCTCCGGGCAATCGGATGGCATCCGTTTTTGGGGTAACAGCTTTGTCTGTGGCCCCCAAGGCGAATTCCTCGCTTGCGCCGACGAATCCAGCGAATGCATTCTGAGTGTCACCATCGACCGAACCCGAAGTGAATCGGTCCGCCGCATCTGGCCGTATTTGAGAGACCGTCGCATTGATGCTTACAGCGACATCCTCAAACGCGTAAGGGACTGAGCCCGGAATGAAGAAACTGATTGATACCGTTGTTCACGAGCTGAACCAGATACTGCTTGGCAAGGATCAGCAAGTGCGCCTGGCCATGTGCGGCCTGTTGGCTCGGGGACACCTGCTGATCGAAGACATTCCCGGCATGGGTAAGACCACCCTGTCGCATGCGCTCGCCAAAATCATGGGCCTGAGCTATCAGCGCATCCAGTTCACCAACGACTTGTTGCCTGCGGACGTACTGGGCTACTCCATGTACGACAAGGAAGCCGGCAGCCTGGTGTTCCACCCGGGCCCGATCTTTGCCCAGGTGGTGCTTGCGGACGAAATCAACCGGGCATCACCGCGCACTCAGAGCGCCCTGCTGGAAGCCATGGAGGAGCGCCAGGTTTCGATTGAGGGCGAGACCCGTCCCCTGCCCCAGCCGTTTTTCGTCATTGCCACCCAGAATCCCATTGAACAGGGCGGCACCTTCCCGCTGCCGGAGTCGCAGCTTGACCGGTTTCTGATGCGCCTGCGCCTGGGTTACCCGGACCCGCGAGCAGAGCGGGAACTGCTGGAAGGCGAAGACCGCAAAGTAGTGACCGACCGGCTCCAGGCCTTGCTGCCCCAGGCCGAACTGGCCAGCCTGCAGGATGCGGTCAGCCGGGTAAAAACCAGCCCCGCCCTGCTCGACTATGTCCAGCGCCTGCTGGAACAAAGCCGGCGCATGCCAGGCCTGCTGTACGGCTTGTCCCCCCGCGCCGGCCTTGGCCTGGTGCGCGCCGCCAAGGCCTGGGCCCTGATGGAAGGGCGCCAGCACGTTCTGCCCGACGACATCCAGACGGTGTTCCCTTCGATTGCCGAACACCGCCTGGAACAGGGTGAAAGCGGCAAGAGCGAAGAGCGGGTTCGGCAACTCCTGGCGACCGTCTCTGTCCTTGAGTAAATAGCGAAGTTTTATAAGCGGAATTGGCCAAATCGAATGGCAGAAAGCACCATTCGTGTTAGCCTTTCGCCCTTTCTTGACAGAACTGGGCCCGGAAACGGCACTCAGCGTCGTACTGAATTTAGTGAGAGATAGACATGACCGATACCAAGCATTCCCGACTGATCATTCTTGGCTCTGGCCCTGCCGGATACACCGCCGCTGTATATGCAGCCCGAGCCAACCTAAACCCGACCCTGATTACCGGTATCGAAGTCGGCGGTCAGCTCACCACCACAACAGACGTGGACAACTGGCCCGGCGACAACGATGGTGTTCAGGGTCCGGAACTGATGCAGCGCATGCTCAAGCATGCTGAGCGCTTCGAAACCAGCATTGTTTACGACACCATCAACGAAGCCGACCTGCACAGCCGTCCGTTCCGCCTGAAAGGCGACAATGGCGAGTACACCTGCGACTCCCTGATCATCTCTACCGGCGCCTCTGCCATGTACCTTGGCCTTGAGTCGGAAGAGAAATTCAAAGGCCAGGGCGTATCTGCCTGCGCAACCTGCGATGGTTTCTTCTACAAGAAACAAAAAGTTGCGGTAATCGGCGGTGGTAACACGGCGGTCGAGGAAGCCCTGTACCTGTCCAACATCGCCGACGAAGTGACCCTGGTTCACCGTCGCGACAGCCTGCGTGCCGAGAAGATCCTGCAGGATAAGCTGTTCGAAAAAGCCGAGAGCGGCAATGTGAAGATCGTCTGGGATCACACTCTGGATGAAGTGCTGGGCGACGCTACCGGTGTCACCGGCATGCGCATTAAGAGCACCAAGGACGATTCCACCCAGGAAATCGATCTGGCGGGCGTGTTCATCGCCATCGGCCACAAGCCCAACACCGACCTGTTTCAGGGTCAGCTGGATATGGAGAACGGTTACATCCGTATTCGCTCCGGTCTTGAGGGCATGGCAACCCAGAGCAGCATCCCCGGCGTGTTTGCCGCCGGCGACGTGGCCGACCACGTCTACCGTCAGGCAGTCACGTCGGCTGGCTTTGGCTGCATGGCCGCCCTGGACGCCGAGAAGTTCCTGGATCAGCAAGACTGAACTAAGCTGGGAACAAAGCATCAATAGCATGACGAGACCAGTGGCAATTCATCACTGAAACTGTGCGGAGCCATGGATGGCGGAGCCAAGCGTACACGGATGTATTCACAGCGTGTTTCAGGGATGAATTGCCGCGGGTCGATACTCGAATGCAGGCATTATTCAGTTTGACTTCCTTACCGGAGCAGGATGACCTCACTACCCTGGCTTGATCCGGACCAACTCTGGTTCCCTCCCGTAGACGAAGCTCTCGAGGACCCCGATGGGCTCTTGGCTCTCGGCGGCGATCTGTCAACCGAACGACTCCTCCTTGCCTACCGAAATGGCATTTTCCCCTGGTACAGTGATGACCAGCCCATCCTCTGGTGGTCACCGGATCCACGCTGCGTATTGTTGCCCGGAGACATCCACGTATCCCGTAGCTTGCGCCGAACCCTGAACCAAGGCCGCTTCCGGGTTACCGCCGATCAGGCCTTCGGCCGGATTATTCGCCTGTGTGCAACCACACGGGCCGAGGGCACCTGGATTACCGAAGACATGATCGCCAGTTTCTCCGAACTGCACCGGCAGGGTGTGGCCCATTCCATTGAGGTCTGGAACCGGTCCGGCGAACTGGCCGGCGGCATGTATGGGCTCGCGATCGGGCAGTGTTTTTTTGGGGAGTCCATGTTTTCCCTGGAAACCAATGCCTCTAAGGTGTTGATGGTGCACTTGGCCCACCAGCTTCAGGAGTGGGATTACAGAATCATGGACTGCCAGGTGGAGAGCCGACACCTGCTGACGATGGGGGCGCGCACTATTTCACGCAGCGAGTTTTTATCTATACTCAAGGCATGCGTCGATCGAAAACCGAATCAACGTGACTGGGAAATCCGCTGGCAATGGTCTGGGCCGGAGGCGTGAATGAGCAATCTTAGAACACTGGTGTTCTTCGCAACCCCGCCTCACGATTGCAGCTACCTTCCGGATCGAGAAGCGACCACTATGTTCGTGGATCCGCGCGCTCACATCGACAAGAAACTGTACAGCCAGCTCACCGCCCTCGGTTTTCGTCGCAGCGGCTCACACTACTACCGTCCCCACTGCGAAAACTGCAACGCCTGCATTCCTGTTCGCCTGAAAGTAGATGACTTTGAGCCCGACCGGAACCAGAAGCGCGTATTGCGCAAGAATCAGGACTTGGAATACAGCCTGGTTCCGGCCCGGTTTAACGAGCACTATTACCAGCTGTATGCCCGTTACATCGAAGAGCGTCACAAGGACGGTGACATGTACCCGCCCTCCCCGGAACAGTTTTCTTCGTTCCTGGTGGAAGGCGCCACCGACTCCTGGTTCCTGGAGATTCGCCTGAACCATGAGCTGGTTGGCCTGGCAGCGATTGATCTGCTCGACGACGGTCTTTCCGCCATCTATACCATTTTCAAACCCTCGCTTGAGCACCGAAGCCTCGGCACTTTCGCCATTCTTTGGCAAATTGAGGAGGCCAAGCGACGGGGTCTGCCCCACCTGTACCTGGGCTACTGGATTCGGGAATGCCGGAAAATGAACTACAAAACCCGTTTCCAGCCCATTGAAGCCTTGCGGGAAGGGCATTGGCTGCCCATGGAGTTAAACTGATTTTTGCCAAAGGCTGATAAATCAGGCAGAATTGCGCAATTTAAAATCACGAGAAGTACATTCCACGAGAGGTTTCTACTGAATGGCGAAATCAGATGTCATTGAAATGGAAGGCGTCATCATCGATACCCTTCCAAATACCATGTTCCGTGTTGAACTCAGCAACGGTCACGTGGTGACTGCTCATATCTCCGGAAAGATGCGCAAAAACTACATCCGCATCCTGACTGGCGACAAGGTCAAGGTTGAGCTGACTCCCTACGACCTGAGCAAGGGCCGCATTGTGTACCGCGCCCGTTAAGGCCGACCGACATCTGAAAAGCCCCGTCCCGGGGCTTTTTTGTTGATGAGAACAGTTAGTCGCCGATACAAAAAAACCGCTGCGCAGCCTGGCGCCTTGCTATACCAGTTTGTGACCATT
>NZ_JAEMQH010000002.1:0-679294 GCF_016820575.1 Marinobacter sediminum | reverse complement strand
CACCAGATCATGGCCCGCACGGCTCTGGTCTTTGCTCTGCTGCACCCGTTTCTTTACCAGGGCACGCCCTCAGGTGGTCTTTTTTTGTTGCTGACACAGGGCCGGTGTCTTACACCGCCTCGGCGGGCTCGTCCTCATAATCGAAGACCAGCTCATCATTGCGCAGATGGATGAACACATCCCCGCCCTTCTCGGAAAGGCGCCCAAATAGGATCTGCTCGGCCAGCGGTCGCTTGATCTTGTCCTGAATCAAGCGGGACATCGGCCGTGCCCCCATGGTGACATCATACCCCTTCTCTGCCAGCCACACCTTGGCGTCCTCATCCACATGCAGGACAACATGCTTCTCATCCAACTGCGCCTGCAGCTCGGTGAGGAACTTGTCGACCACGTGAGTGATGGTCTCCTTCTGCAGATCGGCAAACTGGATGATGCCATCCAAACGGTTGCGGAACTCCGGCGTGAAGGTCTTGCTGATAATCTCCATGCCGTCAGTGCTGTGATCCTGCTCGCTGAAGCCGATGGAACGGCGAGCCATACTTTCTGCCCCCGCGTTCGTTGTCATCACCAGGATCACATGACGGAAGTCCGCCTTGCGGCCGTTGTTGTCAGTCAGGGTGCCGTGGTCCATCACCTGCAACAGCAGGTTGAACACTTCCGGATGGGCCTTTTCGATCTCATCCAGCAGCAGCACGCAGTGCGGATGCTTGTTGACCGATTCGGTCAGCAGACCACCCTGGTCGTAACCTACGTACCCCGGAGGTGCACCAATCAGGCGTGACACTGTATGCCGCTCCATGTATTCGGACATATCGAATCGAACCAGCTCGATACCCAGCACTTTCGCCAGCTGCTTGGTGACTTCGGTTTTACCGACACCAGTCGGACCGGCAAACAGGAACGCCCCTTCCGGCTTCTCCGGCGCTTTCAACCCGGCACGCGCCAGTTTGATGGCCGTGGACAGGGACTCAATGGCCGGATCCTGGCCAAAGACAACCATTTTCAGGTCGCGCTCCAAGTTGCGGAGCAGATCCTTGTCGCTGGTTGATACGTTCTTAGGCGGAATCCGCGCGATATTGGCCACCACATCTTCGATGTCGGTCACATCGATAGCCTTTTTGCGCTTATTCTCCGGCTGCAGACGTTGCCGTGCGCCCGCCTCGTCAATGACGTCAATGGCCTTATCAGGCAGATGACGGTCAGTGATGTAACGGTCGGCCAGCTCAGCCGCAACTCGAAGGGCCTTGTCGGTGTACTTCAGATCGTGGTGCTTTTCGAAGTTGGGCTTCAACCCCTTCAGGATCTGATACGTGTCTTCAACACTTGGCTCGTTCACGTCGATCTTCTGAAAACGACGCGCCAGAGCACTGTCCTTCTCAAAAATTCCACGGAATTCCTGGAAGGTTGTCGAACCGATGCAGCGAATCTCGCCCGAGCTCAACATGGGCTTCAGCAGGTTCGAGGCGTCCATCACGCCACCAGACGCAGAACCGGCCCCGATAATGGTGTGGATCTCATCGATGAACAGGATCGCGTGCTGCTCTTTTTTCAGCTCAGCCAACAGGCCTTTCAGGCGTTTCTCAAAATCGCCCCGGTACTTGGTGCCGGCCAGCAATGCGCCGAGATCCAGTGAGTAGACCACCGCGTCGGAGATGATATCCGGCACCTGGCCATCGACGATGCGCTTAGCCAAACCTTCGGCAATCGCAGTCTTGCCGACCCCGGCCTCACCCACCAGCAGTGGGTTATTTTTCCGGCGCCGAACCAGGATCTGCACTACACGCTCAACCTCGTGCTCTCGCCCGATCAGCGGATCAATCCGCCCCTGGCGAGCTTGCTCATTGAGATTGGTGGCGTAGCTTTCCAGCGGCTTGGAATGCCCGCCTTCTTCACCGGTTTCATCCGGAGCGGCCTGATCATGGCCCTCCTGATCTTCCGCACCCTGCACCCTGGAGATGCCGTGGGACACGAAGTTAACCACATCAATTCGAGCAATGTTCTGCTTCTTCAGAACGTAGACCGCTTGGCTCTCCTGCTCACTAAAGATAGCGACCAACACGTTAGCGCCAGTCACTTCCTTCTTGCCGGAAGACTGGACATGAAATACAGCCCGTTGCAGCACGCGCTGAAATCCGAGGGTAGGCTGGGTTTCGCGCTCACTGTCACTGCTCGGAATGAGCGGTGTTGTTGAGTCAACGAATTCCATAAGTTCTTCCTGAAGCCGCTGGAGATCTGCTCCACACGCTTTCAGAACGCCCACCGCCGATTCGTTATCTAACAAGGCCAGCAATAAGTGCTCGACGGTCATGAATTCATGACGCTTGTCGCGGGCACTCTTGAAAGCCGTATTCAGCGTAATTTCTAGATCTTTACTCAGCATGGGCCACCCCAACGTCTGTCAGTCCGCACGTTCAATCTCGCAAAGCAGCGGATGTTCGCATTCCGAGGAATACTGGTTCACCTGTGCTGCCTTCGTTTCTGCGATGTCTCGGGTATACACCCCACATACGGCCTTTCCTTGCGTATGGACGAGCAGCATCACCTGCGTCGCCTTTTCTTCGTTCATGCCGAAGAACTTCATCAACACGTCCACAACAAAATCCATGGGCGTGTAATCGTCATTCAGAAGCACTACGCGAAATCGCGCCGGGCGCTTCAGGGCAGGTTTTTCGGGCGCAACACTGAGATCGTCTTGGCGTCCCGGTTGTTCGTCCTCCCCCTGATTAAATACTAGTAGAGAATCTTCGATAGTCCGCATCATTCTTTACCGGTTTATCGGTGCCCTTTGCATAATGTGGTTGTCTGACCCCGTGTTTTCAAGCTAAGTCGAGAACCGGGCGCGAGGAATTTAACTATACGCGCATGATACCGGTTCCAGACCGCGTTCAACCACACATTCCGGCAACAGAAACTATTGACTCGACGCGCCGATTGGCCGAAAGTTAACTTGCATTGTTAAATAATGTAAATTTCAACGAAGGTTATGTAACCAACACCGATCAATTTGGGTTATGCAACCAAAATCCGCATCCAGTGACACAGAGCGGAATGTTCACAACAGCAATAATAAAATGTGACAGCACATGAACAGGGGAGTTCATCATGCCAAGAGGCAAGGTTAAATGGTTCAACAATGCCAAAGGGTACGGCTTCATCATTGAGGACGGCTGCAGTGACGATCTGTTTGCCCACTTTTCATCGGTCCAAATGGACGGCTACAAAACACTGAAAGCCGGTCAGCCCGTCACCTTTGACAAAAAACCCAGCGAAAAAGGCGTCCACGCCATCAATATTGTCCCCGATGCACAGCCCCAGAAAGAGACACAAGAGCTTGCTGGCGCATCACCGGGAGTCAAGACGGATGACCCGGACCCAGGTCGGAGCGATTTCCCGCCGCGTGCAGCCAACGCCTGACCCATCGTTGACGAATGGCCCCAGCACGCCTGCCCTGAGGCAGGCGGGTATGTCAGTGCGCGATATCAAAACCGCAAGCGGGCCTGCGCACTCTCTCCCTAACCTGAACTCAATTCAGTCAGCTCTGCCTGTTACCGCCTGAAACCTGCAGTCTTCCTGGCAGACCTCATTGCCTCACAACGACTTTGCCAGCCACCATTGGTAAAGTAACCCTGCTACGGATATTTTCACTGAGCTCCACCCTATCACTGCGGACGCGCTTGAAATAATGGCCAACCTGATTCTCTTCAACAAACCTTTTCGTGTGCTCAGCCAGTTCACTGACGATCGCCAGGACAGCGGGAGACCGGTCAGGGCGACCCTGGCGGACTGGATTCAGATACCCGATGTCTACCCCGCCGGCCGGCTCGACTACGACTCCGAGGGCCTTCTGTTACTGACCAGTGACGGCGCCCTGCAGCACCGCATCGCCTCACCCACGGCCAAAATGCCCAAAACCTACTGGGTTCAGGTGGAAGGCGACATAACCAATGACGCGCTCTCCCAACTTGAGGGCGGCGTCCGCCTCAAGGATGGCAATACGGCATCGGCGAAGGCCCGCTTACTCGACCAGCCCGAGATCTGGCCCAGGACACCGCCGGTCAGGTACCGGGAATCAGTGCCCACCAGCTGGCTGGAGCTGACCATTACCGAAGGCCGAAACCGACAGGTACGACGCATGACCGCGGCGGTCGGCTTCCCAACCCTCCGGCTGATCCGCTACCGTATAGGAGACTGGACCCTGGACGGCTTATTGCCGGGCCAGCACCGCGGCATCACCATCCACGTCCCTACAGCGCCCCCACGTCGCAACCGTCCGGGGCGACGGAAACCGGGCAAACCCCACAGCAGTAGGAGCAGAAAACAGCCATGACCTGGACACCCCACGCCACTGTTGCCGTTATTGTTGAAGATCAGGAAGGTCGGTTTCTGGTGGTTGAAGAAACCAGCGGCGGCCGCGTCGTCTTCAATCAGCCCGCTGGCCATGTCGAGGAAGACGAGGCCATTCTGGATGCGGTCAAGCGTGAAACCCTGGAAGAAACCGGCTGGGTGGTGGAGCCCGAGCATTTCCTCGGCGTTTACACCTACAAGGCGCCTGCCAACGGCGTCACCTACTACCGCTTCTGCTACTCGGCCAAAGCCCTGGAGCAGGTCAGCGAGGAACTCGACACCGGCATCATTGCCGCGCACTGGCTGTTGCTGGAGGACATCCGCGGGCTGAAAGACCAGCTCCGCAGTCCATTGGTCCTCGAATGCATAGAAGATTACCGAAATGGCCGGCGCTACCCGCTCGATGTCATCGTCGATGCGCAGACGTAAAGCCGGACAAATGGTAGACTTGGCAGCTTTTCACCCAGACTGATGTATTCATGACACACGCATCCGAAACACCTCCCGCAGCAAATACCCGAGTGATCGTCGGCATGTCCGGCGGCGTCGATTCCTCTGTCGCCGCCTGGTTGCTGAAAGATCAGGGCTATCAGGTCGAAGGCCTGTTCATGAAGAACTGGGATGAAGACGATGGCACCGAATACTGCACGGCCATGACCGATTTGGCCGACGCCCAGGCGGTTGCGGACAGCATCGGCATCAATCTTCACACTGCCAGTTTTGCCGCCGAGTATTGGGACCGAGTGTTCGAACATTTCCTGTCGGAATACACCGCCGGTCGCACCCCCAACCCGGACATTCTGTGTAACAAGGAAGTAAAGTTCCGGGCATTTCTCGATTACGCCGTCACCCTGGGTGCCGATTATATTGCTACCGGCCACTACACCCGTCAGCGCCCACTGCCCGACAATTCCGGCCGGGCTCAGCTGCTGAAAGGCCTGGATGCCAACAAAGACCAGAGCTACTTCCTGCACGCAGTCTCAGGTGAGCGTATCGCCCGCACCCTGTTTCCGGTCGGTGAACTGGAAAAACCTGAAGTGCGTCGGATCGCCGAAGCCCAGGGTTTTGTCACTCATGACAAAAAAGATTCCACCGGCATCTGCTTTATCGGCGAACGCAAGTTCACCGACTTCCTGAAGCAGTACCTGCCGGCGCAACCGGGTGACATCGAGACACCGGATGGCAAGGTCATCGGTCGTCACCAAGGCCTGATGTACCACACCATCGGCCAACGCCAGGGTCTCGGTATTGGAGGCCTCAGCGACTTTGGCGATGAACCCTGGTACGTTGCCGAGAAAGACCTTACCCGCAACGTTCTTATTGCGGTTCAAGGTAAGCACCACCCGCTGCTGTTCTCGCGCGGACTGGTGTCCGGCCCGATCGACTGGGTGGCCGGCGAACCACCGGCCGCCCAATTCCGTTGCAAGGCCAAGACCCGTTACCGTCAGCCCGATCAGGACTGCGAGGTTCTGGTGCTGGATGCGGGCGTCAAAGTGGTCTTTGATGATGCACAGCGAGCCGTCACTCCGGGTCAATCCGTGGTTTTCTATGATGGCGAGGTCTGCCTGGGGGGTGGCGTGATCGAGGAAACCTGGCGTGATGGTGAAGCACTGCCGGCCCGCCTCTGCGAACAATCCCAGCAGGAATTGGGCGCATGAGTCGATCCCTGAACGATCAGACCCTCGCCCTGGCTGGTGTATGCCAGGCCGCCAACCTGGTCCAGCAAATTGCCCACAACGGTCAATGCTCGGAAACCAGCCTCGAAACCTGCATCCGCTCGCTGTTCGCCACCGATCCAGCCTCAACCCTGGATGTCTATGGCGGCGATCTCGCGGACATTCGCGAGGGACTCGTTACTCTCTCATCGGTGCTGAGCCAGCAAAGCAAGCAGCAGGACATTGAGGTACTACGGTACGTGCTCAACCTGATCCAGCTGGAAGCTAAACTCAATCGCAGCCCGGAAATGCTGGACGTCATTGGCTCCCGCATTGACCAGGCTCGCCACACTGCCAGCCACTTTGGCTATACCCACAGCAATCTGATTAGCAACCTCGCCTCAGTTTACGCCGATACCATAAGCACCTTTCGGTTACGCATTCAGGTGAGCGGCAATCCCAGCGTCCTGCAGCGCGAGGAAAACGCCGCCAAAGTCCGCGCCCTGCTGCTTGCGGGCATCCGGTCCGCGGTTCTGTGGCGCCAAACAGGCGGCCGACGCTGGCAGCTGATTTTTAATCGCAAGAAAGTCATCGAGCACGCCCGGCAGCTGGCCGACAAAGCCAGAAGTCCACTGTAGCTCTGGAACAACAGTTCCCAGACAACTGCGTCCGGCGCGGCGCTGGTGTATCATACGCGCCCCTAATTTTCTTTTGTCCCGATCCGTTAACGATTTGAGAGGTTTTCGATGGAACTCACCGCCCTGACCGCCATTTCCCCGGTCGATGGACGCTACGGCAGCAAAGTCAGCGTCTTCCGAGACATTTTCAGTGAGTATGGCCTGATCAGGAACCGGGTAACCGTCGAGATCCGCTGGCTCCAGAAGCTGGCCACGCACCCGGGCGTTACCGAGGTTCCGGCGTTCTCCGCCGAAGCCAATGCGTTCCTCGACAAGCTGGTCAGCGAGTTCAACCTCGAAGATGCCCAGCGCATCAAGGATATCGAGCGCACCACCAATCACGACGTCAAAGCCGTCGAGTATTTCATCAAGGAACAGATTGCTGAATTCCCTGAACTGCACGCGGTGACAGAGTTTGTTCACTTCGCTTGCACCTCCGAGGACATCAACAACCTGTCCCACGCACTGATGCTGCGCGAAGGCCTTGATCATGGCCTGCTGCCCACCATGGATCGGGTTGTCGACAAACTGGGTGAACTGGCGCAGGAACACGCTGAACAGCCAATGCTCTCCCGCACCCACGGTCAAACAGCCTCGCCGACCACCGTTGGCAAGGAATTCGCGAACGTGGTGCACCGCCTGCGTCGCCAGGTAAAGCAGATTCGCGCCGTCGAACTGCTGGGTAAGATCAACGGTGCTGTCGGCAATTACAACGCCCACCTGTCCGCCTACCCCGAGATTGATTGGGCCGCCAACGCCCGTGAGTTCATTGAAAGCCTGGGCCTGGACTGGAACCCGTACACCACCCAGATCGAACCCCACGATTACATCGCCGAGCTGTACGATGCGGTCGCGCGCTTCAATACCATCGTGATTGATCTGGACCGCGATATCTGGGGCTACATTTCCCTGGGCTACTTCAAGCAGAAGACCGTGGAAGGTGAAGTGGGCTCCTCCACCATGCCTCACAAAGTGAACCCCATTGACTTCGAGAACTCCGAGGGCAACCTGGGCATTGCCAACGCCTTGCTCAACCACCTCTCCGCCAAGCTGCCGATCTCCCGTTGGCAACGAGACCTGACCGACTCCACCGTGCTGCGTAACTTGGGTGTCGGCTTTGCCCACAGCCTGATCGCGTACGAAGCGACACTGAAAGGACTGGGCAAGCTGGAAATCAACCCGGCCCGCCTGGACGAGGACCTTGATCACGCCTGGGAAGTTCTGGCAGAACCGATCCAGACTGTGATGCGCCGGTACAACATTGAAAAGCCGTACGAGAAACTCAAGGCCCTGACCCGCGGCAAGGCCATGACGCCGGAAGTCATCCAGAGCTTTGTTCAGTCCCTGGATATTCCCGACACCGCCAAGCACGAGCTAATGGCGCTGACACCGGGCGGCTATATTGGCAACGCTGTCGATCAGGCACGCAACATCTGAAACTTGGAGTACAGGCATGGATATGCTCGGTGGGCTGACCGCCTCTGAATTTCTGCGGGATTACTGGCAGAAAAAACCGCTGGTCATCCGCCAGGCGTTTCCGGGGCTGACCTCTCCGGTCAGTCCCGAGGAACTGGCCGGACTGGCTTGCGAAGAGGGCGTGGAATCCCGCATTGTCCTGGAAAATGACAATGGCAAACCCTGGCAGTTGCACAATGGCCCGTTCACGCCCGAACGCTTCAGCCAGCTTCCAGAGCAGGATTGGACCCTGCTTGTGCAGGGTCTCGACCACTGGGTTCCCGAGGTGGCAGATCTACTGGAACATTTCCGCTTTGTACCCAACTGGCGCCTTGATGACATCATGGCCAGTTACGCCCCCAAGGGCGGCAGCGTGGGCCCGCACTACGATCAGTACGACGTGTTCCTGCTGCAAGCCCAGGGTGAACGCCGCTGGACTTTCGGTGGACACTGTGACCAGGCATCACCACGGGTAGAAGGCACCCCCCTGCGCATCCTCAGCAGCTGGGATGGTGAGGAAACCGTCACCCTGGCACCGGGCGACATGCTTTACCTGCCCCCGGGCGTTGGCCACCACGGGGTCGCCGTCGACGACTGCATCACCCTGTCCATTGGTTTCCGGGCCCCCACTGTTGATGACGTGCTGACCGGCTTCACCGACTTCCTGTGCAGCCAGGCCGACGCCAGCGAGCACCTGGGCGATCCGGACCTTCAGGTTCAGGACAACCCCGGCACCATCCAACCCGCCGTGATCGACACCCTGGACGACCTGCTGCGTGAGAAACTGGGAGATCGTCGAAAGCTCTCACTCTGGTTCGGCCAGTACGCCACCGCGCCAAAGAGCATGGACATTGTCGTTCCCGCCGAGGAGCCGGCGTCACCCAACGAGCTGGCCACGGCCATTCAGGCCGGAGAACAGCTACGCTGGAACGAAGGCTCCCGCTTTGCTTACTACGATTTTGACGACGATACGGCGCTGTTCGTGGACGGCGAGCAGTATCTGCTGAAAGGTGATGCTCGCCCGATGGCACCCCTGCTCTGCGCCGGTGCCTACATTGATGCCGATCGCCTGGCGCAATTCACCGATGACGAAGCCCTGCTCGGACTGCTGTGCACGCTGTATAATCAGGGATCGGTCTACTTCGAATAGTTGGTCGCCATGAGAGTGAAATTCAGGAAGTACAGCTGGCAACTGGCTCCGGGTCATATCCATGACATCCGCCAACGTGTGTTCATTGACGAACAAAAGGTGCCACCGGAGATGGAGTGGGACGATACCGACGAGATTGCCGACCACTATCTCGCGGTGCTGCCGGATAACACGCCCGTAGGCACAGCGCGGCTATTTTCCACCCTGGGTGAAACTGCGCACATCGGCCGTATGGCGATTCTTCCCGGGTTCAGGGGCCGCGGCATTGGGGAGGCGCTGCTGCGCCACCTGATCACCGAAGCCGCCGGTGACTACCACGAGATCCGGCTCTCGGCGCAGGAATACGCCATCCCCTTCTACCAGCGCTCCGGCTTTCACGTCTGCTCCGACCGCTACGACGACGCCGGCATCAGCCATTTCGATATGCGCTGCCTGGCGCCAGCCTTGCTCTCAGAGGCGCTGGAAGAGCGGACAGCATCGATGATTCTCGGCGAAGACTCCGACACCTGGCTGTTCTCCGTCGAGAATCGCATGCTCGACCTGATCGACTCCGTGGCCGGCCAGGCCCGACAGCGGCTCTGGCTTTACGATCGCGTGCTTGAGCATAACCTCTATGACCGTCATCGTTTTCGCGAACTGATCTCCGCCCTCGCCCGCCGGCACAGGCTTAGCGAAGTGCGATTGCTGATCCACGATGACAGCCCGCTGGTAAAGCGCAGACATAAGCTGGTGGAATTGATGCGGCGACTGCCAAGCCGGATTGAACTGAGACTGGTAAGCCAGGACTATCCGGTGGAAGATCAGCCATTCATGCTGGCCGACCGTGACGGGCTCGTCTATCGGCATGACTTCTTCAAACCGGAGGGCTATGCCAAATTCTCCGACCCCGGCCGGGTCAAACTGCTGGCCGAGAATTTCCAGCGCATGTGGGAGGCAGGTCGAAGCTCACTGGAACTGAGAGAGCTACCGCTCTGAGTGATGGGCCTGGGGGCTTTCGGCAGACTCGAACTGGGCACCAAATGGCGCGAACTCCTGATCCACGTCACTGGCAACTTCCGCAATCAGCTTACGTAACCACTGGTGATCCGAGTTGTGCTGGAGCAGCGGGCTCCAGGCCATTTTTAGCTCAAATGGCGGGATCTCGAAAGGTGGCACTTTTACCACCAGATTCGAATTATCCTTCTGCAGCCATGCCGCCCGGGACGGCAGCGTGGCGATCAAGTCGTGCTGCTCAGCCAGCAGCATCGCCACCTGGTAGTGCCGGGTAAACACGGAGATCTGGCGCTTACGACCCATCCGAGAAAGCGCCTCATCAACCCAACCCAAGCGCTGCACATCCTTGGGATTGACCCCGACACCGACTCCAAACCCGGTTTTGCTGACCCAGATGTGGCTCGCATCCAGATAGGTATCAAGCGTGAACGGCGCCTTCAGAATCGGATTACGGGCGTTCATCAGACAGGCGAAATACTCGGTCCACAGGGTTTTCTGGTGAAATGACTGGGGGATTTTGTCGAACCGGTTGATCGCCATATCAAGCCGGCCCTGCTCCACGTCCAGAAAGCTGACGTCACTGGGTGTCAACACATCCAGGGTGACGTGCGGGGCTTCCTGGCGAATCCGGCGTAACACCCGGGGCATCAGGCAGGACTCGGCGTAATCACTGGCCATAATACGGAAGACCCGCTGGCTTTCCAGCGCTGAAAACGGGGTTTTCTCCTGCACTGCCTGCTCAATATCCGACAGGATGCCACGCACCAGGGGTTGCAGCTCACGGCCTCGCTCGGTGGCCGTCATGCCCTCACTGGTCCTGATCAGCAAAGGATCACCGAACAGATCCCGCAAGCGTCGCAGGCCGTTGCTCATCGCCGGCTGGGTAATACCAAGGTGGTTGGCAGCCTTGGTGACGTTTCGTTCCCGCAACAGAACGTCCAGGTATACAAGCAGGTTCAGGTCAACGCGGGAAATATCCATGGGCAACTCCGGGTAAGTCGTACATCAAAAAACATCGAACAAAAGGCCTTACCCTCCATTCATCGAAGCAATATACAGGAGATCAAAATTCACGTAATCAATGGATGAATTCATCATTCACATTTCGCAACGGATTGACTACGGTATTTCTGCTAGTCTTTGAGACTCTTGCTGAATAATATCGGTAACTTGAGGCGGGGCAATGCGCCAGCTAACTCTCAAACTGAAGCCGGAGCCACCACAGATCTAATGGATACCACCACCATTGTAATAATACTGGCAGCCGTCGTGGCGGTGTCGATCTTCC
Source organism: Marinobacter sediminum (assembly GCF_016820575.1). Classification (GTDB taxonomy): domain Bacteria; phylum Pseudomonadota; class Gammaproteobacteria; order Pseudomonadales; family Oleiphilaceae; genus Marinobacter; species Marinobacter sediminum. The sequence goes on along the minus strand of NZ_JAEMQH010000002.1, from coordinate 667,732 downwards.
TGATCGTGTTAAGCCAGATGCGCGAGAAAGCCCGCATTGAACGTGCCCGAAAGATCACCAAACAGCAGGATGCCTACAACCGAGCCAACCGACTGCTGTCGGAAATTCCCGGGCAATACCTGACGTCCGATCTGAAACTGCTGTTGATCAAACGCATGGAAGAAGCATGCACTCAGCTGGCAGGTCTCAAGTCGGATCTTCCGGTCAAAAAATGGCAAGAAGCGGCGCAGCAGCTGAAAGAGCAGATTCAGGCCAAGCAGGACACCCGGTCTCCGGTGAAAATCGATACGCCGGAAAAGGCTACCTACGTAAAGGAACTGCTGCAGAATCTGTTCAAAATGATCGAAGACATGCACAAAAGCGGCAGGCTGGATGCCGCAACCGCTAAGAAGAACCTCAAATTTGTGCTGTTTCTGGTCCACAAGACCCACGCTGACCTGCACATGTTTCAGGCCAGGGATTACGTCCGTCAGAACGAGATCCGAAAAGCCATTCACGCTTACCATCTGGCCAGTACTGAAATGGGCAAGTCCCGAGACAATCCGCTGGCTATGAAAGCCGTCAAAAGTTTCCGGATCCGGATCAAAGAACTGGAAGCCCTGATTGTGGAAGGAAAGGACACCGCACATACCGAGTCTCAGGCGAAGCTGGATCGAGAATGGGACACCTTCCTGCACGACGAGGAATGGAAGAAAAAGGCCGACTACGACAAGTGACGGCTTTGACACTCGGGCAGCGGGCGCTGCCCTGACACAGGGACAGTATGTACTCGTGATCAATGGCTTCAGAAAGCGTCTTTCCTTCCGGCTGACCCGGGATACGGTGTTGATCGCCATGGCGTTGGGACTGGTGCTTAACCTCATCCAGATCACCATCGACTACTTCAACGCCCGTGCCGCCATGGAAGAAGACGTTCACGCACTGATCGACATCAGCGTCAGTCCGGCTTCCCAGATTGCCTACAACATCGACGTCCGCCTCGCTGAAGAGCTGCTGGATGGCCTGCTGCGCCACCCGGCGACCACCGACGCCAGAATCATCGACAACGACAATCAAACCATGGCCGCTGCCAGCCAGAGCAGCCCGGACTCCCCCTACCGCTGGGCCAGCGATCTGCTGTTTGAACCCAACCGGACATTCAGCCAGGAATTGAGGGTGCCACAGCTTGAGGATCTTCCTCTCGGTCGGCTCATTGTCACCATCGACACCTATCACTACGGCCTTCAATTTCTCGAACGGGCCACCTACACGCTGATCAGCGGCCTGCTCAAAAGCCTGGCCCTCACCGCCGCCCTGCTGGGTATTTTCTATTTGGTGCTGACCCGGCCGATGCTGAACGTGATCAATGCCCTTGGCGAGGTGCAGGCCAACTCACCGGAAAAGGCCCGCTTACCCGTTCCGGCGGACCATCAGCAGGACGAAATTGGCACCATGGTGGGCATTATCAACCGACACCTGGAAACCATGGATTCCAGCCTGGCCCAGCTGCGCTCCGCCGAAAGTGCGATGAAGGATTATTCCTCCCAGCTTGAGCGAGAGGTTGACGATCGCACCCGTGAGATATCGGAGAAAAACGACGCCCTCCAGCGCAGCAACCGAGCTCTGATCAAGGCTAAGGAAGATGCCGTGCGCAGGGCCAGAGCCCGGGCCAATTTCCTGGCCAGCATGAGCCACGAGATCCGCACACCACTTAATGGCGTGCTGGGCATGTTGGGGCTCGCCCTGGAAGGCGAGCTTGATTCCAGCCAACGCTACCGCCTTGAGGTTGCCTTCAGTGCCGGCGAAAGTCTACTTAGTCTGCTGAATGACATCCTCGATATTTCCAAGGTGGAAGCCGGCAAACTGAGCCTGGAGAACATCCCCTTCAATCTGCGCAACCTGATTGAAGAAGCATCTACCCTGCACGCCCAACAGGCCCGGCGAAAACGCATTGAATTGGTGAACGAAATCGACCCCAAATTGCCGGAGAGCTTCCTGGGCGATCCAACCCGGACACGCCAGATTCTTAACAACCTGCTCAGCAATGCAATCAAGTTCACCGACAAGGGTTCCGTGTTCATTAAGGCCGCCTATTCCGCTGGCATGCTGAGGCTGGACGTCATTGATACCGGCATTGGCATGTCCACCGAGGGTCTGCACAAGATATTCTCACCGTTTTCCCAGGCTGATGCCGACACTACGAGGCTGTATGGCGGCACCGGGCTCGGGCTGACCCTGTGCCGGCAATTGGTTGAACGCATGCACGGCCGGATCGTGGTGGATTCCACCGAGGGTCGCGGCACCCACTTTACCGTCACCGTGCCGCTTCCCATGCACGAAGACAGTAGCCCGGATCAACTGCCCCAGGCTGCCAAGGGACTCGTGGAAATTGGCGTTACCCTGGCGATTCCGGCCGACAATCCGCACTGGCCTGCCATCGAACGCCAACTTCAGGCCTGGCAAATTCCTGTCTGGGAGACGGGTACAGAACAACAGGGAATCCTGATCACACTGATAGGAAAAGACGGTATCGAAGGTGCGGTGCAGGCCGCAAACTGGCAAGGGGCGGGGCTGATTCTGGCTGATTCACTGGGCATTTCGGCGCAAGGGAAATCCGACCATCCAATCCTTTCCCTGCCCCTGCGCCGGGACGAACTCTATCGCTGTCTGTGCCGGGCTGTTGGTATCCTCGGCAGCGATCCGGCGCTGCAAAGCCCAGACGCACTTGGACCGGAGCAGCCCACTCAACCGCTTCGGATTCTTTTGGTGGAGGACAACCAGGTTAACCAACTGGTGGCCAGTAGCATTCTGAAGAAGCTGGGACACACAGTCGAGAGCGCCGAAAATGGGCAGCGTGCGCTGGATGCCATGATAGCCGGAGAGTTTGATCTGATCCTGATGGATTGCCAAATGCCAATTATGGACGGCTACGAAGCAACCCGGAGAATCCGGCAGCACTCGGACTGGCAAGCGGTTCCGATTATTGCCGTGACCGCTAACGTGATGCAGGGCGATCGGGACGACTGCATCACGGCCGGAATGAACGACTACGTCACCAAGCCTTACAAGCGTGAAGAACTGCGCGCAGCCATCAATCGCTGGACCCCGCCTCGCCTTCGAGAGCCGTAAGCACCGCCCGCAATTCTTGGCGCAGGGCCTGCAACCTTTCCGGCTGGAGCGCCACGCCGCAGAGCAACTTTTGAGGCACGGACCGGGCCTGCTTCTGCAACGCCCAGCCGGCGTCGGTCAGGGCCAGAGTTACCACCCGCTCATCCTGGCTGATGCGCTGACGATTCAGCAGCCCACGCTCTTCAAGCCGCTTCAGCAGCGGTGTCAGGGTGCCCGAATCCAGCCGCAATCGACGACCAAGATCAGACACCCGGGTCAGCGCGCCAACCCGCCCTTCTTCCCAGAGCACCAGCATCACCAGATACTGGGGGTAAGTCAGGTCCAAATCTGCCAGCAGCGGCCGGTATCGGGCAGTTACCGCCCGATTAGCTGCATAGAGGGCAAAACAGACCTGGTTGTCGAGCGACAGTGCGTCGTCCGATTTGTTCATGGCTACAACAGCTTCTCAATGTCTTTGCGGATTTCCTGCGGCTTGGCCGTGGGTGGGTAGCGCCGGATCACCTGACCATCCCGGCCAACCAGGAACTTGGTAAAGTTCCACTTCACCTTTTCCGATCCCATCAGGCCCTTGGCCTCACTCTTCAGGAACTGGTAAAGCGGATGGGTGCCATCGCCATTCACTTCAATCTTCGAGAACATCGGAAAATCCACGCCGTAATTCAGGCTGCAGAATTCACTGATGGCGTCGTCATTGCCCGGATCCTGGTTCAGGAACTGGTTGCAGGGAAAGCCAAGCACTTCCAAACCCCGCTCGCCAAGTTCCGAGTAAAGGCCCTGCAGACCCTCGAGCTGAGGCGTAAACCCGCACTTGCTGGCTGTATTCACGATCAGAAGCACCTTGCCACGGTAATCCGCCAAGCTCTTTTCGTTGCCCTTGATGTCGCGAGCGGTAAAGTCGTAAACGCTAGTTGCTGGCACAACAGTCTCCTTCGCCATTGCTGGTTTTAATTTTTCGAAATTAAATTGTGCACAATTTTTATTGAAAAGCCAAGACATGGATGTGGGTCCGGCCCCAAAACCTGAAACAGAACGTCAGGTTTAACCGCTAAATCTGCCTTAACCCGCCACAATTCATCATAATTTCCCTGTTGCCGCCGCCCCTCGCTCCGCTAGAATGAAGGGCCATTAACTGACTGTTTTATTTTTACGAATTCAGACCAAGGAAACCTGGGCCTTATGCAGAACTACTACAAATCCGCCAAGCTGGATAACGTGTGCTATGAAATTCGTGGCGTAGTTCTGCGGGAAGCGCGTCGGCTGGAAGAGGAAGGTCACCGGGTACTAAAGCTGAACATCGGCAACCCTGCCGCGTTCGAGCTGGACGTTCCCGAGGAAATCCAGCAGGACGTGATCTACAACATGCACCAGGCCCAGGGCTACGTGGAATCCAAGGGCTTGTTCTCGGCGCGCAAGGCGGTCATGCACTACTGCCAGCAGCGCGGCATCGACAAGGTCGACATCGACGATATCTTCCTGGGCAACGGCGTCAGCGAACTGATTGTGATGTCGATGCAGGCGATGCTGAATACCGGTGATGAGGTTCTCATTCCAGCTCCGGACTACCCGCTCTGGACGGCCGCCGTCACCCTGTCGAGTGGCAAACCCGTACACTACCGGTGCGATGAACAGCAAAACTGGTTTCCGGACATCGACGATATTCGGAAAAAGATTACCCGCCGGACCCGCGCCATTGTCCTGATCAACCCGAACAACCCTACCGGGGCCGTTTATACCCGGGAGCTGCTGGAACAGGTGATCGAGCTGGCACGCCAGCACAACCTGATCGTGCTGTCTGACGAAATCTACGACAAAATCCTCTACGACGGCACGGTGCACGTGTCCACCGCCGCATTGGCCGATGACGTGCTGTTTTTCACCTACAACGGCCTGTCGAAAAACTACCGGGCCGCGGGCTATCGCTCGGGCTGGATGATTATCAGTGGCGCCAAGCATCGGGCCACCGACCTGATCGAAGGCATCGAGATGCTCTCCAACATGCGGCTGTGCGCCAACGTGCCGGCGCAACTGGCCATCCAGACCGCATTGGGCGGCTATCAGTCGATCAACGATCTGGTGGCCCCGGGAGGACGGCTGTACGAGCAACGTGAGACCGCATGGCGCATGCTCAATGACATCCCCGGCGTGAGCTGTGTGAAACCACAGGGCGCTCTGTACCTGTTCCCGAAACTGGACCCCAAACATTTCCCGATCGTAAACGACGAGAAGCTGGTGCTGGACCTGCTGTTGCAGGAAAAGATCCTGCTGGTTCAGGGTTCGGCGTTCAACATCGACGACAAGCAGCACCTGCGGGTTGTATTCCTGCCCCGCGAAGACGCCCTCGACGACGCCATGTTGCGCCTGGGTCGCTTCCTCGGTAACTATCAGCAATAAGGTTGTTCATGGCTGACATTCACGTTGAGGAATTCTACAAGGACGTCGCCATTGCGCTGGTCCAGCTTTATGGCGCCTTTCCCCGCCGGGTCAATCTGTTCGTCGAAGACATTGCCGGCCCGGATGAGCCGGACGAGTTCGGACTGCACAGCAAACGCCACATGGCCTGTTTTGGAGCACTGCTGTGGCTACAGGAAGAGGGTTTGTTGCGCTATGTGGACACCATCCGGCAAGAGGCCCTGGACCAGGCAGTGCTCAGCCATGCCGCGTTCGTTCGGCTGAGTGCTCCCGCGCCGGCGTCATTGAACCAGTTGGTGGCGCCGTCGCCCCAGCCGACCGAAGGGCACCTGCCCGCGTCGGTCCAGCAGGACCTGTCGACCTACATCCATCTGATTCGCAGGGCACTTAAATCCGGCCATTCCGGGCGCATCAGTCAAATCGTTCAAGCCACCTTTTTTGCTGACCGCAACGGTTAAATCCAGCGGCAGGCATTGAAGCCGTGAACTGAGACCCTATATTCCGGTCTTAGGCACGGCTTCAAAGTGTTCGATAGATAACTCAGGGAATTAATATGCGGATTCTGTTGTTTCTGGCCACCAACCTTGCGGTCATTCTGGTCGCGAGTTTTACGCTAAGACTGCTTGGCGTCGACAGCTACCTTTCCCAGTACGGCATTCAGTACGGACCGCTGCTGGCGTTTGCCGCAGTCTTCGGCTTTGCCGGCGCCATCATTTCGCTGCTGATCTCAAAGCCCATGGCGAAATGGAGCACCAAGGCCAAGATCATCGAGTCTCCGCGCACGCCGGCAGAACGCTGGCTGATGGAGACGGTGGCAGATCTGGCCAAGAATGCCGGCATCGGCATGCCGGATGTAGCCATTTTCCCGGCCTCACAGTCGAACGCCTTCGCCACCGGGTGGAACAAGAACGATGCACTGGTTGCAGTCAGCGAGGGGCTTTTGCACCGATTTAACAAAGACGAGATCCGCGCAGTCCTGGGGCATGAAATTGGCCACGTGGCCAACGGTGACATGGTTACCCTCGCACTGATCCAGGGGGTGGTGAACACCTTCGTGATCTTCGCATCCCGGGTCATCGGCTCGTTCGTCGACCGGGTCATTTTCAAGAACGAGAATGGCCACGGCATCGGCTTCTTCGTGGTCAGCATTGCCGCCGAAATCGTTCTGGGCATTCTGGCCAGCACCATTGTGTTCTGGTTCTCCCGGCGGCGGGAATACCGGGCGGACATTGCTGGCGCACAGCTGGCCGGGCGATCGGCCATGATCAGCGCACTCGCCCGACTGAAACAGGAAAGCGAGATACCGGATCAAATGCCGGACACGCTGCAGGCCTTCGGCATTAACCGGGGCGCCAGGGGTGGACTGAGCGCCCTGTTCATGACCCACCCACCCTTGGAGGACCGGATTCAGGCCCTTAAGCAGGCGCAACTCTAAACGAAAAAGCCGGGGCATTTGCCCCGGCTTTTTTACGGGTCATTGATCAATCAGATTTTCAGTTTAAAACCGATGGCCCGAAAGCTGTCTTGCAGCGATTTACTGGTGCCCTTCAACTGTACTTTCAAGCTGGAGCACTCCCGGCGCACCGGATAATCCCGGCGCAACTGGTCGAACGCAGCAGCCCGCTCCTGGTCTGAGCCCTGCATCGCTATCCGCAACCGGGCGTCGTCCTGGCGCGGGTCGTAACAAGCCCGCAATGCGATTTTAATCGCGTCGTCTTCGTCCGCGGCACTGGTGAAGGACACCTTGCTCAATGCCGGCTCAGGCAAAAATTGCCCTGCCTGCTTGCGAACCGGAAAGCCCAGGTAACGGCTCAGGGCGCGGTAAATCATCTCAGTGCCCTGCACTTTACCTTCAAGGCTGTACCCGGCGATGTGCGGAGTCGCCAGCCAGACTCGCTCTACCAACTCCGGATCTATCGCGGGCTCACCTTCCCAGACATCAAGCGCCACCGCCGGTGCGTTGGCTTGAGATAATCGGGTCTTCAGGGCCTGGCTATCGATTACCTCGCCCCGTCCGGCATTGATCAGCAGTTGGTCGGCCGACAGGCCTTCCAGCTCATCGGAACCCACCAAGTGATGGGTAGCATGAGGCTGATTTCGGGTCAGCGGGGTATGCAACGTAACAACATCGCAAGTCAGAGCTTCTTCCAGGGATACGAACTGGGAATCAGATTCATCCTCAAGTTCGGCGCGGGGCGGGTCACACAGGCGCACATCGAAGCCAAGCCGCTCAAGTTTGCGGGCCAGCTCGCTGCCAACATTGCCAACGCCGACAATGCCAACACTCAGCCGGGTCCAGTCCGTCAGTCCGCGCCGCTCGGCGTGCACTGACAGCACCGACAACACGTACTCCGCCACACTGTTGGCATTGCAACCGGGCGCGGCAGAAAAACGAATGCCGTTGCGCGCCAGCCACTCCTCGTCGACATGATCAGTGCCAATGGTCGCCGTGCCTACAAAGCGGACCTTACTGCCTTCCAGCAGCTCAGGCCCAACGCGAGTCACCGAGCGGACCAGCAGTACCTCGGCGTCCCGGACATCGCTGGCCGTCATGGTGCGGCCCGAGACCCTGCGGATTTCACCGATTTCTCCGAAGAAGGAATCCAGTAATGGGATGTTTTCGTCAGCTACGATCAACATGATGTCGTCCGGTCCTGTCAGTTCCTTCGCTGGCGCTGATTTCTTCCACCGGGACCACCCCGACCGCCGCTCTGGGGACGCCGACCCCGCTTCCGGGTAATCGGCGGGTTCTCCATGGGCGTCATCAATGCCTCGTCCGGCACGGTGGTATTCAGTTTCTGGCTGATATAGGTTTCGATCGCTGGCAGGGCAAAGGAATCGTCCTCCCCGGCAAAACTGACCGACACCCCGTGCTTACCCGCGCGCCCGGTACGACCAATGCGGTGCACATAATCTTCAGCATTGTCGGGAAGATTGTAGTTGAAAACGTGGGTCACACCGTTGACGTGGATACCACGACCGGCCACATCCGTGGCCACCAAGACCTGAATACTGCCCTTCTTGAACTGATCCAGGGTCTTCAATCGCTTGTTCTGAGCGATTTCACCTGACATCAACGATACTTTTACGCCCTGGTTCCGCAGGTCTTCTTCCAGATCCCGGCACTGATCCCGTCTGTTGGCGAAGACAATGGCCTTTTCCACTTCCGGGCGCTTGAGGTAATTCACCAGCACCGGCAGCTTCTCATCCTCACCCACCAGATAAACCGATTGCTCCACACGCTCGGCGGTTTTCTGCTCCGGCTCAATTTCCACAAACTCAGCGTTCTGGGTCCACATGGAAGCAAGGTTCAACACATCCTGGTTAAAGGTTGCGCTGAACAGCAGGGTTTGCCGGTTTTCCTTCGCTGTGCACTTGCGGATGATCCGCTTGACGTCCGGGATGAAACCCATGTCCAGCATGCGATCGGCTTCGTCCAGGATCAGGATATCGAGCTGATCCAGGAACACGTCCTGGGAGCCGAGGAAATCGATCAGACGGCCCGGTGTCGCCACCAGGATATCCACTACTTTGTTCTGCAACTGATCCCGCTGCTTGTCGTAGTTCATGCCGCCGACAACCGTAACCACATTGTGGCCGGTGTGCTGGCACAACTGTTCGGCATCCTTGGCAATCTGCATGGCCAGCTCGCGGGTGGGCGCCAGGGCCAGTACCCTGGGCTCGGAAGCGAACCGGTCGGTTTTCGGAATCGGGGTTTCGAGCAGCGCCTGGATAGCGGTAATCAGAAAGGCGGCGGTCTTACCGGTGCCGGTTTGGGCCTGACCGATAAGATCTTCGCAAGCCAGGGTCCATGGCAGGGTTTCTGCCTGGATCGGTGTGCAGTATTCAAAGCCAATCGCCGAGATGGCGTCCTGAAGCTTCTGGTCCAGATTGAGGTCCTGGAACCGGAGGTCGCCAGTGTGCTTGGGTTCAGATGTCATACAGTCTCAGTTTTCCTTGAGGAGTTCTTAGCGGACGTTGACGGTGCGATGCGCTCGGCATCGCGATGCCAGTTAATGGCATGCGTGTCGGTAGTTCCGTAAAAGGTTTTCAGTGCGTCCAACAATAAGCCAGCGCGGTGTGGCAGACCGTGTGTCAGGTAATGGCTTGCCTGAGCTCTTACACCCTGCCTGAACGCCTGCTCGTTGGCTGCGCCATCGCCAGACAAGTTATCCACACTGATGTGAAACCGGGTACCCGCCGCTATCGAAAATAACCACTCCAGCGCCTGGGGCTTAATCTCAACCTGCTCGAACGCGCGTTGTTGTTCTGCTGTGCGGCCATCCGGACAGTACCAATAACCATAGTCGTGAAGTGTGCGCCGATACTCACCTGCGATACACCAATGACTGATTTCGTGCAGAGCACTGGCATAATAGCCGTGTGCGAAAATAATCTGCGCCAGGCCATTGTCGCCGTCGGCTGGCCTGTACTCGGGTTCATCGCCGCCCCTGACCAGAATTGTCCGGTGACTTTCCCGGAACAGGTCATTGAACAGCATGATAAGCTCTCTTGGACTGTGATTCATTGGCTCGCTATTGTGCGACTTTACAGCGTTCAATACCAGAGGGAACTTTGAGACGGAAAGGGCGGAACTTTGAGAACCAGCTTCTGTCCACTGGCATCGGATGCGGAACAGAATGTCGAACCAAGTCGGCTTCAACGCAGCCAACTAACTTTTAGAGCGAAACCAGGAACCAACATTTACTATGACAGCACCTGCCGCAGTGCCCCCCACCGGTCGACAGGGCCTCACCCTGACCCTGATACTGGCTCTCTGTGCCCTTCTCACGGTAACCAGCCCGGCCTTCGCTCTGGGTTCAGGCGGCAATTCCCTGTTCGGTGGTAGTAACAATGGTTTCCTGCCAGTCGATGAAGCACTGCCATTCCTTTACAGCACCGATAACGGCGCGGTGATTCTGGCCTGGGACGTCACCCCCGGTCACTATCTGTATAAGGGCAGGCTGAGTGTCACCCCGATCACCGAGGGCGTTGAAACCGGTAAACCGCAGTTTTCACTCGCCGGGAAAACCACCCACGACGAATTTTTTGGCGAAGTGACCGTTTTCTATGACCCGGTCGAGGTGCGCATTCCGGTCACCCTGCCTGAGGGCGTCCGGGAAGCCGAACTGAAAGTGACCTATCAAGGCTGCGCCGAGGCCGGCCTGTGCTATCCGCCGCAAACTCGCGATGTCCTATACTTCCCGGGCAGTGATACCAGCGCGAGCCCTGCCGTTGCCACAACCCCTGACAACGCATCTGGCGGTATCAATACGGGCGCCAACACTCCTGCCACGGCCGACATGAACACTTCCACGGCCACAGGCCTGGCAGGCTTTCTGTCGCAGCAGTCGACGCTGGTCATCGCCGGCGTTTTCTTCCTGCTCGGACTCGGACTGACCTTCACCCCCTGTGTGCTGCCCATGGTGCCAATAATTTCCACCCTGGTGTCGGGCCGAAACACCCGCAGCTCAGGCCAGGCGTTAATGCTGTCCAGTAGCTACGTGCTGGGCATGGCACTGACCTATGCCGCCGCAGGCGTCCTGACTGGCCTGCTTGGGGCCAGTTTCAATCTGCAGGCGCAATTGCAATCGCCCTGGGTGCTAGGTGGGTTTGCTGCCCTGTTTGTCCTGTTCGCGCTGTCGATGTTTGATCTGTTTGAAATCCAGTTACCGCGGGCTATTCGCGAACCGCTGGACAATGCCAGCCATCGTCTGACCGGTGGCCGGATGATCAGTATCTTCGGCATTGGCGCGCTCTCGGCACTGATAGTCTCACCCTGCGTATCCGCACCACTGGCCGGAAGCCTGCTGTATATCTCAACCACTCAAGACGCCCTGATTGGCGGTGCCGCCCTGTTCGCACTCGGCCTCGGCATGGGTGTTCCGCTCATCCTGGTTGCCGTTGGCGGCCGCAAGCTGCTTCCCAGCACCGGACGCTGGATGACAACGGTGAAGCACTTTTACGGGGTGATGCTGCTGGCTGTCGCAATCTGGCTGGTCGAGCGCCTGGTGCCGGCCTGGCTGGCACTGACGTTGTGGGGCCTGCTCGTGGCCATCACCGGTGTTCAGCTTGGCGCTTTCGATGCCGCCAAAGCCGGCTGGGAACGAACCCGGAAAGGCTTTGGCCTGGTCCTCTTTGCCTACGGTCTGGCGTTATTGGCCGGCGCCGTGGGCGGAGCCCAAGATCCACTGAACCCTCTGACGCCCTTTACGGCTGACTCGAGCCTTTCAGTACCTTCCAGTGGGCTGACCATAGGTACCAGCCACGCGCCGTTTCAGCGCGTGGAGTCCCCCGCTGAAATCCGCGCCATGCTTACCGAGGCACGCCGCCAAAGTCGCCCGGTGGTGCTCGATTTCTATGCCGACTGGTGCATCTCCTGCAAGGTCATGGAGCGAAATGTGTTCAGTGACCCTCAGGTCGTGCAGGCGTTAACACCCTACACCCTGCTGCAGATTGACCTAACCGACAACACACCCGCTCAACAGGCCCTGCTCAATGAGCTTGGTCTGTTCGGACCGCCCGCCATCCTGTTCTACAGCCGCAACGGACAGGAATTGCCGAATCAACGCATCCTGGGAGAAATGGATCGAGAGGAATTCATGCGCCACCTGGGCGGTCTGGCCACTGGGGTGTAATTTTCTCAGGCCTCTCCGCGCCGGATCAGAAATACAAACTCTCCGCCCCGCTCTTCCTCATTGACCAGCTCGTGGCCGAGAAATTGACAGAATCGAGGAATATCCCGGGTGGTTGACGGGTCCGTCGCGAGCACCCGAAGCAAGTGCCCGGGCTCCACATCGTTGATGCGGTTGTGCAGCATCATCACCGGCTCCGGGCAAAACAGCCCCCGCGCATCCAGCTCTGCATCGAACTCTGGTACTGTCAAAAAAACGTCTCCTATGCCTTACCTGATTTTTCAGGGAAACCTGCTAAATTATTGTTTATAGATACTAAAACAATAGAGGTGAGTCATGATCCGAGTATTGATTGAACGCCATATCGCCGAATCCTTGGAGGACGCTTACGAACAACGGGCCCGCAAGGTTCTCCAGCAAGCGGTCAGTGCGCCGGGTTTTATTTCCGGCGAGACCCTGTGTGACCGTCACGACCCCAATCATCGTATTACCATGGCGAACTGGCGCTCCGAGGCCGATTGGGCTCGTTGGTTCCATTCCGAGGAACGTCGGGAACTGATGTCAGAACTGGTACCCATGATGGATCGCGAGGAAACCATCACGGTGCTGGCACAGAGTGCGGTCTAGTACCGCAACTCTGCCTAGCCGATCCGCTCGATAAAACAGGTGATTTCTTCGCGGTCGTGGTAGAGGTGGCGTGCTCGTAATCGAAAACCAAGGCCCGCCTCTTTCAGCCCCTGATGAATAATATCACGGCAAATCAGCCACTCGTCATAGCGCTTTTTCATCGGTAATTTCAGATTGAACACCGTGTACCGGCAATGCCCTCCGGCCAACCAATCGACCGCCAGTTTGGCGGTTTTCCTCGGCTGATCGACAATGTCGCATACCATCCAATCGATGCCCCGCTTGGGGCGCCAGCTGTAACCATCCGCTTCAACATGCTCAACCTGACCGGAGGCCATCAGCTCTTCGTTCATTGGGCCGTTATCGACCGCTGTCACGAACATGCCCTGGCGCACCAGCTGCCAGGTCCAGCCACCCGGTGCCGCGCCCAGGTCTGCGGCCTTCTTACCGCCGCCCAGATAATCCAGTTCCTGGTCAGCTGGCAGGAATACCTTCCAGGCTTCCTCAAGCTTCAGCGCGGATCGGCTCGGTGCCGAGGCAGGCAGGCGCAATCGTGGAATTCCGCTGACAAAACGGGCACGGTTTTCTTCCAGGCTGAACCCAACGACCGCCTCCGCGAACTCTGACAGCAGCACTTCAAAGCGGGCTGGCGCCGGCGCGTTCTGGTCCGCCTTCAGAAGTCCTGCTCCACGCATACCCCGGGATAGGGGTGACACCCATTTGCGGGCGAACTTGCCAAGATCACCGTCGGCATTGGTTTCCGGCAACCTGACTTCCAGTCGGGCGCATCCCGGATAACCCCGCTCCACGCTTCTCAGGCCTTCGATCACGGCCCCCACTCGATCATGGTCTGGCAGCCGGATCCGCGCCAGCACCACAAACCAGTCGCGAACAAAGACCATCGTCGACAGCTCCAGCCGCGACAGCAGATCGTCAGCGGTCTCTGGCCCACCAAGGGAGAACCAAACCAGTCCGGAGTCTTTCCGCGGCTCAAAGAAGCCAAAGATGCCAGACTCCGCGGCCCGGTCTGTCAGCTCGCGACCGGCCTCGGTTTCAAAACCCGGACGGCAAAATACAACAACCTGTTCCATGCAGTACCTTTTTTTTGGGGCCGGCGACACGGCCCATGACGCAGAAACTTCCGACGAGCTGCCAGCGCAACTGAACTGGCGCCTCGTCGGTGGCCAGGACCTGGTCTTCAGCCATACCCCATTGGCGTACTGGATACGGCTGAAAGTCACCAATCCGGACGATTATCGAAGCCTTTGGTAATTGATCCTGAACTACCCACTCATTAATGAGGTGACATTTTGGCAGTCGGGTAGCAGCGCAAATCGCCTGATCGAAACCGGCGACCAACGTACCTTTGACTTTCGGGGCACAGACTACCGGTATTTCCTGCTTCCCGTCACGCTCGCCAACGCCGAAAACAAGGCCATCACGCTGCGGATAAGGAGCAGCGGCGCGCTTATCTTTTTTGGCGCATTCAACCTGCTGCTGTTTTTGAGTTCGGGAACCATTTATTACTTCTACAACGCGTTCTATCTGGCCGCCATGGGGCGGTCGGTGCCGGTGTCGCGGCCCTGTATCGGGCCAAGGCAGAAGGACGGAACCGAATTGTCGTGTTCGATCATACTTCGGTCAACGAGGCCTAAGCCTGGCCCAGCCTGTCTACAAAGGCTCGGGCCTGCCGGGCGGCATCATCAATCAGGGCCGACTGGCTACTCTGTTGACGGGCCAGCGGTTGGAAATCGTGATTACCACCCTCTAGCCACTCAATCTGAACCCGGCTCCAGGTTTCGGGAAACTCGTCCAGCTCCTCAAACTTCCCAAAAGGGTCCCGCGTGCCCTGCACAACCAGCATAGGGCAATGCAGCGAAGCAAAGTGATCCGTTCGCCACTTATCCAGGCGACCGGGCGGGTGGAAGGGATAACCGAACCCCACCACCCCAGCAAGATCCGAACGTTCACTGGCCAACACGCTTGCCATGCGGCCACCCATGGATTTGCCCCCGACCAGCATCAGGCAGTCATCATTCAATTCCCGCCGAACCTGGTCAACCACCTCAGAAAAATATTCGAGCAACCGGGGCTGACGGTCGGGCGGTCGCTTACGGCCATCCTCGCGCCGTTTCTGCATGTACGGGAATTCGAAGCGCACCGTCGAAATACCTTTAACTTCAAGCGCCTGAGCAAGCTCTTCCATAAACGGTGAGTCCGCCGGCGCACCAGCACCGTGAGCCAGAACCAAAACCGCACGGGATTCGGCCCAAAAACTTTTCGTTTTCATCAAATTCACTTAATTCACCTTCCGGTTTGAAGCAACTATCATTGCAACTCAGGTAGAGGTATCTACGCCAATCAAACTGACCTCTGCGGTGGACCACCGAGGGGTGCCATGTTGCTGATTCCGGCGCCTTTCAGAGGGTTTTGGAGTTGACCTGAGTCATTGCAAAGCGCTCATGCTTTCTCCATACTTGCGCCCGCATATTTTTCACTTGAAACCCATTGGTAAGGCTATGAGCACAGTAAATGCAAACCTGACTTACAACTACAAGGTGGTGAGACAGTTCGCCATCATGACGTTGGTCTGGGGTATTGCAGGCATG
This sequence comes from Marinobacter sediminum, assembly GCF_016820575.1. Lineage (GTDB taxonomy): Bacteria > Pseudomonadota > Gammaproteobacteria > Pseudomonadales > Oleiphilaceae > Marinobacter > Marinobacter sediminum. Next base: position 652,344 of record NZ_JAEMQH010000002.1, on the reverse strand, counting down.
GGCATGGGCGTTCTGATCGCGTCCCAACTTGTCTGGCCGGCAATGAACCTGGACATGCCCTGGACGCACTTCGGTCGTCTCCGCCCACTTCACACGAATCTGGTCATCTTCGGATTCGGTGGTTCGGCGTTGTTTGCCACTTCCTACTATGTCGTCCAGAGGACTTGTCAGGCAAGGCTGATTTCAGACAGCCTGGCCGCATTTACCTTCTGGGGATGGCAGGCGATTATGGTCGCTGCAATCATCACCCTGCCCCAAGGCCTTACCTCCTCGAAAGAATACGCCGAGCTTGAATGGCCGATCGATATCGCCATTGCAGTAGTCTGGGTTTCCTACGCGCTGGTCTTCTTCGGCACTGTTATGAAGCGCAGCAGCCAGCACATCTATGTGGCCAACTGGTTCTACGGTGGCTTCATCATCACCGTTGCCATCCTGCACATCGGTAACAACCTGGCGCTTCCGGCTGGAGCATTCAAGTCCTACTCCGCCTACGCCGGCGTAACCGACGCCATGATGCAATGGTGGTGGGGCCACAACGCGGTTGGCTTCTTCCTGACCGCAGGCTTCCTGGGCATGATGTACTACTTCGTACCCAAGCAGGCCAATCGTCCGATTTACTCCTATCGCCTGTCGATCGTGCACTTCTGGGCTCTGATCGCCACTTACGTGTGGGCTGGTGGTCACCACCTGCACTACTCGGCACTGCCCGACTGGGCCCAGACCGCAGGCATGGTTATGTCCCTGATTCTGCTGGCTCCGTCCTGGGGCGGCATGATCAACGGCATGATGACCCTGTCCGGCGCTTGGCACAAACTGCGCACCGACCCAATCCTGCGCTTCCTGGTGGTGTCCCTGTCGTTTTACGGTATGTCCACCTTCGAAGGCCCGATGATGGCAATCAAGACGGTGAATGCGCTGTCTCACAACACTGACTGGACCATCGGCCACGTGCACTCCGGTGCCCTCGGTTGGGTAGCCATGATCAGTATCGGCGCCATTTATCACCTGGTTCCGAAGCTCTGGGGCCTGCCATCCATGTACAGCGTTGGCCTGATCAACGTGCACTTCTGGCTCGCAACCATCGGTACCGTTCTGTACATCGTCGCGATGTGGGTCAACGGCATCATGCAAGGCCTGATGTGGCGCGCGGTCAACGAAGACGGCACCCTGACTTACAGCTTTGTTGAATCACTGGAAGCTTCCTATCCGGGTTACTTCGTTCGGTTCATCGGTGGCGCCATCTTCCTCACCGGTATGCTAGTGATGGCTTACAACACCTACATGACCGTTCGCCAGAAAGACGCGGTTGCCCAGGATAATGCTGTGGCTCAGGCGGCGTAAGGGAAGAGAGAGACCAGATGAAACACGAAATAGTTGAAAAGAACCTTGGTCTGATGATCGTGCTGATCATCCTGACCATCAGTGGCGGCTTTCTGGTTGAGGTGGTCCCCCTGTTTTTCCTTAAGGAGACCAACGAGCCGATAGAAGGCCTTGAGCCCTACTCCGCTCTGGAACTGGAAGGCCGGGACATCTACATCCGCGAAGGTTGTCACGTTTGCCATACCCAGCAGATTCGTCCGTTCCGGGCGGAAACCGAGCGCTATGGCCACTACTCCGTGGCTGGTGAGTTCGTGTATGACCGCCCGTTCCTGTGGGGCTCCAAGCGCACCGGCCCTGACCTGGCCCGTGTTGGCGGCCGTTATTCAGATGCTTGGCAGCGCCAGCACCTGTATAACCCTCGCAGCGTTGTTCCTGAGTCCAACATGCCTGCCTTCCCGTGGCTGTTCGAAGATCGGGTAGATCACACCAAAACCGCAGACAAGATGGAAACTCTGCAGACTCTGGGTGTGCCCTACACCGACGAACAGATTGCGAACGCTGAGTCGCAAGTGGAAGGTAAATTTGAAATCGAGGCTCTGGTCGCGTACCTGCAACAACTGGGTACTGTGATTTCAGACAAGCGGTGATCCCGATGGATATGAACGAGTTACGCGGTATCCAAACAATTCTGGTCATGATCGCATTCTTGGGCATTGTCTGGTGGGCCTACAGCGCCCACCGCAAAAAAGCCAACGATGAGGCAGCGCATCTGCCGTTCGATGACGACGATGTGGAAAAGCGTACTCTCGAACAGGAAAAAACGGAGAAAAAACAATGAGTACCTTTTGGAGCCTCTGGATCAGCGTGATCGTGCTCGGTACGATTTTCGGCTGTGCATGGCTGCTATTGGCAGTTCGCAAGGGCCAAACTACCGATACAGAGACTGACCGCACCACGGGCCATTCCTTTGATGGCATTGAGGAATTGGACAACCCGCTGCCGAAGTGGTGGTTCTATCTGTTCCTCGCGACTTGTGTGTTCTCGCTTGGCTACCTGGTCCTCTACCCGGGCCTTGGTAACTTCCAGGGAATCCTAGGCTGGACCTCGACGAACCAGTGGGAAGCAGAAGTCGCCGAAGCAGAAGAAAAGTACGGCGAGATCTATGCCCAGTTTGGCAACACCCCGGTTGTAGAGCTGGCCAACAACGACGACGCCCTCAAGATTGGTCAGCGCCTGTATGCCAACAACTGTCAGGTCTGCCACGGCTCAGCGGCCCGCGGCCAGGTTGGCTTCCCTAACCTGACCGATGACGACTGGCTCTACGGCGGCACACCGGAAGCGATTCTGGAAACTCTGCACAACGGACGTATGGGCGCCATGCCGGCAAAAGGTGTTATGCCCAACATGACCGGCGAGCAGGTTGATCAGGTCGTCAACTACGTGCTCAGCTTCAGCGGCCGCGAAAAGGACGCCGAAGCCGCCAAAGCCGGCGAAGCCGTCTTTGCGCAGGGCTGTGCTGCCTGCCATGGCGCCGATGGCAAGGGTAATCAGGCGGTCGGTGCACCCAACCTGACGGACAACATCTGGCTGTACGGCTCCACCTACGAGTGGATCAAGGAAACAGTAGTCTATGGTCGCCAGAATCAGATGCCCGCCCAAAGCGGCCGTCTGACTGAAGACCAGATTCAGATACTCGCCGCCTACGTATACAGCTTGTCCAACTGAGTTAACCGGCCGGAGCGCCAGCTCCGGCCTGGTCTTTTCCAGTCTGCGTCCTGCTTGTCCGGGCCCAGCCTAGAACAGATCAGATAGCCCTCCGGGGCCATTTCGGGCTTTGCCCTTTCATCGGGAGGTTTCGATGAGCAGTGAGATTCCGGTCAAGCAAATCGACCCATCTTCTGACCCCTCCGATAACAACAATAAACCCGGAAGCGTTGAACTTTACGCCAGTCGAAAGAAGATTTACGTCAAAGAGGTCAAAGGCTTCTTTCAGCGCATCAGGAACGTCAGCCTGCTGCTGCTCATGGGCATGTACTTCCTGTTCGTGTGGATCACCCAGGACGGCCAACCGCTGATCCTGTTTGATCTCCCTGCCCGGGAATTCCACCTCTTCGGGATCACCTTCTACCCCAAGGATTTCATACTGCTGTCGGGGATGCTGATCATCTCGGCCTTTGGCCTGTTTTTTATCACCACCCTGTTCGGCCGGGTCTGGTGCGGTTACACCTGCCCACAAACCGTGTGGACGTTCATTTTCATGTGGGTAGAAGAACGCATCGAGGGCAGCCGTAACAAGCGCATGAAACTGGACCAGGCGCCTGGGTCCGGTAGCAAATTGTTCAAGAAATCCACCAAGCACACGGTCTGGATGCTGATCGCCCTGGCCACTGGCCTGACCTTTGTTGGCTATTTCTACCCCATCCGCGAGCTGATTGCCGACATCTTCACTCTGCAGGCCAATGGCTGGGCCTATTTCTGGGTTGCCTTCTTTACCGCCGCCACCTACCTCAACGCCGGCTGGATGCGCGAACAGGTCTGCCTGTACATGTGCCCTTACGCCCGCTTCCAATCGGTCATGTTTGATCCCGACACCCGGGTCGTATCCTACGACCCCAACCGGGGCGAGCCCCGCGGCGGACGTAAGAAAGGTGTGGACCCAGCCGAGGCTGGCCTGGGTGACTGCATTGACTGCGGTCAGTGTGTCCAGGTTTGCCCCACCGGCATCGACATTCGCGACGGCCTGCAGTACGAATGCATCGGCTGTGCGCTGTGCATCGACGCCTGCGATGAGATCATGGATAAGATGGACTATCCGAGAGGCCTGATCCGTTACACCACGGAAAATGAGCTTGAGGGCAAACCGTCCAAGTTGCTGCGCCCGCGGACGTTCGGCTACGGTGCGGCCTTACTGCTCATGATTGGCGCGATCGCATTCACCATCGCAACCCGTGTTCCGGGCCAGATGGATGCGCTCCGTGACCGCGGCGCACTCTACAGCTTCAACGGCCAGGGCCGGATTGAGAATTCCTACACCCTGAAGATCGCCAACATGACCGAAGTGCCCCAGACCTTCGTACTGTCTGTCCAGGGCCTGGAAGACATTCAGATTCTGACGCAGACCTCGATCACTGTGCAGAGCGGCGAGAACAGATCGCTGCCAACTGTTGTCGACGTGCCGCCGGAAGCGATCAGTCAGTCCAATAACGAGATCTTCTTCCGTGCGCAATCCGAAACGGATGAAACGCTGTTGCTGGAAACTGAGAGCCGATTTGTCGGTCCAACGCGCTGATCAATGGAATGCGCAGCGACCACCCCCTGTTTTTATGAGAACGAATGATATGACTGAACAAGCCCCAATTGCGCCATGGTATCGTCAGCCCTGGTTCTGGTTTCTGACCATCTTTCCAATTGCTGCCATTATCTGGTGTATCTGTATGATCATCGTGGCAACCAACCTCGACGACACCATGGTCACCGACGACTATTCCAAGGAAGGCCGTGGCATCAACCAGCAGATTGCACGGGATCAAAAAGCGGCCGATCTGGGCATGGTTGCCGAAATGGCCTTCGAGCAGCGCACCATTGCCCTTGATCTAACCACGGCCCAAGGCCCGGCTGAGTTTCCCTATCTGATCCTGAACCTGTTCCACCCAACGTTGGCTGATCGCGACCGAACCGTGCAATTCCAGAAAATCGGTACCGGGCAATACCGTGGCAACATGCTTGAAGACATCGATGGGCGCTGGTACTACGATTTGCGGGGGCCGGACAACGATTGGCGCCTGAAAGGCGAGGCCTGGCTGCCGGCTGAGAACGGCCTGACCGTGAGCTCAAAAGGTACTGTTCAAGAGTGACCCGAGAGTGATCCGAGAGTGCTTTCACTGCGGCGAGCCGGCACCCGGCGACCCGGCCATTACCCTGGAGCTCCGGGGCGAGGTCCGGCACTTCTGCTGCCAGGGTTGCAAGGCGGTTTGTGAAACCATCCATCGCGAGGGACTGACCGGATTCTATGACATCCGCACTGAACCCGCAGTTACCCCCCGCGAGCTGGCCCGCACCGAACTGGAACGGATCCGGGAACTGGACCACCCGCTGATTCAAAACACCTTTGTGACACCGGTGAAAGCGGGCCAGGAAGCCCAGCTTTTGATCGGTGGAATCACCTGTGCGGCGTGTATCTGGTTACTTGAAAACCACATGAAGCAGCAGCCCGGTGTGCTTACCTTCACCGTCAACCACACTACGCAACGCGCGCGACTGGTGTGGGCTTCGGACCAGACCCGGCTCAGCGACCTGCTGATTGCCATTCACCAGCTCGGCTATACCGCCCGCCCCTACCAACCCGATGAAGCCGAGCAACTGCTGAGAGCCGAACATCGCTCCATGCTGATCCGGTTGGTGCTGGCGGGTATAGGCTCGTTCCAGAGCATGATGCTGGCGTTCCCGCTGTACTTTGAAATGGTGAACGACCTCTCCCCCGACTTTGTCAGTTTCTTTCGCTGGTTCAGCCTTCTGATCGCCACGCCGGTGGTGCTTTACAGTGCGCGGCCATTCTTCAGTAACGCTCTACGAGACCTGAAGACACGGCATCTCACCATGGACGTGCCGGTCGCGATTGCCATTGGCCTTGCCTATCTGGCCAGCGCCTGGGTAACGGCGTTTGGTGGCGAGGAAGTCTATTTCGAGTCGGTGTGCATGTTCACCTTCTTCCTGTTGCTGGGCCGCTATATCGAGGTTCAAGCCCGATTCCGGGCCGGCCTGACCGGTAACGCCCTGGCCGGTTTCCAGCCCGGTGTCGCGACCCGGGTGTGCGGCGAAGACGTGGACGTGGTGCCAACTCGAACCATAGCGCCGGGAGACATCATCCGGGTACGTCCCGGAGAAACCCTGCCGGTGGACGGTGAAATCGTCACTGGCCAATCCACGCTCAACGAAGCGGCGTTGACCGGGGAGTATCTGCCGGAACCCCGAAATCCAGGCGATCAGGTGCATGCTGGCAGCATCAACGGCGAACACCCCCTGGACATCCGGGTAACCAAGGCCGGCTCCCAGACACGCTTGTCCAGCATCATGCGGGTACTTGACCGGGTGCAGTCTGAAAAACCGCCGGTGTCACTGATGGCCGACCGGATGGCCGGCAAATTTGTTGCCCGGGTGCTGATTCTGGCACCCATTGTCTGGCTTGGCTGGTGGCTAGCCGGTGCCGATAATGCCTTCGACATCACCCTGTCAGTGCTGGTGGTCACCTGCCCCTGCGCACTGTCGCTGGCGACACCGACCGCCATTACCGCCGCCACCGTAAAGCTGCGACGCCTCGGGTTTCTGCCAACCCGCGGACACACTCTGGAATCCATGAATACCGTGGATACCGTTGTTTTTGATAAGACCGGCACCCTGACCCGCGGCGAATTGAATCTGGTCAATACCACCCTCCTGGGCAGCCTGGATGAGACCACCTGCCTGAGATTGGCGGCCGGGCTGGAAAAACACTCAGAACATCCGGTTGCCCGGGTTTTCCACGATCGCTCATCATCGGCGGTGGAACAGGTGCGCAACCATCTGGGGGGCGGACTGTCCGGAAAACTCGGCGACCAGAACCTGTTCATCGGTCACCAGGACTTTGTTCAGGGTTTTGTCAGTACGCCCGCGCCGGAATCACCGGGCGCCCCCGGCATGGAAATCTGGCTGGCCTCAGACAACGAATGGCTGGCATGCTTCGCACTGGATGACCAGCCCCGACCAGATGCCGCCCAGGCTATTCGTGAGTTTCAGAACCTCGGCATTCGCACCCTGTTGCTCAGTGGTGACCGCTCAGGGCATGTCGAGCAAGTAGCGCGAACTTTGGGCATTACGGAGGCTATCGGCCAGGCATCGCCAGAGCAGAAGCTCGAGGTTCTGGAACGACTCAAAGGAGAAGGCCGGCAGATCATGATGGTGGGAGACGGACTCAATGACCTGCCCTCCATGGCCGGCGCTGGCATTTCCGTTGCCATGGGATCGGCTGCGGATCTGACCCAGTTACACGCCGATGCCGTACTGCTGAACGGGCAGCTGGTGCAGCTGATCGAGGCTCTCAAGACCAGCCGCAAAACTCGCAGAGTGATCCGTCAGAACCTGGTGTGGGCGCTGGCATACAACGTTTGCGCCCTGCCGTTGGCCGCCGCTGGCATGGTGCCACCCTGGCTCGCCGCGATTGGCATGTCGATCAGCTCCCTGATCGTCGTCCTGAACGCCCTGCGGCTTGGCCAGGCCTCCACCCAACCCCAGCATCCGCATAATCCAGCGGTTGGCGCTCAGGTTGCGTCCTGATACCGTGCTGTAAACAGTTCTCACGAGGTCTTGCCGTGCAAATCGTTATGATTCTGGTCCCACTGGTCCTGATTGTCGTTGCCCTGGGTATTGTCCTGTTTTCCTGGGCAGTCAAGAACGGCCAGTACGATGACCTGGAAGGCCCAGCCCACCGGATTTTGTACGACGACGACAAGGACATGATCCCGGACGAAGCTCGCACCGATCTGCCGACCGACAACAGCGACGTGCAATCGAGTAATCCCGAATCCGAGCTGGATCCAAAGTCAAAAGAAGAGCCCGATCCCGACACTGGCCAGGATTCACCGAAACACCCATGAGTCCGGAACTCTACCTCAGTTATCCCAGTGCCTTTCTGATTGGCTTGCTCGGCAGTACCCACTGCCTGGGCATGTGCGGTGGCATTAGCGCATCCCTGTCCATGGCTCTGCCCGTCGGCTCCGGCTTCAGGTTCCGGCAATCACTGATGCTGCTGGCCTTCAATTTCGGGCGCATTACCAGCTATGCGGTCATCGCAGCCGGCGTGGCCCTGTTGAGCACGTCCGCCGCCGAGCAATGGGCCGAACTTGGCGCACTGCTGCGAACCATCGCCGGACTGCTGTTGATTCTGATGGGATTGTCGATGGCGCAGTGGTGGCAGGGCATCCGATATGTGGAGCGTATTGGCGCTCCGGTGTGGGCCAAACTGTCGCCGCTGACCCGCAGGTTACTGCCGGTCCGGCATCCTGGCCAGGCACTGGCACTGGGCGTGTTGTGGGGCTGGCTGCCCTGCGGCCTGATATACAGCACCCTTGGCTGGGCCGCACTGCAACCCACCGTTGGCTCGGCCGCCCTGACCATGGTGTTCTTTGGGCTTGGCACACTGCCATCGATGCTGGCAACCGGCTACGCCGCAGGCTGGATCAAGGGATTGCAGGGTAACCGGTTATTCAGGAAGGGAACCGCGGTCATGCTGATCGTATTCGGGCTGTGGACGCTTCCGCTGACTGGCTTTATGAGCCATTGACCGGATTACGCCAACCTAACGCGCACCCGGCCTTAACCATGGCCAGTCAAAGCCACTACCGCTAGATGTTCAGCACGTCCAAACGACCGAAACTGGCCATGTCTTCGGGCTCCGCGGCCTGAACGTCCTGACCCTTGGCACTCCCATCCTTGGTACTCCTATCCTTGGTACCCCGACGCTCCCCTTCGCGGAAATCGTACAGCTTGTTATCGGCAAGGTGCGACGGCTCTACGTTACACAAAGCGCGGAACATGGTTTCCAGACGGCCCGGGTGCTGTTTGTCCCAGCTCTGAAACATATCCTTAATGACCTGACGCTGCAGATTCTCCTGCGAGCCACACAGGTTGCAGGGGATGATCGGAAATTCCCTGAGTTCCGCGTAGCGGGCAATGTCTTTCTCCCGGCTGTACGCCAGCGGACGAATGACCGTGTTGCGCCCGTCATCACTGTGCAGAACCGGGGGCATCGACTTCATCTTGCCACCGTAGAACATATTCAGGAACAGGGTTTCCAGCAGGTCATCACGGTGGTGACCCAGCGCGATCTTGGTCACGCCGTGTTCTTCGGCAAAATTGTAGAGAATGCCGCGACGCAGCCGGGAACAGAGACCACAGGTGGTTTTCCCCTCTGGAACCTTTTCCTTAACAATGCTGTAGGTATCTTTTTCGATGATGTGGTACTCGATACCAAGCGCATTCAGGTATTCCGGCAGTACTTCCTCTGGAAATCCTGGCTGCTTCTGGTCGAGATTGACGGCGATCAGGTCAAAGGAAACCGGAGCGCTCTTCTGCAAGGCCAGCAGAATATCCAGCATGGCGTAGGAATCCTTGCCACCAGACAGGCAGCACATCACCTTGTCGCCAGCCTCAATCATGGAAAAATCGGCTATCGCCTGTCCCACGTCATGGCGCAGGCGTTTTTGCAGCTTGTTGAGTTCCAGTTTCTGGTGGCGCTCAGACTCAGCGCTCTGGCCTTGTTCGGAACGGGCGATCATAGCTTCGGACATACCAACAACATTCATCAAATTAGTGAACGCAGAATTATACGCATCAGAAGGATCGAGTGACAGCGGCGCTTCCCTGAGAGCCTCGACTCCCCTACCATTGAATAATGACAGATTCGACTTCAATGACTGCCCAGGCGGACAGTGACGGCTACTATGATGACGGCTTTCTGGATCAACACATTCAACACCTGTTGGTAGCCGTAGAGCATGAGTTGCGCCGCGCCCCCGACGGCATCAGTGAACTGGCGTTGATCAAAGCCTTGCAGCGCCGGCCCTGGCAACTGATCGGTGAAGTCAGTTACCACGATCCGGAGAAGCTGTATCCGGTTCATTTTCTGCTGTTCCATACCCTGTATCGGCTCCGGGATCAGTTGGTGGAATCCGGTGAAAGCCTGAGGATATCGCCGCTGGGAATCCGCCTAACTCTGGAAGATGTTGTCGGCGGCCACGGTTTGCCGGACGAACCGGACCAGCTCCGGGCGTTTTATCTCGACCTGTCCCAGTACCGAATGCCAGAAGATGCGATTCAGCAGATGATGGATGATTTCTGGTCAGGTCGACCGATCTCCGGGCCGGACTCGGATGAGGTTATGGCGGCAGCGCAGGAGCTTGGGTTTGATGAAGTGCCCAGAGATTTTCCGGAGGTAAAACAACGCTTCCGGCGTGCGGTCATGCAGGCACACCCTGACCGCGGCGGAGATACCCAGGGCATTCAGGTGCTGAACGAAGCGTTCTCCGTGCTCAAGGCCCATTTTAGCAGCCCTGGACAGTAGCCCGGGCTGACGGCATTCCACTGCTTCCGCACTCACGATTCAAAAGTCACGATTCAAACGTCACGATTCAACAGTCACAATCGAAAGGATGGATAGTTCATGGTAAGACGAACACTGCTGACCTTTGCATTGAGCTCCATTGCATTTCCGGCCCTCGCCGATCTGGTGGTGCTGCAGTATCACCACGTTAGCGATTCCACGCCGTCTTCGACCAGTACCTCGGTGTCGCTGTTCGAGGCCCAGATGGAGATGATTGCGGACCTGAAGCTGGAAGTGGTGCCATTGCAAGCGGGGACCCAGCAGGCACTGGCCGGGGCAGGACAAAACGAGCAGAATCAGTTGGCCATTACCTTTGACGACGCCTACGACTCGGTCTATTCCACGGCCGCACCCATGCTTTCGTCCATGGACTACCCGTATACTATTTTCGTCAACACCGAAGCCGTTGGGCGCCACGGTTACATGACCTGGGAACAGCTGGCCGAGCTGGAACAACGGGACGGCGTTACCATTGCCAACCACAGTGCCGATCATGCCCACCTGGCCCGAAAGCCTGGCGAGACCGCAGAGCAGTGGAATAGCAGAATAGACCACAGCCTCGACGCCGCCCAAGCCACGCTTAAAGAAAAACTTGGAACCGAGGCACCGTTGTTTGCCTACCCCTATGGTGAGTTTGATACCGCGCTGGAAGAAAAACTGGCTGACCGGGATTGGTACGGCTACGGGCAGCAATCCGGCCCTATCGGTGAGAGCTCCGGTGCAACCCGGTTGCCCCGGTTCCCGATGGCCAATGCCTACGGCCAGCTCAATAGCCTGCCCGATAAACTCCAGAGCAAGGCCTTTCCGGTAGCCTCGGACGAACTGCCTGATGGCGTGATGACCGACAATCCGCCCATGCTGAGCTTTACCCTGCCCCCGTCCATGGAGGCGTCCAGGCTGACCTGCTTTGCATCTGGCCAGGGCCGTATCGACATCAACGTGGAGGATGGTGAAGTTCGGGTGCAGGCACCGGATGCTTTTAACAGCCGGCGTCTGCGCTATAACTGCACCTATCCCGCCGGCGGCGGCAAGTTTTATTGGCTGTCACACCAGTGGCTTGATCCCGAGCAGCCTGAAGACTGACCCGCAGGGGTCAGTCCTGCTCCACCATCTTGAGCCCCACCTCGCCTTTGGCGACGTGGGGAATGACCTTCGGTTTTTTCCCGGCACCGGGCTCGATCACGGTTTGACCGGCAAGGTCTGAGCTGCGGGTGTAGAGGACAAGCCAACGCTCACCCTGACCGGGAAAAACCGGCACCCAGGCCTGCAGAAAGCCCCGGCGGCTCCAGGTTTCTGGCTCATAGGGGGTAACGAGATCGGTAACCAGCCGAACGGGTTCAAAGTTCCGGTCCAAAAACGCCAACGAAGGTACGAAAACGCCGTTCTGGGCGTAAGACCGTATTCGCATGATGAAATCCGGCCCCTGCGCCACACTGTCCAGGTCAATGAGCTGAAAGGGGCTCATTCCGGTCAGAAAATTGTGGGTTGGCGACAGCTCGGTCACATTGACCCCAAACTCCCGCCCCTGCTGCCATTCCACCGCGTCCCGGGCCTCCAGGCCCAGACAGCAGAACTCGCGGAATCGTTCGAAATAATCACCACCGCCTTCAATACCGAGGACAGCGTATGCGTCGAGCCCTCCCTGATTTTCGGTTTGCACGGGATCAAGATCGGGTCCGCTGTGGTACACGCTGGCCGGAGTGAGTTCAATTGGCGGAGCGGTGAAGCCCTTTTCGACATCACTTCGGGTATCCGGTTGAAAGTAACTCACCCGGACATTGCCCTGGGCATCCCGCCAGGTGAAATAGGGTTGGCGTTCGCCCGGGCGGACATACCCGTCTTTCGCCAGTTCATTGGCGTCTGGATAATTCTCCAGGGTGAACTCGGTTTCCTTAGCCGGTGTTTGGTCGGAGGTGGCAACAATCGGCGAATAGCGCACTCGCCCCTGCTCGTCCACCCAGGTGTAATAGCCTTCCCGTTCGGACACGGTGGACCCACCCAGCTGGCAACCGCCAAGCACGGTCGCCAAGAAGCCCCAAATCATTAGGTTCGTTGCCAGCGCGGGCCTGCTCATTGTGAAGGGGTACCCCGGTGTTACTCGTCAGCCGATCAGAATTTGGTGCGAAAACTCAGGCCGGCCATTACAACCCGAAGCGAGGTTTTCACGTCGAGCCCGGCATAGGGGTTGTAGATGATGTTGGTGATATTGTCACAGTTTAGATTACAACTGGTGTTCGCAGGAACGGTTTCGATCGACTGCAAATAGCTCAGGTTCATGTCGATCTCGGTGTCTTTATCCCAGCGATACCCCATCCCGATGCTGTAGAGGTTGGCACCACCAAACGGAGCCATGATGGAGCGCTGATCGTCAGGGATGACCGAATCCCGTATTTCCACCCCTGCCCTCAGATCCAGCCGCGAAGACGCATGGAACTCGGCGCCAAAGGCCCAGTTCCACTGGCTTTTAAAGCCCAGGGGCAGGCGCAGGGTATTTGATGTGGCGTTATCCGGAGAGAGAATCTTGGCGGCGTTCAGGAATTCCAAATTGCGGTCGAAGCGGAACACAAACGCATCCCACTGGGCGTAGTCGGTCCAGCCAATGTCCGCATTGAGTGTCAGTTTCGGGTGTACATCCACACTGATGCCAGTCTGGAAATGCTGGGGGTACACCAGGTCCATGCTGACATTACCGGCTTCCCGGGGGGCGCCGGATGGCAAGCTGAGAATGGCCGAGGTGATGGCACCCAGCACCGAGCCATTGAGTCCCTGCCAGAAACCCGACCAGTCGTCGGTGTACTCGATCTCAAAGGATCCCTTGAGGTTCATGTCGGCTTCGGAGGTGTAACTGGCGCCCCAGCGGAACCAGTCCGTGGGTTCCCACATCACGCCCAGGGCATAGGTGGGCGACAGGGTTTCCTGGACATTGATACTCAAGGCTCCGATGTCATCCCAGGGGCCGATGTTACCGCCACACAGGGCCAGCCACGGCTGCAGTGGCTCATCACCGCTTTCGCAGTTGAAGGCGTCCTGAAGTATCTCAGCCACCCCCAGCAACATGTTGGGGGCCCGCATGTACTGGTCAGCGGCAATGCCCATGTGGGACAGGTGGATACCCGCGCCCACGGACCAGTGATCGTTGATTTCATAGCCGATCGTGGGCGACAGGTAGGTAGTGCGCTGCAGCGCAGTCGCCTGCGGCTGGTACCGGCCCGGATCGTCCTTGTCGCGGTAAAAGCCTGCCGCCAGGGGCAGATAGAAGGCATTACCAAAGGTCAGCTTGGAGCCGGGCGGGTTGATACTGATACCGGCCGACGGCGCAACCGCAGGCCCGGGTGGCGCCCGCAGAATTCCATAGCCGGGCACATACAGGGCAACGTTATTGGTGTGACTGTGGGTATTGGCGACCGGATCTCTTTGCCTGCCCGTCAGGGGATCCGTTTCCAGACCATCAATACCGAAAATCTCATAGCCATCTGGCGCGTGGAAATCGGCATCGATATCTAGATACACGTTCATCAGGGTGACTTCAAGCTGGCGACCGTCCAGCTTGGTGAGTCCCGCCGGGTTGTAATGGATCGCCATGATGCCAGGCGGATCCGCCGTCACCGCGTTACCCAACGCCAATGCCTTAGGGTGAATGGTGAGGTTCTGCGCGAGCTGGGCCTCGGCACCACACGCGATGGTCGAGGCAATCAGGGCCGCAAGAATCTGCCTTTTGTGGCTATTGTGTCCCATGGATTTCGTCCCTTCCCGTAAAACGTCGACGGCACCAATCACTCTTTGAGGCCGGAGAAATTAATGGGCAGGGATACGCCCAGGGAGAAGTCCGGGGCATCCTCGGTCAAACCGATACCAAGGCTGGTATTCACAATGGTGGTGTCACTGATCCGGGTGCCCAGCGACATGCTCAGGAAGCCGGTCATCTGGTCCTGGGCCACCGCCTCGTCACCGTTACTGAAGGTCAGGATCGTTTCGTCGTTGTAGCTGAGCTGGGCAGATATGCTGAGCGAAATGTCGTAGGACAGGGAGTAGGCAAAACCGGCCGACCCCGACAGGCCGAAACCCGGATCTACCTTGACCAGCCGCCGGGCGCCACGAACCTGGTCCAAACCGTCGACTTCAAAGTTGTAGGTCAGGCTTGTAGAACCGAACACCACCACCGGATCCAGGACCTTGGAGAGACTCAGACCACCAGACAGGGAGTAATAACCACTACCGGTGGACAGCTGCTCCTTAATATCAATTTCATAGGGGCTTACGCCGGTCTTGGAAGTGAAGGTGCTGAACAGCGTGGTGGACATCTTACCCGGCACATAGGCAAACGGCTGCCAGCGCCCGGTAAAGGAGATATCACCGAAGTCGTACACGGTGAGCTCATCCTGGGAGTCGTATTTCACCACCAGCGGGACACGGGTACCAACGGTCAGGTTGTCCAGAAGGCCGTAGTCGTAGGAAAAGGCATTGGTGAAGTTGTGAGTGGCCGAGGGAACCACATCAAGATTCTCCACCGAGTTGTCCGAAATGCTCAAATCAATACGCTGATCAGCGGTATAGGAGTAATCAAACGAATAGGTCAGGGAGTGAGTCCCTTTCTTCTGCAGCGAGTAATTCTTCTCGGCAGCCTGGAACACCTCCTCCAACTGGCGGGATGAATCCTCATCGCCCTCCTGCTTGGCCAGGGCTTCCCGCGCCTGGTCCACATTTCCTTCCTGCGCCAGGGCCATGCCCGGAAGCAGTCCTGCCGTGGAAACAAGGATAACGCCTCGCGCAAACCAACGATTCATCCTGACTCCCTTATTTTATTTTTAGTTTCCTGGCCCGGGTATGAACCCGGAAATTAGTTGCGACGGTAGTGCAGCTGTTTTCTTGTGTTCTCGACACTGCCATCGGGATTGTTTTTCTGGCGTTCCAGCAAGTTCTGGATTCGTCTTTCGGTTGCCTCGTGGAATGCTGGAATTCGTTCCAGTGCCAGCAGGGTCATGGTCTGGTCATCAACGAAACGCAGGTCTTCCTCTTTCAGTTCGAGGTTATCCAGTGGCTTGTCACTGCCCGGGAAGACAATGAACAGCACGTTGTCGTCCCACTTGTCCTCAAACTCCGCCAGCAGAAAGGAGATGTTCCCCACCGACGGATCGGCCAGGTACACCCGGCCATCCCGAATGGTTCGCAGCACCACAAAATGCTTGAAACCGGCATGATTGATCGGAACGATGGCGGGATGGTCCAGATCCTTCAGGTCTTCGATTGATGCCCGGAAGCCACCAGAGGGATAACCCAGAGCCGTTACGAGACGCTTCATATCCAGCATCGAAAAGGCACGGCGCTCAACAATGCGCTCGCTTTCTCCGTAATGCAGCAGCCCCTCCATCACCTGTCGCTCTGACAGGCTTCGCCCGAGGTAGAAATTGAGCACCGTGGTGAGTGCAGCACTGCCGCAGCTGTAGTCGTAGGCCTGGCGAACGATGTTCCGGTACTTCTGCTCAACCAATGGTTCTACCCGGGTATCGAAACGCAACAACACCGGCCCTGAGTCCACATCCTGCTCGATAACAACGCTGCCCTTTTCAAACGGCTCCACCACGGTGGCTTCCTGCACCATGGTGAAAGTAAGAATGGATCCGGCGAGCACCAGCAGCATGTCAGACGAAGTTCCTGTTTTTATTGGCCATAACATTTATCGGGTTACACGTTGTTACGGTAAGATACCGAAAAGCCTCGGCCCTGAAAGATAACTGTGCCTCAAATCTGTCGCCGCAGGCGCTCCCTAAGAAACGGGATGTGAGAACTGGTTCAAGGCATGATGAGTGGGGAGGGCCAACCCTGATCCGCTTGCCGCGTTGAATGGCACAGGGTCGTTTTCGTCTTGAGGAGGGGCGTGGAACGGGCGGTCAGCGGTCGAGCGCCGCCAGCTGACGGTCGTGATACCGTCCGAGCAATCCCAGGGCCAGAATGGCGCCGGACAGAGCCCAGGCCATGTCGGACTGGGTATCCCATACATAACCCTGGGTACCGAGAAACGATTCCGCTGCCTGCTCGCTCGCCAGGGCCACCCACCATTCGATCAACTCGTAAAAGGCACTGAACGCGAGGCAGAAACAGACAATGAAAAATGAAGGCCAGCCACGCTGGGCAAAGACCTGAAACCGGATAACCACTTCCCGTGCCACCAGGGCCGGGACAAAGCCCTGAACAAAATGTCCAAGCTTGTCGTAGTTGTTGCGCTCCCAGCCGAAATGGTCCCCGAGCCAGTCGAACAGGGGAACCTCGGCGTAGGTATAGTGCCCTCCCACCATCAGGACGATGGCATGCGCCAGGATCAGCCAATACACCAGGGGCGTTAGCGGAAACCGCACAAAACACCAGGCTACCAACGCAAAACCGATAACAGCAGGCAGCACCTCAAGCACCCAGGTGGCCCGGTCTTTTGGGGCAATGGCAGACCAAATGAATACCGCGAAAAAGACCAACGCCCAGATCAGGGCGGACCAGAACCTGCCTGTCATGCTGTCATTCCTGTTAGGCGCCTTCGTGGGCGTGGGTCGTAGAGGTTTGCGATAGAACGGGTCTCAGGCTCCTGCGGCTGGCAGGAAACGGCCGAAGCCCATTTCCTTTCCAAGCTCAGGTGTAAATGCTTCATCCGTCACTGCCGCCCGGCCATTGATCAGCACGTGTTTCACACACCCGGGCACCCGGTTAACCATGCGTTCCAGATCGAAGTTTTCCATCTCGGCCCAAGTCACCTGTTCCAGATCCTGGCCCAGACCCTGCGGGTCGATGATGGTGATATCAGCCCGATCCCCTTCCCTGATATGGCCAGCATCAATGCCCAACCAGTCCGCCTGCTCACCGGTGAGACGATGCACCGCGCGCTCCAGTGACATCACTGGACTGCCCTGCTGGTGACTGTCCCGTACCAGCTTAAGGAATCTCAGCGGCAGGTTGTAAAAGGCCATGTTACGAATGTGGGCACCGGCGTCAGAGAACGTGATCAATGCATGGGGGTTCTTGACCATTTCCTTGAGCCGGTCCTGACGATGGTTACCGATCACCGTGAACCAGCGCAAGTCACGACCATGAACCACCACCGTATCCAGAAAAAAGTCCACCACGTGAACACCGCGCTCGGCGGCCAGTTCTGCAAAGTTGCGTCCAACCAGGCTCTGATCTGGGCAACCAAGAATGGTGGCGTCGCCAAAATCCCGCTGCCAGACCCGGGGCGACAGCTTGTTCCGGTAGAATTTCCGGAAGGTGCGGCGATAGCTCTCGTCTTGCAGCAATTCATTGCGTTCGAGCTGATCGCGCACATCCAGTGCCATCTCACCGGCCCCAAACTCCTCAAACAGCACGACATCCATGCCATCGGCATAGATGGCGAAGGGCGTTGGCAAAAGCTGCCAACGGAAGTTGCCCCGAAGTGCGTTGGCGATCCAGGCGACCAGGTTGGCCATGGGCCGAACCGTGGGGTTGCCCTTTAAGTCAATCATCGCAATCAGCGTGGTTTTCAGCGGCTTGCGAAACCAGCCCAGGGTCTCCCGCAGATACTGGGTGACCTGAAGCGGATTGGCAGCATTGGGCGCGCCCTGATGCACCCGGCCATAACGACGCAGCAGCCGGTTCAGCCGGCTGACCTCACGCCAACGGGCGTAGGTACTGGGCAAACTCTTGGACCATTCCCGGTCACCATCCACCTTGTCCCATTTCAGGCACATGGTCGACAAGCCCAGAAAGCCCAGCTGCAAAGCTTCCTCCAGCAGCTGCTCCATCCGCCCCATTTCTTCCGACGTTGGGGTTACCTTGCGATCCGTGGCGCGGTTGAGTCCCATCACCCCTACTCGCAGATCGCTGTGGCCGAGGAAGCTGATGACGTTGGGTCCGAGCGGCTGTTGCCGGATGAAGCTCAACCAGCCCGAGGGCGTGCGCCAGTTCTTATGCTGTTGGAGAATAGGCAATACTTTCTCCCTCGGCACGGTCTCCACCCGGGTAAAGATGTCCGAAGCGTCTTCCGCGTCTGAACAGACCATGCTCAGGGAGCAGCTGCCAATCAACACGGTGGTAACTCCGTGCCGCACCGACTCGGACAGCGAGGGCGAAACGATCAGTTCGGCGTCGTAATGGGTATGGGTATCCAGAAACCCTGGCATCACCCAACAGCCCTCCGCATCAATCACACGGTCTGCCAGGCTGAGATCGGGCTCTGAATTGAATACCCGCTCGACCCGGCCTTCACGAATGGCAATGTGGGCAATACTGGAAGGCCCGCCGGTACCGTCAAAATAGCGTCCGCCGAGGATGAGCGTGTCGTAACGCGTCATGGAGCTGAACTCCCGTTTTGTTGTTTTGCTCTTGTTATTTTTCTTGGACACCAAGTCTAGTCAGCGACGCGGGGTTTTTCCCAGTTTTTTCGGGTCATCGTCAGCGTTCCTGAATTCTGACTCCATCCTTCAGCTGGCTGTCCGGGTGGCGCACGATCTGATCACCCTCGGCCAGTCCCTCCAGGATAACCGTATCCAGGCCGTTGCTCCGGCCCGTCGCTACCGCCGTGCGCTCGGCCCGGCCCTCAATCGCCCGAAAAACCTGATCCTGCCCGGCCTCCTGGAATATCGCCGAAGCTGGCACCCGCAGCAGATCCTCTGCCTCCCACAGCACAAAGGTGGCGTCCACCCGATAGCCATCACCCAGTGTCTGCCAGTCCTCAGGAGGACTGACAATATCCGCCACCACTTGCACCCGCTGTTCTTCAACACCCAGGGCCGAAATGTCCTCAAAACCTACCGGTTCCACGCGCCTCACCGTCGCCTCAAGGGTCGGCCCACCCCACCCGCTGAGGTGAACCCGGATTCCAGGCGCCAGTTTCACAGCGTCAAAACTCAACACGTCCACCACCACCTCCAACGCGCCGGGATCACCCACCTCCAGAATGGCTTCACCCGCCTGGATCACGCCTTCACTCTCGCGAACCAGACCAAGAACGGCTCCAGCGACCGGAGATTTCACCGGTACCCGCTCCACCTCGCCATTACCCGACGATCGAGCAGCCGACACCTCCAGCCGGGTACGCGCCGCCTTCAGCTCATGGACCATAACCTCCTCATCGAAACGGGCCGACCGCAGTATCGCCTGTGCCCGGGCATCGGCCGCCTCCGCCTGTTGCAATCGATCATCCGAAACAAATCGACTGTCACTCAGGGCCCGAAGACGCACCAGCTCTCTGGCAGCCAAGGTTGCCTCGGCCTCGGTCGCCGTCACTTTCTGACGAACCGAATTCAAGGCTGAGCTGGCGGCGCCAATCCGGGCTTCGGCTTCAGCCCGGCTGCGGGCATCCAGAACACTGGCGGGCATGGGATCAACCTCGGTCAGCAACTGACCCGGTGCAACCGGATCGCCCACCTCAAGCGAGAGCCTGTGGAGGTACCCCGACACCGGGGAGGAAACCAGGTAACGGTCCTTGACCCGAGTTTTGCCCTCCTCCGTGATCGATACAACCAAGCCGCCCCGGGTCGCCGGCGCCAGATCCACCCAGACCGGATCCGGGCGCAAAGTCACATACAAGGCACCCAGGGCCAAGGCAACGAACACCGCCCAGAACACCCACTTCGCCGAAAAACGTTCAACCGCCATAGCCAATCCCTGGTCCGTTCATTCTTGCTCTCACTTTTTCACTCTCTGGTTTTCAGCACGGCCACCAGATCCAGATGCCTGAGACGCCACCAAGCAACACCACCGGACACCGTGGCCGACACAAACACCACCGTCGCCGAGATGCCCAGCGTATGTGCGGTAATCGTCAGCGGCACCCGGTACAGTTCCGTTTGCATGGCGGTGATGATCATCCAGGCCAGGCCCTGGCCAAACAGCCAGCCGCTAACAATGCCAAACACCAGCAGCACAGCCATATCTCCAAATAAAATGTGGGCGATCTCGTTATGGGTGTAACCCATTACCCGCAGACTGGCCAGTTCCCGGCCCTTTTCGGCGAGTGCGATACGAATGGTGTTATAGATCACGCCGAAGGCGATGATTGCCCCGAGCAGACTGTTGAAAAAGGTGAACGTCAAAAAGGTGCGTGCCAGGGTGTCGTAAAAACTGTCCAGCATGGCCTGCCGGATGCCGATACCAAGCACGCCCGGCGCCTCCCGCAGACTTTGATAAACTTCGTCTTTTCTGGCTGGATCCACCGACAACAGGATCTGGTTGATAACAGGGCCTTCCCCCAGAGCCCTGTTCAGGGCCGGCAGGCGCATGTACGCACCCACACCGAGAAACTCGCTGGTCACGCCAGCCACCGGCACAGAGAGGGTTCGCCGATCCCCCTCCAACATCTCGACCCGCAGGTATTCTCCGGGACCGACGCCGAGCTCCGATGCCAGAAAATCAGTCAGCAGAAGCCCCTCTGCCGGTAGGTCCACGGCTTGCAGGTCCTTGTCCACCACGAACTGCAGGCGGGCCCCCGCCGGCATACCATGCAGCACACTTCTTCGGTCGCGGTGGCCGTTCACCAACCTTACCGCCACCGATCGTCGGCCTTCGGCGTAACGAATACCCGGCTGGCGCTGCAGGCCGAACAGCGCTGCGGCGTTCACCGGCTCAACCAGGGTCGCGGTCAGATCCTGCTGCTGAACCCGGGCGAATTCGGTCTGGACCATGAGCGAAACGGAATCGAACTGGAAATTACCAACCATGACGATCGCCGTGGCCATGGCTATGCCAACCATCGACAGCAATGCCCGCAAGGGCCGGCGGGCCATTTGCCGGATAATCATGCGCGAGGGCTGGCTCAGACGGATACCCGAGAACCAGCGTTCAGCTCCGGCCATTCGAAACCGCGCCGGGCCCTCCGGGCGCATGGCTTCAGCAGGGGGCAAGGCCGCCGCCTGGCGTATGGCCCGCCAACCACCGAGCCAGGCCACAAAGCCGGTGATCAGGATCAGCAACGCAAGCCAGGCCGGGTTCAGGCGGAACAGCAAGCCCGGCAGACGATAGAACTCCATGTACAGCTCGCCTAGCCCGCCGCCCAACCAGACACCGGCGAGCAGCCCCAGTACAAGCCCAATGGCCGCAATGGCCAGCACCAACTGACTGTAGTGCCAGGCAATCTGCCGATTGCTGTAACCAAAGGCCTTCAGCACCGCAATGATGTCGCGCTGGGTATTCACCAACCGACTGATCACCACATGCAGCAGGAACATGGCAACGCCCATGAAAATTAGGGGGAATACCGTCGCCATGATCTTGAGCTGATCCAGGTCATCGCTGAGGAAGCGGTGGGAAAACTGATCCCTGCGGGAGAATGCGCCGGTGGCACCGTATCGATCCAGCACCCGGTCCAGATCATGAATGACCGAGGCCAGTGGGTAACCCGGCTGCACTCGGACAACGACGCTGTTAAACGCGCCTCGCATATCCATGGCTGCCGACAGCGAGTCCTGGCTGAGCCAGAGTACGCCGAAGCGCTTGAAATCCGGCAGCATGCCACCGGGCGGAAGCACATAGATAAATTCAGGGGATTCTACGATGCCAGTGACCACCAGAGTCTGCTTGCGGCCGTTGATGATCACCGAAAACCGGTCACCCGGCAGTAATCCATGGGACTCGGCAAAAGCACCAACTATAGCGGCCTCGGCGTTGCGTCCGGGCGCGGGTAATCGCCCCTGCCTGACAAACAGCCGGTTGACCTCAGGTTGACCGCTCGGCGGCACCGACAGCACCCTGGCCGAGACAGGTTCGGTGAAGCCTGGAAGTTCCAGTTTTGCCGCCGCCTCCACCCGCGCGCTCAGGCGAACCACGCCGGGAATCTCCGACACCCGGTGCAATGACTGCATTGGGGCGCGTTTGAGCGGCGCGAACACCTCCGCAAACTGATTCTGCTGGTAATACAGTTCGCGCGTCGCGTTCAGGGACGAATACGCCACCAGTGACATCACACAGACTGCAACACCGCCGGCAATGACCAGAGCAATAGCCAGCACCTGCCCCCTCATCCGCCAGAGTTCTCGCCGCAACTTGGTGCCAAGCACACTCCGGGCGAGAAACATCAGGCTACCAGCTCAGCTCTGTCGGTGGCTGGCGTTTGGTGTTGCGTCGCTCACCACTGATGCTGCCATCAGACATCGTGATTACCCGGTCCGCCATGCCGGCAATGGCCGCGTTGTGAGTGATGATCACGGTTGTGGTTCCGGTTTCGCGGTTGGCACTCTCCAGGGCTTCGAGCACCAGGATACCGGTGGTGGAATCCAGTGCTCCGGTGGGTTCGTCGCACAGCAGCACCGCCGGGCGCTTGGCGATGGCCCTCGCAATGGCCACCCGTTGCTGTTCACCGCCGGACAGTTGGGCCGGAAAATGGAGCCCACGATCCTGCAGCCCGACCAGCCTCAGTGCCTCTTCCGGGGTCATGGGGTTGGCGGCGATTTCAGTGACAACGGCAACATTTTCAAGAGCGGTCAGGCTTGGGATCAGGTTGTAGAACTGAAACACAAAACCAACATGCTCGCGGCGGTACCGGGTAAGCAGTCGATCATTCGCGACACTCAAATCCAGATCGCCATAGCTAACTTCGCCGGAGGTGGGCAAATCCAGGCCACCGAGGATATTGAGCAAAGTTGACTTGCCGGAACCGGATGCCCCCAGCAAGACCACCAGTTCGCCGGTGTACAGTTCCAGATCCACACCGCGGAGTGCGCGAACGGTAACCTCCCCCTGATCATAGGATTTGGTTAGGCCCCGGGTCCGGAAGACTGGCTGTGACTCCATCGTCGTCCAAACTCACCGGCGGCCGTCACTCACCGGCGCAGTCCACACAGACGGTGGTGTATGGCAGCACCTGCAAGCGTCGGGGATCGATAGGCTCGCCACAGGATGCACACTCGTCGCCCAGGCCGTGCTCGATGCGCTCCAGGGCACGCTCAATTTGCACCAGTTCCTCACGGGTTTCGGTTTCAAGAGAATCCACCACTTCGTCATTCTGGGTTTGGGTGGCCTGCTCCTCGAAATCTTTGTCCAGAGCACCATCTTCCCGATGCTGGTGGGCTTCAAAGCGGGACAACCTGGCCTTCAGGTCCGCTCTCAGGGTTTCAAGTTCTGCTTTGCGATTCGTCATCAGCGTCTCCTGCCAGTCCGCAGACCGGTCGTGTATTGGCTATTCCTCACCTTAAAGGATAAGCCCGTCCTTTGATTGATGCTTGTCAAAATTCCAAACGCGGCAGGGATAAGCACCCCAAGCCCCGCCATGGCGCGGTTCTGACTCGCCGCTCCCAAGCGGTTGTGGCACTATTGCCTTCCCTTTGACTGGCGGAGCCCCCAAATGTTCTACACCACCGTGGCAGCACTGACTGCCGCCCTGCTCGTGTTTACCTGGTTGGGGCTGCGCGCCCGTCTGGCCGACGGCGGCCTGGACGATTTCGTCACCGCTCGCAATACCCAGGGTGCCCGGGCACTGGGGCTTTCGTTCCTGGCTTCAGGTATGGGTGGCTGGATTCTGTTCGCGCCGCCTGAAGTGGGCGCCCTGGTTGGCCCGGTAGCACTGGCCGGTTACGCCATCGGTGCCGCACTGCCGTTCATCGTGTTCGCCTTCTGTGGGCCGGCAATCCGGCGTTTTCTGCCTCAAGGTCGCAGCATTGGAGAGTTCGCACAGGCTTGTTACGGCCGTGGCGTGAGGCACTACGTCTCGCTGATTTCCGTACTCTACATGCTGTGTTTTCTGACCGCCGAATTGACCGCTATTGGCGCAATCACTTCCATGCTGTCGGGAATCAACGGCAAACTGGTGGTGCTGGGCGTTGCCATCACCACCCTGATCTACACCGCTTGGGGCGGCTTGCGCGCCAGCATTGTGACTGACCAGTGGCAGGCGTTCCTGCTGATTGGCCTGCTTGCCATCGTGGGCTTTGTTGGGCTTGGGCAACTGCCGGAACTTTCCGCAGCGCGTCTGCCCGATGTACCCACAGCCAGCGCCCTCAGCGTGGCGCTCACTCTGGTGATTGCCGTTACCGCGGCCAACCTGTTTCATCAGGGCTACTGGCAGCGCCTTTGGTCGGCCCGGGACACCGGCAGCCTGAGCCGTGGCGCTGCCCTGGGCGGCATCATTACCGTTATCGTCGTCGCGCTTGTCGGCGGCCTGGGCATCATGGCCGCTCTCAGCGGTACCGACCTGGGTAACCCTCCGATTCCGTTCTTTGCCTTGCTGTCAGAGGCACCGGTGTGGCTTACGCTGCCGGCACTCATCCTTGCCATAACCTTGGTCGCCTCGTCGGTTGATACCTTGCAGAACGCCCTGGCCTCTCTGGCGGTCACCGAAAAAAAGGGCCTGTCCTTGAATACGGCGCGTTGGATCACCGTGGCGCTGATGGTACCGGTGGTGCTGGTGGCATTGCAGGGCATCTCGGTTCTGAGGCTTTTCCTGATCGCGGACCTGCTGTGTGCCACCGCCGTTCTGCCGGTATTGATGGGTTTGTGGTCACGGATGACGACGACAGCCGCCATCCTCGGTGGGCTGGCCGGTCTTCTGGGAGCAATCCTGCCGGGCTGGATCGCAGGCGGATCGGTGATGGCGGGTCTGGAAGCGGCCAGTTTCCCCGGCAGTATCCCGACCCTGATGCCGTTCGTAGGCGCCCTGGTCGGCTCGGGTCTGGTCAGTGTGGCGTTTGCCCTGGCCCGGTCGAAAAACACCCGGGCCTGAGCAGGGAACAACTGTTGTCCGGCCAGGTCTTAGCTGGACAACAGTTCAATCGGGTAGCGGATCTTGGTGGTGTCGACGCCCGGACGGGCCCCAAAATCCACCAACCGCAGGCGGTTACAGATTTTGTTCTCGAGCGCCGGTGCATTGAGAGTCGATTCCACCACCGAGCAGCTGGAAACACGGCCACTCTCCTCGATCACCAATTCCGGCGTGATACTGCCCTGCAACGAGGGTTTGCGTCGTAGCTCCCGATTGTAAATGCTGTAAATCGCTGACTTGTTGGCATCCATGGTGCGCCGCAATTCTTCCTTGCTACGCGTCTTCGAGGCCACTTGTTGCTGCTCGCGTCGCGCTGCCACTTTGGCCGCCGCTACCCGTTCAGCCTCTTTGACTTCCGCTCGCTGCCGCTCGGCCAGCGCCACCTGACGGGTTTCCCGCTGCAGTGCCCCCTCGTCCACCCCGGCACTTTTGCTGGTCGCCGTGGCTCGGGCCGCCAACGCGTCTGTGGTCTTGCGGGCGATCGGCTCAGCCGTTTTGGTCACCGGCGCGTCCAGTTTCACCGACTTCGCCAGTGAACTCAGTTTGGAGAGTTCGTTGCCCATGGCCAGGATGCCAGTATTCCGTGCTTTCTCACGGGCCTTCTCAACCTCCTGAGGCTTGGGCTCAGGTTCAGGCTTTTCGGCCAATTCAGGTTCAGGCTCAGGCTCAGGTTCCGGAGCCGCTGCCGGCGGTTCGGGAACCGGTTCAGGCTCGGCCACCTCCACCGGCTTTTCCTCCGGCTCTGGTTTTTCCGGCTCGGGCTCTGGTTCCGGTTCAGGCATTGCCGGTTTCGGCGGTTCTTTTTTGTCGATGATGAGCTTCGCCAGTTGCGGCGGCAGCGCCTCTTTTTCCTTGCGATCCTGCTCCGGCAACTCGATCCAGGTGACGTACCCGCCAAAGGCGAGAAACAGCGGAAGCACCACCGACGCCACCGTCAGCAGGCGTTTCCGCTCGCCACGCTCGCGGTTCCAGGGGAGTCCGTGCCGATAATCCATCATGATCAGGCCCCCTGCTCTGTGCGCTGGTTCACCGCCAGGGAAATGGCCGCGTAACCGGCATCCACACAAGTGGACATGATCTTCTTCAGCAACTCATAAGGCAGTTCCCGATCCGCCAGGATGGTTATCGGGCGACCTGCCTCAGGCGCCGGTGTGCTGGAACGTCCGGCCTGGTAGCTGAGTTCTTCCTTCAACGCCGGCTCCACCTGGCCGTCAAAGGCCTGGAAACGGGCACGATCGAGCACTACCCGACCGTTCACCAGGATATCGCTGTCGGTCACGGTGAGCGCCAAGACATCATCCGGACGTTGCTCAGCGGTGGAATCCGGCAGTTTGATGGTGCTGTCCTGGTTCAGGACCTGCACGTCGGAGGACGAGTTCACCATCAGAAAGAACACTAGGATGGTAAAGATGTCCATCAGCGACACCAGATTCATCTTGCCCTGGTTCTTATTGCGCCGGTAATGACGTTTGAGCCTTCTCGCTTTTGCGGATTCTTTCATGAGCTCACCTCGCCACCCTTGACCGTGCCAGCCTGCTCGGCCTGCACCGGCGCGTCACCCAGAGAGATATCCGGGAACAGCTCGGCTTCGACCACGCTTCCAGCCACCACTGCTTCGTAAGACCTGACTGTGTCCATCACCGACACCAGGGTCTGATACGAGGTTTTCCGGGAGGGCATGATGATGACGTCCTTCTTGTCCGGGACCCGGCTCTTCAGTTCTTTCATGACGTCTTTCAGCAGCCCGAAATCGTAGTTGCCTTCGTGCTCCGGGATATTTTTGATCACCCCGCCCTGGTTGTCGGCAACCACCAGGCGGTTATCGTAAATCACCACCTGAATCTGTAGTTCTTCCTTCCGCTCCGACGACACACTGTCTCCGGTCGGGAAATTGAGCTCGAGCACGCTGGTATGGGCGAACACCATATTCAGCAGCAGAACCGGCACCAGCACGATCATGAGATTCATGAACGGGGTGATGTCGAGATCCGCCTCACTCTGTAGCCTGCGATGCTTGCGTCTCATGGCCTGATGTCCTTTTTACTGGTTATCAGGCCACCGATCCTGCCGGTGCAGAATTGTGTGCTGCCGCGGGCGCACCCTGCGGCTGTGCCGGAGCACGCTGTCCTGAACCATCGCTCAGGAGGTTAAGCACCTTGATGCCCGCCATCTCAAAGCTGTCGACGATTTCGTTGGTCTTGGTCTGAAGCAGCGAGTGAATCAGCAGCATGGGAATGGCCGACATCAGGCCGAACGCCGTGGTGTTCATGGCCACAGAGATACTCTGGGACAACAGACTGGCCTTTTGCGCCGGATCGGCCGCTGCCACCGCGGTGAACGCGGAAATCAGGCCGATGATGGTGCCCAGCAGGCCCAGCAGCGTGGCAATGTTGGCAAGAGTTGCCAGATATTGGGTGCGTTTCTCCAGACGCGGCATTACGTCCAGCAAGCCCTCTTCCATCGCGTACTCGATCTCTTCCCGACCTTGGCGACGAGCCAGACGCTGCAGCCCAAAACCAATCATGGTCGACATGGCGCTGCCAGATTCCTGGGAAAAATTGAGCGCTCCTTTGAGATCACGCTTGGCGATCATCTGGTGCAGGCGATTGAAGTCGCGTCGGTTGGTCAGCTTCTGGGCTGACAGGTATACGTATCGCTCGATGGCTACAATGAGTCCGACGATCAGCACTACGGCTATCGGATACATAAAAAAGCCACCTTCCTGGAAAAAGCGAACGGCGGTATCAATCATTATCTGGGCGCTCCATGGTGCGGGTTTTGGATCAGTGTAATAGGTGGCTTCTGCAGAAGCCGTAAGTTCGCGAAAGACTTTGTTGCGGTTTGTGTTTGCTTGCGGTCAGCCACAGAAAATCTGTGATGCGGATCACACAAATTCTCGATTCAGGTTTCAGGGATCAATGTCATTGCCTTGCTCATTGCCCTGCTGGTCGCTGAACGCCTGGTGATACCGAATGAGGCGCTGAAACTCGTAGCGCTCGATCGGCGCAAACGCCTGGTCCACCATCAGGCGCTCATCGGGCGCACGCAACTCTTCCACTTCCGGTGGTTGCCAGGGCACCAGATACATCACGGTGGGGACTTCCTGGTCACCCCGGATGCGCGTTCCCTCAATGGTCACAATGCCAGAATCCTGGGCCAGTACCGTAACCGGCACCAACACCGCAGCAACAGCGGCAATCAGACGAACGGGCAGTCGCATAGGTCACTCACTCTGGTCGTGGCGTCAGATTTAAGGACGAAGTTACAGTCGGTTTTTTGCATCGAAAATCCAGTCTTCCAGCCTCGGATTAGGATCCGTGGCCTGGCTTTGGTATTGCTCATACAGCCCCAGGGCATCACCCGGACGTCCCAGATAGATATCCAGCAGGAAAGCCAGGTTGAGCATGGCCGGCAGATGGTTCGGATCGGCGTCCAGCGCTCGCCGGTAATACGCTTCGGCGGCCTCGAATTCACCAGCCTCACGGGCAATCACCCCCAGGTGGTTGAGCGCAACGGGGTGGCTGTCATCCAGAGCAAGCACGGCGTCGAAATGGGCGCTGGCCTGTTCGGTGTCGCCAGCCTCATAAGCGAGAATACCCAGGTTCGCGAGGGGGCCGGTGCGGGCTGGGTATTGCTCGGCCAGTTGCCCGAACCGGTCCCTGGCGGCCTCCAACTCACCCGCCTGTTTCAGGGCGACCGCAGCCTGGAAGTCCTCAGCCAACTGCGCTTCTGCCCGCTGGCCCTCGGCCTCCGGTGATGCCAAGGCGTCATCCTGTCCCGGGCTCAGGGCGCAGCCAGACAGGACCACCAGCAACATTGCCACAGCGATTGTTTTATCCCAGCTCATTGACCACCCCGGCAGTGATTTCCTGCTTGTTGTAACGGCCCGGCAGCAGGCGCTTCAGCGCTTCATAGCTCCGCTGCACCCATTCGTCGTAGATGCCCTCGCGGGCGCGCCGAATGTTCTGCTCATGGATATCGATGGCGTTATCCTCAAACGGATACGCCTGCTCTTCCAGCAGCAACTCGTATTGGGCCAGCTCCAACTCACTCAAACCGGGCGGCCGCTCCGATGCCATCAGATCAGCCCCCAGGCGTCCGTATATGTGGGCGATCTGATAGCCCGCCTCGGTTGAAAACGCGGACAGTCCGTAACTGGCAGTTTTCTGATACGCGTTGACCGCTTCCTCCAGCGCATTCGTTTTAGCCACCATGCTTTCATTAAGCGGCAGGGTCAGGCTGATGGCGTCGTAACGTTCCAAGGCTTCCCGCGCCAGCGTGGCCGACGCCGATGCCGCCAGCCAACGCATGCGGTCGTCGCTGGATTCCGGATTGTCATCAACAAACGCCATCTGCCGACGCAGCCAGAAATCCCGACGAGTAATGTCCCCCTCGGCCTGGTAAAGCTCGGCCAGGCGGTTAGAAGCCTCCATGTAGGCATCCGCCGGTTCCGGATAGGCGTTGGCGTACTGTCGCCAGGTATCGATAGCCTTGCCGGTGTTACCCGCCTGGTCGTACAGCTCTGCGGCAATCTGCAGGTTCTGCCGCTGCTCTTCCGGTGTCGATGCCAGCGCGACCATGCGTCTGAGCTCATCGCCGGCCTGTTCCCACTGTCCGGTCTCCCGATAAGCCAATGCCAGTTTTGGGGGTACCGTGTCGATCAGCTCATGGTCAGGGAATTCGGCCCGGAAAGCCGTCAGTACCGAGATTGCTTCATCCCAGCGTGCGGCGGTAACCAACAAGGACGCCGCGTCGTATTCGGCATTGGCCCGCAACGCGGATTCCGGCACGGCTGCTCCCACTCGGAGGTACTCGCTCACCGCTGCGTCCACGTTGCCCGCTGCTGCCAGTTGCTCGGCCTGCCGGAACACGGTTGCCGCAAGATTTTCACGCACGCCGTCGCGGCGCTCGTCGGTCTCGGCCATGGCCACTAGCGCATCGCGATAGGCCTGCTCCGCTTTGGCATAACGCTCAAGCTCAAACAGACTGTGTCCGGACAGCAACAGCGCCTCGGTGATCAGCTCTTTTCTGGGTGCCGGTTGCCAGGCCGCCAGACGACTGGACATGGCCACCGAGTCTTCCCAGTTCTGCTGATCAAACTCTCGTTGCAATGCCATGAAGAACACGTCCGGAGCCCGTGAATCAGCTGGAAAAGCATTGGCAAACCGCAAGCGATTCAGCTGTTGCATATCCTCATAACTCTGCTGCTCGCTCGCCGACTCGGCCTGCCAGGCCCGAGCATATTCCCGGTAGGCCAGAACCGAGGCGTAACCCGCTTCAGCGGCCCGTGCCGGCGGCTGTCCCTCATAGGGGAAATCGTACGCGACGCGCTCGAACGCCTCGATGGCCGAGGCCCAGTCTTCCAGTTCCAGGTAGGTTTCACCGAGCAGGAACAGACGTTCGGGCGTTCTTGGATGGCTTGGGAAAGTTGCAGCAAATTCCGCGTAATACTCAGCCGCCCGGTAGTAATTGTCGCGCGCGCTGGTTTCCGATTCCGCTTTACCCGCGAGCAGATAGTGGCGATCCGCCAGCTCGGGCAATAGCTGCTCCAGCTGTTCCCGGATGTAGACCAGCGTGTCCGGTTCAGCATTGCGCCAGTAGCTGCTGTACAGGCCGTAGTTGGCGACGAATTCGGCCTTGCGCTCGGGCAGTGTGCGTTCAAAGCCGGCCAATTCGAGCGTGGCAATGATGTTCATGTGATAACGAGGCGCCCAGCGACTACCGGGATGGTCTTCAATGAAGGCCTCGTAGACGTCGATGGCGTCAGAGTACTGTTCCCGCTCCAGTAGCAAGCTGCTGTAGCGGTCGTAAATCAGGATTTCATAGGGCCGACTGCCGGTCTGCCTGAACAGAGCCTGCAGGGTTTCAGCGCCCTCGAGATAAGACAGGGACAGTCCGAACACCCGGAACAGGTCTTCAATCAGGGTTTTGTTGCGTTGATCAATGTCCTGTACCGGCTGGCCTTCCGGCAGGACCCGGTCCAGCACCTCGATGTAGCTGGTCAGAGCAAGCCGATACTGGCCCTGTTTGAACTGGCTCCAGCCACGCATGTAATAGGCGTTAACCAGGAACGAGGGATCGGTCTGCTGTTGCTGGCTGGTCTGGGCCACCTGATGGAACGCCTGCTCGGCCTCGTCGTAACGGCCATTGATGAACAGCAGGTCGGCCCGCCGGAACTGGGCTTCGGTCCAGTAGGAGGAGTCCGGGTAGCGCTCAACCAGGGTATTGAGCGCAGACAATTGCTGAGACGTCATGCCCCGCAGCTCCCAGGCGCGGGATAGCTGATAGTAGATCTGGTCATTGCCAGCCCGATCCGGGTATTCGCGGAGCAGGGCCTGATACGCCTCAATGGCGTCATCCAGCTCGTCCTGCGCAGTGTCCGCCATTTTCCGCTCGGCACGGGTGAATTCCAGGTCTGCCAACCGATGGCGAATGGTCACCTGTTTGCGCGGGTCCTCTACCAAGGGAAGCAGCGATCTATAGCTGGCCATGACGGTTTCCAGAGACACCGGCTCAGCACTTGCCGACGCGGACTCCAGGCGTACGGGCGCAGAAGGTTGCCCTGCTTGCGGGTCGGACGTCGCAGCGACGGCGCCAATGGTCCCCGCTCGC
This sequence comes from Marinobacter sediminum, assembly GCF_016820575.1. Classification (GTDB taxonomy): domain Bacteria; phylum Pseudomonadota; class Gammaproteobacteria; order Pseudomonadales; family Oleiphilaceae; genus Marinobacter; species Marinobacter sediminum. The sequence continues at coordinate 620,569 of NZ_JAEMQH010000002.1, read as the reverse complement.
ATTTCCGGCGTTGTTCCATCGCCGCCCCCCATCGGCCATGTCAGGCTTTGACAGCCGGCCAGCGCTACCGCCAAGGGCAAGACGGCCAATCCACGCCGGGGCATAAGCCTGGAGACTCTATTCATCGCCCGCCCCCTGTCTGCTTTGGAGCTGATACAGGCGGTCGGCCAGGCGGGCCTGGGCATGACGAGAAGCCACCCGATAGCTACGCATTTGTTTACGCTGCTCCAGCAAGGCCTGATCCACCCCGGCCATCAACCGGCCCCGGGCCTCCGACAAGGCAAGTTCCAACTCTTGGCGCAGGCTTGTCAGCTCCGTTTCCCTCGCTGCCAAGCGATCGCTCAGCCGCTGATGCTGTTTGTCGTCAGCCATCAACGTCTCGATGGTCTGACGTTGCGACCGGAATTCCGCCATCGCCGTGTCCAGCTCACGAAGCTGTCTTTGCGCGGCCCAGCGATTCACGCCGTAGTCATCCACGATCATCCAGTCGAAATGGGCCTGCATCCGCCGATACTGGGCGCGCTGACGCTGGGTGCGTTCGTCGTCGGGCAAGGCCGCCAGGGACTCGGCAACGCGCTCAAGCCTGGTTTTCAGTTCTTTTTGTTCGGCGGTCATGAAGAATTGGTAGTCTTCCCGCGCCAATGCCTCGGTAATCTGCTGCCGGTACTCCTGATGTTCCGCCGCCCACTGATCGGCCTCTTGCTCGGCCAGTGCCTGCCGGGTGGCTTTAATCCGGGCCGTGCGTTGCAACTGGCGGGTCTCCAGCATCAGCTCAAAGGACGCCAGTTGCTGCTGCCAGTCATCCAGGAAAGCCTGCATGCGATAGAGATCGTGCAACTCGCTGAGGGCTTGCTGAAACGACTCCGTTGCCAGGATTTCAGATAAACCAAAATCACTGGGTATGACCTTCAGCCGCCCGTAGGCATCGGTCATCTTTCCGTCGCCGTCCTGCTGGAACTCCAACCGGGCCATCAACGAGTCTTCGTTGAGCGCGGTCCGGGCCGTAACCAGTTCCGCCTCCAGTCGTGCATATCGATCAGCGGCTTCTTGGAAGGCTGCCAGCGCCTCTGCCGGTCGATTCATCTGCTCCAGCAGATAGCCGCGGGCGTAGGGCACCTGTTGCAACCAGGGGCTGAACAATTGCCGCGAGGACAACACGTTAATCGCGTTCAACGCCCGATCCATCTCACCCTGCCCGGCTGCCGCAACGGCATACTCGAACAGCGCCCGGTCGGAAAAAGGCCCCTCCGCCGAGAGCAATTCCAGCGTTCTGAAAGCCTGATCAAAGCGACCGTTCGCCAGGTAAATTCGCGCCAGGGACAGTCGGCTTTTTTCCACCAGCGCCTGCTGCTCCGCGTTATCTGCAGGGCTATCGCCGGCTTCGGCTTCCATCTGCCGGATCAGCTCCGCCAGAGTGGCAATCGCTGCTTCACCATTGCCATCGGCAAGCTCCGCCATGGCGGCGTTATAAGTAAGGTAATGCGCCCAAATGGCATTTGGGTCGAGCTGATCCCGAAACTGGCCAATGGCGTCCGGGTCTGGCTGACTGGCCAGCTGCCCTGCCAGACGGGCCTGCAGATAGAGCCACTCCTGGTAGAGTTCAGGCTCGCTGGTTTCCAGTGTTGCACCGTCGACCCGGTTCAGATTGGCTTCCGCGAGCTGGTAATCGCCCTCCAGATACAGCACCTTGCCAAGATAGAACCAGGCCTGGTTGCGAACCTCAGGCGACAGCGCACTGCCCTTGCCATCGTCACCCAACAGCCTGGTAAACAGTTCACCAGCCTCACGGGTCATGCCATAAGACAGCAACAGGCCGCCTTCAACCAGGGCGGGATGGGCGCCATGGCCCTGAATACCGCCTTGCACACTGGCAACCGACAGCTGGGTCAGCGCATCGAAGGCCTGGCCCTGGTGGTAGTTGTAGAGCACCCAGCCATAACGGAGATCCTGGACCCGTTCCGGCGCAGGCTCATTCGCCCACCCCGGCGCGCTCGCCATCAGCCACAGGCAGCTGACCGCGATCCAGGTCGAACGTTTTCTGGCTAAGATGCCCGCTTTCAATGCCACGATTCAGTTCACTCCCCAGCTCAATCCCACGCCGCTAATCCCACGCCACTATCGACACGGTGGGTTGGTAGTCGGAGGAGCGGTCCTGCACCCGGATTTCCAGTGCTGCCGTGCCGGTGCCCTTTTCGAAATCGAGGGTGGCTGCTTGTTTGTAGGCGCGATTGTCTGGCCCGATGCCCTCGACAAACGCTGTCACTTCGTGGTTTCCGGTCTTCAGGTTGCCCACGTACAGACGCTGCATGCCACCCCGCTCTAGGGCCTGAACCTGGCGCTCGGTGTAGAGGTACGAGGCCACCACTTCCCCATCGACCTTGAGTTTCACCGCGTCCAGTTTCAGGAACTGGCCGGTGTCGACACTCACGAACACCGCAAACTGGGTACTGGCGGGGAACAACAGGTCCTCTTCCAGAATGAACAGATCCCGATTCAGGCGAATGACCTGCTTCTTCAAGGATTCGACACTCTGGGCAACGGACTTGTCGTCGGCATTGTCACCGGACTGAGCCAGCGCCGGGCCGGAAATCAAAACAGCGCAGCCGGTTGCCAGAGCAAAAATGAGGGACTTAAGTGGTTTCACCATGATCAGTGTTCCTGCCAACTCAGTATTCAAGAATCAAGGACGCGCGCGTAACCAGCGCGTCAAACGAATAAAGCGGTTCTTCCCCGGGCAAGAAATCGCCCTTGGCGGTCACGTCCCGGAAATCGTCGTATTCGAAGTTCAGCCAATCCAACAACAGGCTGAACTGAAGCCGTTTGATGCCGGGCAGCGAGGTCTGCTTCCACTCATAGACTGCACCGGTACCCAGGGTGGTGCCCGACAACGTGCTCAGTTCCTTGTCCCGGGCCAAGTGAGTTTGGGAGTTCTCGAACTCGTACAGATCGCTGTAGAAGTCAGCCGCTTCCTGGGTGTAATAACGGACCGAACCTTCCAGGGTCCAGCGATTGTTCAGGGCATGCACATAGGCCAGTTCAACGGTATGGGCATCGATACCCCAGCTGTCCGTAAAATAACGATACTCGCCGCGAATTGAGGCCCGGTATGGCAGGTAGTACAGGGCCCGGGTCGCCACCGAGGTGCTGGTTCGGGTCTCCGGGTACCGCTCCGGCTGATACAGGAACGACGTTGAATCATTCGGGTCGCGATACCGGTTCTGGCGGTAGGGGTTCTGAAGAAAGCCTTCATCGGACACCACTTCCAGATCGATTCCCAGCAGGCTGTTTCGGGTCAGGACCTGGCTCAAACCAAGCTGGTAATTCCGTCGGTCGGCTTCTTCACTGAAGTTGTCGTTGCCAACCCGGCCCACGTCGTCCCAGCCATTGGCATAGCCCATGGTTACGGTGGACATGCCACCGAAGAATTCCTGACTGACGGAGAAGTAGACAGTGTTGGCTTCGTAGTCGTTTTCCGAGCTGTTGGTGTAGCCCAGGCTGAGGATGGCGTCTTCATGCAGGTAGTCCACGCCCAGTGAATACTCATCCCGCTCTTCCGTGTAGGGGCTGGCAGTAGCCAACACATCCACCGACGCGGCGGACACCGAGTCCACGTAGTACTGGCCGGTAAACGACACCTGGGGCCCGGCATTCTTCCGCACTAAAACGGACGGTCCGTCGATCACCATGCCACCACCGTCGTAGCGATGGTAAAGCATATCGACGTTGTCCTCGGGCAGGGTCGCGGCCGAAACCAGCGGCGCCGCCAAGGCCAGTAACAGGGCCAGCAGCAGCGCCAGGCCATAGTGGATTCGGCGCGCCTCAGTTACAGCCACAACCACCTCCAGAACCGCCCTCAGAGCCACGCGCCGATTCCCGGGCCTGGTAAACGTGGTGCATATAGACGTCGGCCTTGCCATGCCGGCTCAGACTCATCACCGGGTCCGCCAGCTTGTCGCGCTCATACGGTTTCACCCAGGGTTTGATGTCGCTGCAGCCCGCGGTGGACATCAGCACCAGCACCAAACCCAGGAGCATCGTCAGAGATACACCACGCATAACGTCCAACCTTCCCCGGTTAATCCTGCCCCAGCTCACTCGCGCACCAATTCCCGAATCTGCTGTTCGTAGTCGTCCTCGTAGCCCGGCTGATAACCGTAATGCACGAATCGGGCATTGCCATTGCGGTCTATCATGACCGTAGTAGGCATGGCCTGGACTTCGTACAGCTCACTGACCCGGCTCTCGGGGTCATAGAGAATCGGGTAATCCACCGGCACGGCATCCAGAAACCGCAAAGCTTCGTCCCGGTTCTCATCGACATTGACCGCCAGGATGGTAAAGCCAAGATCCTTGTACTGGCTGTAGAGCTCGTCCATCAGCGGCATCTCCTGACGACAGGGGCCACACCAGGAGGCCCAGAAATTCAGCATCACCACTTCGCCGCGGTAGTCTTCCAGGCGCAGGTTTTCACCGGACCGGCTCTCCAGGGTAAAGTCCGGCGCCGGCACGTTGATGGCCTCGGCCTGGGCCATCATCGCCAGCCCGGTGAACGCCATACCAACCATCAGCAAGGGCAATAATCTGGTCATAACAAGTGACTCCCGTTGTTATTGAGTTGTTGTTAGAAAAAGACCGACAGGCCGGAACTGACCTCGGTGTTAATGGACGTTTTCTCGCTGCCCAGGACATCTATCCGGTAAAAGTGCTGGCGAACACCAAGGTGCACGGCAACGCTGTCCGTCAGCAGTACCTGGTAGCCCGCACCGGCATTTACGGTGAAGCGCGTGTCACCCGCGAAATCCGTCGCGCCGGCCCCGGCAATTAAATAGAAGTTGGTGTTAAAGGCGTAGTTCTCGGTCAGGAACGCTTCACCGGGCAACACGTTGTAGCCCAGGTTGATGTTGTAATAGGTGTAGTCCCGCTCGTCTTCGGTCAGAACTTCCACATTACCGGCCAGTTTTTCGAAACTGGTTTCGCCGGCTTCGGCAAATCCTACTCCGGCTTCGAAGAAGAACGATTCGCTGAGGTGATAAGTAAGCTTGCCGCCATACACCACAGAGCTTTCGAAATCTTCGATGGTGAGGAAACCCACAAAGGCACCCACCTCGAAATTCTCGGTATCGATCAGGGACTCATCCACCGGCACCGGTGTTACGTCCGACTCAATCAATGGACGGTCGTCGTCGGCTGCCATCGCGCCTACCGGCATCAGCAGGGCGGCGGACAGACACAGTCCGTTCAGAAAAAGATGCTTAGTCCGATTTTCCATTCTGTCGCTTCTTCGTTGGTCGAGCGCGTGGTGAAGATCTTGTAGTCCTTCACTTCCGCCCGAATAAAGTATCGATCGGTGATGTATGCCCGGACGCCGAGGCCAGCATGGCCAACCGTGTTATCCCGTTCCTCCGGTTCGGCCAGGGTCACCTTCGGGTCAACCCAGATATGGCCAATACCAAGGGTAAAAAACGGCGATACCCGCCAGTGTGGGAATGGCTGGTGCACCAGATTGGCGTTAACCAGACGCAGTTCCGAGGCGCTACCCAGCACCTGCGATGCCCAGAGTTCAGCGGACAGGTTCCGGGTCATCCCGTAACCGCCGTAGGCCGAGGTGACTGCGGCACCCTGGAACTCGCCCATCATCAGTCCGGCTTCCCAGCGACGATTGCGAAATTCCTCGAAGCTGGGCACCGACAGCTGCACCAACTCGCCCGTGGCATCCCGGGTCTGGGCAATCGCAGCCACCGAAATCCAGCCTTCCCGGCCCCGTTCGTCGCGAACCTTGATCCAACCGGTTTTCCGTTGAAGCAGTTGCAACCATTCCCCTTGCTCACTGGTGTGGAACACCGGGTAGCCCACCGCCGGGCCACTGCGCCATTCAACAAACGGTTCGCTGACCTGAACCTTCGGCAACGCCTGCTCGCCAGAGTCCCACAGCCAGCCGGCCCAGCCGGTAACAGGCAAAATAAAACTCAGCAGCAGCAAGGCGAGGCGCATGATTCGGGGGTCGGTCCTATGTCAGTCTTCAGGGGCATCGAACGGGTTGTTGTAATACTGGGCACCAATATCCAGCCATTCCGCAATCAGACGCAGTTCGGCGTCGGTCATGCGGCCTTCATGAGTACCACCGGCCTGGAACAGGGACATGAAACGACTGGCCCGGGCGCCGTTGACCGACATGCTGGCCGCTACTGGCACCGTGGCAAAGATGGGCTGTTGCATACCATTGGCATCGAGAATGGGGTTGCCCTCCTCGTCCCGCAACACTTCGCCGGTGTCGACCAGGCGATCCACCAGGGCATCATTGACCAGCTCCTGCTCGTTATCGGTGAACAGCAACTCGCGATAGGCGTTGAAATGCAACGGCTCAGCCGGCGAGGGTCCGTTGGTCAGGTCGAGCTGGCCGGCAGGCACCTGGGCCATGCCACCGTCATCAGTGGGGGCGTGACAGCCGGTGCAGGTGTTGTCTTCCAGTACGGTGACACCGTTGGTGTCCAGGACCTCACGATTCAAATTCCACAGAGGGTGAACGTTCTGCTCGTAATTGATCACAATCCGGCAATTGGGCGCCCACTCGGTGGCACAGACTCCAGAAATGGGTGGAGGGGTATCCAGATCACCGTAGGCAAGCGTGAAACTTGCGGCTTTGGCCGTTGCCCCTGGATCAGTCCATTCGTCTTCGTAGATCAGGTCGGCCGTTGGTTTGCGGGTTTCATTCACCCGGGCATAGGTCTGCGCCATGGTTTCGCCCATGTCAGCGAACAGCGCGGATTCGGTATTTGGAAACGGCAGGCCGGTGGTGGGCGCCCCGGCCCACACCGAATCCGGGCCGGCATCCGGACGACCGTGAGGAACATCACTGTTGGGATCGTGACAGCCCTGGCAGGCCAACACCTCGCCCGGGCGCACCGACAGCCAATTCTGGTGGCGTGGGCCAACCCGCTGGCCGTCTGCATCCAGGACACTGACCGCAAAGGCAACATTGGCAGGCACCGCCACCCTCACTGAACCATCAGGTTCCACCGGCACATAGCCGAGGATTTCCCGCATCAGCTGACCGCGACTGCGACCGAACGCGCTATTGTCGAAGTCGCGCACGTTGTCATCGGGCATGGCCACCGGTTTTTCCAACCGCAGGAAACGTGCGGGGCGGGCATCGGCTGGGGTTTGTACCGGATCGGCCGTTATTGAAATGCCACCTGGAGCGGTATCCACGCCGTCCAGATCGTACACGCTGCGGATATCGAGCACTCCGTAGCCATCGTCCGCCAGCACCCCCTGATCACCGGAGAACTGGCTCTCAGGCAAGAAGGTTTCCAGAGTGCGCTCTTTCAGCAACACCGCCTCATCAAACTGTTCGCCTTCAATGGGCGGAACGACAGGACGCAGGGTGCCACTGGCAACGTCCAGCAGCCAGAGACCGTAAACCGGGGCGGCCGGTTCGTAGGCTTCTGAATCCAGTCGTTCCTGGGTGCAATTCACGATCTGCTCGCGAGCGATATCCCGCAGCCGGCACGGCGTCCAACTCACCAGGTAACGGCCGGTACCATCCAGCAATGGCGATACTGATCCGTAACTGCCCTGCAACGACGGCTCACCGTCAAAACCCACGTCGGCCACCAGCGTGCGCTGACCGGAGCCGGCACTGCCGTCCAGGCGCATGTCGGCCTCAACGTATTCGTCCACAGATATTTCCGCGGGTACCGATGCGTAATCGTTACTTTCAAAGGGTCGCAGCTGAACCTGCACAGCACCGGAGTCAGTTTTCTGCGGCTTCAGATACTGAACGTCGCTGCTGTCGGACACTGAATCATGAGAATGCCGGCCATACAGATAGCTGAGGCCGGTGCCATCAGGGTTGACCTGGTAAAGATTGACGCCGTTATCGCGGGTTTGCCCGGCGTTGTCCCATCGGCTGAACACAATGGTGCCGTTGTCGGTCACCAGCGGGTCCAGGTCGTGGCTTTGATTGAAGGTCATCTGTTCGATGTTTTCGCCGTCATCGTCCATCACGTGCAGCACGAATGCGGCGGTGTCCCGGTCTTCATCCAGGCCCGGGAACTGGGGCTTGCCCTCATCGAGCAGAATGGCCTTGGAGGTGCGCTGGCGCGTGGATGAAAACACAATCCGGCCATCGGGCAGATAGGCTGGCGCTACGTCCTGCCCGGCCCGGGCAGTAACATCGGAACCAATAATCCGGCTGAGTGTGTCGGACGCTGAGTCGTACTCCCAGATGTTCCAGGTCGGCTGATCCTCGTTGTCCGCGCCCTCAATTTCCGGCGCGCGCATGGCAAACAACAGCCGCGTGCCATCCTGGGACACGTGCAGGTCCTTGACGTCGTAGCGCAATTCGCCTTCATCATTCAGGAAACCGGCACCGGCGAAGGCCCTTGAGGTGATGTCCCGCGCGCTGGCGCCAGCCGCTGCGCTAGGCTTCAGATAGAGCCTTGCACCCGGTCTAAACGCCGCCGGGTCCGCCAGATTGTCTTCAACCAGCGCCCCAGAATTCTCTTCAATCTGCAGGGTGCGCTGGACATAGGCGACCGGATTTTCGACCACCACAGGGTCTGCGGTCTGGCTGTCACTGCTGGACAGGCAGCCGGACAGCGAAACCGCACTGATCAGGCCAAAGGCTGGCATCAGTGATGGCAGAATCGCTCGTAATGAAAATCGTGTAGTCAAAATGGACAAACCCTGTGCTGGTCAACGTTTCCATCAATAAACTAAGTCGGATTCGGTCCCCAGCTCCAAGGCTTTTGAGTAACGCAATGTAATTCCGTGGCCCATCCCTCATTTTGGCCTAGATTACCAAGATTAAACTGTTGACTGTGTTAACTCTGGTTTACGTTAGCGTCGCGAATAACCCACCGAGGACCCGGACATGAAAGCCCGACACCGCACCAGACTGCTGGTAGGCAAGGCGAGTAGTACATTGCTCCTTCTCACATTGGCACTGTTTCAGGCCAGCGTTGCCCAGGCCGGCCCCAGAGAACAGGCCAAACGAATTCACGATCGGATTGCGGGTGTTCCACCCTCAGCCACGGTCCTCAATAACATGGCAGCACAGATCAGCGGTGGTAACGAACTCGCCGCCGCTGACATTGCCATGGAAAACAGCGCCTTCTACGACGTTACCCTGAAAAACCTGGCGGCGCCCTGGACCAACGAAGCCCAGTCCAAGTTCGTACCATTAAATGACTACATCGCCACGGTGATCGGGCTGGTGCGGGACGACGCGGATTTTCGCACCGTGCTTTACGACGATGTTCTCTACATCGGTAACCCGGCGCTCGGCCTTCCGGGCTACTCCCAGAGCAACAACAACCATTACGAAGCGCTGGAAGACGGCGGCTTCAGCCTCAAGGACAACCTGATCCGGGTGAACCAGTCGACCTACTCCGGCTTGCCAACGTCGGCCACCGCCGGTGTCATGACCTCCCGTGCTGCGGCCCGGGCCTTCTTCAGTGCGGGGACCAATCGGGCCATGTTCCGTTTCACACTGATGAACCACATGTGCAACGACCTCGAGCAGGTTGCCGACGTGACCCGACCGCCCGATCGAATTCGCCAGGACGTGTCACGCAGCCCCGGAGGTGACAGCCGGGTGTTCCTGAACAACTGCGTCGGCTGCCACAGTGGCATGGACCCGATGGCCCAAGCCTTCGCTTACTACGACTATGAGTATGACGCTAATGCCGATCCCGACGGTGAGCTGGGCCGGCTGGTGTACAACACCGCCAGCGATCTCGATCCGGTAACCGGTACCCGGGTGCAAGCGAAATACCACATCAATTCCGCCACCTTTGAACAGGGCTACGTCACGCCCGACGACAGCTGGGACAATTACTGGCGCTCCGGTGCCAACCGGCGGCTAGGCTGGGATTCAGCCCTGAGCGGCAGTGGTCAGGGCGCCAAGAGTCTGGGGCGTGAATTCGCCCAATCCGAAGCGTTCGCCGAATGCCAGGTGAAAAAGGTGTTTGAAAACGTGTGCCTGCGACCACCCTCCAATGCCTCTGACCGCTCTCAGGTCAGCAGCATGGTTAGCAGTTTCCGCGCCCAAGGCTTTGACCTGAAACAGGTCTTTGCCGAATCCGCCGTTTACTGCATGGGAGATTGAGGACGCCATGATGACCATAAACCGCCCGTCAATGACCCCCATGCGCTCCTTTCTGGCACTGATCGCAGCCGCTTTGCTGCTGAGTGCTTGCGGAGGCGAATCCACCGAATCCCTGCCCAACACCTCGGCGAGCGCGTCCAGTGTGAATTACACCGGCCCTGCGCCCGAGAACGACGATGTCCAGGCCTTCAAACTGGCGGTCTGGGACAACCTGGCCACTCAGGACAAGTGTGGCGCCTGCCACAACGCCGGTGGCCAGTCCCCAACGTTCGTCAACGAGCAGGACATCAACACTGCCTACGCCCAGGCGCGCACGGTGGTGAATCTGGATGCCCCATCCCAGTCTGAAATGGTGGCTAAGGTCGCCGGCGGCCACAATTGCTGGACCTCCAGCACGGCCGCCTGTGTGGACATCCTGACCACCTACCTAACTAACTGGGCCGGTGGTGCAGCCGGTTCGGTGAAAACGGTTGAGTTGAGAGCACCGGCAGAGAAAGATCCTGGCGCTACCCTCACCTTCCCGGCCAGTAGCGGTGATTTCGAAAGCACTGTATATCCGGTGCTGACGACTTATTGCAGCGATTGCCACACGGAAAATGGCCAAACGCCCTACATTGCCAGCTCAAATGGCGCGACTGCCTACGAGCAGGCCCAAAGCCGGATGAACCTGGAGACGCCATCAGCGTCCCGACTGGTACAGCGCCTGAGAGCCGACTTCCACAACTGCTGGGATGACGACTGCGACTTATCCGCTGACACTATGCAAATGGCGATTGAGGATTTTGCCGATCTTCAGAGTCCCCAGACCGTGGATGCCGATCTTGTGGTCAGCAAGGCCCTCAACCTGGCGGAAGACGGCCTGCTGGCCAATTCCGGTGGCCGCTATGAGAACAACATCATCGCCCTGTACGAGTTCAAGGCCGGTGAAGGCCAGACCGCGTTCGACACCAGCGGGGTGTCACCGGCGCTGGATCTGACCCTGAGTGGTAACACCGAATGGGTCGGTGGTTGGGGCATCGCTTTGGGCGGCGCCTACCAAAACGAACAGAACTTCATGGTTCCTGCTGGCAAGGCGCAAGGCTCCACTTCAAATAGCCAGAAACTGCACACCTTCCTGACCGCCTCTGGCGAGTACAGCCTGGAGGCCTGGGTGGCCCCGGGCAACATCACCCAGGAAGACGCCCGGATTGTCACCTACTCGGGCTCGGCTACGACCCGAAACCTGACCCTGAGCCAGAGCTTGCAGCGCTACGAAGTGCTGCACCGCAGCACCAGCAGCGATGAGAACACACCGTTCGGTACCCAGGACGCCGACATGCTGCTGCAGGCCACCCTGCAGCACGTGGTGGTGAACTACTCACCGGGCACCGGTCGCCAGATCTTTATTAATGGCGAGCCAAGCGGCGATGTTGATCCGGATTCTGCCGGCCTGCTGTCAGAGTGGGACGACAGCTTTGCCCTGGTGCTGGGCAACGAAACCGATGGCAACTCCCCCTGGGAAGGCACCATTCGAATGGTGGCGTTCCACAACCGGGCGCTGACACCGGAACAGGTCCAGACCAACTTCGAGGTGGGCGTGGGCCAGAAGTTCTACATGCTGTTTGGCGTATCGCACCTGATCAACGTGCCGGAGAGCTTCATCGTGTTCGAGGTGAGTCAGTTCGACAGCTACAGCTATCGCTTCACCAGCCCGTTCTTTATCAGCCTGGATAACACCGTTGAGCCCTCCAACATCCGCCTGACCGGTATGCGCCTGGGCGTGAATGGCAAGGAGCCAGCCGTGGGCCAGGCCTGGGCTAACCTGGATGTGACGCTGAATGCCGACGATTACGAGCCGGGCACCGGCCAGCCATTGTCGCGCCTGGGCACCATCATTGCGCTGGAAGAAGGTCCGGAGACCGATGAGTTCTTCCTGACCTTCGATCAACTCGGAAGCGAAACCTACGCCCGGTCCGAGCCTGCCCTGCCCCCGGCAGCTACGCCAGCGGATTTGCCACCGTCGTCCGACATCGGCCTGAAAACCTTTGATGAAATCAACGACACCATGGCCAACCTGACCGGCGTCGACAAGACTCAAACCGATGTCTACAACACCTACGTCACGGTGAAGCAGCAGTTACCGACGGTAGAAACGATCGAAGGCTTTCTGTCGTCCCACCAGATGGCAATCACACAGATGGCGATTCAGTACTGTGATGTACTTGTCTCCGACATCGGGCTGCGGACCACATTTTTCCCCGGCTTCAACTTCAGCGAATCGGCGGACACCGCCTTCGACGCCACCGGCCGCAGCCAGGTCATCGACCCACTGCTGGACCGGTTCGTGGGTGAAAACCTGGCTACCCAGCCTGCGGATGCGGATGTCGAAACCGAGCTGAATAGCCTGATTGATAACCTGACCAGTTGCGGCGGCTCCTGCGATGCAGGTCGCACCGAAACCATTGTCAAAGCCAGCTGCGCCGCTGTTCTGGGCAGCGCCACCACTCTGGTTCAGTAAAGGACGTTGACCATGTTTATACGCAGATCACGTAACAAGACCCTGGCCAACGGTGAACCGCTGCGCCACTCCGACCACGGCCGGCCACGCACTCGCCGGGAATTCATTGCCCAGGGCTTTATGGCCGGCAGCGCTACCGTATTCGGCGCGTCCATTTTCAGCCTGTTCGGCAACCCACGTAGTGCGTCGGCAGCACTCTCGTCAGACCTGGAAACCCTGAAACAAAGCTGCGGCATCGCGGTCAATGGTGCCGGGAAGATCCCCTTCATCTGCTTTGATCTGGCTGGTGGCGCCAACATCGCCGGCTCCAACGTGCTCATGGGCAAATCCGGGGGACAGATGGATTTTCTCAGCACCGCCGGTTACAACCGCCTCGGCCTGCCCGGGGATATGCTGCCCAACAACCCCTCGTTCGTGAACAACGAAATGGGGTTGGCATTTCATAGCGACAGCGGCTTTTTGAGGGGCATTCAGCAAAGCACCAGCGCTGGCACCCGAGCCGCCACCAACGGCACCATCATTGCCGCCCGTTCGGAGAATGACACTGGCAACAATCCGCACAACCCCATGTACGGAATTCACCAGGCTGGGGCTGACGGTTCGCTACTGTCATTGGTGGGCTCCCAGAGTTCCGAGTCTGGCGGTAATTCCATGGCACCGATGAACCTGATCAATCCCCAGGTTCGTCCTACCAAAATTGACCGGCCTTCCGACGTAACCGGCCTGGTGGATGTCGGCGATCTGATTGGCATCCTAGATCAGGGCGATGCCGTTGCCGTTATGGAATCCATTCAGCGAATCAGCGATGCCAAGATGAACCGAATGGACACCAAGATATCCAGCGATGAGGTGGTGAAGGATCTGGTGCGGTGCGGCTATGTGAAGAGTGCGGATTTGGCCGATCGCTTCGGTGATCCCAGCGCCCTCAACCCTGATCTCGATATGGAGATTGTCGGGCCAACAGGCATCTTCACCCGCGACGAATTCGACAACAACCGCGAGTTCCGCAAAACCGCCTCGGTAATGAAACTGGTGATGAATGGCTATGCCGGTGCGGGCACCGTCACCATGGGTGGCTATGACTACCATACTGGCGAGCGTGGCACCGGCGAACGCCGGGATGAGCTGGCCGGTCGCTGCATGGGCGCCTGCCTGGAGTACGCTGCCCGAGTCGGCATGCCACTGATGCTCTACGTGTTCAGCGACGGATCGGTCTCAAGCAACGGCCGTATCGACGACTCTATGGACGGTCGTGGAAAGGGAGAATGGACCGGGGATAACCAGCAAACCGCAGCGTCGTTTTTCCTCGTGTACAACCCCAATGGGCGGCCAACGGCCATCCGCAACCAGATCGGTTTCATGCGTTCGGATGCGTCGGTGGAAACCGCTTCCAGTCCCGCCGCCAACAACGTTAACCAGCTGGTTCAGACGGTGCTTCTGAACTACATGGCACTGCACGGCGAAGAGGCCGATTTTGGCAATCGCTTCAACGGCCATGGGCTGGGCAACAGCACCATGCAGGACAGCCTGATCGCCATGCCCGGCATTGTAAACGGCACTATCTCTTAACAGGTCAAGGAAGTTCCTGAGCCTGGTTACTGATCAGGCTCAGGTGGTTGCAAGCCCTCGGAGTAATGCATCCGGCGCTCTTCATCGATGATGATGGCGTCGATACCCGGCAACCGGTTCACCATGGCCAACCCCTGCTCGGGCCCCAGCACAAACACCGCGGTGGACAGGCCGTCGGTCGTCAAGGCATCAGTTCCGAGAATGGTGACACTCTGCACCCCCCGCACCGGCTTACCGGTGGATGGCGCCAGAATGTGGTGCACTCTCTCGCCCGCGTCGTTAACGAAATACCGCTCGTAATCCCCTGAGGTGGAAATAGCCGTGTCGGTCATCGGTAACACCACCGCATTGCGATCCTCCGAGCGTGGGTCGCGCACCCCGACCACCCAGGGGCGCCCGCGCCGGTCCCCAAGCAGACGCATATCGCCACCGGCACTGAGCTGGGCATGGCGAACGCCGGCACGCTTAAGCTCCGCGATCCCGAGATCCACCGCATACCCCTTGGCGATGCCGCCCAGATCCAACTTCAGGCCGTTTTGGCGAAACTGCACCGTACGGTCCTTCTCATCAAGGATGATGTCCCGGTAGTTGATGTGCCCGAGTTCAGAGGCAATATGGTCGGCCGACGGTTGCTGCCGGGCGCGATAATCGTAGAGAAATCCCACCGACCCGAAACTGATGTCAAAGGCGCCACCGCTGAGTTCCGACACCTGTTTGGCTTTTTGCAGCACGTTGAATAGATCCGCCGAAACCTGTACTGCCCGATTCGCCGCTTCCCGATTTACCTTCGACAGTTCGGAATCGGCGCGGTAGCGACTCATGGTTCGATCAACGTGGTGGAACACCGCCAACACCGACTCGGCGATATTGTCGGCCTTGGCCTGATCTTCCGCCCAGAACTCCAGGTGGATGGGCGTGGTCATGGCGGTGTCGGAGTATCGGTGCCACTCGGCTTGGGCGAAGCCGCTGGCCGTCAGAAACATCAACCCGGTTACCGCTTTGGCCCACAGAAGGAGCGATTTGACCTGCCTGAAATAACAATGCTGCACACGAGCCTCCGGAACGGTGGATCGGCGGGCTGGCCCGCCGGAATTCACGGAAGTCTAGCCAGCTCAGGCGCCGAAGCCAATGCCGCCGATTTGGTCAGGCCACCTCCGCCGACACCTGGAACTGGCCGGTCAGTCTTTGCAGCTTGCTGGCGGAGGCTTGCGTGCGCTCGGCACTCAATGTCAGCTGCTCAATCACACCGTTCATCACGGATGCGCTCTCGGACACGCCCGCGGTCTGGGTGCTCTGTTGAACATTGGTACTCTCAATGCCGGCGATCGCCCGAAACAGGTTTTCCACCATGACATGCAGAGTGGAGTTATCGTCGGCGGCAGCCTCAGCTTTGCGCAGGCGCTCCTCCATTTCCGACATGCCCTCTTCCATCGTGATAACCGCGCGGCGGGTTTCCTCCTGAACGCCTTGTAACCGTTCGCTGATATCCTTGGTGGCCTGGGTCGTGCGGGAAGCCAGCTGACGTACCTCGTCGGCAACCACGGCAAATCCACGCCCCGAATCACCGGCCCGGGCCGCTTCAATCGCTGCGTTGAGGGCCAGCAGGTTGGTCTGGGCGGCGATATCGTTAATCACCAGTGCCGTTTTGCTAATTTCCTCGGTGCGATCGTTGGCAGCCCGAATACCGTCCGCCGATCGGGTAATGACATTGCGAATACTCTGAGTTTCCTGACTGACCCTGGCAAACTGCTCTCGGGCCCGCTCCACCACTTCCTCCATGCTTGAGCGCATCTCCTGGGCCGTCGTCGACGCATTCCGGATCTCATTCTCCTGAGAGGTTGCGCCCCGCACCATATCTTCGATGTGCGCGAGCACCTGTCGAACCCTTTCGTCCGCCAGCCGGTTCTGGGTCATCAACTGATCGCTGGCCTGGCGCGAATCTGCAGCCAGTGAGATGACCTGTCCGACCATGCCATCAAGACTGTCGATAAAGCTGTTAATCCAACGTGCCAGGTCGCCTGTCTCGTCACGTGGCATCGAGGATGGGTCCATGCGCTGGCGCAAGTTGCCACCACCTTCAGCAATGTTTCGGATGATGTCCGCCATGGCTCCGAGGTTTTCAGACAGCGGTTTTGCCGAAATACTCCGAAACAGAAGCACACCCGCCAATGCAGAGCCTGCCGTCACCGCAGCTTCCAGCCAAAGCGATACACCGCTCCAGGCCATGGCCAGGTTAATGCCCCACAAAAGACCGATAAGCACCGTCATCCGCGCAGTCAGGCGCCAGGATACCGAGCGGCGCCGGTACACTTCCTCCAGGTCGCCCTCGCACATCATGCCCCATCGATCTGGCGAACCGGGCATCTGGAAGGTCACGCCCTTGCCGATCACCGGAATGTGCCGGTAATCCGAATACCCGGGGTAGGTAACAAACAGGTTTTCTCCGTTGGCGATGGTTTCCCGCACGCCTGGGTGCAAGCGGCCTGTCGCCGGATCAGTAAAGCGGATCTCAAACTCTGTGTGCTCCCGGACGCCCACGGTGCCGAACCCCGTGCGGATGCCGTCTTTCAAGTTGTCGCCATGACTGAAGGTGGCATCCTCGAATCGGGAACGGGACAGCGCCGTGCCGGTCTGGATGGTTCGGTCGAACTGGCTGTCGATCATGAACAGATAGTTGTCGCCGGATTCCTCAAACACATGCCCCGCCTCCCGTTGGATCAGGTCGCTCATGACATCGTTGGGAATACGGGCACAGATCGCTGCCGCGCCACCGGATTCAAGGGTGACCGGATGATAGAACATCAGGGTCACTGCATCATGGAATCGAGAGGTCGTGGCGCCCAGGCTCAGCGTAACCGGATCCCGATAAGGCCCGTGTAGTAAACGCTCGTGAGTGCCTCGCCGAACCGCCTCTTGGGGCAGATCTCGCCTGCCCTGTCGTGCGGATGCCGACGATGCCAACACCAGGCCTTCCTCGTTCACTACAAACAGCTCGGATATTTCCCGAAGCCGGCCAGATGATGTCTCGATCAGCTCCCGCATGCCGTCGTCATCCTGCCCCTCAAGCCGGACAGCCAGCGTGTTCAGGAACGACCATTTGTGATCCGCCCAGGTAATCAGGGCATCCCGGCGGGTTCGGGCAATACTCTCGAAAATCTGCTCGTTGGTGCCGTAAAGGCCCCGATTGAGAAAACAGGACCAGCCCATGGCCAGTTTTCCTGTCGCTCCCCAGACTGGCAACCAGCTGCGCTCGGCACTGGTCAGTTTCATAAATTCACTCTTCAGGGTCATGCTGCTGGCCTCCAAACCGCACAACTGGACTGCGTGGCTCTTGGCGGCCACAGTCAAACCGGAATGAAGGAATCGTTTGCAAGGTTCGGGCCTAGAATTAAGCTCAGGAAAGTGCGGCTTTGCGTTCAAAAGCGCACCGATTTCACGCCCATTGGTTACCTGGCAATCAGAGCACGCACCGAATAAGGGCAATGCCAGACCGTCTCCGCCCTGCTACGCCCCCCTCCTCCCCCGGACTACGCCAACAAAAAGTCAGCCAGGAGGATGAACAGGGTTAACAATCGGCTCAGTATGACTTGCTTCTAACTGGGTTAGAGACCTTTTATCCGTGCTCTACCCTGACAACCTTTCACCACCGGAGTATAAGAGAGGAACAATGAACAAGAATCCGGACTGGTGGCGTGGCGCCGTCATCTACCAAGTTTATCCACGGAGTTTCTTCGATTCCAACGGCGACGGAATTGGCGACCTGCCTGGGATCACCGCAAAGCTGGACTACATTGCCGGTCTGAATGTGGATGCGATCTGGCTGTCACCGTTTTTTACCTCGCCCATGAAGGATTTCGGTTACGACGTTGCCGACTACCGGGACGTTGACCCTATCTTTGGCACTCTGGCGGACTTCGATGAGCTGGTATCAAAGGCCCACGACCGCGGCCTGAAGATCATGATTGACCAGGTGCTCAGCCACTCCTCGGACCAGCACACCTGGTTCAAGGAAAGCCGAGCCAACCGCACTAACGACAAAGCCGACTGGTACGTGTGGGCCGACCCCAAGCCCGATGGGACGCCACCCAACAACTGGCTGTCGGTATTCGGTGGTTCGGCCTGGGCCTGGGACAGCCGGCGCAAGCAGTACTACCTGCACAACTTTCTCACCAGCCAGCCGGATCTGAACTTCCACAACGAGGAAGTCCAGAACCAGGCACTGTCTGACGTTAAATTCTGGCTGGAACGGGGCGTTGACGGTTTCCGCCTGGACGCAGTCAATTTCTGCTTCCACGATCCCAAGCTTCGGGACAACCCGGCCAGCAATGCCATCGCTGAGGGTTCGATAGGTGTGCGCAAGGAAAACCCTTACGCCTACCAGTTCCACAAGTACGACAAGACCCAGCCCGAGAACCTGGCCTTCCTGCAGCGCCTGCGTGCCCTGCTTGATGAATACCCGGGAACCACGACGGTTGGTGAAATTGGCGATGACAACTCGCTGCAGACCATGGCCGACTACACCCGTGACGGCGACAAGCTGCACATGGCCTACTCATTCGATCTGCTGACCGAAGAGCACGGCTCCGAGTTCTTTCACAGAACCGTCAGCACCATCGAAGACAAACTGACCGATGGCTGGCCCTGCTGGGCTATTGGCAACCACGACGTCACCCGGGTAGCCACCCGCTGGCAGGCCAAATCCGATCAACAGTTGAAAGCCTACATGGCCATGCTGCTGACCCTGCGCGGCAGCGTCTGCCTGTACCAGGGCGAGGAATTGGGACTCACCGAGGCCGAACTGCAGTACGAAGACCTGGTCGATCCCTACGGCATCAACTTCTGGCCGGAGTACAAAGGCCGGGACGGATGTCGCACGCCGATGGTCTGGGATCATCAGAAGACTAACGGTGGCTTCTCAGATACACCGCCTTGGCTGCCTGTTTATGATGAGCACTACAGCGCCGCTGTGGATGTGCAGGACGGGAAGGACAAGTCAATGCTGTCCGCGTACCGGGCATTTCTCGGGTGGCGGAAAGATCAGAGCGTGGTGCTAAAGGGCGATATTGAATTCCTCGAAAGCCCCAAGGACACCCTTGTCTACACCCGCAGCCTGGACGGCGAGCGACTCCTGATCGCATTGAACCTGAGCGACAACGCCACCCGCATTACCCTGCCGGCAGAAGGCACGCCAGTGTCAGAGACGCCGGACTTTGTCGGCGGTCAGTGGCAAGGATCCAACCTGAACCTGGAGCCTTGGGGCGTTGAAATCGCCAGGCTCTGAGACACATAAGACCAAACAAGAAGATTCCAGTTATGGCCAGCGTCACTTTACGTAATATCTGCAAAAGCTATGACGAAGCCCAGGTCACCCGAGATGTGAACCTGGACATTCAGGACGGTGAATTCGTGGTATTTGTCGGCCCCTCGGGCTGCGGCAAGTCCACGTTGCTGCGCATGATTGCCGGACTTGAGGAGATCACCTCCGGCGACATGTACATCGGTAACGATCGAGTCAATGATCTCCCACCCAAAGAGCGGGAAGTGGGTATGGTGTTTCAGTCCTATGCGCTCTACCCGCACATGGACGTGGCCGAGAACATGGCCTTTGGCCTGAAGCTTGCCAAAACCCAGAAGTCCGAAATCGATCGCCGGGTTCAGGACGCAGCAAACCTGCTGCAGCTCGACAAGCTCTTGGCCCGCAAGCCCAAGGACCTGTCCGGCGGCCAGCGCCAGCGCGTGGCCATCGGCCGCACCATCGTGCGCGAGCCGGAAGTGTTCCTGTTCGACGAACCACTGTCGAACCTGGATGCCTCGCTGCGGGTGCAGATGCGCATCGAGATTTCCAAGCTGCACAAGCGCCTGGGCGCCACCATGATTTACGTCACCCACGACCAGGTAGAAGCCATGACCATGGCCGACAAGATCGTGGCCCTCGACAACGGCGCCATCGCCCAGGTCGGCCGGCCCATGGAACTCTACCACTACCCGGCCACCCGCTTTGTCGCCGGCTTTATTGGCTCGCCCAAGATGAACTTCATCGATTGCGTGGTGGAGGCTGCCAGCAGCCAGAGCGTGACCGTTGTGCTGGCCGGCAACCACTGCCTGGAACTGCCGGTTAATGGTGGCGATCTGTCCGTTGGCGAGCAGGTGACGCTGGGTATCCGTCCGGAACACCTGCTGGAAAACCAGGAGGCCGACATGTACGTCAAAGGCGAGGTACACGTGGTTGAGCGCCTGGGCTACCAGACGCTGGTGCATTTGGAACTGGAAAACGTTGAAGGTGTGCAGACGATGCGTACCGACGGCAGCAATCCGATTCAGGAAGGCGCTACCATGACCCTGGGACTCAATGGCAGCAAGTGTCACCTGTTCCGGGCCGATGGGTCAGCCTGCCCTCGCCTGTACCAGGAACCTTGCATCGAGTTCTGAGTCGGTAACAAGTGTAATCAAGGGGGTCAAGGCTCCCTTTTTTCATGCCTGATTAAATGGCGGCCATGGTGAAGCGGGTAATAATGGTCAAAGTCATAAAAGGTCCTATTTCCGCTAAACTAGAACTTTTATCACGGTTTTGCTGGAAAAGAGTTCACGACGAGCAACTGTAATGCGAGGATCCACCAAGATCGAAGAGCTCTAGCGGCTTGAGCCGGTAGTATTTGTCTTCCGAAACGTTCGATTGCTCGGCGTACGGCTGCGTCATGACCTCCTGCAGTTCTCTCAATAAAGCGTAGTTCCCCTCTGCGGCTTGCTGATAGGCAGGCACAACGAACCATTCTCTTAGACTGTACTTCGGGTTAACCCCTTTCATCTGATGAGACAACTCTTCACGGGAGCAAGGTCGAGTGCACGATTTCCATTTTTTGAGCCATTCTGACCAGCGCTTGTCCAGCCCTTCTGGATCTGCAGCATAGGTTCGCCCCTCGTAGAAGCTTTTCTTGAGTTCCTCAACGTCGTCGGGCACCGACGAGAGTTCCCGGAAGAACACGGTGTAATCGACGGGTGTTTGCATCATCAGCGTTGCTAACTCACTGAACAATTCTGCATCAAAGGCGTCAAGGCCAAGTTTGGCCGCCCACATTTTCTCCATTTCCTCTTGCATCACCTGCGGGAAGTTACCTTGAATCTCGTCGAGTTGACGCAGGCAGCCCGGATGCGCCGCCAACAGCGGCCGCAGGGCGGTACAAAACGAGTAGAAGTTGCGATCGGCTGCCGCCGGTTGGTTAAGGAATGCGTAGTGATGCCCGCCGCCTGTCCACGGCTGGTACTGCGGATCAAATACATCGCAGAATCCAAAGGGGCCATAGTCGAGCGTATAACCGCCGGCTGCGCAGTTGTCACTGTTGAAGTTGCCCTGGCAATACCCAACACGGACCCAGTTCGCCACAAGCGACGTTAGTCGGCGGCGAAACGCATGTGCCAGCATCACCACTTTTTCTGGGGTGGCCAATGTCTGATCGATAACCTCGTTGTACTCCCGATCAATCAGGTGCAAGACAATTTTCTCGAGCTCCTCCATCGCCTGCGGGTGTTCCTGCTTTCGGGCACGGCGACTAAAGAGCTCAAGCTGCCCTACCCGAATGAACGACGGCGCAACGCGGGTCGATATGGCAACCGGCTCAGATACAAGAACATCGGGATCCGTTGATCGTGAGCCTTTCGAGTACCATGGACGCCTGACCTTCTCGGTTGTCGACACGTACAAACTCAGCGACCGTGACGTCGGCACACCCAGAGCGTGCATATGCTCCTGCGCCAGGAACTCCCGAACACTGGACCGCAGAACTGCCCGGCCGTCTCCTCCGCGGCAGTAGGGTGTCCGCCCTCCTCCCTTCAGCTGCATTTCCCAGCGCTGGTTATTGGCTACAACTTCAAGCACCGAAATGGCGCGACCGTCGCCATAACCATTGCCGGTTTGAAACGGGCATTGGCGTGTGTACTCGTTGCCGTAAATTGAAAGCGCGTAGCCACAAGCCCACCCGGCTTTTCGAATGGGTTCCGGAACAAGCGATAGGTCTCCAGAGAACATGCGGGCAAAGTCGTCCGACTGAGCCAGACTGTCGGCGAAGCCCAGTTCATTAAACAGCGTTTTCCCATGCGCAACGTATTCAGGATTTTCGATGGGCGTGGGTTTGACCGGAACATAGTGACCCGAAAAAACCTGTCTTGGCGCGTGTTCAGCCCCGTCTTCTCTCCCGTGAGGGTCGCAGTTGAGTTGGTCCATGAACGAATAGTCGGCCAACCTGGCAAGATCGTCTATGGTCCCGACCATCGTGGACATATCCCGTGGCATTCGCTTTTGCATAGGGGCTCCTGAAGCGTGAGTTTGATGATGAGCGGATAAACAGACGAAGTGACCTGATCAAAGAGGTCTGAGTATGACAAGGGTCGCAAAGCGAACACTTAGGTTAGGTATCCGTTGAGGCGAAGGTATGCTTTGCCTATATGTTCAAACCCAGCTTACAGAAACAAGGTGCCGTATATAACCTGACTGCCAGGTCTTGGTTTTTATCGACTCTTTGCATCGAAGGGCGTTCCATATGCTTGCCCTAAAAGTTTCCTAGAGGTTTTGATTAAAATTATTCATTTACGAATTCAAAATCACTTGTTCATCTTCGCCAAGCCTCGCTCAAGGGCTTTCGCCAACTCTGCGCCATCCTTGATTGCCGGCGAAAACGCTACATATAGAGGCTCCGAGTTGACTAATCCCGCGTAACGCAATGGGTTGTCCTGGTTTCTCGATTGAAAGTGATAATTCAGGACTTCCTTTTCGGCTATAATGACATCAAGGCGGCCAAGATGAAGCATTTTTACCAGTCTCCCCAAAGCTCGATTACCCCTGAGAATAACCACGCGAGATTCATCATCCCGATTACCCTCAATGTAATCCTCATAAAGTCCACCATACGAGTAGTCTTGGATAACCCCAATGCGAACCTCTTCCAACGATTCAAGACCCTGATATTTCCAATCCTTGTTGGGCAACGTGAAGGCGCTATGGAGAGCAGTTTGAAGCGGTTTGCGAGCATAATGAAAATTTGGCGTTTCGTCAGGCCCTGCACCAACAATGGCGTCGTAACGACCGACACCAACGTCGTTTATTGCCCGACTCCAAGGTATCTCCGAATAACTAACCTCATAGCCTTCCAGCTCTAGCGCGGTTGCCGCCCTTTCAACCAATAAGCCGCGGCCTTTCGGGTGGTCACTACAATTGAACGGACACCAGTAATCTGCGACAAACGTTATTGTTCGCTCCTGTGCTAACCCTTCTCCAGTTAATAAAAAAAATAAACTGGCTACAAATGCACGTGGAATCATTCTAAAGCCTTGGTTAAAAATCAATTTTAGCGGCGCTCCACAATTCGCCTTGCCCATTTCCAGGACCTCAATAGTCGCAACTGGATTTGCTTCGGTCGCACAGGTTTCGATTGTTTTTATTATGGCATGTGGAGACCAATCAAGCTTCCTTTGAAATGTTCACCTTTGTTTATGAGAGGACTGAGGGGCGGCCAAAACTTACAGCTCACGCCGCCAAAACCTGGCTGCTTCGGCCACAGTATGATGACAAACTCTCTGAAGGAAGAAAAAAGCCCGGTCAGTGGGGGGGATAAATCTGACCGGGTCGCGAAAAATCACTCTGGAAGACGCCGTTGTCGCGGAGAGACCGGGCGGAATCTTCCGCCCGGCCTAGGAGGATTCTGGATCGAACGTGAGGGCCGGCCTTGGCGGCTCAGCCCTTCACCCCGCCGGCCGTCAGGCCGCCGACGATCCACTTCTGGCAGTACAGGAAGATGATGGTGATCGGCAGCCCCGAGAGCACCGCCGCGGCGGCAAAATCGCCCCACAGGTAGTTCTGCTCGTACAGGTACTGTTGCGCCCCCACGGCCAGTGTCAGCTTATCGGTGTCCACCAGCAGCACCGAGGCCATGGGGTATTCCATGATGGTCATGATAAAGGCCAGGATGAACACCACCACCAGAATCGGCACCGACAGCGGCAGCAGGATGTAGCGGAATGCCTGCCAGGTAGTGGCACCATCAACAATGGCAGCCTCTTCCAGGGACCGATCGATGGAGTCGAAATAGCCCTTGATGGTCCAGATGTGCAGCGCCATGCCGCCCAGGGACGCGACGATTACCGCGCCGTGGGTGTTCAGGCCGAGCCAGCTGACGTGGTTGCCAATCTGGTCAAACAACGCGTACAACGCCACCAGCGACAGCACCGGCGGGAACATCTGGAAGATCAGCATGGATTTCAGCACCGCGCCTTTGCCGGCGAAGCGCATGCGCGCGAAGGCATAGGCACTGGTGGTGGACAGCGCCAAGATCAGCACCGATGACACCACGGCCACTTTGATTGAGTTCCACAACCACAGCAACACCGGGAACGGTGGCTGGGTGGTGATGCCGTCTTCGCCGGTATACGGCAGGCCAAGCGCCAAGTACCAGTGCTCCAGGGAGGGGTTTTCGGGCAGCAGGCTGCCCGAGGCAAAGTTACCACTGCGGAAGGAGATGGAAATCACCATCAGCAGCGGGAACAGAACGATCGCGATGAAGGCCAGCATGCCAAGATGAGAAGCCAGCACGCGATACTTGGTTGAGCGGGGTTGAACCATCGCCATGGGAAGCTCCTATACCTTGATCTTGGACAGTTTAAGATTGACCAGCGACAGCGCGCCCACCACCAGGAAGATGGCAGTGGCAATGGCGGCAGCCAGACCAAAGTTCTGTCCGGAATCCTGGAACGCAATCCGATAGGTGTAGCTCACAAGCAGGTCGGTGGTTCCGGCCGGCGTGCTTGCACCAATAATGTCGGGTGCCCCACCGGTCAGCAATGCGATCAGGACAAAGTTATTGAAGTTGAATGCAAAACTGGCAATCAGCAGAGGCATCAACGGCTTGATGATCAACGGCAACGTGATGTTGAACAGATTGCTAATTGGGCCGGCGCCATCCATCGCGGAGGCCTCGTACAGATCCCTGGGGATGGCCTGCAACAGCCCCATGCACAGCAGCATCATGTAGGGGTAGCCGAGCCAGGTATTCACAGTCAGGATCATGGTTCGCGCCAGTGCCGGATCGCTGAACCAGTCCGGGCGCAACCCGAACAGGCCTTCCAGTACCAGATTGATTTCACCAAAGTTCTGGTTGAACAGACCCTTGAACACCAGGATCGAAATGAACGCCGGTACCGCGTACGGCAGGATCAGCATGGTGCGGTAGAAGCCTTTGCCCCGGATCTGGTCCCACTGCAGCAGGTTCGCCAGCAGCAGGCCTAGCGCCAGTGTGAAGATCACGGTGGCTACGGCAAAGGACAGAGTCCAGACAAAGATCTGGAAAAAAGGACCACGGATGGTCGGATCGCTGACCACCTTGAGGTAATTGTCCCACCCGATATTGACGGTCCAGCCTGGCGACAGGGTCTCGCCATCGGCACTGCGGTAAAAACCGGTCTCGTGATCCGGGAAATAGGTTGTTCCGCTTTGATTGTCTGTCAGGCTGCCATTGTCGTGCTGACTGAATTGTGGATGAATCGCCGCGAAGGAGCGCAAGCTGGCCCGACTGAGTTCACGCCCGTCTTCGGTGATCAAAGTGACCTGCGCCAGCAACTCACGCAGCTGAATGATGTCGCGAATGCCCAGAGCCTCGCCTCGGGGCTGGCCCGACAGCGGCAGCACCGGCGCTGTAGTTTCGCCGGCCTCCAGCTCCATGGGTGCCGAGGTCAGATTCTGGTGTTTGCCCTTCAGGTGAACGATGTAACCGGCATTGGTCTTGAAGAGCTCGTAGTCATAGCGAACCGCTTCGGACTGGTAGGTTCGGCTCAGCAGGTTTTCCTGTACTTGTCCAAAACTTAGCAGGTTACTGGCACTGTAGTTGGTGAAACCAATGCCAATGGTGTACATCAGCGGGAAGATTACGAACAGGCCCATGCCGGCGATCGCCGGAAAGATATACCGGTGCGCGTAGAGTTTGCGGTTGAAGAACACCATCACCGCAGAGGCTGTAAGCACCAAGAACAGCATGGCGAATACGAACTCGCGCTGGGCGTACAAGGCCAGGATCAGGTAGAGCGACATGCCAACCAAGGTGGCAAGGGCGCCCCACTTCAAAAATGCTCGAAACATGAAGTATCTGCTTTCGATTCCGGGGGAGGACAGGGTTTCCGTTATCATTGTAGTCAGCCCGTAGGTTGCCACCGTTTCAGGGGGGCGGTGGCAGATTGTCGTCCATGGGTGTACTCGTGCGGTTACGGGCAGCGGTCCCTGCTGCCCGAACGGCCCACCGGTATTACCGGGTGATGCGCTGGGCCGCCGCGTTCAAGGCATCTTCGACAGGCTGTCGGCCAGAGGTGATGTTCTGCAGAGCCGGCCCCATGGATGACCAGAAGGCTCCCATGGCGGGAACGTTAGGCATGGGTTCACCCAGCTGAGCATTCTCGAACGTCGCCTTGATGTTCGGGTTTGACGACAGTTCGTCCATGAATTCCTTGTTGGCGACAGCGCCCAGTGGAACGTCGTCATTCACCATTTTCAGGCCTTTGACCGACAGGGCGTAGTTCTCCAGGAACTCAACCGCCAGATCCTTGTTGGGGCTGGCTGAGTTCAGTGTCGCCGCCATGACGCCGACCATCGGCTTGCTGGGCTGACCATCAACAGTCGGCAGCGTGGTTACACCAAAGTTGATGCCGCTCTTCTCCAGGTTTCCCCACGCCCAAGGACCGTTGATTATCATCGCGGTCTCGCCCTTGTTAAAGCTCGACTCCATGGCGCTGTAATCGGCGCCACGGGGCATAACGCCCTCCTCGATCAACGTGGTCAGCGCTTGTGCGCCCTTGACCGCGCCTTCGGTGTTCACCCCGGTGTCCTTCACATTTACGGAGCCGTCATCCGCCTCGGCGAATATGTAGCCGCCGGCAGCTGCCAGCATGGGCCAGGTGAAGTAGGTGTTGTTGTAGTCCCAAAGAATCGCCTTCTTGCCATTTTTCGCCAGTTTCTTGTGCACCTCGGGAATGTCCTCGAACGCGCTTGGTGGTTCCAGCAGCAGGTCTTTGTTGTAGATCAGGCCAATCGATTCAACAGCCATGGGGTAGCCGTACTTCTTACCGTCGACGGTGACGGCATCCCAGGTGAAACCGTAGTTGGCATCAACCACTTTGCTGGAAGGCTTGATCTCGGAAATGATGCCGCTCTGAGCCCACTCGCCAAAACGGTCATGGGCCCAGATAAAGATGTCGGGACCATTGCCGGTAGCGGCGGACTGCTGGAATTTGTCGGTGGCATTGTCAGGGTGGGCAACCTCAACCGGAATGCCGGTTTCCTGGGTAAACCAGTCCCCCACTTCCTGCAGGCCATCGTAGCCCTTGTCACCGTTGATCCATACCAGCAGCTTGCCGGATTCGATTTCGGCGTGGGCCGGCGCGGACAGGCCAACGGTGGCGGCAACAATGGAAGCGGCGAGAGTACTGCGAATAAAGAGTCGACGATTCATCAGGTGTTTCCTCTGTTTGTTCTTACCTTATTCTTGTTTTCCGGCCGTTTTAGAGGTTGTCGGGGCCGGGCTGAACGCAAATCACGCTTTTGCGAGTCTTTGCACTGTGTTGCAACCGGGTGAAATAAGCATCCCCCCTTATTTCATTCCCCGAGGCGTAGCGTGGGGGAGTAGAAAGGCGTAGAGATCTCCGTCTACCACCCCGGTTCCGACTCTGCTTTCATGTCATGCACTAAAACCATCATCCCGACCGGAGCTGACACCATGAAACCCTGCGTCACCCCACTGTCTTTCTCGACCGGCATGGCCGCTGCGCTGCTGATCACCGGCTGTGCGACCGATTATTCGCAGCGCCCCCACGCCGCAGCTGTGGCAGGTCCGCCAGGTGCCGTCCCGACAGACATGTTCTGCGAGGCCAGTACCAGCGAGATCAGTATCCCGGTCGGTAACACCTTTGCCGAGGGCGAGCAGGTTCGCGACTTTTACAGCGGCCGTATGGCCAGGGTTCAGAATGGCCAGGTCACCCTGAAGCCGGCAGACGGGGCTGAAGGCCTGGTTTTGTTGGAGCCGGCAGAAGATAGCATTGGCCAGTTCAAATGGGCAGGTGCCACTGTCTATTTCGCGGTAACAGACCGTTTTGCCAATGGCCGCACGGATAACGATCTGAATTACGGCCGCCAGCGCGACGGCAAAGACGAGATTGGCACCTTCCACGGCGGCGACCGGGGCGATTTCCGCCATTATGGCTACCACGGCTACTACGCCCTCGATTTCACCGTGCCCGACGCCAACTTTGGCACCCGGGAAGAATTTCGCACGCTGGTCGACGAGGCCCACAAGCGGGACATCCGCGTGGTCATGGACGTGGTGATGAACCACCCCGGCTACAGCACCCTGCAGGACATGCAAACGTTCGGTTTTGGCTCACTGTATAACGGCTTCGAGAAGCATTTGCCTGACCAATGGGGCCAATGGCAGCCTGAGTCCTGGGAGAACAACCACGCCTACCATGCCTTCATCGATTACGACCACAGCGACTGGCGCCACTGGTGGGGTAAGGACTGGGTCAGAGCCGGTATCGCCGACTATGACACCCCGCCGAACGCCTCGATTGATGCCCAGCGCGGCTCCCTCGCGTTCCTGCCCGATTTCAAAACCGAGTCCGACCAGGCCGTGAACCTGCCACTATTCCTGCAAAACAAGTCGTCATCCCGGGCCGAAGCCATGGCTGACGCTACTGTGCGTGACTACCTCGTCAGCTGGCTGACCAGCTGGGTTAGAGACTTTGGCGTAGACGGGTTCCGAGTCGACACTGCCAAGCATGTTGAACCCGAGGCCTGGAACGAACTCAAGCAACAGGCCCAGCAGGCGCTGAACGATTACCGGGCGGCCAACCCGGATGCCGCCCTGCCCGCCGAGGAGTTCTGGATGGTGGCCGAAGTGTTCCCGCACTCGGTTCGCCGCAGTGGCTACTTTGACGCTGGCTTCGATGCCGTGATTAACTTCGACCTACAAGAAGAGGCCAGAGCCGGCGCCAAGTGCCTGGCCGCCATGGAATCGGTCTATCAGGACTACGCCAGCAGAATGCATGGCGAGACTCCGTTCAACGTGTTGAGCTACATCTCATCCCATGACACCAACCTGTTCAGCCGCATTGCAGGCGATGATCCGGTGTTGCAGAAACGGGCTGCCGCGGCTCTGTTGCTGACACCTGGTGCGGTACAGATTTTCTACGGTGACGAGACCGGACGCCCTTTCGGAGCAACGGGCTCGGACCCGCACCAGGGCACCCGGTCGGACATGAACTGGGCCGACCTTGAGCAGCCAGAGACAGCAAACATCCTGGGTCACTGGCAGGCCCTCGGACAATTCAGGGACCGCCACCCCGCTGTTGGCGCCGGTACTCACAAGCTGATCAGCCAGCAACCCTACACCTTCTCAAGAACCCACGGGGACGACCGAATCATCGTCGCCTTCGCAAGGAAATAGCACTGATGACAGACTCAACCGATTATCTGGCTCATACGCCACTGATCCTCGGCATGATGCGGCTGCATGATCACACCGAGCTGACCAACCCCGCCAACCTCGCCAACTGGATCAACGCGAGGCTGGACCAGGGCCTGAACGTGTTCGACCACGCTGACATTTATGGCGATACCGAGTGTGAGCGGATTTTCGGCGAGGCGCTGGCCGCCGATCCGAGCCTGCGCCAGAAGGTGCGGATCATCACCAAAACCGGCATCGTTCATGGGCATCAGGACGAAAGTCGGTGGAAGACGAAGCACTACCGCGCGGAGGCAGGCTACATTGCCAATGCCATTGATCGCGCTCTGACGCGTCTGCAGGTGGAGCAAATCGATACTTTCCTGATTCATAGGCCGGATCCGCTGATGCAGGCAGATGCCACCATGGCGGCGCTGGAAAGAGCGGTCGAGGCGGGCAAAATCCGGCAAATCGGTGTATCCAACTTCCTGCCGGAGCAGTGGCGCTGGCTCCAGCACAACTGCAAACTGCCGCTGGTGTGCAACCAGAGCGAGCTGTCGCTGAGCCATACCAAGGCGTTGTTCGACGGCACCATGGAGGCGCATCTGAAAGATGAACTGCGCTGGCTGGCATGGTCACCGCTGGGCGGCGGCGCACTGGCCAATGCCCTTCCGCAGGAACTGCTGGAGGCAGCGAAAGAGGAAACCGGCCTGTGCGAAACCGGCTTGGCCATTGCCTGGCTGCGGCAACTGCCAGGTTCGCCGATCCCGGTTCTGGGGTCTATGCGCGAATCTCGCATTCGGGCAGCCCAGGCCGGCGCCCAGAGCGTGCTGCCAAGGTCGCTCTGGTTTGCACTGCTGGAGGCCGTCCGCGGCCATCGCGTGGCCTGACGGGCAACACAACGGCGTCAATTGCCGACACAAAAAAGCCCGGCCACTTTACAGTGGGCCGGGCTTTTTTCTGGTAACGAATACCGCGTTTAGCGGGCTTCTTCCCAGGTCTTCAACAGCTCATCGTAGGCAACAGTCTTACCCTGGGGCTTCTCGTTGGCCAGTTTGGCCTTCGGCGAGCCCGGCTGATCCAGCCAGTACTGCGGATCACGCTCCTCGTTCAGCTTCGGACCACAGTTCGGCATTACGCTGGCACGCTCCAGGCGCTCCATTACGCGATCCTGAGCCTGCGCCAGTCCGTCCAGTGCTTTCTGGGGAGTTGCCTCACCGCTTGCGGCCTGGGCGATATACTGCCACCACAGCTGCGCCAGCTTCGGATAGTCAGGCACGTTGGTACCGGTTGGCGACCACTGCACCCGAGCCGGGCTGCGGTAGAACTCAACCAGGCCGCCCAGCTTGGGCGCCATTTCCGTCATCGCCTCAGACTCGATGTCAGACTCACGAATAGGCGTCAGACCCGCGATGGTCTTTTCCAGTGACACAGTCTTGGACACCGTGAACTGTGCATACAGCCACGCGGCCAGACGACGCTTCTCCGGGGTGGATTTCATGAAGGTCCAGGAACCCACGTCCTGATAACCCAGCTTCATGCCCTCTTCCCAGTAGGGTCCGCGAGGAGACGGAGCCATCCGCCACTTGGGCGTGCCATCTTCGTTGACCACCGGCAGGCCGTCTTCGATCATGCTGGCTGTGAAGGCGGTGTACCAGAAAATCTGCTGAGCCACGCCACCCTGGGCAGGCACCGGGCCAGCTTCGGAGAAGGTCATGCCCTGCGCTTCAGGCGGCGCGTACTTACGCAGCCAGTCCACGTACTTGGTGGTGGCAAAAACCGCGGCCGGTCCATTGGTGGCACCACCACGACTGACACTGGATCCTACCGGATGACATTCCTCAACCCGGATACCCCACTCATCAACCGGCAGGCCATTGGGCAGGCCCTTGTCGCCAGCACCCGCCATGGAGAACCAGGCGTCGGTGAAACGCCAGCCCAGTGACGGATCTTTCTTGCCGTAGTCCATGTGACCATAGACTTTCTCGCCGTCGATCTCTTTGACGTGGACAGAGAAAAATTCGGCGATGTCTTCGTAGGCCGACCAGTTAACCGGCACACCCAGCTCGTAACCGTAAATTTCCTGGAACTGTTTCTTCAGGTCTTCGCGCTCAAACCAGTCGGCGCGGAACCAGTACAGGTTGGCAAATTGCTGGTCTGGCAGCTGGTAGAGCTTACCGTCAGGACCGGTGGTGAATTCGAGACCGATGAAGTCCTCAAGATCCAGCGTTGGCAAGGTCAGGTCCTTGCCTTCACCGTTCATGATGTCCTCAACCGGCATCACCTTTCCGTAACGGAAGTGTGTACCGATCAGGTCTGAGTCGTTCACCCAGCCATCATAGATGTTACGGCCAGACTGCATTTGGGTCTGCAGCTTCTCGATCACGTCGCCTTCCTGAATCAGGGTATGAGTCAGGTTGATGCCGGTGATTTCAGAAAACGCCTTGGCCAGAACGTTGGATTCATACTCGTGTGTAGCAATCGTTTCAGAGACTACGTTGATGTCCATGCCACGAAATTCCTTCGCGGCTTCGATGAACCACTTCATCTCCTCCATTTGCTGCTCTTTGGTCAGCGTCGACCGCTTGAAAGAGTCGTTCACCCACTTTTCAGCGGCGTCCGAATACTGATCGGCGCTGGCCTGAAAGCTCAAACCAAGCGCCGCAGCACCGATCGCGGCGCCCAGAAGCATGGTTCGAGGATATTTATTATTCTTGAACATATCCAACCTCGTTCGTCCTTATTGAATGGAGCGGAACAGCCTCTGTCCCGCTTCCAGAGTCATAGCGCTCATACGTCGCTATTCTTTCACGTCGAAACCGAAAACTGCTCGGTTCCGACCATGATTCAGAAATTAGTTCGTTTGCGAAATCTTTACAACCGGCACCCGGTCTAAGGTGATCCGGCTAACCCCAGCGCAACAGCACCAGCAGCCAAACCACCGACACCGCCAGCGCAACCAGCAACGTGATATCGCTGACCGCGAGAAAGGTCAGGTGGATATACGCCGCCGACAGCAGGCCAATGAACAGGCGATCACCCCGTGTGGTGGCGATGGGCAGAAAGCCCTTACGCTCGGTGCAAGGGGACACAATTTCGTAAACGGTCATCACCGCCAGAATGGCTGCAATGACAGCGAAAAAAATGGCAACGGACGGAGTCCAGTTCATCCACGCAAGCATGTCTGTTCTCCTTTAAACGCGTCCAAGAGCGAAGCCAGTGGCAACGTGGTTGCGCACGAACCAGATCACCAGAATGCCGGGAATGATGGTGAGCACACCGGCTGCCGCCAGAACCCCCCAGTCGATCCCGCTCGCCCCCACCGTTCGGGTCATGATGGCGGCGATGGGCTGGGCATCCACTGACGTCAGCGTTCGCGCCAGCAGCAGCTCAACCCATGAGAACATGAACGCGAAGAACGCGGTTACACCAATGCCGGACCGAATCATCGGCAAAAAGATCTTCACGAAGAATTTGGGGAAACTGTAACCATCAATGTAGGCCATTTCGTCGTACTCGCGCGGTACCCCGGACATAAAGCCCTCCAGGATCCAGACCGCCAGCGGCACATTGAACAGGCAGTGCGCCAGGGCGACCGCAATGTGGGTATCGAACAGGCCAATGGACGAATACAGTTGAAAGAATGGCAGCAGGAAAACCGCGGGCGGTGCCATCCGGTTACTCAGCAACCAGAAGAACAGATGCTTGTCGCCGACGAACTTGTAGCGGCTGAATGCGTAGGCGGCCGGCAGCGCCACCAGCAGCGTGATCACCACGTTAATCGAGACGTACAGCATGGAGTTCAGGTAACCGTTGTACCAGCTCGGGTCGGTAAAGATGGTCGCGTAGTTGGCGAAGGTGAAATTCTCCGGCCAAAGGGTCAGCCCGCTCAGAATCTCCTGGTTCGTCTTGAACGACATGTTCAGCAACCAGTAGATCGGCGTCAGCAGCAGCACGATGTAGATCGTGATCCCGATGTTTTTGGAACGTGTCTGTTTCATCGCGCCCTCCTTATTTTTCTTTGTCGGCGTGAGTGATGGCGGTAAAGAACAGCCAGGAAATCAGCAATACGATCAGGAAGTAGATCAGGGAGAACGCCGCCGCGCGGCCCAAATCGAATTGACCTATGGCCATGGTGGTCAGGGTCTGGCTGAGGAACGTGGTTGAGCTTCCCGGGCCACCCCCGGTCAATACGAAGGGCTCGGTGTAGATCATGAAGCTGTCCATGAAACGCAGCAGTACCGCGATGATCAGCACGTTCTTCAGCCGTGGCAGCTGGATGTAGCGGAACACCGCCCACTTCGAGGCCCGGTCGATCTCCGCGGCCTGATAAAACGCCTCCGGAATCGCCCGCAATCCCGAGTAGCACAGCAGCGCCACCAGCGGAGTCCAGTGCCACACATCCATCAACAACACGGTAAACCAGGCATCGACGGTGTCGCCGGTGTAGTTGTAATCAAAGCCCATGGAGTTCAATGCCCAGCCGAATAGGCCGATATCACCCCGGCCGAAGATCTGCCAGATGGTGCCCACCACGTTCCAGGGAATCAGCAGCGGAATCGCCAGCAGGATCAGCACCAGCGATGCCTTCATGCCGGATTTCGGCATCATCAGGGCAATACCAATACCGAGGGGTATCTGGATCATCAGCACGGCGCCCGAAAACAGGAACTGGCGCATCAGTGAGTCCTGCAAACGCTCGTTGGTGAGCACCTCTTTGAACCATTCGGTGCCCACATAGTAGGCCTGGCCGGGTCCGAAGATATCCTGAACCGAGTAGTTCACCACCGTCATCAACGGTACCAAGGCCGAGAAGGCAACCAGAAGGAAAACCGGCAGCACCAGCCACCAGGCACGGTTGTTGGGTATTTTGACCATCACTGCTGCTCCTTGATCAGAAACTCATCCACGTACAGCATCAGCCACTGTTTCGGGAAAAGGAGATGAACACTGGCGCCCACGTCGCTGTGGAAGTCTTCGCTCTGGCGCACTTTCAGCTTCTGGCCACCCACCTCAACGGTGACAATCTTGTAGGTGCCAAGGTCCTCCACGTCCAGAACCGAAGCCTCCAGAGAGTCATCCGACGGGCTTTCAGAAATTTCGATAAATTCCGGGCGAATACCAATCTTCAGGTTATCGCTCTTCACCCGTTGCAGCAGGTTGTTCTGCCAGGCCTCAAGCGGCACGAACACACCGTTGAACATCACCCCTTCCGGGCGCCGCTCAACGGGGATCAGGTTCATCCCCGGACTGCCGATAAAGAAACCCACGAAGGTGTGGTTAGGCCGCTCGAACAGCTCCGTTGGCGTACCGAACTGAACAATCTGCCCCCCGTACATCACCGCGATCTTGTCAGCGAAGGTGGACGCCTCAAGCTGGTCATGGGTGACGTACACCATAGTGATGTCGAACTTTTCGTGGATCTGCTTGAGCTTGCGTCGCAACTTCCACTTCAGCTGTGGATCGATCACCGTCAGAGGCTCGTCAAACAGGATCGCGGAGACGTCCTCGCGCACCAGGCCGCGCCCCATGGACACTTTCTGCTTTTCATCAGCAGTCAGGTTCTTCGCCTTTTTGTAGAGTTTGTCCCCAATTTCCAGCACTTCCGCGATCTCGTGGACCCGGGCCTTGATCTGGGAGGTGGGCACCTTGTTGTTCTTGAGCGGGAACGCCAGGTTGTCGAATACGGTCATCGAGTCGTAGATCACCGGGAACTGGAACACCTGAGCGATGTTGCGTTCCCTGGGCGATAATTCATTCACCCGGCGGCCATCGAACAGTACATCACCCTCAGAGGGCGCCAGCAGTCCGGAAATGATGTTGAGCATGGTGCTCTTGCCACAACCCGAGGGGCCCAACAGTGCGTACGCACCACCCTTCTCCCAAACATGGTCGAGTTGGCGAATGGCGTAGTCTTCCGCTCCGGTTGGCGTGGCACTGTAGCTGTGCGCCAGCGATTTCAATTGAATTTCAGCCATCAGGCAGCTCCTCCTGAAACCTGGGACGGGGTGTGCACCAGCTGTTCGTTGCTGTCGAATACGAACAGCTTATTGATCGGCAGGTAGACCTTGACCGGCGCACCGGTGTGGTAGGAATGAACGCCCATCAGCTGCAGCACCATTTCGAAATGACTGTTCTCAACGTGCATGAAGGTTTCCGAGCCACTGATTTCGCTCAGCTCCACCTCCATAGACATTTCAAGATCATCATCGCTGGTCGGCACCAGGCCGATGTGACTTGGGCGAATACCGAACCAGTAATCGCCAGGCGTCAGCTTTGACAGCCCCTGTGTCAGGGCGTGATGGGAGTATTCGTCAAAGGTGACTTCGGTGGCCGATACCCGGCCCCGAATCATGTTCATGGGCGGCTCGCTGAACAACTGGGCTGCCAGCGTATTGACCGGTGCCCGGTATACATCCATCACCGGCCCGCTCTGCACCACTTTTCCTTCGTGCAACAGGGTCGTCGTGCCACCTAGGGCGAGTGCTTCATTGGCTTCCGTAGTTGCGTACACGGCGATGCACTGGCGCTCCCGGAACAGATGACGCAGCTCCGCCCGCAGCTCTTCCCGCAGTTTGTAGTCCAGGTTTACCAGGGGCTCATCAAACAGCACCAGGGTCGAATCCTTGACGAGGGCACGGGCCATGGCCGTGCGCTGCTGCTGGCCACCAGACAACTCCAGGGGGTGACGCTTTAGCAACGGCTCGATTTGCAGCATCGAGGCGGTTTCCTTAACCCGACGATCGATCTCGCTCTCGGGTGTCTTGGCCAGACGCAGCGGTGAGGCAATGTTTTCGTAGACGGTGAGGTTCGGGTAGTTGATGAACTGCTGATAGATCATCGAAATGTTGCGGCTCTGGACTGACTGGCCAGTTACGTCGGTGCCGTTATAGATCAGGCGGCCGCTGGTCGGCTTATCCAGACCAGCCATCAGGCGCATCAGAGACGTTTTCCCAGCCAGGGTACGACCAAGCAGAACATTGAAAGAACCCGCCTCAAAGGTGAGGTTGGCATCCCGGATGAAATCGACACCATCGACCTCATGGGAGAGATTCTCCAGTACTAAGGACATAGACCTTCCTTTTTGTTCTTTTGCGAACGCTAAGCGGAGTGTGTTGGCGGACTCCGAACACTACAAATGCCAAACGCCAACGCAATCCATGTACCACTTTTGTGCAGACTGTAAGTGCAAACACTTACAACTCTGTTTTTTAGACATTTTTTCAGATCTTCAAAAATCTTTCCGCCAATGTTCGAATGTTCGTTTAACACTGTTTTGTGCAGTTTGAACATTGACGAACCGGTCAATTGAACACATCATTGAACAATTCGTGCCACCAATCTGAACAGTTACGGCGCACTCGGCCAACAATAAAAGCTAAGGCGACCACCGGGATCAGGGTTATGCGAAAAAACGAACGCTCAGAAGAACGACAGCTCGTAACCGACTCCTGGAACCGCTGCCTGGCCTGGGGCCTAGGCCACGACGACAAACCGGCACCCCAAATCGCCGATCCGGCCTATCTGAAAGAAGTCGAGCTGAAGCACCAGGAACTGATGACCAGCACTGCTGCCGAAGTGGTGCCCTATTACCGGAACGTCCTATCCAGCAGCCGCTGCCTGATCCTGATGGCCGACCCGGACGCCACCATCCTTAAAAGCTGGGGTGATGAGCGCGTCACCGACGCCCGCCTCCGCCCCTGGCTCCAGCGTGGCGCCAACTGGCAGGAATCCGTGTGCGGCACCAACGCCATTGGCACCGCGATTGCCAGCCAACTGCCCGTTCAAGTCCAGCGCAATGAACATTTTCTCAAACAGTTCCGCAGTCTGATTGGTTCGGCCGCGCCCATTTTCGACACTGAGAAACAGCTCGCGGGCGTGCTCAGCGTCTTCAGCGACGCCTACCTGCCCCAGGCCCACACCCTGGGCATGGTGCGCCTGCTGTCCCAGTCGGTGGAAAATCGTTTGATCATTCGGCAATTCGAAGCCAGCCACGTCCAGATCACCCTGAATACCACCGCTGACAATTTCGACAGCCCCTGGTCCGGCATCCTGATTTGCGACAGCACGGGTAAGGTCGTGGCCAGCAACCAGCGCGCCGACCAGCTGCTGGCCACCAGCACGGTGCAGCGTTACCTCGACGAACTGTTCACCAGTTCTCGCCAGCACATCCTGGGCCACCCCGAGCACACCGCCATACAGCTTGTCACCAGGGGCAAAGTACGCCTGAGCGCCCGGCTGAAGCGACCATCTGCACCCACCAGCGCGGCCACCACCACGACAGCCGCTGCCGGAAACCCCGACTCACAGGCCAACCCGGATAGCCGCGACATAACGTCGCGCCAGGATCTCTCCAGCCTTGAGTACGGTGACAACTCGGTGCGTCGCTGTGCCGATCAGTCGCTTAAAGTACTCCACCGTGGGGTACCGGTACTGATCACCGGCGAAACAGGGGTGGGCAAGGAGGTTATGGTGAAAGCCCTGCACCGGGCCAGTCCGCGCTGCAATGAACCATTGGTGGCGGTCAATTGCGCGGCTATCCCGCCGGAGCTGGTGGAGTCAGAGCTGTTTGGCTACGAATCGGGCGCCTTTACCGGCGCGCGGGCGCAGGGCTCGCTGGGCTTAATCCGAAAAGCCCACAAGGGCATTCTGTTTCTCGATGAAATTGGCGAAATGCCACTGGCCGCGCAATCCCGCCTGCTTCGGGTGCTGCAGGAGCGCGTTGTCACCCCGGTCGGCTCCACCGAGAGTGTGCCCGTGGACATCCTGTTGATCACTGCGACCAACAGGCCTCTTTCTTCACGAATTGACGCCGGTCAGTTCCGGGCGGATCTGTTTTACCGGATTAACGGCTTGTCGGTGCAGCTACCGCCCCTGCGCCAACGCACCGACAAACGAGAGCTGATCCAGGATATTTACCGCCAGCACCGGGATCCGGGCCAGTGTGAGGAACTACCCCCTCAGGTGCTGTCGGCGCTGGAAAACCACCCCTGGCCGGGCAACATTCGGCAGTTAGTCAATGTACTGCGGGTCGCCATCGCGATTGCCGACGGCGAAGAAGTGGATATCTGGCATTTGCCGGAGGACTTTTTGGCGGAATACGACACGGCCTCACCCACCCAGCAAAGCCGGCCAGATCGCGCTGACCGGGCCAGCCTGAGCAACCCGGAGCAAGACCCTGAGCCTCCGACCGACCCACTCACCCGAACCTTGCAGGTTTATCGGGAGTGCACCGGCAACGTGTCGGAGACCGCGCGACAGCTTTCCATAAGCCGCAACACACTTTACAAGAGATTGCGCGAACTAGGGATCCGCTGACTCAGAGCCGACCGAGGCAAACAAGGATAGTGCGGGAACCGATGGTGCCTCGATCGATGGAGAGAAGGTAATGGGTCATTGGCTGCTCATGGTCCGGGTTCTTTTTATGGGACTTTATTTGGTGAGGTTCTATTTTTTTCGGCTTTTTACCTTTTTGAACATAAATGCCAAGAGATTTTCCCATGCAGGTTCAGCCGAGTTGAGACAAGCCATTAAAAAGGCTGCACAAACTGGCCTTAAGCACTAAACTTCGGGAATGTTTTCAGACGCTCACTGTTTCGCATCAGAAAAAGAAATCACGCGGAGGTAAATGCCATGGCACAGCGGCGCCGACAGGACTTGATCATGGAGCTGATCCAGCAAAACGGGTTCGTGACCACCGAGCAACTCGTTGATCAGTTCAAGGTGACGCCCCAGACCATCCGCCGAGACCTGAATGAGCTTGCCGAACAGAACAAGTTACGCCGTCATCACGGCGGTGCCGGTATCGACTCCAGCACCACCAATACCGCGTACCAGGCTCGAAAGATCATGGATTTGGAGGCCAAAGAGCGCATCGCGGCCGCCATGGTCAAGATGATCCCGGATAACTCCTCCATGTTCATCAACATTGGCACCACCACCGAAACCATCGCCAAGGCTCTGCTGGAGCGCAAAAACCTGCAGATCGTTACCAACAACCTGCACGTTGCCTCCATCCTCGCAGCGAAAGAGGATTTTCACGTGATCATTGCCGGTGGTGAAGTACGTAATCGCGACGGTGGCATCGTGGGCGAAGCCACGCGGGACTTCATCAATCAGTTCAAGATGGACTTCGGCATCATTGGCATCAGCGGTATCCACAGCGACGGTTCACTGCTGGATTTCGATTACCGCGAAGTACGCGTAGCCCAGGCCATCATCGCCAACTCCAATCAGGTTTTGCTGGCTGCCGACCACACCAAATTTGGCCGCAACGCCATGGTGCGCCTGGGCAACATTACTCAGGCCGACCACGTATTTACTGACAAGCAGCCGCCCTCCGAAATCAGCCAGTCCCTGGCCGAGCACAATGTGGAATTGCACATCGTTTAACCTAAGTTTTTCGCCCCGATTACCTTCAGAACCAGCGCTTCAAAACCCACCCAGGCCTTCGCTTATTATTTTCGTTTTTTTTCTCTATTTTCCTTTACGAATATGTTCCGCTTTCGCATAATGATCGTGTTGTTAATTTAGGTCGAAAAGTGAGCAGCCGGGGTGATTTTTCTGGCGCTGGCTTTTTTGGCTCAGGCAGGAGAAAGGCAGCAATGGCTAAAGAACACCAGCACTATGACGTTGTCGTCGTCGGCGGCGGGGTCAACGGCACCGGTATCGCCATGGACGCGGCAGGCCGGGGACTGAAAGTACTGCTGTGTGAAATGAACGATCTTGCATCGGCAACCTCCTCCAGCAGCAGCAAATTGATTCACGGCGGCCTGCGATACCTGGAGCACTACGAATTCCGCCTGGTGCGGGAAGCACTTGCCGAGCGCGAGTCACTGCTGCGCAACTCGCCCCACATCATGTGGCCCATGCGCTTTCGACTGCCCCACCGCCCTCACCTGCGTCCAGCCTGGATGATTCGCACGGGCCTGTTCCTGTATGACCACCTGGCCAAACGAGAACTGCTGCCGGGCTCGCGCTCGATCAAGTTCGACAGCTCTGACCCGCTCAAGCCGGAAATTACCAAGGGCTTTGAATACTCGGATGGCTGGGTGGACGATGCCCGCCTCGTAATCCTGACCGCCAAAAAGGCTGAGCAGTCCGGCGCCCGCATCCTGACCCGCACCAAGTGCGTGAAAGCTGAACGTGGCTCTGCCGACTGGAAGGTGACGCTCCGGAACATGGCTGACAACTCAGATGAAACCGTCACTGCCAAAATGATCGTCAACGCTTCCGGCCCCTGGGTAAGCAGCCTGTTTGGCGAAACCCTGTCGATGCCGGCACCCAAGATGATCCGCATGGTGAAAGGCAGTCACATTGTCGTTCCCAGAATGAACAAGGGCACCGAGGCCTACATCCTCCAGAACGAAGATGAGCGCATCGTTTTTGTTATTCCCTACGAGGACGAATTCTCTCTGGTCGGCACCACGGATGTGGATTATGAGGGCGATCCCAGGAAAGCGAAGATTTCGCCGGAGGAGACCGAGTACCTACTAGACATCGTCAATTCCCATTTCAAACGGCAGCTGACCGCCGAGGATGTGGTCTGGTCATACTCTGGCGTGCGCCCGTTGATGGACGACGAGCAGGAAAACGCCCAGAAGGCTTCCCGGGACTACTCATTTGAGGTCAGTGCCGAGAACGGCAAAGCACCCCTGATTTCGGTGTTCGGTGGCAAGATCACCACCTACCGGAAACTGGCAGAAGCGGCCACCGACAAGCTGTGCCAGTTCTTCCCGAATGCCCGCGGGCGCTGGACCAAGACCGCGCCCCTACCAGGCGGTGATTTCGCCGACCACGACAGTCTGGAATTAAAATTGACGGCCGATTTCCCGTGGTTGGATAAGGCCGTGATCAGCCGGTATGTGCGCACTTACGGCACCAGCTCCTACGACATCCTGAAAGGATGCAGCAGCATGGCAGACTTGGGCGTGCTCTTTGCCGGCACACTTTACCAGGCCGAGGTGGAGTACCTGATGACTGAGGAGTGGGCCCACACCTCCGAGGATATCCTCTGGCGGCGAACCAAGCAGGGGCTGTATGCGAATGAGGAAAATGTTCGGGCGCTGGATCAGTTCCTGATGGCGCACGCCACCGGCGACAACGACAGCGGCCCGGTGCACCAACACGCCTGAGCCTCGGCCGAATACATCGCTCCGGCCGGATGAACTTCCGCCCGGAGCTTTTTTGTGGCAGTTACTCCCTTAGCAACTGGGCCACCCTATGTTGCACGGCCGGTATCACGTCCTGCTCAAACCAAGGGTTTCGGCGCAGCCAGAGGTTGTTGCGAGGACTGGGGTGCGGCATGGGAACCACGGCCGGCCAGTGGTCCTGCCAGTGACGAACTTGGTCAGTAACTGAGCGGGCCTTACCTCCAAGATGCCAGGCGTGGGCGTACTGACCAATGACCAGGGTCAGACCAATGTTCGACAACCGCCTGAGCAGCTCCGAACGCCAGGCCGGCGCGCATTCCGGCCGTGGTGGCAAATCGCCGGATTTACCGGTACCCGGGTAGCAGAAGCCCATGGGCAGAATGGCCAGCTTCTGTTCGTCGTAAAAGGTATCCCGGGTCACCCCCATCCACTGCCGTAGCCGGTCCCCACTGGGATCGTTGAACGGCAAGCCAGTCTCATGGACACGCCGCCCGGGCGCCTGCCCCACTACTAAAATGCGTGACGACTCGGACAGCTGAATCACCGGCCTTGGGCCCAGGGGCAGGAACTCGGCACACAAGGTACACGCCCGCACCCGCGCCACTAACTCTGCAAAAGATAACTCGCTCAACTCCGCAGGCTTTTGCAAAGCAACCTCCTGATCATTGCGAACGAACGGATTTCGCCTGACTATAGGCTCTTCAGTGTATAGGAGAAAACCCGATGACCTCCAAGGCCAGCGCCCTGCCCGACATCGATGTTGAGGAATTTCGGAAGGTGGTCCGCAGCCGCCGTTCGATCCGCCGCTTCAAGCCAGACCCTATCCCAAGGGACGTCCTGAGTGAATGCCTGGAACTGGCGACCTTGGCGCCAAACTCCAGCAATTTGCAGCCGTGGGAATTTTTCGTGGTGGAATCCGCAGACCTGAAGGCCAAGCTGGCAACGGCCTGCCTGGGGCAGAACGCAGCCAAAACCGCTCCCGTGTTGATTGCCATCGTCGCCCGCCCCGACACCTGGCGCAAACACGCGCGCCAGGCCCTGGACGAATGGCCGGAAGCGTCACTACCGCCCATTGTCGACAAGTACTACCGCACCGTTGCCCCCATTCATTACAACCAGGGGCCGCTGGGTGTGTTTGGCCTGACCAAGAAAGCCGCCGGAATGGCGTTGGGCATGCTCCGCCCGATTCCCCGTGGCCCTTCATCGACCAGTGATATGAAAGTCTGGGCAACCAAATCAACCGCGCTGGCAGCGCAGAACCTGATGCTGGCCCTGCGTGCCCACGGCTACGATTCCTGCCCCATGGAAGGCTTTGACGAGTGCCGGGTGAAGTCGCTGCTGAAGATTCACCGGAAAGGCCTGGTCACCATGGTACTGGCGGCGGGTAAACGCGCTGATAACGGCGTTTATAACCGCCAGTACCGGTTCGACCACGACCAACTGGTGCATTACCTGTAACCGCCAGCCCCGAGCACTGGTTACACCTCGGGGTTGGCCAGCGCCTCGGCGGCACCCAGTAAACCGGTGTAGGGCTCGGTCACGACAAACACCGGCGTGTACTCCAGCAGTGGTCGCATCCGGCCTTTGTCTTCAAAGCCTTGCTGGAACGGGCTTTCCAGGAAGAAATCGAGAAAACGGGGCAGAATGCCGCCGCACAGATAAACGCCGCCCGTGCCCCCAAGGGTCAGTACGCCGTTCCCCGCAACTCGCCCCAAGATCTCACAAAAGTGACGAAGGGTGTGCCGGGCCAGGGAATCGACCTGCTCCAGGGCCGCCGCGGTGATCTTTTCCGGGGCATCGAGTGGCGCTGCCACACCCTGAATTTCGGCGTGGGCCTGATAGAGGTTCAGCAACCCCTGGCCACAGAGAATTCTCTCAACCGACACCCGCCCGAACCGGGCCTTCAGAATCCGCAGGATGGCCATCTCGGTGTCGTCGGTGGGGGCAAAATCCACATGCCCACCCTCGGTCATCAGTGGCACCCAACCGTGCTGCAAAGGCACCAGTCCGGAGACGCCCAGCCCGGTACCAGGCCCGATCACGAGCCGCGCACGGCGGGGATCGCCCGGCCCGCCACACACCCGCACCAAATGCTCTTCCGGCACATGGGGCACGCCCAGCGCCATGGCGGTAAAGTCATTGATAACCTTGAACGCCCGCCAGCCAAATTGCGCCCGAACCTCTTCTGTATCAAAGCGCCAATGGTTGTTGGTCATCCGGATCTGGGTGTCTCGCACCGGTGAGGCAACGGCAAAACAGGCCTCACTTACTTCACTCACCCCTACCCTGGCCAGGTAGTCCGTCACTGCACTGTCGATGTTGTCGTAGTCACCGCAGCGAAGCACCTCGATAGCCTGCGGGCGAACGTCGCCCTGCTTCACCAAGGC
This sequence comes from Marinobacter sediminum, assembly GCF_016820575.1. Classification (GTDB taxonomy): domain Bacteria; phylum Pseudomonadota; class Gammaproteobacteria; order Pseudomonadales; family Oleiphilaceae; genus Marinobacter; species Marinobacter sediminum. Next base: position 576,386 of record NZ_JAEMQH010000002.1, on the reverse strand, counting down.
GAAGCGGGCGTTGGTGCCGCCGATGTCTCCGACCAGTGAATACTGTGTGTCTGTCATGCCTCGTGATTCCAGAAAAAGCTAGCGCCTTGCTCCGGGTTGCTGGCTGCACGACGCATCCAGCCAAACATCTCCCGACCGTAGCCGTGATGATACGCACTCAGGTCTGCTTTGAAAGACTCACGTTTGGCCAATTCCTCGTCATCGATGTCGATGCGCAGTGAACCCGCCTTGGCATCAACACAGATTCGGTCGCCCGACTTAACCCGCGCCAACGGGCCACCATCCAGCGCTTCCGGATAGACATGAATGGCGGCCGGCACCTTACCCGAGGCACCGGACATGCGGCCGTCGGTGACCAGCGCCACCTTGAACCCCCGGTCCTGCAGCACACCCAGATACGGTGTGAGCTTGTGAAGCTCCGGCATGCCATTGGCCTTCGGACCCTGGAACCGCACCACAACCACACAGTCCTTATCGAGATCACCGGCATCAAAAGCTGCCTTCAGCTCGTTCTGATCGTTGAACACCACCGCCGGCGCTTCCACGATTTGATGCTCGTCGGCCACCGCGGAAACCTTGATCACACCGCGCCCCAGGTTGCCATCGAGGACCCGCATGCCACCGTCCGGCGCAAAGGGCTCGGAGGCTGTGCTCAGAACATCCGGGCGCAGGCTCTTCTCCGGGGCCGGCTTCCAGACCAGCTTGTCGTTGTCCAGTTCAGGGCCCTGGGTATAACGCTCCAGGCCATGTCCCATGACTGTCTCGACATCATTGTGCAGGTAGCCCGCATTGAGCAGTTCACGGATCAGGAACGGGGTACCGCCGGCCTCGTGGAAGGCATTCACATCTTCCTGGCCATTCGGGTAGATGCGGGTCATGGACGGCACCACGGACGACAGCTCGGCGTAGTCGTTCCAGTCGATGATGATGCCGGCTGCCCGGGCAATGGCAATCCAGTGAATGGTGTGGTTGGTCGAACCGCCGGTCACCAGCAGCGCAACCAGGGCATTCACGATGCTTCTCTCGTCCACCATGTCGCCCAGGCCAAGCTCACCGCCGTGGGGCTTCGACAATTTGATCACCTGCTCCGTTGCCGCCTGGGTGAGACGGTCCCGCAATGGCGTGTTCGGATTCACAAAGGCCGAGCCCGGCAGATGCAGGCCCATCACCTCAACCAGCAACTGGTTGCTGTTGGCGGTGCCATAGAAGGTGCAGGTACCCGGGCTGTGGTAGGACTTGCTCTCGGCCTCCAGCAGTTCGTCCTTGCCGATCTTGCCCTCGGCATAGAGCTGACGGATGCGCTGTTTTTCCTTGTTCGGCAGCCCTGAGGGCATCGGCCCGGCAGGCACCAGAATGGTGGGCAGGTAGCCGAAGCTCAGGGAGCCAATCAACAACCCCGGCACAATCTTGTCGCAGATACCGAGCAGCACCGTGGCGTCAAACATGTTGTGGCTCATGGCTACCGCCGTACTCATGGCGATGGTGTCACGCGAGAACAGGCTCAGCTCCATACCTGGCTGACCCTGGGTAACGCCGTCGCACATGGCAGGCGTACCGCCGGCGAACTGCGCCACCGAACCCATGTTGTGGGCCGCCGCGCGGATCATGTCCGGGAACTTTTCATACGGTTGGTGGGCCGAAAGCATATCGTTGTACGCCGATACGATCGCCACGTTGGCCTTGTTCATGAACTTCAGGGTGTCTTTGTCACCCTGGCTGCAAGCGGCAAAGCCGTGAGCAAGGTTGCCACAGGAGAGACTGCTCCGATGGGGAGATTGCGCCTTCAGCTGGTTCATTCGGTCGAGGTAGTCCTGCCGGGTGGCACGACTGCGCTCAATGATTCGTTGGGTAACTTTTTCAACGGTTGGATGCATGATGGGCTCCATCGGTCGCATAGAAGACATATTGAATTGGGCGTAATTTTACGTTCTTTTTTGACATCTTTCACCCAAATATCGTTCAAACTTTCTTTTTTTGTTGTTATATTTACTACATTAAACTCAACAAACGAACAAAAAACACCCAAATCAGGAGTCGGACGATGACTATTCGCATCGCAATTAACGGTTTTGGCCGCATCGGTCGCAACATTCTCCGCGCACTTTATGAAAATGACTACCGCAAGCGAGTCCAGGTTGTCGCCATCAATGATCTGGGTGACGCCGAGACCAACGCCCACCTTCTTAAATACGACAGCGTCCACGGCCGCTTCGATGGCGTGGTGGGACACGATGCCGAATCACTGACCGTTAATGGCGACCGCATTGCCATTACCGCCATCCGCAATCCGGAAGAACTGCCCTGGAGCGACCTGCACGTGGACGTGGTATTCGAGTGCACTGGTCTGTTTACCAAACGCGACGAGGCAGCCGCTCACCTGAAGGCCGGCGCCCGCAAAGTCATCATCTCAGCGCCCTCACCCGACGCTGATGCCATGGTGGTTTACGGCGTCAACCACCATACCCTGACCGCCGAGCATGAAGTCATCTCCAACGCCTCCTGCACCACTAACTGCCTGGCTCCTGTTGTTGAAGCCCTGCACAAGAGCGTCGGCATCGAAAGCGGCCTGATGACCACTATCCACTCCTACACCAATGACCAGAAGCTCAGTGACGTTTACCACACTGATCTTTACCGCGCCCGCTCGGCGACCCAGTCGATGATTCCCACCAAAACCGGCGCTGCCGCTGCCATTGGCAAGGTGATTCCCGAGCTGAATGGCAAACTCGACGGCCTGGCTGTTCGGGTGCCCACCATCAATGTGTCACTGGTAGACTTCGGTTTTATCGCCGGTCGCGACACCACGGTCGAAGAAATCAACGCTGCCGTGCAAGCCGCGGCTGAAAACAACCCGGTTCTGGGCTTCAACACCGAGAAGCTGGTCAGTGTAGACTTCAACCACAATGCTCTTTCCAGCGTATTCGATGCCAATCACACGCGCGTGCTCGGCCGTCATGTAAAAGTCATGGCCTGGTACGATAATGAGTGGGGCTTCTCGAACCGCATGCTCGACAACGCCATTGCCCTGATCAAGGCTGGCCAGTAACTCTGGCTGCCTTGCCCAGTTCCGCTACTTTTAAAGAGACGCACCCGATTAACCATAGGACACCAACCATGCTCAGGCGCACCAAGATTGTCGCCACACTCGGTCCCGCGACCGACTCTCCCGAAGCCCTCGCCGCCATTATCGGCGCCGGCGTCGACGTTACCCGACTGAACTTTTCCCACGGCAGTGCGGAAGATCACATTCAGCGTGCCCGCCAGGTACGCGAAGCGGCTGCCGCACAGGGCCGGTTCGTTGCCCTGCTGGCTGACCTGCAAGGCCCGAAACTGCGGATTGCCCGTTTCGCCAACCACAAGGTCACCCTGACAGCCGGCCAAAGCTTTGTCCTCGATGCCAGCATGGACAAGGAAGCCGGAACCGAAACCCACGTCGGCATCGATTACGAGCAACTGATCGAAGACGTGAATCCAGGCGACATCCTGGTTCTGGACGACGGCCGCATCGAGATGGAAGTGCAGTCTGTGGACGACCACAGCATCACCTCCACGGTCCTGATTGGCGGCCCCCTCTCCAACAACAAGGGCCTGAACAAGCGCGGCGGCGGCCTGTCAGCGGACGCCCTGACCGAGAAAGACAAGCAGGATATCGTGACGGCAGCCCGGCTGAACGCCGACTATGTTGCGGTGTCTTTCGTGCGCACTGCCGAGGACATGCATACGGCTCGTCGACTGCTCAACGAAGCGGGCTCCGACGCCGGCCTGGTTGCCAAGATCGAACGGGCCGAACTCGCCCACGACGTGGAAGCCCTGGACGCCGTTATCGAAGCCTCTGATGCGGTCATGGTGGCCCGAGGTGATCTCGCCGTTGAGATCGGCGACGCGGAACTGGTGGGCGTGCAGAAGCACATCATCCAGCGGGCACGGGTACTGAACCGTGCGGTCATTACCGCCACCCAAATGATGGAATCGATGATCACCAGCCCGATGCCAACACGCGCCGAGGTGTCCGATGTCGCGAACGCGGTCATGGACTACACCGATGCCGTGATGCTGTCAGCTGAAACCGCGGTGGGTGATTACCCGGTGGAAGCCGTTGAGGCAATGGTTCGCATCTGCCTGGGCGCCGAGAAGCACCCGTCAATGCACCAGTCCAAGCACCGGATTCACGAGAGCATGGAGCGGGTCGACGAGGCCATTGCGCTGTCTTCGATGTACGCGGCCAACCACCTGGAGGGTGTCGCTGCCATAATCTGCATGACTGAAACCGGCGCTACGCCGCGACTGATGTCTCGCATCAAGTCCAGCCTGCCGATTTTTGCCTTCTCCCGTCATCACTCAACACAGCATCGGGTAGTGCTGTTCCGGGGCGTCCAGACCATACCGTTCGACTCTGCCAAGATTCCGAACGAGCAGACCAATGCCCTGGCCGTGTCAGAACTGGTTAATCGTGGCGTGGTTAGCGAGGGCAATCTGGTGGTGATTACCAAGGGCGACTATGTGAATGCCCAGGGTGGCACCAACACCATGAAGATCGTAAAGGTAGGTTCGGAAATCCGCTAATACGGGGATGGAGAAACCTGCGCTCACGCTTCGAACAAAACACCTAGAACGGAGCGTGAACAAACCTTGCGGCCAGCGTTGTTTTTGACACTGGCCGCAAGGGCACTTCTTAAAGCCCGCGAGTTACAGGGTTGAGAGTTATAAATCTGCGAGACTGTCCCGAGCAATCTGGGTGACCTGCGCCCAGTCTTTAGCAGCAACCACATCTGCCGGTGTCAGCCAGGATCCGCCCACCGCCTTAACGTTCTTCAGCGCCAGATAGTTTTTCGCCGTATCGCGACGAATACCACCCGTCGGGCAGAAGGTCACATCGCTAAAGGGTCCACTGAACGCTTTCAACGCCGGCACACCGCCAGACACTTCAGCCGGGAAGAATTTGAACTCGCGGTAGCCCAGGGCATACCCCATCATCAGTTCTGACACGGTTGAAACACCGGGCAGCAACGGAGCTTCCGAGGTTACGCCAAATTCAAGAATGGCTTCGGTCACACCAGGGGTAATCACAAACTGCGCTCCCGCCGCTTCGACCTGGCGATACTCGGCCACACTGGTGACCGTGCCGGCGCCAACCCAGGCGTCAGGAATGGCTTCACGCACGGCTTTGATGGCACTAACACCGTGTTCAGTCCTGAGAGTGATCTCAAGCACGTTGATGCCACCGTCAACCAGCGCCTGACACAGCGGAACAGCATCTTCCAGCTCATTGATCGCGATAACCGGCACCAGAGGCGAGGCCGCCAACACGGCCTGGACGCGCTCGCGCTGGAATTCAGAAAGTTGGGTCATGGGTTTTTACTCCAATAAATCATGAAAAGCAGACTCAGGGACTCCAGAACACATTGAGTCCAGGCTGAAGAAAAGCGCGCACCGGCATTGCCATCACGTCGTTCGGATTGGCCAGCGCCTGCTCCAGAGTCTCAAGCTTGTCCTGGCCCTTCAGGTGTAGCGCAGTAAACCGAGCATCCTTCAGTACCGGCCAGGTCAGTGTGATTCGTTGCTGGGATTGGGACGGCGGCGTGGCCGCAGCCACCCGGTCCGGGCAGTCGGCACTGATCGCCTCAGCCAGCTCCGGCGCGTCCGGAAACAGAGACGCCGTATGGCCGTCATTCCCCATACCCAGAATCAGAACATCCAGGGGCAGCGCCAAATCAGCCAATTCCGCATTCACCGCCGCCAGCCCCTCAAGCGGGGTCGCACCTTGCTGCTTGAGCGACAGGTAATTGGCAGCCGCAGCTTTGCCCTGCAACAGATGCGCCTTCACCAACTGGGTATTGCTGGCCGGATCGTCCTCGGCTACCCAGCGCTCATCCGCCAACACGACATCAACCCGCTGCCAGTCGAGCGCCTTCTCCGACAGGGCCTTGAAAAATGGCAGCGGTGTCGAGCCACCCGAAACCACCAGGCTGGCTCGCGGAGCCTGCGCCAGCCGGGTTTCAAGAACCTCAGCCACAGCATCGGCCAGCGCCACGGCGACCTGCTCCGGGGTCTCCCCGAAGCGTGGAAGCATACCCTCAGGCAACTGAATATCAGGCGTCTTCATACCAGCTCCTTCCGTCACGAGTGATCATGGCGATGGACGCCACCGGGCCCCAGGTACCGGCGGCATAGCGCTTGGGAGGAGCGCCACTGTCGCGCCAGTTCTGGATGACCTGATCAACCCAGCGCCAGGCGTGTTCAACCTCGTCGCGGCGAACAAACAGGTACTGATTGCCTTTCATCACCTCCCACAGCAGACGCTCGTAGGCATCTGGAATCCGGTCGGTGTCAAAGGTCTCCGAGAAGGTCAGTTCCAGAGGGCCCTGGCGCAATCGCATACCCTTATCCAGACCCTGGTCCTTGGTCAGGATCTTCAGCGACATACCCTCATCCGGCTGCAACCGGATAATCAGCTTGTTGTTGGCCAGGTGCTTCTGATCCGGATCGAAGATGTAGTGCGGCGCAGGTTTGAAATGAATGATGATCTGGGAAAGCTTTTCCGGCAGCCTTTTTCCGGTGCGGATGTAAAATGGCACACCGGACCAGCGCCAGTTGTCGATTTCAGCCTTCAGCGCCACAAAGGTCTCGGTATCACTGCCTTTGTTGGCACCCTCTTCTTCAAGGTAACCGGGCACAGGCTTGCCATTGCTGGTACCCGCTGTGTACTGGCCGCGAACCACGTGGCTTTCCATTATGTCTGGAGTCACCCGCTTGAGCGCCTTGAGCACCTTTACCTTTTCATCACGAATACTGTCCGCCGATAGATCCGAAGGGGGGTCCATGGCGATAAGGCACAGAAGCTGGAGCAAGTGGTTCTGAATCATGTCCCGGATCTGGCCGGCCTGATCAAAATAGCCCCACCGACCCTCAATACCGACACTCTCCGCAACGCTGATTTCAACGTGGGAAATGTGGTTCTGGTCCCACTGTGAAGCGAACAGGTTGTTGGCAAATCGCAGGGCGATCAGGTTCTGTACCGTTTCCTTACCCAGGTAATGATCAATACGGAACAACTGGTTCTCGTTGAACACCTCGCCCAACTCATCGTTGATCACCTTGGACGACTCAAGGTCATGACCAATGGGCTTTTCTACCACTACCCTGGTGTTCTGGTTGCAGCAATTTGCCGCCCGCATACTTCGGGCAATCACACCGTACATGGACGGCGGCGTCGCCATGTAAACGATCAGTTCGTTATGGGCGTCGTCTCGCCAGTCGTTGAGAACGCTGAAGCCCTCGGGATTGCTGAAATCGAGAATCTGGTAGTCGACCCGCTGCAAAAACTTGTCAGCAACGGTGGCATCAAACTCTTCCGGCTTGACGTATTGCTTCAGTTTTTCGAGCAGTTGCTGCCGAACACTGTCGGTGTCCGCTTCCGTGCGCGCAACGGCGAGAATGCGGCTGCCTTCAGCAAGCAGCTTGGCCCTCTCCAGTTGGTAAAGTGCAGGAAACAGCTTGCGTTGAGCGAGATCGCCCAGTGCGCCAAACAGCATAAGGTCACAACGGGTATTGCTTTTATTGGCCATTGGATCCTTCTCTCCGGTGGGTAAGGCGATCACAACGCCAGTCGGCTCGCCTTTGGATGTCGGGGTTCGATGTAGTAATTTTATGCAAATAATGACATCGGGGATCGGGTTTTCCAAGGAAAAAATGCACTAAATGACATTTTTACTACCCCAAAGCAGGAAGAAACGCGGTATAATCAGCGCCGTCGAAAAACAACGAACGCCAAAGAGTCAGGGAGTACTTTTAATGGCCGCGAATCAGGCGCACCGCGATGAAAATCTGCTTACCGACATTCAGTCCCGGCTAGACAGTCTCAACAAATCCGAGCGCAAAGTAGCAGAAGCCATTCTTCGCGATCCCAGCGCCGCCACCCGCTACAGCATAGCTGCGCTTGCCCGGGCCGCCAATGTCAGCGAACCCACCGTCAACCGGTTCTGTCGCGGATTTTCCGCCACCGGTTTTCCGGACTTCAAGATCCGGCTGGCGCAGAGCATCGCAACCGGCACTCCCTATGTCGGCCAGAACGTCGAGGCTAACGATACGGTCTCAGAATTTGCTGACAAGATCATGCTCAGCACCATTGCCAGTCTCGACAAAGCTCGCCAGGCCCTGGACCCGGACGCCCTGGCTACCGCTATCGACTACCTGATCCAGGCCAAGCAGATCAATTTCTTCGGTATGGGCGGCTCAGCGTCCGTGGCGCTGGATGCCCAACACAAGTTCTTCCGCTTCAACATTCCGGTAATGTCTTACGACGATGCATTAATGCAGCGCATGGTGGCAGCCGGTTCCAGTGTGGGCGACGTGATCGTGCTCATCTCCTACACCGGACGCACCCGGGAAACCGTGGACATCGCCCAGCTGGCACGCGCCAATGGCGCAACCGTGATTGGCATCACCAACCCCGATTCGCCCCTGGCCGCGGTCTGCAGCGTGGTGGTCGGCGTCACCGCGCCCGAGGACACCGAGGTCTACATGCCCATGTCGTCCCGAATCATCCATCTGACTGTGATTGATATCCTGGCCACCGGCGTCACCCTCAAGCGTGGCGCGGATTTCCTGGGGCACCTCAAAAAAATCAAAGAGAGCCTGAAGCCGACCCGGTTTCCGTCCGAATAAAACCCGCCGGCCGCGCGCTTGCGCTCAAAAGCTGACGATTGACCACAAAAAAACCCGGGCTTACCCGGGTTTTTTTGTGGTCCCTTTCGGGGCTCAATACTCAATCAGGCTTAGGGTCTCTCAACTTCCGCACGATTGCGCAGGAACTGCTGGTAGGCACCGTATTCACGCTGCCCCTCAAGAGACGCGAGGAATTCTTCCAGCTGGCCAAACTCTGCAGAAGTTTCATCCACGGCGCCCTCGTTGACGCCATCGAGCGCTACCACGGCGGCACTGCTGCCACTGACAGACTGGCCATAGCTGGTCTCGCCTTCGGCAGGACGGGACAACGAGAATACTGTCCGCATGACGGCCGCTCCGGCCTCCTGATCATTGCGGGGTTTTGCTTCGTAGCTGACCCACTCATCTGCACCCAGCTCCGACAGCGACTTGCCTGCTTCAAGGCCGGCAATGATCTCATCAGCGCGCTCACTCAGGGCGGCGCGGGTTTCCTGGGCCTTCAGAGAAGCGCGCACGTCCGCGGCGACCTCTTCCAGTGCCAACTGCTGGGCTTCACGGTATTCGCGCACACGAGCCACCACCGACACGTTGTCGCCCACGTCGATCAGCTCGGTGTTATAACCGTCTTCAACAACATCAGCAGAGAACAGCTGGCGCAGCAGGCCTTCGTGATCAAAGGGCGCGGTTCCGCCATTACGGGTAATGCCTTTGGCTTCGCGCACTTCCAGACCAAGTTCCTCGGCCGGGCCGGCAAGATCATCGGCGGCGTAAGCGGAGTCCGCCAGCTGGGTGCGAATCTCGGCAAAGCGTTCTTCGGCACGCTCGCGGGCCAGTTCGCTGCGAAGCTGACCTTCAATCTCAGACAGTGCAGGCACGTCCGAACGGCGCACGTCTTCCAGCTTGATCAGGTGTACACCGAAGCTGGTCTCGACCGGCTCGGACACCTCACCCTTTTCCAGGGCAAACAGAGCCTCTTCAAACGCTTCGTTGTAGACGCCACGGCCGGCATAGCCAAGATCACCGCCCTCTTCGGCAGAAACGGTATCGATTGAATATTCTTTAGCCAAATCCGCGAACGAAGCTCCGTCGGCCAGTTTTTGCTGCAGAGTTGCCATGGTCTGATCAGCGTCTTCGCCATCTTCAATCAGGATATGCGCAGCACGGCGCTCTTCCCGGGCCAGATCATCGGCACGGGTTTCATAATACCCCTGAAGCTCGTCGTCGCTGATTTCAATGGATTCTGCCAGGGCACCCAAGGACAAGGTGATGTAAGCCGCATCGACCTGCTCAGGCTGCTTGAAGGCGCTGCTGTTCTCGTCGTAGAACGACTGAACCTCGTCTTCGGTGATTTCCACCTGATCGGCGACGGCACTCTCAGGCACGGTCACGACACGGAAGTCCCGGGTCTGGTTCTGGATTCGCAGCAACTGGCTGACGTTCTCGTTCGCCGCCACGCCGCTTTGCACAATGCCGGCGCGGATCTGGTTGACCACATACTGCTTGCGCATCGCTTCGCGGAATTCCGCCACGCCCATTCCCATATTGCGAACGGTCGAAACAAAGCGGTCACGGTTAAACTGGCCTTCAACCTGGAACTGGGGCATCTGGGTGATCAGCGCGTCGATGTCAGCATCAGTCAGGGCCAGGCCCTGGCTGTCGGCATCCTGGATGAGTACCTGTTGCTGAATCAGGGACTCCAGAACGTCTTTGCGAATCTGGTCTTCATTCAGCAGCGACGGATCCGGGTTATCCATGCGCGACAGACGACGCTGGCTTTCCATCTGGACCAGACGGAGAAACTCGCGCTCTGTGATGTCTTCACCGTTTACCGTTGCCACTTCCGGCTCACCGGAGAAGCCGCCGATGATGGCGTCCATTCCCCAGATGGATAGGGACACGATCAGCAAACCGATAATGATTTTGGCAATGGTGCCTTGGGCGTTTTCCCGAATATCTTGAAGCATGTTTCTCCCGAATCCCTGTTCAAGGTCGTGCAGTTTTCAGCGTTTGGCGATAAGCGTAGGGGCACTGAACGTAAAAAGGCGCACCCTATCCGGAATGCGCCTTGAATTCTTGCTGGGCAGCTCCCTGCGACAGGAGCTGCCTGAGAAAGAACCGTTACTTAACGGCGTCTTTCAGGGCCTTGCCTGCTTTGAACCCAGGCACTTTAGAGGCCGGAATCTTGATCTCGGCACCAGTCTGCGGGTTACGACCGGTACGAGCAGCACGCTCTTTTACAGAGAAAGTACCAAAACCGATCAGAGTTACCTGATCACCCTTTTTCAGGGCACCGGTGATGGAGTTGGTCATTGCGTCCAGAGCACGGCCAGCGGCGGCTTTGGAAATATCTGAGGATTCTGCAATTGCATCAATAAGTTCGGACTTGTTCACACTAAACCCCTTCGATTTCAGGTTGAAGATGTTATAGGTTGGGTTGTTTTTTCTAGGACGCTCTCGACTATCGCATAGGCGGTCGGAGAATTCCATTCTTCACTTTTCTTATTCCTTGCGGCTGTTAACCGGTGCTTGGAATAGGCACTTAATGCGCGGGAGCCCTTGGTATTGGCTGCTTCACGGCGAAACAGTTATACCAACGGGCTCTCTGGCATGTCAACAACTCATCAAGGCTTTAATGTGTATTTATGCGCTCTGCGGCGTCGCCGTCGTCGTCACGGGGCTTGCTTGAACCCGCTTCTGAGGACTCATCTGCGGTGCGCGGCTCCGGCGGATACGCCAGGGCTATGTCCAACACTTCATCGATCCATTTGACCGGATGAATCTCCAGCGACTCCTTGATGTTGTCCGGTATCTCTTTGAGATCTCGAACATTTTCATCGGGTATCAAGACCGTCTTAATACCGCCGCGATGGGCCGCCAGAAGCTTTTCCTTAAGGCCGCCAATGGGCAGAACCCGACCCCGCAGGGTGATCTCACCGGTCATTGCGACATCCGCACGGACCGGAATTTTGGTCAGTGAAGAAACCAGCGCGGTGCACATGCCAATACCGGCACTCGGACCGTCTTTTGGCGTTGCCCCCTCGGGAACGTGCACGTGCAGATCGTGTTTTTCATGGAAATCGTCGGCAATTCCAAGCCCAGGCGCGCGACTGCGAACCACAGTCAGAGCCGTTTGAATCGACTCCTGCATGACATCGCCCAGGGAACCGGTCTTAACCACCCGACCCTTACCCGGTGTCAGTGCACACTCGATGGTCAGCAATTCGCCCCCCACCTGGGTCCAAGCCAGGCCGGTCACCTGGCCGATCTGGTTTTTCTCTTCCGCCAGGCCGTACTTGAACTTCTTCACACCGGAGTAATCCTCCAGCATGTCCGGCTCCAGCGTCACAGAAGCCTTGTCGTTGGCTTCAACGTGCTCACGTACCACCTTACGGCAAATCTTGGCGATCTCGCGCTCCAGGCCCCGTACGCCCGCCTCACGGGTGTAGTAACGAATCAGATCCCGAAGGGTTTCCTCTGGAATTATCAGTTCGTCCTTGCGCAGGCCGTTGGCCTTGATCTGCTTGGGCAGCAGGTAACGCAACGCGATGTTGACCTTCTCGTCCTCGGTGTAACCCGGGATCCGGATAATTTCCATCCGGTCCAGCAGGGCCGGAGGAATATCCATGGAGTTTGAGGTGCACACGAACATCACGTCGGACAGGTCGTAGTCGACCTCCAGGTAATGGTCGTTGAAGGTGTGGTTCTGCTCCGGATCCAGCACTTCCAGCAATGCTGACGCCGGATCACCACGATGGTCCATACCCATCTTGTCGATTTCATCGAACAGGAACAGCGGGTTCTTTACCCCTACCTTCGAAAGCTTCTGCAAAAGCTTGCCCGGCAATGCGCCAATGTAGGTTTTACGATGGCCGCGGATCTCTGCTTCGTCGCGTACACCACCGAGGGCCATCCGCGTATACTTGCGGTTGGTAGCACGGGCAATGGACTGACCCAGCGAGGTCTTACCGACACCAGGAGGGCCTACCAGGCACAGCACCGGACCTTTGACCTTCTTGACCCGGCTTTGTACCGCCAGGTACTCGAGGATGCGCTTCTTGACCTCGTCCAGGCCGTAGTGATCCCGGTCCAGAATCTCACGGGCCTTTTCGATGTCGTGACGCACCCGGCTGCGCTTCTTCCAGGGAATGGCCAGCATCCAGTCGATATAGCCACGAACGACGGTGGCCTCAGCCGACATTGGCGACATCATCTTGAGCTTGTTCAGCTCCGCTTCGGTCTTCTTGCGGGCCTCTTCCGGCAGACCGGCTTCTTCAAGCTTCTGCTCCAACTCTTCAAAATCGTTGTTGCCCTCACCCAGATTACCCATTTCTTTCTGGATGGCTTTCATTTGTTCGTTCAGGTAGTACTCGCGCTGGCTGCGCTCCATCTGCTTTTTGACACGGCCACGAATGCGCTTCTCGACTTCGATCAAGTCGATTTCACCGTCCAGCTTGCCCAGCAGCAGATCTACCCGCTTGCGGACATCCAGGGCTTCGAGCAGCTCCTGTTTCTCTGGAATACGCATTTCCAGGTGCGCCGCCATGGTGTCGGACAGGCGCTCCAGATCTTCGATACCGGTAAGAGCATTGGAGACCTCTGACGGCACCTTCTTGGACAGTTTCACGTACTTTTCAAACTCGTCCATCAGAGTTTTGATGAGCACGTCCTGCTCGCGCTCAGGTAGCCCTTCCTCTTCCATCAAGGTCGCGCCGCCCGACAGGTATTCGCCTTCGGTGATGTCGCTGATGGTGGCCCGGGCATTACCTTCGACCAGAACCTTTACAGTGCCGTCTGGCAGCCGCAGCATCTGCAGGACCGTTGCCAGCGTCCCCATGTCAAACACATCAGCGGGGCCCGGCTCGTCGGTAGAGGCGTCACGCTGGGCAACCAGGAGGATTTCCTTACTGCCTTCCATCGCGGCTTCGAGGGCCTGGATGGATTTTTCACGGCCCACAAACAGCGGGACCACCATGTGCGGGAACACCACCACATCACGCAACGGCAGCAACGGGTAGTCTTGCACAGTACTTTCAGGTATCCGGGTCATAGGGAATCCTCTGACGGTGTTTCTTTGAGCATATCACCCTTCATTGGGGCGCCCGTAAAAAATGCAATCTCTTTACCATACGAAACAGACTGGGAAAACGGGGATACAAAACGCAAAAAGGGGCGTTTCCGCCCCTTTTTGTTTTAACGCCCCGCCAAACGCCGGATCAATCTTCCGGCACTGCCTTGGCGTGGTCGTTGCTCGCGTAGATCTTGAAGGGTTCTGAATCCCCGTCAATCACGCTTTCATCGATGACCACCTTGGCAACGTCATGCTCAGAAGGAATCTGGTACATGGTATCCAGCAGCGTGGCTTCCATGATCGAACGCAGACCACGGGCGCCGGTTTTGCGCTCCATGGCTTTGCGCGCAACCGCCCGCAAGGCATCCTCACGGAAGTCGAGCTCGACCCCTTCCATATCAAACAGCTTCTGGTACTGCTTGGTAAGCGCGTTCTTCGGCTCAGTCAGGATCTGAACCAGCGCAGGCTCGTCCAGCTCGGTCAGTGTTGCCACCACCGGCAGACGGCCGACAAATTCTGGAATCAGGCCAAACTTCACCAGATCCTCGGTTTCAACATCCTTGATGATGTCGCCGGTACTCTTGGTATCTTCCTGGCTGACCACAGAGGCCGAGAAACCAATGGAACTGCGCTCTGAGCGTTCCTGGATCACCTTGTCGAGACCTGCAAAAGCGCCGCCACAGATAAACAGGATATTGCCAGTGTCCACCTGCAGGAATTCCTGCTGCGGATGCTTGCGCCCGCCCTGAGGCGGAACCGAGGCTACTGTGCCCTCGATCAGTTTCAGCAGTGCCTGCTGAACACCTTCGCCTGAGACGTCCCGGGTGATTGACGGGTTATCCGACTTCCGGGAAATCTTGTCGATCTCATCAATGTAGACAATACCGCGCTGGGCCTTGTCGACATCGTAATCGCACTTCTGCAGCAGTTTCTGGATGATGTTTTCGACGTCCTCACCCACATAGCCCGCTTCAGTCAGCGTGGTCGCATCAGCAATAGTGAACGGAACGTTCAGCATCCGCGCCAGGGTCTCGGCCAACAGGGTCTTACCACTACCGGTCGGGCCGATCAGCAGGATGTTGCTCTTACCCAGCTCAACATCCGCCTTGCCTTCACCGTAACGCAGGCGCTTGTAGTGGTTGTAAACCGCCACCGAAAGCACAACCTTGGCACGATCCTGACCGATAACGTATTCGTTCAGCGTGTCTCGTATCTCTGCGGGTGTCGGGAGCCGGTCGCTAGCCTCTTCCTGGGAATTCTCCTGAATTTCCTCACGAATGATGTCATTGCACAGGTCGACACACTCGTCGCAGATGAACACCGAGGGCCCTGCAATGAGCTTGCGGACTTCATGCTGGCTCTTTCCGCAAAACGAGCAGTAGAGCAACTTGCCGTTATCGTCGCCTCTGCCGTTTCTTTCATCTGCCATTGAAATACCTCTGATCTTGGTTAGCCGGCGTTACTGGCTATTACGCCGGCCAAGAATGATGCGATTACTTCCAGTATTATTTATTCGGGACGCGCTTATCAAGTATAGAATCAATCAGCCCATACTCTTTCGCCTGCGTCGGATCCATGAAATTGTCACGGTCCGTGTCCTTGGCGATGGTGTCCAGATCCTGGCCGGTGTGGTGCGCCAGGATTGAGTTCAGGGTGTGACGGATCTTGAGGATTTCACGAGTGTGAATCTCAATATCGGTCGCCTGCCCCTGGTAACCGCCCAGCGGCTGGTGAATCATCACCCGCGAATTCGGCAGGCAGGCACGCTTGCCTTCCGCGCCACCGGCCAGCAAGAAAGCACCCATGCTGGCAGCCTGGCCAACACACAGGGTCGCCACGTCCGGCTTGATGAACTGCATGGTGTCGTAGATCGACATACCTGCGGTCACAGAGCCACCTGGGCTGTTGATGTACAGGTGGATATCCTTGTCCGGATTCTCGGACTCCAGGAACAGCAGCTGGGCGACGATCAGATTGGCCATGTGATCTTCAACCGGGCCAACCAGGAAGATCACCCGCTCTTTGAGCAGACGGGAATAGATATCGAAGGAGCGCTCGCCCCTCGCGGTCTGTTCAATAACGATCGGCACCAGGCCGGAATTGGTTACCATTGCGGGACCGTCAATTGGTTTCTGCGTCATGTGCGCCTGAACTCCTTATGGACAATGGGACGTGGACTCGCGCCACGGTGTTCATCACAGGTGTTATTGCACTGCTTACTTTGCCAGCAGCCGCCCCAGATGAAAACAGCCGGACAAGCCGGCTGTTTTCTGGGGTCGACCAACAGGGCCGGAACCAGCTCCGACCCTGACCGGATCAGCGCTGCTGCTGTCCAGCCTGAACGGCCTCTTCGTACTTAACCTTCTTCTCTTTAACCTTGGCCTGTTCCAGCACCAGGTCAACGACAGCGTCTTCCAGCACAGAAGATTCGATCTGCGACTTCTGCTCCGGGTTGCTGTTGAAGTGAGCAACAACTTCCTCAGGCTGTTCATACGTAGACGCGATCTCCTGGATCTTTTCATCTACCTTGGCCGGATCCGCCTTCAGGTCGTTCTTCTTGACCACTTCCTGGAACAACAGGCCAGTCTTAACGCGACGCTCAGCCTGCTCCTGGAAAATTTCCTTCGGCAGCTGCTGGAAATCTACCTGGCCACCGAAACGCTGTACCGCGTCCTGACGCAGGCGATCGATTTCCTGGTCAACCAGGGCAGTCGGCACGTCCAGCTCGGTGCTTTCCAGCAGGCCATCAACAACGTCATTCTTGACCTTGTTGGAAACCGCCTGCTTCAGCTCCCGCTCCATGTTTTTCTTCACTTCTTCACGGAACGCGGCTTCGTCTTCAGCTTCGATGCCAAATTTCTTGAAGAATTCGGCATCCAGCTCAGGCAACTGCGGTTCTTCAACCTTGTGGATCTTGATCTCGAACTTGGCCGGCTTACCTGCCAGTTCTTCGTTGTGGTAATCCTCCGGGAAGGTCACTTCAATTTCCATGTCCTCGCCGGCTTTACCACCCTGAATGGCTTTCTCGAAGCCAGGGATCATCTGGCCAGAGCCCAAGGTCAGTCGGTGACCTTCAGCGGCACCGCCCTCGAACTCTTCACCGTCGATAGTGCCTTTGAAATCAATGGTCAGCACGTCCTTGTTCTTGGACTTGCGCTTGACTTCCTTCATGGTGGCCTGCTGACGACGCAGGTTATCGATCATGTTGTCGACATCTTTCTCAGCGATGTCAGAAGTCAGCTTCTCAACAGAGATCTTGCTCAGGTCGCCCAGCTCGATTTCCGGCAGCACTTCGAAGATGGCAACGAACTCAAGGTCCTTGCCTTCTTCCATGGTCTTCGGCTCAAACTTCGGCCAGCCCGCAGGGTTGATGTCCTGCTCCTGCAATGCCTTGACGTACTGATCGCGCATAACCTCGCCCACAATTTCCTGGCGGACGCTGTCACCGAAACGACGCTTAACCACCTTCATGGGCACCTTGCCCGGGCGGAAACCATTCAGGCGTACGGTACGCGCAGTTTCCTGCAGGCGCTTCTGAACCGCCTGGTCAATTTCCTGGGCGGGCACACCAATCGTCATGCGACGTTCGATGTTGGAGGTCGTTTCAACAGACACTTGCATGGAAGATCCTCAAATTACAGGTTCAGTATGTGAATGAAATCAAACTTGAAAACCGGCTTTCAGGCTGATCCTGAAAACAGGCCGAAAATTAAAAGGCGATAGTTTATCACGGTTTGCCCCGGGGAGAGAATCACCCGTTGTGACCCCACGGAGTTCAAGAGCAGACCGTGCTCGCGTTAGTCACAGAAAATGGGGATCAAATCTGAAAAAGAAAGGGGGCGCCGATGGATTGTTGCAGATACGGGCGCCAGGAAATAAATCACCCATAAAAAAAGCCTCTTGGGTTGTCTCCAAAAGGCTTTTAAAGTTGGTGCGGGTGGAGGGACTTGAACCCCCACTCCTCTCGGAACCAGAACCTAAATCTGGCGCGTCTACCAGTTCCGCCACACCCGCATAACTTTTGAAACTGTGTGAGCCTAGCGCTTTCGCAGCTTGGGCCACTCATTTCTCGCTTCGAAGCTCACCCGTGCCAGCAACTGCTGCCGTGGAGTCTTTCGTCAAAGCGGGAAACAACAAGAAAAGTGGGGTGGACGAAGGGGTTCGAACCCTCGACCGCAGGAGTCACAATCCTGAGCTCTACCAACTGAGCTACGTCCACCACAATCAGGACATACCTTTCGGTACTTACAATACTCAACTTTGCTGCTTCGGCGACTACGGCGCGGACCAAGCCGACGCCTAAATGGCGCGCCCGGCAGGACTCGAACCTGCGACCACCCGCTTAGAAGGCGGGTGCTCTATCCAGCTGAGCTACGGGCGCTTAACCGTTCGCCCACCTGAATATCAGAAAAGTGGTCGGGGTAGAGAGATTCGAACTCCCGACATCCTGCTCCCAAAGCAGGCGCGCTACCAGACTGCGCTATACCCCGTCTGAACTGAACAACAAGTGCCTCAGCAAAGTTGGCGCGCATATTACCGGCGCCGGACGGTGCCGTCAACACGGATTTCCAAATTTACCAAAAGATCAGGCTTTAATAAGACCTTACGCCCCCTGGAAAGTTCCGGAAAACGCCGCCAACGCCCCGCCAATTGGAGTTCTGACGGAAGCATGAGACAATGCTCGGCCTTCATTTCTCAACGCCCAAGCGACAAGACAAAACATGAGCGCCAAACTGATTAACGGAAAAGAAATCGCCGCCGGTGTCAGGCAGCAGGTTGCCGCCGGTGTAGAAGCTCGCAGACAGCAGGGGCTTCGCGCACCCGGGCTGGCCGTGGTACTGGTCGGCGAAGATCCGGCCTCCCACGTCTATGTAGGCAACAAGCGCAAAGCCTGTGATCAGGCCGGAATACTCTCGCTGTCCTACGACCTGCCTGCAGACACGTCTCAGGAAGCCCTGGAAGCTCTCATAGATGAGCTGAACGAAAACCCGACCGTAGATGGCATTCTGGTGCAGTTACCACTGCCAGAGCATCTTGATGCCGACCCGATCCTGGTCAAGATCCGCCCGGACAAAGACGTGGACGGCTTCCACCCGTACAACATCGGCCGCTTAATGCAGCGTAAGCCGACGCTCAGACCCTGCACGCCCGCAGGCATCATCACCCTCCTGGACAGCATCAACACCCCGTATAAGGGCCAGCACGCGGTCATCGTGGGCGCCTCCAACATCGTCGGCCGCCCCATGAGCATGGAACTGCTCCTGAAAGGCGCAACCACCACCGTCTGCCATCGCTTTACGCCAAACCTGGAAAAATTCGTTGGTGAGGCAGACATCCTGATCGCGGCCGCCGGCAAACCCAACCTGATCAACGGGGAATGGGTAAAGCCGGGTGCAACGGTCATCGACGTGGGCATTAACCGCATGGACGACGGAAAATTGCGCGGAGATGTCGACTTTAACGCGGCAGCTGAGCGGGCAGCCTACATTACGCCGGTTCCGGGCGGCGTTGGGCCAATGACCATCGCCACCCTGCTCCAGAACACACTGTACGCGGCTGACGTACTGCACAAGGACTGAGCACCTAAACGCTGAGACACACGTATTGCACCGTCACAAGCAGCCATAAAAAAACCCCGCACCAGGCGGGGTTTTTTGTGCCTACTCAGCGCTTACGCACCGTACTTGGCTTTCGCCTTCAGACGGTATGCGTGCAGGAGCGGCTCGGTGTAGCCATTCGGCTGCTCACGACCCTTGAGGACCAGATCCATCGCCGCCTGGAAGGCAACACTGTCGTCAAAGTTCGGCGCCATGGCGCGATAGGACGCATCACCGGCGTTCTGCTTATCAACCACGGCGGCCATGCGCTTCATGGTTTCGTCGATCTGCGCCTCGGTGCAAACGCCGTGGTACAGCCAGTTGGTCAGCAGCTGCGAGGAAATCCGCAAAGTGGCGCGGTCTTCCATCAGCCCGACGTTATTGATGTCCGGCACTTTGGAGCAACCAACGCCCTGCTCAACCCAACGTACAACGTAGCCCAGAATGCCCTGCGCGTTGTTATCCAGCTCCTGCTGGATCTCCTCGGCAGACAGCGCACCCGGATCGGTCATAACCGGCACGGTCAGGATGTCATCGATGTTCGCACGAGCGCGGCTTTCGATGTCTTTCTGAACGTCGCTCACACTGATCTGGTGGTAATGGGTTGCGTGCAGTGTTGCCGCAGTCGGTGATGGAACCCAGGCGGTGTTCGCGCCGGATTTCGGGTGACCGATCTTGGCTTCGAGCATGCCAGCCATCAAATCCGGCATGGCCCACATGCCCTTACCAATCTGAGCGACACCACGGAAACCAGTCTCAAGACCGATATCCACGTTCCACTGCTCGTAGGCGTTGATCCAGGCTGCCTGCTTCATTTCGCCCTTGCGAATGAACGGTCCCATCTCCATGGAGGTGTGCATCTCGTCACCGGTACGGTCCAGGAAGCCAGTATTGATGAATACCGCACGCTCTTTGGCCGCGTGGATACAGGCTTTCAGGTTTACCGTGGTGCGACGCTCCTCGTCCATGATGCCCACTTTCAGGGTGAACTGAGGCAGGCCCAGGGCATCCTCCACACGACCGAAGAATTCGTTGGTAAACGCCACTTCTTCCGGACCGTGCATCTTGGGCTTAACGATGTACATGGAGCCCTTGGTGCTGTTCTGGAAGCTACCACCGCCCTTCAGGTCGTGAATCGCAATCAGCGACGTGATCAGGCCATCCATCAGCCCTTCCGGCACTTCCTGGCCATCGCTCAGCAGCACCGCTGGGTTGGTCATCAGGTGACCAACGTTACGAATGAACATCAGGCTGCGGCCTTTCAGGCTCAGCTCACCACCGTCAGGCGCGGTGTAGGTGCGATCCGAGTTCATTTTCCGGGTCAGCTGCTTGCCGCCCTTCTCGAAGGTTTCCTGCAGATCGCCCTTCATCAGGCCGAGCCAGTTGCGATAGGCCAGGGCCTTGTCGTCGGCGTCAACGGCGGCAACGGAATCTTCACAGTCCATGATGGTAGTCAGGGCCGACTCCATCAGCACGTCCTTGACGTGGGCGCCGTCGTCTTTACCAATCGGGTGGCTGGCATCGATCTGGATCTCGAAGTGCATGCCGTTCTTGACCAGCAGCACACCAGTGGGCGCATCGGCGGCGCCGGTGTAACCAACAAAGCCAGACTCGTCTTTCAGGCCAGTGGACTCACCGTTCTGCAGTTTGACGACCAGCTTGCCGCCCTCAACAGAGTACTTGGCGGCGTCCTTGTGGCTTCCGGATGCCAGTGGAGCGGAGCTGTCCAGCAGCTTGCGGGCCCACTCGATAACCTTGGCGCCACGCACCGGGTTGTAGCCGGCACCCTTGTCCGCACCACCCTCTTCAGAGATGGCGTCGGTACCGTACAGCGCGTCGTACAAGCTACCCCAACGGGCGTTGGCGGCGTTCAGCGCGAAACGGGCGTTCATGATCGGGACAACCAACTGCGGGCCCGCCATGGTGGCGACTTCCGGATCGACGTTGGAGGTGGAGATCTTGAAATCCGCCGGCTCTTCGACCAGGTAGCCAATCTCCTTCAGGAAGGACTTGTACTCGGCCATGTCCAGCTTCTGACCTTTGTGGTCACGGTTCCAGCTGTCCATTTTTTCCTGAATCGCATCACGCTTGACCAGCAACTCGCGGTTACGCGGGGCCAATTCGTTCACGATTTTGTCGAAAGCGGTCCAGAATTTATCTGCGTCGACACCGGTTCCCGGGATCGCTTCGTTGTTTACGAAATCATACAGATTCTTCGCGACCTGAATGCCGCCGACTTGTACGCGTTCTGTCATCGTTGTCTGCCTCAGTGGGTTACGTTTCCCGACTCCCCCTTCATTGAGGGGGCATTCTAATTTGAGCGCCGCATTGTACGGGAAAATGCGTATCAGGTCATTCCCACTCGTACCATGCGGCTTTTGTTTTAGCTTTCTAAAACCTCAGCCCCGCCGCCAGGTTGTACCTTCGCGGGAATCGTCCAGGATAATGCCTTTGTCCGCCAACTCATCCCGGAGACGATCGGCTTCGGCAAAATCGCGGCCTTTGCGGGCGTCGTTGCGGGCCTGGATCATTTTTTCAATGTCCTCGGCACTGAGTTCGCCGCCGGTATCGCCCTGGAAAAATGCCTCTGGATCCTGCTGCAGCAGCCCGAGAATAGAGCCCAGACGAACCAGAACCGCGGCACTTTGCTTGGCTTCCTGATCACGCCCGTCACGACGATGCTGATTGATATCATTGGCCACGGCATGCAGCACCGCAATGGCACCGGCCGTGTTGAAATCGTCGTCCATCACTTCCATGAAACGGCGATCATGCTCTGTTTCACCCACGTCTGCCGCCTTGGCCGGAACAATACCGCGCAGCGAATTGTAAAGCTTGGTCAGGGTGCGACCGGCTTCGGCCAGATTATCCTCGGAATAATCGACCTGGCTGCGGTAATGGCTGGACACCAGGAAATAGCGAACCACTTCCGCCGGATAGGTTTCGAGAATTTCGCGGATAGTAAAGAAGTTGCCAAGGGACTTGGACATCTTTTCCTTGTTGACCCGGATCGCACCCGCGTGCATCCAGGCCCGGGCAAATTCGTGGCCGGTGGCGCATTCGGATTGAGCGATTTCGTTCTCGTGGTGGGGGAACAACAGATCCGGACCACCGCCATGAATATCGAAGGTATCGCCCAGACACTCGGTCGACATCGCCGAACATTCAATGTGCCAGCCCGGGCGACCATCGCCCCAGGGTGACGGCCAGCTGACCTCGCCCTCACCTGCAGCCTTCCACAGCGCAAAATCCGCCGGGCTGCGCTTGGCTTCCTGGACATCGATGCGGGCACCGGCAACCAGGTCCTCGAGCTTTTTCTTGCTCAACTTGCCATAGTCGGCAAACGAGTCGACAGCGAAATAGACATCGCCGTTGTCGGCGGCGTAGGCGTGACCACTGGCGATGAGCTTATGGATCATCGCCACGATCTCATTGATATAGCCGGTTGCCCTTGGCTCTTCCGTGGGCGACAGAACGCCCAGCCGGGCCTCATCCTCGTGCATGGCGCGGATCATGCGGTCGGTCAGGTCGGTGAAGGCTTCGCCATTCTCCTCCGCCCGCCGCAGGATCTTGTCGTCAATGTCGGTGATGTTACGCACGTAGTTCACGTCGTAACCCCGATGCCTCAGATACCGGGTGATGACATCGAAAGCCACCAGGACCCGGGCATGGCCAAGGTGGCAGTAGTCGTACACGGTCATGCCGCAGACGTACATCCTCACCTTGCCAGGCTCAATGGGCTTAAACTCTTCCTTGCGCTGCGAGAGCGTGTTGTAGATGCGGATCACTTGCCCCCCTTACTCCAGGAATCACGAAGCGTAACGGTTCGATTGAAGACCGGCCGACCGGCATTCTGCGACAAAAGCTCGTCGAAGAAGAAATAGCCCTCCCGCTCGAACTGGTACGGCAGATCGGTTCGCGGCTTCACCAGGCCCTTCTCAGCCCGCGCACCATGAAGCACAACCAGGGATTCCGGGTTCAGGTGATCGGTAAAATCGCCTTCCTTATCACTGTCCGGGGACTCGTGATTGAACAGGCGATCGTACTGGTTAATGTCGACCTCGACGCTGTCCGTCGCGGACACCCAGTGCACCACGCCATTGGGCTTATAGCCTTCAGGGTTCACACCCAGAGTGTTCGGATCGTATTCGCATTTAAGCTCGACAATCTCGCCACTGTCGTCACGAATGATCTCGCGACAGGTCATCACATAACCACCACGCAGCCGCACGGCCTGATCCGGGGCAAGGCGCTTCCATTTGCGCGGCGGCTCTTCGGCGAAGTCCTCACGATCAATAAACAGGGCCTGGCTCCAGGTGACATCGCGCTCCCCCATCTCCGGATTCTGGGGGTGCACCGGCAGCACCAGCGTTTCGGTCTGGTCGGCGGGATAGTTGGTCAGAGTCACCTTGAGCGGGCGCATCACACACATGGCGCGAGGCGCGCGGGTATTCAGGTCTTCCCGAATGGCGTGCTCCAGCATACCCACGTCGACCGTACCGCCAGCTTTGTTGACCCCTACCATGTCGCAGAAGGTGCGGATCGATTCCGGTGTGTAGCCACGGCGACGCATGCCGGAAATGGTTGGCATCCGCGGGTCGTTCCAGCCGTCCACAAAATTCTCATCCACCAGGCGCTTGAGTTTGCGCTTGCTGGTGATGGTGTAGTTCAGGTTCAGGCGGGCAAATTCGATCTGGCGCGGATGGCAAGGGCCAGAAATATTATCCAGCACCCAATCGTAGAGCGGCCGGTGATCCTCGAATTCCAGGGTGCACAGAGAGTGGGTGATGTTTTCAAGCGCATCCGAGATTGGATGGGTGAAATCGTACATCGGGTAGATGCACCACTTGTTGCCGGTCTGGTGATGGTCGGCGTAACGAACGCGGTAGAGAATCGGGTCGCGCAGATTGATGTTGGGAGACGCCATGTCGATCTTGGCCCGCAACACCAATTCGCCGTTCTGGTATTTGCCATCGCGCATATCGCGGAACAGCTGGAGATTTTCCTCCACCGGACGGTCCCGGTACGGACTGTTCTTGCCCGGTTCCTTCAGGCTGCCACGGTACTCTGCCATTTGATCAGCCGAGAGCGCACAGACATACGCCTTGCCATTCTCGATCAACTCCTCGGCAAAAGCGTAAAGCGCGTCAAAGTAGTCCGACGCGTGACGAACCTCGCCCGCCCATTGGCAACCAAGCCAGGACACGTCCGCCTTGATGGCGTCGATGTACTCCTGGTTTTCCTTTTCCGGGTTGGTGTCGTCAAATCGCAGGTTGCATTCGCCGCCGAAGGTCTCCGCAATGCCAAAGTTCAGGCAGATGGATTTGGCGTGACCAATGTGCAAATAGCCATTCGGCTCCGGCGGGAAACGGGTTACCACCTTACCAGCGTGCTCGCCCTTGGCGATGGCGTCTTCGATCAGGCTCTGAATAAAATTGTGGGCTTTCTTCGATTCGGCGCTCATACGTTCTCTGTAGAAAAGGGTGGATCAGAAACCGCCTATTATACTCACAAATCTGAGCGGGACTCATGCATAGCGGGAAACTCTTGCGTACAATACGGCCTTTAGGCCCACTAATTCTTTTGAACAGGATACCCTGATGATTTTGCTGCAAACCAACCTTGGCGACATCAAGCTCGAACTGGATCACGACAAGGCTCCCGAGACCGCCAAGAACTTTGAACAGTACGTTCGTGACGGCTTTTACGACGGCCTTGTTTTCCACAGGGTGATCAGCAACTTCATGATTCAGGGTGGCGGCTTCGAGCCTGGCATGACGCCTCGCAAAACCCGCGATCCCATTCAGAACGAAGCGGATAACGGCCTGAGCAACATGCAAGGCACAGTAGCTATGGCCCGCACCATGGACCCGCACTCCGCCACCGCCCAGTTCTTCATCAATGTCGAGAACAACGGGTTCCTCGATCACAGCGCCAAGAACGCCGAAGGCTGGGGCTACTGTGTGTTCGGCAAGGTGGTCGAGGGTATGGAAACCGTCAACCTGATTCGTGCCGTTAGCACCACTATCAAGGCTGGCCACCAGGACGTCCCGGCAGAAGACGTCGTCATTATCTCGGCCAAAGTGCTTGAGGAGGGAGGTGCAGCGTGACCACGCTGTTTATCTCGGATCTCCACCTGGAGGAATCCCGGCCGGACATTACGGAGGCGTTTCTCGGCTTCCTGAAGGAAAAGGCCCACGGAGTAAAACAGCTCTACATTCTGGGTGATTTCTTTGAGGCCTGGATCGGCGATGACGAGCGCACACCGCTGCAGGAACAGATTGCGGCAGCGCTTCGTGCAGTCAGCGAGAGCGGAACCGAAATCTTCCTGATGCACGGCAACCGCGACTTCCTGATCGGTCACGACTTCTGTGACCGGGCAGGGGCAACGTTGCTGGATGATCCCACCGTCGTTGATCTGTACGGCACCCCTACCCTGCTGATGCACGGTGACAGCCTGTGTACCGCCGATGTGGAGTACCAGAAGTTCCGCGCCAACATGCGCAATCCACAGTGGCAGCAGATGATCCTGCAGCGCCCGCTGGCTGATCGCCAGCAGATGGCGCGTCAACTGCGGGAAATCAGCATGGCGAAGAACCAGGGCAAAGCGGAAACCATCATGGACGTCACGCCGGAAGAAGTGGTCAAGGACATGGAGGCGCACGGCGTGCAGCGCCTGATACACGGCCACACTCACCGGCCGGCTGAGCATCACCTGGAGGCCAATGGTCAACCGGCCAAACGTATAGTGCTGGGCGACTGGGACACCCACGTTTGGTGGCTGGAAGTTCAGCCCGGTGAAGAGCCGGTGCTGAACAAACGACCGCTGTAACGAAAAAAGCCGGACAAACGCCCGGCTTTTTTGTTTCTGGCGCTGGTTCTAGTGCGCCAGGATCTGCTTGAGGAACTGCTGCGTACGCGCCTCCTGCGGATTGCTGAAGAAGTCGTGAGGCGGTGCCTCCTCGACAATTTCCCCGCCATCCATAAAGATCACTCGGTCCGCCACGGTCTTAGCGAAGCCCATCTCGTGAGTGACGCAGAGCATGGTCATGCCGCTACCGGCCAGTTCGATCATGACATCCAGCACTTCCTTGATCATCTCGGGATCCAGTGCCGACGTCGGCTCATCGAACAGCATGATTTTCGGCTTCATGCACAGCGCCCGGGCAATGGCTACCCGCTGCTGCTGACCGCCAGAAAGCTGCCCCGGGAACTTATGGGCCTGATCCGGGATTTTCACCCGCTCAAGGTATTCCATGGCTGAGGCTTCCGCTTCCTTGCGCGGAACCTTGCGGACCCAGATTGGCGACAGGCAGCAGTTCTCCAGCACCGTAAGGTGCGGGAACAGATTGAAGTGCTGGAACACCATGCCGACTTCCCGACGTACGGTATCGATGTGCCGAATATCGTCCGTCAGCTCAACATTGTCGACAATGATTTTGCCCTGCTGGTGCTCTTCCAGCCGGTTAATGCATCGAATGAAGGTCGATTTACCGGAACCGGACGGGCCACAGATAACAATCCGTTCGCCCTGCTTAACCGTGAGGTTCAGGTCCTTGAGAACGTGAAAATCGCCGTACCATTTGTGCATCCCTTCAACCCGGATGATGCCCGGATTCTTCCCCGTCTCGCCCTGAGCGGAGGACTTTACTTCAGAAGTTTGGGTTTGTTCTGTCATTGGGTTACCCATCAGGTTTTGTGACCGGTGTCGAGTTTGCGTTCGAGGTTCTGGCTGTAACGGGAAATGCCGAAACAGAATATCCAGAAACAGAAGGCCACGAAGACATAGCCCTCCACGGCGACGTTTTGCCAGGCCGGGTCAGTCACCGTTGACTGAACGGTGCCGAGCACGTCGAACAGACCGATAATCAGGACCAGCGTGGTGTCCTTGAACAGTGAAATAAAGGTATTCACGATGCCGGGTATGACCAGCTTCAGCGCCTGAGGCAACACCACCAGGCCCATTTTCTTCCAGTACCCAAGGCCGAGCGCATCGGCGGCTTCGTATTGACCTCTCGGGATGGCCTGCAAGCCACCACGGATGACTTCAGCCATGTAAGCCGACTGCCAAAGCGTGATACCAATCAACGCCCGCATCAGCTTCTCAAAGTTCATTCCCTCTGGCAGGAACAGCGGAAGCATGACCGACGCCATAAACAGCACGGTGATCAGCGGCACCGCTCGCCAGACTTCGATGAACACCACGCTGAGCCCACGAATGATTGGCATCTCGGAGCGACGACCAAGGGCCAGCAGAACGCCAATGGGCAACGACGCAAGGATCCCGATGTAGGCCAGGATCAAGGTCAGCATCAAGCCGCCCCATTTGGTGCTTTCCACAGTCTCAAGGCCAAAGTTACCGCCTGGAATCAGGAAGTAGCCAATGACAGGCAGCCCTGTCATGCCAAAGATGCCGAACCATTTACGGCCGGGGAAGCGCTCGATGAACTGGGGCACAAAAGCAACCGCCAGCAGCAGGAACATGATGTCCACACGCCACTGCAGTTCGTCGGGGTAGAACCCGTAGATAAAGAAATTCAAACGCTGGCTGATAAACAGCCAACAGGCGCCTGCACCGGAACAGTCGCTTGCATCGGCACCCTGGAAGTTGGCATCAAACAGAGCCCAATTCAGCAAGGGTCCAACGCTGGTCACAACCAGATACCCGACTACGACGGTAAGCAAGGAGTTGTACCACGTGGAAAATAGATGCTCCCGCATCCATTTCACCGGAGTGAGGGCCTTCTTGGGTGGTTTCATGGTGGACTCAGTCATCATCGCTCCTTAATCGCCACGGCCCGGTTGTAAATGTTCATCAACAGTGAGATCGACAGACTGATGGTCAGATACACCGCCATGGTAATGGCGACCACCTCAACCGCTTGCCCCGTCTGGTTCAGCGTTGTGCCCATGAACACGGCCACCAGGTCGGGATAACCAATGGCGGTCGCGAGCGAGGAGTTTTTGGCGAGGTTCAGATATTGACTGGTCAGCGGCGGAATGATGACCCGCATGGCCTGCGGAATCACAACCAGACGCAGGGTCAGTCCGTTCGGCAATCCGAGCGCCTTGGACGCCTCGGTCTGCCCCTTACTCACCGACAGAATACCGGAGCGAACAATCTCAGCGATGAAACTGGCCGTGTACAGCGAAAGCGCCAGCCACAGTGCGGCAAGCTCTGGAATAATGGTGATGCCACCGCCAAAATTGAAACCTTTCAGCGCCGGAACATCCCATTCCAGCGGGCTACCCGCGATGAAATAGGCCAATACTGGCAGGACCACCAGAATGGCAACACTAACCTTGAAGGTCGGGAAAATCTGGCCAGTGGCCAGTTGCCGTTTCTTGGCCCAGGTGCGGATGCCAACCACAGCTGCGATAGCAAACAGAAGCGCCCCCCAAACCAGTCCGAACCCATCCTGGGTTAGCGGCTCTGGAACATACAGGCCACGGTTGTTGAGGAACATCGTGCCGCCTACCTCGATACTCTGCCGGGGCGACGGTAAGGCACCCAATACTGCGAAATACCAGAAGAATATCTGCAGCAGTAACGGAATGTTTCGAATCACTTCGATGTAAAAGAGCGAGACTTTGGCTACCAGCCAGTTGCTGGACAGACGCGCTACACCGATGATGAAACCAAGCAGCGTTGCCGCAATAATACCCATGGCCGAGACGAGCAAGGTGTTGGTCAGACCAACCCAGAACGTCCGACCGTAGGACATGGTCGAATCGTATGGCACCAGGCTCATGATGATGCCGAAACCGGCGGTTTCATCGAGGAACCCGAAACCAGTGCTTATACCCCGGCTCTCCATATTCGAGAGCGTATTTTCTACCAGAGTCCAGCCAGCCCAAAAAACGGCGGCAATGGCCAGAATTTGGAAGAATAAGGAACGTACCCGGGGGTCATACCAGGGCTTTGGCCCCGCAGGCTTTGAATCAATTGTTTGTTTTTTCATGCAATTTCCCGGAAAGCTTCCCTGCAGTTCACTTCGTCAGAGATAACAGCGGGTGCTCAATCTAGAGCACCCGCTGCGGCTTTCAGGTCTTATCGAACCGGCGGCGCATACATGATGCCGCCTTCAGTCCAGAGCGCGTTGATACCGCGATCCAGACCGAGTGGAGTGTCCGGACCCACGTTGCGGTCATACATTTCGCCGTAGTTACCGACCATCTTCACAACCTTGTGGCCGAAATCAGCCGGCAGGCCGAGCTTGGCACCCATGTCACCGTCAGTACCCAGCAGGCGCTGAATGTTCGGGTTGTCAGATTTCAGCATGTCGTCGGCATTCGCGCTGGTAACACCCAGCTCTTCGGCATTGATCTGCACCGACAATACCCACTTCACGATGTTGAACCACTGATCGTCGCCCTGGCGGACCACCGGGCCCAAAGGCTCTTTGGAGATGGTGTTCGGCAGGATCTTGGCGGATTCCGGATCAGCCAGCTTGGAGCGCAGGGCCGCCAGCTGGGAGCGGTCGGAAGTCAGTACGTCGCAGCGACCTGCAGAGAAGCCCTGAACGGTCTGCTCAGAGGTATCAAATACGATCGGCTTGAATTCCATGCCTTTGGCGCGGAAGTAATCAGACAGGTTCAGCTCGGTGGTGGTACCTGACTGGATACACACAGTGGCGCCGTCCAGCTGGGTGGCGTCATCAACACCAATGTCCTTGTTGATCAGGAAGCCCTGGCCGTCGTAATAGTTCACGCCGGCAAAGTTCAGACCCAGTGACGCATCACGGGTGAGGGTCCAGGTGGTGTTACGGGAAAGCATGTCGATTTCACCGGACTGCAAGGCGGTGAAGCGCTCTTTCGCAGTCAGCGGTGTGAATTCAACGGCCTTGGCGTCGCCAAAAATGGCGGCCGCAACGGCGCGACAGGTGTCGACATCGATACCCGTCCAGTTACCCTTCTCATCAGGCTGGGAGAACCCAGGCAGACCACTGGTAACGCCGCATTGAAGGTGCCCCTTCTCCTTCACATTTTCCAGCGTCGTTGCAGCCATCGCACCGCTGGCCGCAAACGCGCCAGATGCCAGTGCCATTCCCAGGACAATCGATTTCGTCTTATTCATTATCGGATCTCCGAACTTCGGTTGGTTGCTTCGCGATGGGATTCAGCAAATTGTGAGCCATGCAAGCTATGTCATTGATATTTTTATTTGTTTTCTATTTTTTTCGGCCTCACCTTACCAATCGGCTGATGAGAGCGACCAAGTTTGCGCCAACTTGGTGCACCTACTCTAATGCGTCGCCCTCACCCGAGGCAAGATTTACGAGCCGTACCCCTATAAAGTAGAACAAACTTCGAGAAATCAACTAGTTTTTACGAAAAATTTATGTCGATGATTCCATTTGGGCAGGCTCGCGATAGGTCTCCAGCCGCTTCAGCCAGCCACTCAGCCAACGCTCCTTTTCGATCGGATTCTCGGCATTTTCGGCCCGACGGGTTAACACCCGCCCGGCAGCCTCGCGAAAATTCATCAGCGCTGGCCGCTCAGCGGTTTGCGGCTCCATCTCCAGCAGCACCTGCAGCAGGCCCCAGCCCTGCCCGTTGTAGCGTTCCATGGCAGAAATACCTTCGCCCTTGAAATTGACGTAATCCATCAACGCATAGATTCCGCCCGGTGTGGCCGCCAGCGCCTTGAGTCGTTTGCGCACCGAATCTTGCTCGGGTTCCGGTGCTGCTGAGACCACTTTCTCCAGGGATTCCTTGGCCCGGCGCACAATGAATTCGGCCTGCAGCCCCTGGGAGCCAGCGAGGAATGCCTGCAACTCAGCGATCTCAACCGAGTCCTCCGCTGCCAGAAACGCCTTGCGGTCCGGCCAGGGCGCGTCCATCGGGTCGAGTTTCCGCAGCCATTCCGGCATGGCTACCTGACGCTGGGTCATGTACTGGATCAGTGCCGGAAAACTCTCAACGAACCGGCCTTCGACTCCTTTCGGGTACCAGATGAAGTGACCGATACCCAAGGACGGGAAATCCTCACCCTCGTTCCAATGCACCAGGCATTCCAGCTTGCCGGCACACTCATTCCGAAAAATCTGGGCCCCCACCCATTCCATCTGTCCCGGCCCCAGGGTTAAGGAGAGATCCGGTTCATCGGTCTCCCCCACTGCTTCTTCCTGCATGCCCCCGGTCTCGACCGACTGGATGTCTGAACCATCGCAGGCCGCCAGAAACAGCACGCCGAAAATCAGTATCCATCTGTTTTTAATCATAATTTATTTAGAACCTCGATCTCTGACTGATCGGATGGCAGCCATCTGCATCCCGATCCTGGTTGCGTCGACTCATTATGGAACAGAGCTGATTCTGTCGTGGAAAAAACCGCCTTACGAAATGGAAATAAACCACATTGACTTCTAATGGACGGCCAGACAGTCTTCTCACTGACCTAACAAAAAACGGAATTCCAATGCCCAACACCTACTCCCCTGATTCTTCCAGTGGTTCGCCTCGCATCGTGATCTTCGGTGCCGGCAGTGTCGGTTGTTATGTGGGTGGGCGGCTGCTGTCCGGGGGCGCCAACGTGGTCATGGTGGGCCGTCCACGGCTACGTCAGGTCTTTGATAACCACCCGCTGGTGCTGACTGACTATGAGGGCTTTTCGTTCGAGACGCGGCTTACGCCTGAGCAGTTCACCGACGACGCCTCGGTGGCGGCAATTGCTGATCTGGTGCTGGTCACCGTGAAGTCTGCGGCCACAGCCGAAGCCGCAGCCACCCTTGCCAAGGTTCTGCCCAAGGGAACGCCGGTGGTGAGTCTTCAGAACGGCATTTCCAATGCCGAGGAGTTGCGGGCACGGCTCCCCAACGCCCGGGTTTGCGCAGGCATGATTCCCTTCAACGTGCTGCAGAAGAAAGCTGGACATTTCCACCACGGTACCGAAGGGCACCTGATGGCAGCCCGGGACGACAGCCTGCGCCTGTTTCTGCCAGCTTTCGAACAGTGCGGTTTGCCGCTGGAGTTACGTGACGACATGACCTCGGTGATGTGGTCCAAGCTGCTGCTGAACCTGAACAATCCGATCAACGCGCTTTCCAATGTACCGTTGCTGGAAGAGCTGTCTGATCGCAATTACCGTCGCTGCCTCGCCATGGCCCAGCGCGAGACGCTTGAGTTAATGAGCCAGGCGGGCATTGAGGCAGTACAACTTACCCCTGTGCCCATGCACCTGGTGCCATCGGTGATGGGACTGCCAAATTGGCTGTTCACCCGGCTGGCGAAACGGATGCTGGAGATTGACCCCATCGCCCGCTCTTCCATGTGGGAAGATCTGGAGGCCGGCCGTGCCACGGAAGTGGACTGGATCAATGGCGAAGTTGTTCGTCTTGCCGAGTCCCTGAACCAGTCAGCGCCAGTCAACCAACGCCTGACCAGACTGGTACACGATTGCGAAAACACCCGACGACGCTGGGCGGGAGACGAACTGCTGGAAGAATTGCAGGCTGCCCGAGCCTCGAGATAACAACTTGTGCGAAAGGCTGCCCACTGTCATGGCCCTGGCGTCACCCGCAGGACCCGGCCATTGGACTCATCGGTTAGCAGGTAAAGCGCCCCCTCCGGCCCGGTAACGACATCCCGGATACGGGCCTTCAGTTCCTTGAACAGCGTATCCACATCCTCGGCCTTGCCATCGACAAACTCCACCCGGCGGACGCTGCGGTCGGCGAGCGCCCCCACGAACAAATCCCCCTGCCACTCAGGAAACAGCTCACCGCGGTATCGAGTCATACCAGAGGGGGCGATCGAGGGCGTCCACTGCAGCAGCGGCTGTTCCATATTCGGGTATTCGGTAAACGGGGTAATCCGCGCACCGGTGTAATCGAGCCCATAGCTGATCACCGGCCAACCATAGTTCTGCCCTGGCCGCAGCACATTGATCTCATCCCCTCCACGGGGGCCATGCTCGTGACTGATCAATATCCGCTCGAGCGAGTCGTATACCAACCCCTGCACATTGCGGTGACCATAGCTGAACACTTCCGGCCGGGCCTCAGGCGAATCAATGAATGGATTGTCTTCCGGTGCCACTCCGTCGGTGCCGATGCGAACCACGCTACCGAGATGATTGCCAATTATCTGGGCCTGCTCCCGGTAGTCGAAACCATCACCAAGGGTAATGATGAGCGATGCGTCTGGCAGCTGGGCCATGCGACCGCCGTAATGGGCATCGCCTTTTTTAGCCGGCAGGGCTCGAAAAATCTCTTCGACATCCTCCAGCCTATCTTTGCCCAGTTTTGCCCTCGCCACACACAGGTGGTTAGCGGTCTCCACGCCACAGGCATAACTCAGGAACACAAGACCGCTCGAAGCGAAATCCTGAGAAATCAGCACCTCAAACAAGCCCGCCTGCCCGGAACTGAACACCTCTGGCAGGCCCGACACTTCCCCGGGTACCAACTCGCCCGCAGCCGTAATCCGGCGCAGTCGGCCGGGGCGCTCAGTCACCAGGGCACCGCCGTCCGGCAGGAACGCCAGCGACCAGGGATGTTCAAGCCCCGAAACAACTTCCTGTACTTGATAGTCCGCTGACGGTTGTGCCCGCAGCTCAGCACCGGGCATGGCAAGGCCGGTGACCAGCGCCAATGCGGCGACGGAGTTGTAGCCGGCGCGAGGCAACCCTTTCACCGCAGTCAATCTCGCATAGAGACCACCGGCGCACGCGGCCGTCACCAACAAAGCAGCCAGGCCACCCAGGGTTCGGGTTGCCGCAATCAGTGTCGGCGGCGGCGTCAGGGCATCGACCAGAGTAAAGGTGACCCACAGCGCCACAGCGGCGCCAAAAGCATGAAACAAAACTCGATGCCCCAGGCCAAGCACTTTCAATAGCAGCCCGGTGACCAGGGTCGACAGTAAAAAGCTGACGCCAAAGAGCGCAGCGTAAAAAGGAGCAAACTGGCGCAAGTCATCAACCGTGGTCGACCACCGAGCCCCGGCACCGATCTCAACGCCCAGTTGCTGCAACGCCAGCAGGTTAAAGTGAGTTTGCACCACCGTCCCGAGCACCACCCCTACCAGCAAGGCGATCGCGAAGGCGGCCACACGGCCTTTTAACCCAACTACGTTTGTCACAGCTCTTTCCTTATGTTGCTGACCAGCGCTTACAAAACTATAGCGACCCGAGGGTGCAAAACACCAACGAAAAAACCCCGGGCTTTCGCACCGGGGTTTTTTCGGAGCTGGGCTAGTGCTTGGAGCGATTACTGCTCAACGAATGCCCGCTCGATCACATAGTGCCCCATCTCGCCACCACGTGCTTCCTTGAAGCCCATCTTGTTCAGGATGGCGCAGGTGTCTTTGAGCATGCTCGGGCTGCCGCAGATCATGAACCGGTCGTGTTCCGGATCGAAATCGGCCAGGTTCAGATCCTTGGTGATCTTGCCACTTTCCATGGCGTCGGTCAGACGGCCCTCGTTGCGGAAGGCTTCCCGAGTGACGGTTGGGTAGTATTCCAGCTTACCCTTGACCATCTCGCCGAAGAACTCGTTCTCAGGCAGCTCCTCAATATCCTTTTGGTAGGCCAGCTCGGATACGTAGCGAACGCCGTGGGTCAGGATCACCTTGTCATAAGCCTCGTAAACCTCCGGGTCCTTGATGATGCTCATGAACGGTGCGAGTCCGGTACCGGTACTGATCATCCAGAGATTCTTGCCCGGCAGCAGGTTGTCCATCACCAAGGTGCCTGTGGGCTTACGGCTCACCAGGATTTCATCGCCCACCTCAATCTTCTGCAGACGTGAGGTCAGCGGGCCGTCCTGAACCTTGATCGAGAAGAACTCGAGCTCTTCTTCGTAGTTGGCACTAGCAATACTGTAGGCACGCATCAGCGGCTTGCCATCGGTTTCCAGACCAATCATCACAAAGTGACCGTTCTTGAAGCGGAACCCCGGGTCGCGGCTGGTCTTGAAGCTGAACAGGGTATCGTTCCAGTGGTGTACGCTGGTCACTGTCTCTTTAATCAGGTTGCTCATTTAAACCTCGTCCTGCTCATTCGCCTGTGTGCGAACTATTCGAAATTGGATTGAAAAAAGTTTACCCCAGGACTAACCTATCGGGAAAATGGGATATCTTCATAACCTTATTCGAGTGAATCGATTTAGAGCGCGCCAACATGAAATACAGCTTCCGACAGCTTGAAGTTTTCCTCGCCGCGGCCAACTTCCAGAACATCACCCGGGCCGCCGAATCCCTGGCCATGTCCCAATCCGCTGCCAGCAGCGCGCTGAAAGAACTCGAAAACCAGTTTGATATCCAGCTCTTCGATCGGGTCGGGAAACGCCTGCAATTGAATGAGCTGGGGCGCTTGTATCGCCCGAAAGTAGAAGCCGTGCTCGCTCAGGCCAAGGAGCTGGAACAGGCCTTCAGTAAACACACGGAAGTGGGCGCTCTTAAAGTCGGTGCCACGCTAACCATCGGCAACTATCTGGCCGTGGGCGTGATGGCCCAATACATGAATACCCCTACCCATCCCCGGGTTTCACTGGAAGTGGCCAACACCAGCACCATTGCCCGCCGGGTCAAGGATTTTGAACTGGATATCGGCCTGATCGAGGGCGAACTGCACGCTTCCGAGCTGGAAGTACTACCCTGGCGGGGCGATGAGCTGGTGGTGTTCTGTTCGCCCGACCATCCCCTGGCCAGCAAAACGTCACTAACCGATGACGACCTGCGCGAAGCCACCTGGATCATGCGCGAACAGGGCTCCGGCACCCGGCAAAGTTTCGAGCGGGGCATGCACGGCCTGCTCACAGACCTCAACGTGTTGCTGGAACTCGAGCACACCGAAGCCATCAAGCGGGCCGTGGAAACCAATCTCGGTATCGGCTGTTTGTCGGAAGTGGTGCTCGAAGACGCCTTCCGTCGCGGCAGCCTGGTACCCCTGAAGGTTCCGGAGCACCGGCAGTTTGACCGGCAGTTCTACTTCATCCTGCACAAGCAAAAGTACCGCAGTGCCGGCATCGATGCTTGGATGGAGCTGTGCCGACAGCTCTAGCTTACTGGACCGGGCCGCTGTGGAAGCGGAATTCGGTGTCCGGCTCGGTGATCAGGCCATGCTCAATGTTGAGAAACGCCTTTACCCGGTCATCCACCGGGCCACCATTGGCCTGCTCCGCCAGTTTCAGATAATCCTGGTAATGCCGGGCTTCAGATTTCAGCAGGCTGTTGTAGAAATCCGCCAGCTTGTCATCCAGATGCGGCGCCAGGGTGGCAAACCGCTCACAGGAGCGAGCTTCAATGATCGCGCCAACAACCAGCACATCCACCAGACGACCGGGATCTTCCGCCCGCACTTCCTGCCGTAACCCCGCGGCATAGCGCGCCGGAGTAAGGTGATCGTAGGTCACGCCGCGCTTTTTCATGATCGCCAGCACCTGCTCGAAATGCCGGAGCTCTTCCCGGGCCAGGCGCGACATCTTATTCAGCAGGTCGGTGTTATCGACGTAGCGATACATCAGGCTCAGCGCGGTGGAGGCGGCTTTTTTTTCACAATGGGCGTGGTCGATCAGCATCAGATCCTGATTGGCCAAGGCATTGTCGATCCATTGCTGCGGCGTGCGGCATGGCAGGAAGTCGTGAATCTCTTGCAGGGCTTCGTTCATGTCAGCGTTCTGAGTCTAAAAATTGGGACGCGTGAGTATAGCGCACCTAACAGACCACTCCGACCACTGTCCATCTTAACTTTATAAGGGGTTTCCTATAGAATGCCGCACCAGTTTAAGGCCTTTCCGCCATAAAACTCCCGCCAGGCTGAAAAGGGCTGGGCGCGGGACATTCCAACTGATGAGGGTCCATATCGTGTTAGAAGCATACCGTGAACACGTTGCTGAACGTGAAGCTCTGGGTATTCCTCCCAAGCCCCTGAACGCCGAGCAAACAGCCGCTCTGGTTGAGCTGCTGAAAAATCCGCCGGCCGGTGAAGAAGAAACTCTCGTTTATCTTCTGGAAAACCGCATCCCGCCGGGCGTAGACGAAGCCGCCTACGTTAAGGCCGCGTTCCTGACCGCCATCGTTAAAGATGAAGCTGCCTCCCCGCTGCTGAGCAAGCAAAAAGCGGTTGAGCTGCTGGGCATGATGCAGGGTGGCTACAACATCGCCACTCTGGTCGACCTGCTGGACGATGCCGAGCTGGCCGAACTGGCGGGCGAAAAGCTCAAGCGCACCCTGCTGATGTTCGATGCCTTCAACGACGTGAAGGAAAAGATGGACGCCGGCAACGCCGTCGCCAAGGCTGTGGTTGAATCCTGGGCCAACGCCGAGTGGTTCACCAACAAGAAGAAGGTTCCGGAAAGCACCAAGATGGTGGTTTTCAAGGTTACCGGCGAAACCAACACCGACGACCTGTCACCGGCCCCCGATGCCTGGTCCCGTCCGGACATCCCGCTGCACGCCCGCGCCGCTTACAAAATGGAGCGTGATGGCCTGAAGCCGGAAGAGCCCGGCGTTACTGGCCCGATGAGCCAGATTGACGAAATCAAATCCAAGGGCCTGCCCGTTGCCTTCGTAGGTGACGTGGTTGGTACCGGTTCCTCACGTAAGTCTGCCACCAACTCCGTACTGTGGTTCTTCGGCGAGGATGTTCCGGGTGTACCGAACAAGCGCGCCGGCGGCGTGTGCATCGGCAACAAGGTTGCTCCGATCTTCTTCAACACCATGGAAGATGCTGGCGCCCTGGTATTTGAAGCACCTGTTGACGACCTGAACATGGGCGACGTCATCGACATCCGTCCGTACGAAGGCAAGATCCTGAACGAAGCGGGCGAAACCATCTCCGAGTTCAGCTTCAAGTCCGACGTGATCCTGGACGAAGTTCAGGCCGGCGGCCGTATCCCGCTGATCATTGGCCGTGGCCTGACCGCCAAAGCCCGCGCAGCACTGGGCCTGGGTGCCACTGACATCTTCCGTCTGCCGAAAGATCCGGAAGCTGGCACCAAAGGCTTTACCCTGGGCCAGAAGATGGTCGGCAAGGCCTGCGGCCTGGAAGAAGGCCAAGGCGTTCGTCCTGGCACTTACTGCGAGCCGCACATGACCACCGTGGGCTCCCAGGACACCACCGGTCCGATGACCCGTGACGAACTGAAAGATCTGGCGTGTCTGGGCTTCCAGGCTGACCTGGTTATGCAGTCGTTCTGCCACACCGCGGCCTACCCGAAGCCGGTCGACGTGGAAATGCAGCACACCATGCCGGACTTCATCCAGACCCGTGGCGGTGTTGCCCTGCGTCCGGGTGACGGCATCATCCACTCCTGGTTGAACCGCATGCTCCTGCCGGACACCGTTGGTACCGGTGGTGACTCCCACACCCGTTTCCCGATGGGCATCTCCTTCCCGGCCGGTTCTGGCCTGGTAGCCTTCGCGGCCGCCACTGGCGTCATGCCGCTGGACATGCCGGAATCAGTACTGGTGCGCTTCAAGGGCGAAATGCAGCCGGGTATCACCCTGCGTGACCTGGTTCATGCCATTCCCCTGTACGGCATCAAGCAAGGCATGCTGACCGTTGAAAAGAAAGGCAAGATCAACGAATTCTCCGGCCGCATCCTGGAAATCGAAGGCCTTGAGCACCTGACCGTTGAACAGGCGTTCGAGCTGTCTGACGCTTCCGCTGAGCGTTCTGCCGCCGGTTGTACCATCAACCTGTCGGAAGAGTCCGTTGCCGAGTACCTGCGCTCCAACATCACCATGCTGCGCTGGATGATTGCTGAAGGTTACGGCGACCCGCGCACCCTGGAGCGTCGCGCCAAGCAGATGGAAGAGTGGATTGCCAATCCGAAGCTGATGCGTGCCGACAAAGACGCCGAGTACTCTCACGTCGTCGAAATCGATCTGGCCGACATCAAGGAGCCGATCGTTTGCTGCCCGAACGATCCGGACGACGCCAAGTTCCTGTCCGAAGTGGCTGGCGACAAGGTCGACGAAGTCTTCATCGGTTCCTGCATGACCAACATCGGTCACTTCCGTGCCGCTGGTAAACTGCTTGAGCAGCACAAAGGCGCCCTGACCACCCGTCTGTGGATGTCTCCGCCGACCAAGATGGACCAGGCGCAGCTGATGGAAGAAGGCTACTTCAACACCTACGGCACCGCCGGTGTTCGCACCGAGATGCCGGGCTGCTCCCTGTGCATGGGCAACCAGGCTCGTGTAGCAGCCAAGTCCACCGTGCTGTCTACCTCCACCCGTAACTTCCCGAACCGCCTCGGTGATGGTGCCAACGTGTACCTGACCTCAGCGGAACTGGCAGCGGTTGGTGCGGTTCTGGGCAAACTCCCCTCCCCGCAGGAGTACATGGAGTACGCCAAGGACCTGAACAGCATGTCGAAAGAGATCTACAAGTATCTCAACTTCGACCAGATGGAGAACTACACCAAGAAGGCTGCTGAAGCGAACATCGCCTAAGCATCACGCCTTTACGGTAAGCTCCACGAAAAACGCCAGCCCTCGGGCTGGCGTTTTTTTATGCCTGAAAGAACTTATCGCTCGAGCAGAATCTTACCGACAGCCTCACCCGACTCGATACGACGATGGGCGTCGCCAATCTGGGTAAACTTGAAACGCTGGGTATCCAGTAGCGGCTTGACCTTGCCCTGCTCCAGCAAATCACACAACGCTTTCAGCAGCCGTGGCTGGTCATCCATGCCAATGCCATGCAGCAGCGAGATGGAGCGGAAGATCACGTGCAGAGTCAGGCTCTTGGCGTGCATCTGGCTCAAGTCATGGGTCGAGCGGGTGTTGATCGAACACAGGCGGCCGTTCACCGCCGTGGCCTCAATGGAGCGGTCCACGTTGCCACCACCCACGGTATCGAACACCAGGCCAAAGCCCTTACCACCGGTCAGGCGCTGCTTGTAGTCCTCTACCGACTCGTCCTTGTAGAAGATAATGTCATCAGCACCCAAAGCGCGGGCTTGCTCGGCTTTCGCTTCGGTAGAGACCGTGGTCGCCACCCGGGCGCCCAGGTACTTGGCAATCTGAATCGCCACATGGCCCACGCCACCGGTACCGGCGTGGATCAGTACGTGCTCTCCCGACTGCATTCCGGCCCGATCTACCAGGGCGCTCCAGGCGGTCAGAAACACCAGCGGCAAGGCCGCACACTCGGCCAGCGGCAGGCTCATCGCAGGCGTGCGCTTGCCCAGCAGACGGACATCGGCAATCATGTAATCGGCCAGTGCACCCTGCCAACCCTTAACACCGCCGGCACAGCCGAACACTTCGTCGCCCTCGGCAAAGCCAGTCACTCCGGGGCCAACCTTGTCGACCACACCGGAGACATCACCATTCAGGATCGCGGGCATCGCCGGCCCGGTTTTCACCAGCCCTGAACGGATCTTGGTTTCCAGCGGATTCACACTGGAGGCCACCACCTTGATGCGAACCTGGCCCTCGGCCGGCTCCGGTGTGTCCACCTCACGCTCGACAAACACCTCAGGGCCGCCGAACTCTTCAATAACCATCGCTTTCATCGTCAAAAACCTCGTTATTCGGTTATCAATAAAAAACCAGTCGAACCAGAATGGCAGCCACCATCACCAGAGTGATTGCCTTCACCCAACGCGCGCCCTGCTTGCTCATATTCACATGAGTGGCAATGAAGGCACCGGTGACATTGCCCAGGGCCAGGGTCAGCCCCACACCCCAGCGGACCTGGTCGTTAATCGCAAAGACCACCAGCGCCGCAAAGGTGAAAGGCAGGACAATGGACACCTTGAGCACGTTCACCTGCCGAAGATCAATCTTGAGCATGTGGTACAGGACCACAATAAACAGCACCCCGACACCCACCTGGATAAACCCGCCATACATCCCGACAAAGAACATTGCCAGATAAATGGCCGGGGTCAGCCGGTCCACGGTCAGTGGGCGGGTATCCAGATTGGGTTGCGGCAACAGCATGAATACCGAGGCACCGATCATAGCCGAGACTAAGACCACCTCGAATACCGCATCGGGCACCCAGGTCGCCACCCAAGCCCCCAGTAACGAACCCAGAACCGCAGGCACGGCCAGGCGCAGGCTCACTATGAGGTTGCCGTGCCCCATGCGGTGGAAGCTGCCCACCGCGGTGATACTCTGCAAGGTGATAGCCACCCGGTTGGTGCCGTTGGCCACCTGGGGTGGCAAGCCAAGGAACATCAACAACGGCAGGGTCAGCATGGAGCCACCGGCCGACAGCACGTTGATGAAGCCGGCGATGCCACCCAGCGCCAACAGCGCCAGGATTTCCAGCAGTGTCATAGCCGGGGTTCCGTCATGCAGTGGCCGGCATGGACATCCGCCGACCCTGGCGACTGCTCCATACGAAGGCGATGATGAAGATCACCAGCCCTGTCACGTCCAACGCAATCTGGCCGTGAGGCCAGAGCATGAGCACGCCAATCGGGAACATCAGCAAGCGCACAAGCGGATTGAGTGGATGTTCCAGATACCCCTCAAGCCCCGCTACGATGGCGTAGATGCCGAACAAGGCAAAACAGAACACCTGCAGCATCTGGTCAAAGTCGCCGGTAATCAGCGGTGAGTAGGCAAACAACAGCGGTACGATGTACAGCCCCTTGGCCAGCTTCCATGCGGTGAAACCGGTGCGCATCTGGGGCGTGCCGGCGATGGCGGCCGCAGCGAACGCCGTCAGGCACACCGGTGGCGTTACGTTGGAATCCTGGGACAACCAGAAGATCACCATGTGGGCAGCCACCAGCGCCATCGACAAGGTTGCGGGCGACAAGGCCTGTTCCAACAACTGCGAACTGAAGGTATCCGGCACCGACGCCAGTAACTGCTGGGCGGTCGCCTGGTCCATCGGCGCGTTCAGCAGGTTCATCTTGTCCGGCGCCACCAGCATGAAGATTGACTTGGCCTGTTCCGGCAGATTCCCGCTCATCACCAAGTCTAACAACTGACTCTGGGCGATCAGGTTATAGATTGCCGGAGCCGACAGTGTGGCCAGTACGATATAGGCCGCCGTCACCGGCAAACCCATCCCCAGGATCAGGGACGCCAGCGCCACCAGAACGATGGTAATCAGCAGGCTGCCGCCGGCCCAGTCGGTAATCATGATTGAGAAGGTATTACCTATGCCGGTGGTCGACACCACCATGACAATCAGCCCCACTGTGATCAGCAGAATCGCCGTGGTGGTGATGTTGCGGGTACCCATCACCAGAGCTTCCAGAATGTCTTTAGGGCCCATTGGGTGTTTCGACAGCCAGGACGCAACGATCACCGACAGAATGGCAATACCGGCCGCGTAGGTGGGCGTAAAACCATAGACCAGCGCTGCCACCAGAACCACCAACGGCAACAGGAAATGCCAGCCGTCTTTGAGCACCTCCTTCAGGGTGGGGGCTTCCTCATCTTCCAGTTTGACGGCATGGCTGCGCTTGGCCTCGATACGAACAAACATCGCCACCGACAGGAAATACAGCAGGGCCGGCAGTGCCGCCACGGAGATGATGGTGAGGTAGGATACCTGGGTGTACGAGGCCATGATGAACGCCCCTGCCCCCATCACCGGCGGCATCAGCTGACCACCGGTGAAAGCCGCGGCCTCAACACCCGCTGCAAAGCGCGCCGGAAAGCCGGCCTTGCGCATCAACGGAATAGTGATCACGCCAGTGGACACGGTGTTGGCAACACTGGAGCCCGAGACAGAACCCATCAGGCCGGAGGAGAACACCGCCACGAAACCCGGGCCACCGACAAAGCGGCCTGCCGCGCACCGGGCCAGCTCGATGATGAAGTCACCGGCGCCGGATTTCACCAGGAAGGCCCCAAACAGGATGAACATGAACACATAGGTCCAGGAGATCCGGGCAATGGAGCCGAGCATGCCCTGACCACCAATGTAGGAACGGAACAGAACGGTTTCCCAGGTCAACCCCGGGAAGTTGAAGATACCGTCCACGTACTGACCCCACCAGGCGACGTAGGACAACGCGAGAATGCACAGCACCGGGATAAACCAACCCACGGTGCGGCGCGCAAATTCCAAAATCAGCAACACTGCGGCAATGGAGAATATCCAGTCGCCGGTGCTGAAATTGACACCCCGATCATAGAGCGCGTTCTCAAACAGCATCAGGTAGATCGCGCAGGCCAGTGCAGCCAGCCCGAGAAACACGTCAACGCCCAACACGGCCCGTTGGCCAGCCACGGAGCGCACCCTCAGCATGGGAGTGGTGAGCGCACAAATCAGCCCGAACAGGCCAAAGTGCAACGCCGACGTCCACAGCTCGGAGAGTGTGGACACAGTATTGAAGTACAGATGAATCAGCGACGTGACGATGGCTAAACCAAAAATCACCGGTCCGAGGAGCCGGTGATCAAGGCGTTCGCTGGCGTCGCTGGCGCTTTCGTCGCGAACCTCGATATGAGGTTCGCTGGTTGGTTGCTCCGCCACGTTTACTCCGCGATCAGTCGCTCAGGAATATCGATGCCCTGCTCCCGATAGAAACGAGCAGCGCCCGGATGCAGCGGCATCGGCAGGCCGGCAATCGCCTTTTCCAGCGCCATGGCCTTGGTGGCCGGGTGGATGTTATTCAGGAACGGCAGGTTGGCGTAGATTGTCTTGGTGATCTGGTACACGTCCTCTTCCGGG
The DNA here is from genome assembly GCF_016820575.1 of Marinobacter sediminum. Classification (GTDB taxonomy): domain Bacteria; phylum Pseudomonadota; class Gammaproteobacteria; order Pseudomonadales; family Oleiphilaceae; genus Marinobacter; species Marinobacter sediminum. Next base: position 532,459 of record NZ_JAEMQH010000002.1, on the reverse strand, counting down.
ACATCGGCACGGGCCGCCATGATATTTGGCTGGGCAATCGTGTTGATGTCCTTGTCCTGATTCGGGTAAGTGCCGGCAGGAATGGTGTACGGGGTCCACAGCTCAAAGTCGCTGTTTACCTGGGCCAGCTGCTCCGCAGTGAAGTCCAGGGTAGTAATGTCTTTGCCCAGATTGGCGTAGGCGCGGGTCACCGCGGAAGCAGGCACACCAGCGGGAATGTTCATGCCGTCGATGTTGCCGTTCTGCATGGCATCAGCACTGGGGCCGTAGCCCAGGTAAGCGATGTCCACCTGCTCCAGATCGACGCCAACCTTACCCAGGATAAAGCGACCTGAGCCTTCGGTACCGGAGTTGCGGGCACCAATGGAGAAGCTCTCATCGTACAGGTTGGTCATGTCAGAAATGGTGCCGGTGTCGACCACGCTGTTGCGCACCACGAAGTGCTCAACGTTCTGCCACAGCATGGAGACGGAGCGAAGGTTCTTGTAAGGCTTGGGGACCGGGCCGGTACCATTCCAGGCGTAGGCGCCGTAAAGACCCTGAAGAATGCCGAACTGGATCTGCCCTTCGTCCATCAGCTTGAGGTTCTCACCGGAGCCGGCAGAACTGATGGCAGAAACCGAGATGTTGGTTTGCGGCTCGAGCTTCACCTTGATCAGCGTGGAGATTGCCACACCGACCGGATAATAGGTCCCACCGGTGGTGGCGGTACCCATCACGTAATTGCCTTCGGCCTGCACGCTGGCTGACAGCGAAACGGCGGCTGCGGCAACCACACCCATAGCGGATTTACACAGAGTGTTCCTGTTCATATGTCTTTATCCTCAGATGCTTATAATTATTACGGGGCGCTTCCTAACAACTTATCACGGTAGCGCTTTGACGAAACGACTGCCAGCAACACAGCGCCGCCTTCGACCTATGTATTAGAGCGTTCCGGGGCAGCGCCCGGCCCGCAAGCAAAAAAAAAGCCCCCGTCACGAATGACGAGGGCTTTTGTGCCTACCAATCTGGCCCCGGCTTTTTAGCCAGAGGCCAGATCCAGCCGTCACGGCAGGTTGTGGTAACGCGCTTTGATGGCCTTATCGAAGCCGGCCAGGATTTCCGCGTGCGGCTTATCACCGAACTTGGAAACCAGAACAATGGCAATGGTCGCCAGGATGAAGCCCGGAATAATCTCGTACAGGTCCAGCAGGCCGCCGGACATGTTGCCCCAGATCACCACGGTGGCACCACCAACAACGATACCGGCAATAGCACCATTGCGAGTCATGTTACGCCAGAACAGCGACAGGATCAGGGCCGGACCAAAGGCCGCACCGAAACCAGCCCAAGCGTAAGAAACCAGCTCCAGCACCTTGCTGTCCGGATTAAGACCAAGAATACAGGCGATGATCGCGATACCAACCACGGCCAGACGACCTACCCATACCAGCTCTTCCTGGGATGCTTCCTTGCGGAACAGCGCCTTGTAGAAGTCTTCCGCCAGGGCTGATGAGGACACCAGCAGCTGGGAATCGGCGGTGCTCATAATCGCTGCCAGGATGGCGGCAAGCAGAACACCGGCAATCACCGGATGGAACAATGCATCAACAAGCAGCATGAAGGCACGCTCACCGTCTTCCAGCGGTGTCTCGAAGTAGCCAATGGCAGCGAAACCACACAGCAGAGCGCCCAGCAGACCAAAAGCACTCCAGGTTACTGCGATACGGCGAGCCGCTGGCACGTCATCCTCACTACGGATGGCCTTGAAGCGCGCAAGAATGTGCGGCTGACCAAAGTAGCCCAGACCCCAGCCCAGCAGGGACAGGATTGAGAGAATACCCAGCGCAGTACCATCGGTACTCGTGAAGGCGTCCAGGAACTCTGGGTTTTTCGCTTCCATCGCTGCGGTGGTTGCACTCCAGCCGCCGTCGGCATTAATGGCCATAATCGGCACCAGCAACAGCGCGGCGAACATCAGCAGACCCTGGATGACGTCAGTCCAGGTTACCGCCAGGAAGCCACCAAAGAAGGTGTACGAAACCACAGCGACGGTGCCGACAATCACAGCAATCGTGTAATCAAGACCGAAGACCGTTTCAAACAGCTTGCCACCTGCAACCAGACCGGAGCTGGTGTAGAACAAGAAGAACATCAGAATGAAGAAGGCACACACCACACGCAGGACGCGGCTCGTGTCACTGAAGCGGTTCTCGAAGTAGGATGGCAGTGTCAGCGAGTCGCCGGCGGACAGGGAATATGTCCGTAAACGGCTGGCAACGAACAGCCAGTTCAGCCAGGTGCCCGCCAACAGGCCAACAGCGATCCAGATGGCCTCATAGCCGGCGGCGTAGGCATAGCCCGGCAACCCCAGCAACAGCCAACCACTCATGTCGGACGCACCGGCACTGATCGCAGAAGGCAGGGGGCCAAGACTCCGGCCGCCCAAGATGTAATCGGACAAATTCGAGGTACGCTTCCAGGCCACATAGCCAATGCCTAGCATTAGCAGAATGTAGGCCAGGAAGGTAATACTTATCCCAACACTGTTTCCTATCATTTCGTTTTCTCCCGGTGCGCTATCTGGGTTAGTTATTATTGGTTTTGGAACGGCTCTCCTTCCGCACCCTGGATACAGGATGGAAAGGACAACCCAAAGAACTCAAAACCGTAACGGAGCGAGACCACGCTCCAAGGTAAGTTACAGACCTGCGTACGTTAGTATTACTACTGATCACAGGCTTGCAAAATCCTACGATCTTTTTGATAAATCGTCCAAAACGCCGAGTTTTTTTAAAACTCAGGTCATTTTTCACCAAAAACGTAACCGATAAGGCATCGTGCGCCGATGAATCCCGGCAACAAAAAAGGGCTCCCGCAGGAGCCCTTTCATTCGTTACTAAGAGAACAATGTACGCACCGCGTTAGCGGGAAATCGCCTGATATTCGCCAGCATCAGCAGTTGCAAGGCTAACCACCATGATAGCTACCCACGCAGCGATGAACCCTGGAATGATCTCATAAACGCCTGGGCCACCCATGAATTCACCGTTCCATCCCAGCGAAATCCAGATCATGACCGTTCCGGCACCGGCGATCATACCTGCGAGGGCGCCAGCACCATTAGTGCGCGGCCACATCAGCGACAGAATAATCAGCGGACCAAAGGCGGCGCCGAAACCTGCCCAGGCGTTACTGACCAGCGCCAGCACCTGAGAGTTGGGATCAGATGCGATGACGGCAGCCACCAGGCCAACCAGCACGACACAAAGCCGACCAACGTTAACGCACTCTCGGTCACTCGCTTCCTTACGCAGGAACAGACGATAGAAATCTTCTGTTAGCGAGGAAGATGACACCAACAGCTGGCTGGAAATGGTGCTCATGACCGCTGCCAACAGTGCCGCATAGAGGAAGCCGGTGATCAGCGGGTGGAACAACAAATCAGACAGGATGATGAAGATCGTTTCCGGATCCTGGATATCCATACCATTACGCACTGCATACGCCCGGCCAAAGATACCAAGAGAGACCGCACCAATCAGCGAAATCGCCATCCAGCTCATACCGATGTTACGTGCCGTCGGGACGTCTTTCAGTGTGCGGATTGCCATAAAACGCACAATGATGTGCGGTTGGCCAAAATAGCCCAGTCCCCAGGTGACCGCTGACAACCAACCAATAATGGTTAAGCCTTCCGTCCAGGACAGCAGATTGGGGTCAACCTCATTCAGAGTCTGTGATGCTTGGGCGAATCCGCCGCCGCCTTCACCAAAGAGCACTACAAGCGGCATGATCACCAGCGCGAGCATCATAATGCAGCCCTGCACAAAGTCGGTCATGCTCACCGCGAGGAAACCGCCCACAACCGTGTACACCAGCACAACACCCAGGGTAATCACGATCCCGACTGCGTAATCACTCAGGCCTCCGAAGTTGAAAATGCCAGCAAAAGCACTTTCAAACAGCTTGCCACCGGCAACAAGTCCCGATGCCGTGTATACCGCGAAGAAAATAACAATAACAATCGCAGACACAGTACGCAGGGAGAGCGCCTGGGTCGGGAACCGATTCGCCAGGAAGGATGGAATCGTGATGGCGTTACCGTAGTGAACAGTCTGCTCACGAAGACGGGGAGCAACCAGAGTCCAGTTAAAGAAAGCACCGACAAGCAGGCCTATGCCGATCCACGCTGACCCCAGGCCAGAAACATACAGAGCTCCCGGTAGCCCAAGCAGCAACCAGCCGCTCATATCCGAAGCGCCGGCAGACAGAGCCGCAACTTTGGGACTGAGCGATCGACCACCCAACATGTAGTCTTCCGATGAAGACGTAGATGTGCGCATCGCATAAACGCCAATGGCGATCATGACCGCAAAGTAAGCAAATAGACTGATCCAAACACCAATAGCCATAACGCTCCTCCAGTTATATGAGTCGGATTTTATCCGCTCGATAAGCACTTGGTCGCTCTGATGGCGAGCCACTATGCCGTTCTTCTTGTTTCCTTGAATGCCTTCTCGACGAGCATCGCCCCAACTACAACGAGTCCGTCAGCTGCGAACTGTACCCACTCAGGCAACGTCTCCACATGCCTGCAATTTAGCCGGCGTGATGCCTTTGTGTTTTCGCAGCGAATTTGTCAGGGCGCTTTGAGACGAAAAACCAGCCCGATAACTGATTTCCGAGACAGAAAGTGATGTTGACGCCAGCAGATTCACAGCCTGATCAAGACGAATCTGGAGCAGAAACTGATGGGGCGTGATGCCAGCCACGTCCCGAAAGACCTCATGAAAACGGCTCACACCCAGACAGGCCTCGTCCGCCAACTCTTTCACTGAAATTTTCCGGTGCAGATTAGCGACGATGTAACGCTCAATGGCGCCCAGGCTGAGACTATGGCGATTGGATGGGTAAACCTTCGGATCCACGATCCGATCCGCCATGCAATACAGGATACTGGCCGCCAGGTGTCCGTGCAGTGTTGCATTGCCCGGGGAACGGTCGAATTCACTCGCCGCGAACTGAACCATCCCTTGCATTCGGCTATCCATATGCACCGTGCGTGGCTTTTCAAATACCCGCACCATCTGCTCGTAATCTGCATGGGCAGAGGTAGAGGTCATAGGGGTTGCAGGATTAAGGTTTATAACCAGCACGTGATTCTGTTGATCACCACGATAATCGTGCCAAGCCCCCGTAGGCACCAGGCAGGCTTTCCATGTGTCTAACTGGGATCCCTTGCCGTCGACACTCACGACAGCCTCGCCTCTCACCCCCACAACAATCTGGTGGTGCTCGTGGCAATGCTGATGAGAGGTGGTCGGAAGCTTCAGTAGTCGAGCATCCAGCATAGACGCAAGCGCACCTTAATAATTGATAATATTAAGCAATTAAAGCAGATCTGAGTGAAACTTGCACACAAGGTCACGGATGGCAGCCGTTACCTGCTCAAGCGAGGCGGAGGCGTCCACCACGCTGTAGCGCTCAGGGTCAGCCTGCGCGCGGCCCAGATAGGTATCACGGATGCGCTGGAAAAACGACACCGCCTCCTGCTCAAACCGGTCCAGATCACCCCGACTGCGCGCCCGCTTCATGCCAGTTTCAACCGGGGCATCCAGCAAGATGACATGATCCGGCCGCACATCGCCCTGCACCAGGCTCTCCAGCATCGCAATGCGTTCTGATGACACTCCGCGCCCACCGCCCTGATAGGCAAAGGTGGCGTCGGTAAAGCGGTCACAAAGCACCCACTGCCCTCGCTCCAGAGCTGGCAGGATACGGGTATTAAGGTGCTGGGCCCGGGCCGCGAACATCAGTAGTAGTTCGGTGGTCTCGTCCACCGCCTCGTCCCGAGGCGCCAACAACAGCTCGCGGATAGATTCCGCCATCGGTGTACCACCCGGCTCCCGGGTAACCACGACATCGACGCCCAGCCCCTTCAGGGTATCTGCCGCGTTGGTCAGCTGAGTGGATTTACCCACGCCCTCAGTGCCTTCGAAGGTAATGAACTGACCGCGTTGGGTCATCATGAACCTCCGTTGTCGCTGTTCGAATCGCTCTGGGCCGCCGGCGATGAACGGTAGTCCTTACGACGATTGAGTTGGAACTCACGAACGGCTTTCTGGTGCTCCGCGAGTGTTCGGGAAAACTTGTGGGTGCCATCGCCACGAGCGACGAAATACAGTGCATCACCGTCGTCCGGATGCAGCGCCGCGTGAATCGCCTCCCGGCCGGGCAGCGCAATTGGAGTCGGCGGCAGGCCGTCAATGCGATAGGTGTTGTACGGGGTATGAGTACGCAGGTCGCGCTTGCCGATACGGCCCTTGTAGCTATCACCCATGCCGTAGATTACGGTTGGATCGGTTTGCAGTCGCATACCTTTCTGCAAACGGCGCACAAACACCCCGGCCACCTGATCGCGCTCATGGGGCGCGCCGGTTTCGCGTTCAACAATAGAAGCCATGATCAGTGCTTCGTAAGGCGAACTGTACGGCAGATCCGGCTCACGCTCGGCCCACTCTTCCTCCAGAGCGGCTTCCATGGTGTCGAACGCCCTCCGGAGCAGATCCAGGTCGGATTCGGTGCTGGTAAACAAGTAGGTATCCGGGAAGAAGCGCCCCTCCGGATGCTCGCCCTCGGCGCCGACGGCCTTCATGATTTCCGCCTCGGTCCAGTCGCTGGTCACCTGCTCCAGGCGTTCAGTGCGCGCCAGGGCCGCCCGCATGTCACTGAAGGTCCAGCCTTCAATGAACTGCACTGACCAATGCTTGGTATCACCGGCGACCATAGCGGTAAGCATATCCAGCGGGGTCATGCCGTTGGTGAACTCGTACTCCCCGGCTTTGATCCTTGCCTGCTCGGGGTACAGGCGGCCATGCACCCGTAGCCACAGGCTCTGCTCAATCAGGCCCTCCTGCTCAAGCATGCGCGCCACCTGCCCAAAGGCGGTGCCATTGGGCAGGCTGAACAGCACCGGCTCATCCAGGGCCAAGGGTTGCTTGAGAGTTTGCAGGCCCTGCCAGGCCCAGAGTCCGGTACCTGCCGCTATCAATACAATTGCGCAAACCAAGGCTGTCAGTAACTTCTTGAGCAAGGGAATTATTCCAGTAGATCGTGGGGATGAACGATTGTCGCAAGTCCGTTATCGACAGGCAAATCCTGATCGGCAAGACGCCGCACCGGAACCAGGCCAAACACACTGTTGAGCAGGAAAAGCCCCTGGCAGCGGGGACCGGTCAAATCGGCAATGGCCAGCGGCCGCTCCAGCACAGTTTCGCCGCGCTCACGCAGACGCTCCAGCAACCACTCCCGCATGACACCGGCCACGGCCAGTGATGAAACCGGCGGTGTTACCCAGCCATCCCGGGTCTTGAGCAGCAAGTTGGTTCGTGTGCCTTCAACCAGGTAACCGTCGTGATTCGACATAATCACTTCAAAGAGCCCGTCGTGCAGTTCACGGGCGGCCATTACCTGGTCGAGTCGATTGAGGGATTTGATACCGGCAAACATCGGATGGACCGACAGCGGTACTCGGGAAAAATCCGCCACCACACCTTCGGCATCAGGCTCAGGCGGAAGCGAGGTCGCAGATACCAGCAGGTTTGGGCGCATGCTGTCATCGGGGCGATAACCACGCCCACCGGCACCCCGGGTCAGAATCAGCTTCAGCACCCAGCCATTGTCAAAGCTGTCGGCCCAGCGCTGTGCTGCCTGGGCGCACACATCACTAAGTTCCACACGCGACACCACAATTCCCAGCCGCGCGGCGTCACGAACCAGGCGCATGACATGCCGCGACAGCAGAACGCCCTGCTGCCCCTGCATCCGGACAGTCTCAAACAGACCATCACCGTAGGCCAGACCCCGGTCATTAGCCGGCAGTCCGCCTTCATCCGCCCAGAACAGATTGAGCATGAGCCGGCTCAGTCTTCGTAGCGACGGAAAATCAGCGTGCCGTTGGTACCGCCAAAGCCAAAGGAATTGGAGAGTGCGACACGAACGTCTGATTTGCGGCTCTTGTTAGCCACAAAATCCAGATCACACCCCTCATCGGGGTTGTCCAGATTGATGGTCGGCGGCAACAAGCCGTCGCGGATTGCCAGAACGGAGAAAATGCCTTCAACGGCACCGGCGGCGCCCAGCAAATGTCCGGTCATCGATTTGGTGCTGCTCATGGCCAGTTTTTCAGCGTGATCGCCAAAGACGGATTTCACCGCCGCCACTTCAGCAACGTCGCCAACCTGAGTGGAGGTGCCGTGGGCGTTGATGTAATCAACCTCATCCGGGCTCAGACCAGCATCGCGCAGGGCATTTTGCATGGAACGGGCAGCACCCTCCCCGCTCGCAGGCGGAGCGGTGATGTGGTGGGCATCATCGCTCATGCCAAAGCCGACCACCTCACCGTAAATGGTGGCACCGCGTTTCCTGGCGTGTTCGAGGTCTTCCAGAACCACCACACCAGCACCGTCACTCAGAACAAAGCCGTCGCGCTCGCGATCCCAGGGCCGGCTCGCCTTCTCGGGCTCATCGTTGCGCGTGGACAATGCCCGGGCAGCAGAAAACGCGGCAATCCCGGTGCGGGTGGTTGCCATCTCGGAGCCACCGGCAAGCATCACATCAGCATCACCGTAAGCGATGGTTCTGGCCGCGTAGCCAATATTGTGAGTGCCCGTGGTGCAAGCCGTGACGATGGCAATGTTAGGACCACGATAACCAAAGCGAATCCCGGCATTGCCGGAAATCATGTTGATCACCGAGGCGGGAACGAAGAACGGTGACACCTTGCGCGGCCCCGACTTATCCATGGTCAGCACATTCTTTTCAATGTATTCCAGACCACCAATGCCAGAGCCAATGGCGATACCGACCCGGTCTTTATCCAGTGCGTCGTAATCATCCAGGCCGCTGTCGTCGACGGCCTGTTGGGCGGCAATCAAACCGTAGTGAATGAAGGCATCAAGCTTTCGGGCTTCCTTGGTGGACAGCCAGGGCTCGAGGTCGAGGTCCTTGATGGCACCTCCAATCCGGGTGTTGTACTCGGAAGCGTCAAAGCGCTCGATATTACCGATGCCGCTGCGGCCTTCACGCACGCCTTCCCAGGAACTTTTTACGTCGTTTCCCAAGGGAGACAACATACCCATGCCTGTGATGACAACCCGTCGTTTACTCATAACCCCTTCACCCGATCCTTTTACAAGTGCGTCCGATCACCGATTGAACCTGAATTCCAACCAATAAAAAAGCCGCCCTTCGTTTAGTAACAAGGACGGCTTCTTGCCTGGCTTTAACTACTGCAGAGTATCAGGTGTGCGCGACAATGTAGTCAATCGCGTCCTGAACACTGGCCAGCTTCTCGGCTTCTTCGTCGGGAATTTCAGTTTCAAATTCCTCTTCCAGTGCCATTACCAGCTCAACGGTGTCCAGTGAGTCAGCGCCAAGATCCTCTACAAAAGAAGATGAGTTCTGAACTTCGGACTCTTTAACGCCCAACTGTTCACAAACGATCTTCTTCACGCGCTCTTCAACTGTACTCATAATGTCCTCACTTTATGTGTCAACCAAGCAACTTTGTGCTGCAAGTTTAATTTAAACCCCACCCGCAAACAAGCAGGGATTCGGTCAAACATGTTGTGTGACAAGGGCTTGCGTACAAGCAGCCGCCCCAGTCTATCCCATGTACATTCCGCCGTTAACGTGAATGGTCTCGCCACTCACGTATCCGGCTGCATCTGACGCCAGAAAGGCAACCACGGCTGCCACTTCTTCCGGCTCACCCAGACGACCCGCGGGTATGATTTCCAGCATAGTCTCACGCTGCTTGTCGTCCAGTTTTTTTGTCATATCGGTGTCGATAAACCCGGGAGCCACGCAGTTGGCGGTAATACCCCGATTCGACATTTCTTTGGCCAGACTACGGGTAAAGCCTTCCACGCCCGCCTTCGCAGCGCAGTAGTTACCCTGCCCGGGATTGCCCATGCCAGCCACCACGGAGCTGATGTTGATAATCCGCCCCCACTTGGCTTTGGCCATGCCACGCAGCACCGCCTTGCTGGTGCGGTACACGCTGGACAAGTTGGTTTCCAGAACCGCCGCCCAATCGTCTTCCTTCAGGCGCATCAGCAGGTTATCGCGGGTGATACCGGCATTGTTGACCAGAATCTGTGGCGCGCCAGAGGTACTGGCAATTTCTTTCAACCCGGCATCAACGCTTTCGGCTTCGGCAACGTTCATCACGATACCGTAGCCTTTCAGGCCCGCGGCTTTGAGATCGTTGGAAATGGTTTCGGCACCTTGAGCACTGGTGGCCGTACCGATCACTTCGGCACCCTGCTCTGCCAGGGCCCGGGCAATGGCCTTGCCAATGCCACGAGTTGCACCGGTGACCAGTGCGATTTTGCCTTCCAAAGACATGTATAACTCCCTTTTTTAGAACTGACTGAATGCGTCCAGCGCTTTCGCCAGTGAATCCGGCTCTTCGATACTGTGAACAGCCAGACTACGATCAATTCGCTTGATCAAACCGGCCAGCACCTTACCAGTGCCACACTCAACTGCAACCGACACTCCGCTATCAACCAGAGTGCCTACCGAATCGGTCCACAGCACCGGGGAATACAGCTGCTTCAGCAAATTGGCCTTGAGTGTATCGGAATCTGTCTCGGCGACGGCGTTAACATTTTGTATAACGGGTATGACAGCGTCGTTAAAGCGCACATCTTCCAGCTCACCCGCAAGCTCGTCGGCGGCACCTTTCATCAGCGCACAATGCGACGGCACACTGACCGGCAGCGGCATTGCCTTGCGCGCGCCCTTTTCCTTACAGGCTTCAATGGCGCGCTCAACGGCAACGGCCGAACCTGCAATCACAACCTGCCCAGGGGCATTGAAATTAACCGCTGAAACCACGTCGCCATTGGCCGCACTGGCACAAGCCGCCACCACGTCGTCGTCTTCAAGGCCGAGAATTGCTGCCATCTTGCCTTCACCGGCCGGCACCGCATCCTGCATCAGCTCGCCACGCAGGCGAACCAGCTTGACCGCGTCGACAAAATCGAGACTCTCGGCCGCAACCAGCGCGCTGTATTCACCCAGGCTATGGCCCGCCACGAAGCTGGGCCGACTACCACCCGCCACTTGCCACTGGCGCCACAAGGCGACACTGGCTGTCAAAAGCGCCGGCTGGGTAACCATAGTCTGGTTAAGTTCTTCCGCAGGACCTTTTTGGCACAGCTGCCACAGGTCGTAGCCAAGGGCATTGGATGCCTCGGCAAAGGTTTTGTTGACAATAGGCCACGCCTCGGCTGCCGCTGACAGCATGCCGACTGACTGGGACCCCTGACCGGGAAAAATAAAGGCTGATTTCATAGTAAAGATCTTAACGTCATTGAGGTGTTACGGGAGATTAGCCAATAGTACAAGTTAGGCCAATTATCCGCGAATACACATCAAAAACGGGACAGACTTTAGTCTCAGAGACTGAGGAGAATGATGGCGCAAAAGCTTAGAGCATCAGGTCGTCGAGGCGCTCGTTGATTCGACGAGGGACTTCCAGTTCCACCTCACGCACCGCCTGGCGAATGGCCGCCAGCATCGCACGCTCGTTAGCGTTGCCATGACTTTTGATGACAACTCCCTGGAGCCCCAGCAGGCTTGCGCCATTGTGACGTGACGGATCCATCAGCCGCAGCAGGCGACCGATAATGGGACGCGCCATCAGGCCGACAAAACGGCCGTAGAGCGTCTTGGTGAAGGCATGCTCCATCAGCTCAATCAACAGACCAGCGACACCTTCACCGGTTTTCAGCGCGATATTGCCAACGAAGCCATCGCAAACAACGACATCTGCAACATCGCGGAAAAGATCGCTGCCTTCGACGTAACCGATGTAATTGAGAGTATCGCACTGGGCCAGCATGTGAGAGGCAAGGCGCACCTGCTCATTGCCCTTGATCTCCTCCTCACCGACATTCAGCAACGCCACGCGCGGCTCGGACTGCCCCGACATGGCAGACGCCATCAGAGAGCCCATCAGCGCATACTGATAGAGATTTTCAGCCGTGGAATCGACGTTGGCGCCGAGGTCGAGAACGTGGCAACGACCACGAAGGGAGGGAATCAACTTGGAGATCGCCGGCCGTTCGATGCCTGGATACATTCGGATCAGTGAGCGACCGAACGCCATCAGCGCCCCGGTATTACCAGCGCTGACACAACCCTGAGCTTCGCCATCCCGGACCAGTCCGAGCGCGATAGCCATGGAGGAACTTTTCTTGTGGCGAAGGGCATGAGAGGGGCGCTCATTCATGCGCACCACGTCCGCGGCCTCAACAATGCGAATTCTCGCATGCTCTTCACGCAACAAAGCCTCAAGTTCGCTCCGTATTCCAACCAGAACGATACTCAAGGCTTCGTTTTCGCGCACCGCATCAAGCGCCGCGGAGACCACCACTGCAGCTCCGCGATCACCGCTCATGGCATCAATGGCGATGGTTACGGGGTTCACCGTTGCTCCATCTGTCATTGGGCGGTGCCTGATCGCAACTGACTTACTCGTCGCTTGCTTCGATTACCTGCTTGCCGCGGTAAAAGCCGTCCGGAGAGACGTGGTGACGACGATGAACTTCACCGGTTGTTGGATCGGTGGACAGAGCGGCAGTGCTCAGCGCGTCGTGTGAACGACGCATGCCGCGCTTGGAACGAGTCTTGCGGTTTTTCTGTACAGCCATGATTATGCTCCTGACCTGTTTACGTAAATAAAACGTGTGTTCAGTGTAAAGCGCAGACTCCAAATCAGAGCCAGCACCTGCTTAGTGTTTCGTTTTCTTGAGATCCGCCAGCACGCTGAAGGGATTCTCTTTTTTCGGCTCGTCCGGCTGCGCCGGAGATCCGTCTGGCTCGTAGGCTTCCAGGTCTTCGCGGGCTGGACACTCACTGCGCTCATGGAGCGGGAATGCCGGCAGCACCAACAATAGCTCGTCCTCAACCATTGACCACAATTCAGCACTGAAGTCATCCGTCAGGAACGGCTCAAGATCTTTCGGCAGCTGTTGCGCCTGCTCATCGCTGGTTACCAACCCCAGCGCAAACTGGGAGTTCAGCGTTGTACGCATGTCACCCATGCAACGCTGGCACTCAAGGCTGACCACAGCCTCAAGCTCACCGGAGACAATGCGACGACGCTGCGCATCCATATAAAAGGACAGCTTTACGTTGCACACAGACCCTTCATCAACGCCAAGAACCGATTCTCGGAAACGAGTCAACGCACTGAGGGGAACGTCTCCCTCCAGCGTGGTGTTCTGCTCCGCCAACCGATAAGGATCGACAGATTTGGGTAACTCGGCGTGTGACGCATTTGACATAGGCGCGCAATTTTAGGGGCGCAGCCCTCTGGTGTCAAAGACTTCGTTGCCTTTTGCCCGGGGGTTCCGGTGCAGATAGGTGTATCTTACGATAACCCACTTCCGGCAACTGCCCCATTCGTCACAACCCTTAGTCGCAAATAGCCACACAAGGAACCGCCTGATGTCATCACACCCCCTACTTCTTGCCTCATCGTCCCCGTACCGCCGGGACCTGCTGGAGCGCCTCGGCCTGCCTTTCGAGACCGCAAGCCCCGACATCGACGAAAGCCCCAGAACAGATGAAAGCCCGGAGCAACTGGCCATCCGCCTGGCGGAATCCAAGGCTCGCGCCCTGGCCAACCAATACCCCCACCACTGGATCATTGGCTCGGACCAGGTGGCCTGCCTGCCGGACGGCACCCTGCTGGCAAAACCAGGCAATCACGAGCAAGCCATCAGCCAACTGCAGCGTAGCAGCGGCCAGACCGTGCAATTCCTGACCGGCTTGACCCTGCTCGACCCAAACACAGACCGCTCACAAACCCATTGCGAGCGGTTTGCCGTGCAATTCCGGAATCTGACCGCGGAAGAAATTGAAGGCTATTTGCTCAAAGAACAGCCCTACGACTGCGCCGGCAGCTTCCGCATGGAAGGCTTGGGCATCGCGCTGTTCAAAGCTATGGAGGGGCGCGACCCGAACAGCCTGATCGGCCTGCCCCTGATCGCGCTGAATGACATGCTGAGAAACTGGGGACTCAACCCACTACTGACCCGCTAAGCAGCGGGCCAATAGCGGGCATTAGCGCAGCTCCAGCCGGGACTCCAGCATCTGGCCGGCAAACCCTTCACCAAAGGCAACGCCAAGCTGATCGACAATATCCTGCAGCGGCGACTTGCGCCGGCTGTAGTCCACCAGGTCTTCCTGGCCTACGATCTGCCGCGCTACAAAGGAGGAGCTGCCCAGCCCGTCAATGAGCCCCAACTCCTGGGCCTGTTCACCACTCCAGATCAGACCACTGAATAGACGCTCATCATCCGCCAGCCGATCGCCCCGGCCAGCTTTCACCGCCTCGATGAATTGCTTATGGGTGTTTTCCAGCACCCCCTGCCAGAAGACCACCTCTTCTTTCTGCTCCGGCGAGAACGGATCCAGGAACGCCTTGTTATCGCCGGCGGTGTACAACCGACGCTCAACGCCCAGCTTCTCCATCACCCCGGTGAAACCAAAACCACCGGCCACAACCCCGATGGACCCCACCAGGCTGGCTCGGTTGGCATAGATCTCATCGGCAGCGGAGGCAATGTAGTAGGCGCCTGAGGCACCGACATCGGAAATCACGGCGTAAACCTTCTTCTCCGGATATTCTTCCCGCAAGCGCTTGATCTCATCGTAAACGTAGCCGGACTGCACAGGGCTTCCGCCCGGGCTGTTGATGCGAAGCACCACGGCCACTGCATTCTTTTCTTCGAACGCCGTGCGGAGCGCGCCAACGATATTGTCGGCGCTGGCCAGTTCGTCAGCGGCAATCGGACCGTTAATCTCCACCAGAGCGGTGTGCTTGCCGGTGGCCGAATCAAGGGTATCGCCGAGCGGGAACTTGAGCATAAAAAGCAGCAAGAAAAGATACCCGAAAGTCAGGAACTTAAAGAATATCCCCCAGCGACGACTGCGACGTTGCTCTGACTGCAGCGACATCACCAGCTTTTCGATCAGCTTCCAGTCTCGCCCGGACTCGGGAGGCAGGTTTGGCGTCTTTCGCCCGGCCTTGGGCTTGCCACCACCCTCTTGCTCCACCGGCTTGTCGCCCCAATCAGGGTTATTATCGGAATCCCAGTCAGTCATGCATACATCCTGTCAGCAACGTTCAAATAGAACTGGCGTTAAAGCCCCAGCACCTTACGAAGATCCGGCACCGTATCGACAATGGCGTGCGGCGAGTAGTCGCCGAGCACATCGCGCTTGTGCACGCCCCACTCCACCCCGATGGACGGCATGCCAATCCGCTGCGCCATGTCGAGGTCGTAGCGGGTATCGCCGATCATTACCGCATCGGAGGGATCGATGCCGTAAAACCGGACAATCTCCTCCAGCATGGTGGGGTCGGGCTTCGACCGGGTTTCATCGGCACAACGGGTAGTATCAAAGTGCGAACCGAGGCCACTGGAATCCAGTGCGATATCCAGGCCACGCCTGCTCTTGCCGGTCGCCACCGAACAGCCGAGACCAGCACCACGAATATCGGCCACCACATCGGCCATGCCGGCAAAAACATTCTGGGGGGTGGTCACCTTGCTAAAGAAGTAGCGACCGTAGCCTTCGCGAATGGTGTTCATCTCCTCCCGACTGATACCCGGGTAGAGCTTCTCAAGCGCCTCAATCATTCCGAGGCCAATGATGTCCCGATATGCTTCCCGTTCCAGTTGCGGATAACCCAACTCGGTCGCAGCCTGATGCAGGCTTTCGGCGATGTGCTCCACGGAATCCACCAGGGTCCCGTCCCAATCAAATATGACTACCTTGACCTTCATTTATTGGTTCCTGTTGCGCGCTTCCACAATTTTGAGCACATCCGCAAATGCATCGTCGTAGGGTGCCTCCAAACGCATCGGCTCACCGGTATCCGGCAAACTGAATTCGAGCGCCCGGGCATGAAGCATAAGCCGCTGACCACCAACAGCACGGAAGGCCTTGAGGCTTACATCATCCATATACTTGTCGTCACCGGCAATCGGATGACCCTGACAGGTACAGTGCACGCGAATCTGATGGGTTCGACCGGTAACCGGAGACGCCTCCACCAGACTATAACCCTCATAACGCTGCAGGCAGCGGTACAGCGTCAGCGACTCCTTGCCGGCCTCATCGACCCTCACCCGGCGCTCGCCATTAGGCATCTCATAGCGCAGCAATGGAGCCTCCACCCGCTTTACCGAGGTCGACCAATGACCACTCACCAGGGCGTGATAGTGCTTTCGGATGCGCTTATGGCGCAATTCGTCCTGCAGAAAACGCAAAGCCGAACGCTTCTTTGCGACCATCACCAGGCCAGAGGTGTCCCGATCGAGCCGATGCACGAGCTCCAGGAAACGGGAGTCAGGGCGCGCCGACCTCAACACTTCAATCAAGCCGAAACTGAGCCCGCTGCCACCGTGAACGGCAATGCCAGAGGGCTTGTTAACCACCAGCATCTGCTCATTCTCAAACACCACCGCAGCTTCCATGACGCCCTGAACCCGGGTGCCCGGCTCTACCTGGGCCGGCTTTTCCTTGCGGGTCACCGGCGGAATACGAACCTGGTCACCGGCTTTCAATCGGGTATCGGGCTTTACCCGACCCTTGTTAACGCGCACCTCGCCCTTGCGAACCACCCTGTAGATGATGCTCTTGGGCACGCCGCGTAGCTGCGCCAACAGGAAATTATCAACCCGCTGCCCCTCGTTGTCCTCGTCGACAACGACCATCTGGACCCCCTGACGCACCTCTTTATGCTCAGTGTTACGCTCAGTGCTCGGGCGATGGTCAGTGCCGATGCGCCCGGTGCTCGCCGGCTTGCGCGCGGCATCCCTGGCCCGAGGGGTGGCAGCTTTTGCCGGACGCTTTGCGGCGGGTTTTCTGCGCGCGGGCTTGCGGGGCATAGAATTCCTTTAGGACAGGTGTTTGCATCATTGAATGGCCACCCGAATACTGTTATATTCCGGCGTGCTCTGTTGTTTGTCTACGGCCTGACAGACTCTAGTCAGAAGCCGGAGCGGCAGAAGTATACCGACACTATTCGAGAGTTTGAACGCCGCATGCCCAATCACTATCGGGCAACGGCGGAGAAAATGCTCCCGGAGCCCCAGGACAGACCGATGACGGCTGCACCCTGCTTCCGGGAGAGTAATAAAACCGTGCGGAAAACCGACGGGCGACATCGCGAAGAATCATTGCCACCCAGGGCCGGGCCGTCCAGCTTACGAATACGACGTGAGACCCAGGCACCTGAGTGAACCTGAAAACGGATTATATGCGTCAACAGACATCAACTTTACACGACCTCTCGCTGCCCACAGGTGGCCAGACTGTCGGTGGTCTAAGACCAATAGGATCGCACCCCATAAGGGTCTGATTCGTCTGGCCGCCGGTTTGCTCTTGATGTAGAAGAGTCCCGCGGCACGCACATCCTGCTTCGCTGATGCGACCCCTCACGGTTTTCTGTCAAAATTAAACGACAGGAACTTCTTCTTTCCATGAAAAGAATGCTCATCAATGCAACTCATCCCGAAGAGTTGCGCGTAGCCCTGGTCGACGGCCAGCGTCTGTTCGACCTCGATATCGAATCCAGTTCCCGCGAGCAGAAAAAAGCCAACATCTATAAAGGCCGCATTACCCGCGTTGAGCCCAGCCTTGAGGCCGCCTTTGTCGACTTCGGCGCTGAGCGCCACGGCTTTTTGCCCCTGAAGGAAATTTCCAAAGAATACTTCAAGAAATCGCCGGGCCAGATCGAAGGCAAGGTCAACATCAAGGACGTGGTCGCCGAAGGCCAGGAAGTGATCGTCCAGGTTGATAAAGAAGAGCGCGGCAACAAAGGCGCGGCCCTGACCACCTTCATCTCGCTCGCAGGTCGCTACCTCGTTCTGATGCCCAACAACGCCCGCGCCGGTGGTATTTCCCGTCGCATCGAAGGCGAAGAGCGAGCTCAGCTCAAGGAAGCCATGAACGACGTTCAGGTGCCCAAGTCCATGGGCATCATCGTGCGTACCGCCGGTATTGGCCGCAATTCCGAAGAACTCCAGTGGGATCTGGACTACCTGGTGCAGTTCTGGGAAGCCATTACCCAGGCCGCCGGCGAGCGTAAAGCGCCCTTCCTGATCCACCAGGAAAGCAACGTAATCATCCGCGCCGTGCGCGATTACCTCCGCCAGGACATCGGCGAGGTGCTGATCGACTCCAACGGTGTCTACGAGGACGTCCTGAATTTCGTCCGCGCCGTGATGCCCACGTTCGAGAACAAGATCAAGCTGTACAAGGATGAAATCCCACTGTTCAGCCGTTACCAGATCGAAGGCCAGATCGAGACCGCTTTCCAGCGTGAAGTGAAGCTGCCATCCGGCGGTTCTATCGTCATTGATCCGACCGAAGCCCTGGTATCCATCGACATCAACTCCTCCCGTGCCACCAAGGGTCACGACATTGAGGAGACCGCACTGCAGACCAACCTGGAAGCGGCCGAAGAAATCGCCCGCCAGCTGCGCCTGCGTGACATGGGCGGCCTGATCGTTATCGACTTCATCGACATGACGCCGGCCAAGCACCAGCGTGAAGTGGAACAGAAGATCCGCGAAGCACTGGAAATTGACCGCGCCCGAGTTCAGGTCGGCAAGATCTCCCGCTTCGGACTGCTCGAGATGTCCCGTCAGCGCCTGCGCCCCTCTCTGGGCGAGACCCGCAGCGAAGTCTGCCCGCGCTGTGAAGGCCAGGGCACTATTCGTGGCATCGAGTCGTTGGCACTGAGCATCATGCGCCTGATCTACGAAGAGTCCTCCAAGGAGAAGACCGGCGAAGTTCGTGCCGTTGTTCCTGTCTCCGTGGCGACCTTCCTGCTGAACGAGAAGCGCAAGCAGCTGGCCGACATCGAAGCAGGCCAGGAAGTGAGCGTGGTTGTGGTACCGGTTCCGCACATGGAAACACCGCATTTTGAAATTCTGAGAATGCGTCAGGACGAAACCACGCCCGAGCACGTTGCCAGCCACCAGGTGGCCCAGGAATACAGCGTGCGTGAGGAAGAAGTGTTTGAAGCACCGACTCCCGAGCGCCCGGCTCGCGAACAGGCTGCTGTTAAGGCCATCCGCCCGAGCGCGCCGGCCCCGGCACCTACAGAGAAGGCCGCCGAGACGTCAGAGCAGGAAGAAGGCCTGTTCCGCCGTCTGGGTCGCAAGATCGCTGGCTTCTTCAGTGATGAAGAAACTCAGACCGAAGAGAGCCGCGACAAGAACAAGGCTGCCCGTGAAGATCGCCGGAACCAGGGTCGTCAAGACCGTCGCAAATCCCGCGTAGCCCGTGACGACCAGCGCTCCGGTGGTAACAACCGCAGCGGCAGTGATCGTCGCCAGGGCGGCCAGCAAGGCCGTGGTGACGACAACCGTGGCCGTGGACGCAACCGCGGCGACGACCAGAACCGCAACGCCCAGAAACGCCCTGCAGCCGACAAGAGCGGTGAAAGCAAAGGCGCTGATAACCGCGGCGGCGACAACAAAGGTGGCGATGGCCGTCGGGACAATCAAAACCGTGGTCGTGGCCAGGGTCGCAACAAGCCCCAGCGCGAGCAGAAAGAAGCGCAGGAGCAGAAGGACCAGAAAGCTCAGCAGGATAATGGCAAGAAACCAGCCAACGCTGACAAAGGCGCCTCTGCCGACAAAGGTGGTTCAGCAGAGAAAGGCCGCAAGCCTCGTCGTCAGCGTGGCCGCGATGGTTCACCGTCTGAAACTCCGGCTTCTACTCCAGTCGACCGCAAGGCGTCACGCAGCGAGAAGCACCAGAAGGACACTCAGCCTGAGCAAGCCGCCGATAATGGCAAGCAGGATATGAAAGCTGACGAAGGTCGCCAGAAGCCGCGCGATAAGGCCACACCGGAGAAGGCGGCCGAAAGCCAGCCAGCTCAGGATACCGGCGCACCGAAGCAAGCCAAAGCTGAGCCTAAGGCAGAAACCAAGGCAGAGGCTAAGTCAGAGACTAAGCCAGAAGCCAAGGCCGACACCGCGAAGCCTGCAGCTAAAGCTGAAAACGCCCAGCCGGCCAAGGCTGAAAGCACTCAAGAGCCGAAGGCTGCAGACAAGCCCGAGACCAAGGCGGAAGCCAAGGCCGAGGCAGCCCAGGAAGCTCCGGTGAAGCAGGCCAAGGCAGCCAAGGCAGCCAAGGCTGACGAGCAAACCAGCCCTGCCGCAGACCGCAAAGAAGCGGACAAGCCCGCGGCGAAGGCTGACACAGCCAAGCCGGCGCAAAGTCCGGAAGCCAAACCTGCGGCAGAACAGAAGCCGGCAGCAGAGGCCAAGACCACTGAGCAGAAACCTGCCCCGCAGAAAGCCGCCCAGGAAAAAGGTGCGGACCAGAAAGCGGCAGAGCAGAAGACTTCTGAACAGAAGGCTCCGGAGCAGAAATCGCCCCAGCAAAAAGCGGCCGAAGAGAAAAAGCCTGAGCAAGAGGCCGCCAAGGCAGCCCCGGCAGAGCCAAAGGCGCCCGCTCAGAAGGAAGCAGCTGCCAAGGCACCCGAGCAAAAGACGGCTGAAGCCAAACCCGCAGAGAAGGCTCCTGAGCCGAAGCCTGCGGCAGCAGAGTCCAAGCCGGAAACTGCCAAGCCTGCTCCTTCAGTGGCCGCAGCGGATCAGGAAAAGGCCGCAGCCGCGTCCAAGCCGACCGCTGAGGTTCCGGTGACACCGGGCCGTGCCTACAATGATCCAAGAGAAGTCCGTAAGCGCCAACGCGCCGCGGAAGAGGCCAAGAAAGCCGGGAGTAATTAAAGAATGCTATCCAATTCCGACATTGATGCGCTGGAAGACATCCTGTTTGCCGAGCCCTGGGGCGAAGACGCCCTGGACTTCTTCGGCTTTCACGGTGTCGTCTGCGCCAGCGTGGTCGGCCCGGCAGAACTAAGCGCGGAAGAAATCTTCCGCCTCGCGACTGGCGTCCAGACGGTGCCAGATAGCGGGGTTCCGGAAGTCTTCCGTCGCTGCGTTCAGCAACTGGCTTCGGCCATGGCCCACGCCCTGGATATGGGCCAGGCCCTGGAATTGCCAGAGCCAGAAGACGGCGACCCGATGAACGCACTGGAAAACTGGTGCGCCGGGTTTGTTGACACCTTCCTGGAGCGTGAAGAGGAATGGCTGGAAGCAGCCAGCGAGGAAGAGACCGCAGATTTGCTGGTTCCGATGCTGACGCTGTCCGGGTTATTCGAAGACGAGGATTTCCAGAACGTTCGTAACAGCGAGAAGCTGTCACGGCAAATGGCGGATGCTATTCCGGATTCTCTGACCGACCTGTATCTGCTGTTCCACGCACCGGATTAAACCGGTGCGGGCACGCCCACAGGGGTTTTGAAATAATGCCAGACCGGCTCAAGCCCGTCTGGCATTTTCGTTATACGGCCCAGCTCACACCAGGCAGGCCCTGGGAAGTGGAAGTCGCTGCCCTGGGAGGCTAGTAACTGCTCACGGCGGCACAACTCCACCAGAAAGCCCAGGTCGCCACTGGACTGGCCTGAGGTTGAAACCTCGATAGCCCGCCCACCCGTGCGCCGAAAGTCCGCGGTCAGGTCCCGCAGCTTGGTCGCGGTAAGCTGGTATTTGCGGGGGTGCGCCAGTACCGCAATCCCACCAGCATCATTGATCCACTGCACCACCTCAGACAACTCCGGCCAGTAGGCTTTCACATCACCGGGCTTACCAGCACCCAGATGGCGCTTGAAAGCCTGAGCGGGATTACTGACGACTTCTGCTTCAACCAGAACCTTGGCAAAATGAGGCCGACCCGGCACGTCACCACCTGATGCGGCAGTCGCCCGCTCCAAAAGATCAGGCACCTTCAGCTTGCTCAGACGATCAGCAATCATCCGCGCCCTCGCCCACCGGTTTTCATTCTGTTGCTCAAGCGCTTGCTGAAACACAGGGTTCTCAGAATCGAAATCCAGACCAACCACATGAATAGTGCGGCTCTTCCACAGGCAGGACAGCTCGATACCGGAAATGATCTCGAGCCCTTGCTCGGCGGCGGCGCTACGAGCCTCAGCCAGGCCGGCAATGGTGTCGTGGTCAGTCAGTGCCAGGTGGGTCACGCCTCGCTCCGCTGCCCGGCTCACCAGATCAGTCGGTGACAAGGCGCCGTCAGAGGCGGTGCTGTGGCAGTGCAGATCAATGCACAAATCAAGGTCTTGCGGTATAGTCACTAAAAATCCTGAATCAGGTGGTTGGCAAAGGCGCCAGTTCGCTTACCAGTGTACCAGCCATGCCCTGATCGTGTGTCAGATCTTGTTGCCAGTTGGACTGGCGACCAACCGGAGAGTGGAATGTATTACGCCATCATCAGCGAAGACGTTGAAAACAGCCTACCCATGCGCCAATCTGCCCGACCTGCGCACCTTGAGCGTCTGCACGCCCTGAAAGCCGAGGGTCGCCTGCTGGTCGCTGGCCCCCACCCCGCCATCGACACTCCCGATCCCGGCGATGCCGGTTTCAGCGGTAGTCTGGTGGTTGCCGAATTCGATTCGCTGGAGGCCGCTCAAGCCTGGGCCGACGCCGACCCGTACATCGAAGCCGGGGTCTATGAGAAAGTCGTTGTTAAACCGTTCAAGGCCGTGCTGCCGTAGGTGCCGGAAGCCAGTCCATGAGTTTATTGTAATGCTGGCCCGCTTGAACGACCGACCATCTATGACAAAATTGCGCCTTTGAACAATGACCGCTTTTTAATCGTCTAACTCAGGGATCGTATCCAGTGACGCCTTTCCGCCTGCTTATCAGTGTACTTTTCGTTGTGTCCTCTGTGGCCGTGGCCCAGGCCAAAACCGTCTGGGTTGACGACCAGCTTTACCTGCCGGTTCGAGCCGGTGCCGGTACGCAGTTTCGAATCATCGAAAACGCGGTTCCCAGCGGCACCCCACTGGAGGTGCTGGAAACCACCGATTCAGGTTACACCCGGGTTCGCACTCCGAAAGGCACGGAAGGCTGGGTTTCCAGCCAGTACCTGAGCGACGCCCCCATCGCCGCCGATCGCCTGAAGCGCGCCAACCGCGAACTGGAGCAGGCCCGCAGCGAGCTGTCCACATTGAAGCAGGAACTGTCCGAAACCACTGAGCAGCGCAATGCCTTGGAAAACGCTGAAGCATCCCTGTCTGAACGTTCAGAAACGCTTCAGGAAGAACTTCAGCGCATCAAGAGCATTGCCGCAGACTCCATCAACCTGGAGCGCCGCAACCGCGAACTGCGGGAAGAAAACCAGAAGATCCGCAACGATCTCGAAGTACTGACCGCTGAAAACGAGCGGTTGGAAGCCAGCAAGGAATCTGATTTCATGCTCCTGGGCGCCGGACTGGTGCTCGGTGGCGTGCTGTTGGCGCTGATCATTCCGATGCTGAAACCAACAAGAAAAACCGACAACTGGGCCTGATGTCATGAAGGATTATTCAGAGAAGCGTGACTTTCACCGCATGCAGGTGAATTCGGAAATTGAGATTACCGACAGCCGTGGCAACCGCTTTAAGGGCGTCTGCCGTGACCTGAGCGCCGCGGGCATGCAGATCTACGTTGAGCAGGAGGTCGAGGCCGGTGAAGAGCTGCAGACCGTGTTGCACCCCAGCAGTGATCAGTTTCCACCACTGGAAACCGTGTGCGAGGTGATTCGGTGCGAGCCGGATGGCAACGGCTTCCTGCTGGGCACGAATATCAGCGAAGTGACGCGCTAAAAAGTCACGCGTAAAAAAGCATCAGAACGAAAAGCGGCGGCCAATGGCCGCCGTTTTTCTTTGTCCCTGCCCCACGAATGAGTCGAGTGAAGCAGGAAGGCAAAGCCTCAGACCAGAGGCTTCTTGGAGACGATAATACCGTTGTTATCCGCGTAGACGTAGTCGCCCGGACGGAAGGTCACCCCACCGAAGGTCACCGGCACATTCAAGTCACCCAGGCCGCGCTTCTCGCTCTTGCGCGGGTGCGTGCCCAGCGCCTGAACACCCAGGGCGGTGTTACCAATCTCATCAACATCGCGCACACAGCCGTAGATGATCAGACCGGCCCAGCCGTTACTCGCGGCTTTCTCCGCCAACATGTCACCCAGCAGCGCGTGGCGTTTTGAAGCACCACCGTCCACGACCATAACCCGGCCATTGCCTGGCAGGCCCACCTGCTCCTTGACCACAGAGTTGTCCTCGAAGCATTTCACGGTGACGATTTCGCCACCGAATGCCCTGTTGCCGCCGTAGTTGTTGAAACCCGGCTCGACGACTTCAACGTCCGGGAACTCGTCACAGAGGTCCGGGGTAATGATATCTGCCACTGTTTGCTCTCCTTTTCCTGAAATGAAACTCAGTCGATTTTTTCGTCAGCCAGGAAGAACCAGGTATCCAGAACCGAATCCGGGTTCAGGGACACAGTGTCGATGCCCTCGTCCATCAGCCACTTGGCCAGATCCGGATGATCCGATGGCCCCTGGCCACAGATACCGATGTACTTGCCGGCTTTCTTACAGGCCTGGATAGCATTCGAGAGCAGTGCCTTCACTGCATCGTTACGCTCATCAAACAGGTGCGCAATGATGCCGGAATCGCGGTCAAGGCCCAGGGTCAGCTGAGTCAGGTCGTTGGAGCCAATGGAGAAGCCATCGAAGTGCTCGAGGAACTGCTCCGCCAGCAGCGCGTTGGCCGGCAGCTCGCACATCATGATGACGCGCAGGCCGTTCTCGCCGCGCTTGAGGCCATTTTCCGCCAGCAGGTTAACGACCTGCTCGGCTTCGCCCACGGTGCGCACAAACGGCACCATGACTTCCACGTTGGTGAGACCCATTTCGTTACGCACTTTCTTCAGCGCGCGGCATTCCAGTTCAAAACAGTCCCGGAAGGTTTCGGAAATGTAGCGGGATGCACCCCGGAAGCCGAGCATCGGGTTTTCTTCATCCGGCTCATAGAGCGTGCCGCCAATCAGGTTGGCGTACTCATTGGATTTGAAGTCGGACAGACGAACGATCACTTTCTTGGGTGCAAACGCCGCCGCCAGGGTGGAAATACCCTCTACCAGCTTGTCGACGTAGAAATCGACCGGCGAGCTGTAGCCGGAAATGCGCTTTTCAACAGTCTGCTTGATGTCGCGCGGCAGGCCGTCAAAGTTCAGCAGGGCCTTGGGATGCACACCAATCATGCGGTTGATGATGAACTCCAGCCGGGCCAGGCCAACGCCTTCGTTCGGCAGCGCCTGGAAATCAAAGGCACGGTCCGGGTTGCCCACGTTCATCATGATCTTGAACGGGATATTAGGCATGGAATCCACGGTGTTCTCGCGCAGTTCAAAGTCCAACGCGCCCTCGTAGATCATACCGGTGTCACCTTCGGCGCAGGACACGGTCACTTCCTGACCTTCCTTAAGAAGCTCGGTGGCATCGCCACAACCCACCACGGCAGGGATACCCAGCTCCCGGGCAATGATGGCTGCGTGGCAGGTACGGCCACCACGATCGGTAACGATAGCCGACGCGCGCTTCATGACCGGCTCCCAGTCCGGATCGGTCATGTCGGTGACCAGAACGTCACCGTCCTGCACACGGTCCATCTCTTTAATGCTGGTAATAACCTTCACCGGGCCGCTGCCAATCTTGTGACCGATACTGCGGCCTTCCACCAGCACCTTGCCAGTTTCGTTCAGCAGGTAGCGTTCCATGACGTTAGCGGAGGCGCGGCTCTTTACCGTTTCAGGGCGCGCCTGCACGATGTAGATTCGGCCGTCGTCGCCGTCTTTGGCCCACTCGATGTCCATCGGGCGCTGGTAGTGCTTCTCGATGATCATGGCCTGCTTGGCCAGCTCTTCAACTTCTGCATCGGTAATGCAGAAGCGATTGCGATCTTCCTGCTCTACCTTAACGGTCTCGACGAACTCGCTGGCGTCCGCAGCGGTGTTGTAGACCATCTTGATGGCCTTGCTGCCGAGGTTGCGGCGCAGTACCGCCGGCCGGCCGTTTTCCAGGGTCGGCTTGTGAACGTAGAACTCATCCGGGTTAACAGCACCCTGAACCACGGTCTCGCCCAGGCCATAGGAGGCGGTCACAAAAACTACATCGCGGAAGCCGGATTCGGTATCCAGGGTGAACATGACGCCACTGGAAGCAGTCTCGCTGCGCACCATCTTCTGAATACCGGCCGACAGCGCCACCAGCTTGTGATCGAAGCCGTGATGCACGCGATAGGAAATGGCACGGTCGTTAAACAGGGAAGCAAACACTTCCTTCACGGAGGTGCGCACCTGTTGCAGGCCGACTACGTTCAGGAACGTTTCCTGTTGGCCGGCAAACGAGGCATCGGGCAGGTCTTCGGCAGTGGCGGACGAACGCACGGCAACCGCCATGTTGTCATTACCGGCCTGAAGGGTGGCAAAAGATTCTTTCAATGCGTTCTCAAGCGCATCTGGAAAATCGGTGTCGATGATCCACTGACGAATCTGGGCACCCACGCGGGCCAGTTCGTTCACATCGTTCACGTCCAACGCATCCAGGGCGCTGTCTATCTTGTCTTTCAGGCCATCGGTGGCCAGGAATTCACGGTAGGCGTGGGCGGTTGTGGCGAAACCACCTGGAACGGTCACGCCTGCGTTGGCTAGATTACTGATCATTTCACCGAGAGAGGCGTTTTTACCACCTACCCGGTCAACATCCGACATTCCCAGGTGATCAAACCAGATAATGTAATCTTCCAAAGCACGTCTCCCTTGAGTCTGTAAAGCAAAGAGCATAACCGGGCCAGCGGTATCTAGCGGTAAAAGCAGGCAATATCCACTGCGGAGTCTCGAACTTGGCGTGTATGATACTGTAACCTGCGGCAATTACCTAGGGAACCCGCCAAATACGGAACCGGACGAGACCTCATGAAACGTACTGCTTTCTTTATTTCCGATGGCACCGGCCTCACCGCCGAGGCACTCGGCCACAGCCTTTTGGCCCAGTTTGAGAAAATCGATATCGAGCGCGTGACTGTGCCTTACATCGACGATGAGGAAAAGGCCACCGAGATGGTGAGTCGCATTAACAAAGCGTCAGAAATCGACGGTGCCCGACCGCTGGTGTTCGACACCATCGTTAATAGCGACATCCGGGAGATCATCGCCACCGCTGACGGCTTCATGATCGACATCTTCGGCACCTTCCTGAACCCATTGGAGCAGGAACTGCAGTCCTCGTCGTCGTACACCGTGGGCAAGTCGCACTCCATCAACAACGAAGGCAGTTACGAGCGTCGCATCAACGCGGTGAACTTTGCCCTCGACAACGACGATGGCGCGCGCACCCGGCATTATGATGAGGCTGACCTCATTCTGGTAGGCGCGTCCCGAAGCGGAAAAACCCCAACCTGCCTCTATTTGGCACTGCAGTACGGGGTCAAAGCGGCTAACTACCCGATCACTGAAGAGGATCTGTCAGATCAGCTGATGCCTGCGGCCCTGAAGCCCCACAAGGAGAAAATTTTCGGCCTGACCATCGAGCCGGAGCGGCTGGCGACCATCCGTAACGAGCGCCGCCCGAACTCCCGTTACTCGTCCATAAAACAGTGCATGCACGAGATCGAGGAAATCGAGCTGATGTACCGGCGCGAGCGCATCCCCTACCTCAACACCACCGCCTATTCGGTGGAAGAGATTTCGACCCGGATCATGGTAACCACGGGGCTGAAACGGAACCGCTGAGCCAGACCGACACAAAGTCGATGCCTAAAAAAAGAGGGCCAGATGGCCCTCTTTTTTCGTTGTGGGTTCTTAACACACCCGCAGCGGCTTACATTTCTTCTATCGCCAATCCCAGCTGTTCCGCTACGTCGCGGTTGTCCGGATTGGTGACCACGGCCGTGCTGGCATTTTCCGGCACCAGCCAGGTGGCTGCCACACGCTTGATGTCGTCCAGCGTTACCGCCAGCACACGTTCACGGAACCGGGCGCGCTGTTCCGGGCTACGACCAAACAGCTTGTTGTGGAAAGCATGACGCGCCGCACCCGCCGGAGAGCGTGGGCGATCAAGCTGACCAATAACACCAAGGATAGACTCCTCCAGCTCCTGTTCGTCGTGCTCCGCTTCCTGCAGCCACTCCAGGGACTTGTCGAAGTCCTCCAGGGTTTCCGCCAGACGCGGATCCCGGTATGAGAAGAATCGGAAGGTGCCGTTTACGCTGTCCTGACCGGCACCACCACCGTAGGCGCCGCCCTTCTCGCGAATGGCGCGGTGCAGGTATCCGTTGCGCAAGAAACCGCCGAGTACCGTCAGCGCGGCCGCATCGGGATGATCTACCGGCACAGTGCGGTAGGCTTTGGCACAGAAGTTCACTTGGGTAGAGGTCAGCCACGCTTCACGGGTAGTGTAGTCCACCGGCTCCATGGTCCAGTTGGACGTTTCAGTGCCCGCCTCGCCCTGCCAGCAGGACTTCAGATCGTCGACCATGGCCGGTAACTCGGCTTCCTCTCCAATCAACAGGAACTCACGGTTCTGATTGCGAATCTTGTCGTGCAGTGCCGCCAGCTTATCGCAGAACGCAGCCAGCTCTTTCGGATCCTTCAAGGCTTGATCCAGCTGCTTGGTTCCGCGAATACCGGCAAGGCCACCCAGCCGGAACGACAGCCAGGACCCCGGACCCATGCCCTGCGACGCTGCGCCCATTGCCAGGGCATGACCGCTGCCCGTGACTGCCTGCTCACGACGGGCGCGAATCTGGGCAATGATTTCGCGCACCCGGTCGGTTTCATCAAACCGGGCACTGGTGTACACATCCCGCAGCAGACGGGTGAGTTCACTGCGGTTACGAGCCAGGGCCTTGCCGTTGAAGACCAGGTAACCGGTCAGGTCCTGAACGTCGTCGACACGGCCCTTGGCCGTGAACGAGGCGCCAATACCGCCGGATTCGGCCGAAATACGGTCCTGCATCTGCAGGTAATCCAGATCACCACACCCCACTTCTGAAATCAGCGTTGTGTAATACGGCACCAGCAACAGCTCTTCTTCGGTCAGTTCCGGGACCGGCACCACCACCTGCTCGTACACCAGGCCATTGGTGCCCCGGGCGAAAACAGTGGCGGCGATGTCGCCATCGTACTGGGATTCCGGCTCCGGCATCTGCAGCGGCACATCGGTGAGGTCTACCTTGGGCAAAATGGAGTCGTCGTCCTTGCGCATCTGGCGATCTTCCAGCGCCTGGGCACGATCAACGATCTGCTTCACTTCGTCGTCGGTCAGCTCGGCCTTGCGGCGAGCCAGGGCTTCGGTAATGGCCTGCTGGCGATGCCCTTCAAGCCTCTCATCCGGGCGCAGCGTCAGGGTGACCCGGTGCGGGTTTTCCAGCAGTTTCTTGCGAATCAGGCTGGGTACGTACTGCGGATCGCGGATTTTCTCACGCAGGGTGGCCAGCACCGGCTCCAGATCCAGCAGCTCCACCGGATCGCCGCCGTGCACCATCGGTGAAATGGCGGTCATGATCAGTTGCAGACCGTACGGGAACTGATCACCCGCAATCTCGCGCTGGTGCAGTTCCAACTGATGCAGGATAGCTTCCAGACGTTCTTCACTGACGCCCTCTTCCGCCACTTGCAGTAGCGTGCTTTCAATCAGCGCCTCAAGATCCTTGTGCTTCTCAGGCTCACTGCCCTCGATACCGCAGACAAAGGTCATTTCGCGGTTGGAATCTTCCAGCCCGCACATGGGCGACGGGGCGTGGCCCAGATCAGTGGTTTCCAGCGCTCGCATCAACGGCGAGGCACTATTCTCCAGCAACACGGCCGACAGCAACTGCCCTTCCAGGTTTTCCTGCAGATCAAAGCTGTGGCCCAGCAACCAGCCCATCACAATGTGGGTCTTGTTGTCGGTACCCTCACCTTCGTTAACGGCGTAACCCTGCTCGACCCGAACCGGCGAGAACATGCGCTTCTCATCCCGCACCGGCAGCTCAATATCCAGCCGATCGAAGCGCTTCAGTGCCAGCTCTTCAAAGCGCTCATGATGCTCATGAGCCGGAATGTTGCCGTAGGTGGCAAAGATGGCGTTGCTCGGGTGGTAATGGTGACGGTAGAACTTCACCAGGTCGTCATAGCTCAGATCCACAATATGGTCTGGCTCGCCGCCACTGTTGTAGTGGTAGGTGGTGGTCTGGAACAGGTGGCTGCTCAGGTTCTGCCACAACTGCGAGGTGGGCGAACTCATGGCGCCTTTCATTTCGTTGTAGACCACGCCCCGGTAGACCAGATCGGTGTTGGGGTCGTTCGGGGTATCAAACTCCAGCCGGTGACCTTCCTGAGCAAAGTCCAGCGGATCCAGTTTGGAGAAGAACACGGAATCCAGGTACACCGACAACAGGTTGTCGAAGTCCTTCCGGTTCATGCTGGCAAACGGGTATGCGGTCCAGTCGCTGCTGGTGAACGCGTTCATAAAGGTGTTCAGGGAGCGACGGATCATCATGAAGAACGGATCGCGAACAGGATAGCGCTCACTGCCACACAGGGCGGTATGTTCCAGAACGTGGGCGACACCGGTGGAATCCATCGGGAAAGTCCGCAGGGCAACGAAAAACACGTTCTCGTCGTTGTCTGCCGCCAGATGCAGGTGACGGGCGCCGGTTTTCTTATGGCGATACTCTTCGATGTCGAGATTGAGGGTGGCAATCCGGTGACTGCGAAGCTTTTCAAAGGCCGGATGAGTTGCGTTGTCGATCACTGCAGCCATTCAAACTATCCTGTCTTTAACGATTTGAGAATTGTAGGGTAACACGTAGTATCGATTATCATGCACAGTCCAGAAGCGACAAGGTAACCGGCCATTCATGACAACTTATTCCCCCCACACCCGCGCGGTGGATGCACCTGAAGTCGCGGCCTACTGGGCCGAGCGCCGTCGATACCTCGAGCGTGTGCGCAAAGTACCCGAGATCAGACAGCGTTTCTGGCGGGAAGTTGCCATTTACCTGCTGCGTCGGTTGCTTTGGTCGTTCGGATTCTTCCCGATTTTCATTGCCTTCTGGATTCCGCTTGTCCTGTCGAGCTTCAATCCGGTGGTAATGGCCTCCGACCTGATTCCACTGCTGCAGGAGTTCGTCGACGCTAACCCCGAAGTTCAGGCCACCACCTTAAGCACCCTCGCCCTTGCCTGGGCGTCCATCGGCTTTATCTTCCTGGTCTTCGACTTCGTACTGACCCCGTTTCGCTCGCCTTATGAATACGAAGCCGATGTCTACATGAGGTCATGGGAACAACTCAATGTTGACCAGCTTCCGGACAAAATGTGATTTGTCCTGCATTCTAAAAAACTACAAACACTTTGTGTTACATAAGTTTGCACGCACTGGGTAAGATGCAGAGAGGTAATAAGAATTCTAAAACTGCTGGTTCAAGAGGTTCCCCATGGTCGATTTCAGACCGCTCCTGTTCATCAATGCCCTCGCCCTGATGCTCCTGGTTACGGCCGGATTCGCATCGGTACATGATGAGATAAACAGCGGCACCGCCCTGACACCACCGACCGTTTCCCAGACCCTCGCTGCCAACGCACCGCCAGCCAGACCCAAGACGAAGACCGAATCGAAAACGCCGGCCAAGACCGCCCGTACCGCCAAACCGGCGACGGCATTGCCACCCGAACCGAACGTCGAAGCAGAGACCTTCCAGGTGCCCGACATGCCGGAAGAGCCAACTCTGCTTGCCCTGGCTGAGCCCGCGGCGGCGCTTACCACTCGCCCTGACTTCAACCCGGATCAACCAGAGACAGCTCCGGCAGCCCCGGCAACCGGCGCGCTGGTATTGCGCTCAAACGTGGTTGGTGATCGTGTCACCATCAATGGCAAGGACTACGGAGCAACCCGGCTGGACCTGGAACTCAGGCCCGGCACTTACGACGTCTCCATCACCAAGCCCGGTTACCAGGCCTGGAGCCGAAAAGTGGAACTGGAGGCCGGCAGTGAAATGACCCTTGTCGGCCAACTGATCGCCTACACCACCGTGAACTTTAACAACGGAACCTGGATTAACGGCGTTAAAACCGGCGATGGCACCTACCAGGATAAAGACGGCCTGCGCTACGAAGGCCACTTCGTGAACGGCAAGTTTGATGGCCAAGGCATCGCCTGGCACCCGGATGGCAGTCGCTACGACGGCGACTGGAAGAATGGCCAGCACCATGGCCAGGGCACCTGGCGCAGCGCCGAGGGCGCGCGTTATGCCGGTGAGTTCCGCGCCAATCAGTTCAGTGGTAAGGGCACCCTCACCATAGCCAACGGCGACATCCTCACCGGCCACTGGAGAGATGGCCAATTGAATGGCCACGGCTCACTGACCACCGCAGACGGCATGCTCTACGTCGGCGCGTTCCGGGATAACGAATTTCACGGACGCGGCTCCCTCACCTATCCCAACGGCCGCCACTACGAGGGCGACTTTTCCAACGGTGCGTTCCACGGTTCCGGTGCCGAAGTGTTTTCGGATGGAAAAAAATACGAAGGTGAATATATTGAAGGTAAGTTTCATGGCCAAGGCCTGCTGCTGAACCCGAACGGCAGCTCCATCGAGGCCACCTTCCGGCACGGCAAGCCCTACGGACAGGTTCGACTGACAACCGCTGCCGGTGAGATCTTCACCGCCCGCACCACCGAGCCCGGTGTCTGTTATCGGGACAAGAGTTACCGGGCCACGCAATGCCCGACACTGGACGGCTGGTAATAAGCCTAAGCCCGACAACACACGCGTTTGCAGTAAATGATTGAGGTAGTGAGATGGCGATCAAAAACGCTCTGCTGGTGGACGACTCCAAGGTAGCCCGATTTGCCTTGAGCAAGCTGCTGGAAAGTCGCGACATGGAAGTAAACATGGCGGGCTCGGCCGAAGAAGCACTGGATTTTTTGAACAATGACAATCGGCCCGACGTCATCTTCATGGATCACCTGATGCCGGGCATGAATGGCGTCGAGGCGATCAAGGCCATCAAGGGCAACCCGGATACCGCCTCTATCCCGATCATCATGTGCACGTCGAAGAAGTCTTCCAGTTTTATGGAAGAGGCGAAGAACTTTGGGGTCTACAACATTCTGACCAAACCACCGCACACCGAAGGCCTGTACCTGGTACTGGATCAACTCGACCGTGACGTCACCGAAGGCACCCTGCCCGAGCCGCCAGAGCCCGGCAGCATTGACCTGTTCGAGCTTGACGATGACGAGCTCCTGAACATTCCCGGCGACGGCTCCGTGGAGATGTCGATGAAGGCCGACAATGACTCACCGGCCCCGGCCAATGGCACCTCAACCTCAAGCGTGGTGCCACTGACCAGCGACCTGATTGAGCAGATTTCCCGCTCGGCGGTGAAAACCCACATCAACAATCGCCTGCACGAACTGCTCAGTTCTCTGTTCGATGAGCAGTTTGATCATCTAAAACGAGCGCTGGACGAATCCCGCAGCAAGCAGGAAAAGACCCTGGAAGAACGGCTGGACAAGATGACCAGCCTGATTGAGGAGCGCACCAAGCACCTGCGGGACGAAGTGGCGGCGGAAGTGAACCTCAACCTGGCCCGGGAACTGGCGGACCTGAAGAAATCGCTGCAGCGCAATTCCGGGTTCACCACCGAGCACATGGCGGAGCTGAAGGACCACATCACCAGCGTGCAGACTATCGACACTGAGTTCTGGCAAACCCTGCAATCCGAGGCCATTCAGCAGGCCCACGAAATTTCCCGGGAAACCGCCGAAGACATCGCCCAGCGCACCATCGATCTGTTCGTGGCCCAGCAGCGCTCAGCCTCGTCCCGGGTCTACACCATTGGCCTGGCGGTTAGCCTGAGCATTTTCAGCGTTGGGATTGCCTGGTTGTCCGGCCTGTTTGGCTGAGCCGCTGCCGAACTCTCTGCCAATCCTCCGGGGTGTCGACGTCGTCGTCGACCCCCGGAATATCCACCCTGGTTGCCCGTACGCTGGCCAGTAACTGGCCCGCGCCTTTATCCCCTTCCAGCGCCATCACTTCCGGCCATAACCACCTGGGCAGATAAGCCGGTACTCCGGGCCAGCCGTCATAATCGGCAGCCATTGGCTGATGCGGGACAAAGCGCGCCGCCCTGCCAAAAGCCTGCAAGGCCCCCTCATCTAGCAGCGGCTGATCGGCCACCAGCACAAACACCCCTTTCACCTTCGGCCCCATACTGGCCAGACCCGTTGCCAGCGACGCCGACAGCCCTTCCTGCCAATCCGGCACCTGCAACCACGCCGAGGGCTGCGCAGTCGTGCGGAAGCGAATCAGTGGATACCAGGCGCCGCACAACACCCGCACATCTCGGCTCAGAATCCTTCCGTTGTGAATGGCCTGGTCCAGCAGCGTCTTGCCACTGCCGGGTATGGACAGCAGCGTTTTGGGACGGCCAAGGCGGGATGAGGCGCCCGCCGCCAGAATAAGTGCCGGGAATTCCTGATCGTTGGGGGAAGCGGAGAGGTTTATGATAAAAACTCCAAAAGCGAAGCGCATGAAGCCTGGTCCAACGCCAGACTGCCGATGTCGATGATTTTTGCTAGAATTCGGCCATCAATCAACCATACCCACCCGGACGCTTAATGAACCACCTCTTTGTAGACAACCTGACCGTCATTGATTTCGCCTACCTCGATCCCACAAGGGGCCTGGTTGGTGAGAGCTGGATTGCGGATGTCGTCTTGGGAGGCGAGCTCGACGACCAGGGCATGGTGTTCGATTTCAGTAACGTGAAGCGAACCATTAAGCGCGTTATCGACGAGCGGGTGGACCACCGGCTGGTGATTCCGCGCGGCTACGAAGGGCTGAGCTGGGACGAGAACGAGCCAGACACTTTTCAGTGGGCCCTCACCGACGGTAGTGAAATCATTCACCGCTCTCCGGATGAAGCCGTGGTCTGGCTGTCCTCGGAGCGCGTGGTGCCGTCTGCGGTTGCCCGGTTGCTGGAACACGAACTGCAAGCGGTGCTGCCTGCTAACGTCACCTCCATCGAGATCAATCTGCGCGAAGAGGTGATCGAGGGCGCTTACTACCATTACGTCCACGGTCTGAAGAAACATCTGGGTAACTGCCAGCGCATTGCCCACGGCCACCGCTCACCCATTCGCATTGATCGCAATGGCTACCGGGATTACGAGCTGGAGCGCAAATGGGCATCACGCTGGCGCGACATCTATGTCGGCTCTGAGGAAGACGTGGTGCGTCGTCACGTTGGCGAGGACGGCGTTCGCTACGTCACCTTCGAGTACGAGGCTAACCAGGGCGAGTTTGCACTGGTCATGCCAGAGGAGCGGGTCTACATGCTGGACACCGACACCACGGTGGAGCTGATTGCCGCTCACATCGCCGACAAGCTCAAGGTGGATTACCCCAAGGACACCATCCGGGTGAAGGCGTTTGAAGGGGTTGGCAAGGGCGCCATCGCCTCCCGTTAAACCGGGGGCCGCACTTTCTTACGGACACAAAAAAACCGCCCGAAGGCGGTTTTTTTGTGGCTTTCCGGTGGACTAAACCGTCAAGCCGTATTGGCGTCCCCTAGGGGGTTCGAACCCCTGTTGCCGCCGTGAAAGGGCGGAGTCCTAGGCCACTAGACGAAGGGGACTAGAAATTGGTGGAGCCAGGCGGGATCGAACCGCCGACCTCAACACTGCCAGTGTTGCGCTCTCCCAGCTGAGCTATGGCCCCTCAACGGATGCGTATATTAAGGATCCGCCCTGGGGCCGTCAACCGCAAAAACCCACTTTTTTTCAGTTTTCTGAACATCCCTGTTCACGTCGTTTATTTATTCACCAAAGCGGTTATTAAGCACCCAACGCGGCGTACTCTTTCTCCACTTTCTTGGTTTCTTTCTTGGAAAACCCACCCAGCACTTCCAGTGCATGACGCAAACGCGACCGGGTCATGTCTGGACCCAGCAATGCCATGGAGTCCATCACCGACCAGGAATTGGGTGTACCGGCTACTGCCACAAAGATGGAGAACATGAAATCGCCCATCTTGATGTCCATAGCCTTGGCCATGGCTTTCACGTCGGCAAAAATATTTTCCTTGCTCCAGTGGCGCTGGGCCTCAAGCTTCCACAGGGTGAACTGCAGCACGCGCTTGATCTGCGCCTCGTCCAGCTTGTTGTGGGCGAAGTCTTCCGGCTTCAGGTTCAGCATGCCCGAGAACATGAACTGGGCCATGGGCGCCACATCAGAGAACACCTCTGCCCTGCCCTTGATGTGCGGCACCAGGTCAGCCAGCGCATCCTCGTTGAACCACCACTGACGCATACGCGCCATAAACTGCTCGTCGGTCAGCTCGTCACGCAGCCACTGGCCGTTAAGCCAGCGCAGCTTTTCCACATCGAATACCGGGCCACCCAGGGATACACGCTGGATGTCGAAGTTCTCGATCATCTCGTCCAGGGTAAACTTTTCACGCTCGTCAGGCATTGACCAGCCCATGCGGCCCAGGTAGTTGGTCACGGCTTCCGGCAGGAAGCCCATGCGCTCGTAGAAGTTGATGCTGGTGGGGTTCTTGCGCTTCGACAGCTTGCTCTTGTCCGGGTTACGCAGCAGCGGTAAATGGCACAGCTCCGGCATGTCCCAGCCGAAGTACTGGTACAGCAGCTTGTGCTTGGGCGCCGAGTTAATCCACTCCTCACCGCGCAACACGTGGGTGATGCCCATCTTGTAGTCATCTACCACGTTGGCCAGGTGGTAGGTGGGCATACCGTCCGATTTCAGCAGGATCTGGCAATCCACCTGGGCCCAGTCGATCTCGATGGTGCCACGGAGCATGTCCTGGATTTCACAGACGCCTTCATCGGGCACCTTCATGCGAATAACGTAAGACTCACCGGCATCCAGCCGACGCTTCACTTCTTCATCAGACAGCTCGAGGTTGCCCTTGATACCCGGGTTCTGCCCCTTGGCCTTGCGCTCTTCACGAATGGCTTCCAGCTCTTCGGGAGTACGGAAGCAATAGAAGGCGTGGCCGGCAGTAACCAGATCCTCGGCGTACTGCTTGTACGAATCCTTGCGCTCCGACTGACGGTAAGGGCCATGGGGACCGCCAACATCGGGGCCCTCGTCCCAATTCAGGCCAAGCCAGCGCAGCGCCTGCAGAATGTCGCGCTCAGATTCCGCAGTGCTGCGGGCCTGATCGGTATCTTCAATACGCAGAATGAACTGGCCGCCGTGCTGGCGGGCGAAGCACAGGTTGAACAGGGCCACGTAGGCGGTACCAACGTGCGGGTCTCCGGTTGGGGATGGAGCAATTCGGGTACGTACTGTCATGAAACCTTCCTGAAAAGTCGGTGGCCGTTGAATAAACCCGGCATTATACCGGCCCTCTAACTGTTTCGCATGGGCGTGGAAGCTTATCCGTAGGCGCGGTAGGTATAAAACACCAGGAATTTTTGCGCTGACCACATCATTTTCGTTATATTATAACGTTTCATAACCAGCCAATCAGGAACCCACCTTCCATGCCCATGTTCAAACCGGCACGCCTTCTGGCCGCCGCCCTCTGCCTTATTGCCGCCCCTGCCCTGGCGGAAACCCGCGTTGTTACCTCGCTCAAACCCCTGACGCTGCTGGCCCAGAGCATCGCCACCCCCGACACCACCATCACCACTCTGGTGCCGCCTGGCTCAAGCCCGCACAACTACAACATGAAGCCGTCCCAGCGCCGCGCCCTGGACGAAGCCGATGTGATCTTCTGGATAGGCCCGGACATGGAAACCTTCCTGAGCCGACTATTAGCCGGTGCCGATTTCCGGCAACGCACCATTAGCCTGGCAGCAGGTAAGGCCACGATGCGGGAGCCGGAAGAATCCGAGGAGCATGCGGAACACGGCCATGACGACCATGCCGAGCACGGCCACGATGAACACGCTCATCACGACCACGGTGAAGGCGAAGACCCGCACATCTGGCTGGACCCGGCACTGGCCGAGGACATGGTGGAAACGATGTACAACTCGTTGGCCCAACAGCCAAATGCAGACACCGACACCCTGGCCCGGAACCTGGAGCAGTTTAAAACCCGACTGGCCGAAACCGAGGCCGAGATTCGGACCAAGCTTGATCCGGCCCAGGACGTCAGCCTGTTCGCCTACCACAGCGCCTTTGTCCGCTTTGCCGAGCACTATGACCTGAATCTGGAGGGTATCCTGACCCTGAACCCGGAACTGACGCCCGGCGCTCGCCACATCGCGAAGATTCAAGACCAGCTGGGCCACCGCCATCACCCTTGCCTGCTGACCGAGCCGCAGTTTAATCCGGGAATCTGGGAGGTGATTACTGAAGATCTGAATGTCACCTTCAGTACCTGGGACCCGCTTGCTACCGATGTGGAAGCAGGCCCTGAAGGCTATTTCGACTTCCAACACAGCATCGCCGATGCGGTACTGAAATGCCTACCAGAGCAGGCTAAGCATTAACGGAATTGAGGCAATGGCCAGCAAGGTCTGGCCACTGATGATGCCAGCCATCAACGGCGCGTCGCCACCGAGCTGACGCGCCAGGATGTAAGCCGACGTGGCGGTGGGCAACGCCGCCAGCAGAACCACCACCTGCACCAGCAAGCCATCCACACCCAGTAGCAGAGCCAACCCCGCAGCCATCAGCGGAAACGCCAACAGCTTCAGCACCGTCGACACCAGGAACGGCATGGAAGCGCCCCGCAATGCCTTCAGCTGCAGGCCAGCACCCACACACATCAGGCCCATGGGCAGCGCTAGGTCACTCAAGGGTTTGAGGATAGCGGCAAACAGCGGGTGAAAGCCGATTTCGAAGAAGCTCCAGACCACCCCGATCACCGAGCCGACAATCAGCGGATTGGTGGCAATGGCCTTCATCACCGGCTTCAGCCGCACCGGCTCGTGACTGGCCACCAGCGAAAACATCAATATGCACAACAGGTTCAGCAGCGGCACCATGATGGCCACGGCTATGGCCGTTAGTGAAAGCCCCTCATCGCCCAGCAGCATGCCCCCGGCCGCCAGCCCGACGTAGGAATTGAACCGGATTGCCCCCTGGAACACCGATGAGAACACCGGCCCGGACCAGCGCCAGATTCGCTGCGCCACAACCAGCACCAGTGTCATGGCCACCAGCATGGCCACGATCAGCAATGCGATGTCGCCGTAGGCCGACGCCGGCAGGCGGGCCTGCCCGAGCTTGAACACCAGCATGGCCGGGAACAACACGTAATAGGTGAAGCGTTCGGCCTGAGGCCAGAAATCGCCGCCGGGAAAATTCCAGCGCCGGAAAACATGCCCCAGCATGATCAACACAAACACCGGAACCAGCGCCTGAACCATCACCGGCATAACATCTGCTCCAAAGACGGCGGGCACCGCCAGCGGTATATAGGAAGCTAATAAGGATAGCAGATGCCGTAACCCACTCCTAGTTGCTACTCCTGGCACCGAAATCGATTATAATATAACCATTGCTAGCTGGGGCTCCGGCTCCCGGCCGCTGTGGAGAGCATTTAAACGGATAGAACTCCACACGGGTCATAACTAGTGGGCTGAAGAAAATGATGCCTGCCAAAAACAGGCATTTACGTTACATTTATTCAAGTGTAACGTGTCCAATGAAGAGAAAGTTACCGGTAAACCGCAGATTGTTCTTGGCTCTTGAGTGTTGTGATATGAATACATCGGAGTTGAAACTTTGTCGGCTTGTCTATTTCAGCAGCGCTTGCGCCCATCTCACGGACAATGATGTGGATGCCATTCTCGACGAAGCGATACCGCGTAACGGGAAATGCGGCATCACCGGCTTACTGGCCTATGATGCGTTCCACTTCATGCAGGTCCTGGAAGGCGACGAAGAAGCAGTGAACAAGCTCTATATGGGCATTGCTGCAGACCCTCGCCACCACGATGTTCGGCTTATTCTTTACCAGCGAATTGAAGAGCGCCGCTTTGACGAGTGGTCAATGGCCCTCGCCAAACTGCCAGATGTGCCGGGCAAATACATCGACAAGCTTTACGGGGGGTTCAAACCGCAACTGTTCTCGCCCGAAGACGCAATCAAGTACTTTGATATGCTCCGGCACTACCTGCAGCGGGCAGCCTGATCACCCTCACCTATTCATCCTGCGCTTTCTCGTATTCTCGCTGGTACTCGCTGTACTCCCGCCGATACTGATCCCTGCTCGCCGAATCCTGGCAATGGTTAACACCCTGGGTACTGCGCGCCGTCTCGTGCTCACAGCGATTTTCAACATACTGTTCACGCGCGCTCGGCGCCGGTGAAAGCGGATCTCCGCCACGAACAATAGTGGGCGTGGAACAGGCGGAGAGTGCAATCACCTCCGCGACGATCATCAATCTCAACGGCAATCTTTGAAGCATAGAGTTAGCTCTTTAGTACAAATTGGTCCAAGACCCGTTGGCCAGACAGTTTACCGCAGCAATTTGGTAGTATTTCCTGCTTTGCCCAATGCTTGCCCCTGACGCCACATTGAACTAGTTATAAATTATTGCAGATGGAATTGCAGGGTGACACATGCCGCTAATGACACCCTTTCGGCGCGGCTATCTTGCGCGCTGGGGCTCGCCGGCTTGGCTTCCAGTTCCTGAACAAGGAGTGACGAAAGAGCGGCTGAGATGCGGGAACCGCTACTCCACCGAAGGGAGGTTGCCCCCCAACATGTTCTCTACCACGGCTGCATTGTAGAAGGTTTCTACCTTCTGGATCTTGTTATCCCGGACCACAAACCACACCGCCAGCCGCACATCTCCGATCGGCTCGAAGTTGGTCCTGAAATCCAGGATCGCAAATACATGCTCGCCGTCAGCACTGAGCTGACGCACGATCAGATCCTTCTGAATGGCAGCCATCCCGAACTGGTAGTACAACATGTCATCGGGGCTGAGGAACCGCATATTCGGCCCCACATATTCAAACCCCTCCGACACCAGCAAGGCCTTGGCCTCATCGAATCGCTGGGCACGGGTATCGTCGATAAATTGCGCCACGATGTCCTTTGGCTGCATGGGAACCATTACACCTCAGAAAAAGGAAGTTTGAATATCTGGATTAGCGCAATTTTTTCAAAGTTGCACTCATTCCCTCCTGTATAACAGAAAAATACGCAGTAACAAGCAAACCTGCAATCACCAGCAGAGGGTGCTCGATCCTCAGAAGTAAAAGATCGCGGGCAATCTGTTCAAGCATCAAAACGTGAGTACTTCTAAGTGTCTCGGTGACAAAACGACTCGCACCAAAGCGTCGACAATTTATACAGCTGAACTCGTACCAGAAGCCATAGACTTGCTAACCACCTGCTTTTAGATGACTTTATTTTTGTGGCCTTTTTTTTGCGTCCATGATTATCCGTAACGTTTTAGTTACGCACCTCAAACCGTCCGACCTATCGCAAGACAGGGAAGAAAGGCCTTAAGACGCCTCCAAAAGGTGACAAGGCCGCACACAGCATAGGGGTTTAATCATGATGAAAAGCTATTTGAAAGGAGCTCTTGCCGCAATGGCGCTCAGCTTCAGCGCGAGCAGCATGGCGGGACTTATCTTTGACCCAACCAATACCGGCTCATCCGTCTCACCGGCGCTTGGCTCGGGACTTTGTATCGGGTGCTCTATTTCGGCCTCGCTAAAAGACCTTGATTCTCAGTCAGCGATGCTTGAGGTCGGAGAAACCACGTCCTTTGACTTCTTCGATATCAGCGTTGGAGGCTTTGGAGGAAAATCGTTTGATATCTCCGCCACACTCGCTTTCCTATCTCCGGGCGGTTCTGCCTCCGGAACTGGAGGCGGCATTTTCGCAACGCTTTTTGGCGCTGTCAGTGGCGGGTTCCTGACATGGGACGGTCCAGTTTCAGTCGACCTTGGCAACGGTACCGTCTACAGCGTGGCCTTTGAAAACATTCTTGAAGGCGGCTTGGGTAACACCACTACCGTAGAGGCTTATGTAACGCTCAACAAAGTTCCGGAGCCCGGCACATTGGCGCTTCTTGGCCTGGGCCTGGCTGGTGCCGGCCTCGCTCGTCGCAGACGCGCTGCCTAGCCGAATCTTCATGACGATAAAAAGCCGAGCGCCCTGCTCGGCTTTTTTGCCTAACGTCCCTGAACCCGAAATATCATTACTTGGCAACGCCCCGCACCAGGCAGGATTTTACCCTTATCGCGGAACGCAGCCCGCCAATCGTAAAAACTTGTGTTTTCTGCACATGATTTAACCGCACCCCTCTCAGGTTCCGATATACTCCGCTTGGCCTTAACCTGAAAACTGGTTCATTCTTTGATGAAGACTTACTTAGCGCAGCTTCTTACCCTGATTTTGCTGGCGGCACTGGCGAGCAGTACTCTTGCCAGCAGCTCTAGCATTCGCCTATCGGAATTGGCTGACGAACAGGCTTCATTGGGCCAGCGACTCGCCTATCTTGAGGATGCCAGCCAGAAGCTGACGTTTACCGAGATCACTGGTGTACCGGCACAGAGCTGGCAGCACAGCGAGGCCCGGGTCCCCAATTTTGGTTTCAGCCGAAGCAGCTTCTG
The DNA here is from genome assembly GCF_016820575.1 of Marinobacter sediminum. Classification (GTDB taxonomy): domain Bacteria; phylum Pseudomonadota; class Gammaproteobacteria; order Pseudomonadales; family Oleiphilaceae; genus Marinobacter; species Marinobacter sediminum. Next base: position 489,915 of record NZ_JAEMQH010000002.1, on the reverse strand, counting down.
GTTCCGCGTTGAAATCATCAACGACACCACCGCGCCCGGCAGCCACCTGATCGAAGTGGCCAACCCGGCGCTCGACTATCTGGATCTCTATATAGTGGCGAACGGCCAGATTGAGGAGGAGGTATTCACCGGCGACCAGCGGCCCCTGGCCCAGCGCCCGATCAAGCACCGCAACGTGCTGCTGCCGCTGGATATCCCCGCGGGTGAAGCCCGCACTCTCTACCTCCGGGCTACCAGCGAGGGCGCCGTACAGTTGCCAGTGGACCTTTGGAACGCGCAAAGCTTCTACGAACAAGACCAGTACAGCCTCGCAGTGCAGATCCTGTTCGCCGGCATCATGCTGGCGCTGGCCGTCTATAACCTCTTCGTTCTCCTGGTAGTGCGCGAAGCCAGCTACCTCTGGTACGTACTGAACGTGGTTACCATCACCATGGTGCAACTGGCCCTGCACGGGGTAACGTTCCAGTTTCTCTGGCCAGAACTGCCGAGCCTGAACAACCTGATACTGGCCGCCGCCATCACCTCCAACGTCGGCTTCGTGCTGCTGTTCACCTACAGTTTCCTGAATCTGCACAAGCAGGGCCGCTTCCTGCGCTGGTTTACCTTGGGTGGCGCCGGTGTCGCGTTTGCACTGTGTGCGTTTTCGGCGGTGGTCAGTTATGGCATGGCCATGCGCCTGGCGGCTCTGATGATCATGGTTGTGGCGCCGGCCGCCCTGGCGATCGGCATTTACCTCTGGGCCAAGGGCGATGTGCTGGCCCGTCTTTACACCCTCGCTTGGAGCGTACTGCTGTTGGGCCACGCCGTGCTGGTGCTCAACAAAATGGGCGTACTGCCACGCAATGTGCTGTTCGAATACGCCCCGCAATTCGGTGCCGCCCTGGAAGTATTGTTGTTCTCCTTTGCCCTCGCCTACCGGATCAACCTGGAGCGCCAGCGGCGCTATGAGGCGCAGAGCAACGCCCTGGCCTCCGAACGGCTTGCCCGCTCCGCCAAGGAGCAGGCTCTGCAGGTGCAGAAAGAAGCCAATGAGCATCTGGAAGCCAGGGTAGCCGAGCGAACCCAAGAACTGGAGAGCGCCAACCAACGCTTGGAGGAAATGACCGCCATCGACGGCCTGACCCAAGTGAAAAACCGCGCTTTCTTTGACCGCCAACTGGCCGACGAATGGCGTCGCAACGCCCGGGAACGCCACGACATGTCCCTGCTGTTGCTGGACGTGGACCATTTCAAGAAAGTGAACGACACATACGGCCACCTGGCCGGCGATGCCTGCCTCAAGCACATGGCGCAGCTTTGCCGGGAATGCCTGAAGCGGCCGGGAGATTTCGTGGCCCGATACGGCGGCGAGGAATTTGCCATCCTGCTCTGCCATACCCACCTTGAAGGCGCCAGCATTGTAGCCGAACGCATGCGCGAGAAAGTGGAATCCACACCGCTGAACTGGGAGGGCAAGACCATCACCCTCACCGTGAGCATCGGCGTGTCCTCCATCCTCCCCAAAGCGCATGAGGACATGACCCGGCTCATCCGGTGTGCAGACGACGCGCTCTATGCGGCCAAACACGCCGGCCGCAACCAATCCAAGGCGTCCAACGGCAGTCCTAAGGTCTTTTCGGCTTAAAGGCCGAAGCCGAAAAAGACACGCCCTGAACGAAAAAGAGCGGGCCGGATAACCCGGACCGCTCTCCTCGTTTTCGCCAACCTCAGCGACTACCCTCTACTCCTCGGGCATCACCATCTGGAAATAGGCAGTTTTTGGCGTCACCCCCGGTTCCAGCGCAGCCGGGGCTGGCGCGCCCGCCACCGGCAAGGACCGGATGTACGCGTAGAGCGCCCGAACATCCGGCTCTTCCATTTCGTTCAACACCCACCAGGGCATGGGCGGCCTCGCCTTCATGGTTTTCACCACAGACACCCACTCATCCTCACTCATCTCGCTGGCATACAGCCGCAGGTTGATGGCGTAAGTGGTGCCCCAGGGGCCTTGCCAGCCCAGGGTATCGCCCATTAGCCACTGACTTTCAGGCACTGTGCCCTCGCTCGGCATGTAACCGGCGGTATGGCAATCGTTGCAGCCGGACATCTTGACCAGGTAACGGCCCCGGTCGATCTCGGCCTGATCCCTGCTGGCGCTGTCAGCAAGGGCGGTGGAGGGAAGCGTCGCGCACAAAAACAACGTTGCTACCAATAACAGGGAACCTTTCATAGGAACCTCCACTATCAGAACGGAACATCGTTAAAGAGATACCGACGACACCTTTAGACAACAACCTTGACAACACCCTCAGACAACCACCGTACACAAGGCATCAAAAGGCACGCGCCGACACGCCTTCAAGAGTGGATGAACGGGTTCTTAGCGCCTGGAGAGGCCCCGGAGCGGGCGCCCCTCGCTGGGGATCAAGCCTTTCTGTCCCTGGCTGGAAGGTAACTCTGAAATTAGCACCACGGCCGAGGTTCGACAATAGCCTGAGAGCACCTCCCGCACCCCATTATTCCACCGTAATAGTGATCTTTTCAGACATCACCGGATCGCTGTGCGGTACGTGGGCGTAGTTGCCCAGCAACAGCTGCAGGGTGTGCTCGCCCGGCGGCAGCATGATCTCGGTTTCCGTCTGGCCGCCCCCAAAATGCTTGACCTGATCGGTGGCCGGCAACGGCTTGCTCAAATCCGACGGCATGTCGGTATCAATCAACAAATGGTGATGCCCGGTGCCTTCCTTATCCGTACCGGCCGGTGCTACGCCCATGTTGCGCAGGCCGAACACCACCTTCACAGGGCTTTGCACGGTGTCGCCATCGCTGGGCGTCACAAAATACACCTCGGCGTTGGCGGGGGCTGCCGACATATGGCCATCGGCCAGCGCGCCCACGGGGGCAAATAACACGGCGGATAACAGAGTGATTGCGATCCTGTTCATTTCACGTCCTCCTTGGTTAGCTCTGATCTCAGTTTAGTTGAGGTTCGCAACCTCAGCATTCTGTGATGCTGACCGCGAGCCCACCCAGGGAGGTTTCTTGTACTTGTGGGACATTTCCAGCCCGGTTTGCCGCATCGCCTCAATGCAGTTATCCAGCGGTATGAAGTGCTTACCATACCCCCCGCAGTGCCAGCGATGCAGCCGAATACGCCTTGATGGCGCCAAAGCCGTTGCGCTCAATAATCCGGTCAACGAAATCATGGGCGGCACCCATCGGCCCAACGGTATGGGAACTCGACTGCCCGACACCTATTCTGAACAGATCCAACACACTGATGAACATGGCAGCCTTGCAGTCGCGGAGTGTAAAAAAAGTCTAGCACGACCCCGAAAACCGTAGGCTGCCTGCCCTGTTTACTAAATGCCCTCTGTTATAGACCGGTGATATCCCTTAGCACCTGCTGGTAGGTTTCCAACGGAAGCGTTTCTGGCGCTTCACTGGTGCCGTCAATAAGCGCCTGCTGCATTCGGGCGTTGAACTCGGTAATGGTTTCATTGACCAGCAGCGGTGAGGCTACAAGGCTTGGAGGAGCACGATGCAGCGTCGCCTGCTCATAGTCATAGGCGATACCCAGGCCGGTGCCCTCGTCGTACTGACGCACGAAAATTTCCATCCCGCGCGGCACGCCGACGGATTCATCGAAGCCGACCGGCACCACAATAGAGCCCATTTGTGTGGTTGAACCAAAGTCACAGGTACGGCCACCGGTGGGTCCGGGGCTCAACACAAGGGCATCCAGCCGTATCTGATTCAGGTTGCTGTCCAGCACCGGATCCCCGTTTTCATCCACCAGAGCGTCCATAACCGAGGTCGTGTAATCGCGTTCCTCGACAATACCCTGCAGTTCCTCTTCGGTGGGCGCCTGGTTCGGATCGGCAGCAGCAACCAGCCCAAATAGCGCGGCCGTGCGAGGGCCTACCCGGCCAGTTTCTACAATACCCTCGATATCCGTGCATTCAGACCGGCCATGGGCCACGGAATTCCGATCAGCCAACAGATCAATGGCTGCGCTGCTCACGCAGGCGCGTTCGCTGACGCCGCCCTCGGCTTCAAACGTTTTGAAATATTCGTTGATATCGTAGTGTCTGGAACCCGCCCCTCTGTTATCAAAATCAGGCAGGTAGACGTCATAGATAGTGGCACCCATGCTCTCAAGCTTTTCCACCGCTTGCGCGATCAATTCGCCCTGCCGACCTGTTCCGGCTGCACTGGTGTTGGTGCCCAGTTGCCTTACCACGCCGATGTTGCGACCAGCCACGCCGTGAACGTCTCTATCCAGAAAATCGACATAGCTATCAGGACGGATCTCGTCTGGGTAAAGAAGCGTTTTGGGGTCGCGGGGGTCAACACCGGCCATGGCCTGCAGCATCAGCGCCGCATCTTTCACGGTCCGCGTCATGGGCCCACCGGTGTCTCGGGTATGACTCAGCGGAAATATACCGTGCTGCGATATAACGCCTAAACTGGGGCGAATACCCACCAAGCCATTGACAGAAGAGGGGTGACGAATCGACTGACAAGTATCGCTGCCGGTGCCCCCTAGGGCGAAGTTCGACGCAATTGATGCACCGGTACCCGAGGACGAGCCTGCAGGACTTTCGCTCGTGTTATAGGGATTGCTCACCTGAATGGCGCGATTGGAAAAGCCCGTGGTGAAAAACGCAAACTCATCCTGATTGGCCTTCCCCAGGATCAGTGCCCCGGCCGCACGCAACTGTGCTACTGAGTGAGCGTCAACGCCAGCCTGGTGGCCCAGCATGCTGTACGAGCCCTGAGTGCTCGGATAGTCCACGGTGTCGTAGTTGTCCTTCAGAAGCACCGGCATGCAATGCAGAAAACGCTCGCCGATGCCGTCATCGCTGGCATACAGGGCATCCAGCGCCCTCGCCTGCTCAAGCGCCAGTGGATTGATCGCAAGCACGCCACGCACGGGCAAACCATTAGCTGGTTGAGGAGCGTCATTGAAGGCATAGATGCGGTCAATATACATCTGAGCCAGTGATTCGCAGGTGATCGGGCTACCGTCCTCAAGTACCCGCCTGCCCGCCAGGGCCTCGTGCACCTGATCCATCGTGGTTTCTTCCAGCGTGAAAAGACCGACTTCAAAAGGTTCTTCGATGGGCGGCTCCTCCTCTGGCGGTTCACCAGGAGAGTTGTCCGTAATGTCGTTCGTTGACGAAGAGCCGCTCGAACTACCGGAACCGGGACAGCCGCTCAGCATCAGCAGGCTGATTAACAGAAGCAAAATAGATATTTTATGACTCATACAACCGATACCCCATAAGGCATGTTGAGAGAATATAGAAAATGCTTCCGTGCGGTGTCGTAACCCTTGGAGAGCTTGCTTTGCAAGTAGCGGGCCAGAATGAGTCAAAGAAGTATCGGGTGTGCAGAAATACTATATGTAGCAGAGATATACGCGTATTTGTCGGAACTCTTGCGCTGAACCGCGATTCACTTTGCGCGCTCTCTATTGGTGCAGCAACCCCCAAACTCTTTTCCAGCAGCTCGTTCACTCCCGGAATTCCCCTGCATGAAGCCGAAGGAGACGGTTGAAAAAAGCGGTCAGGCCATCACCTAGATCGTCATACAGGCAATGAAATACTCAGGTTTGTTTCGAACGAAAGGATACTCACGATGGAAGATCGCAAAGTTCGCTGGGGAATCCTCGGCACCGCCGAAATTGCCACCAAGGTGGTGGCAGGCATGCACGATGCGGAAAACGCCGAGGTAGTCGCGGTGGCAAGCCGCGACCTGGGCCGCGCACAAGCCTGGGCAGATGAGCAAAATGTTCCGCAGGCTTTCGGCTCCTACGATGAACTGCTCGCAGATGACAGCATCGACGCTGTTTACCTGCCCGTGCCCACCGCGCATCGCAACGACTGGATCAAGAAAGCAGCCCGCGCCGGCAAGCACGTGTACGCCGAAAAACCGCTGGCTGACGGCGTCGAAGACGCCATTGAAGTGTGCAAAGAAAACGGCGGGCAGTTCATGGACGGCACCATGTGGCTGCACAGCAACCGCACCCATGAAATTGAGCAGCGCATTGCCAACGGCGACATTGGCGAGGTACGGCGTGTCACCAGTGCCTTCACCTTCAAGGCCCCCAACAAGGAGTGGTACGAAGGCGGCAACGGCCGCACCGACAAAACCCGCGAGCCCATGGGCTGCTTTGGCGATCAGGGCTGGTACCCGATCAGTGCCACCCTATGGAGCTTCAACTACGAACTACCCGAAAAGGTGCAGATGACCCACGTCTCCAAGAACTCCATCGACACCATCGTCGCCTGTGGCGGTACGCTCTGGTTCTCCGGCGGCCGCATGGCCACCTTCGATGCCGGTTGTGAACTCGCCCACCGCTCGCAAGTAGAAACAGTCGGCGATGCTGGACTCATCAAAATCGAAGACCTGGTTGGTGGCCAGGGACGAAGCGGTTTCTTTGGGGCCTATGGCGAGCCCTTCACCGGTAGCTCCTACTACATACTCGGTGATGTTGATGGCAAAGACACTGAGCAACAGGTAGAGCCGTGTGACCACGTAGTGAAACTGGTCGAGAAGTTCTCGAGCATCGTTCTCAGTGGCGAGCTAGAGTCGCAGTGGCCTGAGCGCAGCATGGCCTGTCATAAAGTCATGTCGGCGCTGTTTGAATCGGCGGAATCGGATGGGGCTGTTGTCGCTCTGTAAGGCCCATTGAAAGCACAAGATTCATGCACGCCGAACTACATGCGGCCCAGCATTGCGGTGGAACCATCATTAAAAGAAGCTCGCGAGTGATGGTTGCCTGCTGGGCCCGTATCATCATGGGGCTTTAGCTCTCATTTGGAATTAGCTTGGCGTAGCGTCTCAGTCAACAGACGCTTCAGCGGTCTGCTGCACTGGCTTGTTAACTGATTCCGACCGGGTAGATTTAATAACTTCCTTATGAATTCCCTGAGAAGAAACGAACAAGACAGCGACTCCTCCAATGACAATGTAAATATCAATGCCGCCAATCATCGCTTTTACTGCCGGAAAGAAGGGACTAGCAGCAAGAGCTAAACCACAAACAATACCGCTAGAGTTAAGAAGCGAGCTAACCACAACAGAGTTACTCGCCTCTATACCAGCCTGCCAGCAGCGATACAGATAAACCCCGATCAGAAAAATAGCCAAGATAACAGAGGGTATCAGAACAGTCTTATCCACGAGGGCCTCCCTCATTGTTCTTTGAATCATTGGCCATCTCGCCGAACACAGCTCCAAAAATACCGCCGATAACTGCACCTACCGGCCCGCCAACGGAAGCACCAAAAATAGCTCCACCAATTGCTGCTCCTGCGGTTCTGTTATTTTCTTCCTCTGTACGAGGTTTGTTTTCGTTGTTTTTGTCCAATTCAAATCCCTTTTTGGGGTTAACGCTGGCATAACGGGCCGGTTTTTGGAGTACCAGCGGAACAAACCGGTCCCGTTGACGCACTGGTTAAGCATGATTACTGCTTCTCGATCTGATACTTAATGGCACCAGCTGTCTTTTCGAGGACTTTAATAACATAGCCCTCCATGACTAAGACTCTTTCGTCAGGTTTGAGGCGGATTGCCATCTGTTCCGGAGACAATACCGCATGATAATCATCGGAAGGCGACACTGTGGAAGACGAATAGGAAGTCGTTGCGTTTGCAGTCACTGTGCCTTGATTTGAGTTGCCGTAGTAGCTACCAGAAGCGTTTGTTGTTGCGGAGCCGGTAGAAGTGGTAACCGGTGTTCGACTCATGGTTGTTTCATTGGAGAGTATTTTCACGTCCTTCCTGTGAAAAATGACCTCGCCCGAATCTTTGATCGCGACAAGTTTCAGTTCGCTAAAGCCTTCGTTAGTTTTCCTGCCGAAAATGTCAGATTTCCCGAAAGCGTTCTTTAGATCGCGTTGCTTATTTACGTGAAGAATCACATCGCCAATCCCGGCCCAAAGCTCCTTTCCAATCGGTTGCTGCGTTTTTTGGGAGTGCTGTATCGGAGCACAGCCGACTATCGTCAATGCCAATAGACAAAATAATGATCGCAACTTCTTCGCAACATCCATAATTTCAGCACTGCATATTTTGATACTTGATGCTTAACGCCTCAAGCAGAGGCGCCAGCTTCGCTGGCGTCCTGCTGGCTTGATTTATTAGGCTCTGCCTCAGTTTCATCTGGCCTATTCAGTTCTTCGATCTCTGCTTCCCAATCAGTTTTTTCATCAGGATAAAATTGGTTTACGATTTCATCGTATAGGCCATCAACCTCACGAATATATTCGCCGTCCGGATTGTAGAGTTCTAATACTTCTCGGCGAATCGCCCAAGATCCGCCAGGGTACCTCCGGGATTCAACCTTCAATTTTGCCTGAAGATGGTCTTTAACAATTTTAGTAGCGCCAAGGCGCACACTCTCCCTGTCATCAATATATCTTTCAGTCGTAACCTGCATAATTCCTAGCGTTTTAGCAAAACCAAAATAGAAGAGCACATTTTCTATTAGTCGATATAGCTTAGGTCGGTTGAAAGCTTCGACAATCAACACAGCATAAATTAGAGCTTCTTGTCTTTTAGTTTCAGCAATTCCTTCTATTAGCTTCCCGTACAGGCTCTTGTAGGTTAAATAACGACCATTCAAATAATTCGCTTTACGAGCCTTGGTTCTTTCATCCGATAGCTTCACACTGTTGAATGTATGGTATGCATAAGCCACAATAGCCAACCATACGGCGCTGCCAAGTTCCTTTGCAGTGGGAAATAGAAACTCTTTCTGTGTGATCAAAGTGTCGTATACATAATATGACGCTGGTATTGATACAAGAACATAGGCGCACTGTGTTACCCAATTAAGTAACCGCGCTCTACCAGTTGCTAGATTGAACACCAGTCGAAACACAAAGTAGTACACAACAACCAGGTATATATCTTTCACCAACCAATCTTGCTGTAGCTTATATAATATTGCAGATACGACAGTGATATAGGCAACCGGAGAAAAAGCTCTATACATAAAGTTAAACGCTGGAGCCTCATCTGCCTTAGCTAAAACAGACATCCTGATGTATCCAGCATGAATAGAATGACTACCAATCCAGTTAAGGATAAAAAATAAGCCAACTGCCATTAAGAAATGTGCAAATATTAAATTCAAATCCGTTCTCTCTACTAAAGCCTAACGCTTTGCGCAGCGGCCGGTTTGTGGAGTGGAGCGCAGCGGAACAAGCCGGTCCGACTGACGCTACTGGTTATGTGGTAATTTCAGTCTGTCTTGGCTGAAACCGTACACAAAACCGCCAAAACACACTGATGTGTAAACGACTCCTACCATTTGCCACAGGAAAGTTTCTTTGAATTCTTCATATATGCCAAGCCCTATGCCTATACCGATAGCACCAACAATAATTAGCAATACTGAATATAGGGGCTAAAGACTAAACTGCTGGTAAGGTACTGAGTAAAGTCTGTCTAAATAGCAGAGACCAACTCCACCGATTATTACAGATACCGCTGTTTTGACCCACTCCTCCCACGCAGTTGGATTTTCCCCTCCTAAATAGGAGAAAAACCAAACATAAGTGCAGATTACTAAGCTCCAAATGGCGATAGCGAAGAATTTAGCCCAGTATCGAAAGTGTTTTAGCGCGCAAAATCCTTGCATGAAACGACTCCATTTTTTACACATAACTCCAACCAGCATGCGCGGCTGCGGAATGTAGGCGAAGCCGCAATGTAGTAGCCGTCGCCGTACCTGGCCTTGTTAAACAAAGGTTAGGAATCCTCATCGTTATCACTAACCGCGTGAATGAATGCCTTTCCTGTAAGCGTAAGCTCCCAAGCACCGGACTGTCTCTGAATAAGACCAAGAGACCTTAAATGCTCATGGTTAAAGCTACCGTCCTGCTTTAGCTCAAGGCTAATGCCCAGCACACTGATACTTGCCATAAAGCTGTTTGCAGCCTTCTTAAAAGCCACACTTCTATCAGCCTCTTGTTCTGCGATATCTGCGAGAATTTGGGCATCCTGCCCACTTAGACGCCCAAGAATTCTTCCGAATTCAGGGTGCGCATTGCCTTCAGAGAGTTCCTCAGCTAATAGATTCGACCACAACTCTCGAATTATCGGGTCTGTCTCAGTTGCTGACTGCTCTATGGCGTCAATCATCAAACTTGCATTAAGCGGGCGCCGCGATTGATTCGTTTTCTTACGCTTTTTGGCCTTTTTATCGGCACTGCTCATCATTTCTGCCGCGAGGACTTTTTCAGCATCGACTAGCCGATCAAACTTTGACTCAATAAGGCGACCAACCCCACTAGTTAAACTCGTTAGTGGGGCTAAAACATCCTTGAAGGTCGTACATGCCGTATCTACAAACTGTACCCAAGCAGAATCAGGTATTGCCTCCGCAATCTTACCGGCACCCGTCAGGTCAAGAGACTTATCATCAGACACTAGAGACTCACTTTATTGTTTAACGCTGAGCTTAGCGGCGGCCTTGTAATGGAGGCGTAGCCGCAATGAAAAGGCCGTCCGGCGGCCATCGGCCGCGTACTACAGCGGCTTGTTAATGGCCGGTTACCCGGCAGTTTCTCCCTGGCACCCAAACCCGAATGCCCTTTACCAAATAGCTTGCACTGACCCTAGCCCATGGCGCGAGGAACCAGAACACGAAACTCGCGGATTTTGCAGTGTTTTGCGGGGAGAAGAGTTGAACTGAAGTGAACATTTGAAAGCAACTCCCTGCTCTACTGCCTGAATCCCTCGAAAGCCTTGGCCATTAACGTTGAACGAAGCGGCGCGTCTCACGCGTCCGCCTTGCGTGACTGGTTAGTTGGTTCCAATGGATTCTGCAAAGTGAGAGCAAGCTCAATCGCCATTTGCAGGTACCTGCGTGTCTGTTTACTCGTCGGCACAAAATAGGGAGCATGAGCAGCTTCGTTGCGCAATCCTCTAAGATCCTCAAAAAACGGAAGCAATGTTTTCGCATAACCTCCGGTATTGATTAGCTCAAGAACAACCTTACGAGGGGAAATCCTGCGAGAGCTTTGGATACCGTTTCTCTCTGCGGCTTCGGAAAGAGATGCCTCCACCTCAACCCATGCTTCGAGCAAAGCCGCGCGGGGCGACTCATCGGCAATGCGAAGCAAACGCTCATATCGCTCATCATAAGGGGGAGGATAAACGGGTTCCTCGTCTGCTAGAGATGATGGCTTCTCCTTCTTCGGTAACGCCTTTCTTGCCTCTTCCTCTGCAGCAGCGAGCTCTTTTTCAAAGCTTGCTTCGACATCCTTGTATTTCAGAGATGTCACGCGACCAAGCAGCTTTCGAAGGTCCGAGCGAAACAAGTAACCTAGCCAGATAACTGCCGCTGGCCACGCTACTGAATCAATGATGTTAACGACATACTCCATGTGCACTACCAACTAACAGCTAATTCAGTGACAAATGACACCTATCACGTCGCGCTTATTTCCAACTTTTAAGTCCGCCATGCACACAGTAAGCTCTTGATACTGAGGCACTAACTGACTAAGGCAACGTCCCAAGCTTCCCCAAATAAGCGCACTTTGTCCCAAAACTACAGAATCGCGAGTTCGCTTGTTTCCACTAATGCTTCCGAACTATTCCATATTTTTCAAAAGGTTGTAATAACGGGCCTGATATTTTGCGACATTTGACGTATATCTCCGCCTACCCTGACTCCCACGAAGCGTAGCAGACTAATCACCGAACGCACTTCCCCTTCGCCAAAGCCCTACGGCAGCCCGGTTTCCATTCCTGTTACAATGGGCGTCACATTTGAACACCGAACTTGTACCCCAGAGTGATTCATGACTGAGAACACCCCGCTCCAAAGCGCTTCTAACTCCACCACCGTGCAAGGTTTCCACGGCGAGAACTTCTCCCGCCGCTTCAGCGTCGCGCCTATGATGGATTGGACGACGAGTCATTTCCGCTACCTGGCTCGCCAGTTGAGCCGCCATGCGCTGCTGTATACCGAAATGGTCACTACCGGCGCCCTGATTCATGGCGACACCTCGCGATTCCTGCGCCATGAGCCGGCGGAGTATCCGCTGGCGTTGCAACTGGGTGGAAGTGATGCCGGTGAGCTGGCGCACTGCGCCAAACTGGCGGAGCAGTTTGGGTTTGATGAGGTGAACCTGAATGTGGGCTGCCCCAGTGATCGGGTGCAGAACAACATGATTGGCGCCTGCCTGATGGGCCACCCGGACAAGGTGGCCGAAGGGGTTCGGGCAATGATTGAGGCCACCAGCCTGCCGGTTACGGTGAAGCACCGGATTGGTATTGATGGCCGGGAATCCTGGGATGATCTGTGCGAGTTCATTGAGAAGGTTTCGGCGGCTGGCTGCCGCACGTTCATCGTGCATGCCCGCATCGCCATCCTTGAGGGCCTGAGCCCGAAGGAAAACCGCGATGTGCCGCCATTGAAGTACGATTGGGTGTATGCCCTTAAGCAGAAATACCCGCACCTTGAGATCATCATCAACGGCGGCATCAAAACCTTTGACGAGTGCCACGAGCACCTGCAACACACCGATGGCGTAATGCTGGGCCGGGAGGCGTATAACAACCCCTGGCTGCTGGCCAGTGTGGACAGTGAGTTCTTCGGTGCACCGGCCTCTACCCTCACCCGCCATGACGCACTGCGGGCCATGTACCCGTTTATCCAGAGCGAGCTCGAGCGTGGTGTGTACCTCACCCACATATCGCGGCATCTGTTGGGCCTGTTTCACGGCCAGCCGGGCGGGCGTCAGTTCCGCCGTTATATCAGCGAGAATGCCCATAAGTCCGGGGCCGGGCTTGAGGTGATTCAGACTGCCCTGGGGAAAGTCCGGGAGCCGGAACCGGCGGTTATTGCAGAAGCTTAATTGGCCCCGAGGCTTTGGTTGTCTTGTCCCTGTCAAACCAGCCCGTTATTGTAGGTGAATCACCAGCATCTGGGAGTCGGATGCCTCAATAACAGATCAATCGGGACGACAGCACGAATGACCAACAAGCTTGAACAACTGAAGACCATGACCACCGTGGTGGCCGACACCGGCGACATCGACGCCATTGCCCAATGGCGCCCGCAAGATGCCACCACCAACCCTTCCCTGCTGCTGAAAGCTGCCGCCTCAGACGCCTATCGCCCGATGCTGGATAAAGCCGTTGCCGATGCCCGTCGCCACGGTGGCTCCGACGCCGAACAGCTGACCATTGCGACTGATACCCTGGCGGTGCTGGCCGGGCGGGAAATCCTGAACCTGATTCCCGGCGTAGTCTCCACCGAAGTGGATGCGCGTTTGTCGTTTGATACCGCCGGCACTCTGGAGCGGGCCCGTCGTCTGGTTGATCTGTATGACAAGCAAGGCGTGGACACCAGCCGGGTGCTGATCAAGATTGCCGCCACCTGGGAGGGCATTCGGGCGGCGGAACAGCTGGAAAAAGAAGGCATCCGCTGCAACCTTACTCTGCTGTTCTCGTTCATTCAGGCGGCCGCCTGCGCCCAGGCCGGTGCCTTCCTGATTTCGCCATTTGTCGGCCGGATTCTGGACTGGCACCTGGCCAACAGCGGCCGCGACAGCTACCCGGCGGCGGAAGACCCGGGCGTGCTGTCGGTGTCCAGGATCTATAATTACTTCAAGGCCAATGATTACAACACCGTGGTGATGGGCGCGAGCTTCCGCAACACCGGCGAGATTGAAATGCTGGCAGGCTGCGACCGGCTGACCATCAGCCCGGCCCTGCTGCAGGAGCTGCAGGATGACACCGCACCGCTGAGCCGGAAACTGTCGGCCGAGGGCGTAAGCTCGCCGGATAAGCTGGGCACAGTGAACGAGCGGTTGTTCCGCTGGGAATCCAACGAAGACGCCATGGCCACCGAGAAACTGGCCGATGGCATTCGCCGCTTCACCGCGGATCAGATAGAACTGGAACAGCGGGTGCGCCAATTGGCCAAAGCGGCCTGAAACCAACACTGTTTGCAACGTAACAGGAGTGCGACTGCCCCAACATGTTAGATCAATTGAAAAAGCTGTTTGCCGCACCGGAGTCGGAGAATCAGGAGCCGGACAACCACCAACTGGCCGTGGCAGCCACCGCCCTGATGGTGCAGTTGTCCCGGGCGGACCACAACGAGGACGAGCGCGAGCTGCAAACCATTGTGGACTGCGCAGTTAAGGCGCATCAGGTAACCCGGGACGAGGCCGAGGCGATCCTGCAGGACGCCCTGGACCACGCCGACGACGCCACCTCAATGTACGAGTTTACCGGGCAGATCAACGAGCATCTGGACCAGCACGCCAAGCAGTCGCTGCTGGAAAGTATCTGGCGTGTGGCCTTTGCTGATGGCCGAATCGACAAGTACGAAGAACACCTTATTCGCCGTATGGCGGACCTGCTGCATCTTAATCACCGGGAATACATGCAGGCGCGGCACCGGGCGGAGAATTCAGGATAACGAGTGCCGGGTGACGAGCGTGCCGGCTAACACAAAGGAGACTGTATGCTAGCCATTCTTCATCCCAACACCGGGTTGGACAGCGACGCCTACCGCCAGACCATGCACTACCTGGAGAACCTGCCCGGGGTATCGGTGCGGGTGCACGAGGTACAGGGCACCACCCAGCGGCTCACGGAAATCTACCTGCTTGGCGACACCAAGGGCCTGAACAAGGAAGAAATCGAGGCGCTGCCGGCGGTTGAGCGAGCCATTCGCATTTCCGATGACTACCGCATTCTGGGCCGTCACAAGGATGACCGGCGCCAGAGCGGGTTCACCTACAACGGCGTAGACTTCAATCAGTCCAACTTGAACGTGTTTGCCGGGCTGTGCGCAGTCGACGTGCCGGAACACGTGGACATGATGATGCGGGCCCTGCAGGAGAATGGCGAGGTTTGTACCCGCATGGGCGCCTACAAGCCGCGTACCAACCCCTACTCGTTCCAGGGCCACGGCAAGGGCTGCCTGCCCTGGGTGTTCGAGAAGGCAGGCAAGCATGGCATCAAGGTGATTGCCATGGAGATTACCCACGAGAGCCACATCGAGGAAATCGATACCTGCCTGGAACGCCTGGGCCGCCCGACCGGGGTGATGCTGCAAGTAGGCACCCGGAATACCCAGAACTTTGAGCTGCTGAAAGCGATTGGCCGCCAAAGTGAGTATCCCGTATTGCTCAAGCGCGGTTTTGGTATCACCCTGAACGAATCCCTGAATGCCGCCGAGTACCTGGCCAGCGAAGGTAACGCCAATGTGATCTTCTGCCTGCGGGGCATGAAGACTGAGGCCGGGCAACCGCATCGCAACATGGTTGATTTTGCCCATGTGCCGGCGGTGAAGCGGCTCACCCGGATGCCGGTGTGTGTAGACCCATCCCACTCGGTGGGCAGCCGGGACCGCGCCCCGGACGGCATTCTGGATGTAATGCACGCCACCGCACAGGGCGTGATTGCCGGTGCCAACATGGTGCTGGTGGACTTCCACCCGAAACCCGAACGGGCACTGGTGGACGGCCCCCAGGCTTTGTTGATGAACGAATTACCCGCCTATCTGGAAGATATCCGGCTATGCCACGACACCTGGACCAAACGCCAGGCCATTTACCAACGCCTTCAAGGTGAACCACCAGAATGATTGTTTACGGACACAGAGGCGCCAAAGGCGAGGCGCCGGAAAATACAATGCCGGGATTTATTCATGCCTACCGCCATGGCATCCGGCATTTTGAGTTGGATCTGGTGCTTTCGAAAGACGGCAAGCCCGTGCTGGTGCACGATCTGAGCGTTACTCGCACCACCAGTCATACCGGTGAGGTCAGTAACTTCACGGCCGCCGAACTGGCCGATATGGACGCCCGGCGCAACACCAGCTCCTGGCCCCGCAAGATTGGCATTCCCACCCTGGAAGACCTGCTGGACCAGTTTGACGATCTGGAGCACCTGCAGCTGGAGGTAAAGAAAGACAACCGGCAGCGCCTGAACATTCTGTGCAACCGCCTGACCGAGATCATTCAGCGCCGAGATCTGTACAAGACAGCCACCATTACCTCGTCAGACACCTGGTTTCTGAAGGAAATCCGTCGGCGCAACAAGCACATTCAGATTGGCTTGGTGGCAGAGCGCAAGTTCCCACGGCCGTTGAACGTGGCGACGCGGCTTGGTTGTAGCTACCTGTGTTTAAACTGGAAGCTGTGTTCGAAGGAAATCGTGGCGAACGCGCACCGCCGGGGCATGCACGTGTCTACCTGGACGGTAAACCGCATACACGACATGTTGCAGTTGGAGGAAATGGGGGTGGACAGCATCATTACCGATTATCCGACCAGCACCCGGATGTTCTTCGACAACCGGGCCAGAGCCTTGATGCCCCTGCCCCAATCCAAATCAGAGTCTGTGACGGGCAACGACACGGCGCTGCCCACCAGCGGCTGAAGCCGGATCAGAAGATCCGGTTCAGGCCGTTCAGGGCGGCTACCCGGTAGGCTTCTGCCATGGTCGGGTAGTTAAAGGTGGTGTTGATGAAGTAGTTCAGGGAATTGGCTTCCCCTTCCTGGTTCATGATCGCCTGTCCGATGTGGACGATTTCCGCCGCCTGATCCCCGAAGCAGTGAATGCCCAAAATCTGGCGGGTTTCACGGTGGAACAGGATCTTCAGCATACCCACCGCATCGCCGGTAATCTGCGCCCGGGCCAGGTCTTTGAAGAAGGCCTGGCCTACTTCATACGGCACCTTCGCTTCGGTCAATTCGCGCTCGGTTTTACCCACGGAACTGATCTCGGGGATGGTGTAGATACCGGTCGGCACGTCCGAGACGTAGCGGAAGTACTCATCCTTCACGATGTCGGAGGACGCCGAACGGCCCTGATCGTAGGCGGCACTGGCCAGGCTCGGCCAACCGATGACGTCTCCAGCGGCGTAGATGTTCTCGACTTCCGTCCGGTAGTGCTCATCCACCGACAGCTGGCCACGGCCGTTGGGCACCAGCCCCACGCTATCGAGGTTCAGGGAGTCCGTGTTGCCGGTACGGCCGTTGCACCACAGGAACGCGTCGGCGCGAATCTTCTTGCCGGATACCAGTGACAGCACCACACCGTGGTCGTCGCCTTCCACCTTCTCATACTGCTCGTTGTGGCGTACCAGAACCCCGTTGTTGCGCAGGTGGTAGCTGAGCGCGTCGGAGATCTCGTCATCCAGGAACGACAGCAGGCGACTGGTCGGGTTGATCAGGTCTACCTTCACACCCAGGCCGGCAAAGATCGAAGCGTACTCTGAACCGATAACACCAGCGCCGTAGATGATCAGCGTGCGCGGGGTGTGGGACAGGTTCAGGATGGTATCCGAGTTGTAGATGCGGTGATGACGGAAATCCACATCGGGCGGCAGGTACGGGCGTGAGCCGGTGGCAATGATCGCCTGCTTGAAGTGGATATGTTCAACCGCCTTGCTGCCGCGGATTTCCAGCCGGTTCTTGTCCACGAACGAGGCACGGCCGTTGATCAGGTCTACCCGGTTGCGGGCGTAGAACTGGGTTCTCAGCTTCACCTGCTTGCCGATAACCTTCTGGGCGTTCTGCAGCACCCGGGGAAAGGAGAACCAGCGCGGCTCGCCGATATCGCGGAACATCTGGTTGGTGTTGAACGTGATGATCTGCTTCACCGAATGACGCAGCGCCTTGGAGGGAATGGTCCCCCAGTGGGTGCAGTTACCGCCGACGGTGGCCTTGTCTTCGATGATCGCGACACGTTTACCGTGCTTCGTCGCATTCATCGCCGCGCCTTCACCTGAAGGCCCAGCGCCGATAACGACGACGTCGTAATGATGTTCTGCCATGCGCGCAGTGACTCCTTATCTACGTCGTGAAAATTGGATCTTTGTTATTGATTGCGTGTCAGTGCTTGTCGGCCTTGGTGGCGTCGTAGGTGAGAGCCTCGGCCTGCCCGCTGTCTTGGGCCTGGCGTTCGTTCTCTTCCTCACACTTTTGGGTGCTGCCACCGCAGATATCGCAGGACTGGCTGATACCCAGAGCGCCAATGCCGCCACAGGTACCGCTGATCGGCTTGCGTCCGAGGATCACACCGATGGACATGGCTGCTACAAGCAGAACCACGATAAACAAAACCAGAAGAAAGGTACCCATGCTGCCCTCCTTTTATGAGCAACACTCATGATTGAGCGATGCTACTGAGTAACGTAAGACGAAAACGCCGGCGTTTGATGTGTTTCGAAGCCGTTTTCCGTCCGAATTATAAAATAGGCCGGGATGTTCTCCCGGGTCGCGAGGGCTTGCGCTTGTTCAAAGCCCATCACGTTAAAACCTGTGGCCAGGGCATCCGCCGACATACAGTCTTCGGCAATCACCGTTACCGAGGCCAGATTGTGCTTGATAGGACGCCCGGTTACAGGATCTATGGTATGGGAAAACCGGTGCCCTTCCGATTCGTAATAGTTACGATAGTCGCCAGATGTCGCCATAGCGCTGCTTTCCAGCGCGACGATGCGATTCACCTGGCGGGCATCGGAGGTTGGTTCCTCAATCGCTAAACGCCAGGCATCTCCCCCGGGTTTGCGCCCATTTACACGGACTTCGCCACCAATCTCTACCAAGTATGCCTTAATCCCCTCACTGTCGAGGTATCGGGCAACGGCGTCAACCCCGTAGCCCTTGGCGATAGCAGAGAGATCAATGTACTGCGGCTCCTCGGCCCGCAGCGCCGGTGGCTGTTCGCGGAGCTCCAGCTTGTCGTACCCCGTGACAGCAAGTACCTCCGCCAGTTCCTGATCGGACGGAACCTGCTCCGGGCGTGCCTTGGGGCCAAAGCCCCAGAGGTTAACCACCGGGCCAATGGTGACGTCGAAGGCACCGCGGGTCAGCTCTGAGATCGCCTCAGCCCGCTGCAATACTTCATACAGCGGGTCTGACAGCGGCATCCACTGGGACTGGTCTTCGGCCTGGTTCAGCTGCGACAGCTCGGAATCCGCGCGCCAGGTGGACATGGACGCATCCACTTTCTCCAGCTCGCCCTCAATTCCGGCCGCCAGGGCTTCCAGCCGGGCCTGATCGTCTGGCAGCACCACGTTGATGTGGTATTCAGTGCCAAACACCGGCCCGGAGATTTCCCAGACTTTTTCCTCTGGCTCAAACGAACAACCCGCCAGAGCGAGCCCTGCCAGCGCCAACATGGCGCCAACAAAACCCACCCTGACGGGTTGAAGCATGCGGGATGTCATTGGAGCTAATTAACCCCCAAAGTCATCCAGCATGATGTTTTCATCCTCAACACCCAAATCCTTCAGCATCTTGATGCAGGATGCGTTCATGATTGGGGGCCCACACATGTAGAACTCACAGTCTTCCGGAGCCGGATGATCTTTCAGATACTTCTCATAGAGGACGTTATGGATAAAGCCGGTCTCGCCTGTCCAGTTGTCCTCGGGCAGTGCGTCGGACAGCGCCACGTGCCACTCGAAGTTCTCGTTCTCTTCCTGCAGCATGTCGAAGTCTTCCACGTAGAACATTTCGCGGACGCTTCGAGCACCGTACCAGAAGCTGATCTTACGCTTCGAGTTCAGACGCTTGAGCTGGTCAAAGATGTGCGAGCGCATCGGTGCCATGCCAGCACCACCGCCGATGAATACCATTTCGGCATCGGTCTTCTTGGCGAAGAACTCACCGAACGGCCCCATCACGGTAACCTTGTCACCCGGCTTCATGTTAAACACGTAGCTAGACATGATACCTGGGTTGTGGTCGGTTCCTGGAGGCGGAGTCGCGATCCGGATGTTGAACTTCAGGACGCCCTTCTCTTCAGGGTAGTTCGCCATGGAGTACGCACGGATGGTCTCTTCCTTGTTGATCGCCTTGTAGCGCCAGATGTTGTGCTTGTCCCAGTCTTCGTGGAACTCTTCCTCGATGTCGAAATCCTTGAAATCGATTTCGTACGGAGGGCACTCCAGCTGCACGTAGCCACCAGCGCGGAAGTCTACTTCTTCGCCTTCCGGAAGCTTCAGTACCAGTTCTTTGATGAAGGTGGCCACGTTGTGGTTGGACACCACTTCACATTCCCACTTCTTCACGCCGAAGAACTCTTCAGGTACTTCGATCTTCATGTCCTGCTTCACCGGAACCTGGCAGGACAGGCGCCAGCCTTCCTTTTCTTCCCGGTTGGTGAAGTGGGTCTTCTCGGTCGGCAGCATGGCGCCGCCGCCTTCGAACACCTTACATTTGCACTGGGCACAGGTACCGCCACCGCCGCACGCGGAGGACAGGAAGATACCCTGGTTTGCCAGGGTGCCCAGCAATTTCCCGCCCGCACCGGTTTTCATGGTGTGTTCGGGATCGTCGTTGATCTCAATTGTCACGTCACCGGTGCTTACCAGCCTGGAGCGGGCCGCAAGAATCACTGCGACCAGAGCCAGAACGATAACGGTGAACATGACCACGCCGAGAATAATTTCTGTATTCATGGTCTCGCCTTTTCGTTAAACCGAATCACCGGGTGAGTTACAGAGAGATGCCGGAGAAGGACATAAAGCCCAGGGACATCAGACCCACAGTGATGAAGGTGATACCCAGGCCACGCAGGCCTTCCGGAACGTCACTGTACTTCAGCTTCTCGCGAATGCCGGCCAGCGCAATGATGGCCAGGGCCCAGCCCACGCCGGCACCGAATCCGTACACCACACTCTCACCGAAGGTGTAGTCCCGCTCAACCATGAACAGTGACGCACCCAGGATGGCGCAGTTCACCGTGATCAGTGGCAGGAACACACCGAGGGCCGCATAGAGCGCTGGAATGTACTTGTCGAGTACCATTTCCATGATCTGTACGATCGCCGCGATTACCCCAATGTACGTAAGCAAGCCCAAAAAGCTCAGGTCTACGTTCGGCAGACCGGCCCACTCAAGGGCGCCTTCGCGCAGGATGCTGTTGTACAGCAGGTTGTTCACCGGCACGGTGACGGTCAGAACCACCACGACCGCGATACCCAGACCGGTAGCTGCCTCGATCTTCTTCGAGATCGCCAAAAAGGTACACATACCCAGGAAGAAAGCCAGGGCCATGTTCTCAACGAAAATGGCCTTAACAATCAGGCTGATATAATGTTCCATCAGAAGGCCTCCTTGGCGGTGTGGCGAGACATCTTGTAATCCGCCTCTTCAACCTGCTCCGGCTTCCAGACCCGCAGGCCCCAGATTGCCAGACCGATGATGAAGAACGCGCTCGGCGGCAGCAGCAACAGACCGTTCGGGATGTACCAGCCACCTTCGTTAACCGTCGGCAGCAGTGTTACACCAAACAATGAGCCCGCGCCCAGCAGCTCCCGGAAGAACGCCACGAACAGCAGCAGCACGGAATAACCGAGACCGTTACCGATACCGTCGAGGAAGCTCAGGTAGGGGCCATTCTTCATGGCGAAGCCTTCGGCACGACCCATCACGATGCAGTTGGTGATGATCAAGCCAACGAATACGGACAGCTGCTTGCTGATCTCGTAGGCGTAGGCCTTGAGGATCTGGTCAACCACGATTACCAGGGAGGCAATGATGGTCATCTGCACGATGATACGGATGCTGCCCGGGATTTGAGCCCGAACCAGCGATACCGCCAGGTTAGAGAATGCCGTTACCGCGATTACCGCCAGACACATAACGATAGTCACGTTCATGCTGGTGGTTACCGCCAACGCGGAGCAGATACCGAGGATCTGCAGCGCGATCGGGTTGTTGCTAAAAATCGGTTCGAAGAGAACCTGTTTGGCCGATGCATCTGCCATGATCAGACCTCCCCTTCACGCAGTTTTTGTAGGAATGGTGCGTAGCCGCGCTCGCTCATCCAGTAGTTAACCAGTTGCTCGACACCACGGCTGGTCAGAGTCGCGCCGGACAGGGCATCTACCTTGTGCTCTTTGTCAGCAGCATCGGCACTCACGCCACCTTTAACCAGGCGAATCTTCGGATCGGCGCGCTCGCCGTCGTAGACTTCCTTGCCCACCCACTGTTTTTTCCAGCGCGGGTTGTCGACTTCGCCACCCAGGCCCGGAGTTTCAGCGTGCGCGTAGAAACCAAGCCCTTCAACGGTGTTCAGATCGCCTTCCAGGGAAATGAAGCCGTACAGGGTGGACCACAGACCGTAACCGTGAATCGGCAGCACCACGCGAGTAACTTCACCGTTCTCGCTCATGGTGTAGACCTTGGCAACGTTCGGACGACGCTTGATACCAGCCTTGTCTTCAGACGACGGGATGTTGGTAGACATCTGCGGGTCGGAAGCAGCTTTGTACATGTCGTACTTCATCGGGTCCTGTACACCAACGTCAGACGCTTCAACGTACTGACCGGTGTCCAGGTCTACCAGACGAACTTCGAACTGCTCAAACTGCGATTCGATTTCATCGGCGCTGGCGCCCTTTTCAAGCAGGCCGGCAGCGGACAGGATGTTGGTCTTGATGTCCAGATTCTGGTTCTGGATCTGCGCAGGGCGGAGCATTACCGCGGCACCAGATACCACCACGGAGAACACAATACTCAGGACCAGAGCAACAATCAGCGTTCTGGAGACAGTTTCTTTAGCTTTAGCCACGTGCGAGCCTCCGTTTGATGTTGGCCTGAACCACGTAGTGATCCATCAGCGGCGCGAACAGGTTTGCAAACAGGATGGCCAGCATGATGCCTTCCGGGAACGCCGGGTTGACTACCCGGATCAGCACGGTCATCACACCAACCAGGATACCGAAGGTCCAGCGACCGGTGTCGGTCATCGCCGAGGAGACCGGGTCAGTGGCCATGAACATCATGCCGAACGCGAAGCCGCCCATTACCAGGTGCCAGTGTGCCGGCACGGCGAACATGGGGTTGGTCTCGGAGCCGACTATGTTAAACAGCAGCGACGTGGCAATCATGCCGATCAGCACACCGCCGACAATGCGGAAGTTGGCGATCTTCATGGCCAGCAGAATGATACCGCCGATCAGCACGGCCAGCGTGGAGGTCTCACCCATGGAGCCCTGAATGGTGCCCATGAATGCGCTCATCCAGCCGATCTGCGCTTCCAGTGCTTCCAGGCCACCGCTGGCAGCCCAGCTCAGGGCGGTAGCGCCACTGAAACCGTCAACCGCAGTCCACACGGTGTCGCCGGAAATCTGCGCCGGGTAAGCGAAGTACAGGAACGCACGACCGGTCAGGGCCGGGTTCAGGAAGTTTTTGCCAGTACCGCCGAACACTTCCTTACCGATCACCACACCGAAGGTGATACCCAGAGCCACCTGCCACAGCGGGATGGTGGGCGGGCAGATCAGTGCGAACAGTACGGAGGTAACGAAGAAGCCTTCGTTTACTTCGTGACGACGAACCGTGGCGAACAGTACTTCCCAGAAACCGCCGACAACGAACGTCACCGCGTAGATGGGAATAAAGTAGGCCATGCCGTAGATGAAGTTATCCAGCCAACCTGCACCGGCACCGGTCACTGCCAGCGCGTTGATGAAGGCCGTACGCAGGCCGCCGTCGCCGACCATGGCATCCGGAGTGGTTGCGAGGTAGCTGTTGGCCTGGAAGCCGATGTTCCACATACCGAAGAACATGGCCGGAAAGGTACACATCCATACCGTGATCATGATGCGCTTGAGATCAACGCCGTCACGCACGTGGGCAGTCGTAGAAGTTATCTTGCCCGGTGTGTAGAAGATGGTATCGATGGCCTCATACAGCGCATACCAGCGCTCGTACTTGCCACCTTTTTCAAAGTGATGCTCGATTCCATCGAGAAACTGTCTGATAGCCATCGTTTTAGCCCTCGATCTCGATTCGGGTCAGGTTCTCGCGGAGAATCGGACCGTATTCATATTTGCCCGGGCACACGAACGTGCACAGCGCCAGATCTTCTTCGTCCAGCTCCAGGGCACCGAGTTTCTGTGCCATCTCAGTGTCGCCAACGATGATGGAGCGCAGCAGCTGGGTCGGCAGGATATCCAGCGGCATGATCCGCTCGTACGCGCCTACCGGGACCATGGCCCGCTCACTGCCGTTGGTGGTGGTGGTAAAGTTAAACAACTTGCCACTCGCCAGTTTCGACAGATAGATATTTAGCGTGGAGAACTTGTTGGGACCCGGAGACAACCAGCCCATGAACTCGCGCTTGGTGCCTTCTTCCAGCAGCGAAACCTGGTTGGCAAAACGGCCGAGGTAGGCACAGGGGCCATCGCCACGACGTCCGCCGAACACCGAACCGGAAATGGCGCGCACTTCCGCATCGTCGCTGACTTCGCCTTCAAGCAGTTCCGGCAGGCTGGCACCGATGCGGGTGCGAACCAGACGCGGCTTCAGCGCCTTGGGGCCACCGATCGCTACGATGCGCTCAACCGGCACTTCACCGGTAACGAACAGCTGTGCGATGTCGATGACATCCTGGTAGTTGATCGACCAGACGGTCTTGCTGCCAGACACCGGATCCAGATAGTGGATGTGGGTGCCCACATTGCCGGCCGGGTGCACGCCGTCGAACTGATGCACTTCAACGGCATCGTTCTTGGGCACAGGCACGTTGGAGCCTGGCTTGCCGGTAACAAATACCTTGCCCTGAGTCAGCTTGGTCAGAATCTCCAGGCCTTTCTCGAACGCTGCGCTGTTCTCGCCGATGATGACAGTCGGGTCAGCGGCCAGCGGGTTGGTATCCATTACAGACACGAAAATGGAATGGGGCGCACTGTCGATGGTCGGGACTTTGCTGTAGGGGCGGGTTCTAAACGCCGTCCACAGACCGGACTCCACCAGATTGTCGACAACCTGCTGGCGCTCAAGGCCGGCAAGATCCGCATCGTTGTAACGAGCGTAGGTTTCCGCTTCGTCACCATCGATCTCGATAACGATCGACTGAAAAACGCGACGGTCACCACGGTTGATTTCTTTCACCACGCCCGCGGCGGGTGACGTATAACGAACGCCTTCGGTCTTCTTGTCCGTGAACAGCAGCGTGCCGCGCTTGACGCGGTCCCCTTCTTTCACAGCCATCGTCGGCTTCATGCCGTTGTAGTCAAAACCGATCAACGCCACGTGGCGAACGGGTTTGCCCTCTGTAATGGTCTGTTCGGGAGCGCCGCTGATGGGAAGATCCAGGCCTTTCTTGATCTTGATCATTAGCCTCATCCAGTCATCAGAAACTAGTTTATGGATTATTCACGTCCGGCTTCTGCGGCCCAGGTTTCCTCTCAGGATTACACCAGATGGTTGCCCCAAGTAGCGAAAGCGGATGCCGTTCGAATGCGGCTTATCCTCCGACGCTGGAAATGATGAGAAACTAAAAGCCAGACATACCCAAAATCGCGCCAATTATAGAGATTAAGGAAACCTATTTCCACCAGAAAGCAGAACGGCTTTGTGCCTGATCGTAAACCGAGCGCACCACAAATTTGGCAAAGAAAAACCCCGGCAACTTTCGTTACCGGGGTTTTAAGGGCAGTACACAACCGTTACGGCGTGTTTGGATCAGTCCCGGGCACGTTTCGGGAAGATCGGGTAAGTTACCCCTGCCATCTGGTTCACAACACGAACCACCTGGGCGCTGTAGCCGAACTCGTTGTCGTACCACACGTACAGGATCAGGCGCTTGCCACCAGCGATGGTGGCCTGGGCATCGACAACACCAGCGTGGCGTGAGCCCACGAAGTCGGTGGAAACTACTTCCGGCGAGTTCACGAAGTCGATCTGCTTCTGCAGCTCGGAATGCAGAGCCATGTCGCGCAGGTACTCGTTAACACCCTCGACGTCCACGTCCTTCTTCAGGTTCAGGTTCAGGATCGCCATGGACACGTTCGGGGTCGGCACCCGGATCGCGTTGCCGGTCAGCTTGCCCTTCAGTTCCGGCAGCGCCTTGGCAACGGCTTTGGCAGCACCGGTCTCGGTGATAACCATGTTCAGGGGCGCACTTCGACCACGACGGCTACCCTTGTGGTAGTTGTCGATCAGATTCTGGTCGTTGGTGTACGAGTGAACCGTTTCAACGTGACCGTCTTCAATGCCGTACTCGTCATCAATCGCCTTCAGCACCGGAGTAATGGCGTTGGTGGTACAGGAGGCGGCTGACAGAATCTTGTCGTCTTCGGTGATCCAGTCGTTGTTGATGCCATAAACGATGTTCTTGATGTCGCCCTTGCCTGGTGCGGTCAGGATCACGCGGCTAACGCCCTTGGACTTCAGGTGCAGGCCCAGGCCTTCTTCATCGCGCCACTTACCAGTGTTGTCCACAACAATGGCGTTGTTGATGCCGTACTCGGTGTAATCCACCTTGTCCGGGCCATCGGAATAGATCACCTTGATGAAGTTGCCGTTGGCAACCAGGGCAGAATTCTCTTCGTCCACGGTGATGGTGCCGTCAAACGGACCGTGCACGGAGTCACGACGCAGCAGGCTGGCACGCTTTTCCAGGTCGTTTTCAGCACCGCCGTTGCGGACAACGATAGCGCGCAGGCGCAGGTTGTTACCGCCACCGGCTTTCTCGATCATGATCCGGGCCAGCAGTCGGCCGATACGACCGAAGCCGTAAAGGACAACGTCTTTGGTGTCGTTGTTGGCTTCTTCTTCAGACTGAGCAGCGTACTGGCCAACAATCTGGCCGATTTCGCTGCTCAGGAATTCCTTCAGATCACCGCCTGTTTCCTTAAATTTAACGGCCAGCTTGCCGATATCAACGTGAGCACGGCCCAGCTCCATAGAGTCCATGGCCTGCAGGATCGGCAGGGTGTCATGAACAGACAGCTCGCTGTCTTCCACCTGGCGAACAAACCGGTGGGCACGGATGATGTCGATCACCGACTGGTTGATGATGGCACGGCCGTACACCGACGTAACCACATTGTTCTTGCGGTAGAGACGGCCGATAAGCGGAATCATGGCTTCCGCGGTGGACTCTCTTTCCGTCCAGTTAGACAGGTGCTGATTGATCTGTTCGTGGCTCACAGTTGGGACCTCTGGTTTGCACTGGTAAGAAATAGCGGCGCACATTATCCAATTTAAACTCGCTCACGGCAAATACAGTCGGTTCATGATTTCGTAAACACCCGGCCATAACCATGACACCCGCAGGTGCGAGCGGTAGAATACGCGCCTCGCCGTCTCCCGGTCACCCACAGCAGGAGAACAAGACTGCCCATGAGCCAAGGTGCATCCACACCCCGAACGCCCCATTCGCTGATCGCCCCGGCCTTTCCGGAAAAAAAGGCGGATCACCGTACCTGGGGCCAACTCCATGGCAGCAGCGATGCCCTGGCTATTTGCGAGAGCGCACGAGCCCACCACGGCCTGACCCTGGTGATCACCCGCAGCACCAGTGACGCCATCCGTCTGGAACAGGCCATGCGCTTTTTCCTGGGGTTGCCGGCAGACGAAGACGGCGCGGCGATTTCCGACGACGGCCTGGAGCTGCTGTCGCTGCCGGACTGGGAAACCCTGCCCTACGACTTGTTCTCGCCGCACCAGGACATCACCTCCCGGCGTATCCGCACCCTGCACCGGCTGCCCTCCACCAGCCACGGCGTGCTGGTTGTGCCGGCGCGAACCTTGATGCACCGGTTGCCGCCGGTGGACTACCTGCAGGGCAACACCCTGTTATTGGAAGTGGGCCAATCGCTGGACATCGATACCTGGCGCATGCAGCTGGATTCAGCCGGGTACCGGCACGCGGAGAACGTGTACGAGCATGGCGAGTACGCAGTTCGGGGCGCCATTCTGGATATTTTCCCGATGGGCTCCAACCTGCCCTACCGCATCGACCTGTTTGACGATGAAATAGAAACCCTGCGCACCTTCGATCCGGAAACCCAGCGCTCCATTGACCGGATCGAGCGCATTGAGCTGTTACCCGCGTTCGAATTCCCCTGGCACAAAGAGGCGCGCTCCGGTTTCCGTGGCCGCTGGTTCGAACAATTCCCGGATGCCGACAAAGACGCACCTATTTATAAGGACGTCACTCATGCCATTACACCGCCGGGCATTGAATACTACCTGCCGCTGTTTTTCGATCACACCGCCACCCTGTTCGATTACCTGCCAGGCCAGACCAAAGTCTTTACCGCCGAGGGCCTGAACGAGGCGGTCAGCCTGTTCGATTCGGAAACCCGCAACCGCTATGAGGACCGCCGGCACGACCGGCTGCGCCCTATTCTGCCGCCAACCCGGCTGTTCCTGCAGACCGATGAACTGTTCGGCCACCTGAAAGACTTTCCGCGGGTAACCACCCAAGCCGAAGAAGCCACCGGCTCCGGCGCGGTAAATTGCCCGGCCGAAAGCCTTCCGGACATCGCCATGGACGGCCGCGCTGCCGACCCGGCGGGCCGACTCAAACGGTTCCTGAACGAATTTACCGGCCGCGTACTGATTTGTGCGGAATCCTCCGGCCGCCGGGAAGCCCTGATCGAGAACCTCGGCGAGCAGTCCCTGAAGCTGAAAACCCAGGACGGCTGGCAAGCCTTCCTGGACGATGACAAGTGCACACTCGGTATCACCATCGCACCGATGGAACAGGGCCTGGCCCTGCCGGAGCAACAGATTGCCCTGATTACCGAGACCGCCCTGTTCGGTGAACGGGTGCTGCAGCGCCGGCGCCGCCAGAAGCCAACCGAAACCGACGATGCCGGCTACCGGGATCTTTCGGAGCTGCGCATCGGCGCGCCCGTGGTGCACATTGACCACGGGGTGGGCCGCTACAAAGGCCTGGAGACCATCGACGCCGGGGGCGAATCGAACGAATTCCTGATGCTGGAATACGCCGGCGGCTCCAAGCTCTACGTGCCGGTCTCCAGTCTGCACCTGATCTCGCGCTACGCCGGCAACGACAGCGACCACGCCCCCCTGCACAAACTGGGCACCGAGCGCTGGAGCCAGGCCAAGCAGAAGGCCCTGGAGAAAATCCGGGACACTGCGGCCGAGCTGCTGGATGTCTACGCCCGCCGCGAGGCGCGCAAGGGCTTTATCTTCGACAACCCGAAAGAGGCATACCGGTCCTTTGCGGCGGGCTTCCCGTTTGAGGAAACACCGGACCAGGAAGTGGCCATTCAGGCGGTGATCGAAGACATGACCGGCGAGCGCCCAATGGATCGACTGGTGTGCGGTGATGTCGGCTTCGGTAAAACCGAGGTGGCCATGCGCGCCGCCTTCATGGCGACCTATTCCGGCAAACAGGTAGCGGTACTGGTACCCACTACCCTGCTGGCACAACAGCACTATGAATCTTTCCGGGACCGGTTCTCGGATACCGCGGTTAACGTGGAACTGCTCAGCCGTTTCCGCAGCGGCAGCCAGACCAGCAAAGCTCTGGACGCCATCGAGACCGGTAAGGCCGACATCGTGATCGGCACCCACAAGCTGCTGCAGGGCGATATCAAGTTCAAGAACCTGGGCCTGGTGATCATCGATGAGGAGCACCGGTTCGGTGTTCAGCAGAAGGAGAAGTTCAAAGCCCTGCGCGCAGAAGTCGACATGCTGACCCTGACCGCCACGCCGATCCCGCGAACTTTGAATATGGCCATGGGCCACCTGCGCGACCTGTCGATCATTGCCACACCACCGGCCCGACGGCTGTCGGTAAAAACCTTCGTGCGCCAGCGCGACGACGCCATGGTGAAAGAAGCGATCCTGCGGGAAATCCTCCGGGGTGGCCAGGTGTACTTCCTGCACAACGACGTGGCCAGTATTGAGAAAGCCGCCGAAGATCTGCGCCAGCTCATTCCCGAGGCCCGGGTGGGCGTTGCCCACGGCCAGATGCGTGAGCGCGAGCTGGAACAGATCATGTCGGACTTCTACCACAAGCGCTTCAATGTACTGGTGTGCAGTACCATCATCGAAACCGGTATCGACATCCCCAGCGCCAACACCATTATTATCGAGCGGGCCGACAAGTTTGGCCTGGCCCAGCTGCACCAGCTGCGCGGGCGGGTTGGCCGTTCCCACCACCAGGCTTACGCCTACCTGCTGACACCGCCACCGCGCTCGATCAGCTCAGACGCCAAGAAGCGGCTGGACGCCATCTCCGAATCCCAGGACCTGGGAGCTGGCTTCATGCTCGCCACCCACGATCTGGAGATCCGAGGCGCCGGCGAGCTACTGGGCGAGGAACAGAGCGGCCAGATTGAGAGCATCGGTTTCACCCTGTACATGCAGTTGCTTGATGAAGCGGTGAAAGCCATTCGCGAGGGCCGTACGCCCAACGCCGACCTGCCCTTGAGCCACGGCACCGAAATGAACCTGCGGATTCCGGCGCTGATCCCCGACGATTACCTGCCGGATGTTCATAACCGCCTGATGCTGTACAAGCGCATTGCCAGCGTGAGCAGCAAGGCCGAATTAAAAGAACTTCAGGTTGAGATGATCGATCGCTTCGGATTATTACCGGAGCCGGCAAAGAACCTGGTTCGGCAAACCGAACTACGACTGCACGCGGAAGCCTTGGGCATAGTCCAGATCGACGCTGGCAAGGAATGGACCCGACTGGAATTCGGCAGCTCGACACCGGTTGATCCGCTGGTACTGGTTAAAAAGGTGCAATCCGCGCCGGACCAGTATCGACTCGAGGGTGCCAACAGCTTCCGTTTTCGGCTGAAGGACACGTCGACCGGTGGTAAACTCGACGGCATTTCCAAGATGCTGGGCGAACTGGGGCCGGAAAAAGCGACCGCCAGCGCCTGATGAAAGCCCGATTCACACATGGAGTAATACCCTTGCAGATTGATGGTAATCGTGGCGGCCGATGGACGGCACGCACTGTATGGACGGCGCTGCTGCTGACATTGTCACTGACCACACAGGCACAGGATTCGGGCGCCAATGGCCAGCCCATTCCGGATAACTATTACCGTGCGGAATTGGTAATTCTTGAGCGCATCATTGAACCCGAAGCGGTCAATGAGCAAATGGCGAACCGGAAGGTTGAACCCACGCTGGAGTCAGGTGAGATCCTGAAAACGGTCGACCGGGGCGGCGTAACGGAAACCACTCTCAACCTTGCCCCGCGCGACGAACTGCACCTGAACGGCGCAGTACAGCGACTTGAGCGCAGCGGGCGCTACCGGGTGCTGGTAGCCGCCGGCTGGTACGAGGCTTTCCCTCCGGGCTACGAAGGTGCACCTCTGCGGGTTGCCGTGGGCGACTGGCTTTCCGGTGGCAACACCCGTGAGATTGAAGGCAATATTACAATTGATCGCAAGCGCTACTTGCACGTGGATGTACATCTGAATCACTGGCAGCAAGCAGAAGGTGCAATGGCAGCAGCCGTGCCAGCAGAACAAGGCCAGAGCGAGGCTGCTACTGCCGGCCAGGACAGCGCCGGAAATCCGGACGCCGAGGCCAATGAGCTCACTCCTCAGCCTACTGGCCTTGAGGCCCAGCAGGCCCCGGCGGCGGCACCGCTGGAGCTACTGACCTGGATTCGTGAAAACCGGAGAATGCGCAGCGAGGAGATTCACTTCCTGGACTCGCCGACGATTGGCGTGCTGGTATTCTTCAAGAAGATTGAGGCTTCGGAGTAAGACCGCCGAGGCCGGCCATCGACACTTCCAGCATGCCCTTCACTCCGGACATGCCCTTGTCGATGGCCTCATGGATTTCTTCCATGGAAATGATGTGGTCCGACTTACCCGCAGCCCAGTTCACCACCAGCCCCAGGCAAACATATCGCATGCCCACCTCAGCGGCCAGAACGGCCTCGGGCATGCCGGTCATCCCCACCAGATCACAACCGTCCCGCTCCATGCGAGCGATCTCAGCGGCGGTTTCCAGCCTTGGCCCCTGAGTTGCTCCGTAGACGCCGAAATCGGAACAGGGTGTGCCTTGCGCACGGGCCGCGTCGATCAGAATCTTACGAGCCTCCGCATCGTACGGCCAGGTGAAGTCGATGTGGGTCACTTCATCCAGCTCACCCTCGAAGAAGGTGCTGGGTCGGCCCCAGGTGTAATCGATGATCTGATCGGGCACGACAATGTGCGCAGGCCCCATCTCGGAATGAATGCCACCCACGGCGTTCACCCCAACCACAGTCCGAACACCGGCATCGTAAAGCGCGCGCAAGTTGGCCCGGTAGTTCACCTGATGCGGCGGAATCCGGTGCGGGTTGCCGTGGCGGGATAGGAACACCACTTCCTGCTCACCCAGCCGACCTTCAACCAGTGGCGCAGATGGCGCACCCCAAGCTGTTTCCACCGAACGTTCGCCGGTGATTTCCAGACCTGACAAGGTGGTCAGGCCGGTGCCACCGATGATACCGACAGGGCTGCGCCCAACTGTTGCGCTCACTCGCTTTCTCCTTCGGCTTCTGCATCGCCGTAACGGGTCGATCGACCGGACGTGGTGGATGCAGTTTTGGATTTACGATTGTCTGCAGCTTCAGATTCAGACTCGCCTGACTGGTCTGAATCATCCTTCTTGCCGGCCTTGCCGTTGGCCAACCGAACGCCCTCCGGCAGATGCAACGTGCGAGTCGGGAAGGCAACCTCGGCGCCGTAGCCCTCAATGATACTGCTGATCTGCAACAGCACGTCCTGCTTCACCCCGTGGAACTCGACCCATTTGGTGGTCTTGGTGAAGGTGTACACCATGATGTCCAATGATGAAGCGTTGAAGCCCACGAAGTTCACGATCAGGGTCTGATCCGTATCGATATCCTCATGATTCTCCAGCATGGAGCGAATGTCCGCGACAATCTCGCCCATCTGGCTGACGTCGGCATAACGAATGCCGATGGTTTCACTGATCCGGCGATTACGCATCCGCGATGGATTCTCGACGGCAATGGTGGTGAACGCCGCATTGGGGACATAGAGCGGGCGAAGGTCAAAGGTACGCAGCGTGGTCAGGCGCCAGCCAATGTGCTCGACAACGCCCTCGATATTACGGTCGGGCGAACGCACCCAGTCACCGACCTTGAAAGGACGATCGAGGTGAATGATGAAACCGCCGAAGAAGTTGGCGAGAAGATCCTTGGCGGCAAAACCGACGGCAATGCCACCGACGCCACCAAACGCCAGCACACCGGAAATGCTGTAGCCGAGGGACTGCATGGCAATCAGCACAGCGGTAATAATTACCACAGCCCGGGAGAGCTTACTCACCGCATTCACGGTGGTGTAGTCCATCGGGGTTTTCATCTTCATCGGCGAGACCAGGATCTTCTCGCTCTCCTTGATCAGGCGCAGCAACGACCAGACCAGAATCCAGATAAAGCCCATCTTCAAGACGGTTTCGTTGGCCTCAAAGACAGCGGCATCGGAATACTTGTGGGCGACTTCCGCCGCCCAGTACACGCCTTGCAACCAGACAAAACCAACAACGGGCTTTCGGGCCGCATGCAACAGGGCATCGTCCCAGAGGTTCCGGGTTTTGCTGAATTTGCGCTCAAGCGCACCAATGATATAGCTGGCAACGTAGGCGACCGTCGCGGTGCCGAATACCAGGGCAAAGACGACGAGACCTACTCGCCACTCCTGGGGCAGCAAATCAAAAGTTTCGATCCAGCCATCCACCATGGCAGTTGCTTTTTCGATCATCGATTTCCTCGGGCCAATCGGAGTTAGTAGATAGAGACGGCGATGCCGGTGCTAACCCGGCTGAACAGATCGATCACATCGTCGTTGCGCATGCGGACGCACCCGTGGGAAAGCGGCACTCCCATGGGCTCTGTGTCAGGCGTGCCGTGAATGTATATGAAGCGGCGAAAAGTATCGACCCCGGGGCCCCGGTTTTTACCGGTCTCGCGGCCACAAAGCCAGAGAATGCGGGTTAGTATCCAATCGCGGGCGGGGTACTGCGCGGCAAGTTCAGCGGAATAGATTTCGCCGGTGGGCCGGCGGCCACGGTAAACGGTGTACATGGGCTGGCCATCGCCGATCATGGCGCGGACATAATGACTGCCCCGCGGCGTACAGCCGCTGCTGTCCTGCTCACCGGGACCATTAAGGGCGGTGGAAACAGTGTATTCGGCCAGCACCGAACCGGCGCCATCGACCAGGGTCAGGCACTGACGTTCGAGACTGATGTGGATCTTCTGGTCAGAGCTGCTGTCGTTACTCAAGCCGGTCAAGCTCCCTTGGGGCTAATGCCAAGTGGAAGCCTAACCGAGAGCGCAGATCTCAGGCAACCGGGGTATGGCTGTCCGGGACTGGAATCAGCATCTTGTCTTCCGCCTGCATACCGGCGGCAAGGAAGGGCACCAGGCGAGCGGCGATTTCCTGAATGGTGGTTTCAACGCCCAGTTTGTTCTGAAGGATGTCGCGCAAGGCATCACTGCTGGACATGGTGAACGCGGTCGCCCCCAGCATGAACTGAATGCGCCAATAACGGTCAACCGAGGACAATTGCGGGGTCGCTTCCTTGAGCAGGCGCATGAAACGGCTGAACGGATCGCCGTACTCCTGCTCCAGGAACTTACGCAAGTGGCCCTGGGATTGGGTGTAGGCCAAGCCCAGCAGACGCATGAAGATGGAGATACCCTTCTCGTTACGCTGGGGCATACGTACGGCGCTTTCGGTCAGTGCCCAAAGCGTCTGATTCAGAGTTGGCGGCTGACCGTCACAGCGCTCCTCCAATTCATCAAAGGCAGTTTCCAGAGTGGCGGAGAACGGCGTGAGGAATCGGGCGAACACAGCATGGATCAGCGCGTTCTTAGAACCAAAGTGGTAATTGACAGCGGCCAGATTTACTTTAGCCTTACTGGTAATCATTCGGAGCGAGGTTTCCGAAAAACCACGGTCGGCAAACAGCTCCTCAGCTGCATCAAGAATCCGATCTACCGTATCAGACTGCGCCATCTTATTTCCAAAGCCTCTAGCAAACGTCTGTTTGAAACATACGTTTGAAGCCCTGATCTGTCAAGCTCTTGGCTCTGGTTCCGCTGCTACGCCCTGCCATCCCTGATCGATAGCCCGCCGATTACCCTCAAAGAAAGCTGCCTGCACCCGAGCATAGGCTTTCTCAGCTTCCAACAGATAAATCAGGTACAGCCGCACGTGCTCGCGGCGAGTCAGATGGCGAGGCAGTATCCGCCGCTCTGAAAGCCTGAGCAGCGAACTGAAGCGAGCATTCTTCAAGGCAATATTAAAGTCGGCCATTCGCGCGCACTGCCAGATCAACCCTTCGTTGCCCTCAAGATGGGCGGCGTAAGCGCGAGCCTCGCGCAGCAAACGCTGACGCTTCATGATGACATCGAGGTAGGAAGGACTGGAGGTGTAGAGGCGCCGGACCGCAGGAATCCCCAGCATCAGGATGATCATGAACGCGCCAAAACCGGTACCCGCCACCCAGGCCGGTACAAACCCGGTTAGGCCACTGACAAACACCACCGCCGCGGTAAAGGCACTGAATAACCACAGGTCACGGTTTCGGCGCGCCGTCGCCAGGGTGTAGTCGTCTGGCCAATCGCTCATGGCCAGGCGATTGAAATCCAGCAACAGAACCCGATCACATTGGCGCAGAATCAACCGAAGTTCGCGTTGCTTGAACTGAGCCTGGGCCTGTTCAGATGCGCTAGGGGCTGGCTCCTGCTCTTCGGTTTCTTCCTCTTCCTCAACAGCGGGCGCGGATTCCAGAGCCTCGGCGGCCTCGGAAAGCCCTACGGGCGCATTCGGGTTGCCCGCCAAGTCTGCTCCCTGCGCCGATGCAGGAGCAGAAGGAGCGGACGGAGGAGTAGGCGCTACAGTCCGCCCAGACTGAGGCTGCGCGGCCGAGGGCAGCGGATCGGCAGCACGCCCCTGGCGCAACACGGCTCCTTGGGTAGGGTCGGTCTTCGGGGGCGCTGTCCGCTGATTTTCAGCCATGCTTTAACTTCCAGAACGGGCAGTGAATCGATATGAATCAAGCTACGTAATACATGTATCGACCGGGTAGCGACTATCTTGAGCCTGAGCTATAGAAGCCTGCGCGACCGCCGGGCCAACTTGGCATCGGCCCGCTCCACCGCTATCCTTGGCGCCCTGCCGCAACTGCATCCGAGTCTTTTCAAAGAGGTCTGGCTATGTTCACAGGTATTGTTCAAGGCATTGCAATTGTCGAAGAGGTAACCGCAGCACCCGGGTTAAGCACCTTGGTCATTCGCCTGCCTGACAACAAGGCGGCCGGCATCACTATCGGTGCTTCGGTGGCCGTCAACGGCACCTGCCTGACCGTCACCCGCCAGGACAACAATGACCTGTACTTTGATGCCATGCAGGAGACGCTGCAGTGCACCACCCTTGGCGACCTTCAGCCCGGACACGAGATCAACTTTGAGCGCGCGGCGCGAATTGGTGACGAGATTGGCGGGCACCTGCTGTCTGGTCACATTCACACCACGGCCACCATCGCCGAGATCGTGAAGACCGAAAACAATGTGACGCTGTGGTTTGAAGTGCCAGAGGCCTGGACCAAGTACATCTTCACCAAAGGCTATATCGCCATCAACGGCGCCAGCCTGACTATTGGTGAGGTAGAGGGCAATCGCTTCAACGTGCACCTTATTCCGGAAACCCTGCGGGCAACCACCTTTGGCAGCGCCAGCGAGGGCCAGCGCGTTAACATCGAGATCGACAGCCAGACCCAGACCATCGTGGACACCCTGGCCCGTCTCGGCTACGACCAGCCGCCCAAGGCGCAATAACCGGGCACCACTGCCCTATCCCAAGCGCTCGAATCTCAGCGCTGGCTGGCCTCCAGGACCACAAACTTGGGGTTGGCGTCGAGCTGACGAACGGTGGGAAGGAATTTCCGCAGACTGCGGTGATAGCCAAGGTGGCGATTGCCAACAATTAAAAGCGAACCGCCCGGCGCCAGGTGCTGCGCCGCTGCACGAAACAGCCGCAAAGCAATGTGATCGCCCACCACACCGCCCTCATGGAACGGTGGATTAAGCAAAATCAGATCATACTGCCCGGCCGAATCGCCGATGCCGTCGGCGTGATCAAACCGGGCCTGACTCTCCGGAAACTGCCGGGACACATTGTCCCGGGCGCTCGCCACCGCCTGGCTGGAGACATCCGCAAAGTTCATCTCCAGATCCGGCCGTTGCTCCAGCGCCACCAGCCCAACCACACCATTGCCACAGGCCAGATCCAGAACCCGGGCGTTCGTCGCCAGCGCAGACACAGCTGTTTTCACATGAGGCAAAAACAGGCGGGTGCCGATATCCAGTTTTTCCCGGGCAAACACGGCAGGCAAGGCGCCTACCTGTAGCTGACTCCCGTCTACGTCATAGCTTTTCCAGCTACCGGACCAACTGTCCAAATCGGCAGTACCGCGACTACAGACCACGACCCGGGCTTTCTTTCGTGCCGGCAATACAGCGTCGGTGTGCACGGCCTGGGCAAAAACCTCCACACCACGGTCAGGCAGATGCTTGATCATCCCGCCCGCCAGCAACAGGCCGTCTCCAGCCAGAACACCATTAACCCAGCGCAGCAGCCAGGCCAGGTATTCAGCCTGGCGCGGCACTCTCAGAATAACGACGTCGTACTCGCCCTGCGGCGGATTCAGCCAACTGAATACCGTTGACGGTGCGTCGACGGCAGAATTCAGGCCAGCATTGTGCGCCACCGCCGCGGGCAGGGTTGCACTGTCGGCAACCACCTCCGGGTTGAAGGCGCACAACCCCAGCGTCAATGCTCCGAACTGATCATCAATAATGAGTACTCGAGGAGACGACAGCATGGCCAGGCGCTGATGCGCCTCAGCCAGCAACAGCTCATCGGCCGCATCCCACGCTCGCAGCGAGGCGTCGCCACCACCCGGACGGGATAAGGTCAGGGCACTGTCCGGCGTCTCCATCACTGCAGTGGTCATATTGGGCTTCCAAAAGGGGGATTTATCACAAAAGCGTTATTTTAGGCTGTTTATTCTAGAAATTAAGCCTAAATTGTGGGGTGTTCACGCATTATTCTTTTTCTGGTTGGCTCCGTTGTTGTGGACGCAAACCCTTTGCCCCTCACCCCAGGGGCTTTTTTTTGCCTGGAGTTTACCCTCAGATCGTCGCTGGCACTCAACGACGGGTGGCGCGGTACACCGTGAAGCGGCGATCTTCGGTCAGGCGTTCCACCGGCCCCACAAAACGTTTAATCAAGTTTTCGTACGGCAGGAAGGTGTTGGCAACCAGCCTCAGTTCACCCCGGGTCTTGAGGTGGCGGGCCACCGAGCGCAGGAAATCCTCGGTCATGGAGATGTCTGTTCGAACACCCGCATGGAAGGGTGGGTTGGTGACGATAGCCGGCCAGACACCCTCGACATCAGCCAGGCCATCTGACGCAATGATCTCGCCGGACACCCCTGCCCGCTCATAGGTTGCTCGGGCACACATGACCGCCTGGGATTGCACGTCTACCCCATCCACCGGTGCCACCGGCCGGCCTTGATCCCGTTGCCACACCTGGTGCCAAGAGCCGATAACGCCTGCGCCACAGGCGAAATCGAGAACCCGATTGGCTTTCAGTGGCGTACTGACCAAAGTATCCAGCAACATCGAAGTGCCAGCGTCCAACTCGCCCTGGCTGAAAATACCCGGCAAGCCACAGACCTCAACGGAACTACCGGCGTTGCTTATCGAGTGCCACTCCATCCATTCTGTCACGTCAAAGCGCGCCAGGGGCGCAAAGCCAATGGCCACCCAAACCTGGCAATGCCGGGCACTATCAACCTTGGCCGCATCAGGATCGATGGTCTTAAGCTGCTTCACTGCGCCGGCGATGCCTTCCTTCTTCTCACCTATCAGGATCAAGGCGGCATCCGGTGCAGCTATCCAGCGCGCCAGCGCCAGCCTGAGATCAAGCTCGGCCCGGGCCTTGGGCAGAAACACCACCACTGTGTCGAAGCTGGAGGCCGTGAGTGCAGGATTGTCGTAACCAAAACACACCTGCCAGTTTGGCGGCCCGGCCAGCTCCTCGGCGTAGCCCGCATGCTCGCTCATTGCCAAACCACCGGAAGGCAGCTCTGGCAGCAAGGCGCCGGAACTTGCCCCCAGCAAGGCCACACGACCTTTCAGCAGGGAACGATTTCGAAGCAGGGCTTCATGGGATTTTGGCATTTCGGACATCGGCAGGGGGACCCCGTTACTGGTTCTGGAAACGGGCTACTCTAACTGGAATCGGCCCACAAGTCCCGCCAGAACTGGCGTACCTTGAGGGCCGATAGGGATTACTTGGCGTCGACATCCAGGCTTCGAAACTCAGGCTTCAAACCCAGGCGCCGAAACCTTGGCCTCAGGCCTTTTCCTGGCGCCCAGACCGGACCGGCCTTGCTGCCAACTCTTCGATCGCCCGACGCTTGACCGGCTCGCGCTCGTCGTTGTTGGAAATGGAGAGGCCCATATCCCGCAGAACGCCGTCATGGAGTGCGTAAACAAAGCCATGCACCGTCAGGGGCTGACCGCGTTTCCAGGCATCCTGAACGATGCTGTTCTGGGTCACGTGATCCACTTGTTCAACCACGTTAAGCTCGCACAGCCGGTCCACCCGATCCTTAACGTCAGTGACCTGATCAAGGATAGGCTGGTGGAGGTCACGAACGTCCTGAATATGACGCAGCCAGTTGGTGATCAGACCGGAGCCTTCGTTCAGTAGCGCCGCGCGCACCCCGCCGCAGCCATAATGCCCGACGACCATGATGTGTTTGACCTTCAGCACCTCGACCGCAAACTGTAGCACCGACAAGCAATTGAAATCGGTGTGCACCACCACGTTGGCAACGTTCCGGTGCACAAACAATTCCCCTGGCATCAGATCAACAATCTGGTTCGCCGGCACTCGGCTGTCCGCACAGCCAATCCATAGGTACTCTGGAGCCTGCTGACTGGACAGGCGGTCAAAGAACTGCGGATCCTGCGCTTTTATACCGGCCGCCCAGGCCTGATTTTTCTCTAGTAGACGGTCAAGCTGACCCATCGACACACTCCCTCTTAAGCTTTTGACCCTTCAAATTGAACGGCATCTGTTTGTCCAAAGCAATACTCAAGTGGTCGCATTCGCCGTTTCGCTTTGGGCTACAGTCTGTGTTCCGTTCACGCTGCCGCTTTCGGTCTCACTGTCAGCCTCAAGCTGACCGGAGTGCATGGTGCTCTGGGCCAGATCCAGGAGCTCCCGCAAGGCCACGGAGAACATGGCGTATTCCGGCTCACGCACGCTCTTCAGCTCCGCCAGCATGGCTTTCCAGCGCTTAATCATTCCAACATGGCGCTCAAGCCACCCATCGACACAGGCCGGAACATCTTCCGGCTTGCCAGCCAACCGGAGCACTCCCGTAGTGAGTGCTCGCTGCTGCCATTCCAGATCTTCCCGGAAACTTTCCCGGGCCAGGGCCTGCCAGTGCGACGCCGGCGCCAGCGAGGCAATGGCCCGGGCAAACCAGTTCAGATCCAGTTTGTCGCCCAGCTCATAGTACAGGTTGGCCACGGTTTTCAGTGGCATGCCGGTCGCTTCCTGGGCCTCAATAATGCCCAGTGACGAGTACAGGTAATCCGTACCGGATACCACCGATGCCAGCTCTGCGGGCAATCCGGCCTCAACGAGTGCCTGATGGCGTTTCTGCCAGGCCGTGCGTGCGTGCTCACCGAGGTAGTCCGGCAGACTGGCGGTGATCGCCCAGACACTGTCGGCGAAACGCTCGATGTGGTTCTGGATGCTGAGTTCGGCCCGACGGTTGCGCAGCAGCCACCGAACGGAGCGACGCATCAGCCGCATCAGATCCTGCATCAACTCCATCTGCAGCTGAGCCGGCACGTTGAAGTCCTGATCCTCGATCTTGTCCCACCAGTTATCGATGCGGAACACATCACGGGCAATGATCCAGGCCAGTGCGATGGACGCAGCATCGGCACCGGTGGACTGGTTCAGCCGTTCAACAAAGGTGATCCCCATGTGATTGACCATGTCGTTGGCAATCTGGGTGGCGATGATTTCGCGCCGCAGTTGGTGCTCGCCCAGCTCCTTGGAGAATTTCTGGGTTAGCCCCCGCGGGAACACCTTGTACATCTCACCGGCCAGCAGCGGCTCATCTGGCAACGTGCTGTTGATGAGCGTCTGCTTCAGGTCGCCCTTCACGTAGGAAATCAACACCGACAGCTCCGGACGGGTCAGGCCCTTCTTGTCGAGCTTTCGCTCCGACAGGGTTTCATCGTCGGGCAGGAACTCCAGCGAACGGTTGAGCTTGCCTTCGTTCTCCATGGTGTTCATCAGCCGGCGGTATTCCTCAAGCCGGATAGCGGCGTCCTCGCTGGCGATACTGATGGCCTGGGTCTGCCGATAGTTGTTCTTCAGCACCAGGGCGGCGACGTCATCGGTCATTTCTTCCAGCATGACGTTGCGCTGTTTGCTGGTGAGATCACCCACCGCAACCGCCTGGTTCAACAAGATCTTCATATTGACTTCGTGGTCGGAACAATCGACGCCACCGGAGTTGTCGATGAAGTCGGTGTTCATGCGACCGCCACGAAGCGCGAACTCAATCCGTCCAAGCTGGGTCAGCCCGAGGTTACCGCCCTCACCCACAACCTTGCAGCGCAGTTCCGAACCGTTAACGCGCAGGCCGTCGTTGGCCTTGTCGCCAAC
The DNA here is from genome assembly GCF_016820575.1 of Marinobacter sediminum. Classification (GTDB taxonomy): domain Bacteria; phylum Pseudomonadota; class Gammaproteobacteria; order Pseudomonadales; family Oleiphilaceae; genus Marinobacter; species Marinobacter sediminum. Next base: position 448,400 of record NZ_JAEMQH010000002.1, on the reverse strand, counting down.
GTCACTGTGGGACTCACTCGCAGATTTCACGTAGGTGCCGATGCCGCCAACCCAGAGCAGGTCCACCTGGGCCTTCAGGATGTGGGAAATCAGCATGTTCGGGGGTACCCGGTCCGACTTGATCCCCAGCAGCTTTTTCATTTCGGCGCTGACCGGAATCGATTTGGCGTTACGACTGAACACACCGCCGCCCTTGGAGATCAGTTTGGTGTCGTAATCGGTCCAGGCTGACCGGGGCATTTCAAACAGCCGCTTGCGCTCCTTGAAGCTCTTGTCTGGATCCGGAGTCGGATCAATGAAGATATGAATGTGGTTGAAGGCTGCGACAAGCTTGGTCTTTTCGGAACAGAGCATGCCGTTGCCGAACACATCCCCGCCCATGTCGCCGATGCCAATGGCGGTGAACTCGTCCAGGGCTGGATTGATCTCCATTTCCCGGAAGTGACGCTCAACCGATACCCAGGCACCGCGGGCGGTAATACCCATCTTCTTGTGGTCGTAACCGTTACTGCCACCGGAGGCGAAGGCATCGCCCATCCAGAAGCCGTAGTCCGCAGCCAGGCCGTTGGCGATATCCGAGAAGGTCGCAGTACCCTTGTCGGCCGCCACAACCAGATAGTGATCGTCTTCGTCGTGGCGCACCACCCGCTCGGGCGGCTGGATACCAGCATCCACCAGGTTGTCGGTAATATCCAGCAAGCCACGGATAAAGGTCTTGTAGGCTTCAATACCCTCGGCCTGGAACGCCTCACGGTCAGACGGGTCAGGCAGACGCTTGGCAACAAAACCGCCCTTTGCGCCCACCGGCACAATAACCGCGTTCTTGACCTGCTGCGCCTTTACCAGGCCCAAGATCTCAGTGCGGTAATCCTCAAACCGGTCGGACCAGCGCAGGCCGCCACGGGCAACCTTGCCGCCGCGCAGGTGGACGCCTTCCACCCTTGGTGAATAAACGAAGATCTCAAACATGGGCAACGGCAGCGGCACATCCGGAATGCGCGACGGATCAAACTTGACGCTGATGTAGGGCTTGGGACCACCATTCTCATCGTGCTGGTAGAAGTTGGTGCGCAGGGTCGCCTGCATCAGCTCCATGTAAAGCCGCAGCACCCTGTCTTCACTGAGATTATCGACCCCATCCAGACCAGCGTTAAACTCGATCTCCAGTTTCTGCTGGGCCGCGCGGCTCTTGCCATCACTCTGGAAACGGTCCGGATTGAAGCGCACGTCGAAGTACTCGAGCAGCAACCTGGCCAGATCCATGTGGTTGACCAGGGTGTTGGAAATGAAGGTCTGACTGTTGGAAAAGCGGATCTGGCGCATGTAGCGGGCGAAAGTCCGCAGCAGCGCAATCTCGCGCCAGCTCATGTACGACGTCAGCAGCATCCGGTTGAAGGCGTCGTTTTCGGCGTCGCCGTGCCAAACCCGACGGAACAGGTCCTCGAAGATCGGGCGGATGCGATGAATATCGACCACCCGGCCGGTGTGGGCCTGCAACGTGAAGTCGTGAATCCAAACCGCCTTGCCGTGCCGGTCAATCACCTCGAACGGATGCTCGCCCAACACCCGAAAGCCCAGGTTGTCGAAAATCGGCATCACGTCAGACAAAGGCAGCGGCTGATCCGGATAGAAGAGCTTGAAATGCAGGGTGCTCTCGTCCTCTTCCAGGGCCCGGTAAAAACTCATGGCCAGATCATCATGACTGGCCGCACTGGAGATGTGCTCCAGATCAATGGCGGCCCGACGGGGCGAGAACATATCGGTGTAGCTGGCCGGGAAGCCGCCGGACCACAGTCGCGACAGCTCGTTGCCCTGCTCTTCGCCGTAGGCCTCGCTCAGGGACTCATACAGGCCATCGCGCCAGGATTGGGCCATCTCAATGACTTTTTCACGAATCTCGGAAATGGGCAGTTCCCGGTTTTCAACTTGGGGAACCCGGATAGTGAACTGCACCCGGGCCAGCACCGATTCAGAAAAATGGGTGACAAATTCGATGTCTTCCGCTCCCAGCCGGTCCAGCAGCACCTGCTCGACCTTTTGCCGCAGCTCGGTGTTGTAGATATCACGGGGGAAGAACGCCAGACAGGTAACAAACTGGCCGTATACGTCTTCGCGCATGAACAGCTCGATCCGGCGGCGCTCCTGGATGTACAGGATGTTTTTGGCCACCTTCAACAAGTCTTTGCTTTCGATCTGGAACAGTTCGTCACGGGGATACACGGTGAGAATCTGGTCCAGCTCTTTGCCGGCATAATCGTCCCGAAGGAAACCCGAGCGCTTGATGACGTTCTGGAATTTCCGGCGCAGCAGCGGGATCTCGTCCGGGCGCTCGTTATAGACCCGGGAGGTATAAAGGCCCAGGAAGCGGCGTTCGCCAACCACTTCGCCCTTACTGTTGAACTTCTTGACCGCGATGTAGTCCGGGTAGGCCGGACGGTGCACCCGCGAGCGCTGGGCGGATTTGGCAAAAATAAAGATATCGTCGGTGCGGGTCATTTCATGACGCGTTCGCTGGGGCAGCTCGTTCAGCCGCACCCGATCGGGGCGCTCGTTGTTAACCCGCAGGATGCCCAGCTCCGAGTTCTCGACGCGACGCACCACCATGCCGCTCTTGTCCTTGGCAAAGTCGTACTCGTCGTAGCCCAGGAAGGTGAAGTGGTCCTGCACCAGCCAGTTCAGAAAGGCTCTCGCCTCCTCCTTTTGTTCGTCATCAATGCCGGCGGCGGTGGTGTCCAGTTCATCGAGGATCTCGCACACCTTGCCGGTGACAATCGGGAAATCAGAGACGGCAATGCGCACTTCGTGCAGCACCTTTTGCAAAGCTTCTTCCAGCTCGTTCAGGTCGGCCGGATCACTGTGACGATCGATTTCCAGGACGATAAAGGCTTCGAACTGGGCATTCTTATTGGAGCGTTTATTGGGCAGCAGCTTGCTCAGCTTACCGTCTTCGGTGCGCTCGACCTGCAGGATAGAGTGCTGAATGGAGTGGGTACCGATCTCGCGCTGGTTGATGGCAATGCGCAGAGAATCGATCAGAAACGGGATATTCGGGTGCAGTATAAAAATGACCGTGTGGGTCGACTGCCAGCCATCGCTTTCGAGGTCAGGATTGAACACCGAAACAGGGGTTTCGTCGGCGCTCCGTTTTTGGAGAAACTGCCACGCGGCGAGAACCGCACCGTAGGTGTCCGAAAATCGTCGACTGACCAGCTCTTCAAGCGGAATATGGGCGTAATGCTGCTTGGCAAATTCACTGATCTTTTTTGCCTCTGTCTTGGCAATTTTCTGGGCGAACGCATCAGCCAGTTGTTCAAAAAACTGATCCTTGCTGGCTACTGTCAGCGCATTCATGATCGACCTCGGTTAGTGTGAAGTAAACGTAATCGTCTTATTGTCACATAAGCATAGTCAAACCCTTGATTTTTGCCGGGCAGACACCAAAACTGCGGCAACTACTTACGCATCAAAGACGTTCTAAGATGAACCCTAGAGAATCGGAGCAGTTCCTTTCAATGTCGCTACAGCATACGTTCGGTGAACTCAGATCACAGTTGGCAAAAAGGATAATCGGACAGGCCAAATTGGTGGACCGATTACTCATTGCTCTCCTCGCCGATGGCCACCTTCTGGTGGAGGGTGCTCCCGGTTTGGCCAAGACTACGGCGATCAAGGCTCTGGCCGATCACCTGGACGGCGATTTTCACCGAATTCAGTTCACTCCGGACCTGCTGCCCTCCGATGTCACCGGCAGTGAAATCTACCGGGCTGAAACCGGCACCTTCGAATTCCAGCGCGGGCCTATTTTTCACAATCTGGTGCTCGCCGATGAAATCAACCGGGCGCCGGCCAAGGTCCAGTCCGCCCTGCTCGAAGCCATGGGCGAACGACAGGTCAGTGTCGGCCTGCGCACCTTCCCACTCGATCGTCTGTTCATGGTGATGGCAACCCAAAACCCCATTGAACAGGAGGGCACCTACCCTCTGCCCGAAGCCCAGCTCGACCGTTTCCTGATGCATGTGGTGATTGATTACCCCTCGGCCGAGGCCGAAAAAGCCATCCTGCACCTGGCGCGTAATGACTATCGCCAGGGCCAGGCCGAAGCCAGTGTTCGGGTGACCGCAGATCAGGTGTTCGACGCCCGCAACGAGATCGCCGACATCTACATGGCCGAGCCGGTGGAGCAGTACCTGCTGGCTCTGGTGCTGGCCAGCCGTGATGCCGGCAGCCTGGACCCTGAGCTGGCACGCTGGACCGCCTTTGGTGCCAGCCCTCGCGGCACCATTGCTCTGGACCGCTGCGCCCGGGCCCTGGCCTGGCTTGACGGCCGCGACTATGTGACGCCGGACGATGTCCGGGCCATGGCCTTTGATGTACTCCGGCACCGGATTCTGCTGACCTTTGAAGCCGAAGCCGAGGGCATGACCGCCGACGCGGTTATCGAATGCCTGATTGAGCGAGTACCGGTCACCGCCTGATGATCTTCCCCGATGCGACAGACTGACACTGCTACCATGGCTTACTCCGACGCTCTAACCCACATCAGTCTGCCGGACCTGATCCGCCTGCAGGCGGATGCCCGTGCGTTGAAGCTGCCGTCGGCCCGCCCGGTAAAAACCCGCCAGGCCGGTTTGCAGCAGTCACCGCAGCGGGGGCGGGGCATGGCATTCGCGGAGGTTCGCCAGTACCAGCCCGGTGACGACATCCGCAGTATCGACTGGCGCGTGACCGCACGGCGGCAAGCGCCCCACACCAAGCTGTACGAGGAGGAGCGGGAACGCCCGGTCCTGCTGCTCTGCGATCTGGGCCCTACCCTGTTCTTTGCCAGTACCGGCGCCTACAAACAGGTACGGGCGGCGCAGGTTGCCAGCCTGCTCGCCTGGCTGGCGCTCTGGGCCGGTGATCAGGTCGGCGGCATTGTCTTCAACCAGCGCTCGCTGAGCGTGCTGCGTCCTGCACGGCGCAAGAAATCGGTGCTGCGCCTGCTGGACACCCTGGCTGATCACCAGCAACAGCCGGGCACGCAACCCGAAACTTCATCCGAAGAGGCCACTGCCAATGGCCTCGACCAGGCACTCGCCGAAGCCCGACGGGTAGCCCACACCGGCAGTCGCATTTTCGTGATCAGCGATTTCCTGGGCATTACCGAGGACACCCCAACCCTGCTCGGTGCCCTCGCCCGTCACAACTCGGTCAGTGCCATCCGGATCGTGGACCCGCTTGAGCGGGAGCTGCCCAGTAGCGGTCGCTTTGCGGTTGCCGGTCCTGACGGCCCGGTCTGGTTTGATGCCGCCAACACCCGGTTCCAGGAAGCCTGGCGACGCAAGGTAGGTGCCCATGAGGCCCGCCTGGATCATTGTTTCCGCACCTCGGGCGTGGCCTCCGCCATGGTTTCCACCGGCGAAGAACCCACGGTGGCACTGAAAGCACTGTTAGGGCCGGGAGGCCGGATCGGATGAACCCGCAAGATCCACTTAGCCAACTGAAAGACATTCACCTGCCAGCATCCGGCGGCTTCTGGCCACCGGCACCGGGCTGGTGGTTACTGGCCCTGCTTGTGTTGCTGACGCTTGCCGGACTGTTCTGGCTTTTACATCGCCGTCGTCGTCGTAACCGCTGGCTGCGCCTGGCCAAGGCCGAACTGTCCGGCCTGGAACATCAGGCCAGCCAGGAACCCCAGTGGTTTGCCCAACTGAACAGCCTGCTGAAACGCGCGGCGCGCCAGCGTTATCCGGACAAACATCCAGAATCCCTAAGTGGCGAGGCCTGGGTAGCGTTTTTGCTTTCGACGGCGCCGAACAACCGAATTGCTTCGCGGCCAATCGTTGAAGCGATCGTGCACAGCAGCTGGCAGCCCAAGGCCAGCGCCGATCCCCGACAGGCCACCGAATTTGCCCGCTCCTGGCTGGGGGGTCAGGCATGGTGAGTCTGGCTTATCCCTGGCTGCTGCTGTTGGTACTGGTGCCGCTGCTGTTGCAATGGCGGCGGCCCGCGGGACAGACAGTGGACGCCCCGATGCTGCCAGTTGGTCACTGGTTGTCCGACCTGCCCGGCGTCAGCCGTCATGGCAGCGCCACGCCACTGTGGCAGACACTCCTGCTGTTCGTGATCTGGTGTCTGTTGGTGGTAGCGCTGGCGCGGCCACAACATGTTGGCGAGCAGGTACAACTGCCGGTGTCTGGTCGCGACCTGATGCTGGTGGTGGACATCTCCCCGAGTATGGACGAACAGGACATGGTCATTCAGGGCCGCAGCATCAACCGGCTGCAGGCGGTGAAGGTAGTGCTGGATGATTTCATCAGCCAACGCAAAGGTGATCGCCTCGGGCTTATCCTGTTTGGCACTCAACCCTACGTGCAGGTGCCACTGACCTTTGATCTGGCCACCGTAAAGACCCTGATGCGGGAATCGGTCCTGGGCATGGCGGGTCGCGCCACTGCCATCGGCGACGCGGTGGGCTTGTCAATCAAGCGGCTGCGGGACCGGCCACAGGACCAGCGCGTGGTTATCCTGTTGACCGACGGTGCCAACACCGCCGGCGAAATCACCCCGGACAAAGCCACGGAGATTGCCAAGGCCGCCAGTGTCCGCCTCTACACCATCGGTATCGGAGCCGAATCCATGGTTCAACGCGGCTTTCTGGGCTCGCGGCGGGTGAACCCGTCGCGGGATCTGGACGAGGCGCTCTTGACCCGCATGGCCGAGCAGACGGGCGGCCGCTACTTCCGGGCCCGCAGCCTGCCGGAACTGGAACTGATCTACGAAAGTATCAACCAGCTCGAACCGATTGAACTGGAGGGCAAGTTCTACCGACCGGTCACTGAACTCTTTGCCTGGCCGGCAGGCCTGGCAGCTTTGTTGTGGCTGGTGCTGCTACTGCTCCGCCACGGCTCTTCGCTGGTGACATCCCGCCAGCCGGCAGTAAAGAGGGAAACCGATGGCTGATTTCCATTTTCTCCGTCCGTTCTGGCTGCTGCTGATACTGAGCCTGCCCATGCTGGTGTTCACACTCAGGCACCTGCGTCTTGGCGACAGCGGCTGGGCCCGGATCATTCCTGAACGATTGCTGGCGCCGGTTATCCGCCATGACGGCAGCTCTGGCAAACAGCAGCGATCGCCGATGCTACCGGTGTCCCTGGCGGTGATTGCCCTGTCCATTGCCCTTGCCGGTCCCGCCTGGCGCGAGGCACCCACGCCGCTGAAGCAGCCCGGAGATAGCCTGGTTATTGTGCTGGACCTGTCGCTGTCGATGCTCGCCACCGACCTTGAACCAAATCGGCTGACTCTGGCCAAACGCAAGATCCGCGACATTCTGGACGCCCGTGAGGGCAGCCTGAACGGCCTGATCGTGTTCGCCGCCGACGCCCACGTGGTGGCGCCGCTGACCGACGACGGCAAAACCATCGAAGGCATGCTGGATATCCTGGAACCGGTGATCATGCCGGCCCCGGGCAACCGGGCCGATCTTGCCATTGCCCGCGCCCGCGATCTGCTGCAACAGGGCGCGGCGGGCGAGGGCCGGATCCTGCTGATCACCGACGATGTGCCGACGCGCTACCACGCCGCCATTTCGCAAATCCTGGAAGGCACCGGCCTGTCCCTGGATACCCTGGTGGTGGGCACCGAACAGGGTGGCCCTATTCCCCTGGCCAAGCGCGGTTTTATCCGCGACAACGGCGATATCGTCATCACCCGCGCCAACTCCGAATCCCTGGCCAGCCTGGCCCAGCAGAACGGTGGCGCAAGCGAGCAACTCACCCTGGATGAGGGTGATATCCAGGCCCTTCAACTGGAACCCACGGAGAGTGACGATTGGCAGGAAACCGACTCTGGCCTGACGGTGAACCGCTGGCAGGATGACGGCTACTGGCTGCTCTGGCTGGTGCTGCCACTGTTGCTGCTGGGCTGGCGCCGTGGCGCTTTTACCGTGCTTGCCCTCACCGTGCTGCCACTCACACCACAGCCGGCCCAGGCAATGGGCTGGGGAGAACAGTGGGGAGAACTTTGGCAACGGGAAGACCAGCGGGCGCCGGAGCTGATCCGTGAGAACCCGGCCGACGCCGCCAGCCGCCTGGACGATCCGGAATGGCGTGGAAGCGCCCTGTACCGGTCGGAGCAGTATGAACAGGCCGCCGAGGCCTTTGCCGCCGCCGAGGGCGCACGAGCAGACTACAACCGGGGCAATGCCCTGGCCCGGGCCGGCCAGTTGGAGCAGGCACTGGCTGCCTACGACGAGGCCCTTGAACAAGCCCCGGGCATGGCCGACGCACGGGACAACCGGGAACTGGTCAGGCAACTACTCGATCAACAGCAACAGCAGGGCGAGGGCCAAGACCAGACACAGCCATCCCAACAGCAAGAGAATGGTGATTCGCAGAATGGCTCGTCCGATCAATCACCGGGCGATCAAGGCCAGGAGCAGTCCCAGGAATCTGGCCAATCCGGGAACAGCCAGGACCCGGGCCAGCCGCCGGAGCAATCGTCTAACAACGGCACCAACGAGACCGACAGCAATGCCAGCGAGTCTCAGGGCAGCACCGGGGACCAAGACCCACAGCAGGCGGAATCCCAGGATGGCACGGACGGCAGCGGACAGATTGAAGCACCGGCCCAGATTTCCGAGCAGCCCCTGTCCCAAGGCCAGGAACAATGGCTGCGACGGGTTCCGGATAATCCCGGCGGCCTGCTGAAGCGCAAATTCCTGCAACAGTATCAGGAACGCCAGACACCATCCGATGAGGGCGATACACCATGGTAAACCGGCTAGTGATCTCTGCCATTCGCGTATTGGTTCTGATGGCGATGGCGACCTCTCTCCACGCCGGGGAACTCAAGGTCGAACCAGACCGCACTCGGCTTTACGAAGGCGAGGTGCTGACCCTGACCGTGACTGGGTCACTGAAACTGGACATCAACCTAAGCAATCTCTTCGATCTCGACCTGTCCAACCTGCCCTCGCCCGACATCGAAAAGGTGGAACCGGCGTTCGAAGTACTGGGTAAAAACCAGCGCTACAGCATTCGCACCGTGAACAATGACATGGTGGGTGAGATTACTTGGACCTATCAGCTGGCGCCCCAGCGCAGCGGCAAGCTGACCATTCCGTCACTCAGCTTCAAGGACTCGACCTCGAAACCGGTCAACATCCAGGTCGTGAGCGGAAGCCCACCGGACCAGAAAGTGGCCGCCAGCCGGGACAGTTTCATCGAGTTATCGGCCGATAAGGCGGAGGTCTATGTGCAGGAACAACTGACCATGACCATCCGCCTGTTCTTCAGCGGCAACCTGGTGCGCGGCGAATTGTCGGAACCGGAACACCCGGATGCCATCATTGAGCCCCTGGGCAAACAGCGGGAATACTCCCGCTACCGCGATGGTGTCCGTTACCGGGTGGTGGAACGCCGTTATGCGCTGTTTCCGCAACAACCGGGCGAACTGACCCTGCCTCCGATCGAATTTGAAGGACAGGCCCGCGACGCCAGCGGCAAACTGATTTTCCTGCGCGACAGCGAGCAACTCTACCCGGTTCCGGTGAAGGATGTTCCTGCCAGCTACACCGGTGATACCTGGCTGCCCGCCAGCGGCCTGACCCTGGAAGAATCCGGGCTGCCTGACTCCCTGCGGGTGGAAACCGGCGAGAACCTGACCCGCAACATTACCCTGCGGGCGGAGGGCCTGCCGGCCGAAGCTTTGCCTCCGCTGCCGGAACTTACTCCGGAGGGCCTGCGCAGTTACCCCGAAGCACCGGAACGGAAAACCGACATAACACCGGCCGGGCTTACCTCAAGCCTGAGCCAGACCCGTGCCCTGGTGCCGGTGCAATCCGGCACACTGACCCTGCCCGAAATGCGGATAACCTGGTGGGACACCACCACCGACAGCGAGCAGGTGGCCTTCATTCCCGCCAAGACATTACAGGTCGGTGATGCCTCAGCGCGGGTGACATCACAAGCCACGCCCTCCAGCAACGATAATGAAACAGCTGCCTCGAGAACGTCTGAGCCCAAGACTTCGGACGGTGACGCATCCGGCTGGCAATGGCTGAGCCTCGTTCTGGCTGCACTCTGGCTTGCCACTCTGGTGTTGTGGTGGCGAGCCCGAAACGCGGGTAATTGGGTCGAGTCAGAGCCGGCTGAACCGGACCATCGGGAAAACAAGCTGTTTGAGCAACTGATCCAAGCCGCCCGCAAGGGGTCGGCCTCCACTCCGGCGCTGCTGGTGCAGTGGGCGAATCAACGCTTTGCAGGGAAAAACTTCAAAACGGCGTCGGAGGCGATGGCCGGATTGAACAATGCCACCCTGAGCGCCGAACTGCGGCGCCTGCAGGCTCGGCTGTTCGCACCGGCCGGTGATACTGCAGAGAATTGGGACGGCCGCGCTCTGGCGAAGGCGTTGGAACAGGTGCGTGAGCAGGGTAGGTTGGAAGAGCCCCAGGGTTCCGAACTGCCGCCACTGTATCCCGACAACCTGTCGGCGTAGGTGTGGCGGAGCCGGTTCCGGCTATCCGGGGCTCCTTTTAGAGAGGCTCTAGAGAGAGACTCGCCGTTACTGAGTGAGCTGCTGGTCGATCACTAACTCGACCGGCTCGCCCTCCTCTTCAGTGACCACGGCCGGCACTTCCAGGCTACCCTGCCAGTCTCCGGGCTGGGCGATGGCGTTGCCTGAGCGGCTCAGCCGGGCCGTCACCATGACCGCTTCGGCGCTGGAGATTTTCGCCTCCGGCGACATCGACTTGCTATCATCTAACCGCACTTCGGCCGGCAGCGCACCGGCAGTCAGACGGGTGATCGCCAGGGGCGGGCCACCGGCGCCACCTTGACCACGGGCGAACACGAACAACACGGTGTCCGCCGGAACCTGATCCCGAAACGCCTCAGACAAACTCACCCGTACGGTCACACTTGGGCCCTCGGCCTCGGCCGTCTCGAAACTGGGTGGCGTTTCACCCAGACGGCCGTAGGCTTCCTGAATACCACCCTGAATCGAAGCCAACTGAGGATGATCTGGCGCCACCGCGACAATGCGCTCCCAGTACTTGATCGCTTCCCGGTAGTTTTCCTGGCTGAAGGCGTGAATCCCCAGCAGGCCCAGAGCGTTCACCTCGTCGGGATTCAGTTCGCGGGCCGCCTCAATGGCCGCCCTCACCTCAGCGGTCAGAGCCCCCCGGCTGTCGAAGAACTGGGCCTGCGCAGCCAGACCAAGCGCAACGGCGCGGGCGTTTTCATTGGGCGCGTATTCCGAAAGACGACGAAAGGCCGAGGCCGCCGCCGGATACTGCTCCAGACGCATGTAACTCTGTCCCAGCATGGCCCATCCATCGGGATTGTCGGGGCTGGCCTCGAGCTTTTCCCTCAGCTGTTCGGCCAATTCGGCCATCTGGTTCTGGCGGGCGCTATCAGTCTGCCCCATGGCCTGCATGGTGATGAGCTGTTCCACGTCATCCATGGCGCCCCACTCCTGGTAAAGGTAATAGGTCGCAGCAGGCACCAGCAGAATAGCTATCAAACCCACGGCAATGGCACTTTTGCGGCCACTCAGGGCGGGCCCCATTACCGTCTCATCCGGGACATCGTCGAGCATGGAGCCCGCGAGTTCTTCTTTCAGCTGCCGGTAGTTGTCGTCGTCCAGCACTCCCGCCTCGTATTCGGCGTCCAGCTCCTTCATCCGGCTGCGATAAGCCATCAGGTTCTGGTTTCTAAAGTCAGCTCGCTCTCTCGCCGCTGAGCTGTGAAAAAGCACCGGATACAACACAAACGCAAGGGCCAGGATGATGAGTACCGTTGCGGCAATCCAGAAGGTTTCAGTCATGGAGATATCGTCACAGGTTCAATCATGAGTGCAGCAGAGAGGCAAGTATCAGGCCCGTTTGTCCTGATCGTCCTCTGCAAGAATCTTGGCCACGCGGGCTTTCTCTTCGGCCGTCAGTTCCGGTGTCTCGTTAGTCTGGCGCCGGGAGCGCACGATGACACCGATCACCACCAGCAGACCGCCCAGTACGGCAATAGCCGGCGTTGCCCACAGCAGAATGGTGCGTTTTTCGACCTGGGGCCGGTACAGAATGAATTCGCCAAAGCGATCTACCAAGGCACCGACGATTTGATCATTGCTCTCGCCCGCGCGCATGCGGCGATAAACCTCGGCGCGCATGTCCTTGGAGATGGGCGAGTTGGAGTCGGCAATGTTCTGGTTCTGACACTTTGGACAACGCAATTCCTCAATCAGGTCCTGGAAGCGCTGCTCTTGCTGTGTGGTCTCAAAGTTGTAGACATCGGTCACCTGCGCGCTGGCCATGGGGGCCAGCAACAGCAGTAAGGCAACGAGGGCAAAGCGGGCCATCAGCCATTCTCCCGGATATCGTTGATTACCGGCAGCAGGGTCTCCCGCCAGACCTTCTCGTTGACCACACCAACATGGCGGTAGCGCACCACACCCTGCTCATCAATGACGAAGGTCTCCGGCGCGCCATAGACGCCCAGATCGAACCCCAGGGTACCCCGGGGATCGTAAATTGATGTGCTGTAGGGATTGCCGAGACGGTCCAGCCAGACCAGGGCATCGTCCCGGTTGTCCTTATAGTTCAGACCAACAATGGACACGCCCTCGTCCTCGGCCAGCCACATCAGGTCGTCGTGTTCGTCGCGACAGGCAGGACACCAGGTGCCCCAAACGTTCAGCAGCTGCACCTTGCCCTTGAACAGGGTTTCGTTGAGCTGAGTCTCTGGAGTGTTCAGATCCTTCAGACTAAATGCCGGCACAGGCTTGCCGATCAGCGCCGATTCCAGTTTGGTGGGATCCTTGCCAATACCCGCGAAAAGCACTACACCCAACACCACGGCGATCAGCAACGGCAGGAACAGAAAAAAACGCTTCATGATACTACTCCTGCGGAATTCGCTGCGGTGCCGACACTGGTTCCGGTGGTGGCCTTCTGGGTCGAACGCTCACGAACCCGGTAACGACGATCTGCGATGGCGAGGAAACCACCGACAGCCATAAATATGGAGCCCAACCACAGCCAGCGCACCAGGGGCTTGTATTGCAGTCGAATGGCCCAGGCATCGTCCGAAATCCGCTCGCCGACAGCAACGAAGATGTCACGGAACAGACCGGCGTCAATGTCGGCCTCGGTCATCACGCTCATGCCCACAGAATACTGGCGCTTCTCCGGGCGCAGGCTAGCAATTATCTCACCGTCCTGCAGCACATCGAAGTTGCCGTATTGAGCCGTAAAATTGGCACCTCTGCGCTCACCGATGTCCCGGAATACAAACTGGTAATCGCCCACAGTGGCCACATCACCCGGCACCATACGAACATCTCGCTCGATGCCATAATTGGACACAACAGTGGCACCGGCCATGACGATGGCCAGGCCCAAATGACCCAACACCATTCCGTAGTAGCTGCGCGACTGGCGTTTCAGGCCATGCAGGCGCCCTTTGCGTGACGCGGACTTTTCCCAGAGGTCCCAGAAGGTCGCCACGGCGACCCACATGGCGGTGAAAATCCCGGCAAAAGCCCAAGGCGTAAAGCCTCCGTAACCAATCAGTACCGCAGCAGTGGCCACCAGGCTAATGGCCAACGGCCACAGCAATTTGCGAGCAAGCCAGCCACCATCGGTTTTCTTCCAGCGGGAGAAGATACCCGCGCCCATCAACAAGCCGGTTGCGACCGCCAGCGGGCTGAAGGTGATGTTGAAGAACGGCTCACCAATAGACAGCTTGCCCATCTCCAGGTAATCGAGCACCAGCGGATACAGGGTGCCAATAGCCACCAACAGCGTGGCGGAAACCAACATCACATTGTTCAGCAGCAGGAAGATTTCCCGGGACAAGGATCCGTACCTGGCACGAACGTGCACGACCGGGGCACGGAACGCATAGAGCGTCAGGCTGGCGATCACCGTGACCGCCAACAACGCCAGCAGAAAAACTCCGCGCTCCGGATCAGACGCGAAGGCATGGACCGAGGTCAGCACACCGGAACGCACCAAGAACGTTCCCAGCAGGCTAAGTGCGAAAGTGACAATGGCCAGCAGAACGGTCCAGCTCTTGAAGACACCGCGTTTTTCAGTCACCGCCAGGGAATGCATCAGTGCGGTACCGGACAACCAGGGTAGCAGCGAAGCATTCTCGACCGGATCCCAAAACCACCAGCCACCCCAGCCCAATTCGTAGTAGGCCCACCAACTACCCAGCGCAATTCCGAGTGACAAAAATGACCAGGCCACAGTCGTCCAAGGCCTTGTCCAGCGAGCCCAGGCAGCATCCAAACGACCATTGATCAGTGCGGCAATGGCAAACGCGAAGGCGACAGCAAAACCAACGTACCCCATGTAGAGCATCGGTGGGTGTACGATCAGGCCGAAATCCTGCAGCAGCGGATTCAGGTCGGCACCGTCTGCAGGCACATTGGGCAGCAGGCGATCAAAAGGGTTGGAGGTAATTAAAGTAAACAGCATGAAACCGACGGTGACCATGCCGAGGACCGAAAGGACCTGGGCCACCACCACCGAGGGCAACCGGCGGCTAAACACCGCCACCGCCAATGTCCAGCCCGCCAGCATTAGAATCCACAACAGCAGCGAGCCCTCGTGGCCGCCCCAGACCGCACTGAATTTATAGTACCAAGGCAACAGACTGTTACTGTTATTGGCCACGTAGGCCACTGAGAAGTCGTCTGTGAGAAAGGCGTGGGTGAGCACCGCGAACGCCAGAGCGACAAAAACAAACATGCCGGTCGCCAGCGGGCGACCGAACCCCTGCAGGTTATCCCGTCCGGCAATCGATCCCACCAGGGGAACTACCGAGAGAAGCACTGCCAACAACAGCGAAAGAATCAGTGCGAGCTGTCCGAGTTCCGGATACATCAAAGCCCTCCGGCCACATGGCCGTTTGTAGTTTAACAATCAATACGTGGATGGCGCCCCGGTGCCCTCACCGTTCTCACCCCGCGCCTTGGCGGATTTCGCCAACGCCTCCGCCACTTCCGGTGGCATGTAATTCTCATCGTGTTTGGCCAAGACCTGATCGGCAACAAATCGACCCTTGCCATTCAGCTTACCCATGGCAACAACACCCTGCCCTTCGGCAAACAGGTCCGGCAGGATACCGACATAAACCACCGGTACTGAGGCACTGAAATCGGTCACCCGGAACTCCACCTCGAGGCTCTCCGGATCACGCACCACCGAGCCTTCCTCGACCATACCACCGGCGCGAATGCGAACATCCACCGGTGCTTCTCCGGCAGAAATCTGACTCGGGTCGTAGAACAGGTTGATATTCTGACGCAATGCATAGGTGGTCAGGCCCACCGCCACCGCGACACCTGCAATCAGAAACAGAACGATGGTCAGTCGTTTTTTACGGATAGGATGCATTCAGTATCTGCCATTCAGTCTTGAGAAACTTTTACCCGGGTAAACGTCGCCGGTGTCGGTTGCGCCGAGCCGCGTCCGCTGCCGTCTGCGGCTTCGTGAACCCGGCGGCAAGATTTCAGCTCCGCCTGGTGTCGACGCCATGACCAGACCATCATCGCCGCCACGAGCAGAAAAAAGACGCCATAACAGGTCCAAACGTAGGGACCGTGGCCTTCCATTGCGATGAACGCGGTAAACGAGTCGAATGCCATTTAACCAGCCCTCCGCGCCAGAACATGTTCTTTAACCCAGCGCGTACGCTGCTCACGAACCAGGATTTCTGTCTGCATGCGCAGGCAGGCAAGCCAGCCGAACATCAGGTACAGGCCCAGGACCGACAGCAACAGAGGCACCCACATTTCCGCCGGCATGGACGGCTTTTCGGTCAGCTTGAACGTCGCAGGCTGGTGCAGGGTATTCCACCATTCCACGGAGTATTTGATGATAGGGATATTTACCACCCCGACCAATACCAGTACCGCGACCGCACGAGCCGCCGACTTCTCATCATTGATGGCCCGGTCCAGGGCGATCGCTCCGCCATAGAGAAACAGCAGAATCAGCATTGAGGTAAGCCGGGCATCCCAGATCCACCAGGTACCCCAGGTCGGTTTGCCCCAAACCGCGCCCGTGAAAAGGGCCAGGAAGGTCAGCACCAGGCCAACCGGAGCAACCGCCTTGACGAAGACATCGGCCAGCTTCATCCGCCAGACCAGCGTCACGACCGCGGCCGACGCCATCATGATATACACCGACTGCGCCAGGAACGCCGAGGGTACGTGAATGAAGATAATCCGGTAACTGTTGCCCTGAAGGTAATCCTTGGGTGCAAAGGCCAGGCCCCAGACCAGGCCCACGGCCAGCAAGGCCAATGCGCCCGCCAGCAACCACGGCATCAACCGGGTTGCGATCCCGAAAAACCATTTGGGCGAACCCAGTTTATGAAAAATCTGCCACATCAGACGGATACCCTAAACATCATCAATAATTCCTAGCTGTTCGACAGGCTGATTCTCAGCGCTGCGGCGGCTGCAAATGGTGCCAGTGTTATCGCCAGGACCAGAAAAGCTCCCATCAAGGCCACGTATGCCCCGACCGGAGCGCCCTCCGTTGCTGCGGCCACTGTGCCGGTGCCAAAGATCAGCACCGGAATGTACAGCGGGATAATCAGCAGAGACAAGAGCACACCGGCTGAGCGCAGGCCCAGGGTCAGTGCCGCGCCAATGGAGCCGATCAGGCTCAGCACCGGTGTTCCGATCAGCAGCGTTAGACACAAAACCGCGATGGAGTTCCCTTCCAGGTGCACCATCACCCCTAAAACCGGCGCCAACAATACCAATGGCAAACCAGTCAGCACCCAGTGCGCCAGGGTTTTCGCCAACACCAGTAGAAACAGTGGCTGCGGCTGCAATACCAGTTGCTCGAGGGTACCGTCATCAAAATCGTGGCGAAACAGGTGGTCCAGCGACAGCAGCACGGACAACAGCGCTGCCACCCATAGAATGCCCGCACCCGCCTCGCGCAGAAATGACACTTCCGGGCTTACCCCCAGTGGGAACAGGGTGACCACCATGACAAAAAACAGCAGGGGATTGAGCAGATCCTGGCGCTGCCGGAAGGCCACTTTCATATCCCGGCTGAAGACCGCCCTCATGGCAGCAACAGTACTTACGCCCGATTCCTGTGGTTTGATCAGTGGACGGGTTTCCGCATTCATTGCGCAGCCACCTCACCCAACTTGATGCTCCGCATTCCCGGCAACTGCAACTCATGGTGCGTGGTCACTACCACGGCCCCACCCTCAGCGGCACGCTGCTGTAGCAATGCCTCAATGGCGCTGACACCCTTGGCATCGATGGCGGTGAACACTTCATCAAGCAACCACAGGGGTTCGTCGGCGATCAGCAAACGAGCCAGGGCGACACGGCGCTGCTGGCCAGCGGACAGGCGGCGGCAGGGTACGTCGTGAAAGCCATCCAGTCCGGTTCCAGACAGCGCCTGGCGCAAAACGGTATCGGCGACTGGGCGACGGGCGGCTACCAGGGCACGCAGGTTCTCCATCGGAGTCAGCAGCGCCTTGATGCCCGGGCGGTGCCCAAGGTACAGCACGTTGCGCAAGAATTCCTCGCGGTGCCAATTGCGGGACTTACCGCACCACAATAGCTCGCCGGACCAGGCATCGTTGAGGCCAGCCAGAATTCTCAGCAAGGTGGTTTTGCCGGTTCCATTTGCCCCCTCGACACGGGTAACCGTACCGGGCAGTATGGAAAATGAAAGGTCACGGAACAGCATCCGCTCATCTCGCTCACACTGCAGATTGGTCGCCTGTAGGATCGGCTCAGACATCAGGGCCCCGTAACCAGGACGATGCGCACACGCGACATCGGATGCATTCAACACGGACATGGCGGGTGCAGACATTTTTTCACGGCAAGACCCACCGGCGCGGCGTATTATAACGAAACCCCGGGCGGATTACTCTTGCCCGATACCAAATCGCCCGACACCAAACCAATTGCGATGAAACTACCGACTGGCCCACAGCCGCCCCAGCCTACTGTGCCCTCCTCCAGCTCGCAGCCTTCCAGCGCAGCAGCGAGCCAGAAGGCCGTTGCCGATCTCCCGGCTTCCGCCCGTCAGCAACTCGATGCGCTGCAGCTCGCCAACCGGCAAACCACACTGGCCAGGGTCGCCGAAGTGATCAACCGCCAGGCCGGGGATCGAGCGGAACTGTTGCTCGATGTGCGCGGCAAATCCCTGACGGTGGACGCAGCCATTGGCAAGACCTCGCTGGAGCCGGGCGACTGGGTAAAGATTATGCGGGCCGGCAACGAACTGCAGCTAATGGGCAAGCTGGCTCCAGCCCAGGCCGCCGTGGTTGCCAAGGCATTGGCCCAACACCTGCCCTGGCAACAAAACCTGGAAAGCGGCCTGAGCCGGATGCTGGCCAGCTTGAGCCAGGGCCTGAAGCCAGACCCGAGCCCCGGCCAGCTGCCATCTGCTCGCGTGGCACAACCGCTGCCGGAAGCTGCCCGCCAGAGCATTCAGCAGGTGTTGGCGAATCTGCCCACGGCCACCAGCCTGAAGCCAGGCAGCGGAGGCCAGGAGCAGCCACTGCAGCAGGTGAAACAGTGGATCGCCGAGAGCGGCGTGTTTGCCGAGTCCCGGCTGGCCCAGAACCCCTCGGCCACCATGCCAGACCTGAAACTGGCCATCGGCCGGGTCATTACCGCCCTGCTGGCCCAACAGGGCCAGGGTCCGGAACAGTTCACCCGCATCACCCCTCTGGCCAGCCCCGAGCTGGTTCAGGCTCCACTGCAATTTCCGCAGGCCATGACACCCTCGCCTGCGCCGGCTACCAGCGAACCCACCACGGTGGGCCAGATGCTGCGGCTGCTGGCCGGCATGCTCAACCGGATTACCGTTAATCAGTTACACAGCCAGGTACTGGCGGCCCGAGGTGGTGGTGACGCGCCGGCGCCACTGACCACCGTGCTGCTGGAACTGCCCTGGGTCACCCCCCAGAACGAACCCAAAGTGGCACAGTTGCGCATCGACCAACACCCGGACGAACGCAGCGACAAGCGGGATCCACAGAAAGCCGCAACCAGCGAGTGGCGACTGGCGCTGGCCATGGACCTGGACGAAGCCGGCCCCCTGCACTTCGACGTGGCGTTGCGTCAGCAATCGGTCAGTGCCCGGGTCTGGGCGGAGAAACAAAGCACTCTGCGCCAGGTGAACGAGGAACTACCCTTGTTAAGACAGAGCCTGACCAACCTCGGCCTGGAAGTGACGGACCTGGAATGCCGGCGCGGCAGCCCCGAAGCCTCCGTCACCCGGCTTGAGCATAGATTGGTGGATACCCGAGCATGAGTGAACGTTCGTCAAACCAGCCCACTCACGCGGCTGTGGCATTGAAATACGATGGTGAGCAGGCGCCCACGATCGCGGCTACCGGTACCGAGGAACTGGCGCAGGAGATTGTCAGGATAGCGCGGGAGCACGGCGTACCCCTGTACGAAAATGCAGAATTGGCCAGCATCCTGGCCCGGCTCTCGCTAAATGAGGAGATTCCGGAGAGCCTGTATCGGGTGATTGCCGAAATTCTGGCGTTTGCTTTTCACATCCGCGGCCGCACGCCCGAAGACGCCGGTCGTAAAGACGATCCCGCCGCCACTTAACCGGCGACGGGACCTCCGTCCGTTCGAGGCTTACGCCGCCTGCCGCTTCTTCAGAGCGGAGACCAGCTCCGCTTCCGGGCGTGAGATACCACAGGTGTTCATCAGGTCCTCGATGTCGGCCCCCAGATCCACCAGGCGCGAGGCCTCGTCGTAGGAGATACGCAGCGGGTCGTTCTGGCGCATTTCATCAAGTGTAGTGCGGAGTTCGTGCAACTGGCGCTCACAGCCCACCAGCCGTTGGCCGATGCCCACGCTGCCACTTGTGGTGGCATGCAGCTCTCGACCCAGAGTATCGCAGCGATCCTTGAGTGACGCTTTCAGTTGCCGGATCTGGCGACCGTGAACAAAGCCCTGGATAACCAACAACGCACCAACACCAACGGTAAGTACCCAAGGAAGGTAGGAAGGAATTTCTGCAAACATGACGGACGTCTCCCGTGATTTAACTCGAAAGGCGTCCATCTTTGGCACTGTGGACCCGGAAGCCCTCTTTTACAGTGCGGCGATTTCCGCCCATTCGTTCTCTGACAGCATTTTGTCGAACTCAACCAGGATGATCAGCTCACCATCCTTGTTGCACACGCCCTGGATAAACTTGGCACTTTCCTCGTTACCCACGTTCGGTGCAGTTTCAATCTCGCTGGACTTCAGGTAGACCACTTCAGCCACTGAATCCACCAGAATTCCCATGACCTGATTGGCCGATTCCATCACCACAATCCGCGTTGCGTCGGTCACTTCGGCATCCGCCAGACCAAACCGGCGACGGGTGTCGATAACCGTAACCACGTTACCCCGCAGATTGATGATGCCGAGCACGTAATCGGGCGCACCGGGAACCGGAGCAATTTCCGTGTACCTCAGCACCTCCTGAATCTGCATGACGTCCAGACCGTAGGTCTCGTCATCCAATCGGAAGGTCACGTACTGCAGTACCTGATCGTCCTGGACCTGATTGTGTTGTCCGCTCGGGGATGCCATAGCACTGTATCTCCTCTGTGGCTGCCCGGCGGGCAACCTGATCGTCAAAAAATCATCATCAGTGCCCAATACTATAGTTAAGGGCACAAACCGTGCCAGCGTGGCACGGTTTCAATCGGTAACCGACGTTTTCGTCAGCTCAGATCCAGATGTTGTTCGCGTTCGGCCCGCACCAGAAGGTCGGCCATGGTGCGCACATCAATGAGCGCACACATATGATCAATCACAGTTCCGGCCAACCAGGGCCGCTTGCTGCGCGCGCTGCGCCAGCGCACTTCGTCGGGCCTCAGCGTGAACGACTGGGCTACGTCGTCGCAGGCCAGGCCCCACTCGCTGTTATCCAGACGAATCACAAACCGGTAGTTGTCCCGGGCATTCTCCGGGACTCGTCCGGCCATAATCCATTCCGCGGTGTCCACCACCCTCAGGTTCTGATCGCGGTCCGGGCGCATACCCATGTACCAGCGCGGACTGCCCGGAATCGGCCGGATCTCGCTGGCGTCCTCAACCCTATGAATGGCGCCCAACAAAATCAGTGGCACCGCCAGCTGAAGTCCGGCAACGGTAAAAATCAGGCACTCGAAGGGCGTCTCTGACCAATCTGGCCGAGCCACCGGCGCCTGCTCCGCCGGCTTTGGATCCGGTGCATGACGGACTTCCACCTCGGGCTCAGCCGTTACAGGCTCCGGAGGTGCGGGCTCTGCCACTACCGTCGGCGCGGGCGGCTCAGGTTCAGGCTCCGGCTCCAGAACCGGTGCTGCCACCCCCTGCTCGATCGGCTGGGCATCCACCTGCGGCTCCGGTGCCGGCACCTCGACAGTGACCTCTTCGCGCAGCGCCGAGTCCGTCGCCGTGTGCAGCAGATCGTCCAGGTAACTGGCGATGGCGCTGGCCGGATCCGCCAGCTTTGTCATTTTTTCGTCAGCCATGCTGACGCTCCTTAACCGACCCTGCCCGCGTCAAAAGATCGTCAAGCAGTTTACTGTAGGCTCGCACGCCGTGGGTAGTGGCATCCACCGCCGAGGGAACCAAGCCAGCCTGGCTGGCGTCCCGGAATTTGGTGTCAACCGGTATCGCAAAGCGCCACAGCGTATCCGGGTAGGTTTTACGCAACAGGTTCAGACTCTTCACCGACGCCTGGGTACGGCGATCGTACAGAGTGGGAACAATGGTGTAGGTCAATTCGTTCTTCTGGGACCGCATGATCATCTTCAGGGTGTGCAACATGCGCTCCAGACCCTTGATGGCGAGAAACTCGGTCTGTACAGGAATGACCAGGTGTTGAGCCGCAGCCAGGGCGTTGACCATCAGCACGCCCAGCGACGGGGTGTTGTCGAGAATGACGTAATCAAAATCGTCCCACAACTGGGCCAGGGCACGGGAGATAATTAGCCCCATGCCTTCAACGCCGACCATACGACGCTCCAGCGTCGCCAGCGCGGTACTCGCGGGCAACAACGACAGGCCCCGGCAACTGGTTTCGGTGATGAGCTGGGCCGGCAGTCCCTCGGGCACCTTGCCCTGATGCTGGAACAGATCAAACACGCTGTGCGCAATGGTATCGGGATCGTAACCAAACCAGCTCGTCAGAGACCCGTGCGGATCCAGATCCACCACCAGCACCCGCTTTCCGCGCTCGGCCAGCATGCCGCCCAACGCCACCACGGATGTGGTTTTGCCAACACCACCTTTCTGATTGGCTACTGCCCAGATTCGCACGTATTTTTCTCCAAAGAAAACGCCATGACAGCGGCGGTGAACGCTGCTGCATTCCTGCTTATCGGCCACTTGCCCGGCAACTTGAACACCGATGACGCACCGTAAACAGACTGCGGCGGCAATCGATTGCCGGGAAAGATTACTGCCATGAGTAAATACAGGAACCGTGCCAACGCTGCCATACGCATGTGCCGCCGATCCGCGCTGTCAGCGCATGACACCGCGAACACTGGCGTCACGGGAAATCAAAAGGACGACCCGGCGATTACGGCGACGCCCCTCGTCGGTGTCGTTGCGAGCAACCGGCTGGAACCGACCGTAACCCACTGCGGCCAATCGTTCAGGCTCAATGCCCTCCATCGACAACATCCGCACCACCGCCGCGGCCCGCGCTGCCGACAGCTCCCAGTTGGAGGGAAAACGCGGGCTGCTGATGGGCCGGTCATCGGTGAACCCTTCGACCTTTACCGCGTTATCACGATTGCGCAGCACCGTGGCGATTTTCTTGATCACGGCGAAGGCATCGTAGTGCGGCTCGGCATCGCCGCTGCCAAACAACAGGCTATTGGGAAGATTCAGTTCCAGCCAGCGATCACTGGATTCCAGGGTGATAACGCCCTGGCTAATCAACTCTTCAAATTCCAGGGTCAGCTGATCGGCCATGGCACTGAGCGCCCTGCTGCGCACCTCGGCCTCACGCTCGGGGTTTCGGGGCGCCTCGGTGACGGGCGGAGGAATGACGACATCGCTGGCCGGCTGCGGGGGCTGATCGCCGACCGCGATAGGCTGAAAGGAACGCTGAGGCGCATTGAACACCCCGGTCAAGGTTTCCGAGAGCACCTTGTACTTACCCTGGTTCACCGAGGACACCGAATACATCACCACAAAAAAAGCGAACAGCAGGGTGATGAAATCCGCATAGGAAATCAGCCACCGCTCCTTGTTGTGAAGATCTTGCTGGGACTGCCTACGGCGTCGCATACGATGCCCCGACCATGACTACTGCAGGAAGCCCCGCAGTCGCATTTCAATGGATTTGGGGTTTTCCCCCTCGGCGATGGCAATGATGCCGTCGATCATCATGTCCTGGTAACGGGTTCGCTCCCGGACGATGCCGCGAAGCTTGTTGGCAACCGGGAAGAACAGAAGGTTAGCCAGAGCCACCCCGTAAATGGTGGCAACAAAGGCGGTGGCAATACCGCTACCCAGGGATTGCGGGTCTTCCAGATTGGTCATCACCTGAATCAGGCCCATGACCGCGCCGATGATTCCGATGGTCGGTGAATACCCACCCATGGCCTCGAAAACCTGGGCGGACTCCAGATCACGCTGTTCCCGTGATTCCAGGTCCACCTCCATGATGCCGCGAATTGTCTCGGTTTCAGCGCCGTCCACCAACAGCTGCAGGCCCTTGCGGGCAAACAGTTCGGGCTCACGCTCGGCCAGGCCTTCAAGCCCGAGCAGACCCTGCTTGCGGGCCTTTACGCTCCAATCAATGACTTTGCCGATGCCGTCTTCCATGCTGATGAACGGCGGCACCAGCACCCAGCGCACCTGCTGAAAGGCCCGCTTCAGAATCGGCCAGGAGGTTTGCAGGATGGTTGCCGCAAGAGTTCCGCCCACCACGATCAGGGCAGCCGGGGCATTGAACAGCGAACTGAGCGCCCCACCCTCGAGCAGGTTGCCGCCCAGGATGGCGGCAAAGGCCAGTACTATGCCGAGGAGACTGAGAATATCCATCAGGAAACGCCTTCCACCAGCCGCGGCCCGATTTCGTCGAGCGCCAGAATTTCATCGCTGAGCCCGGCTTTCGCCACCGCCATGGGCATGCCATAGATGACCGAGGATTTTTCGTCCTGGGACCAGACGTCGGAACCGCTCTGCTTCATCATCCGGCAGCCATCCTTACCGTCCGCACCCATGCCCGTGAGGATTACGCCCAGAGTCTTGCCGGGAAAACTACGCGCCAGTGAGCCAAAGGTGACGTCGACACAGGGCTTGTAGTTCAGGCGTTCATCGCCAGGCAGAATACGAACCCGACCCTGGCCACCACGGTTTTCAATCATCATCTGCTTGCCGCCGGGCGCCAGCAAAGCCAGACCAGGCTTGAGCATGTCGCCGTCTTCGGCCTGGCGAACTTCAATCCGGCACAACTTATTGAGGCGCTCGGCAAAGGCCGGGGTAAAACTGGCGGGCATGTGCTGAACCAGCACTATCGGTGCCGGGAAAGATGCCGGCAAAGCCGTCAACACCCGCTGCAGGGCCACCGGGCCGCCGGTGGAAGTCCCAATGCCAACGGCGGTGTAGTGCTTGGCAGGCCCACGCCGGTAAGAACGCCGGCTGACTTCTGTCTCGACGGCAGCCTCTGGTCGACGCTGAGCCGGTGCTGGGCGGGGTGCCGCAGGTGACGGTGTAGGAGTGCGCGCAGCGGTGTTGTTTCGAGCGGTTTGATCCGCGGGCCTGGTGACCGGGGCGGAGTTCGGCCGGGCGCCAGGTTGGCTACGGGCAACGTCGAGAATACGATCAATCAGGATACGCTGGAGCTGACCGCCATCACGGGCGATTTCCTCAAAATTTTTCGGCAGGAAATCCACCGCCCCGGCTTCCAGCGCGTCCAGGGTTACCCGGGCGCCTTCGTAGGTGAGCGACGAGAACATGAGCACCGGTGTCGGGTGCTTTTTCATGATTTCCCGGACGGCCGAGATACCATCCATGACCGGCATCTCGTAATCCATGGTGATGACATCAGGCCGCAATTTCGCCGCCAGTTCGACACCCTCGCGGCCATTGGTGGCCGCGCCTAATACCTTGATCTGGCCGGAGCCTGTCAGAATTTCCGTCAGCCGTTTGCGAAAGAAACCTGAATCATCCACGACCAGGACAGAAACTGTCATCCATTTCTCCTAACGAAGTCCGCTTCCACGTCCAAGCCGGACCAGCGTCAACTGTAGTGTTGCAGCAGGCTGGGAACGTCAATAATCAGGGCAATACGGCCGTCACCAGTGATGGTCGCTCCCGCCATACCCGGGGTACCCTGAAGCGCTCTGCCCAGCGGCTTGATGACCACTTCTTCCTGGCCCACCAACTGATCCACCACAAAGCCCACTTGCTTGGTACCCATGGCAACGATGACCACATGGGCGTTGGCGGGTTCTTCTTGGCCTTTACCCTTACCCACCAACCAGCGCTTGATGTGGAACAGCGGGAACACCTTGTCTCGTACGACGATGCATTCACGCCCGTCGACGATGTTGGTCTTGGTAAGATCCAGGTGGAAGATTTCCACCACGTTGACCAGCGGCAGCGCGAATGACTGGTCGCCAAGCATGATCATCAGAGTCGGCATGATCGCGAGGGTCAACGGCACCTTGATGATGATCCGGGAGCCCTTGCCCAATTCCGAGACAATGCTGATCTGGCCGTTGAGCTGACCAATTTTGGTCTTGACCACGTCCATGCCAACACCACGACCGGAGACATCCGAGATCTGCTCCTTGGTGGAAAAGCCTGCGGCGAAGATCAGATTGAAACACTCGTTATCGGTCAGGCGATCGGCGGCATCCTGCTCGTAAACACCCTTCTCGACGGCTTTGCGACGCAGTACCTCGGGGTCCATACCAGCACCATCGTCCTCGATGACCAGCAGGATATGGTCACCCTCCTGCTCAGCGGACAGGGTAACGGTACCCTGGCGCGGCTTGCCGGCTTTTTCCCGAACGTCGGGCGCTTCGATACCGTGATCCACAGAGTTCCGTACCAGGTGGACCAGCGGATCGGACAATGCTTCCACCAGGTTCTTGTCCAGATCGGTGTCTTCCCCGTGCATCACGAGGTTCACTTCTTTTTTCAAGCTGCGAGCCAGGTCCCGAACCACGCGCGGGAACCGGCCAAATACTTTCTTGATCGGCTGCATGCGGGTTTGCATGACCGCCGCCTGCAGATCGGTGGTGACGACATCGAGATTGGAGACGGCTTTGTGCATATGCTCGTCTTCACTGGACGCACCCAGGCGCTGCAACCGATTGCGCACCAGCACCAGCTCGCCCACCATGTTCATGATGTCGTCCAGGCGCTTGGTGTCTACGCGCACGGTGGTCTCAGCGGCCGGGGACGTATCTCGGCCTGACGCAGGGGCTGTTGAGGCCGCTGGCTTGGCTTCGGCCTTCTTGGGCTCAGCTTTCTTGGGTTCGGTTTTCTTTGGCTCACTCTTCGGAGCAACCGGCTTTGCCTTGGCAGACTCCGCGGCTGGTTTTCCGGTCTCGCCAGTGCCCGCTGCGGTTGGCGCACCGCCTTTGCCATGCAGCTCGTCCAGCAGCTTTTCGAACTCATCGTCAGTAATCAGATCATCACCCGCAGCCGCCGATTCGCTGGCGCTGGCCGCAGCGCTGGTATCAGCTGCCGGCGCCGGCTCATCTGCGGAGACAGCACCGGCAAACTGGCCTTTGCCATGGAGCTGGTCCAGCAGGGCTTCGAATTCATCGTCGGTGATGTCGTCATCGCCGGATCCACCGCCCGCAACCGGCTCAGCCTTGACCGGGTCAGCAGCCGTCGCTGGAGAATCCGGAGCGGCACTGCCGTCCTGCAGGGCGTCCAGCAACTGCTCGAATTCTTCATCGGTAATATCGCCACCGTCTTCCGCCGATTGCGGTGCGACAGCGGAAGCTTCCTCCTGGTCAGGTGCTTCGCCTGCGGGTTCAGCAAAAGCGTCGAGGGAAGCAATGAGCTGATCCGGGGCCGGCGTCAGTTCTTCGCCATTTCTGACCTGATCAAACATCGAGTTAACGTGGTCGAGGGTTTCAAGCACCACGTCCATGAGTTCGGAATCCACCTTGCGCTTGTGGTTACGCAAGATGTCGAAAACGTTCTCAGCCGAGTGGCAGCAGTTGACCAGCGCCTCAAGCTGCAGAAAGCCGGCACCACCCTTTACCGTGTGAAAACCACGGAATATGGCGTTGAGCAAGTCACTGTCATCAGGATTTCGCTCAAGATCTACCAACTGCTCTGACAGTTTCTCGAGAATCTCACCGGCTTCCACCAGGAAGTCCTGGAGAATCTCATCATCGGCATCAAACGCCATGGGCAACCCTCATTAGTTCAGAAACCGAGACTGGACAGCAGATCATCAACGTCGTCCTGTCCCGACACTACATCTTCACGTTCTTCGGCCTTGATCTGCGGCCCTACACCCTGCTCTGCCGAAACCTCAGCTTCATCAATCTTG
The DNA here is from genome assembly GCF_016820575.1 of Marinobacter sediminum. Taxonomy (GTDB): domain Bacteria; phylum Pseudomonadota; class Gammaproteobacteria; order Pseudomonadales; family Oleiphilaceae; genus Marinobacter; species Marinobacter sediminum. The sequence goes on along the minus strand of NZ_JAEMQH010000002.1, from coordinate 420,880 downwards.
TGCACGGTGCCAGTGAGCTGATCCACATGGCTCGCCATCACCACGAGGCTCAGCATCTGTTCTTCGACTTCTTTCACCAGGGCGGTGACCTTCTGAATCACCTGGCCGGTCAAGTCCTGGAAATCCTGGGCCAGCAGGATTTCAGACAAGCTGTTATACATGCTGTCGGCGTCGGCAGTCAGGCTGACGAAGAAGCGGTCAATCCGGCCGTACAGCTCGCGGAATTCCGCCGGCTGCATCTCACGCCGACGCAGGCGCTGCCATTCGTCTCGGAGTTCCGTCGCTTCGTTGCGGACGGCGCTTGCCACCGGCATGGTCTCTTCAACCAGGTCCATGGTGCGATTAGCGGCCTGGCTGGTCATCTGCACAACGTATTCCAGGCGATCGGAGGCGTCGGTCATCTTCGACAGCGCTTCCTGCTGCTCCGCACTGCGCGGATCTATCTGGAAATTCCGAATGGCCTCGTGAAGACTCCGGGTGAGGCGTCCAACCTCACGGTACAGGCTTTGATCCCTGACCTCGCTCAGCTCGTTAATCACCGTCATTGCTTGAGCAAAGTCGCCGGCCTGCACACTCTTGACCAACTCCTCACTCTGACGCTGGAGCTTTTCAGTCACCTCCGGATCGAGGCTCCGATGGTTCGTATTGCTATCGCTCATGAGAGCCATCCGACCTCTGGTTACTGAATACGTTCGAAGATTTTCTCAATCTTTTCTTTAAGCACCGCAGCCGTGAAAGGCTTGACTACGTAACCGTTCACGCCAGCCTGCGCAGCAGCGACAATCTGGTCGCGTTTGGCTTCCGCGGTCACCATCAGCACCGGCAGAGTCTTCAGGTTCTCGTCCGCGCGCACGGCTTTCAGCAGGTCAAAACCAGACATGCCCGGCATGTTCCAGTCCGTCACCAGGAAGTCGTACTTGCCACTTTTCAGCATCGGCAGTGCGGAATTGCCGTCGTCGGCTTCGTCGGTGTTGCTGAACCCAAGATCGCGCAGCAGGTTCTTGATGATCCGTCGCATCGTGGAAAAGTCATCCACGATCAGGATTTTCATGTTCTTGTCCAAAGGGACCTCCAGTTAGTCACACCCGGAATTCGTTTGACCGTTGAGCTCGAAACCTAACGGGCCGTGTTTTTAACCACGTATTGTCTGATCTTTGATGACCATGTAAAGCGCCGGTTACCAAAAACTACACAGCGCCATGAACCGGACACACGTCATTCGTTATCAATCGTTGGCGTCCCGCTGCCAGTCGGACAGCCGCCCGCGCAATCGCAGTGCGGCCTGGCTGTGAATCTGACTGACCCTACTTTCGCTTACCCCAAGGACTGCGCCGATCTCTTTCAGGTTCAGCTCTTCCTGGTAATACAGGCTCAGAACCAGCTTCTCGCGCTCCGGTAACTCCTCAATGGCATGCGCCAGGTTGCGTCGAAAAGAGTCGGAAGCCAAGCCATCCAGAGGATTATCACTGGTCTCTGCTTCTTCTATCGGCAGCTCACCGGATTCATTGAGCTCATCAAGGCTAAAAAGTCGTCCGCTGTTAGCGTCCGATAGCGAGGCGTGATATTCCGACAGCTCCATTCCCAGCTCTTCAGCGACCTCAAGGTCCTGAGCTTCTCGGCCTTCGCGGTCTTCCACGGCCTTGATCGCTTGAGAGATGCGGCGGGCGTTGCGGTGAACGGACCGAGGCACCCAGTCGCCCTTGCGGATTTCATCCACCATGGCGCCGCGGATGCGGATACCGGCATAGGTTTCGAAGGTAGCGCCTTTTGCGGAACTGTAGCGCTGGGCAGCCTCAAGCAGGCCAATCATGCCGGCCTGCATAAGGTCTTCCAACTGCACCGAGGCCGGTAGTCGGGCCATCAGGTGCAGCGCTATTTTCTTGACCAGCGGGGCCTGCTCTTCAATGAGACGGGCTTGACCCGAGGCGCCGGCCTGCTGGTAGATTCCCAGGTTATTCGTCAATGTCATGCATCCGGTGTTGTTTTGACTGGATCAGATTCAGACTTCGACGAGCCGCTCCACAAAAAACTCGAGATGTCCCCGAGGAGAGGAAGGTAACGGCCAGTTGTCCACTTTGTCCGCCAGGGCCTTGATTGCCAGTGAGGCCTTGGCGCGGGGGTAGGCGTCCAGCACGGCGCGCTGGCGCTGAACCGATTTCTTGACGGCCTCGTCGTAAGGCACCATGCCCACATACTGCAGCGCAACATCAAGGAAACGTTCGGTGACCCGGGTCAGTTTATCGAACAGATGACGTCCTTCCTGTTCGTTGCGTACCTGGTTGGCCAGGATGCGAAAACGGTTGGTGCCGTACTCCCGGTTCATCAGTTTGATGAGAGCGTAGGCATCCGTAATAGAGGTAGGTTCGTCGACCACCACGAACAGCAGTTCCTGGGACGCGCGGAGGAAGCTGACCACTGACTCGGAAATACCGGCGGCAGTATCAACAATCAATACGTCAATCTGATCACTCAGCTCACTGAAGGCGTTGATCAGGCCAGCGTGCTCCATGGGGCTCAGGTGGGTCATACGCTGGGTGCCGGATGAGGCCGGAACGATTTTAATGCCACCGGGGCCGTTCACCAGCACGTCCTTCAGGTCACATTCGCCTGAGAGCACATCCGAGATATTGCGATTGGAGGTAATACCGAGCAGCACGTCGATGTTGGCCAAACCCAGGTCGGCATCCAGGATCACCACGCGACGGCCTTTCTGTGCGAGGGCGATACCGAGGTTGACCGACACGTTACTCTTGCCGACCCCACCCTTTCCACCAGATACCGCAATCACCTGTACCGGATTTGCTCTGCTCATGTTGAATCTTGTCTCTCGCCAGTTTCGTCGAAGGCTCGTCTTACTAAACAGCGCCCGCTTTGCACGCCGGATACTCCATCATCCGATACAGGTGTCACAATACTCAAGCCCCTTCAGCCACCGATTGCTCTTGCTGAATGCTTTTTAACCGCTCCACACCTAATCGAACCAGCGGAACGGCCTCTGCATGATGCAGGTCTTCGGGGATTTTTTGACCATCCGTGTAATAGGCCACCGGCAACCCGGTTTCCATGACAAACCCCAGAGACTCGCCCAGGGTAAGGGCTTCGTCAATCTTGGTCATCACGCAGCCCGCAAGGTTTGCCATCTTATAGCAATGCCAAACGGATTTCATGATGCGCGGCTGACTGGTGGCGGACACCACCAGATGAGTGCGAATGTTGTGATGACTTTGCGCCAACTCCGATAACTGCTCTTCATAGCCTTTGTCTGAACTGGTCAGGCCCGCGGTATCGATCAGCACCATGTGGCGGTCGGACAATTCATCGAGGATAGAATCCAGCGAGTGGCTTTCGTCAACGACCCGCACCGGTACGTTGAGGATGCGCCCGAACACGAACAGCTGCTCGTGGGCGGCCACCCGGTAACGATCGGTGGTCACCAGCGCCAGCGAATCCGCGCCGTGACGAAGCACGTAGCGCGCTGCCAGCTTACCGATGGTGGTGGTCTTGCCGGAGCCGGTGGGACCAACCAGAGCGTAGACGCCGCCTTCGTCCAGCCATTCCTCACGGGCCGTGCGCACTCCGGTGGCAAGCATCTTCAGGGACTGCTTCCAGCCCTCATCGAGCCGGCCGCTTTTATGCCGGCGTGACAGAGACGCCGCCAGATCGCTGCTCACCCCGAACTCCTGCAAACGCTCCGCCAATCGCTGCTGCACGGCGTTGCTGGCAGGTTTGGCCGGCTCAGCCGCCCGACCATGCATCAAATCCCGCAAGGAGCTGATTTCCGCTCGCATCTGGGCCAATTCATCTGAATAGCCGGAAGTGCCGCCGGTTGACCGGGCAATCGGCTCTTCGGCATCGGCCATGGCCGCGTCGCTGAGCTCGGCGAACGAGGCGCCGGCATAGCCGGCACCCGCCTGCGCCCGCTTCTCGCGGACGTCACGAATGCGATCCCGGGACCGGCCCAGTTCGTCTTCCAGGCGACGGTGCTGGTCGGCCTGCATTTCCGCCAGCCGCGATCCGTTGGTGGCGGTTTCAGCCTGCTCGCCCAGGCGCTGGCGCGCCATATTCTCGTCGTAGTCCAGCGCCGTCACGATTTCGACGCCGCCATCGACACGGCGATTGGAAAGAATCACGGCATCCGGGCCCATCTGTTCACTGACCTGCTTCAGCGCCTCTGACATGCTCTGAGCAAAAAACCGTTTTACTTTCATGCTGCCTCATCCTCCACCGGCACCGCCGCCTGGGCGTTGTCCGTACTGGGGTCCGTGTGCTTATTGGCCAACGGACGCCACGATAGTGATCTGTTTGTTATCCGGAATTTCCTGGTACGAGAGCACGTGCAAACGCTCGACTCCGTAACTCGCAAACCGCGCCAGCACCGGCCGAAGCGGCCCTGAGACCAGCAGGATGGCGGGCTTCCCAAGCATTTCCTGGCGCTGCACACTTTCCTGAAGGGAGCGCTGCAGTTTTTCCACCATGTTCGGCTCGAGAACCAACCCAATGTCATCCTGACCGCCGGATTGTTGACTCTGTTGAACAGACTTCAGCAATAACTGTTCCAGATCTGGATCCAGGGTGATAACCGGTATCTCGGCCTCGTTGCCGCAGATGCTTTGAACGATCATCCGGCGCAAGGATTGGCGGGCTGCTGTAGTCAGCAATTTCGGGTCCTGACTCTTCGGATGCACGTTAACCACGGCCTCGGCAATGGAGCGCATATCCCGGATTGGCACCTCTTCTTTCAGCAGGTTCTGCAGCACTTTCAGCAATAGACTAATGGACACGGTAGTCGGCACCAGTTCCTCAGCCAGCTTTGGTGAAACCTTCTCCAGCTGGTCCAGCCACTTTTGAACTTCCTCGTGACCCAGCAGTTCATGGGCGTGTTTCTGCAGCACCTGATTAAGATGGGTTGCTACGACAGTGCTGGCATCCACCACGGTATAACCCAGAGTCTGGGCCTGGTCCTTCTTGTCCGGCTCAATCCAGCTGGCATCCAGGCCAAAGGCGGGATCCTTGCCCTCAATGCCTTCAATCTTGCCGAACACCTGACCCGGGTCGATAGCCAGCTCCCGCTCCGGGTGGATTTCAGCCTCGGCAATGGTGACGCCCATCAGGGTGATGCGATAGACGTTGGGCATCAGGTCCAGGTTGTCGCGAATGTGAACCGACGGCATCAGGAAGCCCAGATCCTGGGACAGCTTCTTGCGCACGCCCTTGATCCGGCTCAACAGCTGACCACCCTGGGATTTGTCGACCAGGGGGATCAGCCGGTAGCCGACCTCCAGACCCACGATGTCGACGGTGGCCACGTCGTCCCAACCCAGTTCCTTGGTCTCACTCGGCGCTGGCAACTCACGGCCATGATCGCCATCACCGCCCGGGGGCAGTTCGCCACCGGCCGGCCGGGGCATACCACCGGAACCACCACGCACAGGGAAGGCTCCGTCTTCCTCGACGGTTTGGCGATCGTGTTTCCAGATATACCAGGCCGCGCCGGCGGCAAGACTGCCGAGACCCAGGAAAGCCACATGGGGCATACCCGGAATCAGGCCCAGGATAATCAGGATCCCGGCAGCAATGGCCAGGGCCTTGGGGGCACTGAACATCTGGCTCAGGATTTGCCCACCCATGTCCTGGCTGGACGTTACCCGGGTCACCATGATGGCGGCGGAGGTAGAGAGCAGCAGCGACGGGATCTGGGCGACCAGGCCATCACCAATGGTTAGCAGAGCGTAACGCTGCATAGCCAGCCCAAAGGTCAAGTCGTGTTGCAGCATACCGATGGCAACACCGCCGATGATGTTAATGGCCAGGATCAACAGACCGGCAACGGCATCGCCTTTAACGAATTTGGAGGCACCGTCCATGGAACCGTAGAAGTCGGCTTCCTGAGCGATTTCAGAGCGGCGGTGCTTGGCCTCATCCTGATTGATCAGGCCGGCGTTCAGGTCAGCATCGATCGCCATCTGCTTGCCAGGCATGGCGTCCAGGGTAAAGCGGGCGCTGACTTCCGAGACCCGGCCGGCACCTTTGGTCACCACCAGGAAGTTGATGATCATCAGGATGGCAAACACCACCAGACCGACCGCGTAGTTGCCGCCGATCAGCACTTCACCAAAGGACTCGATGACCTTACCGGCAGCGTCGCCACCCTCATGCCCTTCTAACAGTACGATCCGGGTTGAGGCCACGTTCAGGGCCAGCCGCAACAGTGTTGCCACCAGCAGTACGGTCGGGAACGACGCAAACTCCATCGGACGCATGGCGTAGACACACACCAGCAGGATGACAATGGACAGAGTGATATTGAAGGTAAAGAAGACGTCCAACAGGAAGGCCGGCATGGGCAGGATCATCATGCCCAGCAGCCCCATCAGCATGACCGGGACACCCAGGTTTCCCCGCGTCAGGGATTTGACGTTATGAAGGACTAAAGCTCTGTCCATGCCGGATACTTCTCCGATTAGCTGTGCGTGACCGCGTGCTCAGGGTCGAAAACCTGACGCAAAGGCGTCGTTTCAGACTGGTGTCGCAAGATCCGTACCACTCCTTACTCAATTTCCATGGGCTTTCGGAGAGTGTCGCCTGACGTACCCGTCCAGATGCGGTATCCTTGCGCCATTTGAACGCGCTGCAAAATCCATTTAAGACGAACCAGACTCACAGGTGACCCATGCCAATTCACGAGGTTAAACATCCCCTGATCCAGCACAAACTCGGCCTTATGCGCCGGTCGGACATCAGCACCAAGAATTTCCGTGAGCTGGCTCAAGAAGTTGGCGCCCTGCTGACTTACGAAGCGACAAAAGATTTCAACCTGCAGGAAAAGACCATCGAAGGCTGGGCCGGACCGGTCAACGTTGAGCAGATCCACGGCAAGAAGATCACCATTGTTCCTATCCTGCGTGCTGGCCTCGGCATGCTGGACGGCGTTCTGAGCCTGATCCCGGTAGCTCGGGTAAGTGTTGTCGGCCAGATCCGTAACGAAGAAACCCTGGAAGCCAGCACCTACCTGGAGAAGCTGGTGGGCGAACTGGACCAGCGCATGGCCCTGATCGTGGACCCGATGCTCGCCACCGGTGGCTCAATGATTTCGACCATCGACCTGCTGAAGAAAGCCGGCAGCACCGAAATCCGTGCCCTGATCCTGGTTGCGGCACCTGAGGGTGTTGAGAAGGTACTGGAAGCGCACCCGGACGTATCCATCTACACCGCATCTGTCGATGAGCGCCTGAACGAAAAAGGCTACATCCTGCCTGGTCTGGGCGATGCCGGTGACAAGATCTTCGGCACCAAGCAGAAGGACGTCTAAGCATGCAGGAACACGCTAACGAACCAGTTTGGAAGCAGGCACTAGCCGGTTCCCAGATGCTGCTGGTGGCCTTCGGCGCCCTGGTGCTGATGCCACTGATCACAGGGCTGGACCCGAACGTCGCCCTGTTCACCGCCGGCATGGGCACCATCGTGTTTCACATTGTCACTGGCGGCCAGATCCCGATCTTCCTGGCGTCGTCCTTTGCCTTCATTGCCCCGGTTATTGCCTCCAAGGGCCGCTTCGGCATGGAAGAGACCCTGGGCGGTTTGATGGCAGCCGGCGTGCTCTACATTTTCCTGAGTGGCCTGGTTCGCCTGCGCGGCACCGGGTTTGTACGCGCTTTGCTGCCGCCCGTGGTCATTGGCCCAGTAATCATGACCATCGGCCTTGGCCTGGCGCCGGTTGCGGTACACATGGCCTCCGGCCGGACCGGCGACGGTTCTACCCAGCTGATCCCTTACGATACCGCTATCTGGATCGCGATGATTTCCCTGGCCGTGACCATCATCATGTCGGTGTGGGCGAAGGGCATCTTCCGCCTGATCCCGATCATGTTTGGTGTCATCACCGGCTACGTGCTGTCCGCTTTTGCTGGCATCGTCGACACCACCCCCATCCAGGAAGCTCCCTGGCTGGCGGTACCAAACTTCGTCGCGCCTGAGTTCAGCTGGGGCGCTATCCTGTTCATGATTCCGGTGGCCATCGCCCCGGCCATTGAACACATCGGCGACGTTCTGGCCATCGGCAACGTCACCCGCAAGAACTTCCTGGAAAAGCCCGGCCTGCATCGCACGCTTCTGGGCGACGGCCTGGCCACCAGCGCCGCCGCAGCACTGGGTGGACCACCCAACACCACCTACTCGGAAGTGACCGGTGCAGTCATGCTCACCAAGAACTTCAACCCGCGGGTTATGTGGTGGGCCGCCGTGGTTGCCATCGTGCTGGCGTTCGTTGGCAAGTTTGGCGCAGCCCTGCAAACCATTCCGGTTCCGGTCATGGGCGGCATCCTGTGCCTGCTGTTCGGCTCCATCGCGGTGGTCGGTCTGAACACCCTGATTCGCCACCAGGTGGATCTATCCCAGTCCCGTAACCTGGTCATCGTGGGTGTAACCCTGGTATTCGGTATTGGCGGCATGGTACTGGGCCACCTCGAAGGCATTGCCCTTTGTGCGGTCGCAGCCATTGTCCTGAACCTGATCCTGCCCGGCAGCCGCGAGGCCTGGGGCAAGGCGGTGTATGAGCAGAAAACCGACTGACAGCTCCGGCATCAGTTTCACTGCCCTCTATACCGGTGCCGTCTGGCACCGGTATGGTCTCTCCGACAACATCCTCGCCACTGAACAGGGCCGCTGGCTCTACCACCTGATGACCCCGTTCGAATCCGCCAGCAAGGCGATCATCGGTGGCAATATCCGGACCTTCCTGCTGCAACGCCATTTGATCATGGACCACCTGATTGATCAGGCGATTCACGACACCGGCACAACCCAGGTTCTGGAAATAGCCTGCGGCATGTCCCCCAGAGGACTCCGCCTGCGGCAACAACACCCCCTGGTACATATGGTTGAAGCCGATCTTCCCGACATGGCCGGTCGCAAGGCGATGCGACTTCTGGCGGCGGGCCGCCTGGCAAAGGTAATGGCCCAGCGCCCCGGCTCGCTCTACCTCACCGAAAGCTACTACCGCCCCAGGCAACCCTTGCTGAACGGCACTCTCAAGGCCCTCGGCGCTCTGCTCGGCACTGCGACCCGCAGTCAGGTATCGTTCCACTTTCAAACTGATGACGAGGCCCAGCGCCATTTCCTGGCGTGTGGCTTCGACTCAGCCACCGTCCACGATCCGCGGGCCTGGTACGGCACACTGCCGATACCCGAGAGCCGTGGAGAGCCTATGGTTCGGGTTATTGCCTGTAGCAGTTAGGTAGCCTCTAGCAACGCTCCCAGCCTGGAAGGCTTGGCGTCTGTGGCCGGACGGTAAGGCTTTCCAAAACCCGCTCAAGCACATCCCTGTGGCGCTTGAGCTCCGCCATCCATGGCTCCGCACAGTTTTGGAAAGCCTTACCGCCCAGCCACTTGCTGGCTTCAGAGAAATACCATGCTTAAACGAATTTCGGGAAATTACGCGGAGTTTGTCGGAAGAAAGCTGGAATATCGAGGAACTACAAGGTGTTTGTGGGTGGCCCTCCCAAAAATGTTGGAGGCCAAGGATGGCCGGAAACAAGCGCACATGGACGTGCTTGTAGCGGTTTTTGGGAGGGCCACCCACAAACACCCATCACCAAAACTCGAAGGCTAGGCGCTCAAGAGTCAGACATCGCGCCGCAAGTCCGAAGGAATCGGGAAATCAGGCATTCCGGGCTTATCCCCACGCCCCTTGCGGAACTGTCGGAGCTGGAACACGTAAGCCAGTACCTGGGCGATGGCCATGTAGAGACCGTCCGGGATCTCGTCGCCGATGTCGGCGTTATGGTAGGTCGCCCGGGTAAGCGGAGGCGTACGCAGCACTTCCACTTTGTGCTCGCGGGCAATCTCCATGATCTTGAAGGCCACCTCGTCGGCACCCTTGGCCACCACTATCGGCGCCGCCATGGATTTCTGATCGTACTTCAGCGCCACCGCATAGTGAGTCGGGTTGGTGATCACCACGTCGGCGGTCGGTACATCCTGCATCATGCGGCGCTGGGCCATCTCGCGCTGGAGCTGCCGGATCTTGCCTTTGACTTCCGGCTTGCCCTCGGTGTCCTTGTACTCGTCCTTCACCTCCTGCTTGGTCATTCGCAGTTTTTTCTGGTGGTCGTAGATCTGGAACGGTACGTCGATCAGCGCAATGATGATGGTGGCGCAGGACAACAGGAAGAAACTCCAGCCCAGAGTCCACAGAACGTGCTCCATGGCCGGAACAGCCGGCTCCTCGGCGATGCTGAGCAGGTCCTCGGTTCTGAGGTTAAGGATGAGAACGGCCACCGACATCACCAAACCGACTTTGGCGATGGCCTTTACCAACTCGATCAAAGAACGGGCGGAGAACATGCGGCCCAGACCCTTGATGGGGTTCATCCGATTCAGCTTGGGCGCAATCGCCTTACCGCTGAACAGCAGGCCGCCAATGCCAATGGAACCGAAGATGGCGGCAATCAGCAAGACCACAAGAATTGGTGATAAAGCCCAGGCGGCCTCCTTCGCGGAGGCAATGAGCTGAACGCTCATGTGACGGGTATCGAAGATCGCCGAGCGCTCGAGCACAAAACTGTCGCGCATGATGGCTTCCAGGCTGGCACCCAGGCTGGAGCCGAACATCAGCAGGCCGCCGGCGCCCGCCATCAGCACAGCCATGGTGGCCAACTCACGGGAACGGGCCGTCTGGCCCTCCTCCTTGGCCTTTTCAAGCCTTCGGGGCGTGGCCTCTTCCGTTTTTTCCTGACTGTTGTCGTTCTCTTCGGCCATGGTTCAGCGTCTTCGGAAGCTAAAGGAGAGCAGGCCTTTACGGCCGCCCCTGCAACTGCCTCATGAATTCAAAGGTCTCCCGCGTGTACTGATCGAAGTGCGGCAGAAAGTTGGCGTGCAGTACCCAGATGGAAAATAATCCAAAAATCAGGCCAATCGGGAAACCCAGGGCGAAGATGTTCATCTGGGGCGCGGCGCGGGTCATCACGCCGAAGGAGATACTGACGATGAGTACGGCGGTAACCGCTGGCAATGCCAGCAGCATGGCGGAGGCGAACATCCAGCTGATGCGGTGAGCCAGATCCCACACTCCGCCCTGCCCCAAGCCTTCCAGGCCAATCGGCAAGGTCCGGAAGCTCTCGATGAAAACCTCGAACACGGCCAGGTGACCGTTCATGGCCAGGAACAAAAGCGTAATGGTGATGGTGTAAATCTGCGACAGCACCGGGACATTGACGCCGTTGGCCGGATCCACCATGGACGCAAAACCAAGGCCCATCTGCATGGCGATCATCTGGCCGGCAACGACAAATAACTGCCACAGGGCCGTTAAGGCGAAACCCAGGCCGACACCGATCAGGATCTGCTGTAGCGTAATCACCACGGCATCGGCGCTGAGCGCTTCAACCTGGGGGACCGGCGGAATCAGCGGAACAATCAGGATGGTCATCAGCAGCGCCAGGCCCAGACGAACCCGGGCCGGTACCAGCTGGGTGCCGAAAATGGGAATCACCATCAGGAAACTGGCCAGCCGGAATAGCGGCCACAGGTGCTGGCCTACCCACTGCCCCAGCAGATCCGCACTGAATTCCGCTGGTATCATCCGTCAGCCAATCAGGTAGGGAATGCTGGAGATCAGCCGGTTGGCGTGGTCCAGCAACTTAGTCAGCATCCAGGGCCCGGCCACGATGATGACAATAAGGGTTACTAACAAACGCGGCAGGAAACTCAGCGTCTGTTCGTTGATCTGGGTTGCGGCCTGGAAGGTACTCACCACCAGACCAATGAGCAACCCCGGCACGATAATGACCGACGCCAGCAGCACGATCATCCACAGTGCCTCACGAAGAATATCGATAACGGTTTCCGGAGTCATGGCGCCCCCTATATTCCGTAACTGGCGGCCAGCGTGCCCATGATCAGGGCCCAGCCATCCACCAGCACAAACAGCATGATCTTGAACGGCAGCGAAATGATGATCGGTGACAGCATCATCATACCCATCGCCATCAGGACACTGGCGACCACCATGTCGATGATCAGGAACGGGATAAACAGGATAAACCCGATCTGGAACGCGGTCTTCAGCTCACTGGTGACGAAGGCCGGCATCAATACCCAGAACGACACGTCGTCGGGGGTCTGATACTGCTCATCGGCCATCCGCATGAACAGCGCCAGATCGCTTTCCCGGGTCTGCTCGAGCATGAATTTCTTAAACGGGACGCTGGCCAGTTCCACCGCCTCCAGGGAGGTTACCTCCTCCTGCAGGTAGGGTTGCAAGCCTACGCGATTGGCCTCTTCCAATACCGGCTTCATGATAAAGATACTCAGGAACAGCGCCAGCCCGAGCAGAATCTGGTTGGACGGCGTTGCCTGTAGGCCAAGGGCCTGGCGCAGGATGGCGAACACCACGATGATCCGGGTGAAAGAGGTCATCATCATCAGCATCGCCGGCAGGAAGGTCAGCGCCGTCATCAGCGCCAGTATCTGCAGCGTTACCGAGTATTCCTGAACGCCCTCACCTTCACCAGGTTCAACCGTAAAGGCCGGAATGCCGGGAATACCGCCGGACTCCTGGGCCATGGACAAAGGCGCCCAGATAACGCCGAGCAACAGCACCAGTACCGGAACAAACCGTTTGAGAAGCAAAGCAGGCATGGGGTCAGTCTTTCCTTGCGGGCGAAGTCCAGGATTTACCAATCATGCCCTGGAGCCGGCGAGCGAACTCACCGGAAGGCGGATTGCTGGCATCAACCACCGGCTCATCAAACACATGGAGTGTCCGGATGGCAGACGGCGTGATGCCCAACAGGATCTGCTGGCCACCCACTTCAATCAGGGCCAAGCGTTCGCGGGCGCCGAGGGCCATGACCGACACCACCTTGATGGCGTTGTTGTTCATCCCGGTCATGCCATTCATCCGTCGGATAATCCAGGCGCAGCCGTAGATGAGCGCGATCACCGCGATCAAACCCAGGCCCAGGCTGACCATGGTGCCCATGGTATCCGGAGCGCGGGTCGGCATTTCCTGGGCCGCTTTTCCGGCCTCTTCTGCCCACAGTGGACTCGCCAGCGTGAACGCAGTCAGACCGACCAGCTTCGACCACATGTTATTTCTGCAACCGCTTGATGCGCTCGCCCGGACTGATGACGTCAGTCAGGCGAATACCGAATTTTTCGTTCACCATGACCACCTCACCGTGGGCAATCAGGGTACCGTTCACCAGCACGTCCAGCGGTTCGCCCGCCAGCCGGTCCAGCTCAATCACCGAGCCCTGGTTGAGTTGCAGCAGGTTGCGGATCGGAATCTGGGTGTTGCCGACTTCCATGGAGATGGTGACCGGAATGTCCAGAATCACGTCCATGTCCGGGGCCGGTCCGTTGCCCTGGGACGGCTGCTGACTCACGTGATCAAACTCCTCCATCGGCGCGGCCTGCACATCGTCGTCCTTTCCGGTTTCGCCAGCTTCGGCCATGGCCGCCGCCCACTCGTCCTCGCCAGAATCAGCCTCGTCACCGGACTCTTCCATGGCCGCTTCCCACTCGGCGGCCAGCTTTTCGTCTTCGCTGAGCTGCTGCTCGTCTTTGCTGTCGTCAGCCATTGCGTCCCACCTTCAGTTGTTTCTTGACCTTGGGCAGCGATGCCCTCTCTTGAATTCGAAGGGCCAGCTTGCCGTCCCTCGTGCCCATGGTGGCCTTGTAAATCGGAATACCGTTCGCGGTCACCGTCAGATGGTCGGGGATCTCCACCGGGATAATGTCGCCCGCCTTCATCTTGGCAATGTCCCGCAGTGAAATCCGGCGCCGGCACACGGTGGTGTTCACCGGCACGTTTACCTCCTGGATATCTTCCTGCAAGGCATTGACCCAACGTTCGTCCACGTCGTCGATGTCGCTTTGCACACCGGCATCCAGCACATCACGGATGGGTTCGATCATGGAATATGGCAGCGCAAAATGCAGCTCACCACCGCCACCGTCCAGCTCGATGTGGAAGGTGCTGACCACCACCACTTCGCTGGGGCTGACGATGTTGGCCATGGCCGGATTCACTTCTGAACTGAGGTACTCGAAATCGACTTTAAGGACCGCCTGCCAGGCCTCTTTCATGTCGGTGAAGACCTGATCCAGTACCATCTGCACAATTCGGGTTTCGGTCGGGGTAAATTCCCGGCCTTCGATCTTGGCGTGCCGGCCTTCACCGCCAAAGAAGTTGTCGACCAGCTTGAACACCAGCTTGGCGTCCAGTACGAACAGTCCGGCGCCACGCAGCGGACGAACCTTGACCAGGTTGAGACTGGTGGGCACGTACAGAGTATGAATGTACTCACCAAACTTCATGATCTGCACGCCACCGGTTGAGACATCGGCGTTGCGGCGCATGAGATTGAACAGGCTGATCCGGGTATACCGGGCGAAACGCTCGTTGATCATCTCCAGGGTCGGCATCCGGCCACGGACGATGCGATCCTGGCTGGCAAGGTCGTAGGACTTTACGCCGGTATCATCGGTCTCTTCATAGGTATCAATATCCCCATCGTCCACACCATGGAGAAGGGCATCGATTTCATCCTGTGACAACAAGTCCTGCATACGTAGTCCTGCCCCTGAAATGCCTTACCCGCTTGGGGTCCTATTGCACCACAAAATTTCTGAACAATACCCGCTTGATGGCAGGCTCGCCTTCCTGTTCCAGCACCTGGTTAACCGTTGTCGACATCCGCTCGGCCAGGCCCTGACGCCCTTCCGGCGTCTGTAAATCCTCAAACTTACTGCTGCCCAGAACCGTCACCAGCTGGCTCCGGATCAACGGCATGTGCAATTCCGCTGCGGCCAGGGCTTGCGGGTCCTTTGCCTCCAGGGCCAGGTACACCTGGGCATACCGCTGGCGGCCCCCGCCGGCCTGCACGGTGGTCACCACTGCCTTTTTAAGTTCAACATAAATGCTGGGCACGAAGGTCTCTTCCACTGTCTCTTCGGTGGCCTCGCCCTCATCGCTGGCCATACCTGGCAGACTGCCGCCGAGGAACCAGAGCGTGCCCACGATGGACAGCGCAATAGCCAGGACAACAATGATCACCAGCATGATGATCATTTTCAGTTTGCCTTTCTGAGCCGGTTCCGCTGCAGGTTCGTTATTTTCAGCCATAGTTTTCGCTTTGCCAGAAATCCGTCAGACGGAGGATTTTTCCGCGACTTTTATGAATCCGATGCAAAGGGTGGGCCAGAAAACCCACTCCTCCCGCTAAGAACAGCAGTTTAGCGTTGCGCGGGAGGATGGGCAAAACAGATTGGAGAGAATTCTTAAAAGAAGGAACCACTTACAGAGCAGGACGGAAAGCGACCCCTTCGCCATCAGGCGAAGACGTCGACTTCGCCTTTCCAACTCAGGTCCAGACTACCGGTTTGAAGATCAGCCTCATCGGCGTCGGCCAACACGGAATCACCCGAGTTGCCACTCGTGCCACTGCCCTTCTCCTCACCCGAGGACTGTTCACCACTGCGCTGCTGCGGCGAATCGGAGACGTCGAACCGGGCCAGGTTCAGACCCTGCTCACCCAGCATGTCGCGGAGTCGATGGGATTGCTGTTCGAGTTGCTCCCGGACAATAGGGTTGGCTGAGTGCACGGTGATGTTGGCCTGCTCGTTCTGCACCCGAACTCTCACTTCCATCGGCCCCAGGTCCGCCGGCGTCAGGTGGATTTCCGCCACTGACATATTTCTGGCGGTCAACCAGCTGAGCTTACCCACCAGCTTGTCACCCCAGTCGGCTTGGCCAACGGGCGTGTCGATGGAGGTGGCGTAGCTTCTCAATGGCACGGCAGCCTCCGCCGGAACCTTGGCCGCAGCAGCATTCGCAACCTGCTGGCCAGCTACTTCCAGACTGGACTGGAAACGGCCAGAGGCAATCAGACTGGCAGGGTCAGCAGGCCGGCTGGTTTCGGAGCCAACGGTAGCAGCCAGCGCCTCTGTCAGCTGCAACCCGGCGGTCAGTCCAGGGGAACTCTGTCCCGCCTGACCGATCTGTCCCGGTTTGCCTCCCGAACCGGCGTTCATGGCACCGGCGACCGGCATCAGGGCGGGCAGCGACTCCATGGTGCCACTCACCCCTGCGGTCTTGCCGGCGGAGCCCGATGCCGGGGTCAGCAGCGCCTGGAGCTCGGCAAACGTTGGAGGGACCACAGTCTCTTCCAGACCTTCAAGGGCCTCACCCGCCGCCTTACCGGACTCTTCACTGACCTCAACTTTACCGGTGGAGCCAGAAGCAGATTCGTCCGGAGCGCGATTATCGGCGCTGGCTTTGTCAGCATTGTCTGTTGGCTTGCGATCGGCCGCCGCCTGCTGCTCAGCCGGCTTCGCAGATCGATCATTGTCGGCCTTGCGGGCATCGTTTGCAGCCCGCTCCGATCGCCGATCAGATTCCTGCCGGTCCAGGCGCTTTTGTTCCGCGCGGGATACCGATTCGTAGCGGCTTTCGCCATCCGGCTCCCTCGCGGAACCGGACTTCGCGGGGTTAACGTCAGTTTTCATCCCGGGTGCGGGAGTCTGGGGAAGAACCATCTGGGGCATGGCAACCTCTTGCCGCTTTCATCTTTCGGACACCCAAACCTTGCCGGCTTAGCGCTCGCTTGGGGGCTGTTTCCTTGAGATCTGCAAAAGCGATGCCAAACAAACAATCGCTTCTCAGCGAACCATGAACTCCTGGAGCAGTTCGGTCACAATGCGAAATTCCGCCTCAATGGCCTCGATGATGGCGGGCACGCCAGCCAACTGCTGCTCTTTGCCGGCGCTTTCAGCTGCCCGGCACAACTCGCCCAAGTGCGGAGCGCCAATGTTAATGCAGCTGCCTTTGAAGCTGTGGGCCACGTGCGCCAAAGCCTCGGCATCCTGCTCACTGACCGCCAGTTTCAAGCTGGCGATTCGCTCACGGGAATCGTTCAAGAACGTGCGCATCAGCACGTCAAATTCATCTTCCATGACATCCTGAAGCTCAGCCAGTGCCTCGTCGTCAAGGTGCGGTTTTTCAGCCATACCTACCCCCTGTTCGTAAACCGGTTACTGCCGGTGCGATGACGCCGGATTCGATGAACTTCCGGCGACCTCCCAATCAAAAATGATTTCAACCTGATTTCCTTGCTGGTGAAACGTGACGGATTCAGCCAGCCGTTTCAATAACAAAAGACCGCGACCAGCGTAGCGGCCGGCCCTTCCAGGTCTCTGATCTTCGTTGAGGATGGGATGATTGTGGAAATCGAAGCCCGAACCACTGTCCTCACAGACAATGCGCAGCCGGCCGCCCGATGAAGTCATGGAGTGACTGAGACTGAACCGGATAAAATGGCCCTCAACCCGGCTCAACCGGCGACGACGCTCTTCGTAGTATTGGTCAAAACCCTCGGCCGACTGTTTCCAATGCGATGACAGCTCCAACACACCGTGCTCCAGTGCATTGCTGTAGAGCTCCGCCAGCAAAGTGTAGATCTCGCCGCTCTTGCGCCTCAAACCCGGCACTTCCATGCAGATGTGCAGCAGCAACGGCAAGGGGCTGAAATCCCCCAGGGTGCGTTCGCGGATTTCGTACTCGCAATGCCACTCCATCGGCCCGGGCA
Organism: Marinobacter sediminum; assembly: GCF_016820575.1. GTDB lineage: Bacteria > Pseudomonadota > Gammaproteobacteria > Pseudomonadales > Oleiphilaceae > Marinobacter > Marinobacter sediminum. The sequence continues at coordinate 403,292 of NZ_JAEMQH010000002.1, read as the reverse complement.
GTGGCGACGGCTCGGTGCGATCCTGGATGATAGAGATGCCAACCTCGTCGACCATCTCGACACTGCACATGGTCAGATCGTCAGTGTCGGCGGCGCTCGCGGAAAACTGCTTCACAGCCTCCAGCACAGCATCAAATGGATGCTGACTCACCGTCCGTGATTCCAGCGCCCAACGAATGCCCGAGTCCCCAAACAACCGGCCCTCGGTGTTTCGGGACTCCAGAAAGCCATCGGTCAGCATTAATAAGCGGTCGCCTGGCTCAGTGGGCAAAGTATCCATGCTGTCGTCAAAACGGTCTGATGACAGAATGCCGAGCGGCAAATGCCGGGAGGGCACAAGCTCAAGGTCGCCGTTGGCCCGCACCAGCCAACCATCAGGCAGACCACCATTCCAGACCTGCAATTGGTTGTGCTTGAAATCGGCCTCGATCATGCCACCGCAGCAGAACATGCCCGGCGGCAGGATCTGTTTGAGCTTTTGATTAAACTCCCGAAGCACATCTGCGCCCTTGAATCCCTTGGTCACCATGCCATAGAAAATCTCTGCCAAGGGCATGGCACCGACGGCCGCCGGCAGGCCATGACCGGTAAAGTCACCGATAAAGACCAGCATGCCCCCGGCCGGAAACGGTGCCGCAAACAAGACATCGCCGTTGAACAGGGCCAGGGGTGAGGCGTGGTGACGAATATTGAAGGCGTCCAGGCAACCGGTGTGGGCCACGTTATCGAAGACCCTTTTCGCGACCTCCTGCTCCTGCAACAACTGCTCGTTGCGCTCCCGGATCAGATCCCGCTGACGGGACAGGGCCCGGTGCATCAACCGCATGCGATTGAAAGCATTGATCTTGGCCTCAAGAATGACCCGGTTGTAGGGCTTGCTCAGAAAATCATCACCACCGGCATCCAGGCACTTGGCGAGATCCTCTGCCTCAGACAGCGACGTCAGGAAAATCAGCGGAACCATCCGTTCGCCTGCCAAAATCTTGATTTGCCGGGCCGCCTCCATGCCGTCCATGACTGGCATCAGGGCATCCAGCAACACGATATCGGGATCACAATCCTGGAACAGCTGGACCGCTTCCTGGCCATTCTTCGCCTCGAGAACGCGATGCCCCAACCGGCGCACCAGCGCTGCCAAAATCAGGCGGTCGGTGTCGCTGTCATCGGCAATCAGGATGGTGAGCGGTTTGGGTTCCGCAATGGATTCTTCCACGATGGACTCCGGGCAGTGCGCATGAATCAGCGGATGGCGAACAACTGCTCGAAATTGGAGATGGACAGGATCCGACGGACGTCGTTATTGCAGTTTTCGATGGAAATGCTTGCGCTATCACCGCCGGCGTAATCCCGAAGCAGGAGCAACATACCAAGCGCGGAACTGTCCAGATAGGTGGTATCCGACAAGTCAACGATGTAGTAGCGAATGCTTTCATCACCGTGCTCGTAGGCGTCACGGAAGGCCTGATGGGTGCTAAAGTCGAACCGACCCACAATACTGATGATCAGAGTCTGGCTGTTTTCACCACGACGTGTCTGAATCGGCATTCCCGAACCTCCGAAGATATTCTTTGTCGCATGGACCACCCGCTACCGGGCGAACCTCATTGGGATAAGGATAGCCCAACACGATTAAATTGCACTGGTCAGAACCCGGCACTGTGCCGCCTCTATCGACGCCGACGAACAAAGGCCCGGCCGGCCGCTTCATCGGCCAGTTTCTGCTCATTCAGGTCCTGTTCTCGCTGCTCCTGCTGGCGACAGGTTTCAATGTACTTCTCCATTCCCCGCTTGCGCTCGTAGGCTTGCTGCCATTCGGCACGCCGGGCGTCGAAGACTTTCTCAGCCTGGCCGAGCTGTTTCTGCTGCTGGGCAATGACCTGATCGAGCTGGGCGATAAAAGCCTGCCAGGACTGCAGCCGGCGCACGTCAACGACACCCTGCTGGCTGTTACGAATCTGATCCCGATATTCCTGCTGATACTGGTTCAGGTTATTGACCTGCTCCCGCTGCTGCTCTACCAGCTTTCGGGCCTCACCCATGCGTTCGAGCGCCTCCTGCTCCTTGCGCTCCTCCAGGGTTAACACGACTTCCAGGCGGCGTGAGCGAAGCATCAGCCTCTAGCCCCAGAGCCGCCGGGCGGGGCATTCACCGCCGCCGACTTGATGCGATCGGGTGACCGGCGCTCCGGCACCACCGCCAGCAACTGTTCAATGCTGTCTTTCAGCTGAGCACTCTCATTTAGCCCTTGCTGAAGGAACTGGCGCATATTGGCGATGTGGGCGATGGCAAAATCCGTTTCCGGATCCGATCCCTTCACGTAGGCCCCCACACTGATCAGATCCCGGGCCTGCTGATAGCGGGAATAAACCTGCTTGAACCGTTGGGCACGGGCAAAGTGTTCGGTTTCGGTAACCTGAGGCATAACTCGACTGATAGAGGCCTCGACATCAATGGCTGGATAATGGCCTTCTTCCGCAAGGCGACGCGACAACACAATGTGGCCATCCAGGATCGCCCGGGCGGCATCGGCAATGGGGTCCTGCTGGTCATCCCCCTCAGTCAGCACGGTGTAGAAGGCAGTGATTGAACCACCACCGGGCCGGCCATTACCGGTTCGCTCAACCAGCTGGGGTAATTTTGCGAAGACCGAGGGCGGATAGCCCTTGGTTGCAGGCGGCTCGCCGACTGCCAGGGCGATTTCACGCTGGGCCTGGGCGTAACGGGTGAGTGAATCCATCAACAGCAACACCCGCTTGCCCTGATCCCGGTAATACTCAGCGATTCGTGTGGTCAACATGGCCGCACGCAAGCGCATGAGCGGGGAATCGTCGGCGGGCGATGCTACCACCACGGATCGGGAAAGACCTTCGTCACCCAGGATGTCCTCGATGAACTCCTTGACCTCCCGGCCCCGCTCGCCGATCAGGCCAACCACGGTAATATCGGCGTCGGTGAACCGGGTCATCATGCCCAGCAGCATACTTTTACCAACACCACTACCGGCAAACAGGCCCAGGCGCTGGCCCTGTCCGACGGTCAGCAAGGAGTTGATGGCACGAATACCAACATCCATGGATTGCCGCACCGGCGCACGATTCAGGGGGTTAATGATATCGCCGGTGAGCGCCACCCGGGCTTCAGCCTGCAGCGGCCCTTTGCCATCCAGCGGCTCCCCACTGCCGTCCACCACACGCCCAAGCATCTGCGGCCCGACCGGAACACGACTGGCGGCCGACACTGGCACCACCCGGGCACCTGGCTTGAGGCCGTCAATGGCAGTGAGTGGCATCAGGTAAACCCGGTCGTCCTCGAAGCCCACCACTTCCGCTTCAATCGTGCCGGCACCCTGGCTCTCAATCACACACCGATCGCCGACCACCATGGGGCAACCAACACATTCCAGGGTCAGTCCCACCATGCGGGTCAGCCGGCCGGACAACTCTGGAGTTGGTTCGTCACCCAGAAAATCCTGAAACTTATTCAGACGATCAGCCAGACGTGAGGTCATCGCCTTCGTCCTTGTCGTCGCCTGATTCATCCTGCGGCTCGTCTTGCGGAGACAGGTCTTGCGGTTCGGGGGTGCTCAGCACATCCCGCTGGAAATCGGTCAGATCGCCCATCAGGGCATCCAGCTCTTCCACGTCGCCAGCCTCGCTCTCGTCGGCCTGCTGGGCCAGCATGCTCTGAACAGCGCGCTGGAAACGCTTTTCAACGGTGAAATCCACCAGGCTGTGGCGGGTCTGGACGGTGCAGCCACCAGGCAGGATGGTGTCGTCGGCAATGATCGAGGCGGACGAATCCAGCCGAGCGGTCACTTCGCGCACAAAGGTTTCGTCGTCGGGATGGATATGAATGCGCAGGTTTTCCGCGGTTGATGGCAAGGCCGCCAGGGCCTGCCGGACAACATTCTTAATCTGGGACGAATCCAGGGACAGCTCCCGGAACACCACCGCCCGTGCCAGGGCTGTGGTGAGATTCACCAGCGCTGTTTCCACCTCGTCTTCGTGACGGCGGATTGGCAGCAGCAATTCGCCCATCAGGTGCTCAAGGCGGTCGAGCTTGGTGTCGATGTCCTTGCGAGTCTCTTCGTAGCCCTGCTTTTCGCCCTGCTCCCGCCCTTCGGCAACGCCAGTCTGTAGGCCTTCCTCGTGGCCCTCAGCCCTACCTTCGGCCAGTCCGGCCTGGTAGCCCGCTTCCCGGCCCTCGTTGTAGCCATCCTCGCGCGCCGCCTTGCGGATCTCCCCCAGGTCGGCGGCGGTCAAAGGTTTGACGTCCCGTTCCTCTTCCCGGGCAATTTCATTACCACGGGCATCCAGCAGGGGCAGCTCCCAGCGCTCATACGCTGTCAGCTGCTCCTTGGGAATGCGGTTGAGATCCTTGGAGGAATCTTTCATCACATCATTTCTTCGCCGGCACCGCCGAGTGAGATTTCACCCGCTTCGGCCATACGGCGGGCCACGGTGATAATGTCTTTCTGTGCGCCCTCAACCTCGCTGACCTTAACCGGGCCCTTGGCCTCCAGGTCATCCTGCAGCAGCTCGGCAGCACGCTTGGACATGTTCTTGAAGATCTTTTCCTGGACCGCATCGTCGGCGCCTTTAAGAGCCACCACCAGCACTTCCGAAGAGACTTCCCGCAGCAGCGCCTGGATGCCGCGATCGTCGATATCCTTGAGGTTGTCGAAGACAAACATCAAGTCTTCGATGGTCGAGGCCAGATCCGGGTCCATATCCTTGATGGAATCCATCAGGTTGCCTTCGATACTGCGATCCATGAAGTTCATGATGTCGGCCGCACGCTTGATACCACCAATCCGGCTGGTCTGCGCGGCCGAGCCACCGGAGAACTGTTTCTCCAGAATGTCATTCAACTCCTGCAAGGCTTGGGGCTGGATACTCTCCAGAGAGGCTACGCGCATCATCACATCGAGCCGGACCTTTTCGTCCAGGGTGGCAAGTATTTCAGCCGCCTGATCCGGGTCCAGATAGGAGATAACGATGGCCTGAATCTGGGGGTGTTCGTAACGGATAATGTCACCCACGGCACGGGGTTCCATCCACTTGAGGGTGTCCAGACCGGTGGTGTTGCCTCCGATCAGGATGCGGTCGATCAGGCTGGCCGCTTTGTCGTCGCCCAGGGCCTGGGTCAGCATGGCGCGGATATAGTCGTCGTTGCCCACGCCGAGACCGGTCTGACCGCCGACGGCGTCGACGAACTGGTTCAGCACAAAGGTGACGTCGTCTTTACTGACGTCCTTCATCTGGGCCATGGCCACACCAACACGCTGAACCTCTTTCGGGCCCATGTGCTTCAACACCTGCGCGGCATCAGCCTCACCCAGCGACATCAGCAGGATGGCGGCCTGTTCAACCCGAGATATTTTCCGCTGCGGCTTCTGGGGTGCGCCGGCACCTGGCTGGTTATCTTGATCAGTCATCAACGTTCACCCACTGGCGCATGACCTGGGCAACCCGGGCTGGGTCTTCTGCTATCAGGCCTTTCAGAGAATTCAGCTGCCTATCATAGCTGTCAGTGGCGCCGGGCAAAAGCAGATCGTCCTGGCCCGACATAGCCTGGCGCAATTCCTGGCCGCCTTCGATGCTGTCCAGGTCGCCGTAGCCACGATCGCCATCGGAGCCACTGCGCTCACGCTGACCGCTGCCAGACAGGCTCTTCAGGGTCGGACGCAGCAAACCCAACACCAGGACCAGGATCACCAGACCGGCCAGCACCTGCTTCATCAAGTCCCAGAACCAGGGCTGCTCCCAGAATCCCGGGGCCTCAAATTCAATGGATTCTTCCTGCGCAAAGGCTGTGTTCATCACCGTAACACTGTCACCACGAGCCGCAGAATAGCCAACCGCATCCCGCACCAGCATGCTCAAGCGTTGCAGCTCCTGCTCAGGCCAGGGCTGGAAACTGACTTCACCGGTTTGCGGATCCACCACTTTCATGTCGTCCACGGCCAGAGCTACGGTCACCCGCTTGATACGACCCAGCTCCTGGCGGACATAGCTGACGGTACGGTCCATTTCATAATTGCGCGTTGCTTCGCGTCGGACATCCATGGGCTTTGCGGGCGCAGCCTCTTCGCCGTCGCCGGCAGCAGCCTGCTCAGGCACAGTGGCATCGGCCGGCGGCTGATTGGACAGAGCACCCGGAATACCCAGCGGCCCTGCACCGGAAACCCTCTGCTCGGTCATTTCCCGTTCGCTGCGGACGGCCTGCTGTTCCGGGTTGAACAACTCTTCCGCCTGCTCCACCGAGGAGAAATCCAGGTCAGCTGAAACTTCGGCCCGATACCGGCCTTCACCCACTATGGGTGAAATCAATGATGTCACTCGCCGGCTCAGTCGTTCTTCAACCTTTGAGGTGTACTCGTACTGATCCTGCATGCGGTCGGTTTCGCCGCCACTTTCCTGGCCCGTGAGCAGGCTGCCATTCTGGTCCACGACCGTAACGTTGCCTTTCTTCATCATCGGGATGCTGCCGGCGACCAGGTTCACCACCGCGTTGATCTGCTCCTGCTCAGGACGACGACCGGCAAATACCTCCAGAAATACCGAAGCGGATGGCTCGCGGGCATCCCGGACAAACACCGAACGCTCAGGAATGGCCAGGTGCACCCGGGCACTGCGAACGCCGCGCATGGCACTGATGGTGCGGGCCAGTTCGCCCTCCAGGCCGCGCCGATAGCTGATTGTTTCCATGAACTGCGAGGTACCCAGACCACGGTCCTGATCCAGCAGCTCGTAGCCCATGGTTTGTTGATCCGTGACACCCTCGGCGGCCAGCTTCAGGCGTGCACTGTAGACCTGATCGGATGGAACCAGTAGCGCACCGCTTCTGGGATCCATCTTGTAGTCGATACCGTTGCTTTCGAGGATGGTGGTGACGTCCTGGGGGTTATACGAGGACAGGTCACCCACGACCGGCTGGTAATTCGGCTCCTGAGCCCACAACACAACGGCAACGCCCAGCGCCACACTGGCCGCCAGGCCGACCATCAGACCGATCTGACGCAGAAGATTCAGGCGATTGAAGCCCAGGAACATATCGCTGCCGCTCTCAGGGCCATCGGATGCCTGGGATGCCGGAACATTGGAAGATGTGGTTTGTGCAGGAACGCTGGCCATTGCTCTGCTCCGTTATCAGATCGGCATGTTCATGATGTCTTCGTAAGCGCGGACCACTCGGTTACGAACTTGGGTCAGGGCTTCAAAGGAGACAGAGGATTTCTGGGCCGCAATCATCACCTTGGTAATGTCCACATTGGGATCGCCCATGTCATAGGCAGTCCGGAGTTCACTGGTGGTCTGCTGCAGGTCATTCACATTATTCACCGCCTTGCCCAGCATGTCGCTGAAGCTGGATGTTTCCTGTGTTTCCTGAACCTGGCGCGGGCCGTCAATTCGACCTCGCACCGACTGATCCTGCTGAATTTGCTGATTCTGCATCATCTGGGAACGCAGTGAGCGAATGTCTGACAGGACGCTATTGATGTCGGCACGCTGGACCATAACTCTCTCCCAATTCCGCCGCTAGCCATGGCGGAGTGACTCATGGAATTCTATTAATTCATCAAAAGCAATCGGCGGGCCAACTAAACTTTAACGATATATATCATAAAGTTAATGAGGAATTCAGGGAACGGAGTTAAGCGTGCGACGGAGTTTTGACAGCGTTGAAGCGCTTACCGGAAGCGACCTTAAGAGCCATAAAAAAGGGCACTCATGTGAGTGCCCAATGAAGGAGTCTTTAACAGAGGTCAGGCCGTAGCCAGTTCGGTATCCAGATCAATACCGGCATCGCGCATTTGAGCAAGCTTGTAACGAAGGGTCCGTGGACTGATGCCGAGCTGCTCCGCTGCGCGATTTCGACGCCCACGCTCCTGCTTGAGTGTCTGGATGATGATACGGAACTCCTGTTGACGCAGATCACTGCCCAAGGAGCTGGCCGCCGAGGGTTCATCAGCACCGAATGCTGGTGGTTCATCGTCCGCCGGCTGACGACGCAGGTAGCCCTCCGGTGCGCCGGGCTGCTCCACATCGCCCTCAGGTGCTGGCCTTGCCGCAACCGGTGCAGGCGACACGGGCCGACCAGTGATGCCGAGTTCCAAGCACAGGTCACCGGTATGAATGACATTGCCCTGCTGCAGAACCAGCGCCCGCTGAATCGCGTTATCCAGCTCCCGCACATTGCCGGGCCAGGGATGACTCATCAACGCGTTTTTGGCATCGGCAGCGAAAGTAATGCCAGTCAGCTTCATCTTGCTGCAGTGCTTTTTCAGCAGCGATGTGGCCAGCGGCATGATGTCCAGCGGACGTTCGCGCAGGGGCTGCCAGTGCATCGGGAACACCGTTAGCCGGTAGTAAAGATCTTCCCGGAATTTGCCTTCGCGAACGTAATCGCCGAGATCGCGGTTGGTGGTCGCAACCACCCGGACATCCAGGGCAATCGTCTTACGACCGCCGACGCGCTCTACCTCTCGTTCCTGCAGCACCCGCAGCAACTTGGACTGCAGCCCCAGATCCATTTCCGAGATTTCATCCAGCAAAATCGTACCGCCATTGGCCTGCTCGAATTTACCCGGCGAGGCTGCCACCGCGCCGGTGAACGCGCCTTTCTCGTGGCCGAACAGGATCGCTTCCAGCATGTTCTCGGGAATGGCCGCACAATTGATGGCAACAAACGGCTGTTCAGCCCGGGGAGATTGCTGATGAATAAAGCGGGCCAGCACTTCTTTACCAGTGCCACTTTCACCTGAAATCATCACCGTCGAATCACTGCCGGCCACCTTGGTCGCCAGCTGGAACATGCGTTTGCTGATCGGGTCCTCGGCCACAGGCGCATCCGAGGACTTTTGACGAACGCCGCCGACAATTTTGCTCACCGCCTGCACCAGCACCTGGGGCTCAAACGGCTTGACCAGATAATCGATGGCACCAGCCTGCATGGCGGAGACCGCGTGACTGATCTGGCCGTAGGCGGTAATCAGCATCATCGGCAGGCCCGGGTACAACCGCTGCACTTCGGCCAGGAGTTCGTGGCCAGACAAACCCGGCATGTTGACGTCGCTGACCACCATGTCCACTGGCGCTTCTGCCAGACGGGCCAGCGCCTCTTGGGCATTGGCTGCCTCGCGCACCCGGAACTTGGACAGCTCCAATGTGGTTACCAATGCCTCGCGCAGGTCGTGGTCATCCTCAACGATCAGAATCTGGGCTTTGGCCATGGTTGCCTCCGATTAATAGTTATTCTTCAGTTGCGGCAGGCGCAGGGTGGCAACCGCACCACCCTGCCCCAGCGCTTCAATATGGAACTGGCCCTGGTGGGCCTTTACCACAGCCTGGACAACCGCCAGGCCGAGACCGGTACCGTGGGACTTTGTCGTGTAGAATGCTTCAAGTAAGCGCTTAGCCTCCGCGGACGGGAATCCCGGGCCATTGTCGACCACCCGGATGACCAGCTCACTACCCTCGGACACCACCTGCACGGCAACCGCAGTGGCGCCGGCTTCCAGGCTGTTATTGACCAGGTTGGTACAAGCTCCGACCAGCGCATCGCGGTTGCACATCAACCGGCAATCGCCAGAAACCTCGTCCACGATCGATACCGTGGTACCTGCATTAAGTTTCAGCCCCTCTACCGCAGAGTCCAGCGCCGACACCAATGTCTCAGCCGACAACTCCTCCGCCAGCCGGGTCTCACCCCGGGCAAAAATCAGCATGTCGCGCACCTGCTGCTCCAGGTGCGTGAGACGGGACATCAAGCGCGACGCGCAGCGCTGGCGCATCTCCTCGTCAAGATCTTCCTGGCTCAGGTGGCCGCCATACAAAATAGCCGCTGACAGCGGAGTACGGATCTGGTGCGCCAGCGAAGCGACCATCTTGCCCATGGCGGACAGACGCTGGGCATGAGAAAGCTGCGACTGAAGTTGGCGGGTTTCCGTCAGATCCGTCAGCAGGATCAGCTGACCGGGTTGGTTTTCCATAGTCCGGATTTCAATGCTCACCCGGCGACCGTCTTTCAGGGAGACTTCGTGGCCGTCGTCCCGACGCGGCGCAAAACACCGGCGGATAACATCCACCCAACGCTCGCCGTCCAGGGGCTCTCCCAACAGCGAAATGGCCGCCGGGTTGGTCTGGGTCACGACACCCTGACTGTCCAGTACCACCACACCCGCTGGCAGTGCCTTCAGCAGTGTCGACAAGCGATCAGCAAGCTGCTCTTTTTCTTCCAGCTCCTGCTGGCGCTGCATGGTTTCCTGGGACAGCTCACCGGATAGCTGATTCACCCGGGATTCGAGGGTGCGGTAGGAATCGGTAATCTGCCGGGACATGCGGTTAAACAGCTCCAACGCCGAATCCACCGCCTCGTCGTCCTGCTCCGGGAACAGGGCTGTGACCTTGTCGTTGACGTCTGCCGCCGCATTCGCCCCGGCCTTCTGTGCCTCGGACTGGATAACAAAATGTGCCTGACTCATACCTTCGCCCCCTGACCGGCCCAACCCTTAGGCCGCACCATTCGGATTATTCGTTTGCAGAGGTATTAAGCCAGCACCGTGCCAACTCGACTTTTTCGTTAAATATCAGTAAGAAAGAAATTCCAAAAGACAGGCCGCGACGGTTTTACGTCGGCCAGAAATGCGAACGGCGCCATTGGTTACAAACCTTTGACGCCGCTATTCAGGAGGGAAGCCGAGGTTTCTGTCGCCAGAAAACGCCCCAACCCATACTCAGGATTCTTCCGACTCTTCTTCTCTGAGCCCGTACTTTCGAACCTTCTCCACCAGAGTGGTTCGCCGGATCCGGAGTTTCTCGGCCGCCCGGGCCACTACGCCGCCAGCTTCATCCAATGCCTGCTGGATCAGCTGCTTTTCCAGATTCGACAGGTAATCCTTCAGATCGATGCCATTAACCGGCAGTAGCGCTGGTGCATCCAGCCCCACCAAGCCCGGGATTGCCGATGGCATACCGGTGTCTTCAACCGGCCGGTTCTCGTCGTAGTCGTCCACGTACCGAAACTTCTTCGGCAGCTCCTGGACGCCAATCACCCCGTACGGATGCATGATGGCCAGCCGCTCGACCAGGTTCGCCAGTTCCCGCACATTGCCCGGCCAATTGTGGCGACACAGGCTCATGATCGCCGCTGAATTCATCCGCAACGAGCCACGCTTTTCCTTTTCCATGCGCGCAATCAGCTCGTTGATCAGCAACGGAATATCTTCCACCCGCTCACGCAATGCCGGCATTTCGATGGGGAAGACGTTCAGGCGGTAGTAAAGATCTTCCCGAAAATCGCCGGACTCAATCATGTCTTCCAGATGCTTGTGGGTAGCGGCAATGATCCGCACATCCGCAGACAAGGTCCGGTTGCTGCCAACCCGCTCGAAGGTCCGCTCCTGGAGCACACGCAGAATCTTGACCTGCATGTTCAGCGGCATGTCACCGATTTCATCCAGAAACAGCGTGCCGCCCTCAGCCATTTCGAAGCGGCCCACCCGTGCGGTGATCGCACCCGTGAATGCGCCTTTTTCATGGCCAAACAGCTCGCTCTCCAGCAGCTCCGCCGGAATAGCGCCACAGTTCACCGGCACGAAGGGTTTGTCGCGGCGTGCGGAGTGATAATGCAGATTACGGGCGACCACCTCCTTGCCGGTACCGGATTCACCGGTGATCAGTACGCTGACGTCCTTATCGGCGACCTGCTCCATCAGCTGGCGCACCTGGTGGACCTTGCGGGAGGTGCCGACCAGACTCCGGAACAACTGCAGGCCCCGTTGCTGGCCACGCTCCCGGGAACGGCTGAATTGGTCACGATAGATTTGGGCCCGATACAGCGAATCAACAAACTTGGTGTAATTCAGCGGCCATTCCATGCGCGCGATAACCCGGGCGGAGTCCTCGGTGGACAATCCCTTGAGCGCCGGATCGCCAACCAGCAGAAGTGGAACACCCTGGGTGCCGGCAGAGATGGAGGCAATGGTATCGACAACGTTGTCGTCCTCGCCATTGACGACGGCAACGGCAATGTCATTAAGGCTGTCGGCATCGGCAGACTTCAGAAGCTCGAACGCATCAGCGCCGTCAACGACCTGCTCTTCGCCAATGAACTCAAGAATTGTGACCATGTCCCTGCGTCTAGCATCATCGTCACTCAGCACGAGCACCTTGTTATTTTTGGACATTCACCAGGATCTCTTGATGGATTTGAGCGGTATTTAAGACTCTACAGGTCTCAGAGTCAATTTTATGACGCTATTTTGGACGGTTGGAAGAAACGTTTTGGTACATCTTCGCAGCATTGCGATTTTGGTTTACACCTTTCAATGCATCCTGCGCTTCCTGCCGGGCCCGAACGGCGCCCTGATCCATCGCCTCGACCAGCTGCTGCATTTCCTCCAGACGGGTGCGCACCTCGTCCGCGCTCAGCTCCTGAGCCTCCAGCGCCAGCATCAAAGGTTCTGCCGCAGGCTGCACCTGACGATTGAGCTCCGCTAGCCGGTCCCAGTCCTGCTCACTCAAAGCACGCCCGAGGTCTGCCATCAGTTGGTCAAAATGCTCCAGGTGTTCCTGGGAATTTGCCATACTGCTTTCTCCTGTAGATGCAAATGAGGACGATCTTAGCCGCTCACAAACAGCAAATTAGACGTCAGTCATAAGCTGAAGCTATGAAATAGCTGCCGAAGATACCAAGGTTAGCGCCATACGCCGGAAAACCGTCGTTCAAACATTTAATCCAAAGCCGTGTCGAGTTCAGATCTTAGCTATACCCCATGGTAATTCAGAACACTGTGCCACTGAAACAGCTTAGTCAGTTATCAACTAGACCCAGTCACGGCCTTCGATATCGGGGGGGAAGAAGTTTTCAGCCAAAAATGTTAAGCTGGCCGACTGACTAAACGGGTTGTAATAACCGCATCGGGATCGCAGGTAACGCATGGCCTCACAATGGCATTCACTGGTGTCGCAGAAATTGGTACTGGCGCGGGTTCTGTTGAGCCAGGCGACTTCCGGCGACCCGCAATCGGACTCCGAGGCGGCGCAGGCCCTTGGCCGTGAAGCGGTGAGACAGGGTTCCATCGAACTGCTATTGCGTGCTCGCGGACTCTTACTCGTGATGATCGCCCGCCTCTACCAGCAGCGCACGGAAGAACCGGCGAATCTGGACGAGCTGGCAGCGTTGGTCGGAGACGAGACCAACGAGGTCTCGCAGTTAAAGCAACTGGCAGTTCAGGCCAACAGTTGGTGGAACCATCTTGATCAACTGGCAGCATCCCAGAGTCGGCCACCGGTCACGCGCAAATCGGTGTCTGCGGAAAACATCATTGCGGTGTCTGCCGATACCGGGCCCGACCGTTCCGCCGATGCCCTGCGCCAGACTCTGAACGACATGAAAATTTTTGCCGATGCCCTGGAAGAACAGCACAGCGAGTGGTAACCAACCGCTGGTGCGCCAGGTCTCACTAATTGAAAGGTTTAACGAATGTCACCGTCATTTTTTGAAATTGTACAACTGAGCAACGGCGACTACGCATTGCGCCGCATTGACGACGATAGCGCACCGCTTGTGAAGATCTCTTTTTCCGAAGAAGCACGGGAAATGATGGAAGACCGGGATATGAACGTGGCCAAGGCGATGATCGCCGCTGGTATTGAAGCGGTTGGCAATGTTGCCCACGACATTGACTGGGAAGATGATGAGCTTGAGGCAGCCGAGCCCCAACCTTCCTACACCCTACACTGAGGCTTCTGTTCAGGCGTCGCTATTCAGCTTTTGCTACGCCGCTTTGGTCGGCCTCCTGCCCGAGGCCGACTGCCGCTCCGACAGCACGGCTCGGCGCGGCTTCAGCGCTGACGAAGCACCACACCATGACTATTTCCGGTCGCTGACGCCCTTTGCAGGGCCTCAAACGCTGGCTTTGCAAGCTTTCGGCTCCACATAACCACCGCGTGACAGGTTCCGGCGCTGAGTGCCCGCTCAGCCAATTCTTGCGCCGAATGATCAGCCGTGGATCTCAGCACGAGCAACTCACCAGCGACAATGCCATGCATGGTCTGCCACTTGCTCACCAAGGCCTGTGGCGGATCGATCCAGGCCAGCCAACGGCGCTCCTGATTGAGCTGGGTCAGCATCGGCAGCAAGAGCTGGAAGTTTTCAACCTGCCCTTCCGGCAGAATGATCTCGGTAACGTTGCCTGTCACCGCAGGCTCGGCTTTCTCGGTTCGTCTGCGGGCGCGTATCACAGAACGACGCTCAGCGGCCGCAGAGGGCGGGACCGCACGAGACAGGGCACCGTGCTGATAAGCCATATTCTGATTGAAGCTCAATTGTTCCATGATTCACCCGCTTTCCAACTCTGTGGCAATCCGACAGGATCAGTGCAGATCCGACTTACGGATCACACCCACTCCCAACCCTTCGATAAACAGCTGCTGCTCGGTGAGATCTACCTCAATGGGCGCAAACTCATCGTTTTCCGCAATCAGGTAGACCTTCGACCCTTCCTTACGGAATCGCTTGACCGTCACCTCTTCATCACCCACCCGGGCAACCACTACCTGGCCGTTATGCACATCCTGGGTCCGGTGCACGGCCAGTAAATCGCCATCGAGAATACCGATGTCCTTCATGCTCATGCCCCTCACCCGCAGCAGGTAATCCGCTGACGGTGAAAAGAAGCTGGGCTGGAGCGTGACGTGATCTTCAATGTGCTCCTGAGCAAGGATCGGACTACCCGCAGCCACCTGACCGATAACCGGCAAACCCAGATCTTCCTCTGCTTCCGGCAACCGAATACCGCGACTGGCACCGGGAACCATTTCAATGGCTCCCTTGCGGGCCAGGGCCCGCAAATGCTCTTCGGCGGCGTTGGCAGAGCGAAAGCCAAGCTCCGCGGCAATTTCCGCACGCGTCGGCGGATAGCCCGTTTCGTCCAGATAGCGCCGGATAATGTCCAGCACCTGAGATTGCCTTGCTGTCAGCTTCATTGAGCTACTCCATTGCACGTCCATTACAGGGATCCCGGAACTGACGGCCTTTTGTCAGCCCTGTTTTTATATACAGTAAAACGACTATATACAGTGTTTTATCCAGTGTAAAGCCTAGTCAGGGATTTTCTATCGCGTGCGTAATCCTTAACGTAACGGCGAGTGTGGTATGGTAATTTCACCAAAACTACCTTGCTAGGGAGTGCTATGACTCAATCCAGTGACTGCAAGATGCCAGACATCATGAACACCGAGGGTGGCGACGAACGCCGCGTCGGGATCGAGATCGAATTGTCCGGGCTCGGCTACGATGCGCTGGTCAAACTGGTGGCACGCTGCCTGGACGCTGAACCCAAGCTTGATTCCCGCTATGTGACCAAGCTCGCAACAGACCTGGGTGACTTCACCATTGAACTGGATTCCGACCCGATCAAGGATCTGGATTTAGACGATGAGCGCCTACCTGATTCCATCCGCGAGCTGGGCGGCCAGGCTATGGAAGTGATCGACGCCGCCGCTGAGCGCATCGTGCCGCTTGAGATCATCAGCCCACCTGTGCCGTTTTCCCACGTGACCCGGGTGGAATCTCTGATGGAGACACTGCGCGAGGAAGGTGCACTGGGTAGCCGGGAAGCCATCTATTACGCCTTCGGCCTGCAGCTGAACCCGGAGCTTCCAGACCTGCAGCCGGGTACGCTGGTGCGCTATTTTCAGGCCTTCGCGGTGCTTTACGACTGGCTAAAATCCCGCCACCAGCTGGATATCAGCCGGAAGTTCACCACCTACATTGAACCCTGGAGCAGCAAGTACGTCGACCTACTGATGAAGGACGACTACAACCCGGATCAAGCGCAGCTGATGCGGGATTATCTTGATTCCAATCCGACCAGGAACCGCGCGCTCGACCTGTGTCCGCTGTTCGCCCACCTGGACGAGGAGCTGCTCAGTGACTATGTGGTTGATCCACGTATAAAGAGCCGGCCCACCCTGCACTACCGACTGCCCGACTGCGACATCGATAACCCGTCGTGGCACTTTTCCAGTGTCTGGAACGACTGGGTGATCTTGGAACAGATTGCCGGCAATGCCTCGCATCTGGCTGAGCTCCGGGCGTTGTACCGCGAAAGTAGCAAGATCAATCTGCACAACCTGACTCACAGCTGGCTAGAGACCACGACCGAGTGGTTGGAAAGCAGAGGTTATGTCTGAGCGCAAGGAAATGGACAGCGAAATTCCAGGGCTAACCATTGGTATCAGCGGCCCGGCCCGTAAAGGAACTGCCCAGCGCCTGATCAGTCTGGGTTTGCGGCTGCATGGGGCTCGCACTCACTACATTCGCCCGGGTTCTAACACCAACGTACCGCTGCTGGATGGTCTCGTTCTGTCCGGCGGTACCCACGTGCATCCTGAGCGCTATGGCCAGCAGCCACAGGTAACTGCCCATTACGACCTAAAGCGCGACGCCACAGACCGGCGGCTACTGGAAGAGGCCGAACGCATCGGCATTCCGGTGCTGGGCGTCTGTCGCGGCGCCCAGTTCATCAATGTGTTCCACGGTGGTTCCCTATGCCAGAACGTCACCCCTTTGCGGGTAAATACGCGGCATCGACCACTGCTGCTGCCCATGCAGACGGTGCGCCTGGTTACCCCTAGCCGGCTTGGGGGCCTGATGCAGTCCTCGGTGATCGGTGCCAATCGCATCCACAGTCAGGCCATCAAGCGGCTGGGCAAAAATCTCCGGGTGGTCGCCCTCGACAACGATCATTTTGTTCAGGCCATTGAAAACACCCACGAGCAATGGCTGATGGGTGTGCAGTGGCATCCGGAATATCTGCTTTACCACAGCGGCCATCGTCGTATTTTTCAGGAGTTCGTCCAGGCCGCGCTTAATTTCAAGCTGAGTCGCCTGGAACCGGAAACCGAAGAGTCCGTGCTCGAATTGCGTTCACAGGAGAGATAATCGATGAACCCAAAGACCCACCTACGCCTGCTCTGCATTCCACTGGCATTTTTACCGGCACTTGCCCTGGCCGGCGAGGTGTCACTGAGAGGAGAAGGCAGCGTACGCTATCAGCCCGACAGCGCCCGACTGCAATTTACCGCCAGTGCTGAACATGAACGACCGCAGCAGGCCACCGAACAGGTCGCCACGCTCATGAGTCAGTGGCGTGAGGCTATCGATGAATACCAGGCCCGGCTTCAGGACTATTCCGACGCGAATGTGAATCTGTACAGCCGAACCTTGCCGTCCCGAGACCGCGATGAAGAGCCCCGGACTCGAGCCGTGGCCTCACAGACGGTATCGTTCCAGATCAACGATCTTGCCCTGCTCAACCCCTTGCTTGAACAGGCCCAGTCCATCGGCTTGACCTACCACCTGGGACCGAACCAGTTTTTCCACTCCGACGAAAACGGGCTGGAACGTCAGGCCCTGGCCAGTGCCATTGCCGATGCCCGTTCGCGCTGCGACTTTGTGGCCGAACAGCTGCAACAGAGCTGCGGGGAGGTGGTTTCGATCACCGTGGATGGCGGTTTCCGGCCCATGCCCATGATGATGGCAGAGGCCAAAGGTAGCGCTGACACCGTGACCAACGTTGGTGTCCGGGAGGTCACCGCCACGGTCAACGCCACTTTCGAGCTGAACTGAATTCAGTAATCCCGGGTGTAAAAGATATCCAGAGAAGCGGCCAGGCCACTGGCCGCTTCCAGATAGAAATACCGGCCCAGATCATAACGCAGGGCCACGGTGGTGATCGGCTCGAACACCCCGACCCCGTAACGGACACTGAGCTCCTCGGTCAGGTAGCCACTGGCCACCACTGACGTCTGTTCTCCGCTGCCTTCTGCCTCAAGCGTCAACCGGTCGATTCCAAATTCCTCCCCCAGTTTTCCAGTCACCTTGTTGGCCTGGGTCAGACCCAGGGAGATCGCAGCACCGCTCATCTGGCCCTCATCGCCACGGCTTTGCGGGGCACGCCCCAGAATGATGTAAGACAAAGCATCGGTCTGAGGCATACTCGGGCTGGAAAAAACCTCGGTGCTGGGTGAGTCGACTGGCCCGGTCAACCGGATACCC
The DNA here is from genome assembly GCF_016820575.1 of Marinobacter sediminum. Taxonomy (GTDB): domain Bacteria; phylum Pseudomonadota; class Gammaproteobacteria; order Pseudomonadales; family Oleiphilaceae; genus Marinobacter; species Marinobacter sediminum. Next base: position 385,223 of record NZ_JAEMQH010000002.1, on the reverse strand, counting down.
GCGACCACGGTGTCAACGGTGCGAACCGCCTCGATGTTCAGGTAGGGCTGGGTCAGATTCCCGACGAACAGAATTCGGGCGGTGCGCAGCTCCAGTTCCTGGCCAAACTTCTCGTATTTGCCGTTGACCAGCTTCAGGGTGCCCCGGGTGTCCAGGTTGTTGCCAATCCGCAGCGTGCCCTCAAGATCGCCAGTTACGCCAAAGGCAACAAAGGTGACCTTGTCTTCGCCGACGACTACCGTGACATCCATATCCAGGTTCTTGATAGTCGGCTCTTCCCGCTCCACCCCGACGATCACCTCGTCCTCGGAGACGGTAACCGCCTGCTCCGGCAGCCCCCTGATTTCAATGCTACCGCGAGGCACGCCCACTTCACCGGCAACCCGAAGTTCGCCGCGCTGGAATCCAATGGTGAGATCGGGCGCCAGCTCAACCTGAGCATAGGGCTCGAGGCTGAACGGAACCCGCTCACCCGAAATCCTCACCTGCCCTTTCGGAGCATCCGCCCAGTCCACCATCCCTTCCAAGGTGATCTCACTGCGGTCATTACTGCGAATTTTGCCACTGATGTCCGCCGAGTATCCGTTCAACGCCAGACTGATTGTCACGTCCTCAAGCGGAATTGGCAAGGTCGGGTCAACGACACGCCCCTTGGTCAGGTCTAACTGGCCTTTCACCGCCGGCTTCATCAGAGGTCCGGACAAGGTGCCCTGACCATCTATCTGGCCGGACACCTCTTCCAGGCCGGCAAAGATACCCGCCAGGGAAATATCCAGCCCGGCGAGGCTGTATTGCCCCTGCAACCGGCGTTCAGCCGAGCGGGGATCCACCGCCACCTGCACCGACAACTCGCCCAGTTTCGGCCCCGAAAGCCGGACATCGAGATCGGCCTGTTCAGGTTTCAGCTCCAGTACGGTGGTGAAGCGGTCGTAGTTTAGAGCCTCCCACTCCTCATCTACCTGAACTTCAAATACTCCACTGCCAGCGTCGATGGTAATCTGCCCGGTTGGGCCACTGTCTGGCAAAGTGACATCAATCTCGCCATTCAGGCGGCCTTGCCAGCGCAGGCGCTCAGGCAGCAAAGGATCCAAGGCCGTGGTCGGAAAGTTGTTTATGCGGTAAGCCAGGCTGGGCGTCGGCAGGATGGTCTGACCGTCGGCACACACAGTGCTCTGCTGCCAGCGCCAGCAATGCTGGCCGACCGTGAGCTCACCTTCTGCGGTGTAGGCCAGTGTCGCCGGCGTTTGCAGCGTCCAACGCTGATCGTGCTCCGGAACCTCAATGAACCCCTCGGCGAGCGCCCCCTGCCAGGCAGTCCAGGCATCGCCGTCAAAACCACCGCTAAACAGCAGACGCACCGAAGCCTCGGCGTGTTCAACCAGCGCTTCCAGCCGATGCTCCGTCCGGGTGCCCGAGACATCAATCGCCAGTGACTCCAGCTTCTGCCCAGAGGCATCAAGGCGTTTCGCCCGGATAGACGTATTAACCCGGAGCCCGGATTTCAGGGCAGCATCAACATCAAGATTGGCGACGGTCACGCGGTCCTGCCAGGCCAGTTGTTGCGCCGATAGCGTCAGTGTGCCCGTGGGATCGTCCGGTGTACCCGCGACATTCATTTTTGCGTTTAGCTGACCGGCCAGGCCGGCCAGGAGGTCACCGGGCGCGGGCAATGCCAGATTGAGCTGGCCACGAAGCCGCTTGCCCCAGACACCGGAACCGGCCAGCTCATTCTCGCCAACCGACACCTGAACATCGGAAACTTCCCAGGCCCCGGATGAGGTATTCAGGGTACCGCGTGCACTGGCCGGTTTGTCCTGCCATTGCCCATCCAGATCCCAGCGTGCCTGTACCAAAGGGAGGTCGCCTTCCCGGACTCGGCCCTCGGTCTCAATGTCCCCGCTGAGGCTGGCACTGAGGATCGGAAGCCAATAGCCCGGGTTGAAATCATTAAGCTTCAGCGCCGCCTGCCAGGACAATGGGCCAGAGAACGCCACCTTACCCTTACCGGCGAGCGATCCCGCCTCCGTTTTTACACTGAGGTTGGTCAAAGTGACCTTGCCCAGATCGCCATCTACCTCCGATGACAGCGTTGCCTTGCCCTGAGGGCCCTCTACATCTGCCTCCAGACTGGCCTGATACTGGCCATCTGACCATTGCACCGAGCCATTCAGCCGATTCACAGAAACTGCGGGTTCATCAAGGTCAGGCAGTAACGAATACCAGGGAAAGCGGTTGAGCGACAGGTCAGCCGTGGCCTTCAGTCCGTTTAGCCAGCTTACCTGCCCACGAATGTTTGCCTTCCCTGCGCCTTCCGAAGTGCCAGTCGATAACAACAGATTCACGCCGGTGGCGGACTCAGTGTCGACTTTACCGCTCAGAGAGAGGGCGACCGGCCCCTCAGTACTTGGCAAAGTTGCCTCTCCCCGGGTCTGAAAGCCCGAAGCCAGACTGCCCTGGGCCTCCACGAACCAGTCCTGCAACACCAGGGTGTCAGGCACCGAATCCAGCACCCTGAACTTTTTTGAGTTGATGCGAAGCCGGGCCGGCAGGGTCGAATCCAGAGGTGACACCTTGCCTTGCAGCGTGGCGTCCAGATAGCCGCGACTTTGTCCGGACACCCGGAGATCGCGGACACTGCCGGACAAATTAACGTCCACCACCCACTGATCACCGGACGGCGGTGGCAGAGTCGCTTGCACATTGAGATCCACGGGCCAGTCGCGGCGGGTTGTCACCCGGCCCGAGGCAGTCACCGTGTACTCGCCAAGTTGGTAAACACCGCTCTCCAACTGCCAGTCGGCGCCGGAGCCGCCCGCCGATAACTTCAGTCGATCCCAGACCCGGCTGCCATTCAGGCTGAACGGACCCAGATTGACTTCGCCAACGCGGACCCCCACCGGCAATTCGAACCCCGGCAGGTTTAGCCCTTGTGAGGGTTCTTCAGACTCGGGCGAGGGCTGAACCCGGACGTCCAGACGCTTGGCCCGAAGGGTATCGAGGCAAATCTGAGTTTGCAGCAAGCAGGAGGGGGACCAATCAATCAGCACCGACTCTACTTCCACATTCACGCCAAAGCCCTGCCAGACCACCTCGGACGCCTGCCATTGGCCAAGCAATGAGCCGCGGCCGTCCGTCACCTCCAGGCCAGGGATCTGATCAATCACCCACGCGGTGCCGGTTTCTGATTTCAGTGCCAGCAAGATTGCCACCATAAGCACCACCGGCAACAGGATCAGAACGGCCAAAGCCACCAGCAGCCAGAACCAGCCGGATCGGCGAGCCTTATCCTGGGTGTCGGTGTCCTGACCCTGCTGGTCGGGGCCACCCAGTTCGCGCTGTTTGGTCACAATTCAGGCCCCATGGAAAAGTGGATACGCCAGCCGCCGCCAAATTCCGGGTTCAAGCCTTTCGCCACATCCAGGCGCAGCGGCCCTACCGGGCTTACCCAGCGCAGACCAATGCCAGCACCGGTCGCCAGTGGATCGAACAGATCGTTAACGGCATTGCCGTGATCCACGAACAGCGCCGCTCGCCATTGGTCGGCATACTGGTACTGATATTCGACACTGCCCACCAGCAGGAAACGACCACCAACCGGAACGCCGTTTTCGTTTTCAGGCGACAGGGTTTCATAACCATAGCCGCGCACACTCTGGTCGCCACCGGCGAAGAAACGAAGCGACGGCGGTACATCTTCGAAACTGTTGGTGGCGACGCCACCGGCCTGTAGGCGGCCCAGGAACCGGTGATTATCAAAGATGGTATACAGCCCTTTGGCTAACGCACTCGCGTGCAGCACGTCCACAGTGGACAACACCGACCGATGGGCGCCTGTGACATCGAACTGCAGGCGGTAACCCTTGGACGGGTCCAGTGCCGTGTCGGCGTACCGCCTGGAATAACCGGCCCCGGGCAAAAACAGGCTACTGGTACCGGTCTCCTCATCGCCAATATTGTAGCGCTCCCCCTCCCAGCGCAGGGACAGCACCTGAAGCCAGCCGTTGTCCAGCTCATGTTGCCACTGCTGGCCAAACGTCAGCAGTTCCGACTCCACATTTTCAATATCTTCCCGCTGATAACCGGCGGTCAGCCGGATCAGATCGGTCATGGGGGGTTCCAGAGGCAGTTCGTACCAGGCACTCACGTTCTGGCGCGGTACGGACAGCTCGGTGTCTGCGCCACGCTTGTGACCCATGGGGTTGATCCAATGCTCGCGCCAGTTGGCTCGGAACCGGGGCCCGACATCGGTCGAGAAGCCCACACCTACACCAACCGAGCGAGGCGGGCGCCGGGTCACGGTAACCTTCACGGGAATGACGCCATCGACGGCCTGGTTTGGCACGGCATCGATGTCGACCCCGGAAAAATACCCGCTGCCGGAGAGGTCCCGGTTCAGCTCGGCGATTTTATCGGTGTGATACGGGGTGCCAGGCTCGAAGGTGACAAAATCATGGAGCAAATCGGATTCAAAATAATGCCCTTCGGTGAAGCTGACCTCCCCCAGCCGGTATCGCTCACCGCTCTCGTACACCAGCCTCACCTCGGCGGTGCGCTCCTCAGGGTTCACCGTCAGGCTTTTTTCTACGAAGCTTCCGTCGAAATAACCCCGCTGACGGGCACGGGTCTGGATAGTGTCGCGCAGAGTGTTGTACTCGCCATGGTTAAGGATATCGCCCTCGGCCGGGGGCTTGGGCAGGTCGTCCGTAAATTGGCTGTCGGTCGAGGCAGCGCCCCGTATTTCCACAGTTCGAGACGTCACCCGGACTGGCTCACCGGGGATGATCGTCAACAACAGCCGGGCACCGTCGTCGGAATCACCCTCCTCCACACGCCAATTGATTCTGGGCTCATAATAGCCCAGAGCGCGCAATGCCTTGCTCGCCTGATCAACGGCCGTCGAAGCATAGCGCCGCAGGTTGGTGGCAGTGCGCCCTTCAACCCCGCCGATAAAGGCCCTGGCGTTGTCTTTGAGCGCGGGGTAGTCGCCCTCAACCTGAACCTCGACCTGCTGAGCCCAACCGAACAACGGCGACCACAAGATCAAAAGTGCGAGAAGCCGGCGCCGGCCCGTTGTCACAACATGATTTCTAGAAAGCATCCGGCGGTTTCAGAGTTGGAATCATAAGCAATGGTTCATTCAAGCGTGAGAGTTTAACAACAGGGGGTCAAGTTAATCCGCTCCCGGTCGTCGTCACGGCCCAAATACGCTAATCTGTCAGGAGCTTATAACGTCCTGACCGGCAACTGGAAGCCCTAAATGCTGCACATCAATCGAGATAACCTGAAGTCCAGCCACCAACTGATCTGGTTTATCGTCGACTTCGTCATGCTGGGACTGCTGATCATCAACCTGGCCTTCATTATCTGGGACTCTATCTACAACTTTGTGGCGGTTCAGGATCTGCTCAAGCAATACACCCCGGATTTTCAGCGCCTTTATCACCCGATCCACGACCGCTTCATCTTCTATGACATGATTTTCGTGTCGATTTTTCTGAGCGAATTTTTCCTTCGCTGGGGCTACGCAGTAAAAGCCAAGGTCTATGACCGTTGGTATTTTTATCCGTTCATCCACTGGTACGACCTGGTGGGCTGTATTCCGGTAGGCAGCCTGCGCTTCCTGCGGATTTTGCGGATCATCTCTATCATTTACCGCCTGCATCAATACAAGATCATTGATGTCACCAACACCAAGCTCTACCGCTTCGTAAACTTCTACTACGAAGCTTTTATGGAAGAGCTGTCGGACCGCATCGTTCTGAAGGTGCTGAGCGGTGTGCAGCAGGAGGTCAAACGCGGTTCTCCGCTGTTCGACAGGATCCAACGGGACATCCTCTACCCTCGCCGGGCCATGCTCGCAGATTGGATATCCACCCGCGTCGCGGAGGCAGCCCACGTGGGGTATGTACCGAACCGGGGCGCCTTGCGCAGCTACCTCGAGGATCGTGTGGATAACGCACTCAAGCAAAACCTTGAATTGTCCAGACTGAAGTTCCTGCCGGTGGTCGGTCCGACAATTCAGGAAACCCTTGAGGAAGCAGTGGGCGATATCGTCGCCAACGTCATTCATCAAATCCTTGAGGATCTCGCTTCAGCTTCCAATCATGCCTTTATCGAAGACATTGTTAACGTGTTCCTGCCGAGCCCGGACCAAGTGGAATCAGACGAGACCGAGAACGAGGCCCTGATAAACCTGACGATCGAAATCATTGATGCCATCAAAGCCCAGGTGCGCGTGAAATACTGGCGCGAAGACCTGCCCTGACCACCCAATTCTTTTCGGTGTCTTAAACACTAAGGCCAATACGCCATGGATTCGATGCATTACCAACCCGCCCACGAGCTGCTGTCTGAGCTGGAAGCCGGGCGCCTTACCAGTGAAAGCCTGACCAAGGCGTTGCTCGAACGCATTCACCAGCAAAACGGCAGCATCAACGCTGTCGTGACTCTGGACGAAGAACGGGCGCTGAGCCGGGCCCGGGAATCGGATCAGCAGAGGGCAGCAGGTCAGGCTACCGGGCCGCTGCATGGTCTGCCGATGACCCTTAAGGACACCTGGGAAGTGGCTGGCATGACCACCACCGCCGGGGCACCGGCGCTGCAAACCCACGTGCCGGAAAAGCACGCCGACATTGCCCAACGTCTGGAAGCGGCTGGCGCCATTATCATCGGCAAGACCAATGTGCCGATCTATGCCACCGATCTGCAGAGCTACAACAAGCTCTTTGGCGTCACCAACAACCCCTACAATACCGACCACTCCCCCGGTGGCTCGTCCGGCGGTGCCGCCGCTGCACTGGCCGGCGGCATGACACCGCTTGAAGTGGGCAGTGACCTGGCCGGCTCTATTCGGACACCGGCGCATTTCTGCGGCGTATTCGGCCACAAACCGACCAGGGATCTGGTTTCGCTGCGGGGCCATATCCCCGGGCCACCCGGGACCCAGTCGCGACCGGATCTGGCCGTAGGCGGGCCCATGGCCCGCTGCAGCCAGGATCTGGAGTTACTGCTGAACGTTATTGCCGGACCCCGGCCGGCCGATGCCCGCAGCTGGGCGCTGGCCATGGAGCCTGCTAAGTTGGAAACACTGGCACAGGCCCGGGTTGGGCTCTGGCTGGACGACCCCCTGTGCCCCATTGAGGATGAACTCAGTACCGGCTACCGGGACCTGGCGGGCAAACTTGAAGGCCTGGGAGCCCTGGTGGCTGAACCGAACCATCGCCTGCTCAATCTTGAACACATACTGCCCGCCTATTTCAATCTGCTGGGCAGCTTGCTCGCCACTTCATTGAAACCCTCGCAGCGCCGCCAGATGAAATGGATTGCCCGCCTGGAGCCCTGGCTGAAATTCTTCGGCCCCGTGACAGCCTTCGTCGGTGAATACGGCCGTGGCGTGAATCAGGCAGCCCACCAATGGGCCATCTGGAACGAACTGCGGGAAAAAATGCGGGCGGAAATCGAACTACTGTTCGAGGAATTCGACGTGCTGCTCACACCAATAACGCCTACCACCGCCATCCGGCACGATCACAGCCAGCCGGTGTTCAAGCGTCGGATCATGGTGGCGGGACAACCCCGGGCGTACATGGATCAGTTCTGCTGGATTGCCCTGGCAACTCTGCTCGGCCTGCCCGCCACATCGGTGCCAGTGGGCGTCTCGGCCGACGGCTTGCCTTACAACATACAGATCATCGGCGCCCCGGGCCGAGACCTGACAACCCTGAGGTTTGCCTCGCTACTAGAAAAAGCAGGATTGTCAGCCTTTATCCCGCCCCGGCAAAATCTCTAGCTCGACTACAGGAAAGCACACAAGACACGGAAAAAATTACAGAATTTCAATGCATTTTTTGGAATGATGAACTACAAATAAGCAAAAGTTCTAAAACGCGACGCTCTTACATGGATTCACCGTACCGACCACTGGCCCGCACTCGCGGCCTCCGATGGCTGTTGCTCGGCGCCTTGCTGACACTTACTCAGGCGGCGCTCTCTGCCCCCAAAATCGTGCTTAATCAAAGCGTCGAATTCACCAGCCTTGATTCCGCCTACCTTAATCAGATTTTCGCCATGCAAATCAGAAAATGGCCGGATGGCCAGGCCATTCAGGTTTTTATCCTGCCCAGCACCAGCAGTCTGCACCGCAAATTCGTGATTGATCATCTGCAAATACAGACTCACCAGCTTGATCGAATCTGGAACCGAATGCTGTTCACGGGCACAGGCAAGGCGCCAACCGTGGTCAATTCCGAGGACGCGATGTTGAAAATGATCCGGACAACTCAGGGGGCGATCGGCTACGTCTCTGACGAGTACCCAACAGACGGAGTGAAGGTGTTGGGAGGAGACCAGCGATGAATAAACTACTACAAGGACTCTTGTTTCTTGCCTTTGCCACAAGCTCCCAGGTGTTTGCCATTGAACTTGGCGAGTCCTCCCAAATCCATGGATTTGTGAATCAAGCCTACCTGTACAGCCCGGACAATCCTTACGCGGGAACCGACGCCAACAACGGCTCACTGAAGTTCCGGGAAATCGGCATCAACGGCTTCACCGAGTTTTCACCAGATTTCCGGCTGGCAGGCCAGGTGCTCAGCCGGCAACAGGATCAGGCGGACGATGGCGATGTCCGGATTGACTTCCTGCTGGCCGATTACCTGCTCTTCAGCGACCAGAGCGCATCCCTGGGTGTTCGAGCTGGCCGGGTGAAGAATAATATCGGCTTCTACAATGCCATCCGCGATATCCCTTCAGCCCGACCCGGTTACAACGTGCCCGACTCCATCTACTTCGGCGCATTCCGGGATACTCTCCTGTCCATCGACGGCGTGAACCTCTACGGCTCCGCGCTTTTTAGGGACAACCTGATCACCTGGGAGCTGTCGGCCGGCCAACGGAATATCGATAGCGAGGACTTCGAATACTTTGCCTTCGGACAGCCCCTGCCCCGAGGCGAGGCCGAGAAAGTTCCGCTCAGGATATTGAATGTGAACCTGGTGCCATCGTTCCAACGGGATTTGCGTCTGGGCATGAGCCTGGTGGATCTGGAAATTGAGCTGGAAGACACCTTGTCAGTAGCCGAGGCCCAGGCTGCACTGATGAGTAACCCGGGTGATTTTATCGCCAACCCACTGAACTACGTGACAGGCTCAGAAATTGAGGGTCTGTTGGCCATCCTTTCGGCCCAATACAGTTTTGAAAGCTGGATTGTCACGGCCGAGTATCTCAATCTTGACAGCGACCTCACCGCCCAGTTTGCCGGTATGGATGTTTCGCAAAGCCAAACCACAGAGGGCTACTACCTGCAGCTCGAGTGGCTGGCATCGGCACAAACCTCCTGGTTCACCCGCTACGAAGAGCTGTACCTGAATAATGATGATCGATCCGGTGAGGGCTCCGCCACCGCGAATAATCAGTATCGTGGATTTGGTAAGGGGTGGACCGTGGGTGGTAAATGGCAATTCAAGAACGACTGGTCAATCGTTGGCCAGGCTAGCTTCAACGAGGGTACCGCCTGGCTGCCAAGCTACAACGGCATTGAGGACGAAGAGATTGAAAAATACTGGAACTACTACGTGCTGTCGCTGAATTACCAATTTTGATTCGTCGGTTACCTGTCTATGTACCTGAGCCTGAAATGGAAAGCCGTTGTCTTTCTGAGCCTGGTTTTGATCTCCTTGACCGGAGTCTGGGTCGGTCAGCACATTTACAAGACCATAAGCACCTACGATAACCGACTTGAGGATTTGCAAACCCGCCAGCAAGCCATTCTCACCCAGCTGCTGGAAGACAATTTCCTCCGTCTGTCACAGCTGTCTCAGCTCATTGCTGAGATGCCGGAAATCCAGCTCGCCAAGCAGTCAGGAACCAGCGATGCTCTGCAGCAGTACCTGGAGAGCGAGTGGATAAAACTCAACATCAACACCGGCATTGATTACATCGGCCTCTACTCGATCGACGGTGAAGTCATAGGCTCTGCCTTTAGCCACTTACTCTTTCAAAATCAAAAACAGCTGAACACCGCCATCTCTCAGGCCATGGAAGCACATGGGACACAAGCACCCCGGTCATTCCTTTTCTGTGGCTTTGGCTGTTCCCAGTTTGTGATCGAACCGTTTGTCCTCAGCGATGGCTCAGAAGCGCTGATCCTGACGGGCCAGAACATTGCTGACATTATTCAACGCTATCAACAGGTTTCCAATAACGATCTGGCGGTGCTGCTCCCGTCACAACCTGAATCCAGTCCTGTTATGGATACGAGCCGGTCGCTGGAGGACTGGAATCGGCGTCTGTGGGCTGCCAGTCAGTTCCAGCAAACCCTTGCTCAGCTTCGAGCCATCCAGAAAAAGACGGCTTTCCAAGCCCTTGATGATAGCGATTCATCGGACTTCGAAAACCAAAAACTGCTTTTAAACCGGTTACAGCTGACTGACTACCGGGCCTACGGACAAGCCCCCGAATTCCTTGCCATCAGCAATGAAACCCAGCAGCACAACAACCTCGTGAATTCGGTAAAGATCAGCGTACTCATTGGTGCACTTGCCCTGCTTGTGTCTGAACTCATTCTGATCTTGATCATGCTCAACCCATTGCGCCGCCTTTTTTCTGTGGTTGAGGCTTTGAACCTGCTGCCAAAACACCAGTACAGGGAAGCCAGCGAGAAAATTGGCCACGGATCAGTGTACTTGCAGGACGAACTGTCGTTACTCGAAAAAAGCACTAGGTTCGTCACCCGCGAACTGGAGGCCCTTCATATCGAGGTGGAGGACAAGAACGAATCGCTGCAGGAACAGATAGCCGTCATCACCCGCTCACGGGCTTTTCTCGAGCGGCTGATCGACAGCTCCCACCTGTTCATCGCAACACAAAGACTGGACGGCACCATACTTACCAGCAATGCCCGGTTCGAAAAGGAGTTTAAGCGTCCGATCAGCAATTTCACCGAGCTGTTTGTGTCTCGTGATAGCCGAGAAACGTTCCAGCGACGTGTAGACCTGCTGGCAAAAGATAAATGCGAAGTTATCCAAGTAGATGCAGAGTTCGCCAACGATCAGGGACTCCCGATCTACCTCGATTGGACCTGCTCCATCGTCGAGGATGAGAAAGGCCGGCGCATTATCTTGGCCATCGGCATCGATCTGACCCAGCGTAAACGGGACGAAGAGGCGCTTGAGTGGCTGGCCAATAACGACCCATTGACCGGCATTGGCAATCGGCGAGGCTTTCAGCACGACCTACAAAAGGTACTGGACACTCAGAAATCCGGCGCAGTGGTGTTCATCGACGTCAATCGATTCAAGCAGATTAACGACCTGTACGGCCACACCGTGGGCGACAATGTGCTGATTCAGATTGCCGAGTCGCTGCGCGCCAGCGTTCGGTCAACCGACTCGATCAGCCGCTTGGCCGGTGATGAGTTTACGGTGGTGCTGCCTGGTATTGAGCCAGGCCAACTCGAGAAGTTGCTGCAAAAACTTTCAGTTCAACTGAGCGGCCAGCTTCCGCTGCCGGGCGAAGAACGGTTTGTTGAATACAATGTCAGCGTAGGGGCAGCGATGATCCCTACCCATGGCACCACCGAGCAGGAACTCATCGTCCACGCCGATATGGCCATGTACCAGGCGAAGAAAAGGGGCGGCGACCAATGGCAGGTATTCGACCCGGCGAGCAATGACCTCGCGGATTTACGGCGGGATCACGATCTGACCTCACTGTTGAAACAGGCACTGAAACGCAATGACTTGTTTCAACTTAACTTCCAGCCCATTTTTGCCATCAAAAATGAGACCGTCAGCCATTACGAGGTATTGCTCAGACTAAAAGACACGGCTGGCAATGCAGTTTACCCCAGCGACTTCATTCCAGCTGCGGAACGCATGGGGCTGATCCGCCTTGTGGACGAGTGGGTTATGGACCAGGCCATTCAGAAGCTGGCCGCCACCTGCAGGGCCGGACACCAATTGAGCTTCTCCATCAATGTCTCCGCACCTACCCTGCAATCCAGCAGTTTTCCCGACATTATCATCAGCTTGGTACGCAAACACGGCGTTGATCCAAGTTCGGTCATCGTTGAACTGACCGAAACCGCCTACATCGAAAACTTCCAGATGGTCCTGACCAACCTGGAGCGGATCAACGAGGCCGGTGTGCTGGTTGCCCTGGATGATTTCGGGGTTGGCTTCTCATCGTTCAGCTACCTGAAAAAGCTACCGTTGAGCTACGTCAAGCTGGACGGCTCTTACATTCTGGATCTGGAAAACAATCGGGACAATCAGGTGTTCGTGGAGAGCCTGAACAAAATGGTCAACGCGTTCGGAATGCGGACGATCGCAGAATTCGTCGAAGATGAGGCAACACTGAGGAAACTTGAGGAGTTAGGTGTGGCTTATGCCCAAGGCTACTATATCGGCAAACCTTCACCGAATCTTGAAAAGATGGTAGCGGGGGCAGGATTCGAACCTACGACCTTCGGGTTATGAGCCCGACGAGCTACCAGACTGCTCCACCCCGCATCAATACTGCTTGTCTTTCGGGTCATCCCCGATCAACGTGGCGCGCATATTAAGGGGTGAAGCAGTGTCTGTCAAAGGCAATTTCGCTTTTCTCGAAATTTAGCGCTCCAGAATTGCGGTAACGCCCTGACCACCGGCAGCACAGATGGAGATAAGGCCACGGCCACTACCCTTCTGCTCCAGCAGTTTTGCCAGGGTTGCCACGATGCGACCACCGGTGGCGGCAAAAGGATGCCCGGCTGCCAGACTGCTACCTTTCACGTTCAGCTTGCTGCGATCGATGCTGCCCAGTGGCTGGTCCAGCCCGAGGCGGGTCTTACAGAATTCCGGATCTTCCCAGGCCTTAAGCGTCGACAGTACCTGTGAGGCAAAGGCTTCGTGAATCTCGTAGAAATCGAAATCCTGCAGGCTCAGGCCTGCTTTCTCAAGCATGCGCGGCACGGCGTATGCTGGGGCCATCAGCAAGCCTTCTTTCTTGTCGACAAAGTCCACCGCGGCCACTTCCGAGAACGTCAGCCAGGCCTTCACCTCAAGATTGTTAGCTTTTGCCCACTCCTCGCTGGCAAGCAGCACGCAGGAGGCGCCGTCGGTTAGCGCAGTGCTGTTGGCCGCGGTCATGGTGCCGTTCTCGCGATCGAAACAGGGCTTGAGCGATGCCAGCTTTTCCAGTGAGGTATCGGCCCGCAGGATGTTGTCACGCTCCAGTCCCGCCAAGGGCGTCATCAGGTCGCTAAAGAATCCGTCCTCATAGGCTTTCGCCAGTTTCTGGTGGCTCTCCAGTGCCAACTGATCCTGGTCCTCCCGGGCAATGCTCCACTCATGGGCAGTGACCTGGGCATGGCCACCCATGGACATGCCCGTGCGCGGCTCGCCATTCTCAGGCACCTCCGGCACCAGGTGTCCAGGCCGGAAACGACCGAGAATTTTCAGACGCTGGCCCAGGGTCTTGGCGCGATTCAGGTCCAACAGGATTTCGCGCAAGCCCTCACCGACGCCAATAGGCGCGTCCGAGGTGGTGTCGGTGCCACCCGCTATACCGCACTCGATCTGGCCAAGGGCAATTTTGTTGGCCACCAAGATGGCTGCTTCAAGCCCGGTGCCACAGGCCTGCTGAATATCGTACGCCGGCGTTTCCGGCGCCAGGCCAGAACTTAATGAGGCTTCACGGGTCAGGTTGAAGTCCCGGGAATGCTTGATCACTGCCCCGGCCACAACCTCACCTAAACGCTGACCTTGAAGACCGTAACGATCCACAAGCCCGCGTAGCGCGGACGTCAGCAACTCCTGGTTGCCAACCTTGCTGTACGCCGTGTTCGACTTGGCGAACGGAATCCGGTTGCCACCGAGAACCGCAACACGGCGCACTCCACTGGGCTGTGCCGCTGGCTGTTTTGAGCGCGCTGGCGCCTTTGACTGGGTGGTTTTCGATGCCTGTGCCATGACGATGTCCTTTGAGAAAATGGTTAATCGGCAAGCAGTCTAACCTGCCAAGCCCGCCGCTCATTGGCAGGCCTGACAATAAGCCAGCGGCATTGAGTCAATACAAAAACTGACCGATTCTTTACCCTGTAAGTCGTCCCGCTCTCTTTATGCATTCGAGATGCACTATAGCAACCACAAGGAAGATTTTATGTCTGACCTTTACCTAAAATTTGTGAACACCCCGGTTGGCAAAACCGCGGCGCAGTCGCTGGGCTTGCCGGCCCCCATTCCCCTGAACCGCCTGAAGCGCCCCGATCAACCCTTTATCGAGGGTGACGTACTGATTGGCGCAGGCAACGGCGCCAAGGCCATTGCCACCCTCGGCGGCATCCTGAACGCCAGTGCCGCTACGGTGCATCATGCCAGCGGCATCGACTCCCTCAGTGACTCCGCTAAGGCGGGCAACAAGGCCAAGGCTCTGGAACTTGGCGAGGACACCAAGCCGACTTTTTCCGGCCTGGTCTTTGATGCCACCGGCTTGAAGAGTCCGGATGACCTCAGGGCCCTGTACGACTTTTTCCATCCGACCATCAAAAATCTCGGCCGCAATGCCCGGGTAGTGGTGGTTGGCCAGAATCCCTCTACCTGCCGCAAAGCACCTCAGGCAGCAGCACAACAGGCGTTGGAGGGATTTGTTCGCAGTGTTGGCAAGGAAATCGGCAAGAAAGGCTCCACTGCAAACCTGGTGTGGATGGCACCTGGTGCTGAGAAACAGCTGGATTCCTCCGTGCGTTTTTTCCTCTCCCCCCGCTCGGCTTATGTATCCGGTCAGGTAGTGCGCATTGGCAAGAGCACCGCCGCACCAACGACCAACCCGGTCGCCCCGCTGGCCGGTAAAGTGGCCCTGGTTACCGGTGCGTCCCGAGGCATTGGCGCGGCCATCGCCCAAACTCTGGCCCGGGACGGCGCCACGGTGATCGGCTTGGACATCCCACCGGCCATGGCCGAGCTGGAGAAAGTGACCAACGCCATCAATGGCAAGGCGCTGGCGTGCGACATTACCGACCAGGCAGCCCCCAAGCTAATTACCGACTTTGTGCAACAACACTTTGGCGGAATCGACCTGGTTATCCATAACGCCGGCATTACCCGGGACAAGACGCTCGGAAATATGCCTGAGCACTTCTGGGACATGACCATTGCGGTAAACCTGAGCGCCGAAGAACTGATTGATGAGGAATTGATGCACCGCGAACTGATGCGGGAGAACGGCCGGATTGTATGCATTTCATCCATCAGCGGCATTGCCGGCAACTTTGGCCAAACCAACTACTCCACTGCCAAGAGTGGCGTTATTGGCTATGTCGAGGCCATGGCAAAGCAACTGAAGAATGGTGTAACCATTAACGCCATCGCGCCGGGCTTCATCGAAACCCAGATGACGGCAGCCATGCCGATAACGATTCGTGAAGCCGGGCGCCGAATGAACAGCCTGTCTCAAGGTGGCTTGCCCATTGATGTGGCCGAGGCCATCGCGTGGTATTGCAGCCCTGCGTCTAACGGGGTGAATGGCAACGTAGTGCGGGTATGTGGCCAATCGTTGATTGGCAAATAGGCAATAAAAAAGGCAGGCCCTGAGGCCTGCCTTTTCGAATTCTGGTGGGTGGTACTGGGATCGAACCAGTGACCCTCGCCTTGTAAGGGCGATGCTCTCCCAGCTGAGCTAACCACCCGGGAAAAGAAAAAATGGCGGAGCGGACGGGACTCGAACCCGCGACCCCCGGCGTGACAGGCCGGTATTCTAACCAACTGAACTACCGCTCCGCATCGATTCGGACCTGAGCCCTGAATCTGCTACCGGATGGGGTGATCCGGTGCTGCGCGTCGAAAAATGGTGGGTGGTACTGGGATCGAACCAGTGACCCTCGCCTTGTAAGGGCGATGCTCTCCCAGCTGAGCTAACCACCCAACTTTCGACTCACTTCCATGCCCGGTTAAGGACATTCACTTGCAACGCTGAGCGTTGTTTGTTGATTCAGAGTTTCTGTCTCAACCAAGTGAGACGCGCATTTTAAGCATTTCGCTGGCGGTGTCAAACGTTTTGCCTAAAAAACTTTTAAAAACTTCCAAGTCATTCAAAAGCGTACATTTTTCGATCGATCTCTAGGCCTTGCTTGCCTTGGTCCGTCGCTTCCTGGCTGGCGCACGTCCCTGCCCGGCTTGCTGGGCCTTCTCCTGCAACGACAGCTCGCTGACCTTGGCGCGTCGACCCTCCGGTACCGAGCGGTTCGCCAGCGAGCAGTTAAGCTCATCCAGACGCCGCTGAACCTCTTTCCAGCTGCTGACCAACGGCGGCATTATGTCTTCGGTCAGCTTATCGAACCTACCCTTTAACGAATCCTTGAATGACATAGCGATGACGTTCCGGTTCTGACGTGACAGTGATTACAACCGCCCTCAGTGTAGTAACGGGATGCCAATCCGACAATTGCGCAACCCATTAAAAGATCCACCAGCCACCACCAGACTCTGCCTCGGCTTTACGCTCACGCTCCAGCTCCAACTGCGCGTAGTCTTCTTCAAGCTGCAGGATTTTACGGTCGGCCTCCAGCGGCACCGCGGGGTCGCCACCAAACGGCCAGAACCAGGATGCGGATTGATACTGCCCCTCCTTTTTCAACCGCTCGATTTCCAGTTCGCGCTCTTCCTCAAGCAGCACCATGCGGCGCTCGTAGTCCATGTCTTCGTTGATCTCGACGATGGATGTGGCGGCATGATTGGGCGCGAGAAGATCACTGTTGAGGAAGCGGGTACTGATAATCTGATCCGCCTGCATGGCGTAGTCACGGGTGACCAATTGAAGATCGCCTTGGGCCAGTGGGTGTTCCGGGTCAAGATCCGGGTGAGGTTGCTCGGGTTCAGTCAGCTCGTTGTAACGCAGGTAATAGATGCGCCCCGGCTCGGTGGTCAGCGTGGCATCGGCGATCAGACTCAAACTGAAGGAGTTCATCCCCTCCAGCCCCAGCAGCGGTCGCCGCATGGCAATGTGGCGCTCACCCGGGCTTACCTCCAACCAGGTGTAGCTGTCGTTGCGGATGTTGAAGTAGTGCTTGTCATCAATGTACACGCTGGGCGATTCGATTTCCTCAGCGGCCCACTGGGAATGGGTTCGGTAGAAGTACACCAGCGCATTCTTCCGGTCCCACTGGTCATTGGGAATGTGCACAAAATCGGGGCCAGACACGGGATGCAGGAAGCCGCCCACACTCTTGCCAATGGACTGGTAAATGGTGCAGCCGGAGCTCAGCAGCAATGCAGCCATCAGCATTGCCCGGCTCGCCAGGACAGGCAGCCGGACAGCAGGGGGCGTGGGGCTTTTCATGGTTGTTCACTCTTCACTTGTCCGCGAGTTGCCTGATGATAACAACTGCTCGCAGCCAGAAATGAGAGCTACCGCAAAGGGATGACTACAAACCGTTACAAACCGGCCTTCACCGGTTCGCGCCACCCCACCACTTTAATAGAGATTGGCTACTGCGCGGACATCCGGGACCGCAGTTCGTTAACCTCGTCTGACAGCCGAACCAGGCGTGATGTGAGCTGGGATCGAGATGCATCCACCGCATCGATGGTGCGCTTCAAACTGGCGACCTCATTCTTGAGGGACTGAACACTGCCGGCGCCGGCGAGTCGGCCAGACTCTTTTTCAAGCGCCGAAATCCGGCCCTCCATACCCTGCAAACCCAGTTTCTGCTCCTGCTCGAACCGGCGAATGCGATTTTCAACCACTTGATCCACGTCCGCCATCTGCTCGCTAAGAGAAGTGAGCTGCTCCGTTACCTGCCGATTGGCATCCTGCAGGGCCACAATGGAGGTCTTCACCTGTTCCTCCATAGCGGCGATGTCGGCGGCCAGCGAGGACCGGACCTTATCGACCGACACTTTTACCGCTGCCAGAGACTCGACATTCTCAGCCTGAGTGCTTTCCAAAGTTTCTAAGCGGGATTGGTGCTCATTCAGACGCTCTTTATTACGCTCATTAGCGACCACCCACAACTTACGAATCTCACTGTTGGCCGTTTCCAAGGCCTTGTCATTGGCAGCAATCTGCTCGGCCAACGAGGACCCACGCTCCTGCAGATTTTCGCCGGTTTCCGTCAGTTCGCCTTCAAACCGGGCCAGCGCCAACTTGCTTTGCCGGGCCCAGTAGTCGGCTTCTTCCACCTGGCTTTCCAGCGCCACGATCCTTTGATTCTGGGTATACCAACCGGCAAGGGCCAAACCAGCAAGGCCAATGATCAGAATCCAGAGCAAGGACACATTGCCGCGGCCTCTGCCATTTCCGTCGCCCCCGCCAGGCCCCTTTCGCGCTTTTCCGCTGTCGCTCTTCTTGCTGACTTGGGGGGCACGGCTGTCAGCACCACCAAACGGTGCCTCGGCTCGCAGTTCATCGTCATCTGGACGGATGGGTTCCATTACTACTCCTGGCTATGGACGGACTGAATCTCAACAGCGGATAATACATGCAGTTATAGAAGGGGTGAAATGGCGTTGCTGTCGCGGCCGAAACGCTGACGGGGCTGTGTTGCATGGCCCGCAGCCAAAACATACAATGGCCGGCTTTCCAATTATCACAGGACAGTTGCTTATGCAGCCGCTTGTTGGACTCATCATGGGTTCCAAATCTGATTGGCCCACCATGGAACACGCCGCCAAGATGCTTGAAAAGCTGGGCGTCGATTACGAAACCAAAGTGGTGTCAGCGCATCGTACCCCGGACCTGCTGTTTGATTACGCGAAAACCGCAGCCGAGCGTGGTCTGAAGGTGATCATTGCAGGCGCTGGCGGCGCCGCTCACCTGCCCGGCATGGTTGCCTCGCAGACGTCACTGCCAGTATTGGGTGTTCCGGTGCAGTCCAAGGCCCTGAACGGTCTCGATTCACTGCTGTCCATTGTTCAGATGCCGGGTGGTATCGCCGTGGGCACACTGGCAATCGGCAATGCTGGTGCCACCAATGCTGGTCTGCTGGCGGCTCAGATTGTCGGCACCAGCGACGCCAATGTCCGCAAGGCCGTCGATGAGTTCAGAAGCACCCAGACCCAGACCATTCTGGACAATCCGGACCCACGAGAGCAGTAACTTCCAAGCTAAGCCGTGCTGAGCGGGTTGAAACACGTGCAGTTCGACCCGCACACACCGACGATTCAGCAGCCAGAAACCGGCAGGAGAATACAGATGAGAATTGGTGTTTTAGGCGCAGGCCAACTGGGACGCATGCTAGCCCTGGCCGGCTATCCACTGGCCAAGACCTTTGTTTTCTACGACATGTCTGGCAGCCCCAGCGCCGGACTCGGCGAAGTGATCATCGACCGGGAAGGTCAGTACCAGGACGATTTCCTGTCCCGAGTTGATCGCGTGACCTACGAATTTGAGCACCTGCCGGTCGACGTAGCGGAAAAACTGGCGAAAGAAAAGCCGGTCCACCCCTGCCCAAGGGCACTGCAGGTTTGCCAGAATCGTGAGCTGGAGAAGACTCTGTTTGGCGAGCTCGGCATACCCACCCCGGAATGGAAAATTGCGGACAGCGCCGAGTCACTAAAAGCGGCTGCCGAAGAGTTGGGCTGTCCGGTTGTGGCCAAATCCAATACCGAAGGTTATGACGGCAAAGGCCAGGCGGTTCTGCGCAGCCCCGACGACGCCGAACAAGCCTGGGCAGACATTGGGCACCCGCGCCTGATCGTCGAGAAATTTGTCGACTTCAAGCGCGAAGTGTCGATCATTGCGGTACGGGCAGAAGACGGCGACCTGGCCTTCTACCCGATGGCTGAAAACAGCCACCACGAGGGCATTCTGCGCTACTCCATCGCGCCAGCACCGGACCTTCAAGCCTCCATTCAGGAGGATGCCGAGCGGTATATCCGTGCCCTATTGAACGAATTGAACTATGTCGGCGTATTGACCCTCGAGCTGTTTGAAACCGAAGATGGCCTGGTTGCCAACGAGATGGCACCACGAGTGCACAACTCCGGGCACTGGACCATCGAAGGCGCCATGACCAGCCAGTTTGAAAACCACATCCGGGCGGTGAGTGGTCATCACCTGGGCAGCGTTGAAGCGCGAGGCCTGAGCTGCATGATCAACATTATCGGCGAGCATGGCGAGACGGAACGCATTCTCGAGCTGCCCTACGCCCACCTGCACCTGTACAACAAAGGTGAACGTCCGGGGCGCAAGCTGGGCCACGTGAATGTTCTGGCAGACAGTTACGAAGAGCTGGTCTGGCGCGTACGCAACTGCGCCCAGTTCCTGCCCGGCAGCCCGGAGTTTAAAAGCTCTTTAACACCAAGGGGTTGATATACATTAGATCGACCCTATATTGACGAGTTGTACACTCACATAACAGAGAGACAGGGAGAACGACCTCATGGCATTTGAACTTCCCGCACTGCCTTACGAAAAGAACGCACTGGAACCGCACATCTCTCAGGAAACCCTTGAGTACCATTACGGCAAGCACCACAACACCTACGTTACCAAGCTCAACGGCCTGGTCGAAGGTACGGACAACGCCAACAAGTCGCTTGAGGACATCATCAAGAGCGCCAGCGGTCCGTTGTTCAACAACGCCGCGCAGGTCTGGAACCACACCTTCTACTGGAACTGCCTGAGCCCGAATGGCGGCGGTGAGCCCACCAGTGCAGCCAAGGATGCCATCGAGAAAGCCTTCGGTTCGTTCGATGCCTTCAAGAAAGAGTTCAACGACAAGGCCGCCAACAACTTCGGTTCTGGCTGGACCTGGCTGGTGAAGAAGGCCGACGGCAGCGTTGCCATTGCCAACACCAGCAACGCCGAAACGCCGCTGACCGGCGCTGACAAGCCGGTGCTGACGGTAGACGTCTGGGAGCACGCGTACTACATCGATTACCGCAACTCCCGTCCGAACTATCTGGAAGCGTTCTGGAACCTGGTGAACTGGGATTTCGTGAACGAAAACCTGGCCTGATCACCGCGCCAGACTGGCCGAAAGGCCACAGCTCAAGGCTGTAAAAGTACAAACGCCCGCTCCGTGCGGGCGTTTGTGTATCTTAGAGAATGAAATCCTTACAAATCGATACACCTCCCACCCTGCAATCTCCGACAAAATCACCGATACTCAAACAAGTTACGTGGACGTTAATTCATTCTCAGGAAGAGAGCATTGCAGCCGTCGCTAGAGCGGTGACATTTGTGCGAACATGACTTCTCAACGAACCAGATAACAGACAGACCTGAATGAAAAATTCCTTCAAGGTTGAGCATCGCCTGGGCTACCGCATCTTCGGACGGATTCTCGCCATAGCCCTTATCTGTGGCGTTATTATCAGCACCGTTCAGGTGATTCTGGACGCCGGGCGTGTTTCCAAGGACCTTGATAGCCAAGCTGGCCAGACCATCTCCATGGTCCGCGACGCTGCTACCCAGGCAGTTTTCAGCATTGATTCAGAGCTGGCTCAGCAAGTGGTAGATGGGCTCTTCGCCATGGATGCCGTGCACATAGCCGCCATTACCCATCCGGATGGCGAGGTTCTTGGCGCCCGCAATCGACCCTTGCAACAAACTCCTTTCCGCCCAATGACCGATCCGATTTTTGATGCAGACCGAACCTACCGGGTTCCCCTGGTTCGCGATGATACTGCTGATACCGTTTATGGTTACCTTGAGGTTCACTACGACACCGTTCCCGCCGCCAGAACCTGGCTTGATCGGGCGACCGTCACTTTTGCCTCCGGGATCGCGACAGCGCTGATACTCGGCCTGGTGCTTTATTTTGTTTTCCACTTGCTCCTCACCCGGCCGCTGCTGCGCATCGTGCACTCCGTGAAAGCGGTGGATCCGGAATATCCAGACGATCGACTGGTCACCCTTCCGGCCGGACACGAACGGGACGAGCTGGGGCTTTGGGTAAACGCCACCAACAATCTTCTGGTGGCCATAGCCGACACCCAGAAACGCCACCGCGACGCCGAGGACCGGGTCAGCCGGCTTTCTCGCTACGACCAGCTGACCGGCTTGCCAAGCCGTGACACCTTTATGGATCAACTCGCCCGGGACATCCAGGAAACTGAGACCCGCAAAGGCGTGTTATCGCTGATGGTGTGCGGCATTGACGACTTCAAGTCCGTGAATGAGCAATGCGGGTTCCGCAGCGGCGACCTGATTCTGCAAACCGTGGCTGACCGCCTCACCGGCCAGCTCGGCAGCTCTCGCTTCACCATCGCCCGACTGGGCAGCGACCAGTTTGTAATCGTCGAAAAAGGCTTGAAAGATGGCTTTCAGGCCGCCGATACGGCCGAGCGGGTTCTTGCCTGCGTCGGCCGCCCCATGATGGTCGAGGATCAGCATGTGGCAATGACGGCCACCATTGGTGTGGCTCTGTTCCCGTCGGACGCCAATAAGGCCGACCGTTTGCTGCAGAGTGCCGAGCAGACCATGACCCTGGCCAAACAGAGCGGCAACGACCACTTCCAATTCTACGTTGCCAGCATCGATCAGGAGATTCGTGATCGCAGGCAATTGGAGAGGGATCTGTCCCAGGCCCTGGCCAATAAAGAATTCCACCTGGTCTATCAGCCCCAGATCAGCCTTGAGAGCCGGCGAGTAATTGGTGCCGAAGCGCTGATCCGCTGGGAACATCCTACCCGGGGTCTGGTACCACCGGACGATTTCATCCCAGTCGCCGAAGCCAACGGCACCATTGTGGAGATCGGCCAGTGGGTACTGGAACAAGCCTGCTGGCAAGCTGCGCGCTGGGCCGACCAAGGATCCCCCCTGCGCATTGCAGTCAACCTGTCGGCCGTGCAAATTCGCCAAGCCAGTATTGTCACCGATATTCTCGACACCCTGCACCGGCACGACATCCCCGCTGGCCGACTTGAGCTGGAAGTCACCGAAACCAGCTTTATGACCAATCTGTCGGATGCGGTTGCCAAACTGCATCGCCTGAACAAGGCTGGCATCAATATCGCGGTCGACGACTTTGGCACTGGCTACTCGTCGCTCACTTACCTGAAACAGATGCCGGTTCAGCACCTGAAGATCGACAAACAGTTCATTCGCGACCTGCTGGTAAACGAGGATGACACTCGAATAGCCAACACAATTATCGACCTGGGCAAGAGCCTGAATCTTTCGGTGGTGGCGGAGGGCGTGGAAACCGCCGAACAGGAATATTATCTGACCCAGCGCGGCTGTAAGCTCGCGCAGGGGTATTTCTTCAGCAAACCGCTGCTGCCCAGTGATTTTGAACGGTTCGTGGAAACCTTTCACGAGCAGTTGGTCGAGAACAACGTCTAACCATTTGAATCCCCCGAGGAGTGAACATGGGAACAACCGTTATTGGTCTGATCGTTATCGCCGTCGTCGTCATCTACCTGGTGTTTATCTACAACCGACTGGTGTCCCTGAGAAACCAGTTCAAGAACGGCTTCGCCCAGATCGACGTGCAGCTGCAACGTCGACACGACCTCATCCCCAACCTCGTTGAGGCCGCCAAGGCCTACCTGAGCCATGAGCAGACCACCCTTACCCAGGTCATGGAAGCCCGTAACAACGCGGTCAGCGCCCAGAAAGACGCGGCCCGCGATCCCGGGGACGGCACCAAGATCCAGCGCCTGGGCAGTGCAGAGAATCTGCTGAACAAGGCCCTGGCCAACTTCTATGCGGTGGCCGAGGATTACCCGGAGCTGAAGGCCAACGAAACCATCCAGCAACTGATGGAAGAACTTTCCAGCACCGAAAACCGAGTTGCCTTCGCGCGCCAGGCCTATAACGATGGCGTTATGAGCTACAACATTTTCCGCGAGCAGTTCCCCAACAACATTCTCGCCGGCATGTGTGCGTTCAAAGAGACCGCCCAACTGGAGCTTGAAACACCAGAGGCCCGCCAGGCGCCAAAAGTCGCTTTCTGACGCCCTGACTCATGGCTCATCCCGGTTTTTTCCAGCGCCAGGCCAGTGCCCGGCGCAATACCAGCGTGCTAGTCCTGCTGTTCCTGACGGCTGTGGTACTGATCACGCTTGCGGTTTCCCTGGTCGGCTACTTTGTCACTCGCAGTGAATCCTCCGGCCTCGCCTTCCTCGATTGGCTACTGTCCCGCCATGGCCTACTCACCGCTGCGACGGTGGTCACCCTGATCGGCGTCACATCCCTGATTCGCTGGGTTGATCTGGCTGGGGGCGGCGAGCGGGTTGCCAAGATGGTGGGCGCCCGCCCGATTGATCCTGACACCCGGGACCAGGACGAGCGCCGGCTCCGCAATGTGGTCGAGGAGATGGCCATCGCCAGTGGCGTGCCGGTACCCGAGCTGTACGTGATGGATCAGGAAACCGGCATCAATGCCTTCGTGGCCGGCTATACGCCGGGCGAAGCCGTCATGGTGGTAACCCATGGCACCCTGACTCAACTTAACCGCGACGAACTTCAGGGCGTGGTCGGTCATGAATTCAGCCATATCTTTAACGGGGACATGCGCCTGAACGTTCGCCTGATCGCCCTGCTGGCCGGGATTCTGATGATTGGCCAGATTGGCGGTTTCCTGATGCGGATGTCGTTCTACAGCCGCCATCGGTCTGTGCGCTCATCGGGCGATAATCGGGGCCAGGCAGCCATTGGCGTGATTGGTATCGCGCTGCTGATCATTGGCTACGTTGGCGTTTTCTTTGGCCGCCTGATTCAGGCGGCGGTGTCCAGGCAGCGGGAATTGCTGGCTGATGCCTCATCGGTGCAATTTACTCGCAATCCGGAAGGCATAGCCGGGGCCCTGTTCAAGATTGGCCTGAAAGGCGGCTACCTGGACACCACCAGCCACGCCAGCGACATGAACCACATGTGTTTCGGGGAGAGCGCGAGGATGAAGTTCGCCTCCCTGCTGGCCTCACACCCGCCCATCGAGGAGCGCATCAACCAGATTCAGCCGGGCATGCTGGCCCGCCTGCGCAGTCGTCTCCGGGATACCCAACCGGAAGCCGATCTGCGCGCCGCCGCCAACGCCGAAAGGCCGGCACAGGCCTCTGGTTTTGCCAGCTTCGGGGCCGAGGTGGTGGCACCGCTCCGGCGAACCAGTACGTCGCCCCTGGCCTCGCACCGCGAGGCCGTCCCTGCTTCGATCGCCAGCACATTGTCACAACGGGTTGGCACCGTTACGCCCCAGGGCGAAGCCTTTGCCACGCGCTTGCTGGCCCGCCTGCCAGCCACCTTTCGTAGCCTGCTCTGCACCCGCGCCGGGGCCATCCAGCTCTGCTATGCCCTGATCATTGCCGAAGAATCGCGAGAGCAACAGCGTCGGCTGCTCGGATTGATTCCCGACCATCCCGTGCTGGGCGGTCAACCGGACTTGCTGGGCAAGCTGATTCCATCCCTGAAATCCCTCGGTGAGGAGGTACGCTTCCCGGCCCTGGAACTGGCCATGCCGGCATTACGGAAACTAGACCCAGAGGAACGGGAGGGACTGATCACCAATGTTCAGAAACTGGTCGCGGCTGACGATCGGATGTCACTGTTTGAACTGGCCCTGACCAGCTTTCTGTCCCGCCACCTGGGTGCCGGCGCCGGTCAGGTGATACCGGTTCGCTACCGTAAGTACCGCCCGGTGATGCCTGCCATCCAGAAACTGCTGAGTCTGTTCGCCCGCGCGGGAACCTCCAGTGCATCGGATGCGGAGCTGTTGTACCGGGAGGCGATGGCAGGTTTTCAAAGCACCAAGGGGCAGGATCCAGCGGTTCTGGAGAAGGTGACCATGCGCCAGTTACAGGAGGCGCTGACCACACTGAACGGGCTCACGCCTTTGCTCAAGCCCGCAATCATCGATGCCTGTGGCCATTGCATCAGCCACGATGGCAAAGTGGACGTTCGCGAATACGAACTGATGAGATTGGTGGCCGACCAGATCGACTGCCCGATGCCACCACTCACCGCTTAAGGGTTTATTGTCTCACCCATTTCTTGGCGCTTCCGGCCATCGAACAACACTTCAATATCCGGGCTGGCGTCCACCGGCGGCAGATCCAGCTTCTTACGAATATCCAGATTTACTTCCCACAACTCCTGGAACTTGTCATCGGTGACGGCCACAGCTTCCGTCTTACCCAGCATGATGGTCGGGCGCAGGAACACCAGCAGGTTGCGTTTGATACGACGCTCAGATTCGGACGAGAATAGACGGCCAATGAACGGAATGTCGCCCAAGAGGGGCACCTTGCTCTTGTTGATCTGGTAGTCATCACGGATCAGGCCGCCCAGAACGATGGTTTCGCCGTCATCCGCCAGCACTGTAGTCTTGATCTCGCGCTTGTTGGTAACGATGTCAGAGGCATTCTCAATGCTGTCAGCAACGTTTTCCGTGGTTTGCTCAACCACCAGCCGCACCAGGCCATCGGCACTGATCGTCGGTGTTACCTTCAGGGTCAAACCAATGTCACGGCGCTCGATGGTGGTGAACGGATTGGTGGTGCCATCACCGGTCACGGTGGACTCACCCGTCCGGAACGGGACGTTCTGACCCACGATAATCTCTGACTCTTGGTTATCCAGAGTAATGATGCTCGGCGTGGACAGCAGGTTGGCGGCGGCAGAGGTGGACAGAGCCTGCAGCAGAATGCCCCAGGTAATGCCATCTCGATCACGTTGGCCGGCGCCAACGGTGATACCACCGGCCGCCGGGCCAATGGCCGAATCGGTAACCAGGGCACTGATCACTTCACTCAGGCTGCGGCCAACGTTACTGAAGTTAGTGCCGGCAATGGGGCTCGACTCACCAGACTCGTCACCCACGGCAAACTGAACCCCGAGGTCCTGACCCAGGTCATCGCTGATCTCGACAATAGCCGCTTCAATCAGCACCTGAGCCCGGCGAACGTCCAGGTGAGCGACAATCTGCTCAGCTTCCTGCATCAGTGATGGCTCGCCCCGAACTACCAGGGCGTTGAGCCCTTCATCGGCAAACACCGCAAAGCTGCTGCCCGGCTTGGTCCCGCCAGATCCGCCACTGGCGCTGCCGCCGCTCTCTTTGGCCAGCTCGCCCATGACGCCCTTCAGGATTTCAGCCAGCTTTTTGGCGTCGGCGTGTTTCAGGCGCAGCACCTTGGTGGTGCCCCCCGTGGCGGAGGGTTGATCGAGCTGACGGATCAGTCCGCGCATCTTGTCACGGAAATTCTGGTCGCCCCGCAAGATCAGCCGATTACTGCGTTCATCGGCGGTCACACTGTACTTGCGCGCGGCGTTTTCACCACCGGCACGGCCCAGTTCATCCGGTGCCAGCTCCTGCAGCAAAGTCACCATATCGCCAACCCAGGCTTCGTCCAGCTGGATCACTTCAACTTCGTACTTGGACGGGCTGTCGAGCTCGCGAACGATTTGCTCGATGCGCTGGATGTTCGAGGAATGGTCGCTGACGATGAGTGCATTGGCGGCGGCTACGCCTGCAAGGTGGCCGTACTTGGCCACCAGGGGGCGCAGAATCGGCACCAGTTCGAGGGCATTGGCGTTGTCGATCTGGATCACTCGGGTAATAAGCTGCTCGGAGGGGATCTCTTCAAACCGGGACATGGATTCCGCCGATTGCTTGGCGTCCACCTGCTGCACCACCTTGATCACTTCCTCACCGGGAATGGCGGTGAAGCCGTGGACATTGAGCACCGCCAGAAACAGATCGTAGATTTCGTCCTTGTTCATCGGGGCGCTGGACAGCACCGTCACCTTGCCTTTGACCCGGGGGTCCACCACAAAACTGTATCCGGTGATGTCTGCAACCTGGGTTACGAAGGCCCGGATATCGGCATCCTTCAGGTTCAGTCGCCAGGTTTCTTCCTGCCCGTGAGCCACGGACATGAGAGGCAGAAGAATAAGCAGGGCAAACGCCCGCAACAGATTGGTCTTGTGGTTATACATGTGGCGATTTCGTCCTGTATCAATGAACCCGGTCAGCGCCACTGCTCGGGTATGGCATAACTGATGGTGAGGATGGATCCGTCACGCTCGATTTCTATATCCACCTGAGCCTGGCCACGCCAACTCTCAAGCAGGGATTTGTCCTGTTCTATGTCGCCCAGACGCTGGCCGTTGATGGCGGTAATGACATCGCCGGCCTGAAGGTTAACGGCATTGAGCATGGCATTGGAACCGTTGTAAACGTAACCCGACGCCCCACTGTCATCCACCGGCTTCAGCCCGTAAGCGTTAAGAGCTGCTGCGCCCTGGCTGTCCAACTGCGCCCGGGCACTCTCCAAAAAGGCATCCGGCGACGATTCTGCCGGCTGTTCCATCTGCTGCGCAACCAGCGTATCTGATTCCGGCTCATCAAAAGTCAGTGATTCGTAGCGGCCACCGCGGCGAATCAGGATGCGACTGGGTTCCACTTCCGCCAGCTCGGCGTTGCCGGGCAGCATGTCGCCAACCCGATAGTACGCCGTTTCTCCGTTGCTTCCTGCAACTATAGCACCGGAGTCTTCCGGGCGCTGTCCTACAAGCACGCCCTCAAGCCGCAATCGCAGGCCGGTCTCGGGCGCTGATCGCTTGACCACCTCGGCCACTCCCGCCTGCTTCGGCGGCCGGCCGAAAAATTCGAAACTGGCCATCGGGAAGGACAACCCCGAGCCGTCCACGCCTTGACCACTGCCGGCCAGCGGCGCAACCGGAACCGGCCTGTCGTCCCAGGCCGCCAGCCAGGTCACCTTGGCCAGCGCAACGCCGAGATAAATGACCAACCCCACCAGCAACAGGTTTGCCAGTGCCCGAGACAATCGTGCTTGCGCTTGTACACTCATCGCAGGCATATCAGCGCGCTCCTGGCAGCAGTGGCTGCCGGACCCGGAACACCACATCGCCGGGGTTTGCGGAATCCGACCAGGGCTGTCCCGCCAGGTCCACCATTCGCTTATAGACCCTGAGGTCCATCATGCCGCTCCACAGAATTTGCACATCCGCCGCCGGGCCGTCGCCGCCCTGCTCCGCCACCGTCAGGGCAACGCCGCCCTGCGTGGTATCAAGCTCTGCCTGCATGGGCGGGAATCGGGCCTGGCCGGTCTGATTCCCCATCGGCCAGGAAACCTGGCCACCGGCCCAGCGGCCCAGGCCTTCGGCCAGGGTAACGCGGTTATCTTCCCACACCAGATTCAGTCGATCGATAGACACATTACCTTCAATCATGGCGCCGCCAGCGCGACGAATGAGGTCTTTAAACTCGCTGACCACCACCTGGCCATTGGCATTGATTTCAGCCCGCTGGGGCCATGCAACGGTGATATCGCCTTCAATTTCAGATTGGGATGACGCAATAGAGAGGTCGACCGGAAGTGACAGTTCAGTCAAGGAGGGCCAACCGAGCTGCCAGTCCACGCGCACTGGGTAACCCGCCACCCTCAACCCGGCAGCGCCATCCCAAACCCGCCCGGACACCTGACGAACCTCCACCTGTTGCGGCAGGGAAATCCGGTCGGAGACCTGCTGCCATGCCCATCCCGCCGGCACCCAGACCAGCAAGGCAGACGCATACACCACCAGTGCCAGCAAGACCAACAGGATCAGCTTGCCAGGGCGGAGAAAAGGTTTGGATTCAGCGTTGCTCATTCAGATACACACAGACAGTCGACCGGTAGCCGAGTCTAACAAACGCCTGAGGCAAGTTCATGAGAAAAAACAAAAACCCCGCGCCAGTGCGAACTGACGCGGGGTTTTCAGGGTAGATCGGGCCACGCCCGGATCTCTCAAGGCGTGGCTGGGATCAGGCCGGCATTACATCATGCCGCCCATGCCTCCCATGCCGCCCATGCCACCCATGTCCGGCATACCACCGCCGGCGCCTTCTTCCTGCGGCTCATCTGCAACCATCGCCTCAGTGGTGATGATCAGAGACGCAACAGAAGCGGCTGCCTGCAGTGCCGAACGGGTGACCTTGGCGGGATCCAGGATACCCATTTCCAGCATGTCGCCGTACTGCTCGGTGGAGGCGTTGTAACCGAAGGAACCTTCGCCTTCACGTACCTTGGCAACAACTACGGAAGACTCGCCACCGGCGTTGTACACGATCTGACGCAGCGGAGCTTCCATAGCGCGACGCAGAATGTTCACGCCAGCCTTCTGCTCTTCGTTGATCGCATCCACTGCATCCAGTGCTGCGATAGCACGGATCAGGGTAACGCCACCGCCGGCAACAATGCCTTCTTCAACCGCAGCGCGGGTGGAGTGCAGTGCGTCTTCAACGCGGGCCTTCTTCTCTTTCATTTCTACTTCAGAGCCTGCGCCCACCTTGATGACGGCAACACCGCCAGCCAGCTTGGCAACGCGCTCTTGCAGCTTCTCTTTGTCGTAATCAGAGGAGCTGTCTTCGATCTGCTTGCGGATCTGCTCAACGCGAGCTTCGATATCCGCCTGGGCACCCACACCGCCGATGATGGTAGTGTTTTCCTTGGTGATGTTGACACGCTTGGCGGTGCCCAGATCATCCAGGGTGGTGTTTTCCAGGGTCAGACCCACTTCTTCAGAGATCACAGTACCGCCGGTCAGAATGGCGATGTCCTGCAGCATCTCTTTGCGACGATCACCAAAGCCAGGCGCCTTAACGGCGGCGACTTTAACGATGCCACGCATGTTGTTCACAACCAGGGTGGCCAGCGCTTCGCCTTCGATATCTTCGGCGATGATCATCAGCGGCTTACCAGCCTTGGCGACAGATTCCAGCACCGGCAGCAGTTCGCGGATGTTGGAGATCTTCTTGTCGACCAGCAGGATGTACGGGTCATCCAGCTCGGCGGACATGTTGTCCTGGTTGTTGATGAAGTACGGAGACAGGAAGCCACGATCGAACTGCATACCTTCGACCACGTCCAGCTCGTCTTCCAGGCCACGGCCCTCTTCAACGGTAATGACGCCTTCTTTACCGACGCGCTCCATGGCATCGGCAATCAACTTACCGATGGTCTCGTCGCCGTTGGCAGAAATGGTGCCCACCTGAGCGATGTTGCGGCTGTCGTCGCATGGCTTGGCCATGTCACGAATTGCCTTGACCGCTTCAGTGGTGGCCTTGTCGATACCACGCTTCAGATCCATCGGGTTCATGCCGGCAGTCACTGCCTTCACGCCCTCGTTAACGATGGCCTGAGCCAGAACGGTAGCGGTGGTGGTGCCGTCACCGGCGGTGTCGTTGGCCTGGGAAGCAACTTCCTTGACCATCTGTGCGCCCATGTTCTCGAACTTGTCGTGCAGTTCGATTTCTTTCGCTACAGACACACCGTCTTTGGTGATGGTCGGTGCACCGAAGGACTTTTCCAGAACCACGTTACGGCCTTTCGGGCCGAGGGTCACTTTAACCGCGTCTGCCAGAACGTTGACGCCTGCGACCATACGCTTACGAGCGCTATCACCGAATTTAACGTCTTTTGCTGCCATGTCTTCTATTCCTGTTCGTTAAACCGAAGTTACTGAATAAATCGGATTAATGAGGGTTCGTGCGAGTCGCCTCAGCGATCACTCAAGCACGCCGTAAATGTCGTTCTCGCTCATGATGAGCAGCTCTTCGCCGTCGACCTTTACGGTGTTACCGGCATACTGGCCGAAGACCACGGTGTCACCCACCTTTACCGCCAGCGCGCGCGTTTCACCGTTGTCCAGAATGCGACCGTTGCCTACGGCAACCACTTCGCCTTGGGAAGGCTTCTCTTTGGCGTTACCCGGCAGCACGATGCCACCTGCAGTTTTCTCTTCTTCTTCCTTACGGCGCACGACAACACGATCGTGTAGCGGACGAATTTTCATTGCTCGGTTTCTCCAATAGTCAGATTAATGTGGCAATGACATTTGCTGTTAAAAAGGTCGGACTTGCAAAGCGTCATCCGGCCAAATTGCCCGGCTGCTAACCTGCTGTTTTCCAGCCGTTATCAGCCTGCAGCGAACTTGTGAAACCTATGTGGGGTTAGCGTAGGGGTTTTCAACACCTGCCCCTCAAAAATTTTCACTTTTTTTCGATGCGATCATGATCGGTTTCGGTCTGATCCTGATACTCGCCCTCGATGATGTTGCCTTCACTGTCACGGTCGAAGGGGCGCTGCCGGCCGAACGGATTTTCGCCAGCTCCACCGAAAGGATCCTGCCCGAATGGCCCGGCGCCACCACCGGCGCGAAAATGAAAGCCCCGGCTCTGGCCGGAGACCACCATGCGCTTGAGTGCCTGGGAAGCCAGCCAATGGCGGGAGCCCGGAAGAAGGCACAGGAAGCCGATGGTGTCAGTAATAAAGCCTGGGGTAAGCAACAGCGCACCGCCGACCGCCAGGATCAGCCCCTCGGCGACTTCTTTCGCCGGCAACTCGCCGCTGTTCAGGCGCTGATTGGCCTTCAACAAGGTGGCCAGACCCTGCTGACGGAGCAACCAAGCTCCAATAACGGCGGTCAGCAACACCAAGCCGATGGTATTCAACACGCCGATGATGCCACCCACCTTGATGAGCACTGCCATTTCGGCCACCGGCATAACAATGAAAAGAAACAGGAACACGGACATCAGAACCTCAGGGTCTGAAGTGGGTTTGAGAAGGTCTGGTATACTCCGCGCACTCAGTACACGCAACACCATCTGACTTTGTTGATTAGGGCGAAACATGAAACTTCAAGATTCCGTGATTGCAATTACCGGCGGTGGCCAGGGCCTTGGCCGCGCCATGGCAGAGTACCTGGCGGCCAAGGGCGCCCGCCTGGCACTGATTGACCTGATGCCGGAGAAGCTTGCCGAGGCGGCTGAAGCCTGCAAGCAGGCCGGCGGTGACGCCAAGACCTACGTCTGCAATGTGGCGAAAGAGGAAGACGTCACCCATACCTTTGAGGCTATCGTTGGCGACTTTGGCCAGCTTAACGGACTCATCAACAACGCGGGCATTCTTCGGGACGGCCTGATGGTAAAAGGTAAGGATGGCCAGATCGAAAAGCGCATGGAGCTGGCTCAGTGGCAGGCGGTGATTGACGTGAATCTGACCGGGGTTTTCCTGTGTGGCCGGGAGGCGTCCAGCCAGATGATCAAGAACGGGGATCAGGGCGTGATTATTAACGTGGCCTCAATTTCCCGCGCGGGCAACATGGGCCAGAGCAATTATTCGGCGGCCAAGGCGGGTGTGTCGGCTCTGGTTCCGGTGTGGGCGAAGGAGCTGGCGCGCTATGGCATTCGTTGCATGGGTATTGCGCCGGGCTTTATTGAGACGGAGATGACGGCGTCGATGAAGCCGGAGGCACTCGCGAAGATGACGGCCGGGATTCCGCTGAAGCGGATGGGCAAGCCGGAGGAGATTGCTTCGGCGGCGGCGTTTATTTTTGAGAATGATTATATGTCGGGGCGGATGATTGAGGTGGATGGGGCTTTGCGGCTTTAGACCTCTTCTTTGGGTCCCCTAGCCTGTTGGTTTGGGGGCTGGTCAGGGGGTGGGGTGTCTTTTCTTTTGGAAAACGAACTCGCTTCGCTCAGACATCTTTTTTCCGGCAGAAAAGACACCCCACCCCCTGACTGACCGAACCACTAGAAATATCTGATATAAAACGAAAAGGGAAAAGTTAGGGCTGCCATTGGTAGTGGCGCATTGGGATTCTTCCGTCTTTTACTTCTACTCCCTCCTGTTCCAGTAACTTCTTCTGTATTAGGAACGTTTCGGTGCCTTCTGGGAAGGCGATTTGGCCGTTGCTTCTGATAACTCGATACCAGGGTACGGTGTGGCCGGCTGGGAGTTTGCCCAGGGCTCGGCCGATGTAGCGGGCTTGGCGGCCTAGTCCGGCCATGCTGGCTACTTGGCCGTAGCTGGCGACGCTCCCCTCGGGAATTGAGAGTACGACCTGCCAGATTTTTTGATCTTTTGTGGCTTCCACAGCCTAAGTCTCCCGGAGTGCCGGCTCTGAACCGGGCTCGAGCTCTTCCGTTTTTCTTGGCGCCAGTGCGTCCAGTCGTTCGCCCTGGCGCATCATATAAATGGCCAACAGGATGGCGGGTACGCCCATGATGCCGGCTACCAGGAAGAACTGGGCGTAGCCGAAGTCGGCCACGACGATGCCGGAGAAGCCGCCGATGAATTTACCCGGCAAGGTCATCAGGGAGCTGAACAATGCGTACTGGGTGGCGGTGAAGGAGGCGCTGGTCATGCTGGAGAGCCAGGCAATCAGTGCGACGTTGGCGATGCCGCCGCTTAAATTGTCCGCGCTGACCACGGCCGCCAGTGTGATTACGTTGGGCGGGTATTGAGCCAGCAGCACGAACAGCAGGTTGGTGGCGGCGGTCATGATGGCGCCCACCAAGAGTATCCGGCGCACACCGTAATGAACCACCATGACTCCGCCCGCCAGGGAGCCGGCGATGGTCATGAAGAAGCCGAAGATCTTGGTGACGTCGGCGACCTGGGTTTTGCTGAAGCCCATGAAATCCAGATAGAACGGGTTGGCCATTACGCCCATGGCGATGTCTGAAATCCGATACACCGCCACCATCACCAGGATCAGTACGGCCAGTTCCTGGTATCGGCGGAAAAAGTCCAGGAAGGGGCCAGCCACGGCGGCCGAGAACCAACCAATGATGCGTGCCACTCGAGGGTTCAGGTGGGCGCGTTTGGCGGCTTCCTGTTCGATTTTGCGGGCGATGTCTTGCGCGGCGGCGAAATGGTTTACCGCGGGCTCGCGCACGATCAGCACTGTAATCAAACCCACACCCACCAGCGCCGCCATCACTTCATAGGACACCTGCCAGGACCAGAACTCGGCCAGATACAGCGCGCCGGCACCAGCCACCAGTAACGCCAGGCGATAGCCGAAGATGTAGGTGGCTGCCAACGCCGCCTGCAGCCGCTCTTCAGCGATTTCGATGCGGTAGGCATCAATGGCCACGTCTTGGGTTGCCGAGGAAAAAGCCACCAGCAACCCGCACAGGGCCATCATTTCCGGTGCTGCGGTAGCATCGACCTGGGCCATCAGGTACAGCCCCGTCGCGATGCCCGACTGGGCCAGGACAATCCAGCTGCGGCGTTTACCCAGCAGGCGGTCGAGCACTGGCAGCTTGAGCCGGTCTACCACCGGCGCCCAGAAAACCTTGATGGAATAGGTGATCCCCAGCCAGCTGAAGAACCCTATGGTGGCGGTCTCCACACCCACATCGGCAAGCCGGGCGTTTAGAGTGGAAAACACCAGCAGGAACGGCAGCCCCGCCGAGAACCCGAGAAACAGCAGGGCAATGACCTGCCATCGCGTGTAGGTGTACAGCGCTTCCCGGATCAGGGCGCGGCGGTCGCTGGAGAAGATGGTAAAACCTCCGAGTCAGTCGCGAAAGTTATTGAATTGCAGCGGGATATCCAGCTCAGCCTCACGCAGCATCGCCATTGCGGCCTGCAGGTCGTCCCGCTTCTTGCCGGTCACCCGGACCTTGTCGCCCTGGATGCTGGCCTGCACTTTCAGCTTGGCGTCCTTGATCATTTTCACGATCTTCTTCGCCATGTCGGTCTCGATGCCCTGTTTCAGCAACAGGTGCTGCTTCACCAGCTTGCCGGCTTTGCTTTCGCCGTCTTCGCTGATGGCGCGGCCATCAATGTTGCGCTTGGCGAAGGCCATCCGCAGCATGTCCATCAGTTGCTCCAGCTGGAACTCCTGCTCGGCACTGATGGTAAGGCCCTTGTCGTCCTGCTCGATGTCGGCTTCAACGTTCTTGAAGTCCCAGCGATTGCCCAGCTCGCGCTTGGCCTGGTCCACCGCGTTGGTAACTTCGTGCAGATCAATCTCAGAAACTATGTCAAAAGAAGGCATGGTCGTTATTCTCCAGCGGCCACTGAGGGTATACTGTGGCCTAAATTTATTCCCGAATGTTCAAGGTGCCAAAGCATAACAAGACCCACGCCGGACCGCACCCGGCAAAGGTTGTCGCATCTGACCATGGACTGATGAGAAGTCGATACCCATGCCAAACCTGGACCTACCCATCCTCGTCGTCGACGACGCCAAATTCAGCAGCATGGTGGTTGGCCGAACGCTGAGAAAGGCCGGATATCGCGACGTACGCATCGTCAATAATGCCTCGGCCGCACTGGAATTGATCGAACAGCGCCCCGTCAGCGTGCTGATTGCCGACTGGTTGATGCCCGAGATGGACGGCTTGCAGCTCACGGATCAGGTCCGGCAGCAGGACGAGCAGAATAACCACTATACCTATGTGATTCTGCTGACCGCCCGGGAAAGCATCGATGCACTGTCAGAAGCCTTCGACCGGGGCGTGGACGATTTCATCTACAAATCCGACATGACCAAGCAACTGATCCCGCGGATCTTCGCCGCGGATCGCATGGCGGATCGTCAGAATACCCTGCTCAGGGCCAACGCCCTGCTGGTAGAGAACAACCGCGAACTGGAAGCCACCAACATCATTGATCTGGAGACCGGCCTCGGCAACAACCAGTACGGCCGGAAACGCCTGGCCAAAGTGCTGCGCCATGCCGAATCCCGGGGCGGCGCCTGCGCCTATGTGCTGTGCGGCATTCGCAACTGGCAGGACCTGAAGCGGAAATACCCGCCCACAGTAATGAGCGAACTGGCGGTCGGCATTGCCCGGCGCCTGACCACCCTGGTGCGCCCTATCGATGCCCTGTGCCGGGTTGGCGATAACCAGTACGCCCTGATCGCCCACTTCCCGAACAGCGATCACTGCACCACCACGGCGTTTCGGCGTGTGTTTGATGGCATTAATCACAAGGCCCTGAAAACCACGGCCGGTTATATCTCAGTGGAAGCCGGTATGGTGCTGTGCAAGGCGGCCGCCGAACATGGCACGCCCTCGGTGCAAGACGTGGAGCGCAGCGCCGTGCAAGGCCTGATGGACGCCTATGAAACCCGGCGCTTTACCGAAACCGCACCAGAGCTGGAAACCGAGGCCTGATACGCAGCTGATCGGATTTCGAACACTCCGTAACAGTGCGACACACAGAACCCACAGACACCAAGAAGCGAAAGCCCTATTCTGAGATTGTGGATTTAAGCAGTATCCCCCATGGCGGAGGGGCCGTGTAGTACCTCCGCCGCCATATGGGGAAACGATCCACCGGATTAACGAATTTTTCAGGCACTTTCGTTCTTTCCTTATCTTTAGGCCGGCTGTTTAGCTGGCCTTTTTGTTTTTAGTCTCCCCCACTGCTGCACCTCCCGGTTCATACTGCTAAAGCTTTCTTGCCGCCGAAGTTCTAACGGCACAGATCCGTTATACTCCCCCCCATAATCAGCAACAATTACTCCAAAAAACCGTGTTGTAGCCATGAAATCCCTGGGAACCACCTCCGTTGCCGCCCTTCGCCAGTATGTTCGCGCCGCCGAGTCTGCGGGCGTTGATACCTCGTCACTCTTCGAAAAGGCCGGGCTGAACCCCGCTATTCTGGACAGCGATGACGGCCGAATCGACGGCGAGCAATTCCAGGTGTTCATCGAGCAACTACTAGAGCACACCGGAAACCCGATTCTCGGGCTGGAAACCGGCGATTTCGTACAACCCGGCTCCTACAGCGTGCTGGGCTACATCACCATGAGCTGCGCAACCCTGGGCGAGGCGGTGGCCCGAATTGCGCCGTTCGAGAAACTGGTCGGCGACATGGGCACGACGCGCCTGACCATGGCCGGCGACAACATCAAGCTGCTGTGGCACTGCAACTACGACAACCCTGCAGTACGGCCACACCTCGTGGATAACGTGTTTTCCTCCTGGGTGAACTACGCCCGCTGGCTGGCCGACGATGAGGCGGCCGCACCAACCCTGGTGAAACTGAAACGACCATCCCCGGGCAAAGAGCTGGAGCAGGCGTACCAGTCCCGCTGGCGCTGCCCCGTGCACTTCTCCGCCGAAGAAGACAGCCTGACATTCCGCAAGGAACTGCTGAACACCCGGCTCCGCCAGCCCGACCCCCTGCTCCGCAAAACCCTGGAGGCCCACGCCCTCACCCAGCTGGCATCATTGGATACTGGCAGCGATTTAACCTCAAAGGTAAAGCACAGCATTCAGCAGCAGCTGATGCAGGGAGTCACAAGGCAGGATGTGGTCGCGGACGAGCTCGGCATGAACAGCCGAACCCTGCAACGCAGGCTGAGCCAGGAAGGCGTGTCGTATCAGAAATTACTGGATGAGGTTCGGCAGACCATGGCCGAGGACTATCTGCTCAACAGCGAGCTGGCCATTCCGGACATCGCACTGCGGCTGGGGTTCAGCGAAACCACGTCGTTTCACCGGAAATTCAAGGCCATAAAAGGCAAGACGCCCGGAGAGTTCCGGGCGTCTAAAGGCTAACTCAAGGCGAGAGTCAGAGCGTACGGCCTTTGCCGGCCGCAATGCGCAAACGCAGCGCGTTCAGCTTGATAAAGCCTTCCGCGTCTTTCTGGTCGTAAGCACCCTGATCTTCCTCGAAGGTCGCGATTTTCTCGTCGAACAGGGAGTCATCGGACTTCCGGCCAGCAACGTCGACATTGCCCTTGTAGAGCTTGAGGCGAACGGTGCCGTTCACGTAGGTCTGGGTCTGGTCGATCAGCGCCTGCAGCGCCTCACGCTCAGGAGACCACCAGTAACCGTTGTAAATCACCTCGGCGTAACGCGGCATGATGCTGTCTTTCAGGTGGGCCACTTCGCGGTCCAGCGTGATCGACTCGATGGCGCGGTGGGCGCGCAGCATGATGGTGCCACCCGGGGTTTCGTAACAGCCACGGGACTTCATGCCCACGTACCGGTTCTCAACGATGTCCAGACGACCAATGCCGTTCTCACCCGCGATCTTGTTCAGGGTTTCCAGCACCACGTGGGGCTTCATTTCCTGGCCGTCAATGGCAACGATGTCGCCCTTCTTATACGTCAGCTCAACGTAGGTCGGCTTGTCCGGAGCGGCTTCCGGAGACACGCTCCAGCGCCACATGTCTTCCTCGGCCTCGGCCCAGGGATCTTCCAGGTTCATGCCTTCGTAGGAGATGTGCAGCAGGTTGGCATCCATGGAGTAAGGGGACTTGCCCTTCTTCTTCTCCACCGGAATGTTGCGCTCATCGCAGTAGGCCAGCAGCTTCTCGCGGGAGTTCAGATCCCACTCGCGCCAAGGCGCAATCACCTTCACGCCGGGCTTCAGTGCGTAGGCACCCAGCTCGAAACGAACCTGATCGTTGCCCTTGCCGGTCGCACCGTGGGAGATGGCATCGGCGCCGGTCTCGTTGGCGATTTCGATCAGACGGCGAGAGATCAAAGGACGAGCGATGGAGGTACCGAGCAGGTACTCACCTTCGTAGATGGTGTTCGCGCGGAACATCGGGAACACGTAATCGCGCACAAACTCTTCGCGCAGGTCCTCGATGTAGATCTCCTTAACGCCCAGCGCCTCGGCTTTCGCCCGCGCCGGCTCCACTTCCTCGCCCTGGCCGATGTCGGCGGTGAACGTCACCACCTCACAGTTATAGGTATCCTGCAACCACCGAACGATCACGGAAGTATCCAGGCCACCAGAATAGGCCAGCACCACCTTCTTAATATCAGACATGCCCTTGCTCCAGACTGAACAGTATGGATGTATCGAAAATAAGGAACGTATTGTACGGGACAGCGGGGGGAATGGCTATTGGGCTGGGGTATAACGAAGATGCATTACCCGCCGAATCGGCGCAGGGCCCGGCGGGTAAACAGGCTACGAACGGAGATCAGCTCAGGTGATCAACCTACGTGCCGCTGGGAGACTGCTTCTTCGCGGATGCCGTCCCAGCCTTCTTTGATAGAGCGAAGCAACCCCGCCACTTCATCGAGTCGTTCTATATCATTTCTCGCGTTGGCTTCCCACAAAGCACGTTCCATATACTCATATAGTGCATCGAGGCGCTCCGAAAGCTCCCCCCCCCTCTCTCTATCAAGATAGCCGCGAAGCGCTCCAACGATGTCTAACGCCTTCATTATCAGCTTGCCCTTGCCATCGTAATCCTTGGCCTGAAGCTTGGCTTTTGCCATGTTGATGCGCTCAAGAGCCCCTTGATAAAGCAGTTGGATAAGCTTGTGTGGGTCAGCATCGGTAATGCTGGTCTGCGTATTAATCCGCTGGTATTGCTGAAGACCGTTCATTGGTAACTCCTTTGAGTTCAGCGCCGCTTACTGCTGATTGCCATTGGATTGCTGTGGTGCCATGGCGGCCAATTGCTGACTGATGTAATTGCCCGTGCTATTGAGCTGAGAAATAAGTGAGTCGGCTGCTGAAAACTGCGACACTAGACGCTCCCTGTATGTCTCCATCCGAAGTTCGAGACGATTTCGTTGATCCTGTATTTCCTCAAGCGCAGTATTAAGTCCGCCTGTGCGCCCGGAAATTGCGCCGTCGCTGGCTAAGTAGCTCTCAATGGTCGTATCGATTTTTCCAGCGATTCCGTCAACGCCGCCCTGCTCCGAAAATAGCGCCGTGACCGCCTGGGGATCTTCCCCGAGCTTTACTTTAAACACCTCGGCATCAAATTCGAGTTTCCCCGTACTTGGTACTGTTTTAATACCCAGATCCGCGAGAGTTCGAACGGAGCTGTTTTCTCTGCCAGTCGGAACCGTAGTTAAGCCGGTACGCAGGTCCCTTTCCATGTTTCTTACGGTTGAGTCACCGGAAAGGACACCTCCAACCCCAGACTCAGCGTTGTATCCGGACGCCTTGTCGATGACATCTTGCAGTGCGTTGAATTTGTCAACAAACTCTTGAACCCTCCCCGCAACTTCATCGGGATCCCGCTCAACTTTTACAGTGGTGCTGCCGGTGGATTGCACATCAAACCTTACTCCCTCGACCACATCCTCCACCGTGTTGGATGACCGACTGACAGATATGCCATTTACTTCCAACAATGCATCCTTGGCTGCGACCGTTTCTGTCAAATTCAATGTGGTGCCATCAAAAGCAAACTGGGACAGCCCGGATGCATCGGTGCTATTTCCATCATCGTCAGCCACCGAGACTTGAATCGCGTTATCCAGACCGCTTTCATCAGAAGAAAGGACCAGTCGGTACCCACTCCCCGTATCGACAATGCCTGCCGATAATCCAGCGTTCGCATCATTGATCGAATCTGCAAGCCCTTGCAGCGTGTTATTGCTTCCATCCACAGTCACATCTGTATTGACGCCATTGACCGTAAACGTGAGGGTGCCAGTACCGACGGTAGTCGTGTCGGTATCCGCGAAGGAACCGGAAGCCAACGACTGGGCCTGTGCCAATTGGGTCACGTTCACACTGTAGGAACCACGGTTCGCAGTCGAAGGATCAACATTCACTTTGGCCACCGACTCATTAGACGAGCTGGCCGCCAGCGCCTTGAGCCCGTCCGATGATGCCAGGGTGTCCAGTGGCTTCTGCAAGGCTTCAAGCGCACTTTTAAGCGCCCCAAACGCTGATATTTTGGTTTTGGCTTCGCTTTCTCTCCGATCCAAACGAAGCTCTGCCGGCTTGCGCTCTGCGTTAACCAGTTGATCAACGAGATCGGAACTAAAGATTCCGGAGCCAGCACCTAGCGATGAAATTCCTGCCATACCGAGCCTCCTACAAGGCCTGCGTTTACTGTCTAATATATCGGCAAGAGGCGGCAAAACTTTGCCTCCAAACTCCGCCTTTCGGTTACATTTTGTAAGCGAGTGCAACGTCAGATAAACCGAGAACGCCGCTACCCGGAGGCAGCGGCGCTAACGAAGCACTTCAGAGACCAATGACCGTTTCCGGCTCACACTTTCAAATCAAACAACGTCAACGGTTCCTCCTGCTGCAAATTTTCTGCCAGCTTCAACGCAACGTCGTCAGGAATCTGTCGAATCACCTTTTGCGTTTCCTGATCAACAACAGAAACAATGGTCTTTCCCAGTTCTTTATCGATTTCAAAGCGTAAATCTCTCTGCACGCTCTGAACATAGTTGTTGAGCTGGGTTACTGCACTTCCCACATCTGTTTTCTCCTCAGTCAGAGCGTTCTTCTCTGACTGTGACTGCACCGGTCGTGCTTCGCCGGCTGCCACTACAGCCTGAGCTTGGCTCGCGGCCGGAACAGTTTCTTGAGCGGAGGCATTCCTGCCATCTGCTCGAGGTGATACCGACGCCCGAGCCGGAGCTTGCTCACTGGTGCGAACCAGCTTCAAATCCGGGCTATTCAGGTTTACGCCATTCATGATCCACCTCGCCGTCCTGTAATGGAGCTATCCGGCACTTCGAGTTGAAGGACCGGTTAGCTTCCGATTATCCGCTTACTGGAGGAGGGACAGTACCTGGTTCGGGCGCGCGTTAGCCTGAGCAAGGACCGAGATGCCCGCCTGCTGCAGAACGTTAGCCTTAGCTAGCTTTGCAGTTTCGGCAGCGAAGTCTGCATCAACGATACGGCTGTTGGAGGCGCTCAGGTTCTCGATGTTGGTGCCCAGGTTGTTGATGGTGCTCTCGAAGCGGTTCTGCACCGCACCAAGGTCTGCGCGGAAGGAGTTTACTTCAGAGAGCGCGCCGTCGATAGTAGCCAACGCCGCGCTCGCGCCACCAGCAGAAGATACAGAAACAGCACTGATACCCAGACCAGCCGCGCTCATGGTTGCATCGAAATCTACCGCAATTGTCTGACCAGCGTTTGCACCAACCTGGAAGTTCACAGTTGAGAGGGAGCCTCCCAGAACAGCCTGACCATTGAACTGGGTATCGCTAGCAATTCGGGTGATTTCTGAGACACGCTGATCAACTTCAGCCTGCAGCAGAGCACGGTCATCGTCAGAGTTGGAACCGTTTGCCGCCTGAACAGCCAGCTCACGAATACGCTGGAGGTTCTGCACCGTCTCA
Organism: Marinobacter sediminum; assembly: GCF_016820575.1. GTDB lineage: Bacteria > Pseudomonadota > Gammaproteobacteria > Pseudomonadales > Oleiphilaceae > Marinobacter > Marinobacter sediminum. Next base: position 342,481 of record NZ_JAEMQH010000002.1, on the reverse strand, counting down.
TCCAGACCGCCTTCAGCGGTCTGAACCATGGAAATGCCATCGTTTGCGTTACGCTGAGCCACGTTCAGACCACGAATCTGAGTGTCGAAGCGGGTGGAAATAGCCAGACCTGCTGCGTCGTCTTTTGCAGAGTTAATCCGAAGACCGGATGACAGACGCTCAAGAGCCTGATCGTTCAAAGACTGAGATTTGTTCAGCTGGTTCTGAGCGCTTAAGGATGCGACGTTAGTGTTGATTCCGAGAGCCATAATGCTTCCCCTTCAAATTGTGTTTCGACACTTTAGAAAGGCCAGCCCCCAGTTTTTTTCGTGGGAACGCTGCCCTGTTATTCCAATTAACGGCAGTCGATTGGGTCTCTTTAGGGAATCTGCATATTTTTGTGTAACAGATTGTTAACACCCGACATCACCCCTCTCTGGCTCAGGGTTCATCAACCTTGTCGTCACCCATGGATCATCAATCGGACGCACCTCCTTTAGGATGACTGACGAAAAATGATCAGGCAGCTGCCTCAGGAAAGCCAAAAAGGTCGTTTTCCAATGATCGAGGAAGGACTGAAGGTCTCTATCCTCGTGCGCCAGTCCGTGGCAGAGCCCAGTCTGGAGAAAGCGTTGAACAGTACCCTTAAGTATTTGCCAGCCCATCAACTGAACAACCGGCGAAGAGCGCCGACCACTTCCAGGTCCCACTCTGTTTAAATAATCTCGAATCTGGTTACAAACTATTATCAGGTCCTTGCGCCCTCTCAACCGACTGTTCCTAAGCACAGAGAGGAATTCCGTCGCGGTGCCAGACACCTCTTGAGCTACGGCACCGAAAATTTGCGCTGTATCGTAGTCGGGCATGTCCCTTGCACTTGCTTCGAGAGTCTCGATCAGCCGATCTCGCTCATCAACGGAAGCCCTTTCGAGCGACTCTGTGAACGCTGTAGGAGACATCCAGTCCGCTCCCCCGATTAGAGCCCCATCCGAGCAATTCCTCACAGAGAAACTAAGGCGCTGCTCAATACGGTCAGATAGGTAATTTTCAACCGCGCGCTTAGCCGTAAAGTAATCCCCTTGAGTGGTAACTGTGGTTCCATTTACCCCCTCTGTCTCGAACTTGGGCCGAGCTTCAGTGCCTCTGGCAGTCTCCTTGCGAAAACGAGAAGCGAACTCAGTTCGAGATTCTTGTCCGTAAATCGAAAATCGCGAGTGGTGCTGCGATTTTTCCTGATAGCCGTAATCTGTCCCAAATAAGAACAAGTTTCTGAAGCCGAACGCAAAGGCCAGCGCCATTGCTGCGTTGGTGCAAGTAGGCGAGCAACCGGGGATAGCATCTTCATTCAAACCTAAGAAAGCCGGCACGTAGTATTCATTGGAGAAGTAAAAGCGATACTTGTCAAACAACGGCGGAACTAGTGGATTCACGCTTACCGTGCACAGAAGCGTAATGTCATGTAGCCCGAACTGCTCATCTATGTCGCTGAGCATTTCATAGATCATGTAGTCAGCGTCGAGTTCAACGTGCAGATCTGGTCGGATACCATGACTAAGAAGCGCTCGCAAGCCCGTACCGGCGCTCATCACTACAAGCTTGTCCCGATTAGCCTTCAGCTCCCCGATCCGTGCATCCAAAGACGGACCACTGCCAACCACCGCGACTGGGGTATGCGATTCTGGAAGCTCATAAGCCTTTGCGTAAGTGCCGCCCAATTTAAGGTTATGGAAGACGTTTCTAAAGCCCCGAAGCTCAAAATCGTAATTTCCCCAGTTTGCACCTACCACCGGCAGATCCTTCTCAAGGTCTTTGGCAATTCGGTACAAATCAACATTCACTAGATGATTGTAATACGAGCTGAAGTAAGGATAGAGGGGAACAATTTCAGCAACCTTTGCTCCCAGAACTCGACGCACGTTCTCTTCTGAAGGATTGGTTGCTATACAAAAAGAGATCGACCGCCCCTTTCCCCTAAAGCGAGCGCAGATTTCTTCCCAGTCCACCGTAAACAGAGTTAGGGCGAAGCGCTCAGGATCAGGCTCAAAAACTACCACATCTATGACATCCGCCCGGGCCGTCAGGCTGTCAATGTGATACCCAAGCCCGCACCCGAGAAAAACCACCGAAGGTAGAATATCCCCGCGATAGTAGCCTTTGAAGGTCGACGGATTGATTCTACTTTTCCTAAGACTTTCCCGGACAAAGCGGGAAGCAAAACGTGCGCCCTCGCCCGCTTCCAAAAAAAATGGGGGAGCCACAGTGACTATCGGCTTTTCAGTGGGGGTTTTCTCGAGGAAATCCGAGACTTCTGCGAGGGAGTACTCACGCGCCAAATGCCGATAAACGGATGTACCGGAATCCACCAAGTCCACATCGTCCCGACCGGGAGTAATGCTTAGTTCACAGTGCTGGGGTTCGAAGTTGGCAAAAAATTCGAAAATCTCGGGACGATACTTTTGGAAATACGCCAAGTTCTTCTGCTTCCGCCTAATGAAAGGCACTGCAACATCTTCATCTTTTCCAGACATCAAACCTTCCTTTTAACGGGTTTCTAACGTTCAGCGCTTATGACGCGCAAAAAGTTTTATGCAACACCAAAGACGCCAAAACAGAGCAAGTAATACCAGATTAGGCAAACATTCGGCAAAGTTCGGACTCTAGAGGCGACGGCGAGGCAAGCGGCAAAATTCTGCCCTTTGCAGGAATTTGGCTTTGGTTACGCGCAGAAACGAGAGAACAAAAAACAAATATTTCACTGAATTTTCAGAATCTTAACCATCAATTTTTAAGTCTGGCACGCTATTAGCTTGGTCCCCATCAAGTAAACAGCTCCTGACCTCCACTGCCCCTCTCTGTCAGGAGAGTTGTTCGGAAAAATAAATCGAGGAGAAAAGAGATGCCTCAGGTAATTAATACCAATATTGCATCGCTGAACGCCCAGCGAAACCTTAACTCATCGCAGAGTGATGCCAACACAGCACTGGAACGCTTATCCTCTGGCCTTCGAATAAACTCTGCCAAAGATGATGCTGCGGGGCTAGCGATATCGACTCGCTTTGAATCACAGATTTCGGGACTGAACGTAGCTCAAAGAAACGCGAATGATGGTATCTCCTTGGCGCAAACGACCGAAGGCGCACTTGACGAGGTAGTTTCAAATCTTCAACGAATCAGGGAGCTCGCGGTTCAATCTGCCAACGCAACCAATAGCCAGTCGGATCGCGAGGCATTGGATAACGAGGTGCAACAACGAATCGAAGAAATCAATCGCATCTCCAACCAAACGTCATTCAACGGACTGAAGATCCTAGATGGTTCCTTTGGGGTAGCCTCTTTTCAGGTTGGAGCGAACGCCGGCGATACCATTAGCATTAACCTAACCTCCGGTTCCCGTGCGAGTGACGTTGGATCGATAGCGACAGCCTCAGCCTTGAATGTCGATTTCTCTGGCACTAACTCCGTTGCAGCGGGCGACACCCTCTCAGTAACGGTTGGAGATCCTGCGACAGCGACCGCTCAAACAGTTACTTTCACAGGAGATGAGGCAAATATTGCTGAAGTCGTGGAGACCATCAATGGCCAACTAGACGGAGCCTCGGCGATTGTCTCTGCTGACGGATCTGCGATTGAAATAAAGTCTCTGGAAGAGCTGAGCTCCATTGCGCTTTCTACCACGAATGGCACTAACGCACTTAACACCACAGGTACAGACACCGCAGCCACTGTTGGTGATCCCGGTGATAATTTACAGTTGGCCTCTGTCGACTCAGTTAACGGTGCAAATGATGCGATCCTCCGGGTGGATAGCGCATTGACCACAATCAACGGGATTAGAAGTGAGCTTGGCGCGATTCAAAATCGCTTTGAATCCACCATCGCAAATCTTGCCACGACGGCGGAAAACCTCGCAGCCTCCAACAGCCGCATCCGCGATGCCGACTTTGCCGCCGAATCCGCCGAGCTGGCCCGCACTCAGGTACTCCAGCAGGCCGGCCTGTCGGTTCTGGCCCAGGCTAACGCCCGGCCACAGCAGGTATTGCAACTACTGCAGGGCTAAACCGAAGCAGCAAAACCGAAACGGCCGGGCTAACGACCCGGCCGTTTTTGCATGGGTGCTGAGCACCTCACCGATGCGAGTTGTGATTTTCCATATACTGTCGCAACAACTTATTGATGCGCGTTTGATACCCCTTGCCCTGGGCTTTAAACCAGGCAAGTACATCCTCATCAATGCGCAGCGTCACCGGCTGCTTCGCTGGCACTCGCAATTCTGCTTCCTTGAAGAACGCATCATCTAACTCAGGAATGTCGCTGGTATCGATCGCGTCGCTGTCCAGTTCCGCGAGCCGCTTCCAGTCAGTTTTAGATGTTCTGTTCATAGAGCTGCACCTCACGTTTAGTCGCTTTCCGGGCGGAAATGATGCGGATGACATCACCGCACCTTTCGGAATACACAACCACTCCTATAATTTGCCGCACAAGCCCAATAGCTACCCAACGCTCCTCCTCATAGACAAACCGAGTATCAATAGCGGTCAGCATCGGGTGACTGAAAATATCCGCGGCATCATTAAAGTCGATACCATGCTTTCGAATGTTGGTCGCATTCTTCGCCTCATCCCACTCAAAACGCATCATACATCCTTGTATTTACATTTGTATGTACAGAGTACCTCAACCTATCCCAGATAGCAGTACATCAATCTATTTCGAAGCATTGCCAGTGAAGATGGCACACCTTTCGCAATACCTCTCTCAAAGCACGGCAAACCGTCAAAAACTGCAGACCTTTGCCGCCTCAGAATGCGGCTACTATCACGAGGTGTCCCATGCAATCACAGCATCACATTCAGAACCCTGGCTCCGATCAGGCGCAGGCGGCCCGCCTCCTGCTGCAGGCCAACCTGGCTTATGGTGAATCCAACAGCAACGGGCTGAGCCACCTTCAGCGCCTTCGGGCCAGGCAGGAGTGCCGTGATTACCTGGCTAACGCCTTCCAGCTGGAACCCGAAAACGCCGGTGCTCTCGGCCTTCTGGGACGCATTGAATTGGATGAAGGACGCCTCGATGAAGCCCATCAGCTGTTCAGTGCCAGCTTGCAAGCGCAGCCCGGACAGGCCCAGCAACACGCCAACTTGGGTTACTGGGCTCTAAAATCTGAACGCCCTGCGCTGGCCGAACAACACTTCCTCGAAGCCCTGGATTGCGACCGGCAATCCGCCGCCGCTTTTTGCGGAGTGGCCCACGCCAAGCGTCTGCAGGGCCAGTTCGATGTCGCTTACCTGCACTACCGCAAACTGCTCGAAACCGGCGCGGAATGGGATTCGGTTTACAGCGGCTTGCTGAGCTGCGCGCAACACCTTCAGGTGGAGCGCGCCGACGGTGAGCTGGCGCGGGATGCCATTGCCCTGCTCCGCCGCGAGGGGCTGCCCCATCAGGAACTGGGCCGGTTTGTGGCTGCCATCGTGCACCAGCAGTACGATCTGGATAACCCGAACGCGGAGATCTTCCTGGATGCCGCCAGTGAAGATGAGCTGTTAATCCTTGGCCTGCAGAAAACACTGATGTCAAACCCGGCGGTTGAGAACTTGGTGGTTATGCTGCGCCGCGCCATCATTGCGGAAGTGGCCCAAACGGTGGAGCTTCGGGACGACCTGCAGCAGCTGGCACTGGCGATTGGGCAGTATGCCGACCGCACCGGTTACGCGATGGCCGCTGAGGACGATGAAGAACGCCTGATCGCGACCATTAACGACAGCATCCAGGCCCAACTGGCGATGGGCGAGCCGCAGGATGGCGTGATCGGCTCCCTGATCATCAGCGCGATGTACGGCGCCCTGTTCCACCAGAGCTTTGCCGTTCAGCTCGGGCAGTGGAGCCTGACCGATTGGCCACTGGCGCTGCAGCCGGTGATGGCCGCCAGTTATTACGATCGTGCCAATGAAGAGGCGATCAAGCAGAATTTTGATGAAAAAGCTGCCGAGCTTTGCATGGAGAAGGTGGATGTTGCCCAGGCATGGCCGGCCTGGTCACAACTAGCGTTCCGTGCGGAGAATAGCCTGAAGAATGTGATGGCATCGGAACTGGGCATCGCCACTGACAGCCTGCCCGACACCCTTCGCATCCTGGTGTGTGGCGCCCAGTCTGGCCAGCGCGCCATGGAACTGGCTCGTTACCTCAGTGATGTCGAGGTGATTGCCGTGGACGAATCCCTGGCCAACGTTGCCAAGGGCACCCGCATGGCCGGCGACATGGGCATCGAGAACATTGTGTTCTGGCCCTGGTCCATTGCCCAGCGGTTTATTGCCGATGGGCATCAGGTGCATTGGATTGAGGTTGGGCGCCTGCCCTCCCCCGCCATGACCGAGGTGTCCCTAGCCGCATTGGTAAATGACGCCAGCTCGGCCGGTGCGGTGGTGCATATGCACACGGCCATTGGAGAGCAGACGCCGGGCGACCGCCACATTCGCAACCTGATTGCCGAGCACAGGCTGCAGCCTACCCGCACTGCACTGCGCCAGTTACGCCGCATGGTGCTCGCCAACCCTCAGGATGCCAATTGGAAGGAACTGACTCAGGAAGACGATTTCTTCAGCCTGGGTGGTTGTCGCGATCGCTGGTTCCGGCCGCAGGACGGCGCTCAGCTGAAGCAGCTGATGGCGATGGTCAGCAATGAAGTGGACTGGAAACTGGTGAAAGCACGGGATGCCGATGGCCACAGCCTGGCTACCCAACCGGTGCAGCGGCAGATTCAGGCCGAGGCTCTGGGTAGCGAAGTCCAGAGCCTGGTTGGCCAGGGGCTGAGCGTTTACTTTTGCAAGCGCCGCTGAGGCTCACAGGCCCAAACGCCTACACGCCCAGCACTTATACGTAAGGGATCAACGATTCCGCGTACAAATGTAGGTCTTCAAGAACGTGCCGCCGCTCTGGAGTCAGCTCCGGATCGGCGGCCAGCCGTTGCAGCTCATGGGCAAAGGCTTCAAGCGAACGCCAGCCTTTCTTCGGATGCATCAACCGCTGGGAACGAAATTCCTCCCAGCGCTCCATCTCTTCCCCCTGCAATGAACTCGGGTAATTCCGGGCCCGGTAGCGGAACAGCAGTTCCGTGAGCCGGTCATCAGAAAAATGCACTTCCTGCTCACCCAGACTTTCCACGGGCTGCTCCAACACCCAGTTCAGCTTTTCTCTATCCGCCTTACTGATAAAGCCTCCGGCATAGAGCTGTTCATCTGGGTCGGTCAGATCGCCTTGGTGCTCTTGATCAAAAGCCTGGGCAATTCGTGCCGCCAGATCAGGCGACTGCTTAAGTAAGGCCAGGTTGGCCCGCAGGGTATCGCCGTCGAGTTCGAGCTCACCCAAGCGTTCCTTGGTCAGGCTCTTGAGCATGGTGCCGGGTGCCAGCACCGGGCACTTATTCAGCTGCACCCCTTTGAGCGGGAATCGGCGCACGCCCTCGCCCAACTCGGCCTGGGAAGTGAATACCCGCTCACGAATCTGCTCAGGCGTGGCGTTGATCAGCTCCGTGGGGTCTTCACGAAGGTCGTAGACAATGACCAGATTTTTGTTGGTCGGGTGCTCCGCCACCGGCGCCACCATGGCACAACAACCGCGAGAGGCTGGGTACTTGGCTGAGATGTGAAACACTGGCTTCATGGTGCCGGTATCCAGCATCGCCCGCGCCGAATGTTTGTCCTTGTTCTTCAGGACAAAATCGAAGAGCTTGGGCTGCTTCTCTTTAATCAGCTTGGCGACGGCGATGGTTGCCTCAACGTCCGACATGGCGTCGTGTGCGCTTTCATGGGCAATGCCATTAGCCACCGTCAGTTCTTCCAGCCGGAAGCTGGGGCTGCCATCTTCTTTTTTCGGCCAGTTGATGCCCTCCGGGCGCAGTGCGTAGGTCAATCGAACCATATCGATGATGTCCCACCGGGAATTGCCGTTCTGCCATTCGCGGGCGTAGGGATCGCGCAGGTTTCGATAAAGAGTATGGCGGGTTACTTCATCATCGAAGCGCAGGCTGTTGTAGCCCACCACGCAGGTGCCGGGCTGACTGAAGGCTTCGTTGATCTGGGCAATAAACTCGGCCTCAGGGTAGCCATCCTGCAGGGCTTTCTGGGGCGTGATGCCGGTGATCAGACAGGCTTCCGGGGATGGCAGGTAGTCGTCCGCTGGTTTGCAGTATATGACCAGCGGATCCTCGATGATATTGAGATTTTCGTCCGTTCTGACACCGGCAAACTGGGAGGGACGGTCGTGGACCGGGTCTACGCCAAAGGTTTCGTAGTCGTGCCAGTAGAACGAGCGAATCAAGGGAAAACTCCTGCCGGTGATGGGTCAATGGGGCAGGAGTTTAGCATTTAAAACAGCTGAGTCCCCATATCGGCCTGGTGAGTCTGCAGTCTGGGCAAACCTGAAGGGCCGGTCAGTTGGCTCATGTCGACTGTCATACTGGTGGGGAGATTGATGAAGACGCCTTTTCCGGCGTTGATGACGTTGGCACCGTCCGGACTCTGCCATTTAACGCCCGCGTCGTCCCGCTGAAATCCGATAAAGAAATCATCGGTAAACCCCGTGACTGTGCCACCTGCGCCATCATCTTGCGCCGTTCCCACAAACAACGACTGCACTTTGCTCAGGGACGCACACTCACTGCAGGTAGCCGGGTTTGCACTATCGGCAATGCCAATCTGCGTCGCACGGTAGTTGGTTGCCTGATTGCTGGCATCGAACAGGGCCGCGTCGTGAACAACGCCCGCCGAGTCACGCAGTTTGAGGCCAATATTGCCGCTCAGGCTGGAGGTTAAAGAAGACGCAGAGCCTCGGGCCTGACCAAAACCCATCCGAAAACCTGCCAACCCGCTGGCGTCTTCTGCCAGCTCAATGAACGGTTTTGAGGCTTCGAACGGCACGGTCTCGCCTTGCATGTAGGTCTGGCCGTTGTATTGCACACCGTCCTGGCGAGCAATATGGCCCAGCGCCAGGTGGGTGGCGGCAAAGTCGGAGCCGCCATCTATCTCACCCACTTTGACATCGTCGATATTAACGCGGGTTTCCACGTCCATGCCCAATGTCATGCGGGTGAAGTCATGAACACCATCGGCAAGATTCTCGACCTGCATGAATGCCTGCCCGGTAACCTCACCGAGGGTTTGATCGGAGATGGGTTTCAACTCAGCGTGGGTAACCGGCACAACAGCCAGACAAAACATGACCAAAGCAGCGCATCCATAGGCATGATGCTTCATAACGTGTGCCTCTGATTAAGGTTCAAGAGCAAGTTTCGACACCCACTCTGCTGTTGCGCCTTTGTTCGTTAGTATTTGGGCTCAACAGGCGGCTGATTTTGCTGATTGCTTTCTTGTTGACCGCGAATGCACTATAGCTGAGGCAAGTTCGCCAATAGAGTGAGCTTCATCACAATCGCCGGGAACCAGCTGGCTTGGCAGGATTCAAGTATGACCGGCTTCACAAATCATTACGCTGGTGTCGCAAATGTGTACACACCGTAACAGCCTGATATACTCGATCAACTTTTCACTGGCGCTATGACAACTTCCATGACCACCCGCATCCTCGTTTGCGACGATTCCGCGCTCGCCAGAAAACAGATGGCCCGTGCGCTTCCTGAAGGCTTCGGTGCCGACATCGTATTCGCCAGCAACGGAAAAGAAGCTCTCGAGCTTTTGAGGGGCCATGAAGCGGAACTGATGTTTCTCGACCTCAACATGCCGGAAATGGACGGCTACGAGGTTCTGGAACACGTTCGCAAGGAAGACCTCCCGGTACTGACCATCGTGGTCTCCGGTGACATCCAGCCGGAAGCCCGGGAGCGGGTGCGCAAGCTGGGGGCCATTGATTTCATCAAGAAGCCGACAGACGCCGGCCTCATTCTGAGCTTGCTCAAAGACTACGGCTTCTACAGCCCGAGTGAGCTGGAAGACACCGCGCTCAACGACAACGCTCTGAAATCGGACTCATCCAGTGCCAGCGGCGGCGACATCTCGGTGTCCCTGAACGATTACCTGCAGGAAATTGCCAATGTCGCCATGGGCCGCTCATCGGACCTGCTGGCGCGCCTGCTTAAAGTGTTCGTCAAGCAGCCCATCCCCAAGGTGGCCTTCATCGCCAACTCGGAGCTGCACATGGCGATATCGGCGGCCCAACACAGCGATACCTATTCCGCCGTCTGCCAGGGCTTCACCGGTGCGGGCATTGCGGGCGAAGCACTGCTGCTGTTTGCCGATGCCAGCTTCAAGGAAATGGCCGAGATGCTTCATTACGAAGAGCTCGACGGCGAAGCGGTGAATGTCGAAGTATTGATGGACATGTCCAGCATCCTGTTCGGCGCCTTCCTCAAGGGAATTGGTGATCAACTAGACCTGAAGCTCGGGCTGGGGCATCCCACGGTTCTGGGGCAACACCGACAGATCACTGAACTCCTCGAACATCACAGCGCTCGAGACGAACGCCTACTGTGCATCGAAATCAGCTATGCCCTGGAGGATCGCGAGATACAGTGCGATGTGCTGGTACTGCTTACCGAGGATTCTATCCCCTTCCTCGAACAACGCCTCGAATACCTGGTGGACTGATCAATGGCCTTTAATGAAGTAGAAGCCAACTCGTTTCACTGGCTGGTGGATATGCTCGAGTCCGTTGAAGTCGGGCTTGTCGTTCTGGACCTCGATTTCCGAGTGCAAGCCTGGAACGGCTTCATGGAGAATCACAGCGGCATCACCGCCAGCAAGATCCGCGACCAGGTCATCTTCGATGTCTTCCCAGATATCCCTCAGGCCTGGCTGGCACGGAAGGTAGATGCCGTTGCACTACTGAACACCCGGGCATTTACCTCCTGGGAACAACGCCCCTACCTGTTCAAATTCCGCAACACCCGCCCGATTACCGGCACTGAAGAGTTCATGTTCCAGAACCTCACCATCAGCCCGCTGTCTGGCACCACGGGCCAGGTGGAGAAGGTCTGCCTGATGGTGTACGACGTCACCGACATCGCCAGCAGTAAACGGGCACTGGAGCGCGCCAACGAGCAATTGGCGAAGCTCAGCATGACCGACCGCCTGACCGGATTGCTCAACCGGGGCACCTGGGAGAATCTGGTGGACGCGGAGTTCGAACGTTACCGCCGCTATGGCCAGGCCACCTCTCTGGTGATGTTCGACATTGACCACTTCAAGAAAGTGAACGACAGCTATGGCCACTTGGCCGGCGATGAGGTGATCAAACACACCGCAGCGGTCACCAAGGGCAATTTGCGGCAATCGGATATCTCCGGCCGCTACGGCGGTGAAGAGTTCGGGATTATCCTGCCAGAGACCGACGCCGAGGGCGCCCGCATTATTTGTGAGCGAATTCGGGAGAACATTGAGCAGAGTGTGGTTGAGACCAGCGTCGCGCCCATTCAATACACCATCAGCATGGGCATCGCTCAATTAAGTGATGCGCCCGAAAATTACATGCAGTGGATGCAGCTGGCCGATGAGGCGCTATATGCGGCCAAGGAAGGCGGAAGGAATCGGGTAATGATTTCCAGAAAGTGACCGGCTGATAAAAGAAAAGCCCGGGATTAACCGGGCTTTTCTTTTTATAAAACTGACAAACTAAACTTAGTTTTCCTGCCAGCTCTGAACCGCTTCTTTACCGTACTTATTACGCCACTCGTTCAGTGTCTTGTGATTACCACCACGGGTCTTAACCACTTCACCGGTATGCGGGTTCTTATACGTCTTCAAGGGCCGCTTGGCGCGACCACCAGAAGCGGTCTCACTCTTGGCAGAGCCAACAGACGGATCAATCGCAGACAAGATCTGCAGGACATCTTTCGGTGACTTGTCATATTCCTTCATCAAGTCACGAACCTTGTTCTCGAACTCCAATTCGCCTTTCAGAGCCTGGTCTTCTTCAAGCTTTTCCAGCTCTGCGGCAAGCTTTTCCATAAGCTGCTTTTTCTGGTAATAGTCGTTGATCTTTGCCATGGAAATAAAACCTTATTCAAAAAAGGGTTTTCAAAATATTTCGGAGTTGACCAAAAGCCAAAAAGATAATAATTAATTTAACAAGATTTGGCAAAGTTTATTGCGTTTTCTTAAATAAAAAGCCGATCTTTTTGATCGGCTTTTTGACAAATCATCGAGAACAGTTTAATTGATACTACAATCTCAAATCGGCTTCACCGAGTGGCAGGACGCCTTTCAAATCAAACAACACACCATCATTCTTTAAATAGGCACGCAGTTCCTTAGACGATTTTTCCGCATACTCCCGATGAGGGACAGCCAATAACAGGGCGTCGTAATCACCCTGTTTGGGTGATTCCAGAAGGGTCACTCCATACTCATGCTGTGCGTCGTCAGAGTTAGCCCAGCAATCTGTGATATCTACCAAGCAACCAAATTCCTTAAGTTCCCTCACTACATCGATAACATGGGTATTGCGCAAATCCGGACAGTTTTCCTTAAACGCAAACCCCATGATTAAGACTCGGGATTTAGCCACCGTATGGTTGGTTTTGATCATCGCTTTAACCAACTCAGCGGCAACATAAGTGCCCATACCGTCGTTAACTCGACGGCCCGCAAGAATGATCTCCGGATGATAGCCAATGGACTGAGCTTTGTGAGTGAGGTAGTAAGGGTCTACGCCAATACAATGTCCGCCCACCAGGCCAGGCTTAAACGGCAAAAAATTCCATTTCGTTCCAGCAGCGGCCAACACTTCATGGGTATCAATTTTCAGCCGCGAAAAAATCATCGATAACTCATTAATCAGGGCGATATTCAAATCACGCTGAGTATTCTCAATTACTTTTGCTGCTTCCGCGACTTTTATCGAGCTGGTCTTATGGGTACCTGCCGTAGTGACTTCGGCGTACAACCGATCAATCTCTTCAGCAATCTCAGGGGTAGACCCTGACGTCACTTTTTTAATGGTTTTGACGCGATGCTCTTTATCGCCTGGATTGATACGCTCTGGACTGTAACCCGCAAAAAAATCTTTGTTAAAGACAAGTCCAGAAACACGCTCCAGCACTGGAACGCAGACTTCTTCAGTCGCCCCTGGAAAAACGGTGGATTCATAGATAACAATGTCGCCCTGCCTCAAAACACGGCCGACTGTTTCACTGGCTGCTAAAAGCGGGGTCAAGTCCGGGGCTTTCGACTCGTTAATCGGCGTGGGCACTGTAACGATGTAAATCTGGCAATCTTCGATATCTTCCAGCGAGTTGGAAAATGAGAGGCCAGACGACTCTGACAACTCCTCCCGTGACACTTCTCGCGTGACATCAATACCGTCCTTTAGCTGAGCAATACGCTGGGCGTTTATATCAAAGCCGATAACTTCTCGCCGCTCTCCGAAGGCTGCCGCCAAAGGCAGTCCGACATAGCCAAGCCCAATCACCGCAATCTTTTTCATACGAATTCCTTTCGTTTCTACGGGAGCTATCCTTAGCTCTAATTCTAACCACAATTACAAAACTTGCTATTTAAACTGGGAACCGGCGGATTTTATCTGTCTCTGGAATCTCCACGCTTGGCTTTTGGGCTTCGCTCTGCCAAACCAAATCCGAAACTCCCTCATTTGGCGTGAATCCCGTCGGGGCGGCAGTAAGGATTTCAACGACTCTACTGCAATTGAACTCTTGGCTGGCGCTTAGCAACTCTTGTAGCGCCTCGTCCAGATCTTGCGGCGACATAGAAACCTCCCTAGCCATCATGATCCGCGGATGGGAGGTTCCTTGGGGGTTATCGCCAATCAACAGCTCTTCATAGAGCTTTTCACCCGGCCGCAGGCCACTGAAAACAACTTCAATATCCCCATTGGGCTCATCTTCCGTTTTTTCAGCTAAGCCCATCAGATGGATCATCTTGCGGGCCAGGTCAGCAATTTTGACCGGCTCACCCATATCCAATACGAAAACCTCTCCGCCAACTCCCATGCTGCCCGCTTGCAAAACCAGCTGGCTTGCCTCCGGGATTGTCATGAAATAACGGATGATGTCCGGATGAGTAACCGTAATCGGCCCACCATCACGAATCTGGTCGCGAAACAAAGGCACAACTGAGCCGGAGGAGCCAAGGACGTTGCCAAATCGAACCATGGAAAACACGGTTTTGGCCTGCCGATCTGCAAGCCCCTGAAGCACCAGCTCTGCCATTCGCTTACTGGCTCCCATAACATTGGTTGGCCGCACGGCTTTATCGGTAGAAATTAAGACAAAGCGCTCAACGCCCGCTGCGATCGCCGCCTCCGCAGCGTGAGCGGTGCCGAAAACATTGTTCTGAACCCCTTCAATAACATTGTGTTCGACCAACGGGACATGTTTATAGGCGGCTGCGTGATAGACCGTTTGAACACCAAACGTTCGCATAATCACTTCGCAACGCCGTCGGTGCACAACGCTCCCCAACAACGGATGCAACTCTACACCTAATGCTTCCACTCGATTAATAGCCTGTAATTCACGTTCAATGGCATAAAGTGAAAATTCAGATTGTTCAAAAAGCACCAGTGTTTTCGGTTTGTGCCGAATGATTTGGCGACACAGCTCAGAGCCAATAGAGCCCCCTGCCCCAGTCACCATAACCGATTTCTGAAACAGACTTTCTGCAACGATCGCCGTATCCGGACGAACCGGGTCTCTCCCCAGCAAATCCTCAATCTCGAGATCACGGATATCGTTGATCCGGGCTTGTCCTGCGACCAACTCTGACATTGACGGAACCGTTTGGACCGGTACCGAGAGCCTTTCCAAAGACTGCATAAGGTGTTTACGATCAACACGTTCTGTATCTTCCAGAGCAAGCAGAACCCGGGATGCCCCTAACTCTTTCGTCGCCCTCTCGATATGTTCGACTGAATAAACAGGCAGGTTGCCAATGAGCGAGCGATGATTGCCGCTCTCGAAAGAAACAAAACCAATTGGCCGGTATTCAACCCCTTGAGCTAAAGCCGATGCCAGTTGCATACCCTTATTTCCAGCGCCAACAATCAACACACTGTTTTTTGATTTTTCACCCCGGCGCCGAACAACTCCACGAACTGAAAACCTAGTTCCGGCCACTAGAAGAAAAGCAAATGTCCCGTAAATTACTGGTACCGAACGTGGCACAAGTGTCTGAAACAAATAGCCAAATACAATCAGCGCCACACTGGAAAAAGCAACACCGATAATAATCGCCAGAAACGCATGCTCGCTCAGATATCTGATGACAGCGCGATAAAGCCCTAACTTAACGAAAGCGCCGATGGTTATGAGAACTGTAGCTGAAGAAACAAGCAGTTGTTTGTTGTTTGGGAGCCAAGTAAAACTCTCAAACCTAAGTGCAAAGGCAGCCCAGATTGCAACGAATAGCAAAAGGAAATCGACACCGACGGAAATAACACGCTTCGCAGGACGGGGCAGATCGAGTATTTTTTTAATCGTGTTCGAGCTCAATTCTACCACTCCTCACCGGTTGAGATCCGCCCCATAAAAGGCTTGTTAATGCTCTACAATTCGTCTCGTGTACGTTGAGTCTTTATTTCCGCACACGATCTCCCGCGCCTTTGCCCGAAACAGTCTGGATTATGTAAGAAAAGTAGTCTTTTACCCCAAGAGAGCTGAGCATTTTCTGATCAGTCTCAGCCAACAATTCGGGGGTGGACATATCAATACCATTTACCTGGGCCAATCCAGTGATACCCGGCCTATGATCCAACACTCGACGGGCTTCGCGCTCTCGTATCAACGCCTCTTGGCTGTATAGGCATGGCCGAGCCCCCACCAGACTCATTTCGCCTTTCAATACGTTCCAAAGCTGAGGCAACTCATCCAGCTTTGTCCTTCTGAGAAAATGCCCTAACTGAGTAATAGAGGAGACGTTCGCAAGGTGACTAGCGACCGATTTCGTCTCTCTAGACATGGTCCGAAACTTTACAAGAGTAAACGGTTTTTTGTATCGTCCTACTCGCTCCTGCATGAACAAGGGCGAACCAGTATCGAACAACCCCATAACAAAAATGGCTACTAATATCGGAAAACCAACGATCAAGCCCAATGCTGAAAACAAAATATCCATAACTCTTAACACAAGCCTACTCCAACAGCTTCAACGTGCACGGTAATAATCAACGGTTTTTTGGAGCGCTTGCTCGACCGAGTATGGAGGCGCCCAATTCAGGGCATCGACCGCCTCCCCACAATCGACCTGTAAAGAACCTACCAAGCGCTCGACTACGGATTGTTTTCTAATCAGCCAGCCAGCAAAACGAAACAGAGCAATCGGTATCGGCACCAACAGTGGCCCCTTTCCTAATGAGCGCCGCAGCGCCGCCAACAATCCAGCAAGGGAAAGATCTTCACCATCACTAACCAAAAAGGCTTTTCCAGCCGCCAAAGACGAGGTGGCACAACACACGAGGAAATGAGCCAGATTATCAACATAAACCATGCTTCTCTGGTTCTTCACCGCCCCGAACGGAAGCGGAAGAGAAGAACTAGCCAACTTCATTAAACTCAAAAAGTTGCCCTTAACGCCTGGCCCGTAAACTAATGGTGGGCGAACGATTACAAGCTCCATACCCTTTGCGCGGCAAAAGGCCGATAATTTTTGCTCCGCTTCAGCCTTAGAAACTGCGTATGGATCTGAAGGCGCCAACATTTCTGCCCCCCTAAAAGGGCTCCTATCAGTTGTACTCTCTCCATGCACCTTTACGCTACTCAGGTATACGAAACGGCGAACGCCCGACGCATGTGCCAATCTTGCGAGTCGAAGCGTGCCTTCCACATTCACGCGACGAAATTCCGCTAACGGATCAGCTGCCTTCTCGGCCATCACATGAACCCGAGCAGCACAATGTATGACCACGTCAACACCTATCAGGGCCTCATCCCATCCAACGTCTGAGTTGAGTTCGAGATTTCGCTGATAGCGACAGGGCAATTGATTTCGCGAACGGTCCTCTGAGCGGACCGCAGCAACCACGTCAAGAGAGCGATCACGATGATCCAGCAACGCTTTTAGAACCGCCCGACCCACAAATCCTTTTGCGCCAGTTACCAAAACTCTCAAGCTGTCACTCACCCAGGTCGCCTTACAAGTTCCGCCAATTTAAAGGGAATTTTGCTAAGGACCATAAGCAAGTTGGTGTATATCCCATTTTCTCTACAAGCAAGCACAATTTCCCGATTCAATGTGATACTGCTACGGAGCCCGGAGGTACTGATGCCCCCTGAACGCATTCGTACTAAAACTTTGCTGAGATACTTCCATCTAAGCCGCGCTTTCAGCAACCAACGGACAAACATTTCATAGTCGGCAGAAATTTTCATGTCGACTCGATAAGGTCCAGCCAAATCATAGGCCTGACGCCGAACAAAAGTAGCGGGATGAGGAGGCATCCAACCAAAGCGCAACTTCCAAGGCCTAAAATGTTTCGCTCCGTAGTAACGTATTACCTTAGACAAATCATCGGCTTCAGCAAAAACGACATCACCGAAGACCAGGTCACAGTCCGGAGATTCCCGAAAGGTATCTACAACCGTCGCAACCACATCATCCGATTCGAAAATATCGTCAGAATTCAACACACCAATGATATCGCCGGTCGCGGCTAGGACACCCTTATTCATTGCATCGTAGAGGCCTTCATCAGGCTCCGATATCAGCGCCCCCAAATTAGCCCGCCTGCTCTCAAGCAACTCCACGGTACCATCGGACGAGCCACCATCAACGATTACGTGCTCAATATCGCCGTACGACTGAGATTGAACCGAATCAAGAGTATCGCTAATCGTTGATGCACTGTTAAAACAAACTGTAATGATCGAAACCTTCAACTTAGATGCACCTTATCCTTGTTTATTCCGCTGAAGTTGCTCAGTTTTCCGGGAGTGTACTCGGTTCAATAAGTCCAGATAAGCCTCTTCTACTTTCTCAAAAGAGAAGTTTTTCTCAATGCTAGCACGCCCGGCCCGGCCCATCCTTGATCGATCCGCCTCTCCGAGACGCACGGCCCTCTCGATCTGAACTGCCAAACTATCCACTGACAAAAAATCGGCGACAAACCCAGACACTCCATGCTGCACTACATCCCGCAGTCCAGATGTGTCGAAGCAAATAACCGGGACACCGCAACTTAAACTCTCCGCCGCTACCTGGCCAAATGCTTCGACCTGCGAAGGAACCACAGTAAAATCACCTACTCCATAGGTCCTCTGCATTCCGCCAGACGATGATACTCGGCCGCAATGAACTGTACGGAAACCAGCCATACACACTTTAGAAGTCACATCCCCACCGAACACTAACAAAGTGATGCGATCCGTCACATCTTTTGGAAGCCTCTTAGCAAGCGCAACAAGCGCTTTTTCAAGCTCAGCACCACCTTTAAGCCTATTCTTTTCAAGAGCTACGCCACCAAAAACCAAAACGAAGTCTTCAGCTCCGATACCCAGTTCATTGCGGATGCGCTGCTTTTCTGTCTCCAGCAGCGGTGCAAAAACCCCTGTATCGATAGGGTTAGGCAACAACTCAATTTGATTACCTGCTAACACAGGACTTTGCGCTGCTCTCTCACATAGCCAATTAGAAGGTGCAGTAACTATCAAATCCTTTCGCTGAGAGAGCAGCTTATACTTTAAAAACCAACAATACTTGTTAACCAATTTGCAAAGCGATAGCTTTCCGGAGGAGTAACCATCGAGCGCACCCTGAGGTCCAAAAGGATTTTGGTAATGCTCAGCCCCGGCAATTAACCATTCATCATGAAGGGTTATTATTGAGTACGGTGGCACCTTGGCGAGATCCCACAGAGAGAGAGTGTCGTTATTGATCCAGTGGAGATGAACGATTTCATCAGATCCAAAGCACGACTGAAGGGCATCGCGAACCAGCCTGCATGAGAATAGATTAATCGAATGCTTAACATCGACATCTTTCCGTACAAAGATCAGAAGGCAATACTCCAACAATCTTAAAAAGTAATGATAGCGGAATGCCATTGGCGCTGGCGCCTCTCGGCGATCATCGCCCGATAATTCTTCTACACAGAAAGAGCGAACTGAGAAGTTTCGAGACCCTAAATAATAAAACTTCTCGGCGGCAATCGCAGCACCACCTCTTAAGAATGAAAATGCAAAATAATTTACGCGCATCTTTTTACTCTATAAGTGAAGATTTTCCCGGAAATCCAACAAGCAAAAATCACGGGGACCAGATAGGCAAATGCCGGTAAAAATGGCCCGCGCAAGAGAAAATACATATAGAATGAAAAATAAATCATTAAAGTATTCCAAACAACGCAAAACCCCGCCCTCTTCTCTAGAAATACGACAAAAAAGGCTAAGGACGAAGCTGCGATGAATACTCCCAAAATGCCGAAATCAAGATAAAACTCAAAAGGAAGGGAGAAAGAAACATTAGAAAACCATAACGATGCATTTTCCATAAGGTACTGGCCAATCATTTCTCCAGAAGATACAGGTTTATCAGGCCAAAAACTTCTCGGAACAAAGAACAACAATGCTCCCAAGAGTTGCTGACCCATCGTATGGCCTCGCTCCGCGATCATTTCCTGCATCGTCACGCCATTTGACCATGCATCATAATGTAGATCATTATAATGACCACCGATCTGTCCCAGAATCTGCTCTACAGATATACCCCCACCTCCGAGCACGCCATATTGATGCGTAAGCAAAGAGGCTGCGGGAAAGGCAATCAACATAACCAGCATACCAAACAAAAGAAAAATACGTCCCCGCAAAAGCAGCGGTAATGCCAAACAGACCATTGTCAAGTACACCGGCCCCAAAGCATTCCTTCGCTCGAAGCCGGGATTCTTAAAAAAAACAACAAAAACGAGAAACCCAACGAACAACATCAAAAGGATCTGCTTTTGGGCCATATTCCCACGAACACCTAAAAAATATACGGATGCACCAAAAAATGCCATCAGCGCTAGGAATTTGAATACAAACAGGGAAATTATCGAGCTTTGAATGCCACTAAGCGCAAACAACGCAGATACAAACAATAGGGAGAAAACGAGGGTGTTTTTTAAAAACGATACCCTCACACCCTCGCGAGCATTCCGCTCCGCGATGTGTGCGTAAGGAATGAAGGCTCGACCAGACGTAAGCCAAAGGTAAGATATAGAATAAGAAATTAAGAAAACAAATATAATTACATTGACATATACAGCGCCAGACAACGAAAAACTCGATGTATTTACCAAGTAATCCATTGAGTCTTCCAGCTGTATAATAGGTGCCAAAAAATAAAACAAAGCGGAAAAAATAAATAAAGATATGCCCGGAAGACTAACTCTGGAGCCTCGCAAAGACACACATAGCACAGCCGCTGTCGCAATGAACACCAAAAAGAAAGAGGCAGTCAGCTCAGGCATTTAATGCGTCCAAAGTTAGTGAAGAATAAAAAACTTCATTATTCGACACACTTGACTCGCTTCCGAACCACGAAAATAAATTCTGAAATAAATACCAACATTACACCAAGAACGAAGGCCAAAAGCAGCCCAACAAGCAAAATTATCTGTGTCGGAGTGGAACTTTGATTTTTACCTAGACTTGCCTCCGAAAGGATTTCCCCTCTCTGCATCTGATCAAGCTTATACTCAAACTCTATTTTGTTCTCCAGAAGAGCTGCCAGTGCTTCGCCTGAAGCTGCACTCCCTTGTAACTGATCGATTACGCCAGCAATACGCTTTATCCTTCGTTCAAGTTGGGCGGATCGATCTTTGAACACTTTTGATTGCCAGCCATGCAACCGAGCAAGTATTTTCTGGTTTACGGTCACAGCGAAATCTTTGTCAATCACCCTCGCTACAGTTGCCAGCTGAACCAATCCAGTAGCTTCAGGGTGGGTCGCCAGAAGATCCAAGGCGGGTTGCCCATTCTTCTCATTTTCGGACACCAATTCTGGAATCCACACCGAGTTTATAGTGGACACAACCCCCTCGGGATCTGAAAGAAACTCCCCGTCTCCGACTTTCGCCAGCTGATACACACCCACAAACTCTTGCTTGGCCGGAGAGAGAAACGCGTACACCCCTGCAGCACATAAAATCGAAACGAACACAGAAAAAAACAACACCTTCCAACGCACGACGATTACCGCCAGCTCTACAAGGCTAATATCGGAGCGCTCTAGCGCCTGGCTCGAGGTATTTCCCATGATCTCCACTCAGTTCAAGTAGTCAATTGGTTTGTTTCGCCTGAAAGCCTTCTCCACAGCAGTGGAAAAAGCTCATCTATAAGCGCCTCTGCGCCAGTCGGATCTAACATAAGGTTCAGCCGACCAGGCAGTGTATTCAGGTAATATGCTGCAACAAATCGTAAGTTTTGCCCCTCAATGTCAACAAAAGTTTCTTCTGAGGTCCTCAATAATCTGGTCAAATTATCGAAAAGATCTGACAAACGGCCTACTTTAATGACCATTGGGTGGTTCTGATAGAACACCTCGCCAAACAGAAGAACGGGTTTTTTTAAGAGGAGCGCTTCATAACCTACCGTGCTTGTAAGCGTTACAACACCCTTCGATTTTCTTATAAGTTCCTTTGTCGCCTCATAAGGCGCCAGCAGCTTAACATTTGGAAGCGATGCTACCTTTTTATAGAAACTAAGCCGCGGGTACCCCCAGGCACTCATGTGGTCTTTGACGTAGAGACGGACCCCGTCGGGGAGATTAAAGGCAATATTTTTTATCGTTTCATATTCGTTTATATAACTTGAAGAAAGAATTGATGTTGATGACTCAGGATGGAAGTGCAAGGGATAAAGAAAAAAGTCATCGTGACCGGGCTCAGTGTAATACTTCTTTATGAAGGGTAACCTAAGTCGCCTTTTTAAACTCCGAAGAAACATTCCCAAAGAATAAAACAGCGGATTCCCTCGCTGAAAGCTGTGGTAGTGATCGTCGCCAATAAACTTGACCGCTCGGATTACCTTCTGAAGTTTTGAAAACCGAAAATAACGATCGAAAATTTTTACATTATCTAACTTATTGAACGCCATGTAATCTGGGGATGTGGTTTCAATATTATCAATATATTCACGACACCATTCCCAAACTGAATCGGGAACATCCAGGGTTCTATTCTCCAACGCCTGTCGGGTTTTCTCGACTGAAACATGCTCCTCTACCGGATTGCTGGTAAACCAAAATCGGCCTGGTAGACGATTCCCAGTAAACCCAATGTAATCCACATTTTTTTCCTGGCAGACAATCCAGCAAAAATGAGCAAAAGCGTTAGAGACATTCTCATAAAGGACTGTGCTGTATCCGTGGCGGTCTATCAATTGAGAAAAAAAGGACAGAAGGGCACTCTTTAGACGATCAAAAAACTCATTAGATTTTTCACCCCAAATTCCATACTCTTCAGACCGGTCGAAATCCGAAAAAAGCGCCAAGTTCAGGTTATGGTGAGAATAAGCCGACAGCAGCTTTTCGTCCAATTCATGCTGAGCAAAAAACTCTGAAAAAACCTCGTAATTTACACCAAGCTCTTCAACTTTGTTTTCGGACAGGGAAAAGGGACAGTCGACAGCGTACCCAACTTCCACGCCCTTCTCAATTAAGCGGCGAGCG
This sequence comes from Marinobacter sediminum, assembly GCF_016820575.1. Lineage (GTDB taxonomy): Bacteria > Pseudomonadota > Gammaproteobacteria > Pseudomonadales > Oleiphilaceae > Marinobacter > Marinobacter sediminum. The sequence continues at coordinate 319,898 of NZ_JAEMQH010000002.1, read as the reverse complement.
ATCGCATTAAAGAAATTATGATAATTAGGCGCACCATTTGATAACACAAGGACTTTCATTAAAACCACTTTCTGGAACATAGGAAATGCATTAAGACCGAACCGCGTAGGAATTCTTCAAGAACCACTGATAGGCTTGCGCTAACCCATCTTCCAAACCAATCGAAGCCTCCCAGCCTAGTGTCTTCAACCTTGAAACATCCATGAGCTTCCGGGGAGTTCCATCTGGCTTAGTGCTGTCGAACTCAAGCCGGCCCTCGAATCCCGTCACCTTCGCAATCGTTTCAGCCAGCTCACGAATAGTACAATCCACACCTGTACCCACATTGATGTGCGAGAGCATCGTTTGCGTGTTGGCCTGATAAGCTTCCTCGGCAAGCTCCATCACATAAACACTGGCCGCGGCCATGTCGTCCACATGCAAGAATTCACGCATCGGTTTGCCACTGCCCCAGATAACAACTACCTCATCACCCGCCTTGACCGCCTCATGAAACCGCCGCAACAGCGCAGGTATCACGTGACTATTCTCAGGATGGAAGTTATCGTTGGGTCCATATAGATTGGTGGGCATTACGCTCCGGTAGTCCCTACCGTACTGGCGATTGTAACTTTCGCACAACTTGATGCCCGCAATCTTGGCAATCGCATACGGCTCGTTAGTGGGCTCGAGAATGCCCGTCAGCAAAGAATCCTCCCGCATCGGTTGTTCAGCAAATTTCGGATAAATGCAGGACGAACCTAAAAACAAAACCTTCTGCACGCCGGCCTGATGAGCTCCGTGAATCAGGTTGGCTTCGATCATCAAGTTCTCGTAGATGAATTCCGCCGGGTAGGTATTGTTCGCGTGTATGCCGCCCACCTTCGCAGCAGCGATGTAAACCTGCTCAGGCTGATGCTCGGCAAGCCAGGCTTGCACGGCAGCCTGATCCAATAGATTCAGTTGGTCACGGCCGGCCGTCAGGATATTGGTGTACCCCAAGCCCTCGAGTTGACGGACAATGGCCGATCCCACCATACCTCGATGCCCGGCCACAAAGACCTTTTCATTACGAACGTCAGACATATTAATTCTCCACCGATACCGTCACATCATGGCCATGGGCCTTGAGCAACGCATGGCGCTTGGCTGCCTGAAGATCCTCCCGAACCATCTCGGCGCACATCTCCTGTACTGTAATTTCCGGCACCCAACCCAGCTTTTCCTTTGCCTTGGTTGGGTCCCCCAGCAAGGTCTCCACTTCTGCGGGCCGGAAATAGCGAGGATCTACCCTCACAATCACATCGCCCCGCTTCACTGCCGGTGCCGCGTCACCAGACACCGACACAACTACGGCCGTCTCCTCCACGCCTTTACCCTCAAAGCGCAGTTCAATGCCCAACTCAGCCGCAGACCACTGAATAAACTCACGCACCGCGTACTGCACGCCGGTAGCGATAACAAAATCCTCGGGTTGCTCCTGCTGCAGCATCATCCACTGCATGCGAACGTAATCCTTCGCGTGGCCCCAATCCCGGAGCGCGTCTAGGTTCCCCATATAAAGGCAGCTTTCAAGCCCTTGGGCAATGTTGGCCAAACCACGGGTAATCTTCCGAGTCACAAATGTTTCGCCCCGGCGCGGCGACTCGTGATTGAACAATATTCCATTGCAGGCGTACATCCCGTATGCTTCCCGGTAGTTCACGGTCATCCAATAGGCATAAAGTTTGGCAACCGCATAAGGAGAGCGGGGGTAGAATGGGGTAGTTTCTTTCTGAGGAATTTCCTGTACCAGGCCATAAAGCTCAGAGGTAGAAGCCTGGTAGAAGCGGGTTTTCTTCTCCAGCCCCAACAAACGGATGGCCTCGAGCAGCCGCAAGGTGCCCATGGCATCGACATCAGCCGTGTACTCGGGGGATTCGAAGCTTACCGCCACATGTGACTGCGCTCCTAGGTTATACACCTCGTCTGGCTGCACTTCCTGCAAAATACGCGTGAGGTTCGACGAATCCGTCAGGTCGCCATAATGCAAGACAAAGCGTTGATTATCGGCGTGAGGATCCTGATAAATATGGTCTACCCGCTGAGTGTTGAATAGAGAAGCCCTGCGCTTGATACCATGCACCTCATAGCCCTTCTTTAGCAGAAATTCCGCAAGGTAGGAGCCATCTTGGCCGGTGATACCGGTAATCAAAGCCTTTTTCATCTGTTAATCCTAAAACCATCTGTGTCTTAAATAGAAGCGCGCCTACGCTTCTAGTGAAAGCCTGCTTGATCAAACATCGGCGAGAGTTTACGCCAACACATCTATTTTTTCAGTAGCGATCAAGTAACCCAAGAGACTCCAACTACGCTAGGCACGCCCATACTTATCCTCAAACCGAACAATATCGTCCTCACCAAGATACGAGCCGGACTGCACCTCAATTAACTCAAGATCCACCATCCCCGGATTCTCAAGGGCATGAACCTGCCCGACAGGAATGTAGGTAGACTGATTCTCGGTTACCAAATAGGTTTTCTCTCCGTTCGTCACCCTCGCAGTGCCGCTCACAACAATCCAATGCTCAGCCCTGTGGTGATGCATCTGAACCGATAGTTTTGCCCCCGACTTCACAGTAATGCGCTTTACCTGGTAGCGGTGACCATTATCAATGGAATCATAAACGCCCCAAGGCCGATAAACTTCCCGATGATTTAGATGTTCATGGCGACCATCAGCCTCTATCTGACTGACCACTTTCTTAACATCCTGAACCCGATCTTTGTGGGCAACTAGAACGGCATCTTTGGTTTCAACGATAACTAAATCTTCTACACCAACTGTCGCTACCAGGCGATGATCTGCCCGCACCAAGCACCCAGAACTAATTTGCTGAATGACATCACCGGCAACCGCATTACCCCAATCATCTTTGCTCGAAACCTCCCACAATACAGACCAAGAACCAATATCGCTCCAACCGGCATCCATTGGCACAACTGCCGCGGAAGATGTGTTTTCCATCACTGCGTAATCAACAGACTCCGCAGGGCAATCTGCAAACGCTTCATGGTTAAGCCGGGTAAAGTGAAGGTCCTGCGAAGAACTTTCGAGCGAAGCCCGACAGGCCTCGAGGATATCGGGGCGGAAACGCTCCAGCTCTTCCAGGTAACGGCTGGCTTTAAAAAGAAACATACCGCTGTTCCAGAGATAATCACCGGATTCAAAGTAGCCTTGAGCCGTGGCTTGATCTGGCTTTTCTACGAAGCGCTCAACAACAAAACCGCCGTTATCCAGCAACTTTCCTTTTTGAATGTAACCGTAACCAGTCTCGGCTTTTTCAGGAACAATCCCAAAAGTGACCAACTTGCCAGCCTCCGCAAGAGGCAACGCCTGAGAAACTGTGTCGCGGAATGCCGTCGCATCGCCAATCAGGTGGTCCGCAGCGAGAACGAGGAGCATACCGTCCTCGCCTACAGCAACAGCCTGCAACGCAGCAAGAGCAATTGCGGGCGCTGTGTTGCGACCCATCGGTTCAAGAATAATCCGGGCGCCCTCCTCACCCGCTAACCGCAACTGCTCGGCAGCCAGAAACCGATGTTCTTCATTGCAAATGACTACCGGCGCATCAGCATTCAAGCCGTTCAGGCGGCTGACCGTTTGCTGCAACATAGTTAAATGATCATCCGTCAAAGCGAGAAACTGCTTCGGATTTAGCTGGCGAGAAAGAGGCCAAAGACGAGATCCAGCTCCACCCGCCATTATTACAGGTACTACCACATCAAATTCCTTTCCGTTATATGGAACAACAATAGCTCTGACGGTATTTACGCCGACCAAAAGCTAATAATCCCCTACTCCCGCTCATTTTCGAACTTATCTAGCTTTTAATAATTGACGGGTCGCAAACCAAATAAATAATGTATTGGTCACCAGATACCGTTTCCAGAGTCTTCTCGGTTCACTAAGCAAACGAAACAGCCACTCCAAACCATTGCGTTGCATCCAGAGAGGCGCACGACGCACGGTGCCAGCGTGATAATCAAAAGCCGCGCCCACGCCAATCATTACCGCGTTAAGGTAGCCACGATGAGCGGCCATCCACGCCTCTTGCTTAGGACAACCGAGGCTCACCCAAACAGTCCTGGCACCGGAAGCATTAATCGAGTTAATCGCCACCTCTCGCTCCTCCGGAGTTAACTCTCGGTAGGGTGGCGAGTATGCCCCAGCTATTTTGAGCCCAGGGAATCTCTGAGTAAGCTTTTTTTGAAGAAGAGCCAATGTCGTTTCAGAACCACCATATAGATAAATAGACTCACCCCGCATAGCTGCCTCGGAACAATAGCGTTCCATCAGGTCCGGGCCATTGATCCGTTCCTGCCTTACCGCGCCAAACCTCCTCATCAACCAGGCTACTGGCGCGCCATCCGGTGTCGCCATATCAGCGCCCTTTACTACCTCATAAAATTCAGGATTTTGAACGGCTGAAACTACGGAATGCGAATTGCAGATACACACGTAGCGGCTGCTTCCCTCTCGCGCCCAGATTCGTATCCGTCCAAGTGCCTCTTCCCATGTCAAAGCATCTATCGGAGCCTTCAAGACTGAAATACGTGTAGGAGTCGACTTATCGCTTGGACAGTTCAAACTTTGCAACATCTTTCGCCTCTTTATAAATATCTTGGAGCTGCTGATAATTGGCCTGTTCAGTATACTTAGTTTCAAATTCCGCTCTGGCCCCAACTCCCAATCGCTGGAGAAGATCGGGTGCTGCCCACGCGCCTTTGACCTCTGCCAATAAGGAGGCCGCATCTGACGCTTCAAATACAACGCCATTCAACCCCTTTGTCACAATCGAGGGTAAAGGCCCAATGTTTGATACCGCCGCAGGCGTGCCAAATGCGAAAGCTTCACGAATCACCATAGGAAACCCCTCGAACCACTCTGAGGGGAGAATCTGCAGCATATTCTCGGCTATTTCACGTTGAGCCTCCTCCATTTGGAGTTGTCCCAGGAAAGTGACCGGCAAACCCTCAGCCATTTCTTCTAGTTCGCGGCGAAGCGGACCATCACCAACGATCCTTAACTCAGGCGCATTGACACCCCACATTCGCCATGCCTTCAACAGAGTAACAACCCCTTTTTCCGCCCCAAGCCGACCAGCAAAAACTACTGCTGGCCTGCGAGCCATCCAAGGTTTAACTTCAGGCATTCCAGGGTAAAAATTAGGCTTAACGTGAACCTTGTGTTTAGGCAAGCCTGCATCAATCATCAGTTCCTTCTGAAAGTTGGAAAGACAGATGAATGCGTCGACCTGGTTCTGCCAGGTCCCCATTCTTCGATGCAACGCCACATTCGCCGCCAAGGGAGCAGTGGCTAGTCGACTGTTCCGGTAACATCCATGTCTCATAGCCGGCGCCGCTGAACGTTTATCCAGGCATTCGGTACAAACGTTGCCACCGCGCATAGGGATAGCATTGGCACAGAAAAGACGATAATTATGAAGAGTAATCACTCTTGCAGATAGACCTCGTGCCGCCCAAAAGACAGACGGAGATATCATCGGAAAAGTATTGTGCACATGCAGAACATCGGTGCTTTCACTAACCAGCCTTTTTTTTACATCCTTTGCGACAAATGTATTCCAAGGGGTTTGAGCCGCACCTTTAATTACACCAGCTATGCCTTCCTTCGATAGTGTATCGCTGTTTCGAATAAACTCCGATACCGTATGTCCATTTCGCGAAAGCAAATCCCTTTCCATTTCATAAACAAGGTTCTCTCCTGAGGGCGAGGATGAACGGTAGTAGTTGTGACCAAGAAGTATTTTCATAGATAAATCAACTCTGAATACTATATTTTTCCATCTTTGATCCTCTTATCTTCCGCACTTGCCAACTCAAATACAACCGGAACGAAAATTATACCCCAGAAAATTAAGGCACCGTGGGGATTTTCTAGTGCGACCTCAAACGAAGCAAAGAGTGTAGCAATTGATAAGAAGGGCGCAAGCTTCCAAAATCCAACCCAAGAAGAACATATTCCTACTACGTCTTTCAATAATTTCAAAAAAAGCAATAGGCCCACAATGCCTAATTTAAAGAAGATACCCATAAAGGAATTATGCGGCTCAATTAGGTCTTTATTCGAAAAGCTAAAATCCGGGAGAACAACATTTAGAAATCCAGAGGAGAAACCATTACCGAAGAAAAAATTAATTGGGTTGGACAACTGATGTACTACAATAGCCCCCCAGAAGAAAGCTCGTGTTTCTGTTGTCCCCGCAGAGCTTCCTCTTGATGACGAAACATCCCCACCAAGTGCAACCCCTAAGTCGAAAAGAACCGCAGAATCGACCAAACCGCTTACCCCAAGTAAGACCCCTCCAACCATTTCACCTACAACAGGACTAAAGAGCATAGATACCAGAATAATTGCACAAAAAGAAAATATTAGAATTAATTTCTTGTTTACGGAGCCCACAGAAATTATGAACGTTATTAAAAAAAACAAGCCCACAAATAGCGTCACGAATGGCGTCCGAAATAATGACTGTCCACTTGAAAGCCCGCTCGCAGAAAAAAAGAAGCACCCGAGAAATATAAAGGAAACCAAGGCGCTTCTCGAATACAAAATGGAAGCAAGAAAAAGCGCTCCGGCTAGCTCAGCTGCCATAGTTGGCTGAAAACCAGGGATATTAAAAAATATAACAAAAAAGAAGCAGATCGAAAATGTTAATAAATTTTTTCTTATAAGAACAGACAATTCTTTTGCGTATAAGACAAAAAAAACCGGAATAAAAATATAAAAAAACATAGCAGCACGACGAAAATACTCAAACTCGACACCATAAATAAGCAGGTCTTTTACCAGCACCAACATCGCGTAAATAAAGATAAATAAAAATATTGGATATTCCTTGCAAATCCTTAGAAAAGGTCTTGCCCGAAAAAACAAGCCTAGGAATATCATCGCTTCTACTGGCCCACCGTAAGGTGAAATCTTTGAGAAGGACCTATTCAAGAACATCGCAGAGATAGACAATAGAGCAAAAAAATATTTAATTTTCAATTTTTGACACAGCTCCTAGCCGCACTCAATTCAAGATATATTTTAAACGCCCGTCGCCGATTTAATATTGGGCAACAACTCTCAAGCAATTTTAATTAACCGGGAAAGCTACAAATATATTTTTTTGACACTAAAAAATAAAAGGCAAAAAAATCACCCAAAAAATAATAGGAACCAAATCATGCTTTAAATACCCTCACACGCCTTCCCCAAACAGCAAGGTTCATTTTCTCACTTACAAACCGAAAATCATGAACGCAGAAGCATAGAGTAACCAAAAGCAAAACTCTCATAACTAAACATTGAGCAGACAGCTTAATTTATTTATTACGGTGATACGCTTACCAATCTGACAAACGCTGTCGTATTTTCATAAACTGAGTTCTTGGCTCATACATCGATAATGTACTCAAAAAAATTTACGAAACTTCGGCATCCGGGCCTGGGACGAATTTATTGAATGTTTTGTTGGGGCATTGCACCCATTGAAGACTTTGAAAAGTCACAAAGCGCTATAACTTGAATTGCATTAATCGCTAGACTGCCACCCAAAATGTTCAACTCATCTGTGCTAGTTCCGCAAAGTACAGCGGGTGCCCCCGATTCCGAGAACAAACTATATTACAACTTTCAGAGCTACAGCCCGAAATGAAGTATTATTCTATGACGATTGTATTCTGAACCATAGTCACTGGCGCATGGATCTTGCCCTGTTCATGGTAAAATGAGCCTGTCGTCGAGCCAGATTGATGCAAAGAATCCTTTAAGGCTCGCAGGTTATGCCCATCTCTGGATACAGTTTAAAAAGTGACCCTTATAGCCATCATTGCTTCCGCCGCATCCACACCAATAGAGCTTCCCCGAAGCTCCGCAAGGCGTTTTGCATTAATTAAGGAGCGTGAATGAGGAGCCTTCCGCATCTCTAGCTCGTAAGCGGCGAGAGCCTCCATTTTTTTTTCCAAATGTTCTGAAATATCCACAAATACATTGGGAACAAAAGGGCTTTCTGCAGGAGTGTTCCAGCCTGTAGCCGACAATACTTCGAAGGCATAAATCTCTTTCACCGATACACCCGGCACTGGTCTGCAAACGGTGAGCACCGCTTGGTGAGTCACGCGGTGGTCTACATTTAGATCACCGACGTGATGTGTATAGACAACCTGAGGCTGAATTTCACTGAAGACGCTTTCCAACTTCTGAACGATGTCTAGCAACGGTACGCTGTCCATCCGGTTGTCTGGGAATCCGAGCATGTAAGCCTTCTTGATTCCAAGGGTCTCATGAGCGCTTTCCGCGGCTGAGTTGCGCTGTTCCAGCTCTTCATTCGTTGCATCGAGACGTGATGTTACTCCATCCGCCAGAAAAACGGCGTAAACGGTATCTCCCTCGGCCACGTGCCGAGCAATGCTGCCTCCGCAACCCAAAGCCTCGTCATCGGTGTGGGCTGCAACTACAAGGACGGTTTTACTCATCGAACTGCTCCCAACTTGTTGGAGTACCGCGTGTAACGTCACTCTTTAGTGTTTTCCCGATAAGCGTGGCGGAGTGTTTGGGCTCGATACCAATTCCCGGCCGAATTCTACGAATATCCTTTTCTTGTATAATCTCACCAGCCTTCATGTCGCGCATGTAGTATATGGACCGACGAAATATCCGGTTTTGCTCCTCAGCTTTCTGGCGGACATAGCCTACATTGCCGATGGCGAGTTTGGCTTCGCGCGTTTCTACGCATAAACGTTCAAGTTCTTCTGGTTCTATCGAGAAACCGCTATCAGGGCCGCCGTCCTCTCGGTTAAGAATAAAATGCTTTTCGATCAGACAAGCTCCGAGAGCAACCGCTGCTACAGATGCGGTAGTGCCCAAGGTATGGTCAGAAAGACCAGGAATGGCCTGAAAGCGGTTCCCAAGCTCTTTAACCTGTGCAATGTTTGCCTGCTCCATGGGGGCAGGATAACTACTGATGCAGTGAAGCAAAACCAGCTGCTCACAACCTGCGTTTCTGGCTGTCGCAACCGCTTCTTCGATTTCCTCTTCACTAGCCATCCCTGTCGACATAATCATGGGCTTGCCAGTTTTGGCTACGTATTCAATCAATGGGAGGTCGGTTACTTCAAAAGAAGCAATTTTATAGGCGGGAGCATCAAGCTCCTCGAGCAGATCCACAGCCGTTTCATCAAACGGTGTCGAGAACACGGTAATACCAATTTTACGAGCGTGCTCGAACATGGCTTTGTGCCATTCGAACGGCGTTTCCGCCCATTTGTAGAGATCGTATAGCTTAAAGCCACCCCATGGTCCGCCTTTGATCAAAAACTCTGGGCGATCGGAGTCTATGGTCATGGTATCCGCTGTATATGTTTGCAGCTTGATCGCAGATGCCCCACGTTTTTTGGCTTCATCTATAGTAGCCAAGGCATGTTCTAAAGAACCATTGTGGTTTGCGGATAACTCAGCAATAACGTAGGGAGGATGATCCGGCCCGATCTTCACGCCATCAATAACAACATCTTTCATAACGGTTCCTTAAATCGGTTTCTTTGTAATTCGCACAGATGCTTTCAAGGCTTCTCCATCTACTTCGGCGTCTGAAAATTCAATAACAAATTCGCCATACTCAATAAAAGCAGATGGGTACGTTGGAGCGTCAAGCATTCGTATGTGGTCGTATAGCTCGTGAACTCTGCCGTCCATCGGCAGTTCACTTTGCGCAGGCTTTCTGCGTTTGAAGATAGTGGGAGTCCCCTGCTGTGGGGTAGGCTGCGGCTGGGCGTCAATCATCCACTTAATAACATCGAAGCTCAACTCTCCAGCTCTTTTGTAGATTTCTTCTGCCGTTCCGCTGAGCGACATATCCCTTTTGGTATAAACTGGCCCAGCATCCATTTCCTCGACCATTCGCAGGGCGGTCAACTTCGTAGAGGTATGACCCCGAACGATTAGGTTCTGGAGCGGGCTCCCCCCCCGGCCATAGGGCACGTCTGTCATATGAAAACAAACACATTCATGGTTTTTCCACACTTGCTCCGGTACAAGCCAATTCCAGTGCAGAAAGAATATGTATCGTATGTCCGGCTCTTTATCGATAATTGCACCAAGTTCCACAGGGTCTTTAGCCCATAGGTATCGATACTCACCGGGGAGCAATTCAGTAGCTTGGGGTTGATGCCACGGTTTTGAGGTGGCAAAGATGTATGTGTTCGTGTCCAAGTGTGTTGCCTATGAGCTTCTGTTCGGGAAGGTTGCTGCCAATACTTTACGATGCTCGTCCCATTCAGCAGCGAGCAGCCCAAAACGAGTTACTGACTGAAAAGCTTGTTCACCGAGATATTGATCCTGAAAGACGCCTTCCACTTTGAACCCAAGTTTTCGGTGAAATCGAAGACTTCTTTCGTTCGTTTCCAGCACTTCTGCGTTAAGTTTGTGGAAGCCTAACTCACTGAAATATAGATCAATGGCCTCTAGGCCCATTCTCGTTCCAGTGCCCGGCTGTGCATCGGGAGCCGCATAAAATCCCCAGAACGCGTTCCTGGGGGCGCGATCCATATCCGTGAAATATACGATTCCAGCTGGACGGTTTTCGTGCGTTTCGTAAATAAGCCACAAGCAGTCTTCCTTTTTAGCTTGTCGCCGGAACCATGCCCGGTGCTGCTCCGGCTCAATAATTACTTGTGAGAACATGCTCTGCCGGATTGATGGATGATTGCGCCAGCTCAGCATTAGGTCCAGATCCGCTTCTTCAATCTTACGGAGTGGCATAGGAAATTTGCTCCATAGCTTTTACTAACCGTGCCGTTCCATTGCCGTCAACAACCCCTCGCATTGCTCTGGATTGGGCAGAGTTGACCTGTGTATTTCTTAACACAGGTGCCAGGCATGTCCTGATTTTTTCCACAGCGACATTTTCAGCACTTCCAAGAAAATGAAGGAGCGACAGTTCGTCTAGCTCTTCGTTAATGCTGTCTTGGTTTCGCGCCACGCTCACCACAATTGCGGGCAACCCCAGGCACATGCGCTCCCAGTTAGTGGCTCCACCGGCACCCAACATTAAATCTGCTCTAACCATTAGGGCTGAGAGACTGGGCAGTCCCAAATAGAGTCTTGCTCCGTCTCTCCTATCAACTATCTGCGAAACCTTCTCGGGCGACGGATGATTGTTCCCAATGACCACATCAACCGCCAAGTGTTTGAACAAAGGAGTGGCTAATGCGTCAAGGTATCGTTCCGTGAGATGGTGAGGATCGCTTCCCCCAACGAAAATCAGAACTCTTAATACGTGCCCGTCACGCTCGGGCATAGCGCTCGCCAATAAGCGATATTCCTGGCCTAAAAGTGCATATTGAGGACCAAAGTACAGGCCGCATTGCCGGTTTACTAGGTACCGGTAACGCTCTTTGATCTGCTCCCCCAGTGCATTCTGATCCAGAAGAATATCAGCCTGATGTTCCCGATCGGCCAGATCGTCAATCACTAATATGTGACTAACGACGCTAGCAATACTCCGCTCCCAACGCGCATCCAAAGCGTAATGATCAACGACCATCCAATCTACTTTATTGCCGGCCAGTGCTCTGAGTGTTTGTTCGGCATCCAGCTGCCACGGAACTCCCAACCAATCAGCATGTGCCGGTGGAGAGTCGTCGGCATTCCAAACTCCCTGCACCTCCTGTGTCAAACGGTGCACCTCAAATCCACGCCTTCCGATCAATTCCGCGAGATGTCCTTGGTGATCCCGGCAAATAAATACGCAAACGTGGCCATGAGTGCTCAGGGCATCGGCCAGCGTCAGACACCGCATCACGTGACCGGTGCCAATTTCAATGGAAGCATCTGCTCGGAAAGCAATGTGCATTAGTCGGCACCCTGCGCCTGCATGGCCCTGAACAGCCACTCTGCGCGTACCCAGTCCTCGGGCGTGTCAATGTCCTGAACCCGGTGTCTTGGCAACGTTACTGGCAGGGTATCTTCAGAGAAGATAGGCCGCTCTTCCATCCATACTTGGGCACTTCCCCAGTAGAATTGCCCGGCATCGTGCCAGGCTTCTTCCAGATCCTGGGATCGAGTCTGGAAATGTTCGGGGTTGAACATCGCCACTCGCCCCTCGCTTGTGATGCGAATGGCCCGCTGAATCGGGAAGGCGTAACTGGTTACCGAGAAGGCATAGCTACAGGCTTCGCTGTGCAGCATTTGCTGGCCCCGCTTCAAATCCTCCGGAGAGACAAAGGGAGCGGTGGCATAGAGACAGCACGCCTCGAATACCGTACTGCCATTATCACTCAGCCATTCAACAGCATGGCGGATAACGGGTATGGTCCCGGTGTAATCATCCGATAAACTGGATGGGCGCATGAAGGGGATTTCTGCGCCGAATTGCCTGGCAACTTCAGCGATTTCTGCGTCATCCGTAGACACGACGATACGGTCAAAACAACCACTCTGGCGGGCAGCCTCGATTGACCATGCAATCATCGGTTTGCCACAGAACTCTTTGATATTTTTGCGGGGAATGCGCTTGCTGCCGCCACGGGCGGGGATAATGGCTACGATGCTCATTGTCACTCCTTCGCCAGCGTCTTGTGGAGCACCTCAACCACTTCGTCCTGCTGATCTTCCGTCAGGCCCTGGAACATCGGCAGACTGATGGCCTCCCGGTAGTAGGCCATGGAATGCGGGAAGGTCTCTGCCTCAAAGCCCATATCGCGATAATAAGGTTGGGTGTGCACCGGAATGTAGTGCAGATTTACCCCGATGCCTTGCTCGCGCAGAGATTCAAACACTTCCTTGTGACTCTTGGTAATACTGTCCAGCTTCAGGCGAATAACGTATAGGTGCAGGCCGGAATAGCTGTCCGGGTGCTGCCAGGGCAAGACGACGGGCAGATCCGCCAGGAGCTGATCATAACGCTTCGCTAACTCGTGCCTGCGAGCCACAAAAGCCTCCAGCCGTTCCATCTGGCTCACACCGAGCGCGGCCTGCAGTTCCGTCATCCGGTAGTTGAATCCCAGATCCACCTGTTGGTAATACCAAGGGCCATCCGGCTTCTGGGTCATCAGTGCCGGGTCGCGGGTAATACCGTGGCTGCGTAGAAGGTTCATTCTCTCAGCAAGCTTGGCATCGTTGGTTACAGCCATGCCGCCTTCGGCCGTGGTAACAATTTTTACCGGGTGAAAACTGAATACGGTTATGTCGCTGTAACGGCTGCTGCCGATAAATTCGCCCTGATACTTACCGCCAATCGCGTGGGAAGCATCTTCAATGACTTTAACACCATATTCCTCTGCCAGAGCGGCAATGGCTTCCATATCACAGGGCTGGCCGGACAAATGAACGGCTACTACCACCTTGGGCAGCCGGTTTTCATCCTTCGCCTGCTCAAGCTTTGCTTTCAAAGCCAACGGGCACAGGTTGTAGGTTTTCGGATCGATATCGACAAAATCGACCTGCGCACCACAGTACAACCCACAGTTGGCGGAGGCCACAAAGGTAACTGGCGTTGTCCATAACCAATCACCCTGCCCCAACCCAAGTGCAAGGCAGGCAATATGCAAGGCGGAGGTGGCACTGTTCACCGCGAGGGCATGGTTTGCGCCCACGTGATTGGCAACGGTTTCCTCAAACTTTGGCACGACTGGCCCTTGAGTCAGAAAATCTGACCTCAAGACCTCCAGAACCGCGTCAATGTCTGCCTGGTTAATATCCTGCTTACCGTAAGGAATCATGATTAGATTTTGCCAATCTCGTTGTAATGGCGGTCGATCCAAGACTCCAGATCTTCATCCGCCATCCATTCGGTGTTGTTGTCGCTGGAGTAAACGAAGCCTTCGGGAACGAGCTTGCCGTCCTTGATTCGCTCCTGACTGGTACCCCAATTATTGATGTTCGGCAGAATCTTGAAATGTTCCGGGTATTCGTAAGTAAAATAGGAATCTTCCGCGCCAATCATCTGCTCATGCAATTTTTCGCCTGGGCGAATCCCCACCACTTCTTGCTTAGCCTCGGGCGCAACAACACGCGCCAGGTCCGTCACTTTCATGGAAGGGATTTTCTTCACGTAGATTTCACCGCCAACCATGTCTTCAAACGCATGCCATACCAGCTCCACGCCCTGCTCAAGGCTGATCATGAAGCGAGTCATTCGCGGATCAGTGATGGGGAGTACGCCTTTATCCTTGATTGACATAAAGAACGGAATAACAGAGCCGCGTGAGCCCATCACGTTGCCGTAGCGAACCACGGAAAACTTGGTTTGATGGCCACCGGCGTAGGAATTTCCTGCCACAAACAGTTTGTCCGAGGCCAACTTGGTAGCACCATACAAATTGATGGGGCTGCTGGCCTTATCGGTAGACAAAGCAACCACCCCTTTTATGCCTTTATCGATAGCTGCATCGATGAGGTTCATGGCCCCGTGAATGTTGGTTTTTACACATTCAAACGGGTTGTATTCGGCGGTGGGTACAATTTTTGTAGCCGCAGCGTGAACCACATAATCCACACCATCCAGCGCGCGGTAGAGGCGCTCTCTGTCGCGCACATCGCCAATGAAAAAGCGCAGGCGGTCGTCACCCTGGAACAGCTTGGCCATTTCCCACTGTTTCATTTCATCACGAGAAAACACGATGATTTTCTTCGGGTTGTACTTTTCCAGGGTCATTGGAATGAATTTATGGCCAAAGGAGCCGGTGCCGCCGGTAACGAGGATGGTGGAGTTTTCGAGCATAGTCATTTCTCTGGATTTAGCTGTAAAGATGAATGGTATCACCGCCAGTCGGCGGGTGTTAATCGATAGAACTGGAGGGTTTTCCAGGCCAGCATGAAAACGAAGGCTGATATTAGTCCGAAGGGCACAGCCAACTCTGCGACGAAAGGGGCCAACGCAAAGGTGCTCGCCAGGAATACCAGAAAGCCGGTAAGGTGCGCCACGATAAGTGCCCGGTCCTTACCTCTGGCATATAATCCGTAATGTGGAATCATACCTACTACAAAGAGCCCATTGGCAAGCAACAGCCAGCCAAACAGATCAACACGTTCAAGATATAACGGTTTGTCGAGCCACTCTAGCAACGGCATGACCACTAGCCATGCGCAGGCGGAGAACAGACCAGTAAGGGCCACGGTTTGCCATGCGAGTTGTCGGTATTTTTGTCGAAACTCTGCAGCATTGTTGTTGGCGTGGGCCGTGATCATCGCGGGATAAAGGAAGGTGAACACACCTGCGTCCATAAAGCCCAGCAATGCGGTACACATACCAATGAAAAGCACGTAAGCACCCAGTACGTCCAGCCCTCCCAGGGCTTCAAACCAGTACCTGTCCACCGTGTAGATGCCACGCAATGCCAGTGTGGCAACTAACATGGGTAGGGCGATCTTCAGGCCTTTTTTGAGCCAGGCCCAATCGACGGCCTTGAACCAACCTCCCATTGGTATGTGCCATAGAGTCACCATACCAATAAGCAACCCGGTGCTGCTGCCCACAATCCAGCCCGCCAGCACAGTTGTGAGCTCTTGACTGGGTTCACTCAGATACATAATGCCAACCACCGCCAGGCACCAGGCTCCGGCTCTGAAGAATAACACCCAACTGGCAACGAGTTGCCGTTGCAGGGCGACCAAGAGTCGGTTTAATTCCTGGGTTATATGCTCCAATACTAGGAGTGCCAGAAACCAAGGAAGCAGCCACCAGGGAAGCAATTCCAGCCCGAACAGCCCAATTGTAAGCGGCAGGAATATGGCGTATAGAATTAGGCTGAGAGCGATTTGGCTCTTGAGCAATTGGCCACGGCTTTCGGGCTCTGCCTTCAAAACTTCCCTTGTGGTGAAGATGTAGAAATCAAAACCAAGAAAATAGAGCGAATAACTGATCGTTACTGTCAGCAGCCCATACAAGCCGAGCTCTGCAGGCTCCAGAAATCGCGCCAACATGAAGATTAGCAAAAACTTGCTAACTAACGTGGCACCCCGGAGCCCAAGGTTCGTAAGGCGAATCAGAATATGCTTCATTAAACAGCAGCGTCGCTGACTTCATGACCCGAGAGGACTTTATCTGGACCGCTGCCGATAAAAGCCCGGATAAACACAATGAATACCCCGAACATCCCCCCCAGAAGCGTTGCAATTACGCAGATGAGCGCTCGCTTAGGCTCAGCCTTTTCTTCAGCGATAACAGCCGGGTCTATTGTTTTGAAAACATACTCTTTCTGGGCGTTGGCAAGCATTACGGTGCGCGTCTCATTTTCAATAAGCTGGTAAAACACTTGCTGCATGCCTGCAACGTTAGTCTCGTCTAACTTTTCTTCAAGGTACGCAATACGGGCCTCGGCCTCTTCAACGTCCTGCTTACGCATGTGTTCGTTTAAGTCTTGAACCAACTTTTCGGCCCACTGTTTGGCCAAAACTGGCGAGTAGTGCTTTACACTCACGGTGATCATGCCGGTTTCTTTCGCTTCGCTAACGCTGAAGTGGTCTTCCCGGAAAGTTTCCACCATTTCCCAATCGGTCGGCTTATAGCTTTCGCCATCGCTGTCGAGTAGCCATTCGCTAGTCTCAGGGTTGTATTTATCCTGGTCGTAATCCCACTCTCCACTTTTCTCATTCCAGCCATCCAGCGCCATTAAGGGTACTTCCAAATCATGGCGGTGGAAAAAGTTGGTTAGGAAGGCGCGGGATTGGAGCACCTCTTTGGCAATCACTGTCTTGTTCGAGCTCCCACCACCCAGATTTATGCCAGCAAGGCTGGCAAGGCCACCAAACTGGCTAGCCAGGCCTCCTAGGCCGCCACCTTCTTCTTGGGCAGGCGCGATCAACACGCTGGATTGGTAGATGTTGGGTTTGTAGAGTGCAAAACCCACGCCTGCGGCGGCGAAGATAAACGTGGCCAAGATGATGATCCATTTACCGCGCCAGACGGTCGAAAACAACTCTCGCAGATCGATCTCGTCATCAGGATAGTAAGTTTGTTGTGTCACATTCTCAGACATTAAAGGTTACCTACTGCGGCGGCACCCAGCGCCATCTGGTAAACGATCTGGCTTACATTTGTCCAGAGCTCAAGCTGATTCAGGCGGTCTACATCGATCGGCATGATGATGGTATCGCCCGGCTCCAGTTGCTCGCTTCGGCCGCCGAACCACTGGCTCTGTTCTGGAAGCATTACTGACCCATCTGCCTTTACCACGTAAATCCTACTCTCATCGGCCTGTCGGGTTGGTCCACCCGAGCGCTCAAGGTAGTCATCCACGGTTAAGCCTTGTTGATGGAGGTGGCTAGTCGGGAACTGCACTTCTCCAAAGACTGTTACCGATTGCGGAATGGTTGGAACCGATAAGGTGTCGCCATCTTGCAGCCGGATGGATTGGTAGTTGGGATCACTCAAAACGCGAGCAAGATCTATTACGAGTCGACCTACCGGATCACTCTCCTGAACGTCTTCAAGCAGGCCCTGCACTTGTTGCGTTCTGTCTACACTTTGGCCGCTAAAACTATCGCCTTCCAGTTGCACACCGAGCAGATCCCCCTGCAGGCGCTTTTCTGCTTCGCGAAGGCGCTGTGCTTCGAGCTGACGGAGCTTCTTACGAGAGAACACTGCACCTTTAGGAAAGGCATTGGTGGTGATACCACCGGCTCTTTGGAGCACTTCGCTTAGCGTTTCACCATCGCGGAAGGTGTATTGACCCGGGTAACGAACCTCGCCTCTCAGCTCGATCGTTCGGGTTTTGGCAAAGTCCGGTATGGATTTAATCAAAATTCTGTCCCGGCTTTTCAGGCTTAGGTTCAAGTTACCGGCCATGGCCTGCGCCAGGTTCACGTCGAGTATTCTGGTTTGGCCGATGCCGTTTTCATCGGTGGTGTAACGGGCTACTTCAGCCTGAAATAGAGATGCAGAATCTTTAAGACCGCCAGCCACAAATACGGCATCTGCCAAGCTGCGACTTGCCGGCAACGGGTATTCCCCGGGGTAGCGAACCGGCCCACTGATGCGGATAGTCTGTTGCGGATTCGCTGGGCTGGCCTGGGTCTTCAAACGCTGCAGCACCGGGTTGAAGAGGCCTTCGCGAGTAAAGTTTCGGCCTTTTTCTCCACCCTTTACCTTGCCCGCATCAGAAAAAATCAGGATGCGGTCTTTTTCTTCCAGAAGCAGATCTTCTTTCCCGCCCTCCTGGCCGAGGGCCTCTTTCAACCGGAGGTTAAGCACGGATATACGGTCTGTTTCCTGATGAGTTCGAACGATAGCGGCATAGCGTTTATCCGCTGTTGGCATCAGATCCGAATCCAGGTTTTGCAGCAAAGAGCTCACTCGCATTCCGGGAATCCAGGCAAACTTACCGGTGCGGGTAGCAGCCCCTGTCAGTTCAACATATTGGCCAGTAATGTCCGAGATCGAAGGAATGTCGACTTTATCTCCAGCCCTGATGCGAGCCTGCCGGCCCTTCTGGGTTGTGTAATCAGCTTCCGCAATGATACGCAAGAAGTCCTTATTAGTGCGTTCAATATTGATTCGTTGAGGATAGGCCTGGGGTGTCAGGCCTCCGGCCATCTCTACCAGTTCCGCCAGCGTGCTTTCGCCCTTCAGTTCGTACAAAGCGGGGCGGTAGACTTCACCATCTATGCCGGCCCGTTTACCGACGGGGGGGACAAAAATCACATCTCCGGGTTGCAATCTGTTATCAGCAGAGCTGTCACCGGCCATGAGCAGATCGTACAAATCGAGCGTACCCACGAGATTGCCATTGCGCTTATGTTGCAAGTTCCGCAGCGACCCTGTTTGTTTGATGCCGCCAGATACATATAGCGCGTTTGTAATCGTTGAAAGAGAACTCACGCTGTAAGAACCCGGATTTCTAGACTCACCGAGCACGAATACGCGCATGCTGCGAAGCTCGCCCAGAGAAACGCTGGCTTCTACACCAATGTACTGTTCTGAAATGCGTTTTTTTATTTGCTGCCTAGCTTCGTCAAAACTCAGGCCGGCAATACTCATGGGACCCGATTGCGGGAAACTGATGGAGCCATCGCGACTGATCGGCAATTCCAGGTTCTGATTTTCCTTACCCCAGAGCTGGATTTGCAAGACATCCCCAGGGCCCAGAGTATAATCTGAGGGCACGGGAATTTCCGTTACGGGCGCGAAGGTGGTGGGGTTGCCGGCGAACAAGTCGTAGCCATAAGGCCGGAGACCATCGTTCTTCTTCGCTTGCGCTTTTTCTTGTTCTTCTTGCTCCGCCTGTCTGCTATCGCCCTCAGAGTTGCCATTCAGAGGTTTAACAACTTGCACCTTTTGGGGCCGCTGCTCGCTTTGACGACCCATCAGGTCTTCCAGATTGACTCCGTATTGCCGAGCTAAAGCCTCCTGTTGCGCTCTGGGAAGCTGCTTGAAACTTTCAATCTGAGATTGACTGATCGACTGACCATGGACTGCCAGTGGCAGCAAAACAATTAGCAGGAAAAGGAATCTTTTAAAGCGCACGGTTTAGTACTTCCAAGGTCTGAAGTTTAATTAGAATCGGTATTTCCAGGCGGCAGAGACAGACAATTGATCTTTCTCGCCTCCCAAGAGTTTAATTTTTTTGTCGGTTGCCTGAAGGTTGAGGTCAAGCCAGCCCATGAAAAGCTCTGTGCCGTAACCAAGATGGATAATAGCGACCTTTTGCGCACCATCAGGCACAAAGTAGAAAATTTCGTCATTGGGCTGAGACACACGATTGCCGCCATCTTTGTTCAGGTTGGCAAAAGTCAGGGTTGCCGATAAGTCGCTGCCATCACTCATAAAATTAAAGACACCGAGTGTTAATGCTTCAGCGTCTGCATCAAAGGTGGAGCCAATCGCTCTGCCATAATATTGGTACCCGGTCTGATACTGAAAATGGTTATAGGCATAGTCAGGTTTGGGGTCACCTAAAAGGTCCTCGGCTAAAGTATTGGTAGCTTCCAGATACCACTGCTGATCATCGTTGAAAAACTGCGAGGTCCAGTCCAGACCAAGCAGCCAAGACTTCCGTGATGGCAAATAACCAGCCTCATCTTCCCCCATCATCTGTGCATATAAGCCGACCGTCTGGGCGCCGACCGGAAAACCGTAACGGATGTCGACAGCTGCAATTTGGTTGCTCGGATCATTTTCACCAGTCTCGCCTGCGTTAACATCTATGTTGTCCTCGCCTATCAGTGCATCCCAAATCGTCGAGAAGTCCTCCTGCCGACCCTCACCACCAAAGGTGATGGTTCTAGACAAGCCAATCTCGAGCCCCTGAACCGGGACAAAGCTGGCTCTCATCCCGATCATTTTGGCGTCCTGAACAACGCGTTCTTCTTCTAACTGGCCTAAAAATCCCGTGAACTTCCAGGGGCCGATCCATGAAAGATACGGTGATTCCGGAGCCAGACTCTGCTTGCGATCGATCCAAATAGCAGGGATAGGCCGTGCGTTACTGGACAATATCATGCTCGACTGCCAGCCAGGGCCCCACCAACGATCAACCGCGCCGACACCAAGCACCCAGTTACCCGCGGTTCCAGCAACGTAGGAGCCGTCAAGCCGAAATTCTTTGCCGTCCACCGGGTCTTTGACAGCTGAAGGAGAAATTCCAGCCGCCCACGCCTCACCCTGCCACTGGAGAGTTGCGCTTAATTGCCCCTCATCACGGGGAGGGCTGCGAAAACCTCTCAGAAATGCCGACTCGGTGGTTGCTTCCACGCCGATTTCTGCGCGGAACCCAGCGTCTGCTTGCTGATCCTTTTCAAATCCGAGGTAAGCACGCTGCATGGTCACTGAACTGCCTGCGAGCGCACTTGCCCCCTGATCGATATCGGCCCACATAATCGGCCAAGTGGTTGTAGTTGTTGCCAGGTGCCCGCGGTCAGATAACTTTTGTACAGAGTGACGTGCACGGGCATCGCCAGGCCCCAGCCAGGGCGCTGAATACGCGAGCACAGGGCCAGACATAAACACAATTGCAGTAAGAATCGTAGAAAAGCGCGGCATTTTACTTAGCCAATAGGGTTGGGGTTAATAGATGTCTTTCGAGACAAGGGTGAGCGGTGTTTTTATAAGGATCTTGACGTCTAACCACAGGCTCCAGTGGTTGATATACTCAAGATCCATTTCTACACGCTTCTGCATTTTATCCAGCGTTTCGGTTTCACCGCGGTAACCGCTGATCTGCGCTAAGCCGGTGATGCCGGGCTTGATACGATGGCGCGCCATGTAAGCAATGATTTTGTCAGAGTAGTAATCATTGTGCGCCAAAGCATGTGGCCGGGGGCCCACCAGTGCCATATCTCCTTTGATCACATTGAACAGTTGCGGCAGCTCATCCAGCGAAGATCGACGAAGAAAGCGTCCTGCCCGGGTTATCCTCGGATCCTCTTTTTGTGCCTGCTTTACCTGGTTATCCTCATGGACTTTCATTGAGCGAAATTTAAGCACCTCAATGATATTACCATTCCAGCCGTGTCGCTTTTGTTTAAACAAAATTGGACCCGGCGAGGAGAGTTTTACTGCAATGGCGCAGCTAACGAGGACGGGTGCCAATGCAATCACACCCAGCACTGCAAGTGTGCGATCCATTAATGATTTCATCAGCGCTGCCCCCGGAGAGGAAGTGAGCGGGCTCTCGTTGAGGTGAATAGCCGGCATTCCACCAAGGTTTTGAATGCTATGATTAAGCAGCTTTAGGTTGGCGAAATCTGGCACCCACACTACGTCGACGTTAGCATCCAAAAGGTCTACGTAAAGCCCTTCAATCTGATCAGTCTCTTTGGCTGGAAGCGCAATGTACACCCGGCTTACGTCGTTGTCTTTTAGAATGCTCCGCAACTGACTCACCACGCCCAGCGTCGGAAAATACCGGCTCGTATTTTCGACTTCGTAGAGATCCTCATCGTCTAGCGCTACAACCCCCAGCATTGCCTCTTTGCGCTCATAGCGGAGCTTGCTCGCAAGATCAAAGGCCAATTGACCTGCGCCTACTATGATCGAAGGCCTCGCATAACGCTGATTGCCCTGTACCTGTTTGAAGAAATATTGAAGTGGCACGTATACCAACGCCTGTATTGCATAGCCACCGATTACCCACTCCAAGACCACTTCCCGGGAAAAGAGCTCGCTGGTTTTCGTTAAAAAGGCGCTGAACGTTAGTACTGCAACCAACGCTGCCCAGGCAGCACCAATTCGTGCAATACCCACGAGGTATCCGTTATGCATGCTATAGGTATGAAACACCACGCAGAGCGGCACCGAAGCTATCGAAGCCGCGATGGCCAATACTCGGTAATGAGAGGCAACGTCGCCCGACTTGTTTACGGCCAACAAGAACAACAGGGCAACCTGAACGGCTGTTGCAAATGCCCACTGACTCCAGAACAGCAGCTTCACTGGCCCGTTTGCTTGAGGTGCTAAGGGTGATTCGTGTCTTCCGCGCGACAAGCTTACACGCGTAGCAGTTTTGACCGAGGGGGGGACTTTGGAAAAGTCGTTCATGCTACTGGCCGAGCCCATTGATTGCTGAGAGACGCACTGCGAGAGAGCGCTACCAGCTTCGTTAACGGCGGTACCGTCAGGCACGCTACCGCCCCACCGACCAAGGTCCAGTGTATTGAGGTCATATAATTCTTCTGAGTTGTTTTAAAACAGATAGGCGCAGGAAGGGTGCGAGCATCCATGTACTCCTAAGCACCAATCCCTGGCAGCTCTGATTTCGCGGGCGTAATTCTACGTCTTCCTGTGGCGCAATCAAGAGCAGAGCGATAGCAAACTGTGTGCTAACCGGCTACAGGCGTAAATATTTGTAAAACAATGAGTTGTGCAACTAAATCAATACTCTCTTATAGCTTCACGATTTCAAGGCAGAAACTGCCACATTAACGGACTGCTGTTTTTGCATGAAGTTGATGAGGACAATCGCCCGCTCCTCCCCATCGTAGGCTTGGAAGATGGCATCCACCCCATCGAATGCCCCCTCACTTAGGCGGACTACCTGGCCAGGCTTGATACCACCCTGCTCTTCAACTGCGTTAAGACTCTGCTTGATCTGCTCTACCACCTCGTCGGAGAGAGCTGCGGGTTTGTTTCGAAAGCCCACCACTCTCAAAACGCCTCGCGTGGATCGCAACTTCGACCACATTGGGTCGGTGGGCTCAAGATGAACAAACAGGTAGCCAGGAAAAAGCGGCTCCAGTTTAACGGTGCGCTTGCCCGCTCGTATGTGCTCCACGCTCACCTTGGGATAAAAGCAGGCAACATCCTGATTCTGCAGGTGCGAAAGGGCCCGATCACCTTGGGCCGGCTTATGCTGCAACACGTACCAACTCATTGGCTCCACTCGCCACTGGCAATGAAATGGGGGTTTTGCAGGCTTTCTTTGCCGTACCGAAGCGGAGTGCCGTCAAGGGTTTCTACTTTTCCTCCAGCCGCGACCAGAACAGCATGCGCCGCCGCAGTGTCCCATTCACTGGTTGGCCCCAGGCGGGGGTATATGTCTGCACGCCCCTCGGCAATACGACAAAATTTGAGGGAGCTGCCCGCCTGAAGGAATTCATGATCTCCAAGACGTTCGATAAAGGAACGGGTTTCATCATTAAGGTGGTTTTTGCTGGCCACCACCCGCACCGCCTGCCTCGGCTCCAAAACACGAATTTGTTGCACTCGGCCAGAACGATCGCGCCGGTGCGCACCCTCGCCTTTTATTCCCCAGTAGGCTTCCCCTAGTGCCGGAACCGTCACCACACCGAGCACCGGCTCACCATCTTCGACCAACGCGATATTAACCGTGAATTCACCGGTTCGCTGGGTGAACTCCTTGGTGCCGTCAATGGGATCGACCAACCAGAAGCGGCGCCAATGGCGGCGTTCTTCCCAGGAAATGTCCGCACCCTCCTCTGAGAGCACAGGGATGTCTCGACTAATTCTGCGCAGTCCCTTTTCTATAATCTCATGGCTAGCAATGTCGGCTGCGGTGATGGGCGAACTGTCGTCTTTATAGTTGATCTTAAAGTCAGACTGGTAAATATGAAGAACGCGCTGACTCGCCTCATCAGCCACCTTGATCACATCGGGAAGAATCGAATTCAGTTGCATGTGCGTCGCTTCCTGCTCAAGTCACAGCGGTATGGTCTAGAATGCAAGATGGTAACATTTTGTTAACCAGCAATGAGAGGGGCCAGCATGGAACTTCAATTTCTCGGCGCCACCGGAACCGTAACCGGCTCCCGATACCTTCTCTCTGACGACAAGCACCGCCTACTGGTGGATTGCGGGATGTACCAGGGGGTAAAAACCCTGCGCCGAAGAAACTGGGCAGAGTTTCCCGTAGATCCGCATACCATCGACGCAGTGGTGCTAACCCATGCCCATATTGATCACTCCGGCTATCTTCCCGCCTTGATCAAGAATGGCTTTAAGGGCACGATTTACTGCACCAAAGGTACCCATGAATTGTGCAAAGTATTGCTGCCCGATGCCGGCTTTCTCCAAGAGGAGGACGCCAAGTATGCGTTTCGTAAAAAGTTTTCGAAACACGCGAAACCCGAACCTCTCTTTACCGAAAAAGATGCTTGGGAGGCTCTCAAGCATTTTCAATCACTGCACTACCATGAAACGTTTGAGCCGGTAAGAGGGTTCCATGTCACGTTTAGTCCGGCGGGGCACATCCTGGGGTCATCCTGCGTTCATGTGCACCATAAGGCAGCCGATAAAACCATAGTATTCAGTGGGGACGTGGGCAGGCAAAACGACATCATCATGCGCCCGCCGGAGCCAATTCAGAAGGCCGATGTACTGGTGTGTGAATCCACCTATGGGGACCGGCTGCACAGCGAAGTTGATCCGGAAACAGAGCTCGCCACCATCATCAAACGGACCGCTGGCCGGGGTGGAATAGTGTTGATTCCAGCCTTTGCGGTGGGCCGCGCTCAGATGCTGCTTTACGTGATTCACAAGATCATGGGTGAAGGCCGTATTCCCAAGCTGCCTGTGTACCTGAACAGCCCGATGGCGATAAAGGCCACAGAGATCTTTTGCCGCCACCACAAGGAACACAAGCTCACCGCAGAGCAATGCGGAACGATTGATGAGAACACCAAGTTTGTCCGAAAGGTAGAGGAATCCATCGAGCTGGACGCCGCACGGTATCCCTGCGTGATCATTTCAGCCAGCGGCATGGCCAGTGGTGGGCGAGTGCTACACCACCTTAAAACACTTCTTCCAAATGAGAGAAACAGCGTCGTGTTTGCTGGCTTTCAGGCACCGGGCACTCGCGGAGATGCGCTCGTCAATGGCGCGGAATCTGTGAAGATTCATGGGGAGTATTGGCCGGTTAAGGCGGATGTTTTCAATCTGGATTCACTTTCGGCGCACGGGGACTATCAAGAAATTCTGGAGTGGTTAGAGCAAGGCAATCTGAGACCACTCAAGGTTTATGTAACCCATGGAGAGCTTGTAGCTAGCGACCTCATGCGGAGGCGAATCTTTGAAAAGTTCGAATGGGATGTTGAGGTGCCGGAATTGTTTGATGAGGTCAAGATTTAAGCCGCCGTTAAATCACCGTGCAAGCTGCCGGGCTAAATTCGTTCTTCCATCCTGACGCAGCAGCTGGATCGATGACACATCGCCAAGTGCCAGTGCTGCTTCTCGCTAACCGAACTATCACACCCGCCAAATTTGGGTGAGCATTGCCCCCCATGGTCACCTCTACATGACCAGAACCGTCACTTTGCGCAGTGGCGACATCAGTACCTACACCTTCCAGCACGAGACTCGACGGCACATAACCGAGATCTGCATTCGTTACACTGCCCGACTGAGATAACCGAGCCTCGAACGAAGACTTATAAGGAGAGAGCTCGCCAACAACCCTACCAACCTGAGATTTTAAGACATATTCCTGATACAAAGGAAACGCTAAGGCAGCCAGAACCCCAACGATAGCGACAACAATCATCAACTCTATCAACGTAAAACCACTCACAAACTTTTTCATATCACACTCACTAGCAAACAACCATCTAACTTACGTACTGCAAAATAAATGCCAAACCTATCGGACAGCAAAGTACGTAAACAAATAAATTTATTTAAATGGGTTCGCGTTTAAGAGTTGCAACAGTGGCGCAAATCCAAATTGAGACTTCTCTCGCTAATTGCAGCTAAAACTCCCTTTTACGTCAAAAACCGAAGAGCCTGCAACTAAAATCAGCTCTCGCTCAAGTTGCCCCAGATACTTCGGATATTGCCGCTCAAGCAATCTTTCCGTACGGCAATATTGAAGCTCCTCACCTGAAAGGAAATGAAGCAATCCCTTTCGAACCAGCGCAACAGGGTGCCTTTGCAAGCTCAAGATAGCATCCACCTCCTGCAACTGTTGGCTGTATTGATAGGGCTCAGGCATGAATTTATAATACCTGGTTAAAATAACACGATCACCCCACAGGTCGTCCGCGCCATATAGGTACAACCACCTTAAATCACCTTCTGATGCCACGCCTGAATTAAAAACACTTGACACCCTCAAGTAAACATTTAAAGAATTAGTAAATCCGACCAATAGAACGACCATAAAAGCCAAGCCAATGGCTTTGGGTATAAGTGCTTTTGAAAAACTAATTTTCCAAGAATGAGACCCAACAGAAACGAGAAAAATAAAAACTATAAGAAAATAGATATTCCATAATGGGAACTCAAGAAAAGAATATATTAAAAACGCAGAAAAGTTTAAAAGGTAAAAATATCGTATTTCGCCACTTGTAACTCGAAACGCATTGAGCAAGCAAAAAACTGCCATACCTAGAACAGTCGCTAGGCCAAGCCACCCCCACTCAACCAAAGCATTTATTAGTAAATTGTGGGAATGGTTCCAGAGTAAATTCCTCGAGCATCCTATAGTGGCATCTGTTGTATTCGCTGCACTAAACTTGCTATAAGAGCCGTGCCCATACCCCAACAGTGAAAAACTACCCCCCCCCATATGTTCAAGTGCTTTTGACCATTCACAAAGCCGGACAGAGCCACTGAAATCCTTGACTCTTTGACTAGAATCCGACTCAACCGATTCAATTCCAATAGTTGAGAATAGGTATCGCGTGCCACTATCTATACTGCTGCCAAGACCTATCGCAGCCACAGGAACCAAAATAAAAATTGCCAAAACTGGACTGGTGATTCTCGCTTTATCAGCAGCACCCAATTTAGAGCTCGCAAAAACCACAAAAATAAAAACCATAAATACCGAAAGATAAACATAGAAAGATCTTGAATAAGTCAGGTATGAAAAATACGAAAAAATGAATAAAATAACGATAACTATTAACCAAGAAGCCTTTCGAATTAGAAACAAATAAAACAGCGAAACAATTCCAAGGAATATAGAAAAAGCGGCGGCATTGGGCTGTGCAACAGTTCCTGAAAACCTACCCGAACTGTAATTCATCCATGGAATATATTTTCCCAAAATTCCATAGTGCTCAAAAAAACCGATCAAACACTGAAAAAATGCCATCACCACTAGCGAATAAGCAAAAATTGATACAGCCTTTTCTCTCCCCATTAAACGTACTAACGAACCAAATACAACTAAAGAAAGAAAGCCAATCAACCAAAATACAAAAGCCCACCGATCATTGACCGGCATAACCTCGCTATGAGCAGCGCCGACTCCTAGCCAAACCACTCCCAAAAACACCCAAATCGCACCAAATTTGGGGAACGCGATCGACTGGCTATAACAAATCGCAACTACAACGAAGAGAATCGTCAAAATAAAGAAGGCAGCGAATTCCATTGTGAATGAGGGAACTGGCTGGAAGTGAAAAAGCAGCAGCGGAGGGATAACCACGAGGGCAAAAATTAGAGCTTTCATCTCATCCTCAAAAAAGGAGGGCCGAAGCCCTCCTTTTATTCTCAGCGTCTAGCCAGCATCTTCCTGACTTACGCTTTAGATCTACGTGATAACAGATCAGCAGCCCGCAGGTACGAATGCCGAGTCTACACCGCTAACACTGCAGCTCCATACACCTGCATCCGTCCGACTGATGGTAACTGTACCCGAAGAAACAGCAGTACTTGCACTTTCACCCAGCGTACCCTGGAGAGAACCGCTTCCGTCGTTCTGGAAAGAAATTGCGAATGCACTCAACAAGCTCGAACCTGGAAAGCCGATATTGTTTGAAGCCTCGGTGCCTGTTGGGATGACGCCTCTCATAAGATTTTCCTCGGCCGCAGTTTTCAGCGCAGAAATTTCTCCAACCACGCGGTTAACCTGAGATCTAGCGATATAGTCTTGATACTGAGGGATTGCGATCGCCGCCAAAATACCGATGATCGCAACAACGATCATCAATTCAATCAGAGTAAAACCTTTTTGAGCATGATTAATTTGGATATTTTTCATTATCGACCTCTACATTTGTTTTTTACAACTTCGCCTTGGCCCGGATCCGGTGGAGTTCTGCCCCGCGACCTTCGATATGAGCCTGATGTAGAGTTAGCATTAATCATGCCAAACTTTACCTCCCCTTCATTCCAACCCTTGGAGCCCCTGACTTCAGTCGCATCCCTGAAAATTCGATGCAAACAGAATGCGAATAAAAACAAAAGAACCGCCTTTAAACGTCAAGGTGTGACAAATTTTGTCACACGGAATTGACTCTCCCCTAATACCGAAAGGCAGAATAATGAAATTAATCGGATTCCGATAAAAGCCTACTAAGCACTAGCCTTTCCAAAACCCCGCCAGCCATCTAAACTCAGCCATAGTACGAAACACCGGTTTCAATAACTTAGGCGGCACTTCTTACACTATTTATGGCTACCAACAACACCAATGTAACGCTCACTGGTCTCGCAAGGCGCTTCGTGGACGACGGGCTGCTCGATGAGTCGACAGCGAAAGACGCGTTTCTCCAAGCATCTCAGAACAAAATCCCACTAATTACCTATCTAGTGCAGAATAATTTGGCAAACAGCAGTGGTCTCGCGTTTTCTGCAGCGATGGAATTTGGCGTATCAGTGCTTGACCTGAACGCCTTTTTGCCTGAAATGATGCCCGAGAAGGCTGTAGACGAGAAACTGATCCGAAAGCATAATGCCCTGCCTCTCTACAGGCGGGGCAACCGCCTGTTCATTGCAGTTTCTGACCCCACAAACATCCAAGCGCTGGATGAGATCAAGTTCAACACCGGCCTAAGCACTGATGCGGTGCTGGTAGACGACGCCAAACTACGTGCAGCCATCGATAAGTATCTCGAATCCCAAGACACTACTATGGGCGATCTCGACGATGCGGATCTCGAAGGCGTTGAGACTGAAGGCGGCGAACAGGAAGATGATGGCGCAGTCTCGGCCACCGAAGTCGACGATGCGCCCATCGTAAAATACGTCAATAAAATGCTGCTGGACGCGATTCGTGGCGGAGCCTCAGACGTCCACTTCGAGCCTTACGAAAAAACTTACCGAGTACGTTATCGCACCGACGGCATCCTCAAGGAAGTGTCCCGCCCTTCCATCAAACTCGCCCCTAAAATTTCGGCGCGCGTGAAAATCATGGCGCAGCTGGATATTTCTGAGCGCCGAGTGCCTCAGGATGGCCGCATTAAAATGAAGCTATCCAAAACCAAGGCCATAGATTTCCGAGTCAACACCCTCCCTACTCTCTGGGGGGAGAAAATAGTACTGCGGATACTCGACCCCAGCCAGGCAAAACTTGGCATCGACGTACTAGGATATGAGGAAGACCAGAAACAGCTATATATGGACGCTCTGGAGCAGCCTCAGGGCATGATTCTGGTCACCGGCCCCACGGGCTCCGGCAAGACAGTCTCTCTCTATACAGGCCTAAACATCCTAAACACGAACGAGCGAAACATATCGACCGCAGAGGATCCAGCCGAGATCAATCTCGAAGGCATCAACCAAGTCAATGTAAACACGCGGGTCGGGCTTGGCTTCGCTGAAGCCTTGAGGGCGTTTCTGCGACAAGACCCTGACATTATCATGGTTGGCGAGATTCGAGATCTCGAAACTGCCAACATTGCCATCAAGGCGGCCCAAACCGGGCACCTAGTGCTTTCAACCCTTCACACCAACAGTGCTGCCGAAACGTTAACGCGAATGATGAACATGGGTGTGCCGTCGTTCAATATAGCGACATCGGTAAGCCTGATCATCGCCCAGCGCCTTGGTCGACGTCTGTGTAGTTGCAAGCAAGCAGCGGACATTCCCAAAGACGTGCTTTTGAAGGAAGGGTTCACACAAGAACAAATTGATACAGGCTTCACGTTGTACCGCCCGAAAGGCTGTGATAAATGCAATGGTGGATACAAAGGCCGCGTCGGTATTTACGAGGTGGTCAAGATCACCGACGAACTGGCGAACATGATTATGGAAGAGGCCAGCTCAATTAAAATCGCAAAACAGGCTGAGGCCGAAGGCTTCCGTAATTTGCGTCAATCGGCGCTTTTAAAGGTGATCGAGGGCGTAACAAGTCTTGAGGAAGCCAACCGCGTGACGAAGGATTAAGCATGGCTGAGAAAGCGCAAAAACTGGAATCGTACGTTTGGGAAGGTAAAGACCGAAAAGGGAATAAATCCAAAGGCGAGCTTTCGGGCTCGAACCTTGCCTTGGTGAAAGCGCAACTACGCAAACAAGGCATCATTCCAGACAGAGTGAAGAAAAAGCCTAAGCCACTATTTGGCGGTGGCAGCAAAAAGATTACGCCTTTTGATATTGCTATGCTTACTCGTCAATTAGCGACAATGATGAAGGCTGGTGTGCCGCTGGTTCAGAGCTTCGACATTGTTGCCGATGGCTTAGAAAACAAAGGACTCCAAGACCTCGTCATGAGCATCCGGAATGACATTTCATCCGGAACAAGTTTTGCTGGTTCACTCCGCAAACACCCAAAACACTTTGACGACCTGTATTGCAACCTGGTGGACTCCGGCGAGAAAGCCGGCGCACTAGAACAGATGCTAGATCGCATTGCGACTTATCTTGAAAAAACGGAACTGCTCAAGAAGAAAGTCAAAAAGGCGATGACCTATCCTATCGCCGTGATTATCGTTGCACTCGTCGTAACCGCCATCCTGCTCGTGAAAGTTGTTCCCCAGTTCGAAAGTCTGTTCCAAGGTTTTGGGGCTGAATTGCCGGTGTTTACACAGATGGTCGTCAGACTTTCCGAATGGATGCAAAGTTGGTGGTTTGTCGTTCTTCTAGGCATCGCTGGAACGATCTTTCTCTTTAAAGAAGGCATTAGGCGGTCACAGAAATTTTCCGACTTCGTAGACAAGTATGTCTTGAAGCTCCCCGTAGTCGGCGAGATACTCGATAAATCTGCTGTGGCTAAGTTTGGCCGGGTTTTATCTACAACTTTCGCTGCGGGGGTCCCGCTTGTTGACGCTCTGGACTCAGTAGCAGGAGCTACAGGCAACGCTGTCTATCGGGATGCCATTAATCGGATAAAAAATGATGTCTCCAGCGGTACGCAACTACAGGCTTCGATGCGTCAACAGGACATCTTTCCCGTCATGGCCGTCCAGCTCACCGCCATCGGCGAAGAATCCGGCAACCTGGATGAAATGCTGGCTAAAGTTGCCGAACACTACGAAGCCGTCGTGGATGACATGGTCGACAACCTCACTGCATTGATGGAGCCCATGATTATGGCTGTGCTCGGCGTACTGGTCGGCGGCCTCATCATCGCCATGTACCTCCCCATCTTCCAAATGGGCCAGGTCGTCGGTTAATCATCCTTAGCTACCCTGGCCGGGTTACTCACCGTATCCCGGCCTTTCTCGTTTTAATGGACGCCCAATGCTCACACTAGACACACTTCTGGCGACGCCCTGGTTATTATTCCCGTCTGTCACCCTGCTATCCCTCTGCATAGGAAGCTTTCTGAACGTCGTCATCCTCCGCCTGCCCAAGATGATGCATCAGGACTGGCGCTGCCAATGCGAAGAATTCCTGGAACTGCCTGAAAACCAGAGAAAACCGGAAGAGCGGATCACCCTGTCCAAACCGGCATCGACCTGCCCTTCCTGTGGCCACTCTATTCGGGCCTGGGAGAATATTCCGGTGGTCAGTTACCTGGTTCTTGGAGGCAAGTGCGCCTCCTGCAAGACGGGCATTTCGCCGCGCTACCCGATTATTGAAGCGATCACTACCCTACTCTCCATTGCCACCATCGCACTGCTCGGCCCTACCGAAGCCACGCTTTGGTCGTTGTTGCTGGTATGGTCCTTGGTAGCCTTGACGGTGATTGATTTCGACACTCAGTTGCTGCCAGACAGTATTACACTGCCCCTGCTCTGGCTCGGCCTCGTCCTGAATTACTTTGGCGTGCTGACCGACTTCACCAGCGCTTTCTGGGGCGCCGTTTGGGGCTATTTGTCCCTTTGGTCAGTGTACTGGCTATTCAAACTGGTCACTGGCAAGGAAGGTATGGGTCATGGTGACTTCAAGCTACTGGCCGCACTAGGCGCTTGGCTGGGTTGGCAGCTGCTGCCAGCTGTGATTCTACTGTCGTCGGTGGTTGGTGCAGTCGTAGGTATCAGCCTGATGGTGTTCAAAAAGCATGGCCGCGAGGTGCCAATTCCTTTCGGGCCCTACCTGGCGGCCGCGGGCCTGCTGTGCCTTTGGTTTGGAACCGAAATTCAGCGTTTCTGGTTTGGCTTTCTGGGTGTGTAACTGATGGCAATTGTAGGCCTTACCGGCGGAATCGGCTCCGGCAAATCAACCGTTGTGCGCATGTTCGGGGACCTGGGCGTCCACTGGGTCGACGCGGACGATGTTGCCCGCGAAGTGGTTGAGCCAGGCACAGCCGCACTCAAAGCCATTGCCGAACATTTTGGTGCGGATATTCTGGATGCCGCCGGCGCCCTTGACCGCGCAAAGCTCCGGGCCATTGTATTTGAAACGCCTGAGGAACGAGAATGGCTGGAAGCCCTGCTGCATCCCATTATCCGGGAAGAGCTGATTCGCCAGTTGAAGCCGGACAACTACTCACTGCCCTACGTGCTTTTGGTCACTCCCCTGTTGTTTGAAACCGATCAACACAAACTCGTGGATTACGCCTTGGTGGTGGATGTGCCGGTGGATATTCAGATCGAGCGCACCGTGGCACGGGATGCCAATTCACGGGAACAGGTCGAGCGAATTATTGCAGCACAGATGCCAAGAGATCAGCGCCGCGCGAAGGCTGACGCTATAATTGATAACAACCGTCCGCCCGCTGACGTGGAGCGTCAGGTTCATGAATTGCATAATAAGATGTTGGTGGACTTTGCCTGACCGCTACTCTCGTTCCCTGCTGACAGGCATCACCGCCGCATGCTTTTTCTTGTCCCATGCACCCACTCGGGCAGCTGAACCTGTATTCCAGATTCAGGAACGGCCGGTGCCCGATGTTCTGGCGCCCGGCACCTTACCTGAATCCTTCTATACTTTCTCGCCCGAGGAGTATTGGGACGAGCCAAGGGATTCCTACTGGTTCAACTTCAGCAACTGGGTACTGCTCCAGGGGCGAACGCAAAACCCCCGCGTCGAAAGACTGGGCCAGTGGGCAGATCGCACCTTTTCTGGCAGCCAGTACAACCTTCCCAACAACGCCAGCTACCTTCGAGTGGGTTTTGCCACCGAATCCGAATACGGCGATCCATTCCAGTTCGAGCCGGAGGCCCGATTCCGTCTCGATGTTCCCACTACCCGTCGCAAACTACGCCTGGTCATTGAGAGTGAAAGCGAAGAGCTGATCCCACTGGAGGAACGGCAACGTGACAGACAGCTGACGGAAACCGATCGGACCGACACGGACACCACCGGTGCTCTGCGTTACTTGACCCAGATTGGTGACGCCATCAACTTGTCTAACGACGTGGGTGCGCGCCTGAGATTTCCGCCCGATGCATTCTGGCGAGCCACCGCCCGAAAGAAGTGGCGCCTGGACGATGACTGGCTGATGAGTGTTCAGCAACGCTTCTATTACTACCACAGTGATGGCTGGGGCGAACGCACCTGGGTTGGCTTTGGCCGCTCGGTCGGGAATGGCTGGTATTTTCAGTCTTCGTCAGAACTGGAGTGGGTGCACAGGGATCGGAAGTTCGTGGCGGCCCAGATTTTCAGCGTTGATAAAAGGCTAAATAACCGCTCAACCCTGACGCCTCGACTGGGGGTCCTGGGAGAAAGCCAGCCTTCCTGGCGCACTACCTCAGCCTTTGCGGACTTGACCTGGCGGTACCGCTTGCACAGTGACTGGGTGTACACCGAACTGATTCCGGCTCTGGAGTTTCCACGGGACGACAGCTTCAAGGACCGGGCGTCGGTGCTTTTCAGGATAGAATTGTATTTTTCCGGCAGCCTTGAACGCCCTTACCTGGATTAACTATGCCAAGACACCCGTCCCGACCCGCGCAGGACGCCCTGACACTCTCACCAATCGCTCTCACCCGATCGTGTTTTCGCGACAAGTTTGGCGTGCCCCGGCAACCGGGACTGACCCGCTTCGCCCACGCGGAACTTATCATCGAACCGCCTTACGATCGCGAAGATGCGTTCCGGGGTTTGGAATCGGCGACCCATCTCTGGCTGACCTTTCAGTTCCACGAAGCGGTTCGTGCCGATTGGCGCCCGGTGGTCCGGCCGCCTCGCCTTGGCGGTAACCGTAAAGTGGGTGTTTTTGCCAGCCGATCGCCCTTTAGGCCCAACAGTCTGGGTCTCTCTGTGGTCAGAAACCGCGGCCTCAGCCGCAAAGACAGTCGGCTGATCCTGCACATCAGTGACCACGACCTGATTGATGGCACCCCTATTCTCGACATCAAGCCTTACCTGCCATTTGCAGACGCCGTGCCCGAGGCTTCACTGGGCTGGGCCGACAGCCCGCCAACTGAACGGCTAGCAGTGTCTTTTCTGCCAGAAGCCGAAAAGCAGCTTAAGGCACTTCCGCAGGAGGCCTACCCTGATTTGCGGAACCTGATCGAGGATGTGGTCAGTTACGACCCGCGGCCCTCGTTCCGACGCGGCCGGGAGGAGGAACGGATTTACGGCGCCCATCTCTATGATCTGAACGTTCGCTTCCGCTTCGTGAACCTTGATTCACAGGAACGTGTTGAAGTGCTAACGGTCTGTTAAACTCGAACTGATTAATGAGTAGTCGACACAGGGAACCCGTGCATTGCCTTCAAACCGGTTGTTAAAGCGTTTGGGAATCCGGCCACTCGCGGCCCGATTGCTTGCGTATGTGCTGCTGTTCAGCCTGGTGCTTTCACTTGTTGCCACTGGTATCCAAACGATCGGTGAGATTGAGCGCCTGAAAGAAGAGCTGGAAAGCACCCAGACCCGCGCTGCCGAATTGGTGTCCGGTAGCATGAGTAACAACATCTGGTTGATGAATTACAGCGAGGTTGCCAACAGCCTCGATGACATGAAAGCCGTCAATGCTATCCAGCACGCACGGGTAGTTACTTCGACCGGTGACCAGTTCACCACCGGCACCTTTCCCGAAGGCCGGGTAATCTCCAACACCTTCCCTTTGGTTTTCGATCGATCCACTTTCCGCAGCCCTCAGGATGTCGGCACACTCACGCTTACGTCATCGGTTGAGCGCATCTACGACGACCTCAGGGATCGGGCGCTGCTTAACCTGCTGTTTCAATCCATTGTGGTGATGCTGGGCACCTTCGGGTTGTTGATCATTGTCCGCCTGACCCTGTCCCGACACCTCGAGGCCATGGCTGACTACGCCGCCAAACTCAACTTGGACGCCCTGGTAGAGCCACTCAAGCTCAAACGGTCCACGCCCAAAACACCGGATGAACTGACCGAATTGGAGCAGGCGCTGAACAAAATGCGGCTCCAGATCCTCGAAGACACTCAATCCCTGCGACAGAGCACGATTCAGTCCCAGGGCGAACGGGATCAAGCCGTTCGGGCAAATCAGGCCAAAAACCAGTTTCTCGCTAACGTCAGCCATGAACTTCGCATTCCTCTTCAATCCGTGCTCGGCTATGCCAACCTACTCTCGGATACGCCGTTGGACCAGGAACAGAGCGAGTACGTTGCCACCTTGCTCAACGCATCCGAAGGCCTGTCTGCAATCATCAACGACCTACTCGACATCTCCAGCATGGAAGCCGGCAAACTGGTACTTGAGGACATCCCGTTCGATCTGCGGGAAACCCTGAACGATCTGGTGCACATGCTTGGGCCCAGGGCGCGCGAAAAAGGCCTGGCTCTCGAGCTGCGTATCGATGAGAACCTGCCCTGGGTTTTGAAGGGCGACCCGGTACGAATTCGCCAGATCCTCCTCAACCTCACCTCCAATGCCATCAAATTCACCGATTCAGGCCACGTGCTCATCAGTATTGAGGTGCTTAGCCGACGCGATGGTCAACTCCGGCTCCGCCTCGCCGTGGAAGACACCGGGGTTGGTATCAACCCGGAAGATATTCCTCTTGTGTGTGAACCCTACGTTCAGCTTAAGCAACACTTCCAGCGCCAGCTTTCCGGCGCAGGCCTGGGCCTCACCATTTGCCGGCAACTGGTCAACCTGATGGAGGGTTCGCTGGATCTGGAGAGTCGCCCGGGCGAGGGCTCCACGTTCTGGATTGAACTCAAGCTCCCCGTGGCACCGGAAAGCTCGGCCCGGGTGCGGCCTGATGACCGGATGGTGAAAAACCGGCGTATTCTGGTGGTAGATTCTTACGAGTTATCCCGCAAGATCACCCTGGAAATGCTCGCCCGCCATGACGTCCACATTGAGGCAGTGAAATCCGCCGGTGAGGCTCTGACGTCCCTTCGCCAGGCTTTCGACAGCCAGCAACCCTTCGATGCGATCATTCTGGATGGCTTTGTTCCGGACATGGACAGCGATCTCCTGTGCCGCCAGATGCGCGGCAACCCGCTCTGGTCCAACATGCGCTTACTGGTGTTATCGTCCAACCCCCAACGCGGCGATGCCGAACACTTCCGGCAAGCCGGCGCCGATGCGTTCTTGAGCAAATCGCTGCGTGAGTCTTGCCTGATGCCTATCCTGAACCAGCTGTTTTCGGACGCGGCAGCTCAGGAGCGGCGATTCCTGACACGGTTCTCCCTGCAGGCCGTCAGCGATTCGTCCCGTCGACGGGAACTGCCTGGCGGGCGCATGAAAGTGCTGCTGGTTGAAGATAATCCGGTAAACCGCACGCTCACACGCAGGCTGCTGGAAAAACTTGGCTGTGATGTGATGACCGCCAACGATGGCGAAGCGGCTGCCAGCCTCTGGCAGATCAATCCGTTCGACCTCGTGTTCATGGATTGTGTAATGCCGAAGGTTGACGGGTTCGAGGCGACCCGCCGGTTGCGGCAATGGGAATTCACCAACCATCGTGACCGGGTTCCGGTCGTGGCACTCACTGCCAGTGCCATGGAAGAAGACGAGGAGAAATGCCGGCGTGCCGGTATGGATTCGTTCGTAGCCAAACCTGTCAATATTGAAATGTTGAGGGCAGTACTGGAACAATACTGTAAGGCGTCCGCAGTCTCCTGAGCAGATTGCGGGCTACAGATACAGTTATACGAGCGTCAAAGGCAACCATGAACGTTGAATGCCCCACCTGCAAAAAAACCGTGGAATGGACCGAATCCAACCCGTTCCGCCCGTTCTGCTCCGAGCGCTGCAAGCTCATCGACCTCGGCGCCTGGGCCAATGAAGAATACCGGGTTCCCGCCGAGAACGTCTCGCCGGACGATCTCGACCAGGGCGGCGAAGAAACCCGTCACTGAATAGTCGATCAAGCACCAGATTAAACGTGGCTTACCACCTTTTAAGTTGAGTGCCCAAGGTCGGCCCGTTACCATACCCCAACTTTTTTAATCACTTACGAAAGGTGCATGCATGAAAGCGTCCCGTATTTCCCTGATGGTTCTATCCTTGGCTGCAGCACCGGCATTCGCCGGCGATGTCGATCTGAGTCTCACGAATGACTCGGTCAAAGGTCAGGTGAACTTCCTGGGTAGCAATGACGAACTGCAACTAGGCACAGGCTACACCTACCGTGAAGGCGGCTTGGACATTCTGAACCTGGACTTTCATGCTCAGGGCCGCACCGCAATCGGCAATCTGCCTACCACGGCCGGTATTGGTATGCGCGGTTTCGGCTGGGATGCCGATGAGCTCGACGGCGGCGCCGTTGCACTGGGTGGCTTTGCAACTCTGAACATCCCCAAGGTGCCAGGCCTGTCCTTCACTGGCGGTCTGCACTACGCGCCGAGCATCCTGGCTTTTGGTGATTCCGATGACCTGACCAGCCTGGAGCTGCGGGGCAGCTATCGGGTAATCCGCAACGCCGAGGTATTTGCCGGTTATCGCTACCTCAACACCGATCTTGATAGCCCCTTCCGTGGCGACGTCAATCTGGATGAAGGCGTTATGGCAGGCATGAAGATCTTCTTCTGATCTGACCCTGCATCAGGATCACGAATATAGAAAAGGCGCCCATTTGGGCGCCTTTTTTCGTGCCATCCCTCACGCTTTGTCGGCTCCGCCGCTGATAGACTGAACGCCTGAATTTTCGGTGGGGATAGTCAGGTATGCGACTGAAATCGGGGCTCGCTTTTTACGCTGCATTTACCGCTCTTATGGGCTGCGGCGGTGGCGACGATGCCATCCGTGATGTAAGGGGCAACCCCAATGATTTTGCCGGCGGCCAAAATCCTGTCAACGATTTCAGCTCCGCCAGCACCGGCGATTCCAGCAACAGCAGTGGCCTGGCCGGCAATGAAGTCCGGGTCACCCTGGAGGTCCCCGGTGGTGTGGCACCGGATGCTGAACTCACCAGGCGCAATTTAAGAATTGTTCAGCCTGATCGGGTGCAAGTGTACACCACCAATACGTCACTCCAGAACCTGGGGGCAGTTCCGGTGACCATGCGCACCGATGACAATGGTTTTACCGTTATTGGTTTTGAAGAGGGCCAGCCCCTGGGCCCCGATGTCATCATTGAGGCCAGTTACAACAACACCGTGATGCGGGCCTTGGCAGCCGACGCCGACCGCGACGTGAAGATCAATCCTTTCTCCGAGTACCTGGTTCGCAACACCCTCGCCGAATACAGTGAAAGCCAGCTGCAAGGCAGTCTGGACTGTGTCGCAGACGCCGGCGGTCAGCTTTGCCTGAATAAATATGTGTGGTCGACCCTCGCCGACCAGGTTCACGATTTTGAAATCGATATCTCTTCCGACGCAGACCTGGAACTTGCTCTTGCGACACTCTCTGATCGTGGTGATTTTTCCAGATATGTCGCGGCCATGGCGGACTATGCCTTACTGGATGAGACCTCCTCTGGAAAAATCAGCGCCAGCTCGGCAGATTACAATGCGATTTTTTTTGGCGTTGAGTTGGGC
This sequence comes from Marinobacter sediminum, assembly GCF_016820575.1. Lineage (GTDB taxonomy): Bacteria > Pseudomonadota > Gammaproteobacteria > Pseudomonadales > Oleiphilaceae > Marinobacter > Marinobacter sediminum. The sequence goes on along the minus strand of NZ_JAEMQH010000002.1, from coordinate 280,506 downwards.
CAGACGTCCCTCGAAAGCTCACTGACAAACTCAGGGCAATGGGGTGTGCGCCTTGCCAAAGAGGAACGGCTAGAGGACTCCAACGGCGTCGGCTACGTCTATCCGGCACTAACGCTGACCAGTTTCGATGCCTTCAACATCAAGGTGACATCGCTCGCCAGCGACATCCCCTACGAGCGTGAAGCGCTTATTCATCAGGCTGGCAACAACTTCTTCCTGCGCGGCTCAGATCACTGGCCACTCAATACTCACGCTTCATCCCCGGGTGCCGCCACGCTACTCGACGATTCCCGGCTGCTGGCAGGTCGAGCGCTTTACCAGAGCATCACCGGGCGAGGCACTTCCACCACACTTGGCTGGACCCGCAACCCCTATTACCTCGACGCTTACACTTCTGCCTCGGTGTCCGAGACTGTCGGCCCGGACCGGGTCGTCAGCGGCTACTTCAGCGCCGGTAAAGCCATTGAACTCGAAGAAGCCGGAGACGAACTAAAACGCAAAGAGACTGATGAAGATCACTACCTGTCGATACTGGAGATTGATCTGTTACGGGAACCAGATTTCAACCTGGACACACTCAATGGCAGGGAGTTCAACGTCGTGTACCTTGCTCTGCAATTCGGCGAGGACACTGTGCCGGTCGCCTTTGAATCCGGTCTCGGTACCTGGAACGTTTCGGTGGACGGTGCAGCGGGGGATGGCCGGGCGACCGCAACCATCATCCAAAACCAAACGATCCAGCAGATCCAAAGAGGGTCCGGCGGCACTGTGTCCTCAAGCGTTGATACTCTGCTCACGCCCTGGACCATTAGCTCCCGCACCTCCCGGCTCAATGATGGTGACAAAAACATCGGCCGACTGAATCTGGACCAAGACGATGCCTCGGGATCTTTTGAACAGCCGGATATTGGTGTCGGTGCCAGCAATCCTGAGGGGGATATGATGGCGTTCAACCTGAACGACAGTCCCGGAGGAGACGGCCTGCTCATCGCAGCCGCCCAAACCGGTTCGCCCGCCCCGGACAGCGGCCGTTTCAGACTGCAAGGTGTTCGCCTTGGGCTCGAGAATGACAGCAACACCCTGGCGCACTTCGACAATTCAATCCTCACCATTACCTCAGGCAGCACGGCTACCCTGACACCTCGGACGTTAAACGTTTCCCACTCGGTGAGCGGTGAAACAGTCTCTGCGCCCGAGTTCCAGGAGTCCGCAGACATTGCCCTGACCTACTCCGATCTGAACGATGGCCGGGTCCTGTTCAACACCTCTGGCACCGGCGCCAATCTGCACCTGGATGGCTTCTTCACCAACGACCAGACTCAGTTCTACCTGCGCCTCAGGGCTACTCAGGCGGGTGAAGAACAGATAGGTCTGGTGCTGGCAACCCGAATTCCAGAGCCCTCATGAGTTAAACAGCCTTGATCCGGCAGGCGCTGACCCGACTGGCAGACGGCAGCGTATAACCTGTTATAATCGTTGGCATATCGTTCGTGACGAGAGGTTTTATGTCTGCCGCCAAACGTGGTCTGTTGCTCATTCTTCCCCTAATTGCATTCGCCGTGGGCGGTGGTTTCTATGTGCCACCTTCCACCATGGACGACGGGCGTTCAGGCTCGGAACTCTCGCTGACCTCCCTGCCCGCACTGCCGAAATGGGCGCATCAGGGCCTGCCCGACTTCACCCGCTACAGCGACACCACGGAGAAAAAAGCCGCCTTTTTCTCGTTCCTTTACCCGCGCATTGTGCTGGCCAATTCCCGCATTTTGATTGAACGGGATTACCTGCAGAGCCTGGCTCAGAAACCCGAACTGTCTGAAGACGAGTTGCAGTGGCTGAATAGTCACGCGAAGCGACTGCGAATCGACGCCGAGCCAGGCAGCAAGGAACAGTTTGCCCTGCTTCGCAAGCGTCTGGACGTGATTCCACCCTCCCTGATTCTGGCCCAGGCCGCCAACGAGTCTGCCTGGGGCACGTCCCGCTTTGCCACCAAGGGCTACAACCTGTTCGGCCAATGGTGCTTTTCAAAAGGTTGTGGCTTGGTTCCCAGGAGCCGAGTGGAAGGCGCCAACCACGAGGTTGCCAAGTTTTCCTCGCCGTTCCGGTCGGTACGGGCCTACATCCAGAACCTAAACCGGCATCCAACGTATCAGGAGCTCCGGGATATTCGGCTTCAGGACCGTCGAGGCAACGATCCCCTCTCTGGGCCTGAATTGGCTGGTGGGTTACTCGGCTACTCCGAACGTGGCCAGGACTACGTGGACGAAATCCGGGCGATGATCCAGTACAACAACCTGTCCTACTACGATGATGATTTTCGGGAGGTAGTCCGCAACGTGACTCCAGACCAGTTGCAGCAGCTGGCCACGTCGACGCCGGAAACTGCACTCCTACCCAACCAGAAAACCGCTGCCACGGAGCCGAGTGACAGCTGAGCTCACGACCGACAAACCTGACGCCAGAGACATCCTCAAATGCTTCACTTTTTACCCGCTCCGCTGAAAGGGACCCTGGCGGCGCTTCTCATCCTGTGCAATACCTTGGTGCTCTTTCCAGCTCTGCTGCTATTCGCGATCAGCAAGCTGGCTTTACCCGTTGCACCGGTCAGAAAGGCCTGCACGGTTGTGCTGAACCGGATTGCCTGGCTCTGGATCGGATTTAACAATCGGCTGATGGCCACACTGCATCAGGTTGAATGGGACGTGCGGGGAGTGGACAAGCTCAGCCCTGAACACTGGTATTTTGTCACCTGCAACCATCAGAGCTGGGCCGACATCCCAGCCATCCAGTACGTATTGAACAGCCGCATCCCGTTATTGAAGTTTTTTCTCAAGAAGGAACTGATCTGGGTGCCGTTTCTGGGTATTGCCTGGTGGGCGCTGGATTTTCCGTTCATGCATCGCCATACCAAGGAGCAGATTGCCAAACGGCCAGAACTTAAAGGCAAGGACGTAGCAGCAACGCAAGCCGCGTGTGAAAAGTTCCGCTACACGCCGGTAACGGTGTTCAATTTCATGGAAGGTACTCGATTTACCCCTGCAAAGCACCAGAACCAGAACTCACCGTACAAGCATCTGCTGAAACCACGTGCAGGGGGCACCGCGTTCGTCCTGCAGGCTATGGGCGAAATGATACATACCATGCTGGATGTAACGATCGTCTATCCGGATGGCAAAGCAGGCTTCTGGGACTATCTGTGCGGACGCATCCGTCGCATTGTTATCGACGTTCGTACCCGGGAAATCCCGCCTCGCTTTCTGGGCATGGATTACGAGAACGACCGCGAAATGCGCAAGGATTTTCAGCAGTGGATCAGCGAGCTCTGGGCCGACAAAGATGCACGTATCGAAGCCTTGAAAGCCCGCTAGGCAGAGTTAGAGCAGCCCCAGTTCCCGAGCCCGGACAATAGCCTGAGTACGCGACCTCACGGCCAGCTTGGCGTTAATTCGGCGTGCGTGGGTTTTGACTGTGTGCAGAGAGATATGAAGCTTGTCAGCAATTTCCTGGTTCGACAGACCTTTCGCTATCAACTCCAGAACACCTTGCTCCCGATCACTGATCGGCTCCGCCAATGCCTCAGCGGCCTCAGTTTCAGGCTGAATGCGGTACAAGCGACCCAAGGAATCCTTGAACGGCCCATTCGCGATCTGGGCGAACCCTTTCGTCATTAGATCCCGAAGTTCATTCTGGAGCTCCGCAAATGGACTGATGAAGTGCTCCCGCGATGCCTCGGCGACCACCGAAGCCAGGATCTTTTGCGCTGCACTCAGCCCCTTCTCTTCCTGCGCGAGCACTGCTTCCAGCAAACGAATGTGCAATTCCACACCCCACGGAATCACCGCCTCATAACGCTCCCGAATGCCCGTCAGGGTTTCGCGGGCGCGCACACTGTCGCCGCGCGCCAGAGCCACCCGGACGTCCATACAATCCAATAACCCAGGCATCATCGGGAACAGCTCCGGCACACAGCCCGCCTGACGATAAGGCTCCAGCTTGGCGACCGCCTGAGCGGCACTATCCACCTGATTCTGGGCCAACCAGCAACTGGCCTTGAGTGCTTCCAGCACTGGAACAAACAGGGTTTCATCCACCTGCCAGGCGTGCATGGTGCGTTCGGCACGGCCGATCCAGACGAACGCATCATCCAACCTGCCTGCCGCTCGACACATCAGAACACGAACAGCCATTGCCAACAGTAACCCAAGGTCGCGGGTACGCTCAGCATGCCGGCCACAGGTGACCAGCAGACGGTCAGCCTCTGTACCTCGGCCCTGGTGCCACAACACCAGCACCAGATTCAACTGCAGACGGGTTTCACCGATCTTGGCCGGCCTTGCCAGTTCATGCATCGCGGTATCCAGCCCGGTACGCAGTAACTGCTCCGCATGTTTCAATGAGCCCTTACCCAGCTCAATTCTGGCATGAGCGTATACCGCCAGTGCCTCCGAGCCCGCATCGCCCGCTTCCCGAGCAAGCCGCGCTGCTGCACGATTGGCATCCCTCGCCTCCGTGAAGCGGCCACATGCACACAATGCGCTTGATCTCACCATCTGGGCAACCAGCTGCCCCTGAGTGGACAAATCACCTGCACTCAGGGCCTGATCAGCCATTTCCAAAGCCGGCACTACTTTGCCTTCTCCCCGGAGGATAAAAGCTCTCAGCGCGCGGATGCGTGCTGCATGCTCCTGAGCATCAGACGCTTCGAGCCCATCGATCAGGGATCTGGCCTGACGAAATTGTCCGCCTATGGCATGAACCCATCCGTAAACAATTCTGAGCCGGGCACTGCGCTCCAGAAGCTGATTCGGCAGGCTCTTTCGTAACCGCAACAGGGAGGCCGTGTCCTGCCCCAGCAGCAAAGCCTCTGACCCCTCTGAGGCGATCGCCACCACCGCATCCGAATCGCCAGCCAGCAAAGCGTATTTCAAAGCTTCGGGAAACTGTTCCCGCTCTTCGAACCAATGGCTGGCACAACTCATGCGGTCTACGTGTCCGGCCATCACCGGCGCTTTCAGCCATTCCTGCAGCAGAGGATTCATCCTGTACCAGCGTCCTCGCCCGGGCATGACCTTTAACGGCAAACCATGTTCCATTGCCTGGGACGGCACAAAACCTATTTCCGGCATCACCGGAGCCAATGCAAGGAAGAACTCATCAGAACACAGCTCCAGCTCCGCCATGACACGAACAGAACGTCGTTGAGCAGAGGTGAGGTTGCCCAGAACCGACTCTTTCAGGAAACACTCCACGCTATTGGTTTCCTGCACTGGCTTGAGCTCACTGTGGCGGATCAGCTCCCGCCGGTACAAAGCGAGCGGTGTCGGCCAGCCTTCGGTCATGTCATACAAATTGTCGATGGCCACACTGGTGAGCTGATTTGATGCCAGCAACTGGCCGAAGAACTCGAACGTTTCGGACCGACTGAATTCCAGAGTCTCACTGGCCAGACGGCTGAAGCGGTTTTCAAGCTCAAGACCGTGGGTTTCAAATGGCAACGAGCGCCGGGAAAGCAGCACCATCGACAGACACGCCGGAAGATCGGTCATCAGCTGTTGCAGCAACGCAACAACGGCAGGGTTACCCAGGTTTTGAACATTATCGAGAATGAGTGTCCGTGGAGGCGACTCTGGCTCCCGCTCGAGTGTGACAAGCATCATCGCCAGCGCATCTGAAAACGTTGCCCCACCCTGGAGGCTACTCTCGGAGGCCTCCGGCAAGTCGAGTGCAATCGCAATCAGCGTCAGAAATCGGGAAGGCGAATTATCCTGCTCACTCAGTGCTACCCAGCGAAATCTGTCCGGGTGAACGTCGGCGGCGTGCAGGCCCGCCGTCACGGCATGCGACTTGCCGTAGCCACAGGGCGCTTCAACAAACAGCACCCCTCGGGGAATGAGCGCTTCGGCAATCTGCTGGTCCAGGACGGGGCGCGCCATTGCATCGACCGGCAACAGCGGGATCTGAAGCCTTTGCCTAAGCAGATCCCGAACCAGCTCCCCCCGCTGAAGATTACTGTTAGCTGACTGGAATTCGTCGTTGGCTGCACGGCCATCATTGAAAGGTTTCACGCACTGCCCCGCTGCAAAACCGGCCTACTGGAATGGCAATCTTTGACCGGAAAATGGATCTCTGCACTGAACTTCGAATGGCGACCGACTCCGGGTACGCCTTTAGTATGACTGGAAGGTTAAACCAATTCGGGGGCGGGCTGCAAAATTTTGACGTGAAAGGGTTTTCCGAGGTGGCAGGCTCTTTGGCGGCAACCTCGCATGGCTGCATTTGCATGCCACAAACAAAAACGGCGGGCCCAAGGCCCGCCGTTCTCCACTTCTTATCTTAACCTTATCGAGTACCCGCCCGACGAAGTGCCGCCGGCGTGTAGTCCCGAGACTGGCGCTCAGCACCAAACTCGTAAGGATCTTCTTCCTCGTTGGTCAGGCCCAGCGCGAGGTAGCGACCAGACAGCAGGTCATACAGAACCTCGATAGCGTACCAGGGCACGTCCTGATCGTAGAACTGCATGGCGTGAGCCTCAGCCACCCGCCATAGCTCACCACGGCCATCGTAGTGATCGATAATCGATGCCTGCCAAGAATCTTCGTCGAAGTAGAAGTCGCGCTGGGCGTAGATGTGGCGTTCGCCATCCTTTAGGGTAGCGCGCACATGCCAAACACGATGCAACTCATAACGAGTCAGATCCTGGTTGATGTGGCCAGCCTTGACGATCTGATCATAGGTTAGGCTTGGGTCCACCAACTCGTAAGAATTGTACGGGATGTACATTTCCTTCTTGCCCACAAGCTCCCAATTGTAGCGGTCAGGCGCACCGTTATACATGTCGAAGTTATCGGTAGTTCGCTGGCCATCGGCAGCTGTACCTGGTCCGTCGTACGAAACTTGAGGCGCCCGACGCACACGGCGCTGACCCGCATTGTATAGCCATGCGCGACGTGGCTCAGCAACTTGGTCGATAGTCTCATGCACCAACAATACGTTACCGGCCAAACGAGCCGGCGCTGTGATCGCCTGCTTGAAGTAGAACAGAACGTTGGGGTCTTCGCCTGGCTCAAAATCTTTGAGCGCCGTACGCCAGGTGAACTCGTCCTGGAACTTGACCACGGAGTAGGCGCCACCTGCGGTCGGCGTTACCTGACCAACGTTACGGGCAACGGAACCGCCACGGTAACGTGTGATGTGATTCCAGATCACTTCAAGGCCGTTTTGAGGGATCGGGAACGGAGTGGCTTCGGTGTAATTACCGAGACCGTTGCCGTCTTTAATCAACTCAACCTTGGTTGCATTTGCGATGGTCTGATCGTTAATTTCTTTCGGGTATGTCGATGTACGGTGAGTCTCATAGACCGGCATGAAGTAGTCGTCGTAACGCTTGATCATGGCAATCTGTCCAGCAGACAGGTTCTCTGCGTACTGATCCACATTGCTTTGATCGATGACGAACTTCGGCTTTTCGCCCTTAAACGGATCAACGTAGCGGCCATCGCCTTTGTATCCAGCGGGTGGTGTGCTCAAGCCGCCATCCCAGGCCGGGATTTCGCCACCATTGCCCGCTTTCTCTGCGCCCATCGGCGTCAGCGAATTGCCCAGCTTGGCCGCTTCTTCGGCAGAAACCGCACCGTAGGCCTGGCCTGCAAAGACGCTTGCAGCCAAGAGACCGGTGGCCAGTAGTTTCTTGTTTAGTATCATTTAAAGTACCTCGTTAAACGAATTCTTTTCGGTGTCGGTATCAGAATGAGTAGGACACACTCACCACTGCAAAATCACGGTCAGTCAATTCGTTATACGGCTTCCCGCCGAAAAAGTTTGTGTAACCAATGTCTGCCGTAATTTTATTCTGGTAGACCGCCTCCAGGGAGAGACCCACCGCTTTACTGCCCTCATTGAACGCACCACCAGGTTGTGGGCTGTAGCCCTGTACGTCGTGTGACCACGCGAGCTGCGGGCGCAGGTTCACACCAGCAAACACGTTGGGATAGTCCCAAACGAAGCGTGCACGATACCCCCAAGAGAAGTCTGTGGTAAAGCCTTCATTGTTGCAGTAATTGGTATTGATATTTGCGCCAGCCGCACAGATATCAGCGCCGCCTAGCGACTCCAAAGGTATTTGACCAACGCCGAACGTACCTGAGCGCCCGTAACGAGCTTCATCATTATCCGGGAGATCATGAATGTAGGTAGCACCAAACTCGGTGATCAACGACAGGCGGCTTGCGCCCATGACCTGATCGAAGAATTTAATCAAAGTGAACTGTGCTTGCGAGACCTTGAAGCGATCGTAACCGTCCACTTTGGTCCCGGCCAGATTCGCACCACCTGCCTCTTCAAGACGCTGGCGTTCCAGCAAGCTCAGAGGAGTTTGGTTGCCATCTGCATCGGTTCGAGCCTGAATGCCGCCCAGCAATAATTCAAAGGCGTTCCACTGAATTGGCATGTTCGGCCGGAAGCTGTATTCAGCACCCAAAGACCAACCGCCCGGCGTGGTTGTGTTGATGCTCACACCATAGAGGTCAATGTTTTCTGGGTATTCAACGAAGTAACTTGGGAACGTCGCGAAAGGCTGACTAGGATCATTAGTTTGGCTCCCCTCCGGACTTGAGGGATTGTTCACCTGGCCGCTAACGTAGGGCAGTCGGCTATTGTACTTGATGTAATAGAAGCCTAATTCGGAGTCATTCAGAGCTGGCACGTACCAGCGCATGGCAACACCAAACTGATCCTTGGAATCAGCTTCTTCATCGCCAAGACGAGGCGCTACAAAACCCTGCGCAAGTGCTTGTGAGTCAGGCAGCGCACCAGCCAAAAGAACTGGCCCGCAGCCATCAGCGGCGAAATCGTTGGTGGAGAAGAAGGTGCCGCAATCGTCCGGCTTGACCGGTTCCCAGTCCGCCTGGACGAACGTTTCCAGAGTAATGTTTTCAGTAACGCCTGCAGAGGCGTAGAACATTTCTACCGGCAACAGTGCATCCTTCAATTCGGCGCCAGGGGCGCGGAAGGCGGGAACGTCGACCGGGTTGATAACGTTGATACCACCCTGGATAAAGGTGCTTTCACCCCAGCTAAGCACCTGACGACCATAGCGCAGGCTTACAGGCGTGTTACCGAAGTACCAGTCAGAAAACACGTAGGCGTCGAGAAGCTCGCCACCGGAAGCATTGTCCTTGGCTTCGTCGTTCAGTTCGCGTCGCTGGCCAACGGGATCGACCGCGCGCTGTTCGTCCTTGAGCTCGAAGTCGTAGTAGTACCGCCCACGAACCAGACCGCCAACTCGAGTCAGCGTATCGCTGTCGACGTCGTAGTTCAGGAACAGCTCACTGTTGCCTTTCACAACCTTGGAGTAAGTGTCGCCCTTCTCGAAGTTCAGGTTACCGTCGTCGTAGTTGTTGGTGGAAGCACCAATATTGGCTTTATCGCCACCGGGAGCGAACTCAGGGCCCAGGTTACCTTGGGCGATCAGGCGCTTGTCCTGATCGGACGTCCGCCAACCGACACCCGCGGAAAGCGTGGTGTTGAACTGGGCTTCGACATCTCCCACGTAGAATGAATAGGCTGCGGCTTGACCGGACACGCCGGCCGCAATTGCTACAGCCAACGGTAATTTGGCCAAACGCTGCCATTGTTGTGTTTTTCTTGTCATTGGAAGGCTACTCCATTGTTGTTCTGAGTCGCTGCTCTGATTATTGGTATTCACGATGTATAGGAGGCTTCATGCACAGTGCTCGTGATGTTGGCACTATAGCTAACGCTGTCGAGCGCTTTGATCAGTCAAAAGTATGATTTTGCCTTCATACCCCATTTACCAGCGGGTTTACTCGCACCGCTTCACTATAGACAACAATTTTGGATGCAACCACTTTGGTTTGGCGGGGTTTTCTTGGGCGAACAGGAAGGAGATTCGGGCCCATCCCTGGGCCCTAGAGCAGGAGCTTACAGCAACTCAATGGCCATGGCCGTGGCCTCACCACCGCCGATGCAAAGAGCCGCAATACCCTTTTTCTTGCCGTAACGCTGCAGCGCGTACATCAGGGTAACGAGGAGACGGGAGCCAGTAGAGCCTACAGGGTGCCCCTGGGCACAGGCACCACCATGAACATTCACCTTTTCCGGATCGAGCCCCAGCTCGCGGATAGGCATCATGGCCACCATGGCAAAGGCCTCGTTGATCTCAAACAAGTCGACCTCTTCTTTACTCCAGCCAGTTTTGCCGAGCAGAGTCTCGATGGCACCTACCGGTGCACAGGTGAATTCCGCAGGATGCTGAGACTGGGTGCTGTGACCCACAATTCTTGCCAGCGGCTTCAAACCACGCTTTTCCGCTTCTGATTCCCGCATCAACACCAGGGCCGAAGCGCCATCAGAGATAGACGATGCGTTCGCGGCAGTCACGGTGCCGTCTTTGCTGAACGCCGGACGCAGGCTCGGGATCTTTTCGATGTTGGCGTTGAACGGCTGCTCATCGTCTTCGACAACGGTGTCGCCCTTACGGGATTTGACCGTCACTGGAACGATTTCGTCCTTCAACAGACCCTCGGTGATCGCTCGCTGCGCGCGCTTGAGCGAGTTGATGGCGTAGTCATCCATCTCTTCACGGGTGTAGCCCTTCTTGTCCGCCATTTCCTGGGCGAACGCGCCCATCAGGCGGCCCGTTTCCGCATCTTCCAGGCCATCCAGGAACATGTGATCCTGCGCTGTATCGCCAGGCCCCATGCGATAGCCTTTCCGCGCGGTGGGGAGAATGTAGGGCGCATTGGACATGCTCTCCATGCCACCGGCGACCATGATGTCGTTGCTACCCGCCTTGATCAGGTCATGGGCAAACATCGCCGCTTTCATACCGGAACCGCAAAGCTTGTTGATGGTGGTGGCACCGGTGTTGTCTGGCAGACCAGCCTTGCGCATGGCCTGACGAGCCGGGCCTTGCTTGAGCCCGGCGGGCAGCACATTGCCCATGATCACTTCCTGGACATCAGCCGGCTGCAGACCAGCGCGCTTTACCGCCTCAGCAATGGTGAGAGCGCCAAGGTCAGGCGCACTCACAGCGGACAGGCTGCCCTGAAAACCACCCATTGGGGTACGAACCCCACTGACAATCACTACGTTATCGTTGCTCATAGATCGATCTCTCTTTGTTATTGATAGCCAAGCCTTCGCTCTGCCTATCGTTCTGATTCAGTTCTACTGAATTCTTATGGGATTATTTACGGCTTATGCGGTGCTTCCAGATACTCATGCGACTGCATTTCCAGCAGTCGTGATTCGGTTCTTTCAAACTCGAAACTAAGACGGCCGCCTGAATAAAGCTCGGTTATGGGAGCCGCGGCGGACATGATCACCTTCACATTGCGATCGTAAAACTCGTCCACCATGTTGATGAACCGACGAGCCTGATCATCGTTCTCGCGTCCCAGGACAGGGACATTGCTGATAATGATCGCGTGAAACTGCCGAGCCAGCTCGATGTAGTCGTTCTGGCTACGAGGGCCATCACACACATCCACGAAATCAAACCAGACCACATCATCAGCATGGGCCTGGGCCGGAATCTTCCGCCCATTTATCTCCATGGTCTTGCTGTGCTTGCCGGCCTCCACTGCTAGGGCATCGAAACTCGCCCGCAGACTGACATCCGCTTCGTCATCCAGCGGTGAATGGAACAGCTCCGCCTGCTCCAGAGTCCTGAGACGGTAGTCGATACCGCCATCAACATTCACAACCTGAGTGTGCTTTTTCACCAGAGCGATCGCAGGCAGGAAACGCGCGCGCTGCAGGCCGTCTTTATACAACCCATCCGGAACAATGTTGGAGGTGCACACCAGAGTCACGCCACGGCTGAAAAGGCCATCCATCAAGGTGGCAAGGATCATGGCATCACCAATGTCGGAAACAAAAAACTCATCGAAACAGATCACACGAGCTTCATCAGCAAACTTCTTGGACACCAGCTCCAGTGGGTTTTTCTCGCCCTTCAGAGACTTCAGCTCGGTATGAACCCGTTGCATGAAACGGTGAAAGTGAACCCGCATCTTCCGATCAAAAGGCAGGGATTCGTAGAAAGTATCCATCAGGTAAGTCTTACCGCGACCAACGCCGCCCCAGAAGTACAGCCCGGTAACCGGCTCTTCCTTGCCCTTCTTCAGTTTTCGGCGCAGCTTGGTCATCGCCTTATTGCGATCACTTTCAGCATCGACCAGTTTGTCGTACAGTGACTGCAGACGGCTGACAGCATCTTCCTGAGCGGCGTCCTTCTGAAAATCCGGACGTTCAAGATCCTTCTGGTAACGCTCCCATGGGGTCAAGTTCACATTGGCATCGGAGGACTTGGAGTCTGTCATTAAGCTGTTCCCGGAGATCTGTCGTGAAATTTGGGGCGGCGTATTGTCGCGCATTTCGTCATTATTCGCCACGTTGGGCGCTTGCATAGCAATACGACGATTGGCGCAGGATAGAATCATGGGCTGAACACGCTTCGAGCGTTATACTCGATTATCGTGCGAGGCTAATTTCCAGGTAAAAGGACGACACAGCATATGACAAACCTGATTCTGGCAGCGATTGCCGCATTGATTGTAGGCATCGTCATCGGGGTAGTTGTTGGCCGCTCCGGGCAGGGAACCACGCTGCGACAGCGTCGGGCAGAACAACAAATTGAAGAACTGCGAAGCGAATACACCCGCTATCAGGCCCAGGTGAATGAGCACTTTATGGAGTCCTCCCACCTTCTGCGCCGCTTTAACGATGCCTATCGCGACGTGAACCAGCACATGGCGCGCGGCGCCAACCGGCTGTGCAACGATGAAGAGTGGATGGAAGAGCTTGCCCAGGAAACGTCAAGGAAGCGGCTGGAAGAAGTTAGCGACGACGGTGTAGAGCCGCCACGAGACTATGCCCCCAAGACCGATCCCGATGCTTCGGGAACGCTGGCAGAAGGTTTCGGCCTCCCCAAGAAAGAGAAGGCCTGAGCCCTTACGCCGGGTTGTCGCAATCGATAAATCGATGCGTCAGCCCGAATTCCTTTGCCAGCGCCTCGCCCAACGCCCGCACCCCATATCGCTCAGTAGCGTGATGGCCCGCCGCATAATAGTAAATGCCACATTCACGCGCCGTGTGAGTTGTCGGCTCCGATATTTCCCCACTGATAAAGGCATCTAAGCCGGCGTCCAGCGCCGTACCAATGAAGCCCTGTGCAGCGCCAGTGCACCAACCTACCCGACTGATCTGGGACTTACCCTCTCCAACCAGAAGCGGCTCCCGGTGAAGCTGCTCAGCAATATGACGACCCAATTGCTCCGGCGTCATAGGCTCTGAAAGCTCGCCTTGCCACACCAGACCACCGAGCGGCCTGGGATTCTCGATACCCAGAACATTCGCTAGCTGCCGGTTGTTGCCATACTCCGGGTGATCATCCAGAGGCAGGTGATAAGCTGCCAGATTGATATCTTTCTGAAGCAAGGTTTTCAGCCGCTCGCGCTTCATGCCGCGAATTCGCTGGTCTTCGCCCTTCCAGAAGTAACCGTGGTGCACCAGGATCATATCGGCACCGGCTTCTATGGCCGCATCAATCAGCGCCTGTGAAGCAGTAACGCCGGTAACAAGTGTAAAAACCTCTTCTTTACCTTCAACCTGGAGACCGTTTGGACAATAGTCCTGAAAGTTCTCTGGCTGGAGCCATTCGGAGATTTTTTGAACGATACTGTCGCGACTTGCCATTGAGATACTCCCTGCTGACTACGCCCCAAAGGCCAGCCAGCATTGCCGGGATGACCTTTCGGGAATGTTGGAGGCCAAGGATGGCCGGAAACAAGCGCACATGGACGTGCTCGTAGCGGTTCCCGGAAGGTCATCCCGGCGATGCTGTGCCACCGAAGCTAAAAGCTACAGCGACTTAATACCTTTGATCAGAGCATCGTTCTGTGTAGGAGTACCAATGGTAATCCGAAGGAATTGCTCGATCCGTGGCTTGTTGAAGTGGCGAACGATAATGCCTTGCTCTCTCAGGCCTTGCGCCAGAGAGCCGCCGGACTTCGTCTTGTGGCGAGCCAGCACGAAGTTTGCCTTGGACGGCAGCACTTCAAAATCCAGCTCGGCAAGTGCTGTCGTGAGACGCTCACGCTCGCTGATGACGCCAGCGCAGCATTTCTGGAACCAGGCTTCGTCTTCATAGGCGGCCTGAGCACCGGCCAAAGCCAACCGATCCAGCGGATAGCTGTTGAAGCTGTTCTTGACCCGATTCAATGCCTCGATCAGGTCCGGGTGGCCAACCGCAAAACCAACCCGCAAACCAGCAAGAGAGCGGGCTTTGGACAGGGTTTGGGAGACCAACAGGTTCGGATACTTATCCACCAAAGTGATGGCACTCTCTCCGCCGAAATCGATGTAAGCCTCATCAACCACTACGACCCGGTCGGGGTTAGCTCGCAAGATTTCTTCCACGTGCTCCAGACCGAGAAACCGGCCCGTAGGCGCATTCGGGTTGGGAAAAATCACCCCACCGTTGGCCTGCTTGTAGTCTTCGGGGTTGATTTCGAAGCTATCGGTCAGCGGGACCTTGATGCCCTCGATGTTATACAAACCGCAATAGACCGGGTAAAAACTGTAGGTAATATCCGGAAACAGAATCGGCTCGCCGTGCTGAAACAGGCCGTAGAAGATGTGCGCCAGGACTTCGTCGGACCCATTACCGAGGAATATCTGCTCAGGCTTCAAGGAGTGATAGTTGGCAATAGTCTGGCGCAAACTTTCGCCTTCCGGGTCCGGATACAAGCGAAGATTGTCATTCAACTCTGCCTTGATCGCTTCAACGACCCTGGGTGACGGACCAAAAGGGTTTTCATTGGTATTGAGCTTGACCAGATTGGCCATTTTCGGCTGTTCGCCCGGCACATACGGGACCAGGTCATTAACCAGCGGACTCCAGAACTTACTCATACTGAAATGAACTCCGTGCGGTCGCAGCGCAGGAGGGCCCTGCGCGCGAACATAGATGTGTCAGTCTTCGTCGATGCGAAACTCAGCGGAACGGGCGTGAGCGGTCAGGCCCTCACCGCGCGCCAGCACTGAGGCCACCCGCCCCATGCGATCCGCTCCGGAGGCACTGAAACCGATGAGGGAGGAACGCTTCTGGAAATCGTAGACACCCAGAGGTGACGAGAACCGGGCAGTCCCGCTGGTGGGCAGCACGTGGTTCGGCCCCGCACAGTAGTCGCCGAGCGCTTCGGCGGTGTAACGCCCCATAAAGATAGCGCCGGCGTGACGAATTTCTTCACACAACGCCTCGGGGTCTTCCACCGACAACTCAAGGTGCTCCGGAGCAATTCGATTCGAAACCTCCGCCGCCTGACTAAGATCAGACACCTCAATCATTGCCGCACGAGTGCCCATAGACGCCTCGATGATTTCGGCGCGCTCCATGGTCGGCAGCAATTTGTTGATGCTGGCTTCAACCGCATCCAGGAACTTCGCATCCGGACTGATCAGGATCGACTGCGCCTGCTCATCGTGCTCAGCCTGGGAAAACAGGTCCATGGCAATCCAGTCAGGATCGGTTTGACCATCGCAGATCACCAGGATCTCAGACGGACCGGCGATCATATCGATACCAACGGTGCCGAACACCTCGCGCTTGGCCGTCGCCACGAAAATGTTGCCAGGGCCGACGATCTTATCCACGGACGGCACGGTTTCCGTGCCATACGCCAGCGCACCGACGGCCTGAGCGCCACCGAGGGTAAATACCCGATCGACACCCGCAATCGCCGCGGCCGCCAACACCATGTCGTTAACAACGCCATCGGGAGTCGGCACAACCATAATCACTTCACCGACACCGGCCACTTTAGCCGGAATGGCATTCATCAATACGGATGACGGGTAAGCAGCCTTACCGCCCGGCACATACAAGCCAGCACGATCCAACGGCGTAACCTTCTGACCCAACACCGTGCCGTCTTCTTCTTCGTACTGCCAGGACTTTTGATTCTGCCGCTCATGATAAGAACGAACCCGCTGCGCCGCTTGTTCCAGGGCAACCCTCTGATCTTCAGGAATTGTCTCGAGCGCCTTCTGCAGCCGATCCTGACCAATCTCAAGCTCAGCAACGCTGCCCGCTTTCAGACGATCGAATTTCTCGGTGAACTCAAGCACCGCAGCGTCACCGCGGGTTTTCACCTGATGCAGGATATGACGTACCGATTCATTCACCTGATGATCAACGCTGTCTTCCCAGGCCAACAGCTTTGCCAGTGAACTGTCGAAGTCACTCTGGGAGGCATTTAATCGCGTGATGTTAACGGTCATTATCAGATCCTGTCTTGGGTACGCGAGCTGATCGTTGTTGAAACCAGCTCTTCTGATTGGGAATCGGTCAGGTGGGGCTTTCTAAAACTGTGCGGAGCCAGGGATGGCGGAGCTCAAGCGTCACAGGGATGTGCTTGAGCGGGTTTTGGAAAGTCCCACCTGATCGGTTCTTCCACTCAAGCTTGCCTGCGTTTATCTACGGCAACAGACATCTTTTCGATTATCGGATTAATCTTTTCGTGCTTCATCTTCATGGACGCCCGGTTAACCACCAACCGGCTGCTGATGTGCTCAATCAGCTCCCGAGCTTCCAGGCCGTTGGCCTTCAAGGTATTGCCGGTATCAACAATATCGACAATCTCATCCGCCAGTCCGAGAATCGGCGCCAGTTCCATAGCACCATACAGCTTGATGATGTCTGCCTGACGACCCTGGGCCGAATAGTAACTACGAGCCAGATTCACAAACTTGGTCGCCACCTTGATCCGGCCACTCGGTGGCGTCTGATCCTTAGGGCCCGCGGTCATCAGACGGCAACGGGAAATGTTCAGATCCAGCGGCTCATACAGACCCTCACCACCGTGCTCCATCAAAACATCCTTACCGGTAACGCCAAGGTCAGCGCCGCCGTACTGGACATAAGTCGGCACGTCGGTGGCTCGGATGATAAGCACCCTTACGCTGGGATCCGTGGTCGGAAAAACCAGCTTGCGGGATTTCTTGATGTCGTCGACCAGCTCAATGCCGGCTTCCGCCAGCAGTGGCAGCGTCTCTTCGAGAATGCGCCCCTTCGACAATGCGATGGTGATGGAATCTGTCATGCGTCCTTCCGGTTTCCCGTTTGTTTCCGTCACGCCGGCAAGCGGCGAATGCTGGCACCCAGCAACTGCAGTTTTTCTTCGATGCACTCGTAACCACGGTCGATGTGGTAGATGCGATCGACGATGGTGTCGCCATCAGCCACCAGGCCGGCAATCACGAGACTGGCGGAAGCGCGCAGATCGGTCGCCATTACTGGTGCGCCAGCAAGGTGCTCAACACCTTTGATGATGGCGGCATTGCCTTCAAGCGTGATGTCGGCACCCATGCGAATCAGTTCCTGCAAGTGCATGAAGCGGTTCTCGAACACCGTCTCCACAATGGTGCCGCTACCTTCAGCAACCACGTTCATGGCCGCAAACTGGGCCTGCATGTCCGTGGGAAACGCCGGATAAGGTGCAGTTCGAATACTCACGGCCTTGGGTCGGTTGCCCTTCATGTCCAGCTCGATCCAATCCGGACCGGTGCTGATATGGGCGCCTGCCTCATTCAGCTTTAACAGAACCGACTCGAGCAGATCCTCGCGGGTGTCCTTGAGCTTGACCCGGCCACCGGTGGCAGCAGCTGCCACAAGGTAGGTACCGGTCTCTACGCGGTCTGGCAGTACGTCGTAGTGGCAACCGTGCAGGCGCTTCACACCGTGGATCTCGATAGTCGCCGTACCATGGCCCTTGATATCGGCACCCATGGCAATCAGGCATTCCGCCAGATCCACCACTTCCGGTTCACGCGCAGCGTTTTCCAGAATGGTTTTCCCGTCGGCCAAGGCCGCGGCCATCATCAGGTTTTCCGTACCGGTGACGGTAACGGTATCCATGAAAATGTGCGCGCCCTTCAGGCGACCGTTGGTCTTGGCCTTGATGTAGCCATTCTCGACCTTGATCTCGGCACCCATCTGCTCCAGGCCCTGAATATGCAGATTCACCGGCCGGCTACCGATCGCACAGCCGCCAGGCAGAGATACCTCGGCTTCACCGAAGTGCGCCACCAGGGGGCCCAGCACCAGGATCGATGCCCGCATGGTCTTCACCAGCTCGTAGGGCGCGTGGAAATGCTTGATGGTATTGGCGTGAACTTCCACGCTCATTTTCTCATCAATCATCAGCTCCACACCCATGCGACCGAGCAGTTCGATCATGGTGGTGACGTCGTGCAGGTGGGGCAGATTACCAACGGTTACCGGCTCGTCCGCCAGCAGCGTTGCGGCAAGAATTGGCAGCGCCGCGTTCTTGGCACCGGAAATGCGTATTTCGCCGTCAAGAGGCTTGCGCCCCCGGATCAGAAGTTTATCCACAGTCAATATCCTGTCTTGTCGGGGCCTATCAGCCCTGGCGCTCAGCCCATTCAGCCGGCGTAAATGCTTTCGGATGCAGCGCGTGAATCGTTCCATCCATGACCTGTTGGAACAGCGCCTTGTTAATCAGTTGCTGGCGCTTGATCGTTGGCAAGCCTTCAAACACATCACCAACCACAACAACCATGTAATGGGTACCGTCGACCTGTACCTCAACTTCGCAGCCGGGCAATGCGTCTTTCACCAACGCGGCGACTTCGGTGGCATCCATAAAAAAACCTCGGGCATTAGAAAATCAGGGGCGAGATTGTAACCAATTACAGAGGCTGGGTCAGCTTTACCATTGGGTAACGAAGATACCGCCAACCTCATTTGGTGGTGGTGCGAATTTATTTGCGAGAAAATCCGGGCAGTTGGTCATCGAGATGGCTAAGAGCTGCCAGCGACAGCAGACGCTCGCTCACGCCTTGGTAGGTCAGAACCACTCCCTGGGTGGACGCCAGCCGCTGCCAGCAAAGAAGCATCGACAACACAACACTGTGCGCCGTCTCAAGCCCCTCAAGATCCACGGTCAGATTTACGGCGGCAGAGCGAATAACCGCTTCGCCCTTCGACCGCAGCGCCACGACGGACTCTGCATCCACTTCGCCACTGACTACCAGTGTGTCGTTGGTCCGCTCAACACGTGGCACCGAAGCGGTCACGACTTGTCGACTTCCTTGTCCAGGTTCAGGGATTTCACTGCATCCCCCCAGTCGTCAATCACGGCCTGCACCTGGCCACGATTCTCTTCCATTTCCTGGGCAAACCGATCGCGGAACGCCAGGCCAATATTCACCCCTTCTACAATGACATTCTCCATCATCCAGCGACCTTCGTCGTTCTTATACATGGAGTAGGTCACCGGGTAACGGGTGCCTGAGGCGCTGATTACTTCCATCTGCACAGATGCGCGGCCATCGTCCTGAGGGTTGATCACAGCCTCTTTGACTTCAATGCGAAATTTGTCAGCATTCACAAGCGCCTGGGCATAGCTGTCAAATAAGCTGCGCTTGAATTTCACGACAAACGCATCGCGCTGCTCCGGGGTGGTCTGACGGGCGTACCGCCCCATAACTCGAGCTGCAATGCGACGAAAATCGACAAAGTTTCGCAAGGTTTCATCCATGCTGACGTAAAACGCCTCCGGATTCTTGGCATACAGGCCGCGCTCGGCGTTCAGCTTTTCAACCAGGCGCTGGGTATTCTGATCTACGTAAGCCTTGAGGTCCTCAGCGGCTCCGGCATGAGCGGAACCCACCGCAAAGGCGGTTAGTACAAACAGCAACAACAATCGTTGTTTCACCAAAAGCATTACAATCTCCTATGTAAACCTGTTCCCTGCGGTCCTGCTTATCGGCCAGTCATCGGCCGGAAGCAAAATTACTGATCAGCCGTTCCAGATTC
This sequence comes from Marinobacter sediminum, assembly GCF_016820575.1. Taxonomy (GTDB): domain Bacteria; phylum Pseudomonadota; class Gammaproteobacteria; order Pseudomonadales; family Oleiphilaceae; genus Marinobacter; species Marinobacter sediminum. The sequence goes on along the minus strand of NZ_JAEMQH010000002.1, from coordinate 260,645 downwards.
ATGGCCGACTGAGTGGAGTAGAAGGTGTCACCGTCTGCCAGCGATTCCATCTCTCCCCCCACGGATATATCAATGTACTGTTCACCGAGCAGGCCCGATGTACGTATTACTGCCGAACTGTCTGACGGGATGTTATCTATATCAGTGCTGATTGCCATCGCTACTTTCGCCTGAAACGTCTCTTTATTCAGACTGATCGATTCGATAGTGCCGACCGTAACCCCGGCCATTGAAACCCGTCCTCTGGGCGCCAGCCCACCGGTATCATTGAAATTGGCATACACCGTATACGTACCTTCGGCCGATTTGGGCGTCAGGCCACTGACTTGCAGAGCAAGAAACAGCAGCGCCGCCAGTCCGGCAACCATAAACACTCCGACTATGACTTCCATTGTTCTCTGGGTTATCACCGCTCCACCTACCTTTCTGTCAGTCGTAAGTTCAAAAGTCGCCAAACATCACGGCGGTCAACACAAAATCCAGCGCCAGTACCGCGAGGGACGAATACACCACGGTTTTGGTCGTCGCTGAGCTGATACCTGCAGAAGTCGGTACGCAGTCGTAGCCCTGGTAGACCGCAATCCAGGTGCACACGAACCCGAACACCACACTCTTGATCACACCGTTGAGCACATCATCGACGAAGTCGACGGATGACTGCATATTACCCCAGAACGAACCCTCAAAAACGCCAAGCCAGTCGACACCTACGAGCATTCCGCCCCATATTCCCACCGCCGAAAAGATAATGGCCAGCACCGGCATGGCAATGAAACCGGCCCAAAGCCTCGGCGCAACCACCCGCCGCAAAGGGTCGACCCCCATCATCTCCATGCTCGACAATTGTTCAGTCGCTTTCATCAGCCCGATTTCGGCCGTCAGGGCAGACCCGGCCCGACCCGCAAAAAGCAGCGCTGTCACCACCGGCCCCAGCTCACGCACCAGCGTCAGGGCGATCATCTGGCCAATGGCCGCCTCGGAGCCGTAGTCGCTAAGGATGGTGTAGCCCTGCAACCCCAGCACCATGCCAATGAAAAGACCAGACACGATAATGATCGCCAGCGACAGAACACCCACGGCGTATAGCTGCTTGACCAACAGCGGAAACCCGATGCTCGGCCTAGGGACGCCCACCACAACGCCCGCCAGGAACTGCCCTGAGCGACCGAGTGCCGACATCGTGGTCAGCCCCCAACGGCCCAACGCCACAATTCGATCGATCAAGAAGCCTCCCCGGAGAGCCCATAATCAGCGCCAGCAGGACCGGCAGGATAGTGAAATGGCACCGGACCGTCAGGCTGCCCGCGCAGGAACTGCTGGATCTGCTCTGACGGATGAGCCCTGATTTGGTCCGGCGTGCCCTCGCCAATAACTTTGCCATCAGCAATGATGCAGGCGTGATGACAGATACTGAGGGATTCCGGCACATCGTGGGACACCAGCACACTGGTCAGGCCCATGGAACTGTTGAGATCCCGGATCAACTTAACCAATACGCCCATGGTGATCGGATCCTGGCCGGCGAAAGGTTCGTCGTACATGATCAGGTCCGGGTCCAGAGCAATACTGCGTGCCAGCGCAACTCGCCGGGTCATCCCGCCGGACAACTCTGACGGCATTAATTGGCGCGCGCCACGCAGGCCCACGGCTTCCAGCTTCATCAGCACGATGTCGTGAATCATGTCTTCAGGCAGCGATGTGTGCACTCGCAGAGGGAACGCCACGTTCTCGTACACATTGAGATCGGTAAACAGGGCCCCGCTCTGGAACAACATGCCAATATTTTCCCGCAGCTTGTACAACGCGCCGCGCTTCAGGTTCGGCACGTCATGGCCATCTAGACTGACGCTGCCGGAATCAGGTCGCAGCTGGCCACCTATCAGCCGCAACACCGTGGTCTTTCCGGTGCCACTGGGCCCCATGATGGCGGTGATTTTACCGCGCGGTATGTCCAGGGTTACGCCATCCAGAACTCGACGCCCTGAACGGGAGAAAACGACATCTCTCAACGATATGTATGCGGGACTGTCCATAACCCTACCCTTTGTGCGTAACCCCACCTTGTAAAAGTGCGGCTACATTATGCCAAGGAAGCTTGAAGCTCAATCGGTCAAAGCCGAAAAAGCATGAACACTTTGATCAGTTTCACTGAACTTTCTGTAACGCACCCCGTAACCCACGGCGTCTCTGATTGAAAATGATATACTCCGCTGTAATTCAGCGGCATTGCCCCCAAAACCAGACACCGTGCAATGCATTGATAATCATGTTCACCCAAGCAAACCAGGCCCTAATCCCGATGACTGAACAGAGCTCAAAGGACTTTCGCACTTCCGCGCTTCAAGCTATCCGTATCGAACGCGATGCCATTGATGCTCTGGAAGGACGCATTGATCACCATTTCATCAAGGCGTGCGAGGTGATCATGGCCTGCAAAGGCCGGGTTGTGGTCACTGGCATGGGCAAATCCGGCCACATTGGTAACAAGATTGCGGCAACCCTGGCGAGTACCGGCACCCCGTCGTTTTTCGTCCATCCCGGCGAAGCCAGCCATGGGGACCTGGGTATGATTACCAGCCAGGACGTAGTCATTGCCATATCTAACAGTGGCAACACCAGCGAGGTGATTACCATTTTGCCACTGATCAAGCGTATGGACGCCCCGCTGATCAGCATGACCGGCAACCCGGATTCGGTACTGGCCCGGGAAGCGGTGGCCAACCTGGATGTGAGTGTTGAAACCGAGGCCTGCCCGCTGGGCCTGGCCCCGACTTCGAGCACCACCGCCACACTGGTCATGGGAGATGCCCTCGCCGTTGCCCTGCTGGAGGCTCGCGGCTTCAGCAAGGAAGATTTCGCGTTCTCGCACCCGGGCGGCACGCTCGGTCGCCGGCTCCTGCTCCGGGTCTCCGACATCATGCACACCGGCGAGCGCATTCCTAAAGTCCCTGAAGGCACCACGCTCAGCGGCGCCCTGCTGGAGATTTCCCGCAAGGGACTGGGCATGACCACGGTACTGGATGCTTCGGGCAAACTGATCGGCGTCTTTACCGACGGTGATCTGCGTCGCACGCTCGATAAAAATGTCGACGTGCACACCACCGCGATCGAACACGTCATGACCCCCAACGGCAAAACCATTCAGGCCGACCACCTGGCGGCGGAAGCTCTGAACATCATGGAAGAAATGAAAATTAACGCCCTGCCGGTGACCGACCAGAGCGGCAGCTTGGTGGGCGCTATCAACATGCACGATCTGCTTCGGGCAGGAGTGATCTGATGTCAGACCCGATCAGCCCGCTAGCCGCGAACTGGCCGCAGGAACTTCTGGCTAAAGCCGCCGGGATCCGCCTGATTGCGTTTGACGTCGACGGCATCATGAGTGATGGCAGGCTCTATTTCAGCGCCAATGGCGACGAGCTCAAAGCCTTCAACATCCTCGACGGCCTGGGCATGAAACAGCTGATGGCGGCGGGCATCGATGTCGCCGTGATTACCGGCCGCAAGTCGCCCCTCACCGAAAAACGGATGCGGGATCTGGGCATTCCCCACCTGATGCAGGGCCGCGAGGATAAACGCGTCGCGCTGCAGGAACTGCTCAGCACCATGGACCTGCCAGCCGAGGCAATCGCCTACATGGGCGACGACCTGCCGGACCTGCCGGCCATCCGTTTTGCCGGGCTTGGCTTGACCGTGCCCAACGGCTATTGGCTGGTACGCGAACACGCCGACTATTGCACCCAGGCCGCCGGTGGCAGCGGCGCCGTGCGTGAAGTTAGTGATCTGTTGCTGACCGCTCAGGGTAAGCTCGGCGCTGCCTTGGCAAACTACCTGGAGCCAGACGCATGAGCAGCAGCTCTCAGGACCCGCGCAAAAACGGAAATGGAACCGGCAACGGCGAGAGCAAAGACGACCTGATCGCGCTGTTCACGCTGTCAGACCGCCCATGGTTGCGCACCCTGGCCCTTGGCGGCACGATTGCCGCGACACTGTTCCTGTTGTGGCGCAGCGACGAACCCACCCGGGTTCAGGACGATGCGGCGCAGCTCCGAGGCAAGGCCGAACCCGACGGCTTTGTGATCAATGGCCAGTACACCGCCTTTGACGAAAACGGCGACCTGAAGATTCAGTTCACTAGCCCTCGAATCGAGCAGTTCGAAGAAGGCAATGTCGCCACCATGAAAGCCCCCCGGGCCAAACTTTTTGGTCAACCAGAAACAGAGCCCTGGATCGTCGAGTCGGAGAATGGCAGCCTGCTGCAGAACGAGGGGGTGCTCTATCTGACTGACCACGTGCGGGTCATCCGGACCTTTGGTGAACGCAAGGCCACGATGACAACCACCAGCCTGACCCTGGATAACGACCAGGGCACCGTGTACACCGATGCACCGGTTACCATCACCGATCAAATTGGCGTCACCCGGGCAACAGGCATGAAAGCCTGGATCGACGACCGAACCCTCGAACTCAAATCTCAGGTAGAAGGACGCTATGAAACTGGTCAATAACCGAGCTCTAACGCTGCTGGCTGTCACGCTGGCGCTGACGATCAGCGGGCCTGCCACGGCTTTCAACCTGGACTCTGACGCCCCGATCACCGTGAGCGCTGACAACGCCCGACTGGACGACACCAAGGGCATCGCCACCTACACCGGAGACGTCCAACTGGTGCAAGGCAAGACCCGGCTCAACGCAGAGCGCGTGGTGCTGTATCGGGATGCTAACGGCCTGAGTCGCGTTGAGGCCTCCGGCCAGCCGGCTCGCTATCAGCAGCCAACCCGGGACGGCGAGGGTGAGACCGATGCCCGCGCCCTGAACATCACCTGGTCCGCCAGCGATGACCAACTGACCTTTGAAAGGGAGGCCATCATTGAGCAGAATGGCAACCTGTTCCGCGGCGACATCATTCATTATGATACCGTTCGCCGAGTCGTAACCGCGCAAGGCGGCGACACCAGCACCGGTAGCGGCCGCGTCGAAATGGTCATCCAGCCACGCAGTACCAAGAGCAAACAGGGATCCGATGGCAGTTCTCAGAGCCAGTAACCTGGCAAAAAGCTACAAACACAAGAAGGTGGTGATTGACGTTTCGCTGGAGATCCGCAGCGGCGAAATCGTTGGCCTTCTGGGTCCGAACGGTGCCGGTAAGACCACCTGCTTCTACATGATTGTCGGGCTGGTGCCTGCTGATCGGGGCCGCATTACCATCGACAGTCAGGACATCACACCGCTGCCGATGCACGGCCGCGCCCGCAAGGGCATCGGTTACCTGCCCCAGGAAGCGTCAGTGTTCCGCAAACTGACCGTTCGTGACAACATTATGGCCATCCTCGAGACCCGCAAGAGCTTGAGCCGCGGCGAACGGGTAAACAAGCTGGAAGAGCTTCTTGAGGAGTTTCACATTACCCACATTCGCGACAGCGTGGGTATGGCTCTGTCCGGCGGTGAACGCCGCCGTGTCGAGATCGCCCGCGCCTTGGCCATGGAGCCTGCGTTTATCCTGCTGGACGAACCCTTTGCAGGGGTTGACCCGATCTCGGTAAGTGATATCAAGCACATCATCCGCCACCTCCGGGACAAGGGCATCGGCGTGCTGATTACCGACCACAACGTGCGGGAAACCCTGGACATCTGTGAGACTGCCTACATTGTCTCCGGTGGTCACATCATTGCGTCCGGAAATTCTGAAACCATCCTGGCCAACCAGCAGGTGAAAGAGGTTTACCTGGGCAATGAATTCAGACTGTGACGCCAAGCATCCGATTGTGTTGGTGACTTTGAGCAAGTAAACTCGGCAAAGAACTTGCTAGGCTTTTTCTAGATATCGGCAAGTGACGGCCACATAACGACTTTTTATTGAACAGACCGCAACGCAGAGTGCTGACGAGTGACGGATCCTGAACCATGGTTATGAAAGCCTCCTTACAGTTAAAGCTGGGTCAGAGTCTGACTATGACACCCCAGCTGCAACAGGCGATCCGGCTACTGCAGCTATCCACCTTGGATCTTCAGCAGGAAATTCAGCAGGCGCTTGAATCCAATCCCATGCTGGAAACCTCCGAGGACGACGAGCAGGCGGAGTCCCAGTCGACCGACGACAGCAACAGTCACGACGAGCCAGCCAGCGAAACAGCCTCGGAATCGGCAGCAGAGACCACCCCGGACTGGGACGAGTCCGAAAACGGGCCCGACTGGTCATCGGAGAATGAGATTCCGGATACCATCCCCGACGATCTTCCGGTCGACACCGCCTGGGACGATATCTATCAGTCAGCGCCGGCGACCTCCGCGCGCAATGACGACGAGAACGATCACGATTTCGAGACCCGTAACTCACCCACGGAAACCCTGCAGGATCACCTTGAGTGGCAGTTGAACCTGACTCCGTTGAGCGAACGGGACCAGGCCATCGCCCACGCCCTGATGGATGCCGTGGACGAACGGGGGTACCTGACCAGCACCCCGGAGGATATCCACGCTGGGCTGCAAGAGGATGCGGATGAAGACCCGGTTGAACTGGACGAGGTTGAAGCGGTGCTGCATCGCCTGCAGCATTTCGATCCCCCCGGCGTATTTGCCCGCGACCTGCAGGAATGCCTGCTGATCCAGCTGAACCAGTTACCGCCGGAGACACCCTGGCTGTCCCAGGCCCGCCTGGTGATTACCCACTACATCAACCTGCTGGGTAACCGCGACTACGCGCAACTACTACGGCGCAGCCGGCTTAAAGAAGATCAATTGCGGGAGGTTCTGGCCCTCATTACTGGCCTGAACCCACGGCCCGGAGACGTGATCGATCGCGCCGAGCCCGATTACGTGATTCCGGATGTCATCGTGCGCAAACACAATGGCCGGTGGCGGGTTGAGTTAAATCCTGAAATCGCACCACGCATCCGCGTCAATGCAGGCTATGCTTCTCTTATAAGGCGCGCAGACAGTAGTGCCGATAACACCTACCTGCGTGATCAACTGCAGGAAGCCAAATGGTTTATCAAGAGCCTGCAAAGCCGTAACGAAACTCTGCTCAAGGTGGCGACCCGAATAGTTGAACATCAGCAGGGCTTTCTGGATCACGGCGAAGAGGCCATGAAACCCCTGATCCTGTCGGATATTGCGCAGGCGGTGGAAATGCACGAGTCGACTATTTCTCGGGTAACCACCCAGAAATACATGCATACGCCTCGGGGCATCTTTGAGTTGAAGTACTTTTTCTCGAGCCATGTCAGTACGGATGAAGGCGGGGAATGTTCATCAACCGCCATCCGTGCAATGATCAAGAAACTGATCGCGGCGGAAACGCCGAAAAAGCCGTTGAGCGACAGCAAAATTGCGGCCATGCTAGGGGATCAAGGAATCAAGGTGGCGCGGCGGACGGTAGCCAAGTACCGGGAGGCCATGCATATTCCACCTTCGAATGAGCGAAAAAGACTGGTTTAGGAGAGCCCTGCCCTCACGGGGGCTCCCCCAGACCAAACTTTGGCGGCGCAGTGCGCGCCAGCCCTCAGCCCGGCCCGCTTGGGCCGGCACGATGACAATAGGAGACGCCTATGCAACTCAACATTTCAGGCCACCATGTAGAACTGACTCCCGCACTGAAGGATTACGTCTCGGAAAAATTTGAGAAACTTGAACGCCACTTTGACCACATCAGTAATTGCCAGGTCACTTTGCAAGTGGAAAAAGTTCGTCAAATGGCGGAAGCGACGTTGCACGTGGTTGGTGGTGATATACACGCAAAGGCAGAAAACGAGGACATGTATGCGGCCATCGACGGGCTGATTGACAAACTGGACCGCCAAATCCTCAAGCACAAGGAAAAGAATGTAGACCGGATGCACGGCAACGGCAGTCGCTAGACGCCCGCTATCGTGCATGTCATCTCATCGCGCTGCGGCAAGGTTAACCTGCCGCAGCCTTTTTTTTACGGAATTGCAGTCGATTCATGAGCGACACATCCCTAACCATCGAGAATATTCTTGCGCCAGAGCTGACTCTGTGCCGGGTTCCCGCTTCCAGTAAAAAGCGGGTGCTGGAATTCATTGCCGAACAGATTCACCAGCATAACGGCACTCTCAGCGAGACTCAGATTTTCAATAATCTGATCGGGCGGGAGCGTCTGGGCAGCACCGGCATTGGTCAAGGCATTGCCATTCCCCACTGTCGGCTGGAAGGGCTCGATCATGTGGTGGGCGTTTTGCTGACGCTGGAAGAGAACATTGAGTTTGATGCCATCGACAATCAACCAGTCGATCTGGTGTTTGCCCTGGTCGTGCCCAAAGAGGCCACCAGCGAACATCTGGAACTGCTGAGCCAGTTGGCGGAAAAGTTCAATGAACGTGCCTTCTGCGATCGGCTTCGCCAGTGCGAGGATGCCGCCACACTGTTCAAGCGTATGACGGCAGCGACCAAGTAAGCCAAATTCTGGAGACGGCATTGGAGAGCGTGAGCGTATGAAATTGATTATCGTAAGTGGCAGGTCCGGCTCCGGTAAGAGTACGGCGCTCCACGTCCTTGAGGACCTCGGTTACTACTGCATCGATAATCTGCCCATTGGCCTGCTGTTCCCGCTCACCCGTGAGGCGACCAACAAGACCTCGCCGGGGCGCCTCAGCAAGATGGCCGTCAGCATCGACGCCCGCAACCTCTCTGCCGAGCTGGCCAACTTTGAAGACATTTACCGCCAGCTTCAGAACACCGGAGTCACCGTCGAGGTCATTTTTCTCGATGCCGACGAACAGTCACTGCTCCAGCGTTTCCACGCCACCCGGCGCAAGCACCCCCTGAGCGACGACAAAACCTCGCTTCGTGAGGCCATCACCAATGAAAAAAAACTGCTGGAGCCGCTGTCCAAGCTGTCTGACCTGTACGTGAACACCACCGGCATGTCCATGTACGAGTTGCGGGACATGGTGAAGCAGCGGGTGGTTGGCCGGAAAGACCAGGAATTAGCGTTGCTGTTTCAGTCGTTCGGGTTCAAGCATGGCGTGCCACTGGATTCCGACTACGTCTTCGACGTTCGCTGCTTACCCAACCCTTACTGGGACACCAGCTTGCGCAAATTCGTCGGCACTGACCAGCCGGTCATCGACTTTCTGGAGAAAGAACCGGCCAGCCGCAAGATGATTGATGACCTGATAGCCTTTCTGGAATCCTGGCTGCCGTCTTTCGCCGACAGCAATCGCAGCTACATGACCATTTCCATCGGATGCACCGGCGGCCAGCACCGTTCGGTATACGTCAGCGAACAACTTTGCGCGCATTTCCGTAACAACTACACCAATGTTCAGGTCCGGCACACCGAACTACCGCATCTGCAAACCCGCGGAGAGATCTGAGCCCATCATGATTCGTCGCCCCATCACCATCATTAACAAACTGGGACTGCATGCCCGGGCAACCGCCAAGCTGGTTGCCACCGCCTCAGAATTCGACAGCAGCGTACGAATCAACGGCAAAGGCCGGGATGTGGACGCCAAGAACATCATGCAGGTAATGATGCTGGCGGCCAGTCAGGGCACAGACGTGGAACTGGTTGCCGATGGGCCTGATGAAGAGGCCGCCATCGAAGCTCTGACGGCGTTGATCAACGACTATTTTGGCGAGGGCGAATAGCCCTCCGTTGCCGTACCCTTCCCTCTACCCTTCTGGGTTGTTCTCTGCGGGATTCACCTACAACTCTTTCTGACCTATGCGCCCTAACTCCGCTATAATGCAGGCGTTTTCTGACTGTGGGTGATCCATGACCGATATTCTGGAAAAAAGCCAGGCCCGCCAAAGGCTCCGCTCCCTGAGCGAGGCTCTGGACAGTGGTGCCCTTAAACAGGTTGCCCGCATCCTGAACGGCGGCCTTAGCCCCAGTGATATCGCCCACCTGCTGGAATCCTCCCCTCCCCGTCAGCGCGCCCTGCTCTGGAATCTGGTTGATAAGCAGCTGGAAGGGGAAGTTCTCCAATATCTCAGCGACGATATTCGTGGCTACTTCCTGAGCCAGCTGAACGCCCAGGAACTGGCGGATATTATCGAGGATTTCGAGTCAGACGATCTCGCTGACTTGCTCCAGCAGCTGCCGGATACAGTGATCCAGGAAGTCCTGGACACCATGGACGAGCAGGACCGCCAGCGCGTCGAGGAAGTGCTTTCCTACCCGGAAGACACGGCCGGCGGCCTGATGAACACCGACACCATCACGGTGCGTCCGGACATCAGTATCGACGTCGTGCTGCGCTACCTGCGCCGGCACCGCACGCTGCCCCCCATGACCGATAGCCTGATTGTGGTCAGCCGACGAGACGAGTTTATCGGCATGTTGCCGATCACCAAGATGCTGGTATCCAACCCGGCATCCACGGTGCGGGAAGTGATGGACACCGACATCGAACCTATCCCGGTCACCCTGTCCGACACCAAGGTAGCCACTCTGTTCGAGCGCTACGATCTAATCTCGGCACCCGTGGTGAACGAAGACGGCAGACTGCTGGGCCGGATCACCATCGATGACGTGGTCGATGTTATTCGTGAAGACGCCGATCACTCGCTGATGAGTATGGCGGGTCTCGATGAAGACGAGGACACCTTTGCACCGGTCTGGAAAACCACGCGTCGTCGGGCAGTATGGCTTGGTATTAACCTGATCACCGCTTTCATTGCCTCCGGGGTGATTGGCCTGTTTGAAGAAACCATCACCAAGGTGGTGGCACTGGCCGTTCTGATGCCTATTGTGGCGAGCATGGGCGGCATCGCAGGTAGCCAGACCCTGACTCTGGTGATTCGAGGCATGGCCGTGGGCCAGATAAGCGGCGCCAATGTGGGCTGGCTGCTGAACCGGGAATTCATGTCTGGCGCCCTCAATGGTGTATTCTGGGCACTGGTCGTTGCGACGGCAGCCGCTGCCTGGTTCCAGGACGTACTCATTGGCGCCATCATCGCAGCGGCATTGATCATCAACCTGGTGGCTGCGGCGCTGGTGGGAACGGTGCTACCGCTGTTCCTGAAATCGCGCAACATTGACCCGGCGTTAGCAGGCAGCGTTATTCTGACAACGGTTACCGATGTGGTTGGCTTTATGTCCTTTCTTGGCCTGGCCACGATATTTTACGCGTAACCGACGCACTACCGAACATCAATGGATTTACCATGACTCAGCACGACCAGTACGACGACGAAGACGAATTTGGCAAGAGCAAATCTCAGCTCAAACGGGAGATGCATGCTCTGCAGGATCTGGGCAAGCGCATGCTCGATCTGAGCAATGACCAGCTCGACACCCTACCGATCAGCGAGACCCTTCGGTCCGCGATTGAAGAATCTCGTCGCATTCGTCAGAACGAAGCCAAGCGCCGTCACTTGCAGTACGTTGGCAAGATCATTCGCCAGGAAGACGATCCCGATGCCCTGAAGCGGGCCATTGATGCGTTTGATGCGGGCAGTGAAGAGCACACCCGGCGGCACCACCTGGCCGAGCGCTGGCGTGATCGGATGATCACCGAAGGCGACTCCGTGGTGGGTGAATTCTTTAACTACTGCCCGAGCGCCGACATGCAGCATTTGCGCAACCTGGCGCGAAATGCCCGCAAGGACGTCGAAAAGCAGAAAAATACCGGGCAGGCACGAAAACTGTTCCGCTACCTCCGGGAATGTGTGGACGACGCCGAAGCAACCAGCTGAGTTGCTGCCGCCGGCCCTATAGCCGGCGGTGCTCCCACACTGGCATCCGCTTTCGCAGCTCCGCCAGCTGATCGCCATCCAGGTCTGCCACCACGACGCCCGGCCCCTCGGCCAACTCAGACACCACCTTGCCCCATGGATCGCAGATCAGGGAATGGCCGTAGGTTCTGCGCCGCTCGCTGTTTTGTCCGCCCTGGCCCGGCGCTACAACCGCCACCTGATTTTCAATAGCACGGGCGCGGATCAGCGCATGCCAGTGCGCATCACCGGTCTGCCAGGTGAATGCGCTCGGCAAGCAAAGCCAGTCCACGCCCTCGGCACGCAGGGCCCGAAACAGCTCCGGGAACCGCAGATCGTAGCAGATTGCCAGTCCCAGCTTGCCGGCTGGGGTGTCAACCGTTACCAGCTGCTCGCCCGGCTCAAAGGTATCCGATTCCCGGTATTGACCATGGGCGTCTTCCACCATCGCATCGAACAGGTGGATCTTGTCGTACCGGGCGACTTCCTGCCCTTGTGCGTCGAAGACCAGACAACAGGCACGTACCCGGTCACTGATGGCTGTACCATCCGGCCTTTCCGCCAGGGGCAAGGAGCCGCCCACAATCCACAACCCCAGGGTTCTCGCCTGCTCCGCCAGGAACGCCCGGATCACAGGCTGATCACCCGCTTCGGTGCGGCCGCACTCGAGCATCTGATGAGTCGCCAGAACGGCAAAGTTTTCCGGCAGCACCGCCACCGAAACCCCCTGATCGGCAGCCTCCTTCAGCAATCTGCGAGCTTCCTGCAAATTGGCGTCAATGTCGTGGGTGCTCACCATCTGGATGGCAGCCACACGGCCGGATACGATTGCGGTCATAATCAGCTCCTGTCATTCGCCATTATCGAATACTCGCCGGAGATCCACCTTCGGGTCGTCCCAGGTGCCGGTCACCCCGTAGGACGCGCTGGTGAGCTTGCTTAAAGGATCGCCCAGAATCTTGTCCAGAACAAACAAGGCCCCACCTATGGGTGCCCCGGCGCCCATCAGCAAAGCTGCCAACGGCAGGTTCTGGGTCAGCGGCAAGACCACCACCAGCCGCATGTCCAGGGTCTCGGTTGCAATGTCGGTTGAACCACTGAGCTTAAAGGCGCCGGACGGACCCACCACCTGCAGCTCCGGATCCATATTAACCCGCCCGTCCACCAGTTGTGCCCGACCGGAAATGGCATCGAAGGCCACACCACGCTCATAGAGATCCGAGAAATCCAGCTTCAACCGGCGCCAAAGGGTATCGGCATTCAACAAATTGAAGACCCGGAAGACCTGGGCCGTGTTGTTCTGCTCGAGAATGATGCCCTCGTCCAGCCGGAGGCTGACCGACCCGTTCAAAGCAGCGAGTGAAATCTCATCCGGGCGGCCCGGCCAGTCCAGATCGAGTTCAATATTGGTGCTTTCGTTGGTCAGCGGAATCTCGGTTCTGAACAAGCTGTTCAGGTCGGCCACCTTGCCACCGGTGACCGAACCGGCAAACCGGCTTGTCTCTCGGTCATCGATGATACTCCAGCTCATATCCCCGACCAGAGTCAATGATTTAAGCCGGCCCTCAATGCCCTCCACCGCCAGCCGGTAAGGTGCGGGGCGCAGCTTGAATGACCAGGTTCCCAGGGTTTCATCGTTCAGCTGAAGATCGGCAATCGAAACATTCACATCGGGCCACTCGCCCATATCGAGATCCCGAAAGGCCTGCAGCTGCTCCTCAAAGGTCAGAAGCTCTCGCTCCTCCTGCTCCGCTTGGTCGTCTCGCGTTAGCCGCACGCGCTCGAAGTCCGCCATCACAGTGCTGCCATCATCGGGCACCGCTATACGGCCCAGGGCCCTCTCGGAGTTGGTGGTCACTACCCAGCGGTCGCCCAGATCCAGAGCTTCTATCTGAATGTCATCGAGGGTATGGCGCCCCAGGTAGAGATGCCCAAGATTGAACTCCAGCCCCGTACGCTTCCAGAGCACATCAAACGATGCCCGGTTTTCCCAGGTACCGGAGACCGCAAGGCCACCGGGTGCCTGCGGATCAATGGTCGCCTCAAGAGGGGCAGATTCGTCGGCCGATTTCGCCAACGGTTGCGGCCAGGCAACTTCGACACCTTGCAGGTCTGACCGCACCCAGATCTTGGAGCTGGCATTCTCGCTAACCTCCAGGCCGGCCGCATAGTCCAGGGTTCCGCTAAGCCCCAATGTGCGTCCCGGCGCCACCCCGGCCGCGGCAAGCAACTCGGCCGTCGGGTATTGCCCGGTCTGTCGAATCGAGAGCGCCTCGCCGGACGCGCTACTGGACAGGCGTATACGTACCGGTGCATCCAGGAACCGGGCCGTCAATGGCCCCCCAGAAATACCTTCGGCCGATTGATAAGCCAGCTCGCCACTGACCTCTTCCCAGGCCAGGCCCGCTGGTGGGTAAGACACTGTTGCCTTGTCCGCGCTCACGCGGGCGTCCACCGAAACCTCCCCCTCGGCACCCAGCGGTAGCGAGATACCAAGGCCCAGCCGATACTGGCCGCCGAATTCAAGACGGTGGGCCTCTGAGCCTGCCATTTCGCCCAATGGACTGTTGTCCATCCAGAACCTGACCGCCTCGCCGGGTACATCGGCGGCTGCATCGACAACCACAACCGTACCCTGCTCATCGGGTACCACCTTCACTTTACTGGAAGCCAGGTTCAGGCCGCCGGTTTGCGCCTGGTCCAGGGTCACCCGGGTATCGAGACCATTGACCACCACCTGACCACGGGCATCTGTCACGTCCGGCCAGCGCGGGTCATAGCGGACGCTGGCGTTCTCGAAATTAAACTCCATGGAAGATACGAATGAACCCGGTGGTGCATCCGAGCCGATCTGGCCATGGCCGTAATAAACCCCGGAAGTAACGTCAGCCCGGGTGATCGAGGTGGTCAGCCAATCGTACAGCTCGGTGCTCACGACCTTGCTCGGAATGAAGTCTTCTAAAGCGCTTTCATCGGCCCCTTCCAACCCTACCTTGAGGCCCAGATTGTCCTCGCCAGCGCGACTGAGTTTCAGGTCGAAAGCGCCAGTAAGCGCCGGGCCGTCGAGCTGGCGCATGCGAATGTCGTCGGAGAATACCCGGGTAATGCCATCCTCCAGCTGCCAGGCCACCAGACCGTCCAGCTGGGATAATGCCCACCCGTTTTCATACAGCTGAGGGAAGGACAAACGCACAGGCGCGTCGGCAGTGTCTATCTGGACATAGCCGGCGTTACGGGCAACATACAGCATCCCGGATAACCCACTTACACCCGGAGCCCCCCGGTAGGCTTCAACACTCAGGTCACGCAGCTGTCCGGTGAGTTCAAAGGTGTTGTCGTCGCCGCGATCCGGCAACCAAAGGGACACCTGGTCCAAATAACCTCTGGGCCGGTAATTCTCGAGGGCATCGGCGCCCCTCTCGGGCAATATGGGTAGGCGGGAAATCAGCCTTCTGGTGGGCCCGAGCGGTAACGCATCGGCAATGACAGTGACGCCACCCTCTTCCGGCATCAGGCGCAGACTGAACGGCGACACCTGGTTACCGTTCCAGGTCCACTCCAGCTGCTTGAGGTGCCACTCCCCGGGGCCCTCAGACTGTTCGGAAGTACCTTCTGTCTGATTGGAACCTGCCTCGAGCGCCCCCGCCGCAAAACGACGCCAACCGAACCGGGCCCGGATATTTTCAATCGGGGCCAAGGATTCGCGGCCAACGCCAAGCTGAAGATAAGGTGTCCGAACCGTTCCGGTGACCTGCAGGAGCTCACCATCACGGAAGGTCAGCCAGGCCTCACCGCCGAGATCAAAACCCTCCACCCGAATGGATCGCCACTGGTAGTCATCGATCAGGCCATCAAACAGCCGACCGGAATTCACATCCAGATAAAGCTGACCGGTGAAATCACCGCGGAAGAAGTGCTTTCCAACCAGACTGAAACTGGCCAGCTGTTCAGTGGTTCCAGACTTGATAGCTCGTCCGGAGGCTCGGAAAAGCCCCTTGCGGTACACCAGGTCCAGCTGGGGCACATCAACCGTGCGGACATTGCCCTGGTTGTCCCGGATGCCCAGACTCAACCGGGTGATTTTGACGTAGGGCTCAGACAGCCACTTCCCGGCCAGATTGAGCCAATCTTTCAGGCGGTGATTCACCGGCTCGGGCAGCTCGGCGCCTCGCACTTCAACTTCCCCCGACTCGGACTGGTTCAGCGCAAGCTCAACGCCATCCACTTCGAAGTCTTCAAATACCACCCGCATGCGAAGCAACGAAGACAGGAAATCGAATCGCACCTGAAGGTGATCAACCCGGGCTACGGTGACGTCGGAGTCCGGGTTGGCAATACTGATATTCCGGGCGGTAAAGGAGGGGTCGAGCCAGAACCAGCGCGATGACAGGCTGCCGATCGCAACATCGTGACCGATGCGCGCGGAGAGCGCTTCGGCCAGATCGTCAGCAAAAGTATCGACATTGCGGGTGAGTTGGCGCCCTACCCCTGCGTATAACGCAAAGACAATAAGCACCACTAGCAGGAACCACCACACCAGGCTGGAGAGCCTGGCGGCAACTTTAACCGGCGGGCTCTCTGCCATGTGTTCCGGCCAGGGCTGCTCGCGGTCGTCGTGGGACATCAGCGAGCCCTATACGCCATATTGGCAGGCTGAAATCGAATCAGAGCAGAACCACATCGTACTGCTCCTGGCTGTAAAACGGCTCGACCTGAAATCGAATGGTCTTGCTGATGAAGGTTTCAAGATCGGCGACATTGTCGGACTCTTCATCCAGCAATCGGTCAACCACACTCTGAGACGCCATCACCAGATAGTTTTCGGCCTCATAGGCCCGGTTCACCCGCAAGATTTCACGGAAGATCTCGTAGCACACGGTTTCACTGGTTTTCAGGAAGCCGCGACCATCACAGATCGGGCAGGGTTCACACAGAACCTGACCGAGGCTTTCGGTGGTGCGCTTGCGGGTCATCTCCACCAGCCCCAGTTCGGAAACACCGGTGATCTTGGTCTTGGCGTGGTCCCGCTCCAGCATCTTCTCCAGCATCCGGTGCACCTGGCGCTGATGCTCGGTATCTTCCATGTCGATAAAATCGATGATGATGATGCCGCCGAGATTGCGCAGCCGTACCTGACGGCTGATCGCCCGCGCCGCTTCCAGGTTGGTCTTGAAAATGGTCTCTTCCAGGTTCCGATGCCCGACGAATCCACCGGTGTTGATATCGATGGTGGTCATGGCTTCGGTCTGATCGATGATCACGTAACCGCCCGACTTGAGCTGCACCTTGCGACTGAGGGCCTTCTGGATCTCGTCCTCGACCGAATAAAGATCGAAGATCGGACGCTCGCCCGGGTAGTACTCCACCTTGTCTGCAAATTCGGTGACGAACTCTTCCACGAACTCCATCACGCGCTGGTGGCTCTCGCGGCTGTCGATGCGCACTTTCTCCGTTTGCGGGCGGATCAAATCCCGAATGGTGCGGATAAACAGGGGCAAATCCTGATACACCACCGCCGGCGCCTGCACCTTTGAAATGCGCTCATGAATCGACTGGCTAAGGCGATGCAGGTAGGTCATATCGCCGATCAGCTCGTCGGAGGAGGCCGCTTCGGCTGCGGTGCGGATGATGTAGCCACCTTCCACTTCAGTCTCTTCTTCAGCTGCGCCTTCCACCAGCCCCTTCAAACGAGCACGCTCGGTGTCGTCCTCAATGCGCTGGGAGATACCCACGTGGCTGACACCCGGCATGAAGACCAGATAGCGCGATGGAATCGACAGTTGAGTGGTCAGGCGTGCGCCTTTGGTTCCGATCGGATCCTTGGTGACCTGTACTACCAGAGACTGCCCCTCACGGAGCAGTGTCCGGATATCGGGCACGGTCTTCGGACCATCATTGGAATCGTCTGGTCCGGACTGGGAGATCACATCCGAGGCGTGGATAAAAGCCGCCCGCTCCAGGCCGATATCAACAAACGCCGCTTCCATGCCCGGGAGGACTCTGACCACTTTGCCCTTGTAGATATTGCCGACGATGCCCTTACGGCTGGTGCGCTCAATATAGGCTTCCTGCAACATACCGTTCTCAACCAGCGCTACGCGGGTTTCGACGGGGGTCACGTTGATCAGAATCTCTTCACTCATGTACGGTTCTCCAGACTGTTTGGCCAGTTTTCCCAGACCGGATGACCGGCATCCGCCAACAAGGCGGCGGTTTCCTGCAACGGCAAACCCACTACAGCACTGTAACTGCCCCGCAGGTCACTGACAAAAATACCACCAAGGCCCTGAATTCCATAGCTTCCCGCCTTGTCCATCGGTTCGCCGCTGGCAACATAGGCTACTACCTCTGCCTGCGACAGCTTGCGGAACTGGACGTCGGTGACCACGACCCGGCATTCGCACTGTCCCCCCTGGGCTAGCGCTACCGCAGTCATCACCTGGTGGCTGGCGCCGGACAGCCGCATAAGGGTAGCAACGGCCTCCTCCTGATCCGCCGGCTTGCCAAGGATGACGCCATCCAGCACCACCGAGGTATCCGAGCCCAGCACCATAGCACCCGGGGAGGAGGCGGCGACCGCCAGGGCCTTGTCGCGGGCCAATCGCTCCACGTAGTACTCAGCGGTTTCATTCGGAAGAGGGGTTTCGTCAACGTCTGCTGGCTGCACCGAAAAAGTGACGCCAATTTGTCGCAACAGCTCGGATCGTCTGGGGGAAGCCGACGCGAGAATGATGGTGGACATGCTCATCCCAACTTACGGTTGATGTTATCAAGAAGTACGCAGAATACCGGCCACGCCAGCGCGCTGGTCAGGGCCGGCCAAAGGTAGCTGAATCCGGCATCGTCGGCGCCGAGCATCTGCTTGATAAAATGCACGAGCATCTGATTGATACCCAACAGCAGGAACACCATCAGGCACTGCTGCGGCATTGGGTACATCCGAAGGCGCTGATGTATCGTTAACACCAGAAAGGCGACCAGCCCCATGGCCAGCGCGTTGACACCCAGCGGCGTTGCTTCAAGCACATCCAGCAGCAACCCTAGAATCCAGGCCAGGAGAATGCCGAACTGAGCCGGAGCCCGGAACGTCCAGTAGAACACCACCAGCCCAAGCCACTCTGGACGGAACTCAAACCAGCCAACCGGAAAAAGCGAAATACTCAGAACCAGCGCCACTGCGACCGACAGGGCAAATACCGGATAACTGATTACGGACAGCATCAGCCTTCCCCCTCTTCGGACATTTCAACGCCGGCCTCGGATTCGGCAGCAGCCTCAACCTCAGCAGTTGTCGGCGGAAACACCACCAACACCAGGCGACTTTGGTTCAGCTGGGCCCGCGGGACCGCCTCAATAGCCACAAACGGCTCGCCGGGTTCCTTATTGATCAGGCTGACCTCAGCCACCGGGTAACCTCGAGGAAAACGCCCACCGAGACCGGAACTGACCAGCAGATCCCCTTCGCGAATATCGGCGGTATCGGGTACATGGACCAGATCCAGGGTTGAGGTGTCACCCGTCCCGAGCAAGATGGCCCGCAAGCCGTTGCGCACCACCTCGACGGGCACCGCGTGGCTGCTGTCTGACACCAACAGCACCCGGGAGGTAATCTGGCTGGTCTGCACCACCTGCCCCATCAGGCCCTGGGCATCGAGCACCGCCTGGCCAATCCGCAAGCCGTCACTGCGGCCTTTGTTGATGATCACTTCATGGGAGAACGGATCGGGGGAAACGCCGACAACCTCGCCAACGATCACACGGTCATCCAGCACCTCGGAGGAATTCATCAGTCGACGGAGTTCATTGTTTTCGGACGCCAGCGCAGCGTATTTCAGCGCCCTGCGTTCAAGGATGAGCAGGCGAGCCTTGAGGTCCTCGTTTTCCTGCTGCAGATCTTCCTTGTTTTCAAACAGGCCGGAGAACCAGCCACCGAACTCGGAGGGAGCGTTGCCCAGCCAGTACACGGGAGCGAGCCCGGTGGCGATGGTACTGCGAACGGAAGAGAGTTTATCAAAACGGGCATCGGCAACCACGAGGGCTGCCGACAGGATAATGATGAGAAAGAGTCTGAAGCCCGGAACCGGTCCCTGGACGAAGATGGTTTTAATGGCAAATCCTCCCTACGGGCTTATCCCTCCTGGGAGAACATTCCAATACCACCCCGATCAATAACCTCCAGTGCCTTGCCGCCACCACGGGCGACACAGGTGAGCGGATCTTCGGCAATGATAACCGGCAGGCCGGTTTCTTCGCTGATCAGCTTATCCAGGCCACGCAGCAATGCACCGCCGCCCGTCAGCACGATACCGCGCTCGGCGATGTCAGAGGCCAGCTCGGGCGGAGACTGTTCCAGCGCGCTTTTAACGGTCTGGACGATCTGCGCCAGCGATTCCTGCAGCGCATCGAGGATTTCTTCACTGTTGAGGGTGAAGGCCCGCGGCACACCCTCGGCCAGGTTTCGGCCACGCACGTCGATCTCGCGAATTTCGAGGCCTTCGTAGGCACAGCCGATTTCATGCTTGATGCGCTCTGCGGTAGAGTCGCCGATCAGGCTGCCGTAGTTGCGGCGAACGTAAGTCACAATGGCTTCGTCAAACTTGTCACCTCCGACCCGGACTGACTCGGCGTAAACAATACCGTTGAGCGAGATGATGGCGATTTCTGTCGTGCCACCACCGATATCAACGATCATGGAGCCACTGGCTTCCTCGACCGGCAGGCCGGCACCAATGGCCGCTGCCATCGGCTCTTCAATGAGGAACACTTCCCGCGCGCCAGCGCCCAGGGCCGATTCCCGGATGGCCTTGCGCTCAACCTGGGTCGACTTGCTCGGCACACACACCAGTACCCGCGGGCTCGGCGTGATAAAGCTGTTCTCGTGCACCTTGTGAATAAAGTGCTGCAACATTTTCTCGGTAACCACGAAGTCGGCGATCACACCATCCTTCATCGGGCGGATGGCGGTAATGTTGCCCGGCGTCCGGCCCAGCATGCGCTTGGCTTCGGCACCAACGGCGGCCACCATCTTCTGGGAGTTGTTGGTGCGAATAGCCACAACCGACGGCTCATTCAGCACAATGCCGCGCTCACGCACATAAATAAGGGTGTTGGCGGTGCCCAGGTCGATGGACAGGTCGCTGGAGAATAAGCCTCGGAGTCTTTTGATCAACATTCGTGTAGTTTCAACCTGAGAGTTGCAGTCGCAAAAAAGATGCGGCAACTTTAGCAGCGAGCACCCCCACAGGCAAGGTGAGAACGGGCCTCAAGCCTTACGATTCACACATTTACCCGGTGGATTGGGGCCTCCCGCCTTTGTTCGAATCTGTTACCATACGCACTTTATTTTTGGCTTTGGGGGCGGGCCGCTCGAAGATTCCCTTTCAAATCATCCTACGAGCCTCTTTTTGTGCGCTTGTAGCGGGCCAGAGCCGCTCTCACCAAGATTGTTTTGTTAACGAGTTTTCATTTACCTGGGAGGCAACGCGTGACCATTTCCCGTGAGGACATTGAAAAAGTCGCTGTGCTCGCCCGCATTCGTGTGGACGACGAGCAAGTCTCAGCCCTTGAGAACGATCTGGGCAACATTCTGGATCTGGTTGACCAGCTCAGCGCGGCAGACACCGACGCGGTTGAGCCCCTGGCCCACCCACTGGACGCCGTTCAGCGCCTGCGCCCGGACGAAGTAACCGAGACCAATCAGCGGGAGGCCTTTCAGGCCATCGCCCCGGCCACCGAGAACGGCCTTTATCTCGTGCCTCGTGTCATCGAGTGATCTGACGACCAGCGAATTCAGGAATCATCATGCATAACAAATCCGTAGCTGAGCTTTCCCGCGACCTGGAGAGCGGCAAGGTATCAAGCGTGGAGCTGGCACAGCAGTTCCTCGACCGAATCAAGCAGCAAGACGATCAATTCAACAGTTTCATCAGCGTGACCGAAGACCAGGCACTGGCCGATGCCAAGGCCGCCGACGAACAACGGGCCGCCGGCAACGCCACACCCTGGACTGGCATCCCATTCGCCCACAAGGATATTTTCTGCACCAGCGGCGTGCGGACCACCTGCGGCTCCCGGATGCTGGAGAACTTTGTACCACCGTACAACGCCACGGTTACCGAGAACTTCCGAAAGGCGGGCGCCGTGTGTCTGGGCAAGACCAACATGGACGAGTTCGCCATGGGGTCATCCAACGAATCCAGCCACTTCGGCCCGGTCACCAACCCCTGGGGCCTGAGCAACGGTGAAAAGCGGGTTCCCGGCGGTTCTTCCGGTGGCTCGGCAGCGGCCGTTGCGGCGCGCCTGGTGCCGGCAGCCACGGCCACCGATACCGGCGGCTCGATTCGCCAGCCGGCGGCATTGTGCGGCATCACCGGATTGAAACCGACTTACGGACGCGTATCCCGGTACGGCATGATCGCCTTTGCTTCCAGCCTGGATCAGGGCGGCACCATGGCGCGCACGGCCGAAGACAACGCCCTGATGCTGAACGTCATGGCGGGCTTTGACCCGAAAGACTCCACTTCCGTAGACCGGGCTGTGCCCGACTACACCGCCACGCTGAACGAACCTTTAAAAGGCCTCCGTATCGGCTTGCCGAAGGAGTACTTCTCGGATCAGCTCAGCCCGGCAATGGAAGAACAGGTCCGTGCCGCGGTAAAGGAGTACGAGAAGCTGGGCGCGACGGTGAAAGAGGTGTCCCTGCCCAACGCCAAGCTGGCGATTGCCGCTTACTACGTGATCGCCCCGGCCGAGGCATCGGCCAACCTGTCACGCTTCGACGGCGTTCGCTACGGCTACCGCTGTGAAGACCCGAAAGACCTGATGGATCTGTACACCCGCACCCGGGCTGAAGGCTTTGGCACCGAGGTCAAGCGCCGAATTCTCGTTGGCACCTACGCGTTGTCGGCCGGCTACTTCGATGCTTATTACCTCAAGGCCCAGAAGGTACGCCGACTGATCCAGCAGGATTTCATCAACGCCTTCAAGGAAGTGGACGTGCTAATGAGCCCGACCACCCCCTCCCCGGCTTTCGCCCAGGGCGAGAAAACCAGCGATCCGGTCACCATGTATCTGGAAGACATCTTCACGATTGCCGTGAACCTGGCGGGCGTGCCGGCGATGTCGGTACCGGCCGGTTTCGTCGATGGGCTTCCGGTTGGCCTGCAGATCATTGCCAACTACTTTGACGAGGCGCGACTTCTGAACGCCGCTCATCAATTCCAGCAGGTGACCGACTGGCACCAGCGTGAACCGCAATAAGCCCGAGATAGGAGAGTTACGCCATGCAATGGGACATTGTGATCGGGCTGGAAATTCACGTTCAGCTCGCGACCCAAACCAAGATTTTTTCCGGCTCCAGCACCGCGTACGGGGCTGAGCCGAACACCCAGGCCAATGCGGTCGACCTGGCTATGCCGGGCACCCTGCCGGTGCCCAACGAGCAGGCCTTCCGGTACGCCATCATGTTCGGCCTGGCGGTAAACGCCGAGATCGAACGCCGCTCGGTGTTTGAGCGCAAGAACTACTTCTACCCGGACTTGCCAAAGGGCTACCAGACCACTCAGCTGGAGCGCCCCATCGTCGGCCCCGGCCATGTAGACATCGATCTGGCCAACGGCCAGACCAAGCGGGTGCGCATCCACCACGCCCACCTGGAAGAAGATGCCGGCAAATCCCTGCACGAAGACTTCCATGGCATGACCGGCGTGGACCTGAACCGGGCCGGCACGCCACTGATTGAAGTGGTCACCGAGCCAGATATGAGCAACGCCGAAGAAGCCGTGGCATTCGCGAAAAAGCTGCACAGCCTGGTGACCTCGCTGGGCATTTGCGACGGCGATATGTCCCAGGGCTCCATGCGCTTTGATGTGAACATTTCCCTCAAGCCAAAGGGCTCGGACACACTCGGCACCCGCACCGAAACCAAGAACCTGAACTCGTTCCGGTTCATGGAGCAGGCCATCGCCCACGAAGTCGAGCGGCAGATGGACATCCTGGAAGACGGCGGCGTGATCGTGCAGGAAACACGCCTGTACAACGGCGACCGGGACGAATCGCGCTCCATGCGCACCAAGGAGGAAGCCAACGACTACCGCTACTTCCCCTGCCCAGACCTGCTTCCGGTCGAGATCGACGACGCCTTTATCGAGCACGCGCGCAGCCGCCTGCCAGAATTGCCAGACGCCCGCAAAGCCCGCTTCAAGGAGCAGTACAGCCTGAACGATTACGATGCTGGCCTGCTAAGCGGCGATGCGAAGCTGTCTGCGTTTTTCGAGGAGGCGGTCAGCCACGGCAAAGATGCCAAGCTCACGGCCAACTGGATTCAGGGCGAGTTCTCCGCACGCCTGAACGCAGAGGAAAAGACCGTGGCCGAATCGCCCATCACCGGTGCGCAACTCGGCGACCTGATCGTCCGGATTGCCGACAACACCGTATCGTCCTCCGGCGCGAAAAAGGTGTTTGAAACTCTCTGGAATGGCGAGAGCGACAACGTGGACGCCATCATCGACGCCCAGGGCCTGAAGCAGGTTTCCGACACCGGCGAACTGGAAAAGATGGTCGACGAGGTACTTGCCGGCATGCCAGACCAGGTCGCTCAGTACCAGGGCGAGGACGATCCGAAGAAACGCAAGAAGATGCTGGGAGGCTTTATGGGGCCGCTCATGAAGGCCTCAAAAGGGCAAGGAAACCCCAAGCTGTTCAATGAGATCCTGGTGAAAAAGCTCGGAGGCTAACGCCTTCCGTTATGGTCCGGGGCAGATCGCCGCGATCGTCCCCGGACCAAATCTCCCTCACTTCTCGCCCCGCGCTTTGTGATGGCCTTTTCAAAAAACTGCAACAAATCTGCCACAAAGAACGACACGCTTCTTGCTGACCACAAAGTAAACAACTAAACTTTTCTAAGTTTAAGTGTTTTTTCTGGAAAGGATTTTTGGAAAAAGCAGCCGTTTGGAATACCAGTTACGTCAGATAAGTAACCATGAAACCAGCTGCCATAAAACCAAATCTACGCAACCAACAGCGTGTTGATGTCTCGACCGAAATCACCGTCGAGAAACCCGATGGTTGCTGCCTGAAATGCACCGTCGCGAACCTTTCGCGCACCGGCGTCATGATTTCCTGCAGCCAAGATGCCGTCCAAGCCCTGATCCCTGCCCAGCAAAGCCCTGCCCCCGGCAATTGGGTTTCGGTGAAAACCCGTTTCTCGGTACCTGTCGTTGCAAAACAGCCCGTCTCAATTTCAGCTGGCGGTCACATCGTGCATATGCGTCGGATTGCCCGGAATGAATTTCATCTCGGCATTCAGTTTTCTGAGTTTGAAGACAACGGCTTCGAATACGTGGATCAATACGTCGCCAAGCTGTTGGCTGACTCCTGCAACAAGGCCTGACACCAGGCCCTGCAGCGGAGCTATCACGCCCACAACGCCATCCTTGCCGCTATATTATTATAACCCCAAACTCTAGTTGGGGCGCTTCTTATACCCTCCCCCAATCTGGTATCATTTCAGGTCAAATTTGCACAGCCAACAGGGTCCGCATCGCGGCATCGGAATACCATGACCACATACAACCTCACGCACCTGAAACAGCTGGAAGCGGAAAGCATCCACATCATCCGGGAAGTGGCAGCCGAGTTTGACAACCCGGTCATGCTCTACTCCATCGGCAAGGATTCTGCCGTGATGCTGCATCTTGCCCGCAAAGCGTTTTATCCCGGCAAACCTCCGTTCCCGCTGATGCACGTGGACACCACCTGGAAGTTTAAGGAAATGATCGATTTCCGTGACCGCAAGGTGAAGGAATACGGTCTCGACCTGATCGTTCACAAAAACGAAGAAGGGATAAAGCAAGGCGTTGGCCCGTTCACCCATGGCAGCGCCAAGCACACCGATATCATGAAAACCCAGGCCCTCAAGCAGGCCCTGGACAAGTACAAGTTCGATGCCGCGTTCGGCGGTGCCCGGCGCGATGAGGAAAAATCCCGAGCCAAGGAGCGCGTCTATTCGTTCCGGGATGAATACCATCGCTGGGACCCCAAAAACCAGCGCCCTGAGCTGTGGAACATCTACAACGGCAAAATCAACAAGGGTGAAAGCATCCGCGTGTTCCCGCTCTCCAACTGGACTGAGCTGGACATCTGGCAGTACATCTACCTTGAGAATATTGAAATCGTTCCCCTGTACTACTCTGCCAAGCGCCCGGTGGTTGAGCGTGACGGCACCCTAATCATGGTGGACGACGATCGCATGCCCCTGAAAGAAGGCGAGAAGCCGATGATGAAGTCGGTCCGATTCCGAACCTTGGGCTGCTACCCGCTGACCGGTGCCATTGAATCCGAGGCAGACACCCTGCCCGAAATCATCCAGGAGATGTTGCTGGCCACCAGCTCCGAACGTCAGGGCCGGGTAATTGACCACGATTCAGCCGGCTCCATGGAACAGAAAAAGCGGGAAGGGTATTTCTAAGATGTCACACCAGTCTGATCTGATTGCAGAAGATATTCAGGCCTACCTGAAGCAACACGAAAACAAAGAGCTGCTGCGCCTGCTGACCTGCGGCAGCGTTGACGATGGCAAGAGCACCCTGATCGGCCGCCTGCTCCACGACACCAAGATGATCTACGAAGATCATATGGCGAGCCTGAAAACCGACAGCGCGAAGATGGGCACCACGGGCGAGAAGCTGGACCTGGCCCTGCTGGTCGACGGCCTGCAGGCGGAGCGTGAACAGGGCATCACCATTGATGTGGCCTACCGCTTCTTCTCCACAGACAAGCGAAAGTTCATCATTGCCGACACTCCGGGCCACGAGCAGTACACCCGCAACATGGCCACCGGCGCCTCCACGGCCCAGCTGGCCATCCTGATGATCGATGCCCGCCAGGGCGTTCTGACACAAACCCGTCGCCATTCGTACATTGCGTCACTCCAGGGCATCCGACACATTGTTGTCGCCATCAACAAGATGGACCTGGTGGATTACAGCGAAGAGCGCTTCAACGAAATCAAGGACGAGTACCTGGCGTTTGCTGCCAAGCTCGGCCTGAAAGACATTCGCTTTGTTCCAATCTCCGCTTTGGAAGGCGACAACGTCGTCAACAAGAGCGAGAACACGCCCTGGTTCACCGGCCAGCCGCTGATGGAAATTCTGGAGACCGTCGAAGTTGCACGGGACAAGAATCTTGAGCACTTCCGGTTCCCGGTTCAATACGTGACCCGCCCTAACCTGAATTTCCGTGGTTTCTGCGGCACGATTGCCTCCGGCGTTATTCGCCCGGGCGACAAAGTCATGGCGCTGCCGTCTCGCAAGACCAGCACCGTCAAAGATATTGTCACCTTCGATGGCAACCTCGAAGAAGCCTACATTGATCAGGCGGTCACCCTGACCCTGGCCGACGAAATCGACATCAGCCGTGGCGACATGCTGGTCAAGCCGGAAGACGAGCCAGAAGTGGGCAACCGCTTCAACGCCAACATCGTCTGGATGACCGACGCGCCGCTGGAAACGGGTCGGCTATACGACATCAAGCTGGGTCCCACCTTTACTTCGGGCACGGTAAAGAAGATCCATCACCAGACCGACGTCAACACGCTTGAGCAGCAGGCCAATCCTGACAAGCTCCAGTTGAACGAAATCGGCCTGTGCGAGCTGACCCTCAACCAGCCCATCGCGTTCGATGCGTACCAGCGCAACCACGCCACGGGCAGTTTCATCGTGATCGACCGACTCACCAACGTCACCGTTGGTGCAGGCATGGTTGCCGGCCTGGCAGACGGCATTGAGTCTCTGGACCCGGTCAGCATCGAAGAACGTGAGCGTCGCCTTGCCCAGAAGCCGGCGATCATCGGATGCAGTGGCAAACAGGCGCCAGCACTGGCACTGGCTGTTGAGCGTGCGCTCTTCGATCAGGGCAAGACCGCCGTTGTGGTCACCGAAGACAACGCAGGTGACGCCGACGATCGTCGCCGGACGTCCCAGCTGCTGTCCGCCCACGGCCTGATCGCCGTTGCGGTCAACCTCGGTTCCGATGTAGCCTCTGCCTCCGTTTCCGCTGACAGCGACAAGGAAATTCCTGACGCTGTTGGCCAACTGGTTCAACAGTTGATCCGGAGCAAGCGAATCTGAGCCCTGGGTAGCACACAAGCCCCGCAGGCCAGAGTCGCCTCCGGGGCTTTTTTATTGCACGCGCAGCATGAGAATTCCAGCATGGCTATCAGACACCTTCGCACCGCTTTTGCCAGTCAATACCAGCCCGGGCAACCGGCCCGCCTGCAGTCAGGAGAGGCACTTTCAGAGCCCGGCGGCGACTACGAGTCCCTTCACAAACAGATGAAACGGCTGTTCAATAGCAAGCCGGGCAAGAAGTACGGCCGCTTTTCTGACGAGATTGGCGAGTGCCCTTTCAGCAGCTGGCTGAAAGACTACCTGGAGGACAAACAGAGCTTTGGGTCCATGACCGACCGACTGTTTGGGCAATGGCAGGAATTGCTGACCGGTTGCCAAGAGGAATTCCAGGGCCATCTGATGATCGTGCACGAAGCACTGGCTGATTCAGAAGTGGTTTACCTGCTGATTCTGGAGAGTGACAGCGCCCTGCGTTTCGACGGCAACCAGACATTGGACGCCACAGACGTACTGAGCCTGTCACGCCTGAATCTCGCCGTGCGGATCGAGCTGGACGACTGGCGCAGCGATAACAGCGCCGAAAATTACCTGACCCTGGTACACGGCCGCGGTACCGGTGAACCCGGCGAGCTGTTTATCCGCCTGGCAGGCTTTACTAACCAAGTGGATGTCGAGAAAGAGACCGTGACCTTTCTGGACGCTGTCGAGGCGTTCGCGAAATCGTCCGAACCGGAAAAGGCCGGCGAGGTACGCAGCAAGGCTTACGAGTTCTGCAAGGAACAGCACGCACTGGGCGAGCCGGTGGAAATCGAGGCGCTTTCTGGCTATCTCGACGAGAGCGAACCACAGCGGTTCAAAGAGTTTGCCTCAAAGACCACCGAACTCCCGGAAAGCGGCGTTCTGCACCCGGACCACCGTAAGGTGAAAAAGCTGGTTCGCATCGCCGGCTCTGGCGGCGGCATGAGCGTTTCCTTCTCCTCTGATCTGGTCAACCAGGCCGTGTACTACGACCGCGACCAGGACGCCCTGACCATTACCCGCCTGCCCAAAGCACTTCGGGAGCAGTTGCAGCGGTATTTGGAGGCTCGGGAGGAATAAGGCTGCCAAGCCCGTATTACCATCCCTCCACGGGAATACCGTGTGTTTCTAGGTATTCCCGGTGCTCATCCCTGTAAGCCTTTATAAGCACTGAATATTCTTGAGTCTTATCTTTCATTTCGTTTCCTTGTAAACGAACCAATTCCAACTCATTACCTACCTGATTTTTTATCCAAACAACGATCTCACCACCTGGAGCGAGCCCAAGGGTCAAAACGTTTCTTGGCTTGTATTTCAGGCCCTTAGAAGTTGTAAAAGGAGCCGGCTCTCGCATCGCTTCGTGCCACTCAGGTTTAATTTCGATTAACTTTTGATAAACCTTTTCCTCGGCGAAAGAAACCCACTGGATGCCAATGTAGTTAGGAAAAGGCTCCATCCTTCCTCCTTTTCCAGTGGGACCTCCCTCTCCTTGCCAACAGCAACTAATATATCCGGGAGCTTGATGCCAATGCCGCACCCCTGATTTTTCTAGTTCGAGATATTGAACCCATGCGTGATAGTGCTTCGGTGCAGCAATCTGAAAATACCAGTTAACGGGTTCTTTCGAGGAGGCAGAGGCGCAACCAGACTGGAAAAACGCCGACAAAAAGACCAAACAAACAGAACGAAACATGCCTTACTCCAATGCCGAATTTGCGTGAACGTGTCTTTCTAATGCTTTTACCGGCCTCGACGGCATCAATGGTCGGAAGGGAATCTCTAACCTCAAAACTTCGTCCCAAAGCAGGAAATCCATTAAATTGAAATGATTAGAGTGATGAATATATCTCTGTTTCAGAAACCGCCCCTGCTCGACCGACAAACTTGGAACGTCCTTCCCGGCGCAAACCTGATCTCTTAAGTTTTCATGTATCTCCATCAAGTCTTCAGGCAGGAAATAGTCGCGGTCTGAGGGCATAGCCTCAAACGGAACCTCTTCCTCTAACGCCAAGGCGTGCATTAGTCTCAGAGGCACTCTCGAATATTCGCCCTTTATTAATCTCAACATTTGCAAGCGCAGCTCTACACGCCCATCTGGCACAGGGTGATCATCCCGAACCTGCTCAATGCTAAGCCTGAATTGCTCACCATTCCCCAGAGTAGAGCTGTGCCTTCCTATCCACCTCTCAGACTCAACCCTTTGCTTTATGGCTAACAAGTTATCCCATTCGCGGGTTTCCGTAGGCCATCTAGCCGCAGAGCCAGTAATGGTAAGCTTGGGATGAAGAAGTATTTTCTCGACCTGAACATCTGAATAACCTCCGCCAATATCCGAATGAGCGCCGGGCAATTCAATTTCTCTAAAATTAGATGCCAACTTTCCATCAGCATCCTTCAAACTATTAAGCGCAAAATTATTCCGTTTTTCGTCTTTCGCAGTGAGGTGGACAGCTTTACCGACGAACTGCGAGTTAAGGTGGATGTCGACAGGAGCATTACGATCATTACCAGCACTGAGGTCCATCTCCCTCCAATTGATGATTCCTGCGACGGTATCGAAAAGCCCTACAAACCGAACATCTACCGAGCCAGGCCACTCAAGACTGTTTGCCGACCAAGCCTTGCCGAGAAGCCCAGCCGCCCCCTTTCGAATCTCGTTCACTGCGTAGCGTGCCGCCGCCGCTCCACGACTAAACCCAAAGAAGTCGAGGGTAAGCTGTTCAATCACCCTACCTTTCGATCTCTGAGAAACTCTCTCAGCCATATCGAAAAACCCACGTTCCACCTGAGCCACGACTCCTGTTTTCCCTAAACCAGTCGCCATCCCTTCGAATGAATCAGCATCTCCCGTTTTCGTTCCTGCGCCCGGCACATATACCGAAAGAGACATTATTTTGTAGTTCAGTAAAGTCTCTTCATCTTCACGGTACAGGCGCCACAATTTAGCGACGTTGGTCGGCTCGTTTGCATAGCTCTCGCCCATCAATAGACGTAATTTTTCACGACATTCCTCGAGCTTTTCTGGGGATTCCTTAAGCGGCATGAGGCAATCCCTCTCCAGCCGCTGCTTGAATGCTTCGATATTTCCGACATTATTTAATGTTCCGTCGGTGAAGACACCAACAGCCACGCGCAAAGGCAAAGCCTTATCCTCCGACATGCCTGCTTTTCGTTTCGCCTCGGCGACAAATGGAACAAGCCCTGCCGCAGCACCCAATGGCAAAGACAGCTTGTGATCTCCAGGCCAAGCATTTTGCGGAGGGGGGCGTCGCTCCTCATCAGCGGCTGACCGTTGCCCTGCAGAGCCGCGAGCTGTATCCAGACCCAGCGATCCGAGTGTCACCCCATTCCTATTCAACGTATCTACTTCGTTCTCTAGCGATAGAAAAGGAGAGGAAGATGAAAGGCTCCACTTTCCAGTATTAGCAGTGGAAGATGGATCCGGCTTCCAGACTACGGGCGGGTCCAGAGGCGGTCCAGATATCAGAGAGTTACGGATCAAAACCAATTCACCGGACTCTAAAGACGACAACAATCGAGCGCTGATGAACTCGGGGCGGGCACCCGCCGAGAAACCGGGTACGTCGTAGGGGTCAAAACGCGGTAAGAACTCGAGGTTTCCCAAGAGAGCCCGCTTAACCAACCGGGCAGCAAGAATTGGTGATTCGACGAAAGGTAAGTCACTCGCTTTCAGGCGAGTACGGGGCTTGATATGCATGACAGTCCTTGTCGTTTGCAGGCGTGAGTTGCGGGCCTTCCTTGCCCGCCTTTCGTAGCCGCGATCTAGGCCGGCGGCAAATCAGAAACACTAGTTAATTTCGCGGCATCCAACAAGACGACTGAGTCTCGTTTCAATCAGCATGTTCCAAATGCGGATGCCGCAGCTTGCGAATCTCTTTCATCCAGCCAACCCCATCAATCAGCTCACCGGTGTCCGGGTCGATCGGCGGATAAGGCAGCTTGCGGTCGTCGCAGTAACGCTTCACCGTCGGTTGGCACCAACAGAACAGCAGGCGCTCGTATTCATCGTCCGGCAACCGACGGTAGTCGAAGAGCCCTGCCGCTTTACGCTGGCGCTGGGCTTCGGCGAGTATAATGGCGCAGGCGGCAGAAACGTTGAGGGATTCCACCATACCCATCATCGGAATCACGATGTGTTCGTCAGCCTGGTCCGCGGCGCCGGAGCTGACCCCGTCCACTTCGTTCCCGAGGATCAACGTACAGGGCACAGTGAAGTCCACGTCACGATAATCCACCGCCCGATCAGACAACTGGGCGGCATAGAGCTTGTGACCCTGCCCTTTCAGATCGGTAATGGCGGCATCCATGGTGCGATGGGTGTGCGTTGTCACCCAGTTGTAGCTGCCGCCAGCGGTTTTGCGGAAAGCGCGGAAACCTTCCCGTGGCCAGACTACATGCATATTGGCCAGACCAAAGGCATCGCAGGAGCGAAGAATGGCAGACAGATTGCGGGGCTTGTGTACCTGATCGGTCAGCACACGCAGGTCGGGCTGACGGGTATTCAGGGTTTGTTTGATTCGGGCAAGACGTTCGGGAGTCATTTGAATTCAGGTTCGACAACTTCGGAAGAGAAAAATAATACCACACGAAACTAGCGATAAGCCGAGACAATGGTGGTTGAAGAATGAGCACCCCGTTATAATGTCCAGTTCCTTTTTGATCGCGCCTGTTTTCTGTCGCCCGCAAGCTACGGCGCACCATCCATCAGAATACGTTGAGACCCATGGCCAAGAAGCTGTACATCAAAACCCACGGCTGCCAGATGAACGAATATGATTCATCGCGAATGGCAGACCTTCTGCGTACCGGCGAAACCGTCGAAATGACCGACACGCCCGAAAACGCCGATATCCTGCTGCTGAACACCTGCTCTATCCGTGAGAAGGCCCAGGAAAAAGTATTCCACCAGCTCGGCCGCTGGAAAGCCCTTAAGAACAGCAACCCGGATCTCATTATCGGTGTCGGCGGCTGCGTTGCCAGCCAGGAAGGCCAGGCCATCATTGACCGGGCACCTTATGTGGATATGGTATTCGGCCCGCAAACCCTGCACCGCCTGCCGGACATGATCACCGAAGTGCGCGCCAAAGGTAACGGCGTAGGCGTCGTCGACGTCAGCTTCCCGGAGATCGAGAAATTCGACAATCTCCCGGAGCCGGGCGCCGATGGCCCATCCGCCTTTGTTTCAATCATGGAAGGCTGCAGCAAATACTGCACCTTCTGCGTAGTGCCCTACACTCGCGGCGAGGAAGTCAGCCGTCCGGCCGACGACGTGATCGCCGAAGTGGCGCACCTGGCCTCCCAGGGCGTGCGCGAGGTGAACCTGCTGGGCCAGAATGTGAACGCCTACCGGGGCGAGACCCACGATGGCGACACCATGGACCTGGCGGAACTGATCACCCTGATTGCCACCATCGATGGCATCGACCGCATTCGTTACACCACCTCGCATCCGGTGGAATTCACCGATGCGATGATCGAGGTCTACGAGCAGGTTCCGGAACTGGTGAGCCACCTTCACCTGCCGGTGCAAAGCGGCTCCGACCGGGTGCTGGCAGCGATGAAGCGCGGCCACACAGCTCTGGAGTACAAGTCCAAGCTGCGCCGTCTGCGCAAGATTCGCCCGGACATCAGCTTCTCTTCCGATTTCATTATTGGATTCCCGGGGGAGACCGACAAGGACTTCGAGGACACCATGAAGCTGATCAATGACATCGGCTTTGATGTGTCCTTCAGCTTCATCTATAGCGCCCGTCCGGGCACGCCGGCATCCGATTTGCCGGATGACACCCCGATGGACGTCAAGAAACAGCGTCTGAGCATCCTGCAGCAACGGATCAACCAGCAGGCCATGGATATCAGTCGCAAAATGGTCGGCACGACTCAGCGCATTCTGGTCACTGGGTTGTCCAAGAAAGACCCAGGCGAGTTTGCCGGTCGTACTGAAAACAACCGCATCGTAAATTTCCGGCACGATAACCCGGAGGTGGTTGGTCACTTTGTTGATGTTGAAATTGTTGAAGCCTACCCCAACTCCCTTCGCGGCGTCCCTGCGAACGCGGAGCTTTATTGAAGCCGGGGTCAGGCACGCCAGCCAAGACACGAATGCCTTAAAAGCCCCGTACGCGGGGCTGTCACTGCACATGGAGCCTAATTGAACACCAACGATTCGAGACAGTTTGACCTGCACCCGGTGGATCAGCGCCGGCTGGCCTCTCTCTGCGGCCAGTTTGACGAGAACCTCAAACACATCGAGCGCCGACTACAGGTGAAAGTTGGCCGGCGCGGCCACCACTTTCGCGTGGAAGGCGAGACCGATCACGTAGCCGCAGCGGTAGAGGTTATCCGCCATCTTTATCGGGAAACCGAGGCCACCGATGACATCTCGCCAGATACCGTTCACCTCTTCATTCGTGAGACAGGCTACGAGCGCCTGCCCGAAGACGTGCCCTACGACGGCGCCGTAACGGTCATCAAGACGCCCAAGCTCCAGGCCAAGCCGCGCGGGGCGAACCAGCAAAAGTACGTGCACAGCATTCGCAGCCACGACATCAATTTTGGCATTGGTCCTGCCGGCACCGGCAAGACCTGGCTCGCCGTCGCCTGTGCCGTTGAGGCACTGAAAGACGAGCAGGTGAAGCGGATTCTGCTGGTGCGCCCTGCCGTGGAAGCCGGTGAAAAACTGGGATTCTTGCCAGGCGATCTGGCCCAGAAGGTCGATCCGTATCTGCGCCCGCTGTACGACGCACTCTATGAAATGCTGGGCTTTGACCAGGTGACGCGGCTGATCGAGAAAAGCGTGATCGAAATTGCGCCGCTGGCGTTCATGCGGGGGCGCACCCTGAACAACTCCTTCATCATTCTCGATGAGAGCCAGAACACCACCCGCGAACAGATGAAAATGTTCCTGACCCGTATCGGTTTCGGCTCAACCGCAGTCATCACTGGCGACACTACCCAGGTGGATCTGCCACGCGGTCAGAACTCGGGCCTGATTCACGCCGCCGGCGTGCTCGGCAAGGTATCCGGTATTGGCTTTACCCGTTTCGAAGCCAAGGACGTGGTCCGCCACCCGTTGGTTCAGCGTATTGTGGAGGCCTACGATTCGTTCGATGACGGAGGCGGAAGCCAGTCGTGAGCGAACTAACGGTCGATATCCAGAACGTG
Organism: Marinobacter sediminum; assembly: GCF_016820575.1. GTDB lineage: Bacteria > Pseudomonadota > Gammaproteobacteria > Pseudomonadales > Oleiphilaceae > Marinobacter > Marinobacter sediminum. The sequence goes on along the minus strand of NZ_JAEMQH010000002.1, from coordinate 225,633 downwards.
TTCGAGGGCAGCAGCGTACCCGCCGATGCCCAGCTCCAGGGCTGGGCACAAAGCGCCTGGCTGGGTGAGGATCCGTCCGAGGTGACGGTGCGTATCGTAGACACGTCGGAGAGCCAGACCCTGAACAACGAGTTCCGCGGCAAGGACAAACCGACCAATGTGTTGTCCTTCCCATTTGAAGCGCCAGCCGGTATAACGGTGCCATTGGCCGGAGATCTGGTAATTTGCGCTCCGGTTGTCGAACGCGAGGCCGCTGAGCAACACAAGGCGCCAGCGGCCCACTGGGCGCACATGGTGGTTCACGGTATGCTGCATCTTCAGGGCTACGATCACGTGGATGACAGTGATGCCGAGGTCATGGAAGCCCTTGAGATTCGGTTGCTCGCGCAACTTGGATTTGGCAACCCTTACGAAGCAGAGGAAACGGAACAAGACTCATGAGCGACGATCAGTCGAGTCGCAGTCAGGGCGGAAAGTCCTGGCTGGAACGAATATCCCAGGCCTTGGTAGGTGGCCCTCAGTCCATCGAAGAGGTTCTGGAGCTTCTACGAGAGGCCGAGTCAGAAAATATCATCGATGTCGATGCGATGAGCATCATCGAAGGCGCCATGCAGGTGATCGACATGCGTGTGGAGGAAATCATGATCCCGCGCTCCCAGATGGTCACGGTCAAAGCCTCGCAAGAACCCAAAGAGTTCCTCGGCGAAATCATTTCCTCCGCTCACAGCCGCTTCCCCGTCATTGGTGACAGCCAGGACGACGTCATCGGTGTTCTGCTCGCCAAGGACCTGCTGCCGCTAGCTCTGGACAACGAACTGAACTGGTCGAAAATTCGTGAAATCCTGCGCCCACCGACCTTTGTTCCGGAAAGCAAGCGTTTGAACCAGCTGCTGAAGGAGTTCAAGGAGAACCGCAACCACATGGCCATTGTGGTGGACGAGTACGGTGGAACCGCCGGACTGATCACCATTGAAGACGTGCTTGAGCAGATCGTCGGCGAAATCGAAGACGAACACGATTTTGACGAGGAAACGCACATCAAGGCCCGCGGTGACGGTACCTACGCGGTCAAAGCAGTCACTCCTGTCGATGATTTCAACGAGTTCTTTGAAACAGAGCTGGACGAGGAAGAGTTCGACACGATCGGTGGTCTTGTACTCAAGGAGTTTGGACATCTGCCCAGACGCGGTGAAACGGTTGCATTCGGTGGCTTGCGCTTTACTATTGCCAACGCCGATAACCGAGTCATCCGTCTGCTGCAGGTAACCCGAAGTGAGCAGTGAAGCTACCGAAATCCGGGGTCTGAGTACCCCGCTCTCCGCCAGTCGCTGGCTGGGCATCGTCACCCTGATTGCGGCCGGCGCTCTCCAGACACTGACCTTCTCACCGTTTGAATTCTGGTGGTTGGGCCCAGTTTCGGTCCTGCTGATTCTACTAGTAACGGTGCCCATGGCGGCGGACCGGCTGTTCAAGGCCGGCTGGTTCACCGGCCTCGGCCTGTTCGGCAGTGGTGCCAGTTGGGTTTATATCAGCATCAGCCAGTACGGCAACACCTCCATTCCCGTTTCCGTCCTGCTCACCGTCATATTCGTCGCCGGCCTGGCCCTGTTCCATGGTCTAGCCTTCTGGTTCTGGGGCAAGCTTGCCAAGGACAGCCAGATCCGCCGGCTGATTCTGTTCCCGGCTATCTGGATTCTCGGCGACTGGCTTCGGGGCTGGCTGCTCACCGGCTTCCCGTGGTTGTATCTGGGCACCGCGCATACCGATGGCCCCCTGGCGGGACTTGCGCCTGTGGTCGGTGTCCATGGCCTGACTTTCTGGATTACGGTGACCGGCGCCGCGCTCTACGCTGCCTGGTGGCTGGTGACGCACCTGCGGCACGTTGCCGCGGCGGTCACGCTGCTGTGCGCACTCATACCCTGGGTAGTAGCCCCTGCGATCAATCAGGTCGCCTGGACCGAAGTCGACTCCGAGCCGACCAGCTTTGTGGCCATGCAGGGCAATATCCCCCAGCAGATCAAATGGGATCCGGACTTCCTGAAAGACCAGATCGTGACCTATCTGGGGATGACAGAGCCGCACTGGGACGCCGATCTGATCCTGTGGCCGGAAACCGCCATCCCGATTCCACAGGATAAGGCCGGCAAGATCATTGAACACATCGATCAGGAGCTCGGCGATAACAGTACACTGATCACCGGCATCCCCTGGTACGGCTTCAGCGACCGTATCGAGGACTTCACGTTCCACAATAGCATCATGGCCATCGGCAACGGTGAAGGGATTTACCACAAGCAGAAACTGGTGCCTTTTGGCGAGTACGTTCCCCTACAGGGACTGTTGCGCGGATTGATCGGGTTCTTTGATCTGCCCATGAGCAGCTTCAGCCGCGGCCCAGACTATCAGGGCCCGCTCCAGGCTAATGGCATGCGGATCATGCCGTTCATTTGTTACGAGGTGGCCTACCCCGACTTCGTTGCCTTCAACAGTCGCAACGCGGATCTGCTGCTGACCATCAGCAACGATGGCTGGTTCGGTGATTCCATTGGCCCATTGCAGCACTTACAAATCGCCCGCATGCGGGCACTGGAAACCGGTCGCTACATGCTGCGCGGCACCAACAATGGTGTCACCGCGATCATCAATAACCGGGGCCAGATTACCGAGACCATTCCCCAGTTTGAAAAGGCCACTCTACGAGGTGAGGTGTACACGGCAACAGGCAGCACCCCCTACATGCAGACCGGCTCCTGGCCGGTGCTGACTCTGGCGGTCATCCTGGTAGTGTTCGTGCGGGAGCGGATTATTCCTCCCGTCTCGGCCAGCGGCTCGTAACCCGTTCGTAGTAGTGGGAACCGCAGGCGTCGCAGGGTTCCAGATGACTGGTGGCGGTCAGGCAGCGCATGTGGCTGCAATTCAAGCAGCGGAACATACCAGCGGTTGCCACTTCGCCGGAGATGTAGTGGCCGGCATCGTCATTTTCCAGTTTCTGGTTGAGCTCCAGGGTATCCACCCGGGTCCGGTCGGCCACAGATAGCAGCCGGTCGGCCAACTGGTGTTCCAATAGTGAGATATCCAGCTGCAGCCATTCGGTCAACCCCTCACCGGTTTCGTCCACGAAGTGCATCAGGTGAGCTAAATCGCGCTCGAGATAAGCGCCCAGCAAATCCGCCTCCTCCCGGGTCATTTCCTCCAGCTCGTACTCGAACTGGATCGCGTTCTTTATTTCTTTATCCAACGTTTCGAGCGATGTCTCCTGCGCCAGTTTCAACCGGCCCTGCACCCGTTCCAGCATCCGGTCGTATGCCTCTAGCGCCTTACCGGAAAGGTGGCTTCGTTCTGGTTCAGTCATATTGGCTCTCCCTTCAATATTGTTCAGTCTGGCACAGGATCCGAATTTTGGCAGACTACCTGTCAGGTCCTCTGTGCGTTAGAATGTCCGGCCGCTCCGAACATCATTTTGATACAGGGTAACTTTGGTAATGGCAGCAATGGACGAGCAATACAATCCACGCAATGTAGAACAGAATGCCCGCACCTTCTGGGAGGAGAACAAGACCTTCGAAGTGAAGGAAGAACCGGGCAAACCCAAGTACTACTGCCTGTCCATGTTCCCCTACCCCAGCGGCAAGCTGCACATGGGCCACGTTCGCAACTACACCATTGGCGACGTGATTTCCCGCTACCAGCGTATGCAGGGCAACAATGTCATGCAGCCCATGGGTTGGGACGCGTTCGGTCTGCCGGCAGAAAACGCCGCCATTGCCAACAAGACCGCCCCTGCAAAATGGACCCATTCCAACATTGATTACATGAAGAACCAGCTCAAGCAGCTGGGCTTCGGTTATGACTGGAACCGGGAACTGGCCACCTGCAAGCCTGATTACTACCGCTGGGAACAGTGGTTCTTTGCCCGCCTGTACGAGAAGGGCCTGGTGTACAAGAAAATGTCCACCGTCAACTGGGACCCGATCGACCAGACTGTTCTGGCCAATGAACAGGTGGTCGATGGCCGGGGCTGGCGCTCCGGCGCCCTGGTCGAACAGAAGAAGATCCCCCAGTGGTTCATCCGCATTACCGATTACGCCGAGGAATTGCTGAACGATCTGGACCAGCTGGAAGACTGGCCGGAACAGGTCAAGACCATGCAGCGCAACTGGATCGGTAAATCCGTGGGTACCGAACTGACCTTCCCGCTGAAAGACGGCGACGACGGTCTGACGGTCTACACCACTCGCCCGGACACCCTGATGGGCGTCAGCTACATGGCCGTGGCTGCCGAACATCCGTTGGCCAAGGCCGCCGCAGAGCGCCACCGCGATGTCGCCGAGTTTGTTGATGAATGCCGAAACAGCAAGGTGGCCGAAGCGGAACTGGCCACCATGGAAAAGAAAGGCATTGATACTGGCTTCAAGGCCATCCATCCGCTGACCCAGGAGGAGATCCCGGTCTGGATTGCCAACTTTGTGCTGACCGATTATGGCACCGGCGCCCTGATGGCCGTTCCCGGTCACGATGAGCGCGACCACGAGTTTGCCCTCAAGTACCGCCTGCCGATCAAACAGGTTATCGCAGCCAGTGATGGTCGCGAACTCGATGTTCAGGAAGAGGCCTTCACCGAAAAAGGAACCCTGGTTTCGTCTGGCAAGTACAGCGGCCTGACCAGTGACGAAGCCTTTGACGAGATTGCTGATCATCTGGAAGCACAGGGCATTGGCAAACGCACGGTCAACTATCGCCTGCGGGATTGGGGCGTATCACGCCAGCGCTATTGGGGCGCACCCATCCCCATGATGACTCTGGAAGATGGCACCGAGCGTCCGGTCCCCGACGACCAGCTGCCGGTGCGCCTGCCGGAAGACGTTGAGATGGATGGCGTTCAGTCACCGATCAAGGCCGACCCTGAGTGGGCCAAGACCAGTTTTGAAGGCCAGCCGGCCACCCTGGAAACCGATACCTTCGATACCTTCATGGAGTCGTCGTGGTATTACGCGCGGTTCTGCAGCCCCAACTACGACAAGGGCATGCTGGATCCGGCCGCAGCCAACTACTGGCTGCCGGTTGACCAGTACATTGGCGGCATCGAGCACGCTATCCTGCACCTGCTGTACGCCCGCTTCTTCCACAAGATGCTGCGCGACGTTGGCCTGGTGAACAGCTCCGAGCCGTTCAACCGCCTGCTTTGCCAGGGCATGGTGCTGGCGGAAACTTACTTCCGCACCGACGACACCGGCAAGACCACCTGGATCGCGCCTGCCGATGTAACCGTGGAGCGTGACAGCAAGGGCCAGGTCATCCGGGCCATCCATAAACAAGATGGCGCACCTGTAGAAATCGGTGGCGTCACCAAGATGTCCAAGTCCAAGAACAACGGCATTGATCCCCAGGCCATCATTGATGAGCACGGCGCCGATACCGTTCGCCTGTTCATGATGTTTGCCGCGCCGCCAGAGCAGTCTCTGGAGTGGTCTGACAGCGGCGTTGAAGGGGCCCACCGGTTCCTCAAGCGACTGTGGCGGATGGTGAATGAACACACCGCTGAAGGTCCTTCACCGACACTGAACGCGTCCGAGCTGAACGACGCCCAGAAAGACCTGCGGCGCAAGACTCACGAAACCATTGCCAAGGTCAGTGACGACGTCAGTCGCCGCCTGACTTTCAACACCGCCATTGCCGCCGTCATGGAGCTCCTCAATGAGGCCAGCAAGCTGTCCGACAGCGAACCCCAGAGCCGCGCTGTACGCCAGGAAGCGCTGAACACAGCGGTACTGGTGCTGTCACCAATTGTCCCCCATATCTGCCACTCACTGTGGCAGTCGCTGGGGCACGAAGAGCCGGTGGTCGATGCCAAGTGGCCGGTGGCCGACAAGGACGCCATGGTTCGTAGCCAGATCCAGGTTGTGCTGCAGGTCAATGGCAAAGTCCGCGCAAAACAGGACGTCCCTGCCGACATTGGCAAAGCCGACCTGGAAAAGCTGGCGCTGGAAAACGAAAACGTTATGCGGTTTACCGAGGGCGCTACGATACGCAAGGTAATCGTGGTTCCAGGCAAACTGGTGAACGTGGTGGCCAACTGATATGCCACTTCGCTCGGCACCCTTTTCGGCCTTACCCGCGGTCATAACGGCTCTCGTCGTGACCACGATAGCCGGTTGCGGCTTCCAGTTGCGCGGTGCGCCGCCGGTATCGGCGGCGCTGCAGCCCCTTAAGATTGAGTGCGCGCGCGGCGTTCCGGAGTTGCTGTGCGAGTCCGTTCGCGACCAGCTGGAATTGGGCGATGTGGAACTGAGCGAAGCCGACAACGCCGCCTACGTCATGAAACTCAGTGACTTCCAGCAGGACCGCCGAGCCTCGGCGATTACGGTCCAGGCTGCCGCCGCCGAATACACCCTGCGCAACTCGGTCAGCCTGGAGCTGATCAGCAGCGATCAGGTGCCGATCATTGGCGACACCCGCCTGACCTCCAGTGAAAGCTACCGCTATGATGAAACCAACGTGCTGGCCAAACAGCGCGAGGAAGAAGAGCTGCAGACGCAGCTCAGCAACCGTTTGGCCCAGCAAATCATTTTCCGGTTGGCACCACTGACCCAGGCCCGCATTGACAGCATCCGGGATCAACACCAATCGGATTCCGGCGAACTGCCGGATAACGACGCGCCAGCGCCATGAAAACGCAACCGGGTCAGCTTCCCCAACTGCTGAAAAAAGGCCTGTCGCCGGTCTACCTCATCTCCGGCGATGAACCCTTGCTGGTGCAGGAATGCTGTGACCAGGTGCGCAAGGCGGCGCTGGATGCCGGATTTGTCGACCGGCTGACCTTCCACGCCGACAATCAGCTGGATTGGAACGCCGTGGCCGACGAGTTCAGCGCCATGTCGCTGTTTGCCGAACGCCGGCGCATCGAGATCCATCTGCCTACCGGCAAGCTGGGGGACGGACGGGCAGTGCTGGAACGAGTGCTGCAGGAGCCCCCGGAAGACATCATCCTCTTACTGATCAGTGCCCGCCTGGATGCGGCGGAAACGCGCCGGAAGTGGTACAAGGAACTGCAGAATAAAGGCGTTCATGTGCCGGTCTGGCCAGTGGACGCGGACAAGTTTCTCGGCTGGCTGCAGCAACGCGCCTCAAACCGGGGCCTGAGTCTGACCCGGGGCGCCCTGGCCATCCTGGGAGAGCGCCTGGAGGGCAACCTGCTTGCCGCCAGCCAGGAGCTTGATCGCCTATCGCTGCTCAGTGGCACAGACACCATCGACGAAGAGACGGTAGAGCAAGCCGTTCAGGACAGCTCCCGGTTCAATGGTTTTGAGCTGGTAACGGAATTGCTCGCCGGCCGAGCCCCCCACGCTGGAAAAATGATAGGCGTACTGCAGCAGGAGGGAGAAAATCCTCTCGGGCTGCTGGCGGTGCTTACCCGCGACCTCAACCTGATCCTTGAACTCCGAGGCGCAGCCAGCCAAGGTGAAAATCCCAGCGCCTTTCTGAAAAAACGGGGCGTGTTTCAGCCCCAGCGTGCCCGGGTAATCGAACAGGCCTCGCGGCGTCTTTCCCGCCCCCAACTTCATCAGGCTATTGAGATCTGCAGCCAGATTGATCGCGCCGCCAAAGGCTTCGATAGCCTGACACCATGGCACTATCTGCGGGATCTTTCGCTACTGCTGTCAGCTCGATCCTGACCTGGATCAAGCCCTCTCCACTCTCATGCCTGCTCGCCGTCACGTCGCTTGACAGTAAAACGCTGGTCGGCGCATCTTAAACAGAGCCCGCACTTAGAGGAGGCGTTTGAGATGAACCTGCAGGAAGAGCTGAAAAAACTCTCGGAAAAGATAAAACAGTATCGCGATGAGGCCCGTGTCCAGATGCATCTGGCCAAGGAAGACGTCAAGGATGAATGGGATGATCTCGAGCAGGACTGGGAACGATTCCGCAACCGTTTGGAGGAGGTCCTGCACGACAGCGAAGACGCATCCAAGGAAGCTCGACAAACGGCTCAGAAGCTAGGAGAAGACCTGAAAAGCGGGTACCAGAACATTCGCAATAAGCTGAAGTGAAGTGTTAACTGGTTAACATAACGCCACAAATAGCAAACAAAGAGCCTCACTCAGCTCTCACCACTGTGCCATACTTCACAGTATAAGTGGTCAAAGCGTCATATTTTTGACCAGCCGGGCAAAGGAGGCCCAACCAGTACAGACGCTTACAGACTCTGCGAGGCATCACAGGCGTATGAAACACTTCTCTCTAACACTCGTCACCTTGTCACTGTTGCTGTCCGCCAGCCTGGTGATTGGTCAAAACACCCGTTTTAGTGATCCCGACACCGTCATCAAGAATGAATTTTGGGGCAACCTTTACGCTGAGGGTGGCAACTCCTTTTTCTGCGACACTGCGTTTACCAGCAAGGGCTTCTTGCTGAAAGACGGTTACGTTTACCCGTTAGCGGACATTCGCAGTGCCCTGAACTGCGGCACCTCCCGCGCATGCGAGAAAGACAACCGGTACCGACAGATCGCCTCAGACCTGCACAACATGGTTCCGGTTAAATCCCGAATTGAAATGCAGCGTCGTAATGTTCGTTACGAGGACCTGGGAGCGACGGTGAAGCCCGGCGACTGCGGCATTCGCGAAAGCGCCGGGTTCTTCGAGCCGCCCAAGCGGGTCAAGGGTGACGTCGCACGCACGGTCGCCTACATGGTAGACACCTACGACCTCCCCTGGATTGGCGCCACCCCAGTATTTCAGGACTGGAGCCGAAATGATCCACCGGATGACACCGAATTGACCCGTCACCGCCGAGTCAGCGAAATACAGGGCAATAAAAACCCTTTCGTGACCAATCCTGAGCTCATCGAGCAACTCTGAGCCAGCCGCCTGGTTAGCAGCGACAAACACGACAACAACTGACACAAAAAAGCAGGCCGTATGGCCTGCTTTTTTATTGCGCTATCTATAACCGCTGCAGATCAGAACTCTTCAGCAGTCAACGCCATCATCGAATCGCTTCCACTTCGGATGCCTTCGGCAAGCGAAACGGTCTTCGGCAACAGGCGATCGAAATAGAAGCGTGCGGTTTTCAGCTTACCAGTGTAGAAACCGGAGCTGTCACCCTCAGCTTTTGGTGCAGCCGCCTTAACGATCTTCGCCCACATGTAGCCAAGTGCCGTCAGGCCGAACAGGTCGAGGTAATCCACAGACGCCGCTCCAACCGCATCCGGGTTATCACCAGCCTGCTGGATCACGTGCTCAGTGACATCAGACAAACGCTCGAAGGCGGCGGCCAGAGGCTCAAGGAACGGACGCAGGTTCTGGTCCCCGCTGTTTTCTTCGATGAATGCGGCCACGTCCTGAGCAAACAGCTCGTACAGCTTGCCCTGGCTTCCAACCACTTTACGACCCATGAGATCCAGCGCCTGAATGCCATTGGTGCCTTCATAAATCTGGGTGATCCGACAATCCCGAACCAGTTGCTCCTGGCCCCACTCACGGATGAAACCATGGCCACCAAACACCTGCTGGCCCATGATGCAGGCATCCAGACCACGGTCGGTCAGGAAGGCCTTGGCCACCGGCGTCAGCAACGCCACCATGCCTTCAGCGTGCTTGCGACGCTCTTCCTCAGCAGGATCCGCGTACTTAGAGATATCCAGCCACTGGGCAACGTAGGTGGAGAACGCTCGTCCACCTTCAACATAGCCTTTCATGGTCAGCAGCATGCGGCGAACGTCCGGATGCACCAGGATCGGGTCGGCTGCCTTTTCAGGCTGCTGGGCACCGGTAGGTGCGCGGCTCTGAATGCGGTCCAATGCGTATTCCCGGGCACTTTGCAGAGAGGCTTCGGCAGCACCGATACCCTGAATGCCAACACCCAGACGCTCGTAGTTCATCATGGTGAACATGGCCGCCAGGCCCTTGTTCTCCTCACCGACAAGCCAGCCCTTGGCGCCATCGAAGTTCATCACGCAGGTGGCAGAACCCTTGATGCCCATCTTCTTCTCAAGGGAGCCACAGCTGAAGCTGTTGCGCTCACCCAGGGAACCGTCGTCGTTCACCATGAACTTTGGCACCAGAAACAGGGAAATGCCCTTCGGCCCCTTGGGTGCATCCGGCAACTTGGCGAGCACCAGGTGAATGATGTTCTCGGCCATGTCGTGCTCACCCCAGGTAATGAAGATCTTGGTACCTGTGACGTTGAATGAGCCATCGCTGTTCGGCTCCGCCTTGGTGCGGATGATGCCCAGATCGGTCCCGGCGTGAGGCTCGGTCAGGTCCATGGCACCAGACCAGACACCGGAGTACATGTTCGGCAGGTACTTTTCCTTCAGCTCCTGGCTACCGTGCGCATCCAGCGCCAGACACGCGCCGGCGGTCAGCATCGGGGCCAGACCAAAGGCCATGTTGGCGCCCTGCATCATTTCCTCGAACTGGGCAACCAGTGTTTTGGGCATGCCCATGCCGCCGAACTCCGGGTTACCACCGAGTCCGTTCCAGCCACCTTCCACGATGGTCTGGTAGGCTTCCTTGAAGCCCTCCGGCGAGGTGACTTCACCGTTATTCCACTTGCTGCCCTGCTCATCACCCTCGCGGTTCAGGGGTGCCAGCACACCGCTAGTGATCTTGCCGGCCTCTTCCAGAATCGCATCTGCCGTGTCCGGGTCGACGTTTTCTGCAACCTTGGGCAGGGACGCCCAAAGAGCGGGGGCATCGAAAACTTCGTTCAAAATAAAACGCATGTCACGCAGAGGTGCCTGGTAATCAGCCATCGATAACTCTCCAAAAAATCAGTCAGTCTATTCAGGCGGTGTGTCCGCTCAATTTTTATGAACGCCCATTCTACCTTAAAAGCGAATCTCAACTCATAAAAAAGCCCGCGTCCGGGGAGCGCGGGCTTTCTTGTCCTGCAGGACTGTCCTTCGGTGCCCGCGCCTTACAGGGCGAAGGCTTCCTCAGGCATATCCATCAGGCTGTCGGCGCCGGCCAGCATGCTTTCAGCATGGGCTTTGGCACGGGGCAGCATGCGCTTGAAGTAGAAGCGTGCAGTCTGCACCTTGGCGTTGTAGAACATCTCTTCCGAGGTTCCATCTGCCATGGTGTCCAGTGCAACCTTGGCCATACGCGCCCACAGGTAGGCAAATACGGCGTATCCGGAATACATCAGGTAGTCCACAGACGCGGCACCCACTTCTTCACGGTTCTTCATGGCGGTCATACCAACCTTCATGGTCAGGTCGCCCCACTCCTTGTTGATCGCGGCCAGCGGCTCCAGGAATTCCTTCAGTTGCTCGTTGTCTGCATTTTCCTTACAGAACACGTGCACCTGCTTGGTGAAGCCCTTCAGAGACTCACCCTGAGTCATCAGAACCTTGCGGCCCAGTAGATCCAGAGCCTGAATTCCGGTGGTACCTTCGTAGATCATGCCGATACGGGCATCACGTACGTTCTGCTCCATACCCCATTCGGAGATAAAGCCGTGGCCGCCGAACACCTGCATGCCCAGGTTAGCGGCTTCGTAGCCGATTTCGGTCAGGAAGGCTTTGGCGATTGGCGTCAGGAAACCCAGGGATTCGTCAGCAGCCTTACGCTCTTCTTCGGTCTTGCCGTTCTGAACAATATCAGCCTGCTGTGCGGTCAGGTAAATCAGGGCCCGAGCGCCTTCGGCGATGGCCTTCTGAGTCAGCAGCATGCGACGCACGTCCGGGTGCACAATGATCGGATCGGCAATGCCTTCCGGATTCTTCGGGCCGCTCAGGGAGCGCATGGCCAGACGATCCTTGGCGTAGGCAAGGGAACCCTGGAAGCCCAGCTCGGCAGCACCCAGACCCTGGAGAGCGGTACCGATACGGGCGGTATTCATGAAGGTAAACATGCAGTTTAGGCCACGGTTCTCAGGACCGATCAACCAGCCTTTGGCGCCGTCAAAATTCATCACGCAGGTAGCGTTGCCGTGGATACCCATTTTGTGCTCAATGGAACCACAGGAAACGGCGTTGCGCTCACCGGAGGAACCGTCTTCGTTCGGCAGGTTCTTGGGCACGATGAACAGCGAGATACCCTTGGTGCCTTCCGGTGCGCCCGGCAGACGCGCCAGAACGATGTGAACGATGTTCTCAGCCATGTCGTGCTCGCCGGCTGAGATAAAGATCTTGGTGCCGGTAATGGCATAGGTGCCATCGGCATTCGGCTCGGCCTTGGTGCGCAGGGTACCCAGATCGGAACCACAGTGCGGCTCGGTCAGACACATGGTGCCGGTCCACTCACCGCTGATCAGCTTGGTCAGGTAAGTCTGCTTCTGCTCTTCAGTACCATGCTCTTCAATGGTGTTGGTCGCACCGTGGCTCAGGCCCGGGTACATACCGAAAGACCAGTTGGCGGTACCAACCATTTCGCTGATCACGATACCCAGAGAACTCGGCAGGCCCTGGCCACCGTAGTTGGGATCGGCAGTCATGGACGGCCAGCCGCCTTCCACATACTGCTGGTATGCTTCTTTGAAGCCTGTCGGCGTCTTCACACCATCTTCGCTCCAGGTGCAGCCCTCTTGGTCACCGACCTGGTTCAGCGGAGACAGAACCTGCTCACAGAGCTTGGCACCTTCTCCGATAATGGCGTCCACCATATCCGGAGTGGCGTCTTCTGCGCCTTCCAGGTTGGCGTAGTGCTTCTCGCTGTCCAGCAGCTCGGTCATTACGAATTTGATGTCACGCAGGGGCGCTTTGTAGTCAGGCATGGAATCCACCTCGGTTTTCGGGCTTCGCTGAATCACAATGACAGCTTTCAGCCTCGGTTTTTTCTCAAACACCGCAACGCACCGCGCTGCAGCCTTAATTAAACACTTGTTTGAAACATACGTTTAGAGGCACAGAATTGTCAATAGTCGATATAAAAATTTGTGTTGCGAACTGTGACCGAAAAGCCCGCTACAGGCGACGTCACGTGGAAATACAAGAGGTTGCAGGCAGGAGAAGGGGAAGCGTGCTTTGGATCAAGAGAGGTAACAGTTGAGCGTCAAGACTTAAGCTGCAACAGGGCGAAAAGCTGAGCTCTGCTGTTTAGCGTCATCCGTCATCGCGGAGACAGCTTGATAAGTGCCATTCGCCAGCTGTCCGGTGCGCGACTGTGAATCGTCTTCACTGCCCTGCTCCGGCTTGGGCGCGGCGCCTGCGGTGTCTTCCTGGCCGGACATCACCTCAGACTGGGCTTTCAACATAACCTGCATGGCTTCTGCAGCAACGGCTCGATCCTGGCCGGAGGGCTCCGCCGGCGCCATGGCCGCAGCGCGCACCACCCGCATTTTTTCGATGGTTGCCTGCGGATCTCCCGGAACCGGAGACACATCAATGGGCACCTCGCCGCCCACAGCGTACTGAGCCCCGTCAGGGCCGCGCTGGAAGGTATAGGAGATGGCACCCGCGTACTGACCGCCCACCGCCTGGTGCGCCGCTTCATGGGCACGCACTTCGCGATCCCGGGCCTTGAGTTCAGTAAGCTGCTTGAGTTCTTCCGGGCTCAGCCCCTGCTCAGACGTTGCGGAAACGCCGCTAGCACGAGCCTTCGGCTGGTCTTCACCGGAACGGCCATTCGCCCGGGACGGTTCAGCTTCGGGCCGAGGCGCGACCTGGCCGGTAACCGACGGGGAAAAGGCTGGGAAATTGGGGGATATTGCGTTCAAGACCGGTACTCAGGCCGCGACATTCAGGCCATGATGTCCAAGAGGGTACCGAGCGTCTCGTCAGCAGCCTTCACGACTTGGGCCGAGGCCTCAACGCTGCGCTCATACAATTTCAGATCAATGATTGGCTCGACCAGACTACCGGCACCTTCTGCAGTCCCTTGCGGACCATCGACACCACCACGAGCAATTTTCCGGGCCGCATTGTCCATACCGACCATGCCGTCCTGAATGCCTTGAATACCGATTGCAAGTGTATTACTGATCATAGCCACTGCTTCCACTGACCAATTATTGACTCCAGTTAGCCATATTCCTGGTCAATTTTCAATCAAATATTTGAGATCCAGGTGCGATGCCAGGGCAACGGGGTCCGGCTCAGCTAACCAGGGCAGCTCCCCCAGACACGGCGCAGCCATGTGCGAGCGCAGGTAATCCAGAGTTTCCTGCTCACAACTCATTGTTTCGGCTTCTGCCCTATTAGCCACCCAGCCCGCCACGACCAGGCCATCCGCCCGAATCGCCTCGGCAGTCAGCAAGGCATGGTTGATACACCCCAGTTTCAGACTGACCACCAGAATCACCGGCGTGCCCAGCTCGCGCGGCACAGACGCATAGGTTTCCCGATTATTAAGCGGCACCCGCCAGCCACCCGCACCCTCGATCAGCATCAGGTCAGCGGGACGCATCTGCAGCCCCCGACAGAACCCGATCAAACGCTGTGCCGTCACAGATTTGCCGGCCTGAGCCGCCGCCACGTGCGGTGCAATCGCCGGCTTCAGCGCCACTGGATTGATCACCTCATAGGCCAGCGATTCGGTCATGGCGCTCTGCAGGGCCAGGGCATCCTCATTACGCAAGCCTTCCGGCGTCTCGTCGCAGCCGGAAGCAATCGGTTTCATTGCCAGGGTGCGCAGACCAGCAGTCCGGGCCGCCTCGAGAATCGCCGCCGACACCATGGTCTTGCCCACGCCCGTATCCGTGCCGGTAACGAAAAAGGTTTTCTTGGCCATAACTTATGAAATTCCGAGGTTTATTGAAGAGGAAAGGTAAACAGAAATCAGGGTGCCTGCCAATACACCCACGCCGCTTCATAACTGGCGACGACGGTGCCATCGGATTGTTTGGGATAATTCCGGCACATAGTGCGGACACGACCGGGGGCGGTCAGGGTCTTGCGCCGATTGTCACTCTTGAAACCGGCACCCAGCAGGCGCAACTCGGCGGCAAGCGCCATCGGCGACGCATAGGGTAATGCTATGGTCCGAGTGTCCACACGGGCATCCGGCAACACGGCCTCAACCCATTGCCGTAAGTCAGGTTCAGACTCAAACCGATTAACGTGCTGCTGGCCCGGATCAGCCACAGCCCAAGCCCGCTTGAGCTCTGTAAGGGTGCCTTCCAGCAGCGTAGACAGCACCAACCGTCCGCCCGGACGGAGAACCCGCTGGCACTCGGCAAAAACTGTGCGGGGATCATCACACCACTGCACCATCAAGTTACTGAACACCACATCAAAGCTATCGGACGGGAACGGCAGAGACTCTGCATCAGCGACCAACCACTCAACCGCCGGGCCAGACTGCTCACGGGCCTGCCCGATCATCCCGGGAGATAAATCCACACCGGTTACCGGGCACGGCCAGCTCTGCCCGAGCTTCCGGGTGAACCAACCGGTGCCACAACCAAGATCCAGGATTCGCCGCGGCCGCAGACCGTCCCCCGAAAGTTTCAACGCATCCAGCATTTCCTCGCCCATAATCCGCTGCAACCGGGAAGCGCCGTCGTAGGTTTTACTGGCACCACCGAACTGGCTGGCGATCAGAGACTTCTCTGCAATTGAGGAAGCCGCCAGCCCCGGCTTCTGCTCCGAACCGGAGACCTGGGCAGCCACGGCGCTCACACTGCCACCCCGGGACTAGGCAACAAATGGCGGCAACTGGACAGAGCCTGCAACAACCGGTTCAGGTCCGCCTCGCTGTGCGCGGCGCTGAAAGTCACACGAAGACGCGCTTCACCTTCCGGCACTGTCGGCGGCCGAATGGCGGTAACCAGCAACCCCTGCTGCTCCAGAGCCTTGCTCAATTCAAGGGCGGTCCAGTTATCGCCCACCATGATGGGCTGAATCGGGGTTTCCGATGGCATCAGCTGATAGCCCATGGCCGTCGCTTGCTGCCGGAAAACCGCGATCAGTTTCTCGAGATGCCGGCGGCGTTCATCGTCGCGTTCGATCAGATCGATACTGGCACAGGTCGCGGCGGCAATGGCCGGCGGCATGGCCGTGGTGTAGATGTAGGTGCGGGCCTTCTGGACCAGATAATCCATCAGCACCGAGGATCCCGCGACGAAGGCACCACTGGTACCCACGGCTTTGCCCAGGGTGCCGATGAGCACCGGCACATCCTCTTCGGACAACCCCTGTGCGGCAATGCTGCCGCGTCCCTCGGGGCCGAGCACACCAATGCCATGAGCATCATCAACCACCAGCAAGGCATCGTGCTCCCGACACACCCGCGCGAGTTCCTTCAACGGGGCAACATCGCCATCCATGCTGAACACACCATCGGTCACCACCAGCTTGTGACCAGAAGTCTGGACCAGCATCGTTTCAAGCGCACCGACATCGCCATGAGCATAGCGTCGGACCCTTGCCCGACTGAGGATACAGCCGTCAATAATCGAAGCGTGATTGAGCCGGTCGGAAAGAATAGTGTCGCCACGCCCGGCCAACGCTGAGATCACGCCCATGTTAGCCATGTACCCGGTAGAGAAGAACAACGCGGAGCTTCGGCCGGTGAATTCGGCAAGCCGTTGCTCTAATTGATGATGGGCATCGTGGTGGCCACAAATCAGGTGCGACGCGGCGCCACCGAGCCCGGTCTCGGGCAGCGCATCCCTGAGTGCATCAATATTGGCCGGGTGGTTGGCCAAGCCAAGGTAATCGTTACTGCAGAATGACAGCAGGGGTTTGCCGTCGGAGGTTAGTACCGGCTGCTGGGGGCCTGAGATCTGGCGACGGGTTCGGTAGAGCCCGGCCTGTTTTCGCTGTTCGAGTTCTAGAGCAAAGTCCCTCACGGCAACACCTGACGTTCAGCTCAAGGGCATGGGCGACAAGCGGGTACTGCTCCCCGGGATTGTTGAGGGCCAGGGATGGCCCGAATCAAGTGCACAGGGAGGTGCTTGTAACGTATCCCGGGGAGCAGTACCCGCTTGTCGCTTCCCCGGGACTGATCAATTCATGGAAAAGCGTTACGCAGATTCCCGCGTGGCGTCATAGAACATGTGGCGCGTGGCTTCATACTCCACCGCCTCGGTGATCGCCTCTTCCTCCTGCTCCTCAGACGCACACTGCTCCCGCTGCTCTGGACGGATACCCAGGCGACGGAACAGTTCCATATCTGCATCTGCTTCCGGGTTTGCGGTAGTCAGCAGCTTCTCACCGTAGAAAATCGAGTTTGCACCCGCCATGAAACACAGTGCCTGCATCTGCTCGTTCATATTTTCCCTGCCCGCAGACAGGCGAACGTGAGACGCCGGCATCATGATGCGGGCCACAGCGATAATACGAACGAAGTCGAACGGATCCAGGTCTTCCACGTTTTCCATGGGGGTACCCTTCACCTTCACCAGCATATTGACCGGCACACTCTCGGGATGCTGCGGCAAATTGGCCAGCTGAAGCAGCAGGCCGACCCGGTCGTCTTCGTCTTCACCCATGCCCAGAATGCCGCCACAACACACCTTCATGCCCGCCTTGCGAACGTTATCCAGCGTGTCCAGACGATCTTTATAGGTCCGGGTAGTGATGATGTGGCTGTAAAACTTCTCGGAGGTGTCCAGATTGTGGTTGTAGTAATCCAACCCGGCATCCGCCAGTTCTTTCGCCTGACTCTCTTTCAGCATGCCCAGGGTCATGCAGGTTTCCAGGCCCAGAGACTTCACCTGTTTAACCATATCGAGGACGTAGGGCATGTCTTTTTTGGACGGGCTGCGCCAGGCCGCCCCCATGCAGAAACGCGAGGCGCCCTTGCCTTTCGCGGCCTTCGCTTCCGCCACTACCTTCTCGATTTCGAGCAACTTTTCCTTCTCAAGCCCCGTATTGTAATGACCGCTTTGAGGGCAGTATTTGCAATCCTCCGGACAGGCACCGGTCTTGATCGACAACAAAGTGCTGACCTGGACCTCATTAGGATCAAAGTGTTCGCGGTGTACAGTCTGGGCACGGAAAAGAAGATCGTTGAACGGAAGCTCAAAAAGGTCGCGTGCTTCTTGCAGCGTCCAGTCGTGACGGATTGCCGTTGAGATTGCCGTAGAGGGTGCTGTAGCGGTCATGGGTAAGTCCTGTTAACCTTTTCCGGTCTCTGGGTTTACGGATGAAACAGATGATAAAGGGCCTGAACTGGCTGTCAACCTTAATGGAACTAAAGGTTAACAGTGAAAAATCGGCAGGTGTGTGCGTGGCTTGCCTGCACCCCAATGCAATCAATGGCTTATGTGATGCCTGCCAGCGCGACCTTCCGGTTAACCATTGGTCGTGTAAGGCCTGCGCACTGCCACTGCCATGGGCCGCCAATAATCACCTGTGCGGGCAGTGCCTGACCGATCCCCCACCATTTTCCCGTGCCGTTATTCCCTGGCGCTACCAGTTTCCGGTCGACAGCATGATTGGCCGCTACAAGTACAACCGCCAGCGCAAATTCGCCCGCCCCCTGATCGCGGGGCTCGGACAAAATCTGGAAACTCAACTTGCCGCCGGCCACCTGCCCCGCCCCGATCTGTTGATACCCTCGCCCATGCACCCGCAACGCCGACGCAGTCGCGGCTTTAATCAGGCGCAGGAGATTGCGGAGGAACTTGGCAGCAGGCTTGCGGTGCCGGTTGCCAGCGGCCTGATCCGCCGAACACGGAAAGCGCGCAGCCAACGGGAACTGAACCGAGACGAGCGACTGAAAAACCTGCACGGTCTTTTTCAGCTTCAAGGCGAGGTACCAATGCAGGTCGCCATCGTGGACGATGTGGTGACCACGGGTGCAACGGCTCGAACACTGGCAGGGTTACTGGCGCGGCACGGCGCCCGGGACATTCAGATCTGGGCGCTAGCCAGGACGCCGGGCTAGGCCAGTTTCGCGGCCACAAGGTCTGCGATAGCCAGACAGGAGGTCAGGCCCGGAGATTCAATCCCGAACAGATTCACCACGCCGCCAACACCGTGCTGTTCCGGACCATCAATCCTGAAATCCGCAAAGCCGCCGTCCGGTCCGGCCAGCTTGGGTCGAATACCGGCATAGGCCGGCTGCAAACGGGTTTCGTCGAGGCTGGGCCACCAGGCCTTGATGCCGCGAACAAAGGGCTCCAGCCTGGACAGGCTGACACTGTAATCCTCCGAATCAACCCACTCCACATCCGGGCCGAAACGAGCTTGGCCTGCCAAATCCAGGGTCAAATGAATACCCAGGCCTCCGGGTTCCGGTACCGGATAAATCAGGCTGTCGAAGGGCGGCCGCCCGCTATAACTGAAGTACACACCACGAGCCAACCACTGGCGCGGTTTCTGGCCTTCGGGCAAACCTTGCCAACGCCCGGCCAGCCCCGGTGCACCCAAGCCTGCGGCGTTGACTACGTTTTGCGCCTCCAGGGTACACGGTGCGTTCCCCGCCACAGTCAAGCGGTGGCGACCCTGCTCGGTAGCCACCGCTTCTACCGGTGCCTGCAACACCAATTGTCCGCCGGCACGCTCTAAATCGCCCAGCAGGGACAGCATCAGGGCGTGGCTGTCGACAATGCCTGTCTCCGGCGACCACAGCCCGGACACCGCCGTGAGTTGCGGGCAACGTGCGGCCAGCTCAGCCCCGCTCACCGGTTCCAGACTGACACCGTTTCTGGCGGCCCCTTGCCGAATATGGTCCAGCTTCGCCGCTTGCTGCTCGGAGGTTGCAACAATCCACTTGCCGCATTTGCGATGCCCGACAGCCTGGCGCTCACAGTAGTCATACAGCTGCCGACGACCCTCGACACAGAGCCGCGCCTTCAGGCTGTTCGCCGGGTAATAGATACCGGCGTGAATCACCTCGCTGTTCCGGGACGACACGCCTTCGCCGAAATGGCTGCCTGATTCGAGCACAATCACCTCGTGCCCCTTCCGAGCCAGTGCCCGGGCAACCGCAAGGCCGACCACACCGGCACCAATCACAACCGTTTGCGCTTCGAGACACTCCTGCGACACCTGACACTTCCCCCGGGTTCAGTCCATGATTCGGGCAAGCATAACCGATTGCACCCTGGTCACAGAAACGGCGGCCGAAACAGTTGCCGAAATTGGCGCCCACAGGCCAGTCACTGTGCTTACGCAGGGCGCCATACAGGTTATACTGAGGCACAGGACAAAGCGGATGGAGCCCGGCGACTATGTCTGACAGGAAGCAGTTTGTTGTGGTGATGTTGGTGGCCGCTCTCTTTGTAGGGTGGCTGGGTTGGCGCGGGTTCGAGATCATCAGCCTGAACGACCTACTGAAGAGCGATGACCAGGTTGCCAGTTACCCTTATCAGCATCGGGTACTGAGAATCGAAGGCGATACCGCCATCATGGGTTCGCTGCACTCGCACACCACCTCGACACAGCGAGCGCTGACAGCGGTGTTTCCAGCCATGCGCAACCTGAATGACAGCCATCGGGGCTGGCGCAAAGCCGAGCGTGAACTCGCTCATATCCAGGCCCGGGCAGGTAACGTCATCCTGGGCACTTCCGGAATCAGCCGGGTACGCTGGGAACTGGACGAAAACTGGTACCACCTGCAGGCAATGAAATCCAACTACGACACAGGTCTCTGACATTTACCTATGATCCATGACTCCGCAACGGCCACATCAGCCCATCCTTACGATGCGCTGACACCCGATACCATCCTGGACGCCATGGAAGAGGCCGGATTCGCAGTCAGTGGACGACTGTTTGCATTGAACAGCTACGAAAATCGGGTTTACCAGGTCGGGCTCGACGAGGGCGCCCCGGTGATCGCCAAGTTTTACCGGCCCGGCCGCTGGACCGAAGCAGCCATCCGGGAAGAGCACGCCATCACCCTCGAATATTTGGAAGCAGACATTCCAGTCGTCGCACCGCTGGTTATGCCCTCGGGAGACACCCTCGGCCAGCATGGCGAATTCCTGTTCGCGGTGTTTCCACAGCGAGGGGGCCAGGCACCGGACGTCAGCGTAACCGACACCCTGTACCGGCTAGGCCAATGGCTGGGCCAGATGCACAACGTTGGCGCGCGCCAACCCTTCAAGCACCGCCCCGAAATTTCGCTGATCGACGGCATTGAGCGTCACAACCAGCTGTTGCTCGACGGCGGCTGGATTCCCGATGATCTTCGCCCAGCCTGGGACAGCCTGATTCCTGACCTGATCCATGCCTGCGGCGCCCGGATCGACGAGGCCGGTCCGGTCGATACACTGCGACTGCACGGCGACTGCCACGCCGGCAACATCCTGTGTCGGGAAGAACAAATGCTGTTTGTCGACCTGGATGACTGCCGCACCGGGCCTGCCATCCAGGACATGTGGCTACTGTTGAACGGCGAGGATTCCGAGCGAGGCGCCCAGCTGGGTGAATTGCTGGAAGGCTATGAGATGTTCCGGGACTTCAATCGCCGTGAGCGCCACCTGATTGAGCCCCTGCGATGCTACCGCCAGATCAGCCACTGCGCCTGGCTGGCCAAACGCTGGGATGACCCGGCGTTCCCCCGCTTCTTCCCCTGGTTTGGCCAACCCAGATTCTGGTCAGACCAAGTACTGTCACTCAGGGAACAACTCGCGGCCCTACAATCGCCGTCGATTTCACTTCCCGGCCAGTACTAAACCCTTCATAGAAACCACAGACATGAGGTTGGCATGAGCCAGAAAGAGGCCCGTTACACCGTTCGCAGCTTAATCGTCACCGCGGTCGTCGCCGTAATCGCCACGGTGCTGGTGCTTGAGAGTAGCGGCCGGATTGATCATTCCGACAATAAAGACCACGTACCAGTCGGTGATTTCCAGGCCATCAACATCAAACCGGAGGAGCCGTTCCGGATGTCGCCGAAGGCCTCGGAACTGCACGCCGTGTGCGAGAACGGTTTCCTGGCCATCGCCGCCGATGTCGATCCATCGTTCCGGGGCATACTTGTTGACTACAAGAACCGCGGCGTAAGGTGCAGCCGGCCAGCGCCCACCGCCGCGCCAGTGCCAGACACCAACAATGCTCCTGCTACCCAGGACAACGCCGGTGCCGACGGTCAGGGCAAGGTGAACGACGATGACTAAACCAGGCCAGCCACCGAAGCAGGAAACCGACCGGCTGTTCGCCACCGAACGACGCCCTGAGGATTTCCGGTTCGACGCCTCTGTCGCCCGGGTCTTCCCGGATATGATCCGGCGCTCAGTGCCCGGCTACACCACCATCATCCCGATGATCGAGGTGATCACCGAGCAATACGTTCAGGCGGGCTCCCACTGCTACGACCTGGGCTGTTCCCTGGGCGCCTCGACCCTGGCCATGCGCCACGGCATTCCTCATGCGGACTGCATCCTGGTCGGGGTCGACAACTCCGAGGCGATGATTGAGCGCTGTGAGCATTACATTGCGCTTGATGACAGTGAGTTGCCGGTAACACTGAGGTGCGAGGACATTCTCGAGACCGAGCTCAGCGATGCCTCGGTCACGACGCTCAACTTCACCCTGCAGTTTGTTCCACCAGACCAACGCAGCGAGCTACTGACACGGATCGCCCAAGCGACCCGGCCCGGCGGAGTGCTGATCCTGTCCGAGAAGATCGGCTTTGATTCCGACCAGGAGCAGGACATCCAGACCCGCCTGCACCATGAATTCAAGCGCGCGAACGGCTACTCCGATCTGGAGATCAGCCAGAAACGTTCGGCCATTGAGCAGGTGCTAATTCCTGAGACCCTGGCCGCCCACAAAGAACGGCTGCTGGCCGCCGGCTTCGATCAGGTGCTGATCTGGTACCAGTGCTTTAATTTTGTATCCATGCTCGCGATCAAGAGCCACTGACATCCTTCAACACCATTTCATCTAGAGACCCATGGCGACTTTTGACTGGCAGACACATTTCGGACCGTTATTAACTGAGCTGGCGCAAGACGGCCACGACCGGTGGGCCGATCGACTCCGTTCGCAACTTACCCAGCGTTTTGAAGACAACCCACACGGCGACCTCGAGCGCTGGCTGGGCGCCTTGAACGGGCTACCGACCTTGTCGAACGTCGACGCCTGCCTGACCGATTCCGCGATTACCCTCCGCACCGACACGCCTCCGAGCCAGGAGCAGCACCAGCAGCTGGGATCCGCGCTGCGGGGCCTGATGCCCTGGCGCAAAGGCCCGTTCGACTTCTTCGGCACCTACATCGACACCGAATGGCGCTCGGACTGGAAATGGGATCGGGTGCAGCCGTATCTGTCAGACCTGGAAGGCCGGAGCATCCTGGACGTGGGCTGCGGTTCCGGTTATCACTGCTGGCGCATGCTCGGCGAGGGTGCCCGGAGAGTCATCGGCATAGATCCGGGGCTGCTGTTCATGTTCCAGTTCCTGAGCGTCAAACGCTACCTGGGCGAGGTGCCGGTGGATCTCCTGCCGGTCCGCATGGAAGACCTGCCTGAAAACCTGGGGGCGTTCGACACCACCTTTTCCATGGGCGTGCTTTACCATCGCCGGTCCCCGCTCGACCATCTGCTGGAACTAAAGGGCACCCTCCGGCGCGGTGGCGAGCTGGTGCTGGAAACCCTGGTGGTGGACGGGCCCGAAGGCCACAGCCTGATGCCCGAGGACCGCTACGGGCAGATGCGCAACGTCTGGTTCCTGCCCAGTTGCGATACCCTGTTGCGCTGGCTCGACCGAACCGGCTATCGCAATGCCCGCGTGGTGGATGTCACAGACACCACCACCGACGAGCAACGCAGTACTGACTGGATGCGTTTCAACTCGCTAAAGGACTTCCTCGACCCGAACGATCCGTCCAAAACCATCGAGGGCTATCCCGGTCCACGTCGGGCCACGATTATTGCCGAAAAGCCGTAGGCGCGGACAGCCGCCCCGGATAAAGACAGGCACAAAAAAGCCGCCAGACAGTTTCCTGTTTGGCGGCTTTTTTTATTCTTGCGGATTACTCACCAAACGGGTGACGCAAGACGATGGTTTCGATCCGATCTGGCCCGGTCGAAATAATATCGATCGGCGCCTCAATCTGCTCCTCGATGAAGCGGATATAGGCTTTGGCATTCTCGGGCAGTTGCTCAACGCTGGTCAGCCCGACCGTGCTCTCGCTCCAGCCCGGCAGCTCAGCGTAGACCGGCTCGATGTCGGCGTAGGTACCACAACCGATCGGCGGACGAGTAATTTCGCCCTTCGGAGTCTTGTAGCCGACACACACCTTCACGGTTTCCATGCCGTCCAGAACGTCCAGCTTAGTCAGGCAGATGCCCGACACACTGTTGATCTGAATAGCGTGACGCAGGGCGACTGCATCGAACCAGCCACAACGGCGCGAACGGCCGGTGGTAGTGCCAATTTCATTGCCTTTAACAGCCAGGTGATGCCCCATGTCGCAAAACAGCTCAGTCGGAAACGGACCAGAACCGACGCGAGTGGTGTAGGCCTTGGTGATTCCCAGTACATAATCGAGGAACAACGGGCCCACACCGGAACCGGTGGCGGTGCCGCCGGCCGTGGTGTTTGAGGAGGTCACGTACGGATAGGTACCGAGGTCGATGTCCAGCAGAGAACCCTGGGCGCCTTCGAACAAGATGTGTTCACCACGCTTGCGGAAATCGTGCAGCATGTCGGTAACGTCCGCCGCCATCGGAAGGATTTCCTCGCCCATTTCCATGAGCTCGGCCAGGGCCGCATCGATATCCTCGGCCTCTTCCTTGAAGTACTCGGTCAGTACGAAGTTGTGGTAAGACATGATCTCCCGCAACTTGACCTCAAAATCCGCAGGATTACACAGGTCGCCCAGACGAACACCGCGACGGGACACTTTGTCTTCGTACGCAGGCCCGATACCACGACCCGTAGTGCCGATTTTATCGTTGCCACGGGCTCGCTCGCGAGCCTGGTCAATACGGACGTGGGTACGCAGGATGATCGGGCAAGCCAGACTGATGCGCAGGCGGTCGCGCACGGCAACGCCGTTGGCTTCCAACTCACGGACTTCTTTCAACAGGGCTTCCGGTGACAGAACCACGCCGTTACCAATCAGGCAATAAACGTGCTGACGCAGAATACCGGATGGAATCAGGTGAAGGGCAGTCTTTTTGCCGTCGATCACCAGTGTGTGACCGGCGTTATGGCCACCCTGGAAACGGACGACGGCCGCGACCTTGTCGGTCAGCAGATCAACGATTTTACCCTTGCCTTCATCACCCCATTGGGTGCCCAGCACAACAACGTTTTTACCCATGATTCTCTCTCAATACGGCTGCCCCGAGGGACAGGCGTTTCGTAAATTAACCTGAAATAAGTTCACCAAAGCCCCTAAGGCCTCAGTCCAGCTTTTCAACGACCCACTGGCCGCCCTGTTTGACCAGTTTTCGGTCGCAGCCCCTGGCGGCCGGGTTTGCATTGGCATCTTCCGGCAGCGCCCGGATCACCGTCTCCGTCAACCGGAGCCCGGAAATCACACCTTCCAGGGCAGGATCCTCGTCAGCGGGTGCCCAAACTGCTCCACTGCGTTTCTGAACCCGCTCTCCAAGAGCCACCAGAGCACGGATATCAAGGCTGAATCCGGTTGCCGGACGGGCACGACCAAAATCGCTGCCAATGGCGTCGTAACGGCCGCCCTTGGCGACGGCATCACCGTGGCCCGGTACGTAGGCGGCAAACACCAGTCCGGTATGATAGTTGTAGCCACGCAGTTCGCAGAAATCGAAGCCTACGCTCACTTCTGGGTAATCCCGCGCCAGCATGTCGCAGACCCGACCCAGCTTATCCAGGGCGGAATCCAGGTCATCAGATGCGCCTTTCAGAATTCTACGGGCCTGGTCCAGCGCCTCGGGGCCACCGCTGACCCGCGCCAGCTCGCGCAAGCGAGCACCTGGCGTTCCGGCCAGGCAATCGCCCAGAAGCTGGTCCAGCTCGGGGACCGATTTGCGCGCCATGGCGTCAAAGATGGCGGCCTCGGTATCCCGGCTGAAATCAGCTTCGCCAATCAGGCTCTGGTAAATCGATACGTGCGCCAGATCCAGGTGAATACGCGGCAGGCCCGAGACCCGCAGGGCCTCAAGCATCAGGCTGATCACTTCAAGATCAGCCGACTCAGACTCACTGCCGAACAGCTCGCAGCCGGCCTGAATTGGAGTCCGGCCTGTCAGCATATGCTTCGGACGGGTATGCAGGACATGGCCCGCGTAGCACAGGCGAGTGATGCCCTCCTGACCCAGGGTGTGGGCATCGATTCGGGCAGCCTGCGGCGTCATGTCTGCACGCACGCCCATCATCCGGCCAGTCAGCTGATCGGTCAGCTTGAAAGTCTGGAGTTCCAGATCATGCCCAGTACCGGTAAACAGCGACTCGAGATATTCAATCAGCGGAGGGATTACAAGCTGGTAGCCCCAGCGTTGGCAGGTATCCATTACATCCCGGCGCAGGGATTCGATCCGTCCGGCCAGCGGTGGCAGAATGTCCTCTACCCCGTCCGGCAGTAACCAGCGATCAGATACTGTCATGAGATTACGTTGTCCGTCAGACCCGCTCCGGCACAAAAGGCCGTGGGGATTACACAGGATTTAGGGCGAATTCCACGGCAGAAAAAAACCGAGGATAAAACCGGAGGAATTTTACACGGTTGGTCGACACAAAAAAACCGGAATACCGAGGTATTCCGGTTTTTCGACCATCAAGTCAGGGCTTCACTTATTGCCCATCGGGTCCTTTAGGAACTTCATGAAATCGCCATTGGCATCGATGACCATCAGATCATCTTTGTTCGCAAAGGTATTGCGATAGGCCTGCAGGCTCCGGTAGAAGCTATAAAACTCGGCGTTGGAGCCGTAGGCATCAGCGTAAATCTTGGCTGCCTGACCATCCCCTTCACCGCGGGTCTCCTCAGACTCAGCAAAGGCCTCAGCCAGAGTAACCGTGCGCTGACGATCAGCATCGGCGCGAATACCTTCAGCCAGCTCTCGACCGCGTGAACGGAACTCCTGCGCCAGCTTTTCACGCTCGGTCGCCATCCGGCGATAGACGTTTTCGCTGACCTGCCCCGGGAATTCGATCGCCTTCACCCGGACGTCGAGGACTTCGATACCAAATTCCTTCACAGAGGTTTCGTTCACCCTGTCACGCAAGGCGTGCATAAGCTCGTCCCGCTGGCCGGACACCACTTCGTGCATGGTGCGGATACCGAACTCATCCCGCAAACCGTTATCTACTCGGGACAGCAGAAGCGATTGGGCACGGTACTCATCACCACCAGTGGCACGATAGAACTGGTCGACGTTCAGAATCTTCCAGGCGATGTAAGAATCCACATCCAGCGGCTTCTTCTCGATGGTCAGATACTGGCGCGACGGCAGATCCATGGTCAGTACCCGGATATCAAACTCCCGGACCTGATCGATAACCGGGACCTTGAAGTGAATACCGGCCTGGATGTCAGTTTCCACCAGTTCGCCGAACCGCAGCATCACACCCCGGTGCGTTTCCGGAATGATGTAAACACTGGACAGCACCAGCAGGACAACAATGAGGGCGCCTGCAAGACCCACTACACCTTTAGGTCCCATGATTATCTGCTCCTCCGTGCATTAGCATCCTGTCTGGAGCGCAGCTCCCGGATGACTTGATCGGTGATGCTCTGAACGTCAGTCTGGTCGCTGTTTTCGCTAGCAGACTGGCTGCCGGCTCGCGGCAGGGAGCCCTGGGTCAGACGGTCCAACGGCAGGTACATCATGTTACCGCTGCTTTCGGTGTCCAACAGAATCTTGCTGCTGTTCGACAGCACAGTCTCCAAGGTCTGCAGGTACATCCGCTCACGGGTGACTGTCGGCGCGTTCTGATACACCGCCAGCAGCTCCAGGAAACGTGCGGTTTCACCGCGAGCTCGTTCAATCACTTCCTGCTTGTAAGCGTTGGCTTCTTCGATCATGCGCTGAGCCTGACCGCGGGCCTCCGGAACCACCTTGTTACGATAGGTTTCGGCTTCTTCTTTGACGCGTTGCTCGTCTTCCCGAGCACGCTGAACCTCACGGAAGGCGTCCTGCACGGCCGGTGGCGGCTGAGTGCTCTCAACGTTGACACGGACAATTTCCAGACCGGTTCCATACTCGCCCAGGAAGCGCTGTAAGCGCTGCTCAACCCGAACGGCCAGTTCTGCACGGCCTTCAGTCAGCACGTCGTCCAGTGAAGAACTGCCCACTTCGTGACGCAGCGCGCTGTCGGTCGCAAAGGCAAGCGCCTGATTCGAATCCCGAACGTTAAGCACATAGGCCTGAGCGTCCGCTACCCGATACTGAACCTGCAGATCAACGGTGACCAGGTTCTCGTCCTGAGTCAGCATCTGGCCGCTGGATTCAGCGGTACGGACGTTGGTGACGCGAACTTTGGTGACGTCGTCGATCAGCGGAACCTTAAAGCGCAGGCCCGGATTCTCGGTACGGTTGTACTCACCGAATCGCAGAACGACGGCACGCTCCTGCTCGTCCACTGTGTAGAACGACTGGAAGACTACGTAGCCGACAATCAAAATGCCGGCCAACGCGATAATGGCACCAAAGCCACCGGCGCTGCCGCCAGTGCTGCCACCGCTTCCGCCGGACTTCTTACCTTTGCCGCCCAGCATACGATTCAGTTTGTCGAGACCCTTTTTCAGCGCCTCGTCGAGGTCTGGCGGCCCCTGATCATCGCCGCGACGACCACCGGTACCCCAGGGGTCGTTGTCGTTGCGGTTTCCACCCGGTTCGTTCCAGGCCATAGTGCTCTCCGTTCCTGACTTGTAGAATGGCTGCAAATACTAGGGATTTATCGTCGTCCCGGCAATAGCCTACCCTGTTTCAGGCGTGACCATCGTCAAGACGGACCGATTCTTCGTTCATACCGGCACGGCTCAGTAGTTGTAACCAGTCCCGGTTCTGCAATCGCACCTCAAGCACGGCATCACCGCTCTCCCGATGCGTTTCACTCAACACGGACCCGGCTTCATGCAGCAGCGCCCGTAATTTGCCGTCGGTTGGCCCGAGCAGCACGAAATGATGCACGACATCTTCGGCCAGACGCTCAACGATAGCATCGTACAAGCCATCAAGGCCCTCTCCGGTAACGGCGGACACCCACGCCCGCACCGGAACTCCATCCTCGTTCCGCTCAATCCGGGGGGTAAAATTCTCCAGCATATCAATCTTGTTGAACACCTGGAGCACCGGAATCTCGTCAGCGCCAATCTCCGCCAGCACCTCCTCGACCTGCTCGATGTTCTCATCGCGCCGACTGTCGTAGCAGTCGATGATGTGCAGCAGCAGGGACGCTTCCGTGGTTTCTTCCAACGTGGCCCGAAACGCCTCAACCAGCTTGTGCGGCAAATGACGGATAAAGCCAACGGTGTCCGCCATCACGACTGCGCCGATGTCGGGCAGCTCCAGCCGGCGCAACGTCGGATCCAGGGTTGCGAACAACTGGTCAGCAGCATATACGCTGGATGTTGTGATTCGGTTGAACAGGGTCGATTTACCGGCGTTGGTGTAGCCAACCAGGGAAACCGTCGGAATGTCAGCGCGGGTTCTAGCGCGACGGCCCTGATTACGCTGCCGGCGAACCTTTTCCAGCCGTTTGTGGATCGACTTGATGCGTTCACGCAGCAGACGGCGGTCAGTTTCAAGCTGGGTCTCGCCCGGCCCCCTCAGACCGATACCACCTTTCTGGCGCTCAAGGTGAGTCCAGCCCCGTACCAGCCGGGTCGACATGTGCTCTAGCTGTGCCAGCTCAACCTGAAGCTTGCCTTCGTGGGTTCGCGCTCGCTGGGCAAAGATATCCAGAATAACGCCGGTGCGGTCCAGTACCCGGCACTTCAGGTCCCGCTCAATATTGCGCTCCTGACTTGGGCTCAGGGCGTGATTGAAGAGCACGACGTCGGCGCCGTTGGCACTGATGGCGTCACGAATTTCTTCCAGCTTTCCCTCACCGACGAACAGGCGGGGGCTGGGCTGTTTGCGTGAGCCATTGATCGTTGCAACGGGCTCAACGCCGGCCGAGGTAACCAGTTCCCGAAATTCACCGGGATCTTCGGTATCTTCATAGGAGGTGAAATCGATGTGGACGAGAATCGCCCGCTCACCAACATCCGGACGCTCAAACAAGTAGTGTCAACTCCGAAACGGTAGAATGGCTTACTTCAAAAAAACAAACACCCGCGCCCTTCCAAACCCTTGGGTTTTTCAGTAACGCGGGTGATAGCACCTGCAAACCGGGCAAATCAGTCTTCCAACTCACCTTCACCGGCCGGGTTCTGCTGCGGGATGCGAACATTGCGGGCAGGTACCACAGTAGAGATAGCGTGTTTGTAGACCATCTGGCTGACAGTATTTTTCAGCAGAATCACGAACTGGTCGAATGATTCAATCTGGCCCTGCAGCTTGATGCCGTTAACCAGAAAGATGGAAACCGGGATGCGTTCTTTACGCAAGGCATTGAGGTAAGGGTCTTGTAACGAGTGCCCTTTTGACATGTGTGTTCTCCTGTTTTTAGTAAATGCAGATCGTCAAATTTCAGAGTTAAATGTGGTGCGAAGTATGATTTTTTTCAAGGCAGCCCCAGCGATATCTTTTTCTTCGCTATCAAGCCAATCCACATCAGACCACTTCCGCAACCAGGTTAACTGTCGTTTCGCCAACTGGCGCGTCGCAGCGACTCCCTTGCTGACAAAGGCGTCGTACTCGTCTTCACCGGACAAATAGGCCCAGGCCTGACGGTAACCGACACAGCGCATGGAAGGGAGATCAGGGTGCAAATCACCCCGATTCATCAGCGCACGTACTTCATCGAGGAAACCGGCATCCAGCATGCTCAAAAAGCGCTGATGGATCCTCTCGTGAAGCGTCCGCCGCTCGGACGGCGCCACGGCAAGCTGAGCTACAGTATACGGAAGGGAACCCCCTTCGTCTGCCTGCCATTGGGTGAAATAGGTGTAATCCTCCACTGCGTCGCCTTGCTTTTGGGGCAAACTTCCACTCTCTGCCTTCCAGAATGACGAGATCGGTCTTCCAGTCAGCCGGATCACCTCGAGCGCCCGCAATAAACGCTGTCTGTTATTGGGGTGAATCAGGCCGGCGGCGACAGGATCCTGCTCCTGCAGCTCCTGATGCAGGGCTTGCCAGCCCCGCTGCTCAGCCTCCTGCTCCAGCGCTCGCCGCAACTCCGGGCTGGCAGCCGGCAGCCCGGACATGCCATGAATCAGTGCCTTGAAGTACATCATGGTGCCACCGACCAGCAATGGGATCCGGCCTGCCTCGGTAATTCTGGCCATTTCGGCCAGCGCATCGGTCCGGAAATCTGCCGCCGAGTAAGTGTCGGCGGGGTCGCAAATATCGATTAGCCGGTGTGGGGCTTGCGCCAGTTCGTTAGCGGAAGGCTTGGCGGTGCCAATATCCATGCCCCGATAGATCATCGCCGAATCGACACTGATAATGTCGCAGGGCAGGCGTTTGCATAGCTGAATGGCCAGATCGGTCTTACCCGACGCCGTCGGCCCCATCAGGAAAATGGCCGGCGGCTTTTGCGCGGCGTCAGTCGTGGGCATGGTCATGGCCGATCAGCGCCCCCGCAGGAACAGCTTGTCCAGCTCCGACAGAGTGACCAGCGTCCAGGTCGGCCGACCGTGGTTGCACTGGCCACTGCGCTCGGTGGCTTCCATGTCACGCAGGAGTGAGTTCATTTCCGGAATCGTCAGCTGGCGATTGGCCCGCACCGAGCCATGGCACGCCATAGTTCCCAGCAGCTCGTGGGTGACCGCCTCAACCCGATCGCTCTGGCCATGCTCGATCAGATCAGCCAGGACATCCCGGACCAACTGTTCACTATCGGCGCCACGCAGAAGCGCCGGAACCTGGCGGACCGCCAGGGTCTCCGGGCCAATACGCTCGATCTGCAAGCCCAGCTGGCGTAAATCATCGCCATGGGTTTCAGTCAACGCGGCTTCTTTCTGGCTCACCGCCATGGACAGCGGCACCAAGAGGGGCTGACTCTTGAGATCCTGCTCAGCGAGGGCACGCTTCATGCGCTCGTAGGTGATGCGCTCATGCGCCGCGTGCATGTCCACAACAATCATGCCAGCGCGCCCTTGCGCCAGAATGTAAATGCCGTGCAGCTGGGCTATGGCATAACCCAGGGGCGGCTCTTCGTCGCCGTCCATGGGTGGCGTTGGCATCGCCTCCGCCCCGCCAGCTGGCGCCACCGGGGTGCCAGCCTCGACACCACCACCGGCGTTCAGGGAATTGTAAAACGCCATCTGATCGCTGGCATGCCATTCCTGCTGGGGCTGGGACTGGGGCTGAGAGTACCCCTGTGGCTGCCCGGAATACGGATAGCCCTGGCCACCGCCTTGCGGCACACCCTGCCCCTGTGACGGCGAGGCCTGGAAGCCTGCTGGCTGGCCCGACCATGTCGGCGCCGAGGGATCAGGATGGCCCGCCGCCCCGGGCACACCCTGGGCATTCTCGCGGCCAAAGGATTGGGCCACGGCACCCCGCAGGTGATCGTCCGGACGAACGTCCGCCAGCGCCTTGTGCAGAGTGCGGAAGATGAAATCGTGCACCAGCCGGCCATCGCGGAAACGGACTTCGTGCTTGGTGGGGTGAACATTCACATCCACCGTCGCCGGATCCACTTCCAGGTACAGCACGAAGGCCGGATGACGGTTGTTGTACAGCACATCCCGGTAGGCCTGGCGAACAGCGTGCGCCACCAGGCGATCCCGGATAACCCGTCCATTGACGAAGAAGTACTGCAGGTCTGCCTGGCTGCGGGAAAACGTTGGCAGCGCCACCCAGCCCCACAACCTCAGGCCTGTCGCTTCGGCATCGATGAGCACGGCATTGTCGATGAACTGCTGCCCACAGAGCGCACCGATTCGGCGCTCCTTGTCGAGTGGCGATTCTGCCGGACGCAGACTCTGAACCACACGCTGATTGTGGCGCAGCGTAAAACCGGCATCGAAACGGCTGAGTGCCTGACGACGCACACACTCTTCAACATGATTGAATTCGGTTTTTTCCGTACGCAGGAATTTCCGGCGGGCGGGGGTATTGAAGAACAGGTCGCGCACTTCCACGGTGGTGCCCACCGGGTGCGCCGCTGGTGAAATGCGGGCGTCCATGTCGCGCCCTTCCACCTCAACCCGGGACGCCGCCTCTTGAGCGGCGGTCCGTGAGGTCAGGGTAAGGCGGGAAACGGAACTGATACTGGCCAGGGCCTCACCACGGAAGCCCAGGGAAGCCACGGCTTCCAGGTCATCCAGGCTGACGATCTTGCTGGTGGCATGACGACTGAGCGCCAGCGGTAAATCCTGCTCTTCGATACCGCTGCCGTCATCCCGGACCCGAATCAGTTTGACGCCACCCTGCTCTATCTCCACATCAACCCGGTCAGCACCGGCGTCGAGGGCATTTTCAACCAGTTCTTTGACGACAGACGCGGGGCGCTCCACCACCTCGCCAGCAGCGATCTGGTTCGCGAGCCGCGGCGAGAGCAATTGAATGGGGGGCATGTTTCGGGGAAACCTCTTGATCAGGATGCAGGAATTCGAATGGTCTGCCCTACCATAACACGGTCATCCCGCAAGCCGTTAAACTGCATCAGTTCGCTGACGGTGGTCTGATTTCTCCGAGCCACGCCCGACAGCGTATCCCCGCGCTGGATCCGGTAATGACTGACGGAACTGCCACCCTGACGCTGCTGCTTTTCCCAGGCTAGCAGGGTGCCCGGCGGTGGTGTCTTGCGGAAATAGTCGTCGATTCCTTTCATGATGGCATTGGCCAGCCGGTTCCGGTACCACTCGGTGGAAAGGTTCTTCTCTTCCGTGGGATTGGAGATAAAACCGGCCTCAACCAGAATCGACGGAATATCCGGGGATTTCAGTACCACGAAGGCAGCCTGCTCAACCCCGGATTTGTGCAGTTTGGCAACACTGCCGAGCTTACCCAGCACCGAGCTGCCAACACCCAGACTGGCATTGATACTGGCAGTCATCGACAGATCCAGCAGCACCCCGGCGAGCATGTCATCTCGCCCATCCAGCGACACACCACCCGTCAGGTCCGATCGGTTTTCGCTCTGCGCCAACCAGCGAGCGGTTTCACTGGTAGCTCCGCGCTGGGAAAGCGCGAAAACCGAAGCGCCTTTGGGTTGCGGCGTGCGGAAGGCATCGGCATGCATCGACACGAACAGATCAGCGTTGTATTTCCGAGCCAGCAAGGTTCGGTTGCGCAAGCCGATGTAATAATCACCGGTTCGGGTCAGCTTGGCAGTATAGCCCGGCTTGTCGTTGATCAGTTTGGCGAGGTTTTTCGCCATTTTCAGCACCACGTCTTTCTCACGAGTGCCTCTGGGCCCAATGGCACCGGGATCCTCACCGCCGTGACCGGCATCGATCACCACGATCACATCCCGCTTGCCGCCGGATTCCTGGGTCACTGTTGGCTTGCTGGCCTTTTCCAGGCGGCTGCCATCCTCGTCGATCAGATCAATCACCAAACGGTGGCCATACTGTTCGTTGGGTTCGAGCTGGAAGCTTCGGGGTTTGATCTTGCTCTTGAGGTCAAGCACCACCCGCAGGTCACTGCCATTGCGGGGCGCGCTGCGAATCCGGCGAATCGGGCTCCCGGAGAGGTCCAGCTTGTCGAATTCCGCTTTCAGGGCGGTATTCTTCAAATCAACGACCAGGCGCGACGGGTTCTCCAGTGAAAAAATGTTGTGTGCGACCTGGCCTTCGGTATCCAGCACCAGACGCGTGTGGTCCGGCGCCGGCCACACCCGCACGCCCTCTACCCGGGTAGCGGCGTGGGAAGTCAGCGACAGCGACAGCAGCAACACTGCCACCATGGCTGCCCAAACGCTCATTGTTGACCTGATCTTACTCATACTGCTGTCCTGCTTAACAAACGACACGGCCCGCCAATATCAATGACCGGGCCCGATCAGTTCCAATTGGTTCAAGAGCGATGCGCCCCGCTCCGAACCCGCCCGTAGCACGACAGAGCGGCCGTCATGCTCGCGCTCGAGGTGTATCTCAATATCCGGCTCCGGCAACAGCCCCTTGCCACGCTCGGGCCATTCAATCAAACACAGGTACTGGCCCGAGAAGTAATCCCGGATGCCCATGTACTCCAACTCATCCGGGTCGCCGACCCGATAAAGATCAAAGTGATACGCCGGCGGCTGCAAATCTTCATAGGGCTCCACCAGGGTATAGGTTGGGCTCTTCACCGCACCCTGATGCCCGAGCCCGCGCATGACCCCACGACTCAAGGTGGTCTTGCCCATGCCCAGATCACCGTCCAAAAAAACGATCAAGCCTTCACCAGAGGCGACGACGCAGCGCGCCAGCTCACGGCCCAGCTGCTCGGTCTCTGATTCGCCCTCCAGAAACAGGCGGCGCTCATTTCCAAAAATACTCATTGCTCCTCCCGACCCGGTAAGCTGAGGGTTTCCGACTCGCGCAGCACCGTGGGCAAGGCATCAATCACGTCTGTTGGAATCAATCCCATAAAACCTTTTTCCGCCGACGCCAGGTTGGCCGCAGCCAAGTGCACCGACGCCGCCAATGCAGCCGCCTGCCGGGCGTTATTCAGCTGGCCGTATAGCGCACCGATAATGCCGGCCAACACATCGCCCATCCCACCGGTTGCCATGCCCGGGTTACTGCCGCTGACAATATCAACAGTTTCCCGGTCAGACGCAATCACCGTACCCGCACCCTTGAGTAAAACCGTGCCACCATACATTGACTGGAGCGTGCGCGCTGCCGCCATCCGGTCAGCCTCCACCTCCGGAACCAGGCAGCCCAACAAGCGGGCCGCCTCGCCCGGATGCGGCGTCAGAACCTGATTTTCAGCCGGCACCGCCACCCGCGTTGACAGCAGGTTCAGGGCATCGGCATCGAGCACTCGGGGTTTGCCGCTTTCGACAACCTGCTCCAGCATCTGCTGGGCCCAGGCCCCTTGCCCCATACCGGGCCCACACACTACCACCGAAGCCGCCTCCAGCAGCGGCGGCAGTTCGGAACCGTGAATCAGGCCATGCACCATAACCGACGGGCACCGCGCCAGCGCGGCGGTTACATGCTCCGGCCGCGTGGCCAGCGTTACCAGCCCGGCACCGGAGCGGGCCGCAGCCTCAGCCGCCATCAGCCCCGCGCCACCAAAACCTCGCTCACCGGCCACCACCAGCACATGCCCAAAGCGCCCCTTGTGTGCATTGGCCGGCCGCTTGGGTAGCCAGGACATGGTCGAGGGCCAGTCCAGCCGGCATGCCAACGGCCTCTGCCCGCTCCGGCTGACGCCCGTTTCGGTATCAAGTGATTCGAACACAACCGTGCCGCACACCGCAGAACCCTGTCCGGTGAACAATCCGCTTTTCAGACCAATAAACGTAACCGTCAGATCGGCCCGCACCACGTCGCCTTCGGTGGCGCCGGTGGTGGCATTCAATCCGGACGGCAGGTCGATCGCAAGAATCGGCGCTGAGCCATGATTACACTGGGCAATCAGGCCGGCGAAGGGTTCCCTGGGAGCACCGGACACGCCGGTACCCAGCATGGCATCAACCAGCACATCAGCTTCACTGAACAGGGTCTCCCGCGTTTCCGCGGTCAAGGTTGCGAATTCCTGCACCTCGACCCCATCAACAACGGCCTTCCGCCAGGCTTTACGGGCATCCCCGGTCAGTTTCTTGGTGGGCGCCACCGCAACGCACTGCACGCGCATACCGTGACGCGCCGCATTAGCGGCCACCAGATAGCCGTCTCCGCCGTTGTTGCCAGCGCCACAGAGGACCAGGATCGACCCCGCTTCCGGCCACTGTCGAACCAGCCGCCGAAACGCCGCATGAGCCGCACGCTGCATCAAGTCGAACCCATCCACGCCCTGCTGCTCAATCACATAGCGGTCAATCTCCCGCACGGCATCGGCGGAGAACAGTGTGTCTGGTAAACTGCCCACGTGGGACGGCGGCATAAGCCTTTGCTCCCGTTACAGAAACCGGTTTAAGAAAATTGGCCAGATACCTGTAAAGCATAGCAAAACGGGCAAAAAGGTCATAACTTAATCAAATTAAAGTTTGGCATTCTGATTTTCAATGAGTTGCCTACGTCGCAGCAGGCCCCATGAGCGCACCATCTGACCAACCAAGCACCACCGAGGATTTTTCCGACCTGGTCACCCGCATTCGGGGTTGGGCCCGGGAACTCGGGTTTGCCGATCTGGGCATCACCCTCCCCGATACCGGCGAACACGGCCAACATCTGCAGGACTGGCTAGCCGAGGGCTACCACGGCGAAATGGAGTACATGGGCTATCACGGCGACAAACGCTACACGCCCCGCTCGCTTGTGCCTGGCACAGCCCGGGTGATCTCGGTGCGCATGGATTACCTGCCCGCTCCGGACAGCCCAAAAGAAGCGCTTACTAACCCGGAAGGCGCCTATGTTACCCGCTACGCCCTTGGTCGCGACTATCACAAGCTGATCCGGAAGCGGCTGGCGACTCTGGCAAACTGGA
This sequence comes from Marinobacter sediminum, assembly GCF_016820575.1. Taxonomy (GTDB): domain Bacteria; phylum Pseudomonadota; class Gammaproteobacteria; order Pseudomonadales; family Oleiphilaceae; genus Marinobacter; species Marinobacter sediminum. Next base: position 188,218 of record NZ_JAEMQH010000002.1, on the reverse strand, counting down.
TCGACGAGGCGCTCAGCGGTTACGAATATCGCGCCTTTGTGGACAGCGCCCCGGTGCTCGAGCGGGCACTTGCCCAGCGTGCAGGTCTAGGCTGGATCGGCAAGAACAACATGCTGATTCACCCGAAAGCGGGCTCATTTTTCTTCCTGGGCGAGATTTTCACCAGCGCACCACTGCCGGTGGATGCCCCGTTTGAAACCGACCACTGTGGCAGCTGCACGGCCTGCCTCGACCTCTGCCCAACGGACGCCTTCGTCGGTCCGCACCAGCTCGATGCCCGGCGCTGCATCAGCTACCTCACCATTGAATTGCGCGGCAGCATTCCGGAAGAGCTGAGACCGTTGATGGGCAACCGGGTGTTTGGGTGTGACGACTGCCAGCTGGTCTGTCCGTGGCAGAAGTTCAGCAAACCAACCGGGGAGGATGATTTCCAGCCCCGGCACGGGTTGGACAGCAGCTCCCTGGCCGAGTTGTTTCTGTGGACCGAAGAGCAGTTCCTGAAACGGACCGAAGGCTCAGCCATCCGCCGGACCGGCTATCGGGGCTGGCTCCGGAATCTGGCCGTCGGGCTTGGCAATGCGCCCTCAACCATCCCGGTCATTGAGGCCTTGAGACAGCGCGCGGACCACCCCGATGACATGGTCCGCGAACACGTGCAGTGGGCCTTGAATCAGCACGGCCTATAACTTGAAGAAGGTATCCCGGTAGTGGCGCAGCTCGCTGATGGAGTCGCGGATATCGTCCAGTGCCAGGTGACTGCCCTGCTTCTTCACGCCCGCCAGGACATCAGGCCGCCAGCGGCGCGCCAGCTCCTTGACGGTAGAGACATCCAGATTGCGGTAGTGGAAAAACTCTTCCAGACGGGGCATGTACTTCACCAGAAACCGGCGATCCTGGCCGATGCTGTTGCCGCATAGGGGTGACTTACCCGCTTCCAGGTGCTGCTGCAGAAATTCCAGCGTTTGCTGCTCGGCCTGGGCCTCGTCAATGGTGCTTTCCTTGACGCGCTTGGTCAGGCCACTGGCACCGTGGGTGTTGGTGCACCATTCATCCATCGCATCCAGCAGGCTGTCGGGCTGATGCACGGCAATGACCGGGCCCTCTGCCACAACATTCAGCTCCGAATCGGTGATGATGGTGGCCATTTCGATGATCCGTTCCTTTTCCGGATCCAGCCCGGTCATCTCCAGATCAATCCAAACTAAGCGATCGCCTTCTGCCATTATCAGTTCCTAACTTTCAGTGTCTTGGTGGTGGAGTTGGGACATCCCCTGTGTATTGTGGCCGATTAACGTATGATGTAACACCTCACCCCACCGATTACTGGCAACTGATCCTTAATGGCAAAACGGCGACTGAACAAGCAGCAACAATTCCGAATCAAAAAAGTCCAGGAGGAGCGCGCCGCGCGCGCTGCACGGAAGGAGAAAGTGGTTCAGGAACAGGCCGAGGCCGGCGAGCTGGGCCAGGAACAGGAAGGGCTGATCATCGCCCACTATGGCCAGCAACTGGATGTCGAGGGCCTGGAGGGCGAGCACACCGGCAAGGTGATTCGCTGCTTTGTGCGCGCCAACATCGACAGCCTGGTTACCGGTGACAAAGTCATCTGGCGGCCAGGGCGCAACGAATCCGGGGTCATCGTTGCCCGCTGTGAGCGCCAGAATCTGCTCCAGCGCCCCGACAACTTCGGCGCCCTGAAGCCAGTGGCCGCCAATATTGACCACATCATTCTGGTGTTGGCCTCGGAGCCTGAACCCCACGACAACCTGATCGACCGGTACCTGGTGGCGTCTGAAATCACCGACATACCGGCGGTCATCCTGTTGAACAAGACCGACCTCATCACCGACCGCAACCGGGATCACATCGATGCGCTGCTGGCGCGCTACGAGGCCCTGGGCTATCAAGTAGTCCGCACTTCAGCGGCGGAATCCGGTGATCGGCCGGCGCCGGAAGTTGAGGCCCTGGTAAAAAACCAGACCAGCGTATTCGTGGGTCAATCCGGGGTTGGCAAGTCATCGATCATCCAGACCCTGATGCCGGACGAAGCCATCCGAGTTGGCGCGGTGTCCGAGAGCACCGGTAAAGGTGTGCACACCACCACCACCGCCCGGCTGTTCCACCTGCCCATTGGTGGCGATCTGATTGACTCCCCGGGTATCCGGGAGTTTGGCCTGTGGCACATGACAACACAGGAGATCGAGTACGGGTTTCGTGAGATTCGCGATGAGATTGGTCACTGCAAGTTCCGGAACTGCCGCCACATGGGCGACCCCGGATGCGCCATCGACGCCGCTGCAGAAGCGGGCCGGATCAGCCCGGAGCGCCGGAGAAGCTTTCACCGCATATTGCAGGACATGGCTGAGCAGCAGGCCCGGGGCCTGAAACTGGATTAAATCCGGCAGCCTTGGGCCTTACCAGTTCAGCTCGCCGGGTTCCGGCTCCGGCTTCTCCTCCAGCCACTCGCCGCTCTCCAGCCGACCCATCGCTTCCTGCTTTTCCTCTTCGGTTGGCTTGGTCAGATCGATCAACGGCTCGTCGCCCTGACTGGCATTGTCTTGAATGCCCTGGGCGGTCTTCTTATTGAGCACGATGATCGAGATACGGCGATTAACCGGCGCCGTCGGATCACGCTTGTCAAACAACACGGAATCACTCAAGCCCACGACCCGACCGATCTGCTCAGATCGCACCCCTCCGGCCACTAAGGCCCGGCGCGCCGTATTTGCCCGGTCGGCGGACAGCTCCCAGTTGGTATAGCCAGGCCTACCCTTGAAAGGCGAGGCATCGGTGTGGCCAGTGATGCTCAACTTGTTATCAACCGCCCCCAGGTAGCTGGCAAGGTCGAACAGGATGTCCTGCGAATAATACTTCAACTCGGCTCGGCCACTGTCGAACATTGGACGACCGGAGCGATCGACAATCTGAATACGCAACCCTTCGTCGGTGATGTCAATCAACAGCTGATCTTTGAATTCCTGCAACGTCTGACTCTGTTCGATACGGTCCTTCAGTTCCTGAAACAGCTCCTGCATCCGGCGCTGTTCGAGAGTCTCCGACAGCTCATCCACCACCTCGTCCTTAATCTGGATTTGACTGGACTCGACATCGGAACTGGCCTCATCAACCACCGAAGCACTCCCTCCCAGGTCAACTGGATTAGGTGTACCACCGTCGGTGAAACCCACAGGGTCACGGAAATAGCCTTCCACTGCCTTGATTTGCTCGGGCGATGCGGTTGCTGTCAGCCAGAGCACGAGGAAAAAAGCCATCATGGCGGTGGCAAAATCGGCAAACGCGACCTTCCAGGAGCCACCGTGGTGCCCGCCGGCAACGACTTTCTTGCGTTTGATGATGATCGGCTGCTCGTCCACGCCTCAGCTCCAGCTTAAAAAGAGAAACTCGTTACTTCGAGCGAACGTGATCGTTCAGTTCCTGGAACGCCGGCCGCTTGTCCGTGGGCAGGGCCTTCCGACCAAACTCAATGGCCATCTGCGGCGCCTGTCCCGAAACGGTCGCCACAATGGACGACTTGATGCAGTCATAAGCCTTGAGCTCGTAACGGGCAGAATGCTCCATTGCGATGGACAGCGGTCCAACAAACCCATAGCCCATAAAAATACCGAGGAAAGTACCGACCAGCGCCGCCGCCACACTAAGGCCGATCCGTTCTGGCCCCTCGGACAGGAAATTCATGGTGATTACGATCCCCAGTACCGCGGCCACGATACCCAGGCCGGGAAGCGCGTCGGCAACCTTGTTCACCGCGTGAGAAGGTTCCTCCAACTCATGCTGACGGCTATCAATCTCGTTTTCCATCATGCCCTCCAATTCATGAGTTGCCATGTTGCCGGAGCTGATGATGCGAAGGTAATCGGTAATGAAGGCGAGCAATTCCTTAGACTTCAGAATGGCCGGATAACGGCTGAAGATCTGGCTGGCTTCCGGATTATCGATATCCTCTTCAATGGCCATGACACCCTGCTTGCGGGATTTATCGAAAATCTCATAAAGCAGGCTCAGCAGGTCCATATAGAAGGCTTTATTGAACGGCGACCCCGTCAACTGACGCAGGATGCCCTGAAACACTTCCTTGACCGTGTGCATCGGGTTGGCGATGACAAACGAACCAATGGCCGCGCCGAAGATGATCAGAACCTCCGTGGGCTGCCAGAGCACCATAAGGTTACCGCCGTGCAATACGTAGCCGGTAAGCACGCTAGCAAGGACAACTACTGCTCCGATAATGAGTAACATGGGAAGATTGCACGCCTTGATTTTGGTTATTGGTGGGCGCGGTCATCACCCACTCGGTTAAAGGCCTCGATAATAGCAAGGCTTAACTGCGCCCGAGAAGCCAGGAAACAATTTCTATACACAGGCCAGACTTTGGTAGAATGCGGCCCTTTGCGCTCAAAGGGTTACTTTTAAATGTTAAGCAAACTGTTTGTTCTGAGTCAGTACGTCACGCCCCAACTAATGGTTTCCCGCTTCGCTGGCCGCCTGGCAGACCACGACAGTAACCCTGCGCTCAAGAACCGCGTCATCAAGTGGTTTATCGGCCGCTATGGCGTAAACATGAGCGAGGCCGCCGAATCCGACCCAACCGCCTACCCCAGCTTCAATGCGTTTTTCACCCGAGCCCTCAAGCCCGGTTTGCGCCCCATTGCCGAAGACGAGAAAACGCTGGTCAGCCCGGTCGATGGCGCCATCAGCCAACTGGGTCAGGTAAGCAATGATCGGGTCTTCCAGGCGAAAGGACAGTCCTTCAGCCTGACCGAGCTGCTCGGCGGCGATCCGCAGTGGGCCAACACCTTTGCGGACGGCGAATTCTCAACCATCTACCTGTCGCCCAAGGATTACCACCGGATTCACATGCCCTTGGCGGGCACTTTGCGTGAAATGGTATACATCCCAGGCAAGCTGTTTTCAGTCAATCCGGTTACTGCTGAGAACGTGCCAAACCTGTTTGCCCGTAACGAACGGGTGGCCTGCATCTTCGACACCGAAGCCGGGCCCATGGCCCTGGTATTGGTCGGCGCCATGATCGTCGGCAGTGTTGAGACGGTGTGGTCCGGCGTTGTTGCGCCAGGCAATGGTGAGGTTACAACCACTCGCTACGAAGGCGACGAGGCACGAGCCTTCGCCAAGGGCGAGGAAATGGGACGCTTCCGTCTGGGCTCCACCGTGGTCATGGTCATGCCCAAGGGCGCGGCAACCTGGAACGACGATCAGGTAGCCGGCAAAACAGTGCGCATGGGTGAACCCTTCGGCACTCTGGCTTAAGTGAGGCTTGCGGCCTAGGCGCGCTCGAAAGGGAAGGCGAGCACCTCGGCGATATCCCGGACGCCCAACTTGAGCATCAGCAACCGATCCAGCCCGAGCGCCACCCCGGCGCAATCGGGCAATCCAGCCTCGACAGCATCAAGAAAAGCCCCATCCAGCGCCATGCCAGGCTTGCCCGACTGCTGCCGGAGCCAATTATCGGCCTCAAAGCGGCGGCGCTGTTCGCTGGCGTCAACCAACTCCCAGTAGCCGTTACACAACTCCAGGCCATCGATATACAGCTCGAAGCGGTGCGCCACCGGATGGCCATCCACCTGTGAGACTCGAGCCAGGGCCGCCTGGGACGCCGGATAACCAACGATGAATTCCGGGGCATCCCGGCCAAGATTCGGCTCTACCGAAAAGCTCATCAGCAGGTCCAGGCACCCGTCCCGATCCAGATTCGCGATCTGATCCGGCTCCAGCCATTGCTCGCAGCACCGGCGCAGATCCTGATCGCTGATCTCAAACGGGTCCACCTTGGCCCAGGCCAACATGGCATCCCGATAGGACACCTGCGCCGGCCGGGCACAACCGAGCCAGCCGCACACCAGATCTGCCACCTCGGCCATCAGCTCTGTGTCGTCGTAGCCGAGCCGGTACCACTCCAGCATGGAAAACTCAGGGTTATGCCGCCGGCCGCGCTCGCCGTTCCGGAACACTTTGGAGATCTGATAGATCGAACCGGATCCAGCTGCGAGCAGACGCTTCATGTGGTATTCGGGGGAGGTCTGGAGCCAGCCTCCCGTGCGCCCTGCCGCGGAAATGTCGGCCGCGATGCCATCAAGGTTCACGTCGGTCACGCCGTGCTGTGCCAGCACCGGCGTCTCCACCTCCAGAACCTCCCGTTCAGCAAAAAAGCCGCGCACAAACGCTAATTGTTGTGCACGGCTTCTCAGGGCTGCCGGCGAGGCAGAGGGCCGCCAGACAGATTGCTCGGTCATTCCCGAATCAGTTGCTTTTGACGCGGCTGACGTAATCGCCAGACCGGGTGTCGACCTTCAGCACTTCGCCAATGGTGATGAACAACGGTACGTTGACCACCGCGCCGGTCGACAGGGTAGCGGGCTTGGAACCACCCTGGGCGGTGTCACCTTTCATGCCGGGATCGGTGTCGACCACTTCCAGCTCGACAAAGTTCGGCGGCGTAACCGTCAGCGGGGCACCGTTGTAGAGCGTTACAGTGTACACGTCCTGCTCTTTCAGCCATTTCACGGTGTCACCAACCGCCTTGGCGTCTGCCGGGTACTGCTCGAACGAGCCGTCGGTCAGCATGAAGTGCCAGAACTCACCATCGGTGTACAGGTACTCCATGTCCTGATCGATCACGTCAGCGGCTTCGAGACTCTCACCCGACTTGAACGTGCGTTCCCAGACCCGGTTGGTCATGAGGTTCCGCAACTTAACTCGGTTAAAGGCCTGTCCTTTCCCCGGCTTGACGAACTCGTTTTCAAGCATGATACAAGGGTCGCCATCGAGCAAAACCTTAAGACCGCCGCGGAATTCGTTGGTAGAATATGAAGCCATGAAATGTTCACCTGACAAAATGCAGTTAAAAATTCGAAGGTCGCTATGATACAGCGAACCCCCACCCGTATAGAAGCCCACCTTGTCGAGGACCGCCGCAGCTGGCAGCAACTGCTCTCTGGGTCGATCACCTGCCCGGAGGAACTGCTGGCACGGCTGGACCTGTCGCCCGAGCGCTGGCTCCGGGGCGCCCGGGCCGGGCATCAACTGTTCCCGGTGAGGGTTCCGGAGCCGTTTCTGGCGCGAATGCGCAAAGGCGACCCCGATGACCCATTGCTGAGGCAGGTCTTGCCGGTAAGCCAGGAGGCTATGCGGGTTCCGGGCTTCGTTCGCGACCCCCTGGAGGAAGACGGCGCCATCCAGACGACCGGCCTGATCCGCAAATACCGCAGCCGTGCCCTGCTGATGGTGACGGGTCAGTGTGCGGTAAATTGCCGCTACTGTTTCCGGCGCCACTTTCCGTACGAAGATCAGCGCCTTAGTCCTCAGGACCGGCAGCGCATCATAGAGACCCTGGCGGCGAGCCCGGAAATCAACGAAGTGATTCTCAGCGGCGGCGATCCTCTGGCGGTCAACGATAAGCTACTTGCCCAATGGGCACAGGAGCTTGAGGCAATTCCTCACCTCAAACGCCTTCGCCTGCACACTCGGCTACCGGTGGTGATCCCCGAGCGCGTCTGCGACCCCCTGCTTGCCTGGCTACAAAATACGCGGCTCCGGGTTGTAATGGTGCTACACATCAATCACCCGGCCGAGATTGATTCGGCCACGCGCACCGCTCTTGAACAATTGCGCGATGCCGGCGTTACGCTGCTGAATCAGAGCGTTATTCTGCGCGGCGTCAACAACAACGCTGATGTTCTGGAAACGCTCAGTGAGTCCTTATTTGACGCCGGGGTACTGCCGTATTACCTGCACGCCTTCGATCCGGTCGAGGGGGCGCATCATTACGATGTCTCTGACGAAGAGGCCCGGGGACTAGTCCGGGATCTGCTGGGCCGGCTACCGGGATTTCTGGTGCCGAAGCTGGTACGAGAGGTTCCCGGACAGGAAGGCAAGACGCCCCTCAACCTGTTTCCGTGATAGAATTCTCAAATATTCGCCGGCAGGCACTTGTCAAAGATTGTTAACTCGTTACACGTTCGCTTTTTGTAACGGGCTTGCTATCTTAATGTTATGTAACGATTACCATAAAAATACCATTCACGGCTTTTCCGTGACGCTCCGGGCAAATAAGACATCGCTCAAATGCCCACCGCATCACTTCAGGAACCCCACCGTGACCCTCAACAGTGGCGTGAACTCATGGAAGGCATGAATCTGAAACCTGATCTTCGAGTCCCAGAACAGAAAACAGCCAGCCTGTCTTTTTGCGACACCACGCCCAAAGCATTCCGGGGCTGGGTTGATCAGTTGCCCATGGCTAATATTGGCGAGGTTTCGCGCCAGCTGTACCATGCCATCATTGAGCTCAACCACCTGTTCACGCCCCCACAACAGCGGCTGCAGTTCCTGGAGCTGATTCGGGACAAGATCCAGTTCGTGTGTAATGAGCTTTCCCGGCATTACCTGGGCATGGCCGTTGCGCTGCCGGAAAAACAGCGCAAGATCGCCAACCTGTCCCAGGCACTGCAGCTGCACTTGTCCGCAGGCTACAAGCTCTGCATCCTGGAATTTCTGGACAACGGAGGCGTAGAGCGCAACCGCAAGCCCATCGTCATTGCCACACATCGGGCCATTTCCGAGCTGGCAGCGACCATCGTCCGTTCTCACCAGCTGTATTGCCCAAGTCCGTCGAGAAGCTGGCTGGAGTGCCACCGGCTGTACCGGTTTGCTGTCAGGAACAAGCTCGCAGACACCGACGTGGAAGACCACAGCCTGCTGCACCGCCGCTCCAGCTCCATCTCCGATGCCTACAAACGAATTCTGCTGCTCGGTAGTGCGCGCCCGAACCAGCTGCGCCAGCCAGAGCTGATGCAGGTCTACGAACTGTTCGAGGCCTGGAGCGATTACACCCGCTGCGCCCCCGATATCGGAGACGACAGCCTGTTCGTCATCAACATGGAGGGCGACAACCCTCCAATCTACCGTAGCCTGCTGGATCACAACCCTGGCGAAGACAGTTTTGACTTCGACACCCGGGACCTATCGGCAATGGTTTCGGATACGCTGAACGCCCGTCGCAACAAAACCAAGGGCGAGAATGCTCTGCATGTGCCCGCCAAGGTCAGCGACACCCTGCTGACTCACCTGAGCCAGGCTCTGGGCATTCTGGCCAAGCGCAACTTCAACCGGATTGCCAGTCAGGGCATGCTGGAAGTCTGTGTAGGCCTCACCGCTGCCCACTATTTTGTTGCCGGGGAAAAGACCTTCACCGAGTTTGTCAATGGCAACGAAAACGGTCACCACAGTGAAGAGAACATGTTCATTCGCGCAGCCCAGCAGGGCAAAGACGCCTGGGCAGGAGCCCACGACGCCGCTCCCAGCGATGACGCCAGACACTCCGCGGACGTCCCCATTACCTTTCGCGGCAGCTATGGCACCGCTCCCAAGCAAGTGGCTGACAAAAACCGGCCAAACGCCCACCATGCCCTACTGATCAACACCAGCCCGGGCGGCTATTGCGTGGCCTGGGAAAGCAATGTCCCCGCATCGCTACAAGCGGGTGAGGTTCTAGGCGTGCGCGAGCAAAGCTCCCACCCCTGGAGCATTGCGGTGGTTCGCTGGATCAGGCAAATCAAGCATCACGGAACCCAGATCGGAATCGAATTGCTGGCGCCCAGCGCCTCGCCTTGCGGCGTGAAGCTGATCCAAAAGGTCGGCAACAGCAGCGAATACCTGCGCGGTTTGCTACTGCCTGAAATCAGCGTGGTCAACCAGTCGGCGACTCTGATCACCCCACGACTGCCATTCCAGTCAGGCAGCCGTATTTCGCTGCTGCACGACGGCCGGGAAGACCAGGGTCAGTTGTCGAAGAAGGTGTCTTCAACCGGAAGCATCAGCCAGTTCGAATTGAAACTGCACAATGCCTCAATGCCGTCGGCCAACGCCCCGGACACTCCCTCTGGCGCCAGTGAGGATGAATTCGATTCACTGTGGCCGTCGCTGTAGATGCCTGGCAGTGGGAACCCATTGGCTACAGGGTTGTTATTGGCGACTATCCGCTGCATCATTCAGCTAAGTGACCGCCCGGCCTATCCCAACGTGCACCACGAGACGCCTTACGAATGCAGAAAAAGAACGCGACCGTACACCTGCTAATCCTTGATCCCGACCAAAATGATGCCGAATCGCTGGTCAGCCTGCTCAGAAACTCTGGCAAGGCCACTCGCGCTCACCGCATTACTTCGGAAGAGGATCTGGAGGAAACCCTGAAAGCCGGCAACTGGGACTTGTTGCTGGCCCGGGACCTGGAGCAGGAGTTCAGTGCCGACGACGCTCTGGCGATGATTCGCCGGATGGACAAGGACATTCCGTTCATCCTGCTGACCGAAGAGCAGAGCCGCGAACGCACCGTTACGGTGTTGAAAGCCGGCGCCCAGGACACGGTTCCTTTCGAGTACACAGATCTGCTGGTGCTGACGGTTAATCGCGAACTCGCCGCCCTGGAAGATCGGCGCCGTCGGCGAGCTCTGGAGTCCCACCTGCGCGAGGCCGAACAACGCTGCCAGCTGCTGCTGGAGAGTTCCAAGGACGCCATCGCCTACATCAACGACGGCATGCACATCTATGCCAACCAGTCGTACATGGAATTCCTCGGCTACGACGATATCGACGACCTGATCTGTATTCCGGTACTCGATACCCTCACCGCGGAGAGCCAGGGCAAGTACAAAGAGTTCATGAAGTCTTTTGCCGAAAAGGGCGAAGACGGCATGACCATGAACTGCACCGCGCGCCGCAGCGACGATCACGAGTTCAACGTGACCATGTCAGTGTCTGCCGCCACATACGACGGCGAAGCCTGCACCCAGATCGTACTCCAGCCTGAACACAGCGACGCCGAGCTGGAAGAAAAGCTGCGCCAGATCAGTAGCCAGGATCTGATGACCGGCCTGTTCAACCGTCAATACCTGATGGACGCCCTGGCCGCAAACATTGGCGAGGCCGGCAAAAAGAACCAAACCGGCGCACTCGCCTACATAGCACTCGACAACTTCATGAGCATGAAGGGGCAGGTCGGCATTGCTGGTGCGGACCTGCTGCTGAGCGACCTGGCCAACCTGCTCAAACAGCAGGTGGATGAAGAGGTCATCCTTGCCCGCCTGAGTGATGACGCCTTCTGCCTGATGTGCCAGCCCTGTGACGAAAAGGCCATGGCCGAGCACGCCGAACGCGTACGCAAGGCGGTCGAAGACCACCTTTTTGATATAAACGGTCGAACCGTGCAGTTCACGGTCAGTATCGGTGTTGCTGCCATCACCGAAAATTCTCCGAAAGCTGAGGAGCTGATGGCCCGGGCCCACACCGCCTCGTCCGATGTGCGCAAACAGGAAGGGCACGAACAGGGCAACGGTGTTCTGGTCTACAACCCGACGGATTACGAAAGCCTTGATGAAGGCAATTCGGTTGAGGCGATCATAAAAGCCCTGGAAGACAACCGTTTCAAGCTGTTATTCCAGCCTATCATCAACCTGCGTGGCGAGGGCGAAGAGCACTACGAGGCGTTTGTCCGGATGCTCGACAAGGATGAAGAAGAAGTCTCACCCTACGACTTCCTGCCGCCGATGGGCCCTGCAGATACTGCCATCAAGATCGACCGCTGGGTTATCCTGCAGACTATCAAGCAGCTGGCCAGCCACCGGTCGCGCGGGCATGATACCCGCCTGTTCCTGAACATCACGGCCGAAACCCTGCAGGACCAGACCTTCACAGCCTGGCTCAGTGTGGCCCTGAAGGCGGCACGCCTGCCCGGTGACTCACTGGTCTTCCAGATCCGGGAAGGCGATGCCAATAACTACATGAAACAGGCGAAAGAATTCAGCAAGGCCGTGCACGAGTTGCACTGCAAGGTTTCCATTGGTCAGTTCGGTTGTGCGCTCAACCCGTTCAATACCCTGAAGCACATCGAGACCGACTACGTGAAGATCGACGGTTCGTTTACTGAGGAAATCCAGAAGAACGACACCGCCAAGGAACAGGTTAAGGAAATGGTCAAGACCCTGCAGAACAGCGGCAAGCTGACCATCATCCCGCTGGTGGAAAACGCCGGTGTCCTGGCCACACTCTGGCAAGCCGGTGTCAACTATATTCAGGGTTACTACCTGCAAGCGCCTGTGCCGGAGATGAACTACGACTTCGGGGATCACTGACCCCACACTGCATGGCAAAAAAACGGCGCCCCCTGGGCGCCGTTTTTATATTCAGCAAGCACTGGAACCGATCAAAAACCGGCCCGCTCCAATCCCTGATTGGTTTCGCTCTCACGGAAGCCAATCAGATAGAGAATGGCATCCAGCCCTAACGTCGATATCGAGTGCCGTGCCGATTCCTTGACCAGCGGCTTGGCGCGGAACGCCACGCCCAGACCGGCCTGACTCAGCATCGGCAGGTCGTTGGCACCATCCCCCACGGCAATCACCTGTTCACGGGCAATGTGCTCTTTCTCGGCAATTTCCAGCAGCAGCTCGGCCTTACGCTTGCCATCCACCACCTGGCCGGAGACCTGACCGGTAACCTTGCCATCAACAATCTCCAGCTCGTTGGCGTAGACGTAATCGATACCCAGCTTGGCCTGCAGGTGGCGGGCAAAATAGGTAAACCCACCGGACAGGATCGCAGTTCGGTAACCCAGCGCCTTCAGGCTGCGGATCAGGTGCTCTGCTCCTTCGGTCATCCGTAGGCGGGCCGCAATACCTTCGAGCACGGACTCATCAAGCCCCTTCAACAGCGCCAGGCGCTCCGCAAAGCTCTGACCAAAGTCCAGCTCGCCCTGCATCGCCCGCTCGGTAATCTCAGCGACCTGGTCACCCACGCCGGCTTCCCGTGCCAGCTCATCAATAACTTCGGCTTCAATCAGGGTGGAGTCCATATCGAACACCACCAACCGACGATTCCGGCGGAAGATTGAGTCTTCCTGGAAGGCGATGTCGACGTTCATTTCACCGGCGATGTGCAGGAAATCGGCCCGCAATGCGTCCAGATCCGAGGGCGTTCCCCGTACCGAAAACTCCACGCAGGCAATGCGGTTCTGAGCAGAGTTCAGCGATGGCCGGGCCGACAAGCGGGAAATGTTATCGATGTTGAGACCATGGCGAGCTGTGATGGCCGAAACCCGGGCGATCTGCTCAGCCTGGATGTCTCTGGCCAGCAGGGTGACGATGTAGCAGGCTCGATTTCGACCTTCCGCCCAGCTCTGGTACTCCTCTATTGTTATCGGTGCAAACCGCACCTGCAGGTCCAGGGCGTGCAGCCGGAACAGCAAATCGCGAATCACCGGCGAAGACTTGGAGGCGTCCGGAATCTCAATCAGGATGCCCCAGGTCAGATGGTCATGAATCACCGCCTGGCCGATATCGAGAATCCGGACATCGTACTGGCCCATGATCCCGGTAATTTCCGAGGTGAGGCCGGGCTTGTCCCGGCCGGAGACATTAATCAGTACCAGCTCACTCACTCTCGGTGCTCTCCTCTTCCTGTGCCCGTGCGGCCGAAGGAATCACATCAATGCCGTCAACGCGCTGCAGGCCCCGGGGCAGTTTGTGCCCACGCCGGCCACGCTCGCCCAGGTAATGCTCAAGGTCGCTGAAGTGCAGGCCCATCTTGCGCTTGCCGGCACGAATCTCCAGCTGATCGTCTTCGGCAAACACGGCCACGGCGACCACATACTCTTCCCGATTCTGTACCCGGGCCGAGGGGATGCTGATGATCTTGTTACCCTTCCCCTTGGCCAGCTCCGGCAATTCACTCAGGGGGAACACCAGCATCCTCCCCTCATTGGACACTGCGCCAAGGTAGAGGGTCTTTTCTGTGGCCGGAATGGTGATCGGCGGCATGATCCGGGCACCCTTGGGCACACTGACCACCGCCTTGCCGTTACGATTCTTGCTGATCATGTCGTTCAGCGAGGTAACAAAGCCATAACCACCGTCGGTTACCAGCAAGGCCTTGCGAGCAGAATCGCCCATCAACAGGCCAGAGAAACTCGCCCCGGATGGGGGGTTGATCCGGCCAGTCAGCGGCTCGCCCTGCCCTCGCGCGGACGGGAAGCTGTGCGCCATCAGTGAGTAGGCACGACCGGTGGAGTCCAGGAAGATTGCCTGCTGATTGTTGCGACCCCGTGCCGCCAGGGCAAAGCTGTCACCGGCTTTGTAGCTCAGACCCTCAGGCTCGATGTCGTGGCCTTTCGCTGCTCGCACCCAGCCTTTCTCGGACAGCACCACGGTAACCGGATCGCTGGACACCAGATCGATTTCACTGAATGCTCGGGCTTCCTCGCGCTCCACAATCGGTGAGCGACGGTCATCGCCGTAGGTTTCGGCATCGGCCTGAAGTTCGGACTTGATCAGTTCACGCAGACGATCCTCGGAACCGAGAATGGTTTGTAGCTCATCACGCTCGGCCGCCAGCTCATCTTGCTCACCCCGGATCTTCATTTCCTCAAGCTTGGCCAGGTGGCGCAGTTTCAGCTCGAGAATGGCTTCAGCCTGATCCGCGGACAACCCGAACCGCTCCATCAAAACCGGCTTGGGCTTGTCCTCGGTACGGATAATTTCAATCACCTCATCGATGTTTAGATAGGCGATCAACAAACCTTCGAGCAGGTGCAGTCGGGCCAGCACTTTGTCCAGGCGGTGCTGCAGTCGGCGCGTCACGGTGGTCCGGCGGAACGCCAGCCACTCGGTCAGAATGGTGTGCAAGCCCTTGACGCCCGGACGGCCATCATTGCCAATGACGTTGATGTTAACCCGGTAGGTTTTCTCCAGATCGGTGCTGGCGAACATATGCGCCATCAAACCGTCGAGATCAACCCGGTTGGAACGCGGCACAATAACGAGGCGCGTCGGGTTCTCATGGTCTGATTCGTCGCGCAGATCAGCGACCATTGGCAGTTTCTTGGCCTGCATTTGCTGCGCAATCTGCTCCAGAACACGAGCACCTGACACCTGGTGCGGCAGGTCAGTAATGACAATTTCACCGTTTTCGCGAATCCAACGTGCCCGCATGCGTAAAGACCCGCGGCCAGTCTCGTACATCTGGCGAATGTCTTTGCGCGGCGTGATGATCTCGGCGTAGGTGGGGAAATCCGGGCCCTTGATGTGCTCACAGAGTTCATCAACAGTGGCCTCCGGGCTATCCAGAAGCCGTATACAGGCGGCACTCACCTCACGCACGTTATGGGGCGGGATGTCAGTCGCCATACCAACAGCGATGCCGGTGGTGCCATTCAGCAACACATGAGGCAGACGTGCGGGCAGAACCGAAGGTTCGTCCATGGTGCCGTCAAAATTCGGCACCCAGTCCACCGTACCTTGGCCCAGCTCACCGAGCAGCACCTCGGCAAACGGTGCCAGGCGGGACTCAGTATAACGCATGGCGGCAAAAGACTTGGGATCGTCTGGCGACCCCCAGTTGCCCTGGCCATCCACCAGCGGGTATCGGTAGGAGAACGGCTGCGCCATCAGCACCATGGCTTCGTAACAGGCGCTGTCACCGTGGGGATGGAACTTACCGAGTACATCACCGACGGTACGCGCCGATTTCTTGTACTTGGACGTGGATTTCAGCCCCAGTTCGGACATCGCGTAAACAATGCGCCGTTGAACCGGCTTGAGACCGTCGCCCACGTTGGGCAGGGCCCGGTCAAGGATGACGTACATGGAGTAGTCGAGATAGGCCTTTTCCGTGTAGTCCCTGAGTGAAACCCGCTCAAAGCCTTCATCCGTAGTCTGGAACTCTGGCATGGATGCCTCTTCTGCCTGTATTACCTGAAGTGAATGACGCCGATGATGCTACCCGTTGAACGCGAAATAATCACGGGCCGCGACGTGAGGGCTCATTATATGGACGCGCGCTCAGATACTCCAACTTCCAATAGCGGAAACCCCGCATGGAGACTCTGTAATGCCCACCGTATGCTCGCCAACGTCGGATAGAAGACCGTTTAACTTTCCTCACAAGCGGAACACTATGAAACCCAACCTGAAAGCCTGCGGGCAAGCCATGGTCACGGCCATGGTGAATGCGCTACTGGCAGTGGCCCTGATGCTCCTGGTGGAGTTTACAATCAGCGGAACCTTCCAGATTCCCGAGCCGTATCTTTGGGCGGGTGTGCTGATCTGGCTGGTCATCTTTGCTGGTCAGTTCTGGCGGCAGCGGCATTTGTGTCGTTCGAACCAAACGTCTGGGCATTCCAAGGCGTGATGAGACAGGCCCATTGCGGGCAGTAAAAGCGGGAATCGTAAATCAATTCAGGCGGGGATAGCCTGCATAAGACGAGCCAGGGTTCGGCACTCATAGCCAACCCCTGGCTCTTTTCCTCAGATACCTTTCAGCATCCGTCAATCTTTCAGCTTTACTGGCGAATACCTTCTACAGAGATGATGATTTCAACCGTCTCTGAGGCCTCGCCAAGCTCCATCGGGATACCGAAGTCTTTCAGACGCAGCTCAGTTTCAGCTTCGAACCCCATGCGATAGCCACCCCATGGATCTTCGCCGTGGCCGATCAGTTCGGCGTCCAGAGTCACCTCTTTGGTAACGCCACGCAAAGTCAGGTCACCGATAATATCGGCCTCACCCTCGCCATCAACCACCACGCGCTTACTCTTGAAGCTGGCCTGCGGATACTCGTCCACATACAGGAAATCCTCGCTGCGCAGGTGCTTGTCGCGCTCGGCGTGGTTTGAATCGACGCTGGAAGTATCGATGGTCACATTCACCGAGCTGTTGGCAGGATTCTCAGCATCGTAGACAAACTGGCCGTCGAAATCGTTGAAACGGCCATACAGCCAGCTGTAACCCAGGTGAGAAATCTTGAAGGTGACGAACTGATGCGCACCCTTGTTGTCGAAATCGTACGTAGCACTGTGACCATCAGCCTTGACGGCACCCGCCATAGCCATGGAAACCGCAGACGCGAGAAGTACCTTCTTCATAATTTTCTCCTTTTTCATGAACCATGCCCGAAAAGGGCCGAAAAGCTTGTTATGGGCGCATCCGGTTATCCGCCGAGCATACGCCGAAGTGTGTTGTCGCGATCAATTAAATGATGTTTCAGGGCGCCAGCCGCGTGCACTGCAGCCAAGGCCACGATTGCCCAGGTCGACCAGTAGTGCACCGTGCCGGCAGTATCTTCCAGGCCTTTAATCCGGCCGGTAACAGACGGCACCTCGAACCAACCGAACACATCGATGGCAGAGCCGTCGGCGGTAGAAATCAGATAACCGCTGACCATCGCCACAAACAGTAGCAAGTACAGCAGGCCGTGCGCCGCATGGGCACTGGCCACTTCCCAGCGCTTGTGACTGGGCAATGGTTTGGGACCAGCATTGGCCACGCGCCAGAACACGCGCAGGACCATGAGGCCGAACAAAAGAATGCCAACGCTGCGATGGATGTCAGGCGCCTGTTTGTACCAGTCGTCGTAGTAGGTCAGATCCACCATCCAGAATCCGAGCGTAAATAACCCCAGCACGACAACCGCCACCAACCAGTGAATGGTTACCGCAACCAGCCCGTAACGCTCGGAAGAATTTCTGATTTGCATCTTTTTACTGAACTCCATCCCTGTTTGAACAACCGTGCTTCATTCTAGAAACGGCCTGCGACAAAAACTATCGAAATGTTTTGCCAACCACCATCAGAAATTCTGATCATTTGCAGGCATCTATGCCTTTGGTCGTATACGGGTTTTACGGATTGTTCAAAAAGTCACCTAAGTTAGACTAAGTCCATATTTGTTAACCCCGTGACGGGGACTCATAGAAAGAAAGGACACGGACATGGAATTTGATTTCGACGAAAGCGTGGTAGTACCCAGCAACAACTGATTTCACGGCGATCCCAGGGGTCGCCTCCCTTTTATCTTTTTTTACATGTACATCAGCCCCGAACGCCCCCACTCTCAAACGCTTGGCCAAACTCTGGCTGGCCCCTCGATATGTGAATGATTCCCACTTTCGACATGAAACAGTGGTAATAATCTGGTTTTTTTGGCAATCTCAGCACGTACTTCAGTTGCGCTGACCTATCTCGTGGTCCTTCCCAGCTGGGGCTCAGCAGTTCAGCCTAGCGCTTTGTAGCGAAGGGCAATGTCATGCAACCAATCAGAATGAACCATGTCGAAGAGTCTCCCCGAAAAGCTGGCGGTTCCGGAACTCGACCTTCTGTCTCCGATGCTTAGCCACGAGGGTGAGATGTGGACGGCCGATTTCCAAGGCCTGACCCTTCGCACGGCTCTGCAGCCCATCTACAGCATTTCGCACAAACGCATTGTTGGCTATGAAGCCCTGATCCGGGCTTTCGATAACGACGACTCCGCCGTGCTGCCCCTGCACCTGTTCCAACTGCCCGCGTCGGACTCTGAAAATCTGCTGCTGGACCGCTTGTGCCGGTATTTGCACATACGCAACTACAGCGGCCTTGAAGACCAGCTGAACTGGCTGTTCTTGAACGTTTCACCCCAGGCCGTCACCAGTGGCCGCCACGCCGACTCCTTCTTTGGTCAGTTGCTGGAAAAGACCGGACTACCGCCGCACCGAATCGTCATTGAGATTGTTGAGCAACCCACGGATGACGCCGAGAAGCTCAAAGAAACAGTGGCCTATTACAAGAAGCTGGGTTGCCTTACGGCCATCGACGATTTTGGCGCCGGCCACTCGAATTTTGAGCGCATCTGGAACCTGTCACCGGATATTGTAAAGCTGGATAGAACCCTGCTCACCCGGGCCACGGAAGATCGAAAGGCCAGACAGATTTTGAACGGCATTGTTTCACTGCTACATCAATCAGGCTGCCTGGTATTGCTGGAGGGAGTGGAAACACGGGAACAGGCGCTGATATCGATAGATGCGGGGGTCGATTTTGTTCAGGGTTTTTATTTCCGAACCCCGAGTATCAACCTGGAAGAACTGACGCGCACGCCCGCGAATTTTGACGAGCTGCTGAACGAGTACAAGTCGCGCAACCAGGTCACCCTGGACCCAACCCGGCAACTGACTGAGTTTTTCCGGGGCTATTTTTTGGACGCGATTGATAAATTACGCGACGGTTCAGAGATGCACCAGGCGTGTCTTGGACTACTCAACCACCAGGCGGTTTCCCGCTGCTACCTGGTCAACGAGCATGGCATTCAGATTGCCGACACCATCGTTTCCGATACCGGAACGCGCAGTCTGGACCCTCGCTTCAAACCTCTTGAAAGTACCAGCAGCGCTGACTGGTTCCGCCAGGAATACCTGCGCCAGGCACTGGCACAGCCGGACAACCTGCACGTCACCGCCCCTTACCTGTGCGTGACCGGCGCCTACATGTGCATCACCCTGTCCCAGGGCTACTCCCAGGATGGTGAACTCCGGGTCCTGTGCTGCGACATTTTAGCCAACCCCACGCAGCCGCGAGTCAGCCGGGACTGATTCCGTACACCAGGGCGATCACCGTTACCGTTAAGGCGCCTATAAACAGGTTCATGGGCAATCCCACCCGCACAAAATCACTAAAACGGTAGCCGCCTGGGCCAAACACCATCATGTTGGTCTGATAACCCAGTGGCGTCGCAAAACTGGCTGACGCAGCCATCATCACTGCAATGACAAACGGCTCAGCTGCCACCCCCATGGTGGCCGTCATCGACAGCACAATTGGAATAACCAGCACAGCGGCCGCGTTGTTGGTGATGACCTCCGTCAGCACCGACACGGTGATGTACACCAGCAGTACCGCCAGCAGGATATTGCCCTGACTGAGCCCGAGAATGCCCTCAGCGACATAATTGGCGGCTCCGGTCTCCTGCAATGCCGCACCCAGGGCAAAGGATGCCGCGATGGTGAGGATAACCGGCACATCAACGGATTTCTGCGCCTGCCCTACCGAACAGCAACCGGAGATGATCATCAAACTGGCGCCCAGCAGGGCCGCGTTAAGCATGCTCAGCACACCGCAGGCCGCCAATCCGACCAGGACCAGCAGGATACCCCAGGACAGCCATGCGCGGTCGTGGCGGGGCGTCTCGGTGTCCAGATCGTTAATCAGCAAGAAGTCTTTGTTATAGCGCTGCCGGCTGACGAAGGCGGGACGCGCTTCCAGCAGCAACACATCGCCCGGTTTCAAGCGGATATTCCCGAGATTGCCGGATACCCGCTCACCACCCCGGGCGACTGCCAGCACCACGGCGCCATAACGATCACGGAAGCGGGCGTCACGAATGGTCTGTCCGAGCACATCAGACTGGGGGGACAGGGCCGCCTCTACCAGCCGGCGTTCAGCCCGGTCTTTACTCAGGCTGGGCTCATCCTCGTGAACGGAAGGTACGATGCCATTGATACGCAACAGGTCAGAGATGGCCTGGGTGTCACCAGCAAACACCAGGCGATCGCCGCCCCGGAGCCGCTCTTCCGAGGGCACTGCGGTAACCACGCTGCCGTCACGTTCGATCTCGACCAGATAGAGCCGCTCCAGTTCCCGCAAACCGGCCTCGCCCACGGTCTTTCCCACCAGCGGACCATCAAAGGACACGGCAACTTCCAGGGTAAATTCGCGCATCGAACCGAACTTCTGCTGGTCTTTGCGATCTGGCAGGAATCGCGGCATGACCAACAGCATCACCGCAACACCGATCACGGCCACCGGAAGCCCGACCGCCGTGATGGTAAAAATGGAAAAGCCCGGACCGCCGGTAAGCTGCTGAACCTGGCCATTAACCACCAGATTGGTGCTGGTACCGATTAGCGTGAGAGTACCGCCAAGAATGGCGGAGTAGCTCAGGGGGATCATGAGCTTGGAGGGCGAGATGCCAATCTTGCGAGACCAGGCATGCACCGCAGGAATCATGGTGGCCACAACCGGCGTGTTGTTCAGGAAGCCACTCAGCAATGACACCGGCAGGGCAATCCGGGCCTGGGCACTTCGAACGGTACTGGGGTTGCGGAGCAGGTGGTGCACCAGCAGATCAACACCGCCGGAGTGGTGGATACCGGCGGCTACCACAAACATGGCGACCACGGTGATCAGCCCCGTGTTGCTGAAACCGGAAAGCGCCTGTTCGGCAGAGACGATACCCGTGGCACTGAGCACGACCAGCACCCCCATCATCACCATGTGGGGTGCTAAGCGTCCAACACTCATGAGTATCAGCGAGGTGCCCGCCAGGCCCAGCGCAAACCAGCCTTGCCAGTCCATTTACGGTTCTTCCCGAACAGAAAACTGGCAGGATAACGACTTTGAGGAATACTGAGAAAGAATAAAGGATGCTTTTTATAGCACCCTTAGATATATCACGTCACGACGTCGGCGATGTTGCCGTAGGTTTCCAGCCAGGACCGACGATCGGATGCCCGCTTCTTGCCCAGCAGCATGTCCATACGGCTGTCGGTGTCGTCATTTTCTTCGATGGTGAGCATCACCAGGCGGCGAGTATCCGGTGCCATGGTGGTTTCCCGCAGCTGCAGCGGGTTCATCTCACCCAGGCCCTTGAACCGGGTGACCGAGATCTTTCCTTTGCGCTTCTCGGCAGCCAGGCGGTCGATAATGCCCTGCTTTTCGTGCTCATCCAGGGCATAGAAAGTTTCCTTGCCCAGATCCACCCGGTACAGCGGTGGCATGGCCACAAACACATGGCCCGCGGCCACCACCGGACGGAAATGCTTAACGAACAGCGCGCACAGCAAGGTGGCGATGTGCAGGCCGTCGGAATCGGCGTCCGCGAGGATGCAGACCTTGTTGTAGCGCAGCCCATCCAGCTTGTCGGAACCGGGATCTACCCCGATGGCGACAGCAATATCGTGCACTTCCTGGGACGCCAGCACTTCCGACGGATCCACTTCCCAGGTATTCAGAATCTTGCCTCGCAGCGGCATCACCGCCTGAAATTCGCGATCACGGGCCTGTTTGGCGGAACCACCGGCCGAGTCACCCTCAACCAGGAACAGCTCCGAGCGCGCAGTATCGCCACCGGAACAGTCTGCCAGTTTACCGGGCAGCGCCGGGCCGGACGTTACCTTCTTACGGGCAACCTTCTTGCTGGCGCGTAAACGGCGCTGAGCATTGCTGATAAACAGCTCCGCCAGCACCTCGGCAATGTCAGTGTGCTGGTTCAGCCACAGGCTGAAGGCGTCCTTGACCACACCGGAAATGAAGGCTGCGGCCTCGCGGGAAGACAAACGCTCTTTGGTCTGACCGGAGAACTGCGGCTCCTGCATCTTGAATGAGAGCACGTAGGCGGCACGCTCCCAGATATCCTCGGGCGACAGCTTAACGCCGCGAGGCAGCAGATTGCGGAATTCACAGAACTCGCGCATGGCTTCCAGCAAACCCGTCCTCAACCCATTCACGTGGGTGCCGCCCTGGGCGGTGGGAATCAGGTTTACATAGCTTTCCATGACCGTCTCACCGCCTTCGGGCAGCCACTGGATGGCCCAGTCCACAGCTTCTTTGTTTCCAGAAAAGCTGCCGGTAAACGGCTCAAGGGGTACGGCTTCGATGTCCGCCAGGGTGGACCGCAGGTAATCCCGCAGGCCATCCTCGTAAAACCACTCGTCCTTCTCTCCGGTTTTTTCCTGCAAGAAAGTCACCGTGAGCCCCGGACACAGAACTGCCTTTGCCCTCAGATTATGGCGCAGGCGACTGACGGAGAAATTCGGGCTGTCGAAATAGCTGGTGTCTGGGGTGAACTTCAGCCGGGTGCCGGTGTTGCGCTTGCCGACGGTGTCGATCACCTCCAGTTCACTGGCCTTCTCGCCATGGGCGAAAGTCATGCGGTGCAGCTGGCCATCACGCTTGATCGTGATTTCCAGATGCTTGGACAGCGCGTTAACCACAGAAACACCAACCCCGTGCAAACCGCCGGAGAAATTGTAGTTACCCTGGGTGAACTTGCCGCCGGCATGGAGCCGGGTCAGGATCAGCTCAACACCCGGCAGCCCTTCCTCTTTATGCAAATCCACCGGCATACCCCGGCCGTCGTCCTCAACACTCAAGGAACCATCGTTGTACAGGACCACATCAATGCGGCGCGCATGCCCCGCCAGGGCTTCGTCCACGCTGTTGTCGATAACTTCCTGCGCCAGATGGTTGGGCCGACTGGTGTCCGTATACATGCCCGGACGCTTGCGCACCGGGTCAAGGCCCTTGAGTACTTCAATGGCTTCAGCGTTGTATTGTTGTTGGCTCATAAGCAGGAAGAAACTCCGCGATTGGAACGAAAAGCTGGGGCATAGCTTAGGGATTCGGCCGGAAAGATCAACGGTTGTTTTCGACCGGTGCGATCCGGATGTCGTCCCAGCCGGACGCCGTGACCGCAATGGCCGCGCATGGGGTGGTGAGTGCCTGGCTTACCATCATTCCTGGCGCTGGCTCCCGGATGTCCACCGCGAGCACCAGCTCGTCGTCGATAATTTTCGCACCCGCCAGGGTGATACTGAATCCGCCGGTAGGCTTTTGGCCCAGGGCGGCCAGTACCACGTGTTCGCGGCTGAACTGGACCGATCTCAAGGACGCCAGCGGTAGCATGCGGCCCGGCAAGGCGTCCAGCCGGTCGACATCGTCAGCGCTGGCCAGGTGAATATGGCCGGGGGCAACCAGGCCACAGTGAGCCGACTGCGCGATCTGGCGGGCCAGCGGTGCGCCGGACTGGGTTTCGGTCTGGCTGACGGCGCAACCAGCACCGAGGGCACTGGCACACACCGCCACACTGATCGCCTTGCGAATGGATTGCGTCATGGTTGTGATAATGCTTTCACGTTGGTGGCGTCGGGATTCGGTGACAGCAACTGGTAGCCCTGGAAGTCAGGCCGCGGCAACTGCTCCGGAGAAGCCGCGGAAATCGACGGCCGGGAATAACTCGTGGTCATGCGAATACCTTCGATCGGGTTGCCTGCCGATAGGGTAATTTCCTGCCGCAACCCGGCAACCGGGTATTCGGCACAGGCCTCACCACCGTGACAAATCAGGCCATCATTATCCAGATCAGAGCCGGCCACCAGGATGTAATTGCCCGGCGACACCTCGTTCAATTCTTTTGGCGGCACGCCATCATCCGGTTCGAACACAAAGCGATACTGGCCATTCTCGGCCACCACGTTGGTCTGGGCCTCAGTGCTGAAGAAACCACCCTCCGGCTCCGGACTGACCAGCAGCACGAAATGCCTGCCGGCGTCTCGGGCCTGCTGGTCGGTAACCTGCTGGCCAACCACGGGAATCTCGAGTGTTCGAGTCTGGCTGTCGCCTTGGTACTCAACCTCAATGGTGGTTCTTTCAGACACCCCTGGTTCGAGGGCTGCCAGGTTGAGACTCACGGAAATATCAAAGCTCGTTCCAGAGTCGGTGCTCGCCGGAGCAGAGTCTATGGACAACCAGTCTGGCGGCTCAGAAACACTCCTGATGGTAACCGTGCTGGGATTGTCGCCGTAAACCTCAAGCGCTACGTTCGCCGTCCGCGCGCCTTCCGAGGACAGTGACACCACCGCCGGTGTGGCGGTGAGCAAATCGCGAATGGGCGTAGCCTGGGCCGCAGAGGCCGCTTTACTGGCATCCAGCAGCCCCCAGCCAAGCTGGTCGGTCCTTGGGCAGTTTTGACTGCCGCAATCGGCCACGGTCAAATCGCCAGCCATCAGAAAGCCGTTGATATCTTCGTAGTCCAGCGCAGCATTCTCGCCCTTCATCAGGGCCAGTACACCCGAGACATGGGGCGCGGCCATGGAGGTGCCCTGCAAACCGATGTAGGTTTCCTCGGTCCCGTTGATCACGCTGGTGCTGACCACCACGTCGCCGCGGCCATCGCCATTGCCATCACGGCTGGCGTCGCCACCGGGAGCCGCCAGATCAACCCAGGTACCAAAGTTGGAATACGACGCCAGCTCGCCAGCGCCATCCGCGGCGCTGACGGCAAATACGTCGGCAAAGGCCGCGGGGTAAGACTCTGTACTCGTCGATGAATTGCCGGCCGCCGCCACAAAGATCACACCGCGATTGGTAGCGTTGCTGATGGCATTCTGCAGGGACTGTATGAACGGCAAGCCACCCAGACTCAGGTTCACTATGTCGGCGCGTGGCTGACCACTTGGAGGCCCGG
Source organism: Marinobacter sediminum (assembly GCF_016820575.1). GTDB lineage: Bacteria > Pseudomonadota > Gammaproteobacteria > Pseudomonadales > Oleiphilaceae > Marinobacter > Marinobacter sediminum. Next base: position 163,141 of record NZ_JAEMQH010000002.1, on the reverse strand, counting down.
AGACCCACTGCAGCGCCGCCAGCAGATCCGCAGAGGAGCCGGAACCACCGTCTCCGAGAACACGAACTGGCAGCAGCGTGGATTCGAACGCGACGCCACCACCACCGGAGCCATTGACCACAGCGGCTACAGTGCCAGCGACATGGGTGCCGTGGTAAACACTGCCGCCCACACTGTTGCCGGGATCAGCTGGGTTATTGTCCCGCCCGGGCTGACCATCGTTGTCGAATTGCTCCGAGACAAAATCCGTTCCCGGAGGTAACGGTGAAATCACGTTGGCGTTGATGTCCTGATGCCAATTGCCACTGGATGCCCGGTACAGACCGGTGTCCATAACCGCCACCGTCACATTGCTCCCGGCATTAGGCGCCAACTGCCAGGCGGTTGGCCCATTCAACAAGCCATAGTGCCATTGCTGAGCGCCATATAAAGGCTCATCCACGGGCGTCATGGTCTGCATCCGGTAATTCGGTGTTGCCGATTCAATGCCTGGCTGGTGTTTCAGTGAACGGATCCAGTCCAGCGTTGCCACCTGGGCACTCTGACCACTGGCAGCCATGGCCTGCACCGGTGCTTTCACTCGCCAAAGGCCTGGTGCCAATTCCTGCGCAGCGGCCATATTGGCCTGAGCCATCATCGTCTGGGCCGATGCTGGGTCGGGACTCGCCTCCAAGACAACGATGGCCTCCCCTTCGACAAATTCATGGGCCGGCCAATCAAAAGATCTCGCCTGCCTCGAGGCATTCACCGCGGTCGAGAGGACATAGAGCATGGGCGTGGGGCCCTGGGATTCGACCCGAACGGTGGAGGTGCCATCGCCCCCGGCATTGGTCACCGAGATCTGACTGGCGGAACTGTTGGTGGTCGCCGAATCAACTTCACCACCACCCTGGCTCAACGACAATCTAAGCGCTGAGGCCCCTTCCCGGGTACCAAAGGCCTGAAGCTCAACCGACTGCCCAGTGCGCAGCGACATCGAGAACTCATCACTTGGGTCGGCGGCATAAGCGAAGGAGGGAAAGTCAGGGATCGAGGGATACACACCATCGGAAGCACTGACATAGCCCGCCAGCACGTATTCCTGCGGCAGGCTTTGTGCGGTGCTGCGGGGCGTCGAATTCAGAGTCAGGGCGTCGGCGTTATCGGCGTCTACCCGGGTGCCGGTTTCGATATCGATAAAACCAGACAGGGCCACATTCACTGACTGCAGATCTGAGTCAGAGCCACCACCGCCACAACCGGCAAGCATCAAAAAAGTCGCGGCAGACGCCGCCTTTTTAAAAAGCGTTTTGGGGGTCAGCATGATGTCCATAGCACTCATCTCTGCAACTGCCTCCAGCATACAGCATCCCGGGGCGACGTTTATTAACTGAGTGTTAACCGATACGCCCAAAGCTCTTACTCAGATGCGAAAAAACCGCCTGCGGCTGATGGCCGGAGGCGGTTTCGTATTAATCTGGACTGTTTACAGGGCGTAGAACATCATCGGTACGAACGCCACCAGCAACAACGTGGGTGCCATGACGGCCAGGGGCAATAGCAGGCGCTCGTAGCGGTGCCAGAAACTTCCGGTGCGTTCACAGGCCAGCACCTCTGTTTCGCCCACAACCTGGCGCGTCAGCAGGTGGTTCAACGCAACCGGCGGGCTCAGGTAGCCGAGTTCAAACGCCACCAGGCAAACAATCCAGAAGTGCAGTGGATCGATACCCAGCTGAATGGCGGGCTGAGCAATGGTCGCGGATACGAGGATCACCGCGCCAAAGGGATCCATCACCATGCCGATGAGTGTCAGCATCACCACAATCACCAACATCGCGATCCAGGGGCTGGTGAGACTCTCCGGAAACAGCGCGTGGACGATCTCGGAGCGCTCCAGAATGCCACCAAGGCAGATGGAGAAACCAATCAGTGCCAGCAGCGCACCGATATGCACGGCCGAATCACTGGCGGCGGCGGTGCTGCGATTCCAGAACGCCTGAAACCGGGACTCGCCCTCGTTCCGGGAGTCTTTACCCGCATCCAGCAGCACCAGCGCCAGCATCACCAGCGGCAGGATCAGCGGTGCACTGTATTCGTTGAATTGCAGGCCAAGAATCACCCAGACGGCCAGCACCACCAGCACAGCCACGATGACGTACGGCAGCAGTGGCCGGGTTTGCCGCACGGCAGCACGAAACGCACCTGGCGCAGGCCGCGGCTTCCAGTTGCCCTGGGTCTTGCAGACAATCAAGGAAAACAAGGTCGCGGACATGATGAACACCCAGAAACCCCAGCCGTACATTTCGGTGGTAGTGACTTCCTTGTTCAGGGCTGCAATCACCACAATCAGCAGGCACGGGTTCAGCACCACACCCAGGCTTCCGGACATGGCGGTGGTGGCCAGCGACAACTGGCGCCCAGCCCCGGCTCGCCTGAGCTCGTCATAAACCACACCACCAACTGCCAGGATAAAAATACCCGAGGCACCGGTGAAGGCGGTGGGAAACGCCGTGGCGAAAATGATCACTGAAGCCAGCATCGGCGCCGGCAGATTGAACGGTTTGATGGTGTTGAGCAGCAATTCCGGTAATCGGGTTTGCTTGAGGATCATCCCCACCAGAACGTACAAGCCAATGTTGATGAACATCGACGACAGATTGGACATCATGCCGAAATAGATCGCCAAACCTGACGCATAGCCATCCACGAAGAAGAAGTAGCTCATGGCGATCAACCCCATACCGCAATACAGGGGCAGTACCAATCCAGACGACAGCGCCAGGTTGCCGCGTCTCAGCCGATCCGGAACGTTCACAAACCGGACGGCATTGATCACCATGAACAAACCAAAGACCCCGGCCCAGGCGTACTGAAGGCTGACCGTTCCTTCCGATCCTGGCGAGCTTTCCAGCTTACCCAGGTACGAATTCAGGCTTGCCACCATCAGGCCATTGACTGCGAACTGGGCACCCTGACTCAGCCGCCACTCCGCCCGATTCCGGGGCAGGCGCAAGGCAATGTGATCGGCGTCCATTGCAGCAATCGCCGCGGCCAACGCAAACATCCCAATGAACAGGTATTTGGTCAGCTCAATGTTATCCAGCAGGAAGGTTGCCAACCCCTGCTCAACGGCTTTGAAGGCCCCCAGAGCAGGCGTGGCATGCTCCAGATTCTGCTCGTAAAGGGCGTACTTCTCCTGGCACAGCTCCAGGTTGCGCTCGAGCGACGTCCGCAACGCCTCTGGATTGGGTGGCGAGCTGAACAGATCATCTGGATCGGGCCTATAGGCATTGATGCGCTTGCGCACCTCTGCATCCACATCCATTTCGAGCTGGCACGACGGCTCGGTGGCATCCGGATTCAGAAGATAGTAGTTGGGCCAGGTTTGCTCCCCCACCCACAAAAGTCGGGAATGCAGGGAATTGCCCATGCCCAGCAGCAAGGTAAACAATAGAAGCAGCAGCAACACTACCCCGTGAATGCGATGCACGGGGTAAAGAGTTCTGGCTGCGGGCGCGGTTACGGCTCGCCAGTTCATCGGTGTTCCACCCTGTTATTCGCGGTTGCCCGCGGTGCACTCGGAGGATGCGGGATTGCTGGCACAACGAATCTTACTCAGCAGGCCCAGCATCTTGGGGTGGTAAACATCGGGGGCACCGTTCAGACCGTCACGCATCTCCAGGCGGTTCTGGCGGAACATCTCCTGATAGCCCTGGATATCCTTTTCCGGAATCCTCACCCACTTCTCGTCCGGAATCGCCGCCTCCTGACCGGAGATCAGGTTCATCGCTTGCGGGAACATGCCCCAGGCCACTTCACGGGCGGTCTGGGCTTTGTCGTCAGACAACACGTCATCACGGGCAATCACCTGCATGGTCAGTTGGGCCAGAGGATAGTCGACAACACCGCCCTCTTTGCCAATGCCCTTGTAAAGCTCCAAGGCCTCGTAGGCGAAAGCCGGGGCGTAGGCGGTATCGACCGAGCCATTGTTGAACTTGCCGGCAAAATTGGTGATGTCTGAAGGGACCACCGTCGCCTTGACGTAGTTCACCATGTGAATGGCGTCTTTCTGATAATCCAGCGTGGCCATGCGCTTACCTGCCAGTTCCCCGGCGGTATCAATGCTACGGTCGTTGACAAACAGGTACCCAGCGCCCACCGGCACAATGCCCAGCACCTCATAACCGTTTTCCTTCATCAGCGGCGCTGCTTTCGGCTGTGCCAGGGTCGCCAGCAGGGTTTTCAGATCGTCGTAGGTTGGCAATGCACCCACGGCACTGATGCTGCCGGTAAAGCGGTTGAACGGACGCGTGCGAAGGTCTGTTGCCGCCACTGCATCGCACTGGCCAGCATTGAAATCGCCCACGGCCACGCCTTCGTCGGTGTAGGGTTTGAGCTCAAAATCGACGCCGTGCGCCTTCATCTCCAACGCGTAGTCCTTAACCATGTTATAGAGATCACCGTTGGCGCCGATTACGTCGAACACGCACATAGACACGGTTTTGGCAGAAGCCACGGGAACAACGGCAGCTAGGGCGACTGCGGCGAGAGATTTGCGGATCATAACGACCTCCGGGTCATTTTTCTGTTTGTTAGTAGTCGGATAGCGGTGTGTGGGGACGCTAAAGCAAATCGTCCAGACTCATGGTTTCAACGTTGTCCATGTCTCGTTTCGGGCTCATCTTGCCGAAGTAACTTTGGGGCGTCCGGTACCCGTAGTTCGCAGTCCAGTGCTTATCGGAAGAAAACCGGATAACGCCGGCGGCCACTTCATCTACCAACTGGTAGTCGTCCCATACTTCAACCTTTTCCTCAGAGGCCGCAAACTGCGCGATGGTCTCGGCCAGCACATCCGGCCGGCCAAACGTCTCTGCCGCCACGGCTTCCAGAGCCATGGATGCACGCAGACCCTTCTTCACGCCAAGCTCAGAGCTGTGATCCAGCACCGTCCACGGATCCGGTGACAGCGGCGGCTTGGTATCCGGCAGCAGCAACCAGACCAGAGCCCGAATTGAATTGGGCAGGCCGCCCCATTTCTCGTTGTCGACACAGATCGCCGCACGCTCTGCCTGGGGCGCAATGTTGCGTGGAATGCCCGCCAGAGCGCCGGAGTTAGCGTCGTTCACGATCGCCTGCATCCCGGTCAGCAACCCGAGCAGGAAGGTCAGTTCATCCTGTTCGCTGAACAGGAACGGACACTCCAGCGGCTCTGCAGCGGGATCAAATTCGTAGGCCGCCATAGCGCGATTGAAGGCTCTGAGGCGACGCTCGGCGGTCTTGGCATTCAGGCGTTTGGCTTCTTCCCGGGCGTCTTTGGCAGCCGGGACATTGCCTTCGAAATCAGCGCGGAGGTAGGCAAGCTCTGCCTCCCAGGCTCGGTATTCCATGCAGTTACCCGCCAGCAGCATCAGCAATGAGCCGGTGGTATCCGGTGCGTCGGTTACCCGCGAGAAGGAATACAGCAAGGGGTCAATACCCTCGCCCAGAGAGCAGGCCATATGGGGATCCGACATCTGTAGCACGTAAGGCGTCGCTTCGCCCTCGGAGTAACCGGACAACACGACGCCGGTAGTGCTGTAGATGGGATTGGCGGAACAACCTGCCAGCAACAAAAAGAAAACCGCGGTCACGATGAACTTTACGGCGCCACCGGATCGCATGAAGGTATACACCTGCGAGGAATTCATAGTCCGTCCTGTTGTGCGTTTTTGTTATGAACGGCGACAAGCATGCTGCGAATCTTGTCCTACAAAAATGGCTTGAATGCCGATACCAAATGCCGATCAGGCCAATGGCCTATTCTGCACCATGCAAAAAGGGCAAACAGACATCAGGCGTGGAACCATTTCAACGCCCCCTCCGTTACCGATTGTTACAAAAACCAAAAGAAATAGAAGGACGGACCATGATTCCACACAAACACATACTCCCTCTGACCCTGGCGCCATTGCTCTTGGCAGGCTGCCTTTCTGGCGGCGACTCGTCGTCACCTGCTCCTGGCAATACCGAAACCACAGAGAAAACCCCTCCGAAATCACCACCTGAGATTCCGGATGTTGATGACGAGGTCGCTGAAACAGTTTACAGCGCCACGCTTCGGCGCACCGAATTCGGAATTCCGCACATCGAAGCGGACGATTTTGAAAGCATGGGTTACGCCTACGGGTATGTGCAGGCTGAGGATAACCTGTGCCTGTTGGCTGAAGACACCCTGACCATTCGGGGTTTGCGCTCCCGCTATCTGGGCGCCGACGGCACCTATCGGATCCCGTCCAACGGTGCCCAGACCACCAACTTGAACGCCGATTTCTTCTGGAAGGCCACGGCTACCGACAAGGCCATCGCTCCTTTGAAGGCCAACAGTGATCCGGAAGTTATCGAGGCCTCTGCCGGCTACGTGGCGGGCTTTAACCGCTACCTGAGCGAGATCAAGAGCGGCCAGCACTCCGGACGCCATGAAGCGTGCCGAGACGAGGAGTGGCTGTTCGAGCTGGAGGAAAGCGACATGTACCGCCGGTATTTCCGGTTGGCGGTGCTGGCCAGCTCCTCGGTGTTTGTCGATGGCATTGCGACCGCGAGCCCGCCTAAGCAGGATGGCACGGACAGCCCTCAGCCGGGGGAAGGCGACCTTACTGCCGAACATCTTGAACGCCTCCCCAAACGGGTAGCCAGAGCAATCGAAAATAACCTAGCCCCCCTTAGCAACCTACCGGACCAACCGGGAAACACCGAGCTAGATGCGCCCGACGACACCCAGCCCCTGGCATCGACTGAACGCGACCGAACTGAAACATTGCTCTCTGCGCTGCAGAAGGACGAGATCGAGCTGGGCTTTCCCTTCGACCGGGAACTCCCCATCGGCAGCAACATGTACGGCCTTTCCGCCGAGGCCAGTGCCAACGGCGAGTCCATGTTGTTCGGTAACCCCCACTTCCCGTGGGAAAAGACCGAACGCCTGTACCTGGCGCACCTGAAGGTCGGCGACAGTACCGAAATCATGGGTGCCTCACTGTACGGCCTGCCGGCGGTGCTGATCGGCTTCAACGAGCATTTTGCCTGGAGCCACACGGTTTCCACAGCCTACCGCTTTACCTTCTACGAGCTCACCTTGAATCCCTCCGATCCGACCCAGTACTGGTACGACAACCAGTTCGTGGACATGGAAGCGCGTGACATCAACATCGATGTATTGGAAGACGATGGCAGCGTTAGCACTCACACCCGCACGCTGTATTCATCCCATTATGGCCCGATGCTCACCTTTGAGGCCGCCGGTGTGCCGGTGCTGAACTGGTCTTCTGCTAAGGCTTACACACTCCGGGATGCAAATGCTGAAAATGACCGCTTGCTAAACCAGTTCTTCCGATGGAATCAGGCAAAAAGCTTTGAAGAATTCGTAGAACTTCATTCCTCTGTGCTCGGCGTTCCCTGGGTCAACACCGTGGCGACAGGCCCCGGCAAGCCGGCTTACTACGGCGACGTGACCGTCGTGCCGAACGTTACGGATGTCCAAGCTCAATCACCTGCCTGCGCATCCTCGCTGACTCCGGTGTTCGCTCAACTCGCACCCGGGCTTCCCATCCTGAATGGCTCCAACCCCGAATGCGCCTGGGGTAACGATGACGACGCACCAGCTAGGGCTGACGGAATTTTCGGGCCCAAAAACCTACCCAAACTGGAGCGTAACGACTGGGTACACAACTGCAACGACAGCTACTGGCTCACCAACCCCAAAGAACCGCTCACTGGCTTTGCCGGGATTATTGGGGATGAAAATACGCCTCGGACCCTGCGTACCCGAAAATGCATTTTGCAAGTTAAGAATCAATTGGAGAGCAACGAGCTCTTCGATTTGGCAGGTTTGCAGTCTGTGGTTCTCGACAGCAGCCTGTTGTCCGAGGAGCTGGCCCGAGAAGATGTCCTCAACGCCTATTGCGACTCTGAAACACTGCTGGCCAGTAATGGCGAACAAGTCAACATCACCCAAGCCTGTGAGGCCCTGAGGGCTTGGGACGGAACCCATAACCTGAATTCCGGGGGAGGACATACTTGGCGCGAATTCTGGCGCACTGTTGCCAGCATTTCCGACTCATCCCCTGACAAGTGGCTGGTTCCCTTCGATGCGACAGGTCAACTCGACGGCCCGGTTAACACGCCCCGGGTTCTTAACGTGGCGAATCCGCGCATTGAAATGGCCTTTGCAGACGCCGTAAAGGCCATTGAAAACGCGGGCATTCCCTTCGATGCCTCCATTCGGGAAATCCAAATATCTGGCATTCACGAAGGTGAGAACATCCCCGTCTTTGGCGGCGAGGGCTTCGAGGGCGCGTTCACCATCGCCATCAGCCGGCCGAACGACCTGAGTGACGGCAAATATGATGTCAACTACGGCAACAGCTACATTCAAACCGTAACCTGGAACGATGATGGCACTCCGAAAGCGGAAGGCTTCGTTACCTACTCTCAGTCTACCGATCCGGCCTCGCCCTATTACCGGGACATGACCGAGGCTTACTCCAGGAAACAGTGGATCCGTTTCCCCTTCACGGAAGAGGAGATCGCCCTGAACGAACTTCCGGTGCAATACCAATTTGAGGAGCTCGCCAAGGACTAGTCAGCCGATAATAACTCGGCCCCTAAAACGAAAAAGGACCCACTCGTGGGTCCTTTTTTTGGCCGCGCTTTTGCGAAGGAACGGGCCGCGATTACGCCCCCGGGGCAAAGCCCATCATGGCCATGGTCTGATCGGTGAGCCCGTCCAGGGTTAATCCGCCACGTTCTGGCCGATACCAGGTGACCGTCCAGCTCAGGGCTCCGGTGAGCATGCGGCGAACCACGAATGGATCCGCTAGCAGGCGTCCTTCCTGCCGCAATGACTCAAGGGTATCCAGCCAGAGCTTCTCGTAGATGTCCCGCAACTCCAGCACATCCGCCTGGGACTCTTCAGCCAGGCTGCGCCACTCAAACACCAGCACCGCCATGGCCTCTCCGGTCTGACCGTTGACCGATTCCAGCTCGGCGCGCACCAACGCCCGCAGCTTTTCCTGACTGGTCGGCGCCGCATCCACCGCTGCCTGCATCAGGGCGGTATTCAGCCGAATAGTCTCCACCATCACCGCTTTGAGAATTTCCTCTTTGGTGCGGAAATGGTGGAACAGACTGCCGGACTGGATGCCAACCGCGGCGGCCAGATCCCTGACCGTGGTGCGCTCATAGCCCTTGTCCCGGAACAGGCGTGCCGCCTCTTTTAACAGGCGACCGCGGGCGCCATTGGGGTCGGAGACAAGGTTGTCAGAAATCAGGTCCTTCAGGATTTTGCTTTGGTTCACAATGGCTTTCCGGCAGTCGAAACAGGCCAATGATTCTACCCGACATTTCCCTGTTTACAAACCAAGCGCTTGCTTGGTATTGTCAAAACCATCCAGGGACACTATCGAAAGACGCAGGCTGCCCTACCCGGCCAGATCGCCTCCGACCTCAAAGGGTTTTGACGCATGACAGACTCCGCCAAAGACACCGGAAAAACCATCCGCATCGGCTGCTCGGCTGCGTTCTGGGGGGATACCGAAACCGCCGCCGCACAACTGGTTCAAAGCGGCCGGATTGATTATCTGGTGGCGGATTACCTGGCTGAAATCACCATGTCGATCATGGCTGGACAAAAGATGAAAGACCCGTCCCAGGGCTATGCCCGGGATTTTGTGCAGACGGTCATGGGTCCGCTGCTGGGTGAGATTCGCGAAAAAGGCATCCGCGTGCTGGCTAATGCCGGCGGCTTTAATCCGGTGGCCTGCCGAGATGCTTTGCAGGCACTGTGCAAGCAGGCTGGCATCGAGATGAAGATCGCCCTGGTCCTGGGCGATGATCTGCTGCCTGAAAAGAAAACCCTGGCAGAGGCGGGCATTACCGAAATGACCACCGGCCAACCGATGCCGCCCATGATGGTGAGCCTGAATGCCTATCTGGGCGCGCCAGGCCTGGTGGCGGCGCTGGAACAAGGCGCGGACATTGTGATCACCGGTCGCGTTGCCGACAGCGCCTTGGTACTGGCGCCCCTGGTGCACGAATTCGGCTGGAACTGGTCCGACTACGACAAACTGGCCCAGGGCAGCCTTGCCGGCCACCTGCTGGAATGCGGCGCGCAGGTGACAGGTGGCAACTTTACCGACTGGGAGCAAGTAGCCGATGGTTACGCGGACATGGGCTTTCCGATTGCCGAGGTCAATGCCGACGGCGAGTTCGTGATCACCAAGCCCGAAGACACCGGTGGCCAGGTCAGCCTGGGTACAGTGGCGGAACAGCTGGTGTACGAGATTGGGGACCCACGGGCCTACCTGCTGCCCGACGTAACCTGCGATTTCACCCGAGTGACCCTGGAAGAAACCGGGCCAGACCAGGTCACTGTATGCGGTGCTATCGGCTTACCCCCTACCGACAGCTACAAAGTGTCCGGCACCTGGCCGGACGGCTTCAAGTGCACGGTTACCTTCCTGATAGCGGGCATCAACGCCCCGGCCAAGGCCCAAAAGGTGGCTGACGCCATCCTGGCGAAAACCTCACGCCTGTTCCAGGAGCGGGACCTGCCGGACTACACGGAAACCAGCGTGGAATTGCTGGGCACTGAAGCTACCTACGGCGCTCATGGTCGCGGCGGTGAGAGCCGGGAAGTGGTGGTGAAGATCGGCACCGCGCATCCAAAAAAAGAAGCACTGGTGCTGTTCTCCCGGGAAATTGCCCAGGCCGCCACTGGCATGGCGCCCGGCCTGACCGGCATTGTTGGGGGGCGCCCGGCCGTGTGGCCTAAAATCCGGCTGTTTTCCTGCCTCGTGCCCAAGACCGGGACCTCTGTATCCGTGGATCTCGACGGTAACCGCCAGCCGGTATCGGTCGCCACCGGCGGTGGCTTTGACCCGAGCCAACTGTCCGAAGCAACAGCAAGCCAGACCGCTCCGGCAACCGACACCACCGTTCCCCTGATCGAGCTGGCCTGGGCCCGCAGTGGCGACAAAGGCGACCACAGCAACATCGGCGTTGTTGCCCGCCATCCGGATTTCCTGCCCTTCATCGACGCGGCGCTGACCGAAACCGCCGTTGCCGAGTGGATGCAACACACCCTCAACCCCGACACCGGCAGAGTCACCCGCTGGGCCATGCCGGGGCTGAACGCCTTTAACTTCCTGCTGGAGCACAGCCTGGGTGGAGGCGGCGTCGCCAGCCTACGCATCGACCCCCAGGGCAAGGCCTTCGCCCAGCAACTTCTTGAATTTCCGGTTCCGGTTAGCCGGGCTGTCATGGAAAAAGGACACCGTACATGAGCTATCAATCCGTCTTTCATCCCGAGCTGTTCAAGGGCCAGACCTTCATCGTGACGGGCGGCGGCTCCGGCATTGGCCGCTGCACCGCCCACGAACTGGCCGCCCTCGGCGCCCGGATCGCTTTGGTGGGTCGCAAAGCTGAGAAGGTTGAAACCGTAAAGGCCGAAATCGAGGAAGACGGCGGCATTGCCTCCGCCCACGTCTGCGACATCCGCGAGGAGGACTCGGTAAAAGCCACCGTGGCCGCCATCCTTGAAGAGCACGGCGGGCTGAACGGTGTGGTCAACAACGCCGGCGGCCAATTCCCGTCACCGCTGACCGGCATCAACCAAAAAGGCTGGGAGGCCGTGGTTCGGACCAACCTGACCGGCGGCTTCCTGATGGCGCGGGAAGCCTACACCCAGGCCCTGGCCAAGACCGGTGGCGCCATCGTCAACATCGTCGCTGACATGTGGGGCGGCATGCCCGGCATGGGCCACTCGGGCGCGGCACGGGCCGGCATGGTCAACTTCACCCAGACCGCAGCGGTGGAATGGGGCACCTCCGGTGTGCGCGTCAACGCAGTGGCACCGGGCTGGATTGCCTCCAGCGGCATGGACAACTACCCCGAACAGATGAAGGAATGGATCCGCAGCCTGGGCGACAACGTGCCCATCAAGCGCATGGGCACCGAATCGGAAGTCAGCGCCGCCATCTGCTTCCTGCTCAGCCCCGGGGCTGCCTTTATCAGTGGCGACTGCCTGCGCATCGACGGCGGCGCCTCCCAGGGCGGGCGTATGTGGCCCTTCCCCAAGGCCAAGAACAACGAACCGTTCAATGGCTTCCACCGCGCCACCACCCCGAAAGTGCTGAGCGACGACTGAGGAGAACGCCATGCAAGTGCTGGAGACCACAGTCAATCCCCAGTCGGACGACTTCCGGGCCAACACCGAAGCCATGGAAGCTCACATCCAGACCTTCCGGGAAGTGGAGCAGAAGGTGCTGGACCTGGCCGAAGCGGCCCGGGAAAAGTTCACCAAGCGCGGCAAACTGCTGCCGCGGGATCGGATCAACCGGCTGCTCGATCGCGGCACGCCTTTTCTGGAACTCTGCTCCCTGGCCGGCTACCAGATGCACGACGACAAGGACGGCAGCCTGGCGGGCGGCGGCATCATCGCCGGCATTGGCACCGTCAGCGGTATTCGTTGCCTGGTGGTGGCCAGCAACAGCGCGATCAAGGGCGGCACCATCACCCCGGCCGGCCTGGACAAGACCCTGCGCCTGCAGCAGATCGCCGCCGAGAATAAACTGCCCGTGGTATCGCTGTCCGAAAGTGGTGGCGCCAACCTCAACTACGCCACCGACATCTTTGTGCAAGGCGCAAGGAGCTTTGCCAATCAGGCCCGAATGTCTGCCGCGGGCATTCCCCAGGTAACCGTGGTGCACGGCAACGCCACCGCCGGCGGCGCCTATCAGCCGGGCCTTTCTGACTACGTGGTAGCGGTGCGCGGCCAGGCCAAAATGTTCCTCGCCGGCCCGCCACTGCTGAAAGCCGCCACCGGCGAGGTAGCTACCGACGAGGAGCTGGGTGGCGCCGAGATGCACGCCCAGGTCGCCGGCACCGCCGAATACCTGGCCGAGGACGACGCCGACGGTATCCGCCAGGCCCGCAATATCCTCGAAGCCTTGTCCTGGAACGAACAGCTACCACCCCAGCGCGAGCTGACCTGGGACGACCCAAGGTTTCCAGCGGAAGAACTGCTGGGGGTGATCCCATCCGATTCCAAGAAACCCTACGATGTTCGTGAAATCCTGGCCCGTATTGCCGACGGCTCGAAATTCATGGATTTCAAGAATGAGTTCGATGACCAGACCGTGTGCGGCACCATCCGCATCGAAGGCCATGCGGTGGGCATCATCGGCAACAACGGCCCGATCACCCCGGCTGGCAGCGCGAAGGCGGCCCAGTTCATCCAGCTATGCGATCAGGCCGGCACGCCGCTGCTGTTCCTGCACAACACCACCGGTTTCATGGTGGGCACCCATTCCGAGCAGAACGGCATCATCAAACACGGCTCCAAGATGATCCAGGCGGTCGCCAACTGCCGGGTACCCAAGATCGCAATCGTGATCGGCGGCTCCTATGGTGCAGGTAACTACGCCATGTGCGGCCGCGGCCTGGACCCGCGTTTCATCTTCGCCTGGCCCAACAGCCGCACCGCAGTTATGGGCCCGGCCCAGGCCGGCAAAGTGATGCGCATCGTGGCCGAAGACAAGCAGCGGCGCGGCGGCATGGAACCGGACCCGAAGACCCTCGATTTTCTTGAGCAGGCCACCGCCAAGAAACTCGAAGATGGCTCCACCGCCCTATACGGCACCGCCCGGCTGTGGGACGACGGCTTGATAGACCCGCGGGATACCCGCCGGGTACTGGCGCTGGTGCTGTCGGTCTGCCGCGAAGCCGATGCCCGCCCATTACGCCCTAATTCGTTCGGTGTCGCCCGGCTGTAATCCGGCGGCACAGACACAACAATTAAGAACCGATTTCAGACAAGGAGAACAACAAAATGAAATTCACCGAAGAGCACGAAGCGCTGCGAAAAACAGTTCGGGACTTCGTCGAGAAAGAGATCAATCCGCACTGCGACGAGTGGGAAGAAGCCGGCGAGTTCCCGATTCACGACGTGTTCAAGAAACTGGGCAAGCTCGGCATTCTGGGCATCCAGAAGCCGGAAGAATACGGCGGCATGGGCCTAGACTACAGCTACAACCTGGTGGCCGCTGAAGAACTGGGCATGGCCCACTGTGGCGGCGTACCCCTGGCTGTCGGCGTACAAACCGACATGTGCACCCCGGCCATCGCCCGGTTCGGCTCCGATGAACTCAAACGCACCTTCCTGGCCCCCGCCATCACCGGCGACATGGTCGGCTGTATCGGCGTCAGCGAAGTAGGCGCAGGCTCCGATGTTGCCAACACCAAAACGGTTGCCCGAGCAGACGGCGACGACTACATCATCAACGGCTCGAAGATGTGGATCACCAACAGCCCGAAAGCCGACTTCATCTGCCTGCTGGCCAACACCAGCGACGACAAGCCCCACAAGAACAAATCCCTGATCGTGGTGCCGATGAACAGCCCGGGCATTTCCTTTAGCCCGCACCTGAACAAGCTGGGCATGCGTTCCTCGGAAACCGCCCAGATCTTCTTCGACGACGTGCGCGTGCCCCAACGCTACCGCATCGGCGCCGAAGGTACCGGCTTCATGATGCAGATGCTGCAGTTCCAGGAAGAACGCATGTGGGGTGCAGCCAACGTCATCAAGTCCCTGGAAAACTGCGTCGACAAAACCATTGAATACTGCCGGGAACGCAAAACCTTCGGCCAGTCACTACTCGACAACCAGGTCATTCACTTCCGACTGGCTGAGCTGCAGACCGAAATCGAAGCCCTGCGTGCCCTCACCTACCAGGCCTGCGAGCTGCACATCGAAGGCAAGGACGTAACCAAATTGGCCTCCATGGCCAAGCTGAAAGCCGGCCGACTGGGCCGCGAGGTTACCGACAGCTGCCTGCAGTACTGGGGCGGCATGGGCTACATGTGGGACAACCCGCTGTCGCGAGCCTTCCGGGACGTTCGCCTGGTATCCATTGGCGGCGGCGCCGACGAAATCATGCTGGGCATCATCTGCAAGATGATGGGCACACTACCGGGCAAACAACGCAATTAAGCAAACTTAGTGGAGTTGGTTGGGATGGAATCTTTACCTCATTGCGAAACACTGCTGCTGGAAAAGCAGGGCCCCACCCTGTTGGTCACCATCAATCGTCCGGATGTACGCAACGCCATGAGCCTGCAAATGGTCGCCGAATTATCCACGGTGTTTGCCCAGATCGAATCCGACTTGGCTATCCGAGCAGTGGTTATCCGCGGAGCCGGTGGCCATTTCTGTGCCGGTGGCGACATCAATGACATGGCTGGCGCTCGCAACCAGCCAGCGGCCGAGGGTGAGGCTGATCCGTTTTATCGGCTGAACCGGGCCTTTGGCCAAATGATCCAGCAGGTCAACGAATCCTCCAAGGTGGTCATTGCGGTTACCGAAGGCGCTGTCATGGGCGGCGGCTTTGGTCTTGCCTGCGTCTCCGATGTAGCCATCGCCGGCCCTACAGCCACTTTCGGCATGCCGGAAACCTCACTCGGCATCATCCCGGCCCAGATAGCCCCGTTTGTGGTGGAACGCATCGGCCTCACCCAGGCCCGACGCCTGGCGCTGCTTGGTTTGCGGATTAATGCGGAAGAGGCCTGCACCCTGGGCATCGTTCATGAAGCGGCCGATTCAGATCCGGAACTGGAAGAAATGCTCATCCATACCCTGAACCGAGTCCAACTGTGCGCGCCCGGCGCAACAGCGGAAACCAAAGCTCTCCTGCACCGGGTTGGCCACGAAAATATGAGCGGTCTGCTGGACGATGCTGCTGAGAAATTCGCCGAGGCAATCCGCGGTAGTGAGGGCGCCGAAGGCACCGTTGCATTTATGCAGAAACGGCCGCCGTCGTGGGCAGAACAAGATTAGTTCGAGGGAGTGAACGGTGGCGGACAGGCTTTCAGAAAATGTCGGAGGCCATGGATGGCCGGAGCCAAGCGCACATGGATGTGCTTTTAGCGGTTTTCTGAAAGCCTGTCCGGTACCGATCACGGACAGGCACAACCAACGAGACCTGCACCATGTTGACCAAACTGCTAATCGCCAACCGCGGTGAAATCGCCGTCCGCGTCATCCGCACGGCCAAAGCCCTGGGCTACCGCACCGTTGCCGTCTATTCCGAGGCAGACGCCAACGCCCTGCACGTGCACGAAGCCGACGAGGCGGTCTGCATCGGCCCCGCACAGGTAACGGCCTCCTACCTCAATGCCGAGGCCATTCTCGAAGCCGCCCGCAAAACCGGTGCCGACTGCATCCACCCCGGCTACGGCTTCCTGTCCGAGAATTCGAACTTTGCCAATGCCTGCAAAGCCGCCGGACTGGTGTTTGTTGGCCCACCTTCGGATGCCATCGAACTGATGGGCAGTAAACGCCGCTCCAAGCTTGCCATGCAGGACGCCGGCGTACCGGTAGTACCCGGCTATGAAGGCAATAACGCCACCGACGAAGAACTGATCGCTGCGGCCGCCGACATCGGCTACCCGCTCATGATCAAAGCCTCTGCCGGCGGCGGTGGCCGCGGCATGCGACTGGTCGATGCCGAACGGGAACTGGCCGACAACATCAAACGGGCCCGCTCCGAAGCCAGACAGGCCTTCGGCGACGACGAGCTGATACTCGAAAAAGCCGTACTCGAACCCCGGCACGTTGAAATCCAGGTGTTCGCCGACAGGCATGGCAACGCCGTGTACCTGGGAGAGCGAGACTGCTCGGTACAACGCCGACACCAGAAAGTGGTCGAAGAGGCCCCCTCCCCCTTTGTGACACCCGATCTTCGCTCAGCCATGGGCGAAGCCGCCGTCACTGCTGCCCTGGCCTGTGGTTACGAAGGCGCTGGCACGGTCGAGTTCCTGGTGGACAAAGACCGCAATTTCTACTTCCTGGAAATGAACACCCGCCTGCAGGTGGAACACCCGGTCACCGAACTGATCACCGGCCAGGACCTGGTGGCCTGGCAACTGGCTGTGGCTGAAGGCCGCCCGCTGCCATTGGCCCAGCACGAGATCGAGCTGAACGGCCACGCCATCGAAGTCCGGCTGTACGCCGAAGACCCAGCCAACGGTTTCACCCCCCAAACCGGCCCCCTGCTGCAATTCAAACCGGCCGAGGGCGAAGGCCTGCGCTTCGACACCGGGGTCCGATCCGGCGACACCATCACACCTCACTATGATCCGATGCTGGCCAAAGTCATTGCCTGGGGCCAAACCCGGGATGATGCCCGCCGGCGCCTGATCCGTGCCCTGGAAGAGACGGCCATTTTCGGTGTTACCACCAACCGTTACTTCCTCAGCCGCATCATCGCAGACGACACCTTTGGCGCCGGTGAAGCCACCACCGCCTTCTTGCAGCAGGCGTTCCGGGACGATCCATCACTTCAGCCCCAGCAACCGTCACTGCGGGAACTGGCCCTAGCCGCCGGCATACTCGACCACGGCCAATCGGGCCGCAAATCAGGCCAAACTGCCTGGAGCAATGCACCGGCGACCCGCACCCCAATCACCCTTGAACTGGCTGGTCAAAACCAGAAGCTGCTGGTGTCCCGGGCGGGCAACCGGCTGAACATCGCGGTTGGCGATCGCCAGCACGAACTGGTTATCGAAGCGTTTGAGAATGGCTCCCTATGCATGATCGACAATGGCGTCCGTCAAAGGTGCCAATATCACCGCGACGGCGATTCTCTATATTTTCAGGCCTTCGGGCAGTCCTGGTCGGCGCGCGATGTTACCCACCAGCCTCCCGCGGGCGGCCTGGGAGCAGGCAGTGGCCTGGTACAGGCATCCATGGATGGCGCCATCATCGAAGTGCTGGCCAAGTCGGGGCAAAGAGTCAGTCAGGGGGATACACTGGTTATTCTCGAGGCGATGAAAATGGAACATCCGGTCAAGGCCGACCGTGACGGTGTTGTCAGCCAAGTGCTGGCAGGTGCGGGCGACCAGGTTAAACGCAATCAGCTTCTGGTCGAGATAACGACTGAAGAGTCCGCCCAACAGGAGGCCGAGTCATGAACACACTGAAAGGACGCACCGTCTTTATCACTGGCGGCAGCCGCGGCATCGGCCGGGCCATTGCCTTGGCCTGCGCCCGCCAGGGTGCCAACGTGGTGATCGCCGCCAAATCGGACACCCCGCACCCCAAATTGCCGGGCACCGTCCACACGGTTGCCGAGGAAGTACGGGCGGCCGGCGGTCAGGCACTGCCCCTGGTGCTGGACGTGCGCGACGATCAACTGGTCAAACAGCGCATGGACGAAGCCGCTGACCACTTTGGCGGCATCGACGCCCTGGTTAACAACGCCGGTGCCATTCGGCTGACCGGTGTAGAGCACCTCAAGGCCAGTCGCTACGACCTGATGCATCAGGTCAACGCCAGGGCAGTGTTCACCTGCAGCCAGGCCGCGCTGCCCTACCTGAAACAATCCGATCGCGGCCACATTCTGAGCCTGTCGCCACCGCTAAACTTGAACAGCAAGTGGTTCGCCCAGTACGGCCCCTACACCACCACCAAATACGCCATGACCATGCTGAGCATCGGCATGGCCGAAGAATTCCGGCGCTACGGCATTGCCGTGAACACACTCTGGCCCAAGACCCTGATTGCCACCGCCGCCATCGAGTTTGAAGTGGGCGGCCCAGCCATGATGGCCCAGGGCCGCAAGCCGGACATCATGGCCGATGCAACGGTGAGCATTCTGAACCGGTCTGCAGATGAGCTTTCCGGCCAAAACCTGATCGACGAAGACCTACTGCGCCAAGATGGCGTAACTGATTTTGAGCACTACCGATACGCGGCGGGTGACAAGCCCCTGCTACCGGACCTGTTCCTGGACTAGGAAAAACAAGCATGAGCAATGATCAAGTCAGAGCCCGGGACATCGTACGAAGCCTACCCGGCATCGTCCGGAAGTTCCCTACCATCGCCCGGGGTTATTACTACTACGCCGTTAAGGACCAGAACCGGGAACTGACCCTCGGCACCCTGATCGAGCGCAATGCCGAGCGGCACGGCGACCGGCCAGCGGTGTTGTTTGATGACCGGGCGATCAGCTGGAGCGAGTTCAATGGCTGGGCCAACCGCATTGCTCATTTTTTCCAGAACCAGGGCCTGACCAAGGGCGACGCAATTGCCGTGTTCCTGGAGAACCGACCGGAACTGCTGGCCGTTGTCGCCGGCGCCGCCAAGCTGGGTGTGGCTTGCGCCATGCTCAACACCTCCCAGAAAGGCAAAGTGCTGGAACACAGCATCAACCTGATTGAGCCCAAGATGGTGGTTGTCGGCGAGGAGCTACTTGCCTCGTTCGACGGAGTAAAAGGTGGCCTGAAAACCGGTCATCCCGACCCGTTCCTGTTCATGGCCGACATCAACACCCTAAACGCCTTTGGCGAGGCTCCCGACGGCTTCACCAACATGGCCGAGCGGGTCAGTACCTTCAACAGCAGCAACCCGGCGCTGCTCGACCCGCCGCGCATGGGCGACACCGCCATCTACCTATTCACCTCGGGCACCACTGGCCTGCCTAAGGCCGCGCCCGGCTCACACCGAAAGTTCGTTAAAGCCTACGGCGGCTTCGGCATGATGTCCCTGGCCATGGAACCGGAAGACGTCCTGTACTGCACCCTGCCGCTGTATCACGGTACGGCACTGCTGGTGTGCTGGGGCTCGGTGCTTGCCGGTGGTTCCGCCATCGCAGTGCGCCGCAAGTTCTCCGCCAGCGCCTTCTGGGACGACGTCCGCCGATACCGCGCCACCACCTTCGGCTATGTAGGCGAACTCTGCCGCTACCTGTTGAACCAGCCCGCCAGCGAACAGGACCGAAACCACAGCCTGAGCAAGATGATCGGCAACGGCCTGCGGCCTTCCATCTGGCGCGAGTTCAAGGAGCGCTTTGGCATTGACACCGTGGCCGAACTCTATGCCTCCAGCGAAGGCAACATCGGCTTCAGCAACTTCTTCAACGTGGACAACACCGTTGGCTTCTCCACCGCTCCCTACAAGCTGGTGAAGTTCCACGACGGCACCCGGGATCCGGTCCGCGACAAGAAAGGCTTCATGCAGGAGGTCGCCAAGGGCGAGCCGGGACTGCTAATCGGCGAGATCACCAAGAAGTGGTCATTCGAGGGCTACACCCAGCAAGAGGCAACCGAGAAATCCATCCTTCGGGATGCCTTCAAGAAGGGCGACGCGTGGTTCAATACCGGCGATGTATTGAAAGAAATCGGCTGCCGCCATCTTCAGTTTGTAGATCGCATGGGCGACACCTACCGCTGGAAAGGCGAAAACGTCTCCACCAACGAAGTGGAGAACATCATCGACGGCTCGGGCATGGTCGAGGAAGCCATCGTCTACGGCGTGGAGATCCCCAACACCAACGGCAAGGCCGGCATGGTCACATTGGTGCCTCACTCCAACGGCAGTGAGTTTGACGTGAACAAATTGTTCGCTTACCTCAAAGCCAACCTGCCTCCCTACGCGATTCCAGTCTTTGTGCGGGTCACCCGCGCCATCGAGAAAACGGGTACGTTCAAGTACCGCAAAGTGGATATTCAGAAAGCCGGCTATTCGCTGGAACGGAAGAATGATGAAGTGTTTGCCTGGTTGCCCAGGACCGAGGGTTATACGCAGCTGACGTCTGAGCTGGTTGCTGACATTGATGCAGGGAAGGTTAACTTCTGACGTTTGGTTCGGGGACTTGTCTTTGGCCATAGCCTGAGAGGAATGGAGTCTGCCATGCTGCGGTTGCCTTCCCAAAAACCGCTACAAGCACATCCGTGTGCGCTTGTTTCGGGCCGTCCATGGCCCTCCACATTTTTGGGAAGGCAACCCCAGCACGGCTCGGAAACTCCAGCGGGATCGTCTATGAATTCTTGGCTAGATCCATCAAGTTGCTCATGCCCGAGACCAATATGACTATCTCCGTGTATTCCGAAGGGTATAGAGGGAAGCTTCTCCCAAAAGTGTCGAAGGCCAAGGATGGCCGTAGACAAGCGCACATGGACGTGCTCGTAGCGGTTTTTGGGAGAAGCTTGCCTCTATACCCCGCACCCAACCCCACAGGCTAGGTGCGGAGACAGATCCAAAATCAGGAGCCGACCTTAAGCACCACCTTCCCAGTAGCGCGACGCTCAGTCAGAGCACCCAGAGCCTTGGCGTAGTCTTCAAACTCAAACACTTCGCTGATCTTCGGATCGATCTTTCCCTCAGAGTAGAGCTTCATCAGCTCCATCATGTTCTGGGCACTGGCCTCGGGCTCGCGCTGGGTGAAGCTGCCCCAGAACACACCAACCACGGAGCAGCCTTTCAGAAGAGTTAGGTTGGCCGGGACCTTGGGAATGTCGCCGGCGGCGAAACCAATGATCAGGTGGCGGCCATTCCAGGCCATGGCGCGCAGGGCCTGCTCGGTGAAATCACCGCCGACCGGATCGTAGATGACATCCACGCCCTTGCCCTTAGTCAGGTTCTTCACCGCTTCCTTCAGGGGCTCTTCGCTGTAGTTGATCAGCTCATCGGCACCGGCTTCCTTGGCGATGGCCAGCTTTTCCGCGGAGCTTGCCGCCGCGATGACTCGGGCACCCATGGCTTTGCCCAGTTCCACTGTGGCAAGACCAACGCCGCCACTGGCTCCCAGCACCAACAGGCTTTCGCCGGGCTGCAGATTAGCGCGCTGCTTAAGGGCGTAGTAAGACGTGCCGTAGACCATGGTGAAGGCTGCGGCTTTCTCATCGGACATACCTTCCGGCACCGGCAGCAGGTTCTGTTCAGGAACAATGACTTCCTCGGCAAAAGCACCATAACCGGTCAGCCCCGCCACGCGGTCGCCCGGCTTGAAGCGTGTGACCTTCTCGCCCACCTCAATCACTTCACCGGCCATCTCGCCACCCGGGGAAAACGGCAGGTTCGGCTTCAGCTGGTACTTGTTCTCGATGATCAGGGTATCCGGGAAGTTGAGGCCAGCGGCTTTGACCCGTACTTTTACGCCGCGCCCCTTCACCTCCGGGCTTGCGACCTCTTCGATAACCAGCGTGTCGGCCGGGCCGTACTCCTTGCAAAGGATGGCTTTCATGGAAACTCCTGTAGTGACATTGTTATTGGGCTCAAAGCAGACCAAGGATCTGCCTGAATTCAAGTACCCGTCAAGCTAAACAGTGTCACCCCATGAAGCAAATAAAGCTTCCTAATCCATTTTTATAAGTGGGGCTTATCCGGCCTTCAGAGCATAGAACCTGCGTACAGCAATGCACCGAACAAGCCCAGAGCCGCCATGATCAGCCCCGTGCGCAGTCCGGTCGAGAATACCTGCGGGTGATCGGGCTGTCTGCTGCTACTCGCCTCATCGTGATTCACCAACTTTTGATCCGCACTGGAATTGCGGATCAGGTCGATCATTTCCTCACACTGCTCTGAAGTGAATTTGGCGGGATCAAACCTGGTAAGACCATGATTTTCAAGAAACCGTCGGACATCTCTGGACAGCGGTACGTACTTCATCGACCAGCTGGAAAACGTGGATGCCTCCAGTGGCTCCTCGATGAGCGTCACGATATTGCGGTGCCGATCATCCTTTTGGATTCTCCTGTAGAGCTCCTGAACGTCCGCTTCTTCACCCTCCAAATACTGGAAAAATCGGTTATCGCCATAGTAAAGCCCACCAACCAATTGGCGCTTGGCATTGTTCTGGCGAGACGTCATTAGAATCCTCGCGACGTGGGGTTCAATACCCTTTTCAACGGGGTTGTGCTCAAAGGTCGCTTCACTGGCATAGGCTAAACGCAGAAAAGGCATTTCCAAGGCTCCAAAATGGGATAGTTGTAATTAGCATACAACTACGCTCGTTAGGCCGTATCCGGATCAAAACCTAACGCACTGTTGACGACAGCACGATGATCTACTGATGATTTTCAGCTATTCTTCGCGCAGCCAGACCACGCCCACTGAGGCAATTCGACCAGTCAGGTTTTTTTGTGTTCGATATTATCTATCTGCTTGAAATGACCGGAATCATTGCCTTTGCCATCTCAGGCATGTTGGTGGCGCGGGTGAAAAATATGGACCCGGTAGGCGTCTTTACTATCGGCTTTATCACGGCAATGGGCGGCGGCACCCTGCGCGACCTGATCCTGGACAACCACCCGGTGTATTGGATTCAGCACCAGGAACTGCCGATGTTGATTCTGGTTTTGGCCATCGTGTTCAGTTACTGGCAGCGCGCCGGACGGCTTCCGACATCGAAGATCGTGCTGCCGGATGCTATCGGGCTGGGCGTGTTCTCCATCCTCGGTGCCCAGCTGGCGCTGGACCTCGGGCACTCGTGGTTCATCGCTTCGCTGCTTGGTGTGATGACCGGCACCTTTGGCGGCGCATTGCGTGACACCCTGTGCAACGAAGTGCCGTCCATTTTCCGCAAAGACCAGATCTACGCGTCGATATCCTTCGCAGGCTGCTGGGTCTACTTCCTGTGTCAGTGGTGGCTGGAAAACGAAGCCCTGGCGTTGACGATAGGCCTGTTTTTTATCGTCATCGTCCGAATGGCGGCTGTGCGCTTCGATATTCGCCTGCAACGGGATTCAACCCAGGGCTAATTCGCCGGCTCATCTTTAGCACACTGTCAATCATCCCTTGGCCTGAAAGCCTTCAGCCGGTAAGATTGTCGTTTTTTCGCGCAATCCGCGTTTCCCGTTCGAAACCGATTCCCAACTCCTAACTTTTGGCATCCTGAGAGGCAGACTCCCGTCATGCTTGAACGACTGTTCCAACTCCAGGCCCACGGCACCACTGTTCGTAAAGAACTGGTTGCGGGCGTAACCACCTTCCTGACCATGGCCTACATCATTGTGGTCAACCCCAGCATCCTGTCGTCGACCGGCATGGATTTTGGTGCCGTGTTTGTCGCCACCTGCCTGGCGGCCACCATTGGAACCCTGATCATGGGCCTCTGGGCCAACTACCCCATCGCCCTGGCTCCCGGCATGGGACTAAACGCCTTCTTCTCGTTCACCGTGGTCGGCAGCATGGGTTACAGCTGGCAGGTGGCGCTTGGTGCGGTCTTCCTGTCTGGTGTTATCTTCTTTCTGCTCAGCATCTTCAAGGTCCGTGAGTGGATCATCAACAGCATTCCGATGTCCCTGCGTTTCGGCATTTCCGCCGGTATCGGCTTCTTCCTGGCGCTGATCGCCCTGAAAAACGCCGGCATCGTGGTGGATAACCCCGCCACACTGGTCGGCCTGGGTGATATCAAGGTTGCCGAAAGCCTGTTGTTCTTCGGTGGCTTCGTGCTGATCTGTGCACTGTCGTTCCGACGTGTTACCGGTGCCGTTATGATCGGCATCATTGCCATCACCGGTATTTCCATGATGCTTGGTATGGTTGAGTACAACGGGCTTGTTTCTGCCCCGCCGAGCCTGGCACCGACATTCATGCAGCTGGACATAGCCGGCGCCCTGAACGTTGGCATGATCAGCATTGTCTTCGCGTTTCTGTTTGTTGATTTGTTCGACACCTCGGGCACGCTGATCGGTGCCGCCCAGCGCGGCGGCCTCCTGGACAAGGACGGCAAATTGCCACGCCTGGGGCGCGCCCTGATGTCCGATTCGGTCGCCACCATGTCCGGCGCCGCCATGGGCACCTCCACCACCACCAGCTACATTGAATCCACGGCCGGCATCTCCGCCGGTGGCCGCACCGGCCTGACTGCCGTGGTCGTCGCTGCCCTGTTCCTGGCGTGCCTGCTGTTGTCACCCATTGCCAGCATCATCCCTGCCTACGCCACCGCTCCGGCATTGATGTATGTAGCCGTGCTGATGACCGGCGGCCTGAAGCTGGTGGACTGGGACGACATCACCGACGCCGCTCCGGCAGTGGTGACGGCACTGATGATGCCGCTGACCTTCTCCATCGCAAACGGCATCGCTATGGGTTTCATCACCTATGCCATCGTAAAAGCCCTGAGTGGCCGCTGGTCTGACCTGAACGCCAGCGTTGTTACCATTGCCGTGGTCTTCGTCCTGAAATTCATCTTCCTGGATGCGGCATAAGCCGCATCCTGAATAATCACCGGATCTGTCATGGATTATTTCTCTGAAAGCATCAAGAAGGCGATTCGCACCGTGCCGGACTGGCCCAAGCCCGGCGTAGCGTTTCGCGACATCACCACGGTCCTGCAGGACAAGACCGCGTTTCGTAAGCTGATTGATGCCTTTGTCCATCGCTATCACGGCCATGAAATCGATGCCGTGGCTGCTGTCGATGCCCGCGGTTTTATCATTGGTTCGGCCCTGGCCTACGAGCTGAACGCTTCCCTGGTCCTGGTGCGGAAGAAGGGCAAACTGCCGTTCGACA
Organism: Marinobacter sediminum; assembly: GCF_016820575.1. Taxonomy (GTDB): domain Bacteria; phylum Pseudomonadota; class Gammaproteobacteria; order Pseudomonadales; family Oleiphilaceae; genus Marinobacter; species Marinobacter sediminum. Next base: position 137,838 of record NZ_JAEMQH010000002.1, on the reverse strand, counting down.
CCCTGGTCGAGGACTACGAGCTTGAATACGGCAACGCCTCCGTTGAGCTGCACAAAGACGCCTTCAAACCCGGCGACAAGGTGGTCCTGGTCGACGACCTGATCGCCACCGGCGGCACCATGCTGGCCGCCACCCGCCTGATTCGCCGAATTGGCGCGGAAATCGTGGAAGTAGCGGCGATGATTGACCTGCCCGATCTCGGCGGTTCCCGAAAGCTGCAGGAAGATGGGCTCCGGGTTTATACTGTCTGCTCGTTCGACGGAGAATAAACAGACAGCGCACGGGAGGCGGTTATGCAGGACTATCAACATCACTGGAAAGACGGCACACCCGTGCACTTGCCTCTGGGCAAGATTGTCTGCATCGGCCGCAACTACGCGGAACACGCCCGGGAGCTGAACAATCCGGTTCCGGATGAGCCGCTGCTGTTTATCAAACCCTCAACAGCAGCGGTGCACATCACCCGCCCGTTGGCGGTTCCCCACGACCGTGGCGAGGTTCATTATGAGGCCGAACTGGCCGTTCTGATTGGCCGCCCACTGACCAACGCCTCCGCCAGCGAAGCGGAAAGTGCCATTCTTGGTTACGGCATGGCGCTGGATCTGACACTGCGGGATATCCAGAGCAAGCTGAAAGAGAAAGGCCAACCCTGGGAACGGGCTAAATCCTTTGACGGCGCCTGCCCGCTCTCCCCCTTCGTCGCTGCCGACAAGCTGCATAAAGACCATATCCAGTTCACCCTGGATATCGACGGCGAGCGTCGCCAGACCGGCGACAGCCGCGAAATGCTCAACCCCATCGTGCCTTTGATTGCCCACATCAGCAGCCAGTTCAGCCTGATGCCGGGTGACATCGTACTGACCGGAACCCCCAAGGGCGTCGGCCCGCTCCAAATCGGCCAAACCCTGTCTCTCGAACTGGAAGACCTGCTGTTCGTCGAAACCAAAGTGGTTTAACGTTTGGCGTGAGCAAACTTATCTCCGGTTGAGGACGTACAACCTGCATGGCAAAAAAACCGGTAACTTCCCGTAGTGGTCGATTTCTGAAACTCGCAGGCATGACGGCTTCCGTGGCTGGTCAATACGCCGGTCAGCGGGCACGTCGCATATTCCGGAGCGAGAATGACGATGGCGCCCAGAGTGAAAGCTACACCCGTATGGCCGGGCAGATAGCCGACACGCTGGGCGAGCTCAAGGGCGCGGTCATGAAAGTTGGCCAGATCGCCTCACAAACCCAGGACTTTCTGCCCAAGGAATTCTCTGACGCCCTGCAAACCCTGCAAAAAGAAGCACCGCCGATGCCGTTCCCGGTGATCGTCGAGCAGATCGAAACCGAATTGGGCAAGTCCATTGCCGAGCTGTTCGAGTACCTGCAGGAGAAACCCTACGCTGCCGCGTCCATCGGCCAGGTCCACCGCGCCCGCCTTCACGACGGCACCGACGTCATTGTCAAAGTGCAGTACCCCGGCGTGGACGATTCCTGCGATTCCGACCTTAAGCAACTGCGCCTGGCACTAAAACTGGGCGGCCTGCTGAAAATGCCCAAGGAAGCCGTCGACCAGCTCTTTGGCGAGATTCGGGAGCGGCTTAAGGAAGAGTTGGATTACGTCAACGAAGCCGACAACCTGCGGCTGTTCCGGAAATTCCACGAGAAGGACGACTGGATCATCATCCCCGGCGTGATCGACAGCCACTCCACCCGCCGGGTCCTAACTTTGGAACTGGTGGAGGGCGATCACGTCAGCGAAGTGACACCTGCACGCTACGACCAGGACACCATCAACCTGATTGGCCACCGCATCTTCACCACCATGGCCGACCAGCTGTTTCGCTTCCAGTGCATCCACGGTGACCCCCACGCCGGCAATTTTGCCTACCGACCGGACGGCTCGATTATTCTCTACGACTTCGGCTGCGTGAAGAAGCTGAAGCCTGAAATCATCAAATCCTACCGCCAGGCCTTAGTAGCCGCACTGCAGGAAGACTATCAGGCCCTGGATCGCCATCTGATTGACCTGGGTGCACGGGTGGAAAGCCAGCCAGCGGTGGACGAGGCCTATTACGCCATGTGGCGGGACATCCTCATTGTCCCATTCGATCAGGAAGAACCTTACGACTTCGCGGAAGCGGACGTGCACCAGCGTGTAGCCGCCAAGACCAGCACGGTGTTCAAATACCTGGAGTATTTCAAACCGCCAGTGGAGAGTATCTTCATTGACCGCATGATTGCCGGGCATTACTGGATGCTGAAGCGGCTGGGTGTGCAGGCGGCGTTCCGGTCCGAGCTGGAAAAGTACCTGGAGACCTCGCTCGACTGAGCAGGCTCAGCCCCATCCTCGGGTAAATTCAGCTTAGGCCGGCAACCCAGTCGGCCACGCCTTCGCAGGCGCCCTTCTGAATAAAGCGGGCCCGGGACACGGACGGAGGTTCGGCCGGGTCCACAACCGTGACAGGAACTCCCGGCTCCACTTCATAAACCAGGCCTGCTGCCGGATAGACCTGTAGCGAGGTGCCGACGATCAGCAGATGATCGGCGGTACGAACCATCTCGGCCGCAGCATCCAGCATCGGCACTTCTTCACCGAACCAGACAATGTGGGGCCGCAGCTGGGCGCCGCGCTCGCAGGTTTCACCCGGCTGGATGTCCCGGTAGCCGATGTCGTAAACCAGCTCCGGGTGCTGGGAGCTGCGGGCTTTGGTGAGTTCGCCGTGGAGGTGAATGACATTGCTTGAGCCACCCCGCTCGTGCAGATCATCAACGTTCTGGGTGACGATGGTTACCCGGTATCGTGACTCCAGTTCCGCCAGCAACCGGTGGGCCTGGTTGGGCTGGGCAGATTCAAGCTGGCGCCGGCGGTCGTTGTAGAACCGCAGCACCAGCTCCTGGTTACGGGCAAATGCCTCCGGCGTCGCCACATCGTAGACACTGTGCTCTTCCCACAAGCCCCCGTTATCCCGGAAAGTGGAGAGGCCGCTTTCGGCGCTGATGCCAGCACCGGTCAGTACCACGACGTGATCACGCATCAGTCGAAGATCTTGCCAGGATTGATAACCCCATTGGGATCAAACACCTGCTTGATGGCCTTCATGTAGGCAATTTCGGCCTCGCTTCGGGTGTAATGCAGATACGGCTTCTTGGTCATGCCCACGCCATGCTCGGCGGAGACACTGCCCTCATAACGCTGAACAATCTCAAACACCCACTTATTGACCTGCTGGCACTTCTCGAAGAAGTCCTCGTTGGCCATGTCCTCGGGTTTGAGGATGTTCAGGTGCAGGTTGCCGTCGCCAATGTGGCCGAACCAGATGATTTCAAAATCCGGGTAATGCTGGGTGACGACCTCGTCGATTTCGGTCAGGAAGCCCGGCACCTTGGACACCACCACGGAGATATCATTTTTATAGGGCGTACGCGGCGCGATAGACTCGGAGATCCGCTCCCGCAGCTGCCACAGGTTCTGGGCCTGGGTTTCGCTCTGACTGATAACGCCATCCAGCACCCAGCCCTGCTCCACGCATTGCTCGAACAGGGCCATGGCATCGTCCATGACCTGGTCGGAAACGGCCTCGAACTCCAGCAGTGCGTAGTACGGCGCCTCGGTCTCGAACGGCGCCTGCACCTGGCCATGGCCCAGCACATGCTGCATGGCCTGGTGCGAGAAGAATTCGTAAGCGGTCAGGTCGATCTGCTTCTGGAAGGTCTGCAGCACGTCCATGGTGTTGGTGAGGTCGTTGAGGCCCAGCACCAGCACGGTCAGGTTATCTGGCTGCCGAGTCAGCTTCATGGTGGCTTCGGTAATAAAGCCAAGCGTGCCCTCCGCGCCAATGAACAGGTGACGAAGATCGTAACCGGTGTTGTTCTTTTCCAGATCCTTGTTCAGTTCCAGGATATCGCCCTTGCCGGTCACCACTTTCAGCCCGGCCACCCAGTCGCGGCTCATGCCGTAGCGGATCACCTTGATACCACCGGCGTTGGTGGACAGGTTGCCACCCAGCTGGCTGGAGCCTGCCGAGGCGAAGTCCACCGGATAATACAAACCATTCTCTTCGGCCAGATTCTGCAGCTGTTCGGTGACCACGCCGGCCTGGCAGTGCACGGTGCGATCGCTGGCGTTGAATTCCAGGACCTGGTTCATGTTGTCGAATGCCACAACCACTTCGCCATTGGCCGCCACTGCACCGGCGCTCAGACCTGTACGACCACCCGAAGGCACCAGTGCCACCTGGTTCTCATTGGCAAACCGCACCAGCGCCTGCACCTGTTCGGTGGTTTTTGGCAACACAATGGCGGTGGGCTTGGGCGGGTAGATCTTGGTCCAATCCTTACCATAGGCCTGAAGATCGTCAGGATCGGTCAGCACCTTGCCGGCATTGTCACCGGTGGCAATCAACTCTTTCAGGGAGGCGATGATTTTTTCGGAATTCATGGATAGGTCAGTCTCGTCGAGGTTGGTCCGGGGACCGGTAACCCTGCGGTTACCAAGGCCTTTTATTCAGGCAATCCGGCGCGCTGTGAAATTCTGCGTTTATGGTATCATACCGCCCCTGTTCTGTGAGCCAGCCCTGACGATCACTGGCCACAGGTCATTTCACGTGACGAAAGGTTCGGAAGCAAGCCCATGTCAAATACGTCTCTCGAAAAGAGCAAAATCCGGATCCTGCTGCTGGAAGGCGTGCATCAATCTGCGATTGATACCCTGAATGCCGCAGGCTACACCAACATCGAATATCTGACTCACTCGCTGTCCGAGGAAGACCTGATTGAGAAGATTGCCGATGCGCACTTCGTTGGGATTCGTTCGCGCACCCAACTGACTGAGAAAGTATTTGACGCTGCCAATAAGCTGGTAGCAGTGGGATGTTTCTGTATCGGTACCAACCAGGTGAACCTGCAGGCAGCGACCCGCCGCGGCATCGCGGTGTTTAACGCACCCTTCTCCAACACCCGTAGTGTTGCCGAGCTGGTTCTTGCCCAAGCGATTCTGCTGCTGCGTGGCGTACCTGAGAAGAACGCCAAGGCGCACCGCGGTGAATGGCTGAAATCCGCCAAGGACAGCTACGAGATTCGCGGCAAGAAGCTGGGCATCATCGGCTACGGCAACATCGGCACCCAGTTCAGCGTGCTGGCCGAGGGCCTGGGCATGGACGTCTATTTCTACGACGTCGTTTCCAAGCTGTCGATTGGTAATGCCACCCAGGTAGGCACCCTGCAGGAATTGTTGAACATTGCCGATGTAGTGAGCCTGCACGTTCCGGAAACCCCGGCCACCAAGTACATGTTCAAGGCTGAGCAGTTCGCGCAGATGAAGCCGGGCTCCATCCTGATGAACGCGTCCCGCGGCACCGTGGTCGACATCGACGCCTGCGCCGATGCCCTCAAGAGCGGCAAGCTCCTGGGTGCGGCCATCGACGTATTCCCGGTTGAGCCCAAATCCAACGACGAAGAGTTTGTGTCACCGCTGCGCGAGTTCGATAACGTGATCCTGACTCCACACGTAGGCGGTTCCACCATTGAGGCACAGGAAAACATCGGCCGCGAAGTGGCCGAGAAGCTGGCCATGTACAGCGACAACGGCACCTCGGTATCTTCAGTCAACTTCCCGGAAGTTGCGCTGCCGTCACACCCGAACCAGCACCGCCTGCTGCACATTCACGAGAACGTGCCCGGCGTGATGTCCGAGATCAACCAGGTGTTCTCCGAGAACGGCATCAACGTGTGCGGCCAGTACCTGCAAACCAAGGAAGACATTGGTTACGTGGTTGTCGACGTGGACAAGGCCTACGGTGAGCTGGCGCTGGAGAAGTTGCTCCAGGTGAAGGGCACTATCCGCTGCCGCGTACTGTTCTAACGCAAGCACCGATGAACGGGTAGTAAAAACCGGGGCCGAGACCCCGGTTTTTTTGGGCCTGCAGTTTACTGTTGAACGCGCAACAGCAGGTTTGGAGAACCGGCCTTGATACCCGACAGCACGTTGGGCGTGGTTTGCTGCACCAGTGCTTCGTGCACTGCTGCCGGGGTTAGCTGGCCATCCGCGGCCAGCAGAAGAGCGGCGTTACCGGCAACATGAGGCGACGCCATCGACGTGCCACTGATGGTATTGGTCTGGTTGTCACTCTGATACCAGGCTGCTGTGATGTTGGAGCCCGGAGCGAACAGATCCAGGCAGCTGCCATGGTTGGAAAACGAGGAGCGTTCGTCATTGCGAGTGGTGCTGCCCACCGTGACCGCCTCAGCAACCCGGTTCGGCGAGCCGCTGCAGGCGTCTGCATCATCGTTACCGGCGGCAACCACAAAGGTCACGCCTTCCTCGATGGCACCACGCACGGCGTTGTCCAGCGCCGTCGAATTACCACCACCCAGGGACATGTTGGCAACGGCTGGGGCTTCATGGTTTTCAGCGACCCAGTCCACGCCGGCAATCACGTCCGAGTTACTGCCGGCGCCGGCACAGTTCAGCACCCGGATTGGGGCGATGGCAGCGCCCTTGGCAATACCATACTCGGTGCCCACAGCAGTACTGGATACGTGGGTGCCGTGGCCATTACAGTCAGACGTATCTTCCGGATCGCTGGCCTCACCGCCCAGCAAACCAAACAGGGGTAACCCCAGGCCACCGGCACCGGCGAAATTTCGGCCTTCGCTCACGCGTCCGGTAAATTCAGTGTGCGAGTCTCTCAGACCGGTATCAATCACATACACGGTTACGCCGTTGCCTGCATTGGCAGGGTAAGCGTAGCGATCATTCAGCGGCAGGAACGCCTGGTCCACGCGATCCAGTCCCCAGGTGGCGTCCTGCTGGGTTTCGGAGGCCAGAACCACACGGTCCGGCTCCACCGCCTGCACGCCCGGCATAGACGTCAGCAAAGCGGCCTGGCTTTCAGACAACGCAACGGCGGCGCCGGTCATGGCGGTATTGTATAGGTGCAGCAGTTCTCCGCCACCGGTTGCAGTCAGCAATTGCTGGACGGCGGTTTCGAGGCTGGAGGTATTGAGCAGTGTCGGCAACGCCGGGTCCAGGGTCAGGATGAAACGCCCAGGAATCACGTCGCCAGCGGAGGCTGCAGCACCGGGAACTTCAGTTTGGCCGAGGAGCGGTTCGGCCAGATCAAACAGTGGCCCACCATGGGCAAGGGGCGCGGCGGCAAGCGTGATTGCGAGCGGGGCGGCAATCCATAAAGTCTTGTTCACGAAAAAACTCCTTACTCGTTGATTCTTGTCATTAGAGTTACCAGTGCGCGTTTTGCACGCGACTGCGCGCCCACGTTGGCACCCCACGTTATGAAAATCACGGGAATAGCCTTAATTTAGTTCCACATTTCAATAATTTAATCAGCTGTCCATGGAATCGCCCTTGAGAATTGGCAGCCTCCCACCATGTAATAGTCAGGCGCCGAAAGCGCCTGAATGTTCATCGAAAAGGAGTCGTGTATGTCTTTGAAGGAATCACTGCAGCACAAACTGGAAACCCAGACCGATCACTGGAGCAAACAGGTTGAGAGCCTGCGGGCACAAGCTGAAGAGAAGATGGCCAAAGCCAAAGATGAACAGTCCGAGGCAGAAGTTCAGCGGGAGTTCTCGGAGAAAATCCAAGCCCTTGAAGCCCAGATCGACACTGCCAAGGACAAGCTGAGTGAAGTGAAGGATTCCAGTGCTGACCAACTGGACAGCCTGAAGCAGCGTATCGACGACTGGCTGCCTGGTAAGAACTGATGCCGCCGGCACTCAGGTTTTAGCGAAAAGCATTAAAAAAGGCTTCGGTTAGATACCGAAGCCTTTTTTGTGTCATCGAATCGGCCAGCGCCCAATTACGGGACGATCACTGGCCGATTACTGCCTGTTTACTGCATCGGCACCAGCGTCAGCTCAACCCGGCGGTTCTGCTCACGCCCGGCGGCACTGTCGTTGGAGGCCAGCGGGTAGCGCTCACCATAACCCACGGCGCGGGTACGCTTTGGTGCAATGTTCTGATTCAACAGAAAATCGCGAACGGAGCTGGCGCGCTGCTCGCTCAGCAACTGATTGTAGCTCTGGGAACCGGAGCTGTCGGTATGGCCTTCAATCTGGATGATGGTCTTGTCGAACTCTTTCAGAACCAGAGCAACGGAATCCAGCGTATCGGTGAACGACGGCTTGATGGACGACTGGTTGAGATCAAAGGTGATGTTGCCCGGCATGATCAGTTCAATCTGGTCACCGTTACGGACAACGCGCACACCGGAACCTTCCAGTTTCCGGCGCAGCTGTGCTTCCTGCTTATCCATGTAGTAACCGATACCACCGCCGATGGCCGCACCACCGGCAGCACCGATCAGCGCGCCCTTACCACGGTCGCTTTTGCTGGAGGTCGCTGCGCCAACGGCCGCACCGCCCAGAGCTCCAATAATACTACCCTTGGTGGCACTGGAGGTCTTTTCTTCACCGGTGTACGGATCGTAAGTCATGCAACCGCCAAGTCCTACGGTTGCCACCGCGAAAGCAAGAATCGTTTTTTTCACAACTATCTCCTGTGTTCTCTCATTAGCGGCCAGCTGCGGTTTTTCCTTCAGTCTGCGCCGACGGGTTCGAAAATGTGTCAATGATGGTATTGAATACGGTCGCTTGCAGATCCTGGGCTTCATTCACCAGGTGATGGCGTCCGTCCGGGATTCTCAGCTCCTCAACCGACGAGAATTTGTTGCGGATAATCCGCAGATTGTGCTCCCAATCCACCGTCAGATCCTTCTCTCCCTGCACCACGGTTACTGGAAAATCCACTGGCCGCGCAGATTCAATATGGGGCACCCAGCTGCGCAAAGCGCCCACCCAGTCTACATGCACCGCCCGCGCCTGCAGTGGATCGTGCTCACGCAGGAACCGCAGGAACCGGGAGTTTCCGCTGTTCGCGGAAAAGGCCCTCCGCCAGCGCGTGATGAAAGGCTTCATCAGGCTGTGCAGCACCTTCGCTCCCAACCACCCCATCGGTCGTACCAGAGGCGCCAGCAACACCACCTTCCGGAAGGCAGACGTTTGCTGACTATGACCATTGGACAGCAGGTAATCGATAAGGATCGCACCACCGGTACTCTGCCCCACCGCAAACCAGGGTTGGCGGACTTTCGTCTGCACATGTGCCATCACATCCGACAACACACCCTGGTACTCGATGAAGCTGCCAATGGCGGCCGGCGTCCCGCTGGACAAACCATGGCCCGGCTGATCGTACGCCAGCACGTCAAATCCAGCACCCAGGCACCGATCGATGAGCTGGCTGTACAACCCGACATGATCGAAATAACCATGCAGGATGAAGACCGTACCCCGCGGGGTAAACGACTCAGGCAGCCGGTAATAATGCACCATAACCTGATGACGTCCCGCCTCTACATAGCCCTGATGGTAAACCACCTCGGGGTGCTCGACCCACAGGTCCAGGCCGTAAAAGCGGCAGTAGGCGACCATCTGGTCGCTTAACTCCCTCGGAGTCGCAGGGTCAAAAGCCTCCAGCCGATCTAACAGCGAATGCCTGTCCCAATCCGGAATTTCTATGGTATCTGTTTTCCAGTACACGTAGAGTTAAACGCCTGTCATGATTGATTAATAACCTGTTTGATCTGCAATCCTAACGCATAGCGGGGGTAGAACACAGATGCTGCAACACCTTCTTGAGGCGGGCCTGCGCCAGACCATGCGACGATTGGTACGCCCGGTGCTTCACCCGGCGGTGCCAGTGCAGCTTCAACGCACCCTCACCCGCCAGGCTTATCGCAGCTCCGTGCCGCCCCGAGGGTGCCGCTTTGAGCAGGATTCCATCGGCGGCCTGCCCGTCACCCGGACCCTGTTTGGTGACACCAGCCGGGGCGTCTTACTGTATCTGCACGGTGGTGGTTTTATTATTGGTTCCGCGGCCACCCACCGTGGCCTTACCGGTCACCTGGCCAAGGCCAGCGGCTGCACGGTAATCACTCCCGACTACCGGTTAGCGCCGGAACATCCCTTCCCGGCCGCTCTGGACGACGTCGAGGCGGTGTACTCGGCCCTGCTGGAACAGGGTGTCGCCCCGGCGCAAATTGCCATCGCCGGGGATTCCGCAGGCGGCGGGCTAACCGTTGCACTGGCCATGCGACTCAGAGATCGGCAGCTGCCATTGCCGTCATCACTAACCGTTTTCTCGCCCTGGGTCGACCTGACCCAGCAACACCTTTATGCCCCGGAAATCGAACCCGTACTGCAGCCCCGCTGGACCGGAAAAGCGGCACGACTGTATAGCGGGAGCGAGCCGCTGACCAACCCGCTGATCTCACCGGTTTACGGTGACCTGTCAGGCCTGCCACCGCTCCTGATCCAGGCCGGTAGCGAAGAAATGCTGCTCAACGATGCCGAGCGACTGGCCGCAGCCGCGCAGCGGGATGATGTGTCCACAACGCTCGAGATCTTCAACAGCCTCTGGCACGTGTTTCAGATTCACAGCGGCCAACTGGACCGGGCGACCGACGCGGTGGCCGGCGCTGGGGCACACATCAAACGTCATCTGGCAGCGTGAGCCGCCCACTGACCAGCGCCTCTTTGCGCGCCCGCGTCCACTGCTTGATGCGCCATTCCAGGCGGGATGCCCGGCTGCGATCACCAGCCGATGCGTGAAATACCAAGGTGAGCGGCCCCTTGCCCCGAAGACTACGCGCGCCTTTCGGTGCGCCCGCCTGGTGTTCGGAAAACCGGCGTTCCACGTCGGTGGTGATGCCGGTATACAGTGCGCCCCCGGACGTCCGGACCATGTAGACAAACCACTCAGGAGCCATGGGCCAGTGCCTGCTCCCGAACCCGAACTTTTTTCTGCTGCAGCCAAAGACCCGCGACGATCAGCACCAGCCCAATGTAAGTAGAGGGCAGGATCTGTTCACCCAGAATGAAGTAGATAAAGACCAGCGACAAGAACGGGGAGATAAAAATCAGGTTGCTGACCCGAGACGTGTTTTCGGCCTTCTTCATGGCGTACGACCAGAGCACGAACGCGATCCCCATTTCGAAGACCCCGACATACACGGCCGCAGCAAAAGCCCCGGGGCCCGGCAGGTTAAAGCCCTCGGTCAGCCCGCAAATCAATGCAATTACCGGCAACCCGAACAGGAAATTGAGGAACAGGCCGACCACCGGATCCCGGGCGTCCCGGGTTGCCAGTATCCAATAAGACGCCCAGATCACGGTGCTGCCAATGGCCAGCGACACCCCCAGCGGATCCGAGAACGTGAGTGACGTTACCGCACCCCGGGTGGCAATCACCACCACGCCGGCGTAGCACACCAGTCCGGCAAGGATGTCGGTCTTTCTTAACCGCTGTCCCAGGAAAGGCACGGACAGGTACGCCAGCACCAGGGCCCAGGTGTAATTCAGCGGCTGCGCCTCCTGGGCAGGCAGACGATCAAAGGCACCGAACAGCACGAAGTAATACAGACAGGGATTGATCAGCCCCATACCAAACGACTGGGCGTATTGCCGGCGACTGAGTGAAAAAACCTGATGCCAGCGGCCTTGAATCATCAGAATGATCGCGATCACCAGCACCGACGAGGTACACGCGATCAACAGCATTTCGACCGGCGCCAACTCCCGCAGCGCCAGTTTGAAGGCGGTGGCAACGGTGGACCAAAGCAGGACAGTCGCGAGCCCGTATAGCATCGCCTGCTTCTGGTTTGTCATACTCTTACTCCGACGGCAGTGGACAGGAAGGCTCCAGTCCAAATGTGTTACTTTAGCGGCAGTTAAACATTCACCCCGGCTCTGGAGAACGGGATATGCGCATCACGGGCCACTGGCTTCCCTTCCTGGCAATCCTGCTGCTGTCCATGGCCGGCTGTTCTGAGAGTGAATCCACGTCATTGGGTAAGGCGACGCCGGAAACCACGCCCCCAGAATACCCCGTCACCTGGCGCTTCGCCCTGGAAGAAATTGAGGGCAGTGTACAACACGCCTACGCCCAGGCACTAAAAGAGAGTATTGAAGAACGCTCGGATGGCAGAATCCTGCTGGACATCTTTCCCTACGGCTCCCTGGGCACCTCGGCACAGCTGACCGAACTGGCCAAGAACGGCTCGGTGCAACTGGCATTTGCCTCCCCCGGGCACCTGGCTGACCAGATTCCGGAAGTGGGTGTCTTCACCCTGCATTACCTGCTGTCCGACGACGGCAACGTGAATCGCCAGCTGCTGGCCAGCCCTGAGCTGCTGGCCATGTTCGAAACACCCTACGCCAGCCGGAACCTGAAACTGCTGGCGTTCGTGCCAGAGGGCTGGATGACCTGGACCGCAAACAAGCCGCTGCGGTCGCCGGCGGACTTCCAGGATCTGCGCATCCGAACCATGACCTCCGACATGGCGGCCGCCAGCTACCGCGCCTATGGCGCGCAACCCGAACAAACGCCCTTCTCCCAGGTCTATACCGATCTTCAGCTGCGTAAAATCGACGCCCAGGCCAACCCGGTTTTCGCGATTGAAGAGATGGAGTTCTACGAAGTTCAGAGCACCCTGACCATTGCCCGCCCTACTCAGTTCATCGCCTCACTGGTCACCAACCGGGACTGGTATCAGGCATTGCCAGAGAAGCAGCAGCAGTGGCTAGACAGTTCTCTGAAGGAAGTCGCCGAAATAGCCTGGCGCTCTCAAGAAGAGCTAAATCAGGCACGGCTGAAAACGATGCTGGAAGGCGAGCAGCTCAAGGTGGTTGAGCTTACCGAAGAGGAACGTGCGGTCTTTGCCGAAGCCAGCCAACCCGTCCGTCAGGACTATATCAATGCAACGGGCGAGCGGGGCACCGAGATTCTGAAACGTATCCAGCAGCTTGTGGAGACTCTGGAGAATCAGGCGCCAGAGTCAGCGAGCGAAACCGGAGGCTGACTCTACTCCGGCACCAGCCAGTCCAGGTGGTGGCTGACACCGAGACCTTCCGGGCCCTCCTTAATCTTTTCGATCATCGCCGACAGGCGATCATCAAAGCCCCATGGCGGGTTGACCACCAGCATGCCTGAGCCGGTCATGCCGCGCTCCGGCGGCTGTTCAAGATGAACCTCACTTCGCAGCACTTTCCGGACCGAACCCTGCCGCACTGCTTCGAGCAGTTCCTGCTGGAGCCCACTAGTCAGGATGGGGTACCAGATAAGGTAAACGCCGTGACGGCATTTCTGCCAGGCCTTTTGCAACGTTGCCGCGACATCGGCGTAATCGGATTTGATCTCGTAGGATGGATCGATCAGCACCAGCAGCCGTGGCTGCCGTGGAGGAAGTAGATTGAGCATGCCTGACAGGCCATCGGCTTTTACCACCCGAATCTTCGGAGACGATGCCCAATCAGACAGTAGCTCACCTTCGGTTGGGTGCAGCTCAAAGGTAACCAGTGAATCATCGTCCCGCAAAAAATGACGAAACCAGGCCGGCGATCCCGGGTAACGTCTGAGCTGGGCTGTCTTTCCGTTCAGGCCAGCCAGAACACTAAGCACTGGTTGCCAGTCCGATGAACTGAGGCGTTCGCGTGCCGCCCAGAGCTTTTGTATACCGCTATCCGCTTCACCGGTTTTTCGGGCCCGCTCGCTACCAAGATCATAAACAGCACTGCCAGCGTGGGTATCGATGAAGGCAATCCCGGACTTCTTGGACTGCATCATCGTGGCGGCCAGTGCCAAAGCTGAGTGTTTTTGAACATCGGCAAAATTGCCAGCGTGAAAAGCATGAAGATAACTGAGCATAGATCGGTTCCCTGTTTCAGGCGCCCATTAAGCACCAAGCAAAAACGTCAGGCAAGCAAGTAGCCCTGCGGTGAGCCTGGCTGCTTTTGGTCTGTGCACGCCACCGCAACGTACATCGAGGTTCAGGGGTATTTGAAGTACTGGTATCCTTACCACTCAATTGCCCCGAGGACATCGGTTTGCCCAAGCAGAACTCTGACACTCTTGACCAACTCTATAGCCTGATTGCCAATGAGGAAGACGCACGGGTTTGCAAAGACATCCCCGCCGAAGCTTGCCGGGAAGTGCCCCGCAACTTCTTTCTGATTCTGGCGAGCAACGTACTGACCAAGCTCGGTGACCTGCTGACCAGCCCGAAAACCGTGCTCGCCTGGTTAATGAGTGCGGTCGGCGCACCGGCCCTGGTGGCGTGGCTGGTTCCGATTCGAGAGTCCGGCTCCATGGTTCCGCAGATGGTGATTGGGGCCTGGGTGCGGCAAAAGGCGGTCCGTAAGTGGTTCTGGACTATGGGTAGTTTTGGCCAGGCCATTAGTGTGGTGGGCATGGCGGCCAGCGTCTGGTTCCTGGAGGGCTATGCCGCCGGCGGTGGCATTGTGGCCTGCCTGATTGCCTTCTCACTTGCCCGCGGTTTCTGTTCGGTCTCCATGAAAGATGTCCAGGGGAAGTGCATCCCGAAAACCCGTCGGGGCCGCCTGTCCGGGTTGGCAACTACTCTCGGTGGCACGGCGACGGTGATCATGACGGCCCTGCTGTTCTGGGATCGGGGCGACCCCAGCCTGACCTTCTACAGTGCTCTGCTCCTTCTCGCTGCCGGTCTGTGGGTTATCGCCGGGTTCCTGTTTGCTGGCGTGGACGAGTATGCAGGCGAGACCGGCGGTGGAGGTAACGCCCTCAAAGATGCAGTGCAAAGCTTGTCCCTGCTGCGCGACGACGCGCCATTCCGGCATTTTGTGATTACCCGGGCCCTGTTGCTGTGTTCAGCCCTGGCTTCCCCCTATTTCGTCGTGCTGGCCCAGAAAGAATCCGATATTGGCTGGATGCTGGGTGTTTTCCTGCTGGCAAGCAGCCTGGCCAGTTCGGTGAGTGCCAGCTTCTGGGGCTGGATGGCTGACACCTCCAGCCGCCGGGTGATGATCCGGGGCGCGGCCATGGCCAGCGGCGTGTGCCTGGTGGTTGGCATCAGCACCCTCATTTTCGGCACCGACTTTGCCGGTGTCTGGTTCTACCCCATAGCCTTTTTCTGCCTGAGCATTGCCCACGCCGGTGTCCGGCTGGGCCGGAAAACCTACCTGGTGGACATGGCCGGAGGTAACAAGCGCACCGACTACACTTCGGTCAGCAATTCCGTCATAGGGGTGCTGTTGCTAGTGACCGGTGGCCTGACTGCCGTCGTATCCCTTGTCTCAGAGGTCGCGGTGATCCTGGTGCTTGGTCTGATGGGGTTTGCAGGCATGGTCAGTGCCTTGAAATTAAAGGAGGTGACGAGCGATTGACCTTTATTTTTGCGACAGATGTCACATTTATCAATGTTTTTGGAACCAAAGTGCGTCATCTTGCGTGATGTAATACATCCGCTGCCACGGAGCTGGGTAACGGGCTAAAAGAAAAAGGACCGGTTGTTCCACTGCGTAGCCAAAAACGTCGCTACAGAGAGGCAGAGAAATGCGAACAGGCACATCAATTCCCAGCGCACATCGTGGCCGTTTACTGCATACCGTATATGGCTGGTACGCCCTTACCCGCGAGCAGGCAGACCTCGGCCCCTTCGACACAGCCGAAAGAGCTTCCCGCGCGCTCACCAGCCACATTAACATCTACAGAGGCCTGAACAACCGCAACCCAGATGATCAGGCGCGCATGCACCTTCACGATTCCGAGCACTGTTCACGAACCAACTGCGCTCTGTGTGTCGAGGCCAAAGTGGCCCAGCACTCAATGATGCTGGTTGCGGTATGACCCCCGAACGCGCGCCGGAGTCTATGCACCAGCCTAGCCTGGTGCCCCCGCACCGCAGGGCCCGGGTCGCGTTCGCGTTTGTGATTTTCTCGCTCGGTCTGTGTTTGCTGAGTTACGTCAGTACCCTCTAATCAATCCGCTCAGCTAACTGACCCCTTACGACAGCACTGTCCGCTAAAGGGTCTCGCCTTCATTCAGGGCCAGGGCGCCCTTCACGATGCGGTAGATGATCCAGATTGAGATACCCAGCAAAATAAACCAGCCAATGACCAGCGGCATGGTCACGATTCCAACGACGGTCCACAACAGCCCGATCCAGAAAGTCCGGATCTGCCACCGGAAGTGCGATTCGATCCAGGTATTGCGGACATCATCCAGCTTGACGTAATTGATGATCACGCCGACCAACCCGGTGATGCCTCCAACAAAAAATGACAACGCCTGAAGTATGTAAACCACCACGGCCAGATTACGGGCCGGGTCGGAACGGCGGGCTATGGGGTCGGGATTTGCAGGAACGTGCTCTGGTGCGGCCAAGACATCACCTCCTTAAATGAACTCCATTGGCAGTCTATCATTTCATTCATGCATACCTGACCAAAACGAAAAACCGCAAAGCGGACTACCCCATTGGGAGCACCAGCCCGCTTTGCGGCAGCTTGAAAAACTTACCCGCCTAGATTTGAACTTACGCCCCGATCACGCCTCCATCGTTGCGAGTCACGATCACCGTGGCATCTCGGGGATGATCGCCCTCGGTGCCAAAGGGCCAGTTGGCATCCGGATGCTGGATGTTCACAAACATGGTTTTTACATCGGGCGTGGTTACCACACCAGTGACTTCGCAACCCACCGGCCCCACGAAGAAGCGCTTGATTTCGCGAGTCACTGGGTTAGCGGCGAGCATCATGTTGTTCTGATAGGGCTCGGCGTCGGAACCATCGGTCTGGATCCACAGGCGGCCGTTGTAGTCGAACCACAGGCCATCCGGGCTGTTGAAGATGTTATCGTCGTCCAAGGTGACAACCGCCTCACCGTCGACAACCGTTTCGGTACCCTGCTCGCCGCCAAAGACAAAGATGTCCCAGTCGAAGCTGACCGCAGCATGGTCGCTGCTCTCTTCAGTCCACCGAATAATATGGCCAGTGCGGTTGTCCGCCTGGGGGTTGGCGGCATCGGTCTGCGCTTCAGTCCGGTTGGAATTGTTTGTCAGGGTGAAGTAGACCTCGCCGGTGTTCGGATCCACAGCGCCCCATTCCGGGCGGTCCATCGGCGTGGCACCGGCGATGTCGGCGGCTAGGCGGGTGTTCAGGAGCACGTCGGCCTGATCGTCAAAGCCGGTGAAATTGATGTCGCCCACCATGGTACCTTCGGCTGCTGCGACCTTGGCGGCGAAGTCCGCATCCTCAAGAGACAGGGCCAGCCATTCACCGCTGCCGTCGTCATTAAACTTGGCAACGTAGAGGGTGCCCTCGTCCAGCAGATAGCCGCCAGCGGTTGCTGCCGAGTATGGCTGGGACGAGACAAATTTGTAGATGTATTCGAAGCGGGAATCGTCACCGGAGTAGCACACCACCGGCTTACCCTCGGTTACCGATGCGAAGATCACGCCCTCGTGGCCGAAACGGCCCAGAGCGGTACGCTTCTGGGGCTTGGCTTCCGGTGTGAATGGGTCAATTTCGACCATGTAGCCGTAGGTGTTGGCTTCATTGCGGTAGTCAGTGTCTGGATCTCCAAGACCCGGCGTCACGTCAAAACGCACGTATTCGTCGGCACCACTATCCGCCAGTTCCCAATCGTACCGGCTGGAATTGCCCACGCCGTGGCGCGTCTGTTCACGGGGTTGATCGGGATTGCTATTGGCAAAGTAGCCGTGCCAGTTTTCCTCGGCGGCCAGGTAGGTACCCCAGGGCGTCGGCCCCATGGAACAGTTGTTCAGCGTGCCCCGGGTTTCGGTGCCGTTCGGACTGAACTTGGTGACCAGCTTTGAGTTGCCACGTACCGGGCCGCGAATGTCCATTTCAGTATTGCCGGTAATCCGGCGATTGAACGGGCTACCAAACACCACGTCCCAGGCGCCTTCGCTGTCCTGTTTGATGTGCACCACCGACACACCATGGGCGGCGATTTCCTTGCGCACTTCGTCGGCAGGACGCTCACCGAGGACATAGGTCGCGCCAGTCGGATGCAGGGCAGCCTGATTGATGTACTCGTGGTTCATCACCAGCAGACCTTCGGTGGAGCTATTGCCGCCGGCCTTCTGGTCGATCGGGAAAAAATGAAGCCCATCGTGGTGCATGCCCACCTGTTGTTCCTGCTCGGCGCCGGTGTTGGAGGCATCGGCTCGGAACTCAGGGTAAGACCCGGTAATCGGGGTGCCCCAGGGTAGGAAGGCCTTCGCAGAATAGCCCTCGGGAACAACCACCTGATTGGCATTGGACACAGGGACGGCCTTGAAGCCCAGGTCAGTCTGCACACCAGCTACTGAACCCGTGTCGTTATCGTCGTCATCACTGTCACAACCAACCAGAGTCATGCCCATGATACTGGCGAGCGCCGCGCCCACCGTGCCTTTCATGACTGCACGACGCTTTAGCCGGGCAGCCAGCACCTCTTGAAACGGGTTATTGCCGCTCTGGTTAACGACCGGTTCGTAATTCGGATCCAGGTAGTTCGGATCAAGATCGTGTTTGGCCATGATTCCCTCTCTTATCAGAACAGACATTCGTTATTGAGGGGCCAGTTTCGACAAGAAATGTGACAATGGTGAAACAGGAACAAGTCAAAACCGTTACTGTTTTTTGACAAGGGCCTGTGCACGCTGGTTCTTGCACAACACTTTTTTCAAGGCACAAAAAAACCGGCACAGGAAACCTGTGCCGGTTTTGTACTACCCCATTACTGGGTAGCTTCATCATAGCCTTCTTCCATGGCTTCACCTGCTTCTTCAGCAGCCTCTTCCACTTCTTCGGCTGTATCTTCTGCAGCGTCCTTGGTCTGCTCCCAGGCTGTCTGGCCAGTCGCATCCTCGTAGGCGTTCTCAGCCGCATCGCCGGCGTCGTCCATCATCTCTTCGGCGTTATCGGCAGCCTGGTCGAAATCGGCGCCTTCGTCCTCGGAGCTGCAAGCGGCAAGACCCAGTGTCATGACCATTGCCAGTGCGCTCAGTGTGAACTTGTTCATAACCATGTCCCTCTGTTGGTCCGTGATAAATCAACATCAGGTTACGATTACACACTGTCACATACAATTGCTCGGGGATTACCGTTTGGTTACTAACGACTTACGGCAAGGGTTCGGCCATCGAGGGTTATGATGTGGTCAAGACTGACCATACTTCCCCGCCCCAGCAGAATGTACTCATGGCCGGCCCGGCTGAACAGGTCCCTGATAACATCGTGAACCATGCGAATCTGGCCCGCACTGTCTCGGTAGACCACTTCCGCCAGCCGTCCAGAGGTGAGGTACTCCACCAGCATTCCCCGCACGCTCCAGTGCACGGCGGCCGAGGACGCATTGGGTGTTGTCATGGCTATTCCATCCTTGTGGTTGAGTGGTTCTTTTTATTGGTACTCAACATGCCGAGCAACATCCGCAGCGGCGGACCCATAAAGTCTGGCTCACAGTGATGGATTTCGCCACTTACCGGCCGCCAGGATCACGGCCGGTTTTTTTTAGCGGCATCGGGTCTATTGCCTCAGAACCACTCCGCTTTCATCGCCAGACATGTGTCATCCTGGTTCTTGAGCAGTACCAGGTCCTGGGCAACGGTGGGCAGTTCCCAATGGAAGAAATACTGGGCCGCCTGAATCTTGCCCTGGTAGAAATTCCGCTCATCGTCAGAGCTCACCGTCGCCAGTGCCTTTTCCGCGGCGTTGGCCTGGCGCAGCCACATCCAGGACACGATGATGTGACCAAACAGGTGCAAGTAGCACGAGGCGTTTGCCAGTACACGGTCGGGATTCTCGCTCATCAGTGATTTACCCAGGCTCTGGGTGACCTTCACCGCCTGCTGCAGGGTTTCGCTCAGGGACAGCGCCCACTGCTGACAGCGATCTGATGTAGCGGCCTCCAGATCCAGCTGCATTTGCTGCATAAGCAGCTGCAGACCGTGGCTCTGGTCCTGCCAGATCTTGCGACCGAGCAAGTCCAGGGCCTGAATGCCGTTGGTGCCTTCGTGTATAGGGTTCAACCGGTTGTCACGCCAGCATTGCTCGACCGGATACTCCCGGGTATAGCCGGCACCACCATAGACCTGGATCGCCAGATCATTGGCTTTTGGGCCGTACTCAGAGGGCCAGGCTTTAATCACTGGGGTCAGCAGGTCCAGCAGTTTGGCCGCTTCCTGTCGCTTCTGCTCATCCGGGTGCGTGTGCTGGTCGTCCATGAGCCGCGCGCCATACAGGCACAGCGCCAGGCCACCTTCACTGTAGGCCTTCTGGGCCAGCAGCATGCGACGCACATCGGCGTGCTCGATGATCGGCACCTGCGGTGTTTCCGGGTTCTTTTCCGACGGCTTGCGGCCTTGCAGCCGATCCTTGGCATACTCCAGGCTGTGCATATAGCCGCGATAACCGATCACAGCCGCGCCGAAGCCAACGCCCACGCGGGCCTCGTTCATCATCTGGAACATATACTTCAAGCCCTGGTGCGGCTCGCCCACCAGATAGCCGTGGCACGGAGCGTCATCACCGAAGCTCAATGCGGTAGACGTGGTGCCACGGTAGCCCAGCTTGTGGATCAACCCAGCGAGGTTCACGCCGTTGCGCTCAGTGGCGTTACCGTCCTCGTCCACCAGGAACTTGGGCACGATGAACAGCGAGATACCTTTTACCCCGGCCGGTGCGCCCTTAATCTTGGCCAGCACCATGTGCACGATGTTCTCGGTCAGCGACTGTTCGCCGCCGGAGATATAGATCTTCGCGCCTTTGATCAGGTAGTCGCCGTCCTCCGTCGGTGTCGCCGAGGTGCGGATGTCCGCCAGCGAGGAGCCTGCGTGCGGCTCGGTCAATGCCATGGTGCCTGTAAAGCGACCTGACAGCATGTGCGGCAGGAAAGTTTGCTGCTGTTGTTCGTTACCAAACACCCGAATGAGGTTAGCCGCAGCGGTGGTCAGGAACGGATAACCAGCCGTGCCTGGGTTAGCTGCGGTGAAGAAGCCGTTGCAGGCCGCCATTACTGATTCCGGCAGCTGCATGCCGCCCAGATCGTAGTCGTAGCGCCCGGCAATGAATCCGGCCTCGGCATAGGCGTCGAAAGCCTCTTTGACGGCCGGGAGCATTTCCACGGCACCATCCACAAATTTTGGCTCATCTTTGTCGGCGGCGCTGTTGTGGGTGGCAAACTTGTCCCGGGCGATGCGGTCGGCGGTTTCAACCACGGCATCGAAGGTGTCACGGCTGTGCTCACTGAAGCGCTCGCGTTCGGTCAGGGTCTCGGTGTCGAGGACTTCGTAGAGCTGAAACGCCAGGTCGCGGCGATCGATCAGGGTGTCGGTCATTGTGCTTCTCCTTTTAATGGCACACAGAGTGTCACAGCGACAAGGGTTAGAAAACCGGCATTTATGACATAATGTTGGCCAATATCGCCAATCGGTTAGACCGTCCGGATGCCGATGCGGGTATTGTTCCCGGGACGCGCTGTAAATACGTCCCTGTACACTTGAGTGCAGCATCCCTGCTGCACACAGTCCCGGATACAATACCCGCACCAGCACCCTACCTTGGAGGCATAATGCACAGTGTTTCGGTGATTGGTTTTGACGGCGCCCTTGCCAGCGCCATTACGGGGATTATTGACCTGTTCCGCCTGGCCGGTGTGACCTGGGCCAGAATTCATGGCGAACCGCCCGAACCGCTGTTTCGGACCCGTCTTCTCACAGAGAGCGGCGATCCTTGCCGCTGCATTAATGGCATCACTCTGCTCGCCGATGGCAGCTGGAATGACCGTGAGCTGCCGCCAGCGGACATCCTTATCGTGCCCACCATCGGCGCACCCATCACCGATGTGCTGGCACACAACCGGCAGCTGGTGAGCTGGCTGTCCCGGCAGGACAGCTCGCCAAGGCTGTTGGCAAGCAATTGCACCGGGGCGTTTCTCCTGGCGGAGGCGGGGCTGCTGAATGGCCGCGAGGCGACCACCCACTGGGGCTTCAGCAATCAGTTCCGTCAGCGTTATCCAGAGGTAATCTGCCGGCCGGAAAAACTGGTGACGGTCGATGGCGACATTGCCTGTGCCGGCGGTGGCATGGCCTGGTGGGATTTGGGGGTGTACCTGGTGGAGCGTTACGCCGGACCGGATGCGTCCCGACAGCTGGCCAAGGCGTTCGTCATTGACGCCGGGCGGACCAGCCAGGCGCCCTACAGCGCCCTCCAGGCAAAACGCTATCACACCGACGCCACGGTCCTGCAGCTGCAGGACTGGCTGGACAGTCACTTCACCCAAACCATTGCGTTATCGGAACTCGCTCACCAGGCCGGGCTTAGCGAACGCTCCCTGTTACGGCGCTTCAAGGCGGCCACTGGCGACACTCCGAATACCTATTTGCAACTGCTGCGGGTGGAGCACGCCCGGCACCATCTGGAGACATCGCGACGGCCGATTGACGAAATAATTAACACCATCGGTTATGAGGATGTCAGCTCGTTCAGCCGTCTGTTCCGGAAACACACTGGCTTGGCGCCCGGCGCCTATCGTTCACGATTTGGCCGTTAGATCTGTAACACATGGCCCACGTTATGCATCTCTATCAGTAGACAGGCCGATTTTTGGCGCTAGTCGTAAAAGATTTTGACACAGGTGTCAAAATGGGGAGGTAGCCATGGGCACACCGATGAAACAGAGCCAGGCCGATATTCTCAGCCGACTCTATGACATGAAGCAGAAACAGCTGGCCCAGGCGCTGCAGCAAGGCCATAGCCTGCGCTGCCAGGTTCTGGAAGCGGAAGCAGAGGCCATCTTCAACGCACTGAAATCCGCCCGGTAAGCTAACTGACGCAACGCGTCACAATCAGCCAATTCGGGGCCGGATAGGCCCCGAATGGAAAGCTTCAGAGTTTCGCCGCAACCTCGGTTCCCTGGCGAATTGCCCGCTTCGCATCGAGCTCTTCAGCCACGTCCGCACCGCCAATCAAATGCGCCCTCGCGCCACTGTCAACGATCTGGTCATACAGCTCCCGGAAGGGTTCCTGTCCGGCACACAACACCACGTGGTCCACGTCCAGCACGCGGGTTTCCGCCGCCTTGCCATCCTTGTCGGTGATGGTGATGTGCAGGCCATCGTCGTCTATCCGGTCATAGCGACAGCCCCGCAGCATCTCCACATCGCGGTGCTTGAGGCTGTTGCGGTGCACCCAGCCTGAGGTTTTGCCCAGGCCGGCGCCAACTTTGCCGGTTTTGCGCTGCATCAGGTAGATCTTGCGCGGTGACGCCGTCGGCTGTCGCTCCGCCAGTCCGCCCGGACCTTCATAGTCCGGGTTCACGCCCCATTCCGCCTGCCAGGCCTGCACGCTGACTTGCTCACCCTCAGGGTGCTGCTCGAAGTCGTGGGTGAGAAATTCGCTAACATCGAAGCCGATACCGCCGGCACCGATCACCGCGACACTTTTGCCCACTGGCTTGTTGTGGCGCAATACATCGAGATAGCCCAACACCTTGGGATGGTCGATACCCTCGATGGCCGGCGTCCGCGGTTTTACGCCCGTGGCAATGATCACATCATCAAAGCCGTCGCTGGCCAGCCGGTTGCTGTCGACCCGGGTGTTCAGCTGCAGATCAACACCCAGCAACTCGATCTGGCGCTTGAAGTAGCGCAGGGTCTCGTAGAACTCCTCCTTGCCAGGGATCCGTTTGGCGTAATTGAACTGGCCGCCAATCTGGTCATCCGCTTCAAACAAGGTGACCTTGTGACCACGCTTGGCGGCCGTTGTGGCCGCCGCCAGACCGGCGGGACCGGCTCCGACCACCGCCACGCGCCGGGCAACGGGGGCTACGGTGAGTACCAGTTCGGTTTCATGACAGGCTCGGGGGTTAACCAGACAACTGGCTCGCTTGGCCTGAAAGGCGTGATCCAGGCAGGCCTGGTTGCAGGCGATGCAGGTGTTAATTTCGTCGGCGCGGTTTTGCTCGGCCTTGCGGACAAATTCGCTGTCGGCGAGCAACGGCCGGGCCATGGACACCATATCGGCCTTGCCAGCGGCGAGGATCTCCTCACCTTTCTCCGGGGTGTTGATCCGGTTGGTGGTACACAACGGGATCTCTACCTCGCCGTAAAACTTTGCGGTTACGTCGGCGAACCCACCTCTTGGCACCGAGGTCACGATGGTTGGCACCCGGGCTTCGTGCCAGCCGATACCGGTATTGATAATGGTGGCACCGGCTTGCTCGATGGCTTTGCCCAAGGTGACAATCTGATCCCAGGTCTGGCCACCTTCTACCAGGTCGAGCATCGACAACCGATAAATAATGATGAACTCAGGCCCCACTGCCTCGCGAATGCGGCGGACGATTTCCACCGGCAGGCGCATGCGATTCTCGTAGGACCCGCCCCACTTGTCGGTACGCTTGTTGGTGCGTTCACACAGGAACTGGTTGATGAAGTAGCCTTCCGAGCCCATCACCTCGACGCCGTCATAACCGGCAAACCGGGCTAGTTTGGCGGCGCTGACAAAATCGTCGATCTGCCGCTCGACACCCTTGCTGGACAGCGCCCGCGCCTTGAATGGGCTGATCGGCGACTTGGTAGCTGAGGCGGAAACGATTAATGGCTGATAACCGTAGCGCCCAGCATGCAGCAACTGCAGACAGATTTTCCCACCAGCCTCGTGCACGGCACCGGTAACATGACGGTGCAGCAGCGCTGTCGCCCGGTTGTTCATGGTCGAGGCCAGCGGCGCCAGCTGGCCGGCCAGATTGGGCGAGTAACCACCGGTCACCATGAGCCCTACCCCGCCTTCAGCGCGTTCCGCGAAATAGCGGGCGAATTTGTGGATATTCCAGAACCGGTCTTCCAGGCCGGTGTGCATGGACCCCATCAGCACCCGATTTTTCAGCTCGGTAAATCCAAGATCCAACGGTTTGAGTAGATTTGGGTAGGTGGCATTCATAATGTGGCCTCAGGAATTTTTGCACAGAGTATACACGTGATCCGGTACCGGGTGACTTGACCTGCGAGACCGACCACGTATCATCAGCGATCAAGTTTGACTAACGGAGCAACCATGACCGCAAGGTCCTTCGGCTGCATATATGCCCAGCGCCCACCTATTACCGCCGACATTGCGCGGCACCGGGGCCGTTTACCCTACTTTCCTGACCCGCCTGCGATTGCTCTTGATTAACTCCACCGCACCCTTGTCTGCGCCTGAATAGTCGTTATGCAGGGGAGCCGGTCGAAGACTAAACTCACGCGAACACCCGTCTCCATTCACGGAATAGATAAATCCTAACGAGGTTGCGATGTCGCTACCGCTGGTTGTTTTACTGCCGTTTCTGGGCGCCATAGCCGCGCCTTTATTTGCCCAAGGTGGGCGTACGGCAATTGCTGTCGCATCGTCGGTGCCAGCACTGATTGCTCTGGCCGCTCTGTTTCCTCACTGGGAAACTCTGGCTGACGGCGGCATGGTGCTGCATACCTATGAATGGCTGCCGGCCATTGGTCTCTCCCTGAGCTTCCGCCTGGACGGGCTGTCGCTGCTGTTTGCTCTGCTGATTCTGGTCATCGGGCTGCTGATCATTCTCTACGCCCGCTATTACCTGAAAGAAAAAGAGAACGTCGGCAAGTTCTACGCTCTCCTCCTGTGTTTCAAAGGCTCGATGCTCGGCATCGTTCTGTCCAGCAACCTGCTGCTGATGATGATTTTCTGGGAATTGACCAGCCTGACTTCGTTCCTGCTGATCAGCTTCTGGACCCACAAGCAGGACGCTCGACGCGGAGCCCGGATGGCACTGGCCGTAACCGGTGGTGGTGGCCTGGCGCTGCTGGCCGGCATCCTGATCCTCGGGAACATCGTCGGCAGTTTCGAGCTCGATGACGTTCTGGCCGCAGGTGCCGAAATCAAGGCCCATGCCATGTACCCGGTCGCCCTGACCCTGGTGCTGCTGGGCGCCTTTACCAAATCTGCCCAGTTCCCGTTCCATTTCTGGCTGCCTCATGCCATGCAGGCGCCCACGCCGGTCTCAGCGTACCTGCATTCCGCCACTATGGTGAAAGCCGGCATCTTCCTAATGGCACGCCTGTATCCGGCGCTGGCCGGAACCGAACAATGGTTCTACATGGTCAGTTTCACCGGCATGGCGACACTGCTGCTGGGCGCCTATGTGGCCATGTTCAAGCATGATTTGAAGGGCCTGCTGGCCTACTCCACCGTCAGTCACCTGGGGCTGATCACCCTGCTGTTCGGCATGGGCACCAAACTGGCGGCCGTGGCTGCAGTCTTCCACGTCATTAACCACGCCATCTTCAAGGCCTCACTGTTTATGGCGGCGGGTATCATCGACCATGAGACCGGCACCCGAGACATGCGCCGCATCAACGGCCTGTGGAGGTATATGCCGCATACCGCTACGCTTGCCATGGTGGCGGCCTCCTCCATGGCCGGGGTGCCGCTACTGAACGGCTTCCTGAGTAAAGAAATGTTCTTTGCCGAATCCCTGCAGCTAAACCTGCCGGGATACTGGGCCTGGTTGCCGCCGCTGGTGGCTACCCTAGCCGGGACCTTCGCCGTCGCGTACTCCGCCCGCTTCATCCACGACGTGTTCTTCAATGGCAAACCGGTGGATCTACCGGTATATCCGCCCCATGAGCCGCCCCGGTATATGAAGATCCCGGTAGAAATCCTGGTGTTCGCCTGCATCATGGTGGGCATTTTCCCGGCCATTTCCGTTGGCCCGCTGCTTTACGCTGCGGCCTCGGCCACTCTCGGTGGTAACGTGCCGGAGTACCACCTGACCATTGCCCACGGCTTCAACCTGCCGCTGCTGATGAGTTTCCTTGCCTTCTTCGGTGGCCTACTGATGTACAGCCAGCGACAGCGCTTTTTTGATTTCCATGCCCGCTTCAAAGAGGTGGATGAAAAAGCAGTATTTGAGGCTGCGGTGCTGCGAGTGGAGGGGTTTGCCAACCGCCTGACAGCGCGCATCGAAAATGGCTCGCTCCAGCGCTACGGACTGCTACTGGTACTCAGTGTAATAGCAGTGGCGGCAGCGCCACTGACCAACCTGGGTGTATTCATTGGCGAGAATGGTCTGAGCCCGGTGGATATTCCAACGGCCATCGGTGCGGGCGTGCTGATCCTCTGCGCGATCCTGACCGCGGTTTTTCATCGCGACCGCTTCACTGCCCTGGTGCTGCTGAGCGTCGTTGGCCTGGTGGTCGCACTGGCGTTCGCTCGCTTCTCCGCTCCGGACTTGGCCATGACCCAGCTCTCAGTGGAAGTAGTCACGATTGTCCTGCTGATGCTGGCCCTGTATTACATGCCCTCCTGGACACCGCTGGAAACAGCCACCCCACGGCGGGTTCGCGACGTTATCATCGCGCTGGTCGCCGGAACCGGGATGACACTGGTCACCCTGGCCATGCTCACCCAGCCATTCAGCTCCATTTCTGATTTCTTCCTGGACAACAGCAAGTCCGGGGGTGGTGGCACCAACGTGGTCAATGTCATCCTCGTGGATTTCCGAGGCTTCGATACCTTGGGTGAAATTACCGTCCTGGCCATTGCCGCTCTGGGCATCTACGCCATGCTCAAGAACACAGCGCTGACTCCGCCTCCCGGGGATGGCCAGGGTCACGGCTGGAGCCGCGATTCCCACCCGCTGATGCTGCGCCTGATTGCGAGCCCGATGCTGCCGCTGGCTCTGATGGTATCGGCCTATATCTTCCTGCGCGGCCACAATCTGCCCGGCGGCGGCTTCATCGCCGGCTTGATCACCTCCGTTGCGCTGATCCTCCAGTACGTCGCCAGTGGCATGATCTGGACCCAGGACCGGGTTCCGTTCAAATACCACAGTGTGATCGGCGTTGGCCTGCTGTTTGCGGTCATTGCCGGCGCGGGCAGCTTTGCTTTCAGCTATCCGTTCCTAACGTCCACCTTTGATTACATTACCTGGCCGGTGGTCGGCAAGTTTGAGGTGGCTTCGGCCCTGGTGTTCGATCTGGGTGTCTATCTGACCGTCATCGGCGCCACGATGCTCGCGCTGGTCAGCATTGGACGGCTATCACCGCACTCGGCCATCAAGAGTCCTAAGGAGGGCGCGTAATGGAGCTTGTCTTTGCACTGGTCATTGGCGCTTTGACCGCCTCCGGCGTATACCTGCTTTTGCGGGCACGCACGTTTCCGGTGGTGGTCGGACTGACCCTGATTTCCTATGGCGTCAATCTGTTCCTGTTTTCCAGCGGACGACTGGCCACCGGTGCCCAACCCGTCCTGGGTACCGCCGATGGCTACGCCGACCCCCTGCCCCAGGCCCTCGTTCTGACAGCGATTGTCATCGGTTTTGCGATGACGGCGTTTGTGGTGGTGTTGTCGTTGCGCAGTCTGGCTGACCACGACGACGATCATGTTGACGGTCATCAGGAGTCCGACGCCACCCATACCGCCCAGAAGCCGGAGGAGACCGGTAAATGAACCACTGGCTTACTGCACCAATCCTGATTCCCCTGCTGGGTGGCATCCTCCAGGTCTTCATGGGCTACGCCCCGATCAGCCTGCGCCGAACCCTGGCCATCGCCACCACCGTGCTCTTGCTGGCATCAACCATCATCCTGGTCGTGCTGGCCAGTGACGACAGCTACCGCCTGTACGCCTTTGGCAACTGGCAACCGCCCTTTGGCATTGTCCTGGTGCTGGATCGCCTGGCGGCACTGATGCTGGTGCTGACCGCTATCCTGGCTATTTTCTGTCACATCTTTGCCATTGGCGGCGCGGACGAGGGCAATCGCCAGTTCCATGGCCTTTTCCTGTTCCAGCTGATGGGCCTGAACATCGCCTTCCTCACCGGCGATCTGTTCAACCTGTTCGTGGCGTTCGAGGTTCTGCTGATTGCCTCCTACGGACTGCTGATGCACGGCGGTGGGCGCGCCCGCAGTATTCCCGGGTTGCATTACGTGGTTCTCAACCTGGCGGGCTCCGCGATCTTCCTGATCAGTGTCGGGATGATCTACAGCGTTACCGGCACCCTGAACATGGCCGACCTGGCGCTGAAAATTCCGGAATTGGCTGGCGAGAACATGAGCATCGTCAAAGCCGGCGGCATGATGCTTCTGGTGGTGTTTGCACTCAAGGCCGCACTGATCCCGCTGTGTTTCTGGCTGCCCAAGGCCTACGCCAGTGCCACCGCCCCGGTCGCTGCGCTGTTTGCGGTGATGACCAAAGTGGGCATCTACGCCATCTTGCGAGTGTACCTGCTGGTGTTCGGCGACGACGCCGGCGCCCTGGCCAACCTGGGCATGGACTGGCTGTTCCCGCTGGCGCTGGTCACCCTGACCATGGGGGTAATTGGTGCCTTGGGTGCAGACAACCTGAAAACCCTGGTCGCCTGGCAGGTCATCATTTCCGTGGGCACCCTGCTGGCGCCGATAGCCCTGGGCTCGGCTGCGGGCATTTCTGCGGCACTGTTCTACCTGCTCAGCAGCACCTGGACCGTTGGCGGCCTGTTCCTGGTGGCAGAAATGGTTGCCAATCAGCGCGGCAGCGCCAAGGACAAGATCGTCACCGCACCGCGTATGCGCAACCGCACCTTCCTGAGCGTATTGTTCCTGGTGGGCGCGGTAGCCGCCGCTGGCCTGCCGCCGCTGAGCGGTTTTTTTGCCAAGCTGCTGATCCTGCAGTCGGTGCTTTCGGGCTCAGAAATGGCCTGGCTATGGTCGGTAGTGCTGATCGGTAGTTTCTTCACGGTGATCGCTTACAGCCGCGCTGGCAGCATTGTCTTCTGGCGCACGGTAGACGGTCACATCGAAGAACCCCGACCATTGGGGGGCAATGTGTCCGTCGCTGCTGGTGCACTCGCTGGTCTCAGCGTTGTGCTCGTGGCTCTGGCCGGGCCAATCAGCGAGTTTACCGACGCCACGGCTGCCCAGCTGCTGAACCCCGGGGATTATCTCGAGATTCTGAAAACACCCATGGTTGAGGGGGACAACTGATGTTCGATCGCCTGAGTTTTCCCCAACCCTGGCTCAGCCTGATCCTGTTCGTGATCTGGCAATTCCTGAGCGATGGCGTCTCTGGTGGCAGTGTGGTTTTGGGCCTGATCCTGGCCTGGGGCATTCCCCAGATGACCCAGGCGTTCTGGCCGGAGCGCCCCACCTTTTTCAAGTCCTGGCGCATGCCGGCCTACCTGCTGCGAGTCCTCTTCGACATCGTTGTCGCCAGCTTTCAGGTCGCCAAGCTGATTCTCAGCCCGCGCAAGCCAAGACCAATGTTTGTCTCCTATCCTCTGGAGCTGGAGCAACCACTGGCGATCACCATTCTGGCAAGCACCATTTCACTGACCCCAGGCACCGTGAGTGTCGACGTCAGTGACGACAACAAGCTCCTGCTGGTGCACGCCCTGGATGCGGAGAATAGCGACGAGGTGATCGAGACTATCCGCACCCGTTACGAAAAACCGTTGCTGGAGATGTTCGAATGATCACCATCGCACTCTACCTGACCATTGGGATGGTAACGCTGGCCGCCCTGCTGAACGTGTATCGCCTGATTAAGGGCCCGGACGCCCCGGACCGGGTGCTGGCGCTGGATACGCTGTACATCAATGCCATTGCCCTGATCATCCTGTTAGGTATCACCCTCGGCACGCGCATGTACCTGGAGTCGGCGCTGCTGATCGCAGTGATGGGCTTTGTCGGCACCGTCGCCATGGCCAAGTACCTGAAGCGGGGCAGCGTCATTGAATAACCTCAGCCCGAACAACCTTGCGAATCGAGGACGTCTGTTATGAGCCAGTTCGCTGAATACGCCATCTGCCTGCTGTTGCTGACCGGTGGCGCCTTTACGCTGATTGGAGCCATCGGCCTGGTCCGGCTCCCGGATTTCTACACCCGACTGCATGGCCCCACCAAGGCCACAACATTGGGCGTTGGCGCCATCATTCTGAGTTCGGTGATTTATTTCAGCAGCCGCGATGGCGGCATTGGCATATCGGAAATCCTGGTTACCGTATTTCTGTTCATGACCGCCCCGGTGAGCGCCAACATTATGGCCAAGGCCGCCATGCACATTGGTGTTCGAACGGTGGAAAATACCGAAGGAAAGCCCTGGGATCAGTGAGCGGCGGGGCTAAACTTATTGATTCCAGCCCGCTGCCAAACCCGCGCTCAAAATAGTCATTGGACTTGAAGTAATTTGACGTATAGTAGGCGCCCCAACCATTTATGAGGAGCCAGCACATGCTCAAAGTTAACGAATACTTCGATGGCAAAGCCAAGTCCATTGCCTTCCAGACGTCCACCCTGCCGGCCACGGTTGGCGTCATCAGCCCGGGTGAATACGAGTTTGGCACCAGCAAAAAGGAAACCATGACCGTGATCAGTGGTGCCCTGACGGTTCTGCTGCCAGGCGTAGACGAGTGGATGACCTACGGCGCGGGCGAGAGCTTCGATGTGGCCGGCCAGGCCAGCTTCAAAGCAAAGACCGACATCGATACTGCCTATCTCTGCACCTACGAATAACCCGCTGCTCTGACGGCGACACCCGCCGTCAGAAACAAGAAACGAAGTGGCCGAACGAACCTGCATCCTGAAATAAAGGCCGGGTTCGTTATGCTTTTTTAATCTCCGCCGGTTTCCGTTTTCGTCAATCTGTGTCAAATTTAGTCCTGCTTCTCTCGACAACATCAATAAATGAGAAAGAGGACACGGACAAATGGTTCAGACCCGAATACTACCCCCGGCCGACAACGCCTACCAGTACCCCCTGCTGATCAAACAGCTGCTGCTGTCAGGCCCGCGCCTGCGACCAGAGCAAGAAATCTGGTACGGCAACCGCAGCAAGTACACCTACACCGACCTGGTTGAACGTATTCACCGTCTGGCCAACGCCCTGACCGATGCCGGCGTCAAACCCGGTGATACAGTCGCGGTCATGGACTGGGATACCCCTCGGTACCTGGAATGCTTCTTTGCGATTCCCATGATTGGCGCTGTCCTGCACACCATAAACGTGCGTCTGTCGCCGGATCAGATCGTGTACACCATGAACCACGCCGACGACGCCGTGGTGCTGGTGCACGACGACTTCTTGCCGGTCATTGAGTCGGTCAAAGACGACATCAAAACGGTTCGAAACTACATTCAGCTAACCGACAAGGCCTCCGCGAAATCAACGGAGCTGCCGACCGCGGGTGAATATGAAGCACTGCTGGCCAAGGCCGGGACATCTTTCGATTTCCCGGACTTCGATGAAAACAGCATCGCCACCACCTTCTACACCACCGGCACCACCGGCAACCCGAAAGGGGTGTTCTTCAGCCATCGCCAGCTGGTGCTCCACACCCTGGCCATGACCGGCGCCCTCTCCGGCTACGACGAAATGCCGCTGCTGCGATCCTCGTCGGTGTACATGCCGGTAACCCCGATGTTCCACGTACACGCCTGGGGCGTGCCCTATGCGGCCACCATGCTGGGCATCAAGCAGGTCTACCCGGGCCGCTATGAGCCGGAAATGCTGGTCGACCTGTTGAAGGAACACAAGGTCACCTTCTCGCACTGCGTGCCGACCATCATGCAGATGATGATGGGCACCGAATCCATCAAGACGGCCGATCTCAGCAACTGGCATGTGCTGATCGGCGGCAGTGCCCTGACCAAGAGTCTGTGCGATGCCAGCGCCAAGCTCGGCATCCACATGTACACCGCCTATGGCATGTCTGAAACCTGCCCGCTGCTGTGTGCCACGCACATGAAACCGGAAGATCTGGAACTGCCACTGGAGCAGCAGACCGCCAAGCGGATCAAGACCGGCATCGCCACCGCCCTGGTTGATATGGAAATCTTTGACCCGGAGGGCAACCCAGTTGCCCACGACGGCGAAGCGAAAGGTGAAGTGGTTGCCCGCGCACCTTGGCTGACCCAGAGCTACTTCAAGGAAAAAGAAAAAGGCGAGGAACTCTGGAAGGGGGGCTGGTTGCATACCGGCGACGTGGCCTCAATGGATCCGGACGGCACCCTGGTGATCAAGGATCGCATCAAGGATGTGATCAAGACCGGCGGTGAATGGCTGTCCTCCCTGGATCTGGAAAACCTGATCAGTCAGCATCCCTCGGTCGCAGCTACCGCCGTGGTTGGTGTGCCCGATGAGAAGTGGGGCGAACGCCCTCACGCCCTGGTCACGCTGAAACCGGGCGAAACGGCCACACTGGAGGACATTCAGAACCACCTCCGGCAGTTCGTCGACTCCGGCGAAATCAACAAATGGGCCATCCCGGCGCAGATTGATTTTGTTGAGGACATCCCGAAGACCAGTGTTGGCAAGATCAACAAGAAGCTGATCCGGGATCAGTTGCAGTAACACCGCCAGTTCAGGCGCAGCACTCGAAGCCGAGGCTGCGCCTGACACTCAACTACAGACCCTCCGGTACGGTCATCTCATAGATCATGCCAAGACCATTGGTGAAGCCACCCAGGCCATTCCGTCCACCACGATCCGAACTGAAATACATCCGCCGGCCATCGGGGGAGAAGGCAAGACCCGCAATTTCTGAGGCATCCTGCCCCGTTACCTGCAAGAAAGGCTTCAGGGTGCGGTCAGGCAGAATAACAACCACCTGCATATCACCCCCATCCTCAGCCACCAGCACATCCCCCTGCTCGGTCACAAACAAGTTGTCCACGCCCGACAATATGTCGTTGGGCGCTTCAGCTGTTGCCCGGTCGTAGATCACCTCTATAGTCTGAGCCTCAACATCAATCGCCCAAATTCGATCGTCGCCCTTAGTCGCGAAATAGACAATCCCCTGGAAGTACCATACGCCCTCGCCGCCATCGAATACCGACGACGCCGGCAGCCGGTTCTGATGCTGGGGCTCATGGGGGTTCTGAGCATCTACCCACCGGATGGGCTGGGGGCCAGTCAGCGCGCCGGCGACACCGTCCCCGCCAACACAAAGCACCTGAAGGCGGCCAGCTTGCAAAGCTGCTCGTTCAGCGCCCTCGGGCCAGTCCGACGGATCCGGCACCCAGCGGTAAAACCGGCCATCCGGCATATCTTCGGTCAGGTAGAGCTTGCGGTTGCCGGCATCAATGGCGATAGCTTCGTGTGAGAAGAAGCCGAGCGTCGGACAGGCCAGGCCCTCGCCAGGCTGGTAGGGATCGCATTCCCAAACCTGACCATTGGGGAACTCCTCGCATGAAAGCCAGGTCTGCCAGGGCGTGACGCAGCCAGCGCAATTGAAGGTGGTGCCACTCAAAATCGTATAGGAATCAACGATGGCCCCGTCGGGGTCGAACACCAGCGTGCCAACCTGGGCCAGGCCTGGCGTGAATTCCTCAATCGTGCCCGACACGTCAGCCAGCTCGGGGAAGGTAAAGCCAAGGGTACCGACACCCGGAACCTCGCTATTGCTAATGTAGATCCAGCCACCGTTAGCCCGGGGAACCACCCCGGCCCCGTCCGGAAAAATGTGCCAGGGCCGGTTTCCGATACCGCCGGGCTGGGGCGCAGCCACCGACATGCCGCCAGACTGCGGTAATTCGCCATTGATGGCGACAACCCGGGTCGAAAACCCCGCCGGCGTTCTCACTCCATTCACATCCGGAGCTTGGAGCGGACCGATGTTGGCAAAGCGGCCCACCAGTTGATCTGCGCTACCGGAGGTCGGCTGTGGCGCCGCACCCGATTCTGCGCCTGCGACGGCACCCGCCGATGAAGAGCTACCAACACACCCTGCAAGCCAGGTCGGCATAGTGGCTGCTCCTGCGGTAAACAGAATGCTTCGAAGCACATCCCGCCGGCGCCAGCTTGCTGCTGAAATCTTTGAATCGTTCATAGACACCTCACGCCATGTGCTCTCTAACCGGTGGATTGAACAGTGCTGTTCGCATCGTGCGAGGTCGTGACACCGGCTCATCCTCAACAATGCGGGCATTACCTGCCCTGACCCCGACAACCTTGGTTTTCGAGGTATCAAGCTGGCCTACTTCGCCCACACCGGTGATGTTGCGAACGTAGTAGAACTCGCTTTGCGTGCGTTCCGGGGTGACATCCACGAGCATGAAGCCAGGGGATTTCAGCTCGACATACTTCATGTGGGGATTGGCCGCACGCACCGCCACCGCGGCTGGCCCCGCCAAATCTTCCGGGAAGCCCGGAGAGGTCACCGATGGAGTTACGAACTCCACAGCCAGCGGTGCCTCCGCGAGATTACCCGGATCGTACTGAATCTCATTGGCCCAGGAGGTGTGGATGTCGCCGGTAAAAATAACGGTGTTGTCGATTTTCTTGTCGCGAAGCGTCGTCAGGATTTTTTCGCGATCACTCACGTAGCCATCCCACTGATCCATGTTGAGCGACAGCAGCTGTCCGTTGAAACCGTTCAGGTCCGCAACACCGGCAGTTTCAGCGGCATCGAGGGTGCGCGCCACATTCAGCTCCGCGAACATCACCTGCTGACCAACGAAGCGCCAGCTGGCCGAGGAGTTTTCCAGCCCAGACTGCAGCCACTGCATTTGCGCCTCGCTCACCAGTCTGCGCTCGTTATCGAATCGTGCCGGGTCGGTCACTGTTCCAACCGGCTGATCGCGACCTTCCAGACGGGTATCGAGCATGAACAGGTCTATCAACGCTCCAAAACTGAACTCGCGCCAAATCCGCCCCGGCTCTGATTCGACAGCGCGAATGGGCAGCCATTCGAAATAGGCCTGGATGGCGTCCGACTTGCGTTGCGACCAGGCTCCTTCGGTCGCTTCGTCGTGGTTTTCTGCGCCAGTGATGTGGCTATCATTGGCGGATTCGTGATCATCCCAGATACAGATCATTGGGAACTGCTGATGTGTTGCCTGCAAGTGAGGATCGGCCTTGTACTGGGCATGACGCAAACGATAATGCGCCAGCTTGGTGATTTCGTGGGGAGGATTGGGCTCATGCCCGGGATAGCTGCCGTACTCACCAGGCCCGTACTCGTAGATGTAATCTCCCAGGTGCAGCACAAAATCCAGGTCGGTCTGGGCGCTGACTGCGCGATACACCGAGAACAGCCCATAGGCATAATTCGAACAGGAGACCACCGCGAATCGTGCCCGCTCAATAGCCTGTTTATCGGTTGGAAAGGTGCGGGTCCGGCCCACCGGCGAGGTCTGGTCCCCGACGGAAAACTGGTAGTAATACCAGCGATTGGGCTGCAGCCCCTGTGCATCAACCTTAACGCAGAAATCGGAAGCCAGGCTGGCGGTAACCCCCTGACGCCCGACCACCTGGGTGAGTTCAGGGTCGGTTGCAATCACCAAGGATACTGGGATTTCGCCAGCATCCCGCTCCAGAACGTCCACTGGAGAAACCCGTGTCCATAGGATTACCCGATCTCCCAGGGGATCTCCAGAGGCAACACCGTGCCGGAACTCAATCCCTGGCAGGTTCACGCTGGCACTGCCAGTCACTGCCTGCTCGTCACCGGCCGAACCGTCTCCGGATCCCCCACAACCTGACAATGTAGTCAGTGAAACAGCAGCAAGCCCCTTCACGACTGCACGACGCTGTCTATTCATGTGCCACTCCTCCCGTATCGGGACGCCCATTAGACTAAAGTTGAATGAACAACCGATGGTGACGGGAAATTATGTACGGGAGATGACGGGCGCTTATCAATATGGGCCATCGTGGCAATGGCCCGGAAGGAGAACCAACTACAAGCCGGAAAAACTGAAATCCACTTCCGGCTTTCGACCTGCCACGATATCCGCCAGTGCCGCGGCCGAGCCGCAGGAATGGGTCCAACCCAGGGTACCGTGACCGGTGTTCAGGTACAGGTTGGCCAAATGGCTCTTGCCAATGTAGGGCACGTTCGAAGGCGTGGCGGGGCGCAACCCAGTCCAGAACTGGGCCTGATCCCAGTGCCCGGCCTCCGGCATGACCTCGGCGGTACGGCGCACGATGGCCCGGCAGCGGGTATAGTTCAGGTCCCGGGAGTAGCCGCTGATTTCGGCAGTACCGGCCACCCGCATCCGATTCCCCAACCGTGAATAGACCAGTTTGTACTCGTCATCGGTCAAGCTGACCTTAAACGCGGCGTCTTCATTCTTAACCGGCACCGTAATCGAATAGCCCTTGGTCGGATAGATATCCAGGGTCAGGCCGATCTTTCGGGCCAGTGGCGCACTGAAGCTCCCCAGGCTCAACACGTACGCATCGGCCCGGAATATGTCATGGCCGCCGTTCTTGAGAACCTGGACGCCAAGAATCCGGTCGCCAGCACGCTCGAAATCCAGAATTTCGGTGCCGTAGAGGAATTCGACACCGGCTTCTGCGCATTTTCTGGCGAGATTCTGGGTGAACTTGAGGGCGTCACCGGATTCGTCTTGTGAGGTGTAAGTGGCCCCGGCTATCTGGTCCCTGATCGGTTTCAGTGCCGGTTCAAGTTCAACGGCCCTGTCAGCATCAATAATCTGCCGGTCACAGCCCAGGTCTTGCATGATGCGGGTCGGCTTGAGGGCACCGTCAAACTCTTGCGGATTGGTGTAGAAGTGCAGGATGCCCTTGCTCAGGGCATCGTATTCGATGCCAGCTTCCTGGCGCAGGGCCTGCAACTGGGCGCGGCTATAAGTGCCCAGATTGACCATCTGGCGGATGTTGTAAGCAGCCCGGGCCGAGGTACATTCCCGCAGGAACGCCAAAGCCCAGCGCCATTGGGCAAGGTCGAGTCTTGGCCGGAACAGCAACGGCGCATCAGCCCGAAACAGCCACTTCAGTATCTTGAGGGGCGCCGACGGGTTGGCCCAGGGTTCAGCATGAGAGACCGACACCTGGCCACCGTTGGCAAAACTGGTTTCAAGCCCGGCATTGCTCTGGCGGTCGATCACCGTCACCTGATGCCCCTGCTTCTGCAGGTACCAGGCTGTGGTCGTTCCTACGACACCCGCGCCCAAAACCGCTATGTGCATGCTTCCCTCCGGTAGGATTGTGTTGCATCAGCCACCGGACCGCTTCACAGTCCAGCCCTCCGCCTGCAACAGCGGAACCAGAATGTCCCGCTGGTCGCCCTGAATTTCGACGACACCGTCTTTCACGGTACCGCCGGTGCCACACTTGGCCTTCAGCACCTTGGCAAACGCCTTTAGTGCTTTGTCATCCAGCGGGATGCCGGTCACCAGGGTTACGCCCTTGCCTTTCCTGCCCTTGGTTTCCCGGCTGACCCGGACAACGCCATCACCCTCAGGCCGTGCTGGCTGGCAGCAAGTGCATTCCGAGACCGGGTTGCGGCAATCGGGACACATTCGGCCCTGCTCGGTGGAAAAGACCAGTCCACCTTCAGCTCGTTTCTTCATGTCGGATTCTTACTCCCTTAGCCAACGCCCGGTGGGTACTTGGAAAACATTTCCGACACTACCTCATCAATCAGCTCACGACGAGTCTCCGGCGACTGGCTTTCATTGAGGTACCGACGGCTGGCAGCGCGCCAGACGACTTCCTTGGTTTCGGTATCAATCAGCTCGACCACCAGCTTGCCTTCCGTGACTTCACGCACCGGTGGCGGCGCTGAAAGGCCCCAGCCAAAATTGCCCCGGCCGAAGCCGAATCCAAGGCCTACGCCGGTCTGTTCCAGTCGCTCTTCCTCGACGATCTGCCAGTTGGCCAGCAGATCTGCTTCCGTTTTCGGCACTTTGCGCATGGCCTTGCGCTTCAGTTCCCGCTCAACCGCCATCTGGATGCGGCTGCCATCAAGGGACACAAAAGCGTCACTGCCCGCTTCCTGGGCAAAAGACCAGGTCGAGTAATTACCAAACACTGCCGACGGGTTGTAATCCGTCACAACATTACCGGCGCAGCCCGAC
This sequence comes from Marinobacter sediminum, assembly GCF_016820575.1. Taxonomy (GTDB): domain Bacteria; phylum Pseudomonadota; class Gammaproteobacteria; order Pseudomonadales; family Oleiphilaceae; genus Marinobacter; species Marinobacter sediminum. The sequence goes on along the minus strand of NZ_JAEMQH010000002.1, from coordinate 99,193 downwards.
AGGACCAACGCCATCGCTGAAATCATCAGTAACCGCATAGTACTGCTCTCCCTCTGTAGTGGTGATTTACACTCAGTATACGCTTAGGACACGGACCTCGATGCCCTTAAGGTTCCTCACGTGTCGAAACCGTAATCCAGTTTCTGGGCGTCGCAGAAAGCGGTGAACTCATCTGCGGCCTGCTCTGGCAAGGACACCCGGGCCGACACCACGGCACCGTATTCTACCGACTCCAGCGTCGCACCGTGCAGCTCACACCAGTGCCGAACCGGCTGTTCGTCAGCAAACCCCATGGTGACATCGGCCAGTATCATGGGCTTTTGCACCACCCGCTCTACCGCCGACAGGACACTTTCGGCGGCGCCCGCATAGGCCCGCACCAGACCACCGGCGCCCAGTTTAATGCCACCGAAGTAACGAATCACCATGACCAGCACATCGCCCATATCCTTGTGCTGAATGACATTGAGGATCGGCTTACCCGCCGTGCCGGAGGGTTCACCGTCGTCGTTCATGGCCGCCTCAGCGGCCGCGCCCGGACGACCGATCTGATAGGCCCAGCAGATATGGCGGGCGTCCGGATGGTCTTGCTGGGCTTGTTCCAGCCAGGCCTTGACCTCGTCCCGGGAGCCGACCGGTGCTACCCGGGCTATAAACCGGCTTTTCTTCACTTCCGTTTCGCGCTCGAGGTATCCTGCCGGGACCGGATAATCTTTACTCATTGAACGGTCAATCCTATGTCAAAAAAGTTCGAAGGCTCAGAAGACGTCGAACGCCCCAGCCCCGGTACGGCCGCGCCAGCCAAATTGCAAAAAGCCGGCTGCGGCATTCGATTCGGCGACGAAGAGCTGCGCGAGGGTATTGATTTCTCCGGCGCAGCCACGCTGTTGCCGGACGACGCCCCGGGCCCGCCGTCTGAATCAGGCCCGAGTGAAGACCGGTAATTCCACCGTCACCCGTAAGCCCCCGGCTTCACCCCCGGCAGCCGCAATCCGGCCATCGTGAGCGGTGACGATGTCCCGGGCGATTGCCAGACCAAGGCCCCAGCCCTGACCACTCCGAGACTTGTCGGCGCGGAAGAAGGGCTCGAACAAATGCGGCAGCAGGTCGGCTTCAACCCCCGCGCCCTCGTCCTCGATATCGATCCGCACCCAACCATCAACCGCGTTGGCATCCACCCGTACCCGGTGCCCCGGTGGAGTATGGTCCAGGGCATTCTGCAGGATGTTGTCGAACGCCCGCTGCAATAGCCCGGCATCACCCAGCACAGACATCCCGGCAACCTCGTCGCTGGCCGCCAGCCGGCAGTCCACACCCTGATGCTCGGCGTAGTCGGCGGCATCCCCCAGCACCTGATTGATCAATTTGACCGGCCGCACCGGCTCCCGTTCGATATCGGTGCCCTGCTCGGCGACCCGGTACAGCGTGAGAATCTGCGCCGTCATGGCTTCCAGCCGCTCATTCTGGCGCAAGATACTGTTCATTAGCTGCTCGTCGGCGCCGCTGTCGCTGGCCAGTTCAATGGCAATGCGTTGGCGGGTCAGCGGCGTACGCAGGTCGTGGGAGATATCCCGCAACAGGTGCTTTTGGCGTTCCAGCAGGGTGCACAATTGCTCGGTCATGGCGTTGAACGCGGTGGCAAGCTGGCCCACTTCGTCCCGGCGGCCAGCAATCTTTTCGCTAACCCGCAGTCCGGTGTTGCCCCCGGCGATGCGCTGGGCGGTGTTCTCCATGTGATCCAAAGGCCGGGACACGAAGCGCGCAATCAGCCAGCACGCCAGGGTAATCAGTACGAACGCCAACCCCAGTTCAATGAACCGGAAAAACTTGGGATCCAGCCAGCCTTCACCATGCATCCGCGGCCAGGCTACCAGCTGATAGCCCGCATCCAATTCAATGACCGCGGGTTTCTGCGGGTACCAGCCGGATTTCATCCGCTCCCTGACCTGCGGCGGCAGGCGCTTCTCGCCCGCGCCCCGCTCGATCAGCATCAGGTGCAGTTCCAGCTGTTTACCCTGACCCCGCAGAAATCGCCACGCCTCTCCCCGGCCCCGCTGCTCGCGGATCTGGATCGCTTCCTGAGCCAGATCCCTCAAGCCGACCTGACGCTCAATGGCCTGGCGTTCCCGATCCAGCAGCGTTCGGGTCGCCAGGTTGCTGACCACCACAGTAATCGCCATCGCCAGCCAGATGGCCAGGAAGATCCGCCAAAACAGCGGGAACATCATGGTTTTCTTCACACCGGCACCCGATAGCTGTAACCCAGCCCCCGAACGGTTTCAATGCGCGGCGGATCGTCGTTGCCCAGTTTCCGTCGCAGATTGCTGATGTGCATATCCAGGGTTCGATCAAACGCCTCCAGACGGCGGCCCAGCGCCCACTGCATCAGGTCGGTCTTGCGTACCACACTGCCGGCGTGGGCCAGCAGTACATTCAAAATCTCGTACTCGGTAGCGGTCAGATCCAGGGCCGCGTCCTGCTGGAAAATCCGACGCTGGTCCGGCTCTACCCGCAGGTCACCGTACTCCCGCGTCGCGCTCACGTCGGCCTTCTGATCCCAGGCAATCCGGCGCAACAGGGCCTGCAGGCGGGCTACCAGTTCCCGGGGATTACAGGGTTTGGGGATGTAGTCGTCGGCGCCAACTTCAAAGCCGACAATGCGATCGGTTTCATCGCCCCGGGCGGTCAGCAGCGCAACCGGAATGTGGGTACTGGCCCTCAACTCACGCAACACTTCCAGGCCACTAATGTCCGGAAGCATGATGTCGAGCACCACCACATCGCAATCCTGGCCCATGGCCAGGGCCAGACCGTCCCGGCCGTTGGCGGCCTCCCGCACGGTAAAACCCTGATTGGTCAGATAGCGGGCCAGCAGCTGCCGCAGTTCATCATCGTCTTCTACCAGCAATACCCGATTTTGCATTCGTCATCTCCATTCCGACTGCCGGAAGTCTAACACGCATGGCCCAAGCGGCTGATTCCCGGCATTTTCCTTTACAGAACCTTTACACCGTACTGACGCTCGTTGACGGGGCACAGGGCTACGATGGCCACTCATCACAGTCATTGCCGCACAAGCGGCGAAACAACGAGGAAAGCACCATGAAAAAACGTAACAACTCCATCATCACCGCCGGCCTGCTCGCTTCCCTGCTTCTGGCCGCAAGCCCTTTTGCCCTGGCCGACCATCACGGCGACCGCAAAGGCCATCATGGTAAGCAGGATATGGCCGAGATGTGCGAGGATTTCCGCGAGGGCAAGGGCCGCTTCGATCAGGACAAGCACCACGAAAAAATGGAGGAGCGCCGGGCCGACATGGCAGAACGCCTGCAACTGACCGATAAACAGCTCGAAATCTGGGCCGACATCCACGAGGAGCATCGGGAGAAGCACGAACAGCGTCGCGAAAAGATGAAGGAAAAAATGCAAGAGCGCTGCGACGCCCTTGAGAAGTAACGACACCAAGCAGTGATCAAACCCCGGGTTCTGGCGTATGGTATCGGGAGACTCATAAGGAGCCACCCGCTGGAGCTAAACCGCCCATGCCCGAACCCGGATTTCAGTCCCTCACTGTCGACACCTGCGCCTCTATTGATGAGATTTCCCAAGCGGACTGGGATCGCCTGGCCGGCCGCGCCAATCCGTTCCTGCGCTACGAGTTTTTCCAGGCGCTGGAACAGTCCGGCTGCACCACCACCGCAACCGGCTGGCAGCCCTGCCACCTGGTGTTTCGTGTCGATGGCCAGATCGCCGGGCTTGCCCCCGCCTATCTTAAAGCGCACTCAATGGGCGAGTACGTGTTTGATTGGGCCTGGGCCGATGCTTATCAGCGGCATGGACTGAACTACTACCCCAAGCTCCTGATCGCCATTCCATTCACCCCCTCCCAGGGCCCGCGCCTGCTGCTCGACCCCTTGCTTCGAAACCGACTTGGGGATGGCCGGCTACGGGATCTGCTGGACACGCTGATCACCCGCCTCGACGCCCATTCCTGGCACCTGTTGTTTCCTAATGCTGCAGACCAGGCACTGCTGGGTCATGCCGGTGAACTGCACCGCATTGGCTGTCAGTTTCATTGGCACAACCGGGGGTACGGCAACTTTGAGGATTTCTTGGGGCAGCTTACATCCCGCAAACGCAAATCCATTCGCAGGGAACGCCGGCAGGTCGCAGAACAGGGCATCAGCTTTCGTCGCTTTCATGGCCGCGACATTCCTGACCATGTGCTGGCCGCCTTTCACATGTTCTACCAGGCCACCTACCTCAAGCGCGGCCAGCGCCCGTACCTGAACCAGTCGTTTTTCGAGCGCGTGCGCGGGAACCTGCCCGAGCATCTGTACCTGATTATCGCGGTGCGCGACGGCGAGATGATCGCCGGCGCCTTGTTCCTGCGGGGCGAGGATGCTCTCTATGGCCGTTACTGGGGCTGCCTGGACGAATACAACCACCTGCATTTCGAGACCTGCTACTACCAGGGCATAGAGCTGGCCATCGAACTGGGCCTGCAACGCTTTGATGCTGGCGCCCAGGGGGAGCACAAACTGGTTCGTGGCTTCGAACCGGTGCTCACCCATTCCTGGCACGGTGTCCGCCACCCGGGCTTCCGGGACGCCATCGCGGCGTTCGTGCAGGACGAGACGGAGCAGGTTGAAGGCTACTTCCAGGAGTCCCTTACGCTGCTGCCTTTTCGCCGCGGGGACAGCGATTAGCTTCTATACTGAACATTCAAAGCACGTTTGTGTATAGGAAGACGCGCCATGGACTCTGAGTCACTGCTGAGTATCACCAATGGCGGCCAACTAGCTGTTCTGTTGGCCGCTGCGGCGCTTTTGCTGGGCTTACTGGCACTCTGGCTGGGCGCCGGCGCCAAACGCTCCGCCAGCCGGGACATCGACAATCTGCGCCAGAAGATCGGCAGCATGGGTCGGGAGGTGGACGAGATCCGGGTCAGCCAGTTCAATGCGCCCGAGCGGGAAGCCTCGGCAGTGCATGGTGTTGAGGCCAGCATCGCGAAATATCGCGCCGAAAAGAGCGCCTACGATCAGATCTGGCCGCAACTGTGGTTCCTGCACGACCGGCTCGGGATGTTCCTGCGCGCCGTCGAAAATGGAGAATCGGCAGGTGAACTGAGACTGGAGGCCAGGAATGCCGCCCTGGACGCCCGCACCATGCTAAACCGAAACCGGCCCTATTGCAGCGAAACGGTGGATGAATTGATTACTCAGCTCATCGATACCCAGATCAAGGTTCATCTAACCGCCTGCCAGCACCTGGACCTGCTGAAAGAGACCGCCGGTTCACCGTCGGATCATGAACGCCGGGTATTGCGGGACAAATGTCACACCCTCTACGAGGGCGAGGCCCGGGACCTGATGAATCGCCTGACAATGGCCATTCGGGTCCGGGTGATCAACGTCAGCTATCCTTGATGCGGAAGCCCACTTTCATCACCACCTGATAATGGCCAACCTTGCCATCCTCGATGTGCCCCCGGGTTTCCATCACTTCAAACCACTCCATGTTGCGAATGCTCTTGCTGCATTCCTCTAGGCCATTCTCGATCGCGTTTTCGATGCTTTTTCGCGAGGAACCGACGATTTCCACCTTCTTGTACACATGATGATCGGACATGGCACCACTCCCTAGCCTTTGCTTTTTGACGTGTACCTTCAGCCTAGAAGACAACCCCATCGCGGGCAAACAGCGCCGGTGTCGTGCAATCTGGCAGAGGCGTTGGCGCGTATCGGGTATCAGTGCCAACATAATTAATACCCCACACCGGACACCGACATGAAGCGAACGCTGAAATACACCGCCTGGTTCCTCGGTGCCCTGCTCATGTTGCTGACAGGCCCGTTGCTCCTGGCCACCAGCAGCAGCCTGCAGGGTGCCGAAAGCTGGCGAACCGCGACCCGCGCCAGCGCCGGGATCGCGCCGCGCCCGGAGCAGCATCCTGAAGCGGTGGTTCAGATCTACGGAGCCCGGGCCTGGAGCTGGCGTGGTTACTTTGCCGTGCACACCTGGATTGCCACCAAGGAGGCGGGCGCCGAGCAGTATCGGGTTCATGAAGTCACTGGCTGGCGTCGCTACGTGGTCAGCTCACGCCTGAGCGAACCCGATCGCCATTGGTACGGCGCCAGACCCGAACTGTACGCCGACATTCGCGGCGCGGAAGCACAGGCGCTGATACCGACCATCTATCAGGCCGTGGACGCCTATCCCTATGTCACTGAATACGAAGCCTGGCCCGGGCCCAACAGCAACACCTTTACCGCCTGGGTAATTCGGGAAGTACCGGGACTGGATGTGGCACTGCCGAGCAACGCCATTGGCAAAGACTACCTGGGTAGCCGCGTGGTGGCAGAGGTGCCGGGCGGCACGGGCTATCAACTGTCCATGGGTGGGTATCTAGGGATCCTCGCGGGGGTGCGAGAGGGTCTGGAGCTGAACATTCTGGGCCTGTCCCTGGGTGTGAATCCCATGGCGCTGGGTATCAAGCTGCCGGGCATCGGCGAGCTGGCATTGCGAAATCCCAACCCGATGTCAGAGGCTGCCTCAGCAGGCCAGTAGCCACCGCTTCTAGAACAGGTAGCGCACCAGGCCTGCGGCGGCAATGCCGGCGGCAATAGCTGGCAGGGGCTTCCTGAGCGCCAGCATGGTCACAGCGGTTACCGAGAGCGCGGCAACCGCACCGGCGTCGCCGGAGAACGCCATAGGTACGACAATGGCAATCAACACCGAACTGGCCATGGTGTTGATGAAGCTCTCGATGCGCGGACTGATCCGCACAAACGACATGGCGAACACGCCGCCAAACCGGGTAACCAGAGTAACCAGCGCCATGATGGCAATCAGCGCGAGAACACCCGCGGTGGTGGTTTCAATGGTCATGCCTGCTCTCCTTCCTGTGCCACAGCCTTAGCTTGCGGCTGATCCAGCCAGAAATAGCCAATCAGACCACCGGCCAATGCACCGGCCACCACATGGGTATGCGGCGGCAGCCATTTCCATGCGGCCAGAGATGCCAGGGCAGCAACGCCCCAGGCAACCAGCACTCTGGCGGATTTCTTGCCACCCAGCGCCATCGCCAGCAAAAAGCAGCCAAGCACCATATCCAGCCCGAGACTCTTGGGATTCTGCAGTACCCCACCGAAGTACACGCCCAGCCAAGTGCCCACCAGCCACGCCAGCCAGAGCACCAGCCCGCCCCCCAGAATCACCTCCAGATTACGCCGGCCGCTCTGGTACTCCTGGGCGGATACCGCCCAGTTGGCGTCGGTCAGGAACAACAGCAGGCCGTAGCGCTTCAACGGCGCCACGTCTTTGAGCATCGGGTACAGGGACGCACCCATCAACAGGTGCCGGGAATTGATCGCAAACACAACCGCAATGAGCGGCAGCACCGAGACCTCGGAGCCCCACATATCCGTGGCCGCAAACTGGGAGGCACCGGCAAACACCGTGGTGCTCATCAACATCGCTTCCAGTGGCAACAGACCCTGCTGGGTTGCGGCTAATCCGAAGGCAGCACCAAATGCCACCACGAACAGGGAGATGGGAAAGAGCCGGAAAAATTCCTGACGGACTTTGTGCGGCTGGATCTGGTATGGATAGGAAGCGACAGACATCAGAGGAAGCTAAGTTAGTTTCCTCTGACCGCGTATAGGTAAATACCGAAGCCTGCCGTTTAGGGCGGCTTAATCCGTGACCGGCTCAATGCATGATATGCACTCGCCCATCCGCTGCTGCAAAGGGATTATTGATACTGCTGCCTTCGCCGCCCAGCGCTGCTTCCGGATGCAATCGGTGCATCAACAACTCAACACGCTCAACATCGGCTTTGGGCACATCCACCATGACCAGGTACTTGCCGGCTTCAATGTCCTTATGGAAACGCCGGATCCGGTAGTTTTCCGAGCCAATGCCGCCGAAACCTCCAAGCCAGCCACCCGCCAGCACTGCAAACACACCCATGGCCACAAACGCCGATGTTGGCCAGGCCAGGTCGCCCCAAAGTGCCAGGGGCAGAATGAAGAACAGTGCAAACAGACCGCCTATGATCAGCCCCCGTTCCACAAACCTTGGAAGGTCGGTGCGATCCAGCACACTGGCGCTATGGACATGATGCGAGTACAGACCGGCCTCGTCCTTACTGACCACATGAAACCGCCAGTTGGAGACGCCGTCGCGATGCAGGTCGTCGGAGATGCTTTCCACATTGTCGATAGCATCGACGAGATAAAACAGGCGTTTCATGATTCCCTCCTTCGCTCACCAAGAGCGGGCAACCACAGCACTCATTATACCGCAGCCACATCCTTCACGGCCCCAGCCCTCAAAACGATTCGCGCTAATGGCCGTGCGGATATATCCCATTTCTATAAAAATTGTCCCGGGCCACAAGTGCTTGCGATGGCTTCAATGAGACCTGCAAAATTGATTAGCTTTTGCAAGTTGACGTTCACGTAAAAAGAAATTAGTTTGTTTTCTGTCCGTCCCCAAAAGGGCGCTTTCAAAGGGTACTTTCCCCCGCGAAACGGACAACTGAAATCGCAACGCCGGCCAAAAGCCGGACGACAACAACAAGACTGCCGCCATTGCCGCGATCCGGTGAGGTGGAGGGGATTTCAACATGCCATATTCAGTACGCCACATCGGCAGACTGCGTTCCGCGCACGTGTGCCCCTCTGCATTAAACAGACGTTATCACCTGACATCGATCGGCATTCCGGCATCCGGGCTTGCGCCATCCTGAGCACAGGCATCCGGAATCAGCATCACCAACGAATCGCGAGTGCCGCGATCTAACAACAAAACACCGGCTGTTCAGGCCCCACAAGGGTAGTTCCAGCCAAGAAAGATAGGTGAAACGCCATGAACGTATTCAGCCACCCCGAGTTCGACAACCACGAACATCTGTCCTTTTTCTGTGATCCCGAGACCGGCCTGAAGGCAATTGTTGCGATCCACAACACCTCTCGCGGACCCGCGCTTGGCGGCTGCCGAATGTACCCCTACGCCTCCGACGAAGAAGCGCTGCGTGATGTGCTGCGTCTGTCCAAGGGCATGACCTACAAATCGGCCCTGGCCAACCTGGACCTTGGCGGTGGCAAGTCGGTCATCATTGGGGACCCGCGCAAGCAGAAATCCGAAGCCCTGCTTGAGGCAATGGGTAAACATCTGGAGAGCCTGGGTGGCCAATACATCGCGGCGGAAGATTCCGGCACCAGCGTGTCCGACCTGAAGATCATGGGCCGCCACACCCAGAACGTCGCCGGCGTTGCCGAGCGGATGGGTTTTGATGGCAAACCCAGTAATGGCGACCCCTCACCGGCCACCGCCTGGGGCACCTTCGTCGGTCTTAAGGCGGCGGTTAAGCACCAACTGGGCCGGGATGACCTGACTGGCCTGAAGGTTGCGATCCAGGGTATCGGCAATGTCGGCTTCCGCCTGGCCAAGCACTTGAAAGAGGCGGGCGCGCAACTGTGGGTTTACGACATTTTTGCCGAGAACATGCAGCGCGCGGTGGATGAGCTGGGCGCAACACCAGCGTCCGCCGAAGACATCCTGTACCTGCCCGTGGATGTGGTCGCACCCTGCGCCATGGGCGCCGTGCTGAATGACACCAGCATTCCGAAACTGAAAGCCAAAATCGTGGCCGGCGCCGCCAACAATCTGCTTGAGCGCGCGGACCACGACCAGGCCCTGAAAGACCGCGGGATCCTGTACGCACCGGATTTCGCTATCAATGCCGGTGGCATTATCGACGTGTTTTATGAGCGTACCGGGGCCTCCCCCGACACCGTGCGCGAACACGTCAATGGCATCGGCGACACGCTCAAGGAAATCTTTATCCGTTCGGACCGGAGCGGCCTGCCAACGGGCACCATCGCCAATGAGCTGGCGGAAGAACGGTTTCGCAAACACGTTGCCAAAGTTGAATCCCTGACCGAGCGCCTGGCGCAGGTCGGATAGACCCTGGCATCGATCTCTTTGGGGCCGAAGTTCGCTTTGACCCCTGCTTTCCCAAACAACAACAAGTACCAAGCAGGAGACAGTTATGTCTGTATCAAATTCAGGTAGTGCCAGCTATTCGGAGGCACTGGAAGGCTCCAACGCCAAGCGGGGGCTCTGGTCCTCCCGACTGGCGTTCATCCTGGCGGCAACCGGCTCGGCCGTCGGCCTGGGCAACATCTGGAAGTTCCCCTACATCACCGGTGAGAATGGCGGCGGCGCCTTTGTCCTGGTGTATTTGCTGTGTATTGCGGCAGTGGGTCTGCCGATCATGATGGCGGAAGTGCTGATCGGCCGCCGCGGTGGCCACAGCCCCGTGAACAGTTTACGCCTGATTGCCGAGCGCGACCGGCTCAAGCCGGCGTGGCGCATGGTGGGTGCGGTCGGTGTTCTGGCCGGTTTCCTGATCCTGTCGTTCTACTCCGTGATTGGCGGTTGGGCTGTGTCTTATGTGGGCACCGCCGCAAGTGGCCAATTGGTCGGCCAGTCGGCCGAGGCCGTTGGCGCTATCTTCTCCAACCTGCTGGGCGATCCGCTAACCCTGCTGCTCTGGCACTCCGTGTTCATGGCGCTGGTGATGCTCGTTGTCGCCAAGGGCGTTCGCGCCGGCCTGGAGCGTGCCGTCAGCATCCTGATGCCTGGCCTGTTCGTGTTGCTGCTGATTGCAGTGGGCTACGCCATGACCAGCGGTGAGTTTGGTCGCGCTGTGAGCTTCCTGTTCCAGCCGGACTTCTCCAAGCTTTCAACCTCCGGCATCCTGGTCGCCCTCGGCCACGCGTTCTTCACCCTGAGCCTGGGTATGGCGGTGATGATGGCCTACGGCTCTTACCTGCCGAAAAACGTATCCATTGCCAAGACCTCTATTGCCGTCTCGGTGATCGATACCGGTGTTGCCCTGCTCGCCGGCCTGGCCATTTTCCCGATCGTCTTTGCCAACGGCCTTGAACCGGGCGCCGGCCCTGGCCTGATTTTCCAGACTCTGCCGCTGGCCTTTGGCCAGATGCCCATGGGCAGCCTGTTCGGCACCCTGTTCTTTGTACTGCTGATCTTCGCCGCCTGGACGTCTGGGATCTCCCTGCTGGAACCCATTGTCGAGTGGCTGGAAGAGCGTAAAGGCATGAACCGTACCGCGAGCACCCTGGGTGCCGGTGTAGTGTGCTGGGCCCTGGGTATTGCCTCCATCCTGTCCCTGAACCTGTGGTCCGATTTCGCACCACTGGGCAGTATTGCGATGTTCGAAGGCAAGACCATCTTTGACTTGCTGGATTTCTTTACCGCCAACATCCTGCTGCCGCTGGGCGGCCTGCTGGTTGCGGTGTTTGCCGGCTGGGTGATGTCCCGTGAGGCGGTGGAAAAAGAGCTGGCGTTGTCTGGCCCGATGTTCCGGTTGTGGTATCTCACCATTCGCTACTTCACCCCCGTGGCAGTAGCGGCCGTGTTCATCTACAACCTGATGTAAGCGCAACAGGTGGCAGTCGGTTCCTGGACCCGCCGGCCTGCGGCCTAACGCAAAGAGCCCACTATTCAGTGGGTTCTTTTTTACCAGGCTAAAAGACCGACCTAAAGGCTGTATACAGCCGATTCCAGCGTCTCGCCTATCCGCGCATTCAGCTTCAGATCCACCAGGTCCTCGGCCCGGGTGCGGCCAAGATTCAATGTCGCAATCGGTTTGTCCCACTCCTTGGCATAGCGGCAGAAACGAAACCCTGAATACACCATCAGCGACGAGCCAATCACCAGCAGGCCATCGCTGGCCTTGAGCACATCCAGCGCCGAATACACCCGGTCCTTTGGCACATAGTCCCCGAAAAACACCACATCCGGTTTCAGTATGCCCTCACACTTGGGGCAGCCCGCTGGGCGAAAATCGGAGAAGTCCACGTCCAGATCCGCGTCGCCATCCGGCGCCGTCTCCGCCTTGTAATGTTTAAAACCCGGATTGAGATCGGCACAACGATCGTGCACCTCATCGCGCGGGCAGCGATAATCGCAGCTCATGCAGATAACTTCGTCGGCCCGGCCATGCAGGTCAGTGACCGCCCGGGTGCCGGCTTTCTGGTGCAGGCGATCAACGTTCTGGGTGACCACCAGGCTGCTGTGATTGAGCAGTTCCAGGTCGGAGATATGGTGATGGGATGGGTTTGGCGCGGCATTGCGCATCACCGGCCAGCCAATCAAGCTCCGGCCCCAGTAACGCTGCCGGGTTTCATAGCTGGTCATGAAGGCCTGATGCTGAACCGGTTGCTTACGCTTCCAGGCGCCCTCGCCGTCCCGGTAATCGGGAATGCCGGAATCAGTGCTCACGCCGGCACCGGTCAGAATCAGCAGCCGGGGATGGCGGCGGATAAACTCCGCCAGCAGGCCGCCGGCATGCTCCGGCTCGTGCAGAACCGGCGCATTGTCAGTTTCCGGCAAGCGCTGGCTGGAACTGAATGGTCGGGTTCGGTGGGTCGTCACAGGCATACAGACTCCGGAAAGTTCAGCCCGGTTTGCGGGCTACGTATACGGTGTTAAACGATTCCCTGTTCTGAAATGGATTAAAAAAGCGCACGTAATGGCAGGCAACGTCAGTAAACACATCCCCTAGCACGGCCATGAATTCCTCGTCTTCCCCTTCGTTCGACCACATGGCAAAGATACCTCGGGGTTTCAGCTGCTGCGCCATCTTGCCGATGTTCTCTGTGGTGTAAAAGCTGGCATTGGAATCGTGCAGCAAAGCCCGGGGGGAATGGTCGATATCCAGCAGAATGGCGTCGAAGGTTCGGCCCGGTGATGCGGGATCAAATCCACCCTCATTGGGCTCAGCAACGGCCAGATCAAAGAAGCTGCCATGGACATAACGGCTGCGGGCGTCGGCGTTAATATCGCTACCCAGCGGCACCAATTCCTGCTGATGCCAGCCAATGACCGGTTCCAGGTATTCCACAATCAGCAGTTCGCCCACCCGGTCGTGCTTGAGCGCAGCTACGGCGGTGTAGCCAAGCCCCAGTCCGCCAACGACCACGCTGAGGTTATCGCCTTCGGTTTCGTTCAGGCCAAGGTCTGACAGCGCGATCTCGGCATCCACAAACATGCTGGACATCAGGAATTCTTCGCCGAGTTTTACCTCGAAGATATCGCGGTCGCCAATGGCCGGAATCTTTCGGCGCCTGAGGGTGATCTCGCCGATTTCGGACGGTTGGCTGTCGATTTGCTCGAAAAGAAGTCCCACTCGTTGCCTCTTGGTCTTTGCGGGTTAGCTGGTTTCGGCCTTTTTTCGTCTAGTCTGTGCTTTCGCAGGTGGGTATTCCCTCCCAAAACCCGCTCCTTCGGCACGTCCATGTGACGCTTGAGCTTCGCCATCCATGGCTGCGCACAGTTTTGGGAGGGAATACCCACCTGCTCTTCGTTTTACTCCCCGGGCTTCTTGGCGCTTTTGATGCAATTCAAAAGAGCTTCGCGCATTGTTTCGACGCCCAATTCTTCGGTCAGCTTTATGTTTCGACCGGGAATGCCGTCCACGTCCGGATGACTTTCGATCGCGGCTTCCAGACTCGCCTCACGCAACAAGTGAAGCATCGGGTATGGGGAACGATTGGTGTAGTTCTCCGCCGACTCCGGATCGGTACCCGCGAACTGGTAGTCCGGGTGAAAACTCGCAATCTGATATACGCCTTCCATATCCAGATAGGCCAGCAAGCCATCGGCCGCATCAAGAAACTCATTGTAGGCCTCGAAGTCCTGCAATACACCCGGGTGAATCAAAACCGTGGTTTCAACCCCGGGCTCTTCGTCGAGGCGCTGGAGTTCAGAATGAAGAGCTTGCAGCAAGGAGTCTTCGTCGGCAGCGTCGGATACCACGAACCGTACGCGATCCCGAACCAGCTCCTTCTTTGCGAATGGACAGAGGTTGTAGCCGACGACCACATTTTCCACCCACTTCCGCGTCGCATTTACGATCTCAGTCTCTGTCATGGTACTTACCTTCTTGAATCGGGTGTCCGCACCGAGTTCAGAGCGGGCGGGTGGGCATGTCTTGCCAAAACTGTGCGCAGCCATGGATGGCGGAGCTCAAGCGTCACATGGGTGAGGCCGAGCGTTAATGAAGCGAAGCTTCATGCGACAGCCGAACGACCGCAATCTGTGATTGCGGGCTGGACCCCATAGGGGTGCCGAAGGAACGGGTTTGGGATAGCTTTCCCCGGCTGCCCAGCCCCAATGTCAGGTCTTTAAACGTAACCCTGACTCTTAAGATAGTCATCATAAGAACCACTGAAGTCCGTAACCCCATCGGCACTCAATTCGATAATGCGCGTTGCCAGCGAAGAAACAAACTCCCGGTCGTGGCTGACAAAGATCAGCGTACCCGGATAGTTCTCCAGCGCCAGGTTCAACGCCTCGATGGACTCCATGTCCAGGTGGTTGGTGGGCTCGTCCATCAGCATTACGTTGGGCTTTTGCAGGATCAGCTTGCCGAACAGCATCCGCCCCTGCTCACCACCAGAGATCACTTTAACCGACTTGCCAATGTCATCACCGGAAAACAGCATCCGCCCTAGCGTGCCGCGAACCAGCTGTTCGCCACCGGTTGTCCACTGGGCCATCCAGTCGCTGAGCGTGTCGTCGGAAGCAAAGTCGGCCGTGTGGTCCTGGGCGTAGTAGCCAACCTCGGCACTGTCGGTCCACTTGACCTCGCCGGCGTCGGGCTCATAAGCGCCTGCCATGCACTGCAGCAGCGTGGTTTTGCCGATGCCGTTCGGGCCAATGATAGCCACGCGCTCGCCGGCTTCCACCTGCAGGTTCAGCTTGTTAAACAGGGTTTCGCCATCGAAGCCCTTGCTCAGGTTGTGCAGGGTCACAGCCTGACGGTGCAGTTTCTTGCCCTGTTCAAAGCGGATGAACGGGCTCACCCGGCTTGAAGGCTTCACCTCTTCGAGCTGAATCTTGTCGATCTGACGGGCGCGCGAGGTAGCCTGTTTGGCTTTGGAGGCGTTGGCTGAGAATCGGCTGACAAACTGCTGCAGTTCGGCAATCTGAGCCTTCTTCTTGGCGTTGTCCGCCTGCATGCGCTCGCGGGCCTGGGTAGCGGCGGTCATGTATTCGTCGTAATTGCCCGGGAACAGGCGCAGCTCGCCGTAGTCCAGATCCGCCATGTGAGTGCACACACTGTTCAGGAAGTGGCGGTCGTGGGAGATGATAATCATGGTGCTGTTTCGGGCCACCAGGATGTTCTCCAACCAGCGAATGGTGTTGATATCCAGGTGGTTAGTGGGCTCGTCCAGCAGCAGTACGTCCGGATCGGAGAACAGCGCCTGGGCCAGCAGCACTCGCAGCTTCCAGCCTGGCGCCAGGGCGCTCATGGGGCCTTCGTGCTCTTCCAGAGGAATTTCCAGGCCCAGCAGCAATTCACCCGCGCGGGCCTCGGCGGTGTAACCGTCCATCTCGGCGAACTGCACTTCCAGGTCCGCCACGGCCATGCCGTCCTCTTCGCTCATCTCGGCCAGAGAGTAAATCCGGTCGCGCTCTTTCTTTACGTTCCAGAGCTCCTCGTGCCCCATGATCACAGTGTCCATCACCGTGCACTCTTCATAGGCGAACTGGTCCTGGCGCAGCTTACCCAAGCGGACATTGGGCTCCAGCATGACCTGGCCGGCGCTGGGCTCTAGGTCACCGCCAAGAATCTTCATCAGGGTCGACTTACCGCAACCGTTGGCGCCGATCAGGCCGTAGCGATTACCGTTGTTGAATTTAGCCGAGACGTTTTCGAACAGGGGCTTGGCCCCGAATTGCATGGTGATATTGGCGGTGGAAATCAATCAGAAACCTATAGACGTGAGGCCGGTGCAGCCCGGAGTGGCTGGCGCCGGCAAAATAAAGCCGGCATTGTACAGGTTTGCAGGTTCAATCGTGAGACCGCAGAAACACGGATAAAAAGCCCTTGCCTCAAACCGTGGGTACGGGCAGCATTCCGGTTCTGATGTTTTCAATAACCCACGTAAGGAGTTCAACCATGGCACAGGCAACTGCACGCCACATTTTGGTAGACAGCGAAGCGAAGTGTGAAGAACTGAAGAAAGCCATCGAAGGTGGCCAGGATTTCGCCGAAGTCGCCAAGCAGCATTCATCCTGCCCGTCCGGCCGTAACGGCGGCGATCTGGGATCATTCGGCCCGGGTCAGATGGTACCTGAGTTCGACAAGGCGGTTTTCAACAGCGAACTGCACACCGTGCTTGGCCCGATCAAGACCCAGTTTGGCTACCACTTGCTGGAAGTTACCAGCCGCAGCTAATGGCTTCAGGCAGTATCCCAGCCAACACGCCCAAGGGTCAGCGACTACGTTTGCTGGCCCTTGTGGGTGTTGTATTGCTCACCCCTCTCCTGTTTATCGGCAGACCCGACTGGCTCCCCGGTGGCTTCAACTTCGCCGCCTGGAATCTGGGGCATGTCCTGTTGTTTGCCCTGATAACCCTCGCAGTTAACCCCCGGCGTTGGCTCAGAGGCTGGCGCCTGTGGCTGGCATCGACAGCCGCCGTGCTGGCGTTTGGTATTGCGGTTGAAACCGTGCAGGCAGGCATGGGCCGCGATTTTGACTTACGGGATCTGCTGCGCAACCTGATCGGCTTGTGGTTCGTCCTGGCCTGGCAGCCATTGCTCACCTTCCGGGTGCGCAATCGTGCCATCACCGCTGCCCTGGCTCTGTTCAGCACCCTGCTACTGCTGTACGAACTGAGCACAACCGGCGTACAGGCGGCACGTTACTTCAAGCTTGAACACCAACTGCCTCAGGTTTACGACTTTGGCCACAGTAATCCGTCGTTCTACTGGCGCGGGTCGGTTGAACCCTCTCCCAGGCATAATGGCAAACACGACCAGAGCCTGAAAATCGAACTGGGAACGGAGCGCTACTCCGGAGCCTCACTGTACCGGGTGCCATCCGACTGGCGGGAATTCGACACCCTGACTCTGCGCCTACACAACCCGGCGCCCGAGCCTCTTACCCTGATTCTGCGGATCAATGACATTCAGCATGAACGGGGAAGCAATGCCCTCAGTGACCGATACAACACCCGGCTAACCCTGACACCGGGGGTATCGAGCCACACCATCGCACTGGACGATATTGAGCAGGCACCGGCTACCCGAACCATGAATCTGCGCCAGGTGCGCCGCCTGACCCTGTTTGCCACCGAACTGTCGGAGCCGCGGACGGTTTACCTGCAGGAACTCAGGCTGGATTAAGCGACCACGGATTGGCGGTCAGGGTTTCGGCGCCGTGATCCGTCACCAGAACGGTTTCACTGCAGCCAATTCCCCACTGCCCCGGCACCCTGAGACAGATCGGCAAATGAAACACCATGCCCGGCCTGAATTCGGTATTGCCGCCGCGGGCAATGAACCCCGAACCCTCGACCCAGGAGGGCGGAAACTGGGCCCCAACGGTGTAGCCGAACACCCCTGAGAAAAACACCTTCCTGGCCAGCGGGGTCAGCGCCCTTTCAGCCTGTTGCGCTGCGAAATCAAAGGTCGCGCCAGGCTTGATCGCCTCCAGCAAGGCATCCACCACCCGCCGGCAACCGTCGAATACCCGACGCATATCCGCGGAAGGCTCACCGGCCACCACCGTCTGCATCATCGGCGCCGTGTAACGATGCCAGGCGGCACCGAACTCCAGGAACACCGGCTCGTCTGGTTCCACCACTACCCGATTGTGATTGGCGTGAATCACGCTACTGCGCCGCCCGGTAGTAACAATCGGCTGCATGCTCATGAATTCGCTGCCGCCCTCAATCAGTGCCCTGGAGCCCACCGCGGCAATGTGGTTGTCGGTCACCCCTGGGCGCACGCTTGCCACCGCGGCCTGAAGCCCGGCCGTGGTGATCTTGGCACTCTCGCGCAGGAACTCAATCTCGGTCTCGGATTTCACAATCCGAACCTTCTTCACCAACCCGCCCGCATCCACGAAGCGCACTCCAGACAGCCTTTCCTTCAAGCCCTCCACCACCCCCTGTCGCAGTGAGCCATGCCAGGCGTCGATGCCCACGGTGTCGGCGGAATCGTTCAGAGCGTCGATCAGGGGTAGCAGCACCTCACCAATACCTTCCCAGCGATAGCCGGACACGTTCGGCACCCGGGTAGTTACCATCGCCGGCCCCATTTCAATGGAAGGAACCTGCAGCAAGAGAGACGAGCCAGTGACCACGAGAGCAACATGGACAGACACCTCGAAGGTGCTGTAGCCGGTGAGGTAGAAAATGTCGGAACAGTCGGTCAGCAACAGGGCGTCGATATCGTCATCAGCCATGCGCTGACGGACGCAGGCGAGGCGCTGTTCGTATTCCGGGGGTGCAAACGGGCACTCAGTCCCCCTCGACTGAACCGACAACGCTTTCTGATAGGCATTGAAATCCATGGGAGTAACTCCCCGCTCGCATATACTAATGAGATTGGACCCAAATCGCCGGTTGTACAAATTTCGACCCAACTAGACGATCTTCGGCGGCAATGGGAGGCGGACCTTATGCAGCAGAATCACAATGGCAGGGGCGCATTCGAGATCAGCGTGGAACTGGGCGCACTCACCAGCCATGGCCACGATCCTCAGATAGTCGTGCGGGTGGGTCCCGCTGTGGCCTCCCTGGTTAACGGAATTGGCGGCGATCCATTGATGCAATTACGCCTGCTGCACGAATCCCGCAGCCTGCTGTTCGATATGGGTGACAGCGGACGCATGGCGCTCCGGTCGGCACATCAGGTCACCGACGTTTTCATTACCCACTGCCATGCTGACCATATTGGCGGATTTCTGTGGTTCCTGCGCAGCCGAATCGGCCACTTCCCTTCCTGCCGGCTGTTCGGCCCGCCCGGACTCCTGGGCCATATCGCCGGCATGGTTCGGGGGCTGCTGTGGGATCGGGTGGAAGACCGCGGCCCCAGGTTCATCGTGCACGAGTGGCACGGCGACCACCTGAAACGCTGGCAACTGAACGCCGGCGCGGGCCCGCTAGAGGCCCTGGAGGACCTGCCCACGCCCGGAGGCGTGATCCACCGGGAAACGGAATTCCGGATAAGAGCCGCAATGCTGGACCATGGCACCCCCGTAATGGCCTATGCCTGGGAGCCGTTTGGCAAACTCAATGTGCAGAAAAATGCATTGGAGGAGATGGGTGCCCGGGCGGGGCCCTGGTTGCACGATCTCAAGCTGGCGGTGCTGAGAAAGCGCCCGGACGAACTGATTTCACCCGGTAACGGTGCCACCTACCGAGCCGAGGATCTGGCGGCCCGAATACTGATCCAGACCGCTGGCGAACCGGTGGTTTACGCCACGGACTTTGCCGACACCCCGGAGAACATTGCCCGCATGACCGACCTGGCGCGCGGTGCCCACACGCTGTTTTGCGAGGCCTCATTCATGGTGTCAGACATTGAGCAGGCCAAACGAACTGGGCACCTGACCACCGAGGCCACCGCCCGCATCGCCAACGCCGCGGGCGTGCGGCAACTGGTGGCATTCCACTTCTCGCACCGCTACGCAAGACGCCGGGAGCAGGTCTATGCCGAGCTGGGCCAATTCACTGACCGCTTGATTGTTCCGGAGAAAGAAACCGTGTCATCTGGTTGCCAACCGACTCAATCGGATCGGTAATGGCTTGCTGGATGCTGTCGGTGACCACCCGGGAAAACGCCGAACCCGGACCACTTTCGAGGAACGCCACGTATTGTTTCATTTCCTCGTTGTTGATGGTTTCGTAGGTAAACAGATAGCTCTCATACACCTGTTGCTCCACGATACCTCGGATGGCGCCACGCTGGCTTTCAATGCGCTGCTTGAGCTGGTCGTAGTTGACCGAATCGCTGCTGAACGCGGCCATGGCAGTGGCCAGACCGAGCTGAACCGCAATGGACGTATCCACGGCGCTTTCGGTGGCGCGGGCGGCACGGTCGAAGCGGTCGAACAGGCGGACACGGTCACTGCCCTGGTATTTCTCGTTGAGCGCCGGCGCCCTGGCCTTGATTTCTTTCCACATGGCCGGATCCGACGCCACGATCTCCGCCGCGGCAATTTTTCGGGCCACCGGCGATTGGTACCAGTCCGCGACGGCTTCCAGTTGCCGATCGGTCAAACCGGCTTCCAGGTCCTTCACGATCTGTCGTTCAATGTCAGCGGCGCGAAAACTGCCACTGACCACGTAGCCAATGGTTTCGGCCACCATCGGCGGTATCTGGTCGGTGCGTTTCAGGCCCTCGCGGATACCCTGGCTCATCATGGCCGGGTACTGGGCGACGATGTCGTCCACCGGTGACGCGGCCAGGACCTGCTGCGCCGACGGCGCCGCTGTGGCGCTGCCGGAGACCAGCAGGGCGGCAACTAAAACAGGTTTAACTAGGGTGCCAAGCTTCATTTATCTACCATCTCGTTATGTGCAGGCCCTGTTTATGACATGGGTTCCGCTCAGGCATCAAGCAATCCATGAGCTTTGGAGATGACAGTTTGGTAGGGAAAATCCGACAACCCGGGCGCCGACGCAAGGGACGCCGAGCCCGTCGCGTTAATGACTGGCGTTCACGGGTGAAGTGGTACGGATTACCGGTGCTCGGCTTGCTGATGGGGGTATGGGCCACACTAAGATTCAGCCTGCTGGCGCCGGATCCGCCCGCCAATCCCGACGATCTGTGCGAAATCTTCCGGGAACATCCGGTGTGGTATGACTACGCCCGCGACTCCGAACACCGATGGGGCACTCCCATTGCCACCCAGATGGCGTTTGTGTACTACGAATCGTCGTTTCGCAGCCACGCCCGCCCGCCGAGAACACTACTCTGGGGGCTGATTCCATGGACCCGACCGACCTCAGCCTACGGCTATGCCCAGGCACTGGATCCAGCCTGGCGCGAATACCTGGCCGCCAACGGCGACGGCTGGTTTACCGTTCGCACCGATATGGAATATGCCCTGGACTTTGTGGGCTGGTACAACCACCTGACCCATCGGCAGCTGGGCATCAACTTCTACAACCCCCGCCAACTTTACCTGGCGTATCACGAGGGTCGGGGCGGCTACCAGCGCCGAACCTTTGACCAAAAACCGGACATCACCGCCCTGGCCAGCCGGGTGCAAACCCGGGCCTTCCGCTACGACAACCAGCTGCAGGCGTGCGAGCAGGAATTCCAATGCTGGCGCTGGTACCAGTTCTGGCCCTTCTGTGGCTGACTGGTTTTTAGAGCGAGCCGCTGATCTCGATGCTCGATTCCAGAGCCTGAAGCCGGTCCACCAGGAACTCCATCACGATCCGGACGCGGGCCATCTGCTGGGTGTCCTGGCTAACGTGTAGCCACAGATCAACGCTCTCACCTTCCAGCGGATCGCTCAGCCGGCGCAGTTCCTTCGCGCCCTCGCCCAGGTAACACGGCAATACCGCAAGCCCAGCACCGGCGCAGGCCAGTGCGTGCATGGACTGCAGGCTGTTACAGCGGATCAGCGACTGGGCGTTTTTCAGATGCTTGCGATACCAGCGCCCGGTAGCCAGATGACTGAAGGTTTCATCAGGCACAATCCAGACACAGGCCTCCGGATCATTCTCGATATCCATCTGCCGGTTGCGGCGACAATAGCGCGCTGCCCCGTAGACCGCCGATTCGACCGCGGCAATGCGCTCGCCGTCCAGGGTAGCCTGGGGCTTGTTGTCACAACGCAGGGTCAGATCGGCTTCCCGGTGACTGAGGTTGGCGACGTCGTTGTCGGTCAAAATTTCCAGTTCAATATCCGGAAACTCCCGAATCAGGTCCGCCAGAATCGGGCTGAGCAAGGCATTCAGGGTGGCGTCTTCGGCGGCCAGCCTGACTTTACCCACCGGCGCGGAATCCTGGCCCACCAGCTTGCGCTCCAGGTTTTCCATAGCGACCGCCAGCCGATCAGCCTCACGAAAGGCGGTTTCGCCGACCGGAGTCAGCTGCAAACCATCGCGGTTCCGTTCGAAAAACTGCACGCCCATCGACTCTTCCATCTGGTCCAGTCGACGGAGCACCGTGGTTTGATGCACACCCAGCAATTCGCCTGCTTTGGCGAGGGTTCCGCCTATTGCCAGGGCGCGTATATATCGAAGATAATCCCAATCCATAATGACTGCATATTTGCAACGTGGATACGGATTTTAACGTATTACTACTGCAAAAAAGAACCCTTATACTTTGGTCCAAGCTAAAGGTAGATCGCTAACTAATACACCTGACAAAGGGAGGAAGGCGCTATGACTCAGAACCATATCGCAACCGTACAACCGCTGCCGTCAAGTATCCTCCACAATAGTGAAGAGGTCAGGCGCCAGTACACCCGTGCTGCTTCCAAGCAGGCGGTTCAGTTCATCAGCCGGAAGATTCGGTCGTGGAAGCGCACGGCAGGAGCCGTTGCGCCAGATATGACCCAGATGCAGGGCGGTCACTGAACCCGATCTGAGAAGGCGTGGGTGCTACAGGACTGGTAACAGCGCAGAAGGATTTGTAAACGCCGGTGTTCCCGCAAGGGATCACCGGCGTTTTCGCTTTCAGGATTCAGAATTCCCAGACCACTTTCTTTTTCTGCCCGAACCAGTCGTCCATCCTTCGGGTGTAGAAGTCTTCAATCACGTTCCGCTTGATCTTCATGGTGGGAGTCAGCATGCCGTTTTCCATGGTCCACGGCTCCTTGACCACCACCACGAAAGCCAGCTTTTCGTGGGCTTCGCATTCGGCATTCACCGCATCCAGTTGCTGGGCCAGTTCACGCTCAAGTTCGGCACGGTCACCACCCGCTTCCAGCTGGCTCCGGGCCTCCTCGGACAGCAACACCATCAGGCACGGCTGAGGCTGGTTAGCACCGGCCACGCACACTACTTCCGCCATCGGATGATTGAAACGACTCTCAATGGGCACCGGCACCACGTACTTGCCTTTTGAGGTCTTGAACAGATCCTTGACCCGGCCGGTAATCCGCAGGCAGCCATCGCTGTCGA
Organism: Marinobacter sediminum; assembly: GCF_016820575.1. Taxonomy (GTDB): domain Bacteria; phylum Pseudomonadota; class Gammaproteobacteria; order Pseudomonadales; family Oleiphilaceae; genus Marinobacter; species Marinobacter sediminum. The sequence goes on along the minus strand of NZ_JAEMQH010000002.1, from coordinate 76,214 downwards.
TTTCGCCCATGTCACCGGTTTTCAAAAAGCCATCGTCAGTGACATCTTCCCGCGTTTTCTCTTCGTTCTTGAAGTAGCCGAGCATCTGCCCCGGACTCTTGACCTCCACCTCGCCACCTTCGGCAATGCGATGTTCAACACCGGGGTTGGCATTGCCCACCGTGCCTACCTTAGCCTGCCCGGGCCGGTTGGCGTGGGAATAGCCGAAGTTCTCGGACATGCCGTACACCTCCAGCAATTCCAGCCCAAGATTCCGATACCAGGCGATGATCTCCCCGGACAGCGGCGCGGCACCGGTGAGTGCGGCACGACAATGATCCAGGCCAAGCTGCTTCAGCACCTTCTTTTTCACCAGTGATTTGACCACCGGGATATTGAACAGCAGCTTCTGTTTCTTGGGCGGCAGCTTGGCATTCACCCCCAGGTAGAACTTCATCCACAACCGGGGTACTGAGAAAAACAGGGTTGGGCGTGCCCGTTGCAGGTCTTCCTGGAAAGTATCCAGAGAGTTGGCAAAGTACAGATGAAACCCGTAATACAGCGACTGGGTTTCTACCGCCGCCCGCTCGGCCACATGGGCCAGCGGCAAATAGGACAGCATGCGTTCATCGGACGACACCGGGAATATCTGCTGCAAGCCGTCGGCAACGGAAATCATGGTGCGGAAACTGTGCATGACCCCTTTCGGCCGGCCGGTGCTGCCTGAGGTATAGATCAGCGTCGCCAGGGAATCGGGGTCGGGCAGCCTGGGCTCTGCTGGCTCATTCTGGGCTATCAGATCAAGCCACTGGGGCGTGTCGTTCCGGGGCGACATCGGCAGCGAAACCACGGGCAGGTCGTCCGGGATACGCCCCTTGATGTCGTTCCAGCCATCCGCGGTCCCATCCATCTTGCCCAGGAACAACAGTTTTGCCTCGCTGTGCTCCAGCACGTAGGCCGCCGTTTCACCGTTCAGGGTCGGGTACAGAGGTACCGAGGCATGGCCAGCGGCCCAGATGGCCAGATCGGCCAGAATCCAGTGCGCGCTGTTCTTGCCCAGGAGCGCGATGTTGCTGTGCGCCGGCAAGTTCAGGCCATTGAGATAGGTGGCCATCCGGGAGACCTGATCGGCCGCCTCTTTCCACGTCAGTTCTTCCACCCGGCCGTCCGGGTAAGGCTGGGTCAGGTAAATCGCATCGGGGGAGGTTTCGGCCCAGAAGTAGAGACAATGCAGCGACGTCTGCTTGCGCGGATCAATGGCCATTTACGGCTCCTTGTTGTTGTTATCATTATTTTTAGTTCAGGTTGGACGTATTCGGACTTATTTATAGTAGCTGGAATTCGCCACCTCTCAATAGCCAGCATGGTCTTCGAGAATGACAAATGCGCTCACAATTGAGCACCTGGCCACAAAAGCCCCGTGACAGACCGGGGCAATGGTCTAGAGTGACAGGGCAGGCCTACTGGGCGCCTGACCAAAACAGAGCGCCCCGGCAGACCGATTCCTGCCCCTCTTTGCAAACTAGCGCCGGAAGCGTGTCTCCAACACCACCGCTGAGTTGGTGCGCTCCACCCCTTCCAGATTGCCAATATCGTCGAGCACGGCACTCAGCTCTTCCAGCGACTGGGCCTGCACGATGGCAATCAGGTCGTACTCACCACTGACTGAAAACAGCTGCGAGACCTGGGCGATGCCCTCGAGCGCGGCATTGGTTCGGGAAGTCAGTTTCTGCAGCACTTTGATCGACACGTGCGCCTCCACCTGGTTGGCTGAAAACTCCCCACCCAACAGCACCGAATAGCCCCGGATAACACCGCTGGCTTCAAGGCGGGCAATGCGATTCTGCACCGTCGACCGGGATACATGCAGGGTTCGGGCAAGCTCGGTGATACTGGCCCGGGCGTTGTGGCGCAGCAGCATTAGCAATTTCTGATCCTGCTTTCCTATCATTTTGTCGACCTATTTAGTCATTTTGACCCAATCATAGATCATTTCGCTCAAACTGCATCTGCAATTCGGCAGTTCCACTGTTCATACTGTGCCAAACCACTTCAGGATGCAGGCCATGTTCATTCGCCCGATTGCCGTCACGGATCTGGATACCCTGTATCAGATTGCCGTTGAATCCGGCCCCGGATTTACGTCCCTGATGCCCGATCGCGACGCCCTGGCCCGCAAGATCGAGCACTCTATTGCCAGTTTTGAGCGCGAGGTGACTCAGCCCGGCGACGAGCACTACCTGTTTGTGCTGGAGGATGAGACCACCGGTGAGATCATGGGCACCACCGGCATTGAAGCCGCCGCCGGTCGCACCCGCCCGCTTCACCATTTCCGCCGCAGTACCGTTACCCACCATTCCCGGGATCTGGGCCTGCGACGCAATGTGGAAACCCTGACCCGCTGTAACCACTACACCGGCTGCACCGAGATTTGCTCCCTTTACCTGCGCCCGGAATTCCGTCGCGCCAATGCGGGAAAGCTGCTGTCCCGGGTTCGGTTCCTGTTTATGGCACTCCACCCGGAGCGGTTCTCCGATACCGTCATCGCCGAGATGCGCGGAGTGTCTGACGACGCCGGCCAGTCTCCGTTCTGGTCCTGGCTGAAGACCCATTTTGTCGATATGGATTTTGCTTCGGCCACACGTTTAGTCGGCTCCGGCTACACCCATTTCATTGACGAGCTGATGCCGTCGCACCCGCTGTACACCTGCCTGATGAGCGCCGAAGCCAGGGCGGTGATCAGTCAGGTGCACGAGCGCACCCGGCCAGCGCTGCGTCTGCTCGAGGCCGAAGGTTTCCAGCACAAGGGGCTGGTGGACCTGTTCGATGCCGGCCCGACGGTAGAATGCCCGCTGGCGTCGATTCGCAGCGTGCGGGAGTCCCAGAGCTGGCAGGTTGAAGTGGATGCGGTGCCGGCCACCGAATTCCAGAAACGAAGCCGCAAGCGCATTGCCATGCCGTTGCTGATCACCAATACTGAAACCGCAGGATTCAGGGCCACGGTGCTGACCGGGGCAGACACCCGGCCGGGCTCTAACAGCCTGTGCCTGAGCCCGGCCCTGGCCGACCAGATGGGCCTCGAACCGGGCCAAAGCTGCCGCGCCCTGCCTCTGGCCAGTAGTCAGCGCGACGTGGCACCCAACACTCATCACCTTCGTCCGGAGATCGTTCATGCACACTGATCGCAATGCCCTATTCCAACAGCTCTGGCGCAACTACCAGGAGGTCACCCCCTCAGCCGAGGAGATTCACCGCATCCTGGGCGCCGAAGAGGGGCAGGCCATCATTAACGATCACATCGCCCTGCGCACCTTCAACCTGGCCCCGGTCGGGCTGGATGCCCTGGCCGAGCATTTCCTGAGCCTCGGCTACGTTCAGGGGGGCGAGTATCATTTTGAAGCCAAGAAACTCTACGCCCGGCATTACGAACATCCGAATCCGGATGCGCCCAAAGTGTTCATATCGGAGTTGTTGGTGGAGCAGTGTTCGCCAGAGCTTCAGGCCATCGTCAAGGATCTGGTGGCTCAGGTTGACCCGGACCGGGTCAAGGCAGACGACTTCCTGTATTCCGGTCGCCACTGGGACGTGGACTACCAGACCTACCGTACCCTGCTGGAAGAGAGCGAGTACGCGGCCTGGATGGCAGCCTGGGGCTATCGCGCCAACCACTTTACGGTGAGTATCAACCACCTCACTCAGTTCCAGACCGTGCCGGAAATCAACCAGCTACTGAAAGACAACGGCTATGCGGTGAATGCCTCGGGTGGCGAAGTGAAAGGCTCCCCGGCGGAGTTGCTGGAACAATCCTCCACCATGGCCGACCGGATACCGGTGCAGTTCTCGGATCGGGAAGAAACCATTCCCAGCTGTTTTTACGAGTTCGCACGGCGATACCCGAAAGCCGACGGTGAGCTGTACAGCGGTTTTGTTGCCGCCTCGGCTGACAAGATCTTCGAAAGCACTAACGCCAGCGGCTAAACCGATCTGCTTCAGCGGCGGGATGGCTCAGGACCATCCCTGCTCGCCGAGCAGCGGCACAAAGCGGACATCGCCCAGGCTCTCGTCGCGGAACTCCGTCTCCGATAGCCGGGTGATCCGGCGCAAGCGCTGCACCGTGTGCGTGGACCCGACCGGAATGACCAGATGGCCGCCCACCCGCAACTGTTGCTTCAATGCCTCGGGCACTACCGGCGCTCCCGCCGCCACACAGATACCATCGAAGGGCGCCTGTTCAGGCCAGCCCAAGGTACCATCGCCGCAACGCACCACCACGTGATCATACCCTTCGGCCGCCAGGGTCTGCGCCGCTGATTCGGCCAGTTCCGGCACCCGCTCGATACTGAACACCCGGGCGGCAATCGAGGCGACAACCGCGGCCGCATAACCCGAACCGGTGCCGATATCGAGCACCACCTCCCCACCGGTCAAATCCATCGCATCCACCATCAACGCCACGATGTAGGGTTGGGAAATGGTCTGCCCGAAACCGATGGGCAAGGGGCCATCATCGTAGGCTTCGTCCATCAGACAGGGGGAGACAAACTTCTCCCGGGGCACCCGCCTCATCGCCGTCACCACCGGAGCTGCGGTAATACCGCGGCCCAGAATCTGGTTCTCCACCATCCAGGCGCGACGTGACGCATAGTCCTGATGCTGGTTCATGCCAACCTCCTCAGCCCGTTCGCTTACGCTCTGTTACACAGCAGTAACGTATCTACAACGGCAGGTGCTACCGGAGCTGTCTACTTTTTAGTCACACCCAACCGACTCGATTCCGGTGGGTTGCCTTACAACAACAATAACGCGGGGACACGAAACTGGCCACGACTCGTTTCCGCTGCCACGGAGGACCTTATGTCTGCATCTGTGAACCACCTCGAGGAACGCACCAAAGATCCATCGGAACTGCTTGGACACATCCTGCCCTCGGCCATCGCGTTGGCGTTGATGCTTCGTCACAAGAAAATGGCGGCCTGGCTGAGGGCCGAGTTCGAAGGCTATCAGGACCGGGACCAGACCCCGCCGTACCGGCGCGATCTTCCGGGCCACATTGTCGCCCGCTCACCTCAGTATGGCTGGATTCCGGCACCGGTAAACGAGACTCAAAAGAAGGAATTTGGCCACCTCGACGTGATAGACGACGCCAAGTCGATGGAAAAAGTCTGCCTGACCAGCCGTAAAGGCGATGGCAACCGGGTGCTGCTGACCCAAGACGACATGGCCGTCCTGCAGCAACAGATCAACCTGAGTGCCGAGCTTGCGATCAACCTCAGCCGAGATGTCTACAGCCGACTCCTGCGAACCGTACGCGGTACTGTTTACCTGTGGACCCAGGAGCTGATGGCGAGGGGACTGAGTGGCGACCACAATCACTACAGTCAGGACGAACGGGCACTGGTGACTGATCTGGACGATCCCGAGCGCTTCTGGCGTCGGGCCATGGAAGAAGTCGACGACCTGCCCGTTGCCGACGTAAAGCCGGCCGGGTTCTTTGAGCGGGTGTTCGGGCGGGCCAGTTAACCCAGCACGCTGACCATGCCGATGCTGCTGACGATCAGCAGCACGGCGCCCAATACCTGAAAGAAAATCGGCGTTTCTGCCCGCAACATCCGATCGTGCACTTTCAGGCCAATGACGTGACCGACCGCGGCACAGGGCAGAAGCCAGAGATGGTGGATCAACTGCAGGTCTACCCCAACCCACACAAACGCGGCCATCTTGATCAGCACCAGGATGAACCAGAGCGCGAACAGGGTATCCCGCAGTTTCTCCTTGGGCAGGTGCTGGGCCACAACCGCGATGATCAGCGGTGCCCCGATCAGCGAGGTGCCACTGATGTAGCCGCCGACCATCAGGAACACCGCATCCACCGTTTTGCTGCCACTGCGGAACGGCTTGTTGATGATGTAGGACACAGAATACAGCGCCACAATCACAAAAATGATGGCACTGAGGACATTGCCGGGCATGGTGATCAGGCCAAACACACCAATCAGCTTGGGCACAATCATGATGCCCAGAATGCGCCACAGGTAACGCCAATCTACGGTGCTCTCTGCTGCCCCCCTTGCCTTGGCTTCCGTCACCGACTCAGAAGGATCAACAGGCTTCCGCTTGCGATTGTTCAGCCAGATGGTCAATGAAGAGAACACCAGCAGGTGCACCGCAATGATTGGCAAAAACACCAGTGGCTCATCCAGCACCAACAACAGGAAAGGCAGCGACAGTACCGCCCCGCCAAAGCCCAGTCCGGAACGAACGAAACCACTCCAGACAAAGATCATCGCAATCAAAACATACTGAACAAGGCTGAGGTCCGACATAGCGTCCTTAAGGCTGAGTGAATGCGCGGGCTCAGAGTATACCCAACCTGGACTGGATTCGCCGGTAGCCCAGCCAGGGCTACGCGGTTTGGCAAGCTTGCACCGGCCAGGATGCAAGCGTAGCATGACAATAACTGTATAAATGAACAGTATCTGGATATGCCATGAAAACCCGAGCCACCGGCCTCAACCCCCACAATCGCTTCCAGCCTATCGTCACCGACCGCGATCAGGATGACGGCTGGTACCAGGCGTCCGAGGACGATCTGAATCCGGATTCGGTGGCAACCGAAGTGGTCAACGAGTCGGTCAAATCCATCATCAGCCGCAACACCTCCCCGGATGTACCCTTTGATCAATCCATCAACCCCTACCGCGGCTGCGAGCACGCCTGTATCTACTGCTTTGCCCGCCCCACTCATGCTTACTGGGACATGTCACCAGGGCTGGATTTTGAGACCCGGCTGATCGCCAAACCCAATGCCGCGCGCCGGCTCCGGGAGGAATTCGACAAGCCGGGCTACACCCCCTCCCCCATTGCACTGGGGGTGAATACGGACGCCTACCAGCCGCTGGAGCGGGAACGACGCATCACCCGCGAGCTGTTGGAAGTGATGCTTGAGTACCGCCACCCGGTGTCCATTATTACCAAAGGCGCCCTGATCCTCCGGGACCTGGACCTGTTGACCGAACTGGCCAGGCAGGGCCTGTGTTCCGTGCGCATCAGCCTGGCCACTCTGAGCAATGACCTGAAACGCCGCATGGAGCCCCGTACAGCGGCACCGGCCACCCGGCTCAAGATGATCGAGCATCTCTCCAGCGCCGGTATTCCGACCGGAATCATCCTTGGCCCGGTCATTCCCTTTATCAACGATCAGGAAATCGAGGCCATTCTCGAGGCTGCTGCCTCGGCAGGCGCAACCCGCGCCAGCTGGATCATGCTGCGTCTGCCCCTGGAACTCGATGAGCTGTTCCAGGACTGGCTACATCGGCATTTTCCACAACGAGCCCAACACGTTATGAATCGAATCCGTGATTTACGGGGCGGTAAGAGCTACGATTCCCGCTTTGGGCGCCGAATGACCGGCACCGGCCCTTACGCCGACCTGATCCGCCAACGCTTTTCCATGAAAGCAAAACGGCTCGGGCTGAATCTTCACCAGGCTGAGCCCTTGCGAAACGACCTGTTCCGCCGGCCAGCGGGGGAACAAATGGGGCTTTGGTAACGTCCAACAAACAATTCATTTACAGCCGTCTTATGCAGTTCAGGGATGAACCGGAGAGCACAATGCCCAAACCGAAAACCGCCGCCAACGCCATCGTGCTGGCCTTTGTTGTTGCTGTTTCTTCGTGGTTTTCGCCACTCGCTGTCGCTAACGAGGCGATAGTCGCGCGCATTGAGGCGCTCAATGCCGGATTTAAGGTAGAAGTGCTCGGCGATCGCCTGATGGCCCGGGGCGCCCTGTCTGGCTTTTATACGGCCAATGGCTTCAAACCCGCCTGGCACTCCCCGGACCAGCGCAGCCAACTGCTTGCAGCCATTGAATCAGCCAGTCGGGATGGCCTGGATCCGAGGGATTACCATGCCGATATTCTGGCGGAGTTGTCGGGCCGCCCATTACAGGAGCTGTCGCCGGATCTGCAGGCTGACCTGGATTTGCTGTTTTCCGACGCCTTCCTGATGCTCGGCTCGCACTTGCTTGAGGGCAAGGTTAATCCGCACACCATTCACGCCGAATGGACGGCCAACCGACGGCAACGGGACATGGGCAAGGTGCTAGCGACCGCACTTGCGAGCGGCGACATCAGCGCGGCTGTGGACTCGCTGCGGCCCACCCACGCCGACTACCATAAGCTGGTGCAGGCCCGTCAGAACCTGATCACATTGCTGGGCCAGCCCTGGCTGCCCGTTGCCGCCGGGCCAGCCATACGGCCAGGTGACCGGGACGACCGTCTGATTGAGATACGACGCCGCTTGACCGCCCTCGGCGACCTGTCCGAGCCTGAGGGGGCAACGACTTTCACGGACCTGAGCCTCTACGGTGGGCCGCTTGAGGCCGCTGTGCCGGCGTTCCAGGCCCGTCATGGGCTTGAGCCGGACGGCATCATCGGCCGGGGGACCCTCGTTGCCATCAACATGCTGCCGATCGAACGGGTGCGTCAGATCGACGCCACCCTGGAGCGCTGGCGCTGGCTTCCCGAAACCCTGGGGGAGCGCTTTGTTCTGGTTAACATCGCCGGCTATGAATTGAAATTGATCGATAAGGGCACCGAATTGCTCCGCCAGCGGGTGATTGTTGGCCAGCCGTTTCGGCAGACCCCGGTGTTTAGCGATCGCATCCGCTACCTGGTCGTCAACCCGACCTGGACCGTGCCCCGCAAGCTCATGATCGAGGACCAGTTGCCGCAGATCATCCGCAACCCTGACTACCTGCAACGTCTGAACATGCAGGTTTTTCGGGGCTGGGGTGCCGATCGCCAGCGCATTGATCCAGCCACCGTAGACTGGACAGCCCTGTCCAAAGACAATTTCCCATACCAGCTGGTGCAGGATCCGGGGCCACAAAACGCACTTGGCCAGATCAAGTTCATGTTCCCGAACCAGTACGATGTGTATCTGCACGACACCCCGTCACAGGGCCTGTTCGGCCGGGTTGACCGATCCTTCAGTTCGGGTTGCATTCGGGTAGAGCAACCGTTTGTCCTGGCAGAAAAGCTATTGTCGGGCGACCCGAAATGGGATCGGGATCGCATCCGCGCAGCAGTAGATTCGGCGGAACCAAAAACCATCACGCTGCCGGCCCCCGTGCCGGTATACCTTCAGTATTGGACCGCCTGGGTCGACGACAAAGACCGGCTCCAGTTCCGGAATGACATCTATAATCGAGATAGCCGCCTGTTGGCGCGCCTGCGAGAGACTCCATCAGGAAACGCCCAACGGATGACACCAGTGTCGGTATCTCACCAGACAACCGGGGGACAGTGAATAAGGAGCAACCATGAATCGCACCATCGCTTCTCTGACGTCAATGTTGATCGTGTCCGGATGCCAATCGGTTTCCGATTCACCGGAGCACGCAGGGCGCAACACCGTTTTTCTGAGTGCCCAGCATTGTTTGAGCGAATACCTGGAGGATCTGGAAAAGAACCACTATGGCCCCTGCCTGAAGGTGGTCTCGGTGGCCGGCACGGCGCCAGCGGTCACCAGGGAGGGTTTCATCGAACTGCCAGTTGCGACCCCGCTGATGCTGGAGACCAGTTGTGTTTATCGCCATGCCGACGGCTCGCCGATCCCCCAGACCATGGAAACGGTTGAATTCACGATCACCCCACAGACCTTTTCCAAACCAGGGGAGCGCTGGTATCTTCATGCCCACAAGCAGGCCCGGGATGTGGTCGGCTGCGAGCCGACACTGTCGCGCTCCACCTACCCGACCTACAAAACCGACTGAAACGTCGGTACGCGCACCCCGGTGCCAACCAGCGCCCTAACATCAGGAGTTCCCATCCATGACCAACCGCGTCGACATACACTACTGCACCGGTTGCCGCTGGCTGCTACGCTCAGCCTGGATGGCGCAGGAACTGCTCACCACCTTTGAAGGCGAGCTGGATGAACTGACCCTGCACCCGGGCACTGGTGGCATCTTCGAAGTGTGGGTGAATGAAAAACGTATCTGGTCTCGCAAGGAGCAACAGGGCTTCCCCGAAATCACCAAGCTGAAGCAGCTGGTCCGGGACGAAATCGATCCCGAGCGCTCACTGGGGCATTCTGACCGTTGATCCGAAGGCGTTTTCCCCTTCTGGTTCAAATAATCTGACCGGCTCCTTCGGAACTCTCCGCTTTCAAGCTGAACTACAAACGTCGATCCTTCGTACTTCAACACTTGATCAGGAATGGGAGGAACTACATGACCGACGTGATGCAGAAGACCCGATTTACCAACCTGACCATGGCCAATCGCTTTGCGCTTGCGCCCATGACCCGGACCAGCGCCGAGGCCGACGGCACCCCCAACGAGTTGATGGCTGACCACTACGAAGCTTACGCCAAGGGCGGATTTGGCCTGTTGATTACCGAAGGCACCTACACCGATGACCGTGCCAGCCAGGGTTACGCCAATCAGCCCGGCCTGATTAACGACGCGCACATTGAAGGGTGGAAAACCATCGTCGATCGTATCCACGCAGCGGGCAGCAAGGTCATTGCCCAGCTTATGCACGCTGGTGCCCAGTTCCAGGCCAACCACTACACCGATCAGCCGCTGGCGCCCAGTGCTGTGCAGCCGAAAGGCGCACCCCTTGGCTTTTACGGCGACCAGTCTGAGTGGCAAACCCCGCAAGCGATGACCGAGGCCGACATCCAATTCGCGATCGGCGGTTTCGTTAAGACCGCGGTAAACGCTAAAACCGCCGGTTTCGACGGTGTCGAACTGCACGGAGCCAACGGCTACCTGCTGAACCAGTTCCTGAGCACCCACTTTAACCGTCGCGAGGACTCCTACGGTGGCAGCCTGGAGAATCGTCTGCGCATGGTGGTGGAAACCATCAAAGCAGTACGAGCAGCGGTCGGTGACGACTTTGCAGTAGGCATTCGCCTGTCGCAGGTCGCGGTAACCGATCCAGATTATCAGTTGCCTGAAGGCGAAGCCGGTTTCCGCCAGATTACCGAGGCAGTCCGGGACGCCGGTGCTGACTTTATCCATACCACCGACGGTGACGTCCACCGGGCGCCGTTTGTCGAGGGTGATAAGTCGCTGGCTGACGTGGTCGCTGGTGTCGATGGCATTGAGCTGATCATCAACGGCGGTATTGACGAAACCAACTATCAGGACCGTGCAGCCGCTTACCCGGGAACGTTGCTGGCGGTGGGCAAGAAAGCGCTGGCCAATCCGGACTTCGTGCAGCGCCTGATCGATGGCAAAGAGATCGAGGACATCGACTTTGCCATGCTGCAGCCCAAGGCCACCATCGAGAACGAGCTGGCGTGGCGGCGTAAGCAGGCTGCCTGACCCGCAGTCCTGTGATAAATCAACCTCCGGAGTGTAAGCTCCGGGGGTTTTCTTTGTTTAATAGGGAAAGTAAATGACCACCGACATCAGCATTGTCTGGTTGGGCGCATTAGCGAGCCTGCTGGCCGGTTTGGCCAGCGGCGTGGGCGCCCTGGCGGTATTTTTCCTGAAGACCCTGACCGAGCGGCTGCAGGACAGCATGCTGGCGGCCGCTGCGGGGGTGATGCTCGCCGCTTCGTTCTTTTCATTGCTGCTTCCGGGCCTGGAATACGGTGAGTCTCTGGTTGGCACGACCAGCGGCGCGGCCCTGATCGTCATTTTCGGGGTGCTGTCTGGTGCGGGCGCACTTTACCTTATTCACCAGAAGCTGCCCCACGAGCACTTTGGCCTGGGCCGCGAAGGCCCTAATACCGCACACATTCGGCGGATCTGGCTCTTCATCATTGCCATCACCCTGCACAACTTCCCCGAGGGCATGGCGGTCGGCGTTGGTTTTGCCGGCGGCGATGTCAGCAACGGTTATGTTCTGGCAACCGGGATCGGCATCCAGAATATTCCGGAGGGTCTGGCGGTGGCCTTTTCGCTGCTGGCGATCAACTACTCCCGGGTGAAAGCCTTTGGTATTGCCCTGCTCACCGGGCTGGCCGAGCCGATTGGCGGTCTTTTCGGAGCGGCACTGGTGTGGCTGGCCGAGCCGATCATGCCCTGGACTCTGGGTTTTGCCGCCGGTGCCATGCTGTTCATCATTAGCAACGAGATCATTCCGGAAACCCACCGGAACTCTTACAAAACCCTGGCTACTTTCTCGCTACTGGTCGGTTTTGTGATCATGATGTTTCTGGATGCCACGCTCGGCTAGACCCGCCGAGCCGAGGCCCTCGAGCAGCCAGACCCCGGCCAATGCCTCCAGGGCCTCGACGATGACCGGTTCATGCTCGCGGTCCCTGCGCCAGATAAAGCTGAGGGCGCAGGGTATGCGCACCCCTTCCGCAACCACCAGGCCCCGTTCCTGACGCTCGGCCATGGCCAGGGCATCGCGGGCCAGGCTGAGCCCTACCCCGGCCCGAACCAGGTCGAGCATGCAGGCCTCCTGATCCACCTGAGCCACGCCTTGGGGCGCCAGCCCCTGCGGCTCCATGACACTGGCCAGCAATCGGTTGTGTACCGAATCCTCCGGCGTCACGATCCAGGGCAGCGCCGCCATGCTGGACCAGCGCGTGTCAGAAATCCGTGCAGCCCAGCCAGCCGGGGCAATCACGTGGTAATCAAACCGGGTCAGTTCCCGGTGCATCAGCTCGGGCACAGCCGGACCTGCGCCCGGCGGGGCCAGGAAGTAGCCGACATCGAGATGGCCATTGCGCACCTGCTCCAGTACCCGGCCGCTCATCCCCTGGTGCAGCTCGGTTTCAAGCTGCGGTGCCCGGGCCACCAGCCGATGCAGAAAAGCTCCGAGCCGGATGAATTCCGGATCCACGATGGTGCCAATCTTGAGCCGCCCCCGCACCGTGCTGTGCAGGGCACGGGCACTCTGTTCAAACGCGGCCAGCCCGGCCAGGGCCTTTTCCGCCACCGGCAGCAAATTCTGGCCATCAGCGGTGAGCACCAGTCCCTGGGGTTTGCGCCGGAACAGTTTCAGGTCCAGATCATCCTGCAACTGCTTCAATTTCAAACTCACCGCCGGCTGAGTCAGGTGCAGGCGAACCGCCGCTCTGGACACACTGCCCTCGCGGGCTACCGCCACAAACGCTCGCAACCCTTGCAGGTGTTGCATACCCCCTCCTCAACAGATCGCAATATAAGACTTACTTATATCATGCTTTAGAAAGTTTCAATTGCCCCAACCCCCAAAGCCACCGTAAATTACCTGATCAGTTCTTGCACAAAACTTGTCAGAGCCGGCATTCAAGGCTTCTGAACCGGCATCCAGCAAAGCCATACGCACACATCAAAGGGGCTAGCATGAGCAATCCAACGATCCAGCATTATATCAATGGGCAAATTTCAGACGGCAGCTCCGGCCACCAACAGGATGTGTTCAACCCGGCAACCGGACAGGTTTCCGGCCAGGTTGTTCTCGCCAACCGTGACGACGTCGATCAGGCCGTAGCAGCCGCTTCTGCGGCGTTTCCAAGCTGGGCCGACACCCCGCCGATTCGCCGTGCCCGGGTCATGTTCAGATTTCTCGAATTGCTCAATCAGCACAAGGACGCACTGGCCGAAGCCATCACCCGCGAGCACGGAAAGGTCTTTACCGATGCCCAGGGCGAAGTGGCCCGCGGCATCGACATCGTCGAATTCGCCTGCGGCATTCCGCAGCTTCTTAAAGGCGATTACACCGACCAGGTCAGCACCGGTATCGACAACTGGACCATGCGCCAGCCTCTGGGCGTTGTAGCCGGCATCACACCCTTCAACTTCCCGGTGATGGTGCCGATGTGGATGTTCCCGGTGGCGATCGCCGCCGGCAACACCTTCGTACTCAAGCCCAGCCCCATCGATCCCAGCGCCTCACTGATGGTCGCCGACCTGCTCAAGCGGGCCGGCCTGCCCGACGGCGTGTTTAACGTGATCCAGGGCGACAAGGGCGCAGTGGAAGCATTGATTGAGCATCCGGATGTCATGGCCCTGAGCTTTGTCGGCTCCACGCCGATTGCCAACCTGATCTACGAAAACGGCGCCCGCCACGGCAAGCGCATTCAGGCATTGGGCGGTGCCAAAAACCACATGGTGGTCATGCCCGACGCGGATCTGGACAAGGCCGTGGACGCCCTCATTGGTGCCGGTTACGGCAGCGCGGGCGAACGCTGCATGGCCATCAGCGTAGCCGTGCTGGTCGGAGACGTGGCCGACAAGATCATCCCCCAGCTGGCCGAACGTGCCCGTAGTCTAAAGGTGAAAAACGGCATGGAACTGGATGCCGAGATGGGCCCGATCGTCAGCGCCGCAGCACACCAGCGCATTACCGGCTACATTGACAAGGGTGTGGCAGAAGGCGCCGAACTGGTCGTGGACGGCCGCGAGTTTGACGCCAGCACCACCGGCGAAGGCTGCAACGAAGGGTTCTGGATGGGCGGCAGCCTGTTCGACCACGTAACACCGGACATGACCATCTACAAAGAAGAAATCTTCGGCCCGGTACTGGCCTGCGTAAGGGTTCCCGACGTCGCCACCGCCATCCGGCTGATTAACGAGCACGAGTTTGGCAACGGCGTCAGCTGCTTCACCGAAAGCGGCACCGTGGCCCGAGAGTTTGGCCGCCGTATTCAGGTGGGTATGGTCGGCATTAATGTGCCTATCCCGGTGCCCATGGCGTGGCACGGCTTTGGCGGCTGGAAGCGCTCCATGTTCGGCGACACCCACGCCTATGGCGAAGAAGGCGTGAAATTCTACACCCGGCAGAAGTCGATCATGCAGCGCTGGTCTGACTCCATCGACGCCGGTGCCGAATTTGTCATGCCAACCGCCAAGTAACTCGCCCCAGGTCCGGGAGACAGCTATGTCCGAAAACAACAATGCCGATGGACAGCTCGAATTTGATTACATCATCGTGGGAGCCGGTTCAGCCGGCTGCCTGCTGGCCAACCGGCTGAGCGCGAATCCGGATAACCAGGTACTGCTCATCGAAGCCGGCGGCCGGGACAACTACCACTGGATTCATATTCCGGTGGGTTACCTGTACTGCATCGACAACCCCCGCACCGACTGGCGTTTTCGCACCGAGCCGGATCCGGGCCTGAACGGCCGGTCGCTGATCTATCCCCGGGGCAAGACCCTGGGCGGCTGTTCCAGCATTAATGGCATGCTCTACATTCGCGGCCAGGCCCGGGACTACAACCACTGGGCTGAAGTCACCGGAGAGGAGGCCTGGAACTGGGACAACTGCCTGCCCGACTTCATGCGCCACGAGGATCACTATCGCCTGGATGACGGCGGTGACGCCGACCCGGAGCACAAGAACTACCATGGCCACGGTGGCGAATGGCGAATTGAGCACCAGCGCCTGAAGTGGAAGGTTCTGGAGGACTTTGCCGATGCTTGTGTTCAGGCCGGCATTCCCCGCACCCAAGACTTCAATCGCGGCAACAACGAAGGCGTCGACTATTTTGAAGTAAACCAACGCTCCGGCTGGCGCTGGAATACCTCCAAGGCCTTTCTAAGGCCGGCCCAAAAGCGCCCCAACCTGACACTCTGGCACTCCACCCACGTGCTTGGCCTGGACATGGCCTCGGGCGAGCAGCCCCGGTGTAGCGGTGTTCGCGTGGAACGGCCCGGACAGGGCGAGATCAGGGCCCAGGCTCGCCGGGAAGTGATTCTGTCTGCTGGCGCGATTGGCTCGCCCCAGCTGCTGCAACTGTCGGGCATCGGGCCTGCTGACCTGCTGCGGGAGCACGACATTCCGGTGATCAAAGACCTGCCCGGAGTCGGCGAGAACCTGCAGGATCACCTCCAGATTCGTTCGGTGTACAAGGTTCAGGGCGCAACCACCCTGAACACCATGGCCAATTCGCTTCTGGGCAAGGCGCGCATTGGTCTGGAATACCTGGTGAAACGCTCCGGCCCCATGAGCATGGCGCCGTCGCAACTGTGCCTGTTTACACGCAGTTCAGAGGACTATGACTACGCCAACATTGAATACCACGTTCAGCCCCTGAGCCTGGATGCGTTCGGGCAGCCGCTACACGATTTCCCGGCCATTACCGCCAGCGTCTGCAACCTCAATCCGAGCAGCCGCGGATCGGTGCGGATTCGCAGCCGGGACTCGAAAACCCCGCCCGCAATCGCACCCAACTATTTAAGCACCGAGGAGGACCGTAAGGTGGCCGCTGATTCCCTGCGCGTGACTCGCCGGATTGCCGAACAGCAGGCCTTTGCCAAGTACCAGCCGGAGGAGTTCAAGCCGGGACTGCAGTATCAGACTGACGAAGAGCTGGCGAAGCTGGCCGGCGACATTGGCACCACCATTTTTCACCCGGTGGGTACCACGCGTATGGGGCGAGCCGATGACAGTATGGCGGTAGTGGACCCGCACCTGAAAGTGCGGGGTGTAACCGGACTTCGGGTAGTGGATGCCGGCGTGATGCCGACCATCACCAGTGGCAACACCAACTCTCCGACCCTGATGATTGCCGAAAAGGCTGCGGGCTGGATTCTGGCCGGCAAGTGAGGGTGGTTAGCCTGCCAACTTCTGGATCTCGGGATAATCCCGCAGGTGCTGGACAGGTTCCGCAGGGGTTGTCATTTCCAGCGCACAGACTTCATTGACCATGGCCTGGGCCACGGTGGATGCTCGCACGCCGCGGTATTTTTCCAGCGGGCCGAGCAAGACCCGGTTCACCAGGGGCATCAGCTTGATACCCAGGGCCTCGGCGGTGCGCTGTTCCTGCCGGTCACCGAGCAAAAGGCTGGGATGGTAGACCGAGAGGTAGGAGTAGCCGAGTTCGCGAACTGCGTTTTCAAGTTCGCCCTTGACCCGGTTATAGAAAATGGTGGAATCCGAGGAGGCACCAATGGCGGACATCAGAATGAACGCCCGTGCACCGGCCGCCCGTCCCAAGCGCGCAGCCTCCAGGCTGTAGCCGAAATCCACCTTACGGAACTGCTCACGCGAGCCCGCCTTCTTGATGGTGGTGCCCAGGCAACAAACGATTGCATCCACGGCGAACAGATCGGCACTGGCTTGCAGATCGTCAAAGTCCACTTGATGCTGGATCAGCTTGCGGTGTTCAGGGCCAACCCGGCGACGCACCGGCGCTATCACCGAAGTCACCTCTGGCCGCTCTAGCAGTTTCTCCACCACTGCCGCTCCGGTCAGTCCGGTGGCTCCCAGTACCATGACGTTCAACGCGTTGCCTCCTGAATGAACAACAAAAATAAAACCTTCTTATGAAGCCCACAGCCACTACAGCATAAGTGATTATCTGCCAGACATAAAAAAGCACCGGGCATCCCAAAGGGGAAACCCGGTGCAAAGCTGACAACAGATCGTCTAAGGCGTGATCTTCGCTACCCGCTCAGTCGCTGACCGGGCTTTCTTTCATGGCCGCATTCATGCGCCGGCGCAGCAGTGGCCCGACCACATACGGCAGTACCAGACCAAGACCAGCAACGACCCACAGCCCCACGGCCAGCGAGCTACCCCAGAGAATGCTCCAGGAACCGTCCGACAGGATCAGCGCATGGCCCAGGTTCTTCTCCATTTCCGGCCCCAGCAACAGGCCCAGAATGATCGGCACCAACGGGATTTCCAGCTTGCGCAGGAAGTAACCCGCGACACCAAAGGCCACCATGAAGTACAGGTCGAAGGTGCTGTGACTGATGGAGTAGATGCCTACGAAGGCCACCATGGTCACGATTGGCAACAGGTACATCGGGGGCACCGACAGCAACTTCACGAAGAAGCCCACAAGTGGGATGTTGAGCAGCAACAGCATGACGTTACCGATCAACAGTGCGGCGATGACACCCCAGACAATGTCGGCGTTCTGGGTAAACATCAGCGGGCCCGGCGTGATGTTCAGAGAGATCAGCATGGCCAGCAGAACCGCCGTGGTGCCACTACCCGGCACGCCCAGGGTCAGCATCGGCACCAGCGCACCGGAAGAGGCGCCGTTGTTGCCAGCCTCTGGCGCCACCACACCGCGAATATCGCCTTCGCCAAACTTGCCTTTCTTGCCCAGCACCTGCTTTTCCAGGGTGTAGCTGATAAAGCTGCCCAGGGACGCCCCGGCACCTGGCAATACTCCGGCGATAAAGCCGAGTACACCGCCGCGCAACTGGGTCGGGATGGTGCTGACCAGCTCCTTGAAACTCAGCGTCAACTTGCCCACGTTGATCTTCTCGCGGCCGCCGCCAACACGGGACTCGACAAAGAACAGCAGCTCCGAAATCGCGAACAGACCGACAATCGCCAGGATGAAGTCGATACCCTCGTACAGCTCCAGCACACCAAAGGTGTAACGCTGGGTGCCGGTGGAGATGTCGATACCCACGGTCGAGATCATGATGCCGATGGTGGCGGCAATCACCGTCTTCATCGGGTTCTTGCCGGTGATGCCGCCGAGGGTGGCAAAGGCCAGCAGGAACAACGCGAAGTACTCGGCCGGGCCAAAGGTCAGGGCAAACTTGGCCAGAATCGGCGCCAACATGATCAGACCGATGGTTCCGATCAGGCCACCAGCGAACGACGCCACGGCAGAGATCGCCAGGGCGTCAGCAGCACGGCCTTTCTGAGCCATGGGGTAGCCGTCGAGGCAGGTCATCATGGCCGGCTCGTCACCGGGAATGTTAAGCAGAATCGAAGAGATCCGGCCACCGTACATGGCTCCGGCGTAAACCGCGGTCAGCAGGATCATGGCGGTTTCCGGCGGCAGCCCCAGGGTAAATGCCAGCGGGATCAGGATGGCAACACCGTTGGCCGGGCCCAGGCCAGGCAGACAGCCGATCAGGGTACCCACGAAGGCCCCGAACAGCGCGAACATCAGGTTATAGGGGGTCAGCGCGACCGCAAACCCTTCCATCAAAAAGCCTAAGGTTTCCATCACTCTACCTCCAGCAGGCCGGCAGGCAGACTCAGGTCCAGGCCGTAGTTAAACAGGACAAACACCACCACCGCACTGATCAGGCCAGTAATAAACGCCATGCGTGGCCTCGCGCCCATGCGCCAGCTGAGCGTACCAACCGCCAGCGTGGTCGAAATAATGAAGCCCAAGGGTTCCATCAGCAGCGCATAGACAATCAGCACCACCACCGAGGTCACCAGTTCCAGAGCGGTTTTGCGCACTGGCCACTGGGCATCGGGGTCGGGCTTGACCATCAGGTACAGGCTGCCGATCACCAACACAAAGGCAAGGATGGTGGGAAACGTTTCCGGGCCCACGCCCTCGGCGCCGCCAAACGGCTCGGGCCACTGCTGCGCAGCCCAGCCGTAGGCAACGGCGAGGACCAGAAGGCCCAAGCCGAGGATTCGATCACCAAAACCTGTCATTTCAGCAGCCCGATTTCACGAGACAGGGTTTCGATGTCCTGCACCTGCTGACGCACGAAGCTTTCAAACTCGTTCGCCGGCGGATGGAACGGGATCAGCCCGTTGCTTTTCATCACCTTTTTCCACTCTTCGCTGGCGTACAGCTTGTCCACAGCGGCTACCCAGTATTCCTTGGATTCCTCAGAGGCGCCTTCGGGCATGTAGAAGCCGCGCCAGTTCGGGCCCAGGGCATCAATACCCTGCTCGCGGGCCGTCGGAATGTGGCTGAATTTGCCGGGCAGGCGCTCCTCAGACAGCACCGCCAGCACCCGCAGGTCGCCGGAATCCATGAAGCCGGTGGCTTCGGACACGTCACCGGTAAAGGCATCGACCTGGCCACCCACGACCTGAGTCATGGCCTCACCGCCATTGTTGTACGACAGGTAAGGAATGGAGGGGAGCTTCTCGACACCGGCCGCCTTGGCAGCGATCAGCACCTTCAGATGGTCCCAGCCGCCGCGAGCGCTGCCGCCGGAGAACTTGACCGACTTGGGGTTCGCTTTCACGGCTTCGAAAAGCTGATTCAGGTTCTGGTACTCGGAGTCTTTGGAGACAGCAATAATGCCGTAGTCAGCGCCCAGGGCACCGACCCACTTCACCATACCGGCGTCCATACCCGGAAACTGCTTCTGGGCCAGGCGGGTGGTGGTTGCGGTAGATGCGGCAACGATCAGCTTGTCATCGTCGGCGCGCTTGCTGACGGTGTGGGCGAAGGCAACGCCACCGCCGGCACCGGCCATATTGACGGTCTGGACACTGCCTTCCACCAGGCCGAGTTCCTGCATGACATTACCGACGCTACGGCAGGTAAAATCCCAGCCGCCGCCCGGATCAGCCGGTGCGATACATTCCACTTTGCCGGAGGGTTGCCAGGCCAGCGCGGAAACACTAAAGGCAGCCATGGCTACAAAAGACAGGGTTCGCTTGATCATCATTGGGTTCACCTCTGGTTTGTTGTTGTGATAGCTCCTCTGTTCCGCCGCTCGATAAACGTGCTGTGGGAGCCATTCGCCCATAGACTAGAAGCGAACACCGGACGCCTAAAGTTTGTGCGCGTAAATACCTATAAAGAACCTAAAGGCTTTTTTGTGCATAAAGTTCACGGGCAAAAACCACGCCGGTGCTTTAACCTGAATCAAAACGACAACAACACTCCGGCAGCATTCCAACAACATCGTGTTTCGAAAAACCAAACTGAAAACCCGAATGATTCTGACCCTCGGCCTGGTCAGCGCCCTGCAGACAGCGCTGATCGGTGTCTTTGCCGGGTACTATCTGAGCGAATCCCTGTACGAGGAAATCGGCCAACGGGCATTGATGGTCGCCAAGACCGTGGCCGCCACGCCGGCAGTGATCGAGGGCGTAGAGCAACGCGACACTGGCAGCCTGAATCGGTTGGCCAACCGGCTGACCGAGACCAACGAGGCCCTGTTTATTGTTATTGGTGACGACCAGGCGGTGCGCCTCGCCCATCCGGATCCGTCACGCCTGGGTTATTCCATGGCGGATGATGACGGTGACACTGGTCGTCAGGCCCTGATCGACGGCCAGGCCTACATTGCCCGCGCCTTCGGCAGTCTCGGCGAATCCATGCGCGGCAAGGCACCGGTGATCAACCCGGCCAGTGGTGACATCGTCGGCATCGTGTCGGTCGGCTACGGCGTCGACCAGGTTGAAACCACCATCCAGCGCTACAATTTCGTGCTCTATGGTGTGGTCGGGGTGATGTTGCTGGTTAGCATCCTCGCCGCCATCATCATCGCCAGTCGCTTCAAACAGGCCATCTTCGGGCTGGAACCGGAGGAAATCGCCCGGCTGTTCCAGGAACGGGATGCCACCCTGCAATCGGTGCGTGAGGGCATCATTGCCATCAATCGTGACGGCATCATCACCACGGTGAACCGCACGGCCCTGAAGACCCTGGGCCTGGAACCGGACATGGCCCTGGCGGGAAAGCCGATCCTTGAAGTGCTGCCGGAAAGCGACTTGATGTCGGTTCTGAAAACCGGGGAGCCGGATTTTGACCGGGAAGTCTGGCTCAGGAACCGTCAGATGATCGTTAACCGACTGCCAGTGCGCGAGGGCGACGACATTACCGGCGTGGTGGCCAGTTTCCGGCTGCGGGACGAGGTGGACCAGGTTAGCCGCCAGCTCACCCGGATACAGCAATACGCCGATACCCTGCGCAGCCAGACCCACGAATACTCCAACAAGCTGCACACCATCGCCGGCCTGATCCAGATTGGCGCCACCGACGAGGCACTCAGCCTGATTGGTAGTGAAGTCAGCGATCACCAGGCACTGATTCAGTTGCTGCTGGAAGCGGTGCCCGATCCGGTCATCGCCGGGTGCC
Source organism: Marinobacter sediminum (assembly GCF_016820575.1). Classification (GTDB taxonomy): domain Bacteria; phylum Pseudomonadota; class Gammaproteobacteria; order Pseudomonadales; family Oleiphilaceae; genus Marinobacter; species Marinobacter sediminum. The sequence goes on along the minus strand of NZ_JAEMQH010000002.1, from coordinate 54,524 downwards.
TGCTCGGCAAGTACAACCGGGCCCGGGAAATGGGCCTGGTGCTGAACATTGACCCCGGCAGCCAGATGGCCAACATGCCCGACGACCTTCCCAGGGAGCAGCTGGTAAGCGTGCTTGGCAACCTGATTGATAACGCCCTTGAGGCCACACGCCTGGCGACCGGCGAAGGCGGACAGGTCGCGCTGTCGATGACGGATCTTGGCGACGACCTGATTTTCGAGGTGGAAGATCAGGGCGCCGGCGTCCCGGAGGCGGACCGGGAGCGAATCTTTGAGAAAGGTGTCAGCACCAAAGCCGGCACCGCTCGTGGCTATGGCCTACACCTGGTCAGTCAATTCCTGACTCGGTGGGGTGGCTCGATCACGGTCGAGAATCTCACCACCGGCGGCAGCCGCTTTACTCTGTATCTACCCAAACGAGCCCACGGGGGGACCAGTCATTGACCACCATACGCCTGCTGATCATCGAAGATGACCGTAAAATTGCGGAAATTCAGCGACGTTTTGTTGAACGTCTGGACGACGTCGAGCTCTGCGGCATTGCGCACACGCTGGCCGATGCCCGGGATCTGATCGATGTACTAAGCCCCGACCTGATCCTGCTCGACGTCTACTTTCCCGATGGCAACGGCCTGGACCTGCTGCGGGAACTGCGGGCCTCGGACAGCGCCAGCGATGTCATTCTGATCACCGCCGCCAAAGAAGTGGACACCCTGCGCAGCGCGTTGCGCGGCGGGGTTTTCGACTACATCCTAAAGCCACTGGTGTTTGAACGTCTGGAGGACGCAGTAAACCGCTATCGGGACCACCTGAACCGGTTGTCCGGCCTGGACCAGGTCGCCCAGAAAGAAGTGGATGCGCTGTTACCCCGCAGCGGCGGGGACGAAGGCCATGCGGAAACAGCGGATACCGACAGGCTGCCAAAAGGCATTGATGGCATTACCCTGGACAAAATCCGTGAGGTGCTGACAACCGGAGACGAGTGGAGTGCCGAGGAAGTCGGCGCCGCCATGGGCGCCTCTCGCACCACGGCCCGGCGCTACCTGGAGTTTCTGGTGGGCCGTGGCGAAGCGGCGGCAGAGGTCAGCTACGGCAACGTCGGCCGACCGGAACGGCGCTATTGCAGCGTGTCGCGCAAATAATTCAGGCCCGACAACTGGGCCATCTGGCCGCGAATCCAGGATACCCGCTCCCAGACATACGCCGACGGCGATACCGCACTGAGAGTCTTGGGGTTAGGCAGCACGGCCGCCAGTCGCGCGGCCTGGATCGGCGATAGCTGGCTGGCTGAAACGCCGAAATAACGCCGGCTCGCCGCCTCCACGCCATAAATCCCGGGGCCAAACTCGGCGATATTGAGATAGACCTCCATAATCCGCCGCTTCGGCCACAACCCCTCAATTCCCAGCGCCAGCCCGGCCTCCAGAGCCTTGCGCACAAAGCTTCGGCCATTCCACAGAAACAGGTTCTTGGCGGTCTGCTGGGTGATGGTACTGGCGCCCCGCAGGCCCTCGCCCGCCTGGTACTCGGCCAGCGCCTTACGGATGGCAGCGAAATCCACGCCCCAATGCTCGGGGAACCGCTGATCCTCGCTGGCTACCACCGCCAGTGGCATCCACGGAGAAATCTCCGACAACGGCACCCAGTGCTGATGCAGGGCCTGGTCGGGCTGCGACAGCCGGTGGCCCAGCATGAAACTGGAGGTGGGCGGATTGACGAACCGCAGCAGCACAATCACGGCCAGCAGCAACAGCAGTGTTCCCGCCAGTACCCACGCCAGTTTGCTCAGAGATCTTCGGATGAGGGATTTTCGCGCCACAGATTCGCTACCAGGCCGTGTTGACTATCATTACTATCAGGCCGCCAGTATGTCGTGGTTTGCCCCCCATTTGAATTACCGATCCTTCAGACGCGGGCGATCATCGGAGTGGCACCACCCGTCGTATACCGAGAAGGTCGATTCCATAGGCATTGAATGATGGTCGAGCATCTCAACTCCCAGGACGGCGTTCGGCTTCTGCTGACGCCCAACCGCTCATTGAGCTGGCGTGGCAACGTCCAGATCTGGCTGGCACTGCTGGCTCTCTCCGCGCTGATTGCCACCGGCATGGCGTTAGCCGGCGCCTGGGTTATCGTGCCATTCGCCGGGCTGGAACTCGCTGCCCTGGCCGCCGGCATTTACCTGACCTCCCGGGCCTGCCAACGGCGGGAGGTATTGACCATTGGCGAGAGCAGCATCCACCTGGAAAAAGGCCGCACCCGGAAGCTTTCGGAGTGGACCCTGCCCCGGCCCTACGTGAGAGTTCACCTGGACGCTCCTGTCCACCCGTTTGCGCCACCGAAGCTGGCGCTGATTCATCGCGACACCGAGATCTCGCTGGGCAGTTTTCTCAATGTCGACGATACCGAGAGGCTGGTTCAGCTGCTCGAATCACGGGGTATTGTCATCGAACGAAAAACGCCCGATCCGGAGATCGGGCTGTGGTTCTAGGCCGCTGTTGCCATGAATTGCTGGATCCGTTCCAGCACGCTTGGGTGCCAGAGCAACTTGTTGTGCCCCAGCCCCTGGGTTTGCATCCGTTCAGATCCGGCCCACTGCAAATGAACCTGATCGCTATGACTGGCCGGCACCGACTTGTCATCCCGGTCGATCACCACCAGCCCCCGGGCTGTGATCTTGGGCGCCAGGGCGTCGAATGAGAACTGCTGCCACACTTGTGCCCCGAATGCCTGCTCCATGCGCCGACGATGCTCAGTTACCATGGCCTGCGAGAACCCAAGTTCAGCACCGAATCCGGCAACTACTGAATCGAGATCCTTCGGCGGGGCCAGCAACACCAGCCGCTGGGCCTGGACGCCATCCACCACCGCCCGGGCTGCTGCCAGGCTGCCCAGGGAATGGGCGATGATGGTGTCGATGGGACCAACACTGGCAGCCACCTTGGTGACAGCCTCGGTCATCTCGTACAGGCTCGACCGCCTGCCCTGGGCCCGGCCATGGCCCGGTGCATCAAACACCACCACCCGATAACCGGCACTAACCAGCGGCTTCACGAAAGCCCCAAATTGGATACCGCCGCTCGACCAACCGTGGACCATCAGCACCACCGGGCCATAGCCCCAGCTGTACACCGGAATCGTAACGGCACCGAGCTGAATCTGGCTGTAGCTGTCGGCCTCATCTAGCAGGGACTCGTACCGAATCGGTAACGGCAGCCGTCGCGGCGAGAAGAACAACCCCTCAGCAATATTGCCGGCCGTGTGCGGCGCTACCCGATAAAGCATTTGCAGAGCTTTCCCTACCGCGGCGACACCAGAGTTCCGGGCCGGAACGCGGTCAAGAGGAACACGTGTTGCAGAGCCTGTGTTGGTTGTGAATTGAGCAGTCATGACCCTTCCTCCTTCGCTGTCGGCCGAGGGGCCGACCTGATTGACAGTGTCAGATTACGGCTTGCCAACCCTGCGCCGGAGTGTCATATTTGACACTGCAGATGCCAAAAAGGACATTTGTCATGATCAGAATCGCCATTGTGGCCCTGCCCTTCTGCCACGGCAGTGGTGTTATAGGCGTGATGGATTTCTTTGCTGCCGCCAATTACTGCGACCGCTGGGTCAATCGTGATGAACCCCGGTTCGAGTGCCAGATTGTCACCGTGAATGGCGAGCCGGTACGCTCCTACAGCGGCGTCCCCATCGTGCCGACAGTGAACTGGCAGGACTATCCGGCGGATGTGATCATCATTGGCTCCGCCATGGAAGCGGTACTGGGCGACCGCCATATCGATGCGGCGCTAGACATGTCACGACCGCTCCACCCCTGGTTGCGCGTAGCCGTTGAAAGGGGTGCCATCGTAGCCAGCGTTTGCACCGGCAGTTTTGTGCTGGCGGAAGCCGGATTACTGGAGCAGCATGTGGCCACCACCCACTGGCGGGCAGCACCGGCCTTTCGCCGACGCTATCCTCAGTTACGGCTCGAGAGCGAGCAACTGCTGGTGGATAACGGGCAGATTCTGTGTGCCGGTGGCGCTACCTCGTTCATGGACCTGTGCCTGTATCTGGTTGAACGGCTGGGTTCACCCGCGCTGGCCATAGCTTGCAGCAAGCTGCTGATTCTCGATGCCCGGCGTTCGGAACAGACGCCCTACATGAGCTTTTATGGCAGCCGGGCCCATCAGGACGAGAAAATTGGCGAGGTACAGGGCTGGCTGGAACAGCACTACGCCGACGCCATCGTCATCGACGAGCTGGCGGAGCGCGCACACTTGGGGCCGCGCACCTTCAAGCGCCGGTTCAAGGAAGCCACAGGCGAGACCCCACTGAGCTACCTACAGCATTTGAGGATTGAAGCCGCCAAGCACGGCCTTGAATCGACCCGACGCCAGACCGCCCAGATCATCTGGGACGTCGGTTACGAGGACGCCAGCTCATTCCGGCGACTGTTCAAGCGCAATGTCGGGTGCACCATGGAAGAGTATCGCCGCCGGTTCAGCTATGTGACACCGAAGCGCAGCAAGCCACTCCAGGCTATTTCAGCAGACTCGACAAACACTCACTGATCGTACCGCGCTGCGATAGCCTTCAGTTCCCCATCCGCCCGGGCCGCGTCCAACGCCTGCTGGAGATCAGCGACAACGGCCGGCTCGGTATTTTTGCTGAGTGCCAGGTACATGGGCGTTTCGCGGAATACCAGCACCGGTTTGAGCCCGGTGATGCCATGTTCTTCCTCCGCTACCAGCGGGCCCACAAGGCCGTCGGTAACCCACAGATCGGCTTGCCCCAGCATCAACCGGCGCGTGTTCACATCACCCGACAGACTCATGACGACATTGAACCCCTTATCGGCCAGGAATTCTGACATGACATCGCCTTTATAACCGGCAATCTGAAGATCCCGGGCATCTTCCAGTGAGTTCAGAGCGATGTCAGAGTCGGGCGCGGCAAACAGGGTCCATTTGATGGAAGCCAGAGGACCAACCCATTGGAACAGATCCTCACGCTCATCGGTGCGGGCGGTACAGAACAGCCCGTGATTTTCGCGCCCTTGAACCCAGTCGTAGGCGTAGCTCCAGGCGCGCATTTTCATGACGTAGTCGTAGTCGACCCGGGCCAGCATGGCCTTTACCATATCGCTGCAGATGCCGGTGATGTCTTCCTCGCCGTGGGCAAAGCCCTTGCCCGACGCCGACGCGTTATAAGGAGGATAGTTCTCAGTGAAGATGTACAGCCGTTCTGCCGCTGACGCCACACTGCCCGCGACCATCAAGGCCAAGGCTCCCAGGATGATCTTGAGCTTGTGCAATGAGTTTTGCATAGCCGGGGCTGATTTTCTCGGCATTGTCATTCCTTAATGGCGGTACGGATGAATAAAGTTGGTTTTCCGGCCAGTCGAGTTGGTTCACCTGGCCAGCGCCGGCCATGATCACCTGATTCGCTCGAAAAATCAGTGACAAAACGTATCTGAGGGAAGTCTGTTCAACCGATGACTGTTTCCTCGGGGGCGGCATCGGCGGTACTGACAATGGTCGGTGCAATCACCGACAGGCACTGGGGCTGGCATTCCACCTCAAGGGGCGTTTGCCCCATCACATCGCCATCGGCAGTGATGGTTTTCGGCTTACCGGTGCGGACCGAACAGCGTGCGCCCTTCAGGTGAATAATGGTGCTGGTGCGCTGGGGCGAGCGCTTGTTGAGGCGAACCATCACAAAGGTCAGCAGTAACTGCAGCAACGGCCGTGGTTTGACCGCAATCACATCCAGCTGGCCATCGTTGGCAGAGGCCTCGGGAATCTCATTACCACCGCCAAAGAAGGCGCCGCTGGCAACGGCTATCGACAACCAACGGCCTTTGACCACTCCTTTGTCGCAGCGGATCTCGGCCTTGAACCCCCGGCTGGCACTGACCCGGCGCAACAACCCCAGGCCATAACTGAACCGACCAAAGAGTTTCTTATGAGTGCCCTCGGCTTCCCGCGCAGGCAGCGTTCCGAGGCCAACATGAGCGACATTCAAAAACAGCGTCTGCCCCACTTCGGCCACGTCCACCTGCTGGGTGGTGCCCTCGGCAATGAGCGCGCACAAGCGCTCCGGCTCTTCTGGCAAGCCCAGGTTGCGCGCAAAGTCGTTTGCGGTGCCGGATGGCAGCACCGCCAGGATCGCCTGCCTGCTCCGGCAAAGACGTGCGCCCATGTTCACCGAACCATCGCCCCCGGCCACCATCACCACATCGCCCGCCTGCACCTGATTTCCCCAGACATCGTCATTAAAATCTCGGCATTGCGGTTCCGGGACACCGGCGGCCAACAGCACCTCCAGCCAGAACTCCCGTCCTCGCTCACCGGTGCCGGCTTTGGGATTTGCAATCAGCCAATGGGTCATTCGAACCTGTCCATGTTGCTCTCTGTTCTGCGCGCAAAATGCACGGCAACAAATCTGAACTTACCATACCCCAAGAGCGCCGGAGCCGCCTTACGACATTGGTTAGGGAACGACGACCGTAGGACCGCCCCCGTTGCTTTCGAGGCCAGTGTCGGACTGGCAAATTGACGCCTCCCGAAGGACTCGGCAGACTCTCCGATTAGGCCTTCCGGCCTTCTCCAAGAAGCATAACCAACCACAAGGCGGCTGCCATGGATTTCGTCCGAACTCCCGAGAATCAATTCGACCGTTTGCTGGATTACCCCTTCGAGCCCCACTACGTCGATCTGGACGGGCTGCGCATGCACTACGTCGATGAGGGGCCGGCTGACGCCAAGCCGATTCTGATGATGCACGGCGAACCGTCGTGGTCGTACCTGTACCGCCACATGATCCCGGTTTGTGCCGCCGCCGGCCATCGGGTGCTGGCACCCGACCTGATTGGCTTTGGTAAATCCGACAAGCCCACAGCGATTGACGATTACAGCTACCAGCAGCACATGGATTGGATGCAAAGCTTCATCGACAAACTGGACCTGAACGACATCACCCTGGTCTGCCAGGACTGGGGTTCGCTGTTGGGGTTGCGGCTGGCGGCGGAGAATCCGGACCGATTCCGGGCCATCGTGGTGGGTAATGGCATGCTGCCAACCGGCGATCAGAAGGCACCGTCGGCGTTCAAGATCTGGAAGAATTTCGCCCTACACAGCCCGTGGTTTCCGATTGGCCGGATCATCAACACCGGCTCGTTCCGTAAACTCGGGCCGGACGAGCTACGCGCCTATGACGCACCCTTCCCCGGCAAGAAGTACAAGGCCGGCGCCCGCGCTTTCCCGCGCCTGGTGCCGATGACACCCAATGACCCAGCCACCGAAGCCAACCGCGCTGCGTGGAAGGTGTTGGAGCAGTGGGACAAACCGTTCCTGACCACGTTCAGCAATGGCGATCCCATTACCCGCGGCGGTGACCGCTACATGCAGGATCGAATTCCCGGCGCCAAGGGACAGCCCCATGTCACGCTCAAGGGTGGTCACTTCCTGCAGGAAGACTCGCCAGTGCCCTTTGCCCAGGCCATCAACAGCCTGCTGGCAGGCCTCGCCTGAACCGGGTTCAGTTCTGGCCTGCCGGCACCCGTGGCCGGTAGTGCCAGGACGACCAGCTGTACAGTCCCAGCGCCACCCAGATAACGATGAAGCTGGTCAGTTGCACCTGGCTCAATGGCTCGTCGAAGACCAGCAATGCAATGAAGAACTGCAAGGTGGGATTGATGTACATCAGGAAGCCCACCGTGGACAGTCGCAACCGCCGGGCCGCACCGGCAAACAGCAGCAGCGGGATGGCAGTCACGATGCCGCTGGCCATCAGCAAGGCGCTCACGGATACACTGTCCCCGTAATGGGACACACCGGCGTAGCCCAGCCAGCCAAAGGTCATCAACCCCACCGGTAGCAACAACAAGGTCTCGACAAACAGCCCCGACAAACCATCCAGCAGCACCTGCTTTCGCAGCAGGCCATAGGTACCGAAAGTCAGCGCGAGCACCAGCGTAATCCAGGGCACTTCCCCGAGCATGACCAGCTGGATCAGTATGCCGATGCCAGCAAGAACCACTGCCGCCAGCTGCCACGGCCCCATGCGCTCGCGCAGCACCAGCATACCCAGCGCCACATTCACCAGCGGAGTCAGGAAATAGCCAAGGCTGGCCTGCAACACGTGGCGGGTTTCCACCGAATAGATGTAAATGCCCCAGTTGGCCGCAATCAGCAACGCACAGCCCAGTACCCGCCACAGCTGGCGCGGATTACTAAGGGCAGAACGGACCGCAGGCCAGCGCCGCAAGCCGCTGATCACCAGCGCGAGGAAGACACAGGACCAGACAATCCGGTGCACCAGGATTTCAAACGCCGGCACGCCCTCGAACAGGGCGAAGAAAAGCGGAAAGCAGCCCCAAATGGTATAGGCAGACAGGCCAAACCAGACACCGCGGGTTACATCACTCATACGGCTTTCTTCTGGGTCACCACGAGTGCCACCCCGGTAATGGCGACCAGCCCCCCAACCATCGCCAGGCCACCCAGGCGTTCATCGAACAACAGGTAGGCTTCCAAGGCAGTCACCGGCGGCACCAGATAAAACAGGCTCGCCACCTGCGACGCGGCGCCCTGACGAATCAGCCACATCAACAGTAAAATAGCGCCGATGGACACGCCCAGTACCAGCCAGGCCATGGACAGCTGCAACTGCAAACTCCACTCAACCTCGCGGGATTCCAGCGTGAAAGCGCCGATGGCAAACAGGGTTGCAGCGGCGGCATACTGGATGATGGTACCGGCAACCAGATCGGCGCCGGTGCCGTGGCGTTTCTGATACACCGTGCCCATGGAAATACCCGCCAGCGCCACCAAGGTCCAGGCGAGTGCCCAGGGCGAGATGCCCGATTCAACGCCGGCACCCCCGAACTTCTCGACCAATACCAACGACACGCCGATCAAGCCCAGGGCGAGGCCCAGCCACTGCCGGCCACTGACCGCTTCTTTCAGGAACACCACCGCCGCAGCCGCGGTAACCAGGGGCTGGAGCCCGACAATCAGCGACACGATGCCAGAAGCCATACCGTCCTGAATGGCGTAATACACCCCACCGAGATAACAGCCGTGCACCAGAATACCGGTGACCGCCAGGTGCCCGGCGCCACGCCATCCGGGCCAGCGGGTTTTCATCAACCAGGCCAGGCCGACCAGCAACACCAGGGTCAGCAGCATGCGGATCAGCAGGAGCGTAAAAGGCTCGGCAAATGGCAGACCGTATTTGGCGCCAATGAAGCCCGTGCTCCAGAGCCAGACAAACAGGGCGGGAACAAAAAACGAGAAAAAGAATGAACGCATATGTCGCAGCCGGATTACGTGAATTATTCGGTCACAGTACTCTAGACACCGTACTCTAGAAGTTAGCAGGCAAACAAAACAGATACAGAAAACTGCTTTAGAAACCGGTACAGATGATCAGTGTTTCCAGCCCGGCAACCGCACCTCAATGGTGGGTTCGTCGCGGTGCCAACGGCCCGTCCAGGTCACCTCCGGCGTTGCACCGGGGCGCGGCTGGATTGTGACGGTAACCGTCCCGAACCCGGTCGGTGCCGGCCCGAACCGTATCGGCGCTTCCTGCTCGAGCCAACGTTCGGGCACACCCGCACAGAGAATCAGCCGATCGCCCTCCTCCCGGACGAAACAGTTGCGCACCATTAACACCCACTCGGCGGACGCCCAGACGTGGTGACCATCGCCCATGCAGCCACCGCCAGTGCCCGGATGAATCGCCTCTGGCCACTGCCCGGTTGGTGATGCCAGCTCCGCCACCGCATCCATCAGCGCCAGAAACCGCGAGTCACCGGCGCGCAAAAGCACCTGGGCCACGTGCAGGGTCAGGTAGGCGTTCAGGCCCGAGTGAATCATGTCCTGATAGAAGGCGCCGTTCACGAAACAGTTCTCAAGCAAGAACTCGACGCTGTCCAATAGGCGCGGATCATCTGGTTCGCACAGCTGGGTGGGATAGCCCACGGCCAGCGAACCGATGGCACCGGCATCCAGCCGCCGATAGGGCGAGGCTGGCATGGCCCGGCGCTTGAGCCGCCGCGCGCAGCTGGCCAGACTCCGGTCCACGGTTCGGGAAAACTCCTCAGCACCGGCGGCAAACGCCTCGCTGGCTTCAGGATCGTCTTTGGCCAGCAGTGTGGCAGCGGCTTTCAGGCCGGCGATGCCCCAGAAATCATCCCAGTAATAGAAGTCATTTGGCCCCAGGTGCTCGGCACTGAAACCGGCGGGCAGGAGCCCGGCATGGGGTTTGTCGATATTCCCGCTGACCCGCTTTTTCTGTATCCAGTGCGCGCCCTTGCTGACCGGTTCAAACCAGTCCATGGCCAGTTTACGGCCGGTGATGGCATAGAACCGCTGCATGATCCACAGCACCTCACCGTTGGCATCCCATTCCCCTTCCTGAGAACGGAAATAACCGTTCTTCAACTGCCGTTCCGGAAACTGGCTCAGGGCCCGCTCGGCTCGCTGGGTCATTCCTGCACACAGGAGCGCATGTACGATAAACGCCGCATCGCGAAACCAGAACCGTTTGTAGGTGTAAGGGCCCGGGTAAACGTCATCCGGAGAGTGCAACACCAATGAGCGCAATGCTGCTTCATACAGGAATTGCCAGGTCGGATCCGGGCACTCCAGGCGCGCGTGCCCATCCAATGCTTCAGACCAGGGCTCAGGTGTGTCGCTGGCCGCGTGTTCTTTACCCAAGGGCACCGTGATGGTGAGCGCCGTGGCCTTGCCGGCCCTGACCGGAAACAGTGCCGCCGCAGTCACCAGCCCAACGTCACAGCGGCCTTCGCTCTGATCGGCAATGTCGGCCAGGTGGATGTGGACATCGCCCTGGCGATAATCCGACACATGATGACTTTGCGCCGGTCGGCTGAACAGCACCGAGTGCCGGCCATCCACTTTCCAGGCATCCCGTTGGGGCGACAATTTCACCCGCCGGATAAACGACACACCCTCGGGATTGGCCGGGCGCAGCGACACCACCAGTGACCCCGGCACGTCCGAATGACCCTGCAGCTCCAGCCGACAAACCGGCCGGCCCTGCTCCAGCACCACCTGTGCGCGGCTGATCAGCCGCAAACCGTCCATCTCAGACTCGGTCACCACGCAGGGGGTATCCTCCAATTCGAGCCATTGCCGACTGGTTTTGCAACGTGATGGCAGCAGGCAGCGGCCGTCGTCTGCCAGCAACCAGCCGTCCAGTGACCAGCCATCGTATAACGGCGTCACCAGACCTCTGGGGTCGACCACCGGCAGGTCATCCACATCGGGCAGGCCAATCGCCGTCCAGTTGCGGTTACTCAAGTTGACGTGAGTGATGGAGAAGGCCCGGGGAATGAAGGCCGGGTCATTAGGGTCGAATTGGCGCTCCACCCAGTAAGGCCAGACCCAGTCCAGATTATGCTGGATAACGCGGCTGTTGATCAGGCCACGGGCGTGAAACACCACACCAGCGCGCAACAATTCAATCGGCTCACCCACTTCCGACGGCTGGGCAAAGCTGTGCAACTTGCCCAGCAGCGTGATCGGATCCAGAAAGCCGTGCTGATGCGCCATGCGCTTGACCAGATAGCGCCAAGGTAACCATTTCATCCAGCTCATTCACTTCTCCCTCAGGTCGGTTGCCTGGGCCGCCACCCGATAGCGCGCCAAAGCCCGGCGGGCGAGCCGGTTAAAAAACAGCACTGCTGCCACCGTGCCGACAAAGCCTGCGCCGTAGATGCCCCATTCAAGTGGCGTCCTGGCGGTTTCGCGGGCACCAAGAGTCGACAGGTCCGCCGTCAGCGACCCCAGGTACACGTTGTGCAGCGAAAACGGCATCACGCCAATGAAGGTCCCGGCAACAAAGCCGCCAAAGGAAAAGTTGGTCAGTCCGAACAGGAAATTGGAAAGCTTGCCGGGAAAGAAAGGAATCAGCCGCGTCAGCAGCACGACCTTCCAACCGTGGGGAGCCATCTCACGGCTGACCGCCAGAAGCCCGACGCGGCTCTGGATATAAATGTGGGCCCGTTCACCAAGAAAGTACCGGGCAATCAGAAAGGCGATGGCAGCTCCAAGGGTTGTGCCGACCACCACATAAGTGGTGCCCTCCACCACCCCGAATACAAAGCCCGCGCCGGTGGTAAGCAGCACCCCCGGCAGCAGGAGCACCATCGCCAGTGCCATGATGGCGATGAACATGATCGCCGCCCAGGCACCCTGACGGTCCACCCAGTGCAGCAGATCCAGCACCTGACGATGGATGCCCAGGGCGTAAAGCACACCAACGATGGCAACAACGCTGGTTATACTCAGTGCCATCCAGAGAATGGGAGAGCTCTTGTAGCTGCCCATCGACACCACCTTTGGTTGGCGCAGGCCCGAGCTTTTTAACTCGCGGCCCGTCGCCTGGCTCGGGTCAGCTGCTGAGAATGGATTGGAGTTTCTGGGTCAGATCCACCGCCTCGGCACCCAGGGGCGTCAGGTAGCCGCCGTCCTTCTGGCTGATCAGGCCCCGGGCAAACAGGCTTTCCGCCGCCCTGACGGTTTCCGGGGCTGCCGAATGAGCATGAACCTTGATCCCCTCCTGACTGGAGGTGGACTCAAACTGAGTCAGGAGATTGAGTTCGGCAAGGTGATCAGCGGAGAATGGCATGGCAGTTCCTCGTATTATTGTCGTCAGTTTCTTTTAATCTTTATCTCAGCATAGTCGATTCACACCATGAAGCTTTCCCGAATTCTGAGCAACCAGGACGGCATTAGTCGCAAGCGGGCCAACGCCCTGATCGCCGCGGGCCGGGTGACGGTGGATGGCACGCCATGCCGGAGCTCTGCCCGGGAAGTCGATCGCTTCTCCAGCGTCGCTCTGGATGGTGAAATCATTCAGGCCGCTGACACGCCGCACTATTTGATGCTGCACAAACCGGCGGGTTACCTCAGCGCCACGGTGGACACCGTGCACCCCACTGCCCTGGATCTGATCGCCCCCGCCCTGCGGCCAGAGCTGCACATTGCCGGCCGGCTGGATCGGGCGAGCACCGGTCTGCTTATTCTCACCAATGATGGCCAGTGGTCCCGTCAGCTCACTGAACCCAAGGTCAAGATACCCAAGGTCTATCACGTCATCACCGAGCAGCCAATCAGCGCGGAAACCTCGAAACGGTTTGCCGAGGGACTCTGGTTTGAGTATGAACAGCTCCGCACCTCACCTGCTCAACTGGAGCAACTGGGGCCACGGGAAGCGAGGGTGACTATCTATGAAGGCCGCTACCATCAAATCAAGCGCATGTTCCATGCGGTAGGCAATCGGGTGACCGCACTGCATCGCGAGAGGATGGGGCAACTCATGCTTGAAGCAGACCTGAACCCCGGTGCTTACCGGTCTTTGACCGCACGGGAAATTGACTCAGTCAGACAAACCGGACCCGCCGGATTCTGATAAAGAATTGACCCAGCTCACGGTCACCCAGCTGGGCCTGATGTGTAATGAGTGCTCCAGTGGAAGGACCTCTACTCACAGTCGGACGACGCCCAAACATGGCCGAAAACAACAGCTACTACCCATCCCAGTTGCGCCACCTGAACACCTACCTCTCGGGTCTCGTCAAGGGCCGTCTGTGGCTCAAGGTTTTGATCGGTATGTTCTTGGGGCTCGTCGTGGGGACTCTGCTGGGCCCCTCAGTCGGCCTCGTAGAGCCGGACACCGGCACCCTGATCGGCAACTGGCTGGCGTTTCCCGGGCAGCTGTTCCTGGCCACCATCCAGATGATCGTCATCCCGTTAGTCATAGCCTCAGTCGTTCGCGGCCTGGCCGCCAGCGAGAACCTGGAACAATTGCGTAAACTGGGCCTGCGGGTGACCAGTTTCTTCGTAATAACCACCGCCCTCGCTGCCGCCATAGGCCTCTGGATCGGTGGTCTGATGAACCCCGGTAGTATGATGAAAGGCTTGGCCACCACCGTCCCTGCAACGGACGTCACAACCGGCGCCGCCATGCCCAGTGTCACTGAGCTGCCTCAAACCCTGATCGGTCTCCTACCCGGAAACCCCCTGGATGCCATGGTCGAAGGGCAAATGCTCCAGGTGGTTATCTTCTCCGTCATTGTGGGCATCGCGCTGGTGACCATGGAGCCTAAAAGCTCTCGGCCCATGCTCGACCTGCTGGATTCCCTGCAACAAATCTGTATGACCGTGGTGCGCTGGGCCATGCGTTTGGCGCCCCTTGCTGTCTTCGGTCTGATGGCTCAGCTCACAGCCACGATCGGTTTTACCGCCATGCTGGGCATGGCCTCTTACGTTGCTACGGTCGTTGTCGGTTTGCTGATCATGCTTGGCGTCTATCTGCTCATTCTCAAACTGGTGGCCGGCCAGCCGCCCCTGCGGTTCCTCAAAGACAGTCGCGATGTTTTGCTGCTGGCTTTTTCAACCTCCAGCTCGGCGGCTGTCATGCCGCTATCGATCAAAACCGCTGAAGACAAGCTCGGGGTTCGGCCTTCGGTCTCCCAGTTCGTTATCCCCCTCGGGGCCACCATCAACATGAATGGCACGGCTCTGTATCAAGCGGTTGCCACTATTTTCCTGGCCCAGGTCTACGGCATCGATCTGAGTACCGGCAGCATGGCTCTGGTGGTTGCCATGGCTGTGGGTGCCTCGATTGGCTCCCCGGCAACGCCCGGGGTGGGCATTGTGATTCTGGCGATGGTTCTGCAAACCGTCGGGATCCCCCCCAGCGGCATAGCACTGATCATGGGCGTCGATCGGATTCTCGATATGTGTCGTACCGCCATCAATGTTACCGGAGATCTCGTGACCTGCCGCCTGATGGAGAACTGGTCTGGCAAACGTCTGGATTCCGAGCCAGTAGCTCAAGGTGCCTGATCACGACACCACCGCACATTTTCCGGTAACCTGAGCACACTACATCCGACCGGGAGCCCCCATGACCACACTGCAGATTGATATCGTTTCCGACATTGCCTGTCCCTGGTGCGCCATCGGCTATGCCCGCCTTGAAAAGGCCATGGCCAAACTGAAAGGCGAGCTGGACGTTCATGTCGAGTGGCACGCCTTTGAGCTGAATCCGGATCCAACTGGGGATGGTGAACCTATCCTTCCGGCGCTGGCGCGCAAGTACGGCCGCAGCGAGGAGGAGATGCGAGCCAACCAGGCCCAGATGATGGAGATTGCCAAAGACCTCGGCCTGAACTTCGAGAAGCTGCAGGAGCGTTACACCCGCAATACCTTCGATGGCCACCGGCTGGTGAAGTGGGCCGGTGAGTACGGCAAGCAAACCGAGATGAAGATGGCCCTGTTCGAGGCCTATTTTGGCCGCGCGGAGAACGTGACGGACACAGAGGTCCTCGCGCACTGCGTTACCTCGGTGGGTCTGGACGCAGAGGAAGCCCGTGCCGTACTCAGCTCCGACCGTTATGCCGACGCCGTGCGCGCAGATGAGGCCCAGTACCAACAGGCTGGAGTCTCGGCGGTGCCCGCCTATATCGTGAATCAGAAATACCTGATATCAGGAGCCCAGGAACCCGACACGCTGGTCAGTGCCTTGCGAGAAATTGCGCAGGAGGCCTAGGGGCTGGAATGCCCTGTGCTTACCCTGTGCTAGAGTGAAGAGTGAAGAGTGAAGAGCGAAGACCAAATAAGGAGGAAAGGACATGCTCTATTGGGCGATTGTTTGTCTCATTATTGCGGTAGTCGCGGGCGTGCTGGGATTCGGCGGCATTGCCGGTGCGGCAACGGAGTTCGCACAAATTCTGTTTTTCATCTTTCTCGTGTTGCTGGTGATCTCCGTCGTCGTCAATGTGCTTCGCGGCCGGGGTCCCAAGTAGGGCCCCCAGCCGGAAGTACAATGTCGTACTGAGGACTTAACAGTTACAGCGCGACACCCTGTGACCGGGCCATGGCATAGGCCGCTTTCGGCCCGGTCCACAGCGAAGGCAGGATGATCAGCGACACGGGAATCGCCGTGATCACGATGAACTGCTGCAGTACACCGATCTGCCCCGCCCCCATGTACAGAAGAATCGCGGCCATTAGTGCCATCGCACCACCCCAGAACGCACGTACCAGGTAGTGTGGCTCATCGTGCCCAGCACCCACGGTGGCAATGGCGTAACTCATGGAATCACCCGTAGTGGCAACGAAAATGGTGGTCAGCAACAGGATTGCCGCCGCCATAAGCGTGCCGCCCGGCAATGCCTCAGCTACGGTCAAAGTGGCCACGTCAAAGGAGAAGTTGTTCAGCGCCGAAGTCAGATCAAAGGCGCCGGTAAGCTGGTAATAGATACCCGAGCCACCTAGCAGCGTGAACCAGATCGACGTGGCAATAGGCGCCAGAACGGCAACTGCCAGAATAGTCTGACGAATGCTGCGACCACGGGAAATGCGCGCCACGAAGATCGACATCAGGGGCGTGTAACCGATGAACCAGGCGAAAAAGAACACCGTCCACCATTTCATCCACCAGTCTGGTGCCGTTTCTGAGGTCAGTGTCGACATCGCAAAGAACGACGACACGTACTCGCCCATCGACGCCAGATAAGTGTTGGTCAAGAACAGCGTGGGCCCGAACACGAAGATCACGGCCGCGATAACCAGCGCCAGGATTACGTTGAAACGGCTGAGGATCTGAATACCCTTATGAACCCCAGTAATCGCTGAGGTCATGTAAACACCGGCCAGCAGGGTCAGGATCACGAGCTGAGTGGTGAAGGTATCGGCCACGCCGAACAGTTCATGCAGACCAAAGCTCATCTGAGTTGCCAGGAACCCGATAGGGCCAACAGTGCCTGCCACTACGGCAATGACACACAGGGCGTCGACAACACCACCGAACCAGCCTTGCATGACTCGCTCGCCAAGTACCGGGTAAAGCAGCGTGCGCGGCTGCAGAGGCTTGCCCTTAACGTAGTGGGCATGCGCCAGCACCAGGGCGGTCAGCGAGCCCAGAACGGCCCAGGCGAGAAAGCCCCAATGCATAAACGATTGCGCCATGGCAGGCGCAACAGCTTCAGCGGTACCCGCCTCAGCGGTGGACACCGGCGGCGCGACCACAAAGTGATAGACCGGCTCGCCCGCGGCGAAGAACACACCGCCACCGGCCAGCAGGGTGCAGAGAATCATCGACATCCAGCGGAACGTGCTGATCTCCGGCTTCTCAAGACCACCCAGGCGTGCAACGCCGGCACGGCCAAAGGCAACCACCAGGGCAATGAAGAACGTAGCCAGCAGCAGAAGCTGGAAAAACGAACCCAGGTATTTTGCGGTCCAGGTGAAGCCGGTATTGATGACGGCAGACAGGCCTTCTGCGTCAGTCACGGACCAACCCACGAACAGAAAAATAAAGCCCATGGTCAGGGCAAGAACAAGAGGATCGCCAATACGTCGAACACCAGAGGTATCGGCGGTAGGTATTGCAGTATCTATGGAAGACATTCACACAACCAGTTTGGAAATTGGGCGCGTGATGCTATAGACGGCACATCCACCTGGCCATAGTTAATTCTACGATATTGTCCCGATCTACTTTACTTCCCCGTCCTTTGGGTGGCGTCGCACGCTAGAGCGTCGACGACAGCGGTACAGGTGGATTCCTGATCCTGGCCTGCTCCATCAATAACGATGTCCGCGTAGCCGTGGTACAACGCGAACCGCTCCTCGAACAGGGCTTCCAGCGACTGATCCGGTCTCCGGGAAATACCCCGGGCACTGTGATCACCGATGCGTTTGATCACCAGCTCCAGCGGAATATCCAGAAACACCATCACACCGTAAGCCTTGAGATGTTGCATCGCCCGGTCACTGTATACAGCACTGCCACCGGTGCTGATGACTTTGGCGCTGACATCCAGATCCAGCAGTACCTGCTCTTCCACGTGCCGAAGCGCCTGGTAACCGTCTTCATCCACAATTGCCTGCAGAGTGCGACCGGCCTGCTCCTGGATCAGCAAGTCAGTATCCACAAACCCCATGCCCAGTCGCTTGGCCAACAGCACGCCCACGGTACTCTTGCCACTGCCCGGCATACCAATGAGAACAATGTTGCGATGTGAATCAGGTTGAGCCATTTCTACTCCGGAAAAATGACGCGCGGCTGTAACAACCGCGCAGGCTTTTGGTCTAAGGACTATACCGTCCCTTGAGAGGAAACCGCCATGTTTCGCGCTTTAACACTGTCGTTCCTGCTAGTCATGCTCACCGGTCCCGCAACTGCCGCAGAAGATCCGGTGTACACGGGCTTGCTCTCCAACACCGGGGCCGGCGGCTACGATGTGGTCAGCTATTTTGATACCGAGCAGGCGGTAAAGGGCTCATCCAACCACACCGCCGAGTATCTGGGTGTCACCTGGCGATTTACCAGTGCCGAGAACCGGGCCAAGTTTGAGTCCAATCCGGAAGCCTATGCACCGGTGTACGGCGGGTATTGCGCCTGGGCGGTCAGCCAGGGCTACCTTGCCAAGGGTGACCCCAAGCATTGGACCGTCCGGGATGGCAAGTTGTACCTGAACTACAGCCAGGACATTCAGGATCGCTGGTTGGCAGATACCGAGAACTTTATCCGCCTCGGCAATGAGAACTGGCCAGCAGTACTGGAACGGTAACGATTAACAAACAATTCGTGCGGTTTTATCGTGGCGATAAAGCCGTATACTTTCGGTAGCAGGGGCCGGGATCGGCCCCGGATACCGGACAAAACCGCACGGATATTGAATGAGCCCAGGCCAGACTCCAGCCGCCCTATTCGTCCTGCTCGCCATTGCGACATCGCTGTGTGCCGTTCCGGCACATGCCGATAGCGTCAAACGCATTGTGCATCCGGACGGCACGGTCGAATTCACCAACGTTAAAGCAACCGAGGCGCGCCCCTCCAGCGGCAACGATACCGTGTATCGCTACGAGGATGAGAACGGGGTGGTGGCGTACAGCAGCATCCGCCCGGCCACGGCTGAGTTCGATGTCATTCGCTTCCACTGCTACGCCTGTGACCCCGATTCCAGCGTCGACTGGCGCAAGACACCGCTCTTCACCAGCCCCTATCGCAACGAAATCAAAACCGCGGCCCGGGAATTCGGGGTTGATCCGGCTCTGGTCCGGGCAGTGATTCACGCCGAGTCGGCGTTCAACGAGAAAGCCCTGTCACCAGTCGGTGCCCAGGGGCTGATGCAGCTGATGCCGGGAACTGCGAAGGAACTGGGCGTGGTCAATGCCCTGGTGGCCGAACAGAACATTCGTGGCGGGGTGAATTACCTGGCCAAGATGCTTCAGCGCTTCAACGGCGATATTCGGTTAGCGACGGCAGCGTATAATGCCGGCCCAGGTGCGGTCAGCCGCTATCAAGGCGTGCCGCCCTACGCCGAAACCAAAGCTTACGTGCATCGGGTCAGCATTCTGCACGAGCGTTACGGGGCTAATTGACCCGCTAGCCAAAGGCCAGCCAGCCTCCTACCAACAACATCAGGCTACCGGCTACCCGGTTCACCGTCCGCACGCCTCCGCCTTGGCGCAGCAGCTTGCGCAAACCGCGGCCGCCATGGGCATAAAGCTGCAGGCACAGGAATTCCAGCGCCAGAATGATCAGGATCAGCGCCGTTAACTGGGGCGCCATTGGCAGTTCGCTGTCAATGAACGGCGGCAACAGGGCCACGAAGAACGCCCAGCCTTTCGGATTGGCGATGGCGGTCACGAAACCCTGCGTGGCAAGCTGGCCACGGGTGGCCTTAACCGCCTCCTCATCCTCGGATTCCGGCATGGCCATCTTGCCCCGCGAACGCCACATCTGAATGCCCAACCACGCCAGGTAGGCCCCCCCAGCGTATTTGAATACGGTAAATGCAGTCGGGTATTTCAACATGAAGGTGGCCACACCAATAGCCGCAGACGTTGCCACCACCGCCACACCAACCAACTCTCCAGCCATCATCCACAGGGCCCGACGCACACCAATGGTGATGCCCATGGACAGCGCCAGGGTCATGCACATGCCTGGGGTAATCGAAACCACAAAGAAGGTAGGGATAAAGACTGACAGTAACGACCAGTTCAGTGACAGCACAACGGAATTCCTTCTCGAAAATCGGTGATAACAGGAGCCCGGAGCAGCCTCGCTTTCCTCATCCAGCCAGCGGGACATTCAGGCCTAATCAGGCAACCCGCTCAGATATGCCTGCAACGCGCTTGGGTTGGTGACGGTGATTCGGCCATACTCCAGTTTCAGCAAGCCCTCTCGCTCAAACCTCTTGATCACCCGATGCACACCTTGGCGGGTCATGCCCATCATATTGCCGATGTGTTCCCGGGTGAGACGAAAGGTTACCGGCTGGGAATAACGGTCGCCGTGGCCCTGAATCTGAGCCAGGAACAGTAATCGGCGACCAACGCGCGCGTCAATTCCCCTTAAGGCGTCATCGGCGATGATCGACATCGCCGACCACAGCCGCCGGCTCACCAGATCCAAGGCCCGCGGGTAAGCCTCGGGATAGCGGGCCAACAGTTGGCGAAAGCCCTCGCCGGGCAACTCGACCACGCGGGCAGCTTCGTGGGCGGTGGCGCCATAGACCCTTGGGGTGCCCGGTGAAAATACCGTGTCACCGAACCAGGCCGACGGGCCAAAAATGATCAGGGTTGCCTCCCGCCCCTCCGAGTTGACCGAACTGATGCGCACGGTGCCCTCGGCAATCACACACAGCGACGATTGCATGGAGCCCTCGTCGTAGATTGATTCACCGGCCCGAAACTGACGCCAGCGAGCCAGGGCTTCCGCCTCTTTGAACCCTGCAGCCGGCAGCCCCCCTAACAAAGGGCAGGCTTGCAACACCGATTTCAGATCAGACATACCCGGATTCCCACATCGACATGCCTTCAAATGTAAATGATTTGACAGTGTTGTGCTCGCGCTACTGCCTACACTGAGGTCAGCACTTCAACAAAAAACACAACAACAAGCCGACAACAAAAAGAGAGGCCAGTGATGTCTGAACGTATTGCCGTCCCGTCCAAGAAGGGCGAAGTCAGTGCCGAGGAATGGCAGCTTCGCGTCGATCTGGCTGCAGCCTATCGCCTGATAGCACTGTACGGCTGGGACGACCTGATTTTCACCCACGTATCAGCCCGCATACCCGGGGATGAGCATCATTTCCTGATCAATCCCTACGGCATGATGTTCGAGGAAATTACCGCCTCCAGTCTGGTGCGTGTCGATCAGGAAGGTAACAAGATCGACCCGGACGATTTCGACATCAACCCGGCCGGATTCACCATTCACAGCGCCATCCATGCGGTTCGTGACGACGCCACCTGCGTCATGCACACCCACACTACCGCCGGTGTTGCGGTGTCGGCCCAGAAAGACGGGCTGCTGCCACTGTCACAGCAGAGCCTGTTCCCACTCTCCAACCTGGCTTACCACGATTACGAGGGCGTAGCCCTGCGTGAAGATGAAAAGGCGAGGCTGCAGAAAGACCTGGGCAACAACAGCTTCATGATCCTGCGTAACCATGGCCTGCTCACCACTGGCACCAGCATCGCCGATGCGTTTCTGGGCATGTACATACTGCAGCGGGCCTGTGAGGTGCAGATTCAGGCGTTGTCCGGCAACCGCGAAATGACCCCGATTCCGGCCGGCATTGTCGACACCATCCGCCAACAGGCCGAGCAGGTTACCCGCGGCATGGGCGGCCAACTGGCCTGGCCAGGCCTGCTACGTAAACTCGACCGTATCGACACCGGTTTCCGCGATTAAGGAGCATTCCCGATGACCGAAACAACCGCCCCTCAGGCCAGCTTTACCCACATGAAGGACGGCACCGCCGAGGACTGGCAGACCATCGCCCGATCCTTTGGCAGCTTCGCCAAGGGCCTGCCGGACCGAATTATGGACCACTTGATGCTGTTGGAAGGCGATTTTGGCGGCTTCCCCATTGACCGGCTGACCCATTGCCTGCAAACCGCCACCCTGGCCCACCGGGATGGCAAGGACGACGAATACGTGGTGTGCGCCCTGCTGCACGACATCGGGGATACCCTGGGCTCTTACAACCATGCCGATGTGGCGGCGGTCTTGCTGGAACCGTTCGTCAGCGAAGCGAACCATTGGATGGTGAAACACCACGCCATATTCCAGGGCTACTACTTCTTCCACTACCTGGGCATGGATCGCAACCTGCGGGACAACTACAAGGACCACCCGCACTTCATGCGCACCATTGAGTTTGTCAGCAAGTACGATTCGCCCGCGTTCGATCCGAACGGCGAAACCCTTCCGCTGTCGTACTTCGAACCCATGGTCCGTCAGGTGTTTGCCAAACCCGTCCGCTCGCTCTACAAAGACGCTGTGTAACATCGGCGGGCCTTAGCCGGCCCGCTCCTTCCTTTACTGCTTGCCAGGGTGCAGCCCCCGCAATAGGGCTCCTGGCGCCAGTCTGCGCTATCCTGTAAATACCAATGTGCCCAGCGTCTTACCGGGCACTATTCACTCGCGCATCGATCACCCGCGCAGCCATCACCCGAGAACCTATCACCCGAGAACCCAGGCCATCAGAGAGCCCATGAATTTCAAACGACTGGAAACCTTTATCTGGGTAGCCACCCTTGGCAGCTTCCGCAAGGCCGCCGAAAGGCTGTACACCACCCAACCGGCCATCTCCACCCGGATTGCGGCACTGGAAGAAGAACTCGGCGTTCAACTGTTTGAACGGGAATCCGGCAAGACCCTGCTAACCAGCAAGGGCCAGGAATTGCTGCCCTTTGCCGAAAAGATCGTGTTCATGTCCGAGCAGCTGCGCAAGCGGGCGGACCGGGTGGCGCTGCTGTCGGGCATCCTCAGGCTGGGTGTATCCGAAACCATCGTCCACTCCTGGCTGCCACAGTTTTTCCGCGAGCTGCACAAGGCGGTGCCGAATCTTGATGTGGAAATCACCGTCGACGTTACCAGCAATCTCCGGAGCGGCCTGATGGACCGTTCCCTGGATCTGGCTTTCCTGATGGGGCCGGTGTCGGAGCCAAAAATGGAAAACCGCGAGCTGTGCAGTTTTCCATTGATGTGGGTAGCGAGCCCAGACCTGAAATTGCCGAATCGACGGCTGGATCTGGAAGAACTGGCAGAATGGCCCATTGTGACATACGCCCGCAACACCAAGCCCTTTGCCGAGATCAGCCAGAAGTTCAGCCAGCTTGATGAACTCCCCGCCCGCTTCTACTCCTCCAGCTCGCTGGCCGCCTGTCGCCGCCTGACCATCGACGGCATTGGCGTGTCGACGCTGCCCCTGAGTGTTATCGCCGATGAGCTGAAAAGCGGCCAACTGGTTCGGCTGGATACCGCGTGGACACCGTCCCAGCTGGAATTCACTGCGTCCTATCCAAATGTGCCCTTCAACCCGGTCGCAGAGCTGGCTGCCAATCTGGCCGTGGGCATCTCCAAGGCCTATTCAGAACCACCCGATAACTAATTTTTATAGCTAAACCCAAAAAACCATAATTAGATTTTTTCAGCAGGAGGCATAACCTGTAAACAACAACTAAATTAATAATTCAATCGGGAGTTGCCGTTATGCCCATAGGTGATTATTCGGAGTTCAAGATCAACCTGCTTGATCAGGCTGCCCCGTTGCGCGCCAGCATCCGTTCCGGAACACACACCGGTACAACCAGCGGCATGGCGCCCAGCCTGGTGCAAGGCAACGTGGTCATCCTGCCCGCAGACTGGGCGGCCGATTTCCTGATGTATTGCCAGAGCAATCCGGTGGCCCTGCCCCTGATCGCAGTATCGGAACCTGGCAACCCAGCGTTGCCAGACCTCGGCCATGATCTGGATATTCGTACCGACATCCCCGAATACCAGGTGTTCCGGGACGGCGAGCGCGCCGAAACCGTGACCGACATTCGGGATCTCTGGCAAGGCGACTTCGTCACTTTCGTGCTCGGCTGTTCCTTTTCCTTTGAAGACGCCCTGACCCGTGCCGGCCTGTCGATCCGGAATGTAGAGCAGGAAGCCAACGTTTCCATGTATCGCTCCAACATCGCCACCCGGCCAGCCGGTCGGTTCCATGGCGATATGGTGGTGTCCATGCGCCCCTTCAACGCCGCCGATGCCATACGCGCCATCCAGGTCACCACACGACTACCCAAAGCCCATGGCGCACCCGTGCACATGGGCGATCCGCGCCTGATCGGCATCAGCGACATCAGCGCTCCGGATTTTGGCGACCCGGTGACGGTCAAAGACGATGAATTGCCACTGTTCTGGGCCTGCGGCGTGACCCCTCAGGTAGCCCTGGAAAACGCTCGCCCCCCGATTGCGATCACCCACGTACCGGGCAAGATGCTGCTCACTGAGCGGTTAAACGAAGAATTGGCGGTGCTCTAGCAGCCGCCCATCCACGACCAAAGTTACAAGAACGAAAGAACGGGAGAATTACTATGTTCAAGCAACTTGCAACAGCCACACTCCTGACCGGGGCGTTCTTTACCTCGGCAGTCAGCGCTGATCAATGGCACATGCCGACCCCTTATGGTGATGCCAACCTGCCTACCAAGATCGCCTATGAGTTCGCCGAGAACATCAAGGAAGGCACCAATGGCGACATCGAAGTCACCGTCCACTCCGGCGCCTCACTGGTCAAGCACCCCGAGATTCCTCGCGCGGTTCGGACCGGTCAGGTTCAAATGGGCGAGATCTTTATCGGCATCATGGGCAACACCCACCCGGTGTTCAAACACGACAACATCCCCTTCCTGGCGACCAACTTTGACGACGCCCGGAGACTGTGGGAAGCGGCCAAGCCCGAAGTTGAGAAGCAACTCGATAAGGAAGGCATGGTGCTGCTGTACTCCGTACCCTGGCCGGCTCAGAGCCTGTACACCAAGGCTCCGGTCAACAGCATGAGCGACCTTGAAGGTTTGAAGATGCGCGCCTACAGCCCATCCACTTCACGCCTTGCCGACCTGATGAACACCACACCAACTACGGTGCAGGTACCGGAAATCCCGCAGGCATTCAGCACCGGCATCATCGACGCGATGATCACCTCGCCCTCCACCGGCGCCAATGGCCAGGCTTGGGACTACCTGTCTCACTACACCGACATCAAGGCCTGGATTCCCAAAAACGTTGTGGTGGCCAACAAGCGCGCCTTCCGTCGTCTCAGCGACGAGCAGCGCCAGGTGATCCTGAAGGCTGCCGCCGAGGCTGAAGATCGGGGTTGGACCGGCGTGCGCGTCACGGCCGCAGAAGACACTGCAATTCTGGCGGAAAACGGCATCACGGTGTCCGAGCCTTCTGAGGAGCTGATGCAAGAGTTCCAGAAGATTGGCGACATCATGATCAAGGAATGGGAAGAGGAAGCGCCGAAAGAAGTAGGCGCCATTCTCGAAAACTACCGCTAACGCTGGACGTACAAGACGCCCTCCACCGGCATGCTCCGGGGAGGGCCGACTTGGGAGGCACCTTACATGAGCTCTATTCGCGACAAGTTTTATCTGGCATCCGGTTACGCCGCCGGCTTCTGCATCGCACTGATCATGGTGGTCATACTGCTGCAGATCGTTGGCCGGATTTTCGGCTTTATCATTCCGTCTGCCGAGGACGTGTCCGGGTACGCGCTCGCCGCCTCCACCTTCTTCGGCCTGGCCTATACCTTCCACGAGGGCGGCCACATCCGGGTCACCCTGGTGATCCAGAAGTGGCCGGCCAAGGCCCGTTTCATCCAGGAACTGATAGTGCTTCTGTTCGGTCTCGGCCTGGCCTGCTACATGACGTATTACTGCTGGCACATGGTGTACGAATCCTACATTTTCGAGGAAGTATCCCACGGCTATATTCCGATCCCGATCTGGATCCCTCAGATCCCTATGGGGCTGGGTATGTTGGCGCTTAACCTCGCGATTCTGGACGATCTGGTTGCTGTCCTTCGCAAGCAGACACCGTCCTACCAGCAGCACGAAAATGACATCAATCTGGAGGAAATCTGATGGATACCACGCTACTTTCCATCATCCTCGCCGCATCAATGATCCTGATGCTCGCCGTGGGCGTCTGGGTCTCCCTGACTCTGGTTGGCATCGGTGTTCTGGGCCTGTTACTGGCCGGCAACGACCAGATCGGCCTGCTCTTTGCCACCTCCAGCTGGGGCGCCAGTACTGGCTGGTCACTGACCGCGTTGCCCATGTTTATCTGGATGGGTGAGGTGCTGTTCCGCACCCGCCTGTCTGAAGATCTGTTCAAGGGGCTGTCCCCGTGGATGGGTGGCTTGCCGGGCAAACTCCTGCACGTAAACATTTTAAGCTGCGGCATTTTTGCCGCGGTATCCGGCTCATCGGCAGCCACCGCCGCCACCATCGGCCGCATGACTCTCCCGGAGCTGAAAGCCCAGGGTTACAGCGACCGCATGGCGGTGGGCACCCTGGCCGGCTCAGGCACCTTGGGGCTGCTGATTCCGCCGTCCATCATTCTGATCGTCTACGGGGTTGCTGCCGAGGTGTCCATTGGCCGCCTGTTCATCGCCGGCGCCCTGCCCGGGCTGATGCTGGTGGCCATGTTCATGGGCTACACCATGATCTGGGCCAAGCTCAATAAAGACGAGATGCCCGTGCACAAGAAGGAACACATCTCCTTCGCCGCCAAGATCAAAGCCCTGCGCATGCTGCTGCCAATTGTGGGCCTGATCGTATTCGTACTGGGTTCTATCTACGGCGGATTTACCACCCCAACAGAGGCGGCCGCCCTGGGTGTCTTTGGTGCTTTGCTGTTGGCCTTGGCCACGGGTTCCCTGAACCCGTCCAGCTTCAAGGAAAGCCTGCTCGGTGCGGTGAAAAGCTCCTGCATGATCGGGCTCATCCTGGTGGGCGCGCACTTCCTGACTCTCGCCATGGGCTTCCTGGGCATCCCCCGGGAACTGGCCCAGTGGATCGGCGGCATGTCGCTGTCTTCGTTTGAGCTGCTGGTGTGCCTGACCGCCCTGTTCGTTCTGCTGGGCTGCTTCCTGGATGGTATTTCCGTGGTGGTTCTGACCGTAGCCGTGGTCATGCCGATGGTGCAGCAGGCCGGTATCGACATGCTCTGGTTCGGTATCTTCATCGTTCTGGTGGTGGAAATGGCGCAGATCACACCGCCGGTCGGCTTCAACCTGTTTGTCATCCAGGCTCTGACCGGCAAGGACATTCTGTACGTCGCCCGTGCAGCTCTGCCCTTCTTCCTGCTGATTATGGCGGCGCTGTTCCTGATCGGCTGGTTCCCGGAAATTGTCACCTACCTGCCTCAAACCATGAGTCAGGGCTAGGGTACGACACGCACATTTCAGGAGGACTCCAATGAAACTCAACTGTGACATGGGCGAAAGCTTCGGTAGCTGGACCAAAGGTATGGATGCCGACGTCATGCCCTTCATCGACATGGCCAACATTGCCTGCGGCTTTCACGCATCTGATCCGCTTACCATGGACCAGACCGTGCGCATGGCCATCGCGGAAAATGTGACCATCGGTGCCCACCCGGGCTACCCGGATCTGCTCGGCTTTGGCCGACGCGATATCGACCTGCGCCCAGACGAACTCAAAGCCATTCTGGTGTACCAGATGGCGGCCCTGGATGGCATCTGCCGCACCCACGGCACGGCTATCCAACACGTCAAACCCCACGGTGCGCTCTACAACAAGATGGCAGTGGATCACACCACCCTGTCCGTGGTGATGGCGGCCGTCAGAGACTATGCACCTCATTGCCCGCTGGTGGTCATGGCCACCCCCGACGCCGATGACGTGCTCGACCGAGCCAGGGAATTCGGTATCGATGTCTGGTTTGAGGCCTTCTCTGATCGTGCCTACAGCGACGAAGGCCGGCTGGTGAAACGCTCGGTGCCGGGCGCGGTGCACGAGTCCACCGAGGCCATCGAAAACCAGGTCACGCAGATCATCAAGGAGGGAACGGTCACCTCCATTTCCGGCAAGCGTATCCCGATCCGGGCCGACACCATCTGCATCCACGGTGACAGCACCCACGCCGTCGAGGCCGCCCGTCACATGCGCCAGGTCATGCAGGCGTTATGAGAATCGAGGGCATCAACGAAAGCACCTGCATCGTCTACTTCGGGGATACCATCTGCGATGAGACTGCGGGACGGGTGAAACAGGCGACCGACAACATCCGGGCGGCGCTGTCGGATGTCATCACCGACCTGGTGCCCTCTTACACCTCGGTGATGGTCTGTTATGACCTGGAACGCATTGATCGGTTTGGCATCCACACCCGTCTGCGCCAGGCCCTGGAAGGCGGAGCGACCGGTACGCAGGACGACGCCCAGGCCCAGACCCTCGAACTGCCGGTCTACTATGGCCCCGAGGTTGCCCTGGATCTCAAGGATGTCTGCGAGTTCTCCGGCCTGTCCCCCGACGAAGTCATTCGCATTCACAGCGAGCAGACCTATCGGGTTTATGCCATTGGCTTTAGCCCGGGCTTTGCCTTTCTCGGCAGTACCGACCAGCGCATTGCCATGCCCCGCAAATCAACACCACGACTGAAAGTGCCGGTGGGCAGCGTGGGTATTGCCGGGGCACAAACCGCCATTTACCCAAGCGCGACACCGGGCGGCTGGCAAATTGTCGGGCGCACCCCCAGCAAAATGGTGGATTGGGACAGCGAGTCGCTGGCCCTGGCCCAGATCGGCGACCGGATCAAATTCCGCTCTATCGACCGGGAAGAATTCATCAGCCTCGGGGGCCAGTTCGATGAGCTTTGAAGTATTGGATCCGGGCATGCTGACGCAGGTCCAGGATATGGGCCGGCTTGGTTACCAGCACATCGGTGTCACCACCGGTGGTCCCATGGATGAGCACGCCTTCCTGTGGGCCAACCGCCTGCTGAACAATCCCTTGAACGCGCCACAGCTGGAAATCACCTTCGGCCGTTTGAGCCTGCTGGCCCACAGCGACACCAGCATTGCCCTGACCGGCGCGGACCTGGGGGCACGCCTTAACGACCGCCCGATCGAACCGTGGCAAACCTACGAAATCAGCAAGGGTGACCGGCTCAGTTTTAGTATGCCAGTGGCGGGCTTAAGAGCCTACCTGGCGGTGAGCGGTGGCTTGGACATACCGGCCAGACTGGGTAGCGCGGCTACCGTCACCCGTGAACAACTCGGTGGCCTGGATGGCACCGGCGCCAAACTGGCCAAGGGTGACCGTATTCCGCTGG
Organism: Marinobacter sediminum; assembly: GCF_016820575.1. Classification (GTDB taxonomy): domain Bacteria; phylum Pseudomonadota; class Gammaproteobacteria; order Pseudomonadales; family Oleiphilaceae; genus Marinobacter; species Marinobacter sediminum. Next base: position 25,344 of record NZ_JAEMQH010000002.1, on the reverse strand, counting down.
CGCCGCCATCGGCTGTCGCCAAGGCGAGCGTGCCCTACAGTGAAATTCCGGATTACCGGAAGCCATTACGGGTGGGGGTGATTCCAGGCTACCAGTACCAACATTTTCCTCGCTCGGCCCGGGCCCGTTTTTTCACCTCGGAATATCAGGTCAGTCAGAACATCGACCGCATGGGGTATCGACTGTCGGGAGAAGCCATCCACGGCGATCTGGACGGCATTATCTCGGAAGGTATCGCCTACGGCGCTATCCAGATCCCCACCGATGGCCAGCCCATCGTGCTGATGAAGGATCGGCAGACCATTGGTGGTTATCCGAAAATCGGATCATTGAGCGCCCTGGGGGCGGGCCAACTGGCCCAGCGGGCACCCGGTGCGTCGGTGAGCTTCTACCTCAGCGATGTGGCAGACGCGGAAGCCCGACGCATGATTTTCAATCACCGGTTACGGCAGGGAGCACCCGGCACCACGGGCTGATGAGCCCGCGGTGCCGGATCAGGCGTCACTCAGACGCCGCAATCAGGCTTGCGTTACCACCCGCTGCAGTAGTGTCCACACACAGGTGACGCTCGATCACGAAACGCTGGTCCAGGGTGTGCTCGGTGATCAGCGGCAGCAGTGCGCCTTCGCGCTTGGCCAGGGCCAGGCGATAATCACGCAACAACTCCTGCTGGGCACAACTGACCACGGCTTCAAAGCCATTGGCGGTTGCCAGCGCTTCTGACTCCAGCTGGCCGTCGATACCCACGATCGGCAAACCGGCTTTAGCCGCCTCGCTGACCTTGGCCTCAACACCCGGTGCAACCACGACCACCTTGTTACCCTGAGACAGCGCCACACCAGCCTGCTCCAGTGCCGTGGCCTGATCCGGTCCGAGACACAGCACCACGCCACGGGCATGGTTGGTCAGGCGGTTAAGCTCACCGGTTGGCCCCGGCATTTCCTCAGCGTGGGCGTCCAGCGGCGCCGGCAGCTCACCGAAGATCGGCTTGAGCAGGGCCATGCGGTCGTTCGGCTTCTGGGTTTTCAGTGAATCCAGCTTGCCGATCAGGCTCTGCAGCTTCTTGGCATCCACCGACTTACCACCGGATTGCGCCGGCACTTCTACGGTATTGCCTTTCATGAAGCGACGCACGTACTGCGGACCACCGGCCTTCGGACCAGTACCCGACAACCCTTCACCGCCAAACGGCTGGGAGCCGACAATGGCGCCAATCTGGTTTCGGTTCACGTAGGTGTTACCCACCTTGATCCGACTGGCGATCCGATCGACCCGGCGATCAACCCGGCTGTGGATACCGAAGGTCAGGCCGTAGCCCTTGGCGTTAACGCTATCCACCACCTTGTCGATGTCCTTGGCTTCAAACGTCGCCACGTGCAGCACCGGGCCGAAGATTTCCTCTTCCATTTCCTCAATGCCAGACACCTTCAGTACCGCCGGAGAAACGAACAGGCCCTTATCGGGAACCGGCAGCTTCTTCAGCAACTTGCCATTGCGCTCGAAGTTGTCGCAGTGATCGACAATCTTCTTGCGGGCGGTTTCATCAATCACCGGACCGACATCGGTGGACAACAACCAGGGGTCACCAATGCCCAGCTCTTCCATGGCGCCGTAGAGCATTTCCAGCAGCTGATCGGCGATGTCCTTCTGCACATACAGCATGCGCAGGGCGGAACAACGCTGACCGGCGCTCTGGAACGACGACGCCAGTACATCCCGGACGACCTGTTCCGGCAGGGCCGTTGAATCCACAATCATGGCGTTCATGCCACCGGTTTCCGCCACCAGCGGCGCGTCCGGTGCCATGTTCTCGGTCATCACCTTGTTGATCCGCTGTGCGGTCGCGGTGGAACCGGTGAAGCAGACACCGGAAACCCTGGAGTCAGAAGTCAGTGCGGCACCGACAGTGGCACCGGTACCCGGCAGCAGCTGAATCGCGTCTTTCGGAATACCCGCCTCGTACATCAGTTCCACGGCGCGGATCGCCAGCAGGGAAGTCTGCTCCGCCGGCTTGGCCAGCACGGTGTTACCGGCGGCCAGGTTCGCCAGGATCTGGCCGGTGAAGATGGCCAATGGGAAGTTCCACGGCGAGATGCAGCACATGACGCCACGGGCATCGCCGGCGCCTTTGTACCGGACCGCTTCGTTGGCGTAGAACTCGGCAAAGTCCACCGCCTCACGGATCTCAGCGATCGCGTCCAGCAGCGACTTGCCCGCCTCACGGGTGGTCAGTGCGAACAGCTCGTAGGCATGCTCCTCATAGAGCTCGCCCACCCGGCGCACGCGGGCCGCCCGCTCTTCCACCGGCAAGGCAGACCAGCTATTGAAGCCTTCCTGAGCCGCCGATACAGCGGTATCAACGTCAGCATCGGTTGCCTGGGTAACGTGGCCCACCAGATCTTCCGGATCGGCAGGATTGCGTACCACCTGAACCTCAGTACCGGAGACGTCACCGGCGATCAGCGGGCCGCCTTTCCAGCGATAGGCCTTGAAGGCGTTACGCCCCTCGTCAATCTCCGCCACGGTAACCGGATCGGTGATATCCCAGCCCTTGGAGTTGCGACGCTGGTCACCAAACAGCTTGAACGGATGCACAATGGCTTTGCTGGAAATGTTGTCACCCATTTCCTTGACGGCATCGATCGGGTCTTTGGCGATCTCTTCCGGGGTAATGCTCTTGTCCACAATCTGGTTCACAAACGAGCTGTTCGCCCCGTTCTCCAGCAGACGACGCACCAGATACGCCAGCAGATCTTTATGCGGACCAACCGGAGCATAGATCCGGCAGGGCACGCCGCTCGCTTTCAGAACCTCGTTGTGCAGGGATTCGCCCATACCATGCAGACGCTGGAACTCATAGTTGTCGACACCCTTGAGCTTGGCCAGCTCCAGAATTGAGGACACCGAGTGGGCGTTGTGCGTGGCAAACTGCGGGTAAATCCGGTCCGTCATGTTGATCAGCTTGGTCGCGCAGGAGACGAACGACACGTCGCTGCAGGCCTTGCGGGTAAACACCGGGAACCCATTGAGGCCCATCACCTGGGCACGCTTGATCTCAGCATCCCAGTATGCGCCTTTAACCAGGCGCACCATGAACTTGCGGTCGTACTTCTCGGCCAGACCATAGAGCCAGTCCAGGACAAAAGAAGAGCGCTTGCCGTAAGCCTGAACCACCACGCCAAAGCCATCCCAGCCGGCCAGCTCAGGATCGGCCACCAGCTCTTCAATGACGTCGAGGGACAAATCCAGGCGGTCCTGCTCCTCGGCATCGATATTGAAGCCCATGTTCGCAGCCGCGGCTTTCTTGACCAGAGTACGGGCACGGGGCACCAGTTCGTTCATCACCCGCTCTTTGTTACCGTACTCGTAACGGGCCAGCAACGCGGACAGCTTGACGGAAATGCCCGGGTTCTTGCGCACATCGCCTTTGCACGCCTTGGCAAGGCTGTCGATGGCGTTGGAGTAGGAGTCAAAATAACGCTTGGCGTCGTCGTCGGTACGCGCGGCTTCACCCAGCATGTCGTAGGAATAGGTGTAGCCTTTGGCCATGTACTCTTTGGCTTCGTCCTGGGCTTCATCGATATCGCGCCCGAGCACGAACTGACGGCCCATTTCCTTCATGGCCTGGCCAGCAACGGTACGGATGACCGGCTCACCAAAACGCTTGAGCAGCTTACGCAGGGTATCGCCGATGCTGTTGCGCTCGGATTCTTTCAACAGGTTGCTGGTCATCAGCAGCGCGATGGTGGCGGTATTGATCAACTGGGATGAGGCTTTACCCAGGTGTGTGCCCCAGGCGCCGGAGGTGATCTTGTCCTCGATCAGGTCATTGATGGTCATGCTGTCCGGCACCCGCAACAGGGCCTCGGCCAGACACATCAGTGCCACGCCTTCTTTGGTGGTCAGCCCATACTCGGCGAGGAATTTTTCCATGATGGTGGGCTTGGCGTTTTTACGCACGCTACGCACCAGATCGGCGGCGCGAGCCGAAATGGCTTCGCGCTCGCTCGGTGACAACTGAGCGCCCGCAATCATCTCATGGACGACCTTATGCTCGTCGGCAAGGTAGTAATCACGAATGGCCAGCCGGCTGTCGACTAGTGTCGGCGTCTCTGATTGCTGCGGTCTCATAGCTACACCCTCTTCATTAGTTGTCTTACCGGCATTCTACCGAGAACGACAAAGACATTTTCTCTTTAAAAACCAAACCCACGAGGCGTTCTGTCTTTTTTTCGAGAGAAAAATTTATGAATTTTCTGTAAAATTTCGATGCTCTAGCCAAAACTCCTTCGCTTAAGCGTTTCTGACCAGCGCAGGATGGTGTCACGTTCGCAACGGCTTGGGACTTAAGGCCGCTTCCGAGGCCCCTTTTCACGGCCTTATCACCGCCTACGTCCTGAGACCGCCAGAGGATCAACTCGTCTGCATAGCCAGACAGCCAGATTGGCTAGCAAGTTTCCAAAAATAGGCTTTTTGATTAAATTCAGGCTAAAAACACGCTATTCACACACTCAGGAACGGACCCTATGGTCGAATTGGACAGAATCGATCACTCCATTATTCGCGAATTGCAGAAAAACTCCCGGATTACGGTGACCGAACTGGCATCCCGAGTGGGCCTGTCCAAGACACCGTGCCAGGTGCGCATGCGGCGGTTAGAGGAGCAAGGCTACATCACCGGCTACACGGCTCTGGTCAATCAGACCAAACTTGGCCTGTCCCACATCGCCTTTGCCCAGGTCACCCTCGACGACACCAGCAGCAATGCCCTCGCCGCCTTCAACCATTCAGTTAAGCAGATATCCGCAGTGGAGCAATGTCACATGATCGCCGGCAACTTCGATTACCTGCTGAAAGTGCGCACCCGAAACATGGCGGAGTATCGGCAGGTACTGGGTGAACAGATCTCTGCCCTGCCCCATGTGCTGCAGACCAGTACCTTTGTGGTGATGGAGAACGTTAAGGATGCGGAGCTTTAACCTGGGTAAAGCGCAGGCCCAATTCCCTGCGGTACAGCGCGTTACCGATACCCAGCACGATATTGTCCACGGTGAAGTCAGCCGGAATGGCCGCCTGCGCCGAGGGCGAGGTTTCAAGCACGTGCACCAGGCGCAGCAGATCCAGTAACCGAACCACCAGGTCCAATAACCCGAAGTCCTCCGGTGCGTCCGCCTGGGCCTGCTCGACATAGGCTTTTGCGGCTTCAACAATGCAGGCCGAATGGGCATCCAGATGGGCGGTGGAGAGCCCCCTGACGGACTCTATCCGCTGCTCGCGCTCCAGCCGTATTGCCTCCATGCACAGCTCCCGGGAATGATCTGGCGAGCTGTCCTGTCGCAACACTCCCGCCAGGTGCAAGTCCACGGCGCCTTCCCGACACTGATCCTGATACTCTTTCTCCACCGTCTGCCGAGCATGGGGCAGGAACTTCCGAATGGCCTGTTCCCGGGCCTGAGCCAGCCCCTCCATGGAGGCAGAATTCACCATTTCAGTCATCACCTGCACACAATAAATCAGATGCGGCCACAGCCCAGGCGCTATGTGCTCGGGCTCGGTCGGTAGCACCCGGTTTATGGAAACGAACTCGAAGTAGAGGGTAGTGACTTCCCGCTCGGTAAAGCTGGAAGTCCGAATGATGTGCGGCAACCCCAGCTCCTCAATGTCCCGGATTAGCCTCGGGATCAGCATGAGGATGTAGTGCTGGGCGCCTATGGGCAGAGGCTTGATCTGATCCAAACTGAAACCTGCTGGCTGCTCATAACTGCGACTCCAGTTGTCAGTGTAGTCCGCATTCCATAAGCTGGAAATGTTCGACTGGCCGTCGGGCTCAGTCCGGATCACCGGCTGGCCAGTTTCTCGCGCGTCTTCAACCGCCCGTCGCGGCGAACCTGAGCATTCGCGAACCGGCGCGCCTGCTCATCCGTCTCTGGCACCACCTCGGGCACATCCACCGGCTTGTCGTTTTCATCCAGGGCCACAAAGGTGAAGAACGCTGACAGGATATGACGGGTATCGCCGGTGTAGCTGTTCTCGGCCTCCACCCGCGCACCAATTTCCATGGACGAACCCCAGCTGCGGTTCAGCGACAAGCTAAACAGCAGGGTGTCATTGCCTTTGGCCGGCGCCCGAAAATGAATGGAATCCACCGCGGCGGTCACGCACACATGGGCGGAATGTCGTTCGGCAACCACAAGAGCCAGACGATCACATTTGGCCATGATCATGCCGCCGAACACCGTGTTGTGGGCGTTCATATCGTTCGGGAACACTTTGTAGACGTGCTGTTCGATGGCCGAGGCCGATACGGGCTTGGAGGGCTTAGCGGTCATTCAGGTGCTTCCTTCTTGATGGGACGTTCGCACACTTTACCGCATCTACGGGCAACCGGGCGCGTCAACGCCCGGCTGCCCGTTCTGACGATCGTGATCAGGGCAGGAGCATCAGCCCGAAACCCAGCACCACACCGGTAACCAGCAACACGATCAGGCAGTAGCCCATGACATCCTTGGCAGACAGGCCGGCAATCGCCAGGGCCGGCAACGCCCAGAACGGCTGAATCATGTTGGTCCAGGCATCACCCCAGGCCACCGCCATGGCGGTGCGGGCAGGCTCGACACCCAGTGCGGCGCCGGCTTCGAGCATGATCGGTGCCTGCACCGCCCATTGCCCACCACCAGACGGCACGAAGATATTAACAATACCGGCACTCAGGAAGGTAAACAGCGGGAAAGTGGTCGGGTTGGCAACACTGGCAAACCAGTTGGACAGGCTGCTGGCCAGGCCGGAATCCACCATCATCGCCATGATGCCGGCGTAAAACGGAAACTGGATGATGATACCGGTAGAGCCTTTAACCGCCTCGGTAGCACTGGCGATGAAGCGGGACGGCCGACCGTGCAGGATGATACCCAGAATCAGGAACATGAAATTGACGATGTTCAGGTTCAGCGAACCACTGCGCGCCAGGAAGTAGTAACCAGCAAAAATCACCCCCATTACCCCGATGGCCTGGGCCAGGATGAGGCTGTTTTCCAGCTTCTCAGCCGGGCGATCGTTCTGCAGCGGTGGCAGTGGAGCTTCGTCACCCAGCTTGGTGGCGTCAACGTGCTTGCCATCGTTCCCCATCATCAGCCGGTTCACCACCGGTATAACAATGAACATCGCCAGCACCAGCAGCAGGTTAAACGGCGCGAAAATAGTCTCGCTGGTGGGAATCACGCCAATCATGTCGGCGGTAAAGTGACCTTCGGTGGCGATCACCAGCGGCACCGAGCCGGCCAGACCGCCGTGCCACACCATGAAACCACTGTAGGCACTCGCAATCAGCAACGGGTAGTTCACGCTGGGCACTTCCCGCGCCACCTGGCGGGCGAACAGCGCCCCGATTACCAGGCCAAAGCCCCAGTTAATCCAGGCTGCCGCCAGCGACACCAGCGTGACCAGGATAACCGCCTGGCCAGGTGATTTAGCCAGCCGAGCCAGGGCTTTGAGGATGGTGCGGAAAAACGGGGTGCTGGCCAGTACGAAACCGGTCACCAGAACCAGGACCATTTGCATGGCGAACGTCAGAAGGTTCCAGAAGCCATCGCCCCAGTACTGCACCATTTGCAGCGGCGATTGGCCTTCAAAGGCGATAGCGGCCACAAACACCACTAGTGATAGCAGCAGGACCAGTACGTAGGGATCGGGCAGATAACGCTCGACCAGTTTCACTGAACCGTTGGTCAGTCTCTGCAACATAGTATGTCCTCGCGGTATTGTTCTTAGTGTTAACGCAAAAACGCCAACCGATCCCAACCCCGACTGCCGGGGCGGATGAGCTGGCGTTCTCTAATTTTCACTCTAACAATAGTGCCTTAAGCACCCTCGCGGGATTAGATCTTAGTCGGCACCGGCATCAAGCCGCCGGCTGACCCAGGCGTGGTAGAGCCGGGCGAGGCCCGGCCGTATCAAAGGCAGACCGATCAGCCAGGCCAAGGGTTTCAGCACCGGCACGCGAGACATCAGGAGGATGTAAGCATCCATTTCGCGATGGATTCGGCCCTGAGTATCTTTCACGTGCAACTCTCTCAGGGCCCGGTAGGGATCAATACCTTCACTGCGCAGTTCGTCATCACGGCCGGTAATATCCAGCCACTCAACCGATTCGCAGGTTTTACCCGCCAGCTTTTCGTACCAGCGCCGGTCCTTGATACACGTCGGGCAAGAACCATCGTAAAACACCACCAGTTTTGCCTTCGAATCGGTCACTCAGCCTCCCAGGACAAGCTCAGGCACGGCTCAGGAACTTGCGCTCCTCCACATTCACCTTGATCCGGTCACCCGTGGAGATGTGCTCTGGCACCTGCACCACCAACCCGGTAGACAGGGTGGCCGGTTTGGTGCGCGCGGTTGCGGAGCCGCCCTTGATCGAAGGATCGGTCTCGCTGATATCCAGCTCCACCGTCGGCGGCAAGGCCAGGGATACCGGAGCGTCGCTGACCAGAACCACCATCAAACCCTGGGTGTCCTCACTGATGAACAGCAGCTCATCGGCGATGGCTTCACGATTCAGGCTGTACTGAGTGAAGTCCTCGCTGTCCATGAACACCACTTCTTCACCATCGGCGTAGGAGAAGGTGGCCGGCCGGCGCGTAAGATCCGCCAGATTCAGCATATCTGAATCCTTGAAGGTCTCGTCAATCTTGCTGCCGGTTACAACGTCGTACATGCGCATGCGATACAGGCTGCCGCCAGCCCGTCCCTGAGGCACCGAGCGCTCGATATCCTTGACGAAATACACCCGGCCATCGTAATCCACTGCAGAATTCTTTTTGATTTCACTTGCTCTTGGCATTGCTAGGTTCCCAAAAATGTTGAGCTAAACAGGTTAGCTGATATACCACGAAGAACGAAAACTAGCGACTGCAACTTGCAGATGAAATAGGGGTAAACGAATCAAGCAGGGCAAAAATCTGAGTAGCGCGGGCTAGATAGGCCAACTGGCAATCGCATCTCCAAACAACAGCAGTACCATTGGGATCGGCGAAATAGCCACCGCAACAAGAAGCACAAAAGCGAAGGGCGAAAAGAGCCGACTCATACCAGCCATCATCGCCAGCCCTCCTCCGCCGCCCACAACCATATTGCCGGGCAGATTGATTGCCACCAGCAAAGTGATGTACCGATGCCGAATCAGCCAGGGCAGCCACTTTTGGGGCGTGTGCTCCGTCAACCTGACAATACGCTGCTCGGGCGTGAGCCCCTCAAACCCGGCAAAAAAATTCGCTGCCCTTACCAACCGCACTTCCCGAAGAAATTGAGCAATGCTCGACTCCGGTACCAGCCGACCAATCAAGTAAGCCAGACATAACGACGTGAGTGTGCAAAAAAACACCAGGGGCACAACTTTTGGGCCAAGAATCATCATCAAGGCCAGACCCACCTCGACCCCAGGTACAAAGGGAATCGCCATCAAAAGGATATAAGCCGCCATGGATATCATGATGATACGGTGCAACGCAGGCTCGGTGGATGGTCGAATCACAAGATCGAGCCCATCCATGACGCCACGTGTCATCAGATTGCCAACCACAACGATGGCGACGAACAGACCGAGCTTCAGAAAACCTGCCAAACGCCTGTTTTCAGGTAACGTCGGCAGCATCATGGCTGCTGTGCCTTGACTAGCCGACCCTTGAACCACAGCTCTTTTTCAAAGGTCCAGTACCAGCGTTTATTGACCCAGATAATCGACCCTTCGATTTCGTCTCCCCTGACAGTGCCACGCCAATACATAACCGCACCAGACTCCGTACAAGGAACATCGGCCCGCATCTGGACGGCATCACCCTCCGCTCTGACCCAGTACTCCACCTTGGCGTAGCCGCACCTGCGCTCACATTCCTCCGAAACAAACTCTCCATCATCGAACACCAGCAGGTCGTCAATGTCCCCAGGGCCGCCTTTAACACCCAGCTGACTTTGGAACGTTTTTCCATCTAAAACCGCATGGAGATCTGTGGACGAGTCGGCGAGAACGGGCTGGGCAAAAGGCGCCAGCAGAAAAGCGACGCACAAGGACAGGAGACAACAAAGGCGTTGCAGCAGAGGCTCAACACTGGGTTGATGGGCGCAGTCTGGGTCGGTTTCCATGGGCAAAGCCCCTGAGCCAAAAACCTAACTAAAGTTTAGTTCAGACACCAGCAAAAGAAAGAACCGCGCTGCCCGGCCCCGAGGTCATCGCGGCCGGATTTGGCGTTAACGCACCAGCTCACGCACATCGGCCACAAACTGATCCACGCGTTCGGTTGTGGTTGCCCAGGAGCACATCAGCCGGGCCGAGCCGCCGATGAAATTGTAAAACCGCCAGCCCTTGGCTCGCAGCGCAGCTTGCACCGGTTCGGGCATTTCCACGAACACGCCATTCACCTGTCGGGGATAGCGAAGGGCAACACCGGGCAAGCCTTCCAACCCGCCAGCCAGCCGTGCTGCACAGGCATTGGCATGTCGGGCATTGTGCAACCAGACATCGTTATCCAGCAGCCCACACCAGGGCGCTGAAATGTAGCGCATCTTGGACGCCAGTTGCCCGGCCTGCTTGCAGCGCCACTCGAAATCCTCCGCCAGCTGCCGATTGAAGAACACCACCGCCTCGCCCAGGGCCAGGCCGTTCTTGGTGCCGGAGAAACACAGCACATCCACGCCAGCTTTCCAGGTGATCTCCGACGGGTGCACATCCAGCGCCGCCACCGCGTTGGCAAACCGGGCACCATCCATATGGATGCTAAGGTTGTACTTATCCGCCATGGCCCGGATAGCGCGCAATTCCTCGGGGGTGTAGAGGGTGCCCACTTCCGTGGCCTGGGTCAGGCTCAGCGCCTTGGGCTTTGGGTAATGGATATCCGTGCGCTTGGTGACCAGGTGCTCGATGCTCTCGGGTGTAAGCTTGCCATCCGGCCCCTGCCCCAGCAGCAATTTTGCGCCGTTGGAGGCGTATTCCGGCCCGCCGCATTCGTCGGTCTCGATGTGCGCCAGCTCGTGGCAGATGACACTGTGAAAGGATTGCCCAATAGAGGCCAGGGCCAGGGAGTTGGCCGCGGTGCCGTTAAACACAAAAAAGACATCGCAGTCAGTATCGAACAGCGTCCGGATGGCATCAGCGGCCCGCTGGGTCCAGCTGTCTTCGCCGTAGGCGGCTTCGTCCATGCGGTTTGCTGCGGCCATCGCCTCCCAGGCTTCGGGGCACACACCGCTGTAGTTGTCACTGGCAAACTGCTCGTGCTGGGACACGCTCGACCTCCGGATTCTGTGATGAAAAACTGACTATTTTCTGAATTCTCCCAAACTACACTAATCCGAGCGAATCGGCAGCGCCCAATCCCAACCCTTCGCGCATGGCATCGATAACGGTGCTGACCCGGTTGGGCAGAGGCTGATTGCGACGAAAACTCAGAAACAGGGTTTCGCTGGCTGGTGTTGCCAACCGGTGAGTCTGCACTTTCTCTGGCTGCTGGAACGCTTCGATGGCGTAGGCCGGCAACACGGTAAACCCCAAACCCCGGCTGACCGGCTCAAGAATCAGGCTGATCTGATTGGAAAACCCCGCAGACGGGAACTGGTTACTGTGATGGAACTCGCTGTAGTTAGCCCCAAGCAGCAATCCAGCATGGTGAGCGCCATCAGGATGATCAATGAATCCGAGCGCCATCAACTCCCCCCAGCTCGGCTCCTCCATCCCCTCCGGTGTCACCAGCAACAAAGCCTCTTCGCCTACCGGTTTGAAGCCGACTTCATCCCGGGATGCGGGCTTGGTCATGATGCCCACATCCACCCGGTATTCGGCGATAGCACGCTCGACATCGGAATTGGGCGCGAACCGGTAATCTATGACCAGGCCCGGATGCTGTTGTTGCAACGTCAGCAGATGCGGGTACAGCTTCAGCCCGACACTGCCCGGCGACATGATCGTTACCACGCCTTCGAACGCGGGATCGGCCCCCACCCTGCGCTCAAGATCGGACAGTGACTCAACAATGACATTGGCCTCGCGGTACAGCCGCTCACCGGCATCGGTCAGGGTGAATTGCTTGCCCTGACGCATCAGCAAAGAAAGCTCCAACTGTTCTTCCAGCTTGCGCACATGCTGACTGACACCGGATTGCGTCATGTGCAAACGCTCGGCGGTGCGCGTGAAATGCCCAACCTCAACCAGAGTGCAGAAACTGCGTAACCAGACAGGATTTATCATTACATTTCGTACTCGAAAATATCAAAAATGATAATTTTACGTGATCATACAAGGTTTGTAATCTGCTCGCACAGTCACAGAGGCAAGAGGCAACAGCAGATGAGCAACGTTTACCCAAGAAACTTTTCACACATTGGCATTTCCGTACCCGACCTGGAAGCAGCGGTGAAGTTTTACACCGAAGTCATGGGCTGGTACCTGATCATGAAACCGACCGACGTCGAAGAAGACGATAGCCCCATTGGTCAAATGTGCACCGACGTGTTTGGCGAGGGCTGGGGCAGCTTCCGCATCGCTCACATGTCCACCGGCGATCGCATCGGCGTTGAACTGTTCCAGTTCAAGGGCCAGGAAAACCCGGAAAACAACTTCGAGTACTGGAAGACTGGAGTATTCCACTTCTGCGTTCAGGATCCGGACGTTGAAGGGCTGGCAGAGCGCATCGTCGCGGCTGGTGGTAAGAAGCGTATGGAAAAACCGCGCTACTACTACCCGGGTGAGAAGCCGTACCGCATGATCTACATGGAAGATCCGTTCGGCAACATCCTCGAGATCTACAGCCACAGTTACGAGCTGATCTACAGCGAAGGCGCGTACTAAGGCCCGCTTCTCGGACGCCGCCGCACGGCGGCGTCCGCTTTCTCCACTCCTGCACGGCTGATCCCTCCCACAAGCTCCGCCGTATCTTCCTGGCGCACTTGTACTGATTCCTGCTGCCCACCCCGAGTCACGCTGAATGGGCACGTCGCACGACCGAGGGAGGCCCCATGAGCAAGAAACAATCGCTGGAAGAACTTCGCCAATACATTATCGACCGCAACCCCGACGAGCCCGAGTTCCACCAAGCAGTCACCGAGGTGCTTTCATCGCTCGAGCCAGTGGTGGCCGAACACCCGGAGTACACCGACGCCAAGCTGATTGAGCGGATCTGCGAGCCCGAGCGACAGCTGATGTTTCGCGTGCCGTGGCTTGATGACGACGGCGAGGTGCAGATCAACCGCGGTTTCCGGGTTGAGTTCAATTCGGCCCTGGGTCCTTACAAGGGCGGTATGCGCTTCGACCCATCGGTCAATCTGGGCGTGGTCAAGTTTCTCGGCTTCGAACAGATTTTCAAGAATGCCCTGACCGGGATGCCCATTGGCGGCGGCAAAGGTGGATCGGACTTTGATCCCAAGGGTAAGTCCGACAACGAGGTCATGCGCTTTTGCCAATCATTCATGACCGAGCTGTATCGGTATATCGGCGCGGACACCGACGTGCCAGCGGGCGACATTGGCGTCGGCCAACGGGAAATCGGCTTCCTGTTCGGACAGTACAAACGCATCACCAACCGCTATGAAACCGGCATTCTTACCGGTAAGGAACTTGGCTGGGGCGGTGCCCGCGGCCGCAAGGAAGCCACCGGATACGGCGCCGTTTACTTTCTGCAGGACATGCTGAGTGCCAACGACCAGGAGCTCAAAGGCAAGAAGGTGGTGGTCTCCGGTACCGGCAATGTCGCCATCTATGCCATGGAAAAGGCTACCGAACTGGGCGCTACGGTTGTTGCCTGCTCCGATTCCGATGGCTACGTGTACGACTCCGAAGGGCTGGACGTGGAACTGGTCAAGCAGATCAAGCAGGTGGATCAGGGCCGTATCAGTGACTACCCGGAACGCAGCAAGGGCAACGCCGAGTACGAGTCTGACGGGTCCATCTGGCAGGTTTCCTGCGATGTCGCCATGCCCTGCGCGACCCAGAACGAATTGGACGAAGACGACGCCAAAGCGTTGATCGACAACAAGGTGATTGCGGTGGTGGAAGGTGCCAACATGCCCAGCACTCCGGACGCCATCCAGGCGTTTACCGGCGCCAAGGTACTGTTCGCACCTGGGAAAGCCGCCAACGCCGGCGGTGTGGCGATGAGCGCCATGGAAATGCAGCAGAACGCGGCGCGGGAGTCCTGGTCATTCGACTACAGCGTTGATCAGCTCAAAACCGTGATGTGTGAGATCCACCGCTCCTGCTTTGACACGGCCAAGCAGTATGACCGCAAAGGGGACTACGTGTTCGGCGCCAACGCCGCAGGTTTCAAGCGCGTGGCCGACGCTATGCTGGCGTTCGGGGTTATCTGAACGGTTATCTGAACAGATACGATCATTTTTCAATCATTATTCGTTGAGCCCCCGGCACGGGGGCTCAACGGTGCTTTTCCTTAGCCTACTAACACAGTTATCCACAGCTTATGTGGATTAACCCGCCAGCCCGAGGTGCTCGGAATCCTGCTCGATGCAGCGATCCAGCAGCGCCAGATATTCGGCCTTGGCTTTGCGCTTGGTTTCCTTATGCGCCCGCATGTTCAGCTTTTTGAACTGTTGTGCCAGCTCATTGGCGCGAGTACTGAGTTCCGACGGGGCCACAACTTCGTCCAGGAAACCTGCCTCCACCGCGCCCTGGGGCCCATATATTTCCGCATTCACCACAGAACGCTGGAAGTGAGCTGGCGTCAAACGGTGCCGGGCAATTTCGATGCCCGCTCGGTGCATGGTCATGCCAATGGCCACTTCATTGAGGCCCAGCTTGAAGTCTCCCTCAACGCCGATGCGGTGATCCACTGACAACAGGATGAACGCACCCTTGGCAATGGCGTGGCCGCTGCAGGCGCCAATCACCGGAAACGGGAATGCCGACAGTCGACGGGTCAGTTTGGAACCCACCGTCACCAGCGCAGAGGCCTCGTTAGCGCCCTTCTGCATTTCCTTCAGGTCGTACCCGCCGGAGAAAATGCCCGGCTGACCGGTCAGGATAACCACGGCCTCGTCCGATTCCGCCCGGTCCAGGGCTGAGTTCAGCGCTTCAAACACCTCATGGCTCAGCGCATTGGCCTTGCCATTGGCGATGGTAATGGTCGCAACGCCGTCATTCAGTTGGTAGTCGACAGGATCTGTCACCGGTTATTCCTCTTACTGTGATTGTTCGATAGGTGTGGTGAACTGTGCCAGTTTCCGGGGCGCGAGACCACTCCCCGAGGAGGACGTGGCACCATATTGTGGCCGGGGGTTGTCAGCATTTATTGGCCGCTCGGGTCGCAAAGCGAACATTCAAGCGGCTGGAGCAATACTCTCCCCCCGCTGTATTAAGCCTCTTTTTTAGGAATGTTCGCAGCGACAGGGCAGAACCCGGGGCTTGCCGAATAGAGGAGGTGTGTCAGGGTTAATTTGATACCCATACAGAAATCTAGCGTACCAAACCACCATGTTAATAAACTCATCAGCTCCATGATGAATACTGTGATGAAGAATATGACAGCACAACATCGCGTCGCTTGGCGGTCCTTCCCGACAGGCCCCGTGACAGCAGCGTATAAACGCATGGTGGATGCGGGGGAGGTGCGACGAGATGACGCGCAGGTCGCTCTGGCGGCAAAATTCGATGCCCTGCACGAGTCTCTTACTTCGCTCCCACCAGTACCAGTGCGAAGCGACGAACCGACAGAGGGCAGCTTTAAAAACAGCAGTCCGCTGTTACAATTACTGGCGCGATCCTTGGCACACGCTCAGTCTTTTCTTCGAAAGAAGTTCCATTTGTTGTCTTTTGGTCCACCTCCGCGAGGCATGTACATTCATGGACCGGTCGGGGTCGGCAAGAGCTTTCTAATGGATCTCTTTTACGCGTCGGTTTCTGTTCCTGATGATAATTCTTGCTGTACTAATGACAGCCACAAACGCATAAACATAACCAAACGTCGCGTCCACTTTCACGAATTCATGCTAGACGTCCATCATCGAATCTTTGTCTACAAACAGGAGTACCCACGAGGCGATGCGATTCCCATCATCGCGCAACAATTGGCACAAGAAGCCCAACTCCTCTGTTTCGATGAATTTCAAGTGACAGACGTTGCCGATGCCATGATTTTGAAGCGACTGTTTTCATTATTATTGGATTTGAATGTGGTGGTAGTGGCTACCTCGAATCGCTCTCCCGATGCCTTGTATGAGGGAGGCATTAACCGCTCCCTCTTTTTGCCATTCATAGACATGTTAAAACACACATTCGACATTATTTCCATGGAGGATTCCAGCAAGGATTATCGACTTGAAAATCGAGCGGATGGTCAATCCTATTTTTGGTCAAACAAGAAAGTTCATAGTGATAATAATAGTAAAAACAACATGCAAGCGCAGTTGGAAAAAATATTTGGTAGCACTGCATCCGGAACTGAGGCCGAGATCATTCCCGTCCTCTTTGGTCGCACCGTCCAGGTGACCCGATTGAATGACCGGTGCGCCTGGTTTGACTTTTCCGAGTTGTGCTACCAACCGCTCGGGGCGGCCGATTATATTTCTCTCTGCCGCCGATTTCCGGTCATCATCATGGAGCGCGTCCCCCAACTGGACGCCAATCACCTCAACGAAGCACGACGATTCGTGACCCTCATTGACGCGTGTTATGAATCTCGCACCCGCTTGGTGCTGGCGGCACAAGTCCCGCTCGACGAGTTGTTTGTTGATTTTGAAGCGCAAGTCGAAAGCAGCGACGGAGATGAAGAATTGATTGTCAATGAAAAGGGAGGAAACTCAAGTTCCTTTGCGACCACCATGATTCGCACCAAAGAGGGAGAATATTATGAGTGGTCGGCGACGGGTCGAATTGGCGTGTCGCTGGCACAATTATCGTCTGCCAATGATCTCGCCTTTTCCTTTCGACGAGCCGCTTCTCGGTTGGTTGAAATGGGAGGAAATGAATGGGGACGGCAATGACTAAAGGTCGCAAAGCGAACATTGAGTTTCAAGAATAAAGTAGAACAAAACGGCATTTCCCGACGACGATATAGAAGGCCTCCAGGCTCAATTGCACCGCTATATCTTTAGGCCATTCAGCATGTCCTTTACCATTCCGTCCAATTCTTGGTGGGCCTGACGAACGTCCGGCAGGCTATTCAGGTTCATCGCAGCATGAACGAGAAGGCCATAGATCATATTAACCACCAGTTCTCGCGAATAAGGCTTCATTAGTCCGCTGTCCTGTTTAGAACCGAGAGTCCGCACGGAGACTTTTTCAACAGAGCCATGATTACCCACAAAAACTGTGGATAACTGTGTTAGCAGAGCAAGGACAGAGCGCCCCAGCCCACGAGAACAGGGCGCTGACGCATCTTGAACACTAAATGACCGTACTCAGTCACTGGGGGATAAGACCGTCGTCCACAGCCTTTGCCGCGGCCAATGCAGGCCGGCTTTCCAGCTTTTCCACATAGGCCTCGAACTCCGGTCGCTTCGGAATCGAACCGAACTCCATACCCCACATGATGTGGGAGCCAACGTAGACGTCGGCCGCGGTGAACCGCGGGCCGGCAATGTAGGGGGTATCTGATACCGCCCGCACCAGGGTATCAATGGTGCGGTCGTAAGTGCCGTAGCCGACCATTTTCTCAAGGTCACTGGTGACCTCGGCCTTGAGTACCCGATCCATCACCGCCGCCTCCAACGGGCCGGCGGCGAAGAACAGCCACCGGTAATAGGCTGCCCGATCAGTCAGGTCGGGCGCGAGGCCCGCATCCGGGAAGGCATCGGCAAGATAGGCACAAATAGCGGCAGATTCGGTGACCACCTGGCCACGGTGCACCAAGGCGGGCACTTTGCCCATGGAGTTGATGGCGAGATACTCATCGGCCTTCATGTCGGTTTCATAGGCGAGCAGAACCTGGCGATAGTCGGCGCCGACCTCTTCCAGTATCCAGCGCACAATGCGCCCTCGAGACATGGGGTTGGTGTAGAAAATGAGATCGCAGTCTGCAGAATCGGTGATAGCCATAACGGGATACTCCGGGGCAACGAGGAACTTTAAAGACTAGCCCAATCCACAGCCTGCTCAAGGGTTCTTTACCGGGTGCTGAGGTATTCCCGGGGAATACAACTATCCTTAAACCAGGCTGCACTCGAAACCGTTTGGAGCACCCCGCCATGAAACCAGAACTCCCCAAATTACCGGACCTGAAATTGGATGTGGACCACCGCATTCCTGCCTCCTGGGACTTCGATACCGGCGTGGGGCTGATACTGCTGGTACCCGATCTTCACAAGAAAGTAATGGAAAAGTCCCCATGGGCGGATTACCTGAAACTGCGCCTGGCCGATTTCCCGAAATCCGCCAATCCAGTACTGATTTCTGGACCCCGAGGTACGCGCACCAGCATCGGCTTCGTGTCGGCAGATGCCCGGGGCTTCAAGGCCCTGAGCCAGGCCCGGGCCCTGCTCGCGCCATTGATGGCAGAGCGCTGCCGAAAGATTAATGTGATCTCACTGCTGGATCACCCCGGGACAGCCTGCACCATGGCCGAAGCCCTGGTTTCGGCCGCCTATGCCGCCCTCTTCCAGCTGCCAAGACTCTCGGACAAGCCCGAAGACAAGCCTCTGCTGGCCGTTATGAACTTCTATGGTGAGTTTGAAGCTGCCGACTTTCGCTACGCCAAGGCAACCGCCGAGGGGAACAACCTTGCACGCTGGCTGACTCAGTTGCCGGGCAATTACCTGACACCAAGCATTTACCGGGAGTACGCCCAGGCACTGGCGCATCAGGAGGGCTGGGAGGCGGAATTCTACGATTGCGACCAGTTGGAACAAATGAAAGCGGGTGCCTTTTTATCCGTGGTCCAGGCCAGCCCCAATCGAGATGCCGGCATTCTGCGGCTGAGGTACCGCCTGAAAGGCGGCGAAGACCGGCCCCTGGCCTTGGTCGGTAAGGGTATCTGTTTCGACACCGGCGGCAGCAACCTCAAAACCGGCGGAAGTATGCTGGGAATGCACGGCGACATGCAGGGCAGCGCGGTCGCGCTGGGTACTCTGCTAGCCCTCACCCGCCTTAATTTCCCGGCGCCGGTGGACTGCTGGCTGGCGCTGGCCGAGAACCACATCGGCTCACGGGGCGTGAAATGCAACGATGTAGTAACCGCCCTTAATGGCACCACCATTGAATTGATCAATACCGATGCCGAAGGCCGCATGGTTCTGGCCGACACCCTGGCCCTGGCCTGCCGGAAACCCCCGCGTGCCATTCTCGATTACGCCACCCTCACCGGGGCTGTGGTCTCAAGCCTTGGCAACCGCATAGCAGGCGCCCTCACCAATCGGCGCCACTGGGTGGAACCCATCATCCAGGCCGGTGAACATTGCGGTGAGCGGGTGTGGCCGTTTCCATACGAGGACGATTACGACGATGACCTGAAGTCCGAGGTCGCCGACACCCTTCAATGCCGGACCGCCGGTGCGGGCGATCACATATACGCCGCTCGCTTCCTCGGGCGATTTGTGGATAAAGACGTGGGCTGGCTCCACGTCGACATGGCGTCCACCGGCACGCACAAGGGCGGGCTGGCGCACATCCCCTCGGACATCCAGGGCTTTGGGGTTCGGTTCGGCGTGGAGTGGTTCAACCGGGTCATCGCGGAATGACCTGCTCCCGGTAAAGATGTCAGTCGAGCAGCAGGGTTGAATGATCCAGTTACCCCCACAATCTGTAGTCATGGAGTTAGCAACTCATAAACCGACATCAAACCGACCAAACGGGAGCACCTTGGAATGAAACGCATAACCCTGAGCAAACCGGGCGGACTGGACCAACTTCAGCTGAGTGAGGCTCCGGAACCGGGCCAACCCGGACCGGGCGAGATTCGCGTTCGCATCCGTGCCAGCTCACTTAACTTCCACGATTACGCCGTGGTGGTCGGTGCGATCCCAACCGAAGACGATCGCATTCCGATGGCCGATGGCGCCGGTACGGTTGAGGCCGTGGGCGAAGGCGTCACCGAATTCAAAGCGGGCGATAACGTGGTATCAACCTTTTTCCCCCAGTGGCTGGATGGCCCAGCGCCTATTGATAACTTCTCCACCACACCTGGGGATGGTGAGGACGGCTATGCCCGCGAACTGGTTGTCCGTCCCGCCAACTGGTTTACCCACGCGCCCAAAGGCTACAGCCACGCCGAAGCGGCGACTCTGACGACTGCCGGCTTGACCGCCTGGCGCGCACTGGTGGTGAACGGTGGCCTGAAAGCCGGTGATACGGTGCTGACCCTGGGTACCGGCGGCGTTTCCATCTTTGCCTTGCAGTTCGCCAAGATGATGGGCGCCACGGTGATCTCGACGTCGTCGTCGGACGACAAGCTGGCTCGTCTGCGGGAGCTGGGGGCGGACCACACCATCAACTATAAAACCACTCCAGCCTGGGGTGAAAAAGTGCAGGAACTCACCGGCGGTAAGGGTGTAGACCACGTCATCGAGGTCGGCGGCCCGGGCACGCTGCCGGAATCCATCGATGCCGTAAGCATTGGCGGGCACATCTCGCTGATCGGTGTGCTGACCGGGCGTGAAGGCGAAGTGCCCACCGCCAAGCTGATGGCCAAACAGGCACGCCTGCACGGACTGATCGTGGGCAGCCGCGCCCATCAACAGGAGATGATCCGGGCGATCGAGGCTAATGGCATGCATCCGATCCTGGACCGCTCCTTCAACCTTGAAGACATTGCCGACGCTTTCCGGCACGAAGAATCCGGGCGTCACTTTGGCAAAATTTGTCTTGAGTTCTGACGAAAAACAAGGGTGGCCGGCAGCTTTGCCAACACCGGTCAATTAACGGTCACATTTCCAGAGCGCCTGGTATCAGGCGCTCTAGGCTACCTATCCTTGCGTTGCCAACATAGTTATCCACAGTTTTTGTGGGCAAGTTTCTGGCCCGCCTCTCACTTTAACCATCCACACCGAAGAGTTCGGAAGTTACACTTCGTTACAATTTAAATTTTGTGATTTTTACGACCTTGGTCTTACCTCAATCTGCTTAATGTCAACGATTAAGTGCTCCAAATAACAATAAGCAGCACGCCAGAAACATCGCAATGATGCTCAGCGTGCATTCATTGAGGTATCGCATACACACCCTGTCCGCTAAGGAAGAAGGACTGTAAAGCCAGGAAGCGAAGGTTTATTTAATAGTGTGTGCGATTCAGATCTTGGAACCGCAACATGAAAAACAATACCAACCCTCGAACGACCAAGAACGTTAAAACTTTCCTGATTGCAGCCGCCCTCTCCTCAGGCGCATTGATGGCAGCCAGTCCGGCTCTGGCCGGTGCCGACAAAACCAATCACCCGGTGGTGATGGTGCACGGCATGGCGGGTTTTGACGACATACTTGGCTATCACTACTTCAGTGACACTTACGGGCGAAAGCTCTACACCAACTGCTACTGGTACAGCAGCTGCAACAAGTATCTGGACTGGGGCCAGATTGGTGCCGCAGCCGAGATGTCACCATTCCATTCTTCCGACCATCGGGGCCTGCAGTTGGCCGATGCGGTGGAGGCCTGGATGATCGCCAACGACTTCACCCACGTAAACTTTGTCGGCCACTCCCAGGGCGGCATGGACCTTCGAAAAGCGGCCAAGATTCTCCACGACCGCTTTGGCTACCAGGTGGTAAAAGTCGCCTACAGCATCTCCTCACCGCACCGCGGCTCTCCCATTGCCAAGCACGTGCTGGATTTGGGCGAAGGCGTCAGTAACATTGTTGAGGCTCTGGCAGACACCTACGGCGACATTGTCTATGGCGCCGAAAACGACGCGAACGCAGCGTTGAAGCAGCTGATCTACGACGACTACGATCCCAACGATGGGGTTCTGACCGGGGCCAAGCAGTTCAACCAGAACTATCCGGTCAGCTCGACGTACGCAAAGCGCTACGCCTCGACGGTGAACTCCCAGCAAGGTGGCAACGTCAATCCGGCCTTGTGGATTACCCAGGATGATTACTTCAATGTCGACGGCGACGGCTATTGCATTGATGATTGCAGCGGCGATGGTGCGGCGGGTCAGGGCAACGGTGAACAGTACGATACCGACGACGACGGCCTCGTGGGAATCAACTCCCAGCAAATGGGCTGGCGTACGGAGTTCCACTACAACGCTTGGGGTATGGACTACCTGACCACTTACAGCGATACCGACTACGTAAGCAACATCAACCAACCCACGCCGACCCAGATGACCTCACGCGGTGCAGTGATCAACCAGGACCACCTGGATATGATCGGCATTCCCAATACCACCTTCCGCATCCGGAATTTCTACGGGGCGATCTTCCACTACATCGCCCAGTACGATAACTAAGGATCGAACAGAAGGATTTTGTTCAATGGCCTGCCCCTGCCCAGGCAGCGGCAGGCCTGAATTGACCTTTGACACCCCTACTAACAAGAAACGATCGAAGCGATTATGATCCTGAGTAAACACCTGACCCCAAAAACCCTTTGCCTTAGTCTTTCGCTGGGGGTGCTGGTGCCCATTGGCTACTGGTTGACCCAGGCCACGGCGACTGCCAGCGCTGAGACACCGCCACCGCCGCAACAGGCACCGATGTCACCCCCGCTAGCGCCGCCCGTCGAGCAATCTGTGCAAAAGCCAGTCGCACTGGAAACCATCGACTATCAGTCAATGCTGGAAGGCGCGACCGTCATCAACGGATCGCTGACCTTCGAGCAAGTCGTTGCGCTTATGCAGAAACACCACGGCCAGGAACTCGACACTAAGCTGGGACAAATTGATCTCATAACCGCCCTGCTGGATTACCTGCGTCAGACCCAGCCAGAACACTGGCGTGTTGCCATGCAGGCGCTGCTGGAAGCGGCGTTTCCGGGCATGGCAGCGGAACTCATGCGCCTTGCCGAGAACCACCTTGAGTACCAGGCCTGGTACGCTGCAGGCGCGGAGGATATTCAGCAACTCGATCCGGATACCCGAATGGAGGTGCTGATGAAACACCGGTCAGACATCTTTGGGAAAGAGGTCGCGGAGGAGCTCTGGCAGCATCAGATTCGAGACTACGAAATGGCAAAAGCCATGGGGCGCATCACCTCCGACAAGGAGCGCCCACTCAACGAGCGGCTTGAAGAACTCAGTGAGCTGGTCCGCAAGACCTACCCAGAAGAAGCCATCTCAAACCAGAGCCTGGCTATGGGCGATTCTTTTGCCAACAAATTCCTCAAGGCCAGCCAGGAAGAACTCCGGGACATGCCAACCTATCAACGTCGGGAAACGATTGCTGAGATCCGGCGAAGCCTCGGTTACAGCGACCGAGCGGTGGAAAACCTGGCCCGCCTGGATAGAAAAAGGGATCAGCGTTGGAGCGCAGGTGATCAATACATGTCACAACGGCAGGAAATAAAGGCCAGGTACGATGGTGAAGAGCGCCAGCGCCGCCTGCACGAAGCGCGACAGACGTTTCTAGGCGCGGAAGCTGACACGATCCGGAAAGAAGAGGAAGCCGGCTACTTCCGCTTTGAGCATGAGCGAACCTACGGCATCCATTAAGTCCACCGAACAAAATACATGCACACAGGGAGGTTGGTCACTTTACCGTCACATTTCCGGAGCGCCTGAATTCAAGGGCTCCGGGACACCTGTCCTTGCGTTGCCAACAAAGTTATCCACAGTTTTTGTGGGCAAGTTCTTGTCCACACCTCACCGCCCCTGAGCGCCTCTACGTAACCAGTTATGCACAAACGCCAGTTTTCGCTGGGCCGCATGCGACAGCACGAAGGGATAAAGATCCGACAACCCCATGGAGCGATTGATGTGATTAACGCGCATGGCAAGCGACGCGGCCACGTTGATCAATCGCGCAGTGTCCGGTTCCGAATACGGATCCCAGTGCGAAGCAGGCATCTCCTCGGATGACAGGCCCGAGGCAACGGCACTGTCGGTAATGTCGGTGAGGTGCAGCAGATGCGCTGCGGTTTCAGCCCAATCTTCGTGCGGATGGGCAGAGGCATAGGAGGTCAGGTAAGACGTCCGCCAATCTGGCGGCGGTCCATCGTGGTAGTGACGCTGAAGTGCTGCCGTATAGTCAGCACGTTCATCGCCGAACTCCTCGCGGAATGCCTCCAGGAAGTCTTCCCGCAGACTAAGTCGCCACCAGAGCATGTGCGAAATCTCGTGACGCATATGGCCCACCATGGTTCGATAGGGCTCCTGCAGAGCTTCCCTCCGGCTGGTTCGCACCACCGGGTCCGCCTCGGCAACGCCGATGGTCACCACGCCATTGGCGTGCCCCATAGCCACGGGCGTCAGGCCTTCGGCCAGCAGGTGAAAAATCGGGCGGGTACCCGGGTCTTCCGGGCGAAACCAATGCCAGCGGCCCAGGTTGTCGAGCACCCAGCGTTTGGCCGCTTCAGTTTCAGCCCAGTTGTGTATGGCGTTGGGAATGCTCGGATCCGGCGCCAGCGCTGTCATGGCACAGGAGCGGCAGAAGGCACCCTCTTGCGGTGCAATCCAGTTACAGCCAATGACCTCCCGGTTCGCACAAAATGGCCGTACCGGCAGGAAGGCCCTGGCCTGGGGATCGTAGCCGACAGGCGTGCCCTCGGCCGTGGCCAGATTATCGAACCAGAGTGAGCCGGAGCCCACGGGATTGGAGAAAACCAGCATGCTGCCATTACTCCTGACTAGGGACTGCTCCCAGTGTAGGCGGCTTTAGAAGTTCGACAACTCTTCCTGGAGATCACGCTTCAACTCTTCAGGCTCGGTGATCCACAGGGTGTCATCAGCGCCAGGGAACACGCCGATTTCCAGACCGTCTTTGGTCAGGCCCGGCACCCACTTCTTGAAGAAGTCCGGCAGGGAAATGCTTTTCGGCGATAGGTCGTCGGAATCATTGCCGTACGCCGCCGCAAATACCGCGCTGGGCCAAACCGGCAAATACGCCACTCCCTCGTCCTCTGACTCCAGCTTCAGGAAATGGTTCTCACCATTGACGAGAATCCAGATCTCGCGCTCTTCGAGCACTTCATTCAGGAAGTAGTCGTAGCGTTCTTCGCCATTCATTTCGAGAACTTGTTCTAACGGGTCGCTGCTCATAATGCTATTAACGCTCCAGTGGATTGATCAGGATCACTCAGAATTGGGAGCCTAGCACGGTTAATTGACATAACCATTGAGTGCTTTCCATTACAACAAAACGCGCTTCTTTTTGAGCATGCGACAGAAGGCCCGCTCTACGTCGGCTTGATCAAAAAAACGGCCGCGAGCGGAAGCACACCTGCCTGGTGTTGCCAGACCGGCTCAGCCCGGTGATGACCCGGGAGC